>NZ_CP114902.1:3870000-6787500 GCF_027497235.1 Micromonospora sp. WMMD1128
CCCACTGGTCGGAGCCGCCGTACTGGAGCTGGCAGCCGTGCCGGCGGTGCAGCTCGAAGAAGTCGTTGGCCTGGAGCAACTGGTAGCTGAACTCGGTGTAGCTGATGCCGCTCTCCAGCCGCGCCTTGACGACCTCCCGGGCCAGCATCTTGTTCACCGGGAAGTGCTTGCCGACGTCCCGGAGGAACTCCACCACCGACATCTGGCCGGTCCAGTCCAGGTTGTTGACCATCTGGGCCGCGTTGTCCCCGGTGTACGTGACGAACGGCGCGAGCTGGTCCCGGATGCGCTGGACCCAGCCGGCGACGACCTCGGGCGGGTTCAGCGTCCGTTCGGCGCTCTCCTTCGGGTCACCGATCTGACCGGTGGCGCCACCGACGAGCAGGAGCGGCCGGTGCCCGGCGCGTTGGAGCCGGCGGGCCGTGACGACCTGCATGAGGTTGCCGACGTGCAGGCTGGGGGCGGTCGGGTCGAAGCCCACATAGAACGTGGCGCTCGGGCCGTCGAGCAGCGCACGCAGCTCGTCCGGGCCGGTCGAGTCCTGGATCAGGCCCCGCCACAGCAGGTCTTCGGTCAGGGAGTCCCGCCCCTGCGGGAGGTTGCTGTCGGTCACGGTCACCGATTCTCCCCCATCGCCGGTCCGGGGCCGTACCGGGTTTGCCGCGACGGCGACGACTAGGCTGGCGGCGCCGCCGAGCACGAGGAGGAACCACGGTGGAGATGCTTGACGTGACCGGAGGGTTCGCCGCCCTGCTGGGGCTGAAGTTCGACGAGGTCAGCGGCGACCGGGTGGTGGTCCGGTGGCAGGTGCGCCCGGAGCTGCAGCAGCCGTACGGGATCCTGCACGGCGGCGTCCACTGCTCGGTGGTAGAGACGGTGGCCAGCGTGGGCGGCGCGCTGTGGCTGGGTGACCGTGGCCGGGTGGTCGGGGTGTCGAACCAGACCGACTTCCTGCGCGCGGTGCGCGACGGCGAGCTGACCGGGGTCGGCACGCCGGTGCACCGGGGACGCAGCCAGCAGCTGTGGCAGGTGGAGATCACCGACGGCGACGACCGGCTGGTGTCCCGCGGACAGGTGCGGTTGCAGAACCTCACCACCGGGCAGGGCTGAGTCAGCCCGGGTAGGCGACGCGGCTGAGCTCGGGACGGGCCCGCACCAGTTCGTCCAGGCTGGACCCGAGCCGGGGTCCGAGGGTGCCGGCGTAGGTCGCGGTCAGGTGGTTGTTGTCCCGGTAGACGAGCACCCCACCGATGATCGGGGGGCAGCTCGCCGCCGGGCAGATCGCGTCGTTGAGGTTCAGCGCCACGACCCCGGGCAGGCCCGCGGCGGCGCGCTCCTGGCTGATGCTCAACGCCGCCGCGGTCTCCCGCGAGAACCCGCACTCGGTAAGCCGGTCCCGATGCAGGGAGACACACTCCGGGATGTCGAAGTTGGGTCGCGGGGTGTCCCGCAGCCCCACCACGAGGGTGCCCGGCCCGGTCGCCGACGACCACGCCTGCCGCAGCGCGTCGACCCGCGCCTGGTCGTTCTCCGCCCCGTATAGCGGCCTGCCGCCGGGGGCCAACCGGTACTCGGAGCTCGCCGTGGCCAGGACCAGGTCAGGGCGGTCCGGCCCGGTCAGCGCGGCGCGGACGTTGTCGTTCCACACCTCGCAGCTCGGGAAGGGCTGGTTCTTAACGATCACCGGGGCGGCCAGGAAGGGGCACGACGACTTGAGGTAGGTGACCAGCCGCCAGCCGCGCTCCTCGACCACCCGTCGCAGGGCGGGGAACCACTGCGCGGCGTGCGAGTCGCCGACCAACGCCACTGCGAATTCGCTGTCCCGGTCGCCGTAGACGCAGGTGCGGGCGGGCGCGTCGGTGCCGCTGACGATGCACTTGGCGCCGTAGACCTCGGCGACGTCGGCGCGGGCCGAGGCCGGCTCCGGAACGACGTGGTCCACCTGCTCCACGCCGGGCACCGCCGCCGCCGGCCCGGAGGGCAGCGCGGCGGCGCCGGGCGCGGCGGCCGTCTGGTCGGGCCGCAGCGGGGCCGGGGCGAGACCGAACTGGAAGCCGAGCGCGGCAACCACCGGCAGCACGGTGCAGACCAAGCCGAGCCGCAGGGCCCGCGCCGGCTCGCCGGCGAGCCGGGGGCTGCGCCGCACCGGGTTCTCCACGAGGCGGTACGTCAGCGCGGCCGGCACGACGGAGAGAGCGACGACCGCCATCCCCTCGACGGCGCCCAGCTCACCCAGCCGGGCCCGCGCGACCACCAGCAACGGCCAGTGCCACAGGTACAGCGAGTAGGACAGCGCGCCGACGGCCCGCAGCGGGCGCAGCCCCAACAGCGCTTCGGGGCCGGTCCGGCCGGCGGTGAAGCCACCGGCGATGATCGCGGCGGTGCCCAGGGTGGGCAGCAGGGCTGCCCAGCCGGGAAAGGCGGTCAGCGGGGTGATCACCAGGCCAGCGGTGACCACCGCCGCGAGCCCCACCCAGCCCAGCGCCGCGGCGACCGGCCGGGGCAGCCGGCCCAGCCCGGTGGCGGTCACGGCCAGGACGGCGCCGACGACCAGCTCCCACAGCCGGGTGGTGGTCACGAAGTACGCGCCGGCCGGCTCGGCGGCGGTGAGGTGCACCGACCAGAGCAGGGACGGCACCCCGATCAGGGCCAACCCCACCAGGGCCAGCGGACGCAGCGGCCGACGGCCGGCCCCCCGCCCGGCCAGGCGGGCCGCGAGCGCCCCCGCGGCGATCAACAGCAGCGGCCAGATCAGGTAGAACTGCTCCTCCACCGCGAGCGACCAGAAGTGCTGCACCGCGCTCGGCGCGTCGTCGGCGTGCAGGTAGTCGACCGCCTGGGCGGCGAGCCGCCAGTTCATCACATAGAGGCCGCTGGCGATCACGTCCCCGGCGGTGTCCCGCCAGCGCAGCGGCGGCAAGAGCAGCAGGGTCAGCAGCAGGGTGGTGAGCAGGACGACGACCACGGCCGGCAGTAGCCGCTTGGCCCGGCGGGCGTAGAAGCCGACGAGCGAGATCCGGTCGGTGCGCTCCAGTTCGGCGAGGAGCAGTCCGGTGATCAGAAACCCGGAGATGACGAAGAAGACGTCGACACCGACGAAGCCGCCGGGCAGGAAGGGCACGCCGGCGTGACCCAGCATCACCAGGAGCACCGCCAGCGCGCGGATGCCCTCGATGTCGCGGCGGAAACCGCGCTGGGGCGTACGCGCGTGGCGGTCCGGGGCCATCAGGGGTGTCCTCCGAGGTCCTGCGGCGTCCCGGCGAGGGGGATCGGCGCTGCTGCCAGGTCCGGCGGCGACTGTAACAGGGGCCCGGCGGCCGCCTCATCCGCCACGACGCCGGCGGGATCCGCCGATGCGGGGGCGGGCAGCGGCGGTACGGGCTATGGTCGCGGCGATGGGACCGCCACCCGGGCCGCCGACGTGAGGAAGCTGCTCGCCGCCACCCTGGGCGTGCTGTCGGCCATCGGCGGGTTCGTCGACATCGGCGACCTGGTGGCGGCCAGCCAGGCCGGCGCGCTGTTCGGCATGGCCCACGCCTGGGTGCTGCTGGCCGGCGTGGTGGGCATCTGCGCGTACGCCGACATGTCCGGCCGGATCGCGGCGGTGAGCGGACGGGCGGTGTTCGACCTGGTCCGGGAGCGGCTCGGGCCGCGGGTGGCGCTGCTCAACCTGGTCGCGTCGTGGCTGGTCACGGTGGTCACGCTCGCCGCGGAGCTGGGCGGGGTGGCGCTGGCGCTGCAACTGGCGAGCGGTGTGAGCCACCTGCTCTGGGTGCCGCTGGCCGCGCTGGCGGTGTGGCTGGTGCTGTGGCGGATGCGCTTCGAGCTGATGGAGCGGGTCTTCGGCCTGGCCGGGCTGGCGCTGCTGGTCTTCGCGGTGGCGCTCGTGGCGTTGCCCACCGACTGGGCGGAACTCGGACGCGGGGCGTGGCAGATCAGCTCGGCCGGGCACGGCTGGCCGCTGTACTGGTTCGTGGCGGTGGCGTTGTTCGCCTCGACGGTCAGCCCGTACGAGGTCTTCTTCTTCTCCTCCGGCGGGGTGGAGGAGCGGTGGGGCGCGGCCGACCTGGCGCGCGCCCGCTCGAACGTGCTGATCGGCTTTCCGATCGGCGGGTTCCTGGCGTTGTCGCTGATCGCGGTGGCGACGGTGGCCTACCACCCCGCCGGGGCGTCGCTGGGTTCGCTCGACGAGGTGGCCCGGCCGGTGGCGACCGCGTTGGGCGGCGCCGGCCTGGTCGCCGCCGTGCTGGCGTTCTTCGCGGTCACCTTCGGCGCGGCGCTGGAGACCGGGTTGTCGGCGGCGTACGCGGCGGCGCAGTACTTCGGGTGGCAGTGGGGCAAGCGGGTCAGTCCCCGGGAGGCGGCCCGGTTCCACAGCGTCCTGCTGGTCGGCCTGCTGCTCGCGGTGGTGATGCTGATGACGACCGTGGACCCGGTGCGGTTGACCGAGTACATGCTGGTGCTGAGCGCGGTGGTGCTGCCGCTGACCTACCTGCCGATCCTGGTGGTGGCGAACGACCGCACCTACCTGGGCGACCGGGTCAACGGGTGGTGGGCGAACCTGCTCGGCGCGGTGTTCCTGCTGCTCATCGTCGCCGCCTCGGTGGCGGCGATCCCACTGGCGATCGTGACGGGGATGGGGCGATGAGGGTCCAGCTCGCCAAGCAGTTGCTCGACCGGCAGATCGTCGACGTCGAGGGCCGGCTCGTCGGTCGGGTCGACGACGTCGCGTTCGCGGTGAACGACGAGGGCTACCCGTACGTGGACTGTCTGCTCACCGGGCAGGGGGCGCTCGGGCAGCGGGTCGGTGGCCGGATCGGGCGGCTGCTGGTGGCGGTCGCCGACCGGTTCACCGAGGATCCGCCGGTGCCGCCGCGACGCGTACCGCTGGCGAGCGTCGCCCGGGTGGACAGCGCGGTGCGGCTGCGGTGCCGGGCGGCGGAGCTGCCGCCCTCGCCGGTGGAGACGTGGCTGCGGCAGCACCTGATCGAGCGGATCCCGGGGGCGTACCGTGCGAGCGGGTGAGCTGCTCGGGCGTACCGCGTACGACCTGCACGGGCGGCGTCTGGGCCGGGTGGTGGACGTGGTGGTGCGCGGTGGCTGGCCGCCGGACCGGCTGCGGATCACCGACGTGATCGTCGCCGCTCACTGGTGGACGCGGGTGACCAGCCGGCTGATCGGGCCGGAGCTGCATCCCGCCGGGCCGTGGTTGCTGCGGGTGGTCGCCCGGCTGGTCGGGCGCAGCACCCACCAGGTGCCCGCGGACGCGGTGCGGCTGCGACCACCGGTGCCCGGCTTTCCGTTCGGTCGGCCCGCCGACCGGCGCTGAGTCGAAGCGACACCGAGGCGCGGGGCCGAAGCGACACCGAGGCGCGGGGCCGAAGCGACACCGACCCGCCGCGGGGCCCGACCGGCGCTGCCCAGGAACCGGCGCTGCCTGAGGAACCGGTGCCGGCCGGCGCTGCGCCCGGTGCGTCAGTGGCGCGCCTCGTCGAGCTGCTCGGCGGCGTCCGCCGGGTCGGCCGGGGCGGTCGGGGCGGCGTCGGCGGTCGGGGCGTCGTCGGTGCCGTCGCTGTCGGCGGTGCCGTCGCTGTCCTCGCTCGGCTCGCGACGGGGGCGGCGGCGGATGTGCACCTCGGTGATGGCCCGCTGGTCGACCTCGGCCACCGTCATCTCCCAGCCGTCGACGGTGACCTGCTCCCCCGCCACTGTCGGGATGTGTCCGAGGCAGATCAGCACCAGCCCGGCGACCGTGGTGTAGTCACCGGCCGGCCGGTTGGGCAGCTCCACCCCGAGGTCGGTGAGGTCGTGCACCGGGAAGGTGCCGGGCAGCACCAGCGAGCCGTCGGCCTCGGTGCGGACCGCACGCAGGTCCCGGTCGGTCTCGTCGTAGATCTCGCCGACGATCTCCTCGAGGATGTCCTCGAGCGTGACGATCCCGTCGACCGCGCCGCGTTCGTCGACCACCAGGGCGATGTGCTGGCGCTCGGCCTTGAACTGGCGCAGCGCGTCCACCACGGGCAGCGAGTCCGGCAGCAGCATCGGCGGGCGGGCGATCTCGTCGACCGGTCGGTCGTCCGGGACGCCGACCAGGTCACGCAGGTGGAGGACACCGACCGCGTCGTCCAGACCGCCGTGGCGGACCACGGGCGCCCGGGAGTGGCCGGTCGCCGCGAGGACGAGGCGCGCGGCGTCCGCGGTGGTGCCGCTGTCGAGCGTGAAGACCTGCAACCGGGGTACGAGGACGGCACGCAACTGCCGGTCGGCGATCTCCACGGCACCGGCGATGATCGTGCGCTGTTCCTTGGTGAAGCCGTGGTTCCCGGCCACGATGTCGCGCAGCTCGTCGGGGCCGATCTCGTCGGGCTCGTGCTTGGGGTCGAGGCCGACGAGGCGGACCACCGTGTCGCTGGTGGCGCCGAGCAACCAGACCGCCGGTCGGGTCACGCTGGCCAGGATGTCAAGCGGCCGGGCCACGACAAGCGCCCACCGCTCGGCGGACTGCATGGCGATGCGTTTGGGCGCCAGCTCGCCGAAGACGAGCGTCACGAACGTGAGCACCAGGGTCACCGCGACGATGGCGACCGTCTCGGCGGCGTTGCCGAAGATGCCGAGCAGCGGCACCAGCGGCCGGGCCAGGGAGACGGCCGCGGCGGCGGAGGCCAGGAACCCGGCGAGGGTGATGCCGATCTGAATGGTGGCCAGGAACCGGTTGGGGTCCTTGGCGAGCCGGGCGAGGGTCCGGCCGCCGCGGCTGCTGCGCTCCAGCCGTTGCAGCTGGCTGTCCCGCAGCGAGACCAGGGCCATCTCGCTGCCGGCGAAGGCCGCGTTGACGATCACCAGCACACCGACCAGGGCCAGTTGGCTCCAGTAGCTCTGCACGAGCGCTTCTCTCCCTCGGCCCGATTGACGTCGGCGATGGCCGACTCGCCGGCCGGTGGGCCCGGTCGGCGTTGCCCCACTGTGCCCCGTGGGCCCACGCCTGAATCCTGGCTCGCCCCCGCACCCGGCCGGCCCGGCTCAGGCCGGGTCGGGTAGGTCGAGCACGTACGCCCCGCCCTCCGGGCGGAAGCCGAGCCGGTGGTAGTAGGGGGCGACCATACCCGGTGGGGAGACCACGCGGCGGAAGCCCCGGTCGGTGAAGAGCCGGCTGCGCCGGTAGACGAACTCGCCCGGGGTGAAGTCACGGAACGGCGGGGTCACGTAGTCCAGGTCGATCTGGGCCACCCCGCCGGCCTCGGCGTGCGACACCATCACGCCGACCACCTCGTCGGAGCGGACCACCAGGAACGCCGAGCGGCCGGGCGCGGCCGGGTCCCACCGGAAGGTCGGGTTGAACCGGGCGATGTCGGTGGCGTGCACCCGCAGCGTGTGTGCCAGGAACGCGTCTCCGGTGCCCACCTCGACCACCTGGTAGGTCCGCTCGTCGTGTCGGGTGGCCAGCAGCTTGCGCAGGTACCACAGGTTGATCACGGTGAGCACCACGTTCAGCCCGACCATGGGCCAGACGTGCACGGCGGCGTTGTAGCCGATCAGGATCAGGCAACCGACCAGGTTGAGCGCCCGCAGCCGCAGGATGCGCGTCTGCAGCAGGGACCAGACCAGCAGCGCGGAGCCGGCCCAGCCGACGAGTTCCAGCCAGTTCACCCCGGGGAGACTAGTGGTTGCCCTGGTCAGCCGCCTCGGCGGGCAGCTCCAGCACCCACTCCTGCACCTCCGCGCCGCGGCCCGGAGCGTACCCGGAGTCCTCGCCGACCACGACGAAGCCGCACTTGCGCAGCACCGCGAGCGAGGCGGCGTTGTCCTTCGCGGCGCGGGCACGCACCGGCCGCCGCGGCAGCTCCCGCAGCAGCGCGGTGAGCCCGGCGGTGGCGTGGCCGCGGCCCCAGCGGGCCGGGTCGATCCAGTAGCTGACCTCGGTCTGCTCGTCGACCGGGAACGCCGCCACGTGGCCGACCACCTCGCCGCCGGCGACGATCGTGCGGTTGACGATGCGCTCGTCGGCGCGGATGCGCGCCCAGTGCGCGTCGAACGCCGCCCGGTCCGACGGATCCTTCGGCCCGAACGCGGCCATCCAGTTGGCCTGCGGATCCTGCTCGTGGGCGAAGAACACGGGCAGGTCGTCGTCGCGTACCGGACGGAGTTCCACCTCGGGGGTCATGGCCGGGAAGGATACGTGGGCCCACCGACACGATCGGGACCTCCGGCCCGTCAGGTGTCCCGTCCGGCCCTGCCGCCACGGCCGGCCGCGCCGGTACGAAGGAGGAGGAACGACGCAGTCGAGGAGGCCGGACCATGGCGAAGTACGTCTACGACTTCATCGAGGGTGACCGGAGCCGGGCCGACCTGCTCGGCGGCAAGGGCGCCAACCTGGCGGAGATGACCCGGCTCGGCCTGCCGGTGCCGCCGGGGTTCACGGTGACCACCGACGCGTGCCGCGCCTACCTGGCCACCGGCGCGCCCCCGGACGGGCTGTACGAGGAGATCAACGCGCACCTGCGCCAGGTCGAGACGCGGCTGGACCGGCGGCTCGGCGACCCGGCCGACCCGCTGCTGCTGGCGGTCCGGTCCGGCGGGCGGTACTCGATGCCGGGGATGATGGAGACGATCCTCGACATCGGGCTCAACGACTCCACGGTGACCGGGCTCGCCGCCCACGCCGGCGACGAGCGGTTCGCCTGGGATTCGTACCGGCGGTTGATCCAGATGTTCGGCCGCACGGTGCACGGCATTCCGGGTGAGGAGTTCGAGCACGAGTTGGCCGCGGTGCGGGCCACCGCCGGGCCGGGCGGGCCGAGCGCGGCGCAACTGCGCGACCTGGTCGACACGTACAAGAAGATCTTTGTCCGGCACGTCGGGCAGGAGTTCCCGCAGGCCCCGCACGAGCAGCTCTTCCTGGCCGTGCGCGCGGTGTTCTCCTCGTGGCACTCGGAGCGGGCGCGGGTCTACCGCCACCAGGAACACATCCCGGACGACCTGGGCACCGCGGTCAACGTGATGGTCATGGTCTTCGGCAACCTCGGCCGGGACTCCGGCACCGGAGTGGCGTTCACCCGCGACCCGGCCACCGGCGCGCCCGGCGTGTACGGCGACTACCTGACCGACGCGCAGGGCGAGGACGTGGTGGCCGGCATCCGCAACACGGTGCCGCTGGCCGAGCTGGAACGGCTGGACCCGGCGAGCTTCCACCGGCTCCGGCAGATCATGGCGACGCTGGAGCGGCACTACCGCGACCTGTGCGACGTCGAGTTCACCATCGAACGGGGCCGGCTGTGGATGTTGCAGACCCGGGTCGGCAAGCGGACCGCCGCCGCCGCGTTCGTGATCGCCGCGCAACTCGCCGAGGAGGGGGTGATCACGGCCGACGAGGCGCTGACCCGGGTCACCGGGGCGCAGCTCGCCCAGCTCATGTTCCCCGCCTTCGACGCCGCCGACGCGCCCGCGCCGCTCGTCGTGGGGGTGGGGGCGTCGCCGGGCGCCGCGGTGGGACGGGTGGTCTTCGACTCCGCCGCCGCGGCGGCGGCCGGCGGGCCGGTGGTTCTGGTCCGCCCGGAAACCAACCCGGACGACCTGCCCGGCATGATCGCCGCGGCCGGGGTGCTCACCTCGCGGGGCGGGAAGACGTCGCACGCGGCGGTGGTGGCCCGGGGCATGGGCCGGGCCTGCGTGTGCGGGGCGGAGGCGCTGCGGATCGACGTCGAGCGCGGCGAGTTCACCGTCGGCGACCGGGTGGTGCGGGCCGGCGAGGTGATCTCGATCGACGGGACCAGCGGGCGGATCTGGCTCGGCGAGGTGCCGGTGCGGCCCTCACCGGTGGCCCGCTACCTGGCCGGCGAGCTGAACCCCGAAGCCGATCCGCTGGTCGCCGCCGTGCACCGGCTCCTCGGACACGCCGACGCGGTGCGGACGCTGGGCGTGCGGGCCAACGCGGACACCCCGGAGGACGCCCGCCGCGCCCGCCGGCTCGGCGCCGCCGGGATCGGGCTGTGCCGCACCGAGCACATGTTCCTCGGCGAGCGCCGGGAGCTGGTCGAGCGGCTGATCCTGGCCGAGGGTCCGGCGGACGTCACGGCGGCCCTGGACGCGCTGCTGCCGTTGCAGCGGGCCGACTTCGTCGGGCTGCTGGCCGCGATGGACGGGCTGCCGGTCACCGTCCGGCTGCTCGACCCGCCGCTGCACGAGTTCCTGCCCCCGCTGGCGGAGCTGACCGCCCGGGTGGTCCGCGCGCAGGCGCGCGGGGAGGATCCGGGCCGGGACGCCACGCTGCTGGCCGCGGTGCGCCGGATGCACGAGACCAACCCGATGCTGGGGCTGCGCGGCGTGCGGCTCGGGCTGATGGTGCCGGGTCTGTTCGCGATGCAGGTGCGGGCGCTGGCCGAGGCGGCCGTGCAGCGGGTCCGGGCCGGCGGCGACCCGCGCCCGGAGATCATGGTGCCGCTCGTCGGGGACGTACGGGAACTCGCCGCGGTGGCCGACGAGGCGCGGCGCGTGCTCGCCGAGGTGGACGGCGCGCCGGAGATCCCGATCGGCACCATGATCGAGACGCCGCGGGCCGCGCTGACCGCCGGGGAGATCGCCGCGGAGGCCCGGTTCATCTCCCTCGGCACCAACGACCTGACGCAGACCACCTGGGCGTTCTCCCGCGACGACGTGGAGGGCTCGTTCTTCCCCACGTACCTGGCCCGGGGGATCTTCGGCGTGTCCCCGTTCGAGAGCGTCGACGTCGCCGGGGTCGGCCGGCTGGTCCGGCTCGCCGTCGCCGAGGGGCGGGCGGCCCGGCCGGAGCTGACCGTCGGGGTCTGCGGCGAGCACGGCGGCGACCCCGACTCGATCGCGTTCTTCGCCGCGGCCGGACTCGACTACGTCTCCTGCTCGCCGTACCGGGTGCCGGTGGCGCGCCTGGCCGCCGGCCGGACCGCGGTCGAGGCCGGCGCCGACGCATCCGACTCCCGTTAGGAGGGCAGCACCATGACCGCCATCTTCAACCCGACCGGGCTGAACACCGTACCCCCGGTCCCCCGCCCGGCGACGCCGGCCGACGACCCGACGCCCGCCCCGGCGGTCCCCGGGCCGGTGGGGCCGGTGCTGGAGCTGCCCGGCGCGGCGCTGGTCCCGGTCACCCACGCCGGTCGCCCGGTGGGCGCGTTCGTCCTGGCCGACGGCAGGGTCCGCTACCGCCGGGTGGTCGACCCGGACCGGTTCGTCGCGGCGGCCACCGGCGCGTTCGCGGTGGCCGCGCTCACCGCCGCCGTGGCGGTGTGGTCGCGCCGCCGCCCACCGGCGGTGCACACGGTCACCATGGGCCCGGGCGGCTGGCTGAGCATGCGTGGCCTGCCGGCCTCCCGCCCCGACCACCGTCCCTGGTGGGCGCGCCTCCTGCACGCCCATCCCCTCCCCCGCTGACCCCTGACAGGAGCGATCATGAGCGGCAACCAGCGCACCGTGGAACCGTGGCGGGGCTTCCGGGACGGGCCGTGGCGCGACACCGTCGACGTGGCGGACTTCGTCCGCCGCAACCACGAGCCCTACGCCGGGGACGCGTCGTTCCTCACCGGGCCGACCGAGCGCACGCTCGCGGTCTGGGACCGGCTCCGGGCGATGTTCCCGGAGGAGCGGCGCCGCGGCGTGTACGACGTGGACGCCGCCACCCCGTCCGCCATCACCTCGCACGGCCCCGGCTACGTCGACCGGGAGCGGGAGCTGATCGTCGGGTTGCAGACCGACGCGCCGCTGCGTCGGGCGATCATGCCGGCCGGTGGGCTGCGCATGGTGGAGACCGCGCTGCGGGCGTACGGGCGCGAACCCGACCCGCGGGTGCACGAGATCTTCACCAGGTACCGCCGGACCCACAACGACGCGGTCTTCGACGCGTACCCGTCGGGCGTGCTGGCCGCCCGACGCTCGCACGTCATCACCGGGCTGCCCGACGCGTACGGGCGAGGCCGGATCATCGGCGACTACCGGCGGGTGGCGCTCTACGGGGTGGACCGGCTGGTCGAGGAGCGCCACGCCCACAAGGCGGCGCTGGACGGCCGGCGCAGCACCGACGACGTGATCCGGGACCGCGAGGAACTGGCCGAGCAGATCCGCGCGCTCGGCGAGCTGAAGGAGATGGCCGCCGGGTACGGCTTCGACATCTCCCGCCCGGCGGCCACCGGCCAGCAGGCGATCCAGTGGCTCTACTTCGCCTACCTGGCCGCGACGAAGGAGCAGAACGGCGCCGCCATGTCGCTCGGCCGCACCGCCGGCTTCGTCGACGCCTACCTGCGGCGGGACATCGCCGAGGGCCGGCTGGACGAGCGCGGCGCGCAGGAGCTCGTCGACGACTTCGTGATCAAGCTGCGGATCATCCGGTTCCTCCGCACCCCCGAGTACGACCAGCTCTTCTCCGGCGACCCGACCTGGGTCACCGAGGCGCTCGGCGGGATGGGCGCGGACGGCCGGCCGCTCGTCACCCGCACCACGTTCCGCTACCTGCAGACCCTCTACAACCTCGGCCCGGCACCGGAACCCAACCTGACCGTGCTCTGGTCGCCCCGGCTGCCGGCGGGGTTCAAGCGGTTCTGCGCCCAGGTGTCGCTGGACACCAGCGCCATCCAGTACGAGAACGACGAGCTGATCCGTCCCGCGTACGACGACGACACCGCGATCGCCTGCTGCGTCTCGGCCATGCGGGTGGGGCGGGACATGCAGTTCTTCGGCGCCCGCGCGAACCTGGCCAAGGCGCTGCTCTACGCGATCAACGGTGGCCGGGACGAGCTGACCGGCGAGCAGGTCGCGCCGCCGACCACGCCGGTCGGCGGCGAGACGCTCGACCACGACGAGGTCCTCGCGGCGTACGACCGGACGCTGGACTGGCTCGCCGAGACGTACGTGGACGCGCTGAACGTGATCCACCACCAGCACGACAGGTACGCGTACGAACGGCTGGAGATGGCGCTGCACGACCACCCGGTGCGCCGGTTCATGGCCACCGGCATCGCCGGCCTCTCGGTCGCCGTGGACAGCCTCTCGGCCATCCGGCACGGCCGGGTCAAGGTGCTGCGCGACGCCACCGGGCTGGCCGTCGACTACGCGGTCGAGGGCGAGTTCCCCACGTACGGCAACGACGACGACCGGGCCGACGAGATCGCCGTGTGGTTGGTCGAGACGTTCGCGGCGAAGCTGCGTCGCCAGCACACCTACCGGGACGCCGAACTGACCATGTCGGTGCTCACGATCACCTCGAACGTGGTCTACGGCCGGCACACCGGCAACACCCCGGACGGGCGGCGGGCCGGTGAGCCGTTCGCGCCCGGGGCCAACCCGATGAACGGCCGGGACACCCACGGCCTGGTCGCCTCGGCGCTGTCGGTAGCGAAGCTGCCGTACGACGCGGCCCGCGACGGCATCTCGCTGACCGGCACGGTCACCCCGGACGGCCTGGGGCACACCCGCGCCGAGCGGATCGCCAACCTGGCCGGGGTGCTCGACGGCTACACCGACGCCGGCGGGTTCCACCTCAACGTCAACGTCCTGGACCGGGCCACGCTGCTCGACGCGATGGCCCACCCGGAGCGGTACCCGCAGCTCACCGTCCGGGTCTCCGGGTACGCGGTGAACTTCGTCCGGCTCACGCCGGAGCAGCAGCGGGACGTGGTGTCCCGGACGTTCCACGGGTCGCTGTGACCGGCCGGCCCCCGGCGGCGCCGGTGTCGGCGCCGCCGGTCCTCCACGGGGCGGTGCACTCCTGGGACACGTCGGTCGGGGTGGACGGGCCCGGCACGCGCTTCGTCGTGTTCCTCGCCGGCTGCCCGCTGCGCTGCCGGTACTGCCACAGCCCGGACACCTGGTACGGGCGCAGCGGCCGGCGGCGCACGGTGGACGAGATGGTCGCCCTGGTCGCGCGGTACCGCCGGTTCGTCCAGGTGGCCGGCGGGGGCGTCACGATCAGCGGCGGCGAGCCGCTGCTCCAGCCGGCGTTCACCGGGGCGCTGCTGCGCCGCTGCCGGGCGCTCGGCCTGCACACCGCGTTGGACACCTCCGGGTTCCTCGGCGACCGCGCCGACGACGCGCTGCTGGACGCCACCGACCTGGTGCTGCTGGACGTGAAGGCGGGCAGCCCGGCGACGTACCGCCGGGTCACCGGCACCGGCCGGCTCGCGCCGACGCTGCGGTTCGCCCGCCGACTGGCCGACCGGGGTACGCCGATGTGGATCCGGTACGTGCTGGTGCCCGGGCTGACCGACGCGGTCGACGAGGTGGCCCGGGTGGCGGACGTGGCCGCCGGGCTGGCCGGCGTGCAGCGCGTCGAGGTGCTGCCGTTCCACCGCCTCGGCGCGCACAAGTACGCCGAGCTGGGCCTGGCCTTCCCCCTCGCGGGCACCGCGCCGCCCGATGCGGAGTTGCTGGCCCGGGTACGCGGGCAGTTCGCCGCCCGTGGCCTGACCGTCACCTGATCCGGTTCGTACCGCACCAGCAGGAGGAGCATGTCGATCGCACGGTCGCGCCGCCGCCCCCGCCCGGCCTGTCCGGGCCCGTTGGTCGTCCGCCGCCGGACCGACCCGGATCAGCTCGCCACGGACCCGGAATAGCCGTACAGGTCCAGCAGCCGGACCCGGGACGCCTGGAGGCGGTCCACCACCACGCTCATGAACCGTTCGGTGAGCTGCCGGCCCAGCGTGTCGTCGGACTCCATCAGCCGGCGCACCCCCGCCGCGTCGAACTCGACCGCCGTGCCGCGCCGGGTGGCCACCGCCCCGAACTGCCAGCGGTAGGGCGGGAAGAGCCAGGACCAGCCGAGCACCCCACCCGCGCCGATCGTCTCGATGCCCACGTCACCGCGACCGGGCACCGGGAAGTCCAACGCCACCTGGCCGCTGCGGACCAGCCAGAACCGCTCGGCCGGCTGCCCGGCCCGGAACAACCGGTGCCCGGGATGCCAGGCCACCGGGCGGGCGTGACCGGTGAGCCGAGGCAGCCACCCGTCGGGCAGCCCGGCCAGGAACGGATGCACGCGCAGCATCTCCAGCGGGGTCATGACGCCTCCACGATCGACAGCGGCGAACCGTGGTTCCATCCCACCCGTTCGCGTGCCGGCGCGGCAGGGCCGATGGTCCCGTACCGGGTGCGTGGCGGCGCGGTCGATCGGGATGGGGGGCGGCCACAATGGCGGGAACCGACCGGAGGGGACACACCGATGAACCGACCCGTCGTGGCGGGGGTGGACGGATCACCGTCCAGCCTGGCCGCCGCCGACCAGGCCGCCGCCGCCGCGGTGGCACGCTCCCGGCCGCTGCTGCTGGTGCACGGCTACCTGCACCCGCTCGGGTACGGCGTGCCGCTCAACCCGTACGACGTCGGGGTGCCGGCGCCCACCGCGGAGGCGGAGAAGATGCTCGAACGGGTGGCTGCCGACCTGGCCGACCGGCACCCGGGGCTGCGGGTGGAGGTCCGCCAGGTCGCCGGTGGTCCGGGCGCGGCCCTGGTGGAGGAGTCGCGCCGGGCCGAGCTGGTGGTGGTGGGCAGCCGGGGCGTGGGCGGCTTCACCGGGCTGCTGCTCGGCTCGGTGGGCGGGCAGCTCGCGCAGCACGGGCACTGCCCGGTGCTCGTCGTCCGCCCCGCGGAACAGCCGATCCCCGTGGGCGGTCCGGTGCTGGTCGGGGTGGACGGCTCCGAGTCCGCCGGGTACGCCGTCGAGCTGGCCGCGGACGAGGCCGACCGCCGGGACGCCGAGCTGGTGCTGGTGCACGTCGCCGCGCCGGAGCGCGGTGCGGCGGTGCCGGAGGCCGCAGCGAGTGTTCCCGACCGGGCCGAGGCCGCCGAGCTGCTGGGTGAGGCCGCCGACCGGGTCCGGACGGCGCACCCGGGGCTGCGGGTGACCGAGCGCACCATGGTCGACGCCTCGCCGGAGACGGCGCTGCGGGACGCGAGCGGGGAGGCGTCGTTGGTGGTGGTTGGTTCCCGGGGACGGGGCGGCTTCGCCGGGCTGCTGCTCGGCTCGGTCAGCCAGGCCCTGGTGCAGCACGCCCACTGCCCGGTGCTTGTCGCCCACCCACCGTCGCCGACCGGCGACTGACGCCGGTCGGGTCAGGCCGGGTCGCGGCCGGCGAGCAGGTCGGCGAAGTCGGTGATGAGGGCGAATGGGTCGGCCGGGCCGGTCGCCGGGGGCCGGCGGTCCACCTGCTCGGCCAGCTCGGCCGCCGCACGGCGGATGCGGGCCCGCAGCGCGCTGTCGCCGTCGTCGCCGGCCCAGTCCTCGGGCGCGGCGAAGACCGCCGTCGGCAGCGTCACCGCCCGCAGGTACGTGAACATCGGCCGGACCGCGTGTTCCAGCGCCAGCGAGTGCCGGGCGGTGCCGCCGGTGGCCCCGAGCAGCACCGGCGTGCCGGCCAGCGCGTCGGCGTCCACCACGTCGAAGAAGGACTTGAACAACCCGTTGTAGGACGCGTTGAAGATCGGCGTCACCGCGATCAGCCCGTCCGCCGCCGCGATCACGTCGAGGGTCTGTCGCAGCGCGCCCGGCGCGAAGCCGGTGAGCAGATGGTTGACCACGTCGTGGGCGTGCTCGCGCAGCTCCACCGGGCGCAGCTCCACGTCCGCGCCGCGGCCGGCCAACTCGTCGCGGGCAGCCGCGGCGAGCTGGTCGGCGAGCAGCCGGGTGGACGAGGGCTGGCCGAGACCGGCCGAGACAACCGCGAGGGTACGCCGGGTCATCGCCCCTCCCCCGCGGTCGCGGCGGCGTCGACGGTGGTCGTCACGGCGTCGCGGGCGGCCAGGAGGCTGGCGTGGGTGGGCGCCTCGGGCACGTGCGCCGGACGCATCGAGTCGAACTCCTTGCGCAACACCGGGACCACCTCCTCACCCAGCAGGTCGAGCTGCTCCAGCACGGTCTTCAGCGGCAGGCCGGCGTGGTCCATCAGGAAGAGCTGCCGCTGGTAGTCGCCGACGTACTCGCGGAAGCCGAGCGTGCGGTCGATGACCTGCTGCGGGCTGCCGACGGTCAGCGGCGTCTCCCGGGTGAACTCCTCAAGCGACGGGCCGTGCCCGTAGACCGGGGCGTTGTCGAAGTACGGCCGGAACTCCCGTACCGCGTCCTGCGAGTTGCGGCGCATGAAGACCTGCCCGCCGAGGCCGACGATGGCCTGGTCGGGCGTGCCGTGGCCGTAGTGCGCCCAGCGCTGGCGGTAGAGGCCGACCATCCGCTGGGTGTGCTCCTTGGGCCAGAAGATGTGGTTGGCGAAGAAGCCGTCGCCGTAGTAGGCGGCCTGCTCGGCGATCTCCGGGCTGCGAATCGAGCCGTGCCAGACGAACGGCGGTACGCCGTCGAGCGGGCGCGGGGTCGAGGTGAACGACTGCAACGGCGTGCGGAACTTACCCTTCCAGTCGACTACGTCCTCCCGCCACAGCCGGTGCAGCAGGTCGTAGTTCTCGATGGCGAGCGGGATGCCGTTGCGGATGTCCTGCCCGAACCACGGGTAGACCGGGCCGGTGTTGCCGCGACCCATCATCAGATCCACCCGGCCGTCGGCCAGGTGCTGGAGCATCGCGTAGTCCTCGGCGATCTTGACCGGGTCGTTCGTGGTGATCAGCGTGGTCGAGGTCGACAGGAGCAGCCGTTCGGTGCGCGCGGCGATCCAGCCGAGCATGGTGGTCGGCGACGACGGCACGAACGGCGGGTTGTGGTGCTCGCCGGTGGCGAAGACGTCCAGGCCGACCTCTTCGGCCTTGAGCGCGATGGCGGTCATGGCCTTGATCCGGTCACGCTCGGACGGCAGCCGCCCGGTGGTCGGGTCGACGGTGACGTCACCGACGGTGAAGATTCCGAACTGCATGACCAGCTCCTCGGGTGAGAGCCGGACCGGTCGGCCCGGCATCGCACCGCACAACCTATTTGACGAGTCAACTATTCCGCTGCCCGGGGCAGACACCCGACCTCCAGCTCGGAGAAATAGCGACATCGGGCACCTCGCAATGCCACCACCTCGGCGTAGTGGAGTCGATCAAGCCGACGCTGGGAACACATCGGGCCCCCGGATACGCTTGCCGGCCATGACGTCGTACCCCTGGCTCGACGCGCCGGCCGCGGAGATCGCAGCCACCGCGCGGACCCTGCTCGGTTGGACCGTGTCGGCGAACGGCGTCCGCGTCCGGCTCACCGAGGTCGAGGCGTACGCCGGCACCGGGGCGGATCCGGCCTCGCACGCCCACCGTGGGCCGACGCCGCGCAACCGGGTCATGTTCGGGCCGGCCGGGCACGTCTACGTGTACTTCGTGTTCGGCATGCACTGGTGCGCGAACATCGTCTGCGGGCGCGACGGCGAGGCGGCGGCCGTGCTGCTGCGCGCCGGCGCCGTGGTGGACGGGATCGAGACCGCCCGCGAGCGCCGTCCCCGCGCGAGCGACCGGGATCTCGGGCGCGGGCCGGCCCGGCTGGTCACCGCGCTCGGCCTCGGCCGGGACGCGAACGGCACCTCGGCGGTCGACGGCACCGGACCGCTGCTCCTGGCCGCGCCGGAGAGCCCGGTCGACCCGGCGCGGATCACCGCCGGCCCCCGGGTCGGTGTCGCCGCCGCGCACGACCTGCCCTGGCGGTTCTGGTTGATCGACGAGCCGAGCGTGAGCGCCTACCGCCGGCACACCCCGCGCCGCCGCCAACCGGCGGCCCGGTAGCGGCCCACCACCGCGCCTCACCCCTCCTCGCACTGATCATGAAGTTGGCGGCATCAAAAGAGATCAACATCGCCGCCAACTTCATGATCACCTTTCTCTAGCGATCGTGAGCGGGTTGTGCGGTTGGGTGCTACGGGTGGCGGGGAGGCTGCGCCTGGTCACTTGTCGAAGCCGTCCACGCAGCCAGTTCGCCCGACCCCACCTGGCCGGGCGGCCGGCCGAGCAGATGATCATGTGCCCCGACCGGCAGGTGGCGCTCCGAAGCGTCAAGCGTGCGCGCGGCAGTGGCGAAGCGATCTCAGCAACCCCTGCGTGCTCCTGGTGCGTCTCACTCACGGGAGAGCACGGGGTTACGCACGAATGGCTTTCAACAGGGTGTTGACAACAGGCCATTCTCGGGTGTGGGATTGACGGCATGGTCACCGTGGACAACGACCCGTTCACCGCTCCGGATGCTGCCCAGGCCCGGGCCCACCGCAACTACGCGGCGCTGCTGCGGATCGCCGAGCGGCACGCCGGCACCAACTCCCGGCGTCGGCGCTACGCGCACCCCGACGTGCCCGACGCCTACGAGGCGGCCACGCTGGTGATGGCCCTCGCCGGCGGGGCCGAACTGGACGCGGGCGAGGAACCTGTCGACCAGGCCGACCTGATGGCCGCGCTGACCCTGATCCCGCACGTGCGGGCGGAGGTGGACGTGTTGGAGGCCGGGCTGCTCCAGGTGGCCCGCAGCCGAGGCATGACCTGGCAGGCGATCGCGTTCGGGCTGGGGCTGGGCAGCGCACAGGCGGCCCGGCAGCGCTACGAGCGGCTCACCGTGCGCACCGGCACCGGCGACTGACCGGGCCGACGAACTGTCACAGCCGCGGGTGAGACTGTGCCGGACGAGGGCACGGGAGGACGCGATGACGCGCGACGAGATGCTTGCCTACTGCCTGGCCAAACCGGGCGCCTGGCTGGACCGGCCGTGGGAGGCCGACGAGGTGGCGAAGGTGGGCAGCCGGATCTTCGCCTTCCTCGGCGCTCCCGACGGCGAGGCCCGGATCTGGGTCAAGTGCGGCCCGTCACGCGAGGTGGCCGACGAGTGGCTGCACCGGTTCCCGGACGACGCCCGCCCCTCCCCCTACATCGGCCGGTCCGGCTGGAACGCGCTGCGCCTGACCGGCGGCATCCCGGACGACGACCTGATCGACGCGGTGGACGGGTCGTACGACGCGGTGGTGGCCAAGCTGCCGAAGCGGGAGCGGCCGACGGGCTGAGGTTCCGATCCGGCCCGGGCCGGGCGGCGAACCGGGGCGCGCGACTCTATCCTCGTTCCGTGCCGTACGCCGACCTCACCTTCGCGCAATGGAACGACCTGCCCGACGACGCGGCTCGCCGGGTCGCGGCAGGAATCGCGGACCGGCACGGCCTCACCCCGCTGGGCCTGGAGGTAAGGGCCTACGTGGGGCGTTCGCACCGGGTGGCCCGGTTCGACCGCGATGGAATGCGGTTCGCTCTCGTCCCCGGCGGGCGGCCGACGCTCGGTTACGACGGGTCGCGCTTCCGGCCCGACTCCGGCCAGTCGGCCGACTACGCCGAGAGCGCCGACGAGTACGGCCTGCCGCCGCTGAACGAGTTCGTCGACGCGATGACGACGCCGGAACGGGTAACGGAGCTGCCCGCGATGCTGGTGGCGGTGGACGCGTACGACCCCTGCCAGATCCTGCTGGAGCCGGACGACCCCCGGGTCCGCGAACTGGTCGCCACGGTCGAGCCAGGCATCGGCGGGAGGAGGACCTTCGAACCCGACGGCGGGCTGCACGTCGAGTTCGACCGGGCCGGGCGGGTGACTCGGGCCCGGCTGACACGGCAGGTCTCCTACGACGAGGCGATGGCCGGGATCGAGAGCCTCGGCCTGCGGACGGCCACACCGGACGAGTGGGAGTGGGCGTGCGGGGCCGGCGCGGCGACGTTGTTCCGCTGGGGCGACGACCACCCCGTTGACGCCTATCCGTCCAGTCTCCGGGTCGGGCCGCACCGGGAAGAGAATCTGTGGGGCCTGGCAATCGGGCAGGATCCCTACCGGCAGGAGGCGACGACCGAGCCGACGGTGGTGTGCGGCGGCGACGGTGGGGGTGCCACGTGCGGCGGCAGCGGCTTCTTCCTGGGCTGGCTTACCCTCGCGACCGCCTACCGGGACGACGACTTCGGCCGCTGGTTCGCCTCGGACGACGGGTACGCCGACGAGATCCTCACCCGGCCGGTCATCGAGCTGAGCTGACCGGCCGATCCGGCTGGCGGAGGCGGGCGCCCGAACGGCGGGGTGCGCTGCCGTGCCAGAATCCCGAGCCGTGTCCCACCCACCCTTACAGCCGTACCCGCCCACGCCCGGCGGGGGCACGCCTCTCGTCGCGTACCCCGTCCGATCGCGCCAGCTGCCGATGACGGCGTTGGCCATCCATCAACCAGGCACGCGGCCAGGGCAGCATCAGCGGGTCGGCCGAGTCATAACCGAATTCGTGGAGCTGTTCACCGACATGAAATTAAAGCAGCACTGAACCGCAAGTACGGGATGCGGCCGATCAGTTCATGGAGAACGCGACGACGACTGTCACCTGAGCGCGTACGAAGCTTGTCCGGGGCGGGCGGCGGGCACCCGCCCCGGACACGGTGTACTCAACGGGGAACGACCTGCTCGGCGGCCCAGTCCCGCCAACCGGCCAGCTTGTCCGCGGCGGCGGCGAGCTGGTCGGCGACCGGCCCGGGGCCGGTGGAGCCGGGGGTGATGCGCGCGGCCAGGGCCGAGCGCACCGACAGCACGTCGCGCACCGACGGGTCCAGGTGCTCGCTCACCGCGGCCAAGTCGGCGTCGGAGACCTCGTCCAGCTCGCACTCCCGGGCCGCGCAGAGCGCCACCAGCTTGCCGGTGATCTCGTGTGCGTCGCGGAACGGCACGTGCCGGCGGACCAGCCAGTCGGCGACCTCGGTGGCGAGGGAGAAGCCCGACGGGGCGGTGGCCGCGAGCCGGTCCACCCGGACCGTCATCGTGGAGATCATCCCGGCCAGCGCGGGGAGCAGCAGCTCAAGCGTGTCGACCGCGTCGAACGCCGGCTCCTTGTCCTCCTGCATGTCCCGGTCGTAGGTCATCGGCAGGCCCTTGAGCATGGTGAGCACGCTCATCAGGCCGCCGACCAGCCGGCCGGACTTGCCGCGGGCCAGCTCGGCGATGTCCGCGTTCTTCTTCTGCGGCATAATCGACGAGCCGGTGGCGAACGAGTCGTCGAGCTCGACCCAGCCGAACTCCTGCGACGTCCAGAGAACCACCTCCTCGCCGAGGCGGGACAGGTGCACGCCGGTCATCGCGGTGACGAAGAGGAACTCGGCCACGAAGTCTCGGTCGGCCACCGCGTCCATCGAGTTGGCGAACGAGGTGCGGAAGCCCAGCTCCTTGGCGACCGCCACCGGGTCCAGCGGCAGCCCCGAGCCGGCCAGCGCGCCGGCGCCGAGCGGGCTGATCGCGGTCCGCTCGTCCCAGTCGCGCAGCCGCTCCAGGTCGCGCAGCAGCGGCTGCACGTGGGCGAGCAGCCAGTGCCCGAACGTCACCGGCTGGGCGTGTTGCAGGTGGGTCATGCCCGGCGCGGCGGTGTCCACGTGCCGCTCCGCCTGCTCGACGAGCGCCTCGGCCAGCTCGACCAGCCGGGCGGCCACCCCGCGGGCGTGGTCGCGCAGATAGAGCCGCAGGTCGGTGGCGACCTGGTCGTTGCGGGAGCGGCCGGCGCGCAGCTTGCCGCCGAGGCTGCCCAGGCGTTCCAGCAGGCCGCGCTCCAGGGCGGTGTGCACGTCCTCGTCGTCGATGGTGGGACGGAACGCCCCGGAGGCGCAGGCGGCCTCCAGGTCGTCCAGCGCGGCCAGCATCCGCCCGAGTTCGTCCGGGTCGAGCAGGCCGGCGCCGGCGAGGACCCGGGCGTGCGCCCGGGAGCCGGCGATATCGTACGGGGCGAGGCGCCAGTCGAACTGGACGCTCACCGACAGCCGCGCGAGCGCCTCGGCGGGACCGCCGGCGAACCGGCCTCCCCAGAGGCTCGTCCGGTTGGTGGCGGCGCTGTTCTCGGTCAGGCTCTTGTCGTCCACCCCACCCATTGTGGTGGTCACGGCCGCACCTCCTGCCACCGGGCGTACCGTCCGACGCCGTCGACCCGCTCGGTCATGCTGTGGTGTTCCCTTCGATGTGTTCCTCCCGGCGGGCCCACCCGGCGAGGCGGTCGCCGAGCGCGGCGCCGCCGTCGGCCTCGCGGGCCACCACGAGGATGGTGTCGTCGCCGGCGATGGTGCCGACGATCTCCGACAGGCCCGCCCGGTCGAGCGCGCTGGCCAGGTAGTGGGCCGCGCCCGGCGGGGTGCGCAGCACGGCGATGTTGCCGCTGGAGTCGACGCCGTTGAGCAGTTCGCGCAGCAGCCGGACCAGCCGGGCCGGCGCCCCCTCGGCGTCCCGCAGCGGCCGGCGGCCGTCCTCGGGGATCAGGTAGACGCCGCGCCCGTCGCCGCCGCGCGCGGTCACCGCCCCCAACTCCTTGAGGTCACGGGAGAGGGTGGCCTGGGTGACCTGGATGCCGTCGGCGGCGAGCAGGTCGGCCAACTCGGTCTGCGAGTGGATGTCGCCGTCGCGGATCAGCTCGACGATGCGGCCGTGCCGCGCGGCGCGGGTCAGCGGAGCGGTCATGTGGATGCCTCCAGGAGAAACGTCAGCAGCGCCTTCTGGGCGTGCAGGCGATTCTCCGCCTGGTCGAACACGGCGCTGCGCGGGCCGTCGAGCACCTCGCCGGTGATCTCCTCGCCCCGGTGGGCGGGCAGGCAGTGCAGCACGATCACGTCGGCCGCGGCGTGGTCGAGCAGGGCGTCGCTGACCTGGTAGGGCCGGAACGGGGTGATCCGGTCCAGCCCGTCGTCCTCCTGGCCCATCGACGTCCAGGTGTCGGTGGCGACCACGTGCGCGCCGCGTACCGCCTCGACCGGGTCGGTGCCCACGTCGACGGAACCGCCGGTGCCGGCGGCGATCTTCGCCGCGCGGGCCACGATCGCCGGGTCCGGCGCGAAGCCGGCCGGTCCGGCGATCCGGACGTGCATCCCGGCGGTCGCGCCGGCCAGGAGGTACGAGTGGGCCATGTTGTTCGCCGCGTCGCCGACGTAGGCGAGGATCCGCCCGGCGGTGTCCCCGAACCGCTCCCGGACGGTGAGCAGGTCGGCCAGCAACTGGCAGGGGTGGTAGGTGTCGGTGAGCGCGTTGACCACGGGCACGGTGGCGTGCGCGGCCACCTCGGCGATCCGGTCGTCGCCGTGGGTGCGCAGCACGATCGCGGCCACGTAGCGGGACAGCACCCGGCCGGCGTCGCCGAGGCTCTCCCCGCGGCCGAAGTGGGTGACCTGGGTGTCCACCACGAGCGGGTGCCCGCCCAGCTCGGCGATGCCGGCGTCGAACGAGATCCGGGTGCGCAGGCTCTGCTTGTCGAACAGCACCGCCACCGACCTCGGCCCGGCGAGCGGCGTGTGTCCGTACCGGTCGGCCTTCATCCGGGCGGCGAGGTCGAGCACGGCGGCCTGCTCGGCCGGGGTGAGGTCGTCGTCGCGCAGGAAGTGGCGGGTCATGCGGGGGCCTCCGTGCGGGTCGAGGGGGTGGGCGCCGGCGCGGCGGCTCCGGCGGGCATGGCCGGTCCGCCGAGCGCGGCGTCGAGGGCGGTGGGAAGCGCGGCGAGGAACGCGTCGGCCTGCGCCGGGGTGAGGATCAGCGGCGGGGCGAGCCGGATCACGTCGGGCTGCACCGGGTTGACCAGGAAGCCGGCCTCCCGCAGCGCGGTCGCCACCGGGCCGGCCACCGGCCGGTCGAGCGCGAGGCCGAGCAGGAGGCCGGCGCCGCGCACCTCGCGCACCAGCGGGTGCCCGAGCGCCTCGACGCCGCGTCGCAGCCGCTCGCCGACCCGCTTGACGTGGTCGAGCAGGCCCTCGTTGGCGATCGTGGCGATCACCGCGAGCGCGGCGGCGCAGCTCACCGGGTTGCCGCCGAACGTGGTGCCGTGCGAGCCCGGGGTGAGCAGGTCGGCGGCCGGGCCGAAGGCCAGGCAGGCGCCGAGCGGCAGGCCGCCGCCGAGCCCCTTGGCGAGCGTCACCACGTCCGGTTCGACGCCCTCGGCCTGGTGGGCGAACCAGTGCCCGGTGCGCCCGACGCCGGTCTGCACCTCGTCGAGCACCAGCAGCGCGCCGTGCGCGGCGGTGATCCGGCGGGCCGCGGTGAGGTAGCCGGGCGGCGGGACCACCACGCCGTTCTCGCCCTGGATCGGCTCCACGATCACCATGGCGGTGTCGTCGGTGACCGCGTCGGCGAGCGCGTCCGCGTCGCCGAACGGCACGTGGGTGACGTCGCCTGGTAGCGGGCGGAACGGGTCGGCCTTGGCCGGCTGGCCGGTGAGCGCCAGCGCGCCCATGGTCCGGCCGTGGAAGCCGCCGTGGGTGGCCACCACGTGCCGTCGCCCGGTCAGCCGGGAGAGCTTGAACGCGGCCTCGTTGGCCTCCGCGCCGGAGTTGGCGAGGAAGACCCGGCCGGGGCGGCCGGCCAGGGCCAGCAGCAGCTCGGCGAGGGCCACCGGCGGCTCGGCGACGAACAGGTTCGACACGTGCCCGAGCGTGGCGACCTGTTTCGACACGGCGGCCACCACCGCCGGGTGGGCGTGGCCGAGCACGTTGACGGCGATGCCGCCGAGCAGGTCGACGTACTCCCGGCCGGCCTCGTCCACCACGACGGCGCCGCGGCCGGCGACGAGCGCCAGCGGCGGCGTGCCGTAGTTGTCCATCATGGTGGCGTTCCAGCGCCGCAGCAGGCTCATGAGCCGATCACCATCGTTCCGAACCCTTCCGACGTGAACACTTCGAGCAGCGTGGAGTGGGCGACCCGGCCGTCGACGACGTGCGCGGCGGGCACGCCCTGCCGCACCGCCCGCAGGCACGCCTCCATCTTCGGGACCATCCCCGACTCCAGGGACGGCAGCAGCTTCGCCAGGTCGTCCGCGGTGATCTCGCTGACCAGGCTGGACGTGTCCGGCCAGTCGGCGTAGAGACCCGGCACGTCGGTGAGCACGACCAGCTTGCGCGCGTCCAGGGCGACCGCGAGCGCGGCGGCGGCGGTGTCCGCGTTGAGGTTGTGCAGCACCCCGTCGACGTCCGGCGCGACGGTGGAGATGACCGGGATCCGGCCGGCCGCGATCAGGTCGGTGACCGCCGAGACGTCCACCGACTCCACGTCGCCGACCTGACCCACGTCGACCGGCTGCCCGTCCACGTACGCCGGGCGGCGCACCGCGGTGAACAGCCCGGCGTCCTCCCCGGAGAGGCCGACCGCGAACGGGCCGTGCGCGTTGACCAGCCCGACCAGTTCCCGGCCGACCTGACCGACGAGGACCATCCGGACCACGTCCATCGCCTCCGGGGTGGTGACCCGCAGGCCGCCCCGGAACTCGCTGGCGATGCCGAGCCGGCCGAGCATGGCGGAGATCTGCGGGCCGCCGCCGTGCACCACGACCGGCTTCAGGCCGGCGTACCGGAGGAAGACCATGTCCGCGGCGAAGGCCCGCCGCAGCTCGGGGTCGACCATCGCGTTGCCGCCGTACTTGATCACGACGGTGGCGCCGGCGAAGCGGGCCAGCCAGGGCAGCGCCTCGATGAGCGTCGCGGCCTTGGCCTGGGCCCGGGTGAGGTCGTCACTCATCATGACGAGTACGCCGAGTTCTCGTGCACGTACCCGTGCGACAGGTCGTTGGTCCAGATGGTCGCGGCCTCGCCACCGGCGTGCAGGTCGATCCGGATGGTGACGTCACGGCCGGTGAGGTCCACCTTGGCGCGGTCCTCGGCGGCGGCGCCGCCCCGGCACACCCAGATGCCGTTGACCGCGACGTCGACCTCGTCCGGCTCGAACGCGGCGGCGGTGGTGCCGACGGCGGCGAGGATCCGGCCCCAGTTCGGGTCGTTGCCGAACAACGCGGTCTTGACCAGGTTGTTGCGGGCGACCGCGCGGCCCACCTCGACGGCGTCGTCCTCGCTCGCCGCGCCGACCACGTCGATCGCGATCTGCTTGGTCGCCCCCTCCGCGTCGGAGAGGAGCTGCTGGGTCAGGTCGTGGCAGGCGGCGGTGACCGCGGCGGCCAGCTCGGCCGCGGTCGGCTCGATGCCGGAGGCGCCGCTGGCCAGCAGCAGCACGGTGTCGTTCGTGGACATGCACCCGTCGGAGTCGATCCGGTCGAAGGTGACCCGGGTGGCGGCCCGTAGCGCGGCGTCGAGCGCGTCCGGCCCGGCCACCGCGTCGGTGGTGAGCACGCAGAGCATGGTGGCCATGGCGGGCGCCAGCATCCCGGCGCCCTTCGCCATCCCGCCGACGGTCCAGCCACCGCCGCGCGTCACGGTGGTCTTGGGCCGGGTGTCCGTGGTCATGATCGCCTCGGCGGCCGGCAGCCCGCCGTCGCGGGACAGGCCGCGCACCGCGTCGCGTACGCCGGGTAGCAGTTTCGGCATCGGCAGCCGCTCGCCGATCAGGCCGGTGGAGCAGACCGCGACCTCGCCGGCGCCGACGATCAGCCGGGCGCTGCCGGCGGTGAGCGCGGCGGCGGTGTGCTCGGCGGTGGCGTGGGTGTCCTGGAAGCCGGCCGGGCCGGTGCAGGCGTTCGCGCCGCCGGAGTTGAGCACCACGGCGCGGACCACGCCGCCGTGCACGACACGCTGGGTCCAGAGCACCGGGGCGGCCTTCACCCGGTTGGCGGTGAAGACGCCGGCGACACCGGCGTCCGGGCCGTCGTTGACGACCAGGGCGACGTCGGCGGCGCCGGAGGGCTTGAGGCCGGCGGCGACGCCGGCGGCGCGGAATCCACGGGGAGCGGTGACGGTCATGGGGCGACTCCGAAGACGGACAGGCCGGTGGTCTCGGGGAGGCCGGCCATCAGGTTGGCGTTCTGCACGGCCTGACCGGCCGCGCCCTTGCCCAGGTTGTCGATGGCGCTGACCACGATCACCCGCCCCGAGTCGACGTCCACGGTCGTCTGGAGGTGGCAGGCGTTCGAGCCGGCGGTGGCGGCGGTGTGCGGCCACGACCCGTCGGGCAGCAGGTGCACGAAGGGCTCGTCGGCGTAGGCGGCGGCCAGCACCGCGCGCGGGTCGGCGTCGCCGGTCGGCAGCGCGGTGACGGTGGCCAGGATGCCCCGGGGCATGGGGGCGAGCACCGGCGTGAACGACAGCCCGGTCGCGCCGGTGGCCTGCTTGATCTCGGGCACGTGCTGGTGCGCGCCCACCTTGTAGGGGGACAGGTCGCCCATCACCTCGCTGCCGAGCAGGTGCGCCTTGGCGGCCCGGCCGGCGCCGGAGGTGCCGGAGGCGGCGACCACCACCACGTCGTCGGGGCGTACCGCGCCGGCGGCGATCAGCGGGGCCAGCGCCAGCGTGGTCGCGACCGCGTAGCAGCCGGTGTTGGCCACCCGCCGGGCCGCCGCGATCCCGCCACGCGCGCCGGGTAGCTCGGGCAGCCCGTAGGCCCAGGCGCCGGCGTGCGCGCCGCCGTAGTAGCGGGACCAGGCGTCCGCGTCGTGCAGCCGGTGGTCGGCGCCGAGGTCGACCACCTTGACGGTGTCGGGGAGGGCCGCGGCGAGGGCCGCCGACTGGCCGTGCGGCAGGGCCAGGAAGACCAGGTCCGCGTCGGCGAGCGCCGCCGGGTCGGTCGCCCCGAGCACCAGGTCCAGGCCGGCGAGCTGCGGGTGTACGGCGGCGACGGGCTGGCCGGCCTGGCTGTGCGCGGTGGCGGCGACCAGCTCGAACTCGGGGTGGCCGGCGAGCAGGCGCAGCAGTTCGCCACCGGCGTACCCGCTCGCCCCGGCCACCGCTACTCGAATGCCCATACTAACCTCCGCATGAATATGCGGTAACTTTAGCAGCGCAGGCGGTGATCATGCAAGGTTATACGGTGCACCGCATGATGCTTCGGTCGCTCACTCCGGCGCGAGCGCCGTGAGCGCCCCGGCGGCGAGCGCCGCCACGCCGGCCGGCAGCGCCAACCCGGCATCGGGTGCGAACGACGGGCTGTGGTTGGCCGGCAGGCCGGCGAGCTTCTCGGCGGCGCTCGCACCGGGCGCCGACCGCCACTGGCGCGGGCCGACGACGCCGAGCATCCAGTACCCGCTGGGAATCCCACCGGCGGCCAGCAGCGGAAAGTCCTCGGCCGCCAGCGACGGCGGCCACCAGGCCACCCGCTCGGCGCCGAACGCCCGCTCGTGCGCGGCGCGCAACCGCGCGGCCACCGCCGGATCGCCCTGATAGGCCGGGGTACGCGAGACGACCCGCAGCACCGGCTCCACCGGGCTGCCCGCGGCCTCGCAGCAGGCCCGGACGACCCGGGTCACCCGGGCCAGCACGTCGTCGAGCGTCCGGTCGGACAACGCCCGGATCGTGACGCCCAGGGTGGCGTCCTCCGGGATCACCCCCGGGTGGTGACCCGCCCGCAGGGAACCCACGGTCAGCGACACCTGCTCCGCCGGCCCGACCTGCCGGGCCACGACGGTCTGCAACTGAACCACGATGGTGGCGGCGAGCACCACCGGGTCGACACACAGGTGCGGGGTGGCGGCGTGCCCACCGCGCCCGGTCACGGTCACCTCCAGCGTGACGCAGCCGGCCGTCATCGGGCCGGCCCCGTGCGCCACCATGCCGGCGGGCAGGGGCGCGGCGTGCTGCGCCAGCAGCAGGTCGGGGCGACCGAACCGCTCGTGCAGGCCGTCCGCGACGAGCGCGGCGGCGCCGCTGAGCGTCTCCTCGGCGGGCTGCCCGAGCACGAGCAGCGTCCCCCGCCACCCGTCCCGCCGCCGGGCCAGGTGAGCCGTCGCGCCCACCGCCGCGGCCAGGTGCAGATCGTGCCCGCAGGCGTGCATGACAGGGGTCCGGCGCCCCGCGCCGTCGAGGGCGGTCGCGGTGCTCGCGTACGGCAGCCCGGTCCGCTCGGCGACCGGCAGCGCGTCGAGCTCGGCGCGGAGCATCACCGCCGGCCCGGCCCCGTTGGCCAGGACGCCGACCACGCCGTGCCCGCCGATGCCGGTCGTGACCTCGCAGCCGATCTCCCGCAGCGCGGACGCGAACCGCGCGGCGGTGCGCTCCTCCGTCCCCGACAACTCCGGATGGGCGTGCAGGTCGCGGTAGAGCGAGCCGGCCCGGGCCAGGACGTCCGGCTCCGGGGACGGGCCCGGGACGCGGGCGGTGACGGGCGGACCGGGTGACGCCATGGCGGTAAGCCAACCGCCTGCCGCTGTCACCCCGCTCACATCCGGTGACAGCGACCTGGTGGTCCGGACGACGGCGATCGGTGAGAGCCGTGCGGTCTGCTTGTCCCGGGCCGGAGGAACCGGCCGGACACGACCGTTTGGAGTCACCATGGCGCCCGAGACCGACCTGAACGCCCTCGCCGAGGAAATCCTCGAGCTGGAGTCCGAGACCTTCGCGATCTCCGACTACGCCGACGCCTCCGAGGCGATCCTGGCCTCGTGCTCCTCGTCGGGCACCACCTCGACGTGCAGCAGCACCACCTCGACCACCAGCTGCTCGGCCTGAGCTGATCGGTCACCACGTCGGGCCGCCCACCGGGCGGCCCGACGTGCGTGTGTCCGGCCCGGGCGGTCGGCGGTCGGCTCAGGGGAACGGGTGGGGGACGCGGCGTAGGTCGGCGTCGGTGAGCGCGGCGCCGGTCAGCCCCGCCGCGTGCGGGGCGGTACGCAGGCGCGGCAGGTACAACGCCCGCTGGCGCAACCAGCCGAAGTCGATCGGCAGCAGGCCCGGCACCACCACACACACCGACCGCAGCCCGGCCGCCTCCTGCTCCGGGCTGGTCTGGTCGACCAGGACCGCCTGATGCCCGCGCCGCCGCAGCGTGTCCAGGACCCCACGCAGGTCGTCGAGAAGATCCCGGCCGCCGGCCGCGCGGGGGTCGCCGAAGACCTGCCCGACGTCCCGCGCCGACCCATCGTGCAGGTAGGTCGCGGCGTGCCGGGCCATCCGGGGCAGACCGAAGAGGGCCGAGTGGTCCGGCAGCCGGCGGACCAGGTGGTAGTCGTCGGCCATCCGCTCCAACTCCGCGCGCCGGCGACGCACCATTGTCGGTTGGTGCGGGATGTAGGTGAGCGCCTCGGCGACCGCGCCGGCCACCGCCTGCTCCGGATCGACGTGCGCGGCGGCGGCGAAGGAGAGCAGCCCCGGACCGCCGTCGTGGCGGACCGCCAGGCTGGTGACCACTGGCACGTCGAGGTCGATCCGGTTGTCGAAGGCGTGCAGCGCGTACCCCTGCAACTCGGCCCGGTCGGCCATCGCCCGCACCGCCGGCGAACAGCTCGCCAGGTCGATCCGGGGCAGCGTCAGGTTGCCGTACCAGGCGAGCAGGAAGGCGTCCCGCTCGATCAGCTCCAGCAACCCGAACAGGGCGGCCTCGACCAGGCAACTGCCGGTGGCGCAGCCGCTCGAGGACGAGAGCACGAAGGTGTCGTCGGCCGCCGGGGAGCTGTAGAAGCAGAGCCGCCGGGGCACCAGCACCGGCCGGCCGGTGTGCAGGTTCCGCCCCCACACCCACGGGATCGGCCGGTCCGGGTCGAACCGGCGCAGGATCGGGTCCCGGTCGTACACCTCGTCCGGGTAGCTGCCGCACCCGTCCGGATCCAACGCGTGGTCGGCCACGTCCGCGTACGCGGCGACGACGGGCACGAGGTTGCGTCGCCGGTGGGTGCCCGCGTGCCGCTCCAACCCCTCCAGGTACGCCAGCGCGTGGCTGGCGTCGTAGCCGGTGGACTGGCCGCTCCAGGAGACGTCGAGCAGCCCGCCGTACCCCCGGATGAAGACGCTGCCGGTGACCGGGGCGGTGGTGGGCGAGGTGATGGTGAGCCGGGTGCCGGCCCCGAGCGCGCCGCAGACCGGGTTGACCAGAGCCGCCCGCGGCAACGGATAGTCCCCCGGTGCGCGCAGCCGGTACGTGTCCGGGGCCGGCTTCGGCGCCGGCAGGTCGATCTCCGGCACCTCGGCGGGCGAGTCGGGGCGCGCCACCGAGCACGCCGGGCAGCGCGGCTCGGCCAGCACCGGGTGGGTCCGCACCCGCAGCGTGTCCAGTTCCAGGCGGCTGACCCGGGCGAGCCGCCGGCTGGGCTCGTCCCAGGTCGGCGGCGCGGGTCGGGGCGCCGGGGCGTACACCGCCCGGTACAGCTCCCAGACGGCGTCGAGCTGGTAGGCGGTCATCGGAGGCCACGGCCCGACCGCGGTCGTCGGCCCGCCGGTCTCCAGCGCGTCGCGTTCGCTGCGACCGCGCAGCCGCTGCCACCTGATCGCCAGGCAGCGCCCGCACGCGGCCCCCGGCGCGCCGCCGGGGACCGGGCCGACGAGGACCGCGTCCGCGCTCAGGTGCACGGTGGCGTCCCGGCGGCGCGGCGGCGTGCCGGCGAGCACGTCGGCGGCGCCGAGCGTGACCACCCGGGGCGCCGGGCCCACCGGCCGTGCCGTCCAGCTCCGGGACAGGTGCTCGTCGAGCCGGGCCGCGGCGGCGGACAGCGGGGCCGGGGGCGCCGCCGCCGCGGTGCCGGTCATGAGTCGCGGCTCCACCGGAAGGTACGCACGCCGACGACCGCGAACACGACCGCGAAGCCGACGAGCGCGGCGCACGCCACCAGATAGTCGGTCATCGTGCCGAAGCCGGTGAAGGCGTACGCCATGCCGTCGTTGACGTAGCGCAGCGGCAGCGCCCGGGAGATGCCCTGCAGCCACCCGGGCATCAGCTCCAGCGGATAGAACGACCCGGAGAGGAAGGCCATCGGCACCACGATGCAGTTGGCGATCGCGGCGACCGCCTCGGCGGTGTCCGCCCGCGAGCCGACGATCAGGCCCAACGCCAGGAACGTGGTCACCGCCAGCAGCATCATCGGCAGGGACAGCGGCCACTTCGAGTCGGGACGCATGCCGAGGAAGGGCAGCATGGCGACGCCGACGAAGAGCAGGCTCTGCGCGACGCCGATGGCGAGCGCGACCGCGTAGCGGGAGCCGACCACGGACCAGATGCTCGTCGGCGCGAGCCGGATGATGCGCAGCAGGTCGTCGTGGCGCCACTGCATCAGCGTGAACGAAACCCCGAACAGCGCGGCGCTGGCCAGGCCCCACGACAGCACGCCCGGCGCGATGAAGTCGATGTAGCCGTGGCCGGTCTCGGCGACCTCCTGGTTGCGGAAGATCAGCCCGAAGATGACCAGGAAGACGAGCGGGAACGCGAACGTGAAGAAGAGCGTCGTGGCGTCCCGGACGCTTGCCTTGTAACTGGCGCGGGCCAGTGCGGTGTATGCGCTCATGCCTGCGGCGCTCCCATCAGTTGCAGGTAGACGTCTTCCAGGGTGGCCGGGCGGGTCTCCACCTCGTCGAGGCCGCCGTCCGCCCCGAGGGCGGCCAGCACCCGGGCCGTGTGGGCGGTACGCAGGACGATCGCGCCGTCCTCGACGTCGATCCCGTCGACGCCGTCGAGCCGGCCGGCCTGCTCGGGGCTCAGCCGGCCGGCGGGCACGACGAGGCGGGTGCCGACGCCGGATCGCGCGATCAGCTCCCGGGGGCTGTCGAGGGCCAGGACACGCCCGTCGGCGAGGATGGCGACCCGGTCGCACAGCCCCTGCGCCTCGTCGAGGTGATGGGTGGTGTAGACGATGGTCTTGCCGGCCGCCTTCAACTCGCGCAGCAGTTGCCCCAGATCGCGGCGGGCCTGCGGATCCAGGGCGGCGGTCGGCTCGTCCAGGAAGATCACCTGCGGGTCGTGCACGATCGCCGAGGCGATGGCGAGGCGCTGGCGCTGTCCACCGGAGACGTTCGTGACCCGGACGTCGGCCGAACCGGTCAGCCCGACCAGCTTCAACGTCCGGTCGGCGGCGGAGGCGGGCAGGCCGTAGAGCGCGGCGACGGTCACCAGGTGCTCGCGGGCGGTCAACCGGGTGAAGAACGCGGACCGCTGGGTCTGCACGCCGATCAGCGGCAGCAGGTCGAGGTTGCGTGGCGTCGGCGACATGCCCAGCACCCGGACGACGCCGGTGTCCGGGGACCGCAGGCCCTCGATCATCTCGATGAGAGTCGTCTTGCCCGCGCCGTTGGGTCCGAGCATGCCGAAGAACTCACCCCGGCCGATCGAGACGGAGACGTCGTCCACCGCTCTCACCTCGCCGTACGACTTGCTCACGGAGTCCAGCTCGATGGCCGGATCGTCGGTGGCTGACATGGTCATACCTTTCGCTGGTGGGCTTCGATGTGCTGCTGGTGCGGCGGGGACGACCGATCCGAGGGTCGAGCCCGTCGGGGCCGGGCCGACCAGCCGGCGAGCGTCAGGCCGACGACCGCGGCGGGCAGGACATGGCCGAGCGCGCCCAGTGCGGGCGCCAGGAGCGCGCCGACGAAGTAGACCACGCCGGCGGCGGTCCCGACCGCGACGAAAACCCACCAGACGCCGTACAGGCCGAGGCGGATCGCGACCGGCCCCGGGTATCGCACGCCGCCGCGGCGGGGCCACCGGACCAGGGCGGTGCGGAGGTAGCGGCGGCTCTCCGGCGCCAGGTCCAGTGTGTCGAGCAGGTGGCTGACGATCTTGTAGCCGTCCAACGGTGGGACCGGGACGAAGTTGACCAGGGTCTGCGCGGCGGCGACAAGCACGTACGCGCTGAACAGCCGGCCGGCGAAGGCGCCCGGCAGTGCGGCGAGCGCGGCGCCGACGAGCAGCAGCACCAGGCCGTTGGCCAACCCGCCGGCGGCGGCGATCAGCACCTGGTCCCGCCGCCTCGCCAGGTAGGCGTAGTCCTCGATCCGGCAGGTGAGCGTGACCAGGTTGATCCGCTCGACGGTCGCGCCGAGGCGGACCGCCGCCAGCGCGTGGGCGAACTCGTGCGTGGCCGCGCCCGCCCAGGCGAGCAGCCCGAGCAGGAGCAGGCTGAGCGGGTCGGTGAACGCCGGGCGGGCCTCCTGCCAGAGCGGGCCGGCGTGCCACGCGACGGCCGCCAGCAGGGCGGCCACCAGCACGCCCAGCACGGCGACCGGAGCGGGCCGCAGCACATGCCGCAGCCGCCGGGCCCACCTGTCGACCGAGTCGTGCCGCGTCGCCGGGACCACCGGCGGCGCGCCGGACCCGCCGACGAGCAGGCCCCGCTCGTGCAGCAGCCACAGCAGCCGCACCCAGTGGTCGTCGCCGAGCCGGCGGCCGTACGCGGCGGCGTACTCCGCGCCGACCTCGCCCAGCGACCGGACCCCGTCGAGCCGGCCGACCAGGAACCGTTCCTTGCCGGACAGCTCGAACGCCCGGCCGCTGCGGCGGTCCTTGACCAGGTGCACGGTGGCGGGTCCGCGGTGCAGGGGCCGGGAGAAGAGCAGGTCGTCGCGGAGCCGGGGACGCTTGCCGAGCAGGGCCGGACCGGTCATGCCGCCACCGCCAGCTCCCGCAGCACCCGGGCGAGCAGGTACGACAGGTAAGCCTCGTCCCGGATAGTGGCGTGCAGCCGGTTGTTCGTCATGTGCAGGTACGGCGAGAGCAGCGCGGCGAGCGCCTCACCCGGGTCGGTGACCACCCGGTCCCCGCCGTCGCCCCACGACCGCAGGGTCAGCCGGCCGGACGCGGCCAGCCCGAGCACCCGCTCCCGCAGTTCGACGGCGTGCTCGGCCCAGCCGCGCAGGAACCCGGGCAGCCGTTGGACCTCCCCGCGCGCCACCAGGTCGAGGATCCGTTCGACACGTGGCCCCAGCTCCGGCGCGACCCCGTCGTACATCCGCCGGTACTCCTCGGCGCCGATCAGCTCCGTGCCGGCGAACGCGCGGTGCCAGAAGTGGTGGTAGCGGTCGAGGAAGTCGACAAGCTCCGCCCGGTCGGGCAGGAACGTCCCGGCCAGCACCGTCATCAGCTGGGCGGCGGTGCCCAGCAGCACCGGTCGCAGGTGCAGGTTCATCGACGCGACGGCCCGCAGCACGAGGTCGCTGGAGTGCCGGAAGTGCCACTCGGCGACCTCGATCCCGTCCGGCCCGCCGTACTTGCCGTACTCCGGCTCGTAGGGCCGGTAACTGACCGAGTTGTTGGGCTGCAACAGCATCTGCCCGTTCGCGTCGACGAGCTCCGCCGGCCGCCCGGCCGGGAACTCCAGGGCGAACAGGATGTCGTACAGCTCGCGCAGGTAGCCGGTGCCCATCGCGTACAGCGCGGGGCGGGTGGCGAGGAACCGGCCGATCGCCGCCTCGGCCCGTGCCCGGACCTCCGGCTCGTCCGACGGGGTACGGGGGCGCAGCCGCAGCCGCACGTGCGGCCCCTCCAGCCAGTAGTTGATGAAGAAGTGTCCGGCGAGCAGGTCCCGCTCGGTGAGCTCGCGGATCAGCGGCGCCACACACTCCACGAGCAGCGGCTGCGGGTTGGCGGCGTAGAACACGTGCAGCGCCAGCCAACTGCCGCGCGGGTCGGCGGCGCCGCCGGTGTCGGTGGGTACGGCGGCTGGCACGGTCATCGGGTCCCCCCAGGTTCGGTGCGGAAGGTTTCCACGGCCAGCTCGCAGACGTGGCCGCCGTGTTCGCCGCGGGCCGCCAACTCGTCGGCGGCCGGCAGCATCTCGCGCAGCACGATCCGGTCGTCGGGAGCGCCGAGCGAGGCCCGCAGCGCCTGGAGCGACAGCGGACTGTCGAAGTCGACGTACTGCGGTTTCGGGTTGGCCCCGGCCCGGCCCGCGGCGGCCGGATAGACGGTGGCGAAGACCCGCGTCGGCACGTCGTGCTCGGCCCGCCACCGGCGCCAGCGCAGGAAGGCGTCGGCGTCGGCGCTCGGGTCGTCGGTGTCCGGCAGGTCGCCGGCGTGCGCCGACCAGCTCCGGCGGCTGAGCACCACGTCGCCGACGCGCAGCCGGGGCCGGGTCGTCACCCCGTCGACCGCGGGCCCGGCGGGCACGCCACGCCACGGGTCCAGACGCACCATCGACGCCGGCGAGAGCAGCAGCAGGGTACGCGGGATCTGCGGCAGCGCCATCGGCACCAGGTAGCCGAGGTAGACGGGGATCACCTCGCGGTCGAGGCGGGTCGAGCGCAGCACCACCCGGTCGGTGTCCGGGTCGTGCACCAGGTGCAGGTCGTCGAGGGTGAGCTGCCGCCGGGGCGCGACGTCGCTGGTCTCCCCCGGGCAGACGATGACGTGGTCGGTGAGCCGGTCGTGCAGGTTCAGGTTGGTGGTGGCCGCGCCGCCGGTCAGCTCGGCGAAGACCGCGTCCGGCGGGGCGACCGCCCGGGCCTGCTCGCGCAGCCGTTCGGCGAGGCTCGGCGTGTCCCCGGAGAAACAGTGGGTGAACCGGCTGAACGGGAAGGACAGCCCGCCGAAGGACTGGTTGAGCACCAGCAGCGGCTCCGGCTCGCGCAGCGCCACCTGCACGAAGTGCCCCTGCGGGCGGAACCCGCCGGTGATGCCGCCGAGCAGGTCGCCCACCTCGTCGAAGATCGCCTCCGGCAGCCGCAGCTCGTCCTGCCCGGCGTCCGCCTCGGCCAGCCGCCGCAACCGGTCGGCGAAGGTCTGCCGGGCCGTGTCCAGCGCGGTCATCTCGGGCCGGCCCAGCCAGTTCTCCTCCGGCGTGTAGCTGCCGTCCTCGGCGAACGCCGGGCGCCCGGCGACATAGGAGGAGTACTGGTCGTAGAGGTCGTCGTGGAAGTCCTCGACCAGGCGCAGCAGGTCGTCGCACCGGCCGCCGACGCCGAAGCGGGCCAGGAAGAAGCCGTGGAACATGATCCGGTGCGGCAGGTTCTGGTCGAAGGCGGGCAGCACCCGCTCCACCGCGGCCAGCCCGCCCCCGCCGGCCAGGTCACTACCGCCGGCCGGGTCGCCGCAGGTCAGCCGCCGCCAGGCGGGCGCGCTCACCGGGACGGGGTCGCCGTCGATCCGGCTGTCCTCGTAGAGCAGGGTCTGCGGCAGCGCCGGCTCCGGTTCGCCGAGGGCCGTCATGGCCGCCCGTACCGCAGCCCGCAGCTCGTCCGCCACCGCCCGGCGCCGGGCCAGGTCCCCGTCCCGGTAGGCGTCAACCAGCTCGGCGATCGCGGTCAGGTCGTGGGCGGTCCGGACCGCCCACGGGCGGTCCAGGTCGGACAGCGCGCCGGCCAGCGCCCGGACCGGGTCGGGGCGGTGCACGTCGACGTCCAACCCGGGCAGGCGCAGCATGCCGAGCCGCAGCAGGGTGGACAGGTACGCCTGCCCGTCGCCGCGGTCCGCCCCGGTCCGCTCGCACAGCCGGTCCACCAGTTCGGCCCCGCGGATCGTCCCGCGCTCCCGCAACAGCGCGGTCAGCTCGTCGAGGACGCCGCTGCGGCGGAGGAAGAACAGCCCGTCCCGCACCGAGTCGAAGCTGACCGCGGCGCGGTCGTCGCCGGCGGTCACCCAGTGTCGCACGTAGCGGATCCGCTCGGCGTCGCGTCGCCAGCCCGGGCTCAGCGCCACCGGCAGGTCGCCGCGCCGCACCGGGTCGGCGCTGATCAGGTCGGCGATCCGGCTGACAAGCACGACATTGAGCCGGACGTACCGCTGCCACCGCTGCCCGACGGCCACGCCGAGGCTCTCCGTGTCGTCGTCGAACCGGCCGAGGGCGACGCCGGTGAACGTGCTGAACGGGCTGGTCTTGCAGGCGGTGCGGTAGAGGTAGGACAGCAGTGAACGCTCGACCCGACGAACGCGCTTGTTCGCCGGCCGGTCCGGATCCGGCCGGACGCCGACGGCGAGCTGCTGGTCGAGGGTGGGTGAGGCGAGCTGGAGCCCACCGCGCAGCCGGGGCTCGTCGGCCAGCTCCCACAGTCGCCGGCGGGACCGGGCGATCTCGGCGGCGAACACGGCGGCGCCCTCGTCCTCCAGCCGGGCCAGCCGGGTCCGCGCGGCCAGCCACCGCCGCAGCTCCGGCCCGGACGACGGCCGGATCCGCTCGGCCTCGGCGAGCGCCGGCTCCGGGTCGGCGGGCAGCACGTTGTTGTGGATCTGCCGGCGCAGGGCCAGCAGCCGCCGCCGGGCGTCCTCGTCCTCGTTCCCCCCGATCAGGTCGTGCAGCAGGTCGCCGGCCCGGACCCCGTCGGCGGCGAGCCGCCCCCGCAGCGCGAGCACCGCCTCGGCCCAGTCGGTCGCGCGCGGGCACCGCAGCCCGTCGACCGTGGACAGCGGCAGCCCGGCGATCCGGGCGGTGAACCAGTCGCCCGTCCGCCAACCGCCGGTCGAGGCGGCCGGCGGCGCGCTCGGCGCGGGTACGGTCGCCGTCATGACAGCTCGTAGCGGTAGTCGCCGAGCTGCGGCCGGTCGTGCCCGGCCAACATGATCAGCAGCGGGAACTCGCCGGTGTCGGCGAGCGCCAGTTCCTCCACGTAGGAGACGCTGTCGAAGCCCAACGCCACCCCGGCCCCCAGGCGCAGCGCGGCAGCCGCCGTGTAGAAGGTCTGGGAGATCGCCCCGACGGTGGCGTTGACCAGGTTGTAGCCACGGTCGCCGGTGGCGTCGAGCACCGCGTGCGTGCGGACGGTGGGCACCAGGACGACCGCGGCCTGCTCCAGGTTGTAGTTGGCCAGGAAGTAGTTGCGTTGCAGGAACTCACCCGGCGGCCCGGCGGTGGCCGGGATCAGGGCGTGGTCGACCGGGTCGTACTCGTAGCCGCGGGCGGGCACGCCGTCGACGTGGTTGACGAACGCGTAGAGCTTGGCCAGCGGCCGGTCCGACGGGCCGTCGATCTCGCTCGGCACCCGGGTCGCGGCGGTCGCGCGCAGGAGCGCGGCGAGCTGTCCGGCGGTGATCGGTCGGCGGGCCAGGAACCGCCCGAAGCTGCTGCGGCGGCGCGCCAGGGCCGTACCGACGGGCATGTCCATCGGCGCGGCGGGCGGCAACGGTATGCGCCCGGCGCGGCTGGGCGCCGGGTGCGCGCCGGCGCCGGCGAGCGCGCCGACCGGCGGTCGGCGCACCGCGGCGGCGGTGCTGCGGTTGATCCGCCGCAGGAGGTCGAATTCGAGTCGGGTACGGGAGCGGTCCCGGTCGGCGTGCCGGACCCGGACCGGGCCCGGCGGCGTCGCGTCGACGGGCCCGACGTGGTCCGGCGGCGTCCCGGCGGCGGCCATGGCACGGTCCGGCGGCGTCCCGTCGACGGGCCCGGTGCGGTCTGCGTCCGCCCAGGTGAGGGGCACGACGGCGAAGAGCGCCTCGGCGTCCGGGTCGAGGCCGAGCAGGTCGGCGACGGCGGCCTGGTCGAACCAGAGGACCGGCCGGATCCGCCGGCCCTGGCCGCCGGCCCACAACCGCCAGGTCTGCAGCAGGGTGCCCACGTCCATCGACACCGCGTGGTAGGAGAAGTTGTTGTACTTGAAGGCGTTCTGCCAGAACTTGACGCCGATCACCAGGAACTGGGTGGCCGGTTCCGGCCGGCCGAGGGCCGCGTTGAGCCGGCCGGTGACGTCGCCGGCCAGCAGCCGCTGCATGGCCTGCCGGGCGTGGGCGTAGTAGTAGACGCCCGGGAGGACCCCCGCACCCGGCCCGGCGATCCAGTAGACGCTGCACGGATAGAGACCGCCGCCGGAGGCGGTGCCCCGGTGCCAGTTGGCGTGCGCGTACGAGGGAAGTGCGGCCAGGTCGGTGTTGGCCTGGACGCCCAGCCGCCGGCCGAGCAGTCCGTAGGAGTCACGCAGCATGCCGCCGAGCAGTCCGGTGGTGAACGGCTCGTCGGCGTCGTCGCCCCGGCGCAGCGCCGTGTCAAGCGCGACGTCCACCGGCGGCGGATCCGGCAGCGGGAAGGCGACCGCGTCCGGGTAGTACTTGCCCCGGCGGGGGGCGTCCCCCCAGTTCGGGGTGAAGTCGGCCGGGGGCATGGGCTCCCGGCCGCGGCGCAGGATCGCCGTGGCGTACGCGTGGGCGTAGCCGGCGGTTTCAGACGTCATGGCGGCACCTCACGGGAACGGGTGGGGAACGGAGTGGATCTCGTCGTCGCGCAGGTCGCGGTCGAGGAGGCCGGCGGCCCGGAAGGCGGTACGCAACCGGGGCGCGTGCGGCGCGCGCTGGCGCATCCAGCCGAAGTCGATGGGCAGCAGGCCGGGCACCAGCACGCTCGCCGTGGCGAGGCCCAGCTCGTGCTGCTCGGGGCTGGTCTGGTCGACGGCGATCACGTCGAACCCGTGCCCGGTGACCGTCTTGAGGCAGTACTCCAGATCGTCGCGGAGGTCGGCGGAGACCGGCGGGGCCGGGCGGTCCGGCCCGTACAGGTCGGCCATCGCGGCCGGACGGGGACCGTCCTCCAGCAGGAACGCGGCGTGCCGCGCCATCTCCGGCAGCCCGTACAGCAACGGATGGTCGTGCAGGCCGCGTACCTGGGAGAAGTCGGTCACCATGGTCCGTAGCCGTGGCTCGTCGGCGGCGGCGCGCAGCCGCACCATCACCGAGTCGGTGGCGATCTCGCACAGCGCCGCGGTGATGGCGGCCTGCGGGTCGAGGCTCGCGCCGCCGCCGAACGCGAGCGCGCCGAGGCCGCCGTCCTCCCGTACGGCGACGGCGGTCACCACCGGGATGTCGAACGTCATCCGGGCGTCGAAGAACCGGGCCCGGTAGCCGTACATCGCCAGCCGATCGATCATCATCCGGGTCTGCGGCCGGTCGACGGTGGCCGGGTCGATCTCCGGCAGGGCCCGGCCGCCGTACCAGGCCAGCAGGAACGCGTCCCGTTCGATCGCCTCCATCAGGCCGTGGTAGACGGCCTCCACGAGCGACCCGCCCGACGCGCACCCGTTCGAGGTCTCCTGGACGAAGCGTTCCTCGACGCTCGCCGCGTGGTAGTACACCAGGACCTCGGGGACCAGGACCGGCCGCTGGTCACGCAGCGACCAGCCCCAGACCCAGGTGATCGGCCGGTCCGGGTCGAAGCGGTGCACGTACGGGTTGGCCTGGTAGAAGCCGTCCGGGTAGAGCCCGCACTCGCGCGGATCGAGGGCGTCGCCGCCCAGCTCCCGCAGGCTGCCGGTGACCACCGTGCGCTTACGCCGGGGGCGCAGCCCGGCGGCGCGTTCCAAGCCCTCCAGCACCGCGATGCGGGCACTGCGCCGGTAGCCGTCGGCGTGCCCGCCGTAGAGCGTCTCCCGCAGGTACGGGCCGCTGCGCAGGGTGAACGAGCCGATCGCCGGTGCGGTCGACAGCGAGGTCAGGTCCTGCCACAGGGTCGAGCCGAGCGCTCCGCACACCGGGTTGGCGAAGCCCGCCACGTCCAGCGGGTACGCGTCGAGGTCCCGTCCGCGGAAGCCGTGCGGGTCGCTCTTGGGCGTGGGCGTCAGCTCGATCGGGGCGAGGTCCCGCGCGTCCGCGACGGTGCCGCCGCAGGCCGGGCACTCCGGGTCCGCCACCACCGGAACCCGGTGCACCCGCAGCGTGTGCAGGTCGACCTGACGCACCTCGGCCGGGGCGCCGCCGTCCGCCGGGGCGCCGCCGTGGTGCGCGGTGATCAGGGCGGCCAGGAAGTCCGCGACGAGCGGGATCGCGTACGGCCACGGACCGGCCGCCCGCGTGTCGCCGCCCAGTTCGACCGCGTCCCGCAGGTCACGGTGCCGCACCGCCTGCCAACGCCGGGCCAGGCAGGTCGCGCAGGCGCCCGCCGACGCCACCGGGGCGAGCAGGACCAGCTGCCCGTAGACGAACACCCGGGGCCCGCCGGCCGGGCGGGCCGGCGCGGCCAACTCGTCCCGTATCCCGAGCGCGACCACCTCGGCGGCGCAGCCGCGCTCGGCGAGCAGCCGCGCCAGGCCGGCGCAGACCAGCTCGTCGGTCGCGGCGACCTGGCTCACCTGCCGTCCCCCGCGGTCAGCAGCACCTTGACCGCGACCAGGCCACCGGCGGCCAGGTCCGCGCCGCCGACCGGCGCCACGAGCACGTCGTGTCCCCGCTCCCGCAGCCGCTCCCGCACCTCCGACCAGCGGTGGGCGGCCCCGGTGGCGGGTGTCGTGTCCCGCACCGTGAGGGTGCCCGCGTCGAACTCCTCCAGCAGCGGGTCGCCGGTGTCCGGCGTCACCGCCGGATCCTGCGCGTGCAACGCGGCCTGGCCGAGCACGTCCCGCAGCGCCGCGCGGGCGGCCACCGTGTGGACCGGGTCGCCGGCCACGGCGTACCGCCACCGGCCCGCCGTCTGGTCGAGGTAGCGGGCCAGCAGCACGCTCAGCCCGGCCTCCGGCACGCCGGTGAGGTCGAGCAGTTCCACCGGGATCCCGAGGTTCGCCGCCGACTTGGTCAGGAAGAGCAGTTCCGGGTCCGTTCCGTGGGTTTCCAGGCGTACCTGCCGCGCGGCGGCCCGGCCCTCGACGACCGCGCGCAGCGCGCGGTACGCGAGCGCCGAGGCCAGCCCGGACCGCACCGCCTCGGCCAGGTCGCCGCCGGCGCCCCCGCCGGCCCGGGTCGGTTCCGCGCCGCGGGCGCGGTTGGCCGCTCCGAACGGCTCCAGCACCGCGGCCGGCACCGCCGCCGCCGCGCCGGTGAGCAGCGACCGCGCCGCCGCCCAGTCGCCCGCGGCGGGCTCACCCCAACCGGAGTCCAGGCCGAGCCGGGCGGCGTCGAGCCGGGGCGCGTCGGCGGCGGGCGGCCGGCGGACGGCCGCCTGGCCGGTGGTGGTCACGGCGGCGACCCGCAGCGCCCGCAGCCGCGCGGCGGCGACGTGGTGTACGTCGAAGGCGTGGACGGTACGGCGGTGGCCACGCGGATCGGTGAGGTCGACCGCGCCGATCTTGATCGGGCTCTGGTCCCAGCGTTCGTCGTCGTAGCGCCGGAACACGCCCAGGTGCGGCTGGAGCAGCGGCTGGTGCACGACGAGTTGCGCCACGGCCGCGTCGGCCCGCGCCGACTCGTCCTCCTCGACGGTCGGCTCGTCCAGCGCCAGCTCCACCTCGGACGCCTCGGACGCGTCCGGCGGCTCCGGCGGGCAGAAGGCACACCCGGGACGGGTCAGCAGCGGCTCGGCCAGCACGTCGAGCGAGGCCAGGTGCTGGACGATCACCGCACCGTCGGTCTCCGCCGGCAGCGCGCCGGTGGTGAGCCGGAAGACCTCGTACGCCAGCAGGTTGCCGACCATGGCGGCCAACGGCCCGTCCGGCTCGGCGGCGACCGGTCCGGTCCCGGCGGGCAGGGCGGCGGCCCGCCACACCGCACCCGCCGCGCCGGTGTCGTCGTTGTCGGTCAGCCGGTCCATCGCGCAGCACCAGCAGCCCCGGCGATCGGGCCCCTGCACCGGGCCGACGAGCATCCGCTCCCCGCAGACCCATGCCGGCAGGAGCAGCCGGCCGGCCGGGATGCCCGCCGTGAGCAACCGCAGCGTGTCCCGGGGCGCGCGGTCACCGGCCGCCACCACGACGAGGTCCGCGTCGAGGTCGGCCCAGCCGACGTCGGCGTCGGGCAGTTCGTCGACCCGGACCGGACACCCCGCCGCGGTCAGCGCGTCCGTCTCGGCGGCGAGGTCGCCCGCGACCCCGGCCGCCACCGTCACCCCGGCGGCGCCGTTGCGGAGCAGGGCGGTGGCGCAGGCCCGGGCGACGGGACCGGTGCCGAGCACCGCCACCCGGGTGTCGCGAAAGGCGGCGAAGCGGTGCGCCGGTCGGTCGGTGTAGTGGTCGACGTAGGCGATCTGGCTGGCGAACCAACCGGCAACGGCGGAGCCGAGGATCGACTCCGGATCCTCCTCGGCCGGCACGTCCCGGGCGAAACCGCGCGCGTAGAGCGCGCCGACCAGCTCGCCGATCATGACGCGCTGCGGCTCGGGCAGCGGCCGGCAGATGTCGGCGACCCGGTTGCGCCCGTTCAGGTGCGGCACGAGCAGCGACGCCAGCCGGTAGGCCGCGCCGGAGGACAGCCGGAAGCCGCTGCTGGCGTTGTGGAACAGCACTCCGTCCTCGGTGCGGGTGAACAGCACGTCGTGTCGCATCCGCGGCCGGGTCTGAGCCACCGTCTCGTAGGCAGTGCTCATCCGAGGGTTCCCTTCACTCGATCGGGGGTCGGTCGTCGGCCGGCGACGCCGAGCGCGTGCCGCCGCAACAGGTCACGGATCCGGTACTGGTCCGCGGCCTCTTCCATCAGGCTCTGGTCGACGAGGTCGTCGAGCAGCTCGCGCGCCCGGGCCGGGTCCACGCCGAGCAGGCCGGCGGCGCCGGGGACGGTGATCGTCTCCGGCGCTCCGGCGGCCAGCCGGAGGAAGGCGTCGGCGAGCGCGTCGCCGAGCCGGGCCAGTGCCCCGTCGAGCCGGCCGGCGAGGGACATCTCCGGGTCGCCGGGCAGGCTCAGGCGCCCGATCGGGTCCGCCCGCAGCCACTCGGCGGCCTCGTCGAGGGTCATCCGGGCACGCAGGAGAACCCGGGTGGCGGCGATCCGGAGCGCCAGCGGCAGGTGTTCGCACAGTGCGGCGAGGTCGGCCGCGGCCCGCGGCTCGGCCCGGACCCGGTCCGGGCCCAGGGCCACCCCGAGCAGGTCCAGGGCCTCGTCCCGGTCGAGCGGCTCGACCCGGTGCAGCCAACCGCCGAGCCGGGCGACCAGGGCGGAAAGGCTCGGCCGGCTGGTCAGCAGCAGAACGTCACCCGGGGACAGCAGCGCCGGCAGCCGCCGGGCCAGCGTCGCGTCAGCGACGTCGTCGGCCAGCAGCAGGCGGCGGCCGGCAGGCGTGGGGGGAGACGACGCGTCGGTGGCGTCCGGCTCGACGGGCCACACGCCGCCGGGGAAGTCGTCGGCGACGAGTCCGGCGACGTGCTGGGCGAGGGCGGTCTTGCCGACGCCCGGCAGCCCGCTGAGCACCACGATGCGGGTGCCGCCGCGCAGCCGGTCGGCGAGGGTGCGGCAGAGCGCCGCCCGGCCGACGAAGCCGGCGGCCGGCGGCCGTACGGGCGTCGGCGGCGCGGGCCGGGACGTCGTGGTGACGACAGGCGTCGGCGCCTCGCCGCGCAGGATGGCCAGTTCCAGCCGCCGCAGCCCGGCACCGGGCCCGACGCCCAGTTCGTTGCCGAGGTGCTCCTTGATCCGGCGCAGTTCGGTGAGCGCGTCGGCCTGCCGCCCGGTGCGGTACAGCACCTCGACGAGCTTCGCGGCGAAGCGTTCGTTCGCCGGGTAGACGCGGGTCGCCGCCCAGAGGTCCACGAGCACCGACCGGTCCCGACCCAACCCGATCTTGAGGTCACAGAGCCGTTCGATGACCCGGACGCGTTCCTCGCCCACCCGGGGCACGACGTCCCGGTGCAACGCCTCCGACGGCACGTTCGCCAGCATCGGTTCGCGCCACAGCGCGAGCGCCTCCTCGAGGGTGGCCAGCTCGGTCTCCGGCTCCGGTTCGGCGCGGGTCCGGCCGGCCAGCTCGCGGAACCGCATCAGGTCGACGGTCTGCGGACCGGCGGTGATCCGGTAGCCGCCGGGCACGGTCCGGATCACGTTCGCGGTCAGCCCGTGCCGCTGGAACAACTGACGCAGTCGCAGGGCGCAGGTCTGCAACGCGGCCCGGGCCGAGACGGGCGGATCGTCGCCCCAGATCGCCTGCTGCAGCGTGGCGACCGACACCACCTCGTCGGGATGCAGCAACAGCGCCGCCAGCAGGCAGGTCACCTTCGACGGCGGCAGTACGAGCGCGTCGGCGCCGGTGGTGAGCGTCAGCGGGCCGAGTACGCGAAAGGCGGCGGTCGGCGTGGGCGCCACCAGCGCCGGGTCACGTCGCGCGGGCAGGCTCGCCACGTGTGATTCCATGGTGATCCTCCCTCTTCCTCGGACGGACACCGGTCAGGTGACCGTCCAGCCTCGCAGCGCCGGCACCCGCCGAATCGCGCGTTCACAGACGCGCTGCACGATGTAGTCGGAGATCGCCTGTTCGGAGGCGACCGTGAAGACCGCGACGGTCAGCCGCCCGGCGATCGAGCGGGCGTGGATGTGGCGGATGCCGTCCGCCGCCGCGGCGTTGAGCCACAGCAGGTCCGTCAGTTCACCGGCGGACAGGCCGCGATCATCGTCCGGCGGCCGCAGCACGAGCCGGGTGAGCAGCACGGCAAGCCTCCGCTGAGCCGGACCGCCCTGGTTCGCGCCTCGCTGCCACCGATCGCCGGCGTGTCCGCATCGACGCCCCCTTCCGCATCGGCCCGCCGTTTGCGGGTGTGGCATCGAGGGTGGTGCCTGCGACCGGATTCCGTCACGCCCTTCCGTGCCGGCGGAACCGGCCGTGGCCGGTTCCGCCGCGCGCTCCGGTGCATAAACCCGGCATTTTCTGTTTCGCTCCCCGTGGAGACACATGTCCAATTGGCGGCTGTCACTAGTTTTTATCGCCAGGTACATCAATCTGTTATCTAGCCCATGGTCGCCTTTCCCTTATTCTGATGATCATCAAATCCGGGGGGAGGAGAACGTGCTCGAAAGGTTGGGACTGTCGGCGGCCGACGAAGCCGTCTACTGGGCCATGTTGGACAATCCGACGTGGGACGTCGACGACCTCATCCGGGGTCTCGACATGCCGGAGACGGCCGTCCACGACGCCCTCGCCGCGCTTGCCGACCGCGCGATGATCCTGCCCTCGACGGGCCGGCCGGGTGAGCTGCGCGCGGTGAGCCCGCAGCTCGGCCTGCTCGCCCTCCTGGACCAGGCGGAGCAGCGGACGGTCGCCGAACAGGCCGGGATCCAGGCGACCCGCGCCTCGGTGCTGGCCCGCGCGGCGAGCCGGGACGGCCACCGCGAACGGGAGGAAATCGTCCGCCTCAAGGGGATCGACGAAGTCCGCGACCGGCTCTCCGAACACGCTCGCACCGTCGCCGAGAGCGTCATGATGCTGACCGTGGGTCGGGCGATTCCACCACAGATCAGGGAAACCGGCGGAGCCCTGAGCCGGATGGCACTGGCCCGTGGTGTGACGATTCGTCACATCTATCAGGAAACGCTACTGAAGGATCCGGCCTCCTGCGCATATGCGGAGGCCATGGCCGAATACGGGGAGGAAAGTCGGGTCATGCCGGGCGCGCCGATGCGAATGACGCTCGTGGACCGCAGAATCGCGCTCCTGCCGAGTGCCTCCCGGGCCCAGCGGGGCGCGGTGGAAATCCGCAGTGTCCGCCTGGTCTCCGCGCTCTGCCTGCTGTTCGACCTGCTGTGGGAGAAGAGCGTCCCGCTGTCCCGTCCGGCCGACGGCAACCCCGACGGGCTGACCGAGCAGGCGAGCGCCATCCTGCGGCTGCTCCGCTGTGGACGCACCGACGAGGCGATCGGCCGCCAGCTCGGCCTGTCTGAACGCACCGTACGCCGCACGGTCGCCGACCTCATGAAGCGGCTGGACGCCGACAGCCGCTTCCAGGCCGGCGTGGAAGCGGCTCTCCGCGGCTGGATCTGACGGTGTTAAGAAGGGCCCCCGCCTCTACCGAATCCGTTAAGCGGGGGCCCCTCCTTACACCTCAAGCCCCGCGGAGGGTGGCCCCCACGCGCTCCGCGGCGAGGGCGACCGCCGCGTCCCGGGCGGCCACCGCCTCCTCGCCGGCGAGCGTCCGGTCGGGCGCCCGGAACGTCAGCTTGTACGCAAGCGACTTCCGTCCCGCGCCGAGCTGCTCCGAGGCGTAGACGTCGAAGAGTCGGACGTCCTCCAGCAGCGCGCCGGCCCCCTCGACCAGGGCCCGCTGCACCTCGGCCGCCGGCACCGCCTCGTCGACCACGAGCGCCACGTCGATCAGGGCCGGCGGGAACGTGGAGACGGCCGGCCCGGCCGCCAGCGGCGCGGCCGGAAGCGCGTCCAGGTCCAGCTCCATGGCGCTGGTACGCCGGGGCAGCTCCAGCGCCGCCACCACGGCCGGGTGCAGTTCGCCGGCGTGACCCACGACGGCGTCGTCGACGAGCAGCTCGGCGCAGCGGCCCGGGTGCCACGGGGCGCGCTCACCGGCCCGGACGGTGACCCGGTCGGCGGGGATGCCGGCGGCGTCGAGCACCGCCCGGCCCGCCTCGACGGCGTCCGCCCAGCTTGCCGCGCGGCCCGCGCCCCACCAGCCGGCCGGCTCGATCTCCCCGCACAACGCCACCGCCACGTGCCGCGGCTGCGATGGCACCACCGCGTCGGCGGCGGCGAACTCCTCGTCGGTGGGCCGCCGGTCCACACCCATGGCCGGCGGGGCGCCGGCGCCCGGACGCGGGTGGAAGACCGCGCCGATCTCGTAGATCGCGACGTCCCGCTGGCCCCGGCCGACGTTGCGCCGGACGATGCCGAGCAGCGGGCCGAGCAGGGTGGTGCGCAGCAGCGGCTCCTCCTCGGACAGCGGGTTCGCCACCCGCACCGCGGGCCGGCGCGGGTCGTCGGCCGGCAGGCCGAGCTGGTCGGCCAGCTCCGGCGCGACGAACGGCTGCGCCAGCACCTCGACCCAGCCACGCTCGGCGAGCGAGCGGGCCACCGCGCGACGGCGCTGCTGCGGCGGGGTCAGGCCCCGGCCGGGGCGCGCGGTGGGCAGCACCGACGGCACCCGGTCGTACCCGTCGAGGCGGACCACCTCCTCCACCAGGTCGGCCGGATCGGTCAGGTCGGGCCGCCAGCTCGGCGGCGTCACGGTCAGCACCTCGCCGGCCCCGGCGGCGGCCACCCCGGCCGCCCCCGGGTCCTCGCCGAGCCGGTCCGCGCCCCGGGTGACCGCGCACCCGACCTGCTCCAGCAGCTCCACCACCCGGTCGGTTGGGTAGGACACGCCGATCCGGCGCGACGGCAGGTCCACCGGCAGTGTGACCGGCGGAAGCGGGCGGACGTGGTCGAGGTCGAGCACCTCGGTGCCGGCCGTGCCGCCGGCCAGGTCGGTGAGCAGCCGGACCGCCTTCTCCAGCGCGACAAGCGGCAGCGCCGGGTCGACACCCCGCTCCCAGCGCTTCGCGGCCTCGCTGAACAGCTTGTGCCGCCGGGCGGTGCGGCCGACCATGGCCGGATCCCAGTGCGCCGCCTCGAACAGCACGTTCGTGGTGGAGGCGAGCACCTCGCTCGTCTCGCCGCCCATCACCGCGGCCAGCGAGATCGGCCCCGTCTCGTCGCAGATGACCATGTCCGCCGGCGCGAGGGCGCGGCTCACCCCGTCGAGCGTGGTCAGCTTCTCCCCCGGCTCGGCGCGACGCACCACGAGCGGCCCGGCGATCCGGTCGGCGTCGAAGGCGTGCATCGGCTGGCCGAGTTCGAGCATCAGGTAGTTGGTGAGGTCGACCGGCAGCGAGATGCTGCGGATGCCGGCCGCGGTGAGCCGCTGCCGCATCCAGTCGGGCGTGGCGACGGTCGGGTCCACGCCGCGCACCATCCGGGCGGCGAACCGGTCGCAGCCGACCGTGTCCCGCACCTCCACCGGGTACGCCGGCTCGGCGGTCCCGCCGGTGGCCGGCACGTCGGCCGGGTCGCGGAACGGCACGCCGAGCGCGTGCGACAGCTCCCGGGCGATGCCGCGGACGCTCAGCGCGTACCCCCGGTCCGGGGTGATCTCCATCTCGACCACGACGTCGTCGAGGCCGACGACCGGCCGCGCGTCATCGCCGGGCTGGGCCTTCACGTCCGCCGGCAGCACGATGATGCCCGAGTGGTCGTCGCCCAGGCCCAGCTCCTTCGCCGAGCAGATCATGCCGTGGGAGTTGCGCCCGTACGTCTTGCGCGCGCCGATGGCGAAGTCGCCCGGCAGCACGCCGCCCGGGAGGATCACCACGACCTTGTCGCCCGGGGCGAAGTTGCGCGCCCCGCAGACGATCTCCTGCGGCTCGCCGGTGCCGTTCGCGGCCCCCACGTCCACCCGGCAGAAGCGGATCGGCTTCTTGAAACCGGTCAGCTCCTCGATCTCCAGGACCTCACCCACGACCAGCGGACCGGTGACGGTCGCCCGCAGGTCCACGATCGACTCAACCTCGATGCCCAGGTCGACGAGCGCCTGCTCCAGGTCGCCGATGGGCAGGTCGGCGGGGAGGTCCACGTACTCCCGCAGCCAACTGACAGAAACTCGCATGACTGTTAGACCACCGTTTCCCTTGCTCAGGCGCCGAACGCGCGGGTGAACCGCACGTCGCCCTCGGCCATGTCCCGCATGTCGCTGACCCCGTGCCGGACCATCACGGTCCGGTCGATGCCCATGCCGAACGCGAATCCGGAGTAGACCTCCGGGTCGATGCCGCAGGCGCGCAGCACCCGCGGGTTGACCATGCCGCAGCCGCCCCACTCGACCCACTGCGGCCCGTCCCGGTGCTCCGGGAACCAGACGTCGAACTCCGCCGACGGCTCGGTGAACGGGAAGTAGTGCGGACGCCAGCGGGTCTTCGCGCCCTCGCCGAACATGGCCCGGGCGAAGTGGTCGAGCGTGCCGCGCAGGTGCGCCATGGTGATGCCCCGGTCCACCACCAGGCCCTCGACCTGGTGGAAGACCGGCGCGTGGGTGGCGTCCAGCTCGTCGGTGCGGTAGACCCGGCCGGGCACCACCACGTAGATCGGCGGCTTGCGGGTGAGCATGGTGCGCGCCTGCACCGGCGACGTGTGGGTCCGAAGAACGAGGCCCGAGCCCGCTGAGCCGGCCGCAGCCGCGGCAGAGCCGTCGGCAGGTGCGATGTGGAAGGTGTCCATCAGGCCCCGCGCCGGGTGATCGGCCGGGATGTTGAGCGCGTCGAAGTTCGTCCACTCCAACTCGACCTCAGGCCCCTCGGCCACCTCGTAGCCCATGCCGACGAACAGGTCGCTGATCTGCTCCATCAGCACGGTCAGCGGGTGGCGGGCGCCGCGCGGCCGGCGGTCGTACGGCAGGGTCACGTCGACCCGCTCCTCCACCAGCACCCGCTCGGCCTGCTCGCGGTCCAGGATCTCCTGCCGGGCGGCGTACGCGGACTCGATCGCCCGGCGGGCTTCGTTGACCCGCTTGCCGGCGTCGGACTTCGCGGCCGGCGGCAGCGCGCCGATCTCCCGGCGCGCGAGCGACACCGGGGACCGGTCCCCCAGGTGCGCCGGGCGCAGCGCGGTCAGCGCGTCCGGGTCGGCGGCGGCGGCGAACGCCTTCTCGGCGTCGGCCACGGCCCCGGCCAGGGCGTCCGGGTCGAGCAGGGCGACCTGCTTCGGGTCGTACGGATCGTTGCGGTAGCTCATGGTGAACGGGCACTCCCTCACGGCGGCGCCGGCCCTTGCACAGGTCGGCGAGGCGAGTCTACGGACGCGCGGCTTCGCCGCAGCCCGCCGGTGGGGAGTCGTGCAGGGAGAAGGGTCAGGCCCGCCGCCCGCCGACACCGGCGGGCTGGCTAAACGAACGCCGTGGCGCGTTCATCACGAGGCGGACTCCCCTGCTGTTTCGCGCGTGCCCCCGGGGGCACGCAGTGCTCTGGCGGAAGAATACAGGCAGACGGCCGCCGCCGCAGCCAGGTTCAGGCTCTCCGCCCGGCCGTGCAGCGGCACCCGGACGCGGGCGTCGGCGACCGCGGTCAACTCCTCGGGCAGGCCGTGCGCCTCCGAGCCGAACAGCCACCCGGTGGGCGCGGCGAGCCGGCCGGCGTCGGCGAGATCGTCGAGGTCGCTGTCGCCGTACCCGGTGGTGGCGAAGATGGACAGCCCGGCGGCCCGCAGCGCCCCGACCACCCGGAGCGGGTCGTCGGCGCGGACCACGTCGACGTGGAACAGGCTGCCGGCGGACGCCCGCACGCACTTGCCGTTGTAGGGGTCGACGGCCTCGCCGGCGAAGACCACCGCGCCCGCGCCGGCCGCGTCGGCGGTGCGCAGCACGGTCCCGGCGTTGCCCGGGTCGCGGATCCCGGCCAGCACCGCGACCAGGCGCGGCCGGCGCGCCAGGGCCTCGTCCAGCCGGACGTCGAGGTGCCGGCAGACCGCCACCAGGCCCTGCGGGGCCACGGTCTCGGCGAGCGCCGCGAGGGCGTCGTCGGTGACCTCGGAGACCGGCACGTCGGCCCGGGCGGCGGTGGCGGCGAGGTCGGCGTACCGGTCCAGGGCGGCCGGCGTGCCGAACAGCTCGATCACCGTGCCGCCGCGGGCGAGCGCCTCGCGGACGGCCTGCGGCCCCTCGGCCAGGAACCGGCCGGCCTGGTCGCGGTCGCGCCGGCGGTGCAGCCGGCGGGCCGCCGCGACCCTGGGGGTACGCGGGGTGAACGGGCCGGGAACAGCGTCGAGGCGCCTCCCCTGCGACGGTGACTGCATGGGAGACGCCTCGATCTGCCGTACGGGTGGGTGTCAGGCGGCCTGGGCCGCGGCGCCACCGGTGCCCTCGGCCGCCACGGCGGCGCGGGCCAGCTCGACGATCGCCGCGAACGCGGCGGCGTCGTTGACGGCCAGGTCGGCCAGGATCTTGCGGTCGACCTCGATGCCGGCCAGGCGCAGGCCCTGGATCAGCCGGTTGTAGGTCATGCCGTTGGCCCGGGCCCCGGCGTTGATCCGCTGGATCCAGAGCTGCCGGAAGTCGCCCTTGCGGTCGCGACGGTCCCGGTAGGCGTACTGCATCGAGTGCAGCACCTGCTCCTTGGCCTTGCGGTAGAGCCGGGAGCGCTGACCGCGGTAACCGCTCGCGGACTCCAGCAGGGTACGACGCTTCTTCTGGGCGTTAACAGCCCGCTTGACGCGTGCCATCTCAACTCCTTCTTCGGTTCAGGTGGCGCGCGTCAGCGGCCGAGCAGCTTCTTGATGCGCTTGGTGTCGGCCTTGGCCAGCTCGACCGTGCCGGTCAGCCGACGGGTCCGGGTGCTGGCCTTCTTCTCCAGGTTGTGGCGGAGGCCGGCCTGCTGGGCAACGATCTTGCCCTTGCCGGTCACCTTGACCCGCTTGCCCATACCCGTGTGGCTCTTCATCTTCGGCATGTGGAACGTCTCTCCCTGTTACTGGCCGCTGGTGTCAGCGGTCGGGCCGGTCTCGCCGGCTGCGGCGGTGCCGCCGGCCGTCGGGGCCTCGCCACCTGCCGGGGCTGCGGACTCCTCCGCGGCGCGGTCCCGAGGCCCGCCGCGGGACGCCGTCGCGGCGACCGCGGAGGCCTTCACGGCCCGGTGCGGAGCGAGCACCATGATCATGTTTCGACCGTCCTGCTTCGGAGCGGCCTCGACGTATCCCAGGTCCGTGATCTCGGACTCGAGCCGGCGCAGGAGCCGGTAACCCAGCTCCGGACGGCTCTGCTCGCGACCGCGGAACATGATCGTCACCTTGACCTTGTCGCCCGCCTTGAGGAACCGCACCACGTGACCCTTCTTGGTCTCGTAGTCGTGCGGGTCGATCTTCGGCCGGAGCTTCATCTCCTTGATGACGGTCTGCTGCTGGTTACGCCGCGCTTCGCGCGCCTTGAGTGCGCTCTCGTATTTGAACTTTCCGAAGTCCATGAGCTTGCACACCGGCGGGCGCGCCATCGGCGCAACCTCGACCAGGTCCAGATCGACGTCCGCGGCCAGTTGCAGAGCGCGCTCCAGCGGGACGATGCCCACCTGCTCACCCTCAGGACCGACCAGTCGGACCTCACGTGCCCGGATCTGCTCGTTCACGCGTGGTTCGACGCTGATGGGGCCTCCTCGAGTCGAGTGTCCTACGGTGCCGACTCCGCGGGCCCCCGGGTGGGAGCCGACCCGGAAAGCAGAAGGCCCCGGCGTATGCCAGGGCCCACTCGACCGGTCGGCACGATCACAGGATCGCGCATCCGGGATCGGGACGTGCCCGAAACCGGGGACCGGACCCGGACGCCTGGGCGGCGACTCGGGTGGGAGCGGGCGCTCCGCTTCGCGACCGCCCGCTCGTCAGGGACGGGGGCAGTCTGGTCGACTCCGCAACACTACACCCCCGGCCCAGGCGCGCCCAAACCGGGCCGCAGGTCAGCGGGGTGCCGCGTGGTTGGCGGCGAGCCCGGCCAGGTGCGCCTGGTGCAGGCGCCGCAACGCGCGGACCGCCTCGACCGCGCTCTCCTTGTCGGCGGCCTGCAACGCGACCATCGGCAGCAGGTCGTCGTCGTGCAGCTCCAGGCTGGCCCACGGGGCGCCCCGGTCGAACCGGACCCCGCGGATCACCTCCCAGGGCAGCTCGTACGAGCCGAGCACGTTGCGCACCCGCACGCCGTTCGCGTCGGCGACCACGCGGGGGCGGGTGAACAGCAGGAACCCGAGCGCGCCGAACACGCCCAGCCCGACCATGGCGAACTGGTCGCCGCGCTGGAACGAGCCGTAGCCGTCGCCGGTGGCGCCGGTCAGCGAGGTCGCGACCAGGCTGAACACCACGAGCAGCGTGATCGCCGCCGCCCAGCAGACCACCCGGACGCGGCGGGGCCGCACGGTCACCACGGAATCGCTCACCCGACCAGTCTGCCATCCGGCTCGCGCTCGCGTTCGGCCGCCACACGGACCGGCACCCGCCACCGGACGCCGGCCACCAGCACCGCCAGCAGCGTGAGCACGGCGCCGGCGAGCACCGGGAGCCGGACGCCCGGCCCGCCGGGCAGCGCCGCGTCCAGCAGCAGCGCGCCGCTGAGCTGCCCGGCCACCAGCGCCAGCCCGGTCCGCAGCACCCCCGCGGCGCGTACGCCGACGAGCAGGGCGAGCACGATGCCGACGCCGAACACGCCGCCGACGTAGAGCCACCACTGCGTGGGCCAGGCCGCGTGATCGCCGAACGCGCCGGTCAGCACCGCCACCGCGCCGATCACCGACGAGCTGACCACGAAGTTCACCGCCAGCCCGGCGGCCGGCCCGATCCCGGCCGCGACCCGGCCGTTGAGCGCGGACTGGAGCGACACCGCCAGCCCGCCGACGACCGAGAGCAGCACCATCCCGACCGCCAGGTCGCCGACCGGCCGGCCGAGCTGCGCGAGTGCCACCGCGCCGATGCCGAGCGCCGCCCCGGCCACCCGGGGCGTGGTGAACGGCAGCCGCCCGACGGCGGCCAGCCCGACCCGGTCGACACCCAGGCCGCCGAGGCTCCCACCGGCCACCTGGGCGATTGTGTATACCGCCACCCCGAGCACCGGCACCACCGCCGGCGCGGTCAGCACGATCACCGCCCCGCCGACCCCGCCGAGGTAGGACCACCAGGGCAGGCGGGCCCGGCGCAGCCCGGCCAGCCCGGTCCGCATCGCCGGCAACACGGCCAGCCCGACCAGCACGATCAGGCAGCCGCCCACGTTGTTGACCACCGCGCCGAGCACCGGATCACCGGTCCGCTCCCCCAGCTCGGCGTTGATCACGCCCTGGGCGGCGGACGCCATGCCACCCAGGACGACGACGGTCAGCGCGGCCGGGAGCGGCAGCGGCCTCACAGTCGACAGGCGTGGATGTTGGTGACCAGGATCGCCCGCGCGCCCAGGTCGTAGAGCTCGTCCATGATCCGGTGCACGTCGTCGCGGAGCACCATCGCCTGCACCGCGACCCAGCCCTCCCGGTGCAGCGGCGAGACCGTGGGTGACTCGATGCCCGGCGTGAGCGCGCTGGCCCGGTCGAGCAGCCCGGCCGGCACGTCGTAGGCGAGCATCACGTAGCGGCGGGCGACCAGCACGCCGTGCAGCCGGCGTTCCAACTGCTCCTGCTGGGCGCCGCCGGGCGCGCCGGTGCGCCGGACCAGCACCGCCGAGGAGCGCAGCAGCGGCTCGCCGAAGACCACCAGCCCGGCCTGGCGCAGCGTGGCGCCGGTCTCCACCACGTCGGCCACCACGTCGGCCACGCCGAGCCGGATGGCGTTCTCCACCGCGCCGTCGAGCCGGATCACCTCGGCCTTGACGTCCAGCTCGGCCAGGTGCCGCTCGACCAGACCCGGGTACGCGGTGGCGATCCGGTGCCCGCCCAGCTCCCGTACGTCGTCCACGTCCTGCGGGCGGGCGGCGAACCGGAAGGTGGCCCGGCCGAAGGCCAGGTCCATCACCTCCTCGGCCGGCGCGCCGGAGTCGATCAGCAGGTCCCGCCCGGTGATCCCGACGTCCAGGTCACCGGAGCCGACGTAGGTGGCGATGTCCTTGGGGCGCAGGTAGAAGAAGTCGATGTCGTTGGGCTCGTCCCGGCAGACCAGGTCCTTCGGGTCGGTGCGCTGGCGGTAGCCCGCCTCGCGCAGCATCTGGGCGGCCTTCTCGGCCAGGGCGCCCTTGTTGGGTACGGCGACGCGCAGCATGGGAGTGCTCCTTCGTTCGATCGGATGATCAGCGGACGGGCACTCAGAGATGTCGGTAGACGTCCTTCAGCTCCAGCCCGGTGGCCAGCATCAGCACCTGCGCCTGGTAGAGCAGTTGGGAGATCTCCTCCGCGGTCCGTTCCGGGCCCTCGTGCTCGGCCGCCATCCACGACTCGGCCGCCTCCTCGACGACCTTCTTGCCGATGAAGTGCACGCCCTTGGCGAGCGCGTCGACCGTGCCGGAGCCCGGGGTGCCGGCGGCGGCCTTGGCCTGCAGCTCGGCGAACAACTCCTCGAACGTCTTCACGGAGGGCGATTCTTCCAGCCGTCCCCGACGGGCGCGCCCACCGGGTCCCCCGGCGTCGCCCACCTCACCAGCCGTCCCCGCCGGGCAGTCGACACGGGGCCACCTCCACCCGCAAAGAAAGCAAGCTTTCGAAATAGTGGTTTCGAAAGTAGTCTTTCGACATGACCGAGCAACGTCCCCGCGAGATCACGGACGTGGACACCCTCCGGGCCTTCACCCATCCGTTGCGCCTGCGCATCCTGAATGCCGTCGGCCTCCACGGGCCGCTGACCGCCACCGAGGTTTCCGAACGCGTCGGCGAGAGCCCCGCCAACTGCTCCTGGCACCTGCGTCAGCTCGCCAAGTACGGCTTCGTCGCCGACGCCGGTGGCGGCACCGGACGGCAGCGACCGTGGCGTCTGGTCACCGACGGCCACCGGTGGGGCGACGGAGACGAGAGCCCCGAGCTGGCCAGGGCCGGCGACGCCGCCGCCCGGGTCCTGCTCGACCTGGAATACCGCAAGCTCTGGGACTGGATGGCCGCCCGCCGCCAGGACTCCCCAGCGTGGCGTGACGCCGGGTTCTTCAACCAGTTCATCGGCTGGTACACCGCCGAGGAAATGGCCGGGCTCCGGGATGAGATCCGCGCGCTCTTCGCCCGGCACCTGGCGCGGCTCGACGACCCGGGGAGCCGGCCACCCGGGTCCCGCCCGGTTCGGATGGTGGCCTGGGGCGTGCCGGAGGTGGAGCGGTGAGAGGACTGCTACGTCGCCCGGACGTCCGGCTGTTCTTCATCGCGCTGACCGTGAGCACGATCGCCGAGTCGGTGCTGCTGCTGGCGCTTGCCGTATGGGTCAAGCAGCTCACCGGCTCCGACGGGCTGGCGGGCGCCACGTTCGTCGCGCTGACCGCCCCGATGGTGCTCGCGCCGCTGGTCGGTTGGGTGGTGGACCGGCTGCCCCGACGCCGGCTGTTCGTGGCGCTCAACGCCGCGACGGCCGTCCTGCTGCTACCGCTGCTGACCGTGCACGACGCCGGCCGGCTCTGGGTGGTCTACGCGGTGGCCGCCGGTTACGGGCTGTCCTATCTCGCGCTCGGCGCCACGGTCACCGCGCTCGTGCAGGAACTGGTCCCCGGCGCACTGCTGCCCGACGCCAACGGCGCGGCCCAGACCGTCAAGCAGGGACTGCGCCTCGCGGGCCCACTGCTCGGCGCCGGGCTGTACGTCCTCCTCGGCGGCCCGGCCCTGGCCGCCGTCTGCGCCGCCGGGTTCCTGTTGTCGGCACTGACCGGGCTGGCCCTACGGCCGTCGCCGACAGCCTGCACACCCCGGGCGCCCGGGGCCACGGACACCAGAGCCCCGGTTGTCGTCGCCGAGGTGGCCGGCCCGGATCGCGCGGGCGGGCGACACGAGCTGGTCGCCGGCGTCCGGCACCTGATGGGCGAGCCGGCGCTACGCCGCGCCACAGTGGCCGCCGTGATCGCCATGATCGGGTTGGGCTTCGGCGAGACGCTCTGGTTCGCGTACGTCGACCAGGGGCTCGGCCGGGAACCGGCCTTCCTCGGCGTGCTGGTCTCGCTCCAGGGCGTCGGCGGCCTGGCCGGCGGGCTCGGGTCGGCGGCGCTGGTGCGCCGGTGCGGCGAGCTGGGCGCGATGGCGATCGGCGTGGCCTGCGTCGCCGTCGCAAGCGTGGCGCTGACCCGACCGGTTCTCGCCCTCGCCGTGGCGGCCAGCCTGCTGATCGGGCTGGGCCTGCCGGTCGCCTGGGTGGCCGTGATCACGCTGGTGCAGCGGGGTACCGCACCCGATCTGGTGGGCCGGGCCTCAGCCGCGCTGGACGCGCTGGCGAGCGGTCCACAGGCCGTGGCCATCGGTGCCGGCGCACTCCTCGTCGGGCTGGTCGACTACCGCCTGCTCTACGCCGCGATCGGCGTCGTGCTCACGGCTGCCGCCGGCTATCTCGTCACCGGCCGCCGCCTGACGACACCTCCCACGGTCGATCACCCGGCCACCTCCGACGCCGTCCCAGCCACAGCGGGGTAGCCCCTGCCACGCCGCCTCTTCCGCCAGCCGCCGGAGCCGAACTCACCACCGACCCACCGCGACCCCGAGCACCGGCGATCATGAGGTTGGCGGCAGTCCGCCTCCGACTTGTCGCCGTCAACCTCATGATCGACAGGGCTGGAGGGCGGTGGTCAGGCGAAGCCGACGCGGTGGGCGTTCGCGGCGTCCAGGGCGCGGACGGCGAGCGCGGCGTCCAACGCGGCCACGGTGGCCGCCCAGCCCTTGTCCTCGGCCGAGCCGGGCAGCCCGGCCCGGTCCCGGGCCTGCTCGATGGTGTCCACCGTGAGCACGCCGTGCGCCACCGGCTTGCCCTCGTCCAGCGCCACCCGGGTCAGCCCCTCGGTGACCGACTGGCAGACGTAGTCGAAGTGGGCGGTCGCGCCGCGCACCACGACGCCGAGCGCGACCACCACGTCGAAGCGCCGGGCCATCGCCTGGGCCACCACCGGCAGCTCCACCGAGCCGGCCACCCGGGCCACCACGGCCCGCGCGCCGCACGCCTGCGCGGCGGCCACCGCCCGGTCGGCCATGTGGTCGGTCAGCTCGCCGTGCCAGCGCGCGGCCACCACGCCGACGGTCATCCCGGCGGCGTCCACCGCGGTCACGCCCGGCTCCCCGAAACCCGCCATCTCCTACGCTCCCCTCTCGTCACCGGCGACCGGACGCCCCATCGGCGCCTCGCCCACCTCGCCCGGCCCGGCCAGCCCATCCGGCCCGGCCAGCCCATCCGGCCCGGCCAGCCCATCCGGCCCGGCCAGCCCATCCGGCCCGGCCAGCCCATCCGGCCCGGCCAGCCCATCCGGCCCGGCCAGCCCATCCGGCCCGGCCAGCCCATCCGGCCCGGACGGCCCGTCCAGACCGTCCAGCAGGTGGCCCATCCGGTCCCGCTTGGTGCGCAGGTAGCGCACGTTCTCCGGGTTGGACCGCACCGGCAACCCCTCCCGGCCGGTGACGGTGAGGCCGTACCCCTCCAGTCCGGCCCGCTTGGCCGGGTTGTTGGTCAGCAGCCGCATCGAGCGGACGCCGAGGTCGTACAGGATCTGCGCGCCGGTGCCGTAGTCCCGCGCGTCGGCCGGCAGTCCGAGGTCGAGGTTGGCGTCCACGGTGTCGCGTCCCTGGTCCTGGAGCTGGTACGCCTGGAGCTTGTGCAGCAGGCCGATGCCGCGACCCTCGTGGCCGCGCATGTAGAGGACCACCCCGCGCCCCTCCTGGGCCACCCGGGCCAGGGCGGCCTGCAACTGCGGGCCGCAGTCGCAGCGCAGCGAGCCGAACACGTCCCCGGTGAGGCACTCGGAGTGCACCCGGACCAGCACGTCCCGGCCGTCGCCGAGGTCACCGAAGACAAGCGCGACGTGCTCGGCCGGGTCGTGCGTGGCGCGGTAGCCGAGCGCCCGGAACACGCCGTACGGCGTGGGCATCCGCGCCTCGGCGGCCAGCTCCACCTGCTTCTCGGTGCGCCGCCGGTAAGCGATCAGGTCGGCGATGGTGACGAGCGTCAGCCCGTGCTCGGCGCAGAACTTCTCCAGGTCCGGCAGGCGCATCATGGTGCCGTCGTCGTTGACCAGCTCGCAGAGCACGCCGGCCGGGCGCAGGCCGGCCAGCCGGGTCAGGTCGACCGCCGCCTCGGTGTGCCCGGGGCGCCGCAGCACCCCGCCCGACCGGGCCCGCAGCGGCACCACGTGACCCGGGCGGGCCAGGTCGGTCGGGTCGGTGCCGGCGTCGGCGAGCAGCCGGATGGTGTGCGACCGGTCGGCGGCCGAGATGCCGGTGCTGACCCCCTCCCGGGCGTCCACGGTCACCGTGTACGCGGTGCCGCGCCGGTCCTGGTTGGTGTGGTGCATCGGCGGCAGGTCCAGCCGGTCGCACTCGTCCTCGGTCAGCGGCACGCACACGTACCCGGAGGTGTGCCGGACCATGAACGCGAGCAGCTCGGGCGTGGCCAGCTCGGCCGCGAAGATCAGGTCGCCCTCGTTCTCCCGGTCGAAGTCGTCGACCACGACCACGGGCCGGCCGGCGGCGATGTCCGCCACCGCCTGTTCGATCGAACCGAAGCTGGTCATGCCACGACCTCCGAGTACGTCGCCGGGATCGGGGTGCGGGCGGCCACGGCGGCGCGGGAGGTGCGCCACCAGGTGTGGAAGCCGGCCGCGCAGAACGCGCCGTAGACCAGGTACATGGCGGCCGACGGGTAGAAGCCGCCGCGCAGCAGCAGCGGCACGCCGACCGCGTCGACGGCGATCCAGACCAGCCAGAACTCCACCCAGCCGCGGGCCATGCCGTAGGTGGCCAGCAGGCTGCCGACCAGGATCCAGGCGTCCGCGAGCGGCCCCCACGAACCGAGCGCGGCAAGCGCCGGGTAGGCGACGGCGGTGCCGACGGCGGCGGCGACGAGCAGGCCGAGCCGTTCCCGGCCGGTGGCCCAGCGCGGCACCACGGCCGGCTCCGCGCCGCCGCCGGACCGGCGGTTGCGCGTCCAGCGCCACCAGCCGTAGACGCTCACCGCGAAGAAGAAGACCTGGCGGCCGGCCTGGCCGTAGAGGTCGTGCGCCTGCGGGGTGGCGAAGACGCCACCGAGGAACACGGTGAACAGCAGCCCGTTGCCGATCATGCCGACCGGCCAGGCCCAGACCACCCGGCGCAGCCCGAGCAGCGCCGAGACCAGCCCGAACACGTTGCCCACGACCTCCCGGACCAGCACCGGCGAACCGGCCACGTGCACCTGGGCGTCGAGCAGCCAGGCGATCGGGCCGGTCACCGCGCACCGCCCATCAGCCGCTCGACGTACTTGGCCAGCACGTCCACCTCCAGGTTGACCGGGTCGCCGGGCCCCTTGGCGCCGAGCGTGGTGAGTTTCAGGGTGGTCGGGATCAGCCCGACGGTGAACCAGTCGTCGCCCACCTCCGCGACGGTGAGCGACACGCCGTCGACGGTGATCGAGCCCTTCTCCACCACGTAGCGGGCCAGCCCGGCCGGCAGCCGGAACCGGACCGTCTCCCACTGCGCGGCCGGTTCCCGGGCGGTCACCTCGCCGACGCCGTCGACGTGCCCCTGCACCAGGTGCCCGCCGAGCCGGCTGTTCAACGCGGCGGCCCGCTCCAGGTTGACCGGGTCGCCGGGGCGCAGCGCCCCGAGCGCGGTGCGGCGCAGCGTCTCGCCCATCACGTCGGCGGTGAAGACGCCCGCGTCGGCGTCGACCACGGTCAGGCAGACCCCGTTGACCGCGATGGAGTCGCCGTGCCGGGCGTCCGAGGTGACGAGCGGGCCGCGAATGGCGACAAGCGCCGAGTCGTCGCCGGTCTCGGTGCTCCGGACGATCTCGCCCAGTTCCTCGACGATGCCGGTGAACATGGTCAGGCCTCCCTCTTCCGGGGCAGCGCGGTGATCCGCAGGTCGGGTCCGACGGGCGTAACGTCGGTGATCTCCAGGTCGATGGCGTCGGCGATGGTCGGCACGCCCGCGTCCGCGAGTGCGGTGGGGCCGGCGCCGAGCAGCTTCGGCGCGACGTAGCCGACGATCCGGTCGACCAGGCCGGCGGCGAGGAACGCGCCGGCAAGCGTGGGGCCGCCCTCCAGCAGCGCGGCCCGCACGCCCCGGTGGTGCAGCTCGGCGAGGAGCGCCGCCAGGTCGACCCGGCCGTCCGGGCCGGCGCCGACCTCCGCGGCGGTCGCCACCCAGGTGCGCGCGGCGCCGTCGCGGACCCGGGCGTCGGCCGGGGTACGCCCCGAGCTGTCCACCACGACCCGCAGCGGCTGCCGGATGGCGAGCGTGCCGTCGCGCAGGTTGCGCGCGGTGAGCCGGGGATCGTCGGCGAGCACGGTGCCCACCCCGGCCAGCACCGCGTCGACGGTGCCGCGCAGCGCGTGCACGTCGGTGCGGGCCGCCTCCGAGGTGATCCACATGCTGGTGCCGTCGGCGGCGGCGGAGCGCCCGTCGAGCGTGGCCGCGTACTTCCAGATGAGGTACGGCCAGCCGCGGCGCATCGAGGTGAGCCAGGCGACGTTGCCGGCCTCGGCCTCCGCGGCGCGTACCCCGAGGGTGACCCGGACCCCGGCGGCGCGCAGCGTGGCCGCGCCGCCGGAGGCCACCGGGTTGGGGTCGGGCACGGCGATCACCACGCGGGCGACACCGGCGGCGATGAGCGCGTGGCTGCACGGGCCGGTGCGGCCGGTGTGGTCGCACGGTTCCAGGGTGACCACCGCGGTGCCGCCGCGGGCGCGCCGGCCGGCCTGCGCCAGCGCGACGATCTCGGCGTGCGGGCCGCCGGCGTACGCGTGGAAGCCCTCGCCGACGACCTCGCCGTCGGCGTCGAGCAGCACGCAGCCGACGATCGGGTTGGGGCTGGTGGCGCCGAGGCCGCGGGTGGCCAGCGCGACGGCACGACGCATCGCCTCGTCGACGGTGACGCTCGCCATGGCCGGTCCTGCCCTCCCGCTCGCCGGTCACGCGCGGGCGGGGTGGGAGGTGGCGGCGGGGTGGCCGCGGACACGCGGCGGCGGAGAACCCGGGAACGGCATGGCCGGCCCCGGGGAGCCCACGGTGCGCTGAGGGTGCTCAGCGGCCGGCGGGCCTCCCCCGTCCGCGCGCTGTCTCCCATCCGGACTTTCTGGGGGCGGACGAGCCGCACCCCAACCGTCGGCCCCGGATTCTCACCAGGTCCACCGTCCGGCCGAAGCCGTCCGGGTCGCGGGCTTACCACGGTCGGACCGTGGATCACCGCCGGTTCGGAATTTCACCGAGCCCCGCCAGCGCGTGGTGGGTACCCCGGAAGTCTTACACGTTCCGGCGCGACGCGCGCCACAGAGGCGAGCTACCTCACAGGCGCGGGCGTCCGGTCAGGTGACGCCGCGGCGGCGGTCGACCGCCACGTACGACCCGGGTTGGCTCTTGGCCACCGTCTTCATCTCCGACGCCACGGCGATGGCCTCCAGCGGGTCGGTGAACCGTTTGCCGCTGTCGGACAGCGACACGCCGATGGAGAGGGTGACCAGCGCGGCCCGGCGGATGTTGCCCCGCCGGTCCTTCAGCTCGACGAAGCCGCGCTCCCGGTCGGTCGGGTCGTAGAGCCCGTCGGCGGCCGTCTCGAAGTCGACCACCGCGCGGCTGGTCAACGGCCGGACCTGGGTGGGGGCGCAGACGATGACGAAGTCGTCGCCGCCGACGTGGCCGAGGAAGGCCGGCGGCAGCCCGATCGACACCACCGCCCGGTGCAGGCTGCGCGCGAGCGCGGAGATGAACTCGTCGCCGCGGACGAAGCCGTACCGGTCGTTCACGCTCTTGAACCGGTCGATGTCGACGTAGCCGACGGCGTAGTCGACGCCGCTGCGCACCCGGTCGCTGATCTCCCGCCGGATGCGGCTGTTGCCGGGCAGGCCGGTCAGCGGGGAGACCTCGCGGAACTCCTTGTTGCGGCGCAGCGTGGAGCTGACCCGGGCGACCAGCTCGGCGGTGTCGAACGGCTTGACCAGGTAGTCGTCGGCGCCGGCGCTGAGCCCGTTGACCTTGTCGGAGGTCATGCCCTTGGCGGTCAGCATGATCACCGGCAGCGCCGAGGTCATCGGGTCGGCGCGCAGCCGGCGGGTCAGCTCCAGGCCGTCGACGCGGGGCATCATCAGGTCGACCACGGCCAGGTCCGGCCGTTGCCGCTCGATGACCTCCAGCGCCTCCTGGCCGTCGGCGGCGTGCAGCACCTCGAAGCCGTGCAGGCGCAGGTTGAACTCGACGAAGCGGGCGATGTCCTCGTCGTCGTCGACGACCAGGATGACGTCGGGGCGGTCGCCGGCCGGGTCCATCTCAGGCCCCGGTCGTCGCGCGTTCCGCCAGGCCCCGCAGGCGGCGTACGGCCTCGGCCGGGTCGTCGGCGCCGTAGACCGCGGTGCCGGCGACGAACGCGTCGGCGCCGGCGGCGGCGGCCTGCTCGATGGTGTCCGCGGCGATGCCGCCGTCGACCTCGATCCGCAGCTCCAGGTGCCCGCTGTCCACGTGCCGGCGGGCCGTGCGCACCTTGTCCAGCAGCGACGGCAGGAAACGCTGGCCGCCGAAGCCGGCCTTGATCGTCATGATCAGCAGCGTGTCGAAGCTGGGCAACAGGTCCAGGTACGGCTCGATCGGGGTGTCCCGGTCGATCGCCAGCCCCGCCTTCGCCCCGGCCGAGCGCAGGTCCTTGGCCAACGCCACCGGGTCGTCGCACGCCTCGGCGTGGAACGTCACGTTGTACGCCCCGGCGTCGGCGTAGCCGGGGGCCCAGCGGCGCGGATCGGTGATCATGAGGTGCACGTCGAACGGGATATCGGTCACCGCGCGCAGGCTCTGCACCACCGGCAGGCCGATGGTGAGGTTGGGCACGAAGTGGTTGTCCATGACGTCCACGTGCAGCCAGTCGGCGGCGGACTCCACGGCGCGGACCTCGTCGGCGAGGCGGGCGAAATCGGCGGCCAGGATGCTTGGCGCGACGACGGGCGGCGGTACGGTCACCGGGCCAGTGTACGAACGCGGTCGCCGGCCGGTCGCGGCACGGCACCACAAGGAACAGGCTGTGACCCTTCCGTCACCTGTGGTGCAGAATCGGCCCGGACGGACGGGGAATCGGCACGAATAGTCGTCTGTGACTGGCCGATCGATTGAAAGATGACGAAACTCCTACCGGGACGGTCACATATGCTGCACGCCCGGGCGCGGGGGCGCCGCACGGGCCCGCGGCGACCGGATGCCATCTCTCCGGCGAAGGGGCGGACGATGCGACGGTGGCTCCACGCGCTCGCGCTCGTGGGCGCGGTGACGGCGATGCTCGCCGGCTGCGCCCCGGCGCACCGGGCCGACGGGGACCTCATCGACGACTGGGCGGCGTTGCCGGCGCCGCGGGTGTTCGTCCCGGCCACCGACGCGTGCCTGCCGCGGCTGACCGCGGTGGTGCAGGCGGCCACCTACGAGACGGTGGACTGCGCGGGCAGCCACCTGGCCGAGGCGGTGCACGTCGGCTCCTTCACCGGACGGGCGGCGGGCGGTGCCCGCCCGGAGCCGGGCTCGCCGGAGCTGCGCGGCGCCCGGACCGAGTGCGACCAGCGGGCCCGGGAGATGATCGGCGGGGACTGGCACGCCGCCCGGCTCACCCTGAACATCGCGCTGCCACCGGCGACCGCCTGGATGGCCGGCGCCCGCTGGTTCCGCTGCGACCTGGCCGAGACCGACAGCATCGACAACACCCGGCCGGTCAACCGGGTGGGCAGCCTGCGCGGCGCGCTCGTCGGCGACAACCCGCTCGTGCACCGCTGCTTCGACCCGAAGCTGATCGGCGCGAACCTCAACTACATGGCGCCGGTGCTGTGCACCGAACCGCACCGGGCCGAGTTCGTCGGCGTCTACTCCGAACGGGACATGAGCTGGGCGGAGTTCGCCCGGAGCGCGCCGTCGGCGCACCGGCGCTGCATGACGCTGATCGCCGCGTTCGCCGACGTGCCGGACAATGCCGAGCTGCCCTACCGGGCCGGGTCCATCTTCTATCCGCCGTCACAGCGGGAGTGGGAGGAGGGCGACCGGGGGGTGCGGTGTTTCCTGTGGAGCGACGACCGCAAACTGACCCGCTCGATGCGCGACGCCGGCCCCGAGGGACTCCCCGTGATCTAGGGCCCGGTGCCGTATGCTGCGTCGCCGAGGCGTACCGGTCGGCCGGGCGGCTCCGGACGGCGGGGAGGTCGGTCGCGATGCGGCGATGGTGGGCGGCGGTCGCCGCGGGCGCGGCTGCGGTGCTGGCGCTCGGCGGCTGTCAGGCGCCGGCCGGGGTCGACCGCGACCTGACCGACGAGTGGCCCGCCTTCGCCGCCCCGGTGGGTTTCGTGCCGGAGACCGACGTCTGCCATCCCACCGTCGCCGACGTCGGCTACCTCAGCGGCTACCAACCGGTCGACTGCGCCGCCGAGCACCGGGCGGAGACGCTGCACGTCGGCACGCTCACCGGCCCGGAGGCCGACCGCTCCGCGCCGCCGCGGGCCGGTTCGGCGGGGATCCGGGCCGCGCACGCCGAGTGCGCCCGGCAGGTGACCCGGGCCGTCGGCGGCGACTGGCGCTCCGGGCGGTTGCAGCTGTCCGTGGTCTTCCCGTCGGCCCTGGCCTGGTCCGGCGGCGCCCGTTGGTACCGCTGCGACGTCGCCGAGGTGTCGGACCTGGACGAGGGCAACGTGACCGCACGCACCGGCAGCCTGCGCGGCGCGCTCAAGCGCGGCTCACCGCTGGCGCTCGCCTGCTTCAACCCGAAGCTGAGCAAGGACGAGGTCCAGGCGATGCGGCCGGTGGCCTGCACGGCGAAGCACCACGCCGAGTTCGTCGGGATCTACCAGGCGCCCGACATCCCCTACGCCGAGTTCCAGCGCACCTCGCTGCGGGCGCACAAGGCCTGCCGGGGGCTGATCGCGAAGTACGCCAAGCTGCCGGACGACAACAACCTGCAGTACCGGGCCGGCACCATCATCTACCACCCGTTCGAGCAGCAGTGGCGCGACGGGGACCGGGGCGTGCAGTGCTTCCTCTGGGTGTCCGACCGGACGCTCACCCGTTCGGTCCGGGGCGCCGGCGGGAAGGCGTTGCCGATCACCTGAGCCGGGGGCGGGGCGGGCCCACGGCCCACCCCGCCCGGCGCGCTCAGCCGACCTGGAGCGTCACGTCGTCGATGACGAAGCTGGTCTGGAGCGAGGCGTCCTCGACGCCGGTCCACTTGAGCGTGACCGTCTGTCCGGCGTATCCGGCCAGGTTGAAGCTGCGCTGGGTGTAGCCGGTGGCCTTGTTCAAGTTCGAGTAGGTCGCCAGCGTGGTGGAGCCGACCTGCACGGTCAGCTTGTCGTACGCGGTCGAGGTGGTGGTCTCGGCCGAGTCGATGTGCAGCCAGAACGCCAGCGTGTAGCTGGTGCAGCCGGCCGGCAGCGTCACCGACTGGGACAGCGTGTCGGTGTGCGAGGAGCCGTACCCGTCCAGCCACGCCTTGTACGAGCCGGTGCGGGCCGCCTGACCCTGGTCGGTGGTGATCACGCCCGAACTGGCCGTCCACGACGTGCTGCCGGACTCGAAGCTGCTGTTGCCGATGAGCTGCCCGCCGGTGCAGCCGCCGCTGCCGCCGGTCACGGTGAGCGTGTAGGTGGCGGTGCGGGTGGCCGAGCCGGTCCCGGTGACGGTGATCGTGAACGTGCCGGTGGTCGCCGAGGACGAGGCGCTGACCGTCATGGTGGCGGAGCCGCCCGAGGTGACCGAGGACGGGCTGAAGCCGACCGTGACCCCGCTCGGGGCGCCGCTCGCCGACAGCGTCACCGTCTGGGCGCTGCCGGCGGTGGTGGCGGTGCTGACCGTGGCGGTGGTGGAGCCGCCCCGGGCGACGCTGCCCGAGGTGGGGCTTACCGCGACGGAGAAGTCGTTGGTCGGGGTGCCACCGCCGACCGCGAGCGCCCAGATCGCGTACGCCACACCGTCGGCGCTGCGGTTGAGCACGGTCGTGTTGATGTTGCTGGTGGTGTCGCAGGAGCGGTGGTAGCAGCCGTCGTACGCCGCGCCCGACGTGCCGCCCCACTTGGCGGCCTGCGCCGCGGTCTTGGTGTAGCTGGCGCCCGCCGCGTAGCCGGAGGTCTGGATGCCGGCGTTGGCGAACGAGTAGTCGTCGGAGCGGCCCTGCCCCTCGGTGTTCTCCTCCGGCGAGATGCCGAACGAGTCCCAGTACGCCTTGAGCGGCGCCGCGGTGGCCGAGGTGATCCGGTTGATGAAGTAGCCGCCGTTGGGCGAGCCCACCATGTCGAAGTTGTAGTAGCCCTTGATGTAGCCCCGCTGGGTGGAGCTGAGCTGGTTGACGTAGTGCTTGGAGCCCTGGAGCCCCTGCTCCTCACCGTTCCACCAGGCGAACCGGACCCGCTTGGTCATGGTCGGGTGCTGCGCGGCCAGCACCAGCGCGTTCTCCAGCAGGGTGGCCGAGCCGGAGCCGTTGTCGTTGATGCCGGGGCCGGCGGAGACGCTGTCCAGGTGGGCGCCGAACATGACCACCTGGTCGGTGGGGCCCTGCGGCCACTCGGCGATCAGGTTGCTGCCCGGGTAGGTGCAGCTGGTGCAGTTCTGCTCGGTGACCGTGTAGCCGGCGGCCTGGAGCTTGCCCTTGACGTAGCTGACCGACGCGGCGTAGCCGGCCGATCCGGCCCGCCGGTTGCCGCCGTTGCTGCTGGCGATGGAGTTGAGCTGGGTGAGGTGGGCCTGGACGTTGGTCAGGGAGACGTCGGGTGCGGCGAGCGCGGCGACGGCCGGGGCGGGCGCGGGGGCGGCGGAGGCGGTGCCGGCCAGGCTCGCCGTCGTCAGGGTGGCGACGAGGGCGAGCGCGAGGCTCATGGTCGGCGTGCTGCGTCTCATGGAGACTCCTCGTGGGAAACGCGGGGGTGACGGACCGTTGGACCGGTGATCGGAACAGTTACATGCATCGATCGAACAGTCAACGGGATGTCACATCCCGCGAACCCCCTCCCCCACGCGGGATGCACCCGCTCGCGGGGTCACCCCCGGCGCAGGACCGCCAGGAACATCGCGTCGGTGCCGTGGCGGTGCGGCCAGAGCTGCACCGTCGGGCCGTCACCCAGGCCCGGCATGCCGGCCGGCAGCAGCGGCCGGGCGTCGACGAAGTCGACCGGGAAGCCACACCGCCGGGACGCCTCGGTCACCGTCACGTGCGTCTCCACCACATGCGGCGAGCAGGTCACGTACGCGACCACGCCCCCCGGGCGGACCGCGCGCAACGCGGCGGTGAGCAGCTCGCGCTGGAGCCGGGTCAGCGGCGGCAGGTCCGACGGCTGACGCCGCCAGCGCGCCTCCGGCCGGCGGCGCAGCGCGCCCAGGCCGGTGCACGGCGCGTCGACGAGCACCCGGTCGAAGTGCCCCTCCGGCAGCTTCGGCTCGGTGCCGACGTCACGCCCGTCGGCGTGCACCACGGTGACCGGCAGGCCGCGGGTGGCCTGGTCGACCAGCCGGGCCCGGTGCTCGGCCACCTCCACCGCGGTCAACCGCGCGTCGCGCGTCGGCGCAAGCGCGCCGAGCAGCCCGGACTTGCCGCCCGGACCGGCGCACAGATCCAACCACCGGCCGTCCGGACCGTCGAGTGGCGCGGCGACGAGCGCGTCCGCCACCAACTGGGATCCCTCGTCCTGCACGTGCGCCCGCCCGTCGGCCACCGCCGCCAACTCACCCGGCGCGCCGCCGGACAGGTAGACCGCGTACGGGGAGAACGCGCCGGGCGCGCCGCCGACCTCGTCCGCGAGCGCCACCGCGTCGGCCCGGCCCGGCCGGGCGCACAGGTGCACCGGCGGGCGCTCGTTGTCCTCGATCAACAGCCTGGTGGTCTCCCCCAGGTCGCCGCCGAGCGCCTCGGCGAACGACCTGACGATCCACTGCGGATGGCTGTACGCCAGCGCCAGGTGCCCGATCGGGTCGGTCTCCTCGGCCGGGGCGAGCTTCGCCACCCAGGCGTCGGCGTCCCGGCCGGCGATCTCCCGCAGCACCGCGTTGGCGAACCCGGTGGCGCCCGGCCCGACCGTCCGGACCAGATCCACGGTGGACGACACCGCGGCGTGCGCGGGCACCCGGGTGTGCAGCAACTGGTAGGCCCCGAGCCGCAGGGCGTCACGCACCGGCGGGTCGATCCGCTGCACGTCCCGGCCCGCCGCGTCGGTGACGATCGCGTCGAGCGTGCCGGTGTGCCGCAGCGTGCCGTAGGTCAACTCGGTGGCGAACGCGGCGTCCCGGCCGCTCAGCCCGGCCTCGCGCAGCATCGCCGGCAGCACCAGGTTGGCGTACGCGTCGTCGCGGTGCACCGCCGCGAGCGCCTCGTACGCGACGTGCCGGGGCAGGTCCACCGCCGGCCGGACCGGACGCTGCCCGCCCCGCCGGTCGGCGCCACCCCGGACCGACCCGCCGGGCCGGCCCGTGCCACGCGGACGATCGCCGCCGCTGCGCTCGTACCCCCGGGGACGCCCGCCCTCGACGGACCGCTCCGGCCCGGTCATGAGAAAACCTCGCCCGCGGCGACCCGGGCGCCGCGCGCCCAGTCGCCGGCCGACATGGCCTTCTTGCCGGCCGCCCGCACCTCGCCGAGCCGCACCGGCCCGGTGGCGGTGCCCACAAGCACCTGGGACTTCTCCACCAGCAACTCACCCGGCTTCAACTCGGGGCCGTTCGCCAGCGGGATGACCGGGCCGAGCTTGACCCGGTCGTCGCGGAACATGGTCCACGGGCCGGGTGCCGGCGTGCACGCGCGCACCCGCCGGTCGACCGCGAACGCCGGGTCGGTCCAGCGGATCCGTGCGTCCTCCACGGTCAGCTTCGGCGCCAGGGACACCCCGTCGGCCGGCTGCGGCTCGGCCCGGGCGGTGCCGGCGCCGATCGCGTCGAGCACCGCGACCAGCAGCCCGGCGCCGGAGTGGGCGAGCCGTTCCAGCAGGTCGCCGGAGGTTTCCGCGGGCCGGATCTCGTCGGTGACGGTGCCGAAGACCGGACCGGTGTCCAGCCCCGCCTCCAGCTGGAAGACGCTGGCCCCGGTCAGCTCGTCGCCGTGCAGCACGGCGTGCTGCACCGGCGCGGCGCCCCGCCACGCGGGCAGCAGCGAGAAGTGCAGGTTGACCCACCCGTGTCGGGGGATCTCCAGCGCCGCCGGCGGCACCAGCGCGCCGTAGGCGACCACGGGCACGCAGTCCGGCGCGAGCGCACGCAACCGGTCGAGGAACTCCGGCTCACGCGGACGGGCCGGGGTGAGCACCTCGACACCGCGCTTGTCCGCCCACGCGCCGACCGGCGAGCGGACCAGGCCCCGACCGCGACCGGCCGGGGCGTCCGGACGGGTCACCACGGCGAGCAGCTCGTGGCCGGAGGCGGCGATCGCGTCCAGGGCCGGCACGGCGACCCCGGGCGTGCCGGCGAAGACCAGACGCATCCGGGTCACCGCCCCAGGCCGAACGGGTTGTGGAGAACGTGCGGGCTCACCTTCACCGTGGGCGGGTCGGCCTGGTCGTACCACTCGGCCTGGCGGATCGCCTTCATGGCCTCCTTGCGGCCGGCCGGGTCGAGCCGGTCGACGAAGAGCACCCCGTCGAGGTGGTCGGTCTCGTGTTGCAGGCAACGGGCCATCAGGCCGGTGCCGACGATCTGCATCGGGTCGCCGTGGGCGCTGAAACCCTTCGCGATCACGTTCTGCCGGCGTTTGGTGTCGAAGTAGAGGCCGGGGATGGACAGGCAGCCCTCCGGGCCGTCCTGCTCCTCGGCGTCGGGGAACTCCAGCACCGGGTTGACCAGATGGCCGAGCATGTCGTCCACGTCGAAGGTGAACACCCGAAGGCCCACCCCGAGCTGCGGCGCGGCCAGTCCGGCGCCGCCCTGCTCACGCATCGTGTCGGTCAGGTCGGCGACCAGCTTGCGCAGCTCGGCGTCGAAGTCGACCACCGGGTCGGCCGGCGTGCGCAGCACCGGATCGCCGAACAGACGGATGGGCTGAACGGTCACGCGGCGGGACTCCTTGTCTGGGACGGCTGGTGCGCCCCCAGTCTACGGAGTCGGCCCGAGGGCCCCGGGCGGCGTACCGGCAACGGTGACCGGGGCCGCCTCGCGCCCCGGCGTGACCGGCAGCGAAGCGTAACCGCGCAGGGTGAGCCGGACCCGCCGCTCGGGCCGGCCGGCCACCGCCAACCCGGGCAGCCGGCGCAGCAGCAGCGGGAACGCCACCTGCGCCTCCAACCGGGCCAGCGCCGCGCCGAGGCAGTAGTGCGGCCCGGCGCCGAAGGACAGCGGATGGACCTGTGGCCGCCACGGGTCGAAGCGCTCCGGCTCCGGATAGCGGCGCGGGTCCCGGTTCGCCGCGCCGAGCGACACCATGATCCAGCTCTCGGTGGGCAGGTCGACCCCGCCGTGCCGGGACGGCGCGGTGCTCATCCGCGAGGTGAGCTGCACCGGCGAGTCGTAGCGCAGCAGCTCGTCGACGTACGCGGGTGCGAACTCCGGATGCTCGCGCAGCGTCGCCGCCGCGCCCGGATGGTCGAGCAGCGCCACCAGGCCGTTGCCGAGCAGGTTCGTGGTGGTCTCGAAACCGGCCACCAGCAGCACGATCAGGTTGGCCAGCAGCTCGTCACCGGAGAGCCGATCGCCGTCGCCCTCGTTCGCCTGGACCAGCGCGGTGGTCAGGTCGTCGGCGGGGGCCCGGCGGCGGGCCGCCACCAGCTCGGTGAAGTAGGCGCGCAGCTCGCCCGCGCCCCGGTCGGCCACCGCCAGCTCCTCGGGCGTGATCTCCGGCTCCAGCACGTTCGTCAGGTCGGTGGCCCAGCGCCGGAACAGCGGCCGGTCCGCCGCCGGCACGCCGAGCAGCGCGCAGATCACCGCGACCGGCAGCGGGTACGCGAACCCGGCCATGAAGTCGACGGGTGCCCCGTCCCGGCCACCGGCCACCATCGCGTCGACAAGTTCGCCGGCCTGTGCCTCGACCACCTGGCGCATGGCGGCGATCCGGCGTGGGGTGAACGTGCCGGCGGCGAGCCGGCGCATCCGGCTGTGGTCGGGCGGGTTGGTGCGCAGCATCGACCGGGAGATCGACATCATCGCCGGGCTCTCCCGCCAACCGGGCAGGAACCTCTCGCGCAGCTCGTCGTCCATCACGCCGAAGCGGGGATCGCGCAGGATCGCGTCGGCCTCGGCGTACCCGGTGACCACGTAGAAGACCGGTCCGGCCTGGACCACCGGACCATGCGCCCGCAACCGCTCGTACGTCGGGTAGGGATCGACCCGGCCCGCCGGTGACAGCAGCAGCGCGAGGGCGTCGGCAGGATCCACGGTCGGGCCTCCCCGGGCGTCGGAGAACCCCATCATGCCCCCGCGCCGCCGGATCGGTCGATCCCCACGCCCGGGGGCGGGGTCGGGTCAGACGCCTGCGCCGGCCTCCCCGGCCAGCACCGCGCCGCCGCCGAGCAGGGCGTGCTCGGGCAGCGGCAGCGTGATGCCGTGCGCGTCCTCCCAGTCGTGGATCAGGGTCGGCCGGGCCTGGGCGGCGAAGAAGTCGGCCGCGCTCATCCCGCCGACCACCGGCTCCTCCACCTCGGCGACCAGCCGGGCGGCGACCATCGGGAGGCCGCCGCGCACCGCCGCGCTGAGCCGCCGGTGCCCGTCGACCACGAAGAAGTATTCCCCGGTGTAGCCGATGCTCAGCGGTTCCATCGCCTCGGCGTCGGTCGCGGTCGCCTCGCCGGCGTGCTCCAGGTCCCAGAGACCGCGCAACGTGGCCACGTCCTCGGTGGGGTAGACCCGGGTCGGGTCGAGCAGCAGCAGCGGCTGGCCGGCGCGCAGCACACCGGCGCCGAGCCGGCCCTCGTAGACGTCGACGACGTGCTGGATCACCTGCTCCGGGGTGGCCCGGGTGGTGTCGCAGATCAGGTCGTAGTTGCGCAGCCGGGCCTTGTCCACGCCGTACCGGACGATGAAGCGGTTGCGCTCGCTCTCGCTGCGCTCGCGCAGCTTGGCCCGCGCCTCCTCAAGCGAGGTGTAGCTCTCGGCCGGGCCGGACGGCCGGGCGAGCACCCGCCGGGCCGCCTCGGTCGGCTCGGTGATCATGTGCACCTTGAGCGCGTCGGTGAAGAAGTGCCAGGCCAGGCGGGAGTCCATCACCAGCGACTCGCCGGAGGCGGCGATGTCCCGCTGGAGCTGGTCGACGTAGCCGTCGACGGCCTGGTCCAGCTCGGCGTGCAGGTTGAGCTGGAGCGCGGTCATCTGCCGCTCCTGCGCCATCTGGCGGTAGAGGTCGCCGACGCTGACCCGGCGCAGCCCCAGCCGCTTGGCGATCTCGACGGAAACGGTGCTCTTGCCGCTGCCGAGATCACCGTTGAAGACGATCGACTGACGAACGGTCACGACTGGTCCACCCCTGCTCACCGGCTGACTGACGACATCGAATCCGTGTGGCCCGACGTGCCCGGAGCACCCGCCGCGCCGCGTCCCGTGCGGAAAATTCGCACGACTGGGCATGACGGGCGATGCTATCACCGCGCGCTGTCCAACTGCCGGACCAGGTGTGCGCCAAACCCCAGCTCACGACCGTGTGCGAGGAGCCGGACGCGCTCGGTGACGGCACCCCTCAGAACAGGCTGAGCGGGTCGACCTGAAGCCGGACCGGGTCGGCCGCCTTGCGGGCGCTACGCTGCCCGGCCGCGGCGTGCAGCGCGCCGGCCAGGTCGGCGGCCCGGGCCCGCGGCACCCGGACCAGCATCCGCTCCCGGCCGTCATCGGCCGGCACCGGCCCGAGGATCTCCGCGTCGTCCGGCAGCCCCGCGCCGGCCAGCAGGTCGGCCACCGCCTCGGCCGCGCCGGTGACGCTTGCCATCCGCACCGCCGGCGGGAAACCCAGCTCGCGGCGCTCGGCCAGCTCCCGCGCCGCGAACCAGGCCGCGTCCCAGCGCAGCAGCGCCTGCACCGGGGCGAGCGCGCCGTCGGCCACCACCACCACCCGGCCACCGGCCGCGCCGGGCCGGGCCAGCGCGGCGGCGGTCAGCCACCGGCGCAGCGCCTCCTCGCCGGCCCGCAGGTCGGCCCGGGTCAACAGCGCCCACGAGTCGAGCAGCAGCACCGCGCCGTAGCCGCCCTCGGCGACCGGCTCGGCGCCCGGTGTGGCGATCACCAGCCCGGCGCCGCCGGGCACGGTCGCCAGCACCTCCTCCCGCCCGGAGGTCCGCACCGGCACCCCCGGGAACGCCCGACCCATTTCCTCGGCGGTCCGCCGGGCCCCGGTGACCGAGGCGCGCAGCCGCCGTCCACCGCACTCCGGGCAGGCGTACGCGGCGGCGACCCGACCGCACCACCGGCAGGCGGGTGTGCCCTGCGCCGACGGCAGGCCGAGCGGACCGGCGCAGTGCGGGCAGCGGGCCGGCGCACGGCAGTCGGCGCACGCGACCGAAGGCAGGTAGCCGCGACGGGGCACCTGCACCAGCACCGGCAGGTCGGCGCGAAGCGCGTCCCGGGCCGTGGTCCAGGCCAGGCTGGGCAGCCGGGCGGAGGCCGCGCCGGGGTCCCGGGCCAGCTGCGGATCGTCGCCGGTGGGCGCCATCGCCGGCATCCGCGCGCGCACGGTGGCCCGGTCGGCGACCACCTCCCGGGCCCACCCGGTCTCCACCAGCAGCTGCCCTTCGGCGGTCCGGGCGAACCCGCCGACCAGGGCCGCCGCGCCGGCCAACTGCGCCCGGGTGAGCAACACCTCGCGGGCGTGCGGGTAGGGCGCCCGAGGCTCGGAGTGCAGGTCGTCCCCGTCGTCCCAGACCGCCACCAGGCCGAGCCGCTCGACCGGGGCGAACATCGCCGCCCGGGTGCCGACCACCACCGGCACCTCGCCCCGGCGGGCGGCCAGGAAGGCACGGTACCGCCGGGACGGGCCGGCGGCGGCGGTGAGGCAGGCGTGCCGGCCGGCGCCCAGCACCGCGGTCAGGGCGGTGCCCAGGCGGTCCAGGTCCCGGCCGTCGGCGACCACCACCACGGCGCCCCGGCCCCCGGCCACGGTCGCCGCCACGGCGTCGGCGTACCGCTCGGCCCAGTCCTCCCCCGGCAGGGCGGACCAGACGGCACGGGGCGCCCGGCCGTCGGCGAGCGCGCGCAGCAGCGCCGGCCCGGCCGGATAGTCCCGCCAGCCCCGCGGATCGACGGCGGGCTCGACCGGTTCGGCGGCCTCGGCCGGCGTGTCGGCGGCGGTGGCGGACTTCTCGGCGCGGGCGTGGCGCGGCGGCACGGCCAGCCGGAGCACGTCGGCCAGGCTGCCGGCGTACCTGTCGGCCACCGCCCGGGCCAGCCGCGCCACCTCCGGGGAGAGCACCGGCACCGGGGAGACGACCTTCTCCAGGTACGCCAGCTTCGGGTGGTCGGACTCGGCGGCGCGCTCCAGCAACCACCCGTCGACGAGCTGACCGGCGAAGCGGACCTTCACCCGGACCCCGGGCCGCGCGTCGGCGTCGAGCGTCTCGGGGACCAGGTAGTCGAACGGGCGGTCGAGGTGCGGCAGCGGCACGTCCACGCAGACGCGAGCGACCGGCGACCCCTCGGCGGGTCGCCGGTCGCGGCGCGTGGTGGCGCTCAGGCTCCCGCGGCCGACTTGAGGTCGGCGGCCCGGTCGGTGCCCTCCCAGGTCAGCTCCGCCAGCTCCCGGCCGAAGTGGCCGTACGCGGCGGTCTGCCGGTAGATCGGGCGCAGCAGGTGCAGGTCCCGGATGATGGCGGCCGGACGCAGGTCGAACACCTCGGCGACAGCCTTCTCGATCGAGGCCACCGGCACCGTCTCGGTGCCGAACGTCTCGACGAACAGGCTCACCGGGTGCGCCTTGCCGATCGCGTACGCGACCTGCGCCTCGCACCGCTCGGCCAGCCCGGCGGCGACCACGTTCTTGGCCACCCACCGCATCGCGTACGCGGCCGACCGGTCCACCTTCGACGGGTCCTTGCCGGAGAACGCGCCGCCACCGTGCCGGGCGTACCCGCCGTAGGTGTCCACGATGATCTTCCGGCCGGTCAGCCCGGCGTCACCCATCGGGCCGCCGATCTCGAACCGCCCGGTCGGGTTCACCAGCAGCCGGTAGCCGTTGGTGTCCAGCCCGAGACCCTCCAGCTCGGGCGCGATCACGTGCTCCCGCACGTCCGGCGTGAGCAGCGACTCCAGCGAGATGTCCGCCGCGTGCTGGCTGGACACCACCACCGTGTTCAGCCGCACCGGCCGCAGCCCGTCGTACTCGATGGTCACCTGGGTCTTGCCGTCCGGCCGCAGATAGGGGATCGTGCCGTCCTTGCGCACCTGGGACAGCCGGCGGGCCAGCCGGTGCGCGAGCGCGATCGGCAACGGCATCAGCTCGGGCGTCTCGGAGCAGGCGAAGCCGAACATCATGCCCTGGTCGCCGGCGCCCTGCGCGTCGAGCGCGCTCTCCGAGCCGCCGGTACGCAGCTCGAACGCGTTGTCCACGCCCTGGGCGATGTCCGGCGACTGCGCGCCGATGGACACGCTCACCCCGCAGGAGGCGCCGTCGAAGCCCTTCTTCGACGAGTCGTAGCCGATCCCGAGGATGGTCTCCCGCACGATGGTCGGGATGTCGGCGTACGCCTTCGTGGTCACCTCGCCGGCGACGTGCACCTGGCCGGTGGTGATCAACGTCTCGACCGCGACCCGGCTGTGCGGGTCCTGTTCGAGCAGCGCGTCGAGAATGCCGTCGCTGATCTGGTCGGCGATCTTGTCCGGGTGGCCTTCCGTGACCGATTCGGACGTGAACAGACGTGTCACGGCACTCCTAAGCATGTGAAGACTTTTAAAGGTCGCTCGGCGGCAGTTTAGTCGTCCCCGTCGCACTGTGAGTGCGGGAACGCCAGCCGACCAACTCTCAGGACGGTAGGTCGAGTCGAGCGGCCACGAGGTCCCAGACGGCGTCGGCCAGGGCCTCCTTGGGCTGTTCGGTGAGCCGGTGGACGGCTCCGTCGGCGCCGATCACGGTGGCCGCGTTGGTCTCCGCGCCGAAGACCTTGTCGACGCCGACCTCGTTGACCACGATCAGGTCGGCGCGCTTGCGGGCCAGCTTGGCGCGGCCGTTGGCCTCGGCGTCGTGGGTCTCCGCGGCGAACACCACGAGCACCTGCCCGGGCCGACGGCGCCGGCCCAGCTCGGCGGCGATGTCGGGGTTGGTGACCAGCTCGATGGTCGGCGCGACACCGTCCTCCGACTTCTTGATCTTCCCGGTCGCGTAGGTGGCCGGGCGGAAGTCGGCCGGCGCGGCGGCCATCACCACGGCGTCCGCGTCGGCGGAGGCCGTGAGCGTCGCCGTGCGCAACTCCTCGGTGGTGCCCACCCGGACCAGGTCCACCCCGGCCGGGTCGGCGAGCGCCACGTTGGCGGCGACGAGCGTCACCCGGGCGCCCCGGGCCACGGCGGCACGGGCGAACGCGTACCCCTGCTTGCCGGAGGACCGGTTGCCCAGATAGCGGACCGGGTCGAGGGGCTCGCGGGTGCCGCCGGCGGTGACCACCACGTGCCGGCCGGACAGGTCGGCCGGGGCGTCCACGCCCCGGGCCAGCGCCCGGCGGGCGACCGCGAAGATCTCCGCCGGATCGGGCAGCCGACCCTTGCCGGTGTCCCGCCCGGTCAGCCGACCGACCGCCGGCTCGATCACCCGGACGCCCCGCGACCGCAGCGTGGCCACGTTGGCCACGGTCGCGGGGTGCTCCCACATCTCGGTGTGCATGGCCGGCGCGAGCACCACCGGGCACCGCGCGGTCAGCAGCGTGTTGGTGAGCAGGTCGTCGGCGAGGCCGTGGGCGGCCTTGGCGAGCAGGTCGGCGGTGGCGGGCGCGACCACGACGAGGTCGGCGTGCTGCCCGAGGCGCACGTGCGGCACCTCGTGCACGTCGGACCAGACGTCGTCGGCGACCGGCTGGCCGGAGAGCGCCGCCCAGGTCGGCGCGCCGACGAAGCGGAGCGCCGACGCGGTCGGCACCACCCGGACGCGGTGACCCGACTCGGTGAGGAGCCGGAGCAGCTCACACGCCTTGTAGGCGGCGATGCCGCCGCCGACCCCGAGGACGATCTCGGCGGGCATCGGCGTGGGCGCGGTTACGGCTGGTCGGTCGGCTCGGCGGTGAGCAGGCCGGAGTTGATCTCGCGCATCGCGATGGAGAGCGGCTTCTCCTGCGGGGTGGTCTCCACGAGCGGGCCGACGTACTCCAGGAGGCCCTCACCGAGCTGGCTGTAGTAGGCGTTGACCTGACGGGCGCGCTTGGCAGCGAAGATCACCAGCGCGTACTTCGAGGTGGTCTTCTCGAGCAGCTCGTCGATCGGCGGATTGGTGATGCCCTCGGGGTTGGTGGCGATGGATCCCACGAAATTTGACCTCTGCGTCTCGTGCGCCGCACGGGGGCGGTCGGTGGCCGCTCAACCGCCCGGGGGCGGTCGGGCCGGGGCCAGGAATGACGAACCGAGCAATCCTACCAGCTCGGCCGCCGCACGCTCGGTCCGGTCGTGGGCCACGGCGTGTGCGAAGACGGCCGCGACGGCCGGGTCGGCGCGGTACGCGGGCGGCGCGAGCAGCACCAGCCGGGCCTGCGGCACCGCGGTCGCGACGGCGAGCGCGCCGGCCAGGTCCAGCGGCAGCAGCACCGGCCGCCCCTGCGCGAGGCGGGTCCGCACGTCGGCGCGGGGCACCCCCCGGCGGTACGGCCCGATCCGGCACCACTCCAGCAGCTCGCCGGCGTCGACCAGCCGGTCGAAGCCGGCCCGGTCGAGGAAGAGCCGGTCGACGCCGTCGCGCTCGCCGGGCCGGGGCGGGCGGGTGGTGGCGACCACCGGCACCCACACCGACGCAAGGCGCGCCCGGACCAGCTCGACGACACTGCCCCGCCCGGCCCCGGAAGGGCCGGACAGGACAGTGAGCCGAGCCGCCGAGCGCGCCTCGTCATCCGTGCTCACCGCTTGTTTCTACACGGTGGTCCGTTCAGTTGGCGGCGAACTCACCGAGCAGCGCCTTGCGCTGCTGCTCGCCGAGGCCACGCAGGCGACGGCTGTCCGCGATCTTGAGCTTCTCCATGATCTGGGTGGCCCGGATCTTGCCGATGCCCGGCATCGCCTGGAGCACTGCCGAAACCTTCAGCTTGCCCACGACGTCGTCGGACTCGGCCCGCTCAAGGACGGTGGCGAGGGTGGTCTTGCCCTGCTTGAGCTGCTCCTTCAGCTCAGCGCGGGCCTTGCGGATCTCCGCAGCCTTCTCCAGCGCGGCAGCGCGCTGCTCGGGGGTCAGTGACGGGAGCGGCACCAGTTCTCCTCAGGTCCCTAGTACGGCGGGCGGAGCCCCACCGCAGCTGTGAAACGTGGTGTCGCTGGCAACCAAAGGGGTCCGTGGTTCCCAGCGCGGGGAAAACTAGCGGTCAACGGAGCTTTCGGCAACGTGGACGCGCGATGATCAACGTAAAGTGACCGAGCCGTCAGTCAGTCAGGCGGCGCTCAGGGCGGTCCGACACTCGGCCTGCGCGCGCTCGGTGGCGGCCCGTAGGGCGGCCGGCTCGGGCCCCGCACCCAACACCTCCCGGGAGTACGACGGCAACACCGACGGCAGCGCGGCGCCGAAGACCGCGCGTAGTCCGGCCGGGGTGCCGCCCTGCGCGCCCATCCCCGGGGCGAGCAGCGGACCGTTGACCGCGGCGAAGTCGTGACCGGTCTCACCGATCGTCGCACCGACCACCAGACCGAAGCTGCCGAGCGGCTCCGCACCCCGGTTGAGCTGGGAAATCTCATCGATCACATGCTGCGCGACGGTGCGCCCGTCGGCCCCGACCGCGCGCTGCACGGCGGCGCCCTCGGGGTTCGAGGTGAGGGCCAGGACGAACACCCCGCTGCCGTGCGCGGCGGCCGTCTCGATCATCGGCGCGAGGGAACCTACTCCCAGGTAGGGGCTCGCGGTGATCGCGTCGACATACAGCGGGTTGGATGGATCGAGGTACGCCGAGGCGTACGCGCGGACGGTCGATCCGATGTCTCCGCGCTTGACGTCGAGGAGAACGAGCGCGCCCGCATTTCGCAACTGTCGGATAGTTGACTCAAGCACGCCGACCCCGCGCGCGCCGTAGCGCTCGAAGAACGCCGACTGCGGCTTGACCACGGCGACCCGGTCGCCGATCGCCTCCACCACGGTGCGGCTGAACCGCTCCAGCCCGTCCACGTCGTCGGGCAGCCCCCAATCGGCCAGCAGGCCCGGGTGCGGGTCGATGCCCACGCAGAGCGGACCGCGCTCCGCCATGGCCCGGTGCAGTCGGGTGCCGAACGTCTCCATCACGTCTCTCCTTCTCCCGGCGGCCTCGACCGCCTCCGTGTCACCGCGACGGGCCTCCCGTCGCGTCAGGTCGTCACGGCCGGGCTCAGCCGGCCTTCACCGCCCCGTCGGGGCTCAGCCGGCCTTCACCGCCGCGGCCACGCCGGCCGCGATCCGGGCCACGTCGGTGTCGTCGCAGACGTACGGCGGCATGGTGTAGACGAGATCCCGGAACGGGCGCAGCCACACCCCCTCGGCCACCGCGGCGGCGGTGGCCGAAGGCAGATCCACCTCGTGGTCGAGCTGCACCACACCGATCGCGCCGAGCACCCGTACGTCGGCCACCCCCGGGGCGTCGCGTAACGGCGCCAGGCCGGCCCGCAGCCCCTCGGCGATCCCCGCCACCCGGCCGGCCCAGTCACCGGCCCGCAGGAGGCTCAGGGAGGCGTTGGCGACCGCGCAGGCGAGCGGGTTACCCATGAACGTCGGCCCGTGCGCCAGCACCCCGTCGGCGGAGATCGCGGCGGCCACCTCCCGGGTGCAGAGCGCCGCGGCCAGCGTGAGGTAGCCGCCGGTGAGCGCCTTGCCGACGCAGAGCACGTCCGGCGTGACGCCGGCGTGCTCGGCGGCGAACATCCGCCCGGTCCGGCCGAAGCCGGTGGCGATCTCGTCGAAGACCAGCAGGATGCCGTGGCGCCGGGTCACCTCGCGCAGCACCCGCAGGTAGTGCGGGTGGTGGAACCGCATCCCGCCGGCGCCCTGCACCACCGGCTCCACGATCACCGCGGCCAGCTCGTCGGCGTGCCGCTCGACGGCGTCGGAGAGCGCCGCCTCGTACGCCGGGTCCGGCGGGGTGTCGAAGCCGGCCGGCGGCAGCGGCGCGAACACCTGCCGGGGCAGCACGTCGCCCCAGAGGTGGTGCATGCCGCCCTCCGGGTCGCAGACGCTCATCGGGTGGAACGTGTCGCCGTGGTAGCCGCCCCGCCAGGTGCCCAGCCGGCGGCGCCCCGGGCGCCCCACGGCGCGCTGGTACTGGAGGCACATCTTCACCGCGACCTCGACGCTGACCGAGCCGGAGTCGGCCAGGAAGACGTGCTCCAGGCCGTCCGGGGCCAGCTCGACGAGCGTCTCGGCCAGGCGTACCGCGGGCTCGTGGGTGAGCCCGCCGAACATCACGTGGCTCATCCGGCCGAGCTGGTCGGTCACCGCGGCGTCGAGCACCGGGTGCCGGTAGCCGTGGATCGCCGCCCACCACGACGACATGCCGTCGACCAGCTCCCGCCCGTCGGCCAGCCGCAGCCGTACGCCCTCGGCGCTGCGCACCACGAGCGGCGGGCTGGCCGGCGGCAGCGCCGCGTACGGGTGCCAGACGTGCCGGCGGTCGGCGGCGAGGATCTCCTCGGGCGTCACGGCTGCTCCTTCGTGGGGTGCGCCCGGTCCGGTCAGCGTCCGGCGACCGCCCGGACGGTTGACCGGACCAGGGCCGGGCCCCGGTAGATGAATCCGGTGTAGAGCTGGACCAGGTCGGCGCCGGCGTCGAACATCCGGGTCGCGTCGTCCGGGTCGAGGATGCCGCCGACGCCGATCACCGGCAGCCGTCCCCCGGTCTCCCGGTGCACGAACCCGACCAGTTCCCGGGCCCGCCCGGTCAGCGGCCGGCCGGACAGGCCACCGGCTTCGGCGCCGCGCGCCCGGTCGGCCGGGGCGAGCCCGTCCCGGCCGAGTGTGGTGTTGGTGGCGATGACGCCGGCCGCGCCCCGGTCGAGGCAGACCTCCAGCAGCTCGGCGACGGCGGCCTCGGTGAGGTCCGGGGCGATCTTCACCAGCACCGGCTTCTCGCCGACCAGCGCGGCGAGCAGCGCGTCCAGGTGGGAGCGGTCCTGAAGCGACCGCAGGCCCGGGGTGTTCGGTGAGGACACGTTCACCGCGAAGTAGTCGCCGTGGTCGGCAAGCGCCCGGTAGGAGGCGAGGTAGTCCTCGACGGCGTCGTCCAGCGGGGTCACCTTGGACTTGCCGAGCGAGATGCCGAGCGGCACGCCGAGCGGGCGCGGCAGCGCCGCCAGCCGGGCCGCCAGGGCCGGCGCGCCGGCGTTGTTGAACCCCATCCGGTTGATCACGGCCTCGCTGTCGGGCAGCCGGAACAGCCGGGGCCGGGGGTTGCCCGGTTGGGCGTGCGCGGTCACGGTGCCGACCTCGACGAAGCCGAAGCCCAGCGCCGGCCAGGCGGGCAGCGCGACCCCGTTCTTGTCCATCCCGGCCGCCAGCCCGACCGGGTTCGGGAACCGCACCCCGAACACGGTGCGCGGCGAAGCCCGAAAATAGACCCGCCGCAACGCGGCCAACGCCGCACCCCGCCGAGAAACCCCCGCAAGCCGCCCGAGCGTCCACTCGTGCGCCACTTCCGCATCCCCACCCCCAAGGGCAAAGAGCCGGGGCCGCACCACCTTCTCAAACATCACCCCGCACCCCCGGTCCGGTGATCATGAAGTTGACGGCGGCGGCGGAGATCCACATCGCCGCCAACTTCATGATCGCCGGGCACTTCGACGCGGACGTGCGGGTGGTCACTCGTTGGCCCGAAGGGCGGCGTGCAGGTCCTGGAGGGGGCGGACCCGGAGGTCGCCGTTGATGCGCGCCTCGATGCCCATCACCGCCGCCGCGGCGCCGGGGACCGTGGTGACGCAGGGGATGTCCGCCATGACGGCGGCGCTGCGGATCTCGTAGCCGTCCGAGCGGGCACTCGCCCCGGAACCCTGCGGTGTGTTCACCACGAGCGCCACGTCGCCGCCGAGGATCAGCGAGACCGCGTCCGCGCCCGCACCCGCCTCGTAGTGCTTGCGGATCTGCTCGCAGGCGATACCGTGCCGGCGCAGCACCTCGGCCGTGCCGGTGGTGGCGACGATCTCGAAACCCAGATCGGCCAGGCGCTTGATCGGGAAGATCATGCCGCGCTTGTCCCGGTTCGCCACCGACACGAAGATCTTCCCGGTGGTGGGCAGCGACCCGTACGCGGCGGCCTGCGACTTGGCGAACGCCTGACCGAAGCCGGTGTCAATGCCCATCACCTCGCCGGTGGAACGCATCTCCGGGCCGAGCAGCACGTCGATGCCCTTGCCCGACGGGGTCCGGAACCGCTTGAACGGCAGCACCGCCTCCTTGACCGCGATCGGCGCGTCCGGCGGCATGCTGCCGCCGTCCCCGGTCGGCGGCAGCATCCCCTCGGCGCGCAAGTCGGCGATGGTGGCGCCGAGCGCGATCCGGGCCGCCGCCTTGGCCAACGGCACCGCCGTCGCCTTCGAGACGAACGGCACGGTGCGGGATGCGCGCGGGTTGGCCTCCAACACATAGAGCAGGTCGCCCTGGAGCGCGTACTGGACGTTGAGCAGGCCGCGTACCCCGACGCCGCGGGCGATCGCCTCGGTGTAGCGGCGCACCTCGGCCAGGTGCGAGCCGGCCAGCGTGATCGGCGGCAGCGCGCAGGACGAGTCGCCGGAGTGGATGCCGGCCTCCTCGATGTGCTCCATCACGCCGCCCAGGTAGACGTCGCCGTCCGCGTCGACGAGCGCGTCCACGTCGATCTCGATGGCGTCGTCGAGGAAGCGGTCCACGAGCACCGGGTGGTCGGGCGAGATGTCGGTGGCCCGGCCGATGTAGTCGCGCAACGTGGGATCGTCGTAGACGATCTCCATGCCCCGACCGCCGAGCACGTACGAGGGCCGGACCAGCACCGGATATCCGATCTCGTCGGCGATCGCCTTCGCCTCGTCGTACGAGGTGGCCATGCCGTGCGCGGGCGCGCGCAGCCCGGCCCGGGCCAGCACCGCGCCGAACGCGCCCCGCTCCTCGGCCAGGTGGATCGACTCCGGCGAGGTGCCGACGACCGGCACGCCCGCGTCCTTGAGCCGCTGGGCCAGGCCGAGCGGGGTCTGACCGCCGAGCTGCACCACCACCCCGACCACGCCGGGACCACCGGCCGCCTTTCCGGACGAGTCCTCGGCGTGCCAGACCTCCAGCACGTCCTCGAACGTCAGCGGCTCGAAGTAGAGCCGGTCGGCGGTGTCGTAGTCGGTGGAGACGGTCTCCGGGTTGCAGTTGACCATCACCGTCTCGTAACCGACGCCTTCGGCGCCGGAACCGGACCCGGCGGCGGTGCCGATCGGCGCGCTTCGCAGCGCCTGGACCGCGTGCACGCACGAGTAGTCGAACTCGATGCCCTGTCCGATCCGGTTCGGCCCGGAGCCGAGGATGAGCACCTTCGGCCGGGCCGAGGGCGCCACCTCGGTCTCGGCGTCGTACGTCGAGTAGTGGTAGGGCGTGGTCGCCTCGAACTCGGCCGCGCAGGTGTCCACCGTCTTGTAGACCGGCCGGATCCCCAACCGGTGCCGCAGCGTACGGACGCCGTCCTCGGCGGCCAGCTCGGGTCGCAGCGCGGCGAGCTGCCGATCGGACAGGCCGGCCCGCTTGGCCCGCCGCAGCAGCGCGGCGTCGAGCACCGGGGCGCCGGCGATCTCGGCCCGCAGCTCGACCAGCGCGGCGATCTGGTCCAGGAACCACGGGTCCATGCCACCGGACGCCTCGGCCACCTCGGCGATCGACGCGCCCAGGCGCAGCGCCCGCTCGACGGTGTAGAGCCGGCCGTCGTGCGGCACCCGCAGCGCGGCGAGCGTGTTCTCCCGGGTCGCCCCCGCCGGGTCGGGGGTGGTCCAGAAGCCCGACGCCTTGGTTTCCATCGAGCGCATCGCCTTGTTCAGCGCCTCGGAGAAGTTGCGGCCCAGGCTCATCGCCTCCCCCACCGACTTCATCGTGGTGGTCAGCTCCGGATCGGCGCCGGGGAACTTCTCGAACGCGAACCGGGGGATCTTCACCACCACGTAGTCGAGCGTCGGCTCGAACGCGGCGGGCGTCCTGAGCGTGATGTCGTTGGGGATCTCGTCAAGCGTGTAGCCGACCGCGAGCTTCGCGGCGATCTTGGCGATCGGGAAGCCGGTGGCCTTCGACGCCAGCGCCGAGGAACGCGACACCCGCGGGTTCATCTCGATCACCACGATCCGGCCGTCGGCCGGATTGACCGCGAACTGGATGTTGCAGCCGCCGGTGTCCACCCCGACCTCGCGCAGCACCGCGATGCCGAGGTCACGCAGCCGCTGGTACTCCCGGTCGGTGAGCGTCATGGCCGGGGCGACCGTGACGCTGTCGCCGGTGTGCACGCCCATCGGGTCGACGTTCTCGATCGAGCAGACCACCACCACGTTGTCGTGCCGGTCGCGCATCAGCTCCAGCTCGTACTCCTTCCAGCCGAGCACGCTCTCCTCGATCAGCACCTCGTGCACCGGGCTGGCGGCCAGTCCCGTGCCGGCGATCCGGTCGAGGTCCGCGTCGGTGTGCGCCATCCCGGAACCGAGGCCGCCCATGGTGAACGACGGCCGGATGACCACCGGCAGACCCAGCTCGGCGACCGTCTCACGCACCTCGTCCATGGAGTGGCAGACCCGCGAGCGCGGGGTCAGCGCGGCCGGGTCCTCGACGCCGAGGCGTACGCCGGCCTTGGCCACGATCTCCTTGAACAGCTGCCGGTCCTCGCCCCGGTTGATCGCCTCGATGTTCGCGCCGATCAGCTCGACGCCGTACTTCTCCAGCACGCCCGCGGAGTGCAGCGCGACCGCGGTGTTCAACGCGGTCTGCCCGCCCAGGGTGGGCAGCAGCGCGTCCGGGCGTTCCCTGGCGATGACCAGCTCGACGAATTCGGGGGTGATCGGCTCGACGTACGTGGCGTCGGCGAACTCCGGATCCGTCATGATCGTCGCCGGGTTGGAGTTGACCAGGCTGACCCGGATCCCCTCGCTGCGCAGCACCCGACACGCCTGGGTGCCCGAGTAGTCGAACTCGCAGGCCTGTCCGATCACGATCGGCCCCGAGCCGATCACCAGGACGTGCTTCAGGTCGGTCCGCTTAGGCATTCTTTCCGCCTTCGATGAGCTCCGCGAAGCGGTCGAACAGGTAGTCCGCGTCGTGCGGGCCGGCCGCCGCCTCCGGGTGGTACTGGACGGTGAAGGCGGGCACGTCCTCGGCCCGCAGCCCCTCGACCACGTTGTCATTGAGGCACACATGGGAGACCCGGACGCCGCCGAAGTCGGTGTCGACCACCTGGTCGGGCACCACCGCTCCGTCTCCGGCGCCCGGCACCCGCACCGCGAAGCCGTGGTTGTGGCTCGTCACCTCCACCTTGCCGGTGGCCCGGTCGAGCACCGGCTGGTTGATGCCGCGGTGGCCGTACCCGAGCTTGTAGGTGCCGAAGCCGAGCGCCCGGCCGAGGATCTGGCTGCCGAAGCAGATGCCGAACAGCGGGATCCGGCGGGTGAGCACCTCCCGCGCGAGGGCCACCGGGCCGTCGGCGGTCGCCGGGTCGCCCGGACCGGGCGAGAGGAACACCGCGTCCGCGCCGGTGGCGAGCAGGTCGTCGATGGTCGAGCCGGCGGGCAGCACGTGGGTGGTGACGCCGCGCGCGGCGAGCCGGCGCGGCACGTTGCGCTTGATGCCCAGGTCCAGCGCGGCCACCGTGAACCGGTGCTCGCCCTCGGCCTCGACCACGTACGGCTTCGCGGTGGTCACCTCGGCGGACAGGTCCGCGCCGACCATCGACGGCGCGCGGCGGACCCGCTCCAGCAGGGCGTCCGGGTCGTCGTCGACACTGGAGACGCCGACCCGCATCGCGCCGCGCTCGCGCAGGTGCCGGGTCAGCGCCCGGGTGTCCACGCCGCTGATGCCGACCACGCCCTCGGCGGCGAGCCGGTCCTCCAGGCCGCCGGTGGCCCGCCAGTTGGAGCTGATCCGGGCCGGGTCGCGCACCACGTAGCCGGCCACCCAGATCCGGCCGGACTCGTCGTCGGAGCCGTTCACGCCGGTGTTGCCGATGTGCGGCGCGGTCTGCACCACCACCTGGCGGTGGTAGGAGGGGTCGGTGAGCGTCTCCTGGTAGCCGGTCATTCCGGTGTTGAAGACCGCCTCGCCGAAGGTCTCCCCGACGCTGCCGTACGCCTCGCCGTGGAACGTGCGCCCGTCCTCCAGGACGAGGATCGCGTTTCTCCGCCTACTGCTCACTGCGCCCGCCTTCCGTTCGCGACTGCGGGACTCCGCTGCGCTGCGTTCCTCGCGCTCACTTGACAGCCTTTCCGTCCAGAACCGTCGGCTCGCCGCGCAGGAAGGTCGCCACGATGCGACCCGGCAGCGTCATGCGGGCGTACGGGGTGTTGCGACTGCGGCTGGCCAGCTCGGCCGGCTCGATCACGCGCCGGGCGGCCGGGTCGACCAGGGTCAGGTTGGCCGGCACGCCGGGCGCCGGGTCGAGCCCGTGCCCGGCCAGCCCGGCGATCCGGGCCGGGACCCGCGACATCCGCTCGGCGATCAGGTCCCACCGCGGGCCGAGCACGTCGAGCGCGATCGAGAGCGCGGTCTCCAGGCCCAGCATGCCGGGCCGGGCGTACGCCCACTCGCACTCCTTGTCCTCCACCGCGTGCGGCGCGTGGTCGGTGGCGATGACGTCGATCACGCCCTCGGCCAGCGCGGCCCGCAGCGCGGCGACGTCCGTGGCGGTACGCAGCGGCGGGTTGACCTTGAAGACCGGGTCGTAGCTGCTCGCTGGGCTCCAGTTGTTCGCGAGTGCGGGGCTCGCAAGCCCACTCCTCCCGCTCACCGCCTCGTCGGTGAGCAGCAGGTGGTGCGGCGTCACCTCGGCGGTCACCCGCACCCCGCGCGACTTGGCCTGCCGCAGCACCTCGACGCTGCCGGCGGTGGAGACGTGGCAGACGTGCAGCCGGCTGCCCACGTGTTCGGCCAGCAGCACGTCCCGGGCGATGATCGCCTCCTCGGCGACCGCCGGCCAGCCGGTCAGCCCGAGCCGGGTGGACACCTCACCCTCGTGCATCTGCGCGCCCTCGGTGAGCCGGGGCTCCTCGGCGTGCTGGGCGATCACCCCGTCGAATGCCTTGACGTACTCCAACGCCCGGCGCATCAGCCGCGGGTCGGCGACGCAGTGCCCGTCGTCGGAGAAGATCCGCACCCGGGCCGCCGAGTCGGCCATCGCGCCCAGCTCGGCCAGGCGCTCGCCGGCCAGCCCGACGGTGACCGCGCCGATCGGCTGCACGTCGACCAGGCCGGCCTCCCGGCCGAGCCGCCACACCTGCTCGACCACGCCGGCGGTGTCGGCGACCGGCGAGGTGTTGGCCATCGCGCAGACCGCGGTGTAGCCACCGAGCGCCGCCGCCCGGGAGCCGGACTCGACCGTCTCGGCGTCCTCCCGGCCCGGCTCGCGCAGGTGGGTGTGCAGGTCGACCAGGCCGGGCAGCGCGACCAGGCCGGTCGCGTCGACAGCCGTGGCGTCGTCCGCGGTCAGGCCGGCGCCGACCTCGGCCACCACGCCGTCGCGGATGAGCAGGTCGGTCGGCTCGCCGTCGAGCACACGGACGTTCCTGATGAGGTACGCGGTCACCGGTTGTTCCCTCCGAGCAGCAGGTAGAGGACGGCCATCCGCACGGAGACCCCGTTGGCGACCTGTTCGACGATGGTGGAGCGGGGCGAGTCGGCCACCTCGGGCGTGATCTCCATGCCCCGGTTCATCGGGCCTGGGTGCATGACGATCGCGTGCTCGGGCAGCCGGCGCATGCGCGGCCCGTCCAGCCCGTACCGGCGGGCGTACTCCCGGGCCGACGGGAAGTAGGAGTCGCTCATCCGCTCCCGCTGCACCCGCAACATCATCACCACGTCCACGTTCGGTGCAACGGTGTCGAGGTCGTAGGAGACGTCGATGCCGGGGGCGAGCGCGGGCGCGATGTCGACCGGGATGAGCGTCGGCGGGCCGACGAGCGTGACCTTCGCGCCGAGCGTGCTGAGCAGCAGCACGTTGGAGCGGGCCACCCGGGAGTGCAGCACGTCGCCGACGATCGCCACGTGCAGGCCGGCGAGCCGGCCCAGGCGGGAGCGCATGGTGTACGCGTCGAGCAGCGCCTGGGTGGGATGCTCGTGGGTGCCGTCGCCGGCGTTGACGACCGACCCGTCCACCCAGTCGGCCAGCCGGTGCGGCGCGCCGGAGGCGGGGTGCCGGACGACCACCGCGTCCGCGCCCATCGCCTGGAGGGTGAGCGCGGTGTCCTTCAGGCTCTCCCCCTTGGCCACGCTGGAGCCCTTGGCCGAAAAGTTGATCACGTCGGCGCTGAGTCGCTTGGCGGCCGCCTCGAACGAGATCCGGGTCCGGGTGGAGTCCTCGTAGAAGAGGTTGACCACGGTGCGTCCGCGCAGCGCCGGCAGTTTCTTGACCTCACGGCCGGCCACGGTGGCCATCTCGGCGGCGGTGTCAAGCACCAGCGTGGCGGTGTCGGCGTCCAGGTCCGCGCCGGAGAGCAGGTGCCGGATCATCGAGCCCACCTTTCGTTCGCGACTGCGGGGCTCCGCTTCGCTGCACTCCTCGCGCTCACCGGAGGTCGCCTCCGTACAACTTGACCTCGTCGGCGCCGTCGGTCTCGGCGAGGGTGACCTTGACGTTCTCGGCCAGCGCGGTGGGGATGTTCTTGCCCACGTAGTCGGCGCGGATCGGCAGTTGGCGGTGGCCGCGGTCGACCAGGACGGCGAGCTGCACGGAGGCCGGGCGGCCGACGTCGCTGAGCGCGTCGAGCGCGGCCCGCACGGTGCGGCCGGAGAAGAGCACGTCGTCGACGAGCACGACCCGGCGGCCGTCGATCCCGCCCGGCGGCAGGTCGGTCGGGCCGACCGCGCGGGTGGCGTGCCGGCGCAGGTCGTCGCGGTAGAGCGTGATGTCGAGCACGCCCACCGGGACGGTCACGTCCTCGAAGGTGCTGATCCGGGCCGCGAGGCGGCGGGCCAGCGGCACGCCCCGGGTGGGGATGCCGAGCAGCACGGTGTCGGCGGCGCCCTGGGTCTTCTCCAGGATCTGGTGGGCGATGCGGTCGACCACCCGCGAGACGTCGGGTGCGGCGAGGATCACCTTTACCGAGGGTTGTCGCGGCGGCGACGGATGGGCAGCCGGTGGGTAGGCCACGGCGGACCTCCTTCCCCGCCTCACGGGACGGGTCGTTAAAGGACGTCGATCAACTCCCGGCGGACCCTCGACGGGCCCGGACCGGGGCTTCACGCCACGTTACCAGCGGTCATCCGACCCACCGTCGCCGGTCCTGACCTGCCGGTCAGCCCGGAGAAATGTGGACAAGCCAGACCGGTGCCCAGACGTCGTGGACCGTAACACTTGACCACGTGTCGCAATCCCCGTACCGTCACGCTCCGTAGCGATAGCTGGGAGAACCCCGAGCAGCACTGGGAGTGTCCGAATGCCCTCTGAATACGCCAAGTCGCTGGGCGCCCGCCTGCGCTCCATCCGCCAGCAGCAGGGCCTGTCCCTGCAGGGGGTGGAGGAGAAGTCGAACGGGCGGTGGAAGGCCGTCGTGGTCGGCTCGTACGAGCGCGGCGACCGCGCCGTCACCGTGTCCCGCCTGGCGGAACTGGCCGACTTCTACCGCGTTCCCGTCTCCGAGCTGCTGCCCGACGGCAGCGGGGTGCGGCACGAGCCCACCAGCAAGATCGTGCTGGACCTGGAGCGGCTCTACGACGAGGCCTCCGAGGACCTCGCGTACGTCGCCCGGTACGCCCGCGCCATCCAGCAGCAGCGCGGTGACTACAACGGCCGGGTGCTCTCCATCCGCGCCGACGACCTGCGTGCCCTCGCCATCGTGTACGACGCCTCACCGTCGGGCCTGATCGAGCGGCTCACCGAGCACGGTGTGCTGGTCGCCGACCCGCGCGCGTTCTTCGCCTCCTGACGACGCCCGCTGTCACGAAGGGCCCGTGCCGTCCGGCACGGGCCCTTCGTCGTTCCTGCCCACGGCTCAGCGGGTGGCGTACTCGGCGATCCGGCCGAGGATGCCGTTGAGGAAGCGGGGCGAGTCGTCGGTCGACATCTGCCGGGCCAGCTCGACGGCCTCGCTGATCGCCACCGCGTCGTCGATCTCGTCGACGTAGAGCAACTCGTACACGGCGATCCGGGCCAGGTTGCGGTCGACCACCGGCATCCGGTCCAGCGTCCACCCCTCGGCGTAGCTGGCGATCGTCTCGTCGATCCGGTCGAGGTGCGCCGCGACGCCCTCGACCAGCCCGACCGCGTAGCCGACGTGGTCGGGGCGGGGCTGCTCGATCCGCTCCAGATAGCCGGCGAGCACCTCGACCGGGGGGCGGTCCCGCAGGTCGGCCTCGAAGAGCACGTCAAGCGCCCGCTTACGCGCCTTGCGACGCGCCGGCATCTGCTGCTTCGGACCCTCGGCCATCAGGCTCGGCCGAGGTAACGGCCGTCGCGGGTGTCGACCTTGATCTTCTCGCCGGTGGTGATGAACAGCGGCACCTGCACGGTGGCGCCGGTCTCGACGGTGGCCGGCTTGTTGCCGCCGGTGGACCGGTCACCCTGCAACCCCGGCTCGGTGTAGGTGACCTCGAGCACCACCGAGGTCGGCAGCTCGATGTAGAGCGGCACGCCCTCGTGCGTGGCGACGGTCGCCTCGGCCTCCGGGAGGAGGTAGTTGGCGGCCTCGCCGACGGTGCCACCCATCACGGTGATCTGGTCGAACGTCTCCAGATCCATGAAGACGTAGTCCTCGCCGTCGGCGTACAGGTATTGCATGGTGCGCTTGTCCACGGTCGCGGTCTCGACCTTGGTGCCCGCGTTGAAGGTCTTGTCGACCACCTTGCCGGACAGCACGTTCTTCAGCGTGGTGCGCACGAAGGCACCACCCTTACCGGGCTTGACGTGCTGGAACTCGACGACGGCCCACAGCTCGCCGTCCAGGTTGAGTACCAGGCCGTTCTTCAGGTCGTTGGTGGAGGCCATTTCCTGCCTTGATCATCAATTGGCGGACAGACCTGCCAAGTCTACTAGCTGTGTCGAATCGGACTCGCACGCTGCGCCAGATGGTGCAGCGCCAGCCGGTAGCCGTCCACCCCGAGCCCGCAGATCACCCCGGTGGCCACCGCCGAGACCACCGAGTGGTGCCGGAACTCCTCCCGGGCGTGGATGTTGGAGATGTGCACCTCGACGAGCGGGCCGCGGAGCAGGGCGCAGGCGTCCCGGACCGCGATCGAGTAGTGCGACCAGGCGGCCGGGTTGAGCACCACCGCCGCCTCCTCGTCCGCCGCCGCGTGCAGCCAGCCCAGCAACTCGTGCTCGGCGTCGGTCTGCCGGACCACCACGTCCAGCCCCAGCTCACGCCCGGTCCGCTCGCACATGGCCGCCAGGTCGGCGTAGCTGGTCACCCCGTAGACGTCGACCTGGCGGGTGCCGAGCCGGCCCAGGTTCGGCCCGTTGAACACGTACACCCTCACGAGCTGATCTCCCGGTACGCCTCGGCCAGCAGCTCGTCCGGCGGGCCCTCCAGCATCGCCGGGCGGGCGAGGCCGTCGAGCACCACGAACCGCAGCCGACTCCCCCGCGCCTTCTTGTCCACCCGCATCGCGGCGAGCAGCTCCGGCCAGGCGTCCGCCCGGTAGCCGGTGGGCAGGTCGAGCGCGGCCAGCACACGCCGGTGCTGCCGGGCGTCGTCGGCGTCGAGCCGCCCGGCCAGCCGGGCCAGGGTCGCGGCGTACACCAGCCCGACCGCGACCGCGTGGCCGTGCCGCCAGCGGTAGCCCTCCACCTTCTCGATCGCGTGGGCGAGCGTGTGCCCGTAGTTGAGCACCTCGCGTACCCCGGACTCGCGCAGGTCCCCGCCGACCACGTCCGCCTTCACCCGGACCGCCCGCTCCACCAGCTCGCGGACCACCGGGCCGGTCGGGTCCAGCGCGGCGGCCGGGTCCCGCTCGACCAGGTCGAGGATCACCGGGTCGGCGATGAAGCCGCACTTGACCACCTCGGCCATCCCGGCGGCCAGCTCGGCCGGAGGCAGGCCGTCGAGCGTCGCCAGGTCGCAGAGCACGCCGGCCGGCGGATGGAACGCGCCGACCAGGTTCTTGCCGGCGGTCGTGTTGATGCCGGTCTTGCCGCCGACTGCGGCGTCCACCATGCCGAGCAGCGAGGTCGCCACCGGCACCCACCGCACCCCGCGCAGCCAGGTGGCCGCGACGAAACCGGCCAGGTCGGTGACCGCGCCGCCGCCCACCCCCACGACCGCGTCGGTACGGGTGAAGCCCGCCGCGCCCAGGCGGTCCCAGGCGGCGGCGGCCACGTCGACGTGCTTGCCCGCCTCCGCGTCCGGCACCTCCACCAGCAGCGGCGTCACACCGTCGGCGCGGGCTCGCTCGGCGAGCCGCTCGGTGAGGGCCTTGAGCGGCGCCGCGTGCAGGTAGGCCACCCGCTCGGCGCCGGGCAGCAGCGCGTGCGGCGGGTCGAGCAGGTCACGTCCGACAAGCACGTCGTACGGCCGGTCGCCGCCGACCGGGATCCGGGTCACCTCGTCCATCGCCGGCAGCCTAGTGCAGCGCCCGGCCGCATGCGGCGACTGTCCACTCCGTGATCGGCGCGGCTGGTGGTGCTCGGCGCGTTCCACCGCCGTCAGGGCTTGAGCAGCGCGGCGATCTCGGCGGCCAACTCCTCCGGGTCGCGGCCGTCGGTGACCACGGTCGCGGTCGCCACCTCGGCGTAGAGCGGGCGACGCTGGTCCAGCAGGTGTTTGAGGGTGGCGCGCGGGTTCAACGCCAGCAACGGCCGGCCGGCGCCCAACCCGACCCGCCGGATCGCGTCGGGCAGCTCCACCGACAGGTGCACCACGGTGTGGCCGATCAGCGCGGCCCGGTTCTCCTCGGCCAGCACCGCGCCGCCGCCGAGCGCCAGCACCCCGCCGTGCGAGGTCAGCGCCGCCGCCACCGCGGCCCGTTCCAGCGTACGGAAATGGTCCTCGCCCTCGTCGACGAAGATCTCCGGGATGGGCTTGCCGGCGAGGCGCTCGATGTCGGTGTCGGTGTCCCGGAAGTCGACGCCGAGCGCCTCGGCGAGCGCCGCCCCCACCGTGGTCTTGCCCGAGCCGGGCGCCCCGACCAGCACGACCACCGGGCGGGTGCTCACTTGATCACCAGGCTGTCGAGGTAACCGGACAGGTTGCGGCGCATCTCGGCGATCGAGTCGCCGCCGAACTTCTCCACCGCCGCCTCGGCCAGCACCAGCGCGACCATCGCCTCGGCGACCACGGCCGCGGCCGGCACCGCGCACACGTCGGAGCGTTGGTTGATCGCGGTGGTCGGCTCCCCGGTGGTCACGTCGATCGTCGCGAGGGCACGGTTCAGCGACGAGATCGGCTTCATCGCCGCCTTGACCCGCAGCGGCTCGCCGGTGGTGATGCCGCCCTCCAGGCCGCCGGCCCGGTCGGTGACCCGGCGGACGCCGGTGGCGGTGGGGATGATCTCGTCGTGCGCCTCGGAGCCGCGGGAGCGCGCCTGCTGCCAGCCGTCACCGATCTCGACGCCCTTGATCGCCTGGATCGACATCACCGCGGTCGCGAGGCGGGCGTCGAGCTTGCGGTCCCACTGCACGTGGCTGCCCAGGCCCGGCGGCACGCCGTACGCGAGCACCTCGACCACTCCGCCGAGCGTGTCGGCGTCCTTCTTCGCGGCGTCGACCTCGGCGACCATCCGCGCGCTCGCCTCGGCGTCGAGGCAGCGCAGCGGGTCGGCGTCGATGCGGGCGGCGTCCTCCGGGGTGGGCCGCAGGCCCGGCTTCACCGCCACCGGCCCCAGCTCCACCACGTGGGAGACGATCTCGACGCCGAGCGCCTGCTTGACCAGCGCCTTGGCGACCGTGCCCACGGCGACCCGGGCGGCGGTCTCCCGGGCACTGGCCCGCTCCAGGATCGGCCGGGCGTCGGTGTGCCCGTACTTCTGCATGCCGGCCAGGTCGGCGTGGCCCGGGCGGGGGCGGGTCAGCGGGGCGTTGCGCGCCTGACGGGCCAGTTCGTCCGCGTCGACCGGGTCGGCGGCCATCACGGTGCGCCACTTCGGCCACTCGGAGTTGCCCACCCGGATCGCCACCGGGCTGCCGAGCGTCACCCCGTGCCGCAGCCCGCCGATGATCTCGATCTCGTCCTGCTCGAACGCCATCCGGGCGCCCCGCCCGTAGCCGAGCCGGCGGCGGGCCAGCTCGCCGCCGATGTCGGCGCTTGTCACCTCGACGCCGGCGGGTACGCCCTCCAGCATCGCGACGAGGGCGGGTCCGTGCGATTCACCTGCAGTCAGCCAGCGCAACACAGCGGACAGTCTGTCACGCCTCCGACCCGGCCCGGCACGCTGCCGCCGGTGTCCCGCCCTGCGGACGCACCAGTCCGCGCAGCGGCTCCGGGCGGCCGGGCGGCTCCGGGCGGTGGGGCGAATGGACGAGGCCGGGATGGAGCGGGCGCGGCCCGGGGCTGGAACCCCCGGTCTGGGCGGGATAGGCCAGCGGCGCCTACAAACTTGATGACATGGATGACTCACTCCTTCGGGGCGGCCACCACACGCGCTGAGTGAGTCACCTACGCCATCAAGTTTGTAGGCAACCCGAGGCATGCCTAGCAGGACCAGCACCATCGGCCGCGCTGACCTGGGACCTGACTGGCGTGGCGTCGCAGGACCCAGTGGCGCGGCAAGGGCACGCCACGGCACCGCCGCCCGCTGGTCCTGGTCAGGCGAGGGCTCCGCCCCTACCCTCAAGCGCGGCGCGCATCGCCTCGCGCGGTGCGGGAACGCCGGTGAACTGCTCGAACTGCCCGACCGCCTGGGCCAGCAGCAGATCCAGTCCAGAGATCACCCGGCACCCGGCGGCCAGCGCGCCGGCCGCCAGCGGGGTGGGCCACGGGTCGTAGAGCGCGTCGAAGAGCACCGTCTCCGGCCGCCAGTCGAAGTTGTCGGCGAGCGGGTCGGCGACGCCCTTCGGCACCGTGGAGATCACCAGGTCGGCCCGGGCGTGCGCGGGCGCGCCGTCCCACTCCGCGCCGGCCAGCGGCACGCCGGCGGCCACCGCCACCGGACGCAGCTCCTCGACCGCCTCGGGTCGGCGGGCCACCACCGTCACCTCGGCCGCGCCGATCCGGGCCGCCGCCGCGATCGCCGCCCGCGCGGTGCCACCGGCCCCGAGCACGGTGACCACCGCCCCGGCCACGCAGCCGGCGCCGGTGAGCACCTCGACCATGCCGGTGATGTCGGTGTTGTCCGCGTACCAGGCGCCGTCGGATCGGCGTACCAGCGTGTTGGCGGCGCCGACGGCGGCGGCGACCGGCGAGACCTCGTCGGCAAGCGCGAGCGCCGCCTCCTTGCCCGGCATGGTCACCGACAGCCCGGCCCACTCCGGGCCGAGGCCCGCGACCAGGCCGGGCAGCTCGTCCGCGCCGGCCTCGATCTTCGTGTACGACCAGCCGGTCAGCCCGGCCGCCGCGTACCCGGCGTTGTGGATCGCCGGGGAGAGTGAGTGGGCGATCGGCCGGCCGACCACCGCCGCACGGTGTGGGGCGGCCATCAGATGATCCCGGCCTCCTTGGCCTTCTGCTCGTTGCGCCGTTGTTGCTCGTAGGTCTCGGCGAAGGCCGAGTGGCCCTCCTTGTCAATGGCCACGAAGAAGAGCCACTTGCCCGGCGGGGGATCCATCGCCCCCTCCAGCGCCTGCTTGCCCGGGTTGTTGATCGGTGTGGGCACCAGACCGCGCAGCTTGCGGTTGTAGGGGTTCTTCGGGTCGTCCAGCTCGGAGGCGGTCATCTCCTTGGACGTCTTGGTCTTCTGCCCGGTCAGCTCCAGGTAGTAGTTGACCGTGACGTCCATCTCCAGGCAGTTGCAGGGGAACTCGCCGTAGACCCGGTTGTAGGCCACCCGGGCGACCTTGCCCAGGTCGTCGGGGTTGCCGGCCTCGGCCTGGGCCAGCGACGCGACGATCAGCGCCTCGTACGGGGTGACCCCGCCGCGCTCCGCCTGCACCCGGTCGGCGAACTTCATGTCGCCGGTGACGGAAAGGAAGTTGTCCACCATCAGCTTGAGCACCGTCTCGGCGGTGGCCTTCGGCGGGATCTCGTAGGTGTCCGGGAACAGGAAGCCCTCGACCGACGGCTTGACCTTCTTGCCGTCGGAGCGCGTGAACCACCAGTCCGGCACGCCCAGCGCCTCCGGGTCCTTCGCGGCGGTCTCGAAGTCCTTGACCGGGATGTCGGTCTTTTCGGAGAGCAGCTTGTAGATGTTCTTGGCGGTGCGCCCCTCCGGGATGGTGAGCCCGTTGACGACCTTGTTCTTCAGGTCGAGCATGGCCACGACCGCCGCCTCACCGCTCATCTGCTTGCGCAGCTTGTAGGTGCCCGGCTGGATGTTCTTGCTGCGCGAGTTCGCCTCGGCGGCCTCGATGAACGCCTTGGTGCTCTTCACCACATCGGCGGCCACAAGCGTGTCGGCCATGTCGGCGATCAGCGCGTTCTGCTTGATCTGGACCGTCACCTCGCCGGTGCCGGAACCGTCGTAGTCGGGGGTGACCAGGTAGTTCTGGATGCGGTCGAAGCCGTAGTAGGCCCCGCCACCGATGCCACCGAGCAGCACGAGCGCGAGGGCGAGCGCGAGGAGGGTCTTGCCCCTGCCGCCGCCGGACTTGCCCTGCCGGCGGAGCACCGCGCCGCGCCGGTGCCGGCCCTTCTCACCCCTCTCCTGTTCGTCGAACCCCAGGTCAAGGTCGTCGATCATGCGTTCGCCTCCGCTGTGCGTCCAGCCAGCTCTGCAGAATCTCCACCGCGGCGGCCTGGTCGACCACCGCTCGTTGGCGCTTTCCCCGGACGCCCCGTTCCGCCAGCCTACGACTCGCGAGGACGGTAGACATCCTCTCGTCCGTCAGCGTCACCGGAATCGGCCCCATCACATCCGCCAAACGGGTGGCGTAGGCGGAGACGTTCGCCGCCGCCGGGCCGTGTTTCCCGGCGAGGTTCACCGGCAGCCCGACGACGATACCCACCGCCTCGTGCTCGGCGGCCAGCCGGACCAGCTCGGCCATGTCGGCGGGCACCGCGTCCGGCTCGGCGGTCAGGTCGCGGGCCAGGGTGACGAGCGGGGTGGCGAGGATGCCGTGCGGGTCGGACCGGGACACGCCCACCCGAACCTGCCCGACATCCACCCCCAACCGGACACCGTGCACGAACTCAGCCATCTACCGCCACACCTCCCCTGAGTACGGGCCAGGGCGGACCGGGAGGTCCGCCCTGGCATCCAGCGCAGCGCTCATGGGGTGTCGGCGACCGCTTTCTCCACCGTCACCAGCAGGTTCGACGCCTCCGTGGCGGGCAGGCCGCCGCCCTGGGCCAGGTCGTCGCTGCCGCCGCCCCGGCCGGAGAACGCCGCCTTCACCAGATCCTTCGCGCTCAGGCCCCGCCCCCGGGCGGCCTGGTTGACGGCCACCACCAGGGACGCCTTGCCGTTGGACCGGGCGGCCACCGCGACCACCGCCGGGCGGGCCGCGTCGATCCGGCCCCGGATCTCCTGGGCCAGGGTCCGCACGTCGTTCGCCGCCGCGCCCTCGGGCGCCTCGGTGCCCACGTACGCGACCCCCCGCACGTCCTTCGCCTGCGCCGCCAGGGCCCCGGCCCCACCGAGCACGAGCTGGGCGCGGAGCTTCTCCAGCTCCTTCTCCGCGTCGCGCAACTGGGTGACGGTCTGCTCCACCCGGTCGGCGACCTGCTCGCCCGGCACCCGGAACATCTCGGCCAGCCGGGAGACAAGCAGGTGCTCGCGGGCCAGGAAGCCGAACGCGTCCATGCCGACGAGCGCCTCGATCCGGCGGACCCCGGAACCGACCGACGCCTCGGAGAGGATCTTGACCAGGCCGAGCTGGGCCGACCGGGCCACGTGGGTGCCGCCGCACAGCTCCCGGGCGTAGTCACCGACCTCGACCACCCGGACCCGCTCGCCGTACTTCTCGCCGAACAACGCCATCGCGCCGATCCGGCGGGCCTCCTCCTGGCTGGTGACGAACGCGTGCACCTCCAGGTCGGCCAGGAGCACCTCGTTCACCTGCTGCTCCACGTCCTGCAGCACGCTCGGCGTCACCCCGGTCGGGGTGTTGAAGTCGAACCGCAGCCGGCCCGGCGCGTTCAGCGAACCCGCCTGGGTCGCCGACTCGCCGAGGAAGTTCCGCATCGTCTGGTGCACCAGGTGCGTCGCGGTGTGCGACCGCGAGATCGCCCGGCGACGGGACACGTCGATCTCCGCGTACCCGGTCTCCCCGGCCCGGACCTCGCCGCGCACCACCCGGGCCCGGTGCACGATCAGGCCGGGCACCGGCTGCTGCACGTCGAAGACCTCGACCTGGCCGCCGCCGACCGTGATCAGGCCCTGGTCCGGCTGCTGGCCGCCGCCCTCGGCGTAGAACGGGGTGGTGTCGAGCACCAGCTCGACCGTGTCGCCCTCGGCCGCGGCGGCCACCGACGCGCCGCCGGCCAGCAGCGCCCGCACCCGGGACTCCCGGTTCAGCTCGGTGTAGCCGGTGAACTCCACCGGCCCGCCGCCGTCGAGCACCGACCGGTACGCCGACACGTCGGTGTGCCCGGTCTTGCGGGCCTGCGCGTCGGCCTTGGCCCGGCCGCGCTGGTCGGCCATCAACCGGCGGAAGCCGTCCGCGTCGACCTGGAGGCCCTGCTCGGCCGCGATCTCCAGGGTCAGGTCGATCGGGAAGCCGTACGTGTCGTGCAGCTGGAACGCCTTGTCACCGGAAAGCGCCGGCCGGCCGGCCGACTTCGTCTCCGCGATCGCGGTGTCCAGGATCGTGGTGCCGGCGCGCAGCGTGGCCAAGAACGCGTCCTCCTCGGCGTACGCGTACTGCGAGATCCGGCCGAAGTCCTCGGCCAGCTCCGGGTACGACGGGGCCATGCAGTCCCGCGCCACCGGCAGCAGCTCCGGCAGCGCCGGTTCCTGGTAGCCCAGCAGCCGGACCGACCGGATCGCCCGGCGCATGATCCGCCGCAGCACGTAGCCACGGCCCTCGTTCGACGGGGTCACCCCGTCGCCGATCAACATCAGCGCGGTGCGCACGTGGTCGGCGACCACCCGCAGCCGCACGTCGTCCGGGTGCGACTGGTTGGCCGCGTGCCCGGAGTGCGCGCCGTACCGCTTCCCGGTCAGCTCGGCCGCCCGGTCCAGGATCGGCTTGACCTCGTCGATCTCGTAGAGGTTGTCCACACCCTGCAGCAGCGAGGCCATCCGCTCCAGGCCCATGCCGGTGTCGATGTTCTGCGCCGGCAGGTCGCCGAGGATCGGGAAGTCCTCCTTCCCGGTGCCCGGCCCCCGCTCGTACTGCATGAAGACGAGGTTCCAGAACTCCAGGTAGCGGTCCTCGTCGACCTCCGGACCACCCTCGCGGCCGTACTCCGGGCCCCGGTCGTAGTACAGCTCCGAACACGGCCCGCACGGGCCGGGGATGCCCATCGACCAGAAGTTGTCCGCCTTGCCCCGGCGCACGATCCGCTCCGCCGGCACGCCCGTGGCACGCCAGATGTCGTACGCCTCGTCGTCGTCCAGGTAGACCGTCGCCCAGATCCGCTCCGGGTCCAGCCCGAAGCCACCCGCCTCGACCGACTTCGTGGCCAGGTCCCAGGCCAGCGGAATCGCCCCGGACTTGAAGTAGTCACCGAAGGAGAAGTTGCCGTTCATCTGGAAGAACGTGCCGTGCCGGCTGGTCTTGCCGACCTCGTCGATGTCCGGCGTCCGCAGGCACTTCTGCACGCTCGTCGCCCGCTGGTACGGCGGCGTCTGCTGGCCCAGGAAGTAGGGCACGAACTGCACCATGCCCGCGTTGATGAACAGCAGGTTCGGGTCACTGATGGCGGGCAGCGGAGCGGACGGCACCACGGCGTGCCCGTTCGCCTCGAAGTGGGCGAGGAACCGCCGCTTGATCTCCGCCGTCTTCATCGCTGGTGCTCCTCCGGGAAAATCTCTCGGTCACCGATCCGCGGGTCCTCCCGCAGCTCGGCGAACTCGTCGTCGTACGCCTCGCCGCGGGCGAAGGCCTCGTGGATCTCCTGCTCACGCTCGGCCATCCCGACCCGGACGTCGTCCACGAAGGCACGCACCGACTCGACCAGCCCACCGGCGGACTCGGACAACCCGCTCGCGATGCCCGCCGGGGTGTACGCCTGCGCCGTCCGGGTGGCCTTGCGCACCACCAGGACGCCCACGGCCAGGCCGATACCCAGCCAGAACAACCGCCTCATGCTCTCATCCTCCCGCGTACGCCGGTCGGGGTCAGCGGTTGCCGCGCTTGGCGGCCCGACGCTGCTGCTTGATGGTGTCGCGCACCTCACGCTCGGTCTCGGCGTGCCGGCGGGCGGAGGCGGCCTTGCGCACGCCGTACCCGAACGCGGCCACCTTCACCAGCGGGTTCGCGGCGGCGGCGGAGACCACGGTGGCCAGGTTCGCCACGTTCGCGGTGACGTTCTGCGCGTGGCTGGTCATGGTGTCCACCTTGGCGAGCTGGAGGTTCACCCCGTCCAGCGAGGTCTGCACCTGCTCCAGCGCGGTGTTGACGTTCTTCACCGTGGTGTTCACGTCACCGAGCAGCGGCCCGGTCCGGTCGTTCAGGTCGTTGATCATGCGGGTTGCGGCGTCGACGGTGTGCCGGAGACGCAGAATCGGCAGCGTCAGGATCAACACGAGCATTGCGAACGCGATCGCCGCGACGAGCGCCGCGACCTCTCCAAAACTCACGCATGTCCTCCTCAACCAGCGTTCCGGCACGACGTCCCGGAACGCGCGACCGTTCCTACCCTTTTCGCGCCACGCCGACCCGGTCACCGGGCGCGGGCGGGCGCGCCAGCCCCAGACCCTACCGTCCGTGATGGAAGTCGGCTCACGACGGTGACGGGGTCGGCTCACCGAGGGGGTCGTCGGTGAGCGTCGGGTAGGGGTCCTCACCGGTGAGTGACGGATCGGTGGTCGGGGTCGGCCCGGTGCGCTCGTCGTCGATCGCGTTACGCACCTTCACCGACACCAACGAGCCGGCGCACGTCCCCGCTGCGGGCTCGGCGGGCACGGACGGCGCCGGCTCCCCGTCCACCGGCGGCGGCGTGCAGGCGGGGTCGCGGACCCACAGGTCGAGCGTCAGCTCGTCCCGACGCCAGCAGGTGTAGCTGCCCTCGACCTTCTCCTCCGGGCAGCGGTCAACCTTCCAGCGTCGCCAGCCGTCCTTGGCCAGCGCCTGCTCGTAGACGGCGACGGTCTTTTTCCACCCCTGCTCGGACTCGACCGCGCGTTCCCGCAGCCGGCAGTCCTGGAGGCACCAGCGGCTACCGCTGACGTTGTCGACAGTCTTCGTCGCCGCCCAGGACGGCACGTCGAGCGCGTCGAGGGTGTCGAAGACCGGGTCGTGGCTGAGCGTCCGCATCCCGAAGTAGAGCGGCACCGCCCCCAGCAGCACGAGGCTGACCAGGGCGAGGACACCCATCCGCAGTCGACGCCGCTCCCGCATCTGCCGCCGCAGCTCGGAGCGGGCGCCGCGCGCCCCGTCCGCCTCCGGCTCGTCCTCGACCGCTACCGGGCCGGCCGGTCGTGGCGCCGGTCCGTCGCCCGGACCGGGCCGCGCCCCCGCCGGCTCCCCCGGCGGTACGACCGCAGCCGCCCGCGCCACCGCCGGCGCGCCACTGGTCGGCGCTCCGGCAACCGGCGCTCCCGGGGAACCGGGCCGGCCCGGTTCCGCCGTGGGCGGGACGGCCCGCCCGGTCGTCCGCTCGTCCGGCCCGGCCGGACGGGCCACGCCCGCAGCCGCCCGGGCCACCACGGGCGCGGCAGCCGCACCCGGTCCCGGCGCTGCCACCGACCCGGCAGCCGCACGCGGCCCCGGCGCTACCGCCGGCCCGGCAGCCGCACGCGGCCCCGGCGCTACCGCCGGCCCGGGTGCGGCAGCGGGTGGGACGGCGCCGTCGGGCCGCGTCGGTCCACGCCCGTCACCGGTGGGCCGTACCGTGGCCGCGCCCTGACCATGTGCGACACGTCCGGCGCCGGGCGGGCGACCGCCGGCGCGCGACGGGTCGTCGGCCGGGCCGTGGCCACCGGGGCCGGCCGACCCACCGACAGGCATGGCACCGCTGCGCTCCGGGTCGCCGTGCGGCCCGAACCCACCCGGGCCCACCGGTGGGACGCCGGCACGAGCCGGACCACCACCGGCACGGTCACCACCCACCGGCGGCACACCGGCACGAGCCGGACCACCACCGGCACGGTCACCGCCGACCGGCGGGACGCCTGGGCGGGCCGCGCCTCGGGCGGGGCCGGGCTGGCCGGCTCGGACCGGCGGCACGGCCGGGCCGGGCTGCTCGGGTCGTACCGGTGGCACGGCGGCACCGGCCCTGGCGCCCGGACCACGGTCGGCGCCGCTCGGGCGTCCGGTCGGCTCCTCGGCCGGCGGGCCGGCCGGACGGCGGGCGGCCGGCATGGCGGGATCGGTGTGCGAGGTGCGGCCGGCCTGCCGCAGCCAGTCGGCGGGGCGTTCCGGCCGCTGCGGGCGAGGTTCACCCGCGTCGTCGGCCACCCGGCGCGGGGTCCGGGCCGGGTCGGTGGCGGGTTCGGCCGCGCCGGGACCGGCCCCGGAACCACGGGCCGGGGCCTGGCGCGGCGTGGGCGAGCCCGCGCCCTGGACCGGGCCGCCGGAGACGGGCGCGGTGGCGCCGGGAAGGGCCGGGGCGTTTCCGCTGCGCGGCACGGCCACCGGCCGGTCCGGCTCCACGGCGGCCCGGCGGCCGGCACCCGGCACGGGCCGGGCGGGGTCGACCCCGCCGGCCGCTGCGTCGTCCGGCCGAGCACGGCGACCCGCGCCGGGGACCGGCCGTACCCCGGCCGGCGGCATGTCGTCCGGCCGTGCGTGGTGGCCCGGACCGGGGACCGGCGGTGCGCCTGCCGGGTCGTCGTCGGGCCGCGCCCGCCGACCCGCGGCGCCGGCCGGCGCATCATCACGCCGCGCGCGCCGACCCGCCGCCATGTCGGCCGGCACGTCATCCGGGCGTACGCGCCGCCCCGCCGCCGTACCCGGCGGCATGCCGACCGGCACGTCGTCCGGTCGCGCGCGCCGACCCGCGCCGGCGGTCGGCTGAAAGCCACCGGAGTCGTCAGAGGCGTCGGGTCGCGCCCGGCGTCCACCGGGGCCGCGCCGGACCGCCGGGTCGACTCCGGCCGGATGGACGTCGGTCTCCTGTACGCCGTGCCGGCCACGCGGGGTGGGTGGCGTCGACATCCGAGGGTCGTCGACGTCCCCGGCCGGCGGCCGGCCCGGGGCCGGATCGACCGGTCCGCGGTTGGGCACGGGCCCGGCGAAGCCCGGACCGTTCGAGGGCCCGCCCCGGGGACCGGCCGGGCCGACGGGACGGTCGGGGACCGGCGGTTGCTGGCCGGTGGGGCCGTCCGCGCCGCGACCGGATGGCCGGCCACCCGGCCGGGGCGCCTCGGGTACTCCGGGCCAGGGGCCGTCCACCGGACGACGCGGGCCGGTCGGATCGGAGCCCGCGGGGTGGACGGGCGGGGGCCCGTCGGGGCCGCGCTGCGCGACCGGGGCACGGGAGTCAGTCCGGTCGACGCCCGGAGGCATCTGCGGGCCGGGACGAGCGGCGCCCCGAGGAACGTCTCCGCCGGGACGACCGGCGCCCGGAGGCAGCGCGGCTCCGGGCGGCATCGCGGCCCCGGGACGACCGGGGGGCGGCGGCACCTCAGCGCCGGGGTGGCTGGCGCCCGGAGGCGGTGCCGGGGCGCGTCGGCCGGTGTGCTCGGGTCGGCCGGTGTGCTCGGGTCCGCCTGGGTGGGGGCGGCCGGGCGCCTGCGGCGCGGAACCGGCCGGGCCGGCTGCCGGTGACGGACCCGGGCGGCCTCCCACAGGTGACTGCGCACCCGACCGAGCCGACGCCGGAGAGTGCGGACCCGGCGGAACCGCTCCCGGAGGCTGCGGCCCTGGCCGACCCCCCACCGGAGGCTGCGGACCCGGCCGACCGGCGGCCGGAGGCTGCGGGCCGGGCCGACCGGCGGCCGGAGGCTGCGGGGCCGGTCCGCCGGTTGCCGGTGGCACACCGGGGCCGGGTCCGGCGGAACCGGGAGATGCCAGGTCCGGCCGGGACGGACGGCCCGGCTCGGCCGTGGGCGCACCGGGCCGAGGCGGCGTGTCGGCCGGGGCGTCCCCGTCCGGACCGAGCTCGCCGCGCTGCTGCTTGGCCGTACGCAGGTCGTCGATCCAGCCGAACTCCTCGCCCGGCACCGTCTGCTCCGGCTCGGCCTCGGCTCGACCGCGCCCCCACCGCCGTCCCTTGGCCCGCGGGTCACGCCGCTCGTCGGGGCCGTCCGCCGGCCGATCCGGACTACGCGCCATCACTGCTGACCCCCCTCGGCGGCGTCGCCGCCGCCCTCGTTCGCCCCGCCCGCCGGCTCGGTGCCGTCCGCCCGCGCCCCGGTCGCGGCTGCCGGCGCACCGGCCTCCCCCCGCGTCACAGGTGTGGGCAACCCGCGGACGATCCGGCGCAGCACCGGCAGCCGGGTGGCCACCGTCCGCTCCGCGCCGTGCCCACTGGGCCGGTAGTAGTCGGTCCCCACGAGGTCGTCCGGAGCGTACTGCTGGGTGACCACCCCCCGGTGGTCGTCGTGCGGATAGCGGTAGCCCGCCCCGTGCCCGAGGCCGCGCGCTCCGGAGTAGTGGGCGTCGCGCAGCCCGCGCGGCACCGGACCGCCCCGACCGGCGCGTACGTCGGCGACGGCGGCGCCGATGGCGGTGGTGGCCGAGTTCGACTTCGGGGCGGTGGCCAGGTGGATGACCGCCTGGGCGAGGTTGAGCTGCGCCTCGGGCAGGCCCACGTATTCGACCGCGTGCGCGGCGGCGGTGGCCACTGTCAGCGCGGCGGGATCGGCCATCCCGACGTCCTCGCTGGCGAAGATCACCATGCGGCGGGCGATGAACCGGGCATCCTCGCCGGCCACAAGCATCCGGGCCAGCCAGTGCAGTGCCGCGTCCACGTCCGAGCCGCGCATGCTCTTGATGAAGGCGCTCGTCACGTCGTAGTGGGCGTCGCCGTCCCGGTCGTAGCGGACCGCCGCCACGTCGACCGCCTGCTCGGCCACGGCGAGGTCGATCCGCCCGGCGCCGGTGGCGGTCGCGGTGGCCGCCGCCGCCTCCAGCGCGGTGAGCGCCTTGCGGACGTCGCCGCCGGCGAGCCGGACCAGGTGGTCCTCCGCCTCCTCGGCGAGCACCAGCGCGCCGCCGAGACCGCGCTCGTCGATCACCGCGCGGCGCAGCAGCCCGCGGACCGCGTCGTCGTCGAGCGCCTGGAGCGTGAGCAGGACACACCGGGACAGCAGCGGCGAGATGACCGAGAAATAGGGGTTCTCGGTGGTCGCCGCGAGCAGGGTGACCGTGCGGTCCTCGACGGCGGCGAGCAGCGAGTCCTGCTGGGTCTTGCTGAACCGGTGCACCTCGTCGATGAAGAGCACTGTCGGCGGGCCACCGGAGCGGCGCTGTCGTCGGGCGGTCTCGATGACCGCGCGGACGTCCTTCACCCCGGCGGTCAGCGCGGACATCGCCACGAAACGTCTGTCGGTGGCGCGTGCGACGAGGTGGGCGATGGTGGTCTTGCCGCTGCCGGGCGGGCCCCAGAGGATGACCGACATCGGCGCCGCGCCCTCGACCAACTGCCGCAACGGCGCGCCGGGAGCGAGCAGATGGTCCTGACCGACCAGCTCGTCGATGCCGGCCGGTCGCATCCGCACCGGCAGCGGAGAATCCGCCCGGGTGGCGGTGAACCCGTCGCCGCCGCCGAGAGCCGCGGGAGCGTCGGGCGCTCCGGCGGGCTCGCCGAGGGTGAAGAGGGCGTCGGATTCCATCCCGAGAACAGTACCGGGCCGGGCCGACGACGCCGGAATCGCGCCGCCGACCCGACCCAGGTGGTCGTTTCCGGTCAGCCGCGACCCGGACGGCGACCCCGGTACCAGCGACCGCCACCGCCACCGCGCGGGCCGGAGCCGACCCCGGCCAGGTAGAGCGAGAGCAGCAGGAAGCCGATCAGCATGAGGGTCGAGGTGCTGAACAGATCCGGGGCGCCGAGGTCGGTGTTCATGAAGTCGAGAAGCAGCGCGAAGCCGAACACGATGGCCGCGAGAATGGCGAGCATGTCGTTCCTCCGGTGGGGGTTCCCAGTAGGTCGGCGACGGATGTACCCGATCGGTCTGTTCGTCAATCTCCACGGTGGAACCGGTCGGTGGCGAGAATCGCGTACCGCGCCGAGTCCCGCCAGCGACCCCGGACGAGGAGGTGGTCGCGACTCACCCCCTCCGAACGCAGGCCGGCCTTCTCCAGCACCCGTCGGGACGCGGCGTGGTCGGGGCGGGTCGTCGCCTCCGCCCGGTGCAGCCCCACCTGCCCGAACGCGAGATCCAGCAGCAGTCGCGCGATCTCCGTGCCCAGTCCGGTGCCCGAGAACGCGGTACGCACCGCGTAGCCGATCTCGCCGCGCCGATGCTCGACCGACGTCACGGTCAGCACACCGAGGCCGACCAACCGGTCGCCGTCGACCGCCGCGAGGCGGTACGCCGGGCGCGGGTCGCCGCCGGCCGTCTCCCGCCACGCCGTCAGCGCGGCGCGGACCGCGTCGAGGGTGGGTGTCTCGTCGTCCAGCAGCCCGTCGGCCACGGCCGGCTCGCTCAGCAACGCGTACAGCGCCGGCGTGTCCGCGTCGGTCCACTCGCGCAGCACACAGCGCGGACCGGGCAGGTGCACCGCCCGGACGGAGCGGATGGGGGTCATGACCTCTCCTCTCGTAGGCTGGCGGCATGATCGCCGCCGACCAGGTGCTGACCGGACGGGACGCGCTGCTCGCCGCGACCGGCCACCACCCGTACGTCCGGCACGCGCTCCGGCGCGACCAGGCCGTACGCGGGTGGCGGCGCGAGGGCACGGTCGGTTGGCTGCTCCCGCCGGGCGAGTCGTCGGCCGGCGGCGCGGTCGGCGCGCCCGGCCCGGCCCTGGACGCCTTCGCCGACCTCTGGGCGGACGGAACGCTGCGGCCCGGCCAGTCGGTGAACCTGCCCCGTGCCACGGCCGCCGAGGTGGCCGCGCGCCTGCCGGTGGCCCGGACCGGCGAGTGGGACTTCCTCTGGGCCACCGACCCGCCCGCGCGGCAGCCGGGACAGGAGCGGGTGGTCCGGCTCACCGGGGCCGACCACCCCGCGCTGGCCGCGCTCGTCGAGGAGGCATACCCCGGCACCACCTCCCGGCCGGGCGATCCGGGCATCGTCGACTGGTACGGCATCCGGGACGGCGAGCGCCTCATCGCCTGCGGCGCCGACCGCAGCCGGGGTGACATCGGTTTCCTGGCCGGGCTGGCCGTGGCGCCCGGGGATCGCGGCCGGGGCCTGGGCGCGGCGCTGACCGCCGGGATGACGCGCGCGCTGGTCGCCCGGTACGACCAGGTGGCGCTGGGCGTCTACACCGTCAACGTCGGCGCGATCCGGCTCTACCGCCGGCTCGGCTTCACCGGCACCGCGCCGCGCACCACGGTCTACCTGGCCTGAGGCGCGGCGTGCCCGCACGCCCGTTCGCCCACCGCGCCACGATCGCCCGCTCCATGATCGGCGGCTCGACGCACGGCGGCTCGACGGCGTGCGGCGGGAACCGGTTGGCGACGTGGCCGCGGCCCGGCGAACGGGGTGGGGTGACGCGACGGAGGCCGCCGGGTGGACGTGCGTGTTGCTACAAACTTGATGGCACAGATGGATCGGGCGCTGTCCGCTCTTCCGGTGACCGGCGTGAGTCGTTCGTGTCATCAAGTTTGTAGCCTCCGGTGACCTCGTCACCCGGCGCCGGGTGACATCCGTCAGATGGACCGGCCTGCGGCCCCAGCTCCACCGCCGGCCCCCGCCCCCGCCCCCGCGCCGGCCCCGGCTCCGGCGTCAGTTCCCGCGCCGGCGGATGGTGCCCTCACCGGAACGGCCACCGGACCGGGGCCGGCGGGGCTCCCGTCGGGACCGGTGGCGGGGACCGGACCTACCACGGGGCGCGCAACCTCAGACTCGGCAGCCCCGGAATCCGCGATCTCGGGCTCGACGGCCCCGGGCTCGACGGCTCCGGAGCGCGCGGCGGCCCGGCTGGCGCGCCAGGCCGGCAGGTAGAGCGGCGCGGCCACGGCGAGCATCACGGCGCCGACCAGCATGGCGACGCTGATGCTCGTGACGTCCGCCAGCGCGGTCAGCACCACCGCGCCGAGCGCACCGGCCGGCTGGGCCATCATCGAGTTCAGCGACAGCACGCTGGTCCGGTACGGGCCGTCGACCTGGCGGTGCAGCAGCCCCATGTGCAGCGGATTCGACGCGCCGTGCACGGTGTAGCAGGCCAGGTACGCGATGAGCACGCCGACCGGGCCGGCCAGCAGACCCATGCCGACCACTGTCCCGCCCTGGAGCACGCGCATCAGCGCGGCGGCCGGGGCGGCCCCGAGGCGGCGCAGCAGGAACGGGGTGAGCGCGGCGCCGGCCGCGTTGGCCAGCCAGGCCGCCGAGCCGGCGGGACCGAGCAGCGCCGCCGCCCGGTCGGCGTCACCGACCACCTCGGAGAGCCGGACCGGCAGCAGCGACTCGAACGTGACCATGCCGAAGCCCCAGAACAGCTCGACCGCGACCAGTGCCAGCAGGACCCGGTTGCGGCGCAGCAGGCCGACGGCGTGGCCGACCATCCGGGGTGCCTCCAGCACCGAGGCGCGCAGCGCGGCCGGGCCCGAGGCCGGGCGCTGCTCGGCCATGAGCGCCAGCAGCGCCACGATCGAGACCGCCTGGAGCACGACGGCGACAAGCACCGGCAGGGTCAGCGCGCTGACCGGCCCGATCGGGCCGAGCGCGACCAGGCCGCCGCCGAGCAGCGCGCCGGCGCCGATGGCGACGCCGATGACGGTGCCGGCCCAGCCGAGGCCGCGCTCGTACTCGGCGTCCGGGTCGGCGGCCAGCGTGGCGTCGACGTACCAGGACTCCAGCGGGCCGCTGTCGAGCGCCCGGTAGACCCCCTGCAACGCCCAGACCAGGAAGAACATCCAGAACGAGTCGGCCACCGCCATCAGCGCCAGGGAGGCCAGGCCGACCACCCAGGCGACCAGCAGGACCGGCTTGCGACCGAGCGCGTCGGCGAAGCCGCCGGTGGGCAGCTCCAGCGCCAGCACGACCAGGCCCTGCGCGGTGGCGACCAGGCCGATCTGGGACAGCGTCAGCCCGCGCTCCTGCATCAGCAGGATCATCACGGTCATGAGCAGGCCGTTGGGCAGCCAGCGCAGGCCGTAGAGAGTGAGGTAGCGGGACCGGACCTGGCGTACGGACAAAGCGGTCACGGCTTCTCCTCGGCGCGGGGTGGGGTGAGGGGCCGCAGGTCGGCCGGGAGCGGGAGGGAGGCCAGGAAGATCTGCACCTGCTCGGCGCCGGGCTCGGCGGGGTCGGCCTCGGCGCGGTAGCGGTCGAGGATCCGCCACAGCTCGACCTTGAGCGCTTCGAGCCGTTCCACCGGAATGGTCATGAAGATGTCGCCCATGCCGAGGGCGTCGCGCCAGGCCGGCGACCACTCGTCGCGGACCGCGAACCACCGCTGGGCGATCTCGGCGAACTGCCGCACCTGTTCGCCCTGGAGCCACTCGATCGCGGCGCGGGCGTCGGGGTCGTCGTCGAAGTCGGTGCTCTCCCAGTTGGTCACGTCGTGCGCGGACCGCCAGAACCGCTGCCGTCCGCTGCCGAGGTCCGGGGCCTCCTCGACCAGCCCGACGTCGGCGAGCTGGCGCAGGTGGTAACTGGTCGCGCCGGTGTTGGTGCCGAGCAGCTCGGCGAGGCCGGTGGCCGTTGCCGGGCCGCGGACCCGCAGGGCGCCCAGCAGCCGGGTCCGCAGCGGGTGGGCGAGCACCCGGACCTGTTGATGATCGAGCCGCACCTGCCGCGGCTCGGGCTTCTCCACACGTTCCATGGATGCACAATATCTGTGCACAGTTTCTGTGCACAAGACCCATGCAAAGAAACTGTGCAATCGAGGAGGTCAGGCGAACAACTCGGCGACGCCGCGCAGTCGGGTCCGGAGCAGGCCGGCGGCGCGGGTCGAGTCGAGGCGTACCTCGACCGGGCGGTGCAGGCCGGCGGCGACCGTGGTGGTGGTCCGCAGCCCGGCCGGGTCGACGCCGAGCCGGCGGGCCAGCAGCCGCCCGATGTCGGCGCGGCTGACCTGGTCCGGGCCGGCCACGTTGAGCGGGCCGGCCAGCTCGGTAGGCAGCAGTTCCAGCACCGCCGCGGCCAGGTCGGTGACGTCGACCGGGCAGCGGATCTCGTCACTGAACAGCGTGGCCCGGCCGGCGAGCGCGTCCCGGCACCGCTGGATCTGCTTGCTCCCCTCCCCCAGGATCAGCGAGGTCCGCACCAGCAGCGCGGCCGGGTCCACCGCCCGCACCGCCGTCTCGGCCGCCGCCTTCGCCGCCCCGTACGGATACACCGGTGAGGGCGCCTCGTCGTCGGCGTACGGCTCCGGCCGGCCGGCGTGCAGCGCGTCGCTGGACAGGTGCACCAGCCGCGCCCCCACCTCGGCGGCGGCGGACGCGACGTGGGCCGCCCCGTCGGCGGTGACGGCCCAGTCGTCGAAGCGGTACGGGGTGCTGACGACCGCGTCGGGGCGTACCCCGGTCAGCAGCGCGCGCACGGCGGCGCGGTCGGTGACGTCGAGCCGGTGCGACGCGACGCCCGGCGCCGCGACGGCGGCCCGGTGGTGGGTGCCGACCACCAGGTGCCCGGCGGCGACCGCCTGGCGGCACACCTCCCCGCCCAGGAACCCGCTGGCACCCACCACGAGCAGGTGCATCAGGTCGGGTCGGCCACCGGGGCGGCCGGGCCGGCGGTGCCGGCGTGCGGGGCGGCCGGGGCCTTCGGCTTGGCGTCGATGCCGGCCTCGGCGCGCTGCTGCCCGGTGATCGGGGTGGGCGCGCCGGTCAGCGGGTCGAAGCCGCCACGGGTCTTCGGGAACGCGATCACCTCGCGGATCGAGTCCGCGCCGGCGAGCAGCATGCAGACCCGGTCCCAGCCGAACGCGATGCCGCCGTGCGGCGGTGCGCCGTACTTGAACGCCTCCAGCAGGAAGCCGAACTTGTCCTGCGCCTCGTCGGCGGTGATGCCGAGCAGGTCGAACACCCGCTGCTGCACGTCGCCCCGGTGGATACGGATCGAGCCGCCGCCGATCTCGTTGCCGTTGCAGACGATGTCGTACGCGTAGGCGAGCGCCCGGTCCGGCGCGGACTCGAACCGGTCCACCCACTCGGCGTTCGGCGAGGTGAACGGGTGGTGCACGGCGGTCCAGCCGCCGTCGTCGGTCGGCTCGAACATCGGCGCGTCGACCACCCAGCAGAACGCCCACGCGCTCTCGTCGACCAGCCCGGCCCGCTTGGCGATCTCGATCCGGGCCGCGCCGAGCAGCTCCTGCGCCTCCCGGGTGTTCGTGCTCGCGGCGAAGAAGACCGCGTCGCCGGGCTTCGCGCCGACCGCGTCGGCCAGGCCCGCGAGGTGCGCCTCGGAGAGGTTCTTCGCCACCGGGCCGCGCGCCTCGCCGGTCTCCGCGTCGAGCACCACGTACGCCAGGCCGCGCGCGCCGCGCGCCTTGGCCCAGTCCTGCCAGCCGTCCAGCTCCTTGCGGGTCTGCGACGCGCCGCCCGGCATGACCACCGCGCCGACGTAACCGCCCGCGTCGATCGCGCCGGCGAACACCCGGAACCCGGTGCCGCGCAGGTAGTCGGTCAGCTCGGTCAGCTCGACGCCGTAGCGCAGGTCCGGCTTGTCCGAGCCGTACCGGGCCATCGCGTCGTGCCAGGTGATCCGCGGGATGGGGCGGGTGATCTCGTGGTCGGCCAGCTCGGACCAGAGTTTCGCCACGATCGCCTCGCCGAGGTCGATCACGTCGTCCTCGGTGACGAACGACATCTCGATGTCGAGCTGGGTGAACTCCGGCTGCCGGTCGGCGCGGAAGTCCTCGTCCCGGTAGCAGCGGGCGATCTGGTAGTAGCGTTCCATCCCGCCGACCATGAGCAGCTGCTTGAACAGCTGCGGGGACTGCGGCAGCGCGTACCAGCTGCCCGGCTGGAGGCGCACCGGGACCAGGAAGTCGCGGGCGCCCTCCGGGGTGGAGCGGGTGAGCGTCGGGGTCTCGATCTCCAGGAAGTCCCATTCGTGCAGCACCGTGCGGGCGAGCTGGTTGGCCCGGGAGCGCAGCCGCATCGCCCTCGCCGGGCCGCCACGGCGCAGGTCGAGGTAGCGGTACTTCAACCGGATGTCGTCGCCGGCCTCGACCTGGTCGTCCACCGGCAGCGGCAGCGGCGCGGCCTCGGAGAGCACCTCCAGCGCGGCGGCGGTCACCTCGACCTCGCCGGTCGGCAGCTCGGGGTTCTCGTTGCCGGCGGGCCGGCGGGTCACCTCACCGGTGACCTTGACGCAGAACTCGTTGCGCAGCGCGTGCGCGTCCTCCTCGCGCAGCACCACCTGCACGACGCCGGAGGCGTCGCGCAGGTCGACGAAGACGACACCGCCGTGGTCGCGCCGGCGGGCCACCCACCCGGCGAGCGTCACCGTCGAGCCGGCGTCCGCGGCGCGCAGGCTTCCGGCATTGTGGGTACGGATCACGGCTGATGTCTCCTCATCGTCGGGCTGCCCCCGCATTCTGTCAGGGTGGACCGGCCGCCCTCCGGGCACCCGCCGGTCACCGCGGCTCGGCCGGCAGCAGGTGGCTGACCCGGATGTCGTCCTCGGCGAGCGCCCGGGCCCGTTCCTCCACCACCCGGTCCCCTCCGGTGAGCCGGCCGCTGTGCTGGCGCAGGTGCTCCTCCCACGTCGGCACCGCGTAGACCTCGACGAAGCCGTGCGCCCGCTCGCCGGCCCGGAACAGCCCCCAGCGCATCGCGCCGGTGCGCCGGCGGGAGCGGCCGACCGCCCGCATCGCCTCGACGAACTCGGCCTGCCGCTCCGGGCGCACCGTGTACGAGACGGTGACGAGCACCGGGCCGCCGCGCGCCGGCGCCTCCAGCACCAGGTGCGGCTCGGGCCAGAACATCGCCGGGTCCCGGTTCACGCTCCCGGTCTCCCGCAGCGGCCAGAGCAGCACGCTGAGCGCGCCGGCCGCCATCACCACGGCCGCCACGGTGAGCGCGCCGACCAGGCCGACGACCTCACCGAGCGCGCCCCACGCGACCGCGCCGAGCGCCTGGCCGCCGGCGAAGACCATCTGGAAGACCGACAGGCCGCGGGCACGTACCCAGCCGGGCAGGAACAGTTGCATGGCCGCGTTCACGCTTGACAGCACCGTCATCCAGGCCAGCCCGGCGGGCAGCAGCGCGACCACCGCCACGGCCGGCACCGGCACCAGCGCGAGCACGGCGAGCACCGCCGCGTAGAGCAGCCCGGCCAGGAGCAGCAGTTGGTTGTTGGTGAGCGCCAGGCGGATCCGGGGCAGGACCAGCGCGCCGGCCACCGCGCCGACGCCGAGCGCGCCGAGCAGCACGCCGTACCCACCGGCGCCGAGACCGAGCCGGCGGCTCGCGACGAGCGGCAGCAGCGCCCACAGCGCGCTGCCCGGCACCACGAACAGGGCCGCCCGCAGCAGGATCCGGCGGACCACCGGAGAGTGCCGCACGTACCGGCCGCCGGCGCGCAGCGCGGCGGTGAACCGCTCCGGCGTGGCGTCGTGGTCCCGGCGTCCCGGGCGCCAGCGCAGCAGCGTCACCGCGAAGATGGCGAACGTGGCCGCGTTGACCGCGAAGACCACCGGCACGCCGGCCTGGGCCACCAGCACGCCGGCCACCGCCGGCCCGACCGAGCGGGCCAGGTTGACGCTTATCGAGCCGAGCGCCGAGGCGGAGACGATCTGCGACCTGGGCACCAGCTCGGGGATGACCGCCTGCCAGGCGGGCAGTGTGAGCGCCTGGCCGACGCCGAGGCCGAAGGTGAGGGTGAGCAGCAGCGCCGGTGGCATCCGGCCGAGTGCGGTGAGCACGGTGAGCAGCGCCCCGACGGCGGCCAGGAAGCACTGCACGGCGATCAGCAGCCGCCGCCTGTCGAACGTGTCGGCGAGCGCGCCGGCCGGCAGCGCCAGCAGCAGCACCGGCAGCATGCTGGCGGTCTGCACGAGCGAGACGAGCGTCGCCGCGCCGGGCCGGTCGACGAGCAGCCACTGGGCGCCGACGGTCTGCATCCAGATGCCGACGTTGCTGGCCAGCACCGCCAGCCACAGATTGCGGAACGCGGCCGACCGCAGCGGCGACCAGGCGGACGGCGGCCGGTCGTCCGCGTCACCCACGTCGGTCGGGAAGGCGTTCACCGGCCGGTACCTGTCCTGTCCACGGCCACACACTCCCACCCATCACCCGGCCCGGACCCACCCGGGTCCGGTGATTGCGGGCCCGGCACGCACGGAACGGGCCGCCGGTCGCCCGGCGGCCCGTTCGTGGGGTACGGATCAGAAGACGCTCACGCCGTAGACGCTGAGCGGCTCGGTGACCGGCTGGAAGTAGGTCGTGCCACCGGTGCGGCAGTTGCCGCTGCCGCCGGAGGTGAGGCCGAGCGCGGTGCTGCCGCTGAACAGCGAGCCGCCGCTGTCGCCGCCCTCGGCGCAGACGTTGGTGCGGATCAGGCCGGAGACGCTGCCCTCGGCGTAGTTGACCGTCGCGTTGGTGGCCGAGACGGTGCCGCTGCGCAGGCCGGTGGTGCTGCCGGAACGCCGGACCGACTGGCCGACGTAGGCGTTACCGGCCGAGGTGATGTCCTGGTAGCTGCCGTTGTAGAGGTAGACGTTGCCGGCCGCATTGGCCGAGTTGCTGTGCCGGACGATGCCGTAGTCGTTGCCCGGGAAGCTGGTGCCGGCCCGGGTGCCGAGCACGGACGTCTGGCCGGAGTTGGAGTACCAGGTCGAGCCCAGGTTGGTGCAGTGCCCGGCGGTGAGGAAGTAGTAGGTCGAGCCGCTGCGCACGTTGAAGCCGAGCGAGCAGCGGTAGCCGCCGGTGTAGATGGCCTGGCCGCCGGAGATCCGGGTGGTCAGGGTGCCGGCCTCGGCCTCGATCCGGACCGCGCCACCGGTGCGGGCGGCGGCGGCCTTGACCCGCTCCAGCTTTGCGCCGGTGACGGTGCTGTCCACCGAGACGACGACCTGGTTGGTCGCGGCGTCGGTCCACCAGGCGGTGCCCGGGATCTTGGCGGAGCGCTCCAGCTCCCCGGTGGCGGCCTTGAGCTGGTTGGCGCCGCGGGTGACGAGCTTCGGGGTGGCGCCGGCGGCGTGCACCTGGCGGGCGGCGGCGGCGTCGGTCACCGTGACGACCATCTTGCCGCTGGCGTCGGCGTACGTGCCGGCGGCGCGGTCGCCGAGCTTGGCGGCGAGGGTGGCGGCGGCGTCGGGCGAGGCGGGGGCGGGGGCCGCCTGGGCGGGCGCGCCGAGCAGCGAGCCGGTGACCAGGGTACCGGCCACGGCGACGGCGGCGGCGCGACAGAGCGTGGACCTCGTGGGTCGCATGTGACAACCTCCGAACGGGGGTGAACGGGCGCTGTGATGGGGACACGCCCGAGGACAACCCGGCCGACCTGGGGAAACCGTCCGGGCTGACCAAAGTATTCACATATTTAAGATCGTAAGCAAGACGCAAGTTTGCCCGGATTCGCACCGCCACCCGATGTAACGCCCGAGCAACAACATCGTCACCAGGTGTCAGACCCCACCACCCGGCCGCCCGCACAACGCCCCGAGCATGGGGTGATCATGAACTTGGCGGCCTCAGCAGAGAGGCGGGGTCAAGGGGTGAGTGCAATCGTTAGGGTGCGATGAGTTGTGCGAGGCGTTGGGCTGGTGTGTTCCAGTTCAGGGTTTCGCGGGGTCGGGTGTTGAGTTCGTGGGCGATGTCGTCGAGCCCGTTCTGGTCGATGGTGCGGAAGTCGTAGCTGCTTTTGGGGAAGTACTGGCGGAGGAGGCCGTTGGTGTTCTCGTTGGTGCCGCGTTGCCAGGGGCTGTGGGGGTCGCAGAAGTAGACCGGGCAGCCGGTGGCGATGGTGAAGTGCGGGTGGGTGGCCATTTCGGTGCCCTGGTCCCAGGTCAGGGAGCGGCGTAGGTGCGCGGGCATGCGGGTGGCCAGGTCGGTGAGGACGCCGATGACGGCTTCGCTGTCGCGGCCCTGGGGCAGGGCGCCGAGCATCACGTAGCGGGTGGCTCGTTCCACCAGGGTCACGATCGCTGAGGCGCCGGCCTTGCCGATGACCAGGTCACCTTCCCAGTGCCCGGGCACTGCCCGGTCGGTGGCCTCGGCCGGCCGGTTGCTGATGTGCAGGTCCCCGATCCAGGGCCGCCGGCTGCGGGCGGCGCCCGCGGCACGCGACTGCCGGCGCCGCTGGGTGCGTCCCGACCGTAGCGCCACCTGCCGGGTCAACTCGGCTCGCAGGCCGCCCCGCGACTGCACGTAGATCGCCTGGTAGATCGTCTCGTGGGACACCTGCAACTCCGGCCGGTCGGCGAACGTGGCCCGCAACCACGCGGCGATCTGTTTCGGAGACCACCTCCGGGCCAGTTTCCCCGCCACCACCCGCCGCAGCCGCGTACCCACCGCAAGCTTGCCCTGCTGCGGCCGACGCCTGGCCGCGTCAGCCCGCCGCTGCGCCCACTGCGCCTGATACCCCCACCGATACGGGCGACGAGCCCGCCCAGGCGGCAACGACCGCCCGAGCGGATTCTTCGTCCCGTGCCGCGCACTGTGGTGACGCGCCACCTCCCGCGACACCGTGCACACCGGCACCCCGAGCAGCCCCGCGATCTGCGAGATCGTCCTCCCCGAACCCCACAGATGCTCCAACACCTGCCGATGCCCGAACGTCAACACACCCGGCCTCGCCACCAGCACCTCCAGCCCAACCAAGATCAGTTGCACTGAAGCTTAGAAACTGCCAGATCAACACCGCCGCCACCTTCATGATCACCGGATGGCTTCGGGGGAGGGCGGACGGGTGGGGGTCAGGGGGTGGGGGTCAGGCGAGCGGCGCGGGCGGCGCGGCGCTCCTCGAACCGGGACGCCTGGGTCTCCAGCGTGTCGAGCTGGGCGGCGATCTGCTCACGGGCGGCCTCGCCGTCGCCGTTGAGGCCGGTCACCTCGAACAGGTTCCACTGGCGCAGCACCGGCACCACCACCTCGTCCCGGTGCTGGCGCAGGTCGTAGATGCCGGCCAGGGCGATCGCCACCGACTTGCGGGCGAAACCGTCGATGCCCACCCCGGGCATCTGGAAGTCGGCGAGCACGTCGGCGACCGCGCGCATGGCCTGGCTCGGCGCCAGCTCGAACGACGCGGCGAGCAGGTTGCGGTAGAAGACCATGTGCAGGTTCTCGTCCGCCGCCACCCGGGCCAGCAGCGCCTCGCAGGCCGGGTCGCCGGTGGCCCGGCCGGTGTTGCGGTGCGAGATCCGGGTGGCCAGCTCCTGGAACGACACGTACGCCAGCGAGTGCAGCACCTCGTCGTCGTGGGCGTTGCGGTAGCCGGCGGACATGTGCACCATCCGGGCCCGCTCCAGCGCCACCGGGTCGACGGCCCGGGTCACGGTGAGGTAGTCCCGGATCGCGGTGCCGTGCCGCCCCTCCTCGGCGGTCCACCGGTGCACCCAGGTGCCCCACGCGCCGTCCCGGCCGAACAGCGTGGCGATCTCGTGGTGGTAGGAGGGCAGGTTGTCCTCGGTGAGCAGGTTGACGATCAGCGCGGTGCGGGCCGCGTCGGGGATCGTCGAGTCCGCCGGCGACCATGCCTCGCCGCCGAGCGGACCGTCGAACGTGCGGCCAGCGCTCCACGGCACGTACTCGTGCGGGAACCACTCCTTCGCCAGCGACAGGTGCCGGTCGAGGTTCTTCTCCACGACCGGTTCGAGTTCGGTGAGCAGAGCGGTCTGGCTGAGCACGGACACGACGTTCTCCCTACGGTGGCGTAACTTACGCCACCGTAGGTGCAATCGGCGTCAGGCGCCAGTGCCGGCGACCAGCGGCGCGAGGTCCGCCCGCGGCGGGGTCCACTCGCCTGCCGCGGCGGGCGCCTGCTCGCCGGAGCGGATGTCCTTCACCTCGTCACCGTCCGCGCCGGGGAACCAGACGTACGGGATGCCGCGCCGCTCGGCGTACCGGATCTGCTTGCCGAACTTCGCCGCGGACGGCGACACCTCGGTGGGCACCCCCCGCGAGCGCAGCGCCGCCGCGACCGCGTCGCTGGCCGCGCGGTCCTCCTCGGCGGTGACCGCGACCAGCACGCAGGTCGGCACCGACCGGGACACCGACAGCGCCTCGGCGCCGAAGAGCAGGCCGAGCAGCCGGGTCACCCCGATCGAGATGCCCACCCCGGGGAAGCGGACGTTGCCGGAGCTGGCCAGGTTGTCGTACCGGCCGCCGGAGCAGACCGAGCCGAACCGCTCATAGCCGACCATCTGCGTCTCGTAGACCGTGCCGGTGTAGTAGTCCAGGCCACGGGCGATGCGCAGGTCGGCGACGCAGAGCCCCGGCGAGTGCGCGGCGGCGGTCTCCATCACGGCGGTCAACTCGGCGATGCCCTCGTCGAGCAGCGGGTCGGTCACGCCCAGGGCGCGCACCGCGTCGGCGAAGGAGGCGTCCGGCGCGGAGATCTCGGCCAGCGCCAGGCATGCCTTGGCCTGCGCCTCGCTCGCCCCGGCGGCCTCCGCGAGCAGCTCGGCCACTTTCGCCGGGCCGAGCTTGTCGAGCTTGTCCACGGCGCGCAGCGCCGCCATCGGGTCGGTCAGCCCGACGCCCCGGTAGAAGCCCTCGCAGATCTTGCGGTTGTTGACCTGGATGCGCACCGGCGGGATGGGCAACGAGCGCAGCGCGTCGCCGATCACCAGCGGCATCTCGGCCTCGAAGTGCGCCGGCAGCGTGTCCCGGTCGACGATGTCGATGTCGGCCTGGAGGAACTCCCGATAGCGGCCCTCCTGCGGGCGCTCCCCCCGCCACACCTTCTGGATCTGGTAGCGGCGGAACGGGAACTGGAGCTTGCCGGCGTTCTCCAGCACGTAGCGGGCGAACGGCACGGTCAGGTCGAAGTGCAGGCCGAGCGCGTCGTCGCCGGCCGGGCCGTCGGCGTCGGCCTGCAACCGGCGCAGCAGGTAGACCTCCTTCGAGGTCTCCCCCTTGCGCAGCAACTGGTCCAGCGGCTCGACCGAACGGGTCTCCAGCGGCGCGAAGCCGTACAACTCGAACGTGGCGCGGATCCGGTCCAGCACGAACTGCTCGATCATCCGCTGCGCCGGCGTCCACTCGGGGAAGCCGGAGATGGGCGTGGGCTTGCTCATGGCGTACTCCTTGATCCCGCGCGGACCGCGCGGGGATGGCACGGGCGGCTAGAGGCCGCGGGTGGGTGCGGCCGGGCGCGCGTCGCCCGCCACCTCGACGAGGTACGGGTTCGTCGCGCGCTCGCGGCCGACGGTGGTCGCGGGGCCGTGGCCGGGCAGGACGACTGTGTCGTCGGCCAGCGGGAGGACCTTGTCCCGAAGGCTGGCCAGCATGCGGGGCATGCTGCCGCCCGGCAGGTCGGTGCGGCCGATCGAGCCGGCGAAGAGCACGTCACCGGAGAGGCAGACCTCGTCCGCCTCCCAGGGCGAGCCGGCGCCGGGCAGCCGGAACAGCACCGACCCGCCGGTATGGCCGGGAGCGTGGTCGACGGTGATCTCCAACCCGGCCAGCGACAGCGTCGCGCCGTCGGTCAGCTCGGCCACGTCGTCCGGCTCGGTGTACGGCAGCCGCCCACCGAACAGCGCGGTGAGGTCCGCCGAGAGCGCCTTGGTCGGGTCGGCGAGCATCTCGCGGTCGGCCGGGTGCACGTAGGCGGTGATGCCCCGCGCGCCGCAGACCGGCGCGACCGAGAACGTGTGGTCGAGGTGGCCGTGGGTGAGCAGCACGGCGGCCGGATGCAGGCGGTGCTCGGCGAGCACGGCGTCGAGCCGGTCGATCACCCCGATGCCGGGATCGACCACCACGCACTGCTCCCCCGGCCCGGTCGCCACCACGTAGCAGTTGGTGCCGAAGGCGTCCGCGGGAAAGCCGGCCACGAGCACGTCCGTCCCCTCTCCGTCCGGTCGTCGTCGTCGCTCAGCAGCCTAGTCGCACCGGCGAGCGGGTTTCTGCCGCCACCGGCACCGGGCGTCCCACCGATCCCAGTGACCACATCCGATAAGCGCGGGCGGACCTCGTACACCACATTCACAGTCGGTACCCGTACACTCTGGCGGGCGTGTGGCGTGGCGCACCCCGATTCGCAGCGCGGGCGGTGCCGGCGACGCCGACGACGATCAGGCAGAGGAAGGGGAGCACCTGTGGCTTCCAGCAGGGACCGGCAGCGCAAACTGGCGCGGGCCAAGCTCGACCGGCAACTCGCCCGGCGGGCCGCGGCCGCGCGGCGTCGCCGGCAGATCCAGGCCGGCGTGGGCGCCGCGGTGGTGCTCGTGCTGATCGTGGCCGGCTCGGCCTGGGCGCTCGGCGCGTTCGACTCGGAGCCGGAGAAGCAGGCCGCCGAGGACACCTGCCTCTGGACCCCGCAGGACGCCACCGGGAACACCAACCTCAAGGACGTCGGCACCCCGGCCACCCGGGACCTGCCCACGTCGGGCACCCGGCCGATGACTGTCACCACCAACCAGGGCGGGCCGATCACCGTCGAGCTGGACCAGGCCGCCGCCCCCTGCGGCAGCGCCAGCCTTGCCCACCTGGCCGGCCGGCAGTTCTACGACGACACCAAGTGCCACGAGATCACCAGCGAGGGCGCGCTGCGCTGCGGCGACCCGAGCGGCACCGGGATCGGCGGGCCGACCTACACGTTCTACGACGAGAACGTCCCCTCCGCGCCCGAGCCCAGCCCGTCGGCCTCGCCGGCCCCGGGCGAGCCGCCGGCGTACCCGAAGGGCACGGTCGCCATGATCGGTAGCCCGCCGGGCAGCAACGGCAGCCAGTTCCTGATCTTCTTCAAGGACTTCAACCCGGCCAAGCCGGCCTACAGCATCGTCGGCAAGGTCACCGGCGGGCTGGACGTGGTGGAAAAGATCGGCGCGCTGCCGACCGTCGACAACGGCGGCGGCGTCAAGGTCAAGCCGAAGACGGACGTGGTGATCCAGAGCCTCACCGTCGGCGAGCCGAACGCCTCGCCGCCCGCGCCGAGCGAGCCGGCGAGCAGCCCCAGCGCCGGATGACCCGCCGTTGAGCGGGCGTTGATCGACCTTTTGACTTGGCGGCGCCCGGCGCCGTCCCCCGGATACCCAGCAGGTGAGGAGTGACCGTGACGTCCACGAGAGACCGCCAGCGGGCGGCGGCGCGGGCCCGGCTCGAACGGGAGATGGCCGAGCGGGCCGGCAAGGCCCGCAAGCGCCGGCAGACGCAGGCGATCGTCGGCGCCGCCGCCGTGCTGGTGCTCGTCGTGGCCGGCACCGTCTGGCTCGTCACGTCGCTCGGCGACGACGACGAGAAGTCCGGCGACACCGCCGCCGCCGGCTTCGCCCAGTGCGCCTACACGGAGGTGCCCAAGGAGGGCCGGCCGGCGCAGATCAAGGATGTCGGGCTGCCACCGACGCAGCAGGTCGACAAGGGCAGCCAGACGATGACGATCGAGACCAACCTGGGCCCGATCACCGCCAAGCTCGACCGGGCCGCGGTGCCCTGCACCGCCGGCAGCTTCACCCACCTGGCCAGCAAGGGTTTCTTCGACAACACCAAGTGCCACCGGCTGGTCACCGAGGGCATCAAGGTGCTCCAGTGCGGCGACCCGAGCGCGACCGGCAAGGGCTGGCGGGACACCGACGGCACCGGCGGGCCGAGCTACAACCTGGCCGAGGAGAACCTCCCCACCAACAAGCGCCCGCCGTACCCGGAGGGCGTCATCGCGATGGCCAACTCCGGCCAGCCCGGCAGCACCGGCAGCCAGTTCTTCATCGTGTACGGCGACAGCCAGCTCGACCCGAACTACACCGTGCTGGGCACCATCACCGGCGGCATGGACGTGGTGAAGCAGGTCGCCGCCGCGGGTGACGACGGCGCGTTCGCCGAGCAGGCCGGCGGCGGTCACCCGAAGAAGGAGATCGTCATGACCAAGGTGACGATGAGCGACATCGAGGGCTGACCCCGAGTCCGACGAGAAACGCCCGCCGGTCGGACCGGCGGGCGTTTTCCGTGCGCAGGCTCTCAGGCGCCGGACGTCACCCGGTACGCGTCGAAGACCCCGTCGACCTTGCGCACCGCGGCCAGCAGGTGCCCCAGGTGCTTCGGGTCGGCCATCTCGAAGCTGAACCGGCTGACCGCCACCCGGTCCCGGGTGGTGGTCACCGTCGCGGAGAGGATGTTCACCCGCTCCTCCGACAGCACCCGGGTCACGTCGGCGAGCAGCTTGTGCCGGTCGAGCGCCTCCACCTGGATGGCGACGAGGAACGTGGAGGCCGACGTCAGCTTCCAGCTCACCTCGACCACCCGCTCGGGCTGGGCCCGCAGGTCCTCGGCGTTGGCGCAGTCGTCGCGGTGCACGCTGACCCCGCCGGAGCGGGTGACGAAGCCGAACACCGAGTCCGGTGGCACCGGCGTGCAGCAGCGGGCCAGCTTGATCCAGACGTCGCTGACGCCGCGGACCACCACGCCCGGGTCGGCGCTGCTCTGCCGGCTGCGCGGCGGCCGGGTGGCGACGGCGGTCTCGGCGATGTCCTCCGCCGCGCCCTCCTCGCCGCCGTAGGAGGCCATCAGCTTCTGCACCACCGACTGCGCGGAGACCTGACTGTCGCCGACCGCCGCGTAGAGCGAGGCGACGTCCGCGAGGTGCAGGTCCCGCGCGATGGCCATCAGCGCGTCCGAGGTGAGCATCCGCTGCAACGGCATGCCCTGCTTGCGCATCGCCTTGACGATCGAGTCCTTGCCGGCCTCGATCGCCTCCTCGCGCCGCTCCTTGTTGAAATATTGCCGGATCTTGGTGCGTGCCCGGGGGCTCTTGACGAAGCCCAACCAGTCCTGCGTCGGGCCGGCCGTGTCGGACTTCGACGTGAAGATCTCGATCACGTCGCCGTTGGACAGCGTCGACTCCAGCGGCACCAGCTTGCCGTTGACCCGCGCGCCGATGCACTTGTGCCCGACCTCGGTGTGCACCGCGTACGCGAAGTCCACAGGCGTCGACCCGGTCGGCAGCGGGATGACGTCGCCCTTCGGCGTGAAGACGTACACCTCCTGGCTGGACAGGTCGAACCGCAGCGCGTCCAGGAACTCGCTCGGGTCGGCCGCCTCGCGCTGCCAGTCCAGCAACTGCCGCAGCCAGGTCATCTCGTCGATGTGCGCCGGCGGGCCCACCACCTGGGTGCCCTTGTGCTCCTTGTACTTCCAGTGCGCGGCGATGCCGAACTCGGCGGTGCGGTGCATCGCGTACGTGCGGATCTGCATCTCCACCGGCTTGCCGGTGGGCCCGATGACAGTCGTGTGCAGCGACTGGTACATGTTGAACTTGGGCATGGCGATGTAGTCCTTGAACCGGCCCGGCACCGGCTGCCAGTTGGCGTGGATGACCCCCAGCGCCGCGTAGCAGTCGCGCACCGTGTCGACCAGGATCCGCACCCCGACCAGGTCGTAGATGTCGTTGAAGTCGCGACCCCGCACGATCATCTTCTGGTAGATCGAGTAGAGGTGCTTCGGCCGGCCGGTCGTCTCCGCCTTGATCTTGGCGGCTTTCAGGTCGGTGCCCACCTTCTGCGTCACCTGGCGCAGCAGCGACTCCCGCTGCGGCTGGTGCTCCCCGATCAGGCGCAGGATCTCCTCGTACCGCTTCGGGAACAGCGTGCCGAAGGCCAGATCCTCCAGCTCCCACTTGATCGTGTTCATTCCCAGGCGGTGCGCCAGCGGCGCCAGGATCTCCAGCGTCTCCTTGGCCTTCTGCTCCTGCTTGGGGCGGGGCAGGAAGGTGAGCGTCCGCATGTTGTGCAGCCGGTCGGCCAGCTTGATCACCAGGACCCGCGGGTCCTTCGCCATGGCCACCACCATCTTGCGGATGGTCTCCGCCTTGGCCGCGTCGCCCAGCTTGACCTTGTCGAGCTTCGTCACGCCGTCGACGAGCAGCGCGACCTCGCCGCCGAAGTCGGCGCGCATCGCGTCGAGGGTGTACTCGGTGTCCTCGATCGTGTCGTGCAGCAGCGCCGCCACCAGCGTGGTGGTGTCCATGCCCAGGTTGCCCAGGATGGTCGCCACCGCGAGCGGGTGCGTGATGTAGGGGTCGCCGGACTTGCGATATTGCCCCGAGTGCCAGCGCGCGGCGGTGTCGAACGCACGCTGCAACAGGCGCGCGTCGGCCTTCGGATGGGCGTCCCGGTGGGCGGAGATCAGCGGCTCCAGCACCTCGCTGACCTGCGAGGTCTGCCAGGGCGCGTTGAACCGGGCCAGGCGGGCGCGCACCCGCCGGCCGGTCGGCGCGTTGGAGAGGGCGAAACCGCCGCTGGTCGAGGGGTCACCGTCGGTCGGGAACGGCACCACCACCGCGTCGCCGTCGGCCGCCGCGTCCGGCGTGCCGCCGTTCGCCCCGGCGGGCGTGTTGCCGCCGTGCTCGGTCACCGAGCCGTCCGCGTCGCCTGTCGGGTGCACCGTGCCCTCCACCGGAGGGACGACATCGTTGGACACCGGCCTCCTCACCGTTCGCCGGGATGCGCCGGCCGTCGGGCCGACGTCTGGTCCAACCGACCCGGGGGTCGGTGTTGTTCCGCGCCGGCCACCGGGGCTGCGCCCCGGCGGCTTCGCCGCCCGGACGGTCACCCGCCCGGTCAGGCAATGGGCAATCCTACCGGTACGCAGGGTGCGCCGCCGCTCCCCCGGACGCCCCGTGCCGGCGGACCGACCGGGTGCCGGCGGGTCACACGGTCAACAGGGCATGGACCGGACGCGGGGCCAGCCGCTCCCGGCCCCCGAGGAAGCCCAACTCCAGCAGGACGGTGAAGCCGGAGACGGTGCCGCCGGCACGCTCCACCAGGTCGAGCGTGGCCTCGGCGGTCCCGCCGGTGGCGAGCACGTCGTCGAGCACCAGCACCCGGTGGCCGGCGGTGAACGCGTCCTGGTGGACCTCGAGCGTCGCCTCGCCGTACTCCAGCGCGTAGGAAGCCGAATGGGTCGCGCGGGGCAGCTTGCCGGCCTTGCGCACCGGCACCACGCCGACCCCGGTGGCGTACGCGACGGCCGCGGCCAGCACGAACCCGCGCGCCTCGATGCCCACCACGGCGTCGAACGAGTCGGGCCCGTGGTAGGCGATGATCCCGTCGATCACCTCGCGGAACGCCACGCCGTCGGCGAACAGCGGCATCAGGTCCTTGAACATGACCCCCGGCTTGGGGAAGTCCGGCACGTCGAGCGTCCGGCTGGCGACCAGCTGGGCGGCCTCCGGGCCGCTGTCTCCCCGTACGCCTGCGGTGTGGGTCTCCGTCACGGTGCGTCCCATGTCCTCTCGAAACGACGACGGCGTCCGTCATGCGGTGGCAACAGCATGACGGACGCCGTCCGGTCGGTTCTGCCCGGCCCGGCGGTCAGCGGCGCTTCGCGCCACCCGGCCGGTTGCCCCCGCCGGGACGGCCGCCCCGGGCGCCGCTGGGGCGCTTGCCGCTGGGGCGCGCGCCGACCTTCGGCGCGGCGCCGGCCAGGGCCGCGTCCGCCTCGACCGGCTGGTCGCCGCTCGGGGCGGGACGCGGGGCGCCCTTCGGCGTGACCTCGCCCCGGGAGATGGCCGCCCGGCGGGCGTGCACCCGCTTGTTGTGCGCGCTGATCCGCGGGTCCTGGTTCTTCAGCAGCACCAGCAGCGGGGTGGCCAGCAGGATCGAGGTGAGGAACGCCACCGCCATGCCGACGAAGAGCACCAGGCCCAGGTCCTTCAGGGTGCCCGCGCCGAGCAGGCCGGCACCGATGAACAGCAGGCCGCCGACCGGGAGCAGCGCCACCACCGAGGTGTTCAGCGACCGCATGAGGCTCTGGTTGAGCGCCAGGTTGGACGCCTCGCCGTAGGTCAGGTTGTTGTTCGCGGTGATGCCGCGGGTGTTCTCCTGCACCTTGTCGAAGACCACCACCACGTCGTAGAGCGCGAAGCCCAGGATGGTGAGGAAACCGATGATCGTCGACGGGGTGACCTCGAAGCCGACGAGCGAGTAGATGCCGGAGGTGAGGACCAGGTTGGTGAGCAGCGAGATGATCGCGGCGACCGCCATCCGCCACTCGAAGCGCAGCACCAGGTAGACCGTCACCACGGCGAGGAAGATCAGCAGGCCGAGGAACGCCCGCGAGGTGACCTGACTGCCCCACGCCTCGGAGACCTGGCTGCCGCTGATCTGGTCGGCCTGGATGCCGAACTTCTCCGCCATGGCGGTCTTGGCCGCGTTGGCCTGCTCGGCGGTGAGCTGCCCGGTGCGCATCTCGTAGTATTCGCCGCTGGTGCCGCCGACCTTCTGCGCGGTTACCACCTGCACGTCGGGGGCCTCGGCGGCCAGCGCCTCGTCGACGGTCTGCTCGGCCCGGTCCAGCGTGCCGACGCTGGCCGGCACCTGGAACGAGTTGCCGCCGGCGAACTCGATGCCGAGCTTGAAGCCGTTGAGCGCGAAGCTCAGCACGGCGATCAGCACCAGCGCGCCGGCCACACCGAACCAGAGCTTGCGCTTGCCGACGATGTTGAGATCGGCCTCGCCACGGTAGAGCCGGGCGGCCAGACCACTCTTAGCCATCTCAGGCCTCCTTGACGCGCGGGTTGCGGGCCGTGCCCGACTCGGCCGACCGGGCCGGCAGCGCCCGGCCCAGACCGCTCACCCGCGGGGACAGGAACGCCCGGGTGCGGGCGAACATCGTCATGATCGGGTGACGGAAGAGGAACACGACGACCAGGTCCAGCACGGTCGCCAGGCCGAGCGCGAAGGCGAAGCCCTTCACCGTGCCGACCGACACGATGTAGAGCACCACGGCCGACATCAGCGTGATGGCGTTCGCCGAGATGATCGTCCGGCGGGCCCGGACCCAGGCCCGCGGCACCGCGCTACGTGGGCTGCGACCCTCGCGGATCTCGTCCTTGAGCCGTTCGAAGTAGATGACGAACGAGTCCGCCGCCACGCCGAGCGAGACGATCATGCCGGCGATGCCGGCGAGCGTGAGCGTGAACCCGATCGACCGGCCGAGCACCACGAGCGCGCCGAAGACCAGCAGCGCGGAGAGCACCAGGCTGAGGAAGATGACGGAGCCGAGCAGCCGGTAGTAGAAGAACGAGTAGATGATGACGAGCAGCATGCCGATGCCGGCCGCCAGCAGACCCGCCTGGAGGTGGCTGGAGCCCAGCGTCGCGGTGACGTTCTGCTGCTCCTGCGGGACGAACGTCACCGGCAGTGCGCCGTAGCGCAGCTGGCTGGCGAGCGCGTTCGCCGACTTGCTGTCGAAGCTGCCGGTGATCTGCGAGTCGCCGGTGAGCACGCCCTGGATCTCCGGCGAGGAGACGATCTCGTTGTCCAGCACCACGGCGACCCGGCACTTGCCGTCCTGGCCGAGCGCGGTCTGGTCGCACGCCTGACCCTCGTTGTTGAACGACTCACGGGTCAGCGCGGTCCACTTCTCCTGGCCCTTGCCGGTGAAGTTGAGGCTGACCACCCAGGAGCTGGTCTGGTCGAGCTGGGCGGAGGCGTTCTTGACGTCGGTGCCCAGCACCTTGGCCACGTCGAGCAGGTATTTCGCGCCGGACTCGCAGGCCACCGCCTTCTGCTTCTCGTCCTTGATCGAGGCGGCCGGCCGCTTGTCGAGCTGGGCGCAGGTGATGGTGGGGACGTTGAACTGCATCTCCACCGGCAGCACCGCGACCTCCTGCGGGGTCAGCGTGCCGAACGGCTTGAGCTTGTCCGCCAGCGACGGGTCGGTGGCGAGGTCGGCCGGGGCCTGGAGGCCCGAGGCGGCGGCCCACGCGGCGGCGCCCACCTTCTGCTGCACGGCCTGGCGCTGCTGCTCGATGCTCTGCGGCACCGGCTCGGCGCTGGCGCTCGGGCTCGGCGCGGCAGCGCTCGGCGTGGCCGACGGCGTGGCGCTCGCGCTCGGCGCGGGGGCCATACCGCCCTGCCCACCGGCGCTCGGCGACGCGCTGACCTTGGCGCTGCTGCTCGGCTTCGGCGACGCGCTGCCGGACGGCTTCGGCGTGGCGCTGCCCGAGGGCTGGGCGCTGCCGGACGGGGCCGGGGTGGCGCTGGGGCTCGGTGGCGGCGCGGCGGCGGCGCCGCTGCCGTCGGTGGCCTTGAGCACCTTGCGGAAGCGCAGCTCGGCGGCGCTGCCCACGTCGGTCAGGTCACGGTTCTCGCCGGGCAGGGAGATGACGATGTTGCGGTTGCCCTCGGTGACCACCTCCGCCTCGGCCACGCCGTAGCCGTTGACCCGGCTCTCGATGATCTGGCGCGCCTCTTCGAGGTTTTCCGAGGTCGGCGGCTTGCCGTCGACCGTGTTGGTGGCCTCGAGCGTCAGCCGGGTGCCGCCGATGAGGTCCAGGCCGAGCCGGGGCTCCAGCCGGTCCTTCCAGCCACCACTGGCGCCACCCGAGAAGAACACCAAAAGATAGAGGACGACGAAGATGAACCCGAGCACGGCGAGCTGCCGTCCGGGGCGCATCTGTCCCTGAGGTGGTGCCACGGCTGTCCTGTCTCCCTGTACGGTCGCGCCGTTTCCACGGCGGCGACAACTGTCGGGCCGGGGGTGTCCGCCCGACTGCTCCGGCTTGCCGGCGCCGGTGACCGGCACGCCGACCCGGTCGCGACGCGGGGGCATCGCGCGGGCCTGGCCGCGTGCCGGCGTCGGACGCCGACCCAACTATCCACTTCTGGGGGGTGTTTCCGCTGCCCCGTTCGGGGCGATGGTCACTCCTTGACCGGTTCGGTCTCCTCGCTGATCGTCTCCGCCTCGGGCGCCTCGGCCCGCTTGACCACCCGGGCGATGGCGGGACGGGCATAACGGGTCTGCACGCCCGGCGCGACCTCCAGCAGGACCGTCTCGTCCTCGATCGCGGTGACCGTGCCGTGCAGGCCGCCGATGGTGACCACCTCGTCGCCGGGGGCGAGGGCGGACTGCATCTGCTCCGCCTCGCGACGGCGCTTCTGCTGCGGACGGATCATCATGAAGTACATGACGACGAAGAGCAGAGCGATCATGAGGATCGGCGTCAGACCGCCGGCTCCCCCGCCACTCGCTGCTGCGTAAAGCACGGTGTCGACCTTCCGGTTGGCCCCCGCCGGCCCCGGGGGGCGCCGCTGCGGAGGCGGATTCTCACGTCCTGTACAGACCGCGGCGAAGTCTAGTCCCTGCTCCTGAGAAGACCGAACGCGACACAGATCACGAACGGATCACGGCTGGTCGATCTGGGTCGAGAACAGATCGGGCCCCGGAGGGGTGTCCGCGCCAAATGTACCATTCGGGGGAATCCGGCCGAGATGATGCCAGGCGGCCCCCGTGGCCACCCGGCCCCGGGGCGTACGCGCCAGCAGACCGGCCCGGACCAGGAACGGCTCGCAGACCTCCTCGACCGTGTCCGGCTGCTCCCCCACCGCCACGGCCAGGGTGGAGACCCCGACCGGGCCACCCCGGAACGAGTCGACGAGCGCGGTCAGCACCGCCCGGTCGAGCCGGTCCAGGCCGAGCGCGTCCACGTCGTAGACGGTGAGCGCGGACCGGGCGGTCTCCACCGTGACCACCCCGTCGGCCCGAACCTCGGCATAGTCGCGGACCCGGCGCAGCAGCCGGTTGGCGATCCGCGGCGTGCCCCGGGACCGGCCGGCGATCTCGGCCGCGCCGTCCGGCGTGATCGGCACGCCGAGGATCCGCGCGGACCGGTGCAGCAGCGTCTCCAGGTCGGCCGGCGAGTAGAAGTCGAGGTGCGCGACGAAGCCGAACCGGTCCCGCATCGGCCCGGTCAGCAGGCCGGCACGGGTGGTGGCGCCGACGAGCGTGAACGGCTCCACGTCGAGCGGGATGGCGGTGGCGCCCGGCCCCTTGCCCACCACCACGTCGACCCGGAAATCCTCCATGGCGCTGTAGAGCAGTTCCTCGGCCGGCTTGGCGATCCGGTGGATCTCGTCGATGAAGAGCACGTCGCCCTCGGCCAGGCTGGTCAGGATCGCGGCCAGGTCGCCGGAGCGCTCGATCGCCGGCCCGCTGGTCACCCGGATGCCCGTGCCCAGCTCGGCGGCGACGATGTTGGCCAGGCTGGTCTTCCCGAGGCCGGGTGGGCCCGACAGCAGGATGTGGTCGGGTGGGGAGCCGCGCCGCATCGCGCCCTGCAACAGCAGGTCGAGCTGGTCGCGGACCCGGTCCTGGGCGATGAACTCGGCGAGCCGCTTCGGCCGGACGCTGGCCTCCGCGTCCAGGTCGGTGTCGTTGACGTACGCCGAGACCAGGTTGTCGTTGCTCATCCGCGCACGTCCCCCGCCGGCCGGCTCACGCTGGTCATCGGGTGCGCCCCAGGAGGCGGATCGCCTGCTTGAGCAGAACCGGCACCGGCGGCGTCTCGCCGTCGACGGTCTCGGCGACCGCGACCACCGCCTGCTCGGCCTGGGCGGCCGACCAGCCGAGCCCGACAAGCGCCTGACGCACCTGCTCCGGCCACGCGCCGGCGGTCACGCCGCCCGCGCCGTCCGGGCCGATCGCCACCGGGCCGACCCGGTCCCGCAGCTCCAGCACGAGCCGCTCGGCGCCCTTCTTGCCGATGCCCGGCACCCGGGTCAGCGCGGCGAGGTCGGCGTTGGCGATCGCCTTACGGATCGCGTCCGGGGTGTGCACGGCGAGCACGGCCTGGGCCAGCCGGGGGCCGACCCCGCTCGCGGTCTGGAGCAGCTCGAACAGCGCCTTGGCGTCGTCGTCGGCGAAGCCGTAGAGGGTGAGAGAGTCCTCCCGGACCACCAGGCTGGTCGCCAGCCGGGCCGGCTGGCCGACCCGCAGGTCGGCGATGGTGCCGGGGGCGCACTGCACGGCGAGGCCGATGCCACCCACCTCCACCACAGCGTGGTCCGGACCGGTCGCGGTCACCGTGCCGCGCACACTTGCGATCATCGTCGCGCCCCTCCTCGTCGGGCCTGGTCGGCCGCGGCGGCCAGCTTGGACCGGGTGCCGCCGCGCCAGACGTGACAGATGGCCAGCGCCAGCGCGTCGGCGGCGTCGGCCGGCCTCGGCGGCTCCGCCAACCGCAGCAGCCGGGTGACCATGGCGGTCATCTGCTTCTTGTCGGCCTGACCGGAACCGGTCACCGCCGCCTTCACCTCGCTGGGCGTGTAGGTCGTCACCGGCAGTCCGGCGCGCGCGCCGGCCAGCACCGCCACGCCGCTGGCCTGGGCGGTGCCCATCACGGTACGCACGTTGTGCTGACTGAACACGCGCTCCACCGCCACCGCGTCCGGCCGGTGCTCGGCGACCAGGTCGGTGAGCGAACGGTCCAGGTGCAGCAGGCGCATCGGCAGCTCGTCGGCCGGATCGGTGTAGACGACGTAGTAGGCGACCAGGGTGCAGGGGCGGCCCGGCACACCCTCGACCACGCCGACCCCGCACCGGGTCAGCCCCGGGTCGACGCCCAGCACCCGCACGCCGCCTCCTCCCCGAGCCGCCAGCAGTACGTGTGTTCGACACCCTACCGATGTGACCGCGCGGCCGGACCAGCGGACACGCCGGGGGGCGGTCGGTGACGCACGGCACCACACACCGGAACGGTCGAGTATGTGTCGACGCCCCATGTGCCCGGGGGCCACACGCCTCGTAACTTCTGCGCCATGACGGCAGAACCCGTGGCGGTCCCCCACGTCGTACACGTCGACCTCTCCGGTCGCACCGCCCTGGTGACCGGCGGTGGCAGCGGCATCGGGCGGGCCTGCGCCCTGCGGTTGGCGGCGGCCGGCGCGGCGGTGGTGGTGCTGGACCGCAACGTGGAGGCGGCCAAGGCGGTGGCCGCCGAGGCGGGCGGCCGGGCCGAGGGCATCGACCTGGCCGACCCGCAGGCGGTGGACCGGCTCGACGTCGATGCCGACATCGTGGTGAACAACGCCGGGTTGCAGCACGTCGCGCCGGTGCAGGACTTCCCGGTGGAACGCTTCGAGTACATCCAGCGGGTGATGGTGGAGGCGCCGTTCCTGCTCATCCGCCGGGCGCTGCCCCGGATGTACGCGAACGGCTGGGGCCGGATCGTCAACATCTCCTCCGTGCACGGGCTGCGTGCCTCGCCGTACAAGGCGGCGTACGTCTCGGCCAAGCACGCCCTGGAGGGCCTGTCCAAGGTGGTGGCGCTCGAGGGCGCCGGGCACGGCGTGACGGCCAACTGCATCAACCCGGCGTACGTGCGGACCGCGCTCGTGGAGAGCCAGATCGCCGACCAGGCGGCCAGTCACGGCATCGGCGCGGACGAGGTGGTGGAGAAGATCATGCTGGCCCGGGCGGCGATCAAGCGGCTGATCGAGCCGGAGGAGGTGGCCGAGCTGGTGGCGTACCTGTGCGCGCCGCCCGCCGCGTTCCTCACCGGCGCCTCGATCGCCCTCGACGGGGGCTGGACGGCCAACTAGTGGCACCGCGCACAATGTCGGTCATGTCGTCGCCGGTGGAGTTCCTGGAGCTGCTGGCGCGCGAGGCCGCGGCGGTCGAGTTCGAGGGCCCGCTCGTCGCCGCGCGCGCCGCCGGCCTGCCCGCCGACCGGCTGGCCGAGCTGGAGCAGGCGAAGGTGGTGGCACTGCGGGTCCGGGCGCTGCTGGAGCGCCGGCGTCGCCGGGAGACCGAGCTGTCCGGCCTGTACGACACCGCGAGCGACCTGGCCGGCCTGCGCGACCTGGACGACGTGCTGCGCGCGATCGTGCACCGGGCGCGGATCCTGCTCGGCACCGACGTGGCCTACATGACGCTCAACGACGACGAACGCGGCGACACGTACATGCGGGTCACCGACGGCTCGATCTCGGCCCGGTTCCAGCGGCTGCGGCTGGAGATGGGTGACGGGCTGGGCGGCCTCGTCGCGCAGACCGGCACCCCGTACGTCACCTCGAACTACCAGGAGGACGAGCGGTTCCGGCACACCGGGGAGATCGACGGCGGGGTGGGCGAGGAGGGCCTGGTGGCCATCCTCGGCGTGCCGCTGCGGCTCGGTTCCAGCGTGATCGGCGTGCTCTACGCGGCCAACCGCTCCGCCCGCCCGTTCGCCCGGGAGGAGGTGTCGCTGCTGGTCTCCCTGGGTGCGCACGCCGCGGTGGCGATCGACACCGCCCGGCTGCTGGCCGAGACCCGCGCGGCGCTGGCGGAGCTGTCCGCGGCGAACAGCACGATCCGGGCGCACAGCAGCTCGGTGGAGCGGGCCGCCGCCGCGCACGACCGGATGACCGCGCTCGTGGTCCGCGGCGGCGGCATGGAGGACGTGGCGGCGGCGGTGACCGAGGTGCTCGGCGGGGCGCTGCTGGCGCTCGACGCCGAGGGGCGGCGGCTGGCCCGGGTGGGCGAGATCGAGGAGCCGGACCGGGCGGACATGGTGGAGGCGATCGCCGCGTCCCGCACCGAGGGGCGCAGCGTCCGCCGCGGTCCGCTCTGGTACGCCGCGGTGGTGGCCGGCGCGGAGAACCTGGGTGCGCTGGTGCTGCGCCCGGACGACGAGCTGGTCGACGCCGACCAGCGGATACTGGAGCGGGCCGCGCTGGTGACGGGGTTGCTGCTGCTGTTCCGCCGGACCGTGGCCGAGGCGGAGGGGCGGGTCCGGGGCGAGCTGCTGGACGACCTGATCGCCCGGCCGGTGCGGGACACCGACGCGCTGCGCAGCCGGGCCCGGCGGATCGGGGTGGACCTGGACGCCCCGCACGTGCTGGTGGCGGTCGGTGACGACGCGTTCGCCGAGACCGGCTCGGCCCGGCAGCGGGTCCTGTCGTGGGCCACCACGTACGCCTCGACCCGGGGCGGGCTGGCGGCGGCGCGCGACGGGCGGGTGGTGCTGATGCTGCCCGGGCGGGACGCGGGCGGCGCGGCCCGCGCGGTGGCCCGGGACCTGTCCCGGTTGACCGGCCGGCCGGTGACCGCCGGGGCGAGCGGACCGTCGACCGGGCCGGCGTCGCTCGCGGTCACGTTCGCCGAGGCGGAGCGCTGCCTGACCGCGCTCGGCGCGTTGGGCCGGACCGGGCAGGGGGCGAGCACGGCGGAGCTGGGGTTCGTCGGGTTGCTGCTGGGCGCGGTCGGCGACGCCGGTGACCGGGACGTGAGCCGGTTCCTCACCGCCACGGTGGGGCCGGTGGTCGACTACGACGCCCGGCGGGGCACCGCGCTGGTGAAGACGCTGGAGGCGTACTTCGGGGTGGGTGGCAGCCTGGCCCGGGCGGCCGAGCAGTTGCACGTGCACGTCAACACCGTGACCCAGCGGCTGGAGCGGGTCGGCCAGCTGCTGGGCGTCGACTGGCAGAAGCCGGAGCGGGCGCTTGAGGTGCAGCTCGCCCTGCGCCTGCACCGGCTGCGCGTCCCGCCCGGCTAGGCCGCCGGGTACGGGCCGGGCGGGCCCGGCGCGGGCGGGCCGGGCCGCCGGGTGCGGGCCGGGCGGGCCCGGCGCGGGCGGGCCCGGGCGGCGCCGGGGAGCTGGTCGGCTCAGCGGGCGCGCAGGCCGTCCAGGACCGCGTCCACGATCCGCCCGGGCAGGATCCGTTCGTCCCACTCGGGGTGCCAGGGCAGCATCCGCTGGGTCAGGATCGGCGCGGTGAGCAGCGCCATGGCGACCTCGATGTCGATGTCGGCGCGCAGCTCGCCGCTGTCGACCGCGCGGCGCAGCACCTCGCGCATCGCCTGCCGCCGGGGCTCGATGATCGCCTCGTACGCCGCCCGGTGCGCGGAGCTGCGGTTCACCTCGGGCACCAGACAGGGCATGATCTTGCGGACCCGCGGGTCGACGTGCTGGCCCACGGCGCTGACCAGCAGCACCAGGTCGTCCCGGACGGAGTGCCCGCCGGTGCGGGGCGGGGCGCCCTTGAGCCGGCCCAGCGCGTCCACAAGCAGCGCCTCCTTGCCCGGCCAGCGGCGGTAGATGGTGGCCTTACCCACCCCGGCCCGGGCCGCGATCGCCTCGATGGAGAGCGCCTCGACGGAGTTGCCCTCGGCCAGCAGGTCGAGGGCGGCCTCCACGATCGCCTCGTCCGCGCGGGTGCTCCGCGGTCGCCCGGGCGACCGCGGAGCATCCGCCGTGGAAGTCATGTCAGACATTGTCCACGAACCTATGCGGTTCCGGCCAACTCCGGCTCGCCGGCCGGGGCGGCCTCGGGCGCGGGAGCCGGACGGCCGGGCATCCAGCGCGCCACGATCACCACGCCGAGCGCCGCCGCCAGCGCGGAGACCCCGGCCGCCCAGTGCATCGCGGAGACGAAGGAGTCGTTCGCGGCCTCGATCAGCCGAGGCGCGGCCGGGCCGACCTGGCCAGCGACCCCGTACGCCCCGGAGACCGACTCCCGGGCCGCGTCGCGGACCGGGGCGGGCAACGCGGACAGCGCCGGGGTGACCTGGTCGCGGTAGACCGCGGAGAGCACCGAGCCGAGCACCGCCACGCCGAGCGCGCCGGCCACCTGGCGGACGGTGTTGCTGACCGCCGAGCCCACGCCGGCCTTCTCCCGGGGCAGCGCCGACATGATTGACTCGGTGGCCGGCGGCATGATGTTCGCCATACCGGCGCCCTGGAGGAAGCCCAGTGCCGAGAAGATCCAGATCGGCGTCTCGGCGTCGATGAAGACGAACGCGGCGAGCGCGACGATGGTGAGCGCCAGGCCGACCGCCGCGACCGCCCGGCCGCCGTAGCGACGGACCATCGCGGCGCTGCGCGGGGCGAAGATGAGCTGGGCCGCCGCGAAGGGCAGGAAGAGCAGGCCGCTCTCCAGCGGGCTGTAGCCACGGACCAGTTGGAGGTAGAACGCGCCGAAGAACATCACCCCCATCGCGGCGAAGAAGACCAGCCCGACCAGGGCCACCGGGGCGGCGAACCGGGGCACCCGGAACAGCCGCACATCGAGCGACGGGTGGTCGCTGCGCAGCTCGTGCGCGACGAACCAGCCGAGCGCCGCGAGGCCGCCGGCGATCGAGACCCAGACCTGCGGCCGGCCGAAGCCGTGCTCGCCGCCGTCGATGATGCCGTAGGTGAGCGCGACCAGGCCGATCACGGAGAGCAGCACGCCGAGCAGGTCCACCCGGCCCGGGGACGGGTCGCGGGACTCGGGGACCAGGATCGCCACCAGCAGCACCCCGACCGCCACCACCGGCACGTTGATCAGGAACACTGAGCCCCACCAGTAGTGCTCCAGCAGCGTGCCGCCGAGGACCGGGCCGATGGCCACGGCCAGACCGACCGCGCCGGCCCAGACCCCGATCGCCCGGCCGCGCTCGCGGGGGTCGAAGACGTTGGAGATGATCGAGAGCGTGACCGGCATGATGGCCGCGCCACCGACGCCCATCAGCGCCCGCGCGGCGATCAGCTGCGCCGGGTCCTGCGCGTACGCGGAGAGCAACGAGGCCAGGCCGAACAGCGCCAGCCCGAGGATCAGGAAGCGTCGGCGGCCGAACCGGTCGCCGAGCACGCCGAAGGTGAACAGCAGGCCGGCGAAGACGAGGGTGTAGGAGTTGATCGCCCACTCCAGCTCGCCCTGGCTGGCGCCGAGGCCGCGCACCGGGTCGGCGAGGGTGCGCAGCGCGACGTTGAGGATGGTGTTGTCGAGGACGACCACGAGGAGGCTGATCACCAGCACCCCGAGGATCGCCCACCTCCTCGGGTGTCCGGTGTTCTCGTGCGGTTCCATGGTCGGGTTCTCCCCCCGCTCACCCGTGTCAAATTCGATACGGGGCAGACTCGTAACGATGCCGAGCGTAGGCGAGCGATTTTCGATACGGAACCGGTTCGTATCGATTGTGCGCCAGGTCACGTTAAGCGGGGCCCCCGCCTCTACCGGAAGCGTTAAGCGGGGGCCCCTCCTTGCAGGCAGGCGGCGGTGGCTTCGGTGAGGGTGGTGAGGCGACGCGGGGCGGCGGGAACGGGTGGGAACGGCTCGATCCAGCCCGGTCCGGCGGCGAGGACACGCAGTCCGGGGGTGTCCCGCCCGAGCCGGACCAGGCGGTAGGACCGGCCGGTCAGCGGGCTCTGCGCCCACACCACCACCACCCGCGGCCGGACCCGGCGCACGGCGCTGGCAAGCGCCGTCCAGGGCAGGGCCGGGCCGAGGTGCACGCTGTCCAACCCGCGCTCGCGCAGGGCCGCCGCGAGCGCGTGCAGGCCGAGGCAGTGCGACTCCTGCTCGGCCCCGGCGAGCAGGACGCGACCCGCCCGCCGCGCCGGACCCGGCTCGCGCGCCAGCACGTCCAGACCGCAGCGGACGCCCTCGGCGAAGGCGTGTTCGACGGCCACCTCGGCGGCGCTGCGGCCGGGCAGCGCACCGAGCAGGGGCGCGCAGACCCGCTCCCACAGCGGCGTCACGCCCCACCGGTCCGCCGCCTCCACGATCAGCGCGGCGACCCGGCCGTCGTCCAGGTCCTCCGCGGCGAGCGTGAGCCGCTTGCGCGCGTCCTCGACGGCCTCGGCCGGCATCGGCCCGGTCCTCCCCACCAGACGAACCCTCCCGGTAGACGGTCTCTACCGGGAGGGTTCGTCGGAACGGGGCGGTCTGGATGCACCGGCCCGTCGGGTCAGCGGGCCTCGCGGGCCTGGCGTACGGCGGCGGTCAGCCGCGGCTTCATCCACCGCGCCACCGGCCGCTCGACGAACCGGTGGATCAGCCACGCGGCGAGCAGCAGGCCGGCGAAGACCGCACCGATCAGCAGCCACGGGGACAGGTGGTCCTGGGCGCGCTGGATCAACGCGATCCCGAGCGTCTGGTGGATGAGGTAGAGCGGGTAGGTCAGCGCGCCCGCCGTGGCCACCCAGGACCAGCGGACCCAGCCGAACCGGCCGAGGGCGACGGCCGCCATGAGGGCGAGGAAGAACACGACGATCACAGCGGACGGCAGGTAGCCGACCTCGCGGGCCCGGGCGAGGCCGGGCAGGCGGGTGAGCGCGACCAGGCCGGAGAGCCCGACGATGGACCAGAGCAGCAGGTTCGGGCCGAAGCGGTGGATGAGGTAGAGCGCGACGCCGGCGATGAAGTAGCTGGAGTGGTTCGCGGCGGTCACCTGGATGAGCCACGTGTTGCCGAACTTCGGTACGACGAGCGAGCCGATGGTCCAGAGGGCACAGAAGGCGACCACGCCGCGGTAGCTCAGCCCACGGGCGACCAGGATCGCGAAGAGCAGGTAGAAGATCATCTCGACGGTGAGCGTCCAGTAGGACAGGTCGAGGTGACCGATGCCGAGGAAGTCCTGCATCATCGTCAGGTTGCCCAGCACCTGACGCGGTTCGGGTCGGCCCTCCCGCGGCACCAGCAGGAGCACCCCGGTGGCCAACAGGACCGCGAACCAGTACGCCGGGTAGAGCCGCACCACCCGGGAGACGAAGAAGTCGCCGACCGTGCGGCCCCACGCGCTCATGCAGATCACGAAGCCGCTGATGATGAAGAACAGCTGCACGCCGAGGAAGCCGTACTTGGCCACGGCGTGCACCGGCCCGAAGATCGCCCCCGCCGACGGGTCCTGCCACGCGCCGAGCTTGTCCCCGACGAGGTGGTACGCGACCACCATGACCGCCGCGCCGAGGCGCAGCCCGTCCAGGACCAGCAGCCGCGGCCGGCGCGGGGCGGGCGTCTCGGCGGCGGGCGCCGGGACGGCCGGTTCGACAGGCGGGCCGGGGTGGGCCGGATCCGGCGCTGAAACCGGTGCGAGGCGGTGGTCCGTCGCCTGCGTCATCGACGTCTCCTGGGGAGGGGGGTGGTGGGGGGTGGCCGGTTCGACGGGCCGGCTCATGCCGGTACGCGCTCCGGCAAGATCGACGCCGGCCGCTCCGCGGCGCGTCGCCGGTGCCACAGCCAGAGCCCGGCGAGCGCGAAGAGTACCAGTGTGGAGCCGACGTAGGCATCGAGTGCCAGCGCCTGCGCCGCACCCTCCAACTTGCCCGACTTCCAGATCAGGCCGAGCGGGATGACCTCACCGGTGCGGATGCGCCCCGGCCACATGAGGTACGGCAGCACGGCCGCCACCGCGACCACGCCGGCGAGCACGCGCGCCGCACCACCGGCACGTCGCACCACGTCGACGAGCACCAGCACCATCGGGCCGATCCAGAGCCAGTAGTGCGACCAACTCACCGGCGAGACGACGAGCATGGTCAGGCCCACCACGACCATCGCCATGGTCTCCTCACCCTGCCGCTGGAGCGCGACGGCCAGGGAGAGCGCGGCCACCGCGACCACGACGACGGAGATCAGCCACCAGATGTTGTTCGGCTCGTTGATGTCGAGCACGCGGGCGACGGCGCCCTGGAGAGACTGGTTGCCGCCGTAGCGCGGGCCCAGCGTCATCAGCACCCGGCTGGAGTCGAACGCCCGGCCGGTGAGCCAGTAGTCGTACGAGCCGCCCGGCTGGATGATCACGCCCAGCAGGGTGAGCCCGGCGAAGGTGGCCGACGCCACGACGGCCGCCCGGATCCGCCGGGTCAGCAGCAGGTAGACCACGAACAGGCCGGGCAGCAGCTTGACCGCGGTGGCCGCGCCCACGCCGATGCCCTTGAACCGGCTCCGGTCCGGCCGGGAGAGGTCCGCCACGACCAGCAGCAGCACGAAGATGTTGATCTGGCCGAGGCTGAGGTTGCGTTGCAGCGGCTCGGTCCAGAGCAGCAGGGCGAGCGCCGCGGCGGCCAGGCCCAACCGGCCGCGGACCCCACGGTGACCGAGCATGCCGGTGGTGAGATAGAGCGCGCCGAGCATGGCCAGCAGCCCCAGGGCGTTCCACCCGTACAGGGCCGTGCGGGGGTCGAGCCAGGTCAGCGGCGTGATGAACGGCAGCGTCACCGGCGGGTAGGTGTAGGGCAGATTGAGCGAGGTGTAGCCGAGCTGGTAGACCGGCTCGCCGTCCAGGAAGGCGTGCGCGGCGCCCAGGTACATCCTGAAGTCGATTTTGATCAGCGGATGGGCGCGCACGAACGCGGCGTATGCCGCGACTGACCCCACAAGCGCCACCAGGCCCGGAACGAGCATCCAGTTCGGGAGGGTGACCTGCGGCGGCGCCGGGCGATCGGGTGGGGTCTCGGTGGCCAGCCGGCGGATACGCTGGATGATCATAGTGGCTTGGATCGTAGCCTAGGCCGGACGGCGCGGGGTACCGCCGTTCGGCCGCTGCGGACGGCCTCGGTCCGGGAAGGTGACCACCCGGCGGGCGCCCCCGCCGCGCCAGCCGCCCCAGCGCCGCGGGCGCCTCGGACAGCGGCACCGTGCCGCTGACGAGCGGGGTCGTCTCCCGGGATCTGCTGCGCGGTCACCCGAAGATCGGCGGCCACCCGGCCTGATCAGCCGGTCAGCGCGTTCAGGGCCAGGTCGACGTCCGCCTCGGTGGTGTAGAGGTGGAACGAGGCGCGCACCCGACCGGCCCGGACCGCCGCCCGCACCCCGGCCCGGGCCAGTTTCTCCTGCGCGCCCGCCACCTCGACGGTGACGATCGCGCTGTCACCGGGCGGGCGGCCCAACCCGGTCAGGAAGCGGTTGGCAAGCGCCACGTCGTGGTCGCGCACCTCCGCCAGGTCCAGGTCGGCGAGCAGCTCCAGCACCGGGGCCGCACCGGCGTAGCACAGCCAGGACGGGGAGATGTCGAACCGCCGGGCGTCGTCGGCCAACCGCATCGGCGTGCCGTAGTAGGAGGCGTGCGGGTCCTGGCCGGCGTACCAGCCGGCGGCGTCCGGGCGCATCCGCTCGCGCAGCGCCGGCGCCAGGTAGGCGAAGGCCGAGCCGCGCGGCGCCATCAACCACTTGTACGCCCCGACCAGCACCGCGTCCGCCCGGTCCGCCGCGAACGGCAGCCAGCCGCACGCCTGGGTGGCGTCGACCACCACGAGCGCGCCGTGCGCCCGGGCCGCCGCGACGATCTCGTCGTACGCCGCGACCGTGCCGTCGGCGGACTGCACCACGCTGAACGCCACCACGTCGGTGCCGGCGTCGATCGCGTCGACAAGCCCGGCCAGCGGGACGGTGCGCACCCGCACGCCCCGCTCCTCCTGCACCAGCCAGGGGAAGAGGATCGAGGTGAACTCGCCCTCCGGCACCACCACCGTGGCGCCGGGTGGCAGCGCCGCCGCGATCGGCGCGGCCATCTGCGACACGGTTGCGCCGATGCTCACGTCGGCGGCGTCGACGCCGACCAGCCGGGCGAACGCGGCCCGGGACCGGTCGACCGAGGTGTCCCACACCTCGAACGACACCCCACCGGTGCGCCATTCGGCGAGCACCTGCTGCACGGCATCCCACACCGGGTCGGGCGGCAACCCGTAGGTGGCGGTGTTCAACCAACCCGGCTCCGGCTGCCACAACTTCTGTGCCTGCTCCAACTCCATGCGCCGACGCTAGCCGGAGTCGCCGGTCTTCGTGGACCGCCAATCCCACCCCCGTGGCCCACCGCCCTCCCGCCGTTCCCACCGCACCACCGCGCGTGATCCACACCACCTCGGCGAGATGGCGGTATCGGACGGCCCGGATACCGCCACCTCGGCGTAATGGAGTCGATCATGGGCCGGATACCGCCGCCTCGGCGTAGTGGCGCGTCGAGGCACGGTCTCCGGGCGCGGCCGGGAGGAGGCAGGACCGAAACGCGCCGGACCACATCGGACCGCAGGAAGACCACCGGAGGTCGCGTACCTACCGACCGGGCCGGCTCAGTCGGGCGCGGGCAGGTCCGCGAGCGTCGTCGCCATCTCCGTGCCGGCTCAGTCGGGCGCGGGCAGGTCCGCGAGCGCCGTCGCCATCTCCGCCCGGACCCGGGACAACGGCCAGCCGGCCAGTTCGGGCAGGCCGTGCCGGTCCCGCAACCGCCGCACCGCCGCCATGCCGACCAGGTAGCCGCAGCGCCGGGGCAGGTCGCCGCGCAGCGGCGAGTCCCGCATGAGGAAGTACGCCGCGTGGCGGTCCGGGTCGGTCGCGTCGAGGTCGGCGCGCACCCGGCCCAGGATCTCCGGCCAGCGGCGGCGGCACTCGTCGAGCCACCACCGCTGGTCGGGCCGGCCGAACCAGAGGTACGCCTCCAGCGGGCGACCGGGATCGAGTTCGGCGGTGACCTGGGTGGCCAGCCCTTCGGCGAAGAGCTGGTTCGCCACCCCGTGCGGCGGCCAGTCGCGGATCCCGGCCCGCCGGTCGTGCACCACGTGCGCGACCTCGTGCCGCACCAGCAGCCCGTCGTCGTCCGGCGGGCCGAGGCGTTCCACGGCGAGGAAGAGCGCGAACCGGCCGCCCAGGTCGTCGGCCCAGCCGTTGGCGCGGTGCAGCCCGACGAGCACCACGCACTCGACCGGTCCGCCCTCGCCGGACCAGCCGAGCGCGCCGGCCGCGTCCGCGACGCCGGCGGGCAGCAGGTCGCGTACCGCCTCGGCGCGTGCGGCCAGGTCGGCGACCCGGTCGCGGAGCCCGGCCACGGCGGCGGTCACGTCGGCCGGGTCGGACCAGTCGCCGTCGCGGTCGAGCACCCGGAAAACGCCGGGGTGCCGGGCCAGGTAGCCGGATCGCCACCGCTGGGGCCAACTGTCGGCCGGCGCGGACCGGCATGCCCGCAGGCAGGCCAGCGCGTCGGGGACCAGGTCACGGACGTGCAGCAGGTGATCGGGCGGCATCCTCGCGATGCTGCCCGATCACCGACCGGGCCGCACGGTCAGCTCACGTTGGCCGGGCCCAGGACGCTCTTCAGGTCGCCCATCAGCGCGGTGGTCGCGGCGACCCGGAACGGGCCGAGCCGCAGCGTGGTGGTCTTGCCGCCGTTGAGCAGCTTGACGTGCACCTCGGTGTCGCCGGGGTGCAGCACCAGGGTCTCCTTGAGCCGTTCGACGAGCGGCGGGGTGCAGCGGTGCACCGGGATGGTGAGCGTGACCGGCTTGTTGGCCGGGTTGCTCGTCACGTCCGGCATGGACATGTCCATCGCCATGATGCGGGGGGTGTCGTCGCGGCGGTCCACCCGGCCCTTCACCACGACGATCGCGTCCTCGGCGATGTACTGCCCGATCACCTCGTAGGTGTTGGGGAAGAACAGCGTCTCCACCCCGCCGGCGAGGTCCTCCAGGGTGGCCGAGGCCCAGGCCCGGCCCTGCTTGGTGACCCGGCGTTGCACGCCGGAGAGGATGCCGGCGAGCGTGACCACCGCGCCGTCGGGCACGGTGCCCTCCTCCGACAGCGCGGCGATGGTGGTGTCGGCCGCCGCGCCGAGCACGTGCTCCAGGCCGAACAGCGGGTGGTCGGAGACGTACAGGCCGAGCATCTCGCGCTCGAACGCCAGCTTGTCGCGCTTGTCCCACTCCCCCTCGCCGATGACCGGCATGACCGTGGTGCTGCCGCCGGCGTCGGTGTCACCGAAGCCGGCGCCGAAGAGGTCGTACTGGCCGACCGCCTCCTTGCGCTTGACGTCGGCGTACGCGTCGATGGCGTCGGCGTGCACCGCGAGCAGGCCCTTGCGCGGGTGGCCGAGCGAGTCGAACGCGCCGGCCTTGATCAGCGATTCGATCGTCTTCTTGTTGCAGGCCACCGCGTCGACCTTGGACAGGAAGTCGTAGAAGTCGGCGTACTCGCCCTTCTCGTCGCGGCACCGCATGATCGACGCGACCACGTTCGCGCCGACGTTGCGCACCGCGCCGAGGCCGAAGCGGATCTCCTTGCCGACCGGGGTGAACGGGCCGGCGGAGGTGTTCACGTCCGGCGGGAGGACCTGGATCCGCATCCGGCGGCACTCGGACAGGTAGAGCGCCATCTTGTCCTTGTCGTCGCCGACGGAGGTGAGCAGCGCCGCCATGTATTCCGCCGGGTAGTGCGCCTTGAGGTAGGCGGTCCAGTAGGAGACCAGCCCGTACGCGGCGGAGTGGGCCTTGTTGAACGCGTAGCCGGCGAACGGCACCAGGACGTCCCACACGGCCTGGATGGCGTCGTCGGGGTAGCCGTTCGCGCGGCAGCCGTCCCGGAACGGGACGAACTCCTTGTCCAGGATCTCCTTCTTCTTCTTGCCCATCGCCCGGCGCAGCAGGTCGGCCTGGCCGAGCGTGTAGCCGGCGAGGATCTGCGCGGCGCGCTGCACCTGCTCCTGGTAGACGATCAGGCCGTAGGTGGGGGCGAGGATCTCGCGCAGCGGCTCCTCGAGCGCCGGGTGGATCGGGGTGATCTCCTGGAGCCCGTTCTTACGCAGCGCGTAGTTGGTGTGCGAGTCGACGCCCATCGGGCCGGGCCGGTAGAGCGCCAGCACTGCCGAGATGTCCTCGAAGTTGTCCGGCTTCATCATCCGCAGCAGCGAGCGCATCGGCCCGCCGTCGAGCTGGAACACGCCGAGCGTGTCGCCGCGGGCGAGCAGGTCGTACGCGGGCTTGTCGTCGAGCGGCAGGGCGAGCAGGTCCAACTCGGTGCCGTGGTTGAGCCCGATGTTCTTCACCGCGTCGTCGATGATGGTCAGGTTGCGCAGGCCGAGGAAGTCCATCTTCAGCAGCCCGAGCGACTCGCACGTCGGGTAGTCGAACTGCGTGATGATGACGCCGTCGGCGTCGCGCCGCATCAGCGGGATGTGCTCGATGATCGGCTCGGCGGACATGATCACGCCGGCCGCGTGCACGCCGGTCTGCCGGATCAGCCCCTCGATGCCCTTGGCGGTCTCGATGACCTTCTTGACGTCCGGGTCGGAGTCGTAGAGGCCCCGGATCTCGCCGGCCTCGGCGTAGCGCGGGTGCTTCGGGTCGAAGATGCCGGACAGCGGGATGTCCTTGCCCATCACCGCCGGCGGCATGGCCTTGGTGATCCGGTCGCCGACCGCGTACGGGAAACCCAGCACCCGGGCCGAGTCCTTGATCGCGGCCTTCGCCTTGATCGTGCCGAACGTGGCGATCTGCGCGACCTTGTCCTCGCCCCACTTGTCGGTCACGTACTTGATGACCTCGCCGCGCCGACGCTCGTCGAAGTCGATGTCGACATCCGGCATCGAGACGCGCTCGGGGTTGAGGAACCGCTCGAAGATCAGCCCGTGCGGGATCGGGTCCAGGTCGGTGATGCCCAGCGCGTACGCGACGAGCGAGCCGGCCGCCGAGCCGCGACCCGGTCCGACCGCGATGCCCTGGCTCTTGGCCCACTGGATGAAGTCGGCGACCACGAGGAAGTAGGACGGGAAGCCCATCTGGATGATGACGCCCAGCTCGTACTCCGCCTGGACGACGTGGCCCTCCGGGATGCCGTTCGGGAAGCGGCGCTTGAGCCCGGCGAACGTCTCCCGGCGGAACCAGGACTCCTCGGTCTCGCCCTCGGGGACCGGGAACCGCGGCATCAGGTTGTGGAAGGTGAACATCCCGGTCGGGTCGACCTTCTCCGCCACCAGCAGCGTGTTGCGGCAGCCCTCCAGCCAGGCGTCGGAGTTGTCGACCGCGCGCATCTCGTCGGCCGACTTGATGTAGTAGCCGCTGCCGTCGAACCGGAACCGGTTCGGGTCGGACACGTTCGCCGCCGTCTGCACGCAGAGCAGGACGTCGTGCGCCTCGGCCTGCGCTTCGTGGGTGTAGTGCGAGTCGTTCGTGACCACCGGCGGGATGCCCAGCTTCTGGCCGATCTCCAGCAGCTCCTTGCGCACCCGGTGCTCGATCGGGATGCCGTGGTCCATGATCTCCAGGAAGTAGTTGTCCTTCCCGAAGATGTCCTGGTATCTGGCCGCCGCCTTCAACGCCTCGTCGAACTGGCCGAGGCGCAGCCGGGTCTGCACCTCGCCCGACGGGCAGCCGGTGGTCGCCATCAGCCCGGACGCGTTCTCGGCGAGGATGTCGGCGTCCATCCGCGGCCACTTGACGAAGAAGCCCTCGGTGTACGACTTGCTGGTCAGCGTGAACAGGTTGTGCAGGCCGACCTTGTTCGCCGCCCAGATCGTCATGTGCGTGTAGCCGCCGCTGCCGGAGACGTCGTCGCTCTTCTGCTCCGGGCGGCCCCACCGGACGCGCTTCTTGTGGTGCCGGGACTCGGGCGCGACGTACGCCTCGATGCCGATGACCGGCTTGACCCCGGCCGCCATCGCCTGCTTGTAGAAGTCGTTCGCGCCGTGCATGTTGCCGTGGTCGGTCATCGCCACCGCCGGCATCTCCTGCCGGCTCACCTCGGCGAAGAGGTCCTTGAGCCGGGCCGCGCCGTCGAGCATCGAATACTCGGTGTGTACGTGCAGATGCGCGAACGAATCGCCCATGCGTGGCGCCCCCCGGGTTGTGGATCAAGCTGCGTCGGAGCCGACCGACCCACCCTACCGAGGTGATCTCACCGGCTCCACCGTCCGCGCCGAGGGTGGTCGGCGTCTCTGCGGAGGGTTGTGTGTGTGACGCACGATGCTGTGCTCTCTTGCAATGGTGTGTGGCACACACTATCGTGTGACGCATGGTCAGCGACGAGGTTCTCCGAACGCATCTCCAGGAGTTGCGGCGCGGCACGATCGTGGTCGCCAGCCTGGTCGCCCTGCGCCGCCCCGACTACGGCTACGCCCTGCTGCAACGGCTGGCCGCGCACGGCTTCGCGGTCGACGCCAACACGCTCTACCCGCTGCTGCGCCGCCTGGAGGACCAGGGGCTGCTGACAAGCGAGTGGAACACCGAGGAGAGCCGGCCGCGCAAGTTCTACCGCACCAGCGACGACGGCGAGACGGTGCTGAACCGCCTCCTTGACGACCTGACCGCGGTGCGGACGTCCGTCACCGAGCTGATCGAAGGAGTGGGGCGATGAGTTCCCTGACCGACCGCTACGTGGCGGCCACCCTGCGGACCGTGCCGGCGCAGCGCCGCGACGAGTTGGCCGAGGAGTTGCGCGCCGCCATCGCCGACATGATCGACGACCGGACCGCCGGCGGGCAGGACCACGCCTCCGCCGAACGCGAGGTGCTCACCGAAATGGGTCGCCCCGAGGTGCTCGCCGCCCGCTACAGCGACCGCACGCTCCAGCTCATCGGCCCGCGCTACTACCTGCTCTGGTGGCGGCTGCTGCGGCTGCTGCTCACCTACATCCCGGCGACCGTCGGCGTGATCGCCGGCGTCGTCAAGGCCACGGTCGGGGACGAGCCGGGCGCGGCCATCGGGACCGCGATCGAGGCCGCGTTGCAGGCCGCGGTGCAGATCGCGTTCTGGGTCACGCTCTCCTTCGCCGTGCTGGAGCGCGCCCAGACGCCGCTCGGCCTGCCCGAATGGACCGTCGACCAGCTCCCCGAGGAGACCCGCGACCGGCAGATCAGTCAGCCGGACAGCTGCGCCTCGATCGTCTTCCTGCTCTTCACCATCGCGGTCCTCGTCGGGCAGCACTTCCAGCGCTGGAGCACCGACGACGGCTCCCGGATGCCGGTGCTCGACCCGGCACTGTGGAGCTTCTGGCTCCCGGCCCTGATCGCGGTGCTGGTCGCCAACATCGGCCTGGAGGTCGCGAAGTGGCGGGCCCGGCGCTGGACCTGGCCGCTGGTGGCGGTCAACGTGCTGCTCAACCTGGCCTTCGCCGGGCCGGTCGTCTGGCTGCTGCTCACCGACCGGCTGCTCAACCCCGAGCTGATCGACCACTTCGCCTGGCTCCGCGACGGCGGCGCGGACGACATCGCCCGGGTCACCGCCGCGGTCATCGTCCTCATCGCGATCTGGGACGTGGCCGAGAGCGCGGTGAAGGCGCTACGCGCCACCCGATGAGACCCGGTCCCGGTCCGGCGCACACGGGGGCACCGGACCGGGACCACGGGTACGGCGGGTGGCGGCGCTCAGGCCGCCGCCCGCCACTCCCGCGCCAGCAGGGCGTAGACGACCTCGTCGGTCCACTCCCCCTTGACGAACTCGTTCTCCCGCAGGTGCGCCTCCCGCCGCATGCCCAACCGCTCCAGCACCCGGGCCGACGCGACGTTGCGGGCGTCCAGGCGACCGACCATCCGGTGCAGGCCCAGCCCGTCGAAGCCCAGCCGCAGCAGCTCCCGGGCCGCCTCGGTGACGTACCCCCGCCCGGTGTGCTCCGGGTGGGCCACGTACCCGATCTCGCCCTGCCGGTGCTCCCGGCTGGTCCAGGTCAGCAGCACGTCGCCCACGACCACACCGGTGTCCGCCAGGGTGACGGCCAGGTTGAGCACGTCACCCGGCGCGCGCAGCGCGGTGCGCCGCACCAGCCGGTCGATCGCCGCCCGCGCGGCAGCGTCGTCGTAGGGCTCGTGGTAGAGAAAACGGGTGACCTCCGGACGGCCCCGGTAGTCCCGGACCACGGCGAGGTCGTCGGCGGTGAAGGCGCGCAGCAACAGGCGGTCCGTGCGCAGCGGCAGATCGGGTACGAGCACTCCGGCAGGGTACGGGCACGTCAGCGCCCCGGTCAGCCCGGTTTCGCCGGGCCTCGCGTCAGCGGGTCGCCTGCGTTCCGGCGACGGTGAGGAACGCGGACCACGCCTCCGGAGTGAAGGCCAAGGCGGGACCCTGCCGATCCTTGCTGTCCCGGACCGCCACCACACCGGGGAGGTTGTCGGCGACCTCCACACAGTTGCCCTGCGCACTGCTCCTGGTGCTCGTGCGCCAGGTCGCTTCCGTCAGATCAATCACGGTGCCTCTCCTTGATCCGCTGATCGAAGTGGAAACCGTTGCCTCCACAAACTTCCTGAAGGTCTGCCAGTGCGCGCCGCCGCCGCTCACGGCTGGATTTCACAGCCTGCCGAAGTGCCTCCGTCACGGTCTCCTGCTTGGTCCGGGTGCCGAGCGCGACAGTCGCTTCCTCAAGAAGATCCTCGTCGAGATCAAGCAGTATCTTGGCCACTACCGACACCCCCAAGAGATAACCTCCGGACAGCCCGGATAGTCACGGACCACGGCGAGGTCGCCAGCGGCATGGGCGCGCAGCAGCCGGCGTCAGCGGGTCGCGGCTGTCTTCGAGTGAGAGACGAACGCCTGCCAGGCGTCCGGCTCGAAGACCAGCACGGGACCGCGCTGGTCTTTGCTGTCCCGGACGACAACGGCACCCGGGAGGTTGTCGGCCACCTCGACGCAATTTCCGCCGTTGGTCCCCGACTTCGTCGACGTACGCCACCGGGCGGTTGTCATGTCCATGTCAGTGCCGCTTCCTTGATCAGCGCCAGAGAAAGCTTCCGGGGCAGGGCGTCCCGGACGACGATCTCCCAGGTGCGTTCGAGCGTAGCAATCTCGGCCGCGCCGCTGACCGTCTCCGAACGGACCTGGTTGTCGATGTGGCCGAGGGTGGAGTCATCCGGCATGCTCGCCAGGATGAAGCCGCCTTGCAGCCCAGGATAGAGACCTGTCTCTTCGGGCACGACATGTATTCGAACGTGCGGTAGCTCAGCCGCCGCAGCGAGGTGTGCCAACTGTTCCCGCATGATCGCGCGGTCGTCGTTCGCGGTCCGGCGCAGGACGGCCGCGTCGAGCACCGCCACGAGGCGCGGCGGGTTCTCCTGGTTGAGGATCGCCTGCCGCTCGATGCGGGAGCGGACCCGCTGGTCCATCTGCTCGACGGTGAGTTGCCCGCCCGCGTGCAGGATTGCTCGCGCGTACGCCTCGGTCTGCAGTAGTCCGGGCACGAAGGCGGGTTCGTACCAACGCAGAGCCGTCGCCTGCTCCTCGACGCTGATCCATTCCCGAAGCCAGGGCGGAGCCATGTCCAGGACCGAGAGCCGGTCGAGCAACCGACCGAAGATGCCACCGGTCCGCAACGCCCTGTCTATCGCCGCCGCGTAGTCCGTCGTGGGCGGTCTGCTGCCCGTCTCCACCGCGCTGACGTGCGTGCCGGAGTAGCTGATCAACCGGCCGAACTCCTCCTGGTTGAGGCCCCGCGTGGTTCGCGAGCGACGCAACTCGTCAAGCAGGATCTCCGCCGCCGTCATGGTCACGGTCCCCAAACCTCCTCCAACCCGCCGCACCTTTTCCTCACCACTCTCGCCAGCGGAGATGCTTCCCGCCGCCGTCGCTCCACAAGGGCCTGATCGCTTCTGCGGCCCGGCATTCACAACGCAGAGTTTCACACACGGTACCGACAGTGAAGGTCGACGGCCGGCATCAGCAGTCCTTTTCGGAGGTGGACATGGGTCGGTGGAAGTGGTTCCAGCGGCAGGATGAGCCCGTCGACGTGGTGGAGCGTCCGGCGTACGGCCATCAGGGTGGCGCCTACGGCGACCACGCGGAGTGCGTCGTGACGGGGGCGGAGCGGCGGCAACCCGAGCCGCCGTTCGCGGTCATCCTGGCCGGCTACGTGATCGACCTTCACCACCGGGCCGTGTGTCCCAGGTGCCGACCCGACGGCGGGTGCGAGCGGCTCGTCCGGGCCGTGGCGACGCTCCGGGCGTGGCGGGACCGGAAGCGCGGATGACGCCGCGATCCGGGGACCTGCTCCACGTCACCCGGGCCGCCTCGGTCCAGTTCGTCCGGCCGATCATGTTCCGGGTCATCCGGCCGCTCGACTGGACCACGTACGACGGGTGGGCCTGGCTTGACGGCTACGAGGTGAACGCCGCCGGGGACGCCGTCGCGCGGCGGACCATTTTCGTCCGGCCGGCGGGCTTGCGGCGGCTGTCGCCCGCCCGTCCGCCGGCCCGGGCAAGGGCCCGCGCCACTACGCCGTAGTGGCGGTATCCCGGGACTGGGATACCGCAACTACGCCGAACTGGTGTCGATCATGCGCCGGAAGCCGGCGCACGGGGGTCGTGCGCGCCGGAAGCCGGCGCACGGGGGTCATGCGGCGGAAGCCGGCGCACGGGGTCAGCCGACGGCGGCCAGGACCTCGTCGGAGACGTCGAAGTTGGCGTAGACGTTCTGCACGTCGTCGCAGTCCTCAAGCACGTCGATCAGCTTGAAGATCTTGCGCGCGCCGTCCTCGTCAAGCGGCACGTTCACGCTGGGGACGAGGGAGGACTCGGCCGACTCGTACTCGATGCCGGCGTCCTGGAGGGCGGTGCGCACCGCGAGCAGGTCACCCGGCTCGGAGATCACCTCGAACGCCTCGTCGAGGTCGTTGACCTCCTCGGCGCCGGCGTCCAGCACGGCCATCATCACGTCGTCCTCGCTGGTGCCGGCCTTCGGCACGATCACCACGCCCTTGCGGGAGAACATGTACGACACCGAGCCGGCGTCGGCGAGCGAGCCGCCGTTGCGGGTGAGCGCCGTGCGTACCTCGGTGGCGGCGCGGTTGCGGTTGTCGGTGAGGCACTCGATCAGCATCGCCACGCCGCTCGGGCCGTACCCCTCGTACATGATCGTCTGCCAGTCGGCGCCGCCGGCCTCCAGGCCGGAGCCGCGCTTGACCGCGCGGTCGATGTTGTCGTTCGGGACCGAACTCTTCTTCGCCTTCTGGATGGCGTCGAACAAGGTGGGGTTGCCGGCCGGGTCGCCGCCGCCGGTGCGGGCCGCCACCTCGACATTCTTGATCAGCTTGGCGAACATCTTGCCGCGCTTGGCGTCGATCACGGCCTTCTTGTGCTTGGTGGTCGCCCACTTTGAGTGGCCGGACATCTGAGTACCTCCGTTAGTGATCCACGCCCTGCGTCGGCAGCCCTCGCCGGAGCCGAACCCGGCAATCCTACCGAGGCCACGGCTGAGAGGCACCCACGGGCGCTCGTCAGGCGGCGGCCCGGACCAGGTCCACGAAGAGGCGATGCAGGCGCAGGTCGCCGGTCAGCTCCGGGTGGAACGAGGTGGCCAGCAGATTTCCCTGCCGGACCGCGACGATCCGGTCGGCGGCCGGGCCCTCGGTCACCCGGCCGAGCACCTCGACGCCCGCGCCGACCCGCTCGACCCACGGCGCGCGGATGAACACCGCGTGGAACGGCGCGCCGTCGACCCCGGTGAGCGCCACCGGCGCCTCGAACGAGTCGACCTGGCGCCCGAACGCGTTGCGCCGGACGGTCATCTCGATGCCGGCGAAGCCGCGCTGGTCGGGGCGGCCGTCCAGCACCTCGGTGGCCAGCATGATCATGCCGGCACAGGAGCCGTAGACCGGCATCCCGCCCGCGATCCGCTTGTCGATCGGCTCGCGCATCTCGAAGATGTCCACCAGCTTGCTGATCGTGGTCGACTCGCCGCCGGGCACCACCAGGCCGTCGACCGCGTCCAGCTCGCCCGGCCGGCGCACCGGCCGCGCGTCGGCGCCCACGCCCGCAAGCGCCGCGACATGCTCGCGCACGTCACCCTGAAGGGCCAACACACCAATCACGGGTACGGTCACGCGCGTCGCTCCTCTCACCGGGTGTTAAGCGGGGCCCCCGCCTCTACCGAAAGCGTTAAGCGGGGGCCCCGCCTTACACCTCACCAGCCGCGCTCGGCCAGGCGGTGGGGCTGGGGGATGTCGTCGACGTTGATGCCGACCATCGCCTCGCCCAGGCCGCGGGAGACCTTCGCCAGCACGTCGGGATCGTCGTGGAAGGTGGTCGCCTTGACGATCGCGGCGGCCCGCTGCGCCGGGTTGCCGGACTTGAAGATGCCCGAACCGACGAAGACGCCCTCGGCGCCGAGCTGCATCATCATGGCCGCGTCCGCCGGGGTGGCGATACCGCCGGCGGTGAACAGCACGACCGGCAGCTTGCCGCCCTCGGCGACCTCCTTGACCAGCTCGTACGGGGCCTGCAACTCCTTCGCCGCGACATACAGCTCGTCGGCCGGCAGGGTCTGGAGCCGGCGGATCTCCTGCCGGATCTTCCGCATGTGGGTGGTGGCGTTGGAGACGTCCCCGGTGCCCGCCTCGCCCTTCGAGCGGATCATGGCGGCACCCTCGGTGATCCGGCGCAGCGCCTCGCCCAGGTTCGTCGCGCCGCAGACGAACGGCACGGTGAACGCCCACTTGTCGATGTGGTTGGCGTAGTCGGCCGGCGTCAGCACCTCGGACTCGTCGACGTAGTCCACACCGAGCGCCTGGAGGACCTGCGCCTCGACGAAGTGGCCGATCCGGGCCTTGGCCATCACCGGGATGGAGACGGCCGCGATGATGCCGTCGATCATGTCCGGGTCGCTCATCCGGGACACTCCGCCCTGGGCGCGGATGTCGGCGGGCACCCGCTCCAGCGCCATCACGGCCACGGCGCCGGCGTCCTCGGCGATCTTCGCCTGCTCGGGGGTGACCACGTCCATGATCACGCCGCCCTTGAGCATCTCGGCCATGCCGCGCTTCACGCGGGCGGTGCCGACGGCGGCGTCGGTGGTCGGGGAGGGGGAATCAGACACGGTTCATCGCTCCTCGGCGTGCGGTGACGGGCGTGCTGTCACGGTGGCTGCGCAGAATGCTACGACCGGCGCGACGCCGCTCCGACAGCCAATCGGCCCCCCGGTGGACTGCCCTGTGGCCGCCGTCACGGCGTGCGGCGCGCCCGGCGGTGCGGCGGCAGCGCGGTGCGGCGGCAGCGCGGTGGCCGAACAGGTGCCGACTGGGCGCCTAGAAACTTGATGACGTGAATGGATCGGCCGAGATTCCTCGCTGATCCACCTACGCCATCAAGTTTCTAGGCGCCGAAGAAGGTCATCCGATGCCGCGGGGTGGCCGCCCGGTGGCAGATAATCGGCCAGGGAAGCCCGAGGGGCGGCGGACGGCCGGGACCGCCAGTCAGCGGACACGGTCCTCAGCCAGGGAGCACAGCCGCAAACCGGTGGGCACAGCCGTCGGCAGAAAGCCGCGGCGCTCAGCCGGTGGGGACGTCGGCGCGTGGGACCACCGTGGGGTCGTCGATGTCGAAGTAGCGGGGCCACTCCCGTCCCCGCCCCATCCGGAACAGCCGCACCACGGGTCGGCCCCGGGCCGAGCGGGCGTCCCGGACCAGGTCGGTGTGCACCTGCCGGGCCAGCGCCAACCGCCGGCTGGCCGCGATCACCGCGCCGCAGGCCGGGTCCGCCGGATCCAGCCGCACCGCGCGCAACTGCCGGGTGAGGTCGTTCTCGGCCGCCTCGCGCTCCTCCGGGACGGCATCCAACGCGATCCGGGCCGCCGCGTACAGCTCCACGCCGTACAACTCCACGCCGTACCGCTGCTCGGCCAGGACCGCGGCGGCGGCGGCGCGGCGCAGCAGGTGCGCCTCCAGCGCGCGGGACGCCGACTCCGCGCGGATCTGCAACCGCTGCACCCGGCCGGCGGTCCAGATGAGGTACGCCGAGACCAGCCCGACCGCCAGGACCGCGCCCACCACCCACCACATGCCCGGCATCGTAGTGCTGCTCCTCATCCCGGCCGGCCTGGTCAGCCCAGCCCCGCCCATTCCTGGTCCATGACCCGGCCGTCGGTGGCCTCGATCGCGGCTGCGTACACCTCCAGCACGCGACGAGCGATCACGGGCCAGTCGAAACTCGCCGCCACCTGGTCGCCCCAGCCGGTCAGCCCGGCCCGCCGGTCGTCGTCGTCGAGCAGCTCGGTCAGCGCGGCCCGGAGCGCCGCCGCGTCCCCGGTCGGGAAGAGCCGGCCGGCCCGGCCGCCGTCGAGCACCCGGCGGAACGCGTCCAGGTCGCTGGCGACCACCGTGGTCCCGGCGGCGAGCGCCTCGGTGAGGATCATCCCGAAGGACTCCCCGCCGGTGTTCGGCGCGACGTAGAGGTGCACGCTGCGCAGCATGCGCGCCTTGTCCGCCTCGGAGACCAGGCCGAGGAACGTGACCCGGTCACGCAGATCGGCCGGGAACCGGCCGTACAGCTCGTCGGCGTCGCCCGGCCCGGCCACCAGCAGGCGCAGCCCGGGTCGGTGCGGGGCGAGCGCGACGAACGCGTCGCACAGGATCGGGAAGCCCTTGCGCGGCTCGGTGAACCGGCCCAGGAATCCGAGCGTGCCGCCGCGGCCCGGCGCGCACTCCCCCGGCCAGTCCGGCAGCGGCGGCACCCCGGCGTACTTCGCCACCGCCACCCCGTTGGGGATCTCCACGGCCCCGCCGTCCATGTGCTCGACCTGCATCTTGCGGGCGAGCGCGCTCACCGCGATCCGGGCGGTGATCCGTTCGAGGAGGATCTGCAGCACGCCCTGCGCCGCGGAGAGCACCCGGGACCGGGTCATCGCGGTGTGGAACGTGGCCACCACCGGGCCGCGGGCGCAGAGCACCGCGAGCATCGACAGGCTCGGCGTGAGCGGCTCGTGCACGTGCAGCACGTCGAAGTCGCCCCGGTTGATCCACCGGCGTACCCGGGCGGTCGACACCGGGCCGAAGGCGATCCGGGCCACCGACCCGTTGTAGGGCAGCGGCACGGCCCGACCCGCCGACACCACGTACGGCGGCAGCGTCGCGTCCTCGTCGGCCGGGGCCAGCACGCTCACCTCGTGGCCGAGCCCGAGCAGCGCCTCGGCCAGGTCCATGACATGGTTCTGCACCCCGCCCGGAATGTCGAAGGAGTACGGGCACACGATGCCGATCCGCATGGCGCCCCCTAGACCGTCCCGGTGGCGGCCGGTGGCGGCGTCGACGTCGACGCCCCGCCCGGCCCCTGGTCCAGCCACATCCGCTGCAACATGTGCCAGTCTTGCGGATGCCGGGCGATGCCCGCGGCCAGTCCGTCGGCTATCCGCTGTGTCACCACCCGGACCCGGGCGTCGAGCGGGGCGCTGTCCGGATCCGGCAGCGCCAGCGGGCCCTCGATCGCGGCGTGGGCGGCGTCCGGCTCGTACCACATCGACGCCACGTAGAGCGGCGCGCCGGTGCGCAGCGCCAGCAACGCCGGGCCGGGTGGCATCCGGGTCCGGCCGCCGAAGAAGTCCACCTCCACACCCCGGGCGGACAGATCCCGGTCCGCCAGCAGCGGCACCACGTAACCGGCGTGCAGCCGGTCCACCAGCACGTCGAACGCCGGCCGCGCGCCGCCGCGGTTGGGCAGGATCTCCATCCCCAGCCCTTCCCGGAACCCGACGAACCGCTCGTAGACGCCGTCCGGCAGCCGCTCCGCCACGGTGGTCATCGGCCAGCCGGTGGCCGCCACCCAGGCGCCCGCGGCGTCCCAGTTGCCGGCGTGCGGCAGCGCCACCACGGCCCCCCGCCCGGCCGCCACGTCGGCGGCGAGCAGCTCCGCGCCGTCGAGGCGGAACCCGGCGAGGATCTCCGCCCGGCTCAGGCCCGGCAGCCGGAACGCCTCCAGCCAGTAGCGGGCGTACGAGCGCAGGCCGGCGCGGACCAGCACGTCCAGCTCCGCGTCGGGCAGGTCCGGGCCGACCACCCGGCGCAGGTTGGCGCGCAGTCGACGCGTACCCCCGCCGTCCTTGCGGTGGGCACGGTCGGCGCCCGCCCGGAAGGCCGCGGCCGCGACGGGCCGGGGCAGGGCGCGGATCAGGCGCCAGCCCGCGACGAAGCCCGCCTCGGTGAGGTTCACTCGACGCCGACCCGCTGGGCCTGCCGGTAGACGTGCGTCATCCGCTGCCCCACCGTGAAGATCGAGACGGCGGCGAGCAGCCAGAGCGCGACCTCCAGGGCCGGGTCGAGGCCGACGCCGGTGAGCAGGCCGCCGACGCCGACGATGAGCAGCCGCTCGGTGCGCTCGGCGACGCCGACGTTGGCGCTCATGCCGAGCCCCTCGGCGCGGGCCTTGACATAGGAGACCAGCCCGCCCGCGGCCAGGCAGATCAGCGCGGCGGCCACCCCGGAATATTGGTGCTGGGTGGCCAGCCAGTAGGCGACCGCGCCGAACACCGCGCTGTCGGCGACCCGGTCCATGCTCGAGTCGAGGAACGCACCGAACCGGGTGGACCCGCCGCTCATCCGGGCCATCGTGCCGTCGAGCAGGTCGGTGAGGGCGAAGACCGTGACGATCAGCGCGCCGGCGACCAGGTGGCCACGCGCGCCGAAGCCGAGCGCGCCGACGAGCACGCCGACGGTGCCGGTCACGGTCACCGCGTTGGGGGACACGCCCGCGCGGAGCAGTCCGCGCGCGATCGGCTCCACGATGCGGGTCATGCCCGCCCGGGCCGTCACTTGGAAGATCTTCGCCATGGCGGTCCCACGATAACGGCCGGCAGCGGCCGGGCACACAGCCGGGCGTGCGACCCGCCCGGCGGGCCTTGTGCCGGCACCGGCGCGGGTGTGAGATCGAGCGTGAGGGGTGAGCCAGTTCACCGCATCACCGGTCCCCGTGCCCGTCCCGTGGGGGACCACCGGAAGATATCGCCGCGGCGCCCACCGGGGTCCGCTCCCCCGTCGCCCGCGGCGGTCGCCACCACCACCGGTTGAGGGAGGTGCGCCGCGATGGCGCAGAAGAGTCACGAGAAGGGTGTCACCGGCGGCGCGCCGGTGGTGACCGAGCCCGGCAGGGTTCGCAACGTGGTGCTCGTCGGGCACTCCGGCGCCGGCAAGACCACCCTGGTCGAGGCGCTGCTCGCGGCCAGCGGCACGATCGGCCGGGCCGGCGACGTCACCGACGGCACCACGGTCTGCGACCACGACCCGGCGGCCGTACGCCAGCAGCGCTCGGTGAGCCTGGCCTGCGCCCCGCTGGTCCACCGCGACGTCAAGGTCAACCTGCTGGACACGCCCGGCTACGGCGACTTCGTCGGCGAGCTGCGCGCCGGGCTGCGCGCCGCCGACGCGGCGCTGTTCGTGGTCTCCGCGGTGGACGGGATGGACGCCGCGACCGCCGCGCTCTGGGAGGAGTGCGCCGCGGTGGACATGCCGCGCGCGGTGGCGGTCTCCCGGCTGGACCACCCGCGCGCCGACTTCGACGAGGCGGTGGCGCTCTGCCAGCGGGTCTTCGGCGACAACGTGCTTCCGCTCTACCTGCCGATGCTCGGCGACGACGGCGAGTCGGTGGCCGGGCTGATGGGGCTGATCACCCGCCGCGTGTTCGACTACTCCACCGGGCTGCCGGCGGCGGTGCGCGAGCCGGACCCGCAGCACCTGCCGGCCATCCAGGAGTCCCGGGACGAGCTGATCGAGGGGATCATCGCGGAGAGCGAGGACGAGACCCTGATGGACCGCTACCTCGGCGGCGAGGAGATCGACCCCGAGGTGCTCATCACCGACCTGGAGACGGCCGTCGCCCGCGGCCACTTCTACCCGGTGGTGCCGGTCTGCGCGGAGACCGGCGTCGGCCTGGACGCGCTGCTCGACGGCCTGGTCGCGGCGTTCCCGTCGCCGCTGGAGCACGACCTGCCGGCGGTGACCGGCCTGGACGGCTCACCCCGCCCGCCGCTGACCTGCGACCCGGCCGGCCCGCTGGTCGCCGAGGTGGTCAAGACGACGGTGGACCGGCACGTCGGACGGGTCTCGCTGGTCCGGGTCTTCTCCGGCACGCTCCGCCCCGACCAGGTGATCCACGTGTCCGGGCACGGCCTGGCCGAGCGCGGCCACCCCGACCACGACGCCGACGAGCGGGTCGGGCACGTCTACAGCCCGCTCGGCGCGACGCTGCGCGAGGTGCCGGCCTGCGTCGCCGGTGACCTCTGCGCGATCACCAAGTCGGGCAGCGCGGAGACCGGCGACACCGTCTCCGCCAAGGACGAGCCGCTGCTGATCGCGCCCTGGGAGATGCCGGAGCCGCTGCTGCCGGTGGCGATCGTGGCGCGCAGCCGGGCCGACGAGGACGCGCTGGCGCGCAACCTGTCCCGGCTGGTCGCCGGCGACCCGACGCTGCGGCTGGAGCGCAACCCGGAAACCCACCAGCTGGTGCTCTGGTGCATGGGCGAGGCGCACGCCGACGTGGTCCTCGACCGGCTGCGCGGCGGCGGCGTCGAGCTGGACACCGAGCCGGTGCGGGTGGCGTTGCGGGAGACGGTCACCGCCGCCGCCCGGGGCCACGGCCGGCACGTCAAGCAGTCCGGCGGCCACGGCCAGTACGCCGTCTGCGACATCGAGGTGGAGCCGCTGCCCCGGGGCGCCGGCTTCGAGTTCGTCGACCGGGTGGTCGGCGGCGCGGTCCCGCACAACTACATTCCGTCGGTGGAGAAGGGCGTCCGGGCGCAGATGGAACGCGGCCTGGTCGCCGGCCACCCGGTGGTGGACCTGCGGGTGACGCTCGTCGACGGCAAGGCGCACAGCGTCGACTCGTCCGACGCCGCGTTCCAGACCGCGGGCGCGCTGGCGCTGCGCGACGCCGCCGAGAAGGCCCAGCCGACGCTGCTGGAGCCGGTCGACGAGATCACCGTCCGGATCCCCGACTCCTCGGTCGGCGCGGTCATGGGCGACCTGTCCGGCCGGCGCGGCCGGGTGCTCGGCACCGAGCCGGACCCGGACGCCGAGGGCCGCACCCTGGTCCGGGCCGAGGTGCCCGCCACCGAACTGCTGCGCTACGCGGTGGAGCTACGCGCGATGACCGCCGGCACCGGCACGTTCCGGCGCGAGTTCGCCCGCCACGACCCCATGCCCACCCACTTGGCCGACCAGGCCCGCAAGGAAGCCACCACCGGTTAGGGGCGGACGGCGGGGACGGGGGGCATCGGCCAGTGGGGGCGGTCGGCGTCCCGGCGGGCGGCCGAGCGTACCGCCGCGAGCTGCCGCTCCACCTCGGCGAAGTGGTCCGGTTCGAGCGGACCCCGGGCCAGCGCGGCGGCGTTCTCCTCGACCTGGGCGACCGTGCGGGCGCCGGGGATCGGCACCGCCCGGTCGCTGCGCGCCCAGATCCAGCCGAGCGCGCCCTGCGCCAGGGTGCGACCGTCGGCGGTCAGCGCGCCCCGGACGGCGGCCACCCGGCGCAGCCACTCCGGGGCCGGCCGGCCGCCGCGGAACCACTCCAGCCAGTTCGGTCCGAGACCGCGTACGTCGTCACGGGGCAGCGTCGACTCCGGCGTGTACTTGCCGGTGAGCAGCCCCATCCCGAGCGGCCCCCGGGCCAGGCTGGCCAGGTCGTGCTTCTCGCAGGCGGCCAGCATGGCCGGGGCGTCCCGGAGCACCGACAGCGCGTGCTGCACGGCGACGGCGCCCTGCGCGACCTGGGCGAACGCGGCGGCCCGGTCGGTCCGGTCGGTGCTCCACCCGTACGCCCGGATCAGGCCGTCGGCCACCAGGTCGTCGAGCGTGCCGATCAGCGCCTCGGCACGGGGCAGCGGCAGGTCACCCAGGTGCAACTGGTAGAGGTCGATCCGGTCGGTGTCCAGCCGGCGCAGCGAGTCGACCACCGCCCGGCGCAGGTACTGCGGGGAGGCGTTCTCCCCGGTGGCCTGCCGGCTGTGCTCGTCGAACGTGTAGCCCCACTTGGTGGCGATCACCGCGTCGTCCCGCCGGCCGGCCAGGGCGCGCCCCAGCACCCGCTCGCCGTGCCCGGCCCCGTACGTGTCGGCGGTGTCGAAGAGCGTCACGCCGAGGTCGATGGCGCGGCGGAGCGCCCGCACCGACTCGTCGTCGTCGACCGCACCCCAGCCCAACGGGCGGGCGCCCTCCGCCCACGGGCCGCCGATCGCCCAGCACCCCATGCCGAGGGCGCTCACCTCGATGCCGCTACGTCCCAGCGACCGCGTGCTGACTGCCATCGCCGCATCCTGTCACTTTCCCGGCAACCGTGGGCCTTTTCGTCACTCAGGCATCCGGCGCTCGCCACTCTCCGTGATGCCACCCACCGGCAGTCGCGGTGTGAGATGTGTCGGCCAAGCCCGAAGTACCCGGCGCGGGCCCGCGGCACCCGTGCTCAGCCGGCGAAGGCCAGCAGCACCGGGCCGTCCTGTCCGGACCACGCGCCGACGAGCCGGCCCGCCGCCGAGTGGTCGGCCGGGACGGGCCGCCGGACCAGCGCCAACTCGACACCCCCGGCCCGGATCAGCGTCGGGTCGCCGTCCACCACCTCGTCGACCGGCCCGGCCGGCAACGCCCGGTCGGTGCGGCTGCCCGACAGGGTCATGCTCGGCTCCCGCACCTGCCGTACGCCGTCGACCTCGAAGTATTCCTCCGCCTGGCCGGCGTCGGCGAGCACCGCGGCGGCCAACGCCGGCGGGTAGACCGGGTCCCCGGCGGCGTCGTACACCCAGCGGCGGCCCAGCACCGAGTGCTCCACGGTGCCGACCAGGAAACGGTCCGCGCCGGCCAGCGGGGCGCCCCGGTAGGTCAGCGGCACCTGGAGCACCGGCCCCTCGCCAGCGCGCACGAGCAGCGTCTCCATGCCGACCGCGCCGGCCGGGTCGTCGAACCGGTAGGCGGCCACTCGGGTGACCGGAGCGCCGGCCTCGCCGGCGAACCACGGCCGGCCGGGCAGCCATCCGACGAGCAGTTCCAGCTTCGTGGGGCGCAGTTCCGCGCGGTGCAGCAGAGCCATGCGCAAGATCGTACTGTCGAGGGGCTCACCGCTGCGGCCCGGCGGGCCGAGCCGGTCGAACCGCGGCGGCCCGGCGGGCCGAGCCGGTCGAACCGCGGCGGCCCGGCGGGCCGAGCAGTCAGGCCGGCCAGGCCTTCGCGAACAGGTCGCGGGTGTCGGTGAGCAGTTGCGGCAGCACCTTGGTGCGGCCGATCACCGGCATGAAGTTGGCGTCCCCACCCCAGCGGGGCACCACGTGCTGGTGCAGGTGCGCGGCGATGCCCGCACCGGCCACGCCGCCCTGGTTCATGCCCAGGTTGAACCCGTGCGCGCTGGACACCTGCCGGACCACCCGCATGGCGTCCTTCGTGAACGCGGCCATCTCGGCCGTCTCCGGCGCGTCCAGCTCCGTGTAGTCGGCCACGTGCCGGTAGGGGCAGACCAGCAGGTGGCCGGGATTGTACGGATAGAGGTTGAGCACCGCGAACACGTGCGCACCCCGGGCGACCACCAGACTCTCCTCGGGTGGGCGGCCCGGGGCCAGGCAGAACGGGCAGCCGGTCGGCTTCTCGTAACCCCCCTCGGGCCGGTCCTCGCCGGAGATGTAGGTCATCCGGTGCGGCGTCCAGAGCCGTTCCAGCCCGTCCGCCAGGCCATCGTCCGCGTGCCGCTCCGCCCCTGTCACACAGGCGATCCTACGATCCGCGCCACCTCCCCGCCGAACCGCGCCGCCGAACCGTGGCCGCCCGGTCAAGCGGGTGGCGTACCTCTACCGGAGGCGTTAAGCGGGGCCCCCGCCTTACACCTCGGCGGTGGGGGCGCTGTTGGTGCGGGACTCGGTCACCTCGCGGACGTGCGCCACCGCCTCGGCGAGCGGTACGCCGTTGCGCTGCGAGCCGTCCCGGTAGCGGAAGGAGACCGTGCCGGCGGCCACGTCGTCGTCGCCGGCGATCACCATGAACGGGATCTTCTGCTGCTGGGCGTTGCGGATCTTCTTCTGCATCCGGTCGTCACCCAGGTCGACCTCGGCCCGGATCCCGTGCCGACGCAGCGTGCCGGCGAACTCCTCCAGGTAGTCGCCGTGCTCGTCGCGGATCGGGATGCCGACCACCTGCACCGGCGCGAGCCAGGCCGGGAACGCGCCCGCATAGTGCTCGGTGAGCACGCCGATGAACCGCTCGATCGACCCGAACTTCGCGCAGTGGATCATCACCGGCTGCTGGCGGGTGCCGTCGGCCGCCTGGTATTCCAGCCCGAAGCCCTTCGGCTGGTTGAAGTCGTACTGAATCGTCGACATCTGCCAGGTGCGGCCGATGGCGTCCTTGGCCTGCACGGAGATCTTCGGGCCGTAGAACGCCGCGCCACCCGGGTCGGGGACCAGGTCCAGGCCGGTCTCCAGCGCGCACCGCTCCAGCACCTCGGTCGCCGTCGCCCAGTCGGAGTCGGTGCCGACGAACTTGTCCGGCCGGGAGTCGTCGCGGGTGGACAGCTCCAGGTAGAAATCGTCGATGCCGAAGTCACGCAGCAGGCTCAGCACGAAGCCGAGCAGGTGCTTGATCTCCGCCGGAGCCTGCTCCCGGGTGCAGTAGGAGTGCGAGTCGTCCTGGGTGAAGCCGCGCACCCGGGTCAGCCCGTGGATGACGCCCGACTTCTCGTACCGGTAGACCGACCCGAACTCGAACAGCCGGATCGGCAGTTGCCGGTAGGACCGCCCGCGCGACCGGTAGATCAGGTTGTGCATCGGGCAGTTCATCGCCTTGAGGTAGTAGTCGCTGCCTTCCATCTCCATCGGCGGGAACATCGTGTCCTTGTAGTAGGGCAGGTGTCCCGAGGTGTGGAAGAGACCTTCCTTGGAGATGTGCGGCGTCCCGACGTACTGGAAGCCCTCCTCGATGTGGCGGGTGCGGACGTAGTCCTCCATCACCCGCTTGAGCACGCCACCCTTGGGGTGGAAGACGGGCAGGCCGGAGCCGATCTCGTCGGGAAAGCTGAACAGGTCGAGGTCCGCGCCGAGCTTGCGGTGGTCGCGCCGGGCGGCCTCCTCCAACAGCTTGAGGTACGCCTTCAGCTCGTCCCGGGTCGGCCAGGCGGTGCCGTAGACCCGCTGGAGCTGCGGGTTCTTCTCCGACCCGCGCCAGTAGGCGGCGGCGGAACGCATCAGCTTGAACGCGCCGATCAGCCGGGTGTTCGGCAGGTGCGGGCCCCGGCACAGGTCCGACCAGCAGACCTTGTCCTCGTTGGCGGCGAGGTTGTCGTAGATGGTCAGCTCGCCGCCGCCCACCTCCATCACCTCGGAGGAGTCCAGCCCCTCGCCCTTGACCTCGATCAGCTCCAGCTTGAACGGCTCGGCGGCCAGCTCGCCCCGGGCCTCGTCCAGGTCGGCGAAGCGGCGACGGCGGAACCGCTGGCCGGACTTGACGATCTCCTGCATCCGCTTCTCGAGCTTCGCCAGATCCTCGGGCTGGAACGGCTTGTCGACGCCGAAGTCGTAGTAGAAACCGTTCTCGATCGGCGGACCGATGCCGAGCTTCGCCTCCGGGAAGACGTCCTGCACGGCCTGCGCCAGCACGTGTGCGGTGGAGTGGCGCAGCACCTCCAGGCCCGCCGGGCTGCTCAACGCCACCGGCTCGACCGTGGTCTCCTCGGCCGGCATCCAGTCCAGGTCGCGGAGCTGACCCCGCGGGTCGCGGACCACCACGATCGCCTTCGGCCCGGTGGTGGGCAGGCCGGCCGCGGCCACCGCGTCGGCCGCCGTGGTCCCGGCGGCGACGACGACGGGGTCGGCCACGACGGGGGTACGGGGTGCGGACACGGTGACTCCTGTCGTCGACGGTACGGATCTGCCGGTGACCGGCCCCTGCGATGCTATCGGTCGCCCGGACCCGCGCCGCCGCCGACGCCGGGCCCGGCGCGACACGAGTTCCGCCGGGCGTTGAACCTTTCCGCCGTCCCGACCGAACTACCAGGTGGGGCCGGAGCCGGTACCGACCCCAGTCGAGAAGGATGGGGACGACGATGAGGATGACCCGTCAGGGCCGGTGGGCGGCGTCGCTGCTGGCCGCCGCGCTCGCCGGAGCCGTGGGCTGGCCGGGCCTGGCCAGCGCCGCCGGCGTGACCGTGACGACCTCCCCCGGCGAGGTGCACCAGGGCGACGCGATCGAACTGTCCGTGGTGGTGCCCGCGGATCGACCCGGTACCCGGACCACGAAGATCGAGCTGACCATGCCGCCGGACGCCCCGATCGGCGAGGTCTACCCGATGTCCGTGCCGGACTGGGGGCCGACCATCACCACCCGCGACCTGGATCAGCCGGTGGCGGGCATCCACACCTCCGAACTGAACCAGGTGACCGAAGCCGTGACCTGGCTACGGGCACCCGGCGCCGGCACCGGCGCGGCCCGGCTGCCGCTGGGCATGGGGCCGATGCCGGCCACCGACCTGCTCACCTTCACCGTCGTGCAGACGTACGCCGATGGCACGGTGGTCCGCTGGACGGACCCGGCCGGCGGCGCACACCCGGCGCCGACGGTGCCGTTGCTGCCGCCGCTGCCGGGCACCGCCACGCACGGCGGCGACGCCGGTGCGGCCGGCGGTGGCCACGCCGGCCACGGTGCTGCGGGCAGCGGCCAGGACGGCGCCGCGCCGGGCGGCGCCGCCGCGGGCCCGGTGACCGAGGCGGCCGACGACGGCCCGAGCGCGGACCTGCTGCTCGGTGGCGGCCTGCTCGCCGGCCTGGCCGGCGGTGCCGCGATCGGCTGGCTGCTCAGCCGCCGCCGGCGCACCACCCTGGCGCTCCCGTCCGACCCCGACCCCGCCAGCCCCGACGCCTCCGCCTCCGACGCCCCCGCCTCACCCGCCTCCGCCTCCGCCTCCGACGACCTCACCCCTGACGACCTCACCCCTGACGACCTCACCCCTGACGACCTCACCCCTGACGACCTCACCCCCGGTCACGGCGACACGTCCCAGGCGACCCCGGCGGGCAAGCGTGCTTCCGCCGACGAACCCGTCTCCGCCGGCGCGGCGCGCTCGCGCGCATGATGACCCCAGCTCGACGACGACGAACGAGTGCTCGCAGGAAGACGTTCGACTCCTGCCGATCTTCCATAGGAACTCCGTGATCGACGCCGAAGTCTGAGATCTTGTCGGCAAATGGCCCCTGGAGGGGCGTTTTGCTTCCAAGTCACCTGGTCTCGTCGGGACGCCGCACAGGCGTGAAAACGGGCAACCGGCCGCACGGTGGCCTGCTCTCCGGCCGGGTCTCGTGCGAGGAAGCGCGGGCGGTGATCGTTTGGCCATGATCAACACCAGTTCGGTGAAGTGGGGGCATCGCCGGTGGTCGGATACCGCCACATCACCGAACTGGCGTCCGGCCTACCGACGTCTCCCGAGCACCGGGGGCATCAAGACGGCAAACGGGTGCAAGCTGGGTCAGTTTACCGGTCAGATCTCTCCCATGTCCGCCATGTGAGAAGGTTTGTCCGCCATATGGAAGCAGTCGCGAGCCGGGAGCCATGGCAGGAGTTGACCAAGGACTTTTGGGGCGCGGGGAAGCGCTTCGAGGACGCGAACTCCTTGATCACCGGACGAGGAGGGGGCGTCAGGGGGTGGGGGCGGTGAGCCAACCGGGCAGCGGCTCGCGGGCGGTCAGCCACCCCTCGGGGACGCCGCCGGGGGTGCCGACGCCGGTGTACGCGGCGACGATCCCGCCGACGATCGCCGCCGTGGTGTCCACGTCGCCGCCCGCCTCCACGCAGGCGCGGATCGCGGCCGGGTAGTCGTGCAGCAGCGTGGCGGCGACCCAGAGCGTGAACGGGACGGTGTCCGGCGCGGTGACCCGCGAGCCGTTGCCCACCGCGTCGGCCACCTCGCCGGCCGGTTGACCGAGCAGCGCGGCGGCCCGGCGTACGCCCCGGTGCACCTCGCCGGCCGGGTCGAGCGCGCCGGCCACGGCGCTGAGCAGGCGGTGCGGCTCGGGCCGGGTGCCGTCGAGGCGGGCCCGGGCGGCCAGCGAGGCGGCCACCGCCACGGCCACCGCTCCGGCGCTGCCCTCCGGGTGGGCGTGGGTCACCTCGGCGCAGGCGCGCGCCTGGTCGGCGGCGCGGTGGATGGAGTCGGCGTGCCACGCCCCGAGCGGAGCCACGCGCATCGCCGCGCCGTTGCCGAGGGAGCCCTGCCCGTCGAACGCCGACGCGGCGGCCACCGGCCACGGCGTGCCGGCGCGGATCAGCCGCAGGACGCTCACCGCGCCGGGGCCGTACCCCCGCCGGGGCTCGCAGCGCGCGGCGAAGGCGAGCGCCAGCCGGTCCCGGTCGACCCGGCCGGTGGAGGCCAGCTCGGCCACCACGGAGCAGGCCATCTCGGTGTCGTCGGTCCACTCCCAGGGCGGCGCGGGCAGCCGCCCCGCGGCGAGGTCGGCGGGACGCCGGCCGGGGACGGCGAACTGGGAGCCGAGGGCGTCACCCACCGACAGGCCGGCCAGCGCGTCGCGGGCGAGCGTCAGGCGGGTGTCGGGAAAGAGGATGAACGTCATCGCCGTTCCAGCTTGCCCCGTCCGCCGGGCCGCCGCAACGCGATCGACTTGCCACGCCGAGTACGGTGCTGACGTGGCAACCGTCCTGCTGGTCGAAGACGACCACGTCGTGCGTGGCGCGATGCTGCGGTCGCTCACCGACCGGGGCCACGCGGTGCACGCCGTCGGCACGGCGTTGGACGCGTTGCGCCGGGTCGCCGCGGAGACGCCCGACCTGGTGGTGCTCGACCTGGGCCTGCCGGACCTGGACGGCTCGGACGCGCTGCGCATGCTGCGGGGCATCACCGACGTGCCGATCATCATCGCCACCGCCCGCGACGACGAGCAGTCGGTGGTCCGGCTGTTGCGGGCCGGCGCCGACGACTACATGGTCAAGCCGTTCACCGGCGCGCACCTGGACGCCCGGATCACCACCGTGTTGCGCCGGGCCGGTCGGGCCAGCCGGACCGTGCAGCCGGCCGTGCACACGGTGGGCGGCCTGCGGGTGGACGTGGGCGAGCGCAGCGCGGTGCTGGACGGGGAGGCACTGGCGCTGACCCGCAAGGAATTCGACCTGCTGGCGTATCTCGCCGCTCGTCCCGGCCGGGTAGTGTCCCGGCGGGAGCTCTTGGAGGAGGTATGGCGGCAGCCATCGGTCGGCGAGGACCAGACCATCGACGTACACCTGTACTGGCTCCGCCGCAAAATGGGCGAGTCCGCGGCGAAGCCGCGCTACCTGCGCACCGTGCGGGGGGTCGGCTTCCGGCTGGTGGCGCCGGACTGAGGCCGGTGCTGGCCTGGCTCACCGCCGGCATGTGCAGCCTGGTCGCGCTCGCCTTCCTCATCCCGCTCGGCCTCACGCTGTCTGACAAGTCCCGCGAGGAGAAGCTGTCCGACGCCGCGCGGCGCGGCGCGCTGGTGACCGGCGCGCTGGCGGTCAGCACCGACCCGGAGGTGGTCCGGCGGGCGGTGGCGGCAAGCGGTGACGACCCGGCGCTGCGCCCGGTGGTGCACGGCGTCGGCGCCGACGAGTCGGCCGGTCGCGCCGACGCGTCCGCGCTTGCCGACGCCGCCGCCCAGCGACGCTCGGTGGTGACCGAGGTGGACGGTGGGGTGCTGCGGCTGGACCCGGTGGTGCTCGGTGACCGGGTGGCCGTGGTGGAGGTCTTCGTACCCGACGAGGTGCTCGACGCCGGCGCCGGCGGACGCTGGCTGCTGCTGCTCGCGGTGGCGCTGGCCCTGGTCGGCGCCGCGGTGGTCGTGGTGGACCGGGTGGCGGCCCGGGCCGTGGACGCCACCGGCGACCTGGTCAAGGCGGCCCTCGCGGTGGGCGACGGCGAGCTGGGGGTACGGGTGGAGCCGACCGGCCCGCGGGAGCTGGCCGAGGCGGGGCACGCGTTCAACCGGATGACGGAACGGTTGGCGGCGTTGCGTGCCGACGAGCACGAGCTGGTCGCCGACCTGTCGCACCGGCTGCGTACCCCGCTGACCGCGCTGCGGCTGGACGCGGAGGCCCTGGAGTCCGACGACACGAGCATCGGCACGTTCAGCGAGGCGGAGCTGGACCGGCGGCGCGGCATCCGGCGGATCCGGCAGGCCATCGTCACGCTTGAGGGCGAGGTCGACCAGCTGATCAAGACGACCCGCAAGGCGGTCAGCCAGGAGACGGCGCCGGCGTCCTGCGACGTCAGCGAGGTGGTCCGGGACCGGATGGTCTTCTGGTCGGCGTTGGCCGGCGACCAGAACCGGCCGCACCGGGTGGTCGGGGCGCAGTTGCGCATCCCGGCGCCGGTGCCCCGGGCCGAGCTGGCCGCCGCGCTGGACGCGGTGATCGGCAACGTCTTCCGCTACACGCCGCAGGGCACCGCGTTCGAGGTGGCGGTGAGTCGCCGGGACGGCTGGGTGGCGATCCGGATCGACGACGCCGGGCCGGGCATCGCCAACCCGGACCGCGCCCTGCGCCGGGGCGAGAGCGACCAGGGCTCCACCGGGCTGGGGTTGGACATCGCCAAGCGGGTCGCGTTGCAGGCCAACGGATCGGTGAGCCTGGACCGCGCCCGGCTCGGCGGGGCCAGCGTGGTGATGCTGCTGGCCGATCCGGACGCCGCGCCCCGTCAGGTCAACCGGTTCGGGCTGGTCGGCCGGATGGCCCGGGAGGCCCGGGAGCCGCGCGCCGGGCGGCGCTGGCCGCGTCCGCGTTGACGCCGTGGCTGTGCGGCGGCGCAAGTTCTCCTTAGGAGTGTGTTAACGACCGCCGTCACGGGGGCGCGGAATGTCAGGATCTCCGACAGAACCCATCAGTTCCGTCGGCCGGGACGCCCCGTAACACCTTCCGGCCGGCGGATCCGTGCGCGCGGCGGGAGTTCGGTCCCCCCACACCTCGCTCCCGTCGCGCGCCGCTCTCGTACGAGTCGCCGGCCGCTACGACTGTCCCGGCGGCCGGCGGCCGTACGGCCGCTCAGCGTGCCGCGCTCGCCAGGTACGCGTCGATGTCGGCGCTGATCCGGGCCGCCTCGGCCGGCGCCAGGAACGCGGCGGCCACCGCGTCCCGGGCCAGCGCGGCCACCCCGACCGGGTCGAGGTTCAGCAGCCGGGCGGCGACCGCGTACTCGTCGTTGAGCGTGGTGCCGAACATCGGCGGGTCGTCGGAGTTGATGCTGACCGGGACGCCGGCGGCGACGAGTTGCGGCAGCGGGTGCTCGTCGAGGCTGGCCACCGCCCGGGTCCGTACGTTCGAGGTCGGGCAGACCTCCAGCGGGATCCGCCGCTCGGCCAGGTGGGCCAGCAGCGCCGGGTCGAGCGCGGCGGAGATGCCGTGGCCGATCCGTTCGGCGCCCAGCTCGCGCAGCGCGTCCCAGATCGTCTCCGGGCCGGTGGTCTCGCCGGCGTGCGGCACCGAGCGCAGCCCGGCCGCCCGGGCCTGGTCGAAGTACGGCTTGAACTGGGGTCGGGGCACCCCGATCTCGGGGCCGCCGAGGCCGAAGCTGATCAGCCCGTCGGGCCGTTCGTCGAGCGCGATCCGCAGGGTCTGCTCGGCCGCCGGCAGCCCGGCCTCGCCGGGGATGTCGAAGCACCAGCGCAGCGCGATGCCGAAGTCGGCCTCGGCCCGCTTGCGGGCGTCCTCGATCGCCTCGCAGAACGCCGGCGCGGGGATGCCCCGGTGCACGTGCGAGTACGGCGTGACGGTCAGTTCGGCGTACCGGACCTGCTGGCGGGCCAGTTCGCGGGCCACCTCGTGGGTGAGCAGCCAGACGTCGTCGGTGTCCCGGATCAGGTCGACCACGCTCAGGTAGACCTCGACGAAGTGGGCGAAGTCGCGGAACGCGAAGTAGTCGGCGAGCGCGTCCGGGTCGGCCGGGACGGGGCTGCGCCCCTCGTGCCGGGCGGCCAGCTCGGCGACGATCCGGGGCGAGGCGGAGCCGACGTGGTGCACGTGCAGCTCCACCTTGGGCAGTCCGGCGATGAAGGTGGGCAGGTCGGTCACGAATTCTCCTCTGCGTGGGCGCCGGTGCGGGCCACCACGAAGATCCGGCGGAACGGGAAGTACACCTGACCCTGCCGCACCGGGTACGCCTCGGCCAGCGCCACGCCCAGCTCGGCGCGGAAGTCGGCCCAGCCGGCGGCGTCCAGCGCGGCGCGGACCGGGCGCAGGGCCGTGCCCTCCATCCAGGCCAGCACCGGGTGGTCGGCGCCGGCGGCGGGCAGCAGGTGCACGTAGGTAGTCTCCCAGGCGTCGACCGCGCAGCCCGCCCCGGTCAGCAGCGCGGCGTAGCCGACCGGCTCGTCGACCGGGGCCGCGCGCAGCAGCCCGGCGAGGGGTTCGCGCCAGCGGCCCCGCCCGGCGACCTCGTGCAACGCCAGGTGGGACGGCGCGGCGAAGTTGCCCGGCACCTGGAACGCCAGCCACGCGCCGGCGGGCAGCTCGGTGGCCCAGCGGGCGAGCAGGTCGCGGTGCTCCGGCACCCACTGGAGCACCGCGTTGCCGACGAGCACGTCCACGTCCGGCGCCGGCCGCCAGTCGCGGAGGTCGCGCACGCCGAACGTGACCGGGACGTCCAGGGCGGCGGCCCGCGCGATCATCTCGGGCGAGGAGTCCAGGCCGGTGATCCGGCTGCCGGGCCAGCAGGTCGTGGAAGGGGCGGGAGCGCTCGTCGCCGTAGCGCAGGTAGGTGCTCGGGTCCCACATGGCATTTCTCCAAACCGTACGTACGTCTTGTTGGAGACCGTACGGCCCGACGCGCGCGACGGCAACCCGCTCACTAGGCTCGACCGGATGGAACAGCGCAACTTCGACCGGCTCGGCCGGCACGTCGGCATCATCGGACTCGGCGCCTGGCAGCTCGGCGCCGACTGGGGCGACGTCAGCGAGGACGCGGCGCTCGACGTGCTGGGCGCCGCGGTGGACGCCGGCGTCACCTTCCTGGACACCGCGGACGTGTACGGCGACGGCCGCAGCGAACAGCTCATCGGGCGGTTCCTGGGTGCCCGCCCGGGGCACGGGCTGACCGTCGCCACCAAGATGGGCCGCCGGGTGCCGCAGACGCCGGAGGCGTACACCCTCGACAACTTCCGGGCCTGGACCGACAGGTCCCGGGCCAACCTGGGCGTCGACACGCTCGACCTGGTGCAGCTGCACTGCCCGCCCACCGCGGTCTTCGCCGACGACCGGGTCTTCGACGCCCTGGACACCCTCGTCGCCGAGGAGCGCGTCGCCGGGTACGGGGTCAGCGTGGAGACCTGCGAGCAGGCGCTCACCGCCATCGCCCGGCCCGGTGTGGCAAGCGTGCAGATCATCCTGAACGCGGTCCGGCACAAGCCGCTGGACGCGGTGCTGCCGGCCGCCGCGGCGGCCGGCGTGGGCATCATCGCCCGGGTGCCGCTGGCGAGCGGCCTGCTCTCCGGCCGGTACGACGAGCACACCACGTTCCCGGCGAACGACCACCGCACCTTCAACCGGCACGGCGAGTCGTTCGACGTCGGCGAGACGTTCGCCGGCGTCGACTACGACCTCGGCCTGGCCGCGGTGCGCCGGCTCGCGCCGCTCGTCGGCGACGACCGCACCATGGCGCAGTTCGCGTTGCGCTGGATCCTCGACCAGCCCGGCGTGACCGTGGTGATCCCCGGGGCCCGCTCCGCCGAGCAGGCCCGACGCAACGCCGAGGCGGCCGGCCAGCCGCCCCTGAGCGAGGCGGAGCGGGCCGCGGTGCGGGCCACCTACGACGAGCTGATCCGGTCGCGGGTGCACGACCGGTGGTGACCGGTCCGACCCGACCCGCCGGCGCGGCGCCGCCGGCCCCGCGCGACGGCGGGCATGCTGGATCGGGGCGCACGTCGGCGGAGGGGACGCGATGAGGGGTTGGTTCCGGCTCACCATGGGGCTGGTGGGCGTGGTGCTCGGTGCGCTCTGGACCGTCCTGGGGCTCGGCTACGTCGAGGGCAGCGCGCTCACCGACGTGCGGATCGGGGCCGTGGTCGGCCCGGCGCTCGTCCTGGTCGGACTCGTCGCGCTCTGGTGGGGCATGCGGGCACGCCGCTGAGCCGCCGCGGGTCGGCATGGAGAAGCCCCGCCTCCCGGTGGGAATGCGGGGCTTCGCGCGCCGGCCCGCCCGGCCGGCGCTCCGTCAGCTCAGATGGGGCGGACCTGCTCGGCCTGCGGACCCTTCTGACCCTGGGCGATCTCGAACTCCACCCGCTGGTTCTCCTCCAGCGAGCGGTAGCCGCTGGACTGGATGGCCGAGAAGTGGACGAACACGTCAGCACCCCCGCCGTCGACGGTGATGAAGCCGAAGCCCTTGTCAGCGTTGAACCACTTCACGGTTCCCTGCGCCATGTGCAACTCCTTCTAAAACTGGCGGCCGAGCACGCCGTGCGGCCGATTGGCCGTTTTCGAGCAGCGGCGCCTGAGGTGGCCCCCCATGCAGGGAACGTCTCTCAACCCACGCGTCTCGCAACAGCGTGAGACAGCAAACCACGTACGCAAAAACTTCGCACAGCCTACCGGACGAACGTCTCCGACATGTGACCTGAAGGTCGCCCGAAGCCACGCCGAAGACCCCTCCCCCAGCGTGCGGGGAAGGGGTCCGTTCCGGATCTGATCAGTCCGGCCAGTGCCCGGTCAGCCGTCGCACACCGACCGCGCCGCCCCGGTCCACGGCCGCCCGGACCGCCGAGAAAATCGCCCCCTGGAGGGCCGCGGCGGCGAGCACCTCGCCCCAGTGCCGGTCCTCGTCGGTGGCGCTGGGCGCGTCGTCGTCGCCCGCCGCCAGCTTCCAGACCTGCCGGAAGACCATGCCCGCGACCGCGCCGGCGGCCAGGCCGAGCAGCACGCCCACCGGCCGGTACGCCACCTTGCCGATCTTGCCGCTCACCCGCGCCTCCCTCGGATCACCAACAACACCACCACGGTCGCCACCGCGCCGGCCGCGACCGCCGCCCACGGCACCGGGCTGCGCCCGACCGCGCCGCCGGAGCCGTACGCCTGCGCCCGGACCGACCGGACCCGCTCCGCCGCCCGCCCGCGCGCCCGCGCCACGGTCAGCGCCGCCTGCTCGCGCATCCGCGCCTTGGCCTGCTCGGCGGAGTGCCGCACCAGCGCCTTCGGGTCGGCCCGGGCGGCCAGCAGCTCCATCGTCTCACCGAGTTCCACCCGGGTCCGGCGGATCTCCTCCCGGAGCGCCGCCACATCCCCGGTCCCGTTACCGGTTCCGTTGCCGGTCATGCCCGCCTCCCGTCCTTCACCGCGGCGGTGACCGTGTCGACGTCCGCGCGGACACTGCGGACCGCCGCCTCCGGCACCGGCGGGACGGCACGGCTGACCTGCTTCTTGCCCACGAGCGCGAGGATCCCGGCGAGCAGGAACAGCGCCACCGCCACGATCAGGGCGGCCAGCCACGCCGGCATGACAAGCGCCAGCAGCAGAATCACGGTGGCGACGAGCGCACCGGCGCCGTAGAGCGCCATCACCCCGCCACCGCCGAACAGACCGATCCCGATCCCGGCGTGCTTGCCCTTCTGGGTCAGCTCCGCCCGGGCCAGGGCCAGTTCGTCCCGCACCAGGCGGGTGACCTGCTCGGTGGCCCGTTGCACCAGTTCCGCGGTGGACGGCTCGGTCCCGGGCCGGGACGTGCTGGGACTCGCGACGTCAGCCATGCTGTCCTCCTTTCGTCATCACCGCGCTGTATGCCCGGAGTCGCCGCCCGTCAATCCTGCGCGGAACGGCCGGTCGGCCCGGCCGCCCGCCGCCGGAGCCCGGCGGCGGATGGCCGGAACCCGGGGCGTGGCCAGCAGGTCCCCCGGAACACGACCGATCAAACCCACTCGGCCCGAGACTCCGCGAACCGGTCCGACCGGCCGCGTACCGTCCCCGACTGGGACAACGCGCCGGGCGACGCCGGGGTCACGGACCCACCGGGCGCGCGGAGCCCCCGGCGCCGCGCGGGCGGCCGGGGGCTCCGATCGGGTACGCGGGGTCAGCGCCGGGCCTCGGCGTGGTCCTCCCGACCCACGAACGCCTCGCTGCGGGCCTCACCGTCGTCGCTGCCGCCGAAGACCCGCGCGTCGTCGGGGGCCTCGGTGTCGGCCGGCCGGCGCACCGACCGGCGCAGCGGCGCCACCTGCCAGGCCAGCGGACCGGTCGCCTCGCCCACCTCGGTGCGCAGCCGGGGCAACGCGGTCGGGCGGTGGTCGCGTACCCAGGCCACCAGGTTCTCCCGGACCAGGCAGCGGAGGTCCCAGAGGCTGCCCGCGTCGGCGGCGCTGACCACCGCGCGGACCTTGACCAGGCCGCCCGTGGCGTCGGTCACCTGGAGGACGCAGACCCGGCCGTCCCAGAGGTCGGTGCCCTCGCAGAGCCGCCGCAGCTCCTCCCGCACGGCCTGCACCGGGACCGCCCAGTCCAGGTCGAACTCGGCGGTGCCGAGCACCTTCGCCTCGGTCCGGGTCCAGTTCTGGAACGGCCGGCTGGTGAAGTACGAGGTGGGCAGGATCAGCCGGCGGTCGTCCCAGACCTGCACCACCACGTAGCTGAGCGTCATCTCCTCGATCCGGCCCCACTCCCCCTCGATCACGACCACGTCGTCCAGGCGCACCGCGTCGCTGAAGGCGAGCTGGAGGCCGGCGAAGACGTTGCCGAGCAGGCTCTGCGCGGCCAGCGCGGCGACCGCGGCCACCACACCGGCGGAGGTGAGCACCCCGGCGCCGACACCGCGTACGGACGGGAACGTCATCAGCATCACGCCGACGGCGAGGATCACGATCACCGCTATGGTCAGCCGGCGCAGCAGCACCACCTGGGTCCGCACCCGCCGGGCGTGCCTGTTGTTCGGCACGTCCGTCCGGAACCGCGCAAGCGCGGTGTCCTCCGCCACCACCAGCAGCGAGGCCACCAGCCAGGCGAGCGCGGCGATCATGGCCAGCACCAGCGTGTGCAGGACGAACCGCCGCCACGGGCTACCCACCGCGTAGAGCGTGGTGAACCGGATCGCGAGCTGCACGCCGACCACTGTCGCGGCGACCTGGAACGCACGGTGCGAGTGCTCGGTCAGCTCGGTCATCAGCAGTGAGCGGCGGCCCAGCCGGCGGGTGACCCGGTGGGCCACCTGTACCAGCACCAACGCGACCGCCGCCGCGACGAGCGCGGCGGCGACGGTCACCAGGTAGCTCTGCACGACATCTCTCCCTCCGCCCGGCGGAATCGGGCAAAGGCCCAATGGTGCCCGGCGGTCCGGATATCGACCAGGCTCAGACCTTGCGGTACCGGGACTGGAAGAAGCAGTAGACGCCGAACGCGGCGATGCCGAGCGCCATCAACGACAGCAGCCACGGGCCGTACGCCTGGTCGCGCAGCGTCCGCAGGGCGGCGTCCAGGCCGCGCGCCTTCTCCGGGTCGTACTTCACGGCCGCGACCACGATGAGCAGGCCGGTGATGGCAAAGACCGCGCCCCGCGCGGCGTACCCGACCATGCCGAGGCGACGGGTGAGCTGGTGTGTCTTGCGGCTCATCTCGCCGGTCTTGAGGTTGCGCTCGAACTTCTTCTTCAGGCCGTAGATCACCATGCCCACGCCGACCGCGGCGAGCACCAGACCGGCCAGGCCGACCAGCCACCGGCCGCCGTCGGAGGCCATCAGCTTCTCGGTGAGCTGCTGCTGCTGGTTCGAGGAGTTGGCGCTGGCGTCCCGGACCACCTTGATCGCGGTCCAGCCCAGCCAGGTGAAGACGATCACGCGCACGACCGAGGCGATCCGCTCGAAGATCCGCTCCTTGCCGGTCTTCGACTGGTGGCCGATCACCGCCTGGAACGCTTGCCAGATGGCCATGGCGAACAGCCCGACGGCGATCGCGACCAGGACGAACTTGCCGAGCGGCTGCTCGCCGAGCGTGCGCAGGGCGCCGTTCTGGTTGCCCTCCTCGCCCGACTTGCCGAAGGCGATCTGCAACGCCAGCCAGGCGAGGAGGAGGTGCACGATTCCGTAGCCGATGAACCCGACACGGGTCAGCAGTTCGAGCCAACGGCTGTTCTTGGCCTGGGCGGCGGTGGCGCCGGCGCTTCGGGTGACAGACATGCGCCCTCAATCTCCCGACGTGCGATTTTCCAAACGTCACCGCCCGCCGCCGCCCGGCCGAATCCGATCAGCTGTTGGGGTTGCGAGCCACCCGCAGCACGACGTTCTGGTCGGTGACGCTGTCCAGGCTGACCTGGAAGCCGCCCACCTCGGTGGCCTGCTGGCCCGTGGTGAGTGACAGCTGTTCCCCGGCCACCTCGACGGTGACCTGGTCGTCCTGGGTGCCGATGAGCTTGGCCTCGACGCCGAGGATGCTGGCGCTGGCTTCCACCCCACGGTCGAAGGTGATGGTGCAGGCGTCCAGGCCGCAGTCGGTGTCGGCGCCGTTCGAGCTGCATCCGGCGAGCAGCGCGGCGCCGAGGGCGAGACCGGCGAGCATCCCGGCGGCGCGTCGGGCGGAGGTCGGGGCGAGGGTGGCGCGTCGGTTCGTCACCTCCCCAAGGGTACGGCGCGCCGGCCACCGCCCCGGGGTGGCCGCGCGCGCCGAGGTGGGGTGTTAAGAAGGGGCCCCGCCTCTACCGAATGCGTTAAGAAGGGCCCCCGCCTTCCGCGCTAGGGTGCGGGAATGGCTTTTGATGTTGCCCGGGTGCGGCGCGGATACCCCGCGCTGGGCGAGGGTTTCGCGCACTTCGACGGCGCCGGTGGCACCCAGACCGCCGCCGGGGTGATCGAGGCGGTGGCCGACGCCATGCGTACCGCCATGGGTAACCGCAGCACCGCCTTCGCCCCCGGCCGGCGCGCGCTGGAGCTGGTCGCCGGCGCGCGGGCCGCGGTCGCCGACCTGCTCGGCGCGGACCCGGCGGGCGTGGTGCTGGGGTCGAGCGCCACCGCGCTCACCTACACGCTGGCCCGCACGCTCGGCGCGGGCTGGCGGCCCGGCGACGAGGTGGTGGTGTCGCGGCTGGACCACGACGCCAACGTCCGCCCCTGGGCGCAGGCCGCCGAGGCGGCCGGGGCGACGGTGCGCTGGGCCGAGTTCGACCCGGACACCGGCGAGCTGCCCGCCGGCCAGTACGCCGACCTGGTCACCGCGCGCACCCGGCTGGTCGCGGTGACCGCCGGCAGCAACGCGATCGGCACCGCGCCGGACGTGGCGGCGATCGCGAAGACCGCGCACGCCGCCGGCGCGCTGGTCTGCGTGGACGGGGTGCACTCGGTGCCGCACGGCCCCACCGACCTGGCCTCGCTCGGCGCGGACGTGCTGGTGACCAGCGCGTACAAGTGGTCAGGTCCGCACCTGGCGGCGATGGTCGCCGACCCGTCGTGGTGGGCGACGCTGCGCCCGGCGAAGCTGATCCCCTCGGCCGACGGGGTCCCGGACCGCTTCGAGTACGGCACCCCGAGCTTCCCGCTGCTGGCCGGCGTGGCCGCCGCGGTGGACCACCTGGCCGGTCTCGACCCGGCCGCGTCCGGCGACCGCCGGGAGCGGGTACGCGCCGGCCTGGCCGCCGCCCAGGCGCACGAGGAGGCGGTCTTCGACCGGCTGCTCACCGGGCTGACCGCCCGGCCGTTCGTCACCGTCTACGGCGCGCCGGCCCGGCGCTGCCCCACGGTGTCGTTCCGGCTGGCCGGGCAGGCTCCGGCGCGGACCGCGGCGGCGTTGGGCGAGGCGGGCTTCTGCCTCTCCTCCGGCGACTACTACGCCTACGAATACTTCCAGGCCATGGGGCTGCGCGACTCCGGCGGCGCGGTGCGGGCCAGCGTCTACCACTACAACACGGCCGACGAGGTGGACCGGCTGCTGGCCGAGATCGACCGGGTGGCCGACGACGAGAGGACGATGGTCAGGTGAGCTTCCTGGTCGAGGAGAACCCCGCGAAGCACCGCTTCGAGATCCTGGTCGACGACGCGCTGGCCGGCTTCAGCGCGTACCTGCCGCGCGGCGAGGTGCTGGTCTTCACGCACACCGAGGTCGACGACCGCTACCAGGGGCAGGGCGTGGGCGCCGCGCTCGTCGGCGGCATGCTGGACCAGATCCGGGCTCGTGGCGGTCGGGTGGTGCCCCGGTGCCCGTTCGTGGCCGCGTTCGTCGAGCGCCACCCGGAGTACGCCGACCTCGTCGTCGACGCGCCCTGAGACCCGGCCCGGCCGGGGGACCTCCCCACCCGGCCGGGCCGGGAGTTCACCTGGTGCCGGCCAGCAGCTCGGCGGCGGCCCGGGCCGCCGCCGCGGTGGCCCCGTGGGTGGCCAGGTGCACCCGGCCGGTGGCCAGCTCGGGCACGCCCAGCTCGACCACCACCGCGTCCGGGCGGACGGCGAGCGCCCGTGCCACCGCGTCCCGCATCCACTCGTGCCGGTGCAGGTCCCGCACGACGAGCACCAGCGGCCGGTCGGCCGGGCCGGTCGCCGGGTCGGCGGGGACGGCGTCGGCGGCGTACCGGGCGGTGGTGGTGCCGGGCGCCAGGTGGGCCAGGGGCGCGGCGACCCCCCACGGCGTCTCCTCGCCGATGGCGATGTTGCGGGGCGGCGCGAACTCGACCACGTGTGCCGGCCCGGCCAGCGGCAGCAGTCCGGCCTCGCCGGTGACCCGGACCGCCCGGCGGGCGGCGGCCAGGCCGATGGGTGAGTCGCCGGGGGACGCCGGGCCGGCGGCGCGGCGGGCGCGGGCGGCGACGCTCCACGCGGCCAGCTGACCGACCCGCTTGGCCGCCTCGGCCAGCCGTTCCTCGGGCAGCTCCCCGCTCGCCACCGCGGCCACGATCGCGTCGCGCAGCTCACGGGCGTCGGCCTCGGTGGCGCGTTCCCCGCCCACGCAGATGGCGTCGGCGCCGGCGGCGAGCGCGCGCACCGCCGCGCCGGCGAAGCCGTACCGGTCGGACACCGCCCGCATCTCCACCGCGTCGGTCACCACCACGCCGCCGAAGCCCAGCTCCTCCCGGAGCAGCCCGCCCAGGATGCGCGCGCTGAGCGTGGCCGGCAGCTCCGGGTCGAGGGCCGGCACCAGCAGGTGGCCGGTCATCACCGCCTGCGCCCCGGCGGCCACCGCGGCGCGGAACGGGGCCAGCTCGACGGCGTCGAGGCGGGCCCGGTCACCACCGATGCGGGGCAGGTCGTGGTGGGAGTCGACCCGGGTGTCGCCGTGCCCGGGGAAGTGCTTGGCGCAGGCGGCGACGCCGCCGGCCTGGAGGCCGCGTACCCAGGCGGCGGTGTGGCGGGCGACCAGGTCCGGGTCGGCGCCGAAGGAGCGCACCCCGATGACCGGGTTGGCCGGGTTGGAGTTGACGTCGGCGTCCGGCGCGTAGTCGAGCGTGACGCCGACGGCGGCCAGCTCGGCGCCGAGGTCGCGGGCGACCTCCTCGGTCAGCGCCGGGTCGTCCACCGCGCCGAGGGCGAAGTTGCCGGGCCGGGAGCTGCCCCGGGCCGACTCGATCCGGGTGACGTCGCCGGCCTCCTCGTCGATGGCCACGATCACGTCCGGACGTTCCGCCCGCAGGGTAGCGGTGAGCGTGGCGACCTGTTCGTGGTCGACGACGTTGCGGGCGAAGAGGACCACCGAGCCGAGCCCCTCGCCGAGCCAGCGGCAGACCCAGGGTGGTGGGACGGTGCCGACGAACCCGGGTTGCAGGACGGCGGCGGCGAGCGCCGCCAGGTCTCCGGTGGCTCCCATGTTCCGCTCGCTCATGTGCGGTAGTTCCCCCGTCTCCCCACGGACCCGCCACGACCGACGGGTGCTCACATGGTCACACCGCGCAGCTAAATAGTCAACAATCCTTACTGTTAGCCGCTGGCGTTCCCGGCCCGGCCCGTGGGAGAGTTCCGGCATGTCCGCCCTGCCGCTCGCCGACGCCACCAGCGCCGCCGACATCCCCGGCGTACGCCTGCTCGGCCTGGTGGTCGGCGCCCTGTTCCTGCTGATCGCGATCCGGGCGATGTTCCGCCGCTGACGGCCCGCCCCGCCCCCGGTTTCGGGTGGTGACGCCCGGGGTAGCTGTGGCCGTTGATGAAGCTGACCACGCACGCCACCAACCTGCGCCGCGCGGCGAAGAACCTGTTCGGCTGGACCGCGCTGCGGCCCAACCAACTGGCCGCCATGCGCGCCGTCATGAAGCGCCACGACGCCCTGGTGGTGCTGCCCACCGGCGCCGGCAAGTCGGCGATCTACCAGATCCCGGCCAGCCTGATCCCCGGCCCGACCGTGGTCATCTCCCCGTTGCTCGCGCTCCAACAGGACCAGATCGCGGCGCTCAACGAGCGGCAGCGGCCCGAACTGCGCGCGGTGCGGATCAGCTCGGACGAGAGCGCCGCGCAGCAGGCCGAGGCGATCGAGGAGATCCGGGCCGGCCGGGCGGAGTTCCTGTTCATCACGCCCGAGGCGCTGAGCAACCCGGACCGGCTCGCCGAGGTCCGCTCACTGGGCCCGGCGCTCGTCGCGATCGACGAGGCGCACTGCATCTCGTCCTGGGGCCACGACTTCCGGCCGGACTACCTGGCGCTCGGCCACCTGATCGACGGACTGGGCCGGCCCCCGGTGGTGGCGCTCACCGCCACCGCGTCCCCGCCGGTCCGCGACGACATCATCGCCCGGCTGCGGCTGCGCGAGCCCGAGGTGGTCGTCTCCGGGCTGGACCGGCCCAACCTGTTCCTCGAGGTGGCCTACTGCCCGACCGACGACTACCGGTGGCGGCGGCTGATCGCGCTGCTGCGCGACGACGAACGCCCCGGCATCATCTACGTGCCGACCCGGCGCGCCGCCGAGGAAATGGCCGGGCGGCTGACCGACGCCGGCTTCCCGGCCGAGTTCTACCACGGCGGCATGCCCACCGGCGCCCGCCACGAGCTGCACGAGGCGTTCCTCGCCGACCGGGTCCCGATCATGGTGGCCACCTCGGCGTTCGGCATGGGCATCGACAAGCCGAACATCGCCTGGGTGGTGCACATGGCGCTGCCCGACTCGCCGGACAGCTACTTCCAGGAGATCGGCCGGGCCGGCCGGGACGGCTCACCGTCGCGGGTCCTGCTGCTCTGGCGGTCCGAGGACGTCGGCCTCCAGCGCTACTTCAGCGGCGGCCTGCCGGACGAGCAGGAGCTGACCGACCTCGCCGCGGTGCTGCGGAGCAAGGCCCGCACCCGCAAGGAGCTGCGCGAGCTGACCGGGCTGGGCCCGCGCAAGCTCGGCCAGTATCTCTCCCTGCTGGAGCAGATCGGCGCCGCCGTGCCACGCGCCCGGCAGCGCGTCGGCGCGCCCCGGTACGCGCCGGACGCCGTCGAGTCCGGGCGGGCGGCGCGCGCCGAGGCCGAGCGGCAGCAGACCGTGACCCGGTCACGGACCGACATGATGCGCGCCTTCGCCGAGACCACCGGCTGCCGCGGGCAGGTCCTGCTCGCCTACTTCGGCGAGCAGATGACCGACGTCTGCGGCCACTGCGACAACTGCCACGCCGGCACCAGCGTGGCGAACGACGGCGCGGTCGGTCCGTTCCCGGTGCACAGCCAGGTCCGCCACGCCGAGTGGGGGTCCGGTCTGGTGCTCAACTACGAGGACGACCGGATGACCGTGCTCTTCGACGAGGTGGGCTACAAGACGCTGTCCGTGCGCGTGGTGTCCGAACAGGGCCTGCTGGAACTGGACTAGCCTGACCCGGGCACCGTGGCGGTGCCCGTCGACAACGACGACCACGGCGAAAGGAACCTGATCGTGATCGAGCAGCCGGCGTACACCCGTTTCGGCGTCTCCGACGAGGAATGGGGGTTGCTGGTGGGTCTGCCGCAGGCGGTGCTCACCGCGGCGGCGGCGGCCGAGTCCGACGGCACCCGGCGGACCATGGCCGAGAACGCCGCCGGGTTGGAGACCATCGCCGCCGGCCGCGAGTCGGCAAGCCCGCTGGTGGCGGCCGTGGCCGGCGAGGTCGTCTCCCGGGTCGGCGACCCGGAGACCGGCGCGGAGCTGCCGGTGATCACGCCGGACGACCCGACGGCGATGATCGAGGACGTGCTCGCCCGCGCCGGCCAGGCGTCCGCCCTGCTCACCGGCAAGGTGGATGAGGGGCAGTCCGGGGCGTACCGGCACTGGCTGGTGGAGATCGCCGACCAGGTGGTGGGCGCCGCCTCCACCGGCGGCATCCTGGGCATCGGCGGTGACGTGGTGAGCGACTCCGAGCGTCGCTTCCGGGACCGGCTGTCCCAGGTGCTCAACGACTGACCTGCCGTCTGCCTATGACGGACGTCACGCCCCACGGGTGGTCGCATTTCCGACCCGTGGGGCGTCGTCTTTGGTGAAGGGCAGACGAACCACGGGGGTCGTTCATGGACATCGCGATGCAACCGCAGGTCTTCGACACGGCGCAGGTGCCCGCCGCGGACCGGTTCGGGCTGTGGCTGGACATGCTCGCCCGCACACCGACGCTCATGCGGGTGCGCACCGAGCACGCCGACAACTTCACCGCCCGGGCCGAGTTCCTCGACCTGGGGCCGATGCAGCTCATCCGGCACCGCTACCCGTCGCTGGACGGGATCCGCACCCGCAAGCTGATCCAGCGCTCGGACGCGCCCTGCTACGTCCTCGCGCTGCCCCTGACCGGCACCGGGGTCACCGACCAGGACGGGCAGCGCGGCGTCTGCCCACCCGGCCACTTCACCTTCTACGACTGCGCCCGCCCGCAGGAGATCAGCCACCACGTCGACGGGGCCCGGGACCGGTCCGCCAGCTCGGTGGTGGCCCTCATCCCGTACGACGCGCTGCCGCTGTCGCACCGCCAGCTCGCCCCACTGTTCGCCGGCCGGATGTCCGGCGGCGAGGGCGTCGGCGCGCTGCTCGCCGACTACCTCATCCGGCTCACCGGCCACCCGGAGCAATACCACGCGGCCGACGCCGAGCGGCTCGGCGCGGTCGCGCTCGACCTGACCGCCACGCTGCTCGGCCGCCACCTGGTCTCCGAGGACGCCGTCCCCACCGAGGTCCGGCGCCGTGCCCTGCTGGCCCAGGTGCGCGCGTACGTCCGCCAGCACCTCGGGAACGGCACGCTGGACCCGGCCACGATCGCCGACGCGCACCACATCTCGGTGCGCTCCCTGCACCGGCTCTTCGAGTCCGAGGCGACCACGATCGCGGCGTACATCCGGGACGAACGGTTGGCCCGATGCCGCCGGGACCTCGCCGACCCGGCGTTGGGCGGCCGGTCGATCCAGGCGATCGCCGGCCGCTGGGGTTTCCGGGACAAGGCCCACTTCAGCCGGGCCTTCCGGGCGGCGCAGGCGGAGACGCCGCAGGCGTACCGCGCGCGTCACCTGGAACGGGCACGGATCGTCAACAACGCGGCGTCCGAAGTCAACCCGACCGGGACACACTGGACCCGGGCCGGCGCCGGGAACCCGGCGACGACCCACCGGTAACGGGGGGCCGCGGCGTGGCGCCCGCGGCGGTCCAGCCGCGGGCGACCCCGCCCCGGCGGTGGCCTCCCGCGCCACGCCGCACGGCCCCGGTTTCCGGCCCCGCCGCTTCCCCCCAGGACCGGCGGGGCCGGTCGGTCAGTCGGCCTCCTCCTCCAGCAGCGTCAACACCGACTTCTCCACCGCGTCGCGCGGCATCTCCGGCTGGACCGGCGCCAGCACCCCGTCGTGGTAGAGGTCGACCACGCGCGGGTCCACATACGACGTCCGGGCCACCGTCGGCGTGTTGCCGAGCAGCTCGGCAACCGAACGCATCACCGCCGCCACGGCCCGTCGACGGGCGGTGACGGACCGCTGCGGGCCCACCGTGGCCAGCTCGGTGGCGGCCAGCACGGTGGCGTGCCAGGTGCGGAAGTCCTTCGCGGTCATCTCCCCGCCACTGGCGTCACGCAGGTAGTCGTTCACCTCGTCGCTGCGCACGTCGCGCCAGGCCCGCCCGTCCCAGTAGCCGAAGAGCCGCTCCTGCGCGCGCCGCCGTCGACGCAGGTTGAGCAGCACATGGCACAGCTCCGCGTCCTCCACCCGGCGGACCTGTTCGATGCCGCCCTTGGCCGGGAACTCGAAGACCACGCACCCGCCACGGGACCGGGCGTGCTCCGGGCGCAGCGTGGACACGCCGAACGTGGGTTCCTCGCCGGTGGCGTACTGGTCGCTGCCGACCCGGAACGCCCCCATGTCGAGCAGCCGGGCGACGGTGGCCAGCACGCGCTCCCGCCGCAGCCCGCGCAGCGCCAGGTCGTGCGCGACCCGGTCACGCAGCACCGGCAGCCGGTGGGCCACCTCCAGCACGTGGTCGAACTTGGCCTCGTCCCGCTTCTGCCGCCAGCCGGGGTGGTAGAGGTACTGCTTGCGGCCGGCCACGTCGATGCCGGTGGCCTGGATGTGCCCGTTCGGGTACGGCGAGATCCACACGTCCCGCCAGGCCGGCGGGATGACCAGCTCACGCAGGCGCGCCAGCTCGCCGGCGTCGCCCACCGGCTCGCCCGTCGGGTCGAGGAAGAGCCAGCCCTTGCCGCGCCGCCGCCGACCGTAGCCGGGCCGGCCCGGATCGCTACGCCGCAACCGCACCGGAGACCCGTTCCACCTCGGCCACCGCCGCCACCACCTCGTCGACCCCGACGGCGGCCAACGCCGGGTGCGCTCCCGTCCCGCCCGCCGGATCCCGCTCGACTCCGCCGGCCTCGACTCCGCCGGCCTCGGTGCCGCCGAGCGCCCGGTGCCGGGGCCGGTCGGCCGGCGGACCCCAGTGCGCCGCCGGCACCGGCCCGAACAGCACCACCGAGGCGGTGCCGTAGCCGGTGGCGAGGTGGGCCACCCCGGTGTCGCCGCTGACCACCAGGCGCGCGCCGGCGACCAGCGCGGCCATCTCGGCCAGGCCGGTGCGGCCGGCCAGCACCGCCGTCGGCGGCAGTCCGGCGTCGTGGGCCACCCGGTCGGCGAGCGCCCGCTCGTCGGCCGAGCCGGTGAGCACCACCCGGTGCCCCCGCGCGGCCAGCGCCCGGGCCAACCCGACGAAACGGTCCGCCGGCCAGCGCTTCGCCGGCACCTTGCCGCCCGGGTGCAACACCGTCACCCCGCCGGGTACGCCGGCCACGGCCGGACGCCGCAGCGCCAGGTCGCCCGGTTCGGCCGGCAGGTCGTACGCGTGCAGCAACCGGCACCAGCGGTGGACCTCGTGCTCGTCGTCCGTCCAGGCCGGACCGTCCAGGTGGCCGGCCGACGGGTTCCGGTGGGCGAGCAGCCGGCCCGGCCGGGTGGCGGCCAGCGCCAGGTGCGACTCGGGCCCCCGGCCGTGCAGGTTGACCGCCACCTCCGGCGGCGGACCGGTCCAGGCGATCCGGCCCGGCCCCGCGGTGGGCAGCACCCGGTCCACCGCGCCGGTCAGCTCCGCCAGCGGCGCCAGCCAGGCCGGCGCGGCGAGCACCAGTTCCCGGCCGGGCAGCCCGGCGCGCAGGCCCCGCAGGGCCGGGACGGCGGTGGCCAGGTCGCCGACCCCGAGCGCGCGCAGCACCAGGATCACGGGTACGACGACTCCTGTTCGGCGCAGACCACCATCTCGCGGACCGCGCAACCGGCCGGTTGGGACAGCGCGAACATCACCGCGGCGGCGGTGTCGGCCGCCTCGTTGAGCACGGCGTCCGGGCCGGGACGGTACTGGGCGTCCCGCTCGTCGAAGAAGGCGGTGCGCATGCCGCCGGGGATCAGCAGGGTCACCCCGACCGCGCCGGCCAGCTCGGCGGCGAGCGCCCGGGTGAAGCCGACCACCCCGAACTTGGCCGCGCAGTAGGCGGTGGCGTCGCCGACCGCCTTGACCCCGAGCGTGGAGGCGACGGTGACGATGCTGCCCCGGGACGCCGTCAGGAAGGGCAGTGCGGCCCGGATCACCGCGGCGGTGGCGAGCAGGTCCACCGTGACGATCCGCTCCCAGGTCTCCGCCGGCACGTCGGCCAGCTTGCCGGGCACGTCCACGCCGGCGGCGGTGACCACCGCGTCCAGCCCGCCGGAGCGTTCCGCGAGGTCCCGGGTGGCGCTTTCGGCGGCGCGGGTGTCGGCCAGGTCGCACTCGGCCCAGGGCACCCCGTCGGCGGGGCGCTGCCGGTCCAGCACGAGGGGCCGGCCGCCGGAGCGGGCGACCGCGGCGACCACCGCCGCGCCGAGGCCGCTCGACCCGCCGGTGACCAGGACGGCGGGACCGACGCCGTGCGGGCCGGCGCTCATGCCGCTTCCCCCGGACGGGTGGGCGTGACCACGCCGGGCCGGACGCGTCGTATGTTCATCGTGCCTCCTTCGCCGTGGACCGGACGACCGTCGCGGGCCCGGTCTGCGCCGTCGCCGGGCGACCGGCCCGGCCGCGTCCGGCGCGGGCCGCCGCGATCATGTCGGTGGTGGACCGCCCGTCCAGGTACGGCACGACCACCGTGTGCCCGCCCCAGCGGGCCAGGATCTCCGACTCGGGCAGCGTCTGGGCGCCGCCGCCGCTGGCGTAGTCGCCGCCCTTGACCCAGATGTCCGGGCGCAGCCAGGACAGGGCCGCGTGCGGGGTGTGCTCGTCGAAGATCAGCACCGCGTCGACGCAGCCGAGCGCGGCGAGCAGCCGGCCCCGGTCGCCCTGCGGCACGACCGGACGTTCCGGTCCCTTCAGCCCGGCCACGCTCGCGTCGGAGTTGAGGCACACCACCAGGCAGTCGCCGAGCTGCCGGGCCGCCTGGAGGGTCGCCACGTGGCCGGCGTGCAGCAGGTCGAAACAACCACCGGTGGCCACCACCGTGCCGCCGGACGCACGTACCCGGGCCACCACCTCGCCCGCGGCCACCGCGCCGATCCGGTCCCCACCGGCCGTGACCACCGCCGGGGGCACGGCCCGGACCGGCGCCGGCAGCGCGGTCGCCACGCCCCCGCCGGCCACGTACGCGGACGCCTCGGTGACCGCCTCCTGCACCGCCTCGGACACCAGCGCGCCCCGGGCCAGCGCCAGGGTGGCGGTCGCGGCGAACCGGTCCCCCGCGCCGCAGGTGTCCCCCTCGGCGGCCGGCGCCGGCACCACCAGCGGGGTGGAACCGGCGTGGCAGAGCAACGCGCCGTCCCCACCGAGCGTCACCGCGACCGCGCCGGCCTGCCAGCGCCGGCGCAGCGCCTGCGCGCTGCGGGACGCGGTCGCCAGCCGGGAACCACCGGGCGGCGTCTTCGCCAGCTCCCGCGCCTCCGGCTCGTTCGGGGTGGCCAGATGGACCCCGGGCACGGCCGCCGGGCCGCGTGGGTGCGGGTCCCACACCACGGGCGCCCGGGTCGCGGCCAACGCGGCACGCAGCGCGGGCTGGCCGGCGACGCCCCGACCGTAGTCGCTGACCAGCACGGCGGACGCGGAGGCGAGCAGCCGCAGCACGGCCTCGCTCGGTTCACCGGGCACCCCGATGGCACCGCCCCGGTCGTGGCGCAGCAGCACCCGGCCGCGGACCCGCAGCCGGACCTTCTCCGGCGTGGCGCCGGCGAGCGGGAGCGCGTACAGCTGCACCCCGGCGGCGGCGAGCAGGGCGCCGAGCCGGGCCCCGCCGGCGTCGTCGGCCACGGCGGTGACAAGCGCGACCTCGGCGCCCTCCGCGGCGGCGAAGACGGCGGCGAGGCCGGCGCCACCGGGACGGTCGACAGACGTGGTCTCGTCCAGCACCGGCACCGGGGAGTCCGGGCAGAGCCGGTTCACCAGCCCCTCCACGTCCCGGTCCAGCAGCGTGTCACCGAGCACCACCACGGGTCCCGTCATGCTCGACCTCCTCATCGGGCCTGCACCTCCGGATCCGGGTCGCCGAGCACCACCTCGACGCCGCTTCGCACGTCACCGGCCGAGGGCCGGGCGGCGAGCGCCGCCGGCAACGCCCGGTCCACGTACTCACAGAGCACGTGCACGGCGACCAGGTGCAGTTCCTGCACCACCTGGCCGTCGGGCGAGTCCACCGCGAAGTGCTCGTGGCAGAGGTCGGCCAGGGGGTTGGGGGCCGGGCCGGTGAAGGCCCAGCAGCGCAGGCCGGTGGCGTGGGCTGCCCGGGCGGCGGTGAGGAGGTTGCTGCTGGCGCCGCTGGTGGACAGGAGCAGGAGGAGGTCGTCGGGGCGGCCGTGGGCGCGGACCTGGCGGGCGAAGACCTCGTCGTATCCGTAGTCGTTGCCGATGGCGGTCAGCGCGCTGGTCTCGGCGTGCAGGGCGATGGCGGACAGGGGTCGACGGTCGTGGCGGAGTTTGCCGACGAGTTCGGCGGTGAGGTGTTGGGCTTCGGCGGCGCTGCCGCCGTTGCCGGCCACCAGCAACCGGCCCCCCGCGGCGAGCCGGTACGCCAGCTCACCGCCCCAGCGGGCGAGCAGGTCCTCCGCCCCGTGCAGCGGCAGCAGCGCGGCGGCCAGCCGGGTCAGGTGCTCCTCCAGCACCGTCTGACCGGCCGCCGGCGTGGCCGCCATCAGGCGACCACCCGGGTGGGCCGGCGCACGGTGGCCACCTCCTCGTACAACTCGCCGAGGCGTTCGGCGGCGGTGGCCCAGGAGTAGCGGGTGCGGGCGCGGTCGAGCGCCGCGGTGGCGTAGGCGAACCGGCGGATCCGGTCGCCGAGCAGCGCCCGGATCGCCGCGCCGAGCGCCGCCGGATCACGAGCCGGGACCAGGTCGCCGGTTCGTCCCGGCACCACCGTGTCGGTCAGCCCGCCGACCGCCGTCCCGACCACCGGCACGCCGCACGCCATCGCCTCCAACGGGGTGAGGCCGAACGGCTCGTACCAGGGCGCGGCGACAAGCACGTCCGCCGAGCGGTACCAACGGGCCATCTCCTCGCGCGGCACCGCGCCGACGAGGCGCACCCGGTCGCCGATGCCGAGCGAGTCGGCGAGCGCGCGCAGCCGCACCGCGTACGGGTCGGTCTCCAGCAGCCCGGCCGGTGGCCCGCCGACCACCACGCACTCGGCGTCCGGCACGTCGGCGACGGCCCGGACGACGTCCTGGAAGCCCTTGCGTTCCACCAGCCGCCCGACGGTGAGGATGCGGGCCCGGCCGCCCGCCGGTTCGGCGACCGGGCCGAGCGGGCCGAAGGTCGACAGGTTCACCCCCGACGGCACCACGGTCACCCGGGACCGCGGCACCCCCATCCGGACCAGCTCGGCGACCTCGTCCTGGCACTGGGCGACGACCCGGTCCACCGAGCGGCCCAGGTCCCGCTCGTGGTCGATGCGTCCCGCCGGGCTGGTGTCCTGGGTGCCCTGGTGGCGACGCTTGACCGTGCCGAGCGCGTGGTACGTCTGCACCACCGGCACGCCGACCCGCCGGGCCGCGGCGAGCCCGGCCAGCCCGCTCATCCAGAAGTGCGCGTGCACCACCTCCGGCTGCCAGTCGCCGGTGCGCCACCTGTCGGCCAGCCAGTCGGAGAACGCCGGCATGTACGGCAGCAGGTCGTCCTTGGCCACCGGCTCGGCCGGGCCGGCGGGGACGTGCGCGACCTCGTACCCGTCCGGGGTATGGACGGAGGCCGGGAGGTCCACCGCGTCGAGTCGGGTGTAGACCCGGACGTCGTGGCCGGCGGCGGCGAGCGCGGCGGAGAGCTCGGCGACATGCGTGTTCTGGCCACCGGCGTCCTCCCCGCCGAGGACGGCGAGCGGGCTGGCGTGTTCCGAGATCATCGCGATGCGCATACTTCCTCCTCCAGCAGCCGGTCCCAGTCGGTGAGGAAACGCTCCAGGCCGTAGCGGTCGCGGGCGGCGGCCCGGGCGACGGCGCCCGCCCGCCGGGCGGCGGCCGGGTCGTCGAGCAGGGTCCGGGCGGCGTCGACGAGCACGTCGACCCGGGTGGAGAGCGCGCCGGCGTCGGGGGGCACGGCCTGCACCGCTTCGGTGGTGGCCAGGGCGATCACCGGCATGCCGATGGTCATCGCCTCGACGAGGCTGAGTCCGAGCGAGGTCCATCGGCACAGGTGCAGGTAGGCGCGGCGTTTGGCGAGTTCGGCGTGCATGGCGTGCTGCGGCACGTCGTCGTGGCTGGTGAGGCGATCCTCGGGCAGCCCGAGGTGGGCCGCGAGCCCGGCCACCTTCATCCCGTAGACGTCCAGCGGCGCCAGCTCGGCGAAGCGGGTGAGCAGGTCGGTGCCGGTGACCCGCCAGCGGCGTACCGGCTCGTTGATCACCACGGCGAGGCGGTTCAGTTCGCCGGTCCACTCGGTGGCGGGTGGGACGACGCCGTGGTCGACGACCGTGGTGCGGGTGGCGCCGGTGTCCCAGAACAGGTCGTTGAAGTGTGTGACGTGGGTGAGGAGCAGGTCGTCACGGTCGGCCATGGGGTGGCGGGTGTTCGGGACGTCGCCCTTGGGGGTGTTGTGTTCGACGTAGATCGCGGGCAGGTCGCGTCCCGGCCGGCGGCCCAGCCACTCGGTGGCGAGATCGAGTTCCTCGGGTCGTTGCAGGATGACCACGTCGACGTCGGTGGCGCGCAGGTCCTGCGGAGTGACCTCGACGGCGGTGTCGGGCCAGGGGTAGGTGCGGGCACGGCCCAGTCCGTAGGCGTCGCGTTGCGGGTTGACCGGGATGAGGTAGCGGTGCTTGCCGTGCACGAACGACGTGGTCCAGGAGCCGTGCACGTGCCAGAGCAGGATGTTCATCCGACCACCCCGAGCAACCGCAGCGCCTCCAGCACCCGACCCGGTTCGACCGCCGAGAGGCAGGGATGTCCGGGGACCGGGCAGACGGTGGCGCGGGTGTCCCGGCAGGCCGCCGCGGCGTCGCCGAGGCGGACGGTCGGCACCCGGTACGGTCCCCACTGGCCGAACGGGACGGTCGGGGCGAACAGGCTGACCACCGGCACGCCAAGCGCCGCGGCCAGGTGCGCCGGGCCGGTGTTGCCGACCACGAGCGCGCCGGCCCCGCCGACCACGGCGGCCAGCTCGTCCAGCCCGGTGCACCCGCCCAGGTCCACGCCGCCCGCCGCGGCCACCCGGGCGGTCAGCTCCCGCTCGTCCGGCCCACCCGTGACCACCACCCGGTAGCCGGCGGCGCCGAGCACCCGAACCATCCGGGTGGCCAGCTCGACCGGGCAGGCGCGGGTCTCCACCGAGGACCCCGGGTGCAGCACCACGTAGCCGGGCGGTCCGGCGGCGGCCGGCACCGGCGGCAACCGGTCGACGCGCAGCCGCAGTCGCGGTTCGTCGTGGTCGGGCAGGGCGAAGCCGGCGGCGGCGGCGAGGGACAGGGCGCGTTCCGGTTCGGGTACGCCGACCGGGACGCGGTGGCGCACGTCGAGCAGGGCGCCGGGGTAGTCGTCGCTGATCGCGCTGATCCGGGGCACTCCGGCGATGCGCAGCAGCAGGGCCAGGGGCAGGGGTGACTGGTGGAATGAGGTGAACACGACCGCCTCGTCGGCGCCGACGGCGGCCAGCCGGTCGGTCAGCGCGCGCATCGCGTGCGGGTCGACCGCCGGGGCGGGGGCGTCGATCCAGGGCAGCGGCCAGTCGATGATCTCGTCGACGCCGGGCAGCAGTTCGGCGGCGGCGCGTCCGCGCGGCCCGCAGAGCAGCACCACCCGGCGCGCGCCGGCCGCGACCGCCCGGATCCCGGGTCCGGTGACAAGCACGTCACCCGCCGCGTCGCTGCGCGCCACGAGCACGGTGCCCCGACTCGGGCCGCGAGCCGGTTCCGGCGCGGCCACCAGCCGCATCCGGGCCAGCACGATGTCCACCGCGTCCGGCAGGTCGGCGGCGACGGTCGGCGCGGCGGCGACCTCGGCGTCGCGGGTCGCAGGCGTGGGCACCAGCACCGCGGCGGCGCCGGCCGCCGCGGCGGCCCCCATGTCGGCGCCGATGTCCCCGATCAGCACGCACCGGCCCGGTGTGGTGCCGAGCGTGTGGGCGGCGGCGTGCACCAGGCCCGGCGCCGGCTTGCGGCAGGCGCACCGGTCCGGCTCCGCGTGCGGGCAGATCTGCCAGGTGTCGAAGGGCCCGAGCAGTTCCTCCACCCGGGCGTTCACCCGGCGCAGGTCGTCCGCGGTGAACAGGCCCCGGGCCAGCCCGGACTGGTTGGTCACCACGGCCAGTCGCAGCCCGGCCGCGCGCAGCCGGTCCAGCGCCTCGCGCGCGCCCGGCACCGGCCGTACCTTCTCCGGATCGCCGTTGTACGGCACATCCTCCACGAGCGTGCCGTCCCGGTCCAGCAGCACCGCGTCGTACAGGCCCCGGCGGGACCGGTCACCCGGGTCAACCCCGGCTGACCTGCACTGATCCCGCTCGTGGTCCGGCTGCACGGGCGGCGGGTTCCCGACCCCCCGAGGAGTAAACGTCGGCCCCGGTTACCCGCCGCCCCCGAGAAGCTAACCCGGCCGCCGTTAGCGAGCCCCTCGGCGGGGGTACCGGCTTGGGCGTGGCGGTAGTGGACAGGGTCATCGACGTTCCCCCGGAGCGGGTCTTCGCGGTGCTGGCCGACGGATGGACGTACAGCGACTGGGTGGTGGGCACCACGCACGTGCGCGACGTGGACGAGACCTGGCCCCGGGTCGGCAGCCGGCTGCACCACCGGGCCGGGCCGTGGCCGTTCTCCCTCCAGGACACGTCCACCGTGCTGGAGTGCCAGGCGCCGAGCCGGCTCGTGCTGCGCGCCGGGCTCTGGCCGGCCGGCGAGGCGATCGTGGTGTTCGCGCTGGAGCCGCTGGCGGACGGCCGGACCCGGGTGACCATCGGCGAGGACTTCGCCGTCGGCCCGCTGCGGTGGGCCCGGACCAAGCTCAACGACCTCGTCCTGCACCTGCGAAACAAGGAGACGCTGGCCCGGCTGTCCGACATCGCGACGCGGCAGCGGCCGGACGGTTGAGCGCACCGATCGCGGGGCGTCTGTGCGGACGCCACGAATCGGACTGGCTACCCTCTCAGATGAACCTGTCGGCCGACCGAGGAAGTCCGTGATGATCGAACCCGTGCAGTTGCCCTCCCCGTGGGCGGACGCGCGCCTGACTGTCGTCGTTCCGACCTACAACGAGGCGGGCAACCTCCCGGTGCTGGTCGAGCGCCTCCTCGCGCTGCCGCTGCCGGGGTTGAAGGTGCTCGTCGCGGACGACAACTCCCCCGACGGCACCGGCGAGGTCGCCGACAAGCTGGCCGTCGAGCACCCGGACCGGGTGCTGGTGGCGCACCGTCCGGGCAAGGAGGGCCTCGGCCGGGCGTACGTGGACGGCATCGGTCGCGCGATCGACGACGGCGCGGACTACGTCGCCCAGATGGACGCCGACCTGTCGCACCCGCCGGAGGCGCTGCCCGGCATGCTCGGCGCGCTGCTCTCCACCCAGGCGTCCGTGGTCATCGGCTCGCGTTACGTGCCCGGTGGGGAGCTGGACGAGAACTGGCCGCTCTACCGCCGCGCGCTCAGCGGCTGGGCCAACCTCTACGTGCACACCTTGCTGCGGGTGCGGATCCGCGACCTGACCGCCGGCTTCAAGATCTGGCGGGCGGACGCGCTGCGCGACATCGGGCTGGACCGGGTCCAGTCCAACGGCTACAGCTTCCAGGTGGAGATGCACTACCTCGCCACCAAGCTCGGCCACACCATCCTGGAGGTGCCGATCCGCTTCGAGGAGCGCCGCGACGGCGACTCGAAGATGACCACCGCCACCAAGATCGAGAGCGCCCTGATGCCGTTCATGCTGCGCACCCGCCACCGCAACATCGAACCCTGACCCCTCTCCGGGCCGGCACGCACGGGGGTCACGGGGTGGGGTAGATGGCGCGGTGGGCGGCGGCGATCGTGCGGGCGTACAGCCCGCCGGTGAGGGCGCGGTCACGGGCCAGGGCGGCGCGGGCGGCGTTCGCGCCCGGCGCGCCGTGCACCCCGCCGCCCGGATGGGCCGAGGCGCTGGCCAGGTAGAGCCGGTCCACAGGCGTGTCGGCGCGGCCCAGCCCGGGGATCGGCCGCAGGAAGAGCTGCTGGTACGCCGCCGCGGTGCCGCCGCCCAACGCGCCGCCGACCAGGCTCGGCTCGGCCGCCTCCAGGTCGGCGGGGCCGGCCACGTGCCGCCCGACGATCGACGCCCGGAAACCCGGCGCGGCCTCCTCCAGCACCTCCTCCATCCGCTCCACGTGTTCGGCCACCTCCTCGGCCCGCCAGTGCCGCCGGAACGGAAGATGGGTGTAGGACCAGAGCGACTCGGTGCCCGGCGGCGAGTGGCTCGGCTCGGCCACCGTCATCTGGCCGACGAGCAGGAACGGATCGCGCGGCACCTCACCTCGGGCCAGCGCCGCGGCGTACGTGGTGAGCCCGTCCATGTCCGCGCCGAGGTGCACGGTGCCGGCGCCGGCCAGGTCCCGGTTGGTCCACGGCATCGGCGCCGACAACGCCCAGTCGACCTTGAGCGTGGAGCCGTCCCACTTGAAGTGCGCCAGGTCCTCGACCAGTCGGGGCGGCAGCGCTGCGGCGCCCACCAGGTCCAGGTAGAGCGCCGGGGCGGGCACGTCGGCGAGCACGGCGCGGCGGGCCCGCCAGTCCGTCCCGCCCGCGGTGCGCACGCCCATGGCCCGCCCCCGGGCGGTGAGCACCCGCTCGACCCGGGCGCCGTAGGAGATCCGGCCGCCCCGCTCGACCAGGCGGGCCACCAGCGCGTCGGTGATCCGCTGCGCGCCGCCGACCGGCACCGGCCAGCCGACCTGCTGGCCGAGCATGGCCAGCAGCCAGCCGTACACCCCGGAGCCGGCCTCCTCCGGGGACAGGTCGGTGTGCAGGGCACAGCCGGCCAGCAGCACCGGCCCGCCGGCCCCGTCGAAGAGTTCGTCGCCGAGCTTGCGCACCGGGAGCACCAGCCGGCGGGCCAGCCGCAGCGCGCCGGCGACCCGGAGCTGGCGCAGCAGGCCCAGCCCGCCGCGGACCGGCGGGAACGGGCTGGTGATGGCGTCGAGCATCGGCTCGGCCACCCGGGTCCAGTCGGCGTACGCGTGCCGCCAGCGCTCCCCGTCGCCCGGGGCGAACGTCTCCAGCGACGCGGCGGTGGCGTCCAGGTCGCGGTTAATCACCGCGGCCCGCCCGTCCGGGAGCAGGTGCGCCAGCACGTCCGGGGCGTTCGTCCAGGACAGTCCGTGGCCCTCCAGTCCCAGCCCACCCAGCACCGGGGAGGCGAAGCCGAGCGGGTAGAAGGAGCTGTACAGGTCGCTGAGGTAGCCGGGGGCGGTCACCTGCGCGGAACGCACCGCGCCGCCCGGCGCCTCGGTCGCCTCCAGGACGAGGACGTCCCAGCCCGCGTCGGCAAGCAGGTTCGCCGCCACCAACCCGTTGTGTCCCGCTCCGATGACGACGGCGTCGGCGGTGGACCTCATCCGGATCGCCTACCCGGCCGGTCACCTGGCAAAACGCGTTTGCCTCGCCGGGACCGGGGCATGCACGGCCGCATGTACACCGTTGCGCAGCTCATAGGTGGGGTATGGGGCGCCGGGGGTGACGGCGGCGAGATGGTCGTCCACGATCCGGCCGACGGAACGGCTGTGGCCCGGGTCCCGGTGGCCTCCGCGGACGAGGTGGCCAAGGCGGTCGAGGCGGCCCGGGGGGCGGCGGCGGAGTGGGCGGCGACCGCACCGGCCGAACGCGCCGCCGCGTTGCACCGGGCGGCGGACGCGATCGAGGCGGCGGCCGAGGAGCTGGCCGTGGCGACCACCGCGGAGATGGGTAAACCGCTCGACGACGCGCGCGGTGGTGTGGCTGCGGGCATCGGCACGCTGCGACAGTACGCCGAGCTGGCCCCGGTGCGGGGCGGCCGGACGCTGCACGGCGACCACGCCGCGCTCGACTTCATGACGCCCGAACCGCGCGGGTTGGTCGCCGCGATCACGCCCTGGAACGACCCGGTGGCGGTCTCCTGCGGTCTGCTCGGCGCGGCGCTGGTGACCGGCAACGTGGTGCTGCACAAGCCGAGCGAACGCGCCCCGGCAACCGGGTGGCTGCTCGCCCGGGCGTTCGACTCGGCGTTGCCGGCCGGGGTGCTGTCGCTGCTCACCGGCGGTGGCGAGGTGGGCGCGGCGCTTGCCGGCCAGGACGTGGACGTGGTGGCCCACGTGGGTTCGACCGCCACCGGGCGGTCGATCGCCGAGGCGGCCGCCCGTACCGGGGCGAAGGTGCTGCTGGAGAACGGCGGCAGCGACCCGCTGGTGGTGGACGCCGACGTCGACCCGGTCTGGGCGGCCGGGCAGGCGGCGCTCGGCTGCTTCGCCAACGCCGGGCAGATCTGCGTCGCGGTGGAACGGATCTACGTGCACCGCGACGTGGCCGAGGACTTCGTCGACGCGCTCGTGGCCCGCGCCGGTGCGCTCACGATGGGCGCCGGCCGCGATCCGGGTACGCAGCTCGGCCCCCTCGTCGACCGCCGGCACCGGGACCACGTGCACGGGCAGGTCACCGCCGCGGTGGCGCAGGGCGCCCGGATACGCGCCGGCGGCGCGCTGCCGGACGGGCCGGGCGCGTTCTATCCGGCCACCGTGGTGGAGGGCTGCCGGCACGAGATGGCGCTGGTCCGCGAGGAGACGTTCGGCCCGGTCGCGCCGGTGGTGGTGGTCGACTCGTTCACCGAGGGGTTGCGGTGCGCGGCGGACTCCCCGTACGGCCTGGCCGCCACCGTGCTGACCGGTTCGATGAGCCACGCCCAGCGGGCCTGGCGGGAACTGCCGGTGGGCACCGTCAAGGTCAATTCGGTGTTCGGCGGCGCGCCGGGCGGGGCCGCGCAGCCGCGCCGGGGCAGCGGCCAGGGCTTCGGGTACGGCCCGGAACTGCTCGACGAGTTCAGCGCCGTGAAGGCGGTGCACCTGGAGGCGCCGGGCGGCGGCCACTGGTGAGCCGACACGGGCGGGCCCGGGACCGCACCGGTCCCGGGCCCGTTCCTGGTCCGGCGTACCCGCGGCGGGTCAGCGACCGCCGCGCGCCTTGCGGGTGGCGTTGTTGTTGGCCTTCTCGATCGCCGTCACCAGTTGCGGCTTGGTCATCCGGGAACGCCCGCGCACGTCAAGCTTCTTCGCCACCTCCATGAGGTGGTCCTTGGTGGCGTTGGCGTCCACTCCGCCGGCCGTCGGGGCCCGCCGGGCCGGTCCGCCGCCGGCGGCCTGCTTGTCGCTCGGCCCCTTGCGGCCCTTGGCCTCCCAGTGGTCGCCCACCTTCTCGTACTCGTGCTTGACGGCGGCGAACGCGACGCGGTGCGCACGTTCCCCCTCGCCGTACGTCTCGACCGCCGAGTCGTGCGTCTTCTCCCAGGTCCGCTGCGCCTTGGCCGGCGAGCGCTTCAACGTGCTGGGCATCACCTCGCGCCCGGGCATCTCGTCCACCTCCGTCTCGGTCCGGTGTCTCCTGTCGTTCCCGCCCGCTCCCGGGGCAAACCACCTGACGGTTTGTCGATTTCCGCTCCGGGGTACCGCCCGGCCACGCCCCGGTGGCGCACCCGGCGCGTGGAGGAGGCGGTCATGACGGCGACGACACCAGCCACGGTCGGCGGCCGGCGCTTTCCCCGGCGGATGCGCCAACTCAACTGGCGCACCTGGCGGGGGGTGCTGGTGCGCAGCAGCAAGGGCTTCGTCAAGGACAACTGCGCCGACTGGGCCGCCGCGCTCACCTACTACGGGGTGCTCGCGCTCTTCCCGTCCACGATCGTGGTGGTCGCCCTGGTCGGCCTGGTCTCCGACGGCCCGCGCACGGTGGACACGGTGATCGACCTGGCCCGGGAGATCGGCGCCGGCTCGGTGGTCGGCAACGACGCATTCGTCGGCGTGGTGCGCAACGTGGTCGAGCAGCAGGGCCCGGCGAAGGCGCTGCTGAGCTTCGGCCTGCTCGGCGCGCTCTGGTCGGCCTCCGGGTTCATCGGCGCGTTCACCCGGGCCTCCAACGCGATCTACGGGGTGGAGGAGGGCCGGCCGTTCTACCGCCTCCGCCCGTTGCAGATCGGCATGGCCGCGGTGACCCTGCTGCTGCTGGCGGTGGTCGCCACCGGGCTGATCGTCAGCGGCCCGGTCACCGACGCGGTGGGCGACCGGCTGCACGCCGGCGGCCTGACCCGGACCACCTGGTCGGTGACGAAGTGGCCGTTGCTCGCCCTGGTCGCGATGACGCTGCTGTCGTTGCTGTTCTGGATCGCGCCGAACGTACGGCAGCCGCGGTTCCGCTGGCTCACCCCCGGTGGCGCGCTGGCGCTGCTGGCCTGGGTCGCCGCCTCCTTCGGCTTCGGCCTCTACGTCGCCAACTTCGGCTCCTACGACGTGACCTACGGCAGTCTCGGCGCGGTGATCGCGTTCCTGGTCTGGCTCTATCTGTCCAACTGCGCGCTGATGCTCGGCGTGCAGCTCAACGCGGAGGTGCAGCGGGGCCGGGCGATGCAGGCCGGCGTCGAGGAGCCGGCCGAGCCGGTGCTGCCGCCGCGCGCTCCGGCCGACTCCTGAGTTGCCGTCCGGTTCCGGCCCGGATGCCGGGCTCCGGCGGACGGCCCCGGTTTACCGGCGGTCACCCGGGGCATCTGGATTGGCATGGAACGTGGCAGCAGCAAGCACTCGCCCAGGGTCGACGAGCAGATGAGCAGCGAGGTCAGCGGTCTGGTCCAGGGGCCGGGCGCGGGCGGCGCCAGGGTGGACGAGTTCCGCCAGCCCGAGCCGTCCGGCGAGGACCAGCCCGAGGCCACCACGGCTCCGGCCGGTGAGTTGCGCACCGGCTCCCCGCAGGGGATGAGTTCGGAGGACGTGGAGGCGCGCAGCCGCCTGGGCCGGTTCATCGGCATGGCGGCGTTGCCCGGCGACCGCGACACGTTGGTCACCAACGCGCGGGAGAACGAGGCGCCGGCGGACATCGTGGCCGCCCTCGAGGGCCTGCCGGAGGGCACCCGTTACCAGACGGTTTCCGAGGTGTGGGCCGCACTCGGGCACAGGAACGAGACGACGCGCTGGTGAGCGGACCGGCCCACGGTTCGCGACACGACACCGGCGGAACAGGAGGAACCCCGACATGAGCGGCGTTATGGAACACGTGGATGTGGACGTCCCGATCCGGACCGCGTACGACCAGTGGACCCAGTTCGAGGAGTTCCCGCACTTCATGGAGGGTGTGCAGGAGGTCCGGCAGCTCTCCGAGAAGATGACGCACTGGACCGTGGAGATCGCCGGCGTGAAGCGCGAGTTCGACGCCGAGATCACCGAGCAGCTTCCCGACGAGCGCGTGGCCTGGACCTCCACCGGGGGTACGCAGCAGGCCGGCGTGGTGACGTTCCACCGCCTCGACGAGGGGCACACCCGGGTCACCCTCCAACTGGAGTTCGAGCCGCACGGGGTGGTCGAGCAGGCCGGCGACAAGCTGGGCGTGGTCGACCGCCGGGCCAAGGGCGACCTGGAGCGGTTCAAGCAGTTCATCGAGCGGCGCGGTCAGGAGACCGGCGCCTGGCGCGGCTCGGTCGACCGGCCGACCCCCTGAGGCTCCGCACCCCCGCACCGAACGTCGACGGCCGCCGGATCACCGGCGGCCGTCGACGTGTCCGGGCGGCCGTTTGCGATCATCGACGCCGGGTACCGCAGGGGAATGACCGACAACGACAGCCACGTGTGGCGCGACGAGGACCGCACTCCCCTGCACGAGCTGGACCAGGCGATCGCCAGGTCGACCCTGGACGGCCAGGCCGACGACGCCACCGGCAACGACGCCGGCGAGGAGGCCGCGTTCGGCCACGGCCCGGAGGCGGTGGACCGGGGCGCCGGCCCGGAGGCGGAACGGCGGGAGATGACCGACGCCGACCGGGCGTACCGGCCGTCGACCACCGGCCGGACCGGGCCGGACACGCTCTGACCAGTCAGCTCCGGGCACCGGACCGGCGCCCGGAGCTGTTCCGGTCACGCTCGACCGAAACGACAAGAAGTGCGGTACGGACGGTCGGGGAAACGGACAGCCCATCCAGAATCGGCCGAACGGCTGACGGCGCTCCCGGGCACGCGCGTAAGAATTTCGGGATGGATCAGGGTTCCTCTTTCCTCTCCAAGCGTCAGCGCCGCCTCGCCTGGCTGGGCTTCCTGCTCGCCGCCGTCCAGGCTCCGGTGGCGGCGAAGTTCAGCGACGACAGCTCCTGGCTGTTCAGCGTGGTGGTCGCGCTGATGGTCGCGACCGTGATCATCGCCGACGACGGCGCCCGTCGCCGTCCGGCCGAGGCCCGCTCCTCCGACTGATCACCCGTTCCGTTCCGTCCGCCGTGGGCGGCTCGATCCCACCGTCCGAGGTCGCGAGGCCGGCCGGATGATCCGGGTATCGGCCGGTCGGCGGAGCCCACCCCGGTCCACCCGGGACTACCCTCGGTCACCATGCGCGTGTCGAACAACCGGGTCGCCACCCCGTCCGCGGCGGTAGCCGCGCGATCGACCCTCATCACGCTGACCACAGTCGTCGGCACCGCCGGCCTCGCCGCGGCCCGCGCCATTCCCGGGCTGCTCGCGGAGGTCGACCAGCACGCCGCCGGGGTACGCGACAGCCTGCACGGCGACCGCCGCCCACTGACCGTGGCGGCGCTCGCCGGATACGCCGAAGGGCTGCGGGACGCGGCCACGGAGCACGGCTGGACGCCGCCGGCCGAGCCGGTCGACTGGTCCGCCCCCGACTGGCTGCTCACCCGGTTGCTCGCGGTCTGCCTGCTGGCCCGCGCGCTGGATCCGCGCCAGCTGGCGTAGGCGCACCGGCGCGGGGTGCCCGCGATCAACCCGCGGACACCCCGTCACCGTCCGTCGCCGTCAGCCGCCCGGCCGGCGGAACTGCTCGGTCTGGTCGCCCATCTCGCCGGAGCGGTAGGTGCCCGCTCCCGACATCGACTGAGGTCCGGTCGAGGTGGGCTGTCCACCCCGGTCGGCCATCCGCCGCTCGTAGTCGCTGCGTCCGACCTGTTGCCCCTGCCGCTGCTCCCGGATCGCCCGGGATTCCTCCGCGGCCCGGTCCAGCCAGCCGTCCCAGCGGTTCTGCATGGGCCGGATCAGGCCGCCACCGACACCGACGATCAGGATCCCGGCCACGGTGGCGAGGAACGCGATGAGCACCGGCGTGGTCACCGTGGTGGCGATGCCCACCTGGTTCAGCGCGGCGATGATGCCGAGCGCCAGGATGAAGACCGCCGCCACATCCGCCAGCAACCGGCCGTACGAGAGCCCGCCGAGCGCACCGGAGACCAGGTCCCGGACAGCGTTGGCGATGGCGGCCGCGACCACCACGATGACGATCGCCACGAAGGCCCGCGGCAGCCAGGACACCACCCCGCGGATCAGGTCGCTGATCGCGTTGGGTCCCCACACCCCGAAGGCGAACTGCAGGGTGAACAGCAGGACCGCGTAGTAGGCCAGCCTGGCCAGGATGTCACTGGCGTCGTACTTGGTGCGTTCGAGGGCCCGTTTGATCCCGCCGCGTTCCACGGCGCGGTCGAACCCGACCCGTTCCAGTGCCGCGTCCACGATTTTGAGGACGGCTCGGGCGATGAGCCAACCCACCACGAGGATCGCGATGAACGCGATCGCCCTCGGTACGAAGAGCAGCACCGACCTCCAGAAGTCGGTCCAGGCCGCGCTGATGTCGACCTGGCCGACCGCGAGGGTTTTCGGCATGATGTCCCTCCTGTCGCGTGAACTGCGCCGCCCGCATACCCGGTGCTCTCGGCAGCACGCCGGGCCGGACCGGGGCAATTTCCCGACAACACCCGCCGAAAGGGCTCTGACCTGCCCTAACGTCCGCAGCTCGGAGGTCCGCAGCCCGGACCGGACGCATGATCGGAACCACTCGGCCACGCTCCGGTTAGGCTGCGGGCATGCCAGGCACCGTCGGTCGGATTCCCACGCCGTCCGCTCCCACGCCGGGAGCGAGCGCCCACCCGTGGGCCGGCACGCCGCTGGGCGTCCCGGAGAGCTGGGACCCGGCGGTCCGTGCCGTGGCGGACGTGGTGCTCTCCTCCCCCGTGCCGATGGCCCTGCTCCTCGGTGACGACCTGGTCCTGCTCTACAACGACGGGTATGCCGAGTTGATCGGCGACCGGCACCCGGCCGCGCTGGGGCGACCGGCGGCGGAGGTGTTCGCCGAGGTGTGGCGGGAGGCCGGCGCCGGCGAGGCGCTGGAGCGGGTGTACCGGCTGGGCGAGCCCTTCCTGGAGCGGGAGGCGGTGCTACCGGCCGACCGCCAGGCCGAACCGGCGGTGTTCACCCGCGGCCACTCCCCGGTCCGGGACTCCGCCGGCGACATCGTCGGCGTGCTCACCGTCTCCGCGCAGACCACCCAGCTGACCCGGCAGTTGCAGAGCCTGAGCGACTTCGCCGCGGCGCTCTCCGGCACGCTCACCCTGGACGACGTGGCCCGGGTGACGCTGCGCTACTGCCTGCACTCGTTCGACGCCGACCGGGTCTCCTTCGTGGTCGACGAGGGCGCCACGTGGCGGCTGGTCCGCCGGATCCGCGGGGAGCTGCTCGACGAGGCCGACGAGCGGCTGCCACCGCTGTGGCGCCGGATGGGCACCGACACGGCGATGCCGGCGGTGGTGACCGCACGCAGCGGCGTACCCTCGTTCGTCGCCGACGGCCAGCCGCTGCGCGAGGTCGCGGTGGACCGGCACGACGAGAAGATCCGGGCGATCGCCGCGCTGCCGCTGCGCTCGACCGTGGTCCGGGGCGCCCTCACCGTGGCCTACCAGGCGTCGCGGCCCTGGTCACCCGCGGAGCGGGCGCTGCTCGCCGCGTCCGCGGAGCTGATCGGCCAGGCCGCCGAGCGGGCCCGCCGGTTCGAGACCCAGCACGGCACCGCCCAGTTGCTGCAACGCAGCATGCTGCCGGAGCAACTGCCCGACCTGCCCCGGTTGCGCATCGCCGCCCGCTACGACCCGGGCGTCGACGGCAACGCCGCCGGTGGCGACTTCTACGACGCGTTCCTGCTGCCTACCGGCACGCTCGGCGTGGTGCTCGGCGACGTGGCCGGCCACGACGTGCAGGCCGCCGCCCGGATGGGGCAGGTACGCGCGGCGTTGCGCGCGCTCGCCCTGTCCGACCCCCGGCCGGACGCGGTGCTCGGCGGCCTGGACCGACTGGTGGCGAGCCTCGGCACCGAAGGCGGCACGCACGAACTCTTCGTCACCGTCGTGTTCGGCGTGGTCGACGCCGACCGGGAACTGGTCACGCTGGCGAGCGCCGGCCACCCCGCGCCGCTGATCCGGCGCGGCCGGTCCGACACCGGCCCGGCCGCGGAGTTCGTCGAGGTGCCGCCCGGCCCGCCGCTGGGCCTCGGCGGCCGGACCCGAACGGTCACCGTGCCGTTCCGCCCCGGCGACACGCTGCTGCTCTACAGCGACGGCGTGGTGGAGCGGCGCTGGCAGGACCTGGCCGCGGGGCTCACCGGGCTCGGCGCGGCGGTCAGCGCCGCGGGCGGCGGCGACCCCCGGGCGCTGTGCGCGGTGGCGACCGCCGCCGTGCCGGGGGCCACCGAGGACGACGTGGCGGTGCTGGCGGTGGAGCACGCGGTCCGGCCCAGCCGGTCGGCGGGCATGGAGGTGCCGGCCGAGCCGACCGCGCCGAGCCGGGTCCGGCACTGGTTGACCGCCCAGCTCACCGAGTGGCAGGTGCCCGAGGCGGTGGTCGGCGCGGCGGTGCTCTGCACCAGCGAGCTGACCACGAACGCCCTGCTGCACGCCGGCACCGCCGCCCGGGTCGAGATCGACCTGAGCGCCGAGCGACTGCTGGTCTCGGTCGCCGACTCGGGCACCCGGGGGCAGGTCACCCGCGCCCAGACGGACACGCTGAGCAGCCGTGGCCGCGGGCTCGGCCTGATCGAGGAGCTGAGCGACACCTGGGGCACCGACCCGACCGTACGCGGCTCGACGGTCTGGTTCGAGATTCTCATTCCCCCGGGGTGAGCGCGCGTCGGTCGCACCCCACGCGGGTAGGAGGCAGCCATGGCCGACGACAACCGCTACGGCGTCCTCTTCGACGTGGACGGCACCCTGATCGACTCGACGTACCTACACACGGTGAGTTGGTGGGAGGCGCTGCGCCAGGGTGAGCACCGGGTGCCGATGGCGCGGATCCACAGGTCCATCGGCATGGGGTCGGACAAACTCCTCGACCACCTGCTCGGCGCCGAGCGGGACCGGGACGCCGACGGGCGTCTGCGTGACGCGCACGACGCGCTCTACGCGGAGTACTGGGAGCGGCTGGGGCCGCTGCCCGGGGCGCGGGAGCTGCTGCGTGCCTGCGCGGACCGGGGCCTGCGGGTGGTCCTGGCCACCTCGGCGGCCGAACACGAGGCGGCCGTGTTGCGGGCGGCGCTCGACGTCGACGACGTGATCGACACGGTCACCTCCTCCGCCGACGCGGAGCAGAGCAAGCCCGCGCCGGACATCCTGGCCGCCGCGCTGGACCAGTCGGGCCTGGCCGCCGAGCGGGTGGTGTTCGTCGGCGACTCGGTCTGGGACGTGGTCGCCGCCGCCAAGCTGGACATCCCCTGCATCGGGCTGACCTGCGGCGGCACCGGCCGGGCGGAGCTGGCCGGCGCGGGCGCGGTGGCGGTGTACGAGGACCCGTCCGAGTTGCTGGACGCCCTGCCACAGAGCGCGATCGGGTCCCTCGGCTGAGCCGTCGGTCACCCGGGCGCGTCGACAGGCTTAGCCGGCCCCGGTTCGGGGCACTGCTGATCACCTCCGCCCGGCCGCCGGGCGGCGGTGAGGGGTGGGGTCGTGGAACCGGTCGATGTCGGGTTCGCTCTGCTGGGCGTCGGTGCGTTGCTCGCGGGCATCCTGCCCCGGATGCTGGAGAAGCGGCCGTTGTCCATGCCGATCGCGTTCCTCGGCCTCGGGATGCTCGTCTTCGCGCTGCCGACCGGGTTGCCGACGCCCGATCCGCTGCGCTGGTCGGAACTGACCACCCACCTCACCGAGGTCGGGGTGATCGTCGCCCTGATGGGCGCCGGCTTGAAGATCGACCGGCCGTTGAGCTGGGCTCGCTGGTCGTCGACGTGGAGGCTGCTGGCCATCGCCATGCCGCTGTGCATCGCCGCGGTGGCGCTGCTGGGGTGGTGGTGGGCCGGCCTGGTGCCGGCGGCGGCACTGCTGCTCGGCGCCGCGCTCGCCCCCACCGACCCGGTGCTCGCCTCCGACGTGCAGGTGGGTGAGCCGACCGACGCGGAGGACTCCGAGGACGAGGTACGCTTCGCGTTGACCTCGGAGGCGGGCCTGAACGACGGACTGGCCTTCCCGTTCGTCTACGCGGCCATCGCGATCGCCAGCACCAGCCTCGCCCCGTCCGACTGGTTCGGCGAGTGGCTCGCCGTCGACGTGGTCTACAAGCTCGCCGCCGGCGTCGGTGGCGGCCTGCTCGTCGGCTGGTTGCTCGGCAAACTGTTCTTCCGGGCCCCGAGCACGCTGCGGCTGGCCCGGCACTCCGAGGGCTTCCTCGCCCTGGCCGCCACGTTCCTCGCGTACGGGCTGGTGGAGGTGATCGGCGGGTACGGCTTCCTGGCCGTGTTCGTCGCCGCCCGGGCGATCCGGTCCGCGGAACGCACCCACGAGTTCCACTCCGTGCTGCACGACTTCGCCGAACAGGTGGAACGGCTGCTCACCGTACTGTTGCTGCTGTTGTTCGGCGGCGCGGTGATCAGCGGCCTGCTCGCGCCGCTCACCTGGCCGGCGGCGCTCGTCGGCCTGGCCCTGGTGCTGGTGATCCGACCGCTGGCGGGCTGGCTGTCGCTGCGGGGCGCGCCGGGCCGCCCGTCCGAGCACTGGGTGATCTCCCTGTTCGGCATCCGCGGCGTCGGATCGTTCTACTACCTGGCGTACGCCACCACGAAGGCGGAGTTCCCGCAGGCGAGACTGCTGTGGGCCACGGTCGGCCTGGTGGTGGTGGTCTCGGTGGTGGCGCACGGGATCGCCGCGACCCCGATCATGCAGCTGCTGGACCGGGCGGGTGACCGCACCCGCGACAGCTCGGAGACGGATCGGGCCGAACAGCCCGTCCCGGCCGGCTGAGCGACCGCCGGGTCAGGCGCCGTGCCGGCTGGGCATGCCCTCACGGCCCTCGCTCATGCCGAGCCCAACCGGCTCACGAGCGCGCGGCCCAGGTCGTGACCGGAACGCCAGGCGCTCTGCACCCGCGGGCGGCCGAACGCGTCACCGGCCAGCGCGATCCCGTCGTCGTCCAGGTGGAACGTGCCACCCTCGACGACCTTCGCCGGCCGGGCGTAGGTCCAGCGGTGCACGTGGATCGACGCGGCCGGCTCGGGCAGCCCGAGCAGGTCCCGGACGGCCTGCTCGATCTCCGGGCGGGCGGCGGTGGGCTGGAGCAGGTGCCCGGCGGCGAACTCCGGCGTGGTGTGCGCGACGAGCACCGGGGCGCCGTCCCCGCGCCGGTCGCCGTCGTCGCAGACCAGGCTCAGCACCGGGTGGTCGTTGACGAACGCGCCGCGGAAGTCGGGCCAGCGGCGGGCCGGGAAGTGCAGCACCCCGGACAGCGTGGACGACCAGCGTTGTGCCGCCGCGGCCCGGGTGGCGTCGACCAGCACCGGGTCGAGCAGCAGGGCGGCCTGCGGGCCCGGCATGGCGAGCACCACCGCCTCGGCCGCCCGCCCGTCCACCCGGGGCCCCGGCTCGACGGTCATGACCAGCCGGTTGTGGGCCACCGGAAGGTCGGCGGCGAGATGCTCGACGAGCGAGCGCAGCCCACGCGGGGCGGCCCAGCGCATCGGGCCGGTCACCTGCTCGCGCCCGCGTGGCCCGTACGCGACCAGGGTGTCGGTCCATTCCCGGACCAGCCCGGCGGCGTGCCAGTCCGCCACCACGGCGGCGAAGTCCGGGTCGTCGACGGTGAAGTAGGCGGCGCCGAGGTCGGCGGGCCGGCCGTCGAAGCGTTTGCTGGCCATCCGCCCGCCGGTGACCCGGGCGCGTTCCCGCACCTCGACCGGGATCCCGGCCCGGGCCAGTTCGGTCGCGCACGCCACCCCGGCGATCCCCGCGCCGACCACCACCACACCCGCCCGGTCCGCCGTCATCGGATGATCGTAGGCCGCGGCCGGCATGAACCCACCGGCACGGGGGTAGTGGTACACCTGTTCGAGGGAGGGTGATCGACATGGCCGACCGCGCCAACGACAGCACCAACGTGAATCCGGACGCCGCCGTCAAGGACCCGGACGACTGGGTCACCGGCGACGAGCCGCCGACCGCGGCCCAGGAGTCCTACCTGCACACGCTGGCCCAGGAGGCGGGCGAGACGGTGCCGGACGGGCTGACCAAGGCCGAGGCGTCCCGCCGGATCGACGAGCTCCAGGCGGAGACCGGCCGAGGGCGCTGAGGCCGGGGGCGATCAAACCGGGGACGCTCAGGCCGAGTCGCTGCAGGCCGAGACGTTGAGGTCCGGCGACCGGGGGCGACGCTCAGGTCAGCGCGGGGGCAGGCGGTGCAGCTCGACCCGGTCGAGCCGCCCCGCCGCCACCCGGGCGGTCAGGTACGTCGCGTGCGGCTGAGCCCGCCGGTCGGTGGGTGAACCGGGGTTGAGCAGCCGCAGCCCGCCCGTCGCGACGCTGTCCCACGGGATGTGCGAGTGTCCGAAGACCAGCAGGTCGCAGTCGCCGTACGCGGCGGCGCAGCGCTCCTCGCGGCCGGTCTTCGGGCCGGTCTCGTGCACCACGGCGACCCGCAGCCCGGCCAGCTCGACCCGGGCCACCTCGGGCAGCCGGGCGCGCAGGGCCGGCCCGTCGTTGTTGCCGTGTACCCCGACCAGTCGGCGTGACCGGGCCGCAAGCGCGTCCAGCAACGCCACGTCCACCCAGTCCCCGGCGTGCAGCACCACGTCGGCGGCCTCCACCGCCGCCCACAGCGCCTCCGGCAGATCCCGCGCCCGCTTGGGCACATGCGTATCCGCCATGATCACCAGCTCCACCGCCCCATCCTCCCACTCACTCCCCGGCCCCGCCGATCATGAGGTTGGCGGCACTCAGGGAGATCAGCTCCGCCGCCAACTTCATGATCACCGCGAAAAAGGGGTGAGGGGGCGAGGGGTGGGTTAGGCGCCCTGGCCCTGGTTCTGCATCAGGCCGCCGTCCATGAAGTAGGTCGAGCCGGTGACGTAGTCGGCGTCGCCGCTGGCCAGGAAGACGGCCAGCTTGGCGATCTCGGACGGCTCGGCGGCCCGCTTCCACGGGATGCTCTGCACCTGCTCGTGGAGGTACTTCGGGTCGTCGATCGCCTCCTGGTTGAACGGGGTCAGCACCATGCCCGGCCCGATGTTGTTCACGTTCATGCCCATCGGGGCCACCTCCAGGGCCAGGCTCTTGGCCAGCTCCAGCATGCCGCCCTTGCTGGAGTCGTAGTCCGCGCCGCCGGCCCGGGCCACCTCCTGGTGGATCGACGTGATGTTGATGATCTTGCCGCCGCCACCGGCGTCCCGGCGGTGCCGGACGAACCGCCGGCAGCAGAAGAACATGCCGTAGAGGTTCGTGCGGATGCACCGGTCCCAGGTCTCGGTGTCCAGGTCGACCACCGGGATGCCGGAGGCGTCCACGCCGGCGTCGTTCATCAGCACGTCCAGCCGGTCGAACTCGGCCAGCGCCTCGTCGAACATCGCGTCGACCTGATGCTCGACGCTGATGTCGCCCTGCACCACCACGGCCCGCCGGCCGGCTTTCTCGATCTCCGCCCGGGTGTGGTTCGCGCCGGCGTGGTCGTGCAGGTAGTGCACCACCACATCGGCGCCCTCCCGGCCGAACTCGATCGCGGTGGCCTGGCCGATGCCCGAGTCCGAGCCGGTGATCAGGGCGGTCTTCCCCGCCAGTCGTCCGGTCATCCGGTTGCTCCCTCCGTGCGGGCCGCGCCCATCGGCACGGTCGGTCGCTCGTGCGCGAACCGCGCCGCCGCGTCGGTGATCCGGCCCGCGGCGTTGATCAGGCCGATGTGCGAGAACGCCTGGGGAAAGTTGCCCAGCTGTTCGCCGGTGGCCTGGTCGATCTGCTCGGCATAGAGGCCGAGGTCGTTCGTGCGGGCGGCGAGCTGTTCGAACAGCCGCCGGGCCCGGTCCACCTCGCCCGCCTCGGCCAGGCAGCCGACCAGCCAGAACGAGCAGATCACGAAGCCGGCCGGGTCGTCGTCCCAGCGGCGCAGCAGCCCGTCGCGGGACAGCCGGCGTTCGATCACGTCCACGGTGGCGCGCATCCGCGGGTCGTCGGCGGGCAGGAAGCCGACAAGCGGCATGAGCAGCACCGAGGCGTCCAGGTCCTCGGAGTCGAACGCCCCGGTGTACGCGCCGATCCGCTCGTTCCAGCCCCGGGCGAGCACCGCCGCGCGGATCTCGTCGCGGGCCGCCGCCCAGCGGGCCACGTCCGCCGGCTCGCCGATGCGCGGACCGAAGCGGACCGCCCGGTCCAGCGCGGTCCAGCACTGCACCTTCGACGACACGTAGTGCCGCTCGGCGTCGCGTGCCTCCCACATCCCGGAGTCGGGCCGACGCCAGTCGCGCACCGCCCGATCGGCGAGCGTGCACAGCAGGTGGCGCACCTCGGGCGACATCGGATCCAGGTAATGCCGCATCAGCCACGCCGCGTCGAGCACCTCGCCCAGCACGTCGTTCTGCCGCTGCCGCCAGGCGTCGTTGCCGACGAGCACCGGTCGGCTGCCGTCGTACCCGGCCAGGTGGTCGAGGTCGTGCTCGGTCAGGTCCCGCTCCCCCTCGACGCCGTACATGATCGGCGCGGGGGTGTCGCCGAGCCGCCCCATGGCCCGGGCCACCCAGGTGAACTGCCGGTCCGCCTCGTCCGGGCAGGCGGCCCGCCACAGCGCCTGGAGGGTGAGGCTGAAGTCGCGGAGCCAGACGAACCGGTAGTCGTAGTTGCGGTTCCCGCCGGGCTCCTCCGGCAGCGCGGTGGTGGCCGCCGCGACCACCGCGCCGCTCGGCCCGTAGGTCATGCCCTGCACCACGAGCGCGCTGCGCCGGACCAGGTCCCGGAATTCACCCCGGTAGTCGTGCAGGTCCGCCCAGGAGCGCCAGCCGGCGACCGTGCCGGCGACCACGTCGGCGGCGTCGGGCAGCGCCGGCGCCCCGCCGGCGTACGTCGGGGCGTACCCGAGGGTGAAGTGGTGGGCGCTGCCGGCGCGGGCGGTGAACCGCCCGACGGCGGTCCCGTCGACGAAGGCCAGGCTGACGCCGGCGCGCAGCTCCAGCCGGCACGCGCCGGCGGTGGCGACGGTCACCCCGTCGCGTTCGGTGAGGTAGGCCCCGACCCGCCCGTACTCGAACCGTGGCGCGTAGTCGACGCGCATCGGCACCTCACCGTCGACGCCCTCGACGACCCGGGCGAGCACCCGCGGCGACCGCAGCCCGATGTCGTGGCCGCGGGCGCCGGGCTCCAGCGCCAGGGCGTCGGTGACGGCCACCGTCCCGGTCGGTGTGGCGAAGACGGTACGCAGCACCAGCGCGTCGTCCAGGTAGGACCGGGTGCTGGTGAACCCGCCCTCCGGACGGATCGCCCAGTGCCCGGCGTCGTCGTCGAGCAGCCGCCCGAAGACAGACGGCCCGTCGAACCGCGCCGGGCACCACCAGTTCACCGAGCCGGCGGTGTCCACCAGGGCGGCGCTGCGCCCGTCGGCGAGGAAGCCGTGCTCGCTGATCCGTCCGGTGCGCACGGTGGTGCCTACCCGACCGGGCCGCCGTCATGCCTGCCCGGATGCGTTCGGGTCGCCGCGTTACCGCTCGCCGGCGGCGGGAACGCGGCGGGTTGACGAAGGAGGATGCTCATGACCAGACCCTCGACTCCGACCGCGGCCTGGCGTCCCGGAATGCCGGGCGGCGACAACCTCCCGTCCGGTCCGGGCGGTCGCCCGACACCGCCGAGCGGGGACGGGTACGGCCCGCAGGCCGGCCGACCGACCGTGACGCTCGGCTCGTATCCGGACTATCCGTCCGCCCAGCGCGTGGTGGACTATCTGGCCGACAACCGGTTCCCGGTGGAACGGACCGCGATCGTCGGCACCGACCTGACCCTTGTCGAAACCGTGATGGGGCGGCTGACCACCGGCCGGGCGGCCCTTCTGGGCGCCGGGACGGGCGCCTGGTTCGGCTTGTTCATCGGGTTGCTCTTCGGCATCTTCACCGCGGGCAACTGGCTGGCCGTGATCCTGGTCGGCCTGGTGATCGGCGCGATCTGGGGCGCCGTGTTCGGCGCCGTCGCGCATGCCATGAGCGGTGGGCAGCGCGACTTCACCTCGGCCAGCTCGCTGCGGGCCGGCCAGTACGCGGTCACGGTGGACGCGGAGCTGGCGGAGCAGGCGCGGCAGGCGCTCGGCCGGATGCACCTGACGCCCACCGGCGTCACCGCACGCTGAGGCGGGTACGTCACCACGAGGGAGGGTCCCGCCGGGGCCCTCCCTCACCGGGTCAGTCGTGCCAGGCCCGCTCGCCGGCGCGCAGCGGCACGTCGACGCGGTTCTCCGGCGGGGCGAGCGGGCAGGCCCACCTGTCGTCGTACGCGCAGCTCGGGTTGTAGAGGTAGTTGGCGTCCAGCCGCACCCGCTCGCCGGGCAGCACGGTCAGGCCCCGTCCGAACGTGCCCTTCACCGTGTCGGTCAGGTAGCGCCCACCGCCGTACGAGCCGTCGCCGCAGCTCGCGTCGCGCAGGGGCACGAACAGCCCACCTCCGTACGCGTCGATCCACCAGAGCGTGAGCGGCCCCCACGGGGTCTCGGCGACCGCCACCCGGCGGTAGGCGACCACGCCGTCCGGGCCGCCGGTGTCGATGCTCAGCTCGCCCGAGGCGGGCCGCAGCGGGGCCTCGACCACGGCCGTCGGGTCGGGCGGATACCAGCGGAGTCCGGTGAAGCCGGCCCGGTCGGCGGGCGGCACCGGGCTGCTCGGGTGGGTGCGGAACAGCTCGTCCCGGGCGTCCCGGAACCCGCCCAGGTCGAGGTCGGACAGGTAGAGCCCGGCCACCCGCTCCCGCCAGTCGAGCACGTCGAGGTCATCCATCCCCCGACCCTAGCTGCTCGCTCGCTTCAAATTTCAAGCCTTCTCCTCTACGCGCTTATCTGCGTGAGCGAGGCCACGCATCAGCACATTGTTTAAATTTTAACTAGTGCTACTCTGGTGGCATGACGGAGAGCCTGGACGCGGAGCGGGCGGCCTGCTGGCGGGCCTACATCGAGTCGAGCCAGCGGCTGTTCACCCGGCTGGAGGACGACCTGCGCGCGGACAGCGAGCTGAGCTTCGCCGACTACCACGTGCTGGTGTTGCTCTCCGAGGCGCCCGGGCAGCGGCTGCGCATGGGCGAGCTGGCCGACCGGCTGGTGTTCTCCCCGAGCCGGCTGACCTACCAGATCACCACGATGCAGAAGCGCGGCCTGGTGGCCAAGCAGTCCTGCCCGGCGGATCGGCGCGGCAGCGAGGCCGTGCTCACCGCGGCCGGTCTGCTGGCGCTGCGCGAGGCCGCGCCGCACCACAGGCGCTCCGTGCGCGCCCACCTGATCGACGACCTCGACGACGCGGAGGTCGCCTGCCTCACCCGGGTCTTCGAGCGGCTCGGCCGGCGCCTGCGCGCCGACCGCACCGCGTCGTCCACCCCGGCCGACAACCAAGGAGCCCACTGATGCCCGCGATCACCGTCGACGACGTCCTCGTCCTGCCCCGCCTGCCGCGGCTGGAGGAGTCCACCGCCTACCGCCCGGTCCGCCGGGTCACCACCGCGCCCAGCGGCTACGAGGGCGAGGGCTTCCCGGTCCGCCGGGCCTTCGCCGGGGTCTCCCTGACCGATCTCGACCCGTTCATCCACCTCGACCAGATGGGCGAGGTGGACTACGCGCCGGGCGAGCCGAAGGGCACCTCGTGGCACCCGCACCGGGGCTTCGAGACGGTGACCTACATGATCGACGGGATCATGGACCACCAGGACTCCACGGGCGGCGGCGGCACCATCACCGACGGCGACACCCAGTGGATGACCGCCGGCAGCGGCCTGCTGCACATCGAGGCCCCGCCGGAGCACCTGGTGACGAGCGGCGGCCTGTTCCACGGCCTCCAGCTCTGGGTCAACCTGCCCCGGGTGGCCAAGATGAGCCCGCCGCGCTACCAGGACATCCGCGGCCGGGAGTCGGCGCTGCTGACCACCCCGGACGGGGGCGGCCTGATCCGGGTGATCGCCGGCGAGATCGCCGGGCACCGCGGCCCCGGCTCCACCCACACCCCGATCACCATCGCGCACGTCACGCTCCAGCCCGGCGCCGAGCTGAGCCTGCCCTGGCGGGCCGACTTCAACGCGCTCGTCTACGTGCTGGCCGGGCGGGGCACGGTGGGCACCGACCGGCAGCCGGTCCGCGTCGGCCAGCTCGCCGTGCACGGGCCCGGCGACGCGCTGCGGATCACCGCCGACCGGACGCAGGACGGCAACACCCCGGCGCTGGAGCTCTACCTGATGGGTGGGCAGCCGATCCGCGAGCCGGTGGCGCACTACGGCCCGTTCGTGATGAACACCCGGGCCGAGCTGATCCAGGCGGTCGAGGACTTCCAGGCCGGCCGACTCGGGGTGGTCCCGACCGGGCGGGTGCCGCACAGCGCCGGCCAGGGCGACCGCCCCTGATCGGGTACGAAGGCTCGGGCGCTCCGGTTCGCCGGGGCGCCCGGGCGGCGGCTCAGGAGACGGCGAAGATCCCGGCCACCCCGAGGATCACCATCAACAGGACCGCCACCAGCGCACCCCGCTCCCCCTCCACCGCCTGGTCGCGGTCGTCGGTCACGGTGTTCGTCGTCTCGGCGGGCATGTCGGTGCCTCCTTGAGTTCCGCGATCCAGGGGTCCGGCGCACCCCTGACGCGTACCCGTCGCCGCCGACCTGCTGCTTCGACGTGCGGGGCCGTGCCGGGGGTCCTACCGTTGAGGACGTCGTCGACCTCGGGAGGCTGGAACGTGACCCTGCGGGACTGGTTACTCACCGCACAGGAACGCGCCAACCCAGGGTCTGAGTTACCCGTCTGGACGAGCGGAAACCTTGCCGAGCCGTTGATTCACGGCAGCGCGTACTTTGACCGGCTGGTCAGTGAGGTGGAGGAGCTGCGCGCCGGTGACCACCTGTTCTTCACCGACTGGCGGGGCGACCCGGACGAGCGGATGCGCCCGGACGGGCCGACGGTGGCCCAACTGTTCGCCCGGGCCGCGCAGCGCGGGGTGATCGTCAAGGGCCTGCTCTGGCGCTCCCACCTCGACAAGCTCTCCTACAGCGAGGCGGAGAACCGCGACCTCAGCGAGACGGTCCGCGCGGCCGGCGGCGAGGTGCTGCTCGACCAGCGGGTCCGGCGCGGCGGCTCGCACCACCAGAAGCTCGTGGTGCTGCGCCACCCCGACGACCCGGGCCGGGACGTCGCGTTCGCCGGCGGCATCGACCTGTGTCACAGCCGCCGGGACGACGCCACGCATGCCGGCGACCCGCAGGCGGTCGGCATGTCTCCCCGGTACGGCCCGACCCCGGCCTGGCACGACGTGCAGCTCGCGCTGCACGGCCCGGTGGTCGGCGCGCTTGACACCACGTTCCGCGAGCGGTGGACCGACCCGATGCCGCTGAACTCGGAGAACCCGCTGGCCCAGCTCCGGGACCGGCTGCGCGGCTCGGACCTCACCCCGGACCCGCTGCCCGAGCAGCCGGCCGACCCGCCGCCGTGCGGCCCGCACCACGTCCAGGTGCTGCGCACCTACCCGGCGGTACGCCCGCGCTACTCCTTCGCCCCGGACGGCGAACGCACCGTGGCCCGCGGCTACACCAAGGCGGTACGCCGGGCCCGCCGGCTGATCTACCTGGAGGACCAGTACCTCTGGTCCACCGAGGTGGCCGAGTTGTTCGCCCAGGCGCTGTGCGAGCACCCGGAGCTGCACCTGGTGGCGGTCGTGCCCCGGCATCCGGACGTGGACGGCCGGCTGGCGCTGCCGCCGAACATGGTGGGCCGGGAGCAGGCGCTCTCGCTGTGCCGCCGGGCCGCACCGGAGCGGGTGCACGTCTTCGACGTGGAGAACCACGAGGGCACCCCGGTCTACGTGCACGCCAAGGTCTGTGTGGTGGACGACGTCTGGGCCAGCGTGGGCAGCGACAACTTCAACCGCCGGTCCTGGACCCATGACAGCGAGCTGTCCTGCGCCGTGCTCGACGACACCCGCGACGAGCGGGCGCCCGCCGATCCGGCCGGGCTGGGCGACGGCGCCCGCGCCTTCGCCCGAGACCTGCGGCTGCGGCTGTGGCGCGAACACCTGGACCGCGATCCCGACGGGGCGCAGGACCACGACCTGCTGGACCCGGCGGACGCGGTGGCGGCGATCGACGCGGCGGCGCAGGCGCTTGACGACTGGCACGCGGGCGGGCGGGTCGGCCCCCGTCCGCCGGGCCGGTTACGGCCGCACCGCGCCGAACGGCTGCCCTGGCGTACGCGGATCTGGGCGCTGCCGGCGTACCGGCTGGTCTACGACCCGGACGGCAGGCCGCTGCGGGCGCGACGCGCCGGCACCTGGTGAACCGGCGCCGCCTCGTCCGGCAGGCTGGGGCAGGCCGGGTAGGCGAAGGACACGCGGGGCGAGTAGAACCCCCAGCAGACGTGCAGCGGGTTGGCCGGGCGTAGCGCGTGGACCGGGTGTTCGGGGGCGAGGAACTCCACCGACTCGACCTCGAACGGCGACACCGGCTCGGCCACGTACGGATAGTCGGCGACGTGCAGTTCGCCGTCGCGGCGGGTGAGATAGCGGTGGTGGCCGCTGTGCGCCTCGGTGCCGGTGTGCCCGACCGCGGCGACGACCCGGATCAGCGGCCGGCCCTCGACCCAGGTCTCGGCGGTGAGTCGCCCGCCCCGCAGCTCGATCCGGGTCACCCCTTCCGCCGCCGGGGCGCCGCGCGCGGCGGCGTACTGCCGCACCCGGGTGCTGGACGCCAGATAGTGCGTCCACCAGCCGCCCGGGGTGCCGCCGTCCGGCGGCTCCATGTCCGCCAGCGAGACACCGAGGTAGGTGAGCGAGTAGGCGCCGAAGCCGGACGTCTGCGTCTCGTCGTCGACCACGTACTGGCAGGAGAACACCTGCCGCTGCGGGTGCGGGCGGACGCCGGCCGGGAGCAGCGCCTCGGCCGCGCCGGGGTCGGCCGGGAGCCAGCTGAACAGCAGCGTCCGGGCGTTGAGGACGAGTTGCGGCGCGGCGGGATCCAGCACGGTTCCTCCGTAGACGTGTTCTCCACGGACGCTACGGGCGGTCCCGTTGGCGGGACAACGACGGAAAGTCGACAGTGTGGTCCGACTGTCGGGTTCTTCCTTGACCGATCGGTCGATGACCTGAGACCGATTTGACCCGAGCCGGGCTTTTTCTACCCAGCCACACCATAAGTACATCGTACTTTCGGCTAGATTTTCGTTAGCCGATCAGGTTAGGGTTGCTCCCGAACGAACTACTTAAACCTCAAACTCAGCGTCTCCTCTTTTTCTCCGCGGACGAGGTGCAGGGAGGACCACCATGACCGCCCAGACGATCAACGCTCCCGCGAAGCTCGACCCCCGCTCGCTCACCGACAGCGCCGCCAACCTGCTCGACGCGATGGCCGCGCTGCCCGCCGACCACCCGTCGCGGGCCGCCCTGCGCGACCGCGCCATCGAAGCCTGGCTTCCGCTGGCCAACCACCTGGCCCACCGTTACAGCGGCCGGGGCGAGCCCAACGACGACCTGGCGCAGACCGCCGCGATCGGCCTGATCAAGGCGATCGACAAGTTCGACCCGTCCCGCGGCGTCGACTTCGCCGGCTACGCCATTCCGACCATCATCGGCGAGCTCAAGCGCCACTTCCGCGACCGCACCTGGGACATCCGGGTGCCGCGCCGGCTCCAGGAGCTGCGCCTGGCGATCTCCGACGCCAACAGCACGCTGCTCCAGACCCTCGGCCGGTCGCCGACGGTCGCCGACATCGCCGCCCACCTCAAGCTCACCGAGGAAGAGGTGCTGGAGGGCCTGGAGGGCGCCCGCGCCTACAACGCGGTGTCGCTGTCCACCCCGACCGGGGACGGCGAGCGCGCCACCGAGCTGGGCGACATGCTCGGCGGGGAGGACGGCGAGTTCGAACTGGCCGAGATGCGGGTCGCGCTCGGCCCGGCCCTGGCCACGCTCGACAAGCGCGAGCAGAAGATCCTCACGCTCCGCTTCTACGGCAACCTGACCCAGTCGCAGATCGCCGAGCAGATCGGCGTCTCGCAGATGCACGTGTCCCGCCTGCTGGCCCGGGCCCTGACGAAGCTGCGAGGCCACCTCGACGGCACCTACTAAAGCTTGGGTGTAAGGAAGGGGCCCTTATTAACGCCTGCGGTAGAGGCGGGGCCCCTTATTAACATCCCGCATCCGGCGCGGGCTACCTCATCGGAGGCGCGGGCGATCGTGCGTTCGCGGAGGTGTTAATAGGGGCCCCCGCCTCTACCGGAGGCGTTAATAAGGGGCCCCGCCTTGCGTCCGGGGGTGGGTGCGAGAGTGGGGGGCGTGCTCGCCGACGTCAACCTCGACCTGCCGGTCCGGCCGGTGCTGCCAGAGCTCGTCGCGGCGCTGCGGGAGCGGGGCGCCGGGGTGCTGGTGGCTCCACCGGGCACCGGCAAGACCACCACCGCGCCGCTCGCGGTCGCCGACGCGGTCGCCGGGCGCGTGGTGATCGCCCAGCCTCGGCGGGTCGCCGCCCGGGCCGCCGCGCACCGGATGGCCGCCCTGCTCGGCGAGCGGGTCGGCGACCGGATCGGGTACGCGGTACGCGGTGAACGCCGCGGCGGACCGCGTACCCGGGTGGAGGTGGTCACCACCGGCCTGCTCGTTCGCCGGCTGCACCACGACCCGGAGCTGCCCGGGGTCGACGCGGTCCTGCTCGACGAGTGCCACGAACGGCAGCTCGACGCCGACCTGGCGTTGGCGTTCAGCGTGGAGGCGCGGGCGACCCTGCGCCCGGATCTCTGGCTGCTCGCGATGTCGGCGACCCCACAGGCCGATCGGTTCGCCGCGCTGCTCGGCGGGGACACGCCCGCGCCCGTCGTACGGGCCGAGGCCGCCCTGCATCCGGTCGAGCGGGTGTGGGCGCCGCCGCCTCGCCCGATCGTCCCGTCGGGCGCGGGCCGGGTGGACCCGGCGCTGCTGGACCACGTGGCCGCCACGGTCCGCCGGGCGCTGCGCGAACGCGACGGTGACGTGCTCGTTTTCCTGCCCGGGGCGGGCGAGATCAACGCCGTCGCCGCGCGGCTGGGCGACCTGCGGGGCACGGTCGCCGTGCTGCCGTTGCACGGCCGGTTGCCGGGCGCCGCCCAGGACGCGGTGCTGAACCCGGCCGCCCGGCCGAGAGCAGCCCACGCGAGCGCCACCGACGCCGACCCGGCTGCCGCGGGCGCCGCCCACGCGAGAGCCGCCGCCACGGGCGTCGGCGCGAGAGCCGCCACGGGCGTCGCCCACGTGAGCGACCCCGGCGCGGGCGGCGCGGGCGGCGCCCCGACGGGCGCCGGTGGACGGCGGGTCGTGCTGGCCACGGCGGTGGCGGAGAGCAGCCTGACCGTGCCCGGGGTACGGGTGGTAGTGGACGCCGGGCTGAGCCGGGTGCCCCGCACCGACCTGGCCCGCGGGCTGGGCGCGCTCGTCACCGTGCCGGTGTCCCGGGCGGCGGCCACACAACGGGCCGGACGGGCCGGGCGGGAGGCGCCGGGCACGGTCTACCGCTGCTGGTCGGAGGCGACGCACGCCCGGCTCGCCCCGCAGCCGGAACCGGAGATCGCCACCGCCGATCTGACCGGGTTCGCGTTGGAGCTGGCCGCCTGGGGCGCGCCGGACGGCACCGGCCTGGCGCTGCCCGACCCACCGCCGCCGGCCGCGCTCACCGTCGCCCGGGAGACCCTCGCCACGCTCGGCGCGGTCGACGCGGACGGCCGGATCACCGCCCGGGGCCGGGCCATCGCGTCGGTCGGCGCCCATCCGCGTCTGGCCCGGGCGTTGCTCGACGGCGCGCCGCGGGTGGGCGCCGACCGGGCCGCCGAGGTGGTGGCGGTGCTGGCCGAGGAGACGCTCGGCGGCGCCGGGGACGACCTGCCGGCCCGCTGGCGCCGGTTGCGCGCCGCCGCCGACCCGCCCGCCACCGCCCGCTGGCGGACCGAGGTACGCCGCCTGCGGTCCGCCCTGCCCGCCGATGACCGGCCGGAGCGGACCAGCGGGAGAACCGACGACCGGCCGGAGCGGACCAGCGGCAGAACCGACGACCGGCCGGAGCGGACCAGCGGCAGAACCGACGACCGGCCGGAGCGGACCAGCGGCAGAACCGACGACCGGCCGGAGCGGACCAGCGGGAGAACCGACACCCGACCGGGGCGACGTGCGGAGGAGGCGGGCGGTCGACCGGGACGCCTGCCCGACGATCTGGCCGCGGGGCTCCTGGCCGGGCTGGCGTACCCGGAACGGTTGGCCCGGGTGCGGCGGGCCGGCGGATCGGCGTACCTGATGGCCGGCGGGACCGCCGCGGAGCTGGCGGCCGGGTCGGGGCTGGCCGGGTCGACGTGGCTGGCCGTCGCGGTGGCGGACCGCTCCCCCGGCGCGCCGGCCGCCCGGGTGCGGCTGGCCGCGCCGATCGACGAGGCGACCGCGCGGGAGGCCGGTGCGGCACTGCTGCGCACCGGGCGGGAGGTCGCCTGGTCCGGTGGGGACGTGGTGGCCCGGGAGGTGGTCCGCCTCGGCGCGATCGAGCTTGTCGACCGGCCGCTCGCCGCGCCCGACCCGGAGCTGGTGGCCGCGGCGGTGCTGGACGGGCTGCGGCAGGAGGGGCCGGGGCTGCTCCGCTGGACGCCGGAGGCGACGGCGCTGCGACGCCGGCTGGCGTTCTGCCGTCAGGCGCTCGGCGACGACTGGCCGGACGTATCGGACGCCGCGCTGCTCGCCGCCGCGCCCGCCTGGCTCGGGCCGGAGCTGGGCCGGGCACGCCGCCGGGGCGACCTGGCCCGGGTGGACGTGGCCTCGGCGTTGCGCCGGCTGCTCGACTGGCGGCAGGCGGCGCGGCTCGACGAGCTGGCGCCGGAGCGGCTGGCGGTGCCGAGTGGCTCGCGGGTACGGGTGGACTACGCGGACCCGGCGGCCCCGGTGCTCGCCGTGAAGCTCCAGGAGACGTTCGGCTGGCGGGACGTGCCGCGCATCGCCGACGGGCGGGTGCCGGTGCTGCTGCACCTGCTCTCCCCCGCCGGGCGGCCGGTGGCGGTCACCGCCGACCTGGCGTCGTTCTGGCGCGGCGGCTACCCGCAGGTGCGGGCGGAGCTGCGGGGGCGCTACCCGCGTCACCCGTGGCCGGAGGATCCGACCACGGCCGAGCCGACCCGGCGGGCCAGCCCACGCCGGCGCTGAGCCGCGCGGCTCACTCCTCGACGACGTCCGCGATCACCACGGTGACGTTGTCCGGGCCGCCGGCCCGTAGCGCGAGGTCGATGAGCCGGGCCGCGCAGGCCTCCCGCTCCAGGCCCTCGCTCAGCACCTCGGCGAGGGTGTCGGCGCGGACCACGTTGGAGAGGCCGTCGCTGCACAGCAGCCAGCGGTCACCGGCCCGGGGCACCATGGTCGCGTACGCCGGGGAGACCTGGTCGCCCTGCAACGCCTGGGTGACGACGGCGCGGCGGGGGTGGCTGCTCGCCTGGTCGGGGGTGATCAGACCCTGGTCGACGAGCATCTGCACGAAGGTGTCGTCGCGGGTGACCTGTTTGAGCACGCCCTCGCGGAACAGGTAGGCCCGGGAGTCGCCCACGTGCGCCAGCGCCAGGCAGCTGCCGGTGCGGGCGAACAGCAGCGCGGTGAGCGTGGTGCCCATGCCCTGGCGCTCCGGATCCTCCTCAACCGCCTGACGGATCCCGACGGTGGCCCGTTCGATGGCCCCCTGGAGCGCGGCGACGAGCGCGTCCTCCGGCGTCTCCGCGTCCAGCGGGGCGATCGCGTCGATCGCGATGCGGCTGGCCAGGTCGCCGGCCGCCATGCCGCCCATGCCGTCGGCGACCGCGACCAGCCAGGGGCCCGCATGCTGGGCGTCCTGGTTGCCGCTGCGGATGAGCCCACGGTCGCTCGCTCCGGCGGAACGAAGCTTCAGGGTCATGGGACGCAGCCTGCCAGGTCGAGGGCTCGGTTGTCTCTAGGAGATCACCATCATCGTACGTGGCGCGCAGAATCTCCCCGCGCACGGGCGTACGCCCGCCATCGGGGCGGATCGATTGACAGCGACGGAACGCGATGGAAACATCGGCCTGATATTGGGAGCGCTCCCAGCTCCCCGGCTCCCCCACCACCCCCGAGCACGGAAGGAACCTCCGTGACCCGATCCCGTCGTCGGCTGGTCGCGCTCGCCGCGACCACCACCTTGGCGCTCACCGGCCTCACCGCCGGCCCGGCCCTGGCCGAGGTGCCACCGGACGCCCCCGAGCAACTGCGAAACGGCGACTTTAGCGCCGGCGTCTCCCCCTGGTTCTCCTACAGCACCGGCGAGTTGGCGGTCACCGACGGCCAGCTCTGCACCACCGTCGCCGCCGGCACGGCGAACCCCTGGGACGCCGGCATCGGCCAGGACGCGGTGCCGCTGATCCAGGGCGCCGAATACGAACTGAACTTCGACGTCTCCGCCACCCCCGGCGCGGCCCTCAAGGCGGTGCTCCAGCTCGGCAGCGCCCCCTACACGTCGTACGCCAGCGTGGACGCCACCGCCACCACCACCGCCACGCACGTCACCACCACCTTCACCGCGCCGGCCGACGACGCCGGGGCCCAACTGATCTTCCAGATCGGTGGCAGCGCCCAGGCGCAGACGTTCTGCCTCGACAACGTGTCGCTGCGCGGCGGCGAGGCGGCCCCGCCGTACGAGCCGGACACCGGGCCCCGGGTCCGGGTCAACCAGGTGGGCTACCTGCCCGGCGGCCCGAAGCACGCCACCGTGGTCACCGACGCCACCGACCCGCTGCCGTGGCAGCTGACGTCGGCCGCTGGGGCCGTGGTCGCCAGCGGCAAGACCAGCCCGCGCGGGGAGGACCAGGCGTCCGCGCAGAACGTGCAGACCGTCGACTTCTCCGCGTACCGCAAGCCGGGCACCGGCTACACGCTGACCGTGGACGGCGAGACCAGCCACCCGTTCGACATCTCCGGCACGCTCTACGACCGGCTGCGCGCGGACTCGATGCAGTTCTTCTACGCCCAGCGCAGCGGCATCGCCATCGACGGCGACCTGATCGGCGACGAGTACGCCCGCCCCGCCGGACACCTCGACGTCGCCCCCAACAAGGGCGACACCGACGTGCCCTGCCAGCCCGGCGTCTGCGACTACACGCTGGACGTGCGCGGCGGCTGGTACGACGCCGGCGACCACGGCAAGTACGTGGTCAACGGCGGCATCGCCACCTACCAGCTGCTGAACTCGTTCGAGCGGACCAAGACCGCGGAGACCGCCGACGGCGGCGCGGCGCTCGGCGACAGCACGCTGCGGGTGCCCGAGCGCGGCAACGACGTGCCGGACGTCCTCGACGAGGCCCGCTGGGAGCTGGACTTCCTGATGCGCATGCAGGTGCCGGCCGGCAAGCCGCTGGCCGGGATGGTCCACCACAAGATCCACGACAAGAACTGGACCGGCCTGCCGCTGGCCCCGCAGGACGACCCGGAGGTGCGCGAGCTGCACCCGCCGTCCACCGCCGCCACGCTCAACCTGGCCGCCGTCGCCGCCCAGTGCGCCCGGCTCTTCGCCCCGTACGACGCCGCCTTCGCGGCCCGCTGCGGCGAGGCCGCGAAAACCGCGTACGCGGCGGCGAAGGCGCACCCGGCGATCTACGCCTCGGCCACCGACGGCACCGGCGGCGGCGCGTACGACGACACCAACGTCACCGACGAGTTCTACTGGGCCGCCGCCGAGCTGTGGCTGACCACCGGCGACAAGGCGTACCTGGCCGACGTCACCGGCTCGCCGCTGCACACCGCCGACGTGTTCACGCCCAACGGCGCGTTCGGCTGGCAGAGCGTGGCCGCGCTGGGCCGGCTCGACCTGGCCACCGTGCCGAACACGCTGCCCGCCGCGGAGAAGACCCGGATCCGTGCCTCGGTCACCGCCGCCGCGGACCAGTACCTGGCCACGGTCCGCGACCAGGCGTACGGACTGCCGCTGCCCGGCACCGCCGACGCGTACGTCTGGGGCAGCAACAGCAACATGGTGAACAACACGATCGTGCTGGCCACCGCGTTCGACCTGAGCCGGAACGCGAAGTACCGGGACGGGGCGTTGCAGGCCGCCGACTACCTGTTCGGCCGCAACGCCCTGAACATGTCCTACGTGACCGGTTGGGGCGAGCAGAACGCCCACAACCAGCACAGCCGCATCTTCGGCAACCAGTTGAACCCGGACCTGCCGAACCCGCCGGACGGCTCGCTCGCCGGTGGCCCGAACGCCGCCCTCCAGGACCCGTACGCGGCGAACCTGCTTGCCGGTTGCGCGCCGATGTTCTGCTACGTCGACAACATCAACTCGTACGCGACGAACGAGGTGGCGATCAACTGGAACTCGGCGCTGGCGTGGCTCGCCTCGTTCCTGGCCGACCAGGGTGACGCGGCGGCCGTGCCGGCGCCCACCTGCGCGGTCACCTACAGCACCCACGGGAGCTGGCCGGCCGGCTTCACCACCCAGGTGACGCTGCGCAACACCGGTAAGAAGGCGATCGACGGGTGGAGCCTGCGGTGGGCCTTCCTCGGTGACCAGAAGGTCAGCCACGCCTGGTCGGCGGAGGTCGACCAGGCCGGCGCCACGGTCACCGCGAAGAACCTGCCGTGGAACGCGAAACTGTCCCCCGGCACGTCCACCACGTTCGGCCTGAACGGCACCAGCGCCGGCGGCCCGAACCCCACCCCCAACCTGGTCACCCTGAACGGAAAGGCCTGCACCATCTCCTGACCGGGGGCTCCGTCGACCGTTCCGTCGATCCTGGAGTTGTGGCACCCGACGTCGCACAGGCGGCTCCTCGGGTGCCACAACTCCGGACCGGCGCGGCAACGAGTTCGATCATGAAGTTGACGGCAGTGCCAGTCCGATTTGTCGCCGTCAACTTCATGATCGCCGCTCTCCCGACATGACCCACCGCGCGCTACGACCAGAGTGCGGCGAGTGACAGCTAGGGTCGGCGGATCGGGCGGAGGAGGTTCGGGTGAACGACGCGCTGAGAATCGCAATGGCGGAGATCGGCGAGACCGCCGAGTCACTGGCCGAACGAATCGGGGTTGATCCCAAGACCGCTGGCCACTGGGTCAGCTCCGGTCGAGTGCCGCAGACCCGGCATCGGGCACAGGTCGCCGCCGCTGTACGCCGGGAGATCGGTGAACTCTGGCCCGAGGTGGTTCGCCGCCGGGAACCGATCTGGTTCCTGCCCTGGGCGGAGGTGGAGAGTCGGGCCGACACCCTCCGCTCGTTCCAACCGTCGGTGGTACCGGGCCTGCTCCAAACCGCTGAGTACGCGCACGCCGTGGTGAGCAGCGGACCGCTGGGCGTGGACGAGGTTGAAGGCTACGTGACCGCCCGCCTGGCCCGCCAAGCCGCCGTCTTCGACCGCCCCCGACCCCCACTGACCGTCTTCGTGATCGACGAGGCGGCGTTGCGCCGAGGCGACCCGGAGATCATGCAGCCGCAGCTCGACCACCTGGTAACCATGGCACAGCGGCCACGGATGCTGTTGCACGTGCTGCCGCTGCGAGCCGGCTTCCATCCCGGCCAGGCCGGGCCATTCGTGATCGCCGGCACCGAGGGCGGCGAGGACGTGGCCTACCTGGACGACCAGGCCGCCGGACGGACCACGAAGGACGTTGCCCCCCTCTGGCAGGTCTGGGACACTCTTCGATCAGTGGCACTGCCGCGCGACCAGACCATCCACCTCCTGAAGGCACGGCCATGGCTGACCTGACCGGCGCCCGCTGGCGCACCAGCACCCGCAGCAGCTCCAACGGCGGCGACTGCGTCGAGGTAGCCGACAACCTGACCGGCGTCGTCGCCGTCCGGGACTCCAAGGACCGCACCGGCGGCACGCTCACCTTCGCCCCACCGGCCTGGCACACATTCGTCGGTGCCCTCCGGGAGGTCGCCCGGAGCTGACCGGGCCACGGGTACGGTCCCGGCATGGCGTATCTGCTCCTGGCCCTCGCGATCACGGCCGAGGTGATCGGCACCAGCCTGCTCAAGGCGAGCGACGGCTTCACCCGACTCTGGCCCACGGTGGGCCTGGTGGCGTGTTACCTGTCCGCGTTCGGGCTGCTCGCCCTCGTGGTGCGGGACGTCCCGGTCGGCGTCGCGTACGCGATCTGGTCCGGGCTGGGCACCGCCGCCATCATGGCGGTCGGGGCGGCGTTCCTGGGCGAGCCGCTGAGCGTGGCAAAGGTGGTCGGGGCGGGCCTGGTCATCGCCGGCGTGGTGGTGCTCAACCTCGGCGGAGCGCACTGAGCAGCCGGAGCTGACCGATCTCGGCCGTGTTCTTCATCAGTTCGGCGTTGACCCAGCCGACCATGTGCGCGACCGTGAGCCCGGCGTCCGCCGACCACGGGAAGGCGGCGGGCCGCGCCAGGTCGTCGACGGTCAGGCGGTCGAGTTCGTCCGTCCATGCCATCCGCAGGCCACGCAGCCATGTGATGGTTTCCTCCCCCGGCCCCGGCCACACCACGTCCTCACGCCGTCGTGCGGGCCGCCCGACGAGGTGGTCGCCGGCGACCAACCACCACCACCCGAGATGCCAGGTGAGCCACGCGATCGTGGGTGCCGGGATCGGATCCGGCTCGGTGTCCGCCCAGTCGGGACGCCAGGCACCGTCCGCGTCGCGGCGCATCGTCCAGCAGAGCGCGGCCGGCTCCCCGAGGAAGTCGTCCGGTTCCAGCCGGTCGAGGTGATATGCGAACAACGACCAGGTCAGGTCGAACTGCCAGCGCAGCAGGGCGGGAGCGGTGATGGGCATCCGCAGAGAATGGCACGGCGGGCCCCACCGATCGACCGGTTAGCTGCGCTCCACAGCGCCGACCCTGGCAGAGCCGACGGGACGGGGCGAGCGGATTTCGGCGTACCCTGCACCGGTGACGCTTCCCCTGCCGGCCGGCGACTTCCGCGCGTACCTGTTCGACTGCGACGGCACGATCGTCGACTCGATGCCGGTGCACCACCGGGCGTGGAGCGCGGCGCTCGCCGAATGGGACTGCGAGCTGCCGGAGGACCTGTTCTACGCCTGGGGCGGCCGGCCGGTCGTCGACATCGTGGTCGACCTCAACGACCGGCACGGGCTGGCCATGCCGGTCGAGACGGTGGCCCGCCGCCGGGAGGAGCTGTTCCAGGGGCTGCTGCCCGGGGTGACCGCCGTGCCGGAGGTGCTGGCGCACATCGAGGACGCGCACGGGCGGGTGCCGTTCGCGGTCGTCTCCGGCAGCACCCGGGAGTCGGTGACCGCGTCGCTGACCGCGCTGGGCCTGCTGGACCGCTTCGAGACGCTTGTCTGCGCCGAGGACTGCGCCCGGCCCAAGCCCGACCCGGAGGGTTACCTGCTGGCCGCCCGTCGGCTGGGCGTCGACCCGGCCGGCTGCCTCGTGTTCGAGGACACCGACCTGGGCGTGGCGGCGGCGACGGCGGCGGGCATGGCGTCGGTCCGGGTGCCGCACCCCCGGGAGCGTGCGAGTTTCGCCGCGACGACCCGGAAGGCGGCGGGCGGCCCGGGACGGGACGACACCAATGTGGTCAATGAGTAAGGTGGACACCTACGCGCAGTGAAGGCGGGGGTCATCAGGTGGTCATGCCGGAGGGCGCGCCCAGCGACCAGGCAGGCGGCGGCGATCAGCGGCGGACGCTGTGGCGGCGGATGAGCCACCACTATCACCACCGGCTGGACGGGGGTGGCAGAGGTGCCGTGTTGGGGGCCGTCATCGGCTTGGTCGGTGTGCTTCTCACCATCGCGGTCACGACCGTCGTCACGCTGCGGGCCACGGACGGGAGCCGGAGTGGGACGCCACCCGCGGGGCCGGAGCCCCGCGCGAGCAACCCGGTCGACGCCGGGCCGGTGTCCCCGCCGGCGAGCCCGTCGGCCGCCCCGCAGGCGTCTCCGACGACCGGAGACCCGACGCCTTCGGCGACCGGGAACGCGACGCCGGGTGACAGCGTCCGGTGGAGCGGGCCGGTGCGGTTCGACGACGAGGGCATCGACCTCGACGCGAAACCACCGACGGTACGGATGGACTGGCCGGTCTTCGACTCCGACGTGCGGCGAATTTCCGCCGCCGAGGACGCTCCGCTGCACGCCGAGCAGGGATATCTCGCCCGCTGGCCGGGGCCGGGAACACCCACCCGGCAGCAGTGCGCCGACCTCGTCGCCACCCAGGGAAACGAACGCGTGCACATCCCGGTCGGCCGGATCGGCTGCCTGAGCACGAGCAAGGACCGCGTCGTCATGCTCACCGTGACCAGCTTCAAGGACGACACTTTCGCCGTCGCGGCGCGTGTCACGGTCTGGACCTCACCGGACGAGTCGGAGTCCTGACGACGGCACGGCCGGGGCGGACCGGTGGGCGTCGGTGTAGCAGCATGGCGGGATGACCGACGAGCGGAGGATCACCGTCCGGCCGGGCAGGCCGGGGGACGCGCCCGCCGTGCTGCGGCTGTTCGACAGCGCCATCGCGTGGCTTGCCGAACGCGGCCGGACCGGCCAGTGGGGCGTCGATCCGGCCTCGACCGACCCGCGGCGCATCGACCAGGCCGACGCCTACGCCGCCGGCGACGGCCTGTGGTTCGCCGAGATCGACGGCACCGAGGTCGGTGCGCTCGTGGTCGGCGCGGCGACGGAGTACGTGCCGCCGGCCACCGAGCCGGAGTTGTACGTCAACCTGCTGGTCACCGACCGGGCGTACGCGGGCCTCGGGATCGGGGCGCGGCTGCTGGCGCACGCGGCGGACCTGGCCCGGGAGCGTGGGTTGGGCCTGCTGCGGGTGGACTGCTACCGCAGCCCGGACCGGGCGTTGGTGCGCTTCTACGAGGGCTGCGGCTTCACCGCCACCGACCCGTTCACGGTCGAGCGGCCGGGCCGGACGCCGTGGCCGGGTCAGGTGCTGGCCCGCCGGCTCGACTGAGCGCGGCCGACGTCAGCCGATCTCCTCGTCCACGTAGCACCAGCGCCACGACTCGCCCGGCTCGATGGAGCGCATCACCGGATGCCCGCTCGACTCGAAGTGCTTCGTGGCGTGCTGGTAGACCGACGAGTCGCAGCAGCCCACGTGCCCGCAGCTCAGGCAGGAACGCAGGTGCACCCAGTCCCGGTTGCCGACCGCCACGCAGTCGGGGCACTCGGTGGTGGTGGCGGGCTCGGCGTCGCCCGCCTCGGCCAGGTGCTGGCAGCTCATTCGACAACCTCCTGTCGTAGCAGCGACTCCTCCAGGTCCAGATCACGATAGGCGCGGGTGAGCACCTCCTCCGGGATCTGGCCGGAGTCGCGGGCGGCCCGGAACACCTCCCGCTCGGTGTCGATCATCTCCTGCCGCAGTCGCGCGTACGCCTGGGAGGGGGTTTCCCGTGCGGTGCCGCCGAGACGTTCCCAGGCCAGGTTGGATCGGGACGTGGTCAGCCCGCGGAGGCGTTCCACCACCGCCGGCGGCGCGTCGTCGGCCATCGCGTCGAGCCGTTCCAGGGCGGCCCGGCTGGCCCGCTGCTGCACCCCGGCGGCGGAGAGCGCGTCCTGCACCGGGTCGTCCGGGGGCAGCCGCAGCTTCCGGGCCACCCAGGGCAGCGTGGCGCCCTGCCCGACCAGGGTGGCCACGATCACCGCGAAGGCCAGCCAGATCAGCAGCCCCCGGGGGTACGACCGGTCGTTGGCGAGGGTGAGCGGCAGGCCCAGCGCGGCGGCGAGCGTCACCACGCCGCGCATGCCGGCCCAGCCGATGACGATCGGGATCTGCACCGGCGGCGCGGCGTCGCGCTTTCGCACCCGGGGCACCAGCCGGGCCAGGTAGGTGGCCGGGAACAGCCAGACGAACCGGGCCAGGAAGACCGCGGCCAGCACCCCGACGGTGATCCCGGCGAGCGAGCCGAACGGCTCGTCGAGGTCGCGCAGCACCTCGGGCAGTTGCAGGCCGACAAGCAGGAACACCAACCCTTCCAGCAGGAACTGGATCAGCCGCCAGAACGCGGTCACCTGGAGGCGGGACGCGGCGGACATGAGCATCGGCAGCTTGTGCCCGATGCCGAGCCCGGTCACCACCACCGCGACCACCCCGGAGGCATGGATCTCCTCGGCGGCGAACACCACCGCGAACGGCACGATCAACGACAGCGCGTTGTCCAGCACCGGGTCGGTGACGAGCTTGTGCAGGTAGCCGAAGACCACCACGCCGAGCAGCCCGACGATGATGCCGCCGCCGGTGGCGACGAGCACCTCCCGGGCCACGTAGCCGAAGCTGACCCCGCCCGCGCTGGCGGTGGCGGCGACGATCGCCACCCGCAGCAGCACCAGCGCGGTGGCGTCGTTGACCAGGCTCTCGCCCTCCAGGATGGTGACGATCCGCCGGGGCAGGCCGACCCGACGGGCCACCGCGGTGGCGGCGACCGCGTCCGGCGGCGCCACCACCGCGCCGAGCGCCAGGCAGATCGCGTACGGCAGGTCGGGCAGGAACAGGTGCACGACGGTGCCCACCACGAACGCGGTGAAGATCACCAACCCGACGGCGAGCAGCAGGATCGGCCGCAGGTTGAGCCGGAACGCCGGCACCGAGGTGTTCACCGCCGCCACGTAGAGCAGCGGCGGCAGGATGCCGACGAGCACCAGGTCCGGTTCCAGCCGCACGTGCGGGAAGAACGGCAGGTAGGACAGCGCGAGGCCGAGCACCACGAGCAGGATCGGCGCGAGCAGGCCGAGCCGGCGGGCCAGGGCCGCGCCGAACGTGGCGATCGCCAGGAACACCACGACCTCGAACAGAGCGTCCATGGGGTACGAGCCTAGGCGTCGCCACCGTGGCGTGCGTTCACGCGGTCGGCCGCACCTTCGGCAGCACCTCGGCGCCGAACGCGTCCAGGAACGCCCCCTGCTCCTGCCCGACGTGGTGCAGGGCGATCTGGTCGAAGCCCAGCTCGACGTACTCCTCCAGCCAGCCGACGTGCCGGCCCAGGTCGGCGGAGACGTTGACGGTGTCGGTGACCCTCGCCAACGGCAGGTCCCTGCTGGCCTCGTCGAAGTGGGCGACGGTCTCCAGGTCCCAGCAGACCGGCGGGGCGAACACGTTGCTGCGCCACTGCTCGTACGCGATCGCCTCGGCCTCGGCCTGCTCGGGCGCCCAGCTCACGTGCACCTGGAGGTGCAGCGGCCCGCGCCCGCCGGCGTCCCGGTAGGCGTCGATCATCTGCCGGAGGTGGTCGACCGGCGCGTTGACCGTGATCAGCCCGTCGGCCCACTCGGCGCACCAGCGGGCGGTGGCGACGCTGACCGCGGCGCCGACGAGCGCGGGCGGCTCCTCGGGGCGGGTCCACAGCTTCGCCCGGTCCACGGTGACCAGACCGTCGTGGCTGACCTCCTCGCCGGCCAGCAGCGCCCGGATCACGTCGACGCACTCGCGCAGCCGGGCGCTGCGGACGTCCTTGCCGGGCCAGCGGTCGCCGGTGATGTGCTCGTTGCTCGCCTCGCCGGTGCCCAGCGCCGCCCAGAACCGTCCCGGGTACATGGCGCCGAGCGTGCCGATGGCCTGCGCGATGATCGCCGGGTGGTAGCGCTGGCCGGGCGCGTTGACCACGCCGAACGACAGGTTGGTGGCCTGGAGGGCGGCGCCGAGCCAGGACCAGGCGAAACCGGACTGGCCCTGCCGCTCGCTCCACGGGGAGAAGTGGTCGGAGCACATGGCGGCGTCGAAGCCGGCGGTTTCGGCGTGGATCACCGCCTCCAGCAGCTTCGCCGGGTGGATCTGCTCATGGGATGCGTGAAAGCCGAACGCCGTCATGCCCGGCACTCCTACCCACCCCGCCCGGGATGTAAGCAGGGGCCCCCGCTTAACGCCTCAGGTATGGGCGGGGCCCCCGCTTAACACCTCACCTCACCTCACTCGGCGTGCGCGCCGGCGCCCGCCCCGGCCTCCCCCGCGCCGATCCACACCGTCTTGGTGTTGCAGAACTCGCGCATGCCGGCGGCGGACAGCTCGCGGCCGTACCCGGAGTTCTTCACGCCGCCGAACGGCAGCTCCGGATAGGACGTGGTCATGCCGTTGATGAACACGTTGCCGGCGTCCAGGTCGGTGGCGAAGCGCTCCTGCTCGGCCGGGTCGGTGGTCCAGGCGTTCGCGCCGAGACCGAAGGCGGTGCCGTTGGCCACCTCGATCGCCTCGTCGTACGAGCCGACCCGGTAGAGCCCGGCGACCGGCCCGAACACCTCCTCGCCCCACATCCGCATCTCCGGCCGCAGGTCGGTGACCACGGTCGGCGGGTAGTACCAGCCGTCCCCGGACGGCTTCTCGCCGCCGCAGAGCACGGTGGCCCCCTGGTCGACGGCGTCGCGCACCTGGTCGTGCACCTCGTCCCGGCCGCGCTCACTCGCCAGCGGACCGACGTCGGTGGCGTCGTCCATCGGGTCGCCGACGCGCAGCGCCGACATCCGGGCGGCGAACTTCTCGGCGAACGCGTCGAAGACGTCGGTGTGCACGATGAACCGCTTGGCCGCGATGCAGGACTGGCCGTTGTTCTGGCAGCGGGCCGTGGTGGCGACCTCGGCGGCCCGGTCCAGGTCGGCCGAGGGCATCACCACGAACGGGTCGCTGCCGCCCAGCTCCAGCACGGTCTTCTTGATCTCCCGGCCGGCGATCTGGGCGATGGAGCGGCCCGCCGGTTCGCTGCCGGTGAGGGTGGCGGCCCGCACCCGCGGGTCGCTGAGGATCCGGTCGACCGCGTCGGAGCCGACGAGCAGCGTGGTGAACGCGCCTTCGGGGAAGCCGGCGCGGCGGAACACGTCCTCCAGGTAGAGCGCGGTCTGCGGGACGTTCGAGGCGTGCTTGAGCAGGCCGGTGTTGCCGGCCATCAGGGCCGGCGCGGCGAAGCGCATCACCTGCCAGAGCGGGAAGTTCCACGGCATCACCGCGAGCACCGGGCCGATCGGCTGGTAGCGGACGTACGCCCGCTTCGCCTTGACCGCGGTGGCGTCGGCGGGCTCGTCGGCGAGCATCCGCGGCGCGTTCCCGGCGTAGAAGCGGCAGGCGGTGGCGCACTTGGTGACCTCCGCCTTCGCGGCGGCGTACGTCTTGCCCATCTCGGTGGTCATCAGCCGGGCGGTCTCGTCCCGCTCGGCGTCGAGCAGGTCGGCGGCGGCGGTGAGCCACCGCGCCCGCTGGGCGACGTCGGTGTCCCGCAACTGCCGGAACGCGAGGTCGGCCCGTTCGATCGCGGCGTCGATCTGCTCCTCCGACATCGCGTCGTACGTCTTGAGCACCTGTCCGGTGGCGGGATTGGTGGTGGCGATGGGCATCTCGTACTCCTGTCACTCGAACAGCGAGTGCCGCACGCCCGGCTCCTCCCGGCGGCGTGCGGCGCGGCGGCGCTGGATGACGACCATATCGACCACCGCCACCACGGCGAGGATCGCGCAGACGACGCCCAGCCAGGCCAGGCCGGCGACGAACGCGACCACCGCGAGGACGGTCATCACCACCAGACCGAACAGCGCCAGTACGAGGCGCAGGTTCAGCGCGCTGTTCGCGTGGCCGACCGTGCCGCGGGCGCGGCGGGGCTGTGATCGGGTCATTCCTCCCGGCTACCCGGGCACGGCCGGGGCTAACCGGCGGACCGTGACCGGCGCCCGGCACCTGTCGCAGCATGCCCATGTGAACGACGGGGGTCGATGCAAGAAAGGCGACAGAACGCCCGTACGGACGGTCCCGGGCCATAGGGTCGACAGGCCGCTGGCGTGCCGCCGGACGGAGGACCGGATGCCTCGACGTTGGATCGCCGCGCTCGCCTGCCTCGCGGCGCTCGTCGCGCTTGCCTGCGACGGCTCGGGCGAGGCGTCGCCCCGCCCGTCCGGATCGACCCGCCCCGGCGACCCCCGGGTGCTGACCGCGCTCGGCGACTCGGTCACCACCGGCTTCGGCTCCTGCCTGGTGCTGGTGAGCTGCGAACGCAACTCCTGGTCGACCGGGGACAGCCTGCGGGTGGAGAGCCTCTTCCGGCGGTTGCGCGCGGACGCGCCGACGCTGCGCGCGCACAACCGGGCGGTGCCCGGCGCCCGTGCGGCCGGGCTCGCCGACCAGGCCCGATCCGCCGTACGCGACAAGGCCGACCTGGTCACCGTGCTGATCGGGGCGAACGACGTCTGCCGCGGCGACGTCGACGCGATGACCCCGACCGCCACGTTCCGGGAGCAGGTCGACACGGCGCTGGCCGTGCTGCGCAAGGGCCGGCCGAAGGCCCGAGTGCTTGTGGTGAGCATCCCCGACCTGTACCGCCTCTGGGCGATCGGGCACACCGAGAAGCGGGCCGTCCGGGCCTGGTCGCACGGCGTCTGCCCGGCGCTGCTGGCCGACGCCACGTCCACCGCGCCCGCCGCGACGGCCCGCCGGGCGCGGGTCCGGGACCGGATCGAGGCGTACGACGAGCAGCTCCGCGCCGCCTGCCGGGCGTACGGGTCGCGCTGCCGGTGGGACGGCGGCGCGGTGCACCGCCTCCGGTTCAGCCTGGATCAGGTGAACTCGCTCGACTGGTTCCACCCGAACGCGGCCGGTCAGGGCCGGCTGGCCGAGGTGGCCTGGACCGCCTCCGGCTGGGCCCGCGACTGAGCCCGGCCCGGCCGAACGCAGCGGGGCACGGCCCCACCGGTCAGGGCTGGCGCGGGCCGGGGAGCTGCCGGCCGGTGGCGCGGTAGAGCGCGCGGGCCCGGTCGGCGAGTTCCTTGGTGGCCGAGGAGTTGGCCCAGGTGCCGAGGATGATCGCGGCACCGGGAATCACCTTGGCGAACATCCGCTTGGCGGCGCGTACCCCGGCCATCCGGGCCAGCCGGACACCGAGTTGCAGCATCACCCGGCCCAGCGCCCGGTCGCCGGCCGAGCCGAACAGCGCGCCGGCCCGTTCCCGGCCGGCGGCCACGCCGAGCGCCAACCGGGCGGCCTCGGCGGCCTTGTGCACCCGCTGGAGCACCAGCAGGTCGGTGGCCCGATCGGGGTTCGTCGGGTCGGCGCCGTAGGCGGCGGCCACGTGCAGCACCAGCCGGGCCTGGGTCCAGGCGAGCACACCGACGTCAATCACCGCGCCGGGCAGCCCGGCGGCACCGGAGACCGCGCCGGAGAGCCGGGCGTGGTTGACGAACTTGCGGACCGCCAGGTCGGCCAACTGCTCGGGGGGCGCGTCCGGCCGCTGCGCCCGTTCCCGGGCGGCCCACTGCGCCGCCTCCGGCCCCAACCGGCGCACCGCTTCCAGGGCCAGGTGCTCCGGCGCGTACTGCGGGTCCTCGCGCATCCGGTCCCAGAGGGTGGCCGGGGGCCCTTCGGGCGCCTCCACCGGCGGGACCGGGACGGCGGGGACGGGGGTGGGCTCCCCGTCGACGGGGGCGGGGTCGGTCACGGGACGCTCCGGGGCTCGTCGTGCGGGGGTGGGGCCGGTCAGCGGCGGCGCGCCGAGGAGAGGCGGGTGGCGATCTGCCGCAGCCGCTCCTGGTTCTGCGGCTTGGCCATCTCGCGCCGCCCCCGGTCGACCAGTTGCTGGCCGCGCGGGGACCGCAGGAAGGTGGTGATCCGTTGCATCAGCGACATGGCGTCCTCCAGTCCGCGGTCCCCTTCATGTGTACCGGGAACCGGCAAGCCTCTGGTACCCGCACCTACGCGCCGGCAACCGTCCACTCCGGTCAGCCGAGGATTTCGGCCACCACCGTGCTCGCGTTCCACTCGTGCTGCGCGTACGCGTCGGGGAACGCCGAGATCTGCACCGCCTGCGCGGCGATCGACAGCGGCAGGTCCTGCCAGCCGGGGATCTCCTGCAGCGCGGACAGGAACGCCCTGGTCGCGTACTCGGGATCCATCAGCTCGGCGACGGTGCCCCAGCCGCTGCTGGGCCGCTGCTGGAACAGGCCGACCGAGTCGTGGTCCCAGCCGATGGCCTGGTGCGGGTAGTTCTGGGACTCGGGCAGCACGCCGCTGGCGTAGTTGAGCAGGGTGCTCTCCTGCATCGCGGTGGCCACCGCGATGACCAGACCTCGGCGCGGCACGCCCATCTCCCGGCCGGCCCGGACGATCTTCGTGGCGTTGTCCATCTGGGTGCGGTTGAGACCGGCGACCGGGACGATCCGGCGGGGCTTCGGCTTGCGCTTGACCGTGACCTTCGGCTTCGGCTTGGCGGTCGCCGAGGGACTGGCGCCGGGGGTGGCCGGGGCGGTGCTCGGGGCGGTGGTGCTCGGTTCGGCGGTGCTCGGGCGGGCCAGGCCACGCGAGGCGGCGCCGAGCGCGGCCCGCTCGGCGATCTCCGCCGTGGGGGCCGGCTTCGTCGTCCGGTCGGCCGCGCCGAAATCGATCTGGCTGACGCCGACCAGGCCGAGGCAGCAGGCGGCGCCGGTGGCGACCACCAGCCGGGCGCGGTGGTTCATCACCCCCCGCAGGCGGCGGGTACGCCGACTTCCGCCGTCCGGCGGCGAGGAAGCGGTTGTACGGTCGGTCGAGGGGGTATCGTCCGAACGGTCAGCCGGGCAGCCGGGGCCGTTCGGGTGTTCGGGGGTGCCGTCGTCACGCATCCGACGAGGCTAGACAGGGCAAACCGGGATCACCCAGACCCAAAAGGTGACCCCCGCCACACTATTTCCAAGATCATTCGGACATCGATGAAAGACCGCGCCCAGTGTGGCGTCAACGTCGCCGAACGGACGAACCTCCGGTCCGCCGCGAAGCCGACCCGGCGGGGCAGGAACGCCGCAGCCGCTCCCCGCCCCACCGATGATCGACAAACTCGTCCTTTCGGCCGATCCGGGATGGGCCGCCGGACCGGGGCGTAGCCGAATTGTGATCACCATCCGGGCTCCGGACGGGTCCGTAACGGAATGGACCACGTCCCCCGGTACGTTTGCCGAATCGGGGACGCCTCGCGCGCGCGGCGCTCCCGTACGCGTCGACAGGGAGGACCCACCGGTGCTCGACCCACACGAGCTCTACGAACTCACCGACGAGCTGCCCGACCTCGGCCAGCCGGTGCTGATCCAGGCGCTCACCGGCTTCGTCGACGCCGGCAGCGCCACCCGACTGGCCCGGGAGCAGCTCCTCACCGCGCTGGACGCCCGGACGATCGCCCGCTTCGACATCGACCAGATCTTCGACTACCGCTCCCGCCGGCCGGTGATGACCTTCGTCGAGGACCACTGGGCCGACTACGACGCCCCGACCCTCGAACTGCACCTGCTGAACGACGACGACGAGACCCCGTTCCTCCTGCTCACCGGCCCCGAGCCGGACGTGCAGTGGGAGCGGTTCGTGGCCGCCGTCGCCGGGCTGTCGGCCCGTCTCGACGTCCGGCTCACCGTCGGGCTCAACTCGATCCCGATGGCGGTGCCGCACACCCGACCCAGCGGCGTCACCGCGCACGCCACCCGGCCGGAGCTGATCGCCGGCCACGAGCCGTGGCTCCAGAAGGTGCAGGTGCCGGCAAGCGTCGGGCACCTGCTCGAATACCGCCTCGGCGAGCAGGGGCGCGACGCGCTCGGCTTCGCCGCCCACGTGCCGCACTACGTCGCGCAGACCGAATACCCGGCCGCCGCGGAGGCGCTGCTCGCCGCCGTGTCCCGGAGCACCGGACTGCTGCTGCCGAGCGACGGCCTGCGCACCGCGGCCGAGGCGATCCGGGTGGAGATCGACCGTCAGGTGGCCCAGACCGAGGAGGCGGCCACGCTGGTCGCGGCGCTCGAGGAGCAGTACGACACGTTCGCCCGTGGTCGCGGTGAGAAGAGCCTGCTCGCCGCCGAGACCGGCCCGCTGCCCACCGCCGACGAACTCGGCGCCGAGCTGGAACGCTTCCTCGCCGAGCAGACCCGCCCGGGCGACACCCCGGAACGCTGACGCGGGACGGGCCGGGCGACACCCCGGGACGCCGACGCCGGACGGGCCGGGCGAGCCGGGCCGGGATGCGGCAGGCTGGGGGCATGCGCCTGGCGACCTGGAACGTCAACTCGGTGAAGGCCCGTCTCCCCCGGCTGCTCGACTGGCTGGGCACCACGAAACCCGACGTCCTCTGTCTCCAGGAGACGAAGTGCCCGGACGGGGCGTTCCCCGTCGCCGAGGTGGGCGAGCTGGGATACGAGGTGGCCAGCCACAGCGACGGACGGTGGAACGGCGTGGCCGTGCTGTCCCGGGTCGGGCTGGCCGACGTCACGGTCGGGTTCCCCGGCGAGCCCGGGTTCCCCGAGCCCGAGGCCCGCGCCATCGCGGCCACCTGCGCCGGCCTGCGGGTCTGGTCGGTGTACGTGCCGAACGGCCGCGCCCCGGACGACCCGCACTACGCGTACAAGCTGGCCTGGTTCGCGGCGCTGCGCGACGCCCTGGATCCGGAGGTCGCCGCCGCCCTCCCGCTCGCCGTCTGCGGCGACTTCAATGTCGCGCCCACCGACGCCGACGTCTGGGACCCGGCGCTGTTCGCCACCTCCACCCACGTCACACCGGCCGAGCGGGCCGCCCTGGCCGCGCTGCGCGACCTGGGCCTCACCGACGTGGTGCCCACCCCGATGAAGGGACCGCACCCCTACACCTACTGGGACTACCGCGCCGGCATGTTCCACCAGAACAAGGGCATGCGGATCGACCTGGTGTACGCCACCGCGCCGTTCGCGGACGCGGTCCGCTCCGCGTACGTGGATCGGGAGGCCCGCAAGGGCAAGGGCCCCTCCGACCACGCCCCGATCGTGGTCGACGCCGACCTGGTGCCCGCCGTCGAGGCGCTCTGAGTCGCCGTAGGGTGGACAGCATGGCAGTCGTGAAGATCAACGCGATCGACGTCCCGCCCGGCGCCAGCGAGGAGTTGGAGAAGCGGTTCGCGGCCCGGGCCGGCGCGGTGGAGAACTCCCCCGGCTTCCTCGGCTTCGAGCTGCTCCGCCCGGTCGCCGGCGAGACCCGTTACTTCGTCTACACGAGATGGGAGACGGAGGAGGCGTACCAGGCCTGGGCGCAGGGCCCGTCACGGGAGGCCCACGCCGGCAACGTCGAGCCCCGCAAGCCGGTCTCCACCGGTGCCACCCTCCTGGAGTTCGAGGTGGCCCTCCAGGTCCCGACCCCCTGAGCACCCGGCCACGGCTCCGTGATCATGAAGTTGGCGGCGCTCATTGTCCGTCTCGCCGCTGCCAACTTCATGATCACCGGAGCCCGAGGGAGCCCAGCCGAGCTGAGCCCTTGAGCTCCCGCTATTCGAGACATGCGTTCAGCATCACGGGATCGATCATGAGACCGGCCAGATCTTGGTACGAATCCGCCCCCCAGAGGGGCCGTTCCGTACCAAGATCTCCCAGGGACGGGTCAGCGCGGACGTGTGGTGAGCAGAGAGGCGAAGACGATCACGTTGTCCTCGTAGCCGGTGCGTCCACCGAGCCACGTGCCGCCGCAGGTGATCAGGCGCAGTTCCGCGGGGCCGGAGTCGCCGTAGACCCGGGCGGCGGGCAGTTTCGCCTTGTCGAAGTACTCAACGCTGTCGACCGTGAACGTCACCACGCTGCGGTCGGCGCGGGTCACCTGGATCCGGTCGCCCGGTTTGAGCTGGCGCAACCGGTAGAACACGGCCGGCCCGCTCTTGGTGTCGACGTGACCGACGATGATTGCCCGGCCGGGTTCGCCCGGTACCGCGCCCCGGTCGTACCAGCCGGTCTGGTCGGTCTCGGTCAGTGGCGGCACGTCCACCGACCCGTCGCGCGCCTGGCCGACCGGGGTGATCGGCGCGGCAACCTTGATAGCCGGCACCGACAGGCGGACCGGGAGGCTGGCCGGTTTCCGGACCGGCGCTGGGGCCGCCCCGGACGCTCCCCCCGCACTCGACCCGGCCGACGCCTCGGCCCAGTCGAACGGCCCGGCGGTACGGCCGAGCCCCGCTCCGACGGCGAACACGCCGAGCAGCACCAGCACGACGGCAAGCGGTTTCGACCAGGGGCTCCGCCTCCGATCCCGCTCCGCCGGCGACCCAGCGGGCGGCGACCCAGCGGGCGGCGACCCAGCGGGCGGCGACCCAGCGCGCGGCGAACCGGCAGGCGACGACCCAGCGCGCGGCGAACCGGCGGGCGGCGGACCGCCGCGCGCTGGATCGGCGGGCGGCGGACCGGCGGACCGGGATCGCCCGGACAGCGGACCGGCCGAGGGCGGACTCCATGGACGGGATGCGGCAGGCGGTGGCATCCAGGGCCGCGACACGGAGGGCGGGACGTGCGCCGGACGGGACCGGGTGTCCGCGTCAACAGATGGTGGATCGGCAGGCGGCGGACTCCACGACCGTGGACCGGAGAGTGGCCCGGATCCCGCAGGCGCTGCATCGTCGGCAGCAGGACCAACCGGCGGGACAGCGCCGGCACGCGGGCCAACGGGCGGCCGGCCGGCGGCACGAGGACCGGCGGGCGGGGCGGCTGGTGGAGGCAGGGCGGCGAACGGCCAGCCGGAGCGCCGGGAACCGGCGGGCGGCGGAGCGTAGTGGTCGGCCATGGCGGGACTCAGCGCCGTGCGGCGTGCCGGCGGGAGGCGGCCACCCCGAGCCCGGCGCCGACCATGGTCAGCGCCAGCCCTACCGGCACCAGCAGGCCGCCGAGACCGGGGCCGGCGGTGCCGCCGAAGCCGGTCGCCGGGCCGCGGCTCGGGAAGTGGCTGGGCGGGTGGGTCGGCGGACGGGTGGGCTGCGCCTGTTTGACCACCTGGAGCATGGTGGACGCGGTCTCGCCGCCCGGGCACTCCAGCTTGACCCGGTAGTTACCGGGCCGGGTGCGCTCGTTGACCATCGGCGATGCGGTGAGCAGTCCGCGCTGCGGCTGCACCTGGATCCGGCCGAAGGCGTCGGAGACGACGATCGCCGGCACGGAGTTGTCCCGGCAACTGGCCCGGATGCCGACCAGGTAGCCAGGCTGCACCGTGCCCGGGGTGACCTCCACGAAGATCACGTCGCCGCCGGCCGGCTGCTCCGGCCCCGGTATCGACACCGGCTCGGCGGCGCGCGGCGCCGCCCGGCCGGGCGTCGCGCCGAGCAGCGGGAAGGCGCACGCGACGGCCGCGACCAGCAGCGCCACCCGTCCCCTGACCGACCCCATGATCCCTCCCGGCGTACGGGATGAATCCTCTCACCCCTGGCCGCACCGCACATCCGATCCGCGCCACGGTCGCGTAGGCTCGGGTCGCTGTGACCACCACCGACGCCCCCGCCGCCCGCATCCGCACCTTCCATCCGCGTCGCGGGCGGATGAGCGACCGGCAGCGCGACGCGCTGGCGCGGCTCTGGCCCGCGTACGGCCTGGAGATCGCCGCCCTCGACGGGCCGTGCGATCCGACGGCGCTGTTCGGCCGGCGGGCGCCGCTGGTGCTGGAGATCGGCTCCGGCATGGGCGACGCCACCGCCGCGATGGCGGCGGCCGACCCGAGCCGACACTATCTGGCGGTCGAGGTGCACACGCCGGGAATCGCCAACCTGCTGGAGCTGGTGGAGCGGCATCGGCTGGGCAACGTCCGGGTGGCCGAGGGGGACGCGCTGGACCTGGTCCGGGCCATGCCGGAGGGGTGCCTGGACGCGGTGCACGTCTACTTCCCCGACCCGTGGCCGAAGACCCGCCACCACAAGCGGCGGATCATCGCGCCGGCGCACGTGGCGCTGCTGCGGTCCCGGCTGGTGTCCGGCGGCACGCTGCACTGCGCGACCGACTGGGCCGAGTACGCGGAGTCGATGCGGGCGACGCTCACCGCCGACCCGGAGCTGGTCGACGTGCACGGTGGGTACGCGCCCCGCCCGGCGCACCGGCCGGTGACGAAGTTCGAGCGCCGCGCGCTGACCGCCGGCCGGGAGATCTTCGACCTGGTCCACCGGCGGCGCTGAGGCCGGAGGCCCGGAAACCGAGCCCGGAGCGCGGAACCCGGTTGGCGCGGCGGGGTGCCGCCCAGGCACGATGGGAGCCGCCATGACTCTCACCGCCGCGCTGCCGAAGACCGCCGACCCGGACACCCTCTACGACGCGTTCGCCTCCTGGGCGTCCGAGCGCGGCCTCGACCTCTATCCCCACCAGGAGGAGGCGGTCATCGAGATCGTCTCCGGCGCGAACGTGATCATGAATACGCCGACCGGTTCGGGCAAGAGCCTGGTGGCGATCGCGGCGCACTTCGCAGCGCTCGCCGACGACCGGACGAGCTTCTACACCGCGCCGATCAAGGCGCTGGTGTCGGAGAAGTTCTTCGCGCTCTGCGAGGTCTTCGGCGCGGAGAACGTCGGCATGCTCACCGGTGACGCAAGCGTCAACGCGGACGCGCCGATCATCTGCTGCACCGCCGAGATCCTGGCCAACCTGGCGCTGCGGGAGGGCCGCCGGGCCGACGTCGGCCAGGTGGTCATGGACGAGTTCCACTTCTACGCCGAGCCGGACCGCGGCTGGGCCTGGCAGGTGCCGATCATCGAGCTGCCGCAGGCGCAGTTCGTGCTGATGTCCGCCACGCTCGGCGACACCACCCGCTTCGTCGACGACCTGACCCGGCGTACCGGGCGGCCGACCGCCGTCGTCCGCTCGGCCGAGCGGCCGGTCCCGCTCCTCTTCTCGTACGCGACCACGCCGCTGCACGAGACGCTCGAGGAACTGCTGGAGACGAAGCAGGCCCCGGTGTACGTGGTGCACTTCACCCAGGCCGCCGCGCTGGAACGGGCGCAGGCGCTGATGAGCGTCAACGTCTGCACCCGGGCGGAGAAGGACATGATCGCCCAGGCGATCGGCAACTTCCGGTTCACCTCGGGCTTCGGCCGGACGCTGTCCCGGCTGGTCCGGCACGGCATCGGCGTGCACCACGCGGGCATGCTCCCGAAATACCGCCGCCTGGTGGAGACGCTCGCCCAGGCCGGCCTGCTCAAGGTCATCTGCGGCACCGACACGCTCGGCGTCGGCATCAACGTGCCGATCCGGACCGTGCTCTTCACCGGCCTGAGCAAGTACGACGGGGTGCGGACGCGGCTGCTCAAGGCCCGCGAGTTCCACCAGATCGCCGGCCGCGCCGGGCGGGCCGGGTTCGACACCATCGGCCGGGTGGTGGTGCAGGCCCCCGAGCATGTGATCGAGAACGAGAAGGCGCTCGCCAAGGCCGGCGACGACCCGAAGAAGCGCCGCAAGGTGGTGAAGAAGAAGCCGCCGGAGGGTTCCATCGGCTGGGGCGAGCCGACGTTCCAGCGTCTCGTCGAGGCCGAGCCGGAGCCGCTCACGTCCAGCTTCCAGGTCAGCCACTCGATGCTGCTCAACGTGATCGGCCGGCCGGGCGACGCCTTCGCCTCGATGCGGCACCTGCTCACCGACAACCACGAGGACCCGGCCGCCCAGCGTCGGCACATCCGCCGGGCCGTCGCCATCTACCGGGCGCTGCGGGCCGGCGGCGTGGTCGAGGAGCTGCCCGAGCCGGACGAGACCGGCCGGCGGGTCCGCCTCACCGTCGACCTCCAGCTCGACTTCGCGCTCAACCAGCCGCTGTCGCCGCTGGCGCTGGCCGCCATCGAGCTGCTCGACCGGGAGTCCCCGTCCTACCCGCTGGACGTGCTCAGCGTGATCGAGGCGATCCTGGACAACCCGCGGCAGATCCTCTCCGCGCAGCAGTTCAAGGCCCGCGGCGAGGCGGTAGCCGCGATGAAGGCCGAGGGCATCGAGTACGAGGCACGCCTGGAACTGCTCGACGAGGTGACCTGGCCCAAGCCGCTGGCCGAGCTGCTGACCGGCGCGTACGAGATGTACCGGCAGGGCCACCCGTGGGTCGCCGACCACGAGCTGGCCCCGAAGTCCGTGGTCCGCGACATGTACGAGCGGGCCATGACGTTCCCGGAGTATGTCCAGTTCTACGGGCTGTCCCGCTCCGAAGGCCTAGTCCTGCGCTACCTCGCGGACGCCTACAAGACGTTGCGGCAGACCGTGCCGGAGGACGCCAAGACCGAGGAGCTTGTCGACCTCATCGAGTGGCTGGGCGAGCTGGTCCGCCAGGTCGACTCCAGCCTGATCGACGAGTGGGAGCGGCTGCGCAACCCGTCCGACGTGGCCGAGGTGGCCGCCTCCCTGGACGACCGGCCGCCGGCGGTCACCCGCAACGCGCGGGCGTTCCGGGTGCTGGTGCGCAACGCGCTGTTCCGCCGGGTCGAGCTGGCCGCGCTGCGCCGCTGGGACCTGCTCGGCGAGCTGGACGCCGCGGACGGCTGGCACGCCGACGCGTGGGCGGACGCGCTGGAGCCGTACTTCGAGGCGTACGACTCGATCGGGGTGGGCCCGGACGCGCGCGGGCCGGCGCTGCTGATGATCGAGCAGGGCCGGGAGCGGTGGACCGTACGCCAGATCCTGGACGACCCGGAGGGTGACCACGACTGGGGCATCAGCGCCGAGGTGGACCTCGCCGCCTCGGACGAGGTGGGCGCGGCGGTCCTCCGGGTCACCGACGTCGGCCAGCTCTAGGACTACGCGAAAAAGGGCCGCCCGGGATGTCCGGGCGGCCCTTTTCGTGCCCTGGGCGATGTCAGCCCCGTCGATTAGAATGTATGTACTAAACGAGCTGTTGACCTGGGAGGATGCTCGTGACTGCGCCCACCTCCGCTGCCCCTGTCACCCCCTACGCCACCCTGCTCGGGTTCACCCGCTACGTGGACCGCACCGGCCCCACCAAGGCCACCTTCGTCGGCGGCCTGCGCCGCCAGCGGGCCAGCCGGCACGGCTTCAACCCGCACGGCCAGTTCGTCAAGGCGCTCAAGGCCGACGTCGCGTTCCACACCGGCGGCACCCACCTGGCCCAGGTCGCCGATGTGGTCAAGCCGCGCTGGCGCCCGCTCTACGAGGCGCTCACGCCCGGCGCGACCCGCTGGCTGCACTCGCTCGGTGAGCCGGCCGGCGTCGACCTGGCCCAGGCCCGGGAGGCGCTCGCGATGCTCGGCGACCTACCCGTGAAGATCAACCCCCAATTCGGCGTACGCTTCGCCGACGGCCGGGCCGAGGCGATCCGGCTGCACTTCGACGAGGCGCCGCCGAGCGAGGAGGCCACGCTCGCCACCCTGCACCTGATGGCCCGGCACATGGACGCCGTGCTGCCGCATGCGGAGCCGGTGCTTGTCGACGTGCGCCGCGGCGAGGCGCACCGGATGCCCGCCGACGCCAAGCCCGAGCAGATCGAACAGTGGCTGGCCGGCGAGGCCGCCGCGTTCCGCGCGATCTGGTCCACCGCCGCCTGACGCGCCGGCTCGCGGCGGGGTGGCTGTCCGGCGCCGGACAGCCACCCCGCCGCGAAGCGCGCGCCCGGAGACCTCCACGGTCACGCGCTGCCGCGCGTCAGTCCTCCGCGGCCTGGCGGCTCACCGGCACCACCGGCAGCGGCCACACCCCGGTCCGCGGGGCCGCCGGTGTCTCCACCTGGTGGTCGGCCCAGACGTAGGTCTCGGGCAGCAGGTCGGCCACCGGCACCGCGCGCAGGCCGTCCGGCGGCCCGACGATCACCCGGATCGCCGGGAAGTAGTCGAGCAGCACCTGCCGGCAGCGTCCGCACGGCGGGAGGACACCCCGACCCCGGTCCCCCACCGCGACGATCGTCTCCAGCTCGCCGGCGCCCTGGGTGGCGGCGGCGCCCAGGGCCACCACCTCGGCGCACGGCCCGCCGGTGAAGTGGTAGACGTTCACGCCGCTGAACACCCGGCCGTCGACGCTGCGCACGGCGGCGGCCACGGTGTGGTTGTCGCTGCGGCAGCGGAGCTTGGCGACAGCGGTGGCGGCCTGCACGAGCGCCCGGTCGGTGTCCCGCATGATCATCCCCGTCCCTCGTCGACCTCGTCGGCGGCAACTTTATCCGGGCGGACGGTCTGACCAGCGATGGCACGCCCACCGCCGGTAACCCGGGGGCGGTACGCCACGAGGCTGCCTATCCTTGGCGACGACATGCAGAATCCAGCCGTACCCGCCGCCCCTGATACCGCCCGCGACCTGCACCGCCGCCTCGCCTCCCTGATGTTCCGCGACCAGCGCCGGCTCCAGCGGCGGCTCGACGGCGTGCGGAAGCTGCGGGACCCGCAGCGGCGGGAGGCGGCGCTGGCCGAGATCGCCACCGAGGTGGCCCGGGCCGAGGCGCGGCTGGCCGCCCGACGGGCCGCGGTGCCGGCGGTCACCTACCCGGCGCAGCTCCCGGTCAGCGAGCGTAAGGACGACATCGCCGCCGCGATCCGCGACCACCAGGTGGTGATCGTGGCCGGCGAGACCGGCTCCGGCAAGACCACCCAGCTCCCCAAGATCTGCCTGGAGCTGGGCCGCGGCGTCACCGGCCTGATCGGGCACACCCAGCCCCGGCGGCTGGCCGCCCGCACGGTCGCCGACCGGATCGCCGAGGAACTCGGCGCCGAGCTGGGCGGCGTGGTCGGCTACAAGGTGCGTTTCGCCGACCAGGTGGGCGACACCAGCCTGGTCAAGCTGATGACCGACGGCATCCTGCTGGCCGAGTTGCAGACCGACCGGATGCTCCGGCAGTACGACACGTTGATCATCGACGAGGCGCACGAGCGCAGCCTCAACATCGACTTCATCCTCGGCTACCTGCGGCAGCTACTCCCCCGCCGGCCCGACCTCAAGGTCGTGATCACCTCGGCGACCATCGAGACCGACCGGTTCGCGAAGCACTTCGCCGACGCCGACGGCAACCCGGCGCCCGTGGTCGAGGTCTCCGGCCGCACCTACCCGGTGGAGGTCCGCTACCGGCCGCTGGTCGAGGTCACCGAGGCCGAGGAGGAGGACGAGGCCGACGAGGAGAACGTCCGCGACCAGATCCAGGCCATCGGCGACGCGGTCGAGGAACTGGCCGCCGAGGGCCCCGGCGACATCCTGGTCTTCCTCAGCGGCGAGCGGGAGATCCGGGACACCGCCGACGCGCTGGGCAAGCTGGTGCAGAACAAGCGCAGCCTGCTCGGCACCGAGATCCTGCCGCTGTACGCCCGGCTCTCCACCGCCGAGCAGCACCGGGTCTTCGCGGCGCACAGCAACCGCCGGGTGGTGCTCGCCACGAACGTCGCGGAGACCTCGCTGACCGTCCCCGGCATCAGGTACGTGGTGGACCCGGGCACCGCCCGGATCTCCCGCTACTCCAGCCGGCTGAAGGTGCAGCGGCTGCCGATCGAGCCGGTCTCCCAGGCCAGCGCCAACCAGCGCAAGGGCCGCTGCGGGCGCACCTCGGACGGCATCTGCGTCCGCCTCTACGACGAGGCGGACTTCGACTCCCGCCCGGAGTTCACCGACCCGGAGATCCTGCGCACCAACCTCGCCTCGGTCATCCTCCAGATGACCTCGATCGGGCTCGGCGACGTCGCCGCGTTCCCGTTCCTCGACCCGCCGGACCGGCGCAACGTCACCGACGGCGTCAACCTGCTGCACGAGCTGGGCGCGCTCGACCCGGCCGAGACCGACCCGGCGAAGCGGCTCACCGCGCTGGGCCGGCGGCTGGCCCAGCTCCCGGTCGACCCCCGGCTGGCCCGGATGGTCCTCGAAGGTGAACGCAACGGCTGCGCGACCGAGGTCGTGGTGATCGCCGCCGCGCTGTCCATCCAGGACCCGCGCGAACGCCCGGCCGACAAGCAGGCCCAGGCCGACCAGGCGCACGCCCGGTTCGCCGACAAGGAGTCGGACTTCGTCGCGTACCTGAACCTGTGGCGTTACCTGCGGGAGAAGCAGCGGGAGCTGTCGTCGAGCGCGTTCCGCCGGATGTGCAAGGCCGAACACCTCAACTACCTTCGGGTACGCGAGTGGCAGGACATCGTCGGCCAGTTGCGCCAGGTTCTGCGTACCCCGGACAAGGGTGAGGGCCGGCGCGGCGCCGGCGCCGACCTGCCGGAGGAGATCGACACCCCGAAGGTCCACCAGTCGCTGCTACCCGGCCTGCTGTCGCACCTCGGCCTCAAGGACGCGCAGAAGCACGAATACCTCGGCGCGCGGGGCGCGAAGTTCGGGATCTTCCCCGGGTCCGCGCTGTTCAAGAAGCCGCCGCGCTGGGTGATGGCCGCCGAGCTGGTGGAGACGTCCCGGCTCTGGGGCCGGGTGGCCGGTCGGGTCGAGCCGGAGTGGGTCGAGCCCCTCGCGCAGCACCTGGTGAAGCGCAGCTACAGCGAGCCGCACTGGGAGAAGAAACAGGCGGCGGTGATGGCCTACGAGAAGGTCACGCTCTACGGCATCCCGCTCGTCACCTCCCGCAAGGTGAACTTCGGGCGGATCGACCCGGCGCTGAGCCGGGAGCTGTTCATCCGGCACGCCCTGGTCGAGGGTGACTGGCAGACCCACCACCAGTTCTGGCGGGACAACCAGAAGCTCCTGACCGAGATCGAGGAGTTGGAGAACCGGGCCCGGCGGCGGGACATCCTGGTCGACGACGAGACCATCTTCGCCTTCTACGACCAGCGGATCCCCGCCGACGTGGTCTCCGGCCGGCACTTCGACACCTGGTGGAAGAAGACCCGCCGGGAGCGGCCGGACCTGCTCACGTTCACCCGCGAGCTGCTGGTGAACGCCGGCCGGGGCGGGCTGGACGAGGAGGACTACCCGGACGAGTGGCGGGCCGACGGCGTGACGCTGCCGCTGACGTACACGTTCGACCCGACCGCGCCCACCGACGGCGTCACCGTGGACATCCCGCTGCCGCTGCTCAACCAGGTGCCGGCGGAGAGCTTCGACTGGCAGGTGCCGGGGCTGCGCGAGGACCTGGTGATCGCGTTGATCCGGTCGCTGCCCAAACCGGTGCGCCGCAACTTCGTCCCGGTGCCCGACTACGCGCGGGCGGCGCTGGCCGCGATCACGCCCGGTGAGGAGCCGCTGCTGGCCGCGCTGACCCGGCAACTGCGCCGGATGACCGGCGTGACCGTGCCGCCGGACGCGTGGGACCTGGGCCGGCTGCCGCCGCACCTGCGGGTCACGTTCCGGGTGCTCGGCGACGACGACAAGCCGGTCGCCGAGGGTAAGGACCTGCCGGCGCTGCAACGCCAACTGCGCCAGGAGGTACGCCAGGTCGTCGCCGCCGCCGCGCCCGACGTGGCCCGCAGCGGGCTGACCGAGTGGTCGATCGGCGCGCTGCCGCGCACCATCGAGCAGGTCCGCGCCGGTTTCGCGGTGACCGCGTACCCGGCGCTCGTGGACGAGGGCGCCACCGTCGGGGTGAAGGTGTTCGACTCCGCCGGTGAGCAGGAGGCCGCGCACTGGGCCGGCACCCGGCGGCTGCTGCGGCTGACGCTGCCGTCACCGGCGCGGTTCCTCCAGGGGCGGCTGAGCAACGAGGCGAAGCTGGCGCTGTCCCGCAACCCGCACGGCGGGGTGCCGGCGCTGATCGAGGACGCCACCGGCGCCGCCATCGACAAGCTCATGGCGGACGCGGGCGGCCCGGCCTGGGACGCCGAGGGCTTCGCGGCGCTGCGCGAGCGGGTCCGCGCCGACCTGGTGGACACCGTGGTCGAGGTGATGGGCCGGGTCCGGCAGGTGCTGGCCGCCGCGTACGCGGTGGAGCAGCGGCTGGGCGCGACCCGGAACCTGGCCGTGGTGGCGGCGCTCGCCGACGTCCGCGCGCAGCTCGGCGGGCTGGTGCACGCCGGCTTCGTCACCGAGGCCGGGTACGCCCGCCTGCCCGACCTGCTGCGCTACCTGACCGCGATCGAACGGCGGCTGGACCGGCTGCCCGGCAACCCGCAGCGGGACAAACAGCAGCAGGACCGCATCGCGGTGGTGCAGAAGGAATACCAGGACATGCTTGCCGCGTTGCCGCCGGCCCGGCGCGGCTCGACGGCGGCCCGGCAGATCCGCTGGATGATCGAGGAGCTGCGGGTGAACGTGTTCGCCCAGGCGCTGGGCACCCCGTACCCGGTGTCGGAGCAGCGCATCTACCGTGCCATGGACGACGCCGAGGGGCGTTAGAGCGGTTCCACGCCGGGCGGGAGTCCGGCGGTGGCGGTGGCGTCGTGGACGTACTCCAGGAGGATGCGGCGCAGCTCGCGGCCGGCGTGGGTGGGCACCACGTCGCGGCGGCGGGCCACCGCGATGGTCCGGCGGACACCGGGCGGGACGAGCCGGGTGACCCGGATGCCCGGCCGGCGGACCACCACGATGCCGGGGACCAGCGCGACGCCGAGCCCGGCCTCGACGAAGCTGAGTACGGCGTCCATCTCCCCGCCGTCCACCGACAGGGTCGGTTCGAAGCCGGCCGCCCGGCACGCCTGGAGGGTCGCGTCGCGCAGGTCGTAGCCCTCACGGAACATGACCAGCGGCTGGTCGCGCAGGTCGGTGATGCGCAGCTCGCCGCCGGCCGAGGTGCCCGGCAGCGGGTCCACCGAGGCGACCACCAGGCTCTCGGCCAGGATCGGGTCGACGCGCAGCCCGGGGTCGGCGCCGGCCGACGGCATGATGACGAGCGCCAGGTCGAGGTCGCCGCGGAGCAGGTCGCGGACGAGGTCCTGGGAGCCGCCCTCCTCGACCCGCAGGTCGACGGTGGGGTGGGCGTCACGGAACCGGCGCAGCACCGGAGGCGCCAGCGAGGTGGCCAGGCTGGGCGTGGCGCCGAGCCGGACCCGGCCGCGACGCAGCCCGACCAGCTCCTGCACCTCGCGGGTGGCGGTGTCCACGTCGGCGAGGATCCGCTTGGCCAGCGGCAGCAGCACCTCGCCGGCCGTGGTGAGGGTGATGTTGCCCCTTACCCGCTCGAAGAGGGGGGCGCCCAGGTCGGCCTCCAGCGCGTGAATTTGCTTACTCAACGACGGCTGGGTTATGCCGACGACATCGGCAGCTTGAGTGAAATGTCGTACTTCTGCGACCGCCACGAAGTACCGGAGCTGATGGAGCTGCATCTACATAGCTTACGGCTATCAAGACTGCGATTTCGATGCATTGGACGCCTGATCGTACGGCTCCTAGCGTCGGTCATGTGGTAATCACGAAAACTCGGTCGCCCATCCGCTCGAACGTCGGCCTGAAGGTCGTCATGGCGGTGACGGGCATCGTCCTGGTGCTGTTCCTGATCGCGCACATGCTCGGCAACCTGAAGGTCTTCACCGGCGAGACCTCGTTCGACCACTACGCGCACTGGCTGCGCGACATCGGCACGCCGCTGCTGCCGGCCACCTGGTACCTGTGGATCCAGCGCACGGTCCTCACCGTGGCGGTGCTCGCCCACATCGGCGCCGCCGTCGTGCTCGCCATGCGGGCCCGGGCCGCCCGTCCGGTGGCGTACGCGCACCGCCGGAAGATCCACGTGAACTACGCGGCCCGCACCATGCGCTGGGGTGGGGTGATCATCCTGCTCTTCGTGATCTACCACATCCTGGACCTGACCACCGGTCACCTGAACCCGCAGGGCGACCCGGCCAACCCGTACGGCAACGTGGTCGCCGACTTCGCCCCGGAACGCTGGTACGTCACGCTCTTCTACACGCTCGCCATCGTGACCCTCGGCTTCCACCTGCGGCACGGCGCGTTCAGCGCGTTCCGCAGCCTCGGCCAGCAGACCCCGAAGGGCGAGCGCCGGGCCCGCGCCGCCGCGCTCGTCCTCGCCGTCGTGCTCTGCGCCGGCTACCTGGTGGTCCCGTTCGCCGTACTCACCGGATTGGTGGCCTGACATGGACCTCTACACCGACGGCGACCCGATCGCCGACACCCGGGCCCCGGACGGCCCGATCGAGACCCGGTGGGACCGGCACCGCTTCGAGATGAAGCTGGTCAACCCGGCCAACCGCCGCAAGATGACGGTGATCGTGGTCGGCACCGGCCTGGCCGGCGGCTCCGCCGCGGCGACGCTCGCCGAGCAGGGCTACCACGTGAAGTCCTACTGCTACCAGGACAGCCCGCGCCGGGCGCACTCGATCGCGGCCCAGGGCGGCATCAACGCCGCCAAGAACTACCGCAACGACGGCGACTCCGTGCACCGGCTCTTCTACGACACGGTCAAGGGCGGCGACTTCCGGTCCCGGGAGTCGAACGTGCACCGGCTCGCCGAGGTGTCCGTCAACATCATCGACCAGTGCGTCGCCCAGGGCGTCCCGTTCGCCCGCGAGTACGGCGGCCTGCTCGACACCCGCTCCTTCGGCGGCGCGCAGGTGCAGCGCACCTTCTACGCCCGGGGACAGACCGGCCAGCAGTTGCTGCTCGGCGCGTACCAGGCCCTGGAGCGGCAGATCGGCCTGGGCAACGTGGAGATGAACGCCCGCCACGAGATGCTCGAACTGGTCGTCGTCGACGGCCGGGCCCGCGGCATCGTGGTCCGCGACATGGTCACCGGCGAGATCAGCACCGAGATGGCGGACGCGGTGGTGCTCGCCTCCGGCGGCTACGGCAACGTCTTCTACCTGTCCACGAACGCCAAGGGCTGCAACGTCACCGCCTCCTGGCGGGCGCACCGCAAGGGCGCGTACTTCGCCAACCCCTGCTACACCCAGATCCACCCGACCTGCATCCCGGTCTCCGGCGACCACCAGTCGAAACTGACCCTGATGAGCGAGTCGCTGCGCAACGACGGCCGGGTGTGGGTGCCGAAGGCCAAGGGCGACGACCGCGGCCCGCGGGACATCCCCGAGGACGAGCGGGACTACTACCTGGAGCGGATCTACCCGTCCTTCGGCAACCTGGTGCCCCGCGACATCGCCTCCCGCGCCGCGAAGAACGTCTGCGACGAGGGCCGTGGCGTCGGCCCGACCGGCCTCGGCGTCTACCTGGACTTCGCCGACGCCATCGACCGGCTCGGGCGCACGGCCATCGAGGCCAAGTACGGCAACCTCTTCGAGATGTACGAGCGGATCACCGGCGAGGACCCGTACCGGGTGCCGATGCGGATCTACCCGGCCGTGCACTACACGATGGGCGGCCTCTGGGTCGACTACGACCTCCAGTCGACCATCCCGGGCCTGTTCGTGATCGGCGAGGCTAACTTCTCCGACCACGGCGCGAACCGGCTCGGCGCCTCGGCGCTGATGCAGGGCCTGGCCGACGGCTACTTCGTGCTGCCGAGCACGCTGGCGAACTACCTGGCCTCCGGCCCGCTGGAGAAGGTCGACGCCAGCCACCCGGAGGCGGTCGCGGCGCGTACCGACGTCGAGGACCGGATCAGGCGGCTGCTCGCGGTGAACGGCGACCGGACGGTGGACTCGTTCCACCGGGAGCTGGGCCAGATCATGTGGGAGCACTGCGGCATGGAGCGCTCCGAGGCCGGGCTGCGCAAGGCGATCGACGAGATCCGGGCCCTGCGGGAGCAGTTCTGGCAGCGGGTCCGCGTCCCCGGCGACGGCGAGGGGCTGAACCAGTCGCTGGAGAAGGCCGGCCGGGTGGCCGACTTCTTCGAGCTGGCCGAGCTGATGTGCGTCGACGCCCTGCACCGGGAGGAGTCCTGCGGCGGTCACTTCCGGGCCGAGTACCAGACCCCGGACGGCGAGGCGCAGCGCGACGACGACCGGTTCGCCTACGTCGCCGCCTGGGAGTACGCCGGCAGCGGCGAGCCGGTGCTGCACAAGGAAGACCTGACCTTCGAATACGTCCACCCCTCGCAGCGGAGCTACAAGTGAACCTGACCCTGCGCATCTGGCGCCAGTCCGGCCCCGAGGACAAGGGTCGGATGGTGACCTACCCGGTGCCGGACGTGTCCCCGGACATGTCCTTCCTGGAAATGCTCGACGTCCTCAACGAGCGGCTGATCCTCGACGGCGAGGAGCCGGTGGCCTTCGACCACGACTGCCGCGAGGGCATCTGCGGCACGTGCAGCCTCATGATCAACGGCGAGGCGCACGGCCCGCAACGCGGCACCACCGCCTGCCAACTGCACATGCGGCAGTTCTCCGACGGCGAGACGATCGACATCGAGCCCTGGCGGGCCCGCGCCTTCCCGGTCGTCAAGGACCTGGTGGTGAACCGGAACGCCTTCGACAAGATCATCGCCGCCGGCGGCTACGTCACCGCGCCGACCGGCAGCGCCCCCGAGGCGCACTCCACCCCGGTGGCCAAGGACGACGCGGACGCCGCGTTCGAATCGGCCGCCTGCATCGGCTGCGGCGCCTGCGTGGCGGCCTGCCCGAACGGCTCCGGCATGCTGTTCACCGCCGCCAAGGTCACCCAGCTCTCGCTGCTCCCCCAAGGCCAGCCGGAGCGCTACACCCGGGTGATCGGCATGGTGGACGCGCACGACGAGGCTGGCTTCGGCGGCTGCACCAACATCGGCGAGTGCGCCACGGCCTGCCCGAAGGGCATCCCGCTGAACACCATCGGCCGGCTCAACCGCGACTACCTCAAGGCCACCACCAAGCGCGCCGGCACCCCCGGCTCCTGACCTCCCACCGTCAAACCCCACCCGACCGCCGCGCCCCGCACCCCGGGACGCGGCGGTCGTCGTTTCCCGGGGTACGCCTACCCGGCGGTCATCCCGCCTGAGCCAACCCGGCGCGGCACGGTCCGGCCCGGCACGGCGCGGTCCGGCACGGCGCGGTCCGGCCCGGCGCGGCGCGGTCCGGCCCGGCACGGCGCGGCGCGGCGCGGTCCGGCGCGTAGAGCGCGTGGTGCAGCCCGGGAAGTTGGCTCCTCGGCCGCTACGAACTTGATGACGCAGATGCATCAGGCGGGCGGCGCAAAGGTCCGGGACACCGGCGGCGGGGGACCGGGGGCAGCAGGGTGTGCACCAGCTCGGCGAAGTGGTGGACTGCCAGGCTTGATCCACACCACTCCGGCGGAGTGGCGGTGTCGGACAGGCGGGGATACCGCCACTCCGCCGGACTGGTGTGGATCATCGGAGGTCCGCCGGCGCGGCCGGCGTGACCATGCGGGGCACGACACCGAACCGACTGATGCGAGCGCAAGGCTGCCTCAGAGTGACCGAAAGCCAGGGCGACGCAAGGGAGGGCGCGGCGTAGTCCACGGCGGAGGCGGCGGAGTGCGGCGATGAACCACCTGCGTCATCAAGTTCCTAGGCTGCCGCTGGCACACACCGACACGGTGCGGAGCCACGGGCTCCCGCCAGCACCGACGGCACTCGCATGCACCGGGACCGCGGGCACCGCCGGCACCGCGGGCACCGCCGGGACCGCGGGCACCGCCGGGACCGCCGACCCGCCGCTTCCCGGCGCCTCCGGTTCAAGTCACTTCACGCGGGTAGCAGTCCGATGGACGGCACCGAGGAGGGGACATTCAGGCATGAAGGCACTGACCTGGCAAGGCAAACGTGACGTCCGGGTCGAGGACGTCCCGGATCCCCGGATCGAGGCGCCGACCGATGCGATCGTCCGGATCACCTCGACCGCCATCTGCGGCTCCGACCTGCACCTCTACGAGGTGCTCGGGCCGTACCTCAAGCCCGGCGACGTGCTCGGGCACGAGCCGATGGGGATCGTCGAGGAGGTCGGGTCCGGGGTGACCCGGCTGAAGAAGGGCGACCGCGTGGTCGTGCCGTTCAACATCTCCTGCGGGCACTGCTGGATGTGCGAGCGGCAGCTCTACGCGCAGTGCGAGACCACCCAGGTCACCGCCGAGGGCAAGGGCGCGTCGCTGTTCGGCTACACCTCGCTCTACGGCTCGGTCCCCGGCGGCCAGGCCGAGTACCTGCGGGTGCCGCAGGCCCAGTTCGGCCCGATCACGATCCCCGACACCGGGCCGGACGAGCGGTGGCTCTACCTGTCCGACATCCTGCCCACCGCCTGGCAGGCGGTGAAGTACGCGGACACCCCGCCCGGCGGCACGCTCGCCGTGTTCGGCCTCGGCCCGGTCGGGCAGTTCTGCGCCCGGATCGGCCGCCACCTCGGCGCCGGCCGGGTGATCGGCCTGGACCTGGTGCCCGAGCGGCTGGCGATGGCCCGCCGGCACGGCATCGAGGTGCTCGACGTCAGCCAGCTCGACGACGTGCCGGGCGCGCTCATCGACCTGGTCGACGGGCGCGGGCCGGACGCGGTCATCGACGCGGTCGGCATGGAGGCGCACGGCGCGCCGGTCGGCAAGATCGCCCAGGCCGCCGCCGGGCTGCTTCCGGACAAGCTGGCCCAGCCGATGATCGACGCGGCCGGTGTGGACCGGCTCGTGGTGCTGCACGCCGCGCTCAAGGCGGTCCGGCGCGGCGGCACCGTCTCGATCTCCGGCGTGTACGGCGGCGAGCAGGACCCGATGCCGATGATGGAGATGTTCGACCGGGGCATCCAGCTACGCATGGGGCAGTGCCACGTGCGGCGCTGGGTGGACGAGATCATCCCGCTGCTGGAGCGCGACGACGACCCGCTGGGCGTGGAGGACCTGCGGACCCACCGGCTGCCGCTGGCGCAGGCGCCGCAGGCGTACGAGATGTTCCAGAAGAAGGAGGACGGCTGCGTCAAGGTCGTGCTCGCACCGTGACCCGGACGGTGGTCGTCACCGGCGCGACGAGCGGGATCGGCCGGGCGGCGGCCCGGGAGTTCGCGGGCCGCGGGGACCGTCTGGTCCTCGCGGCCCGGTCCGGGCAGACCCTGGAGCAGGTACGCCGGGAGTGCGTCGACGCCGGCGCGGCGGACGTGCGCGTCGTACCCACCGACGTCACCGGTCCGGACGCGCTCGACACGCTGGCGGCCACCGCGGTCGCCGGGTCCGGTCGGATCGACGTGTGGGTGCACACCGCGGCGGTGATGGCGTACGGGCGTTTCGAGGACATCCCGGCGGACGTCTTCGACCAGGTGGTCCGCACCGACCTGCTGGGCGCGGCCGGGGTGGCGCGGGTGGCGCTGCGGCACTTCAAGCGGGCCGGTGGGGGCACGCTGATCCTCACCGGGTCGGTGCTGGGCCACATCACCGCGCCCTACATGAGCGGTTACGTGACGAGCAAGTGGGGGCTGCACGGCCTGGCGCGGGCGTTGCAGCAGGAGTCGCGGGACCTGGCCGGGGTGCACGTCTGCCTGGTCACACCGGGCAGCGTGGACACCCCGGTCTATCAGCAGGCGGCGAACTACGTGGGGCGGATCGGGCGACCGCCGCTGCCGATCACCACGCCGGAGCGGGTGGCCCGGGCCATCGCGCACTGCGCCGACAAGCCGCGCCGGGAGATCTCGGTGGGCCGGGTGAACCTGTTCATGCGGGTCGGTTTCGCCGCGCTGCCGGCCGTCTACGACGTGCTGGTCGGGCCGTTGATGCGGGTCGGCGGGTTGACGAACCGGCCGACGCCCCCGAACCCGGGCGTCGTGTTCGAGCCGAATCCGGCCGGCGAGGCGGTGCGGGGCGGGTGGCTGCCCGACCTGGCCGGGCTGGCCCGATCGATCGGCAGCTCGGCGGGCTCGATCGTGTGGCGCCGGGTACGTCGGTCGCTCCCACCGGTCCGCTCCGGGTCCGCCGGGGAGTGACCCGTCCGCCCGGGCGAATCCCGAGCGGCGGCGACGGCGGGTTCGCGTGGGCGGGCGATGGGATGCGTGACTACCGTGTAGAACGCGGAACACGGCGGAGGGGCGGAAGCGATGCGGGAACCGGTGGAGCGGGACATCGAGCGGGCGGGCGGCGGGCGGGGGTGGCGGATCGCCGGCCTGGCCGCGGTCGCCGGCCTGGCGTGGGCGGCGCGGGACGTGCCGGCCCAGCTCGGCGGGCGGCTCACCGGCGCGCGGGCGGCCCGGGCGGCCCGGTCCCCCAGGTTCCGCGACGGCACGTTCCACAACCCGACCGGGACCAGCTCGGCGATGGTCGCCGACCCGGGCCGCAACCTGGTCCGCGAACTGATCTTCGGCAAGCAGAAGCGTCGGCCCGGCAGCGCCGTACCGTTGCTGCGCCCCGCCGACGCCACGCCGGCCGACCGGGACCGCGAGCTGAACGTGGTCTGGTACGGCCACGCCTCCACGCTCGTGGAGATCGAGGGGCACCGGGTGCTGCTCGACCCGGTGTGGAGCGACAGGTGCTCGCCGTCGGCGCTGGTCGGCCCGCGGCGCATTCACGAGCCGCCGGTCGGGCTGGACGAGCTGCCCCGCCTCGACGCCATCCTCATCTCGCACGACCACTACGACCACCTGGACATGGCGACGGTCCGGGGGCTCCTCGCCCACCAGTCCGCGCCGTTCGTGGTGCCGCTCGGGGTCGGCGCGCACCTGGACCGCTGGGGGGTGCCGGCGGACCGCGTCGTCGAGCTGGACTGGGCGGAAAGCCATCGGGTCGGTGGGCTGACCCTCACCGCCACCGCCGCGCAGCACTTCTCCGGTCGCGGGCTGCGCCGCGACGGCACGCTCTGGAGTTCCTGGGTGGTGGCCGGCGCGCGGCGGAAGGTCTTCTACACCGGCGACTCCGGCTACTTCGACGGCTACGCCGACATCGGCGCCGAGCACGGGCCGTTCGACGTGACGCTGATGCAGATCGGCGCGTACGACCGGGCCTGGCCGAACATCCACATGTTCCCGGAGGAGGCGGTCGCCGCCCACCTCGACGTGCGCGGCGAGCTGCTGGTGCCGGTGCACTGGGCCACGTTCAACCTGGCCCTGCACGACTGGTCCGAGCCGGTGGACCGGCTCTGGGCCGAGGCGAAGGCCCGGGACGTCCGGCTGGCCGTGCCGCGCCCCGGCGAGCGGGTGGTGGTCGACGAGCCGCCGGCGGTGGACGGCTGGTGGCAGGCGGTCGCCTGACCGGAGTCAGTCCGTCTCGACGCTGCGGATCACCATGAACGGCTCGGCGGCGTGGCGTCCGACCACCGTCCCCCAGTGCTCGGCGTGCACCCGCAGGGCGCGGTCGTTGCGCGGGTGCGGCCAGTCCCGCCACTCGGAGCGGTAGTGCCGGAACGCCTCCAGCTTGCGGTCGAGCGTGGCGGAGATGTCGACGAACCAGTTCGGCTGCCACCAGGTCACCGGCGCCGGCGTCCATTCGGTGCTCGACGTGGGCGCGTAGGTGAGCAGTCGGCGCACCGTCTGGCCGGGCACCGGCCGGGTGGCCACCGCCACCGACTCGAACACCGTCCGGTGATCCAGGTTGACGTCGGCCTGCACCGAGTACACCGTGTCCGGCTGGAACTCGGCGATCTGTCGCTCGACCACGCGGTTGACGTCCACGTGCGGCAGCGTGTCCAGGCGCATGTCCGGCAGGTCGAGGTGGACGTAGTCGCTGACGCCCAGCGTCTCGGCCGCCTTGCGGGCCTCCTGCTGTTTCTGTCGCAGGATCTCCAGGTTCCCGGCGTACTGGGTGGACGAGCCGTCGGTGACGCAGCAGATGCGTACCGCGTCGCCCCGGTCGGCGTGCCGGGCGAGCGTGCCGCCCATGCCGAGGATCTCGTCGTCGGGGTGGGCGGCGAAGACGAGCACCCGTGCGTTCATCCGAGCCTCACTCCCGACGGCAACAGCCCGCGCACGTCCGCGCCGCGCCGGGTCGGACCGTCCGCCAGGGTCGCCTCGGTGATCAGCAGCCCGCCGTCCCCGGTAGCCACCAGCACGCCGTCGGGCCGATGGCCCAGCACCGTGCCGGCCGCGGCGCCCGCCGGGGCCGGCTCGGGGCGGGCCGCCCAGATGGTCAGCCGACGGTCACCGAGCCAGGTGAAGGCGCCCGGGTAGGGCCGGGTCTGCGCCCGGACCCAGACGTCCAGCCAGGCCGACCGGGTGTCCCAGTCAATGATCCCGTCGGCCGGGGCGCGCCGGGGCCAGTGGCTCGCCCGGGTCGGATCCTGCGGGATCCGGGGCGCGGTCCCGTCGGCGATCCGGGGGAAGAACTCCCGCACCAGGTCGACGTGGGCGGCCGCGCACTTGTCGAAGAGGGTGGTGGCCGTCTCGTCCGCCGCGACGTCGACCACGGCCTGCCCGACGACGGCACCGGAGTCGGCGGTGGCGTCGGGTATCTCGAAGAGGGTCACCCCGGTCCGGGCCAGGCCGCTCAGGATGGCCCACGGGATCGGGGCCCGGCCCCGATGCCGGGGCAGCAGGGTCGGGTGCATGCCGAAGGTGCCACCCCGGGGGACGGCGAGCAACTCGTCCCGGATCAACTGCGACCAGCCCACCACCCAGAGCGTGTCCGGCGCGAGCCGACGGACGGCCGCCACACACTCGGGGTCGTTCACGTTGCGGGCCTCGATCAGCTCGGCCCCGTACCGGTCGGCCACCTCGTGGAAGGCGCACATGCCCGACACGTCCGGCCGGACCGGGCCGGGCAGCGTCACGACGCCCGCCACCTCGGCGCCCATCTCGGCGGCGGCTTCCAGGCAGTCCCTGCCGATGGTGTCGAAACTGACCCAGACAACCCGTTTCGTCATCGGTGCCCTCTCTTGCCGACCGTGTGCCGTCGACTCCGGATGGTAGGCACCAATTCCCTCGATATCGCGCAAAAACGCCGAAGCCCCCCCCTAGAGCACGAAGGCGTCGGTCCAGAGCGCGCCGGAACGCCCGGACAGGGCGTCGAGCATCGCGACGGCCTGGCCGTCGGTGAGCTGCGCGACGAAGTCGACGATGGCCCGGCCCCTGGCCCGGCCGATCCGATCCGGGGTACGCGGATGCAGCTCCGCCTCGGCCAGCTCCACCAGGTCGTGCAGCCGGCGGGGCAGCCGGGATTCCTCCTCCGGGTCGAGCAGCCACTCCCAGAGCGCCTCCACGAGCGTGTCCAGCAGCCGCGCCTGGCCGCGCTGGTGCAGGGCCAGGTCCGGTCGGGCCAGCACGAACCGGTGGTGGACGAACTTGAGCACCTGCACCTCGTGCCACTGCGCCTTGCCGAGCAGCACGTAACCGGACCGGACGTCCGGCTCGGCGGTCACCGTGATGGCGTCCACGAAGCGGGTGGACCAGCGGGCGGAGAACCGGGCGACGTACTGCTCCGCCTCGATCGAGCCGTCGAAGGGCAGCGCCAGCAACCCCTCCACCAGTTCCTCCCGCACGTGCTCGACCGCCGCGGCGAACGCCTCGTCGTCGGCGATCCAGCCGTCCTTGCGGTGCAGTTGGCGGCGGAGCCGCTCGATCGCCGCGCCGGGTCGCCGGCCGGCGGTGTCGAGCGCCGAGGCGGTGATCGACCGCAGGTGCCCGCACTCGCGCTGCCAGGCCATCAGCTCGGCGGCCACCGCGCCCTGCTGGAGCACCCCGACGCGATAGAAGTCCTCCACGTCGTGGATGGCGTACGCGATGTCGTCGGCGGTGTCCATCACGGACGCCTCCGGGGTCTGCTGCCAGTCCGGGATGCGCCCGGCGAACGGCTCCCGGGCCGCCCGCAGGTCGTCCAGCTCGGTCCGGTACGCGCCGAACTTCAGCGACCCGCTCTCCGGGTCGTCCGGCGGCGGCGCGGCGCCGCGGGGCGCCGGGTCGAGGTGCCGCGGGTGCGGGTCGGGATGGTCCAGCCGGGTCCACGGATATTTCAGCATCGCCGCCCGGACCGCGGCGGTGAGGTCCAGCCCGGTGGTCGCCGCGCCACGGATCTCGGTGCTGGTGACGATCCGGTACGACTGGGCGTTGCCCTCGAAGCCGTCGGTCAACCCGAGCCGCTGCCGGGCCAGCCGGTCCAGGACCCGCTCCCCCAGGTGCCCGAAGGGCGGATGCCCGAGGTCGTGCGCGAGCGCGGCGGCCTCCACCACCTCCGGGTCGCACCCGCCCAGCTTCTCCAGCAGGTCCCGGTGGGCCGGGTCGGCGGTCAGCCGCTCGGCGATCGCGCGGGCCACCTGGGCCACCTTCAGGCTGTGGGTGAGCCGGTTGTGCACGAGCAAGCCGGAGCCGCCGGGACTGATCACCTGGGTGACGCCGTTGAGCCGGGCGAAGAACGGCGACGAGACGATCCGGTCCCGGTCGGCCCGGAACGGGCCGGCGGCCAGGTCGCCGAGCGCCCGGGCGCTGCCCCCGAAGAGCCGCCGGGCCCGGGGGTCCGCAGGTGCCTCCATGATCGCCACGCTAGCGCAGGTGGCTGCCGTCGGGGCAGGTGCTCCTAGGGACTGTGTCGAAGTCGGTCACAGCCACTCGTTGATCGCGGCGATGTGCACGGTGGCCTCGTAGCGGACGGCGAGTTTGTCGAAGCGGGTGGCCACGGCACGGTGGCGTTTGAGGCGGTTGATGCCGCACTCCACGGCGTGACGCTGCCGGTACCGCTGGGGGTCGAAGGCCGGTGGCCGGCCGCCCTTGGACCCCTTCTTACGCCGGTTCGCGTCCTGGTCGGCCTTCGACGGGATCGTCGCGGCGATCCCACGTCGACGCAGGTAGCGGCGGTTGGCCTTCGACGTGTACGCCTTGTCGGCCAGGACCCGGTCCGGGCGGGTCCGGGGCCGGCCACCGCCGAGGCGGGGCACCCGGATCCCGTCGAGCACCGGGATGAACTGCGGGCTGTCCCCGCGCTGCCCGGCGGTCAACACGATCGACAGCGGCTTCTGCCCCTGCTCACATGCCAGGTGCACCTTCGTGGTCAGCCCACCGCGCGAGCGACCGAGCGCGTGGTCGTCCGGTTCGACCGTGACCCCGCCCGGCGGCTCGACCTGCAGATCCCCCTTTTACGCGCCCCCGCAGCGTGCTGATGCGCCCGAGCGACCGTCGAGTCCACCGACACGTCCCACACGACGCGTCCACCCCCGTCAGCCAGGGCCTGCAACACGGTCAGGATCTTCGCCCAGGTCCCATCGCGCTGCCAACGCCGGAACAGCGCGTACACCGCCGCCCAGGACCCGTAACACTGCGGGACGTCCCGCCACGGGGCGCCAACCCGTACCCGCCACCGAATCCCATCAATGAGCTGCCGTTTCGTCCATGTCGACGGCCGACCTGGCCGACGCCCCGCAGGCAGCAACGGCTCCAGCGCCGCCCACTGTGCGTCGGTCAGGTCATGCCGCCTCGTCACCGCTAGGCTGTCCACGAGGTCTCCGGTGTTCGGGTTCTGCTTGGTCGCTGAACCAGATACCGGAGACCTCGCTACATCTCGAACACCGACACGCCAAGACCCTCACCCAACAACTCAAGCCCCGGGCACCGACTTCGACACAGGCCCTAGAGACGCTCGACGGCCGGTCCGGCGCACCGGTTGCGGGCGTCGAAGACGTAGCGGGCCCGGCGGGACACCATGTCGTAGTCGAAGACGTCGTGGTCGGTGGTGACGACCACCGCGTCGGCGGCGTCGACCTCCCGTTCGGTCAGCGGCACGACGAGCACGCCGGCCGGGATCTGGTGCTCCTCCGCGTACGGCTCGGCGGCCCGGACGTCCGCGCCCAGGGCGCACAGCCGCCGGGCGACGTCCGCGGCGGGCGAGTCGCGCATGTCGCCGGTGTTCTTCTTGTACGCGAGGCCGAGCAGCAGCAGCCGGGCGCCGCTGATGGCGCGACCGCTGCGGTTCAACCCGGCCATGATCCGTCGCGTGACGTGTTCGGGCATCTCGTGGTTGACGTCGTTCGCCAGCTCGATGAAGCGGAACTGCCGGCCCAGCCGCCGCTTGACCTGCCAGGACAGATAGCAGGGGTCGATCGGCAGGCAGTGACCTCCGACGCCGGGGCCGGGCCGGAACGGCATGAACCCGAACGGTTTCGTCTCGGCCGCGTCGATCGCCTGCCAGACGTCGATGCCCAGGCCGTGGGAGAGCATGGTGAGTTCGTTGATCAGCCCCAGGTTCACCTGGCGGAACGTGTTCTCGATCAGCTTGGTCAGCTCCGCGACGCGGGTGGAGGACACCGGCACGGTCCGGGCCACGATCCGGCGGTAGAACCCGTCCACCCGCTCCAGCGCGTCGGCGTCCACGCCGGAGACCACCTTCGGCGTGTTCTCCAGCCGCCAGGTCGGGTTGCCGGGGTCGATGCGTTCGGGGCTGTAGCCGAGGTGGAAGTCGCCCGGGGCGCGCAACCCGCTGGCCGTCTCCAGGAGCGGACGGAGCAGTTCCTCGGTCGTGCCCGGGTACGTCGTCGACTCCAGCACCACCGTGGCACCCGGTCGCACGTACGGGCCGATGTGGATGCCGGCCTGCTCCACGTAGCTCAGGTCCGGGGTGCCGTCCCGGAGCGGGGTCGGCACCGTGATCACACAGACGTCGAAGCCCTCGGCGTCGGCGTACTCCGTGGTCGGGCGGTAGCGACCACTGCTGAGCGCGCGGCCGAGGCGGTCGGTGGGGATGTCCTCGACGAACGACTCGCCGGAGGCGAGCCGCTTGATCCGGTCGGCGTCGACATCCAGGCCGACCACCTCGAACCCGGCCTCGACGGCCCGCACGGCCAGCGGAAGGCCGACGTATCCCTGGCCGATGACGACTACCTTCTCAGCGTTCACCCGGACTCCCGACACGTAGGAAAACACCTGGTTGGAGGCTAGAGGGCTTTCTGCGGCCAGAAGTCCGTTTCCGGGATATCGGTCGGCGGCGGGACCGCCGCGGTGCGCGGCGTCCGACCCGAGCGGGCAGAATGCACGACGAACCCACCCGAGAAGGCGGATCAGGATCGTGACTCAGTCTGTGCACCAGCGGATCGCCGAGGAACTCGGCGTCGCCGAGCGCCAGGTGCGGGCGGCCGTGGAGCTGCTCGACGGCGGCGCCACCGTGCCGTTCATCGCCCGCTACCGCAAGGAGGCCACCGGCCTGCTCGACGACGCGCAACTGCGCACGCTCGAGGAGCGGCTGCGCTACCTGCGCGAGCTGGACGAGCGACGCGCCGCGGTGCTGGAGTCGATCCGCGGCCAGGGCAAGCTCGACGAGGCGTTGGAGGCGCAGATCCTCGCCGCGGACTCGAAGTCCCGGCTGGAGGACATCTACCTGCCCTACAAGCCGAAGCGGCGGACCCGGGCGCAGATCGCCCGCGAGGCCGGGCTGGAGCCGCTCGCCGACACGCTGCTCGCCGACCCGGCCCAGGACCCGAAGACGCTCGCCGCCGGCTTCGTCGACGCGGACCGGGGGGTGGCCGACGCGACCGCCGCGCTGGACGGGGCCCGGGCCATCCTGATCGAGCGCTTCGCCGAGGACGCCGACCTGATCGGCACGCTGCGCGAGCAGATGTGGTCGCGGGGCCGTCTGGTCTCCCGGGTACGCGAGGGCCAGGAGTCCGCCGGCGCGAAGTTCGCCGACTACTTCGACTTCGCCGAGCCGTACCCGAAGCTCCCCTCGCACCGGATCCTCGCCATGCTCCGGGGCGAGAAGGAAGGCGTGCTGGAGCTGACCATGGCCCCGGAGGCCGACGACGACGCCGACGCGGCCACCGGGCCCAGCCGGTACGAGGCCGCCGTGGCCGGCCGGTTCGGCGTCACCGACCGGGGGCGGCCCGCCGACCGGTGGCTGACCGACACGGTGCGCTGGGCCTGGCGTACCCGGATCCTCATCCACCTCGGCGCGGACCTGCGGATGCGGCTGTGGCAGGCGGCCGAGGAGGAGGCCGTCCGGGTCTTCGCCACCAACCTGCGCGACCTGCTGCTCGCCGCCCCGGCCGGCAGCCGCGCCACCATGGGTCTCGACCCGGGCCTGCGGACCGGGGTGAAGGTGGCGGTGGTGGACGCCACCGGCAAGGTGGTCGCCACCGATACGATCTACCCGCACGAGCCGCGCCGGCAGTGGGACGCGTCCCTGCACACGCTCGCCACGCTGGCCGCGGCGCACGGCGTCGAGCTGGTCGCGATCGGCAACGGCACCGCCAGCCGGGAGACCGACAAGCTCGCCGGTGAGCTGATCACGCGGCATCCCGAGCTGAAGCTGACCAAGGTGATGGTCTCCGAGGCCGGCGCGTCGGTCTACTCGGCCTCCGCGTACGCCTCGCAGGAGCTGCCCACGCTTGACGTGTCGCTGCGCGGCGCGGTCTCGATCGCCCGTCGCCTCCAGGACCCCCTCGCCGAGCTGGTGAAGATCGACCCGCGCTCGATCGGCGTCGGGCAGTACCAGCACGACCTGTCCGAGGTGAAGCTGTCCCGCTCCCTCGACGCCGTGGTCGAGGACTGCGTCAACGCGGTCGGCGTCGACGTCAACACCGCCTCCGCTCCCCTGCTGACCCGGGTCTCCGGCATCGGCGCCGGCCTGGCGGAGAACATCGTGCTGCACCGGGACGCCCACGGGCCGTTCCGCACCCGGGGCGAGCTGAAGAAGGTGGCGCGGCTCGGGCCGAAGGCGTTCGAGCAGTGCGCCGGCTTCCTGCGCATCCCCGGCGGCGACGACCCGCTCGATTCCTCCAGCGTGCACCCCGAGGCATACCCGGTGGTGCGCCGCATCCTCGCCAGCACCGGGCAGGACCTGCGCGCGCTGATCGGCCGGTCGGCCATCCTGCGCGGGTTGCGGGCCACCGACTTCGTCGACGACACGTTCGGCCTGCCCACGGTCACCGACATCCTCGCCGAGCTGGAGAAGCCCGGCCGGGACCCGCGCCCGGAGTTCCGCACCGCCACCTTCGTCGAGGGCGTCGAGAAGATCAGCGACCTCACCCCCGGGATGGTGCTGGAGGGCGTGGTCACCAACGTGGCCGCGTTCGGCGCGTTCGTCGACGTCGGCGTGCACCAGGACGGGCTGGTGCACGTCTCGGCGATGTCGCACACGTTCGTCAAGGATCCGCGCGACGTGGTGAAGTCCGGTGACGTGGTGAAGGTGCGGGTGCTCGACGTGGACGTGCCGCGCAAGCGGATCTCGTTGACGCTGCGGCTGGACGACGAGACCCCGGCCGGCGGGCGTGCGGCGGGCGGTGACGGCCGTCGTGAGTCCGGCGGTCGCAGCGGCGGTCCACGTGACGGCCGAGGCAGCGGTGGCCGGGGCGGCGCGGACCGCGGTGAGCGGCCGGGACAGGCCGGTGGTGGCCGAAGTGGACAGGGCAGCGGGCGGGAGGGGCAGCGCCGTGGCCAGGGCGGCTCGCCGCAGCGACCGGGGCGGGGCGCTCCGGCGCCGGCAAACGATGCCATGGCGGAGGCGCTGCGTCGCGCCGGTCTGGCCTGACCGGTCACCTCTTCCGGCCCTGTCGAGCTGATGGCGCGAACGACTCAGCGCGCTGATGTCACCAACGACTCAGCTCGACAGGGCCGCGAGGCGCGAGGGACGCATCCGCCCGCGCGGCACCCACACGGCCGGCGGGAAGGCAGCACCGCCGCGGGGCGGGAGGCGCCGCCGGGCGTACCCTCTCAGGCGTGGGTGCGGACGACGGCTCGGAGTGGCGGGAGCAGCGGGGGCACGCGGTGCGGGCGCACGCGGAGGCCGAGGCGCGGCAGCGCGCGGCCGAGCAGGCGCAGGCCGCGGAGCTGGTGGCCCGGTTCGCGGCCGAGGCGAGCCGGCGTCGCCTGCGCACGGAGCGGCTCACGGCCGCCACCTACGACGGTCGGGCCCGTTATCGCACCCACCTCACCGGCTGGTACGTCGACCGCGCCCGCAGCCGGGGGGTGGACACCGAGGGGCGGTTCTACCTGCTGACCGTGCCGGCCGGCCTGCGGTCCCGGCTGGTGGGGGCGCGGCCGGAGCCGTCGCCGCCACCCCTGGTCGTCGGTCGAGGTGGCCGGGACGGCGAGTCGCTGCCGCTGTCGGACCTGCTCGGCCAGCGCCTCGATGCGGGCGACGACTGGCCCTGAGCCGCTCTCGCGCCCGCCTCGACGCGCGGTCGGGCACGACCTGGGACCGGCCTGTCACGTTAACCCCTGGTGCGACCCGACCACGGGTGCCGACCGAGCAGACCGCGCCCAGGGGGCGACGAGAGGAGCACCATGCTGACCGGCCGTATCGTCGGCATCCGTCCGATGGAAGTCGACGACCTGCGCTTCCTCGCCGACCTGGCGAACCACCCCGGGGTCCGCAACTTCGTGGGGGGCTGGGAGTGGCCGATCTCGCCCGACGCACAGGCCGAGTGGTTCCAGTCCTCGCAGCGCGATCCGCGTACCCGCCGCCTGACGGTGACCGACGGCCCCAACGGCGAGCCGCTGGGGCTGACCGGCCTGTGGGACGTCGACTGGCACAATCGTGGCGCGCTGACCGCGATCAAGTTGATGCCAGGTCGAGCGCCCAAGGGCGCCGGCAGCGACGCGATAAAGTTGATCATGGCCTGGGCCTTCTACGACGTCGGCCTGCGCCGGCTGCACAGCACCATCCTCGCCTTCAACGGGCCGAGCTACGGCGCGTACGTGCGGCGATGCGGATGGCGGGTGGAAGGGCGCGAGCACGAGTCGGTCTTCCGCGGGGGCCAGTGGCACGACCTGCTCCGGGTGGCGGCGCTGCGCCCGGACTTCGACGCCCTGGCCGATGCGGCGGATTACGTGGAACGGGTCTGCGGTCCAATGCTGGGGCTGCCGCGTCAGCACCCGGTCGAACAGGAAACGTGGGCGACGATGCCGGCGGTTCAACGCTGAGTTTCGAGCGTCTCCGCAGCGGAGGTCCCGGTCACGCGCCGCCCAGGTCAGCGGCGGATGCCCGCCCAGTCGTGGTGGCGCCGCACGGTGGACAGGATGAAGTCGACGACCCGCCGGGACGTGTCGGGCACCAGGTAGTCGGCCGGGCATGGCACGCCGTCCGCGGCGACCTGCGCCACCGCCACCCGCACCGCCTCCACCGTGCCGGCCGGATCCAGCCCGGTCATGATCATGCCGCCGGCGTCGAGCGCTTCCGGGCGCTCGATCGACTCCCGCAGCGTCACCGCCGGGAAGCCGAGGATCGCCGCCTCCTCGCTGATCGTCCCGCTGTCCGACAGCGTGCACCGCGCGCGCGTCTCCAGGTGCACGTAGTCCAGCAGACCGAACGGTTCGTGGAAGGCGATCCCGTCCAGCGCGAGCCCATCCTCCGCGACGGACTCCAGCCGCTTACGGGTCCGCGGGTGGGTGGAGACCAGCACCGGCAGGTCCCACTCGTCGCGTACGGCCCGGAGGCAGTCCAGCAGGCGGCGGAGCCGGGCCGGCTGGTCCACGTTCTCCTCCCGGTGCGCGCTGACCACGAAGTACCCGCCGGGGTTCAGTTCGAGCTGGCGCAGGATCGTGGACGCCTCGATGTCGGCGCGGTAGTGCTCCAGCACCTCCCGCATCGGCGAGCCGGTGTGCAGGATCCGTCGCGGGTGCAGGCCCTCGGCGAGCAGGTTGCGCCGGGCGTGCTCGGTGTAGACGAGGTTGAAGTCGGCGACGTGGTCGACCAGCCGCCGGTTGGTCTCCTCCGGCACGTTCAGGTCGAAGCACCGGTTGCCGGCCTCCATGTGGTAGACGGGCACCCGCATCCGGCGCGCCATCAGCGCGGCGATGCAGCTGTTGGTGTCGCCGAGGACGAGCAGCGCGTCCGGCCGGAAGTCGGCCACGGCCTGCTCGACCCCGACGAGGACGCCGCCGAGCACGCGCCCCAGCGAGGAGGTGTCGACCTCGAGGAAGCGGTCCGGTTGCCGCAGGCGCAGCTCGGAGAAGAACACGTCGGACAGCGCCGGATCCCAGTTCTGCCCGGTGTGCACCAGCACGTGGTCCACGGTCCGGTCGAGCCGGTCCAGCACCCGGGACAACCGGATGATCTCGGGCCGTGTGCCGACCACCGTCATGACCCTGGTCATCGTCGCCTCCGTTGCGTGATCAGCTTGGCCATCATGTCCTCGATCTGGTCCACTCCCACCCGCAACGACATCCGGTCCTGATAGACACGGCTGGCCCGCGCGCCCATCCGGGCCCACTCCCCCGCCGGCAGCGCGGCGGCCTGGGCGAACCGGCTGGCCAGCGCCACGACGTCCTCGGGCGGGCAGGAGAACCCCACGCCGGCGGACTCGACCAGGCGGGCGGCGTCCCCGGGCGCGGAGGCGAGGACCGGCCGACCGCAGGCGAGCGCCGCCTGGAGCTTGGACGGCACCGTGCCCCGCAGCGCGGGCAGGTTACGCAGGCAGATGAGCTGCCAGTCGGCGGCGGCGTACAACTCGGCCATCTCCTGCGGCGGGCGGCGGCCGAGGAACCTGATGTTCGCCGCGTCCAGTTCCGCGACGAGCCGCCGGGCGGCGTCCTCCTCGATGCCGGAGCCGACCAGGACGAGGTCGATGTCCGGGACGGCCGCGGCGGCCCGGATCGCCGTCTCGATCCGCTGGAACGCCCCGAGGTTGCCGGCGAACATCACGACCGGCCGGCCCCGGTAGCCGACCTCCGCCCGCGCGGCCGGGGTGACCGGCACCGGCCGGAACAGCTCCTCCTCGGTCCAGTTGAGCACCACGCGCACGGCGCTCGGGTCCGCGCCCCGCTCGACCAGAAGCTCCGCCATCGAGTCAGAGAGTGCCACGATGCCGTCCACCGACCGGTAGACACGTGTCATGGCGGCGTGGAGCCCGCGGTCGAGGAGCCGCCCGGCGCGCCCCGCGGGGGCCATCGTGGAGCCGGTCACCGACTCCGGCCAGATGTCCTGCGCGTGCAGCAGCACCGGCACCCGGCGCAGCAGGCGCGGCAGCAGCGCGGCGGCCACGGCGGTGGGGGGTGGGTGATAGACGTAGAGCACGTCGAGGCCGGCGAGGAAGCGCCACCCCGCCACCGAGCTGGTGGCCGCGTACGACAGGTAGTTGGCGACCCGGCCGACCGCCGAACTGTCGTGCGACGGGTACACCGGCACCCGGCGCACGGTCACCTCGTCGACGGTCTCCACCGACCGCCAGCGCTGCCGGTAGCCGGGGTAGATCCGCCCGCCGGGATAGTTGGGGAAGGCGGTCAACGTCCGGACCTGGTGGCCACGGGCCGCCAGGGCGGCGGCGAGACCCGCGGGGATGAACGCCGGCTCCGGCGGATACCACTGGGTGACCAGGCCAACCCTCATCTCGCCGCGACCGCCGTCGCCACACGCTCGGCCTCGACCGTCTCGCGGTAGGTGTCGGGGCGCGCGGGGTCGAACACCTCGTTGGTCCAGAAGAGGGTCAGCAGCTCGTCCGCACCGACATTGGTGATCTTGTGCACCCACATGGTCGGCATGTCCACCACGACCGGTCGATCGCCACTGACGGCGAAGCGGACCACCTCGTCGTGGCCCACCCGGCGCAGCGCGATCTCGGCGCTGCCCCGCACGACCGCGAACCGTTCCACCTTGGCCAGGTGGAAGTGCTCGCCGCGGACGACGCCGGGGTGGCTGCTGGAGCAGAACGTCTGCCCCTGGCCGCCGTGCGACTTGACCACCTCGGTGAGTTCGCCGCGCGGGTCGGCGTGCCGGGGCAACGGCAGCGGATAGTGGTGCGGGAAGCAGTGCGACCGGTAGGTGTTGAACAGGCGCACGGCGTGCCGGTCCGGCAGCGGCGGCAGCTCGCCCCGGCGGTAGACGTCGGCGTAGCCGGCCAGCCGCCCGGCGAGTTCCCGCACGCCGAGGCGCAGCGCCGGCATGCGCGCGTCCCAGCCGCCGTCGGCGGGCGCGCCGAGCAGGTGCGCGGCGGCGTCGGTCACGTGCACGAGGTCCAGTTCCCGGTCCTCGTGCACCTCCGGCCGGCTACCGTCGGCCAGCAGCCGGCAGAACGTGGCGACGACCGAGTTGTAGAACGGCCGACCGTGCTCCCCGTAGAGGTTCGGCAGGCGCACGTCGACGAGGTCGACACCGGCGTCCGCGAGGGTCGTCGCGGCGAGCGCCTTACCGTCGCCGTAGGGCGTGCCGTTGCCCGCCTGGACGGAGTTGGCGTAGACGACTGTCGGTGGTGGGGCCGCGCAGCGGGCCAGGCCACGGGCGAGCGCGGCGGCGAGCCGGGCGTTGCCGTCGGCCACCTCCGCCGGGTCGCCGCGGTTGACGCCGGCGAGATGCAGGACCCGGTCGGCCCCGTCCAGCCGGGCAGCGAGCGCGTCGGGGTCGGCGAGGTCGGCGCGGGAGACCAGGACCGGATCGGGCAGGCCGAGGGCGCGCATCAGCACCCGCACGTGCCAGCCGAGGAAACCCGCGCCGCCGGTGACGGCGACGCGCGTCACGCCAGCACCGGATCCCGCAGCGCCAGCTCCGCCCGCACCTCGGGCAGGGTGAGCAGCAGATCGACGATCTGGGGTACGTCGAGCCGGGGCGCGTTCGCCGAGTTGAAGTCCTCCTCCGCGCCGAGGCCGAAATCGCCCTCGGACACGTACAGCGCGTAGTTGAGGCCACGGGCGTCGACGGGCACCCGGAAGAAGTCGCCGAAGTCCTCGGCGCGGGCCAGTTCCTCCCGGCTGGCGAGCGTCTCGTCCTGCTTCTCGCCGTGCCGGACGCCCACCACGTCCAGCTTCGCCGGCACGTCGAAGAGCTGGCAGAGCGCCTCGGCCAGGTCGCCGACGGTGCAGGCGGCGGCCTTGCGGATGAAGACGTCCCCGGGCCGGGCGTGCTGGAAGGCGTGCTCGACCAGACCCACCGAGTCGTCGAGCGACATCAGGAAGCGGGTCATCCGGGGGTCGGTGACGGTGGGCGCGCGTCCGGCCTTGAGCTGCTCGATGAAGAGCGGGATCACCGAGCCCCGGGAGTACATCACGTTGCCGTAGCGGACGCAGGAGACGACCGTGGCGCTGCGCGGGTTGTTCCGGGCGTAGGACTGGGCGACCTTCTCCATCAGGGCCTTGCTCATGCCCATCGCGTTGACCGGCTGGACGGCCTTGTCGGTGCTGAGCACCACGACGGAGCCGACCCCGTTGCGGTCCGCCGCCTCGATCACGTTGGCGCTGCCGAGCACGTTGGTGCGTACCGCCTCCAGCGGGAAGAACTCGCACGACGGCACCTGCTTGAGCGCGGCGGCGTGGAAGATGTGGTCGACCTCCCGGCTGGCGTGCAGCACGGAGTCGTAGTCACGGACGTCGCCGACGTGGTAGCGGACCCGCTGGTCGCCCAGCACCCGGCGCATGGCGTCCTGTTTGGCCTCGTCGCGGCTCAGCACGCGGACCTCGGCGACGCCGTTGGCCAGGAGCCGCCGCACCATCGTCTGACCGAACGAGCCGGTGCCGCCGGTGATCAGCACCCGTCGGCCGCTTATGGGGTAGTTCACTGATGCTCCCGTTGTCGTCTCAGGATTCGCTCTTGCGCACAACGAGGGCGGACCGGACCAGGATGCGGAAATTCTCCCTTCCATCCCCAAAAAGGGATATTCCTCTCAAGGTGCGCTGCCTCATCTCGGGCGACTCGTTAGCCCACCGGAACGATTCGCCGCTCCGGTCCACGCCGGGGCATCCGACAGTCGGAGGTCGCTCGTGCTTCACCCCGCCGTCGACCGCGTCCTGCTGTCGCCCCCCGACGTGGGCCCGCTGGAGGAGTCGTACCTGATCCAGGCGTTGCGGTCGGGCTGGGTGGCCCCGACCGGGCCGGATGTCACCGCGTTCGAGCGGGAGGTGGCGAAGCGGACGGGCCGCGCGCACGCGGTCGCCCTGTCCTCCGGCACGGCCGCGCTGCATCTCGGCCTGCTCGGGCTCGGCGCCGGGCCGGGAACGGTGGTCGTGGTACCCACTCTGACATTCGTCGCCACCGCCAACGCCGTGGTCTACACCGGGGCGGAGCCGGTCTTCGTCGACGCCGAGCCCGCGAGCGGCAACATCGACACCGGCCTGCTGGATCGGACGCTGCGCGAGTTGCGCCGGGAGGGTCGGCGGGTGGCCGCCGTCGTGCCGGTCGACCTGTTCGGAAGTTGCGCCGACCACCCCACGATCGCGCGCGTGTGCGCCGAGGCCGGCGTGCCGGCGCTGGAGGACGCGGCGGAGGCGCTCGGCGCGAGCCGGGACGGCCGCCCGGCGGGCTCCTTCGGCCGGGCGGCCGTGATCTCGTTCAACGGCAACAAGATCATCACCACCTCCGGCGGCGGCATGCTGGTCAGCGACGACGCGGAGCTGATCGAGCGGAGCCGCTACCTGTCCACCCAGGCCCGGCAGCCGGTGCCGCACTACCAGCACCACGACGTCGGTTACAACTACCGGCTCAGCAACCTGCTCGCCGCGCTCGGGCGCGCCCAGCTGCGCCGGCTCGACACCATGATCGGCCGGCGTCGCCGGATCCGCGAGGCGTACGCGAAACTCTTCGCCTCCAGCCCCGGCGTCCGCCTCCTCGCCGACGACGACCCGGGATCCAACTGCTGGCTCACCACCATCGCCGTCGACCCGACCGTCGCCGGTTGGCGCGCCGCCGACCTCGCCGCCCACCTCGACCGGGCCGGCGTCGAGACGCGGCCGATCTGGAAGCCGATGCACCTCCAGCCGCTCTTCGCCGGCGCGCGCTCGACGCTCAGCGGAGCCGCCGAACGACTCTTCGCCGACGGCCTCGCGCTGCCCAGCGGCTCGGCGACGACCGAGGAGCATGCCTCCCACGTCCTGCACACCATCGAGCTGTTCCTGGGCCGGGGCTGAGCGGTCGGCGACGGCGATGAACCTGGAGATCTGGAACGCGCACGACCCGGCCGACGCGGCACGTTGGGCCAGGGTGCACGAGCGCTGGCGGCGCCGGGAGGTCGTCGCGCATCCCGCGTACGTGCGGTTGTTCGGCGACCCGGCCGGCGCTCCGATGGCCGCGTACGCCCGGACGTCCGCGGGTTTCGTGCTCTACCCGTTCGTGTTGCGTCCGGTGGACGCCCCGCACCTGCGCGAGGCGGGAGCGGGCTGGCAGGACATCGCGAGCCCGTACGCCGCGAGCAGCGGGGGCCCGTTCCAGGAGGGTGTCTCCGAGGCGGAGGCGAAGGACTTCTGGGCGGCCTTCGACGAGTGGTGCCGCTCCCGCCGGGTCGTGACGGAGTTCGCCCGGCTGCACGTCTTCGGCGACCGGATCCTGCCGTACCCCGGGCAGGTGCGCCCCAGGCTGCCGAACGTGCTGCGCGACCTACGCGTCCCGGCCGACGTCAGGTGGCGGGAGTTCGAGCACAAGGTCCGCAAGAACGTGAACAAGGCCCGCCGGAGCGGGGTCGTCGTGGAGGCCGACCCGACCGGTGCCCGCCTGGACGACTTCCTGGCCGTCTATTCGGCCACCATGGACCGGCGCGGGGCCGAGGAGACGTACCACTTCTCCCGGGCCTTCCTCGAGGCCGTCATCCGCGAGCTGACCGGTCAGTTCGTCTTCTTCCACGCCCTCCACGAGGGACGCGTCGTCTCGTCGGAGCTCGCCCTGCTCTCCGCGGACCACATCTGGTCGTTCCTCGGTGGCACCGACGAGCGCGCCTTCGCGCTGCGCCCCAACGACCTGCTCAAGGTCGAGATGTTCGACTGGGCGGAGCGCCACGGACGGATCGGCTGCCTCCTCGGCGGCGGCTACCGGCCGGACGACGGCATCTTCCGCTACAAGCGTTCCTTCGCCCCGGACACGCTCCTGACCTACTGCACCGGCAGCCGGGTGCTGAACGAGCCGGCCTACGACGCGCTCACCGCCGCCCATCACCGGGAGGGCGTGCGGCGCGACCCGGGCTGGCAGCCGGACCCGACGTTCTTCCCCGCCTACCGGGCGCCGCTGCCTGACTAGCCCGACCGACGCGTGGTTCGCGAAAGCAGGCACGGCCGCGCCTTGCCCCTGATAGAACCATTATGAGCGAGATATCCGGTTACTTCGGCGCCGCCGGCGCCCCGACCGCCGCATGCGAGGAGTTCCCGTGAAGAGGACCGCGCCGGCCAAGCGCATGATCGACATCCTTGGATCTGTGGCGTTACTCGTCCTCCTCAGCCCGCTCCTGACCGTCATCGCGCTCGCGATCCTGGTGACCTCAGGCCGGCCCGTCTTCTTCCGCCAGGTGCGCCCGGGCCTGCACGGCCAGCCGTTCACCCTGGTGAAGTTCCGCACCATGCGGGAGCCCCGGGCCGGGGAGCACGCCTGGTACACCGACGACGTGCGCTCCACCCGACTCGGCCGCTTCCTCCGCCGCACCAGCCTCGACGAACTGCCGGAGCTGGCGTTGGTGGTCACCGGGCGGATGAGCCTGGTCGGTCCACGCCCCCTGGTCATGGAATATCTGCCCCGGTACAGCCCTCGGCACGCCCGCCGCCACGAGGTGCGCCCCGGCATCACGGGCCTGGCCCAGGTCCACGGCCGACGTGCGTTGACCTTCGGTCAGCGACTCGACCTGGACGTGCACTACGTCGATAACCACTCGGTCCGGATGGATCTCGGGATCCTGCTGCGCACCCTCGCCCAACCGTTCCAGCGCGGTGAGATCGTCGGGCAGCGGCCCGAGGACGCCGACGACGTCGGCCTGGTGCCACCGGTGCTGGAGCGGGCGCGGTGACATCCACTCCGCGCTGGGAGGTCGGTTCGGTCTTCCCGTTCCTGGTGCCACCGGGCGAGCCCGCCCCGCCCGGGCCCGGCACCCGGCTGTACGGCTCCGGACGGCAAGCTCTGCGCGCACTCGTGACGCACGGACGCCGCACCCTCGGCTGGCGCACGTTGCACATGCCCGCCTACTACTGCCCGGAAGTGGTGGACAGCGTGCGGGACCTCATTCCCGTACGACGTTACGACGCCGGGCCGTTCGGACCGCCGGCGGCGCCCCGGGCCGAGGCCGACGAGGTGGTGCTGACCGTGTCGTACTTCGGCGCGCCCCCGGACCTGCCCGACACTGACGCAGATTTGATCGTCGACGTCACCCACGATCCGGTCGCGCCCTGGCTCGGCGAGGTGACGGCCCGGGCGGACTTCGTCTTCGCCTCGCTGCGCAAGACCCTGCCGCTGCCTGACGGCGGCGCGGTGTGGGCCGGCCGCGCAGCCGAGCTGCCCCCGGCGCTGCCGCCCACGGAGGAACACCTCGCCACCGTGAGCCGCACCCTGTCCGCCATGTGCCTCAAGGCGGCCTACCTCGACGGCATCCCCCTGGACAAGGCCGACTACCTGGCACTCTTCGCCGAAGGCGAGGCCGGACTCCGCGCCACCCGGATCAGCGGCATCTCCGACTACTCGCGACACCTGCTCGCCGTGCTGCCGCAGGACGAGATGCGCCGGCGAAGGCTGATCAACGGGGAACGGCTCTCGGCCGGGCTCCGCGACGTGCCGGGGCTGGTCGCGCACCAGCGAAGCTTCGGCGTCCTGCTCGAATTCGCCGATGCTGCGCTCCGGGACCGGGTACGGGCCGACCTGATCGCCCACCACGTCTACCCGGCGATGCTCTGGACCCTGCCGCCGGAGGAGACGCCCGAATCTCAGGTGGCGCTCTCCCGCCGGTTGCTCTATCTGCACACCGACATCCGGTGGGACACGGCCGACATGGATCGGGTGGTCCATCGCGTCCGCGCCGGCTGCACGCCCGGCCCCACGTCCGCACCCGGACCGGCCCGACCAGTTCCGCGCCGACCGCCGCCTCGGGCTGGGGACTCCGGCCTCGGGACAACCACCGACCCGCTTCCTCCGTCGGTGTCCACGCGCTGACCAACCGACGGGATGTTTGAGACGATGACGACGACTTCGCCCGTGCGGGTGGCTTCTCAGGTCGGACCCGATGGGCCAGGAAATGCACCTCTCCGGCCCCGTCCGGTGCGAACCGGGCGGGTCAGCCTGCTGCCCCTGTGGGTCGCGAGCGCTTGGATGCTCGGCACCTTCGGTGCCTTCTGGCTGGGCCCGATGGCGCACCTGGTGGAGAACCCGGGGAAGCTCTGCGCGTTCGTGTTCTCCGCCACGGGCGCGTTCGCGGTGGGGTACCTGGCGTGTACGCGACGCGCGGCCGCGGAGGGCATGCCCGCACCCGACTCGCCCCGCATGCGCACGGTCCACCGCCTCGTCATCCTCGGCGCGATCCACTACGGCGCACTGGGTGTCGCCTATCTGCGCGAGTATGGAGCGACCGGACCGGGCAGCATCCTGGCCAGCCTCCAGGAGCCGGCCACCGCCTACGCGAACAAGTTCCAGATCTACGATGTGCAGCAGACGACCGGCGGGGCCAACCCCGCCGTGCAGGTGCTGACGCTGCTCGCGGTGTTCTCCACCGCGCTGGTTCCCCTCCTCGTGCTGTACTGGCGCGAGCTGTCCGTCGCGGCGCGAACGGCCGGGATCACCGGGATCGCCCTGTACAGCGTCTTCTTCCTCTACATCGGCACCCTCAAGGGCCTCGGTGACTTCGCGATCATGGCGGCGGCCGGTCTGCTCCTCGCGTCCGGTCGCCGTCGGGCCGGGCACGCGACCGGCAGCCGGCTGACCAGAAAGAGGATTTTGACCATCGTCCTGTTCGGGCTCTTCTGCTGGTACCTGATCAACACGCAGGCGGACCGGACAGACCTCTTCGGCACCACCGACAAGGCGCGGCCGAACGCGACCGTCGAGCAGGTCCTCGGACCGCACCTGGCGACCGGGGTGACGGCGATGGTCCTCTATCCGACACACGGCTACCTCGGGCTGGCCTACAACCTGGACACCCCGTTCGAGTGGTCCCGGGGTCTCGGCAGCACGGTCGCCATCTCGTCCTACGCCGCCCAGTACCTGAACGTCGACCCCGGCGAACACCCGTCGTATCTCGAACGGACTGAGGCGCGAACCGGCTGGCCGGCGGACCTGTACTGGGCCACCGTCTACCCGTGGCTGGCGTCCGACCTCTCGTTCCCGGGCACGGTGGGCCTCATGGCGTTGGTGGGCTGGGTATTCGCCCGGACGTGGCGGGAGGCCACCGTGCAGAAGCGGGTCCTGCCCGGCGTCATCTTCACGCAGCTGTGCATCCTGATCGCCTACATACCGGCGAACAACGCGCTGGGCACCCGCCCCGCCCTGATCGGCCTGGCCACGCTGTTCGCCTGCTACCTCGGCACCGGCGTCGTCAGGTGGCACCGACGGTTGCAGCAGGCGTACGCGCCGGTCCGGCCGGCGCTGCCACGGCCGCTCATCCGCGGGGGGGACGCGCACCGGTGACGGCGGTCGGTCCCCCGCCCGGCGTCTCCCCGGGAAACCCGGCGAGCCCGGCGAGGAACTGGCGCAACCGCGCTCCCTGCGCCGCCGGCCCCCGCTCCCGCCGGGCGAACGTCGCCCCGGCCGTGCCGCGCTCGCGCCGTTCGTCGGCGTCGAGCGCCAGCGCCCGGGCCAGCGCCTCCCGTAGGCCGGCGCCGTCATCCGTCTCGGCGAACATCAGGTGGCGCTCGTAGTCCGCCGGTATGCCGGGCAGCCGCGTCGTCACCACCGGAACACCGGCGGCGAGATATTCCAGCAGCTTCGACGGGAACGAGTACCGCACGAAGCCCTGCGCCACCGGGCGTGGGTTCACCAACACCGCGGCCCGGGCCAGCCGGGAGGCCAGTTCTTTCCGGCCGATCAACTGGGGCGGACGGACACGCGGATCGCGGGTGGCCTGGGCGCATAGCTCATCGGCCAGCTCGCCCCGGCCGAACAGGGCCAGCCGCAGGTCCGGATCGGGCAGTTCCTGGAACGCGCGCACGAGGCGGTCGACCCCGTACGCGCGGGTCAGGCCACCGGCGTAGACGATCTCGCGAAACGGCGTCTCGTCGCCGACGGTGGGCGTGGCGGGCAGCGGGTCACAGATGCCCTCCATCACCAGGCAGGGCAGCCCGGGGGCGAAATCGTCCGCCAGCGGCCGGGTCAGCGCGACGACACCGGAGCATCGGCGCAGCGCAGCACGCACCAGCGCGACGTCGATCCGACGAAGCAGCCGGACGAACGCCCCGTCGGTGGCCAGTGCGACTCCGGGCGGGTCGGTGAGCACCGGTACGACGTGGACTCCGCGGCGCCGCGCGACGAACGCCCCGCACCAGAGGAACGGCGCGTGAACGCCGTGGATCAGCAGCACGTCGCTGTCGGCCCGTTCGGGTCGGGCCCGCATCGCCGCCACGAAGCGGGTGAGGTGCTTCAGGCCGAGCAGGTTGACGAAGCCGAGAAGCTGTCCGTCCACATCGTCGAAGCGGAACCGCGCACGTCGGAACACGACCCGGCGGTTCCGCGGGTAGGTGGACACCGGCGCGGCAGACACCAGGCGGACCTGGCAGCCGGCGGCGCGCAGGCTCCGGACGAGGGCCCAGGCGAAGGTGTGCGTCTGGACCGACATGATCTCGTCCGTCGCCATGATCTCCCGCAGGACGGGGTCCGGCACGGTGAAGCCGAGCAGCGTCACCCGCAGGGCCATGTCAGCTCTCCAGGATCCGTCGGTAGGTCGCGTCGAGCGTGGTGAGCATCGTGTCCAGGCTGTAGTTCTCGCGAACCACTTTCTCGCCGATCGCGGCCAGGTAGGCCCGCTCGGCCGGATCGGCGAGCAGCGCCGCGAGCGCGGCGGCCAGTTCGTCGGGAGCGTCCGGCGGCACCAGCCGGCCACCGCCGAGGCGCAGCACCTCGGTGTTGCCACCGACCGCCGTCGCCACCACCGGCAGGCCGTACGCCATCGCCTCGAGCAGGGCGTTGGAAAGGTTCTCGTGCAGGGTCGGGAACACGAACAGATCGGCGGCGGAGAGTAGGTCCGGCACGTCGTCACGAGTCCCGAGCATGCGCAGGTCGAGCCCCGCGACGGCGCGCAGTTCGGCTTCGATCTCCGGGCGGTCGGGGCCGTCGCCGGCGACCAGGAGCACCGGACGCGGACCGCCCGATAGCCGGCGCAACGCCTCGGCGAGCGACCGAAAACCTTTCTCCCAGGTCAGCCGACTGACCGTGATCATCACGGTGGCGTCGGGCGGAAGACCGAGAGCCTTCCGCGTACGTTCCCGCGCGGCGTGCGGCCGCGACGGCACCGGGACGCCGTTCGGGATCACCCCCACGAAGCGTTCACCGACGGCACGGATGAAGGGACGCGCGGCAGCGTACTCGCAGACGGTGGCGACGTGCGTGGCCGCCCGCAACGTGAAGGGCTCGGCGACGCCCACCAGGAGCCGGCGCCTCCAGGTCGGCGGGCCGGTGAGATCTCGGACTGTGCCGTGCACGCTCACGAGCACGCGCGGCACACCGGCGAGCCGGGCGGCCAGCACCCCGTGGAAACCCTCGTTCTGCAGTCCGCGGACGTGGATCAGGTCGGGTCGCACCTGGCGGAGCATGGCGACCCAGTCGCGGAGGAGCCGTGGGTTGAGGCCGCCGTTCGCCCCTGGCTGATGCATCCGCACGAACTCGTACCGCTGACTCAGATGGGATGCCAGCACTCGCTCCAGTGTGGTCCGCGGACCGTTGGCGCCGATCCGGCCGGCGAAGTGCGCCACCACGACCGGTGGGCCGGACCGGTCGCGCCTCCTGATGCGGTCCATCGCCATCCTCCGAAACAATCGCGGCAGGCTTCCCAGCAATCGGTCAGCCATCAGAAAGTCACGTATAGTACTAACGACTTTACGGATGATCGGTGATGAATGTGGACACTAGGTCTGGCCGCAAATCGGGACCGGTGCGGACTTTCCTCGACGCGGACCAGAGCGGCGAGACGGGCCGCACCGCGGTGGCTCTGGCCGCCTACCGTTTCCCGCATGGCGACGCGCCGTCGAACCGGCTGCTCCAACTGGCTCGATCAGCCACCCCTGTCGGCGGCACGACCGTGGTGGTCAACGACTGGCCACCGGACGGGACGCTGCCGCCCACCACGCCCGATCTGCCGGCAGACGTCCGCCTGATCAACCTCCTACCTACCGGTGGCGGCCGCTGGCGGCGTTGGTGGCGGCGGCGCACCCGGTCCCGGCGGATGCTTCGGGCGCTCCGGGCGGCCGGAATCTCGCCCCGCCACGTCGACGCCGTCCACCTCCCGCTGGGCCTGTGGGACCTGGCCACCTGGGCCGTGCTGCGGGCCGGCCTGCGCTGCCCGATCACCGTCGACGTGACGGAACGCCACGATCCGGCACAGTTCGCCGGCGGTCGCCTGGGGCCGGGCTTCCTGCGGCACCGGTGGGCGTTCTTCCTGGCTGGCCGCCTGGCGGATCGGGTGATCGCCATCACGCACGCCCTGGAGCGGCATTTCGTCCGGGCCGGCCGGGCGACCCTCGTCGTGCCACCACAGATCGACGTCACCGCGTTCGCCGAGCCACGCCCGGCGTCCCTCGACAGCGGGCTACGACTGCTCTACGCGGGCTCGCCGACCAAGAAGGACCAGCTTGGCGTCGTCATCGCCGGCATCCTGTCGCTGCCACCTGGCCCACGTGCCCGGATCCACCTGGTGATCGCCGGCATGACCAGGGCGACAGCCGTCCGGACCAGCGACCTCACCGCGGAACACCTCGACGAGATCGGCGACGGGATCACGTTTCTCGGCCGGGTGTCCCGGGACGACGTGCTGGCCGAGCTGAGCCGCTCACACTTCTCCGTCCTGGTCCGCCCGCCGGCGGGCTACGCCCAGTTCGGGTTCCCCTCCAAGGTGCCGGAGAGCCTCGCCGCCGGATGCCCGGTCCTGCTCAACCACACGAGCGACCTCGCGCGCCACGTCGTCGACGGCGATGAGGGCATCGTTCTCGGCGGCTGCGAGGCCGGTGACGTCCGAGCCGGCCTCGAGCGCGCGCTCCAGCTCGACGACCCCGGCTGGCAGCGAATGAGCGCCGCCGCGCGGCGGCGCGCCGACGACTTCGACTACCGGCGCTGGCGGCCGGCGGTGAGTTCGTTCGTGATCGGGGACCCGGCACAGTCGGTCGACGCGCCGCCGGTCGATCGCCGGCTGAGCCGGAGCTGACCGCATCCGGGGCATCAGCCCAACGGCTGCTTGACGACATTGGTCTGGAACCACTCCGCCGTCTCCCGCAACCCCTCCTTGAGCGGAACGGGACGCACCTGCGGAAAAAGCTCCCGCAGGACCCGGTTGTCCGCCTCGGAGTGCCGCACGTCGCCGGCCCGTGGGGCCTGGTGCCGGCGGACGATCCGCCGCCCGACGATCTGCTCCAGCTCGGCCACGACCGTCAGCAGGTCCACCCGGACGCCGAACGCGAGGTTGACCGGGTGCGGATGCGACACCCGACGCCGCACCGCGTCCAACAGAATCGCGCAGACACCCCGGACGTGGGTGAAGTCGCGGGACTGCCGTCCGTCGCCGTAGATCTCGATCGGCTCGTCGCGCAGGGCCGCGTGGACGAAACGCGGCACCACCGCCGCGTAGGCGTGGTCGTGCCGTTGTCGGGGTCCATACACGTTGAAGAAGCGGAACGCCAGCGTGGGCAGACCGTAGGAAACCTGGTGGGCGATGGCGTACGCCTCGGTCGCCAACTTGCTCACCGCGTACGGACTCAGCGGGCCGGTCCAGGTCAGTTCGGGCTTCGGCAGCGTCGGGTTGGCGCCGTAGACGGAGGACGACGAGGCCACCACCACGTGACCCACGCCATGATGTCGCGCCGCCTCCAACACTCGAAGGGTGCCGGTGGCGTTCGCGTGGTGGGAGCTCACCGGATCCCGCAACGACCGTGGCACGCTGGGCAGCGCCGCGAGGTGAACGATCGCGTCACATCCGCGGACGGCGTCGTCGAGCACCTGATCGTCCAGGATCGACCCGGGAACAACTCGTACGTCGAGCCCGTCCAGATTGCTCATCGTGCCGGTCGCGAGGTCGTCCAGGATCCGGAGATCCGCGACGGCCGGATCGCCGACCGCGAGGCGGGCGAGGTTGGAGCCGATGAATCCCGCTCCTCCGGTGATGAGCAGTCGCACGAGCAGCCTCCTGAGCAGGGTCGGTACACCAGCCCAACGACCGGAGGCGGCAATCGTCGCGGATACTGTCAATTACCCCAAAAAGGTCAACTGTCTGGAGCGTGGGGGGTCAGGGGGTGCCGATCGGGCGCGCGACTCGGGGCACGACGACATCGGCCAGTGGCGCCAGTTCGGCCGGGGTTAGTCGTCGCTCCGGCGGATAGAGCGCGCGCTCGTGCGCGAGAATCGTGTCGATCGGCCAACGGAGACGGATCACCCGCGCTGGCGCGCCGGCCACGATCGCGTACGGGGGGACCGACCGGGACACCACCGCTCCGGCGCCGATCACCGCACCCCGCCCGATGGTCACCCCATGCAGGATGATCGCCCGGGTCCCGACCCATACGTCGTCACCGATCACGACGCCGCGATCGAGGTGCTCGTCGCCCGGTCCCTTGGCGATGTTCTTCATCGGCACGCCCACGCAGTCGATCCGGTGGTTGCCACCGCGGATGGTGACCTCGGGACCGAACATGACGTTGTCACCGATCCGGATGCGTGACCGCGCCGCCATGATCACCGGACGGTGGCCGAGGTCCACGTTGCGGCCAACCTCGATGGTCTCGTATGTGTAGACCCCGTCCGGGTCGAAGACGAAACCACCACCGTGCGCGGCGAACCGGTCGAGGACAGCCAACCGCCGGATCAGTCGACGGGCCCGGTTCCCGGCGGTGATGATGCGGTCCACCAACCGGGCCGTCGAACGCACTGGTCCGCTCAACATTATGGCGCTCCACCTCGCACGGCTACTCCGTCCCCTGGGAGAAACGACGGTCCGCCCGTCCGGTGACCGGCTGCGGCCCCGCCCTGCCGGCGCAGTGCCAAGCGGTAGCCGTAGAGGGCGGCCGGCAGCACGGTCACCAGATAGCAGCCGACCGCGGCGAACGGCACGGCCTCGATGCCGTACCAGCGCACCCCGTACCACTTCGCCGGCATCGAGACGATCAGGTATAGCAACCAGCCGCCCAGTTGGGGCGCCAGGACGCCCGCCGCGTTCTGCACCATGAAGCGAGGCGAGATCGCCGCGAGCAGCACGACCCAGGTTGCGAGCCCGACGAGCAGCCAGCGGGTGCCGCCCAGCGGCTGCCCCAGCCACATCGCGAAGGCGCGCTCCCCCGCGACGACAAGCAGCACACTGGGCACCAGTGCGCTGACCACCGAGACCAGCGTCATCCGGCGAGCGGTGCGGCGTACCCAGTCCAGCCGACCGGCGGCGAGCGCATCCCCGTTGATCGTCCACAACGGCACATTGACGATCGTCACGACCATCGCGACCTGCGCGAACAGGCGGGCCGGCACGGAGTAGTCGGTGACGCTCGCCAACCCCAGCCGGTGCGCGACGATCAGCGGGTCGGCGTTCATGGCCAGCGACATCACCACGGTGAGCGCGAAGAACAACCCGCCGAGCCGCAGCAACTCGCGAGTGACCTGCCTGTCGATCCGCCCGCGCCACGGCGCCAACTCCGGCATCCGGCGGCCGAAGGTCCAGGCCGTGTTCGCGACGTTGCCCAGCACCGGACCGGCCACTGCCCCGCCGATCACCACGGCCGGCGGCAGGCCCGCCCCGATGGCGCCGAGGGCCAGCGGCAGGCCCAGCGCCGCCCCCACCCCCTGCCAGATGTTGCTGCGGCCGACCTGCTGGTACGCGTACTGCACCCGGTTCACCAGGCTCAGTGGGATGTTGACGACGAAGAACGTCAGGCAGGTCACCGCGACGATCCCGGCCTCCGACCGGCCCACCGCGCCATCGGTGTTGAACAGCGAATCCCAGTGGATCGAACCGGCCGCCAACCAGAGCGTGAGCGTGGCGACCGCCGCGATTCCGGTGAGCACCAGGTAGGCGCTGGCGATGTATCCCCGGGCCCGCGCGGCGTCACCGCTCGTGTAGCACGGGGCCAGCTTCGTCATCAGGCCGTTGCCCAACCCGAGGTCGGCGAAGGCCGCCATGCCGGTGAGCGCGGTGACGGCCATCCACAGGCCGTAGCGTTCGCTGCCGACGTAGGCCAACGCGGCCGGCACCATGACCAGTGGCACCACCACGCCGGCACCCCGGCTGAGGGCGGCGGTGGCGATCCCGGAGATCATCCGCCGGGTACGCGCCCGGTCGGCCTCCACCGCTCCCGGCGGCGGCGACGAGGGTACGGCCGCAGGCGGGGCAAGGAGGCGTCGCGGAGTCATCCGCCGGTCCCCTCCTGACGCCGCCCGTGGCCCGCTGTCCTCCGGCGACGACGCCGGCGCGGGCTCGACATCCGCTCCAACGAGCGGACGTCGGAGCCGGTTACGCGCCGAGCACGCCGTCGACCAGCGACTTGGCCTCCTCCTGGATCCGGGCGAGGTGCTCCGGACCCTGGAACGACTCGGCGTAGATCTTGTAGACGTCCTCGGTGCCCGACGGGCGGGCGGCGAACCAGCCCGACTCGGTGGTCACCTTCAGCCCGCCGATCGCGGCGCCGTTACCCGGCGCGGCGGTCAGGACCGCGGTGATCGGCTCGCCGGCCAGCTCGGTCGCGGTGACCTGCTCCGGCGACAGCTTCGCCAGGACCGCCTTCTCCTCCCGCCCGGCCGGTGCGTCGATCCGCGCGTAGGCCGGCGCGCCGAACCGGTCGGCCAGCTCGGCCCAGTGCTCGCTGGGGGTGCGCCCGGTCACCGCGATGATCTCGGCGGCGAGCAGGCAGAGCAGGATGCCGTCCTTGTCGGTGGTCCAGGTGCTGCCGTCGCGGCGCAGGAAGGACGCCCCGGCGCTCTCCTCGCCACCGAAGCCGACCGAGCCGTCGAGCAGGCCGGGCACGAACCACTTGAAGCCGACCGGCACCTCCAGCAGCGTCCGGCCCAGGTCGGCCGCGACCCGGTCGATCATCGAGGAGGAGACGAGCGTCTTGCCCACCGCCGCGGTCGGGCTCCACCGGTCCCGGGTACGGAACAGGTGGCCGATCGCCACCGCCAGGTAGTGGTTGGGGTTCATCAGCCCGGCGTCGGGCGTGACGATGCCGTGCCGGTCGGCGTCGGCGTCGTTGCCGGTGGAGACCTGGTACTTGTCGCGGGCGGCGATCAGCGAGGCCATCGCGTTCGGCGAGGAGCAGTCCATCCGGATCTTGCCGTCGCCGTCCAGGGTCATGAACCGCCAGGTCGGGTCCACCTCCGGGTTGATCACCGTGAGGTCGAGGCGGTGCCGCTCGGCGATCTCCCCCCAGTAGGCCACGCTCGCCCCGCCCATCGGGTCGGCGCCGATGCGCACCCCGGCGTCCCGGATCGCGTCGATGTCGAGCGCGGCGGGCAGGTCGTCGACGTAGTGGGCGAGGAAGTCGTACTCCCCGGTGGTGTCGGCGGCGCGGGCCCGCGCGTACGGGATGCGCTTCACCTCCTTGAGCCCGGCGGCGAGGATCGCGTTCGCGCGGTCCTGGATCCACTTCGTGACGTCGGTGTCGGCGGGGCCGCCGTTGGTGGGGTTGTACTTGAATCCGCCGTCGGACGGCGGGTTGTGCGACGGGGTGATCACGATGCCGTCGGCGAGCCCCGAGGTGCGGCCCCGGTTGTGGGTGAGGATGGCGTGCGACGCCGCGGGGGTCGGGGTGTAGCCGTCGCGGCTGTCCCGCAGCACGGTGACGTCGTTGGCGGCCAGCACCTCCAGTGCGCTGACCTCGGCCGGCGCGGAGAGCGCGTGGGTGTCCCGGGCGAGGAACAGCGGGCCGTCGAGGCCCTGCTCCCGCCGGTAGTCGCAGAGCGCCTGGGTGACGGCCAGGATGTGATCTTCGTTGAACGCGTTGCGCAGGCTCGACCCGCGGTGCCCGGAGGTGCCGAAGGAGACCTGCTGCGCCGGGTCGCTCGGGTCCGGGTGCTCGGCGTAGTAGGCGGTGACCAGCCGGGGCACGTCGACCAGGTCGGCGGGCTCGGCGGGCTGTCCGGCGCGGGGGTGGGCCACTGCGGGGTCCTCCTCGATGGATGGGTGGGGCCGGTCAGGGCTCGATGCGCTGACCCTTGCCGATGACGACGACGCCGTTGTCGGAGACGGTGTAGCGCTGGCGGTCCCGCTCCAGGTCGACGCCGATCTCGGCGCCCTCCGGGACGGAGACGTTCTTGTCCAGGATCGCCCGCCGGACGACCGCGTGCCGGCCGATCTCGACACCCTCCATCAGGACGGCGCCGTCGACGTGCGCCCAGGAGTGCACCTTGACCTTGGGCGAGACGATCGAGTTCTCCACCAGCGAGCCGGAGATCACCGAGCCGGGCGAGACCATCGAGCTGACCGCCCGGCCGACCCGCTCGCCCCAGGCGTGCACGAACTTGGCCGGCGGGTACGGCGGCTGCTCGGTGTAGATCGGCCAGTCGAAGTTGTAGAGGTTGAACACCGGGTGCACGTTGATCAGGTCCATGTGGGCGTCGTAGAACGAGTCGAGCGTCCCCACGTCACGCCAGTAGCCGCGGTCCCGGTCGGTGCTGCCCGGCACCTCGTTGTCCTTGAAGTCGTAGACGTTCGCCTCGCCGCGCTCGACGAGCATCGGGATGATGCTGCCACCCATGTCGTGCTTGCTGGTGCGGTCCTCCGCGTCGCGCTCGACCGCCTCGCAGAGCGCCTTGGTGGAGAAGACGTAGTTGCCCATCGAGGCGTAGATCTGGTCGGGCGCGTCGGGCAGTCCCACCGCGTCGGTGGGCTTCTCCCGGAAGGCCCGGATCTGCTTGCCGTCGGCGCCGACCTCGATCACGCCGAACTGGTCGGCCATGCCCAGCGGCTGCCGGATCCCGGCCACGGTCACCCCGGCGCCCGAGGCGATGTGGTCCTCCACCATCTGCCGGGGGTCCATCCGGTAGATGTGGTCGGCGCCGAAGACGATCACATGGTCCGGCTGCTCGTCGTTGATCAGGTTGAAGCTCTGGTAGATCGCGTCGGCCGAGCCGGCGAACCACCACGGGCCGCGGCGCTGCTGCGCCGGCACGGGCGTGACGTAGTTGCCGAGGAGCGTCGACATCCGCCAGGTCTTGGTGATGTGACGGTCCAGGGAGTGGGACTTGTACTGGGTCAGCACGACGATCTTGAGAAAGCCGGCGTTCGCCAGGTTGGAGAGGACGAAGTCGACCATGCGGTACATCCCGCCGAAGGGGACGGCCGGCTTCGCCCGGTCGGTGGTCAGGGGCATGAGGCGCTTGCCCTCCCCGCCGGCCAGGACGATCGCGAGCACCTTGGCAGCCATGGTCAGACGCTATCCACCCCGCCGCGACTTCACCACTCGGACGGCGCAGTTGCGCACCCGGTGAGATCCGGCGGACTGCACTAAGGTGCCGGGCATGGCACCGTTGCGCGTCGACCTGCTCACCCGTGAATACCCGCCGGAGGTCTACGGCGGCGCCGGGGTGCACGTGGAATACCTGGCCCGCGAGCTGCGCCGGCTCGCCGAGGTGCGGGTGCACTGCTTCGGCGCGCCACGCGACGAGCCCGGCGTGACCGCGTACCCCGAACCGGCCGGGCTGGCCGGCGCGAACGCCGCGCTGCGCGTCATGGGCGTCGACCTGGAGATGGCCGACGGCGCCGCCGGCACCGACGTGGTGCACAGCCACACCTGGTACGCGAACCTGGCCGGACACACCGCGAAGCTGCTGCACGGGGTGCCGCACGTGGTGACCGCGCACAGCCTGGAGCCGCTGCGCCCGTGGAAGGCCGAGCAGCTCGGCGGCGGGTACGCGCTCTCCTCCTGGTGCGAGCGGACCGCGTTCGAGGCCGCCGACGCGATCATCGCGGTGAGCGAGGGCATGCGGCGGGACGTGCTCACCGCCTACCCGGGGGTCAACCCGGACCGGGTCCGGGTGGTCTACAACGGCATCGACACCGCGCAGTACGCCCCGGACGCCGGCACCGACGTGCTCGACCGGCTCGGCATCGACCCGGCCCGGCCCAGCGTGGTCTACGTCGGGCGGATCACCCGGCAGAAGGGGCTGCCGTACCTGCTGCGGGCGGCCCGGGAGCTGCCCGCCGACACCCAGCTCGTGCTGCTCGCGGGCGCGCCGGACACCCCGGAGATCGGCGCGGAGGTCGAGGAGTTGGCCGCCGAGCTGCGGGCGAAGCGCTCGGGCGTGGTCTGGGTGGCGGCGATGCTGCCCAAGCACGAGGTGATCCAGGTGCTCACCCACGCCACGATCTTCGTCTGCCCGTCCGTCTACGAGCCGATGGGCATCGTCAACCTGGAGGCGATGGCCTGCGAGACGGCAGTGGTGGCCACCGCCACCGGCGGCATCCCCGAGGTGGTCGCGGACGGCGAGACCGGGCTGCTGGTGCCGATCGAGCAGGCCGGCGACGGCTCCGGCACGCCGCTGGACCCGGAGCGCTTCGTGGCCGACCTGGCCGACCGGATGAACGAGCTGCTGGCCGACCCGGCGCGGATCGCGGCGTTCGGCGCCGCGGGCCGGCGGCGGGCGGTGGAGCGCTTCTCGTGGTCGGCGATCGCCGAGCAGACGCTCACCCTCTACCGCTCGGTGCAAGGAGGGGCCCCCGCTTAACGCATTCGGTAGAGGCGGGGCCCTCTTTTAACAGGTGTCGACCGGGCCGTGGCCGTGTCGAGGCCGGTACGGTGCCGGGATGAGCGCGGACGCGGTTGGCAGATCGATGCCCCCGACCGTGTCGCTCGACGATCTGACCGCCATGATGGTCGCGGACGAGCACCATCGATACGAGATCAGCCCTGAGGGAGTGCTCTCGATCTTCCCGCCGCCGGGATACGCCCATGCGGTCGTCGCGACCCGGCTCCTGCTCTGGCTCGCCCAGGGCGGCGTACCGGCGGATCACATCGCCCAGGCCGTCGGGCTGCGCATTCCGGGCCGGCGTGGCGGTGTCGGCGGACGCATCCCGGATCTGGTGGTCTGGAGCAAGGCGCAGGCCGACGGGGTGTGGCTGCCGACGGCCGACGTCCTTCTCGTCGTCGAGATCGTCTCGCCCGGGTCCGAAGGCATCGACACGGTCACCAAGCGGAGCGAGTACGCTGCGGACGGCATCCCGCAGTACTGGATCGTGGAGCAGGACCCGGCGCAGACGGTCGCCATGCACCGGCTGGACGGCGAGCGCTACGACGTGCGGGCGACCATGCCGCTCGCCTGGGTCCTCAACACCGACCCGGCCGAGTACGACCTCGGCTGATCCTGCCCGGTCTGGCCGCCACGACAGATCTTGGAAGCAAATGGCCCCCAGAGGGGCCGAAGTCTTCCAAGATCTCGGGGGCAGCCGGCAACTTGACGGGCTGGGCACCCCGCGCGGTTCTCGACGTGGGCTGCGGGGCCGGGTCGCTGGCCGCCCTACTCACCCGGCATTGCCACACGGTCGTCGGCGTCGACCAGGCCGAGGCGTCTCTCGACGTCGCGCTGGCCACGGACAGAGCCGGCCGGGTCTGCTGGATCCGCGGGGAGGCCACAACGCTGCTGGCGCTCAACACCGGGTGCTCGACGTGCGGCCGGCACCCGACCGTCCCGACCGGGAGTTCGGGTTCGTCGCGCGGCGGGCAGGCTAGACGCGGAGCGCTGCGGCCAGGCTGGTCAGGCCGGGCGGGGCGGCCGGCGACCGCGCCACCACGGCGACCAGATCCCGAGCCGCCGGCCGGTCGTGCACCTCGCCGCGCGCGGTGCGCTCGGCCTCCAGCAGCGCCCGTCCCGCGCGGAGTCCGTCCCCGGCGCGGGCGTGCATGCGGGCCACGTCCAGCAGGTACGCGGCGCGGTGCTCGGCCGGCAACCACCGCCACTCGTCGCCGGTGGTCAGCCGCTCGTGGCGTACCGTCGCGGCCCTGACCTCGCCGAGGGCCGCCTCGGCGACCACTCCCGCGGCCTCGACCGCCGCCCCGTCGCCGGCCTGCGCCGCCCGGTCGAGCAGCTTGCGGGCGGCGGGCCCGTCCCCACGGCCGGCGGCGGCGAGCGCGGCCTGCGCGAGCAGCGCGCCGCGCAGTCCGGGGTCGCCGACGCGGCCGGCGGCGACGAGTGCGGCCTCCAGCGCGGATCGCCACCGGCCGGCCGATCGCAGGGCCTGAACCAGCGGTACGGAGGCGACGGCGACGAGCCGCGCGTCGGAGGCGGAGCGGGCGACGGCGATCGACCGGTCGGCGGCCAGCCAGGCGAGTTCCACCCGGCCCAGCTTCACCAGGACCAGGGCGACCAGCCCGTACACCGGAACCAGCAGCGCGTCGGCCGCCGGGCCCGGGTCGGCGGCGCGGGCGTCGTCGAGCAGGTCGGGCAGGATCGCGAGCAACGGCGGGTAGCGGGCGTGCCGGTAGCTCTGCTCCGCATACTCCAGTCGGGCGCGCAACCGCGCGGGGTCGCTCGGCGCGGCGGCGGCCGGGAGGTGGTAGCGGGCGAGGGCGGCGCGCAGGCGCTCCAGGTCGGTCCGGGCCGGGGCCGACCGGCGCGGCTGCTCCGGGAGCAGGACGTCCAGGTCGATCCGGAGCGCGTCGGCGATCTCGCGGAGGTTCGATACCCGCTCCAACCGGCGTACTCCGCGTTCGACCTTGTCCACCCAGCTCTTGGACTTGCCGAGGCGGTCGGCGAACTGCTGCTGCGTCAGGTTGCGGCGCACCCGCCACTGGGCGACCCGCCGGCCCACCGGCAGCTCGTTCACCGAACCAACCCGAGCACAAGCAGTCCGAGTACGAGCAACGCCACGGTCACGCCGTAGGCGTACTGCCGCCGGGTGAGCGCCGGGCGCTCGGGCGGGCGCGGCCCGGGCACCCGGTCACCGTCCGGTATCCGTCCCTCATACGGTCGCTCACGCATCCACGCCTCCGTCAAGGTGCAGCCGGATATGAAGATCGGGAAGTTCCGTTGCTGACGAGAGCATCCCGACCACCTCAACTTAGAAGGCATAGCCTGCACAGTCAACAGAGCATGCACGGCGTGTCACTCCGAGTGCGAAGATCGAGTCGCTGACGAGAGGTGGCACCACCATGCCGCAGACACCGCTGTATGAGCAGATCATCGCCGATGTCACGGCCTCGATCCGTGCGGGCACCCTGCAACCCGGCGACAAGCTGCCGTCCATCGCCGAGCTGCGCGAGCAGTACCAGTCGAGTGCTTGGCCGGTTCGATATGCCCTGCGGATCCTGGACGAGCGGGGCTGGATCATCACGCACCAGGGCAAGGGCTCATTCGTCGCGCCGCAGCCACCCGCCTAGCGGCCCGGCGACTCCGGCTGCACCGCGTCCGCCACGTCGGTGTCGAGCACGACGCCGAGCGGCGGCGCGGTTTAGCCTGACGGGGCCGCAGATCCTGCGCTCGGTGTGGGATCCTCGACGAGGAGGAGGTGAGGGCATGATCGACCGATTCACCGTGCCGCTACTGACTCCGCTGGAGGCGTCCGAGCACCTCCAGGTGCCGGAGCGCACCATGCACCGCTGGCTGAGCGAGAACGCCGCCGGGCATCCCTTGGTGCACAGCATCAAGCCGCAACGCCGAGGCCACCCTTCGGTGCCGTTCGTGGCTCTGGTCGAGGCATACGTGCTGCGCTCACTGCGCAAGCTCGGCCTCCCCACGGACAAGATCCGAGCCGCCGCGACCGACATCCGACGGCAGTTCGACACCGAGTACGGGTTGGCGAGCCGGCGCATCGCGACCGACGGCGTCGACGTCTTCATCCACTATCTGGACACTGACGAGCTGGCCCGCGCAGGTGACCGGCAGATGCCCCTGCGCCAGGTCATCAACGACTACCTCCGCTACATTGCCTGGGCCGACGACGACGAGTTCCCCACCAGGCTCACCCTTCGTCGATACGATCCCGCGATCGCGGAGGTGGTGATCGACCCGCGTTTCGCCTGGGGCGCACCGATCATCGAAACCGCGAAGGTCCCCGTTTCCGCCGTGCTGGGCATGTGGAGAGCTGGAGAACCACTCGATGTCGTCGCCGACGAGTACGGTCTGACCGTTGACCAGGTCGAAGCGCTCGTCCGGGTCGCCGCCTGAGTTCTTTGCCGATCGTTGTCTGGGCAAGGGCGCGCCGCGCCTCCTGATCACCAGGGGCTGGCTCATCCACCTCATCGGCGATCACTTCCATGACGATGCGCAGCACGTCAGCGACCCGGACTGGATCGAGTACGGCCTGAGTCGAGGCTGGGCGCTCCTCACCCAAGATCTGCGCATCTCCACCCAGATCGAGGTGCATACTCTGCTCCGCCGGTTCAAAGCGTGCATTCACTGCCTGGACAGCTCCGAGCTACCGGTGCAGGTGCGGGCTGATCGCTTCGACGCCCAACGCGGAGCCATCCACCAGACGGTGCTTGACCGGCGTACCGGCTTCTTCGTCATCCACGAGAAGGGGCCACCCCGACGCAAGCGGTGAGCCTTTGGTCAAGCCTTCTCCGCCAATCCTCCCGTGCTGTTTCCGCTCGGGCGTCCGCCGCCCATACGGGTCGCCACAACAGGTGAAAGCCGCTCAACCCGCACGAGAAGTCACCACTCCCGCCGAATCATGAGCGGAGAGGTGATCGCCTCCCGGAGCTGCGGGTGTGAGGACAGCGGAATGATCAACAGGCGGGATGTGCTGCGGGCCGGGGCGGCGGGCGCGTTGGGGACCGGTCTGGTGGGTGTGCTGTCACCGGCCACCGCCGCCACCCCGGACCCGGAGGCGGCGGAGCGGGTCAGCCGGCGGGACTGGGAGCGGCTGGCGCGTGCGCTGTCGCCGGCCTCCACTCTCTACCGGCCGTCGGACGCCAGCTATCCGCCGTTGGCGCTGCCGTTCAACCACAGGTACGCCGGCACCCACCCGGCGGGCATCGTGACCTGCGCCAACACCCGGGACGCCCGGACCGCGATCCGCTGGGCCCGCGCGGTGGGGCTGCCCACGGTGCCGCGCTCCGGGCTGGGCCACAACTACGCCGGCTACTCGGTCACCCCCGGCCTGTTGCTCAACATGGCCCGGATGAAGGGGATCGTCACCAACCCGCTGCCGGCCACCCTGCCGGCCCGGGCCTACGGGCCGATCAAGGTCACCCACGGCGCGGGCACCCTCACCGTGGGAGCCGGGGTCATCAACGCCGACCTGCACCCGCTGCTGGAGGACCGGGGCATGTTCGTGCCGACGGGCCGCTGCCCCAGCGTCGGCGTGGCCGGGCTGGTGCTCGGCGGCGGCATCGGGTTCAGCGACAAGATGTTCGGCCTGACCTGTGACCGGCTGGTCTCGACGACGGTGGTGCTCGCCGACGGTCGTGTGGTGGAGGCCAGCCAGGAATCGCACCCCGACCTGTTCTGGGCCTGCCGGGGCGGGGCGGGGAACAACTTCGGGGTGAACACCTCCTTCACGTTCCAGTACGAGCGGTTCGAGGGGAACGTCGGCGTCTACCGGTTGCGCTGGAGCCTGGACTCGGTGCTGCCGGTGCTCGCCGCCGCGCAGCGGGCCGCCGTGGACACCCTGCACGACAGGCGGTTCCACCTGCGCGTCGGCATCGGGACGAACGGGTTCACCCGGGAGCAGATCCGGGCCAACGCGAACGTCAACGCCATCGGCCAGTTCTACGGCCCGGTCGAGGAACTGCGCGCCATCCTGGCCCCGCTGCTCGACATCGGCACCGCCGAGGAGCGCGCCCGCAACAGCGCGGCGGTGCGCGAGGTCACCCCCGCCGAGGCGAGCGCGCTGCTGAGCGCCACCACGCCGGTGGAGAAGTTCGCCGCCAAGTCGGCGGTGCTGCACCTGGCGACCCTGCTCACCGACGACCAGGTCGCCGCCGCCGCCGCGCGGCTGCTGGACTGGCCGGGCAGCGGCAACCCGGACGGGGCCGGGTTCGCGATGTTCGCCCTCGGTGGCGAGATCAACCAAGTGCCACCGGACGCCACGGCGTTCGTGCACCGCGACGGCGTGTTCATCTTCGCCGCCGAGACCTCCTGGGCGGACTACGACTCGCGTCGCGTCGCCACCGCCAACCTGAGCTGGCTCGACGAGTTCTACCGCGACATCTTCGGTGCCACGCCGCCCCGGCACGCCTACCAGAACTTCCCCGACCCGACGCTGCGGGACTGGCGGCGGGCCTACTACGGCACCAACTACCCCCGCCTCGTCCGGGTGAAGCGGAGATACGACCCGACCGACTACTTCACCTATCCGCAGGGGATCGGGAGCTGACCGGCGGCGCGCGCGCCGGCCGCCGACCCGGATCCGGTGCTTCGGCGGCGCACCCGAGCGCGAGACGATCTCGCGCAGTAGGTTGGGCGGGTGACTGGACGGTTCCCGATCGAAGACGTCTCCCCCGTCGTCGCCTGCGGTCGCTACCCGGCCAAGGCGGTGGTCGGCGAGGTCGTACCGGTGTCGGCCCGCGCCTACCGCGAGGGCCACGACGCGCTCGGCTGCAATGTGGTCTGGCTCGGCCCGGACGGCGCGGCCCGCCCGTTCACCCGGATGCGCCCCGGCGAGCCGGGGCAGGACCGCTGGCACGCCACCATCCGTCCGGACGCGGTCGGCGAGTGGCGGTTCACCGTCGAGGCGTTCCAGGATCCCTACCTGACCTGGCAGAACGCGGTGACGAAGAAGCTGGCGGCCGGGCAGGGCGCGGCCGAGCTGGCGAACGACCTGGCCGAGGGCGTCCGCGTGCTGACCGCCGCGCTCGACCTGGTGCCGAAGGCCGAGCGGAAGCGGGTACGGGCAGCCGCGAAGGCGCTGCGCGACGAGAAGGCGGACCTGCCGCGCCGGGTCAGCGCGGCGCTCGACCTGGCCGACCTGCTCTGGGCGCACCCGGTGCGCGAGTTGGTCACCACGGGCGACGAGCGCACGCTGTGGGTGGACCGGCCGCGGGCACTCTTCTCCGCCTGGTACGAGTTCTTCCCCCGCTCCGAGGGCGCGATCGCGGCCACCGCGGACGCGCCGGCCCGCTCCGGCACGTTCACCACCGCGCTCGACCGCCTGCCGGGGGTGGCCGCGATGGGTTTCGACGTGCTCTACCTGCCGCCGATCCACCCGATCGGCCGGGTCAACCGCAAGGGCCGCAACAACGCGCTCACCGCCGGGCCGGACGACGTCGGCTCGCCGTGGGCGATCGGCGCGGCCGAGGGCGGCCACGACGCCATCCACCCCGACCTGGGTACGCCGGAAGACTTCCGCGACTTCGTCACCGCCGCCGCCGAGCAGGGCCTGGAGGTGGCGATGGACCTGGCGTTGCAGTGCGCGCCAGACCACCCGTGGGTCACCGAGCACCCGGAGTGGTTCACCACCCGCGCTGACGGCAGCATCGCGTACGCGGAGAACCCGCCCAAGAAATACCAGGACATCTACCCGCTGAACTTCGACAACGATCCGGAGGGCATCCGGGCCGAGATCCTGCGGGTGGTCCTGCACTGGGTCGGCGAGGGCGTGCGGATCTTCCGGGTCGACAACCCGCACACCAAGCCGTTCGACTTCTGGCACTGGCTGATCGCCGAGGTCAAGCGCGTCGACCCGGACGTGCTGTTCCTGGCCGAGGCGTTCACCCGCCCGGCGATCATGCACGGGCTCGGCAAGATCGGCTTCACCCAGTCGTACACCTATTTCACCTGGCGGACGGCGGCGGCCGAGATGCGGGAATACTGCGAGGAGCTGGTCGCCTCGGCCGACTGGATGCGGCCGAACTTCTGGCCCAACACCCCCGACATCCTGCACGAGTCGTTGCAGCACGGCGGCCCGCCGATGTTCAAGATCCGGGCGGTGCTTGCCGCGCTGCTCTCCCCCTCCTGGGGCATGTACGCGGGGTTCGAGCTGTTCGAGCACACCGCCCGCCCCGGCGCGGAGGAATACCTCGACAACGAGAAGTACGAGCTACGCCCCCGGGACTGGGACGGCGCGCTGGCGCGGGGGCGGTCGCTGGCGCCGTTCATCACCACGCTCAACCGGGTCCGCCGCGACAACCCGGCCCTGCACCAGCTCCGCAACCTGCGTTTCCACGACATCGACAACCCGGCGCTGCTGTGCTGGTCGAAGCACGACCCGGACACCGGCAACACGGTCATCGTGGTCTGCTCGTTCGACTCCCGCACCGTGCAGTGGGGCAACACCACCCTGGACATGCCGGCGCTCGGCTTCGACTGGCACGAGCGGTTCACCGTGCGCGACGAGCTGACCGGCGCGGAGTACGACTGGGGGCAGCGCAACGCGGTGCGCCTGGACCCCTACCTGCAACCGGCGCACGTGCTCACCGTGCGCCGCCCCACACCGCCGCCCGCCGACGAGCCGGCACACCCGGCCGCGCCCGACCTGACCGTCGAAGACGTACCCGCCGACCTGTCCGGCGGCACCGCACCCACCGCACCTACCGCATCGGCCGAGAAGGGCGACCCACGATGGACCAGCTGATCGCCGGTGAGGCGCACGACCCGCACGCCGTGCTCGGCGCGCACCCGGCCGACGGGAGCACCACCATCCGGACGCTACGCCGGGGCGCGGGCGAGGTGACCCTGCTCGTCGACGGCGACCGGCATCCGATGAAACGGGTGCACGACGTCGGCGTGTTCGAGGCGGTGGTCCCCGGCGAGGTGCTCGACTACCGGGTCGAGGTGGACGGCGCGACGCTCGACGACCCGTACCGCTATCCCCCCACGCTCGGCGAGCTGGACCTGCACCTGATCGGCGAGGGGCGGCACGAACGGCTCTGGGGGGCGCTCGGCGCCCGGGTCTTCGACGAGGGCGTGGCGTTCACGGTGTGGGCGCCCAACGCGCGCGGCGTGCGGCTGGTCGGCGACGTCACCGGCTGGGGGCCGGACGACGGCTGGCCGATGCGTTCGCTCGGGTCCAGCGGCGTGTGGGAGATCTTCGTGCCCGGCATGCCGGCCGGCAGCCGCTACAAGTACCGCATCCTCGGCCCCGACGGGCAGTGGCGGGACAAGGCCGACCCCCTCGCCGCCCGCGCCGAGGTGCCGCCGGCCACCGCGTCCGTCGTCCACCATTCCCGGTACGAGTGGGGCGACGCCGACTGGATGGAACGCCGGGCGGGGCGGCAGCCCCACCAGGAGCCGATGAGCGTGTACGAGGTGCACCTCGGCTCGTGGCGGCCCGGCCTGAGCTACCGCGAGCTGGCCGAGCAGCTCACCGCGTACGTGCTCGAAACGGGCTTCACCCACGTGGAGTTCCTGCCGGTGATGGAGCACCCGTTCGGCGGCTCGTGGGGCTACCAGGTCACCGGCTACTACGCGCCCACCGCCCGCTTCGGCGACCCGGACGACTTCCGCCACCTCGTCGACAAGCTGCACGCCGCCGGCATCGGCGTGATCCTCGACTGGGTGCCCGCCCACTTCCCCAAGGACGAGTGGGCCCTCGCCCGCTTCGACGGCACCCCGCTCTACGAACACCCCGACCCGCGCCGCGGCGAACACCCCGACTGGGGCACGTACGTCTTCGACTTCGGCCGCAACGAGGTACGCAACTTCCTGGTCGCCAACGCGCTCTACTGGCTCGACGAGTTCCACGTCGACGGGCTGCGGGTCGACGCGGTCGCCTCGATGCTCTACCTCGACTACTCCCGGCAGGACGGGCAGTGGGCCCCCAACGTGCACGGCGGCCGGGAGAACCTGGAAGCCATCGCGTTCCTCCAGGAGGTCAACGCCACCGTCTACCGGCACCACCCGGGCGTGCTGATGATCGCCGAGGAGTCCACCGCCTGGCCGGGGGTCACCAAGCCGACCTCGGACGGCGGGCTGGGCTTCGGCTTCAAGTGGAACATGGGCTGGATGCACGACACCCTGCTCTACACCTCGAAGGACCCGATCTACCGCCAGCACCACCACCATCAGCTCACGTTCTCCCTGGCGTACGCCTGGAGCGAGAACTATGTGCTGCCGATCAGCCACGATGAGGTGGTGCACGGCAAGGGCTCGCTGACCGGCAAGATGCCCGGCGACACCTGGCAGCGGCTGGCGAACGTGCGGGCGCTGCTGGCGTACATGTGGGCGCACCCCGGCAAGCAACTGCTCTTCATGGGCTGCGAACTCGCCGACGACCGGGAGTGGAGCGAGGAACGCGGCCTCGACTGGTATCTGCTGCACGACCCGGCGCGGGCCGGCGTGCAGCGGCTAATCGCCGACCTGAACCGCGCCTACCGGGCCACGCCGGCACTGTGGGCGCAGGACACCGACCCGGCCGGCTTCCGCTGGATCGCCGGCGACGACGTCGCCAACAACGCGGTGTCGTTCATCCGGATCGCCCCGGACGGGCAGACGCTCGTGTGCGTGGCGAACTTCTCGGCGACGCCGCTGGAGGACTACCGGATCGGCCTGCCGGCGGGCGGGACGTGGACCGAGGCGTTGAACACCGACGCCCACCACTACGGCGGTTCCGGGGTGGGGAATCTCGGCGAGGTGCACGCGGAGAACATCCCGTGGCACGGCCTGCCCGCGTCGGCGTCCCTGCGCGTCCCCCCGCTGGGCGTCCTCTGGCTCCGCCAGGACTGACAAGGCGACCGCCCTGGCGGGAAAGTGGGCCGCCAGGGCTCGATCTTAATGTCGGGCGAGGCTGATGAGCGAGACGAGAAGCAGGAGAGATCCGACAACAAGCCCTGCAGCCGGAAAGATCAACGACTGACCGATGACCATTTGTCGCCGGAATATCCCGACCACGGAGATCAGAATTATCCCCAGGCCAACGATTATTCCCACTTCTGGTTGAGGATTCTCCCGCACCCCGGCAGCGATAAAATTCCCTTGCTCTACCACGCTATCACCTGCCGTCGCCACGTCGGTCCCGCCGAAACACCCACGCCAACACTCACCCCTACACCAATCGTCGGCTCACTTTAGCCGTCAGCAAGTTGTCAGCTTTGCCGCCGAGGGCCCCGCCCCCGCATTCGAAGGTATCGAGGGGCGCCGAGCAGCGTCCTCGTGGAGTACATCACCGCGCCGAAGCCGACAAACACTGTAACGATCCACGTCAATTTACCGATGACGACGACAGCGAACTCAAGCGTGGCACTGGCCGGGCGACCGTAATTACAGGTGCCGGCTTCCCGGTCACGGCAACTCTCTCGCAACTCGACCAACCGCCCCCGATCTTCGGGGGTCACGATCGACGGACCGACCCGGACGGCACGAGAGTGACCCGTCTGGCTCGATATCTCGCCGTCACACCACCACCAGTAACCGAAGCCGTAACGGCTCACGGGACCTACCCGCTGACATTCACCGACGATAACGTGCACCGGCCTCTCCCCCGGGCCCTGCAATGTTCCGCCGCTTCCGGGGAAGAGGCTCACCAGGGTCATCCCTCCCAGGAAGACGAGCGCGCCGGTCAAAGCTGTCAACAGGGCGAGCGATGCGGACAACAGGCGGTACCCCACCGGGCCCAGAGCGCGCCAACGCCGCATCTCGCGACCGTAGATCCGATCAAGCCCGGAGTCCGGACGGCGTGCCCACCCCGTCACGAAGAACGCCTCCATCTCTCGCCCATCGCTCGCACGTCTGCACCTGCCGCTGACCGCGCGCCAAACGTAGTCGAAGGCGCACAGCGAACTGTCGGAGAACCGGCTCCGGGTCCACGAACATGCGTGCCGCCAACTTCATGATCGCCCCAGCCCAGACCGGAATGGCGGCCGAGATCTTGGAAGGAATTGGCCCCTGGAGGGGCACTTTCCTTCCAAGATCTCTCCGGCTCCCGGCATGCGGGAGATTTCGTCCGCTTTATGGGAGCAGCCGGGCGGGTGGCTGACGGTCAGGTCATGCAAGCGGTCTCCGGGTGCCCTCTTTGGTCCGGTCGGCGTTCACGACGGTGGCGGCAGCACAGGGCGCCCGCTTCGTCGCCGCCGACTTCATGATCAGCGAGGTCGTCCGGGAGCGGCGTTAGACGAGGTCGGCTTCGCGGAGGAGTTTCCACAGGCCGGCGCCGTCGGGGGCGCTCAGCCACTTCTGGCCGACCGGGCCCGATGACGCGCGGCCGGCGGGGGCGGGCAGGCTACCGGCCAGCACCGCCTGGGTCGGCGACAGCCGCCGGATCGCCACGCCCGCCACGTTGTCCGGGTGGGCGGCGGCGAACTCCCGGTAGATCTCCTGGTCGTGCTGCCCGTCGTCGCCGATCAGCAGCCACCGCACCTCGGGGAACTCGCGGGCCAGCCGGGCCAGCGTGGCCCGCTTGTGTTCCCGCCCGCTGCGGAACCAACGGTCGGCCGTCGGCCCCCAGTCGGTGAGCAGCAGCGGCCCGGCCGGGTAGAGGTGGCGGGACAGGAACCGGGTGAGCGTCGGCGCGACGTTCCACGCGCCGGTGGAGAGGTAGAAGACCGGCGCGCCGGGGTGGGCGGTGACCAGACGCTCGTAGAGCACCGCCATGCCGGGCACGGCGTTGCGGGCGTGCTCGTCGAGGACGAACGTGTTCCACGCGGCGAGCATCGGCCGGGGCAGCGCGGTCACCATGACCGTGTCGTCGATGTCGGACAGGATGCCGAACCGGACGTTCGGGTCGAGGATGCGGACCAGCGCCTCCACCGGTTCGGCGTCGGCTACCCGCAGGCGTACGCAGCCCCAGCCGGGGGTGAAGTCACCCTCGACGACGGTGTCGACGAAGCCGCTGCGGTCCGCGGTGACCTCCTTGCGCACGCCGTTGACCTCGATGGTCACCCGGGCGTGCTTGGCCGGCAGGGTGGCGAAGCTGCGCCAGCCGCGGACCTTCTCCAGCCGGCCGCGACGGGTGTCCGGGCGGCCCAGCAGCACCCGGCAGAGCACCCGCGCCCAGCCGGGGGCGCCGTACCCGGCGTACGCGATGATGTTGGGCTGCCACCCGGTGCGCCGCAGCCGGCGCTCCACGAACCCGTGCAGCGCGTCCTCGATGCGCGCGGCGCGGTGCAGTTGCGGCACGGCGAGTTCGTCCGGTGGTGTGGGTGGCACGTAGCAACCCTGCCACACCCGGCGGGGCCCGGCCACGCGAGTGATCTGGACCGATCCGGCCGGGAACGCGCCGGCTGGCGTGTCAGACTGCGGTCGGGGCGACGACGGGGGCGGGGCCGTGTCGACAGCGAAGCGCAACCCGACAGCCAAGCGCAGCCCGACAGCGAAACGGCGCGACCCGACAGCCAAGCGCAGCCCGGACGTGCCGGCGCTCGTGGCGCTGCTGCTCGGCGTGGCCGGGGTCGGCTACCGGCTGGTGCTGATCCTGCTCACGGTGCCGGCCTCGAACAGCGACGAGGCGACGTTCGGCCTGGCCGCGCTGCACATCGCCGGCGGGCACGAGCGGCCGGTCTTCCTCTACGGGCAGCGCTACATGGGCGTGCTGGAGTCGTATCTGGCCGCGCCGCTGCTGGGCTGGGCCGGGCCGAGCTGGCCGCTGCTGCGGCTGCCGCTGCTCGCGCTCTACGCGATCTTCCTGTGGTTGGCGTACCGGTTGACCCGCCGGATCTTCTCCGGATGGCTGGCCGTGGTCGTGGTGGGTCTGCTGGCGCTCGGCTCGGAGCGGGTGGTGCGCGACCAGCTCACCGCCGTCGGCGGTCGGCCCGAGGTGAAGCCGGCGGTGCTGGCGTTGCTGCTGATCGCGGTCGCGCTGGGCGAGCGGCGGGTGCGGCACCGCTGGCTGGCCACCGGGGCGTTCGGGCTGCTCGCCGGCCTGGCGCTGTGGTCGGACTGGCTGATCGCGCCCTACCTGCTGGTGGCGGTGGTGGCGCTGGTCCTGGCCGTCCCCCGGGACCTGGTCGGCTGGCCGGGCGTGCTGCTCGTCGCCGGTTTCGCGGCGGGGATCGCCCCGGTGGTGAAGGACAACATCGTGGCGCCGGCCGGGCAGGACTCGCTGTCGGTGTTCCGGGAGATCAGCACGAAGGAGGGGGTCGCGCCGTCGCTCGCGGAGCGGCTGCACGGCGGGCTGCTGGAGGGGGTGCCGCTGGCGTCCGGGCTGTGCCCGATGGACGGCTGCGCGCGCTGGGCGCAGTGGTTCGGCGCGCTCTACCCGGTGCTGCTGCTGGCCGCCGCCGGGCTCGGCGTGGTCGCGTACCGCCGGGCCGTCGACCCGGCGGCCCGGGTGCGGGCGGTGGCGATCCTCGCCCTGGTCGTCGGCGCGGCGTTGACGCTGCTGGCGTACGTGCGCAGCCCGCTCGCCGCGACGGATCCGCTGGCGAACGCCCGCTACCTGTCGGTGCTCCAGATCTCGCTGCCGGCGGTGCTGTGGCCGCTGTGGCTGGCCGCCGCGCACGCGCCGCGGGCCACCGCGTCCGTCGCGGCCCGGCTGCGGGGCGTCGCGGCCACCGGTGTGCTGGCCGCGCTGACCGTCGCCACGCTCGCCGGCACGCTGGCGTTCGTGGCCGGCATGCCGGGGGTACGGGCCGAGGAGCGGTCCGCCCGCCGGCTCGCCGACGCGGTGCTGCGCGCCGACCTGCGTGAGGTGTACGGGGACTACTGGACCTGTGGCCGGCTGATCTTCAACACCGGGGAGGCGGTGGCCTGTGGCGTGCTCGACGGCGACCTGCGGCCGGGGCAGAACCGCTACCCGGCGTACTGGCGGCGGGTGGGCCTGGCGGCGCGGCCCGGGTACGTGCTGGCGGCCGGCTCACCCGCGGAACGCGCGTTGCGGCGGCTGCTCGGCGGGCGGGCGGACGCGGCGGTGGTGGCCGAGGTCGACGGCACCCGCGTGTACCGCCCGGAGCACGCGGTGCGGCCCTGGCGCTGAGCCGGCCCGTACGCTGTGCCGATGCTCATCCTGCTGCCCCCGTCCGAGGGGAAGGCCGAGGCCGGCGCCGGTCGGCGGCTGGACCTGTCGCGGCTGTCCCTGACCGAGTTGAACCCGGCCCGGGAGGCGGTGCTGACCGCGCTCGTCGACCTGTGCGCCGGCCCGGACGAGTCGGCGGCGCGTGACGCGCTCGGGCTGAGCGAGGGGCAGCGCGGCGAGCTGCGACGCAACGCCCGGCTGCGGGCGGCGGCCACCGCGCCGGCCGGGCGGCTCTACACCGGGGTGCTCTACGAGGCGCTGGACCTGCCCACGCTGCCGGCGGCGGCGCAGCGGGCGGCCCGCCGGTCGGTGCTGATCAGTTCCGGCCTGTGGGGCGCGCTCCGGCTGACCGACCGGATCCCGCCCTACCGCTGCCCGATCGGGGCGCGGCTGCCGAGCGTCGGGGCGCTGTCGGCGTACTGGCGCTCGGTGTTGGGGCCGGCGATGACGGCGGCGGCCGGCGCCGGCCCGGTGCTGGACCTGCGCTCCGGCGCGTACGCGGCCACGTGGACGCCGCGCGGGGCGGTCGCCGAGCGCACGGTGACGGTGCGGGTGCTGCACGAACGGGTCGTGGACGGGACGCCGACCCGGTCGGTGGTGAGCCACTTCAACAAGGCGACGAAGGGCCGCTTGGTCCGTGACCTGCTCCTCGCCGGTGCCCGGCCGCGCGGCGCGGACGCGCTCGTGGGGGCGTTGCGGGAGCTGAAGTACACGGTCGAGGAGGCGCCCCGGGCGACCGGTCGGCCCCGGCAGGTGGACGTGGTGGTGGCCGACCTCTAGAGCGACACCCGGTAGAGCCGGCCGACGGTCGCGCACGGGTCGGGCGTGACCCGGGCGGCGGCGGCGAGCAGCGTCAGGGGCTCGGTGCTCCGCCGCACCACGTCCGCGGCGGAGCCCGGGGGCACCGGCGGCAGATAGAGCTGACCGATGTCGTAGGTGGCGATCCACTGCCGTCGCCGCGCCACCGACAGTTCGTCGAAGTTGCCCGGGAGGTTCGCGGTCCACCTGCCGGTGAGGGCGGTGTGCCGGGCCATGACGGTGCCACTGCGCATGGCCATCGTGTGGTCGCCGTGGCAGCGGCGCAGCTCGCGTTCCACCGCGCCGCCGCCGAGGCTGTCCGGATCCGCGGGCACGGTGGCGAGCTGGTAGCCGAGTGCCCACCCGGCCGGCAGCACCAGCAGCGCCGCGCCGGCGGCAGCCCCCGCGCGCGGCCCGGCCAGCCACGCCGGGACCGGGGTCCGGCGGAGCAGCACGACGGCCGTCAGCACGACCAGCAGCACCACCAGGCTGAGGTAGCGCCGGTCCACGTAGCCGGTGCTCAGCTCCGCGATGCTCACCTCGGCGACGAGGACCGCGCCGGTGACCAGGAGGAGAAGCAGCCAGCGCGGCGCGCGGCGGACCGGCAGCCACCGGCGCAGGAGGAGCAGCCCGATCCCGGCGGTGGCCACCACCGTCGGCGACAGGATGCCGGCCTTGACCACCGACAGGGCCATCAGGGGCACGTTGCCGACGACCCGGGCCAACCACCCGAGCGGGTCGTCCGCGTAGGTGGGGACCTGGTCCACGTCGACCACGTCGGAGACGTAGAGCTGCGGCACGGCCGCCGCGACGATGCGGTTGTCCGCCGGGAACGGGGTACCGAAGTGCGCCAGCCCGTAGATCGCCCACGGTGTCAGCACGAGCGCGAAGACACCGCCGGCGAGCAGGAGCCACCGCCAGTCCCGGCGGCGGGTCAGGATCAACAGCGCCGCCAGCAGCGGCATCACGACGAGGGCGCCCGGCCGGGTGAGCACCAGGCCGCCGGCGGCGGCCCCGGCCAGCGGCCAGGCCGGCGCGGGCCGCCGGGCCGCCGCCAGCAATGCGAGGAGCAGCAGGCCGAGCAGGAGCCCGGCCAGCGGGAAGGTGCGCGCCGCCAGCACCTCGTCGAGGTACGGGGTGAAGCCGAGCAGGCCCACGGTGACCACCGGACCGAGACCGCGTACGCCGATCCGGCGGCCCAGCGCCGACAGCGTCGCGGCGGTGCCGAGCACGCAGCCGACGGCGGCCACGAGACCGGCGTGCGGGCCGAGCCGGGTCACGGCCGCGGTGAGCCCGAACAGCACCGGCCACAGCGGTCCGTTGCCCATGACGTACGGCTCGGTGGTCTGGTAGCTGTGCCAGGAGTTGATGCGGAGGAAGTCCCGGCCGACGTGACGGGACTGCTCGTAGTAGGCCCACGAGTCGGGGCTGTACGGCGGCCCGTCCCAGTAGGTGACAAGCAGGACGGCGAGCGTCCCGAGCAGGACCGCCCAGCCGGCCGCGGCCAGCCACCTGGGCACGACCAGCCGCGGACGGGCGTCGACCGGCGCCGGGGCGGACGGGTCCGCGAGCCGGGTGGTCGCGCTCACGACCCCAGACCGATCGGCGCCGAGTCGGCTCGCTCGCCGGTCATCTGTGCGCGCAGGTACGGCCCCGGCGGCCCGGCTACGTGGCCGGGCGCTTCCGCCGAGTGGCACACCACCCGGTCCCGCACCGAGTACGTCGGACGGGCCCGGACCTCGACGAGGATGCGGGCGAGGTATTCCCCGAGCACCCCGAGGATGAGGAACAGGCCGGTGAGGCCGCCGGACACCAGGATCGCCAGGGTGGTCCAGCCCTGGATGAGGTCGGACTTGACGAGGAACACCGTGACCGCGTAGATGATCCCGGCGATCGACAGCGCCCCGAACCCCAGCGACAGCCGGTGGGCCAGGCGCAGCCCGAACCCGGAGAACGACAGCAGGACGTCGAAGGCGAGGCTTGTCGTCTCCCGGTCCAGGCGGCGCGGCCGGACCGCCGGGTCCACCACGGTCGGGGTGTAACGGAGATGTTCGTGCCGGTGCCCGAGGACCGCGTACAGGGCCTTGCGGTAGCGGACCTTCTCCCGCATGGCGAGCATCGCGGTCAACGTACGCCGGGAGGTCAGGCGCAGCCGTTCGGTGCGCAACGGGGTGTCCAGGTCGCTGTAGCGGTTGACCAGGCGGTAGAAGATCCGGCTGCGCAGCGACCCCTCGTCCCCGCTGGCGGTGACGATGTCGCAGCCGCGGGTCGTGGCGACTTCGTGCATCAGCGCGAGGGTGTCCAGCGGGAAGTCCGTGACCGGGCTCTCCACCTCGTAGACCCAGTCCCCCATCGCCTGGTCGAGCCCGGCCTTGATCCCGGCCTCCACGCCGTGGCGGCGGGCCAGCCGGATCACCACCGCGTTCAGCCGGTGCCGGGTGGCGCAGGCCGTCACCACCGGGGTCGGGTCGTCGAGCGAGTTGTCGTCGACCACCACCAGCTCGTGCAGCTCGAAGTGCGCGGCCAGCCACGGCCCCACCCGGTCCAGGAACGCCTCGAGGGCCGGCGCCTCGTCGCGGCAGTACAGCACCACGCTGACAAAGGACTTGTGTCTCACAGAGCATCATCCAGGTCGTAGATCGTGTTCACCTTGCCGCCGAACAACGTGACGAACGACGGTCGCTCGCGCTCGACCCGGATGAGCGTCGGGCGGGAGTCGTCGACCTCCGCCGCGCGCAGCACGGCCCGGACCGCGAACATGCTCTCCATGTGCCGCAGCCCGTCCGCGGTCGGCAGGAACCGCCGGGTCAGCGCCTGCATGTACGGATAACTGCTGACCGGGCGCGCGGGACACGTGCCGCAGTTGGCCAGCGCGGTCGGCAGGCAACCCGGTACCCGGCTCTGGCAGGCGAAGGTGGGCACCCCGTCGGCGCTGGTCAGGCGCGGTGAGTAGGCCACCGCGTACAGGCTGTGCCACGGGCTGAGCCCGAACGGCATGAGCGAGAAGAACGGCCCGTCCATCACGGTGATCGCCACGTCCCGGTGCGCCGGCGCGTCGAGCAGGACCATCTCGCACAGCTCGTACTTGAGCGGCACCGGGGTCAGGCCGAATGCGGCGAGCAGGGCGTTGGTGCCGGCGTATGTCGCGTTGACCACGCGGCCGGTGGTGATCCGGGTGCCCGACCGCAGCGTCACCTGCCACTCCGCGCCGTCGCTGCCCGCCTCCGCCACGGTGTCGCCGAGGAACCAGCGGAGCCGGTCCGCGTAGGCCTCCAGTCGGCCCAGCAGCGCCGTGCGCAACGCTGGCGCGTCGAAGCTGAACTCGTCGGTCTCGTACGCCGCCTCGACGCTGCCGTCGAGGAAGAACTCTCCCGGGTCGATCCGCTTCGCCGGCACCCCCACGGTGGCGCAGAACTTCTCGAAGTGGGCGGCGTCCACGAAGGAGCCTTCCGCCGCTACCGCGTACAGCGAGCGGAAGTGATGGTTGACGGCGGTGGGGAAGTCGCGGAGGAAACGCTCGTAGTAGCCGGCCGAGCGGAGTGCCGTGTAGACGCTACGCGGGTAGTGGTAGCCGTTGTGTCCGCGGGCCTGGTTGACGAGGCTGGCTCGCACCAGTGGGCGCCGGTCCACGTCGACCACCGCGACGGACAGCCCCTGGAGGAGCAGCCGCCGGGCCGCCCACAGGCCGAAGACGCCGGCGCCGAAGACCACCGCATCAATGGGAATCCGTCCCTTTGTCACGCGCAGACGCTAACATCTCGCTTGACCTATTTAAGTGATTTGATACGAGGTGAGGGATGCTCACAGGTTTGGTGGGCTGTACCGGTTTCGTCGGCGAGAACCTCGCCCGGCAACGCGCCTACGACCTCCAGGTCCGTCGCGCCACCGTCGGCGCGATCGACGGGCGACGGTTCGACCGGTTGGTGATCAGCGCGGCGCCGGGCCTGAAGTGGCGGGCGAACGCCGAACCGGACGCCGACGCGCTCGCCGTGGACACGCTGATCGACCACCTGCGCACCACCACGGCGGACGAGGCGGTGCTCATCTCCACCGTGGACGTCTACCCCGACCCCCGGGGGGTGGACGAGGCCACTCCGGTCGAGCCGGCCGACCACCCGCAGGCGTACGGCCGCAACCGGCTGCGGCTGGAGCGGTTCGTGCAGAAGCACTACCCGCGCAGCATGGTGCTCCGACTGCCTTCCCTGTACGGCCCCGGCCTGCGGAAGAACCTCATCTACGACCTGGTCAACGGGCGGACCGAGGAGTTCTGCCACCGGGCGTCGACATTCCAGTTCTACGACCTCCAACGGCTGACCGCCGACCTGGACCGCGCCCACGCCGCCGCGTTGCCGGTGCTCAACCTGGCCACCGCGCCGCTCGCCGCCGACACCGTGGCCCGGGAGGTCTTCGGACGTGCGCTGAGCTGTGACACGGTGCCCCGAATCGACTACGACATGCACACCCGGCACGCCGAGGTCTTCGCCGCCGACGGGCCGTACGTCTGCCGCCGGGACGAGGTGCTCGCCGGGCTGCGGGCGTTCGCCGGAGCGCGGGTGCCGGCATGAGAGTGGCGTTCAGCAACATCGCCTGGGAGCCGGAGGACGACGAGAAGGTCGCCGACGTGCTGCGGCGCACCGGGGTCGAGGGCATCGAGGTGGCGCCCACGAAGGTCTGGGCGGACCCGGCCGCCGTCTCCCCCGTCCAGGCCCGCGACTACGCCCGCTCATGGGCTCGCGCCGGCCTGCCGGTGGTCGCCGCCCAGTCGCTGCTCTACGGGCGGCCCGACCTCACCCTGTTCGGGCCGGAACGGGAGGAGTTCGTGTCGTACCTGGGCCGGGTGGTCGACCTGTGCGCCGCGATGGGCGCCACCGCCCTGGTCTTCGGCAGCCCTCGCAACCGCCGTCGCGACGGCCTGCCGGTGGAGGCGGCCGACCGGATCGCCGTCGACGTCTTCGACCGACTCGCGCGCCGGGCGGTCGCGGCCGGGACGACCATCTGCCTGGAGGCCAACCCGGCGGTGTACGACACCGACTACCTGGTGCGGGCGGCGGAAGCCGCGGCTCTTGTGGCCGCCGTGGACTCACCCGGCCTGCGGCTGCACCTGGACAGCGCCTGCATGGCCCTGGCCGGGGACGACCCGACGGCGTGCGTGAACCGGTTCGCCCCGCTGCTGCGGCACACCCACCTCAGCGAGCCTCACCTGCGGCCGGTGGGCGACCCGGATCCACGTCACCGCGACTTCGCGGCCGCCCTGCGCGGCGTGGGCTACGACCGGCACCTCAGCGTGGAGATGCGTCCGGCCGAGGGCGACCGGCTGGCGGCCGTCGAGCGGGCCGCCCGGTACGCCGTGGCCCTGCGCGGTGACCGGTCATGACCGACACCCGCGAACTGAGCCGCCCCGATCGACAGGTGCCGCGCCACGAGCGACACGACTTCGCGCCCCGCCGTAGCCGCTACGCGGTGGTGGTCCCAGTGATCAACGAGGGCGAGCGGCTGCGCGCCCAGTTGCGCCGGATGCACGACTGCGGCCACGGTCTGGACGTGCTGATCGCCGACGGGGGCAGCACGGACGGCTCGGTGGACGACGACTTCCTGGCCGCCCACGGCGTGCGGTCACTGCTGGTCAAGACCGGGCCGGGTCGGCTCAGCGCCCAGCTGCGGATGGCGTTCGCCGCCGCTCTGGACGACGGCTACCAGGGCGTGATCACCGTGGACGGCAACGGCAAGGACGGCGTCGAGGCGATCACCCGGTTCGCCGCCCGGCTGGACGAGGGGTACGACTACGTGCAGGGCTCCCGGTTCGTCCGGGGCGGCCGGGCGGTGAACACCCCCTGGTCGCGTTACCTGGGCATCCGACTGCTGCACGCGCCGATGCTGTCGGCCGGCGCGCGGAAGTGGTACACGGACACCACGAACGGCTTCCGGGGCCACTCGGCGCGGCTGCTGACCGATCCCCGGGTGGGCGTGTTCCGGACCGTCTTCGACGCGTACGAGCTGCTGACGTATCTACCGGTGCGCGCCGCCCGGGCGGGCCTGCGGGTGTGCGAGGTGCCGGTGACCCGGGCCTACCCCCGCGGGGCGGTGCCCACGAAGATCACCGCCTGGTCCGGCAACCGGGACATGCTGGCCGTGGCCGCACGCGCGGCGACCGGCCGGTACGACCCGAAGCCAGGATAGGGAACGGCTCGGCGGCGGTCAGCCGCAAATTTTGCTCAAGGCTCGGGCGCAGCGGTTCCCCGGCCGGCCGTCGGGGGCCACGGTAGAGGCACCACGACGCCGACCTAGGAGCTGTGCCGATGCTCTCCGAGCCCACCACGCTGCTCGACCGGCCCCGCCCGTCGTCGCCGCCCCCGCCGCTTGACTGGCTGACCCTGGCCGGCGCCTTCGAGGTCGCCTGCCTGGTGCGCTGCACCCCGCCCCCGGCCGCCGACGTCCGCCGGCTCGACAGCGATCCGTACCGGGGCGGGACCGCCGAGTTCAACCGGGAGGACGCGGCGCGCCGGATGCGGCAGCTGCTGCGCCGGCTCGACGTGCCGGTGGAGCACGAGCTGACCACGGGTGGGCTGCGCCGTCGCTACGAGCTGCACCGGCTGTCGGTGCCCCCGGGGCACCGGTCGGCGTACGCGAACCTGCTCGCGGCGGGGTGGCGGCAGGGGCGGCGGGAGTTGCTCGGCGGGCCGGTCCCCGGCGCCTCGACGGCGCGCCGGCTCTGGCGTCCCCGGCTGGCCGCGGCGGCCTGGCGGGCGGCGCTGCTCGCCGGCGGCCGGCACGTACGCCGGCACTGCCTCGGCATCCGGCTTGCGGACCGGGACCTGGCGGCGGTGCTGGTGCGCGGCGCGGCGCTGCTGGAGGTGCCGGCGGTGCTGCGCCCGGGGTCGGGCTGCTTCCTGGTGAGCGTCTCCAACGGCGAGCACCGGGTACGCATCACCGAGAGCGCCGCCCTGGGCTGACCACGGCGGGGTTGCGCGGCGGCGGGTGCACGGCGCAGAGTGCAGCCCGTGAGCCGACACTGGTCTGTGCGCGGCCGGCGCCGGACCGCGGCCCCGCTGGCGCTGCTGCTGCTCGTCACCGTCGGCGTGGCCGGCTGCCGGGACGAACCCGCGAGCCGGGTGCCGATCCGGATCGCCACCGGCAGCCCCACCGCCGTCTACCACGCCTTCGGCAAGTCGCTCGCCGCCCTGCTCAACCGGGAACTACCAGGGGTGCGGGCCGAGGTGATGGTCACCGCCGCCTCCGCGCAGAACGTCCGGCTGGTCGGCGCCGGTGACGCGGAGCTGGGCTTCACCCAGGCCGACGTGCTGCCGGCCCGCGAGCCGGAGCACCCGGCGGTGCTCGCCGTCGCCCGGGTCTACGACGACCTGCTGCACCTGGTCACCACCGCCGACGGCCCGATCCGCACGCTCGCCGACCTGCGCGGCCGTCCCGTGTCGGTGGGCGCCGACGGTTCCGGCACCGAGATCACCGCCACCCGGCTACTCGCGGTGGCGCAGCTCGGCGGCGACCGGGTACGCCAGGAGCACCTGGGCCTCGACGACTCGGTGGCCGCCCTGCGGGAGGGCCGGATCGACGCGTTCTTCTTCTCCGGTGGCCTGCCGGTGCGCGGCGTCGCCGACCTGGCCCAGGAGACGTCGCTGCGGATGGTCGACCTGGGTGAGTGGACCGAGCCGCTGCGACGCGCGTACGGGCAGGTCTACGTGACCCGGGACATTCCCCGCTCGGTCTACCGGACGGAGCCGGTCAGCACCGTGGCGAACCCGAACTACCTGATCGTCAACGCCAACCTCCCCGCCGAGCTGGTGCGCGAGGTGACCCGGCTGCTGATGGATCGCCGGGAGGAGCTGGCCGCGGCGCACCCGGCGGCCGGTCGGATGAGTCCCCGGTCGGCGATCGTCACCACTCCGCTGCCGCTGCACCCGGGCGCGGCGCAGTGGTATCGCGACACCAAGCCCTGATCGGGGTCAGCGCCCGACGGGTTCGCCGTGGCGCTCCGGCGCGGAGGGCCGGTCGGGCGCATCGGGCTCGTCGAACGCGTCCGGGTCGTCGGGCGGCGCCGGGAACCACAGCTCGGCGACCAACCCCCGGGGGTCGCCCTGACGCATGGTGAGCCGGCCGTCGGACGCGTCGACGAGCACCGCGGCGATGGTCAGCCCCAGACCCGCGCCGTCCACGTTCTGCGCGTCCGGCGCCCGCCAGAACCGCTCGGTGGCCTGGCCGAGTTGGCTGGCCGTCATGCCGGGGCCGGTGTCCCGCACGGTGAGCGCCGTCCCGCCGTCGGCGGGGCGTACCGTCACCGTCACCTCTCCCCCGGCGCCGCTGAACTTCACCGCGTTGTCGATCAGGGCGTCGAGCGCCTGGTCGATGGCGGTCGGCACGGTCCGGGCGTACGCCGGCCCGTCGCCCGCGTCGAGCCGGAGCGTGACCGCCCGGTGCCGGGCCAGCGGCAGCCAGGCCGCGACCCGGGACGCGGCCGCCGCACCGGCGTCCACGGTGACCCGCTGGTTCTCCTCCCGCTCGGCTCGGGCCAGGGTGAGCAGCGCGTCGAGCACGGTGGCCAGCCGGTCGGTCTCCTCAAGCGCCAGCCGGTGCTCGGCCCGGCCGTCCGGGTCGGTCAGGCTCGGCCCCAGTTCCTCCACCCGCAGCCGCAGCGCGGTCAACGGGTTGCGCAACTGGTGGCTGGCGTGCGCGACGAAGGCCCGCTGCCGGTCCATCACGTCGGAGACCGCGTCGACCATGTCGTTGAAGCTGGTCGCCAGCCGGCGCAGCTCGGGCGGGCCGAGCCGGGGTCGGACCCGGGCGGTGCGGCGCCCCCCGGCGATCTCGTGGGTCGCGGTGTCCAGCTCGGTGACCGGGCGCAGCACCCAACCGGCCAGCCCGAACGCGGTGGAGACGCAGGCCAGCACCGCGAGCAGGCCGATGCCGGCAAGCGTCACCCACCACAGGGTGACGGCGCGGCGCACCCGGTCCGCCGGGGTGGTGGTGACCACCGCGCCGAGCACCTCACCACCGTCGTTGATCGGGACCGCCGTCACCAGCGGCCCGTCCACCCACGGCCAGACCGACTCCGGGCCGCTGAACTGCTGCCCGGACAGCGCGGTGTCGAGCGCCGGGCCGGTGCCCGCGCCCGGCTCCCACCGGGTCGAGGCGGCCACGGTACGGCGGTCCCGGTCCACCACGGCCGCGCCGATGCGGTAGAGGTCGTCGTAGGCGGTCAGCTCCCCACCCAGCGGGCCGGGGCTGCCGCCGCGCAGCGCCGGGCCGGCGAGCGAGGCGAACCGGGTGGCGTCGGCGAGCCGGTCGGCGCGGACCCGGTCGGTCTCCCGGGAGGCGAGCGTGACCGCCAGCGGGGTTTCCAACGCGATCAGCACCAGCACCATCAGCAGCAGATAACTGATCACCAGCCGGCGGCGCATCGGGACCCCCTCACACGCCGCGGAGCCGGTAGCCGACCCCGCGTACGGTCTCCACAAGCGTCGGGTCGCCGAGCTTGCCGCGCAGCGACCCGACGTGCACCTCGACGGTGTGCCGGTCGGCCCAGGTGGTGCCCCAGACGTCGAGCAGGATCCGGTCCCGCGGGACGGCCACCCCGGGCTGGCGGGCCAGCGAGAGCAGGATGTCGAACTCCTTGCGGGTCAGCGTCACCGCCTGCCCGGCCACGCTGACCGTCCGGCCGCCCACGTCGATGCGGACCGTGCCCGCCTCGATCAGGTTGCGTTCCGGGACGGTGTGCGACGCCCGGCGCAGCACCGCCTCGATCCGAGCCTGCAACTCCACCATCGAGAAGGGCTTGACCACGTAGTCGTCGGCGCCCAGCCGTAGGCCCAGCACCCGGTCGCGTTCCTCGCCGCGGGCGGTCACCGCGATGATGCCGATCTGGCTGCTGCGACGGCGCAACTCACGGCACAGGTCGGTGCCGTCGCCGTCGGGCAGGGTCAGGTCGAGCAGCACCAGGTCGCAGGGGGCGGCGGAGAGCGCGGCGGCGGCGGTGGCGGCGTGTTCCACCTCGTAGCCGCGCCGGGTCAGCGCGGACGACAGCGCCGCGGCGACCCGACGGTCGTCCTCGACCAGGAGGATCCGCACCCGTGCCTCCGTCCGCTTGAGGAGTTGCCCAGGGAATGGTGGCAGACGCGCCGCCCCGGCGCGAGGGCGCTCTAGGCTGCGGTGGTGATCTACAAGATTCTCGCCGACGACGAGTGGCGGGCGGCGCGGGCGGCCGGAAGCTTCGCCGGCACGGCCATGGACCGGCAGGACGGCTACCTGCATCTTTCCGCCGCCGACCAGGTGGTGGAGACCGCGCGCCGCCACTTCGCCGGGGTCACCGGCCTCACCCTGCTCGCCGTGGACGAGGCGCCGCTCGGTGACGCGCTGCGGTGGGAGGCGTCCCGCGGTGGCGCGCTCTTCCCGCACCTGTACGGCGTGCTGCCGGTCGACGCGGTGGTGACGGCCCATCCGCTGCCGGCGGACCGGCCGGCCGCCGACGCGGTGGCCGAACTGCTCGCCTGAGCCGCTCGTTATGCTGCGTCGAGCCCGCCCGACGGCGCGACGCGCGCCCTGCCACGATGCGAGTTGAGATGACTGACAGCAACGACCCGTCCGCCTCCGTCTTCGTCCACCCGACGGCCGACGTGGAGTCCGGTGCCCGGGTCGGCGACGGCACCAAGGTCTGGCACCTGGCGCACATCCGGTCCAGCGCCCGGGTCGGCGCCGGCTGCGTGATCGGCCGCAACGTGTACGTCGACGCGACCGTCACCGTCGGCGACCGCGTCAAGATCCAGAACAATGTCTCGGTCTACCAGGGCGTCACCATCGAGGACGAGGTCTTCGTCGGCCCGTGCGCGGTGTTCACCAACGACTTCCGGCCGCGCGCCCAGAACCCGGACTGGACGATCACCCCGACGCTGGTCCGCCGGGGCGCATCGATCGGCGCCAACGCCACGCTCGTGTGTGGCATCGAGGTCGGCGAGTACGCGATGATCGCCGCCGGCTCCGTGGTGACCCGGGACGTCAAGCCCTACCAGCTGGTGGCCGGCAACCCGGCCCGGCCGAAGGGCTGGGTCGACGCCAAGGGCGAGGTCGTCTCCCGGGACGTCGACAACCCGCCGCACCAGGGCTGAGCACGCGACGGGGGCGACGACCGGTCCGGTCGTCGCCCCCGCGTGTCGGCGGGTCGGTCAGCCGCAGAGCCGCCCGATCTCGTCCCGGAACCGGTCCATCGGGTTCGACCCGGCCGGGCCGAGCAGGTATTCCTTCAACTCCCGCCGCGCCTCGGCCATCGGGTCGTCCCCACCCCGGGTCACGTCGAGGATCTTGGCCAGCTCGCCGCCGTCCGCGGAGAGCAGGTACGCCGCCCGCGCCGTCGGGAACTGCCGCCGGAAGTCGTCCTCGGGCAGACCCGCCGGGTTGGCCACCACGTACGGCCGCTCGCTCTGCACGAAGTCGGAGACCACACTCGACACGTCGCTGACCAGCAGGTCGGTGACGTTGAAGCAGTCGAACAGCGACGGCGTGCGGCCGGTCACCACCAGGTGCGCGGCGCCGTCGAGCGAATCGGGATCGGTCTCGCCCCCGGCCGCGCGGATCCGGGCGACGATCCGCTCGTGCGCCGCCTTCGCCTTCGGCGAGCGGGTGCCGGTCAACGGGTGCGGCTTGTAGACCACCCGAAGGTTCCCGGCGGACAGCAGCCCGGACACGATCCGCTCCCCCATCAGCACCAGCGACGTGTGGAACGGGTCGTCGTCCAGCCAGCCCTCCCAGGTGGGGGCGTAGAGCACGGTGAACAGGTGGTCGGCGGCGCCGGAGCCGAACGTGTGCACGCCGGCGAGCTGCGGGCGGCCGACCTCCACGATGTCGCGGTCCAGCACGCCGACGCCGGCCCGGGCGTACCGCTCCCGGCCCGCCGGACCGGCCACCCACACCTCGTCGTACACCTTGCTGTAGGGGTTGACGCTCGCCGCCTTGTCGCTGTCGCCGTGGCCGACGAAGACGTGCTTCACGCCCGGCTCACGCAGCAGGTGGATGTTCGCGCCGACGTTCGCCGCGTACAGCGCGACCCGCAGCGAGCCCAGGTCGAGGTTCATGAAGTCGACCCCGGCCGGCACGCAGATCACCGGCAGCCGGGTGTCCGCCAACTGGGGGAACGCTTCCGCGGCCCGCAGCAGCACCACGGCGCGCCGACCGGTCGCCGCCAGCGGCGCGAGCCACATGTTGGCCTGGTAGACGTCCTTGGCCGGGCCGGCGAAGTAGAGCGCCACCTCGGGCTTCTCCCGGGCCAGCCAGTCGTGCACGGCGGGCAGCACCCCCGGGCTCGTGCCCCGGCCCCGCAGCACGGTCAGCGCCAGCACCGCGGCGGTGACCAGACCCGCGGCCAGGGTGACCAGGCCGGTGACCACCACCGGGGTGACCCGGTCCGCCGCGGCGGCCACCACGGCCGCCGGCACCAGCAACACGTTGAGCAGTGGCAGCCGCAGCCCGGCGAGGTGCCGCGCCCAGGCCGGCGGGACCGGGACGCGACGCAGCGCGCCGAGGTCGATGTTGCGGGTGAACGCCGGCGGGTCGACCCGCCCCTCGACCGACTTGGTGACCGCGGTGGTGCCCACCGCCAGGGTCCAGAGCGCGGCGGGCAGCAGCAGCACCGCGATCGTGCCGGCCACCCCGGGACGGACCGCGGCGATCACCAGCAGGGCCACCGACAGGTCCCGCACCAGCCGCCGGAACGTCCACCCGACGCCGGCCTTGGCGAGCAGCTGGGCGGTCCCGCCGTACCGGGTGGCGAGCGCCAGCTCACCGCCGAGGGCGACCGCCGCGGCCACCGCGTACGGGAACACCAGGCCGAGGACGCCGGCGAGGATCATGACGCCGTACCCGAGAAGCGTCGCGCCCACCGCGGCCAAACCCTGCTGGCTGCGTAATCTGCTGAACAACGGCATGCTCCCTGTCTGCCCGGCAATGTCGGCGAGGCCCGATACCGACGGCTGCGACCCTAAACGGGTTAGGTGACGCAAGTATTGCGGGGGTGTCCGGCAGGTGAACGACGGACGACCGCTTTGCTCGTGTTCGGGGCACGACGCGGCGGGCCCCGACCGAGACGGCCGGGGCCCGCCGCACAGTTGGGGTCAGCCGCCGATGACCACCCGGCGGACGCCGGTCCAACGGGCCGGGTCGGTGACCCGCCGCCCGTCCACGAGCACCGTCACGCCCGGCAGGTCCGCCGGGGTGAGGTTGCGGTATTCGGCGTGGTCGGCCTGGATCACCGCGGCGCCGACCGGCTCGCCGTCGTAGCCGGGCAGACCGTGCGCCGCCAACTCCTCGTTCGAGTACATCGGGTCGGAGACGTAGGGCGTCGCGCCCCGCCGGCGCAGCGCCTCCACGGTCGGGAAGACACCGGAGAACGCGGTCTCCTTCACCCCGCCCCGGTAGGCGGCGCCCAGCACCAGCACGCCCACGCCGGTCAGGTCGCCGTACGCGGCGGCGAGCAGGTCGACCGCGTAGTCCGGCATCGCGGCGTTCGCCTCCCGCGCCGAGCGGACCACGGTGGCCGCCGGGTCGTTCCACAGGTACATCCGCGGGTAGATCGGGATGCAGTGGCCGCCGACCGCGATGCCCGGCGAGTGGATGTGGCTGTACGGCTGCGTGTTGCACGCCTCGATGACCTTCGTGACGTCGACGCCCACCGTGTCGGCGAAGCGGGCGAACTGGTTCGCCAAGCCGATGTTCACATCCCGGTAGGTCGTCTCGGCGAGCTTGGCCAGCTCGGACGCCTCGGCCGAGCCCAGGTCCCACACGCCGTTGGGCTGCTTCAGGTCGGCCCGCTCGTCGAAGTCGAGCACCGCCTCGTAGAACCGGACGCCGTGCGCGGCGGAGGACTCGTCGATGCCGCCGACCAGCTTCGGGTAGCGGCGCAGGTCGGCGAAGACCCGACCGGTGAGCACCCGCTCCGGGCTGAACACCAGGTGGAAGTCCGTGCCCGCGGTGAGACCGGAGCCCTCTTCGAGCATCGGCGCCCAGCGGTTACGGGTGGTGCCGACCGGCAGCGTGGTCTCGTAACTGACCAGGGTGCCCGGCTTGAGGCCACGGGCGATCGCCCGGGTGGCGTCGTCCATCCAGCCGAAGTCCGGCACGCCCTCGGCGTCCACGAACAACGGCACCACCACCACGACCGCCTCCGACTCGGCGACCGCGGCGGCCGTGTCGGTGGTGGCCGACAGCAGCCCGGCGGCCACCGCCTCCTTCAGCTTGACGTCCAGGTCGGTCTCGCCCGGGAAGGGCACGGCACCGTCATTCACCAGCTGGACGACCCGCTCGGAGACGTCGGCCCCGAGCACCCGGTGCCCCTTCGAGGCGAACTGCACGGCGAGCGGCAGGCCGATCTTGCCGAGCGCGACGACGCAGATGTTCATGACTGCTTCTTTCCTCCAATGGGGAGCCTGCGTCGCAGGCCGGTCATCATGCGGCGCAGCGTCACCGGGAAGACGACAAGCACCAGGTCGCCCTTGCGGTTCGTGCTGCTGGTGATCACGTGCAGCCGGCCGTCCTCCCGGTGCACCGACCGCTGCACCATCGACGGGTACGGGCCGCGCACCGGGGTCGCGGCGGCGTCGCCGCCGCGGGTGACGGTCACGCTGACGACCCGGCGTTCCCCGCCGGGTTTCACCCCGGCGAGCAGGTCCCGGGCGCGGAACGACATGGTCACCGTCGCGCCCAGCGGGTCGGCCTCGATCGACTCGACCGTGCCGGCCGTCCGCCCGGCCGAGACGGCGACCCCGCCGTCGGCCAGCACGGCCAGATCCGGGTGCGGGCCGCGCGCGGTGATCCGGACCACCCGCTCCCCCGCACCGTCGACGGTCCAGCGTACGGCCATCGTCTCCAGCCGGGCCAGCCACTTCGACATCGACACGGTGATCTCGTACCAGTCGTCGGAGAGCCCGCACCGGCCGTCACCGAAACCAGGGTAGCGGGCGAACCAGCCGTCGTCGCGGAGCACCGGCTGCGGCAACCCGTGCCGCACGTCCTGGCGGATCACCGCCACCAGGTCGGCCAGGCTGCCGTACGCGGCCACGCCGAGCCGGACCCGGGTGGTCACCGGCAGCGCGCGCCGGATCCGCTCGGTGAGGTGCTCGGTGACGAGCCGCCCGACCCCCGTGCGCACCCGCTCCTGCGTGGTGCGGTCCAGTTTCAGAAAGTCGGCCTGGACCAGCTTGGCGATCTCCCAGGTGAAGTGGCGGAGCAGGACCGCGTCGCGCCGTTCGCCCGGCTCGATGTGCGCGGCGACGAACGCGACGATCCGCTCCGCGCAGCCGAGCCGCGCCACGTGCGTGCTGCGGTAGGTGATGTTGCTCGAATTGGCGCGCTTCACCGCGTAGTAGTAGTCGTAGTCGGCGAGCACCGAGATCCGCCCGGCCCGCAGGCACGCCTCCAGCGTGAACGGCTGGTCGCTGCCGACCGGCATGTCCTCCGGGAAACGCAGGCCGTACTTCTCCACCAGCTCCCGGCGGAACAGCTTGGTGTTGGACAACGCGAACGGCAGGGCCGAGGCGAACAGGTCCACGTCCGGCTGGGTGGTGGCGAAGATCGCCTGGTGCACGTAGCGCTTGTTGACCCCGACGAGCCGCCCGAGCAGCACGTCGGAGCCCCACCTGTCGGCCGCGGCCACCATCCGTTCCAGCGCCTCCGGACCCAGGTGGTCGTCGGAGCCGATGAAGAAGACGTACCGGCCGGTGGCCTGCTCCAGCCCGCGGTTGCTCGGCGCGGCCGGCCCGCCCGAGTTGGGCTGGTGCAGCACCTTCACCGTGCCGGGGTAGCGGGCGGCGAAGCGGTCCAGCTCCTCGGCGCTGCCGTCGGTCGAGCCGTCGTCCACCGCCACGACCTCCAGCCGGTCCAGCCCGATGGTCTGCTCGACGAGCGAGGTGAGGCAGGTGGTGAGGTCCGGCATGGTGTTGTAGACGGCGGTCACCACCGTGACGTCGGGCTGGGTCACCTTCCGACCCCGGCGGCGAGCACCGGCGCCGGGCTGGTCCCGTCGGCGGCACGCGGCGGATGCTCCGGCAGCAGCCGGGAGTAGACGCCGTCGAGGACCTCCGCCTGCGCCGCCCAGGTCCAGTTGGCCAGCAGCCCCGGCTGGTCGTACGCGGCCCGGTAACGCTCCCGGTCGGCCAGCACCGCCCGCACCGCCCGCACGTAGTCGGTGACGTCCTCGGCGGTGAACACCTCGCCCTGCCCGGTCGAGCGGACGGTCTCCGCCATGGTGCGGACGTCGGAGACGACGAGCGGCAGCCGGGCGTGCGAGTACTCGAAGAACTTGGTGATCAGCGCGATCTCGTGGTTGGGCCAGTGCTGGATCGGGATCACGCCGACGTGGGCGCCGGAGAGGAACGGCACCACCTGGTCGTGCGGCACGTAGGGCAGCACGTGCACCCGGTCGCCGACGCCCAGCTCCCCGGCCCGGGCGACAAGCCCGCGCACGTAGTCGGAGCCGGGCTTGTTGACCACCAGGGCGACGTGCGCCCCGGCCAGCTCCGGCAGGGCCTCGATCATCACCGCCAGGCCGCGCTTGGGTGCGGCGACCCCGCTGTAGACCAGCAGCGGCACGTCCGGCCCGAGGCCACCGCACCGGAGACGGATGTCCGGCGCCTCGACCCGGCCGCCGGTCACCTCGTCCACCGCCGGGGCGTTGAGCACCACCGCCGGTCGTTCGGCCAGGCCGTGTTCGGCCTGGAGCAGGTCGGCCAGCCCGCCGGAGACGGTCATGGTCGCGTCCGCGTACGGCACGAACTCGCGTTCGTGGGCCATGTTGCCGGGCAGCCAGCGGGCGTTGTCGCGCCACGGCTGCACGCCGGGCAGGTATTCGTGGGCGTCCCAGACCAGGGCGACCCGCCGCCCCACGGCCGCGGCGCGGATCTTGGCGCGGGCGCCGACGCCGAGCATGCGGAAGTCGTTCGCGTGGATGAGGTCGGGCTGGAGCTTGTCGATGGCCGGACCGTAACCCAGCTCGTAGTCCCACAGGCCCGGCTCCAGCCGCCGCCACGCCCCGCCGCCCTGCACCCGCTGCCAGAACAGGGTGTAGGCGCGGTCCCACGGCCCGTCGAGCTTGCGCGTCTTGGCCCGGCCGAGCTGCCGCTGGCGCAGCGACACCCACCGGCGGGTCAGGCCGGAGAGGCGCTCCTGCGCGCGCAGCAACTGCCAGCGCAGCGCCGGCCGACCGGCCGTGGTCAGCTCGGCCCGGCGGACCCGCAGGTCGGCGCGCCAGGCGCGGACCTCCTGCGCGCGGTGGGCGGCGACGCCGGTGGGCGGGTACGCCAGCGGCGCCCGCAGCCACGACCGGCGGAACTCGTGTGGCCGCCTGGCCATCGGCAGCGGCACCTTGAGCAGGCGGACCTCGGCCGCGCCCAGCTTCCAGGTCCTGGGCACGCCGCCGGGGGCCCGGCCGAGCAGGATGACCTCCCAGCCGGCGTCGGCGGCGGAGCGGGCGGCCTTCTGGACCCGCGAGTCCCCGTCCACTGCGTTGTCCACCAGCATGACGACCCGTCCCCGGGTGCGCTTCGTCATGTCTGCGCCCTCAGCTCCCATTACCGCCCGTCTCCGTCCCCTCGGCCCCACGGCCCGAGGACCCCGGCGAGTCTACGACAACGCAACGGGCGTATCGGGCCCGCCGCCGTCGTGTCCGCGGTACCGATACACCTGTTGCTAACCTCCATCCCTGGCCGGCGCGGGCGAGGGCGCGCGCCCGACCCGACCGGCGTCCCGGCGCCCCCGGGGACGCGCTGCCGGCGACCCGCTCGACTTCCCTGCGAACAGGACGAAAATGGACATGGTGACGACAAGCGAGCGCCCGCCGTCCGCGCCGGAGCCGGCCGACCCGCCGGCGCCGGGCGGGCCCGCCGCGCGGATCCGCGCCGCCGTCCGGTACGCCCTGCCCGCGCTCGTCGGCTGGACCGTGGTACGCCTGCTCGGCCTGCTCAGCATCTGGCTCTGGGCCCGGAGCACCGGTCGCGGCACGGTCGGCGAGCTGACCCGCTCCGACGGCGTCTGGTATCTGGGCATCGCGCGCGACGGTTACGACGGCGCCGCGCAGTTGCACAGCAACATGGCGTTCTTCCCGCTGTACCCGGGCCTGACCGCCGGGCTGGACACGGTCACGCCGTTCGACCTGCGGCACACCGCCCTGCTGGTGTCGTGGGTGGCGGGGTTCGCCGCCGCCTGGGGGCTGTTCGCCGTCGGCGCCCACGTGTACGACCGCCGCGTCGGGGTGGTCCTCGCCGTGCTCTGGGGCGTGCTGCCGCACGCCGCGGTGCAGCTCATGTCGTACAGCGAGGGGTTGTTCACGGCGCTCGCGGCGTGGTCGCTGTACGCGCTGCTGCGCCGGCACTGGCTGACCGCCGGCGCGCTCTGCCTGCTCGCCGGCCTCACCCGGCCGACCGGTTCCTCACTCATCGGGGTGGTCGGCCTGGCCGCGCTGATCGCGGTGATCAGGCGTCGGGACGGGTGGCGACCGTGGGCGGCGATGCTGCTCGCGCCCGCCGGCTGGCTGGGCTACCTGGCGTGGGTCGGCTGGCGCACCGGCCGCCCGGACGGCTGGTTCCGGATCCAGGGCGAGGGTTGGGGTTCCTCCTTCGACCTCGGCGTGAACACCGTCCAGCGGGCCCGTGAGGTGCTCAGCAAGCCGTCGGAGCTGGAGTTCTACGTGGTCACGCTGGTGGCGGTGCTGGCGATCATGCTGTTCGTGCTCAGCCTGCTCGACCGGCAGCCGTGGCAGTTGCTGCTCTACAGCGGGCTGCTGTTGCTGACCACGCTCGGCGCCGCCGGCTTCTACCACTCGAAGGCCCGGTTCCTGCTTCCCGCGTTCCCGCTGCTCCTGCCCGCCGCGGTGGCGCTGGCGCGCGCCGGTCGGGCCCGGGCGGCGACCGTGCTGACCACCCTCGCGCTGGTGTCCGCCTACTTCGGCGGCTACCTGCTGCTGGTCTGGCGTTTCTCGCCGTGACCCGGCGGCGGGCTCAGCGGGTGTACCCGCGGACGTCCCAGAGCCACACGTCGTCCACCCGGGCACCGGGCCCGTACAGCGCGTCGAGCACGGCACGCAGCCGCGCCGCGCGGGGGTGCGCCGCCGGCAGCGCCAGCGCGTCGGCCCGCCAGTAGCGTGCGTCGGCGAGCGCCCGCTCCCGGTCCGCCGGGCCGGGATCCGGGGACCGCGTCCCCTTGTCGACGGCGGTGAGCAGCATCGCGGTCGGTTGCGGCCGGACCCCCCACCGGCCGGTCGGGTCGGTCTTCGACACCGGGCCCAGGAAATAGCCCTGCGGCACGGCGAAACCGGCGTGCGCGGCGGAACTCCACCACACCGACGTCATGTTGTCCACCGGGACGGGCACCAGGGTCCGGCCCGGGGTGACGTGGTCCCGCCAGGCACCCGAGGTGACGAACGCCGGCACCGGCGCCCGGCGCTGCACCGGCAGCGGCGTCGGCGCCACCGGCACCAGCGCCGCCAGCAGCGCGGCGCCGCCGAGCGCGGCGACCAGCCGGTCCGCCGGGGCCGACCGCCGGGCGAGCCCCGCCAGCCGGTCGACGGTGAGCGCCAGCAGCACCCCGACGGCCGCCGTGGTGATCAACCCGAACCGGGCCACCACGAGCGAGTCGAACACCGGCAGGTTCTGGACCAGGGCGAAGGGCGCGGGCACCGAGGAGTGCCGGGGGCCCCAGGTCCACCTGGTGCCCATGGAGAGGATCGCGGCCACCACCGCGACCAGGGCAAGCACCCGGACCAGCGGCTGCCGGCGCTGCCAGAGCACGGCCGCGACCAGCAGGATCACCAACGGCCAGCCGAAGCTGCTCGCCTCCTCGGTGGTGTTGGCGACCAGGCCCCGGACGCTGCCCGGACCGCCGCCCACCGACTCGGTGGCGTAGGTGACGTACGACTTCAGCGCCAGGACGAACTGGTCCGGCGAGCCCGGGTGACCCACCCGGTGCTGCGGGCCGGCGAACTGCATCCACAGCGGGTACGCGCCGGCCAGCAGCACCAGCAGCCCGGCGACGGCGATCCCGCCGGTCAGCGGCCGGGCGGCGGCCACCACCCGCCGCGGCCGGACCAGCAGCCAGCCCAGCAGCCCGGCCAGGCACGCAAGCGCGGTCAGGAAGAGAACCTCCAGGCCGATGAAGAACTGCGCCACGACGAGCACGCCGAGCACCAGCCCGTCGCGGCGCACCCGGCCACCACGGGCCAGGCACACCACCCGCCAGACGAGGAACGGCACCAGCCACTGGGCGGTGATGTGCGGGTGGCCGTTGCTGTGCGACACGAGCGCCGGGGCGAAGCCGCAGAACAGCCCGCCGACCCCGGCAGCGAGGTGACGCCGGACCAGGTGCCGGGAGAGCACGTGGTACCAGGCGTAGGCGGTGCCGGCCAGGTTGAGCGTCACGAACAGCAGGTACGCCGCCGGAGCGCCGGCGAGCACCGTCACCGGGGTGAGCAGCAGGCCGGGAAGCTGCATCCCCACGTTGCTCATCAGGTTCACCCCGTCCGGGGCGTTCTGGAGCGTGGTGAAGAACGGGTTCTCCAGGTGCGTGACGGCGTGCGCCGCGTACGCCAGCATCCACTCGTTGAAGCCCTGGTCGGTCGGCCGGCTGCCGAGCAGCCGGCCGGGCACGTCCAGCCAGCCCCGACCGGTGACCAGCACCGCGCCGGCCAGGTAGACCAGGGCCGCCGCCACGTCGTACCGCCGCGGCCCGCCGGCCGGGGCGTCCGCGGGCCGGTCGGCCGGGACCGGGCGGTCCGCGACGGCGGCGGGCCGGTCGTCGGCCGGGCCGGCGAGGGCGGGGCCGTGCGGGCCTCGGGCGTCGGACCGGAAGTCAGTCATGACGCCCGATGCTACGAGCGACCGTGATGCCCTTAGCGTAACCGGGACATCACGGAGTGTCGCGACACCTGCGGGTCAGAGCCGGTGCGCGGCGTCGCCCGTCGTCACGCCCCGGGTGTCGAAGAACCGCTTGGCCCGCCCGACGAGCGCGTCGACGTCGTACGAGCGATGGTTCTGCACCAGAATGACCAGGTCCGCCGCGGCGACGGCGGCCTCCAGGTCCTCGGCGCGGGGCACGCTGCCACCGAGGGCCTGCCAGTGCTCCACGTGCGGGTCGTGATAGCTGAGCTTCGCGCCGAGGCCGTGCAGCAGGCGGGCCAGCGGCACGGCCGGCGACTCGCGCTGGTCGGCGATGTCCGGCTTGTAGGTCACGCCGAGCAGCAGCACCGAGGAGCCGTTCGCGGCCAGGCCGGCGTCGTTGAGGATGTCCTGCGCGCGGCGGACCACGTACGACGGCATGGTCGCGTTGATCTCCTGGGCCAGTTCCACGAACCGGAACGGGTAGCCCAACCGGGCCCGCACGTTGTGGCTGAGGTAGTTGGGGTCGATCGGGATGCAGTGCCCGCCGACGCCCGGCCCCGGATAGAACGCCTGGAACCCGAACGGCTTGCTGCTCGCCGCGTTGATCACGTCCCACAGGTCGATGCCGAGTTGGTGGCAGAACCGCGCCATCTCGTTGACGAGCGCGATGTTGACGTGCCGGTAGGTGTTCTCCAGCAGCTTGGCCGTCTCCGCCTCGCGGGTGCCCTTGGTGCGCACCACCGTGTCGACGAAACGCCCGTAGAACGCCGCCGCCCGGTCGCCGCAGGCCGGGGTGTGGCCGCCGACCACCTTGGGGGTGTTGCGCGGGCCGAAGCGCTCGTTGCCCGGGTCGATCCGCTCCGGGGAGAAGGCCAGGTGGAAGTCGGTCCCGGCACGCAGGCCGGACTCCTCCAGGATGGGCCGGACGATCTCGTCGGTCGTCCCCGGGTAGGTGGTCGACTCCAGCACCACGAGCATGCCGGCGCGCAGGTTGCGGGCCACCGCCCGGGTGGCCGACTCGACGGCGGCGAGGTCCGGCCCGCCGTCCTCGGACAGCGGCGTCGGCACGCAGATCACCGCCGTGTCCGCGGTGGCGATCTCGGCCTCGTCGGCCGTCGCCCGGAAGCCGGCGGCCAGCATCTCGGCGATGTCGGCGTCGGCGAGGTCGTCGACGTGGGACCGGCCGGCGTTCAAAGCGTCGACCACGCTGCCCTTGACGTCGAACCCGAGCACCGAGGCGCCGGCGCGGACGGCCTCCCGGGCCAGCGGGAGCCCGACGTAGCCCAGGCCGAGAATCACCACATCTGTCATTTCATGTCCCTTGTGCGTCGCTGGTCCGGCGGAGGAGGGGTGGGCGCGCCAGCCGTGGGCATGCTACCCGCTGCCACCCTCACACCCGGGTCAGCTCGTCCGTGGCGGGCCGCCCGTCCGACGCCGGCAGCGCCGGGCGCCGGCCCGCCGGAGCCAGCCGGTGGTAGAGGCCGTTCTGCACCTTGGCCTGCTCCTCCCACGTCCACGCCGCGAGATCCATCGACGCGTACGCCGCGCGGTAACGCTGCGGATCGGCCACCACCGCCTCGATCGCCCGGACGTACTCGTCGGTGTCGTCGACCCGGAAGACCTCGCCCTGCCCGGTCTGCCGCACCGTCTCGGCCATCGTCTCGACGTCGCTGACCACGATCGGCAGCCGCGCGTGCGAGTACTCGAAGAACTTGGTGATCAACTGGATCTCGTGGTTGAGCCAGTGGTGGATCGGGATGACCCCGACCGTGGCGGTGGAGAGGAACCCGACCACCTCGGCCGGCGACACGTACGGCAACACGTGCAACCGGTCGGCCACCCCCAGCTCGCCGGCCCGCTTCTTCAGGCTGGTCAGGTAGGGGCCGTCCGGCGCGTTCACCACGAACGCCAGATGCGTCCCGGGCAGCCGGGGCAGGGCCTCCACCATCACGCCCATGCCGCGGTGCGCCGCCGCCGCGCCGCTGTAGACCACGAGCGGCACGTCCGGGCCGAGCCCGCAGGCGCTGCGGATGTCCGGGCCGGTGCCGGCGGCGCCGAGCGCGTCGGCCGCATGCGGGGTGTTCAGCACGACCGAGGGCAACTCGGGCAGGTCGTGATCCCGCCGGAGGAACTCGGCGAGCCGCTCGGACACCGTGATGACGGCGTCGGCGTGCCGGGCGTACTCGTGCTCGTGGGCGCGGTTGGCCACCATCCACCGGGCGTTGTCCGCGCGCGGCTTCACCCCGGGCAGATACTCGTGGACGTCCCAGATCAGCTTGATCGTGCGGCCCTTGGCCGCCGCGCGGATCTTGGCGCGGGCGCCGACCCCGATCATCCGGAAGTCGTTGGCGTAGATGATGTCCGGCTTGAGCTCGTCGACCGTCCGGCCGAACGCCAGCTCGTAGTCCCAGAGCTGCGGCTCCAGCTTGCGCCACGCCCGGTCGCCACGCAGCCGGAGCTGCGCCCAGGTGTAGACGCGGTCCGACGGGGTGCTCAACGTCTTACGGCTCGTCTGCCCCCGGGTGAGCTGCCAGTGCCGGAACGAGACCCACTTCCGGGTCACCTTGGCGGCCAGCTCCTGCGCGCGCAGGCCCTGCCGGGCCAGCGCCGAACCACCGCCGGCCAGCGCCGCCCGGCGCACCCGCAGGTCGGTCTGCCAGGCCCGCACCTCCTGCTGACGGTACGCCGCGACACCCGTCGGCGGGTACGCCAGCGGCCCGCTCAGCCAGCGCCGGCGGAACTCGTGCCGGCGCTGCCGCAACGGGCTCGCCATCCGCAGGAGCTGCACCTTCGCCGCCCCCAGCTGCCAGCTCTGCGGCTGCCCGTTCGGGGAGCGGCCGAGCAGGATCACGTCCCAGCCGGCGTCGGCGGCGGACATCGCGGTCTTCTGCACCCGAGAGTCGCCGTTCACGCCGTTGTCGACGAGTATCACGATCCGGGCGGGCGCCGACGGCGCACCTTCCCCCGTCGCGGCCATTGCCTTTTCTCCTCTGTCTCGAGGCCCATGCGACGCCGGCGTCACCGGTGCGCGGGTGCCCAACAGCTCTCGACCGGGCGACGCCTGCGGCGCCGCTCAGTTACCACCCGACGTACGAACGGTCCTATCCGTCACCAGCTGGTCGAACTGGCGCTCGACCGGTGGCCAGTCCCAGGTCGCGACCGCGTGCTCGGCGGCCGACTCACCCGCCTTGCGCCAGGAGTCCTCGGTCGCGGTCACGGCGAGGATCCGCTCGGCGGCCTCCGCCGGACCGTCGACCACCCAGTCCGCCGGGAACAGGCTGCGGGCCGAGGCCGGACGGCCGGCGAAGAACGGCCAGTCCCGCACCACCGGAACCGCCCCGCTCGCCGCACCCTCCACCAGGCCGCAGTGGAAGCTCTCCCGCACCGAGCTGCTCAGGATCACGCCGACCCGGGACAGCGCCGCCGGCACGTCGTCCACCTGACCGACCCGGACCACCGCACCGGCCGGTTCGAGCTCGGCGATGTCGGCCAGGAAGCCGTCCCAGTAGCGTCGACTGTCCGGGCTGGCGTCCGCGTCCAGGTCGCGCCCGAACAGCAGCAGCCGGTATCGCTCGTCGTGGGCCCGCAGGTGACGGAGCACCTCCACCGCCCACCGGGGATCCTTGGCGACCGCCTTGATGCCGACCAGGCCGAGCGTGAAGCGGGCCTCGTCGTCCTTGGGCCGGCCGAAGGCCCTCAGGTCCATCGCGTTGCTGATCACGTGCAGCCGGGTGCCGGCCGCGGTCACCGCCGGCACAGCCGCGACGGTGAGGTCACGCAGGTGGTCCGAGACGAAGATCAGGTCGTCCACCCGGGAGAAGTCGACCAGGTGCGGCCACACGGCGAACGCCTCGAAGCTGTGCAGCCGGACGATCACCCGGGTCGACCCCGGGTCGAGCAGCGAGAACAACACGGCGAGCGCGGCGCACCAGTCGACGAAGACCACGTCCGCCCACTCGACCTGCGGGGCGAGCCACTCGGTGACCTTGTCGCCGTACGTCGTGTCGCCGGCGAGGATCTGCTGCGCCATCGCGCGCCGGTTGTTCAGCAGCGGCACGTGGGTGCCGTCCTCGCCCGGGTCCAGGAACCGCAGCTCGACGTCCGGCCGCTCGTCGAAGTGCCGCCGGATGAGGTCGAGGAAACCGTGGTTGCCGTAGGTGACCATCAGCAGGCGCAGCGGTCGGTCGGTCGGCGGCGGGGCCGGCTCGCCCCGTCGACCCCGGGGCGCGGAGAGAGCCCGCACCGCGGCGCTGGCGTGCCAGGGCGCCAGGAAACCCCGGGCATCATCGGCGAGCGGTGAGGTCAGGCGGTCGAAGTGCAGCCGCCGGTCGAACAACTGCCGCTGGGCGGCCTCGACGAAGCCGACGGCGCCGGCGACGTCGCCCCGGCCGAGGCGGGCGTCGGCGAGCGCCAACTGGGCGGCGACGGCGGCCGGAAGGCTTGGTGGCGTGCCGGCGTCGAGCTCGGCGACCGCCTGCCGGGCCAGGATCTCCGCCCGCAGCTTGGGACTTGCGACCCGGCGCAGCGCCGCGGCGGACACCCGGGCCGCCCGCTCCGGCTGCCCGGCCGCGAGCAGCCGGGTGTGCAGCAGGTCGGCGAGCCGGCCACGGGACCGGTCGGACAGGCCGGGAGCGGTGACCGCCGCGCCCCACAGGCCGGCGACCGCACGGGAGCGCATGGCGGCCGGCGAGGTCGTCGCCCGCACCGCGGCGCTCGCCGCCCGGCGGGCCGACCGCTTGGCGGCACGAGGAAGACTCATTCCGGAACCTCCGTCCGAACCGTCGGGTCGCGAGGCACATCGAAAGCCATCGGGCGCGGGCCCCCTGCTGCCGGAACGGTCGCCAGAGCGGTGACGGACGGTTGGTCGGGACGAGTTTGCCACAGCGCTCGACACACCTCCAAACCGACGTTCGCTCCCGGAACAGGCGCTCAACATCTGGCATCATGTGGCACGGTCGAGGCCGAACGGCACGAACGTGACGAGGCGTCCGACCAGTCCATCCGGCGGCGACGGACCCGGGGCCCGGCGGGCGGGGTGGCCCGCACGCCGACGGTGGCTAGACTTCTGGGGCCGGCGACGACCCCGCCGCCCCTCCCCCGCAGCGCCCCGCACCGACATCCGTATGCCCCGAGTTCAGGTGGAACACCCCGAAGTGAAGGTCGTGACCGCGTCGTGAAGGTTGTCAGCATCGTCGGAGCCCGACCGCAGCTGGTGAAACTGGCGCCGATCGCCGCCGCCTTCGCCGAGACCACGCACCACCACGTCATCGTGCACACCGGGCAGCACTACGACGCCGACCTCTCCGACGTGTTCTTCTCCGGCCTCGGCATCCCCCGGCCCGACGTGCACCTCGGCATCGGCTCGGGCAGCCACGGCGAGCAGACCGGCCGGATCCTCGCCGCGCTGGACCCGGTCTTCGCCGCCCAACGGCCCGACTGGGTGCTGGTCTACGGCGACACCAACTCCACCCTGGCGGGCGCCGTCGCCGCGGTGAAGCTGCACCTGCCGGTGGCACACCTGGAAGCCGGCCTGCGCTCGTTCAACCGGCGGATGCCCGAGGAGCACAACCGCGTCCTCACCGACCACGCCGCGGATCTCCTGCTCGCCCCCACCGAGGAGGCCATGGGCCACCTGCGCGCCGAGGGGCTGGGGTCGCGGGCGACGCTCGTCGGCGACGTGATGGTCGACGTCTGCCAGCGCGTACGCGACCGGGTGCACGCCGACGGCAAGCCCCCCACCGGGCTGCCCGAGGGCGTCGACCCCCGCTCCCCGTACCTGCTCTGCACCCTGCACCGGGCGGAGAACACCGACGACCCGCGCCGGCTGGCCGCGCTCGTCGCGGCGCTCGCCGCCCTGCCCGTCCCGGTGGCGCTGCTGGCCCACCCCCGGCTGGTCGGGCGCGCCGCCGAACAGGGCCTGAAGCTGGAGCAGGGCGCGATCCGGGTGGGCCGGCCGCTGCCGTACGCCGAGATGGTGCGCGCGGTGCTCGGCTCCGTCGGGGTCGTCACCGACTCCGGTGGCCTGCAGAAGGAGGCGTACCTGCTCGGCCGGCCGTGCACGACGCTGCGCGCCGAGACCGAGTGGGTGGAGACGCTGCACGACGACTGGAACCGGCTGGTGGCCGACCCGGCGGCGCTGGACGCCGACACCTGGGCGGAGACGGCCACCCGCCGCGCCCCGACCGCGCCGCAGGGCACGCCGTACGGCGACGGCCACGCCGCCCGGCGGGTGGTGCGTGTCCTGACCGGCTCCGATTCGACGAAAGAGTAGTTGTAGGCAACGATGCGCCATTCCCTCCCCTCCGCGCTGGGCCGCCTGAACCGTGTCGTCCGTCCCCGTTCCCGGGGCGACGCCCGGCCGCACGTCATCTACCTCGCCATCGGCTTCCCGCCGGCGGCGAAGAGTTCCGCCTACCGGCTGCGGGAGACCGCCAACCAGTTCGCCGCGCTCGACTGGGACGTCACCGTCGTGACCATCTGCGAGGAGGCGTGGGAACGCGAGTACGGGCTGGACCACAGCCTGTCCGCCGGCGTCGACCCGCGGATCCGGGTGGTCGAGCTTCCGCTGGTCCGCGAGGACCTGGAGACGGACATCCGCAACTTCTCCGAGGCCCGTTCGCTGCGCCCCCGGGAGTGGATCGAGCAGCAGCGCAAGCGGGACCTGGCGGTCTTCCCCGAGCCGGTGTTCGGCGGGTGGCGCTTCGCGCTCGAGAAGGCGGTGCTGCGGATCCACCGCGAGCACCCGGCCGACCTGCTGGTGGCCAGTTGCGCGCCGTACGTGAACCTGGCGCCCGCCTGGCGGCTGTGGGAGGAGCACCGGGTGCCCTACGTGGTGGACTTCCGCGACGGCTGGTCGCTCGACGTCATCACCGGCGAGGCGGCGTTCCCGGAGAGTTCACCGGCGGGGCGGTGGGAGAAGAAGGTGCTGGAGCAGGCGGGTGCGATCTGGTGTGTCAACGACCCGATCGCCCGCTTCTACCAGGAGCGCTACCCGTCCCGGGCGGACCGGGTGCGGGTGGTGCGCAACGGCTTCGACCCCGACGGGGTGCCGGCGGTTGAGCACCGGGCCGACCCGGAGGCGGGCCTCACCTTCGGCTACCTCGGATCGATCAACTTCTCGCCGGTCCTGCTGGACGAGGTCCTCACCGGCTGGCGGATGGCGCGGCGCGACGATCCGCTGATCGCCCGCAGCACGTTCGAGGTGCGGGGCCACATCGGCGCGGGCGCGCTGCGTGAGGCGAACGCCCACATGGAGATGCTGCGGGCCGCCGAGCCGGACGGCGTGGTCTTCGGCGGTCCGGTCGCCAAGGCCGACGTGGCCGGCACGTACGCGCGCTGGGACGCGCTGGTCCTGATGCTTGTCGGCGGCGCCTACGTCACCTCCGGCAAGGTCTACGAGTACGCGGCGAGCGGGCTGCCGGTGCTGTCCGCCCACGAGGTCGACCACGACGCGGCCCGGGTGCTGGCCGGGCACCCGCTGTGGACCGGGGCGGTGGGGTTGGAGCCGGTCCGGCTGGCGGAGAGTTTCCGCGCGGCCGGGCGGCTGGCGGTCAGCGCCACCGAGGCCGACCGGTCGGCGGCGCGGGCGCACGCCCACCGGTTCACCCGGGGCGCGCAGCTCATGCCCGCCGTCCGCGCGGCGACGGAACTGGCAGCCGTGCCGAACCCGCCGACCGGGACGGTCGCAACCGGAGGTGGACGGTCATGATCGAGATGCTGATCATCGCAGGCGCGGCGCCACGCCAGGAGGCCGTGCTGTCCGAGGCGCTCGGGCGGTTCCGGGCGCAGGGCGTCCGGGTCCGTCTGGTCTGCGGGTTCCCGCTGGAGCTGACGTCGCTCGACACGTCGTCCGCCGAGGTGTACGCCCTGCCCAAGGCCGAGGAGGATGCCCGGCTGAAGCGCCTCGTCGCCGGCGTGGAGCCCAGCCGGGCGCTCTGGCTGGTGGCCCGGCGGGACCGGACGGTCCGGGGGTGGGCGCGCAGCGCCGACATCCTGGTCTCCCTCGACTCGCTGTCCGTGCACACGGTGTGGGAGCTGGCGCAGCGCAACCTGCGGGCCGACGCCTGCCAGGGGTTGGGGCCGGCGGGTCGCGCGGCGCAGGCCCGGCTGGACGGCACGGCCCGGCGCCGGAGCGCGATGGCCGCCGCGACGTCCGCCCGGGCCGGCATCGTGGTGCGGGACACCCGGCAGAGCGCGGCAGTCGTGGCCAAGCGGTCGCTGCGGGCGACGATGGCGCCGGCGGTCATGCGCAGCGCCACCGGCGCCCGGTTCTGGCGTACGGTCGTCTCCGCGCCCGCCCTTCCGGACCGGGTCCGCGGCGGGCTGGCCTACCAGGTCCACCTGCGACTGCTGACGGTGGACCGGGCGGACCAGGCGGTCGAGGTGTCGGCCGCGGCGGTGCGCCGGATGCACGACCGCCGGGCCCGGGTGGACCTGCTGACCCGGGAGGCCAAGAAGGAACTCGGCATGGGTCTCGTCCCGGTGGGCCTGCGGGAGGCGGTGACCGCACAGCTCGCGCTGGCCGACGAGCTGCTCGGCAAGAAGAGCGCGCACAAGGCGGGCCAGGCGGTGCATCAGGCGCTCCGGCTGCTCCACCACCGGGTGCCGCAGCTCGAGCAGGCCGGGTCGCCGATGGTCGCCGACGCCGACGGCTACCTGAAGCCGCTGCTGGACAGCGCCGCCGGTCAGGCCCTGCTGCGACAGCACGGCCGGGCGACGCCGGCCGCGTCCACGCCGAGCGGGCGGCCGTTGCGACTGCTCGTGCTCGCCCGGGACGCGAGCCGGGACCACTACCTCGACCAGATCCGCCAGCGGTACGAGCTGGCGCCGGACACCGAGCTGCGCTACGTGCGGCTCGACGACGACCCGGTCAGCGAGCGGTTCGCCCAGGAGCGGGGCGCGCTCATCGAACACCGGCTCGGCGGTGACCAGGCCACGCCGTTCAGCAAGCGGGTGCAGGCGTGGCTCCAGCCGCACCTGGACTGGGCGGACACCGCGCTCGTCGACTCGTGCGCCGCCGCCGCCCTGGTGACCCTGAACGATCCGGGCGACACCCGGGTGGTCGTCCGGCTGCACAACTTCGACGTGACGGGCATCTGGGCGCAGCTCGTCGACATGTCCCGGGTGGACGACCTGGTCTTCGTCTCGGACCACCTCCGGGACCTGGCGCACGCGGCGCTGCCGCAGCTACGGTCCGGTCGGGGGCCGACGGAGCACGTGCTCGCCCCCGGGTTGGACCTGCGGGCGCACGCGCTTCCGAAGCCGCCCGAGGCGCGTTTCACGCTCGCCGTGGTGGGCGCGGACACCGCCGCGAAGGATGCGCGCTGGGCCGTCGCCGTGCTGCGTCTGCTCCGCGCCGAGGACCGGCGTTACCGGCTCCTGCTGGTGGGCGACGGCCCGGACTCGGTGACCGGCACGGTGAACAAGCGGCACCAGGCGGAGCTGGTGCACGACCTCGCGGAGCTCGGGTCCGCGGTCACCTACCTGGACGAGGTGACCGACGTGCCCCAGGTGCTGACCGGGGTCGGGGTGATCCTCAGCAGTTCCACCCGGGAGGCGTTCCACTGCGCGCTCGTGGAGGGCGCGGCCAGCGGCGCGGTGCCGGTCGTCCGGGACTGGCCCTTCCTCGCCGACCTGCCGCACGGCCCCCGCACGCTCTTCCCGGCGGACTGGGTGGCCGAGACGCCGGACGACGCGGCGAAGCGGATCCTGACCGCCACGTCGAGCGACGAGACGTGGCGCTCCGAGGGCGCGGCGGCGGCCGACCACGCGCTGTCGACCTGGGACTGGGCCGTGGTGCATCGCGGCTACGACGAGCTGTTCGGGCTCACCGGCCGACAGGGCTGACGACGGCAGAAGGCCCACCCCGGTCCGCCGGGGTGGGCCTTCTGTGTCGACGTCGGCGGACATCCACCGGCGTGGGGTGGGTCAGTGCAACACCGGATCCGCCGGCTGGCGCACCGGCGGCGCGACGTCCGGCCGCAGCCGGCGGTAGACGCCGTCGAGCACGGCCGCCTGAGCCTCCCAGGTCCAGCCGTCCAGCAGCCCCGGGCGGTCGTACGCCTGGCGGTAACGCTTCGGGTCGGCCAGCACCTCCCGCACGGCCCGCACGTAGTCGGGGACGTCCTCGGCGCGGAACACCTCGCCCTGGCCGGTGGAGCGGACCGTCTCGGCCATCGTGCGTACGTCGCTGACCACGATCGGCAGCCGGGCGTGCGAATATTCCAGGAACTTCGTGATCAGGGCGAGCTCGTGGTTGGGCTTGTGGTGGATCGGGATGACCCCGGCGTCGGCCGGTGCGAGGAACTCCGACACCTGCCAGTGCGGCACGTACGGCATCAGGTGCACCCGGTCACCGACCCCGGCCTGCACGGCGCGTTCCCGCACCGCCTCGGACTGGGCGTTGTTGCCGCTCGGGTGCAGCGTGACGAGCGCGATGTGCACGTCCGGGAGCTGCGTCAGGGCGTCCACCATGGTGTCCAGGCCCCGGGACGGGTTCACCCCACCGCAGTAGACGAGCAGCGGGGTGTCCGGGCCGATGCCGCACCGCGCGCGCAGGTCCGGCACGGGCGTGTCGTGCCGGGCGTCGTCGGCGACCCGGGCCGGGGCGTTCAGGACCACGTCCGGCAGCGCCGGGAGGTCGTGCACCTCCCGCAGCAGCTCGGCCAGTGTCGAGGAGACGGTCACCACCGCGTCGGCCCGGGGGGCGTGCTCCGCCGTGTAGGCGATCTGCGCGGGCAGCCAGCGCGGGTTGTCGGGTCGGCCGAGGACGCCGGCGACGTACTCGTGGGCGTCCCAGACGACCCGGGTGGCCCGGCCGCGCGCCCGGGCCCGTTCGGCGGCGCGGACGCCGACGCCGGCCATCCGGAAGTCGTTGGCGTGGATCAGGTCGGGCTTGAGGTCGTCGATCACCGGGCCGAAGGCGAACTCGTAGTCCCACAGGCCGGGGTCGAGCCGCCGCCAGGACCGCGGCCCCATCACCGTCTGCCAGAACCGGATCGACAGCTTGGTCAGCGGCAGGTCCGGGTTCTGCTGGTTGGCGCGCAGCCGCTTCAGCTCGCCGGAGCGCAGCCGCGCCCACCGGGTGCGGATCTTGGTGCTGGCACGGGCGGGCAGCAGCAGCGCCCTGCCGACGAGGTAACGCCCCCGCGACCCGGCCCGGCGGACCTCGTCCAGGTGCGCCTGGCGCTGCCTCAGCTCCAGCCGTCGGGCCTTGAGCGCGTTCAGCCGTTGGGTGGCGTAGCGGCCCGGCCGGTACGCCAGTGGGCGGCGCAGCGACCGGCGCAGGTGCAGCGGGTGCTGGGCCAGCGGTCGCGGCACCGTGAGCAGCCGCACCTGCGCGCCGCCGATGCTCCAGGTCTCCTCCGGTGACGCTTTGCCGAGAATCCCGAGCAGGATCACCTCCCACCCGGCTTCGGCGGCGGAGCGCGCCGTCTTCTGCACCCGGGAGTCGCCGTGCACCCCGTTGTCGACCAACATGACGACCCGCCCTCGTGGGCGGGTGCGGTCCGGGTCCATCCCTGTCCTTTCGCGGTGTGCCGGGCCACCCGGCCGGGCGGGTGCCGGCCGGATGCCGGCGACCCGGGGATGACTTCGCGGCAGCGGCGGAACGTCGCCGCCGCCGCGGAAGCCGAAACTGGCGTCAGGCGGCGCTGCCGGCAGACTGCCGGGCCGCGCCCTGGGCCGGCGTGACCGAGACGACCTTGCCGTCCGCGGCGGACTCCAGCAGCCCGGCGGCGACCTGCACGGTACGCAGGCCCTGCCGCAGCGTCACGATGTCGCTCTGCTTGCCCTCCACCGCGTCCCGGAACCGCTCGTGCTCGACCAGCAGCGGCTCCCGCTTCGGGATGGCGTAGCGCACCATGTCGCCCTCGGCCACGCCACGGAAGGCGCGCAGCGCCTCCCACTCGGTGTCGATGGCGGCGTTGGCGTAGAAGGTGAGGTCGGCGGTGAGCGTGTCGGCCACGAAGCAGCCCTTGTCGCCGGTGACCACCGTGGACCGTTCCTTGAGCGGGCTCAGCCAGTTGACCAGGTGGTTGACCATCGTCCCGTCGGAGAGCTGCCCGACCACCGCGACCATGTCCTCGTGCAGCCGGCCGCTGCGGGAGACCGTGCGGGCGGCCACCGAGGTGTATTCCCGGCCGGTGACCCAGGCGGTCAGGTCGATGTCGTGGGTGGCCAGGTCCATCACCACGCCGACGTCGGCGATCCGGTGCGGGAACGGGCCCTGGCGGCGGGTGACGACCTGGAACACCTCGCCCAGCTCGCCCGCCTCCAGGCGGGTACGCAGGCTCTGCAACGCCGGGTTGTAGCGCTCGATGTGGCCGACGCCGGCGACCAGGCCGGCGGCCTCGAACGCCTCGACCAGTTTGGTGGCCGCCTCGACCGACTGGGCCAGCGGCTTCTCGATCAACGCGCTGACACCGTTGGCGGCCAACTCCAGGCCGATCGGCTCGTGCAGCGCGGTCGGGCAGGCCACCACCGCGTAGTCGACACCCAGGGCGAGCAGGTCGCTCACCTCGGGCACGACCGGCGCGCGCAGCGTGCCGGTCGTGTCGCCGACCGGGTCGACCACGCCGACCAGCTCGACACCGTCCAGGCTGGACAGCACCCGGGCGTGGTTGCGTCCCATGGCGCCGAGGCCGATGAGCCCGGCCCGCAGCTTCCCGCTCATCGGGTCACCCCTCCGGCCAGGTTCGCGCCGTCGGCGATCCGCTCCAGCTCGGCCGCGCTCAGCGACGGGTGCACCGGCAGCGAGAGCACCTCGGCGGCGGCCCGCTCGGTCTCCGGCAGGTCCCACGGGCCCGGCGTGCCGGCCTCGGTCAGGTAGGGCTTGAGCCGGTGGATCGGCGTCGGGTAGTAGACCGCGTTGCCGATGCCCAGCTCGGTGAGGCGGGCCTGGGCGGCGTCCCGGTCGCCCCGCACCCGCACCGTGTACTGGTGGTAGACGTGCTTGGCGCCGTCGGCGACCGGCGGGGTGACCATGCCGGTGATCGCGGAGTCGAGGACCTTGGCGTTGGCCCGGCGCTGCTCGGTCCACCCGTCGAGCTGGCCGAGCTGCACCCGGCCGATGGCGGCGGCCACGTCGGTCATCCGCATGTTGGCGCCGACGATCTCGTTGGCGTACCGCTGCTCCATGCCCTGGTTGCGCAGCAGCCGCAGCGTGCGGGCCAGCTCGGCGTCGGCGGTGGTGATCATGCCGCCTTCGAGCGAGTGCATGTTCTTGGTGGGATAGAAGCTGAAGCAGCCGGCGGTACCGAAGGCGCCGACCGGGGTGCCGTTCAGCTCGGCGCCGTGCGCCTGGGCGGCGTCCTCGACCACGGCCAGGCCGTGCTGCTGCGCGATCGCCATGATCCGGTCCATCGCGGCCGGGTGGCCGTAGAGGTGCACCGGCATGATGGCGACGGTCTTCGGCGTGATCGCGGCGGCGACCGCCTCCGGGTCGACGCAGAAGCTGCCCGGCTCGATGTCCACGAACACCGGCTCGGCGCCGACCAGCCGGACCGCGTTGCCGCTGGCGGCGAACGAGAACGACGGCACGATGATCTCGTCGCCGGGGCCGAACCCGAGCGCCATCAGGCTGAGCTGCAACGCCGAGGTGCCGGAGTTGACGGCGACGCAGTGCCGGCCGGCGACCAGGTCACCGAACTCCTCCTCGAACGCCGCGACCTCCGGGCCCTGCACGACCCGGCCGCTCCGCAGCACCCGGACAGCCGCCTCGATCTCGGCCTCGCCGATGATCGGTCGTGCTGGGGGAATGAACTCTGGATGCGGCCCGACCATGGGCTTCCTCCTGTCGACGCGTGGTGCACGGGGGACGTTTCGGGGATGGTAGCGGTTTGTGACGAAAACCTGGCGATCGCGATGATTGTCCGACCGGATGTGACCCACTGTTCATGATCGCGCCGGGCGGGCTCAGATCTCCACCTCGTCGCGAGCGGGCCTCACGCATGCTACCCGCAGCGCCGCGACGATCGCGGTGGCCATCCGCGGCACCTCGGCGGTCTTCAGCGGGGCCCGGGAGATGGCCATCCGCCAGTAGATCGGACCGACGATCAGGTCGACCGCCGCACGCCTGTCGGTGTCCGCCGAGAGTTCGCCGCGCTCGACCGCCCGGCCGATCAGGATCCGGCCCACGGCCTGCTGGTAGTCGTCCAGGGCGGCCTGGAGCTTCTCCCCGATCTGCGGGTTGCGGGCCGCCTCGGCGAGCAGGTCCGGAATGATCTGCGCGGCCAGTCGGTGACGCAACGCACGCGCCATCACGTGCAGCAGGATCTCCAGGTCACCGAGCAGGCTCCCGGTGTCGAGCAGGGGCAGGTTGCGCCCGGCCACCGCGGAGACCATGTCCAGCACCAGATCGAGCTTGGAGCGCCACCGGCGGTAGATCGCGGTCTTGCTCACCCCGGCCCGCCGGGCCACCGCCTCGATCGACAGTCGCCCGTATCCGACCTCGGCCAACTCCTGCATCACGGCGGTGCGGATGGCGCTGGTGATCTCCCCACGCAGCACCGCCGCGCCGGCCGGGGCACGCCTCTTCTCGGTCGTCACGTGGAACAATGTAGCGCAACGACGGTACGGTTGCGTCCCGACGTTCGGTGGACTACCTTCCATGCAGCAGCGAGGCGGCTCCTCCCCGCCCGGCCACGCTGGACGACTTCACCGCACTGCTCCCCATCAGCACGAAAGATCGGAGCGCCTGACCATGGCCGACACCGCGGTGGCCGACCCCGAATCCGGACTGAGCCGGGCCCAGCTGGCCCGCCGGTACGGGCTTCGGGTGGCCGGGGAACGACCGCCCCTGGCCGAGTACGCCCGCCGGTTGTGGGCGTACCGGCACTTCATCACCGCGTACTCGCGGGCGAAGGTCGCGTCCTCGCTGAGCAACACCCAGCTCGGCCAGCTCTGGCAGGTGCTGACCCCGCTCACCAACGCGGCGGTCTACTACCTGATCTTCGGCCTGATCCTGGCCCAGCACCGGAACGTGCCGAACTTCATCGCGTACCTCTGCACCGGTGTGTTCATCTTCATCTTCACCCAGACCGCGGCGTCCAACGGCACCAACGCGATCAACGGCAACCTGGGCATGATCCGGGCGCTCCAGTTCCCCCGCGCCGCGCTGCCGATCACGGTCACCCTGGTGCAGCTCCAGCAACTGCTGATGTCGATGGTGGTGCTCGCCGCCATCGTGCTGCTCACCGGCGAGCCGATCACCTGGCGCTGGGTGCTGCTCGCCCCGACGCTGCTGCTCCAGACGATCTTCAACATCGGACTGACCATGGTCACGGCCCGGCTCGGTTCCAAGGCCACCGACCTCAAACAGATCATGCCGTTCGTGATGCGCACCTGGCTGTACGCCTCCGGCGTGCTCTACCCGGTGGCGCTCATCCGCGAGCACCTGCCCGGATGGGCGGCGAACATCCTGGAGTGGAACCCACCACTCGTCTTCATCGAGCTGGCCCGCTACGCGCTGCTCGACTCGCACCAGCCCAACCTGGTGAGCTCACCGCTGAAGCTGTGGTCGCTCGGCCTGTTCTGGGCCGTCGTGATGGGTGTCGGCGGGTTCGTCTACTTCTGGCGCGGAGAGAAGGAGTACGGCCGTGGCTGAGCAGACCCTGCCGGCGGGCGCCGGCACCGTGACCGACTCGGGCCGGGTCCCCACCGTCGTGGTGGACGACGTGCACGTGATCTACCGGATCCACAAGGGCGCGTCCAGCGGCACCACCCCGGTCTCCGCGCTGAAGCGCCTCGCCTCCCGCACCAAGGCGCCGAACATCCGCGAGGTGCACGCCGTCAAGGGCGTGAGCTTCACCGCCTACGAGGGCGAGGCGATCGGCCTGATCGGCAGCAACGGCTCCGGCAAGTCGACGCTGCTGCGGACCATCGCCGGCCTGCTCCCGCCCGCCCGCGGCGCGGTCTACACCCACGGCCAGCCGTCCCTGCTCGGCGTGAACGCCGCGCTGCTCAACGACCTCTCCGGCGAGCGCAACGTGGTGCTCGGCTGCCTCGCCATGGGCATGGCGCCGGACGAGGTCAAGCGGCTCACCCCGGAGATCATCGAGTTCTCCGGCATCAACGAGCGCGGCGACTTCGCCTCACTGCCGATGCGCACCTACTCCTCCGGCATGGGCGCCCGGCTGCGCTTCGCCATCGCCGCGGCCAAGAAGCACGACGTGCTCCTGATCGACGAGGCGCTCGCCACCGGCGACCGGAAGTTCCGCGCCCGCAGCGAACAGCGGGTCCGCGAACTACGCGCGAGCGCCGGCACGGTCTTCCTGGTCAGCCACTCGATCGGCTCGATCCGGGACACCTGCGAGCGGACCATCTGGCTGGAGAGCGGCGTGCTGAAGATGGACGGCCCCACCAAAGAGGTCTGCGACGCGTACGAGAACCAGAAGTAGCCCACCGGAGCGCACCGGCCCGGGCTCCGGCCCGGACGGTGCGCTCCGTCGTACGCGTTAAGGTTTGCTGGGCCGTCGGTCAAAGTTCACCAACCGGTCACCCTTCCACCAGAGTGAGGTACGGCAATGACGCAGGACCACACCACCGCACCGGACGCCGCGCCGGCGAACCCGGCACCCTGGCGACCCGCGCGTACGGTGGCCGTGATCCTCGCCGGAGGCACCGGGACCCGCCTCGGCCTAGGCATCCCGAAGCAACTGCTGAAGATCGCCGGCAAGCCGATCATCGAGCACACGCTCGCCGTCTTCGAGGCCGCGCCGGAGATCGACGAGATCATCGTGCTGATGGCCACCGGCCACGTCCCCGACGCCGAGCGGATCGTCGTCGACGCCGGCTTCCGCAAGGTCACCAAGGTGATCGAGGGCGGCGACACCCGCAACGACACCACCCGGATCGCGCTCGACGCCGTCGGCGAGGGCGACGTCAACATCCTCTTCCACGACGCGGTCCGCCCGCTGGTCAGCGCCCGGATCGTGCGCGAGTGCGTGAACGCGCTCTGGAGCTACTCGGCGGTCGACGTGGCCATCCCCTCCGCCGACACGATCATCCAGGTCGACGCGGACGAGTGCATCACCGACATCCCGGTCCGCTCCCGCCTGCGCCGCGGGCAGACCCCGCAGGCGTTCCGCTCCGGCACCATCCGGGAGGCGTACCGGCGGGCCGAGGGCGACCCCGACTTCGCCGCCACCGACGACTGCGGCGTGGTGCTGCGCTACCTGCCCGGCACGCCGATCAAGGTGATCGACGGCTCGGACGAGAACATCAAGGTCACCCACCCGGTCGACGTGCACCTCGCCGACAAGCTCTTCCAGCTCGCCGCCGCCCAGGCGCCCCGGCTCACCCACCGCGGCTACGCCGAGGAGCTGACCGGCCGGACCATCGTCGTGTTCGGCGGCAGCTACGGCATCGGCCACGACCTTACCGAGCTGGCCCGCCGCTACGGCGCCCAGGTCTTCCCGTTCAGCCGCTCCACCACCGGCACCCACGTCGAACGCGCCGAGGACGTGGCCGCCGCGCTGAAGACCGCCTTCGAGGCCACCGGCCGGATCGACCACGTGGTGGTCACCGCCGGGATCCTGGAGAAGGGCGCGCTCGCCGAGATGGACGACGAGACGATGGACCGCCTCCTGCACGTCAACTTCGTCGGGCCGGTCACCATCGCCCGGCAGTCGCTGCCCTACCTCCAGCAGACCAAGGGCCAACTGCTGCTCTACACGTCCAGCTCCTACACCCGGGGCCGGGCCCGCTACGCGCTCTACTCGGCCACCAAGGCCGCCCTGGTCAACCTGACCCAGGCGCTCGCCGACGAGTGGGCGGAGTTCGGCGTACGGGTCAACTGCGTCAACCCGGAACGCACCGCCACCCCGATGCGGACCAGGGCGTTCGGCGAGGAGCCGGAGCACACCCTGCTCGCCTCCGAGGCGGTCGCGCAGGCGTCCCTGGACGTGCTGATCTCCGAGCTGACCGGCCAGGTGGTCGACGTCCGGCGGGCCCCCGGCGAGCCGGTGGCCGCGGTGCCGGCGCAACCCGGCCCGCACCGGTCCGAGCTGACCACCGACGCCTGACGGGACGAACCAGATGCGTGGGGACCTGGTCCGGAAACTGCTCGCCCGGGTGCTGACCAGCGGGCTGGCGGTGCTGGCGTTCCTCCTGCTGGCACTCACCGGCGCCACCGCCGCCGGGCTGGCCGTGGCGGTCGCCGCGCTGGCCGCCACCGCCTGGGAACGGCGGGTCCGGCCCAGCGCCGACGGCCTCGTCGAGACGGTGCTGGTGGCCGCCGGGATCCTGGTCGGCTACGCCCGCCGGGCCGACGACGGGTTCGACCCGGCGCTGGCCGTGACCGCGCTCGTCCTGCTCGGCCTGGTGCTGCTCGTCGGGCCGCTGCGCCAGGCCGCCGCGCTGGAGATCCGGGCGGCCAACCTGCCGGTCCGCTCCTGGGCGCCACCTGTCGCCGCCCGGCTCGGCGACGCGCTGCTGGTGCTGCTCGCGCTGGTGGCGCTCGCCGCCGCGCCCGCCCTGCCGGCCTGGCTCCCGCTCGTCGCCACGCTGCTCGTCGGCGCCGGCTGCGCCGCCGTCGCGCTCGACCTCGCCCGCCGCCGGTTCCGGCCGCCGGCCGGCGGTGGCCCGATCGGCCGGGCGCTGCGCCGGCACCAGCCGGAGTTCGTGCTGCACTTCTCCGCCCCGCCCGGCTCCGAATACCAGGTGACCATGTGGCTGCCGTACCTGGAACGGATCGGCCGGCCGTTCCTGGTGGTGCTGCGCGAACCGGAGTTCCTGCCGACCGTGGCCGCCGCGACCCGCGCCCCGGTGGTCCTCTGCCCCACGCTGAAGGCCCTGGACGAGGCCCTGGCGCCCAGCCTGCGGGTGGCGTTCTACGTCAACCACGGCGCGAAGAACGCCCACTGCATCCGGTTCCACCAGCTCACCCACGTACAACTGCACCACGGCGACAGCGACAAGGCCCCGAGCGCCAACCCGGTCTCCGCGATCTTCGACAAGATCTTCGTAGCCGGGCAGGCGGCCATCGACAGGTACGCCCGGGCCGGCGTGGAGATCCCCGCCGAGAAGTTCGTCGTGGTCGGCCGCCCCCAGGTCGAGGAGATCGAGGTACGCCGGGAGCACGCGCCCGCGTCGGCGCACCCGACCGTCCTCTACACCCCGACCTGGACCGGGCACCACGCCGACGCCAACTACTGCTCGCTGCCGGTGGCCGAGACGCTGATCCGCCGGCTGCTCGACCGCGGGGCGGCGGTGATCCTGCGCGCCCACCCCTACACCGACCGGAACCCGGCCTCGGCCCGGCAGCTCGCCCGGCTCACCGAACTGCTCGCCGCCGACCGGGCGAGGACCGGCCGGCCGCACCTGTGGGGCGCGGCAGCCACCCGGGAGCTGACGCTCACCGAGTGCGTCAACCGCGCCGACGCGCTTGTCTCCGACGTCTCCGGGGTCATCTCCGACTGGCTCTACTCCGGCAAGCCGTACGCGGTCACCGACACCGGCGCCGACGGCGCACACTTCGTCGAGCGGTTCCCCCTCGCCGGCTCCGGCTACGTGCTGCGCCGCGACATGTCCAACGTGGACGAGGTGCTCACCGCGCTGCTGGACACCGACCCGAAGGCGGCCGACCGCTGGGCCGCCCGGACCCGCTACCTGGGCGACTTCCCCACCGACGGCTACGCCGAGGCGTTCCTCACCGCCGCCCGGCGCGAGCTGGAGCCGGACTTCGCCGTCCCGGCGCCGCGCACGCCGTAGGCCGGTCGGTCCCCCCGAACCGGTCCTAGAGGTACGGGTCGAGCAGCGCGAGCACCGCCGCGGGATCCTCGACGTGCGCGTTGTGGCCCAGCCCCGGCAGCGTGGCCACCGGAACGCCCAACTCCTTGAGCTGCGCGTCGGTCACCATCGGGTCCCGCTCGCCCCGGGCCAGCAGCACCGGCACGTCGACGGCGGCGAGCAGGGCCGGCAGCCGAGGCGCCCCCACCGCGAACGCGGCCGGATCCATGGCCAACCGCCAGCGCCCGTCGCCCCGGCGTAGTCCCGCGTCGACCACCGGATGGTCCGGAGCGAACAGCCCGGCGAGCCCGGACACCCGCAGGTAACGACGGGCCGCCTCGTCACGGGTGGCGAACCAGGTCACCGGCCGGGCGGCCAACTCCTCCGCCTTCGCCAGCTCGGCCGGCGACCAGGCCACCTTGATGCCGAGGCCGACCACCGCGTCCACCGGCAGGCCCCGCCGGCGCGCGGCCAGCGCCAGCGCCACCACGCCACCGAGCGAGTGCCCGAGCAGCACCAGCCGGTCGTTCGGGCCGAGCCGGACCGCCCCGAACCCGTCCACGACGCGCTGAGCCAGGGCCGCGAAGGAGTACCCGGTCACGGTGGCGCCCTCATCGACGGCCCCGGGCGCGGCAGCGACCTCATCGGCGTCTCCCGACGCGGCGGCGACACCGAGCGCGGTCGCGACCCCATCGGCGCCTCCCGACGCGGCGGCGACACCAGGCACGGCCGCGACCCCGTCGGCGTCTCCCGACGCAAGGGCGGCCCCGCCTGTGGCAGCCCTCGGGGGCAGCGGCGGCGACCAGCCGTGTCCAGCCAGGTCGGGGGCGAGCCAGCGTCCTGGCCAGTGACGCTCCAGCAGTGGCGCCCACGGCAACCACACCTCGCCGGTGGCCCCCATGCCGTGTAGGAGCACCAGGTGACGGGTCCCCCTCGCATCGCCCATACGGCGCAGTCTGCCACCGGACGGACACGGTGCGCGAGAGCGGACACCGACGTCACGCGCGCGCGACGCATCGTGCCCGGGCCTCGGCGGCGACGCCGGCTGGACGCCCACCCTGCGCGTCACCCCGCCGGTGCCGGGGCGCACCTATGACCGACTCCGGTCCGACGGTCGCGCACTCCACTCGTGGCCCGGGGCGGAGCGCGGGTGGAACGCTTGGCCGTCTCGGGCGTGCTGAGGCGTCCGTAGCGTTCCAGTCGTCGCCTGAACGGCGCGCGGGTGGAACGCTATGGCCCTCTCGGGCGCGCTGAGACGTCCACAGCGTTCCAGTCGTGGCGCGGGTGGAGCGTGGGTGGAACGCTATGGACGTCTCGGGCGCGCTGAGACGTCCACAGCGTTCCAGTCGTGGCGCGGGTGGAGCGTGGGTGGAACGCTATGGACGTCTCGGGCGCGTTGAGACGGCCATAGCGTTCCAGTCGTCGCCTGAACGGCGCGCGGGTGGAACGCTATGGACGTCTCGGGCGTGTTGAGGCACCCGTGGGCGTTCCCCGTTAGTGGGCTTGGGGGTGTTGACGGCGTGTGGAATCCGGTTGCCATGTGTCGTCGGGTGTTGCGGTTGGGTGGGGTGTCCGGTTCGGGGGTGGTGGGTGGCACTCTGGCGGCGGAATCGTCGCGGGGGTGCGGGCGTTGTAACCCGGTGAACGATCGAGCAAGGCCAGCGCCCGTCGCGGCGCGGCCGACCCGGCCCCCGGGAATGACGGTGGGCAGCCGGTCGTTACACAGTCACTCCGGCCCACCCGCGATGCGGCCCTGGCCCCGCGGACCACGTCGGATCCCCCCGAAACGCTGTGAGCGCCTGACGGTGCTCGCCCGCGCGCCACCCTCCCACGGTGCGTGTGTCGACCCCCGGAATGGAGCCCCCTGATGAACACGATCCTGCGCAAGAGCGTCCTGGGTATCGCTGGTCTGGCGTTCACCGGTGGTGTGTTCGCCGGTCCGATCGCCGCTCACGCCGACACCCCCACCCACACCACCGCCGCCAAGCCCGCCGCCGCCGCGGCCGTGGCGCAGGCCGAGGGCAAGCAGTCGACGATCACGCTCAACGGCGAGCAGACCGCCAACGTCAAGGCGATCATCGCCGCGACGAAGAAGGCGGGCCTGCCCGAGCGGGCGGCGGTCATCTCCATCGCCACCAGCCTCCAGGAATCCAAGCTGGAGAACCTGGGCCACCTCGGCGACACCAACGACCACGACTCCCTCGGCCTGTTCCAGCAGCGCCCCTCCTCCGGCTGGGGCACCCCCGAGCAGATCACCGACCCCGAATACTCCACCCTGGCCTTCCTCAAGGGCTTGAAGCAGGTCGACGGCTGGCAGGACATGCCCCTGACCGAGGCCGCCCAGACCGTCCAGGTGAGCGCCTACCCCGACGCCTACGCCCAGTGGGAGAACCAGGCCACCGACCTCGTCACCAAGCACTGGAACAGCTGACGAACAACGCTGAAGGCCGGCACCCGCAACAACGGGGTGCCGGCCTTCACGCGTACCCGAAAAGGTCAGGCGGAGTAACCTCGCGTGGCCATCCAGTTCGCCAGGTCGGCCGTGGCGACCCAGTACGACGGCAGCGACGGGTCGGCCGAGTCGGCGATGCGTACCGTCCGGCCGTCGTTCTTGTAGCCGATCACGGCGACATAGTGGCCGCCCGGGAACGAGTGCCAGCCGCCGTTCGTGTCGGTGGCGTCGCCGACGATGTTCGAGACGACCGCCCGGCCGTTGCTGACCGCGTTGACGACGTCGGCCCGGAGCCGGTCGACCTGGCCGGGGGTGGCTGCGCCGGCGATCATGCGGGTCCGGTACGGGTCGCCCTTGACCTGCTGGTTGAGCACCCGGGTGGTGTCCTCGGCCGAGTTGGTGCCCATCTCGGTGGTGCCGAGCGCGACGGCCAGCGTGTCCTGGCTGCGCTCGATGCCGGCGGCGCTGAGCGCGTTCCGCACGGCGGCCGGACCGCAGTAGTAGTAGGTGGTCTGGGCCTGGTAGTCGTAGTCGAGCACCTTGCTCGACGGTGGCTTCGGCTTGGCCTTCGGCGTGGTGTCCGGGTCGGCGGACTTGGCCGCGACCTTCGCCACGGGCGAGGCCGTGGGAGAGGGCTTGGGCGACGCGCTCGGCGAGGCGCTGGGCGACGGGACGGCGACCCTGGCCTCGCTCCGGGTCGCGGCGTCGTTGAGGCGGGAGCCGAGGTCCGCCACGGCGGCGGTGTCCCGCTGAGCCGGGGCGCCGTCGGTGGCGGTCAGGGTGGCGCCGGCGCCACCGGCCAGCACGAGGGCCGCCGCCGAACCGGCGATGATCTGGTACGGGCGCTCGGTCGCGAGCCGCCGCAGTTGACGCTTCAGGTGGTGCTTCACGGATTCCTCCACGGGGGTGGGCGGCACACGCCGGCCCTACGCGCGGAGGGACTCACGCGCGCTGACGGGCTGGACGGCCGCGGGTGATGGCCCGGGACGCCGGGCGGATCAGGGGTCGGGTACGCGTCGCCTCAGGCGCGCGCCGGCCCCCGCAGGCCGTGGAGGCGGGGGGACGATCGGGGGTTGGTTGACACGAGGAGGTAGCTCCTTCCGTGGCCGCCGACCGGGTTAGCTGACGGATTCGGGCGGGAAGTACGCCCTACCGCGGGCCGTGGGCTCCGCGGATTCACCCCGGTGTTGCTGTGGGTCCCCGGTTCGTATGCACGATTAGGCGGGTCGGCACGGCGACGCCATCGGCGATCGACAACCGCACCGGACGCGCCGACACTACCGATGGGTACGACACATGCCAAGCGCTCCCACCTGCGGAAACGTGCTTGGCGACTACAATTTCGGTGCAGCCGATCACTGACGTGACTCAATGGGACAAGGGGCTTCGACGACGCCGGCCGGCGGAAACCGGACGTCCGGCGGGAGGAAAAACGGACTCCGGCCGCGAAGCAGGACATCGGCTCGGACGGCACACCGGGCCGGTGACCCGGCTCACCGCGTTCGGTAACGATTCGGCCGAGGCAGCCACTCAGCCGAGGCAGCCACTCAGCCGAGGCAGCCACTCAGCCGAGGCAGCCACTGAGCCGAGGCAGCCACTCGACCCGGGACCGCCGCCCGACCCGGGACCGCCGCCCGACCCCACACCGCCGCTCAGCCGACGCGGGCCGGACGCCAGCGGGCGCTGCGCACCGGGGCGGGCACCGGGACACGGGTCGCCGGCGCGGCCCGGAACGCCGGCGCGGGCCGAAGCGCCGTCGCGGCGGCGTACGCCTCGGCGGCGAGCGTCCGGGCCGACTCGGCGGCCAGTTCGGTGTCCCGCCACGCCAGCCGTTCCCGCTCGGCGGCCGTCTCCCAGGCGGCTCGGCGGCCGTCACGGACCGTCCGGGCCAGCACGATCTCCTGCGTCGCCGGGTGGTGGCAGGGGTCCCACCCGTTGCGGCCGGCCAGCACGTCGGCGAGCTGGCGGGCGGTCAGGTCGCCCCGCCAGTGCGCCGCCATCGCGGCGTGACGGAGCCAGCGTTCCCGCGCCGCGTACTCGGACGGGGTGCGAGGCGTATGTGGTTCGGGCAGGGCGGCGGTGCCGGCCAGGCGGCGGGCGGCCGAGTCCGCCTCGTCGTACGCCGCCCAGGCGCGCTCCGCCTCGTCCTGGGCGGCCAGCCACCGCTCGCGGCGACGCCTGGCGGTCTGGGCGGCTCCGGCGGCGGCCACCGCCACCTCGTCGGCGTACCGGGTCAGGTCGGCCCGGTGCAGTGCCTCGACGTCTGCCGGGTCGGGTTCGGCCTCGGTCACGGCGTCTCGTTCGGGGCGGGCGACCAGGACGGTGAGCAGGACGAGGGCGAGCACGGTCAGGGCCGACCAGATGGCGGCGGCCTCGGGGACCGCGGTGAGGAAGTTGAGGAGAACGGTCTGTGACATCGGCGGGCACCTCACGGGAGACGGTGACGGGGAATTCCGCACGGCCGGTCGGGGCGGGGGGGCGCGACCGGGATCCGGACGCGGCCGGGCCGCCGAGGGCGGGTGCGGGTGAGGTTCGGGTGGGCGGCGGGGGCGGGCCCGCGGCGGGTCAGTGCGCGGGCGGGGCCCGCGGGCCGGCCGGTGCCGGCGGCGGACCCGCCGGGACCGGGTGCCGACCGGCGGGGCGGACGGCGTCGCCCTCCGGCTCAGGCTCCGGGACGCCGGTGGCGACGGTCTGCCGCTCGGTGGCGGCGTCGTGCGCCACCCGCGAGCCGGCATCGCCGCGGAACGTCGAGCCGGCATCGCCGCGGAACGTCGAGCCGGCATCGCCGCGGAACGTCGAGCCGGCGTCGGCGCGGAACGTCGAGCCGGCGACCGGGCCAACCGAGCCGCCCGGCGCCGGCAACGAAGCGGCAGCCGGCAGCGTGGCGGCGCCGAACGAGAAGGCGACGACCACGGCCAGGCTGGCAAGCATGCGTGCGGCCCAGCGCGCCACCCACCACACGGGACAGGTGAGCGCGATCGGAAGCACGGGTACAAATTACCCGCGATCCCACCACCACGCACCGTCACCCGGCGTGTCGCAACGCCACCGATCAGCGTGGACCGGTCAGTCGGGTCGGCGCGACTCGGCGTACTCGATCGGGCGGTCGGCGTCGTCGGCGGCCGGCCGGGGTGCGGGCACGGCCGGGGCGGTGGCGGCGCGGGCCCGGCGCGACGGGCCGAGGAGGCGCATCATCGGCACCTCCACCCAACGGTGCAGGGCGGCGGCGAGCGCCAGGGTGAGCAGCAGGAAGCCGAGCACCGCGAGCGGGCCCCGCCACCCGGGCAGCCCGGTGCCCCAGTCGCCGGTGAGCCGCAGGATGGTCACCATGACCAGCACGTGCACGAGGTAGAACGCGAACGAGACCTCGCCGAGCCAGACCATCGGGCGGGACCGCCACGGGGTCCGCCGGCCCCGCACGTCGGCGTCCGCCGCGGCGGTGATGACCAGCAGGTACGCCACGGCGAGCAGCGCCGCCCAGAACTCGGCCCGGATCCACAGCGCGGCGACCACCCAGGTGGTCACGAAGAGCGCGCTCGCCACCGTCAGGTTCGGGCCGCGCCAGCGGTTGCGGCGCATCAGCTCGGCGGCGGCGGCGCCCATCCAGAACTCGAAGGAGCGGGTGACCGGGAAGATCTGGGTGAACCACCACCGCTGTTCCTCGGGCACCAGGTGCTGGCCCGGCCAGAGCGCCAGGATCAGCAGCGGCGCGGCGACGAGCACGGCCGCCAGCACACCGGTACGCGCCCGGCGCAGCCACGGCACCACGAGCGGCAGGCACAGGTAGAACGCCAGCTCGCAGGAGAGCGACCAGCTCACGTTGTTGACGCTGTAGAAGTAGCCGTTGAGCGGGATCCACGCCTGGACCAGGAAGAGGTTGCCGATCGCGGCCCACGGCAGGACCGGGTCGGCGAACCAGGCCGCCACGGCCAGCGCCGCCACGAACGTCACCACGTGGTTCGGATAGATCTTGGCGAACCGGCGCCGTAGGAACGTTCGACCGCGCTCGCCGTCCCGGTACGACCAGACCAGCACGAATCCACTGAGGATGAAGAAGAACTCGACGCCGGAGAGCCCGAGACTGAAGGCGCGGTCCACCACCGCCTTCAGGTCCGGCTCGGCGACGATCCGCATGGTGCCGGCGTGGAAGCCGAACACCAGGAGAGCGGCCACCCACCGGAGCCCGGTCAGCGACGGCAGCCGCGGAGCGCGGGTGGTGGTCGGCGCACTTGTCATCCCGGGGACCCTACCCGTGGCGGGCGGCCCGCCGCCGCGCGGCGGCGGCCGGCCGGGGCCCGGGGAACGCCGGATAAGCTTTCCGTTCCCGCACGTGCGGGGCCGGTCCCGGCCTCGCCGGGCCCGCACGGAAGGTGAGCGACCGGATGCACCAGCGGATCCTGCTCCGCGCCCGCAAGGGCCCGTTCGACGTCCTGACGCCGGAGGAGACCTTCGCCGGCAACTGGATCGGCGACAACAGCGGCAACCTGGTGTTCAGCCACGCCGCGCACAAGCTGCTGGCCACCGGCACGGCGCAGATCACCCCGAACCGGGCACCGGCCGACCCGCGCGACGCCGACGAGATCAACGAGCGGTACGACGTCTTCGTGGTGCCGCTCGCCAACGCCTTCCGCCGCAGCTTCGTGCGCCGCCTCAACCCGCTCACCCGGCTGATCGAGCGCCTGAAGATCCCAGTGGTGGTCCTCGGCGTCGGCGTGCAGACGAACGTCGACGGGGACCGGGAATACCTGCGCCAGATCGACGAGCCGGTCAGCGCGTTCTGCCGGGCCGTGCTCGACCGCTCGCACAGCATCGGGGTACGCGGCGAGATCACCGAGAGCTATCTGCGTACCCTCGGCTTCTCCGCGGTGGAGCAGATCGGCTGTCCGTCGATGTTCCTGCACGGCGACGAGTTCCGGCTGGCGAAGAAGCGCCCCGAGCTGACCACCGACGCCCGGATCGCGCTGACCATCTCCCCGTACGTCGCCTCCATGGCCAAGGTCGTCCGCCACCACCGGGAGCGCTACCCGAACCTGTGCTACATCCCGCAGGACCTGCGGACCCTCGGCACCCTGCTCTACGGCGACGCGCCCGAGCACCGGGGCAAGCGCAGCGAGATGCCGCTGCACACCTCGCACCCGCTCTTCGTCGAGGACAAGGTGCGGATGTTCGTCGACCCGTGGACCTGGATGTCGCACCTGTCCGGCTTCGACTTCAACTTCGGCACCCGGATCCACGGCACCATCACGGCGCTGCTCGCCGGCACCCCCGGCTACCTCTTCGCCCACGACTCGCGCACCCTGGAACTGGCCCGCTACTTCGACATCCCGTACCGGATCATGCGGGACGTGCCGGCCGACGTCGACGCCGCGGACCTCTACGCCGAGGCCGACTACACCGCGCTGATCGCCGGTCACAAGGCCCGCTTCGACACGATCACCGCGTTCCTGGCCAAGCACGACCTCGGCACGTCGTTCGCCGACGGCGACAGCGCCGCCCGGTTCGACAAGCAGGTCGGGGAGACGGAGTTCCCGCCGGCCGTCGGGCCGGCCGCCGCCACCGCGCCGGCCGAGCTGCTGACCCGCATCGAGCGGCTCCGCGACGAGAACCGCACGCTCGCCGAGACGATCGACGGGCTCCGCGCCCAGGGGTTGCGCCAGCGGATCAAGCAGGCCGTCCCGGACCCGGTCCGCCGCATGCTGGGTCGCTGACGATCGTACGCATGTTCGACCACGGGCTACGATGGCGGGCGTGTCCGACGTCGCGTACCAGCCCTCGATGCTCGACCTCACCCCCGACGGCCCGGCCCTGGGCCCGCTCGCGGGCCGGTTGCGCCGCCACGAGCTGAGCCGGGGGGCCTGGGTCGACCACCTGCCCGGCTGGGTGCGCGGCTCCGACGCGGTGCTCGACACGCTGCGACACGACGTGCCGTGGCGGGCCGAACGCCGCACCATGTACGACACCGAGGTCGACGTGCCCCGCCTGCTCTGCTGGTACGCTGCCGGCCGCTCGCTGCCGCACCCGGTGCTCACCACCGCCCGCGACACGCTCACCCGGCACTACGCGCCCGAGTTGGGCGAGCCGTTCGTCACCGCCGGCCTGTGCCTCTACCGCGACGGCCGGGACAGCGTGGCCTGGCACGGCGACACCCAGGGCCGCTCCGCGCACACCGACACCATGGTCGCCATCGTCTCGTTCGGTTCGCCCCGCCCGCTGCTGCTGCGCCCGCGCGGCGGCGGCGCCGGCCTGCGCTTCCCGCTCGGCCACGGCGACCTGGTGGTGATGGGCGGTTCCTGCCAGCGCACCTGGGAACACGCGGTGCCGAAGACCACCCGGCCGGTGGGTCCCCGGGTCAGCGTCCAGTTCCGCCCCGCCGGGGTGGCCTGACCCCCACCCCCTTTTTTACCTGCTGATTCACGGAAACAGTGGCCATCCTGGACGGGATGGCCACTGTTTCCGTGAATCGGCGCGCGAAGGGTGGTGCCGGGGGCGGGTCAGTCGCGGTCGATGTGGTGGCCCACCACGGTGGGGCCGAGCATCACGGCGAAGCCGGAGCCGTCGCGGCGCGGATCCGCCGGCGGCAGGTCCACCGGGTCACCGTTCGCCGTCGCGGCCACCGGCCGCGGGCCGATCCAGGCCACCGACAGATCCAGCTCACCCTTGAGAAGCCGCTGCGCGCGCACGCCGCCGGTCGCCCGTCCCTTCGCCGGGTACGCCTTCAGCGGCGTCACCTTGACCGTGGCGCCCGTCGACGTGACCACCATCGGCTCGCCGTGCTGCGGATCGTCGGTGCGCACCGCGCCGAAGAAGACCACCCGCGCCCCGGCCGGCAGGTTGATGCCGGCCATCCCGCCGCCCTTGAGGCCCTGCGGGCGGACCAGGGACGCCGGGAAACGCAGCAGCGACGCCTCCGAGGAAACGAACGCCAGCGCCTCGGCGCCGTCGGTCAGCCAGGTCGCGCCGACCACCTCGTCGCCGTCGCGCAACGAGATCACCTCGAACTCGTCCGAGCGGACCGGCCAGTCGGGCGAGCACACCTTCACCACGCCCTGCCGGGTGCCGAGCGCCAGGCCGGGCGACCCCTCGGCGGACGGCCCCAGCGGCGCCAGCCCGACCACCGTCTCCCCCGGCGCCAACGGCGCCAACTCCGCGGCCGACATGCCGCCCCGCAGCGACACCGTGCCGGCCTGCTCCGGCAGCACCGGCAACGGCAACACGTCGATCTTGAACGCCCGACCGGCGCTTGTCACCAGCAACACCCGGCCCCGGGCGGTGGAGTGCACCACCGCGCGTACCGCGTCGTGCTTGACCCGGCCGCTGCGCCGGCGCGCCTCGGCGGCCTCCTCCGACTCGGCCGCGGTCCGCGCGACCAGCCCGGTGGCGGACAGGATCACCTGGCACGGGTCGTCGGCGACCTCCAGCGGACCGGCCGGCACGGAGGCCGCCAGCACCTCCTTCAGATCGCCGTCGACGAGGGTGGTGCGCCGCTCGGCGCCGAACTGCTTCCCCACCGAGGCCAACTCGTCGGAGACCAGCTTCCGCAGCACCTTCGGGTCGTCGAGGATCTTCGACAGCTCGGCGATCTCACCGCGCAGCTTCTCCTGCTCGGCCTCCAACTCCAGCCGGTCGTACTTCGTCAGCCGGCGCAGCGGCGTGTCCAGGATGTAGGTGGCCTGGATCTCGGAGAGCTTGAACCTCTGCATCAGGCCGTCCTTGGCCGCCTGGGCGTCCTCGCTCGCCCGGATCAGCTTGACCACCCGGTCGATGTCGAGCAGGGCGATCAGCAGGCCGTCGACCAGGTGCAGCCGCTCCTCCCGCTTGCGCTTGCGGTAGGCGCTGCGCCGGGTCACCACCTCGTAGCGGTGCGACAGGAACACCTCGAGCAGTTCCTTGAGCCCGAGCGTACGCGGCTGGCCGTCCACAAGCACCAGGTTGTTCACGCCGAACGACTGCTCCAGCGGGGTGAGCCGGTAGAGGTCGGCGAGCAACGCCTGCGGGTTGACCCCGACCTTGCACTCGACCACCAAACGGGTGCCGTTCTCCCGGTCGGTGAGGTCCTTGACGTCGGCGATGCCGGTCAGCCGCTTGGTCTTGTTGACCTCGTTGGTGATCGCCGCGATGACCTTCTCGGCGCCGACGCCGTACGGCAGCTCGGTGACCGTGATGGCCTGCCGGCCGCGGCTGCCCTCCAGCGGGCCGATCTCGACCCGGCCGCGCATCCGCACCACGCCGCGCCCGGTCTCGTACGCCCGGCGCACCTCGTCCAGACCGAGCAGCAGCCCACCGGTGGGCAGGTCGGGGCCGGGCACGAACTCCATCAGCCGGTCGAGGGTGGCGTCCGGGTGGTTGATCAGCCAGCGGGCGGCCTGGACCACCTCGCCGAGGTTGTGCGGGATCATGTTGGTCGCCATCCCGACCGCGATCCCGGACGCGCCGTTGACGAGCAGGTTGGGGAAGGCGGCCGGCAGCACGGTGGGCTGGGTGAGCGAGCCGTCGTAGTTGGGCTCGACGTCGACGGTGTCCTCGCCCAGCTCGCCGACGAGCAGCATCGCCTCGCGGGACATCCGTGCTTCCGTGTTGTGATTGACGAAGCCCCCGGCCAGGAAGGAATGGTCGGCGGACTCGACTCGTACGGAGTAGACCTCTGCCGGCTCATCGGGAGTCACGGAAACGACACGCTCGAACCGGTACCCCGAGTCCATGATTGGCAAAATGGTCGCCAGGATCTCAGTGTCCTTGATTCGGTCGATGATCGGGAGCCGTTCAGTCTCCCACCGCTCGATGCGATCAAAGTTGTGCTGGGTCAGCCATTTACGTCCGCTGCCCCGTCGGTCGAAGTCGAGGGCATCCCGCACGTAGTCGGCGACAAAGGGGACGTGATCCTGACTGAGTCGGTGCGGGCGCAAGGGCGCGTGGCCCAGCACACCGGCCAGAACTGCTTGCTTAGTACGCAGGAAGCCGACCCGGGTCGCGAAAGCCTTGATGTTTCGTAGCCCAGACACCACCAGGCGGTGCTCCACCGAACCGCTGGGGCGGGTGTACTGCCGATGGCAGGCGACAACGCCGAACTCTGCCAGCAACTCCTGAACCTCGCGGGTCAGCCGCTCACTGAAGCTTGTGTACTGGATGGTGAAGCTGGTGGTGTTGGCGACCCGGACCCCGCCATCGCCCTCGAACAGGGCCATCAGGAACGCTCGCTTGACACCCCATCCGCCGGTCCAGACGAACTCGGGTACGAACTTGTCCCTGGCCTGATGACCGATCAACTCGGCGAGCGGACTTGCCCGGAAGGCGTCCATGCCCCCGGCGGACTCCTGGACGTCCAACTCACGGACGCGCCGACGGTCTCGGCGGGTATGCCGTTCGCTGACGTAACGTCGCCCACCGATGACCTGGTCGTAGGCGTGCAGGACCTCATCGAAGAAGTGCTCGTCGGTGTTGTTGAACCCCGCCCGGGACTCGCTCGCAAAGCCTTCCGACACCCAGGCGCCACCCAACACGCCCAGCATGTATTCCCGCGCGGTGGGGATGACCTGACTCCAGGCATTCCGAGCGAGGCAAACCACCGCGCCCGGAGCCAGTTCGTCGAGTCGCCTCCATTGGAGAACCGGAACGCCCATCGGGGCGTCGAGGCAGAGGACCAGATGATTTTCACTGCCCCGCAGCGAGAAGCCGGTCTCCGTGGTAAGACGCAGCGTCGGATGAACTCCTGAGTTGAAGACCTTGTTGACCCGAACGGCCTTGCCGTCCTTGTCCAGGACCTCGAAGTCGGCATCCGCCTCGCTGTCCGGCGGAAGATTCACCACATCACGAATTCGCGGGCTGGTCCCGTCGGCCATACGGATCCGGGTATCGCCTACCACGCAGTAACGCGCCGCCGCCGGGCCGTCGTCCGGTGACCCAAAATTTCCATGCCCGTCGATGAGCGGGGTGTTGAGTGAGAAGTCCTGCGCCAACCGCACCATGGCGTCGTAGATCGCCGTATCGCCGTGCGGATGGTACTTACCCATCACGTCACCGACGATGCGGGCACTCTTCACGTGCCCACGGTCGGGGCGGTGGCCCTGCTCGTACATCGACCAGAGGATGCGCCGGTGCACCGGCTTGAGCCCGTCCCGGGCGTCCGGCAGGGCGCGGGAGTGGATGACCGAGAACGCGTACTCCAGATAGGAGTCGGACACCTCGGTGACAAGCGGGTTGTCGAAGACCCGTGCGCCGGCCTGGTCGAAGGCGGAGAGGTCCGCCTTGGCGCGGTCGTCCTTGCGGCGTGCCATGGTGCAGCTTCCTTCCGAAACGAACGCGGTGGTCAGGCGTCGATGGCGTCGCGGTCGACGCGGTCGGCGGAGTCGATGAGCCAGTTGCGGCGGGGCTCGACCTTCTCCCCCATGAGCAGGTCGAGGATCCGCTCGGCGGCCTCGACGTCGTCGAGCGTGATCCGGCGGACCGCCCGGGTGGCCGGGTTCATGGTGGTCTCCCACAACTCGTCGGCGTCCATCTCGCCCAGACCCTTGAACCGGGGGATCGGCGTGACGATCTGCTTGCCGGCCTTCTCCAGCTTGCGGACCGTCGCCTCCATCTCGGCCTGGGTGTAGGTGTAGACGGTCTGCGCGTTGCGCCCCTTCGTGGTGATCTTGTGCAGGGGCGGCATCGCCGCGTAGAGCCGGCCGGCCTCGATCAGCGGGCGCATGTAGCGGGCGAAGAGCGTGATCAGCAGCGTGCGGATGTGCGCGCCGTCGACGTCCGCGTCGGCCATGATGAGCACCCGGCCGTAGCGCATGGTGGACAGGTCGAACGTGCGGCCGGAGCCGGCGCCCAGCACCTGCACGATCGCGGCGCACTCGGCATTGTCCAGCACCTGCTGGAGGTTGGCCTTCTGCACGTTGAGGATCTTGCCGCGAATCGGGAGAAGCGCCTGATATTCCGACGTTCGCGCCACTCGGGCGCTGTTATGCACGAACACCCCGGCTTCCAGCGCGAAGTTGTGGTAGCCCTCGACTGTCAGGTCATAGACGTCAGCCGTCTCACTCAGATGCTCGACCGATGCCACGCTGTGGTTGACGAGCGCGGCTGCCTCTCGCAGGCGCGCGTAGTCGCCTTCGTGCAGAGCCAGTAGCCGATCGAATCGCAGGCCGGTGCGCGCGGTCCGCTTTCGCTCGGCCTCATAGGCGGCGGCCATCTCCGCGTCGGGCATGGACACCAGCGGCGCGAGTCGTCGCAGGGCAGCTACTCGTCGCCCGTCCTTCTGCTGGGCGGCCCGCTCGGCGCGCGGGACGTTGGCCACATAGCGAGCGCGCCCAGCCTGAATTCTGGCGAGGTGACCGGTGGCTGGGTCCGTCATCCGGCCCGCCATCCGACGCGAATGTGCCCGGCGGAACTCCGGATTGTCCTCGTGCCAGGCCCGGACGGCATTGCGCTGACGCTCGCGTTCGGCCGGATCCGCGAACTGCTCAGTGGTCTTCTGACTCCGCCACGCACGCAGGTCCTGGTCTTGCCACTGGCGTACGGAACGACGACGCCACTCTTCGCGGCGAGCCGGGTCGGTGAAGAACAACCGCACCCGCTCGGCGGCCGCGAGCCGGTGCTCGGGACGGGACCAGTATTCGTGCTGGCGCTCGCGCATACGCTCGGCGTAGGCGCGCTTCTCGTCATCGCTGAGCGCGGAATACCACTCCTGGAACCTCTGCTCGATCTTGGCGCGGAACGCGGGCGACTCGTTGAGCGCGAACAGCCGGGCCAGGCATGCCTCCCGGAAGGCAGGATCCCGCCACTGCGCGGTCAACATCGCCGAGCGGAACTCCCGCCCACCGTTCTCGAACCACTCCCGCCACGCCGCATGAACGTGGTCGCCCATCATGGCGGCGTGCAGGGCGAAGTGATCCGCCGGGGTCATCCGCCGCAGGTTGCGCGGATCGTTGTTGCGCTTGTTGATGTCGATGTGGTGCCTGACGTTGCCGTTCGCGGCGCTGTCCCTGCCGTGACGGAGGTTCCATCCGTCCGCGAGGTAGTGGGTGTAGACCCACTCCGCGCGGTCGTTCATCCAGACCCGCTCGTAACCATTCAGATTGTGCCCCTCGGCCTTGCTGGAGAGGCGTCGGTAGAGCGGCATCAGCGAGTCGCCAGGCGTCAGAGCATCGGCTCGGCGGTAGGAGCCGTCGCGCAGCCGGAAGAGGTGGTCCGGTGTGCATCGGACCGACTCGCCGTTGTCGAGGGTCACCCGGACCAGTGCGGCGTCCCGCTTGGTGAGCCGAGGTTCCTGAAGCGGTGCGAGCACCACCCGGCCGGCCTTGTTGGTCGTGTAGCCGAAGTGGGTGACGCCCTGAGCCCAGTCGGCTGCGAGGTCAGCGAATGACCGGGCCTCGCCAGAGGCGAGTGCGACCATCGTTTCGCCGGTGAAACACCCGAGGGCGCTGTCGCCTTCCACGATGAACAGCTCGCTGCGGTCGACGCCGGTGGCGCGGCAGTCGACAAGCTTGGCCGGCATGGCCGCGCCCTCCAGCGCGGTCTTGCGGCGGGCGGCGTCCTTCTGCTGCTTCTGGGTGAGCCGGACCCGGGCCGCGTCGACGATCTTCTGGAGCACGGTGCGGGCCTCGGCCTTGGTGCGCCGGTCGTCCAGCCAGCTCTTCAGGTGCGCCTCGACCAGCCCCTGGAGCACCTTGGTGATGCCGGCGGTGGAGAGCTCGTCCTTGGTCTGCGAGGTGAACTGCGGCTCCGGGATGCGGACGTGCACCACCGCGGTCATGCCCTCCAGGACGTCGTCCAGGGTGGGCGCGTCCTCCTTGGGCTTGAGCAGGCCACGGGCGCTGCGGGCGGCCTCGGCGAGGGTGCGGGCCAGGGCCCGCTCGAAGCCTTTGCGGTGGGTGCCGCCGTGGGCGTTGCGGATGGTGTTGGTGAAGCACTCGACGGTGCGTTCGTAGCCGGTGCCCCAGCGGAACGCGATCTCGACCTCGGCGCGACGCTGCACGTTGGACTGCATGACGCCGTTGGCGTCGGCGGCGTTCTCGCGGTAGGTGCCCTCACCGGTGACCAGCAGCGTGCCGGAGACCGGGCGGTCGCCGGCCGGGGCGAGGAACTCCACCATGTCGGTCAGGCCGTCGGGGAAGTGGAAGCGCTCCTCGGCGGTCTCCTCGCCGGTCTCGTCGCGCAGCCGGTAGGCCACGCCGGGGACGAGGAAGGCGGTGTTGCGCAGCTTGAGGCGGACCGCGTCGACGTCGAGCGCGGCACCGGTCTCGAAGTAGCGGGGGTCGTGCCACCAGCGGATCGAGGTGCCGGTGCGCTGGCCGCGCTTCATCGCGCCGACGACCTGGAGGCCGGGGCCGGGGGTGAACGGCGCGTCGGGGCCGTCTCCGTCGAAGACCCCGGGCACGCCGTGGCGGAACGACATCGCGTGGATCTTGCCGCCGCGGCGGACGGTGACGTCGAAGCGTCGGGACAGGGCGTTGACCGCGGAGGCGCCCACGCCGTGCAGGCCGCCGGAGGTCTTGTAGCCCGAGCCGCCGAACTTGCCGCCGGCGTGCAGCCGGGTGAGCACCAGCTCGACGCCGGAGATGCCGGACTTGGCGTGCACGTCGGTGGGGATGCCCCGGCCGTCGTCGTCGACCTGCACCGAGCCGTCGGCGTGCAGGATCACGTCGACCTTGGTGGCGTGGCCCGCGACGCCCTCGTCGGTGGAGTTGTCGAGGATTTCGTTGACGAGGTGGCCCACGCCACGGCTGTCGGTCGAGCCGATGTACATGCCGGGGCGCTTGCGGACGGCGTCGAGGCCCTCCAGGTGGGTCAGGTCGTCGGCTCCGTAGAGCGTCTCAGGCTGTGCGGTCAACTGGTCGTACTCCCAGGTCTCGGCGGTGTGGTGCCGTTCACCGTGCGATGCCCCCACGGCGATCGCCGGGCGCGGCGCGCCGCAGCGAGCGTAGCCCGGCACCCCGACAGGTCCGACGCACCCGGTGGGGTGCGTTGTCCGGTTGACCAGCGGGGCGCGCCGGGGGCGAGGGCCCACGGTATGAGGAGGCGTCCGTGCACGACAACGATCCGACCCGCCGGTTGTCTTCCCGGTCCGGGTCGGGCCGATGTCCAGCCATTGACGCCCGTCACACGTGCGTGATCTGATCGCCCCCTTGAAGAATCTTTCACATTTCGATGGGTGAGGGGTGTGGTCGGCATGACCGTGTTCCGTCGTTCCGTGCTCGCGGCGGCGCTGGCGCTCGCCACGGTGGGGCTGCCGGTCGCCGCGGCGCCCGCCGCGCCCGCCGCCGCGGCGCTGCCCACCGCCGCGGTGGCGTTGGGTGACAGCTTCATCAGCGGCGAGGGCGCCGGCGCGTACGCCCCGGTGGTCGACGTCAACGGCGTCGCGCAGGGCTTCCCCGGCTGGTCGGCGGCGAACGCCAACGCCTACTTCTGCCACCGCTCACCGAACGCCTCGCTGTTCCAGGCCGACCTGCCGGGGATCGCCGCGCGGTTCAACCTGGCCTGCTCCGGCGGGCAGCCGTACGACATCGCCAACGCCTCGGCCACCCGGGCCAAGGGCCGGCAGGTGGCCGCCCAGCTCGACCAGCTCCGGTCGGTGGCGCGCACCCACGACATCGACCTGGTGCTTGTCGGCCTCGGCTCGAACAACAGCTCGTTCACCTTCGGCAGCGTGGCGGAGAAGTGCGCCAACCGGTTCATCGCCGACGCCTGGACCGGCTGGTGGGAGTTCTGGGCCTACCTGGGCGGGCCGGTGGAGCAGAAGCCCTGCACCGACGCCGACCTGGGCACCGCCGCGCAGTTCTCCGCCGCCACCGCGGAGACCACGGCGGCGCTGCGCCAACTGCTCACCACGCTCGACGAGGTCGACGCGGACGGCCAGCACCGGATCGTGTTCCAGGACTACACCAACCCGCTGCCGCCCGAGCTGGCGCAGAGCTACTGGAGTGAGGACAACCGGGACGACACCCGGGACAAGTTCCGCGCCCTGGGCGCCGAGCGGTACGCGGCCGGCTGTCCGATCCACCGGGCCAGCCTGGCGCCCGGGCAGCGCTTCTCCCAGGGGCTCGGTTCCCTGGTCGGGTCCGTACGCGACACGCTGGCCGCCGAGTTCCCGGCCGACGACCTGGTCTACCTGAACGTGCAGCGGGCGTTCGACGGCGCCCGGCTCTGCGAGTCGGCGGGCAGCCCGGCCAACGCGCTGGCCACTCCGATCCGGCTGATGGACGGCCCGAGCGGCGTCTTCGTGACCAGCCTCTCCGGCAAGGACAAGCTCGACATCCAGCGGATCGCGAACGCCTGCGGGACCTACTTCCAGACCTGCCAGGAGTCGTGGCACCCGAGCGCCGCCGGCCACCGGGTGCTCGGCCGGTGCCTGAGCGGGGCGGCGACGACGGGCGCCCGCACCGTGGCCTGCGTCCGCGCGCCGGACGGCACGATCACGGTGCGCTGAGGCCGCGGGCCGGCGTTCCCGCTCCGGGTACGCCGGCCCGCGCCGGCGCGGCGAGCCGGTGGGCCCACCGCGCGGCAGCACCGCCACGCGCCGCGCCGGGCGGCGGTCAGCTCCGGATCGCGGCGCCGAGCACGTGCGGCGAGGCGGGCACCGGGATCCCCCGCTCGGGGAAGCGGAACCGGTCCAGTTCGGTCACGGTGAAGCCGGCGGCCCGGATCGCGGCCACGGTGTCGCGGCCGGTGTGACAGCCGGCGCAGAACAGCGGCCACAGCGTCCGGTCGGCGAGGCGCTGGGCCCGGCGCAGGCCCCGCGTCGACGCGACCACGTGCTCGTAGAAGCGCAGTTCGCCGCCGGGTCGCAGGACCCGACGCGCCTCCCGTAGCGCGACCGCCTGGTCGGGCACGGAGCAGAGCACCAGCGAGAACACCACCGCGTCGGCGGCGCCGTCGGCGACCGGCAGCGCCTCGGCCAGACCGGCGGCGACGGTCACCGGCACTTCGGCGGCGGCCCCGGCGGCGTGGGCGAGGGCGCGTAGCAGGGGTTCCGGCTCGACGGCGAGCACCCGGGTCACGGCCGGCGGGTAGTGCGACAGGTTACGCCCGTTGCCGGCGCCGACCTCGACCACCCGGCCGCGTAGCCCGGCCACCAGGCGGCGTCGGTGCGCGGCGACGCCGATGGCGTCCATGGCGACGCTGGCGCGCGCGAACTGCCGGGCGAAGATCGGGTGGGAGAAACCCATCAGCGGGCCGCCGGTGGGGCGCCGAGGCTGAGCAGGAGCGGGCCGGCCGCGCCGTCGACCAGATCGCCGAGGCGAGTCCCGTCGAGCACGGCGAGGAACGCCGCCTGCGCGCGGCGCAGTTCGCCGCGCAGCCGGCAGCCGGTGACGAGCGGGCAGGCGGGTTCGGCGCAGTTGACCACCTCGTCGTCGCCCTCGAAGGCCCGGACCACGTGCCCGACGGTCAGCTCGCCGGCGTGCTCGGCGAAGGCCACCCCGCCGGAACGGCCCCGGATGGTCACCAGCACGCCGAGTCGCTGGAGCCGCTGCACCACCTTGGCGACATGGCTGCGGGGCAGCGCGAGTCGGGTGGCGAGCTCGTCGACCGTGGCGCGGACCGGGGACGCGGCGGTCAGCATGGCGATCCGCAACGCCATGTCGGTCGACCGGTTGAGCCTCACGCACCGACCCTAGCCACTGGACGCCGAATGTGACACGGGTCGATTCGGGTGACCCACGCCATGCTCACGCCGGGACTTTGGACCCTGAAGAGGACTCCGTCACTCCTGTTTCGTGGAGGTCGACCTGATGGACGCCCGAAGGAGACAGTCGTGCTCTCGGAATCCTCCGCCGCCGTGGTGACCGCGACCCTGCCCGCCGTGCGGGCGCACGGCGAGGCGATCACCGGCCGGTTCTACCGGCGGATGTTCGACGCCCACCCGGAACTGCTGGACCTCTTCAACCGGGGCAACCAGGCGACCGGACAGCAGAAGGCCGCCCTGGCCGCCGCCGTGGTCGCGTACGCCGGGCACCTGACCGGGGACTCCGCCGGCCCGCCGTGGGGGCCGGTGCTGGATCGGATCGCGCACAAGCACGCCTCGCTCGGCATCACCGCCACCCAGTACCCGATCGTCGGCCGGCACCTGCTCGCGGCGGTCGGCGAGGTGCTCGGCGACGCCGTGACGCCCCCGGTCGTCGCCGCCTGGGACGAGGTCTACTGGCTGCTCGCGTGCGAGCTGATCGCCCGGGAGGCACGGCTGTACGCCGGGGCCGGCGTGCCCGAGGGCGGTCCGGTGTGGCGGGACTGGCGGGTCACCGGCCGGGCCCGGGAGACCGCCGACGTCGTCTCGTTCACCCTGGCCCCGGCCGGCGGTGCCGCCGCTCCCGGCTTCGTTCCCGGCCGGTACGTGTCGGTCGCGGTCGACCTGGAGTCCGGCCAGGGGCGGCAGATCCGGCAGTACAGCCTCTCCGGCCGGCCCGGCGCGGACACGTGGCGGATCACCGTGAAGCGGGTCCGCGGCGAGGCGGGCGCGCCGGACGGGATGGTCTCCGGGCATCTGCACGAGCATGTGGCGGTCGGCGACACGCTCCGGCTCAGCCCGGCGTTCGGCGAGGTCGACGCGGCCGGCGGCGACGGGCCGCTGCTGCTGGTCAGCGCCGGCATCGGACTCACCCCGGCGATGGCGGCGCTGGCGCACCTGGCCGATCAGGACCCCCACCGCGAGGTGACGCTTGTGCACGCCGACCGGACCGCCAGCACGCACGCGTTGCGCCACGAACTGCCCGCGCTGCAGGAGCGGCTGCCGAACCTCACGGCCCGGCTCTGGTACGAGGACGCCGCCAGCGGCGACCTGCCCGGGCTGAAGGCGGAGGTACGGTCCGGGCTGGTCGAGCCGGAACGGATCCCGGTCACCGCCGGGGCCACGGCGCACCTGTGCGGCCCGATCGCCTTCATGAACCTGGTCCGGAGCAACCTGCTGGGGCGGGGCGTGCCGGCCGGACGGATCGCCTACGAGGTGTTCGGCCCCGGGATGCTGCCCGGCTGACCGGCCGGCGGTGCGGCACCGGCCGACCGTTGCTACCCGCCGGTAGCTACGCTGGGCCGGTGAGTGTCGAGTACGCGCAGGAGTACGTGGACGTCGACGGCGCCCGGATCGGGGTGCAGGTCTATCCGGAGCCGGCCGGGCGGTCCGGCGCGCCGGTGGTGGTGATCTGGCCGGCCATGGGCGTCCGGGCCCGCTACTACCGGCCGTTCGCCGCCGCGCTGCGCGAGGCCGGGCTCGCGGTGATCGTGGCGGACCTGCGCGGCACCGGAGAGAGCACCCCCACCCCGGCCCGCACCTGCCGGTACGGCTACGCCGAGCTGGCCGGCGACGTCGGCGCGGTGCTCGACGCGCTCAAGCCACGGCTGGACGGCCGGGTCCGGGTGCTGCTCGGGCACTCCCTCGGCGGGCAGGTCGCGGTGCTGCACCAGGCGCTGCACGACGCCGGCCGGGTGGACGGGCTGGCGCTCGTGGCGGTGGGCCTGCCGTGGTGGCGACGGTATCCCGGTCGACGCGGCTGGGGTGTGCTGCCGTACACCCAGGGCATCGCGGCGGCGGCCCGACTGCTCGGCGTCTGGCCCGGCTGGGGCTTCGGCGGCCGGCAGGCGCGCGGTGTGATCCGCGACTGGGCGCACACCGCCCGCACCGGGCGGTTCCCGGCGCTCGACGGGGTCGACGCGGAGGCCGCCGTGCGGCGGATCCGGACGCCCGTGCTCGCGGTGAGCGTCGACGACGACCAGTACACGCCGCACGACACGCTCGACCACCTCTGCGACAAGCTGACCGGCGCGCCGGTCACCCGGCACCGGTACACCGTCGCCGAGGCGGGCGCCGCGCTGGACCACTTCACCTGGGTCCGGGCGGCGGCGCCGCTCGCCGCCCGGGTGGCCGCGTTCGCCGACACGCTGCCGACCCGCATCCCGGGGGCGTGAGCGGGTCCAGGACGGGTATGCCGCACCGCCCGAACACGGCGGAGGGGGATCAGATGTCCGAACGGCACACCACGTTGCGCTCGATGCACGACCTGGGCCTGGCGGCCTGGTTCGGCGGCTCGCTGATGGGAGCGCTCGGCGTCAACGGCGCAGCGGCACGAATCGACGACACGACCCAGCGGCTGCCGGTGGCCTCGGCCGGCTGGTCGCGGTGGACCCCGGTGAACGCGGCGGCGATCGGCGCGCACCTGGCCGGCGCGGTCGGCGAGCTGGTCACCGAGAGCCCGCGGATGGCCCGGCAGGCCGGCGTGGGCAAGGCGAGCGCGGTGAAGACCGCGCTCACCGTCGGCGCGCTCGCGGTGACCGGGTACAGCAAGATGGTGGGCATGCGCCTGGAGCGGGCGGGCGGGCCACCCGTCGACGGGACCACCGAGCCGAACCACCACACCCCGGCCAATGTCGCCGCCAGCCAGCGGCAGATGAAGCTGCTCCAGTGGGCGATCCCGGCGTTGACCGGCGCGCTGGTCGTGGTGACGGCGTACATGAGCGAACAGCAGAAGCCGACCCAGGTGTTCCGCGGCATGCTCGATCGCGCCGGCGGGCTGATGTCCGCGCCGAAGACGGTCGGCAAGGTCGCCGCGATGGGCGCGGCCACGCGGCACATGGCCGGGGCCACCCGCTGACCACCGCGTGGCCGGCGGCCCACATCGGGGTGGGTCGCCGGCCACGCGGTGCCCTGCTCGGGAGCCGGTGCCGCCCCCGTCCCGGGCGGCCTCAGGCGCGCGCGGTGGCGGGAACCACGCCGAGAAGCCCGGCGAGGCGGGCGGCGTCCCGCTGGGCCTGGTCGCCGCAGCAGTTGTTCATCAGCACGTGCAGCTCGGCGCACTTGTCGGCCAGCTCGCGCAACAGCACCGACCAGTGCCGCAGCTCCCGCTCGCCGTAGGCGTAGCGGAACCGCTCCTGCTTGTCGCCGCTCTCCCAGGCGTCGCTGTGCCCGTGGAAGCGGACCACCGCGAGGTCGGTGGTGGCGACCAGGATCGGCGGCACCGAGGAGGCGTGCCCCTGCGGCATGTCCACACAGCCGTAGCCGAGCCCGTTCTCGCGCAGGAACGTCACGGTGTCCACCACGGCGTCCTCGGCGAACCAGGAGGAGTGCCGCAGCTCGACGGTGACCGGGAAGGGCCGGCACCGCCGCGCGGCGGCCAGGATCCGCCGGCGGGCCGCGTCGCCGCGGGCCAGCCAGGGCGGGAACTGCAACAGCACGGCGCCGAGCCGGTCGGCCGCCGCGAGCGGCGCCAGCGCCGCGTGGAATCGGTCCCACAACTCGTCGTACGCCCCGGCGGACAGGTCCCGCCAGCGGATCCGGCTCGGGCCACCCGCCGGTCGCAGGTCCTTCGGCAGCGCCTCGACCGGGGTGTGGTGGCCGGTGAAGAGCCGGAACGCCTTGACGTCGAAGGTGAAGCCCGACGGGGTCGCGTCCGCCCAGCCCGCGGTGGTCTCCGGCGCCGGCACGGCATAGTACGAGGTGTCCACCTCGACCAGTCCGAAGTGCTCGGCATACCAGCCCAGCCGGCCGGCCGGGGTGTTGGTCCCGCCTGGATACCAGCCGGAGCGGACCAGCATCTGGTCGGCCCACGAGGACGTGCCCACCTTGATGACACCCATGTCATTCAGTTCACCCCGAACCGGACGTACCGGCAACCGGAGAGGCCGGTGTGTGACGCGCGGGCAGGTGACGGCGCTGAGGGTCACGAGATGGACGCACCCCGCCTGGATCAGGAGACCGTCGAGTGGTTGCTCGCCGGTGCTGCCGGCGACTCCCGGCCGGCTGCGCCCCGGGCGCTCGTCCGGCTCCTCCACGCCGTGCGGGCCGCACCCGGCAACGGGGAACTCGACGGCGAGGCGGCCGTCCTCGCGGCCTATCGAGCGGCGCGTGTGCAGAGCACCGGACCGGACTCAGCCGTCGGGCCGGTCGCCGGTTACGGCCGGCGGACGCGCGCGGCGGCACGGCGTGACCCGGGCGGCCGTCCGATCCGACGATTCGCCGCCGGGCTGCTCGGCGCCAAACTCGCCATCGCCACCCTGGCCGCGACGCTCACCGGTGGCGTCGCGCTGGCCGCCGTGACCGGGAACCTGCCCGGGGGCGTCGAGGTCGACGGGCAACCCGCGACGCCCGGCACAGGTGCCGCGCCCACGGCAGGCGCCACACCCACCGCCGGTGCCAGACCCACCGCCGGCGCCAGACCCACCGCCGGCGCCAGACCCACGGCGTACCCGAGTCCTCCGGCCGGCAGCGGCCCTTCCGGCAGGGCGACCGACACGTCCGCACCGGCCCGACTCTGCACCGCGTACCGAGCCGTCGCCGAGGGTGAGCGGGGTCCCGCCCTGGAGACGCCGGCCTTCGCCGGTCTGGTCGCCGCCGCCGGCGGCCCGGACCGGGTGCCCGGCTACTGCGCCGGCCTGCTCGACGGCTCCGGTTCGCCCGGGCCGACCGCCACGCCGTCGGGTGCGGATCCGACCGGCCAGTCCACCGGTCCACCGACCGGAGGCGTCCCCACCCCCGACGTCGTGGTTCCGTCAACCCGTGCCCACGATTCCGCCCACCGGTCGGTGACGGCTCGGACGCCGCCGCCGTCCGGCCGGCGGGCCGATGGACGAACCGGCTGGTAACTTGCCCCGGTGACCCCCCGGCGTCGCCGACCGGCGATCCTCCTCCGCCTGGCCGTGGTGCTCGCCGTGCTGGCCGGCATCGTGCTCACCGCGCTCGGCCCGGCCACCGTGACCGGCCTGCTGCCGTACTTCACGATCCAGAGCAACGTGGCGGTCGGCGTCCTCGCCGGCTACGCCGCCTGGTGCGCGTCGCGCGACCGGCCGGAGCCGCCGAGTGCGCTGAAGGGCGCGGTGACGCTCTACATCACCATCACCGGCACGGTCTACCACCTGGTGCTGGCCAATCCAGCCAGCCCGTTCGCCATGGCGCAGCCGCACCGGGAGCCGGGCGAGTGGTGGGGCAACCAGCTCCTGCACACCGTGGTGCCGCTGCTCGCCGTGGCCGACTGGGCGCTGTTCGACAGGCGTGGCCGGCTGCGCCCGCGGTACGCCGCCTGGTGGCTGGCGTTCCCGCTCGCCTACCTCGGGTTCGCACTGGTACGCGGCCTCGTCGTGGACCGCTACCCGTACCCGTTCCTGGACGCCGGGCAGCTCGGCTACGACGGCGTCGGGGTCAGCGCGCTCGGGTTCGCCACCGTGTTCTGGCTGCTGGGCCTGCTCTTCGTGGGCGTCGACCGGCTGCTCGCCCGGACGTCCCGGGCCGACCCGCCGCCGCAACCCGAGGCGAACGGACCGGCGACCCGGGAGCGCAGCGGCTCCGGCTCCGGCTGAGCGGGCGCGGTCAGGCGGCGCGCCGGCCCGCTCCCCCGCCGGTGCGCAGCCGCCGACGACTGCCTCGTTCCCGGCCGTACGAGTCGGCCCGGCCCCACCGGCCCGGGACGTCGAGCAGCTCGATCTTTCCGTAGCCGGCGGGGATGGCCGGGTCCACCAGCAGGTTGTCCCCGCACGGGCGCAGTCCCAAGATGGTCGCGAGCAGCATCAGCAGGCCGCCGGAAGCCCACGACTGCGGTCGCCCGGCCGCCGGAAGCTGGACCGGGTACCTGGTGAGCCGGCGCGGATAGCCGGCGATCACCTCCGGCACCGACCCGCCGAGCGTCTCCGCCACGGCGAGCACACCGGCGGCGACCTGGGCGGCCTCGGCGTCGTAGCCGTACCGGCGCAGACCGGCCGCGACGAGGGCGTTGTCCGAGGGCCAGACCGCGCCGAGGTGCGCGCCGACCGGGTTGTACGGCCGTTGCCCCTCCGCGTAGGTGCGCACTCCCCAGCCGGAGAAGAGGTCCGGCCCGCACAGGTGGGCGGCGAGCGAGTCGGCCCGCTCGGGTGCGACGATGCCGCTCCAGAGCAGGTGTCCGAGGGCGGAGGTGAGCGCGTCGACCGGCTCCCCGTCCGGGGTGATGGCCAGCGCGTGGTAGCCCCGGTTCGGCAGCCAGAAGTCCCGGTCGAACCGCTCCCGCAACCGGGCCGCGTCCGCCTCCAGCCGCTGCGCGTACCCCGGGTCGTTCCAGAACTCCCGGGCCAGCCGGGCGCCCCGGATCCGCGCGTCGTACGCGTACCCCTGCAGTTCGCAGGTGGCCCGCGGGAACGGCGGCACGACGCCGTGCCGGTCGACGATCGCGTCCGGCGAGTTGCGCCAGGTCTGGTTGGCCACCCCGTTCGTCGTGTTGCGCGGCTGGTAGCGCAGGTAGCCGTCGCCGTACGGGTCGCCGTACTCGGTCAGCCAGTCCAGCGCCATCCGGGCCGGGTGGCGCAGTTGCCGGACCAGGTCGGCGTCGCCGGTCCAGCGTTCGTACTCGTCGAGCAGGACGACGAAGAGCGGGGTGGTGTCCGCCGCGCCGTAGTAGAGCGCGGTGGGCTTCTCGCCGAACGCGGCCGTCTCGCCGTACCGCAGCTCGCCGAGGATCTTGCCGGGTTCCTCGTCGTGGTAGTCGTCGAGCTGGCCGCCCTGCGCGAACGCGAGCATGCGCAGCGTCGGCGGCGTCAGCTCGGGCGTGAACGGCAGCGTCTCCAGGCAGGTGATCAGCGCGTCCCGGCCGTACAGGGTCATCGCCCAGGGCAGCCCGCCGACCGGCACCCGCTCGGCGTACGCGAGCGGGGTGTAGCGCAGCGCGGCCAGGTCGGCCAGGGCCTGCCGGTACGCGGCGGCCAGGGGCGCGCGGTCGGCGACCAACTGCGGCGCCTGGTCGAACCACCGGGTCAGGTCGTCGGCCATGCTCTGCCGGACCTGTTGGCGGTGGGCCTCGATGTCGGTCCGCAGGTCCTGTTCGCCGGCGCCCTGGATGACCATGTGCACGTGCAGGTCGGTGCGCCAGGAGCCGTTGGGCTCGATCCGGAGTCGGAAGGTCATCCCCCGGGAGTCGACCTCGACCGGGGCGGTGCTGGCGACCACCGTCTCCCGGGTGAACCGTTCGCGCTGGTAGCGGATCCGCAGCTCACGGCGCTCCGGGTCGGCGGTGGCGGCCGGGCGGCGCGGGCCGGGTTGATGGATCTCGGCGGTGTCGGCGAAGTCGCTGCCGATCTCCATCCGCACCGTGAACTCGGCGGGTTCGGCGGAGTGGTTCAGCACCGTGATCTCCTCGTGGAACGACTCACCGAGGGAGCGGTACCGGATCACCGAGATGTCGGCGTCGACATAGTGGCTGGCGGCGCCGGGCACCAGCACGAAGCGGGCCTCGAAGTAGCTCAGGTCGTCCCGGGACAGCGCCTGCAACCGCTCACCGTCGATCGTCAGGATCCAGCGGGACAGGAACCGGGTGTCGAAGGAGAACAGGCCGATCGGCACGCACGGCTCCGCTTCCATGTCGCCCTGCGCGTCGCCCGTGGCGAAGGCGTTGCCGGCGAGGACGGAGACGAGTTCCTGCTTCATCGCGCCGCCAGCCGGTGCGGGGAACCAGCGACGTCCCGGGGGTGCCGTGCGTCCGGCGGGCCGGGGAAGATGCGGCGCAACATCGTCAACAGTCGTAGGTTGCCCTGCCCGCTGATGTCGTTGCGCAGGATCGCCGCGGCCAGGTGCAGGCGGCCCGCGGCGATCCGGTCGAACACCTCCCGGTCGGCCCGGATCACCAGGTCCGCCGCCTCGGCCGAACGGGTCACCCCGACCTCCTGGTGGTCGATGGTCAGATACCAGTGCTCGGTCCGGCCGCCCTCTCCCAGGTCCAGGCGGATCGTGCCGGAGGTGGTCTCGGGCAGCTCGGGGTGATGGCCGGCCGCTCCCCGGGCCAGGTACTCCGCGGCGGAGGCGCTCATCGATCCCTCCCTCGTCCGTGGCGGCGGCCGATGCCGGACTCCGCCCGAGGCGCTGGGTTCCCGCCGCCCGGGTGGGTCCAACTCACCCGTTCCGGGTGAGACGGGCCGGCGGAGCGGGTACCGGCAGGGCCATGTCGATCACCGGGAACGCCGCCACCGACCGGGTGCTGCTGGCGCTGCTGACCATGCAGCGGGAGTCGTGGGAGCAGGGGATCCTCGGGCAGGCGCTGCTGGACCTGGGCCGGCCCGAGGTGGCGACGCTCGTCGCCGACGCCGCGGTGACCCGGCAGCGGCCGGACGGCCGGCTCGGTGAGCTGGCCGGCTCGGTGGGCGCGGTGAACGGCGCCGCGTGCGGCGAGGTGGTCCGGCACGCGGCGGACACCACCGGCGAGCCGAGGTACGCCGCCGCGCTGGCCGCGCAGCTCGACTGGTTGACGCGCCGGGCGCCCCGGGCCGTCGACGGCACCCTGTTCCACCTGCTGGACGGGCGTCAGGTGTGGGCCGACACGGTCTACATGGTGGTGCCACTGCTCGCGTTGACCGACCGGACGGAGCAGGCCGCCGCGCAGGTGGCGGGGCACCGGCGCCGGTTGCACGACGCGCGCACCGGCCTGTACGCGGCCCGCTGGGACGAAGACCGGGGCGAGCTGGACCGGCCGGGGCCCTGGGGAACCGGCAACGGCTGGGTGGTCGCCGGGATCGCCCGGGCGCTGCGCCTGGCGCCGCGGTGGCCGGCGGGGACGCGCGCCGAGCTGGCCGGGCACGTGGAGGAGGTGCTGACGGCCTGCCTGAGGCACCGCACCGACGACGGGCTCTTCCCCGACGTGCTCGACGATCCCGGCACGTTCCGCGAGGCCAACACCGCCCAACTGCTCGGGTACGCGGCGCTGACCGGGGTGGCCGACGGGTGGCTGCCGCCGTCGTGGCTCGACACCGGGGCGGAGCTGCTCGCCGCCGCCGGCCGGCGGGTGGACCGGTACGGGCGGGTGACCGGCGTCAGCGGAGCGCCGGACTTCGCCGGACCGGGCACCTCGCCCGAGGCGCAGGCCTGCCACCTGCTCGGGCAGGCCGCGCTGCGGCGCGCCCGGGCGGCGGTCAGTCCCGCCGGATGAGGCCGCGCACGTACGCCGCCTGCCCGACGTGCTGAAGGTCGTCGTCGAGCACGCTCACCAGCCGTACGCCGAGCGTGACCGGCGGGTCCCAGTTCTCGTCCACCACCCGGTCCAGATCGCCCGGACGCAACCGCCGCAGGTATGCCAAGCTCCGTTCCACCACCGCCCGGTGGTAGTCGAGCAGCACGCCGCCGTCATCCGGCCGCACCGCGGCGATCTGTTCGGGGCCGTGGCCGTAGCCGGTGTCGTCGGCGTCGGGGCGCAGGCCGCACCGCTGCGCCCAGTCGCCGGTGGCCCAGAGCTGCTTCTCCCCGAGCAGGTCCGCCACGTGATGATCCTGGATCCGGGTCAGGTGCCAGATCAACCAGCCGACCGGGTTCGCCCCGTCGGCCGGGGCCTGCCGAAGCTGCTCCGGGTCGAGCCCGTCGAGCGCACCGGCGACCAGGTCCGGCAGCCGCCCGTACGCCTCGGTCAGCAGGTCGTTCACGTCCACCGCGCCTCACTCCCCCACCGTCTCGTTGCCGTCCCCCGGGTGCAGTACCGCCGAGCGCGTCCGGCAAACATCGCCGCCGGGAGTCATCCGGTGGTCGGGCCCGCCTCGGGTTTCGCACCATCTGCTACCACCTGTGGCGGTCCGCACCGAATCGGCGCAAGCTAGTGAAAGAGCAGCTCAGAGCCTATCTGGTCACCCGAAGACGTGCGGCTGGAGCGCGTAGGCGCACGTCGAAGGAGATCGTCATGGCCGCACCCGTGATCCGTTCCGTCACCGCCGACCAGACCGTCCTGACACCCGGGCAGTCGACCACCGTACGGGTCGACGCCTACCATCCCGACTCCCGACTGCTGACCCTCCCCGGCCGGGTCAGCGACCCCACCGGGGTGGCCTGGGACAGCCCGGTCCGGCTGGACCTGAGCGTGCCGCTGACCGTGCAGCTCGGCAGCGCCTCACCGGGTGTGACAGTCACGCCCGCCGACGCCGACCCGACCCGCTTCACGGTCGGCGTACTGGCCGGCCCGGGCACGGTGACGCTCACCGCGACCGCCCGGGACGGCGCGGGGCGCGCCGGCACCGGCAGCGCCACCCTGACGGTGCCACTGCTGGTCGGCATGTCCGCCGAGAAGGGCGCACGGACCCGGCGGGTGGTCGCCGACTATCCGGGCATCCGCTACATGCGTGACTACGGCACCGACGGCCCGGACGCGGACGCGCTGCCGGAGCTGCCCCCGCTGAACGCCGGGAAGTTCGCCGACGCGCCGTCGGCCGTCATGCACGTCTCCTGGAAGGACGACGTCGAGCAGCTCGCGGGCTGGCTCGACGAGGTGCGCCGGCCGATCTACCTGACCTGGTACCACGAGCCGATGGGCGACGTGACGCCGGCGACGTACCGGGCCACCGCCGCCCGGGTGAGCCAGATCCTGGCCGCGCATCCCCAACGGCGTTGGGTGCTGGGGCACGGCCCGATCGTCACCCGTTACTGGCTGGACGAGGGGCGCGGCAACCCGACCGACTGGGTCTACCCGGGCATGACGCACTACGGGGTGGACTGCTACTCGCAGGACACCGCCGCGTACTGGCCCGCCTCCCGGATGTTCGGGGTGGCCTTCGGCAAGGTGCGCGCCGCCGTCCCCGGCGTCCGGCTGCTGGTGCCCGAGTACGGGTTGAGCCGGACCACCGCCGACACCACGGGCGCGGGCCGGGCCCAGGCGCTCCGGGACCACGTCACCTGGCTGCGGCAGCAGCACGACGTGGACGCGATCGCGTACTGGAACAACTCGACGGGAGTGCCGTTGGGCGACCCGCCGTTGGAGTCGACCGCCTGGCGCGATCTCCAGCTCGGCTGGGCTTAGAATGACCTGATGGGGCGGAGCCGGTGACGAGCGTGGCCGCGACGGGCCACGGCCACGCCTGCCTCGCCTACGACGACCCGGCCACGTGGCACGCCCGCACGGTCGAGCAGGTCACCGTCGGTCTCGCGGCCGGTGAGCAGGTCTGGGTGGTCGGGCCGGAGGAGCCCGGTGCCGTGACCCGGCGGCTGGGGTCCGTCCCCGGCTTCGACGCCGCGTTGGGTCGCGGCACGGTGCGGCTGTTCGCGACCGGCGACGCCTACCGGCACGACCGGGCCGTCGACGCTCGGCGACAGGTCCGGGCGTACGCGCGGGCCACCGCCGAGGCGCTGGCCGCCGGCCACACCGGCCTGCGGGTGGTGGCCGACGCGACCGCCCTGGTCCGTGACGCCGCCCGGCGCGACGCGTTCGCCCGCTACGAGCACCAGGTGGACCGCTGGATGCGGCACCGGCCGATGTCGGCGGTGTGCGCCTACGACCGCCGGGCGCTCGGCGACGCGGCGGTCGCCGAGCTGGCCTGCCTGCATCCGGAGAGCAACGCCGACGTGCCGTTCCGGCTGCACGCCGGCGACGGTGACGCGGTGGTGGCGCTCGGGGGCGAGCTGGACCAGACTCACCACGCGCTCTTCGCCGCCGCCCTGGACCGGGCCGACCCGCGACCGGTCGCCGGGCGGCTCGTCGTCGACGCGGCCGACCTGCGCTTCGTCGACCACCGCGCGCTTCTGCGCCTGCGCGACCATGCCCGCCGGCACCGCGCCGCCGTGGTGCTGCGCACCCGCCGCCCGGCCGTGGCCCGGCTGGTCGAGCTGCTGGGCCTGACCGAGGTACGGGTGGAGGTGCTCCGATGAGGACCGGTGCGGCGGCCGGGCACGTGGGCTACTTCCACGAGGCGATCCTCTACGACTCCGACGAGCACCTGCTGGCTGTGGTGCTGCCGTTCCTGACCGGCGGCGTCGAGGCCGGTGAGCCCACCGTGGTGGGCCTCGGCGCCCGCAACGCCGACCTGGTGCGTCGGGCGTTGCCGGCCGGCGCCGGGGTCACGTTCCTGCCCGGCGGGGACGTCTACGCCCGGCCCACCGGGGCGATCCGCGCCTACCGGGAACTGCTCGCCGGGCACGTGGCGGCGGGCGCGACGCAGATCCGGATCGTCGGCGAGCTGCCGCCGGTGGTGTTCGGTGCGACCTGGGACTGGTGGGCCCGCTACGAGTCGGCGATAAACCACGCGTACGACGAGTTCCCGCTCTGGAGCATGTGCGCGTACGACCGGCGGGTCGCGCCGCCGCACGTGCTGGCCGACGTGGCGCGCACCCATCCCCGGATCGCCGGGCCGGACGACGCCCACGAGCCGACCGGCGTCTACACCGAGCCGGTGAGCTACCTGGCCGAGCACCACCCGGCCCCGCTCGACCCGCTCCAGCACACCACGCCCGCGGTCGACCTGACCGATCCGACGCCGGCCCGCGCCCGGGAGGCGGTACGCGCCGCCGACCACGGCCTGCTTTCGCCCGACGGCGTCGACGACCTGGTGATGGCCGTCAGCGAGGTGGTGTGCAACGCGCTGCGGCACGGGACGACGCCGGTGCGCGTGCGGGTGTGGTGCGCGGCGGACCGGATCGTGGTGACCGTCCACGATCGCGGTCCCGGCCCCAAGGACCCGTACGCCGGTCTGCTGCCGGCGGGCGACGGCAGCGAGGGCGGCCTGGGGCTCTGGATCACCCACCAGAGTTGCGACCACGTGACCTCGCACCGCGACGCCGACGGTTTCACCATCCGACTGACGGCGGGGAATGCCCACTTCCCGGTCTGACCGACCGACCAACCGGCGGTCCCGGGGCGGGGCGGGGTCAACGGCGCGCGCGGACACGGTACCGTTGCGCCTCATCGTGCCCCGCGGCCTGGCGCTGGCGAACCGACGGAGGATGGCGCATGTCCAACGGTGAGGAACCGTTCGCACCCCACGACGACGTGTCCGCGCGGCCACGGTTCGACCCGGCCCTGCGCGGCTACGACAAACGGCAGGTCGACAGGTACGTCGAGCAGATGGACGGCGAGGTCAGCTCCTTGACCGCCGCCCGGGACCGGGCGTACGCACAGGTCCGCGAGTTGACCGCGCAGATGCAGCGGGCGCAGGCCGAGGCGGTCGAGCTGCGCGACCGCCCGACGCCTGTCGACCGGGCTTCCTTCCGGGACCTCGGCCCGATGGTCGACCAGATCCTCGATCTGGCCGAGAAGCAGGCCGGCCAGATCACCGAGATGGCCACGAAGCGCGCCGACGACGTCCACGCGCAGGCGGAGAAGGTGCTGGCCGCGGCCCAGGAACAGGCGGCCCGGGACCGGCGCGAGCTGGACGAGGAGCTGTCCACCCGCCGGGCCGAGCAGGAGCGGGCGGACGAGGAGCGGCGGGCCGTCGCACAGGCGGAGCTGACCGCCGCGCGGGAGCTGGCGGAGAAGCTGCGCACCGAGGGTCAGGCCGTGCACGACCGGGCCCAGCAGGAAGCCAAGCGGATCTCCGAGCAGACCACCCAGCAGGTCGAGCAGGCCCGGTCGGCGTCCGAGGCGCTGGTGAAGGCCGCGCGCACCCAGATCCAGCAGGAGGTGCAGGCCAACCGGAGCAAGGCGCAGCAGGAGCTGGCCCAGTGGCAGGCCACCATGGCCCGCGAGCTGGACGAGCGGCGGGCCGCCGCCGAGCAGGAGCTGGCCGACCGGGCAACCGCCGCGGAACGGGACATCGCCGCGCTTGTCGCCGAGGCCCAGCAGTACGCGACCGAGGTGCGGGAGCGGGCCGACGAGGAGAACGCCGCGCACCAGGAGCAGCTCGCGGTCGTGCAGCGGGAGGTCCAGCAGCGGCAGGAGGCGCTTGCCCAGCTCAAGACCGAGCTGGAGACCGTCGGCCAGCAGTTGGCGGAGACCCGCGGGGAGATCACCGAGATCGAGCAGGCCGGCGCCGAGCTGGAGGAGCGGCTGGTCGGCGTACGCCGGGACCTGGCCACCGAGACCAGGCGGCTGGAGGAGGCGCGGCGGGCGGCGGACCTGGCGGAGCAGCACGCCAAGGAGACCCGGGCCCGGGTGCAGCGGGAGGCAAAGCGGGTGGCCGACCTGGCCGCGGCGGCGGTGATGGCGGCTGCCGCGGGTGGCAGCGAGACCGCCGAGTATCCGCAGGTGCTCGCGCGCCCGGCCGCTTCCGTCCCGGCGGCGGCCGAGCCGGCGCGCGGCGAGCGGTCCGACGCCGAGCGGACGGACACCGGGCGGCCTGACACCGGGCGGCTCGACGCGGAGCGGGCGAACTCTGAGCGGGCGAACTCTGAGCGGGCGGAGTCCGAGCGGGCGGAGTCCGAGCGGGGCGAGGTCGACCGGCCGAGCGCCGAGCCGTTCATCGAGCGGCTGGACGGGCCGAGCTTCGACGCGTTCGCGGTGCGCACGCCGGCGCCGCGTCCCGTCCCCGACGAGGACACGGACGTCCGCACCCCAGCCTGACGGTAAGGAGGGGCGCTTGCCACCTGCCTTTGCCATATGCAAATATGTGGATCAATGGCGGCCTTGATCCGGGGGTTGATGAGCATGCGCAAGGCGTCCTCGATCGGCGCGGCGGTCGTCCTGACCGTCGCCGCGGCGGGTGTCGCGGTGGTGGGCGCGGGCGCGCCGGCGAGCGCGAGCTGCGGCCACTCCCACTCCAACGTGGACAACAAGTTCGGCCAGCTCTTCAACGCCACGAACGTCAACATCCGCACCGGTCCGCACACCAGCTGCGGATCGCTCGGCTACGGCCAGCTCTCGCACGGCGTCGACTTCCACTGCTTCGCCAGCGGCGACCGGGTCAGCGCCAACGGGCACACCACCTACACCTGGACCTACCTGAAGGACACCACGACCGGCGTGTCCGGCTGGGCCGCCGACGCCCTGCTCGACAACCTCGGCGCCAACGTCGCCTGCTGACCGGCCCGCCCGGCGGGCGCCGGACGGGCAGAATCATCTGGCATGACCGGAGCCGCCCTCCACCCGCCCGTCGAGCCGTACGCCACCCACCGGATCCCGGTCGGCGACGGCCACGTCCTGCACGTGGAGGAGGTGGGACGGCCGGACGGCGTACCCGTGGTGTTCCTGCACGGCGGGCCCGGCGGCGGCCTGGTGCCGGCGGCGCGGCGGTTCTTCGATCCACGGCGCTACCGGGCGGTGTTGTTCGACCAGCGCGGAGCGGGCCGCAGCACCCCGTTCGGCGAGCTACGGGCCAACACCACCTGGCACCTGGTGGCCGACCTGGAGACGATCCGGCAGCGCCTGGGCATCGAGTCGTGGCTGGTCTTCGGCGGGTCGTGGGGGGTCACCCTCGGCCTGGCGTACGCGCAGACCCACCCGGACCGGGTGACCGGTCTGGTGCTGCGCGGCGTGCTGCTGCTGCGGCGCAGCGAGCGGGACTGGTTCTACCAGGGCGGCCTGCGCCACCTCCAGCCCGAGGAGTGGGAGCGGTTCGTCGCCCCGGTCCCGCCGGCCGAGCGCGATGACGTGCTGGCCGCCTACCACAGGCGGTTGCACGGCGCGGACGTCCACGAGGCCCGGGCGTACGCGCGGGCCTGGGGGCGGTGGGAGGCGGTGAACTCGTCGCTGCGGCCCGACCCGGAGGTGCTCGCCCACTTCACCGACGACGCCCAAGCGCTGCCAATCGCCCGGATCCTGTCGCACTACGCGGTGCACGGCGGCTTTCTCGCCGAGGGTCAACTGCTCGACGGGGTGGACCGGATCCGGCACCTGCCCGCCGTGATCGTCAACGGCCGGTACGACCTGTGCTGCCCGCCGGTGTCCGCGTACGACCTGGCCCACCGGTGGCCTGCGGCGGAGCTGCGGATCGTGCCGGACGCCGGCCACTCGGCGGCCGAGCCGGGCATCGCCCGGGAGTTGCTGCGCGCCGTCGACCGGGTCGCCGATCTGACCGGTTGACCGGGCTCCACGCCTGGCCTTCCGGGAGCGCCACTGGCAAGATCGACCGGGTGACGGCTGGGCTGTACGCGGTCAGCGACCTCCACGTGTCGTACGCGGAGAACCGCGCGGTGGTGGACGGCCTGCGGCCGGAGACGGCCGACGACTGGCTGATCGTGGCCGGTGACGTCGGCGAAGCCTTCGCCGACATCGAACGCACCCTGCGCGACCTGCGCGACCGGTTCGCCCGGGTGATCTGGGCGCCCGGCAACCACGAGTTGTGGACGCACCCGGCCGACCCGGTGACGCTGCGCGGGGTGGCGCGCTACGAGGCGCTCGTCGCCATGTGCCGCGACCTGGACGTGCTCACCCCGGAGGACGACTACCAGGTGTGGCGGGGCGCGGGCGGGCCGGTCACCGTGGCGCCGCTGTTCCTGCTCTACGACTACTCCTTCCGGGCGCCCGGGACGACGACGAAGGAGGAGTCGCTGCGCGTGGCGTACGCCTCCGGGGTGGTGTGCACCGACGAGATGTTGCTGCATCCCGACCCGTACCCGGATCGGGAGTCGTGGTGCTGGGCGCGACTGGCGGCGACCGAGCGGCGGTTGGCCGCCGCGGACCCGGCGTTGCCCACGGTCCTGGTCAGCCACTGGCCGCTGGTGCGCCAGCCCACCGACGTGCTCTGGTATCCGGAGTTCGCCCAGTGGTGCGGCACCGACCGCACCGCCGACTGGCACGTGCGGCACCGGGCCGCCGTCGCGGTCTACGGTCACCTGCACATCCCGCGCACCACCCACTACGACGGGGTGCGGTTCGAGGAGGTGTCGCTCGGCTACCCGCGCGAGTGGGGTCGCCGGGGCGGTGACCCCCGACCGATGCGGCGGATCCTCGGCGGTGCCGGGTGATCGAGGCGCTGCTACCGGCGGCGGTGGTGGCCGTGGAGGCGTTCGCCGACGTGCCCGGCGAGACGCCGTACCCCGGGGAGGAGGACCTGGTCGCCCGCGCGGTCGAGGGTCGCCGTCGGGAGTTCGTCACCGCCCGCCGCTGCGCCCGGGAGGCGCTGGGCCGGCTCGGGTACGCGCCGGCGCCGATCCTTCCCGGCCCGCGCCGGGAGCCGGTCTGGCCGTCCGGGGTGGTGGGGAGCATCACCCACTGCGCCGGCTACCGGGCGGCGGTGGTGGCGCCGGCCACCGCGCTGGCCGGGTTGGGCGTCGACGCCGAGCCGCACGGGCCGCTGCCCGACGGCGTGGCCGAGGCGGTCACCACCGCCGGGGAGCCGGCGCACCTGGCCGCGCTGCGCGGCGCCGACCCCGCGACGCACTGGGACCGGCTGCTGTTCAGCGCCAAGGAGTCCGTCTACAAGGCGTGGTACCCGTTGACCGGCCGCTGGCTCGGGTTCGAGGACGCGGAGTTGACCATCGCTCCGGGCGGCCGGTTCGCCGCCCGGATCCTTGTCGACGGCGCCCGGGCCGACGGCGGGCCGCCGCTGCGCGTGCTCGACGGTCGATGGCTGGTCGCCGGTGGGCTGGTGGTGACCGCCGTGGTCGTGCCGCACCCCGGCGACCCGTCCGGGTGATCCGTGTTTGTCCTCTCCCGCCACGGGTAGGGCCCTGAGGGCTTGATAAATCGCCCCAGGGAGGACAAAGCCTGATGGAATCCAGCAAGCCCGCCCAGGTCGTCAAGGATGTCGTCGAGGCCGCCGTGGAGAAGGTCGGCGACGCGCTGACGCCGGATGTCCCGGGCGCGCCGGGCAGCGCGCCACCCTCGCTGGAGGAGCCGACCACCCCGCACGGCCCGCTGCCGCCCTCCGACGAGCAGGGCGCACCGGACACCCGCACCCCGACCGGCGCGGAGACCGGCGTGCCGAAGAGCGCCAAGGGGCAGCAGGGGGCGTACCTCACCACCGCCAACGGCGCGCGGCTGCGCGACACCGACCACTCGCTCAAGGCCGGTCCGCGCGGCCCGGTGCTGCTCCAGGACCACCACCTGCGCGAAAAGATCATGCACTTCGACCACGAGCGGATCCCGGAGCGTGTGGTGCACGCCCGGGGCGCCGGCGCGCACGGCGTCTTCGTCGCCAACGGCGCCGCCGAGAAGGTCACCCGCGCCGGCTTCCTGAAGAAGGGACGCGAGACACCGGTCTTCGTCCGCTTCTCCACGGTGCTGGGCTCGCGCGGGTCGGCGGACACGGTCCGTGACACCCGGGGCTTCGCCACCAAGTTCTACACCGACGAGGGCACGTTCGACCTGGTCGGCAACAACATGCCGGTGTTCTTCATCCAGGACGCGATCAAGTTCCCGGACATCATCCACGCCGGCAAGCCGCACCCGGACCGGGAGATCCCGCAGGCGCAGAGCGCGCACGACACGTTCTGGGACTTCGTCTCCCTGCACACCGAGGCGCAGCACCACACCATCTGGAACATGTCCGACCGGGGCATCCCGCGGTCCTACCGGACCATGGAGGGCTTCGGCGTGCACACCTTCCGCCTGGTCGACGACGCCGGGGCGACGGTGCTCGTCAAGTTCCACTGGAAGCCGAAGCTCGGGGTGCACTCGCTGGAGTGGGAGGAGGCGCAGCTGATCAACGGCATGGACCCGGACTTCCACCGCCGCGACCTCTACGACGCCATCGAGGCCGGCGCGTTCCCGGAGTGGGAGCTGGGCATCCAGGTCTTCCCGGACACGCCGGAGGAGACGTTCGCCGGGGTCGACCTGCTCGACCCGACGAAGATCGTCCCGGAGGAGCTGGCGCCGGTGCAGCCGATCGGCACGCTGACGCTCAACCGGACGCCGCGTAACTTCTTCGCCGAGACCGAGCAGGTGGCGTTCCACCTCGGGCACCTCCCGCCGGGCATCGACGTCACCAACGACCCGCTGCTCCAGGGTCGGCTCTTCTCCTACCTGGACACGCAGCTCACCCGGCTGGGCGGGCCGAACTTCACCCAGATCCCGATCAACCGGCCGCACGCCGACGTCAACGACATGCTGCGGGACGGCTTCCACCAGCACGCGGTGCACGCCGGGGTGGCCCCGTACCGGCCGAACTCGCTCGACGGCGGCAACCCGTTCCCGGCCGGTGACCGGGAGCACGCCTTCGTCGACGTACCGGTGACGGTGGCGGAGGCGCCGAAGGTCCGGGCGGCCCCGGCCTCCTTCGACGACCACTTCAGCCAGGTCCGGCTCTTCTGGGCGAGCATGTCTCCGGTGGAGAAGGAGCACATCGTCCGGGCGTACACGTTCGAGTTGGGCAAGTGCTACCACCAGGCGATCAAGGAGCGGCAGCTCCAGTGCCTGGCCAACATCGACCCGGTGCTCTGCGAGCGGGTCGCCACCGGCCTGGGCCTGCCCGCGCCGCAGCCCACCGTGCCGCTGGCCGAGGTGCAGCCCAGCCCGGCGCTGTCCCAGGTCGGCCGGGAGTGGCCGGCCGACGGGCGGATGGTCGGCATCGTGGTCGACGCGGACCGCGACCTGGACGACGTCGGGCAGGTCCAGGGGGCGGTGTTCGCCGCCGGCATGGTGCCGCTGCTGATCGCCGCGCACGGCGGCACCGTCGGCGGGCTGCCGGTGCAGCGTACGTTCGCCACCGCCCGCTCGGTCGAGTTCGACGCGGTCCTGCTGGCCGGGGCCCCGGCGCCGGCGCCTGACGCGCTGCCGGCCCGGGACGCCAAGGCCGGCGCGGCGGGCTCCCCCACGGTCGACCCCCGGGTGCTGCTGCTGGTCGAGGAGGCGTGGCGGCACGCCAAGGCGATCGGCGCGTGGGGCGCCGGCACGGAGGTGCTCCAGCGGGCCGGGGTCGCCGGCTCGCCGGGCGTGGTCAGCGGCGGCTCCGGCGCCGAGGTGCTGGAAGCCGTGCAGGGGCTGATGGCGGCGCACCGGGTCTGGGAGCGGTTCCCCGCCTCGGTCGGCTGAGTCTCCTCCGCGTGACGCGGGGCGGTCCCGGACGGGGCCGCCCCGCGTCGTCGTCTGCCCCCGGCCGCGATGTTTCATCGACTTGTCTAAGTATTGCGATTCGATGTCGCGTACTGCCATGATGACCGTCATTTCTTCCTCCCTCGAAGGAGCGGTCCCCATGGCGCCCACCCGCCGTACTCTGATCCGGTCCGTGGTGGCCGGGTCCGCGCTCGCCGTGCTGCCTGATCTGCCACCCCTCACCGCCCGGTCCGCCGCCGCGGCCAGTCCCCCCGGCGACGTGGTCGGCAAGGTCACGGTCGGCTACCAGGGCTGGTTCAGCTGCCCGGGTGACGGCGCCCCGATCGGCGGCTGGTGGCACTGGAGCCGCGACCGCTTCCAGTCCCCCGCGCCGTCGAACACCACGATCGTGTCCTGGCCGGACATGCGGGAGTACGCCCGCGGCTACCCCACCGCGTACCCGAACCTCGGCGACGGCCGGCCGGCCACGCTCTTCTCCTCCTACGACCAGCAGACCGTGGACACCCACTTCCGCTGGATGCAGGAGTACGGCTGCGACACCGCGGCGTTGCAGCGGTTCAACCCGTTCGGCGACGAGGGGCCCACCCGCGACGCGATGACCGTCAAGGTCCGCTCGGCGGCGGAGCGCTACGGCCGCAAGTTCTACGTCATGTACGACGTCACCGGCTGGACGGCCATGCAGTCGCAGCTCAAGGAGGACTGGACGACCAGGATGTCGGCGCACACCGCCTCACCGGCGTACGCCCGGCAGAACGGCCGGCCGGTGGTGTGCGTCTGGGGGTTCGGCTTCGCCGACGACGGCCGTCCCTTCGCGCCCGCCGCCTGCCTGGACGTGGTGCGGTGGCTCAAGGCGCAGGGCTGCTACGTCATCGGCGGGGTGCCGACCTACTGGCGGCAGGGCATCAACGACTCCCGGCCCGGCTTCGCCGAGGTCTACCACGCGTTCGACATGCTGTCGCCGTGGATGGTCGGCCGCACCGGCACGCTCGACGGGCTGGATTGGTTCCACGCCAACGTGAACGTCCCCGACCTGGCCGACTGCGCCGCCCACGGCATCGACTACCAGCCCTGCGTGATGCCCGGCGACCTGTCCGCCGGGCACCGCCGGCACGGCGACTTCTACTGGCGGCACCTCTACCACATGGTCCGGCTCGGGTCGCAGGGCCTCTACGTGTCGATGTTCGACGAGTTCAACGAGGGCAACCAGATCTCCAAGACCAGCGAGACCGCGGCGGCCACCCCGGCCGGCGCCGGCATCCGGGCGCTCGACGAGGACGGCACGTTCTGCTCGGCCGACTACTACCTGCGCATCACCGCCGACGGCGGCCGGATGCTCAAGGGACAACTGGCGCTCACCCCGGTGCGCCCCACCCCGCCGGTTACCGGCGGCGGGCAGCCGTCCGGCGGCGACCTGGCGGCCGGCCGGCCCGCGTCGTCGAGCAGCCAGCAGAACGGGCCGTTCAGCGCCGGCAACGCGGTCGACGCCGACCCGGGCAGCTACTGGGAGTCGGCTAACGGGGTGTTCCCGCAGTGGTGGCAGGTCGACCTCGGCGCCGCCCGGTCGGTGGCCCGCGTGGTGCTCGCGCTGCCGCCGGGATGGGAGGCGCGTACCCAGACGCTGTCCGTGCAGGGCAGCACCGACGGGGCGAGCTTCGGCACGCTGGGCGCGTCGGCCGGGGTGCGGTTCGACCCGGCCGGCGGCAACCAGGCGACGCTGACCTTCGCCGCCACCTCGATCCGGTACCTCCGCGTGCTCATCACGGCGAACACCGGCTGGCCTGCGGGTCAGCTCGCTCGACTGTCCGCGTACGCAGCATGACCCATCGAAGTCTCTCGTTGACGGCTTAGTTAATAGTCTTTAATATTTGGTTCACCTCGAGGAACACCCCCTGTCCGCCCCCGTCCCCGGGAAGGCCCCTCGATGCCCAGACCCCACCTCCGGCGTCGCCTCGCCGCCGGTGCGCTCGCGCTGGCCACCGCCGCCGCCACGCTCACCCTCGCCCCGTCCGCCGCCGAGGCGGCCGTGCTGCCCAACGGCTTCAAGAGCGTCGGCTACATGCCGTCCTGGAGCGGCAGCGTCAACAGCATCCAGTACGGCAAGCTCACCCACGTCAACTACGCCTTCGCGCTACCCAACGGCGACGGCAGCCTGCGCGCGGTGGAGAACCCGAGCAAGCTCTCCTCGCTGGTGTCGCTCGGCCACGCCAACAACGTCAAGGTGTCCATCGCCATCGGCGGCTGGAACGACGGCGACGACTCCGCGTTCGAGGCGCTCGCCGCCAACTCCGGCGCCCGCGGCGCGTTCGTCACCAACGTGGTCAACTTCGTCAACCAGTACAACCTCGACGGCGTCGACATCGACTGGGAATACCCCGACCCGGGCGCCTCGGCGAACAACTACACGCTGCTGATGCAGCAGCTCGGCAGCGCCCTGCACAGCCGCGGCAAGCTGCTCACCGCCGCCGTGGTCGCCGAGGGCTACTACGTCAACGGGGTGCCCACGGCGGTCTTCGGCGCCGTCGACTGGCTGAACATCATGGCGTACGACGGCGGCAGCCCGCACGCCAACTACGACTGGGCGATCGCCAGCGTCAACGGATGGAAGGCGCGTGGCCTGCCCGCCGCCAAGGCGGTGCTCGGCGTGCCCTTCTACAGCCGGCCCGGCTACTACACGTACGCCGCGCTCGTCGGCATGGACCCGGCGAACGCCAACCGGGACTGCACCACCGCCGGCGGCGTCCAGCAGTGCTACAACGGCCTGCCCACCGTCAAGCGCAAGACGCAGTGGGCCAGGGCGAACGCCGGCGGCATGATGAACTGGGAGCTGTCCCAGGACACCACCGGCGCGACGTCGTTGGTCACCGCGATCTACGACGCGGCCACCGGTGGCGGCACCACCCCGCCGCCGTCCGGGCGCACCGGGCCGGTCACCGGCATCGGCGGCAAGTGCGTCGACGTCGCCGCCGCCAGCAGCGCCAACGGCACCGCGGTCCAGCTCTACACCTGCAACGGCACCGCCGCGCAGAGCTGGACCGTCGGCGGCGACGGCACCCTGCGGGCGCTGGGCAAGTGCCTCGACGTGACGAGCGCCGGCACCGCGAACGGCACCAAGATCCAGATCTGGGACTGCAACGGCACCGGCGCCCAGGTCTGGCAGGCCCAGAGCAACGGCACCCTGCGCAACCCGGTGTCGAACCGGTGCCTGGACGCCACCGACAACAGCTCCGCCGACGGCACCCGGCTCCAGATCTGGGACTGCTTCGGCGGCGCCAACCAGGTCTGGCGACTGCCCGCCTGACACCGCCCGCGACACCGGCCCGACGGGGCGGCCACGAGGCCGTCCCGCCGGGCCGCCGGTGTCAGCGGCCCCGGGTGGCCCGGCAGATCTGCACCGGGTGGGCCGGCGCGCCGTCGACCGGCGCCGGGTCCTCCGGCGTGGCCGCGATGCCGCCGGCCGCGATCCGGTCCAGGGTGGCCAGCCCGGCGGCGTCGACCCGGCCGAAGACGGTGTAGTTCGGCCGCAACGCCGAGTCGGCCTGGACCAGGAAGAACTGGCTGCCGTTGGTGTCCGGCCCGGCGTTCGCCATGGCAAGCGTGCCGCGGGCGTAGAGGCGGCGTACCCCGGTCGGGTCGGTCGGCGCGGGCGGCAGGTCGGTGGGAAGCTCGTCGCGGTACCGGTAGCCCGGGCCGCCCTCGCCGGTGCCGGACGGGTCGCCGCACTGGAGCACCGTCAACGTCGGGTACGCGGTGAGCCGGTGGCACGGCGTCCGGTCGTAGAACCGGTGCCGGGTCAGATGCAGGAAGCTCTGCACGGTGCAGGGCGCCTGCTCGCGATCGAGGACCAGCCCGATCGGCCCCTGGTTGGTGCGCAGCGTGACCCGTACCGTCCCCCGGGCCGGCGTGCGACGCGGGTCCGGCGGCAGCGGCACCGGCCGGGCCGCCGGCTCGTCCGGCGTCGGCGTGTACGCGCACGGCCCCTTGGTGGGCGTCGGCTCGGCGGCCGGCGCGGCGCTCGCGGCGACACCGGCGGTGGCGACCAGCGCGGCGGCGGTCACCGTCACCCCGGCGAGGCGGGCCAGCAGCGATAAGGCGGCGTGCGGTCGGGTTTCGCTCGACACGTGGGTCCTCCCTGGACTCGTGGCACCAGAACGACCGGAGTCTATGGATCCGGTGCTCCGATGTCGACGAAAGTGGGTTGCCGGGGCGCGGCGACGTCCGAGAAGGGTCGGCGCACCCCACCCCTGAGGCCGTGATCAAGGAGATCCGCGAGCCGGGTGGGGCACGAGCGGCGGTGGGAGGGGGTCGGATACGGTGGGCCCGGCCGGGAGGGGGTCGGATGCGACTGCACGTCGGGTGTGCCATGTGGACACATCGGGCCTGGCCGGGTCGACTCCTGCCGACGCACGAGCGACTTCGGGCGTACGCCGGCTGGTGCGACGCGGTCGAAGGGAACACCACCTTCTACGCGACGCCGTCCCGGGAGACGGTGGCGTCCTGGGCCGAGCAGACCGACCCGGACTTCGTTTTCCTGCCGAAGCTGCCGAAGGCTGTCACCCACGAACGCCGGCTCACCGGCGGTGAGGCCGAACTGCGGGCGTTCCTGGACGCGATGGAGCCGCTCGGGCCGCGGGCACACCTGCTCTGGGTGCAACTGCCCGGCTCGTTCGGCCCCACCGACGTGCCCGACCTGGACCGGTTCCTGCGTGCCCTGCCCGCCACCCACCGGTACGCGGTCGAGGTCCGCCACCCCGCCTTCTTCACCGAGGACGCCGCCGCCCGCGCGCTGGCGGCCACACTGCGCCGGGCGGACGCGGAGTGGATCCCGTTCGACACCACCGCGTTCTTCCGCACGCCGCCGACGAGCGACGCGGAGCGGGAGGCGTGGACGCGCAAGCCACGCCTGCCGTCGCGTACCGAGGCGCTCACCGACCGGCCGGTGGTGCGCTACCTGGGCCGGGACGACCCGGCCGCCACGGTGGCGGGCTGGCAGCCGTGGCTGGACGTGGTCACCGGCTGGCTGCGCGAGGGTCGCTCGCCGACCGTGTTCGTGCACACGCCCGACAACACGGACGCCCCCGACCTGGCCCGCCGGTTCCACGACCAGGTCCGCGCCCGCCTGCCCGAGTTGACGCCGCTGCCCGAGCCGACGCCGGTCGGCCCGGCCACGCTGTTCTGACTGCCCCGCGCCTTTGGGTGCGGTTGTCGTCGCCCCGGCGACCACAGGAGCACCCAAAGCCCGCGGTCAGGCCAACGGCCCGCGCCGGCTCAGGCGGAAGCGAACGGCAGCAGCACCATGAACCGGGTGTCGCCGGGCTCGGACTGCACCCGGATGTCGCCGTGGTGCTTGTTGACCACGATCCGGTACGAGATGTCCAGCCCGAGACCGGTGCCCTCGCCGACCGCCTTGGTGGTGAAGAACGGCTCGAAGATGCGCGGCCGGACCTCCGGCGGGATGCCCGGGCCGGTGTCGCGGATCTCGACGGTCAGCCGGTCGTCGGTGCGCCCGGTCCGCACCGTCAGCGTGCCGTCGCCGGCCATCGCGGCGAGCGCGTTGTCGATGAGGTTGGTCCAGACCTGGTTGAGTTCGGCCGCGTACGCCGCGATGGTGGGCAGGTTCCGGTCGTACTCCTTGACCACCCGCACGCCGGCCGGGATCTTCGCCTGGAGCATGACGAGCGTGGCGTCGAGCAGGTCGTGCACGTCCACCGTCTGGTAGGGCGCGCGGTCGAGTTGGGAATACTGTTTCGCGGCGCCGACCAGCCCGGAGACCCGGGTGACCGCGTCGTCGATCTCGCCCATCAGCAGCTCGGTGTCGATCGTGTAGGTGATCCAGTGCACGGCCGACTCCAGGTCGTCGCCGCCGACCGCGGCGTCGACCTGGGCGAGCCAGCCGGTGTCGAGGCCGCCGGCCACGAGCGTCGGCGCCAGCTCCCACGCCCCGCGTACGCCATGGTCGTCGAGCCAGTCGGCCAGCTCGTCCTCGGCGTCGCTCGCGGCCAGCGGCGACAGCGCGGGCGCGGCGGCGGCCCGCTTCACCGCCTCCTCCTGCAACGAGACGAGGTCGTGCAGGCGCCGCCCGTCGAGCCGGCCGTCGGCGATCATGGCGAGCTTGTGCCGCATCTTCGCCACCCGGCCGCGCAGCGCCGCGGTGGCCCGGACGGCCGCCGCCGCCGGGTTGTTCAGCTCGTGGGTGAGCCCGGCCGAGAGAGCGCCCAGGGCCAGCAGCCGTTCCCGCTCCCCCACGATGGTCTGCGAGTTGCGCATCCCGACGAACAGCCCCTCCAACAGGTGGGTGGCCATCGGGAACCAGCCGCGCATGGCCTCCGCGATGATCTCGGCGGGCAGGGCGAACACGGCGACGTCGGTCACCGCGCGCAGGCTGTTGCGGTAGCGCTGCTCGGCCGGGTCGCCGACGTACGCCTGCATGGCGCCGCCGTAGACACCACGGTGGCTGGTGCGGCTCACCTCCACCTCGTCGCCCTGCACCCGCTGGTGCATCGCCACGGTGCCGTCGAGCAGGACGTAGAAGCAGCTCGCCGGCTCGCCTTCGACGTAGACGGCCTCGCCGGCGCGGCGCCGCTCCACCCGGCCGTGCTCGGCCAGATGGGCGAGCTGCTCCGGGGTGAGCGACTCGAACAGGAAGAGCTGCCGCAGCTCGTCCGGGGCGAGCCGGTCGGTGGTCATACTGCCTCCCTCGTCCGCGGTGAGCCGGTCGTCGCTCACTGCGCCTCCAGGTATCGGTGCACGAGCGAGACCGCCATCGCGCCCTCACCCACGGCCGAGGCGACGCGCTTCACCGAGTCGGCCCGCACGTCACCGGCGGCGAACACGCCCGGCATGCTGGATTCCAGGTGGTACGGGTCGCGCGGCAGCGACCAGCCGGCCGGCCGCTGGCCGCTTCGGGTCAGGTCCGGCCCGGTCAGCACGAAGCCCCGGCCGTCCCGGACCACCGCGCCGTCGAGCCAGTCGGTGTGCGGCTCCGCGCCGATGAACACGAACAGCCACGACGTGTCCACCTCCCGGGTCTCGCCGGTGCGCATGTCGCGCAGCGTCACCCGCTCCAGGTGCTCCTGGCCGGCGCCGCCGACCACCTCGGTGCACGGGTGGACCTCGATGGTGTCGATCCGGGCGATCTGGTCGATCAGATAGCTGGACATCGAGCGGGTCAGGTCGTCACCGCGGATGAGCAGGTGCACCCGGCGGGCGTACCGGGAGAAGTGGACGGCGGCCTGACCTGCCGAGTTGGCCCCGCCGACGATGTAGACGTCCGCCCCGGAGCAGCTCGGCGCCTCGCTCGCCACCGAGCCGTAGAAGCAGCCACGACCGGTCAGCTCGGCCAGCCCCGGCGCCGGCAGCATCCGGTAGGAGACGCCGGTGGCGAGCACCACGGTGTGCGCGGCGACGCTGCTGCCGTCGCTGAACCGCAGCACCCGCGCCCCGCCGGCGTTCTCCAGCGACACCACCTCCCGGGCGCTGAGCAGTTCCGCGCCGAAGCGCAACGCCTGCCGGCGGGCCCGGTCGGTGAGCTGCGCGCCGGACACGCCGTCTGGGAAACCGAGGTAGTTCTCGATCCGGCTGCTCTGCCCGGCCTGCCCGCCGGTGGCCCGCCGCTCGATCAGCACCGTCCGCAGCCCCTCGGAGGCGCCGTAGACGGCCGCCCCGAGGCCGGCCGGCCCGGCGCCGACCACCACCAGGTCGTAGAAGTCGGCAGCCGGCGTGGTGGCCAGCCCGACCTGCGCGGCCAGGTCGGCCGCCGTCGGCTGCACCAGCGACTTGCCGTCCGCGGTCACCACCAGGGGTACGTCGTTCGCGGTCACGCCCGCGGCGGTGAGCAACTCGGCGCCCTCCGGCTCGTCGGCGAGCACCCAGCGGAACGGCACCAGGTTGCGGGCCAGGAAGTCGCGGGCCGTGAACGACGGCGCGGACCAGCGGTGCCCGACCACCCGCAGCTCCGGCGCGGCCGTGGTCCCGCCGGCGGTCCACGCCTCCAGGAGTTGGTCCAGCACCGGATAGAGCTTCTCCTCCGGCGGGTGCCACGGCTTGAGCAGGTAGTGGTCGAGGTCGACCACGTTGATCGCGTTGATCGCGGCGTCGGTGTCGGCGTACGCGGTGAGCAGGACCCGGCGGGCGGCGGGGAACAGGTCCATCGCCACTTCGAGGAACTCGATGCCGTTCATCTGCGGCATCCGGTAGTCGGCGATCAGCACCGCCACCTGCTCGCCGCGCAGCTTCAACTCGCGCAGCGCCTCCAGGGCCGCCTCGGCGGAGTCGGCCCGCACCACCCGGTAGCGGTCGCCGTAGCGGCGCCGGATGTCGCGGGCGACCGCCCGGGAGACGGCCGGGTCGTCGTCGACGGTGAGGATCGCGGGGTTGGGCATGGCGTCCAGTGAAGCACCCCTGGCTGCCCATCCGCACCACCGGCGGCCACGGGCCCTTCCGTCGACGGGATTTCTGCGCTGAGATGGCGGAGCAGGACATGACCGGGAAGGGGTCCACCATGAGCCAGGCCGAGCAGGTCGGTGACGAATGGAACGTCGCCGAGGACGACGGCGTGCTTGATGCCTCGGACACCCTCGACGACCGGGGCGGTGACCCGCTGGACACCGGCATCGCCGCCGCCGACCGCTGGACGGCGGCGAACCGGTTCGGCACCACGCCCGCCGAGGAGCGGGCCGGCGACTCGCTCGCGCATCTGCTCGCCCAGGAGGAACCGGACGTCGACCCGTACGCCGAGCCGGCCGACGACGAGGACGAACTGAGCCGCCGGGGCTACGAGCGGGAGGCGCGGACGGGTCGCCTGGTCGCCGACGACCAGGGTTTCGGCGAGGACGAGCAGGCCGACTCGGTGGCCTGGGACGTCGGCATCGACGGCGGCGCGGCCAGCGCCGAGGAGGCCGCGGTGCACGTCGTCGACGATCCGTTCGGCCCGGGCGACGGCCCGCTGCGTTGACCGCCGGCCCGCGGGGGCGTCACCGCCGTCCCGGGCCGGGCCGCCGACCCCGGGTCGAGACGAACTGGTACGACATCGCCGCGAACGCCGGATCGCGCAGCAGCCGGCGGAAGGCGTCCAACTGGCCGGCGGACAGCCCGGCGTCGAGCAGCTCCGGTTCGAGCTGCCGGGAGTTCGTGCCGTAGAGCGAGATGCCGAGCGAGCCACCGGGCCAGCTCCGTGCGTGGCTGACGCTGTCCACCTCGACCAGGCCCGCCGACGCCAGCTCGGCGTGCACGTCCTGCGCCCAGGCCAGGTCCGCGCCGTGGCTCTGGAGGATGCCGAGCATCGCGTCCGTCACCTGGGCGAAGAGCTTCGCCGCGTCGTCGCTGGGCGCGGTCAGCACCCGCAGCGGCGCGGTGCAGTCGAACTCCTCGACCACCAGCCAGCCGCCCGGGGCGAGCGCGCCGGCCAGGGTACGCAGGACCCGGCGCCGTTCCGGCAGGTGCAGCAGCACCAGCCGGGCGTGGACCAGGTCGAAGTCGTCCCCGGGCGGCGGCTCGTGACGCACGTCGTGCCGCCGTACGTCGAGGTTGCCCGCCGGGCGCAGGTGCGTCAGGTCGAGGTCGGTGGCCAGCACCCGACCGGCCGGGCCGACCGCGGCGGCCATGGCCCGGGCGACCGAGCCACCGCCGGCGCCGACCTCCCAGCACCGGCCGCCCGGGGCGAGCAGCGGCGCGGCGATCCGGCCGGTGGTGATCGGATCGAGGAACGATTCGAGCGCGTGCAGTTGGGGCACCGCATCGGCGGCGCCGGTGTCGAAGGCGTAGTCGGTCTCGGAGGCGTGGTCGGACTCGGGGGCGTGGTCGGTCTCGGGGGTGTCGGTCGGCATCGCTCCTCATTCCGGTCGCGGTCGGTCGGTTCGCGCGCCCGGAGCTGCCGCCAACCCGGGCCGGGGCCGGGGAGCCGGTGGCTCCGCGACCGCGGCGACGCTCAGCAGCGCCGCCACCGCGCCCGGGTCGGCCCGGGACTCGTCGGCCGGCCGGTCGTAGACCACCCGGCCGTACTCCAGCACGGCGATCCGGTCGGCGACCTCGATCGCGTACCGGATCTGCTGCTCGACCAGGAGCACGGTCATGCCGGCCCGCGCCAGCGAGCCGACCAGGTCGCGGACCCGGACGGCCAGGTCGGGCGCGAGCCCCTCGCACGGCTCGTCGAGCAGCAGCACGCGGGGCTGGCCGAGCAGGGCGCGGGCGATCGCCAGCATCTGCTGCTCGCCGCCGGAGAGTTGGTCGCCGCGGTGCCGCAGCCGTGCCGAGAGCCGGGGCAGCAGCTCCAGCACCCGGGCGACGGTCCAGCCCTCCCCGCCCGGGGTGGCCGCCCGCCACGGCGCGGCGGCCAGGACGAGATGCTCGGCCACCGTCAGCCGGGAGAACACCCGCCGGCCCTGCGGCACCAGCCCCACCCCGGCGCGGGCGATCCGGTGCGGTTGCCGGCCGGCGACCGGCACGCCGCCGATCTCGATCCGCCCAGCCTGCGGCCGGACCAGGCCGGCCACACAGTGCACGAGCGTGCTCTTGCCGGCGCCGTTGCGACCCACCACCGCCTGCACGGCGCCGGGCCGCACGTCGAGATCCACCTCGTGCAGCACCGTGCCACCGGCGTAGCCGGCGCAGAGCGCTTCGATCCGCAGCATCACGTCACCCCTTCCGCGTACGCCTGACGGACCGGGCCGGACGCGCGGATCTCGGCGGGCGACCCGGTGGCGAGCGTCCGCCCGTCGCGCAGCACGGTCACCGTGTCGCAGAGCGCGTAGACCAGGTCCAGCCGGTGTTCGACAAGCAGGACCGCGACCGCGCGGGGCAGCTGGCGCAGGAACTCCAGCAACCGGCCGACCTCCACCGTGGACAGCCCGGCGGCCGGCTCGTCGAGCAGCAGCAGCCGCGGCCGGCCGGCGAGCGCCACGGCGATCTCCAGTTGCCGGCGCTGCCCGTGGGCGAGCTGCCCGGCGGGCGTCGCGGCGAGGTCGCCGAGCCCCACCCGGTCCAGCAGAACGTCCGCGGTGCGCCCGGCCGCCCGCCGCCGGGCCGCCGGATGCCACCGACCGGGCCGCTCGGCCCGGGGCAGCGCGGCGACGAGCGCGTTCTCCCGGGCGGTCAACGAACTCCAGACGGCGGGACGCTGGTGGATCCGGCCGACGCCGCGCCGGGCCCGGGCGGACGGACCGAGCCCGGTGACGTCCCGCCCGGCCAGCCGGAGCCGGCCGGCGGTCGGCCGGGTGGCGCCGGCCACCACGTCGAGCAGCGTGGTCTTGCCCGCGCCGTTCGGCCCGATGAGCGCGTGCCGCTGGCCGGGCGGGATCCGCAGGTCGACCGCGTCCAACGCGACCAGCGACCCGTAGCGCACGGTGACCGCCTCGGCGGTGAGCAGGGGCGTCACGCGCGTACCCCGGTCGTGACGGCGCGTCTTTCCGCGTCGGCGGGGTGCGCGTCCGGGGTGGCCGGCCGATCGCGCCGGGCCGCCGGCCGGGCGGACCGGACGGTGGGCAGCAGGTGCGCGGCCACGACGAAGGCCAGCCCGAGCAGCAGCGGCCCCTGCCCGGGCAGCGCGCCGAACAGCCAGTCCCGGGCGGCGACGACGAGCACCGCGCCGACGAGCGCGCCGCCGATCGAGGCGGTGCCGCCGATGACCACACCGAGCAGCAGCAGCGCGGAGGTGTCGAAGCCGAAGTCGGCCGGCGAGACGTACTGCTGGGCGGTGACCAGCAGCGAGCCGGCCGCGCCGGCGACCGCACCGGCGGCGACGTGGACGCCCGCCACGTGCGCCGGCACTCGGTGCCCGCTGGCCCGCAGCCGCGCCTCGTCGTCGCGGCCGGCGCGCAGCAGCAACCCGACGCGGGTCCGTAGCACCAGCAGCACCAGGCCGGCGAGCGCCGCGACGGCCACGAGCGTGTAGAGGTAGCGGGCCCGGTCGGTGGCCAGCACCGGCAGCCCCCACCACGGGCGCGTCGGGGCGATGCCGGCCAGCCCGTCGGTGCCGCCGGTCACCGAGGTCCACCGCCCGGCGACGACCACCGCCAGCTCACCGATCGCCAGCGTGATCATCAGGAGCACCACCCCACGGGCCGGGAGCACGAGCGGCAACGCGAGCGCGGCCAGCGCCGCGCCCGCCGCCGCCGCGACGAGCAGGTGCACCGGCCCGACGTCGGAGAGCTGACCGCCGGCCACCGCACCGGCGTACGCGCCGGCCGCGTACGGCGCGGTCTGCCCGAGCGTGGGCAGCCCGGCGACGCCGGTCAGCAGCGCGACGCTCACCGCGACCAGGCCCAACGCCAGCGTGCGGGCCAACAGCGCCACGGTGTAGTCGTCCACCGCCCAGGGAGCGGCGACCAGCCCGGCGAGCACCGCCACGGCGACGGCCACCCGCAGCGTCCGTACCGCCCGCTCCCCCACGGCGGCCAGCCGCAGCGCCCGCTCCCTCATGTCGCCCTCCGCGCGGGGGCCAGGCCGCGGGCCCGGACCGCGAGGACGACCGCCATGGCGGCGAAGAGCAGGAACGGGGCGGCGGACGGGACGAGCGCCACGCCGAGCGTCTGGATCTGGCCGACCGCCAGCGCCGCCAGCAGCGTGCCGGTCATCGAACCGAGGCCACCGAGGACCACCACGACCAGGGAGAGCAGCAGTACCGCGTCGGCGGTGCCGGGCCCCGGGCGGATGATCGGCGCGCCGAGCACACCGGCGGTCCCGGCCAACGCGCCGGCCGCGGCCAGCACGCCGACCCGGACCACCGCCGGGCTCACCCCGAGCGTGGCGACCATCTCGGCGTCGTCGACCGCCGCCCGCACCAGCATGCCGGCCCGGGTGCGGCGCACCACCAGGTGCAGCAGGCCGGCGAGCAACCCGGCCACCACGATGAAGACCAGCCGGTACGCCGCGTAGCGGTGACCCGCGAGCGCCACCGACCCGTCGAGCGCGGCGGGTACCCGTACCGGCGGGTCGTCCGGGCCGAACGCGGCCACGAGCAGGCTGCCGCCGGCCAGCGCGACGCCGAAGGTGAGCAGCGCCTGGGTGAGGTGCCCGGCCGTCACGACCCGGGTGAGCAGCACCGCGATGAGCGCGCCGGCGGCGGTGGCGGCGGCAACGCCGACCGCCAGCGCCAGCGCCAGGCTGGGCCACCCGCCGTCCAGCAGCGCGGCGGCGGTGTAGCCGCCGATCGCGAAGAGCGTGCCGTGGGCGAGGTTGAGAATGCCGGCCACGCCGAAGCAGAGCACCAGCCCGGCCGCGGCGACGAACACCAGCAGCCCGTAGGCGACCCCGTCCAGGGCCGGGACGACGTACGGGTCGATCGGCACGCCGGTCAGCCCCCCACGGTGGCGAGGTCGCCGACCACCGTGTTGGACAGCGCCCGCCCGTCCGGGCGGACCTGGCGCAGATACCACTTCTGCACCGGCGCGTGGGTGGTCGGCGAGAACTGCCAGGTGCCGCGCGGGCTGCTGATCTGCCCGAGCTGGCCGATGCTGGCGTTGATCTTCTCCGGGGTGGCGTCGTCGCCGGCCGCCGCGATCGCCCGGTCCAGCACCGCCGCCGCGTCGTAGGAGGCCATCGCGTAGGTCGTCGGGGAGCCGTCGTGCTCGGCCTTCCAGGCGGCCACGAACGACCGGTTCTCCGCGTTGTCGAGGTCGGGCGAGTAGTTCAACACCGAGTAGATGTCCCGCGCGGCGTCGCCCTGCGCGTCGAGCACCCCGCCCTCGGTCAGGAAGCCGGCGGCGTAGAGCGGTACGTCCCTGATCTCCGACTGGGCGTACTGCTTGACGAAGTCGATCGCCGCGCTGCCGGCGTAGAACGTGTAGACCGCGTCCGCCCCGGACGCCTTGATCCGGGCGAAGTACGGGGTGAAGTTGGTGGTCGCCGGGAACGGCGTGAACGTGGTCTTGCCGTCGGGGTTGGCGAGCTTGCCGCCGGCGGAGGCGAACGCCTCGGTGAAGCCGCGTAGCTCGTCCCAGCCGCCCTGATAGTCCGGGCCGATGGCGTAGACGCTGCCGCTGACGTCCTCGCGTACGTGCGCCGCGATCGCCTGGCCGGGCTCGTCGGACAGGTAGGAGGTGTGCCAGACCCGGGACACGTCCTTGAGCTCCGGCCGTCCGTTGGACCCGACGAACGGCACCTTCGTCTCGTTGAGCAGCGGATAGACCGCGGCCACCGAGCCGCCGCCGACGATGCCGGTCAGCGCCACCACCCGGTCCTGTTTGAGCAGCTTGGTGGCGGCGGGTACGGCGGTCGCCGCGCCGTTGCCCTCGTCCGCGACGACCAGCTCGACCCGCCGGCCGCCGAGCTTGCCGTCGTGGGCGGACAGGTAGAGCTGGAAGCCGTCGCGGATGTCCTTGCCGACCGACTGGTAGGTGCCGGAGAGCGACGCGAGCAGACCGATCTTGACGGGGCCGCCGGAGCCGGCGGACGGTCCGTCGTCGGCGCAGGCGGGCGCGGCGAGCAGGACGAGCGCGAGCAGCGCCGCGGTGCGGGCACGACTGCGCCCGGGCAGGGTCAGGGACATGGTGTCTCTCCTGTGTCAGGGGTGCGGATCCGGCGGGACGCCGGCGGTCAGCGGCTGCGGCTCAACGCCGCCCGGGCCGCGGGGGTGAGCGCGTCACCGATGCGGTTCGCCAGCTCGGTCATCTCGTAGGAGACCTTGCCGACGTCGCACCGCGGGTCGGCCAGCACGAGCAGTGAGGCGCCGTCGTTGAAGGCCATGGAGAACATGAAGCCGCCCTCCAACTGGGTCACGTTGGAGATCACCGCGCCGGCGTCGAAGAACGCCGCCGCGCCGCGCAGCAGGCTGACCAACCCGCTGCCGGTCGCCGCCAACTGGTCGGCCCGGTCGGGTGGGAGGCCGCGGGTGGCGGCCACCATCAGCCCGTCGCTGGAGATGGCGATCGCGTGGGTGACCTCGGTGGCGCGCTCGGCGAAGGCGTCCAGCAGCCAGCCGAGATCCTGGTGATCGGTCACGTGCACTCCCTTGTCGGGTCAGTGGGTGATCAGGTTGGGCCGGCGGCCGGCGACACCGCGGGCGTACGCGGCCATCGCGGTGGCCACCCGGGCCGGGTCGCGGTGCTCGTTGGTCGGGCGGGACGCCGGCACGCCGCCGGGCACCAGGTGCTCCTGCGGCTGCCGCCGGGGCAGTCCGGACGTGGTGGTGCCGGTGACCCGGGGCTCGTCGGCACGCGCCGCGGTGCGCCAGGCGTCGTCGGCGGGGCCGGACCAGGACGGGCCGTCGCCGTCCGGCCGGTCCGCCTGGAACCAGTGGTTGACCTGGTGGAAGATGACCAGTTCCTCGGTGGGCGCCTCGCCGGCGCCGGCCGGCACCGGCTGGAAGACCGGGGCGACCGGGAGCGCCCGGTCGGCGGCCGGACCGCCGGCCCACGGCTGCGGGGCGGGCCGTGGGCCGGCGGACACGACGGGGGCCCGCCCGGCCGGGGAGGCGACCGTGTTGCGGGCCGCCCGGCGGGACGGCCGTTCGGGGGTGAGCAGGAACTCCTCGGGGGGCAACGACCGGATCAACGCGGCCGGGAGCGCCACCTCGGCGATGGTGCCGCGACGCGGCCCGGACCGGAGCTGGACGGCGGCGCCCAGTCGCATGGCGAGCTGCCCCACCACGACCAGGCCCATCGCCCGGACGGTGGCCACGTCGATGGCGGGCGGCTGGGCGAGCAGGTCGTTGAGCTGTTGCCGCCGGTGCGGGGGCAAGCCGACGCCCTCGTCGCTGATCTGCACGATCACCCGGTCGCCGAGGCTCCGGCCGGTCACCCACGCCTCGGTCGCCGGCGGCGAGTAGCCGGTGGCGTTCTCCATCAGCTCGGCGAGCAGGTGCACCACCTCGTCGACCGACTCGGCGGCCACCGCCACGTCGCCGTCGACCAGACCGAGGCGGATGCGGGCGTAGTGCTCGATCTGGCTCTGCGCGGCCTGGAGCACCTGCGGCAGCGGCACGTCGTGGTGGCGGACCCGCCCGACGCCCACCCCGCCGAGGACGAGCAGACTGGCGTTGATCCGCCCCATCCGGGTGGCGAGATTGTCGAGCGCGTAGAGCCGGTGCAGCCGGTCCGGATCGGTCTCGTCCCGCTCGACCAGGTCCACCTGGGCCAGTACGGCGTCGACCAGGCGCTGCTCCCGCCGGCTCAGGTGGATGAAGATCTCCTGGGTGTTGGCCCGCATCACGGCCTGCTCCGCCGCGGTGCGCACGGCGGCCCGGTGCACCGCGTCGAACGCCTGCCCGACCTCGCCGATCTCGTCGTCGCCGGAGACCTCGATCGTGTCGAGGGCCTGCCTGCGGGCCAGTTCGTCCGGGTCCACCGAGGCGCTGTCCCGCTCCTGCAACCGGGCCACCACCTGGGGCAGCCGCTCGTACGCGACCGCGTTCGCCGCGTCCCGCAGTCGCCGCAGCCGGCGGGTGATCTGGCGGGCCACCGCCCAGGTGACGAGCGCGGTCAGCAGCAGGGCCAGCACGGCCGCCGCCGCCTCCACGACGGTGCGCCGACGTTGGTCGGCGTGGGCGGCGCGGATGTCGTCGAGCACCGCACCGTCGACCCGCAGGCGCAGCTCGGCCAGGCGTACCGCCCATTGCCCGGTGGCGGTGAGCCAGGTGTCCAGGTCCAGTTCGAGGCGGTCCCCGGCGGCCGTCCGGGCCACCTGGTCGAGGATCCGTTGCAGCCGCACGGCGCTCTCGCCGCTGCCGGCCTGCTCCCACCAGCCCTGCCAAGCCGGCCGGGCGAGGGACAGGAAAGCCAGCGACGCCTCGGTGAAGCCGGTCCGGGCGGCGGTGATGTCCTGCTGCAACGCGGGCGTGACCTGGCCGGCGGTGACCGCGCGCAGCACGGCCACCTGTTGCTGGCCGACCGTCTCGGCCACCTTGGACAGCGCGGCGGAGGCCCGGATGCCGTCCGCGATCCGCGGGTTGACCACGCCGAGGGTGACGCTCTCGCGCAGGCCGAGCAGGTCGGCGATGACGATCCGGTAGCTGAAGGTCATCGCCGAGACCGAGGCGCGCTCGGCGGTGCGTACCTGCGCGCGTAGCGGGGCGAGGCCGGCGAGCGCCGCGTCGATGCGCGGCAGGACGGCCCGTTCGGCGGTGTCGCCGGCGGGCACCCGGGCGCGCTGCCGGCGGTATCCGGCGACCGCGGTGTCGGTGGCGGCGGTGGCGGCGGCGTACGCGTCCTGCTGCTCCGGAGCGCCCCGGGTCAGCAGGTCGGCGGCGACGATCCGCTCGTGCTGGAGGCGGTGGGCCAGACCGCCCGCCTCGGCGCCGAGCTGGGCGAGCTGCCCGAGGTCGCTGGCGCGGGCGGTCTGCCGGGCGCTCTCGGTGAGCGCCAGTCCGGCGAAGCCCATCACGGCGACGAGCGGGGCGGCCACGATGAGGCGCATGCGGCCACCGATGCGCCACCGGCGGCGGCGGGTCGGGTAGGGTCGGGCCGCGTGGGACCTCGTGCTCGACGCCACTGCTGACTCCCCGCGCTGATCGGCAACGTTCCATCTGCATTTGCGGATTGCACGTTCATTGCGCCGGAAGCCATGCGTCGAGACCAGACCCGACCGTGGTACAAACAGGCCGTACCAGCATCTGTACCCAGAGTTGGCGACACCGGCGACGCCCCGGAGGCGTTGGGCGCCGGGCCGGTCAGCGCCGGCCGGCCGCCGACGGCGGCGGGCCCTCGGGTTCGGGCTGGGCGAGCACCTGGCCGATCAACTCCCGCAGCTCGTCGATCGCCGCGACCACGGCCTGCGGATCGCGCGGGTCGCGTCGTGCGGTCGGACGGCCGACCGGCTCCGGCTCGCCGGGCCGGGGGCCCCGTCGCCCGTCCGCCGCCAACTGCTCCGCCGCGACCAACGGCCACAACTCGGCCAGCCGGCCGCCGGTGGTGAGCACCTCGTCGCAGCGGACGGCGAACTCCTGGCTGCCGAACCGCCGGCCGGACTCCACCGCGGCGACCGTCTCCCGGCTGAACCGCACCCGCTCGGCCAGCGCCCGCTGGGTCAGGCCGCGCCGGGTCCGCCAGCGGCGCAGCTCGACACGGAACTGGTGGCTGGCGGCGGAGGGAGCGGGTGTGCGATCCATGTGCTCACCTCCGCGACGCCGGGCCGGCATCGGCAGCAGATCGAGGGTGGGTGATGAATGGGCGTTCGCAGGGAGCCATTCTTAACCCACCGGCACGTGGGTGTGAAGACGTGAACGCGCTGCGTGTCCGCTCCCGCCGATCGTCGACACCCGCATCGGGACGCGGTCAGGCCGCCGGGCGGGCGGCCGGACGCCGACCGGCCGGCACCGCCACGTCGACGGTCACCGGCAGCGCGCGGTGCGCGCGGAACGCCAGGTTCGGCCGGAAGACCCGGTCGTGCCCGGTCGCCGGGCGCAGATCCGGCAGGGCCGCGGCGAGACGGGTGAGCGCGGTGCCCGCCTCCAGTCGGGCCAGCGCCGCGCCGATGCAGAAGTGCGGACCGTGCCCGAAGGAGAGGTGGTCGTGCGCGTCCGTCCGGTCCGGATCGAACCGGTTCGGATGGTCGAACACCGCCGGATCCCGGTTGGCCGCGCCGATCAGCAGCAGGCAGCGCGCCCCGGCGGGAATGGTGACACCGCCGAGCGTGACCGGCCGGTTGGTCACCCGCAGCCAGCCGTCGATCGCGGGCGCGTACCGCAGCGTCTCGGTGAGGAACGCCGGTACCCGCTCCGGCCGGTCCGCGAGCGCCCGCCACCGGCCCGGTTCGGACAGTGCCCGGTCCACCGCGTGGGCGAGCAACCCGGCGGTGGTCTCGTGGCCGGCGACCAGCAGGTTGAACACGATGCTGGCGGCCTCGGCGGCGGTCAGGACCTCGTCGTCGCCGCCCCGGTACGCCAGCAGCTCGGTCACGTAGTCGTCACCACCGACGTCGAGGCGGCACCGGACGAGGTCCTGGCAGTAGCGCCAGAACTCCAGCAGCCCGCCGGCCAGCCGGACCTGCTCGGCCGGGTCCGGGCTCCCCCAGACCAGGGCGATCTGGCCGTCGGCCCAGGCCCGGATCCGCGGCACGTCGCACGCCGGTACGCCGAGGATGTCCAGCAGGACCAGCAGCGGCAGCTCGGCGGTGAACTCCGGCACGAGGTCGACCTCGGCCCCGACCCGGGTGGCCAGGCGTGCCACCAGCTCGTCCACCCGGCGACGGACGATCCGGCCGTAGCGCTGCTCGACCCGTTCCGCGGTGTTGGCGAAGGTCACCCGCAACGCCCGCCGGGTCCGCGGATGCACCGGCGGATCGGCGGCGGCGGTGGTGGGTGGCGCATCGATCTGAGCGACCAGCGCCAGCGCTTCCGGGCAGATGTCGTACACCGGGGCGAGGGTGAGCGCGTTGCCGAACGCGCGCACGTCGGCGAGCGCCCGCCGCACGTCGGCATGCCGGGTGACCAGCCACAACCCGAGTTGCTCGTCGTGGTGCACCCCGCCGTCGCGGTCCAGCAGCCGGGCCCAGACGCCGGCCGGATCGGTGAGATACGCTCCCGCGAACGGATTCAACCGCATGACCGCCTCCTGCACTACCGGCCGCTTTCCTTACCGTGCGCTACCGGTCGAACACGAGTCAAGATATGCCGGCATCAATCTGTTTCTGCCGCTTTCCCGCACCTTGCGCCATGCGCCTTGCCATCCGGATGACCGTGCTCAAGGGATTGCCGTCCGCCCGAGACGGCCGCGGGCCGGCCCGGCGCCGAGAGATTCGACGCCGGACCGGCCCGCGGAGCGACGACGGCTCAGTCGGTGACGGTCACCGAGACGGTACGGGGCGGCTGCTGGTATTGCCCGTAGTTGTCCATCCCGCGGATCGTCACCGTGTACGTGCCGGCCGGGACGACCGGGGACGTGTAGGCGAAGTTCGACCCCGGGGACCCCGGGCTGGTGAGGAACGTCGCGATCCACGTGCCCGCCCGGCCGAACGTGCCGGCCGCGTTCATGCCCTGCCCGGCGCTGTTGGTGATCTGGAGCTCCACCTTCTGCATGCCGACGTCGTCGACGGCCCGGCCGGTCACCACGATCCGACCGCCGGAGTAGACCTCACCCTCGACCGGCGTGATGCTCGGCTCCAGCGTCGGGTCGAGGTCACCGGGGTAGACCAGGTACCTCGCGGTGGCGCCGGAGGTGTTCCCGTCCTGCTGGCCGACCGTGTCCACGGCCCACGCCTCGACGCTGTAGGTGCCCTTCGTGGGCAGGTCGATCGAGAGCGTGAACGCGGTGCTCGTCGCGTCCGGATCGGCGAGCGTCGCGTCGACCGTGGCGAACGCGGCGGCCATCGTGCCGTTGGGCTGCACGTACCGGCCGGTGTCCAGGTCGCGCAACGCCACCCGGACCGCCCGCACGCCCTTGTCGTCGGTGGCCGTGCCGGACAGGTCGAGGTGCAGCTGGTCGATGTTCTGGTCGGTGCCGGTGAAGTTGAGCCGCCCGTTCGGGAAGGCGTCGCCGGGCGTCTGCGCGGTGACGGTGAGCCGGCCCAGGTTGGAGTTGGACGTGGTCAGGCCGAGATTGTCGGTCGCGCGTACCCGGAAGTCGTACACCCCGGGGGTGAGCGGCACGCTGGTGAAGGACCAGTCGAACGTCGCGGCGTTCAGGTTGGTCGGTGAGATCCGGTGGTACGCGGCGACCGAGTCGGCACCCCAGGTGCCGTCGGCGGCCAGCGCCTCACGGGTGGTGTTGTTGCGCAGGTAGATCTCGACCGACCGCAGGGCGTCCTCGTCGGCGGCGGTGCCGGCGAACGTGACGGTTGCGCCGGGCTCCACGGTCAGCGGCGCGGCGGCGGTCGGCGGGGTCATCGCCACCGGCGCGGTGATCGCCACCGTCGGCGGGACGCCGGTGGCCGAGACGGTCCAGTCCCGGGTGTCGCCGCGCAGGTCGCTCTGCCCGGCGGTGTCGACCGCGGTGGCGGTCATCTTCCACTGCCCCTCGATCGGCAGCGTCACCTCGTACTGCCAGGTGGCGGACTTCGCACCGATCACGTCCGGCTCACCGCGGAACGTGTTGTAGACCGCCGCGACGCTGCCGTCGTCCTGGAGGTAACGGTTGTCCGGGGTGCGGAACGAGTAGATCAGCGAGCTGACGCCCTGGTCGTCGGTGGCGGTGCCGCTGGCCACGAAGCTCTGCGTGGCGAGCAGTCCGCCGGCCGGGGCGCTGATCCGGGTCGACGGCGGCAGATCGTCGAAGCGGAACGCCTCGATCTTCTTGACCGCCTTGGTGGTGTCGCCGGCCCCGCCGACGGCGAACGTCTTGGCCTGGATCTGGTAGGTGCCGGCGGGTAGCGACACCGGCAGCGTCCACGTGGTGGACGTGGCGTTCGGCTCGGCGAGCGTCGCCTTGATGCCCTTGAACGCGCCCCAGGTGGTCAGGTCGTCCTGGAGGTACCGACCGCTGGTGCGGTCCATGATCTCGACCTGGACCTTCGACACGCCGGCCGGGGCCAGCGCCTGCCCGGCGAGGTCGAACGACTCGCCGGCCTGCTTCACCGCGCCCTCGATCGGGGTGGTGATCGTGGTGTCCAGCGGCGACGGCGCGGGCTCGGCGGACAGGTCGAAGAAGGCCACCCGGCCGGTCGTCTTGCCGCCCTTGACGTTGCCGTCGCCGCCGACGAGCAGGCCGCGCGACGTGGCGAGCATCGCCTTCTCCCCCTCGTACGAGTTGGAGCCGGGGTTCCACTCCAGCGCGGTGCCGGTGACCGGGTCCAGCGCGCCGAGGTGGTCGCGGCGGACCACCTGGTCGCCGAGGCCGTAACCGCTCAGGCCCTGGCCGGTGCCGTAGCCGACGTTGTCCAGGCCGGGCCAGGGCACGTTCGAGGTGGGCGACTCCTGCCAGCTGAAGTGGCCGCCGACGTAGACGGCGGTGTCGGTGATCGCGACCGAGTAGATGCTGTCGAAGTGCCGGGAGACCCAGAGCGGCTCGACGTGGTCGTTTCCGGTCAGGGAGTACGCGATGGCGGTGTCGTTGATCGGCGGGCGGTCACCGCCGGAGCCACTGGTGACGACGAAGTACGAGTCGTCCGGCGCGATGTCGCCGGCGAAGACGCGCTGGATTCCGCCGACGAAGGAGAGGTTGTCCTCCCACAGCCGGGTCCGCCACGGCAGCAACGACTTGCCGGCCGTGTCGATCAGCGCCACCCCGTAGCGGTCCTGGCCGGCGATCTGGCGGCCGGTGTGCACGACGAGCAGCTTGCTGCGGTCGTGGGTGAGCTTGAGCTGCTGCACGGTGAGCATGCCGCCGACGCCGATGCCGCCGGTGAGCGGCAGGTTGAACGCGGTGTCGACCGCGCCGGTGGTGGGGTTGACCGCGGCGAGGCCGCTGCGGGAGACCCCGTTGACGGTGGCGAACTGGCCGCCGACGTAGACCGCGGTGGGGCTCACCGCCAGCGCGGTCGCCCGCGCGTTCGCGGTCGCGGTGAACGCGGCGACCGGCGCGCCGGTGGACGGGTTGAGCCGGGCGATCTTGCGCTTGGTGACCCCGTTGATCGTGTTGAACGAGCCCGCGATGTAGAGCGACGACCCGTCCGGTGACGCCTCGACGGCCGCCACCGCGCCGTCGATGGTCGGCTTGAAGCCGGTGTCCACCTTGCCGGTGTCGAGGTTGTAGGACGCCAGCGACCGCTGCGCGATCGCCGTGCCGCCGACATTGGTGATCGAGGTGAAGGTGCCGGCGATGAAGACCCGGTTGCCGATCACCTCGATGTCGGTGATCTCGCCATTGTTGATCCGCGGCGTGTCGGCGCGGGGCGTGGTCGGCATCAGCCGGGTGTCCCCCGGCGTCACCTGTGCCCTGGTGGCGACCGTACGGGCGGCGCCGAGCGCGGCGCTGCCCCCCATCGCCCGGGCGCCGGTCCGCCCGGCGGCGCCGGCGTCGGTGACGGTCGTGGTGGCGGCGAGCGCCGGCACCCCCGCCACCACGACCGCGCCCACGGCGAGCACCGCGACGGCGCGACTCCAAACTCGCATCGAGTCAACTCTCCCTGTCCGCGCGGACGGCGCCCTCGGGTGGCTCCCGACTCCCTCCGTCCGCGTGCCGGAGGTCACCGTAGGGAGGCAAGGAGTTCTCGCGATACGCCGCCGCGCCGGTTATCGACCGCTCGGCATCAATTTCGGCCACACCGGCGGGTCCCGTCCACCGATCGGGTGGACCCCACCCACCACCTCGGCGAAATGGTGTCGACCCAGCCGGATCTGACGCCTGGGCGACTGCCTTCGCGGGAAATGTCGACAAAGAACGGGGAAGTGTGTCGAGGAACGGGGTGCGACGCGGCGGGCAGCACGCCGACGCAATTGTCGAATCAATGACGGGGACGGCGCGATCCGCCCCGGACGAACGCGTCGAGCGGTCGCCCCAGCGGGCCGCGCGAAGATCGATCGTGACGGTAATCGATCAAGTTCGCTCTGTCAACGACGCCACCACACAAGGCCGTGAGCAGGAAAACTCTCGTCCGGTCGACATCGCCGGGGCCGGGATGCCGCAATCGCATTTCTTGCCGACGCTCGGGAATTGGCCGAAAGTGTTGCCTCAGGCACCGAACGCATCAACCGCCGACACGATCCGGGGATCGGCGGCCGAAGATCGCCGGTGCCATGATGGGCGTGGTTCCCCATCGAGGAATCCGGATCTTTTCCATCACCCGGCCGATCCGGGCGCGGTTCTCCGTGCCCGGACGACGCCCACCAGGCGGCCGGACAGTGACGAAGGCGGAGGCGATGACCGACGTCCTGCGGACCCGGCGACCGACCCGACCGGCGCGGCCCGACCCCGGCCGCTCCGCGCCGGCCACCGCCGCGCAGCGCCAGATGTGGCAACTGGACCGACTCGACCCCGGGTCGGCCGGCTACCTGGTGCCGTTGGCCTACCGGCTGCACGGGCCGCTCGACGTGCCGGCGCTGTCCGCGACGCTCGACGACCTGGTGGCCCGACACGCCGCGCTGCGGACCACGCTCGCGCCCGGACCGGGCGGCGACGGCGATGACGGCCGTCTGGTCCAGGTGGTCCACGAGCCTCGCCCGGGGCTGCTGCGGGTGCACGACCTCAGTGGCCTGCCGAGCTGGCAGCGCGACCGGGAGGTGCGGGCCCGACTGCGCGCCGCCGCCCGTGACCCGCTCGACCTGCTACGCGGGCCGGTGCTCCGGGCCGACCTGCTGCGGTGCTCGCCGGAGGAGCACCTGCTTCTGCTGACGATCCACCACGTCGCGATCGACGAGTGGTCGCTGGGCATCCTGACCGACGAGTGGGAACTGCTCTACGCGGCCCACCGCACGGGCCGACCGGCCGCGCTCGATCCGGTGGCCGGCGACTGCCGCGACCACGCGATCCGGCAACGGGACTGGCTGGCCGGGACGGAGTCCTCGGCCCAGCTCGACTACTGGCGGGACCAGCTCGCGGGCGCGCCGGCGGCGCTCGACCTGCCCACCCGGGGACCGCGCCCGGCGGTGCCGTCCGCCGCCGGCGCCACCCTCGCGGTGCCGCTGGAGGTGCCCGCCGAGGAACTGGCCGCGTTCTGCCGGCGGGCGCGGGTGTCGCCGTACATGGTGCTGCTGGCGGCGCTGCACGTGCTGCTGGCCCGGTGGACCGGCGAGCGTGACGTGGTGGTGGGCACGCCGGTGGCCGGCCGGCGCGGCCCGGAGACGCGGCACCTCGTCGGCCTGCTGCTCAACACCGTCGCGATCCGGGCCCGGCTGGACGACGACCCGTCCTTCGACCTGCTGCTGGACCGGGTGCGTGGCGCGGTGCTCGACGCCCTGAGCCGGGAGGAGTTTCCCTTCTCGACCGTGCTGGAGACGGTACGCCCGGCCCGGCGGGCCGGCTTCAGCCCGCTGTTCCAGGTGATGTTCGTGTACGGACGCGAGGCCGCCCCGCCCCGCCTGGACGGCCTCCAGGTGAGCGCCGTGGAGGTGCCGGTCGACACCGCGAAGTTCGACCTCACGGTCGCCGTCCGGGAGAACGACAGTGGTCTCCGGACCGTGCTGGAGTACCGCACCGACCTGTTCGACGCCGACACGATGACCCGCCTCGCCGGGCACTTCCAGACGCTGCTGGCGTCGCTGCTGGCCGAGCCGGGCGCGCCGGTGGGCTCGGCGGCGATGCTCACCGCCGCCGAGCACCGGCGGCTGGTCGCCGAGTGGAACCGCACCGCCACGCCGGCCGAGCCGGACGAGCTGGTCCACGTGCTGATCGAGGAGCAGGCCCGGCGTACCCCCGACGGGGTGGCGGTGACCGACGACGTGGCCGCGCTGAGCTACCGGGAGTTGCAGGCCCGGGCCGAGGCGCTGGCGGAGACGCTGCGCGCACGCGGGGTCGGCGTCGGCGCCCTGGTCGGGGTGCTGCTGCCCCGCACGGTCGGCTTCACCGTGGCGGTGCTGGCGGTGCTGCGGGCCGGCGCGGCCTACGTCCCGATGGACCCGGCGAACCCGCCGGCCCGGCTGCGGCACCTGATCGACGACACCGCCGCCCGGGTCGTGCTCACCTGCGCCGAGCTGGCGCACCTGGTGCCCGGGGACGCGGCGCTGCTGGTGCCGGGGCCGGACGACCAGGCGACTGTGGTGGAGCCGGCACGTGGTGGCGGGCCGCGCCGACGCCCGCGACGACGGCCCGCGCCCACCGGGGACGACCTGGCGTACGTCATCCACACGTCCGGATCGACCGGCCGCCCGAAGGGCGTGATGGTCACCCACCGGGGGGTGGCCAACTACGTGCGGTGGGCCACCCAGTCCTACCGGCTGCGCGCCGGTGACGTGGTCCCGCTGCACTCGTCGGTCGGGTTCGACCTGACCGTGACGAGCCTGCTGGTGCCGCTGGCCGCCGGCGCGACCGTCCGCATGATCGGTGCGCACCTCGGCCCGGCCGCGCTGGGCGAGGCGCTGCGCGACACCACCACCCCGTTCGGCCTCGTCAAGATCACTCCGGCCCAGTTGGAGCTGGTCACGCACCAGCTCCGCCCGGACGAGTTGGCCGGGCGGACCCGGTGCTTCGTCATCGGCGGCGAGAACCTGCGCGTCGACCAGGTCGCGCCGTGGCGGGCGCACGCGCCGGGGACCGCGCTCGTCAACGAGTACGGCCCGACCGAGACCGTGGTCGGCTGCGCCGCGTACGAGGTGGAGCCGGACACCCCGGCCGACGGTTCGGTGCCGATCGGCCGACCGATCGCCAACACGGCGCTGTACCTGCTCGACGCGTGGGGCAACCCGGTGCCGGTGGGCGTGGTCGGCGAACTGCACGTCGGCGGCGCCGGGGTGGCGCGCGGCTACCTGGGGCAGCCGGACCGCACCGCCGAGCGGTTCCGGCCCGACCCGTTCTCCGGCGTGCCCGGCGCGCGCCTGTACCGCACCGGCGACCTGGCGCGGCGCCGGCCGGACGGGGTCCTGGAATACCTGGGCCGCACCGACCGGCAGGTCAAGGTGCACGGCTACCGGATCGAGTGCGGCGAGATCGAGGCGGCGATCCGACGGCACCGGCCGGGCGCCGACGTGACCGTCCACCTGCGCCACGACGACCCGGCCGACCCGCGCCTGGTGGCCTACCTGGCCGGCGACGGGGCGGACCCGGCCGGGCTGGCCGCGGCGCTCGCCGCCGAACTGCCGTCCTGGCTGGTGCCGGCCGCGTTCGTCCGGCTCGACGCGCTGCCGCTGACCGGCAACGGCAAGCTCGACCCGGAGGCGCTGCCCGCACCGGGGCCGTCCGACGTCCGCCGGGTCACCGGCCCCCAGGCCGCCCGTCGGGAGCCGGCCGGTCCCGCCGCCACCGCCACGGCGGACCGGTGGGACGCCGACCGGGTACGCCTTCAGCGGCTCGTCGCCGACGTGTGGCGCGAGGTGCTCGGCGTGGACGAGATCGGCCCCCGGGACAGCTTCTTCGACCTCGGCGGGCACTCGATGCGGCTGCTGGCCGTGCTCGACCGGCTCCGCGCCCGCCTCGGTGACGTGCTGACCGCCACCGACCTGTTCCGCCATCCCACGCCCGAGTCGCTCGCCGCGTACCTCGTCGGAGTCACGACGACCGGCGCGGACCCGCAGCCGGCGGTCCTGCCCGTCGCGCCGCCGGCCGTGAGCGCCGGTCCGGCCGACGGCCCGGTCGCCGTGGTGGGCATGGCGTGCCGGTTCCCGGGCGCCCGCACGGTGGACGAGTTCTGGGCCAACATCCGCGACGGGGTGGAGTCGGTAGGTGAGTTCACCGTCGAGGAGATGCTCGCCGACGGCGCCGACCCGGCCCGCGTCGACGACCCGGCGTACGTGCGCGCCGGCACGTACCTGCCCGGCATCGACGAGTTCGACGCGGCCTTCTTCGGCTTCACCCCGCGCGAGGCGGAGACGCTTGACCCGCAGCACCGGCTGCTGCTGGAGTGCGCCTGGCACGCGCTCGAACACGCCGGCCACGACCCGTCCCGCCACGCCGGCCGGGTCGGTCTGTTCGCCGGCTCGGGCCGCAGCTCCTACCTGCTCGACCACCTCAACGGCCACCCGGAGCTGACCGGCGGGCTCAGCGAACATCAGATCTCGCTCGGCAACGACAAGGACTTCCTGCTCAGCCGCGTCGCGTACCAGCTCGACCTGACCGGCCCCGCGGTCACCGTGGCCACCGCCTGTTCGACCTCGCTGGTGGCCGTGCACCTGGGCCGGCAGAGCCTGCTCAGCGGCGAGTCCGACGTGGTGCTCGCCGGCGGCGTCAGCGTCTTCCCCGCCCAGCGACGCGGGTATCTCTGGCACGACGGCGGCATCTACTCCCCCGACGGGCACTGCCGTCCGTTCAGCGCCGACGCGCGCGGCAGCATCGAGTCCAGCGGCGTGGGCGTGGTCGTGCTCAAGCGACTGGCCGACGCGCTCGCCGACGGCGACACGGTCTACGCGGTGATCCGCGGCTCGGCGATCAACAACGACGGGGCGCGCCGCACCGGCTACACCGCGCCTGGTGTCGCCGGGCAGGTCGAGGTGATCAGCCGGGCGCTGGCCACGGCGGGGGTGAGCCCGCGCTCGGTGGGCTACGTGGAGGCGCACGGCACCGGCACCACCCTCGGCGACCCGATCGAGGTGGCCGCGCTGACCGAGGCGTTCCGGCGCGGCACCGACGCGCGGGGCTTCTGCGCGCTCGGCTCGGTCAAGGCCAACATCGGGCACACCGATGCGGCGGCGGGCGTGGCCGGCCTGATCAAGACCGTGATGGCGCTGTGGACGCGTACCCTGCCGCCGACCATCAACGTGGACCGACCGCACCCGGCGATCGACGTCACGACCGGCCCGTTCCGGCTCGACCACGCCGGCGGCCCATGGGCGGCCGACGGACCCCGCCGGGCCGGGGTCAGCTCGTTCGGCATGGGCGGCACGAACGCGCACGTGGTGCTGGAGGAGCCGCCGGCGGCACCGGCTCCGCCGCCGGTCCCGGCCGCGCCGGGGCCACGGCTGCTCGTGGTGTCGGCGCGTACCCCGGACGCGCTGGAGCGCGTCACCGGGCAGCTCCGCGACCACCTCGACGCCCACCCGGAGGTGGCGCTCGCCGACGTCGCGACGGCGCTTGGCCGCCGGCAGCCGATGACCCACCGGCGGTACGTGGTGGCGGCGGACCGCGCCGACGCGGTGTCCGCCCTGGACACCCCGGCGCGCCGGTTCACCGGCAGCCACCCGGGCGGCCGGCGGACGCTCGCGTTCGCCTTCCCCGGGCACGGCGCCCAGCACGTGGCGATGGGGGCCGGGCTCCACCGGTCCGAGCCGACCTACCGGGCCGTGGTGGACGAGTGCGCCGACCTGCTCGGCGGCGACCTGGGCCGGGACCTGCGCGCCGTGCTCGACCCGCCGCCGGGCCGGCACGCGGCGGCACAGCGGCTGCTCGACCGGCCCGCGCTGGTGCAGCCCGCGCTCTTCGTCACCGGGTACGCGCTGGCCCGCACGCTGCTGGCCCGGGGCGTCACCGCGGACCTGATGGTCGGCCACAGCCTCGGCGAGTACGTGGCCGCCTGCCTGGCCGGCGTCTTCTCCCTCGCCGACGCGCTGCGCCTGGTGCGGGTGCGCGGCGAGCTGGTGGAGCGGACCCCGGCCGGGGCGATGCTCGCGGTGGGGCTGCCCGAGGCGGCGGTGACCGGGCTGCTCGACGACGGGCTGTCACTGGCCGCGGTGAACGCCCCGGAGCTGTGTGTGGTCTCCGGCGACCCGGCGGCGGTCGGGCGGCTGCGGGACCGGTTGGCCGCCGACGGGGTCGACTGCCGGCCGCTGCGGGTGGCCCGCGGTTACCACTCCGCGCTGCTCGATCCGATCCTGGACGAGTTCGCCGCGCACGCCGCCGCCGTCGACTACGCCGAACCCGACCGTCCCTACCTGAGCAACCTCACCGGCGGGCCGGTCACGCCGGGCCTGGTCACCGATCCGGCGTACTGGGTGCGGCACCTGCGGGAGCCGGTCCGCTTCGCCGAGTCGGCCGCGTTCCTCGCCGAGCAGGAGGCCGCGCTCGTCGAGCTGGGCCCCGGGCACGCGCTCGGCGGCCTGGCCCGGCTCGCCGGGCTGCGCCCGGCCCACGCGGTGGCGGCGATGCGGCATCCCCGTGCCGACGCCGACGACCTGACGACGCTGCTCGACGCCGTGGGCCGGCTCTGGCTGGCCGGGGTCCCGGTCGACGCGGACCGCTTCCACGGCGACGGTGACCGGCGGGTGGCGCTGCCCGGCTACCCCTTCGCCCGACAGCGCCACTGGATCGCCCCCGCCAAGCCCGCACCCGCCGGGGCCTCTTTCCCGGAAAGCGTGGCTGTTCCGGGCGAGATGGCCACGCTTTCCGGGAATCAGCACGCGGCGGGCGAAGGGAATCGGCCGGCGTTGGGGACTGCCTTCGTGGTGCCGGCGGGGGCGGCGCAGGAGGTGGTGGCGGAGGTCTGGGGGGAGCTGCTCGGCATCCGGCCGATCGGCGCGCACGACGACTTCTTCGAACTGGGTGGACACTCGCTGCTCGCCACCCAGGTGGTGGTGCGGCTGCGCGCCCGCCTCGGCGTGGCGGTGCCGATGGAGACCGTCTTCGCCCGGCCCACCGTCGCCGCGCTGGCGGCGGCGCTGCCCGTACCGATCGACGGCTGGCCGACGGCCCAGCCCGCGGCGGACAGCCACGACGCGGCGACCCGGCCCACGGTCGTCGCCCCGGACGCGGCGAACGGGGAGCGCATCGCGCGCGCCGCGCCGGACGCCGGCCCGGCGCCGCTCTCCTCCGGCCAGCACCGCCTGTGGTTCCTCGACCAGGCGTACGCGCAGAACGCCTACACCGTCGGCACCACGCTGCTGCTCGACGGCAAGCTCGACCTGGACGCGCTGCGCGCCGCGCTGGCCGGACTGGTGCGGCGGCACGAGGCGCTGCGGACCGTGTTCCCGCTCGGCCCGGACGGCGACCCGGTCCAGCGGGCGCTCCCGGCCGGGCCGGTGGAGCTGCCGGTCCGGACCGCCCCGACGGACCCGGACCCGGACGCGCCGCCGAGCATCGTCGAGCCGGCGGTGGCCGGCGCGCTGCCCGGATGGGTGCACGCCGCCCTCGCCGCCGACGTGCGGCGCCCGTTCGACCTGGCCGCCGGGCCGCTGTTCCGGGCCGTGCTGCTGCGCGTCGCCGACGACCGGCACGTGCTGTCGCTGACCATGCACCACGGCGTCTCCGACGGGTGGTCGCTCGGCGTGGTGGCCCGCGAGGTGGCCACACTCTACGCCGCCGCGCGGGAGGGACGCGCCGACCCGCTGCCCGAACTGGCCGTCCAGTACGGCGACTACGCGCGCTGGCAGCGCGGCCGGCTGGCCGACCCGGACCACCCGGACCTGGCGTACTGGCGGGCGCAGCTCGCCGGGGTGCCGGCCGCCCTGGAACTGCCCACCGACCGGCCGCGCCCACCGGTGCAGACGTTCGACGGGGCGGTCCGCACGCTGGTCCTGCCCCGACCGGCCGCCGACGCGCTGCGCCGGTTCAGCCAGCAGCACGGTGCCACGCTGGCCATGACGTTGCTGGCGGCGTGGCAGACGGTGCTCTTCCGCTGGACCGGCCAGCGGGACTTCTGCGTCGGCACCCCGGTCGCCGGCCGGGTCCGCGCCGAGCTGGAGCCGATGGTCGGCTTCTTCGTCACCATGCTGCCGATGCGGACCGTGCTGGACGGCGACTGGACGTTCACCGAGCTGCTCGGTCGGGTCCGGCGCACCGCGCTTGACGCGTACGCGCACCAGGAGGTGCCGTTCGAGCGGCTGGCGGACCTGGTCGACGCGCCCCGCGACCTGAGCCGCAACCCGCTGTTCCAGGTGATGTTCAACCTGCTCAACGTGCCCGAGCAGCGGGACGTGGACGCGGCCGGGGTGCGGATGACCCCGTTCGCGGTCGAGCCGGGCATCGCCCAGCAGGACCTGGCGCTGTACGCGTACGAGGTGGCCGAGGGGCTGCGGTTCCGGCTGGAGTACAACACCGCGCTGTTCGACGCCACGACCGCCGAGCGGATGGTCGGCCACCTGGAGACCCTGCTCGCCGCCGCGGTCACCGACCCGGGCGTCCGGCTGGCGGCGCTGCCGCTGCTCACCGCCGCCGAGCGGGCCCGGCTCGCCGAGTGGAACGACACCGCCACGCCGGCCGGCTGGGACACCCCGCCCGACCGGACGCCGACGCTCGTCGACCTCTTCGCTCACCAGGTGGCGACGGACCCCGACCGGCCGGCGGTCACGTTCGGTCCGACCACAATCGACTACGCCACGTTGGACACCCGCGCCAACCGGCTCGCCCACCGGCTGCGCCGGGCCGGCGTCGGCCCGGACGTGCCGGTCGCGCTCTGCCTGCCCCGCTCGGCCGAGCTGCCGGTCGCGCTGCTCGGCGTGCTCAAGGCCGGTGGCGCGTACGTGCCGGTGGACCCGGAGTACCCGGTCGAGCGGCAGCGCTACGTGCTGACGCACAGCGGCGCCCCGGTGCTTGTCACCGACCCGGGCCTGGTCGACCGGTTCGCCGACTTCGACGGCACGGTGGTGACGCCGGACGCGGCCGGGGAGCCGGACACCGCGCCCCCGCCGTCGGTCCGGCCGAACCACCTGGCGTACCTGATCTACACCTCCGGCTCGACCGGCCGTCCCAAGGGCGTCCGGGTCACCCACGGCGCGGTGGTCAACACGCTCGGCGCGATGCGCGAACGCCCCGGCCTGACCCGCGACGGCACCATGCTGGCGATGGCCAGCTTCGCGTTCGACATGTCCGTGCCGGAGCTGTTCCTGCCGCTCGTGGTCGGCGCCCGGATGCTGCTGGTGGACCGCGACGTCGCCTACGACGCGTCCCGGCTGGCCGCGCTGCTCGCCGCCGAGCGGGTCACCCTGGCCCAGGGCACGCCGACGACCTGGCGGCTGCTGATCGAGTCCGGCTGGACCGGCACGCCCGGGCTGACCGCGGTCTGCGGCGGCGAGGCGGTGCCCGCGCCGCTGGCCCGGCAACTGGCCGACCGGGTGGACGCGCTGTGGAACCTCTACGGCCCGACCGAGGCCGCGGTCTGGGCGACCATGGACCGGATCACCCCGGACGAGAGCCGGCCCACGATCGGCCGACCGATCGGCAACATGCGGGCGTACGTGCTCGACGCGACGTCGCACCCGGTGCCGGTCGGCGTGCCCGGCGAGATCCACCTGGGCGGGCCGGGGCTGGCCCGGGACTACCACGGCGACGCGGCGCTGACCGCCGCGCGTTTCGTGCCCGACCCGGACGGCGGCGGCCGGCTCTACCGCACCGGCGACCTCGGCCGCCGCCTCGCCGACGGCCGGATCGAGTTCCTCGGGCGGGGCGACTCGCAGGTGAAGGTGCGCGGGTTCCGGATCGAGCTGGGCGAGATCGAGTCGGTGCTGCGCCGGCACGACGCGGTCCGCGACGCCGCCGTGGTGGTCCGCGAGGACACGGGCGAGAAAGCCGTGGTGGCCTACCTGACCCTGGCCGGCGGGCCCGAGCCCGACGCCGGGAGCGAGCTGATCGCCGACTTCACCGCCGACCCGGGGCCGTGGCGGGCGTACGTCCGGACCTGGCTGCCGGACTACATGGTGCCGTCGGCGTTCGTGCCGCTGTCCCGGATGCCGCTCAACGCCAACGGCAAGGTCGACCGGGCGGCCCTGCCCGCGCCCCGCCGCGACCGCGTCGCGGCCGGCGCCGGCGAGCCGGACACCCCGCTGCGGGCGGCGCTGGCCCGACGCTGGGCGGAGGTGCTCGGCTACGACCGGGTCGGCATCGACGACGACTTCTTCGACCTGGGCGGCGACTCGTTCCGGGCGATCAAGGCGCTGGCCGGCAGCGACCCGGCGATCAGCGTGCTCGACCTGTTCCGCCACCCGACCATCCGGGCGCTGACCACGCACCTGGACGCCACCGGCGGCTCCGCCGGCCGGCTGCTGCACGAGCTGACCCCGGCCCGGCCGGGCACCCCGACCACGCTGACGCTGCTCTGCGTACCGTTCGGCGGCGGCTCCGCGATCACCTTCCAGCCGCTCGCGGACGCCCTGCCGGCCGGGGTGTCGCTCTACGCGCTGGAACGGCCCGGGCACGACCTGAACCGGCCGGACGAGCCGATGCTCGACCTGGACGAGCTGGTGGACCGCTGCGTGGTCGAGGTGGTCGAGCAGATCACCGGCCCGGTGGCGGTGTACGGGCACTGCGTGGGCGGCGCCGAGGCGGTGGAGCTGGCCCGCCGGCTGGAGGCGGCCGGCGTCGACGTGACCGGCGTGGTGATCGGCGCGCACTTCCCCGCGCCCCGGCTGCCCGGCCGGGTGTTCGGCTGGCTGCGCCGGTGGTTCCCGGTGGAGCGCTGGGCGTCGAAGCGGCGGACGCTGGAGTCGCTGCGCGCGATGGGCTTCTTCACCGAGGTCTTCGACTCCGCCGAGAAGGACTTCGTGATGCGGGTGGTCCTCGCCGACGCGGCCCGGGGCGAGGACTACTACACCGACGTCTACGCGCGGGGGCTGCCCCGGAAGCTGTCCGCGCCGCTTGTGTGCGTGGTCGGGAGCGGCGACCGGGCCACCGAGTTGTACCAGGAGCGCTACCTGGAGTGGGAGTTCTTCGCCGACCGGGTGTCGCTTGAGGTCATCGACGGCGCCGGCCACTACTTCGCCAAGCACCAGCCGGCCGAGCTGGCCGGGATCATCCTGGCGCACTGCGCCGCCGCGCCGGACGGCGTCACCGCCGAATCCGCGCCGGACGGCGTCACCGCCGGACCCGCACCGGACGGCGTCACCGCCGGACCCGCACCGGCGGGCGGGGAGCGGCGCACCGGCGTACCCGGGACTGCGCGGCCGGGCGGGGCGGCCCGGACCGGCCCGACCGCCCCGATCGCGGCGGACGTCGCGGCCCGACGCCCGGCGACGCCCAGCCTGGCGGTGTTCTACCTGGTCGCGATCGGTCAACTGGTCTCGCTGATCGGCAGCGGGCTGACCGCGTTCGGGATGGGGCTGTGGGTCTACCAGCGCACCGGCTCGGTGTCGCTGTTCGCCACCGCCACCGTGCTGGCGCTGCTGCCGGCCGTGGTGCTGTCGCCGATCGCCGGCGCGCTGGCCGACAGGTGGGACCGCCGCCGGATCATGGTGCTCGCCGACTGCCTGGCCGCCACCGGCACGGTGAGCCTGGCGTTGCTGCTCTGGCTCGGTCAGCTCCACCTGTGGCACATCCTCACCGCGATCACCGTCACGGCCGTGGCCACCGCGTTCCAGCAACCCGCCTACCAGGCGGCGGTCACCCAGCTCGTGCCGAAGCGCTACTACGGGCGGGCCAACGGCATCGTCTCGCTCGGCACCGCCACCAGCACCGTGCTGGCCCCGCTTGTCGGCGGCGCGCTGGTGCTCGCGGTCGGGCTGCGCGGGATCGTGGTGATCGACCTGGTGACGTTCGCGGTCGCGGTCACCGTGACGCTGTCGGTCCGCTTCCCGGACACGCTGTTCGTCCGGCGGGAGGAGCCGTTCCGGCGCGAGGTGCTGGGCGGCTGGCGGTTCATCGTCCGGCGGCACGGGCTGGTCGCCCTGGTCGTCCTGGTCGCGTCACTGAACTATTTCTTCGCCATGGTCGAGGTGCTCGTCACCCCGCTCACGCTCTCCTTCGGCGACCCGGCGGTGCTCGGCCGGGTGCTCGCCGCCAGCGGCGTCGGCATGGTCGTCGGGTCGGTGCTGATGGGCGTCTGGGGCGGCACCGCCCGGCGGACCACAGGCATCCTGGCCAGCGTCGTGCTGCTCGGCGTCTCGCTGCTCACCGTCGGGCTGCGGCCGGACCCGCTGTTCCCGGCGCTCGGCCTGTTCGGCATGGGCCTGGCCACCGCACTTGTCAACACGCACTGGCTGGCCATCGTGCAGGCCAAGGTAGGACTGGAACTCCAGGGCCGGGTGCTGGCCATGGCGCAGATGCTGTCCTGGCTGATGGTGCCCGCCGGTTTCCTCAGCGCCGGCCCGCTCGCCGAACACGTGCTCGCACCGCTGGCCCGGCCCGGCGGCCCGCTCGCCGGACTGGTCGGCACCGGGCCGGGGCGCGGGATGGCGCTCGCCGCGATCCTGGCCGGGCTCTGCGCGCTGGCGCTCGCCGCCGGCGGCATCGCGTACCGGCGGATCCGGCGGCTGGAGGACGAACTGCCGGACAACGACCCGGGCCGCGTCGTGCTCGCCGACAAGGACCGCATCCAGGAGGAGGCGGACCGCCGTCTCGCGGCCGTGGGTGGTTCCCGGTGAGCGCGCCCGCCCGGCCCGCCGGACCGACCCGCCGCGCCGCCACCCGGCGGGCCGGCGGCGGCAGCAGCACCGTGGACTGTCTGCACCGGATGGTCGCCGCCCAGGCCGCCCGGACCCCGCAGGCGGAGGCGGTCCGGCACGGCGACGCCACGCTCTCCTACCGCGACCTCGACGAGGCGGCGAACCGGCTGGCCCGGGTGCTGCTGGCGCGCGGCGTCGCGCGCGGCGACCGGGTCGGTGTCTGCCTGCCGCGTACGCCGGACCTGGTGGTGGCGCTGCTCGCCGTGCTCAGGGCCGGCGCCGCGTACGTGCCGCTGGACCCGGCGTACCCGGCGGCCCGGGTGGCGTTCATGACCGCCGACTCGGGGGCGCGGCTGGTGCTGACCACCGCCGGCCTCGCCGACCGGTTCACCGGCCCGACCGTGCTCGTGGACCGGCTCGACCCGACCGGTGACGCCACCGACCCGGCCACGCCGGTCACGCCCGGGGATCTGGCGTACGTCATCTACACCTCCGGCTCCACCGGACGCCCCAAGGGTGTGGCCATCGAGCACCGCTCGGCGTCGGTGCTGCTGCACTGGGTGCGGCAGACGTTCGACGACACCGAGCTGGGCGGGATGCTCGCCGCCACCTCGGTCTGCTTCGACCTGTCCGTCTTCGAGATCTTCGGGCCGCTCGCCTGGGGCGGGCGGGTGCTGCTCGTCGACGACGTGCTGGCGCTGGCGACGCCGGGCGCGCAGCGGCTGCCGGTCACGCTCGTCAACACCGTCCCGGCCGCGATGGGCGAGCTGCTCACCGCCGGGGCGCTGCCGCCGGGCGTCCGCACGGTCTGCCTGGCCGGTGAGCCGCTCACCGCCGCGCTTGCCGCCCGGGTGTGGGCGCGTCCGCACGTGCGCCGGCTGTGCAACCTGTACGGGCCGTCCGAGGACACCACGTACTCGACCTGGGCCGAGGTGTCGCGCGACGGCGGTGACCCGCCGATCGGCCGTCCGCTGCCGGGCACCCGGGCGTACGTGCTCGACCCGGACGGCCGGCCGGTGCCGCCCGGCGAGGCCGGCGAGCTGTACCTGGCCGGCGCCGGGCTGGCCCGCGGCTACCTGGACCGGCCGGCGGAGACCGAGGCCCGCTTCCGGCCGGACCCGTTCCGGCCCGGCGAGCGGATGTACCGCACCGGTGACCGGGTCCGGCTGCGCCCGGACGGGCAACTTGCCTACCTGGGCCGGCTGGACGACCAGGTGAAGCTGCGCGGCTACCGGATCGAGCTGGGCGAGGTGGCCGCCGGGCTCGCCGCCCTGCCCGGCGTGCGGGAGGCGACCGCCGCCGTCCGGCCCGGCCCGAGCGGGGACCCGCTGCTTGTCGGCTACCTGGTCGGGGCACGACGCGACGACGTCCGGGCCCGGCTGTCCGAGGTGCTGCCGGCGCCCCTGGTCCCGGCGGCCGTGGTGTGGCTGGACCGGCTGCCCACGCTGCCGAACGGCAAGGTGGACCGCGCGGCCCTGCCCACGCCGGCGTTCGGCTCCACCGCCGACGCCGGCTCCGACGCCGGCTCCACCGCCGATGCCGGCTCCGACTCCGGTGCCGGCGCGGACCTGCTCGGCGCGACCGGCGCCCTGGTGGCGGCGGTGTGGCGGGAGCTGCTCGGCGTGCCGGTCACCCGCCCGGACGACGACTTCCTCGCGCTCGGCGGTGACTCGCTGCTCGCCCTGCGCTGCGCCACCCGGCTGACCGCCGCCACCGGCCGCCGGGTCCACCCCGGCGACCTGTTCACCCACCCCACAGTCGGCGCGCTCACCGAACACCTCGACGCCCCGTCCACACCTGACGATGAGGACCCCACTGGGCCGGAAGCGGGCACCACCGGGCCGGAAACAGGCGGCACCGGGCTGGAAGCGACCGGCGACCGGCCGGAGGCGGACGGCGGTGGGCCGGCACCGCTCTCCGCGGCGCAGCGGCGGTTCTGGTTCCTGCACCGGCTCGACCCGACCGACACGTCCTACCTGCTGGCGTTCGCGGTCCGCTTCGCCGCGCCGGTGGAGGCGGCACGGCTGACCCGGGCGCTGCACCTGGTGGTCGACAGGCATCCCGCGCTGCGTACCGTCTTCCCCACCGGCCCGCGGGGGCCGGTGCAGGTGGTCCGGTCCGACGCCCGGCCGCGCGTCGTCGTCGCCCCACCCGAGCCGGGCATCCCGCTCGACACCCGGCTCGCCCGGCTGACCGCCGAGGCCACCGCGACCCCGATGGACCTGGCGACCGGGCCGCTGCTGCGCGCCCACCTGCTCTCCGACGGCGAGGGGCGGGCGGAGGCGCTGCTGCTGGTCGTGCACCACGCCGTCGCCGACGACTGGTCGTTCGGGGTGCTGGTGCGGGACCTCGCGGAAGCCTACGACGCCCCGGACGCGCCACCCGGCGCTCCAGCGCCCGGCCCGGCCGTCTTCGCCGCCGCGCAGCGCGCCTGGCTGACCGGCCCCGCCGGCCAGCGCGCGACCGCCGAGCTGCTGCGCGAGTTGCACGGCGCACCCCACCTCCTGGAGGTAAGGAGGGGCCCCCGCTTAACGCATTCGGTAGAGGAAGGGGCCCCGCTTAACAGGCCGGGCCGAAGCGGGGCGGCGCTGCGGACCACCGTCGACCCGACGACCGCGAGGGCGGTACGGGAACTCGCCCGTGCCCGCCGGGTCAGCCTGCACATGGTCGGGCTGGCCGCGTTCGCGGCGCTGCTCGGCGTCGCCGCCGTCCGGGACGACCTGCTCGTCGGCGTCGCCTTCGCCGGGCGCACAAGCGTGGCCGCCGAACGCAGCGTCGGCTGCCACGTCAACACGCTGCCGCTGCGACTGCGCCCGGCGCCGGACCGGACGTTCGCCGACCTGCTCGCCGAGGCGCGGCGGGTCACGCTGTTCGCCGCCGCCCGCCAGGACGTCCCGTTCGACCTGCTGGTGGAGCGGCTACGTCCGGTCCGGCGGCCGGACCGCAACCCGCTCGTCCAGGTCGCGTTCGGGGTGCAGAACGCCCCGCCGGCCCGGCACCTCAGCGTCGCCGGTGGCGAGTTCACCGGCGTCGAGCTGACCCCGGACGCGGCCCGCCTCGACCTGACGCTCTGGCTGGACGACCGGCGCGACGCCCTGGACGCGCTCTGGACCTACCGCACCGACCTGTTCGACCACCACACGGTGGTGGAGTGGCACCGCCGCCTCACCGCGCTGCTGCGCACCGCCGCCGCCGACCCCCGGCGCAGTCTCGCCGACTGCGTCGACACCGCTGGGAGAGAGAGATGACCGATCAGATCCGGGTCGCGCGGCCCGTCCCCCGCCGCGGCCGGGAACGCACCCTGGTGGACGTACGACCGGACTGGCCCGGCGGTCCGCTGCCGGCGCTGGTGCGCGCCACCGTGCCCGACGTGTACCTGGCCGGCTGGCTCGCCGGACACCGCGACGAGGTGGACGAGCTGGCCCGACGCGCCGGCGCGGTGCTGTTCCGCGGCTTCGCGGTGGCCGGCGCGGACGACTTCCGCACCGTGATGGCGGCGCTCTCCGGCGACGTGCTGTCCTACGGCGAGCGGTCCTCGCCGCGCAGCCGGGTCGCCGAGGGCGTCTACACCTCCACGGAACACCCGGCCGACCAGCCGATCGTGCTGCACAACGAGCAGTCCTACACGGTCAACTGGCCGCTGCGCATCGTGTTCCACTGCGAGGTGGCGCCGGCCGCCGGTGGGCGTACGCCGCTCGCGGACAGCCGCCGGGTGCTGGCCCGGCTGCGCCCGGAGACGGTCGACGGGTTCGAGCGCCGGGGCGTGCTCTACCGGCGCAACTACCTGCCCGGGATCAGCCTGTCCTGGCAGACGGCGTTCCAGACCGACTCCCGCGCCGAGGTGGAGGCGTACTGCGGGCGCGCGATGATCGACGTAGAGTGGGTGGGCGAGGCGCAACTACGCACCCGGCAGGTCCGCCCGGCGGTACGGCGGCACCCGGTCACCGGGGAACGCACCTGGTTCAACCACGCGTTGTTCTTCCACGTCACCTCGCTGCCGGCGGACGTGAGCGCCGGCCTTCGGGCCGCGTTGGCCGAAGAGGACCTGCCCTACCAGACCGCGTACGGCGACGGCACGCCCATCCCGGACGAGGTGCTGGCCGAGCTGCGCGCCGCGTACGCCGCGGAGACCCGTTCCTTCGACTGGCGCGTCGGCGACGTGCTGCTCGTGGAGAACATGCTCGCCGCGCACGCCCGGGAGCCGTTCACGCCGCCCCGGCGGATCCTCACCGCGATGGCCGACCCGGTCGCCGCGCCGGAGCTGCACACCCAGGACGGCGCATCATGAGCGCCCCCGGACCGCGCCGCCGTGCCGCCGGCGGCACCACCACCGAGCCGGTGACTCGCCGCACGCTCGGGCCGGACGACTTCGTGCTGCTTGTCGAGGCCGCCGTGCCCGACCTCGACCTGGCCGGTTGGCTCGCCGGGCGGCGGGCGGAGCTGCTGGCCGACCTGGACCGGCACGCCGCGGTGTTCTTCCGCGGCTTCGACGTGCGCAGCGCCGACGACTTCGGCCGGGCGGCCCGGACGGTCGGCCCGGAGCTGCTGGGCTACCTGGAGCGGGCGGCGCCCCGGCACGAGGTGGCCGACAAGGTGTTCACCTCCACCGAGTTCAACGCCGCCCAGTGGATTCCGCTGCACCACGAGATGTCGTACTCGCACAACTGGCCAACCCACCTCTTCTTCCACTGTGCCCAGCCGGCCACCGGCGAGGGCGGCGCGACCCCGCTCGCCGCCGAGCGGGTGATCACCCCGCTGATCCCGGCGGAGGTGCGGGACCGGTTCGACCGCGACGGGGTCCGCTACGTGCGCAACTACGGCCCGCACCTGGACCTGCCCTGGCAGGAGGCGTTCCAGACCACCGACCGGGCGGAGGTGGAGGCGTACTGCGCCGCCTCGGCGACCGAGTTCACCTGGCTCGGTGACGACGGGCTGCGGACCGTGGCGCGGCGGCAGGCGACGGCCACCCACCCGCGTACCGGGGAGACGGTGTGGTTCAACCACGCCCACCTGTTCCACGTGTCGAACATGCCGCCCGAGGTGGCCGCCGCGCTGCTGCGCGAGTACGGCCCGGAGGGGCTGCCCCGCAACGCGTACCACGGCGACGGTGAGCCGATCCCCGACGAGGTGGTCGGCGGCATCCGTGCGCTGTACCGGCAGCACGCCCTCTCCGTGCCGTGGCGGCGCGGCGACGTGCTGGTGGTGGACAACTTCCTGGCCACCCACGGCCGGGAACCCTTCACCGGCGACCGGCAGATCCTGGTCGCCATGTCCGACCTCTACGTCAACCGGAGTGTGTGGTGAACGGATACCGTCTGTCCCCGGTCCAGCGGCTGGCCTGGGCCGGCAAGCAGGACCTGGTCCGGGCCCGGGTGCGGCTGGACCGGCCGCTCGACCGGGCCCGGTTGCAGGCCGCCGTCGACGCGGTGGTGGCCCGGCACGAGGCGCTGCGGTTGACCCTGGTGCACCACCCCGGCCTGCGGGTGCCGTTGCAGGACGTGGACGACGACCGTACCGTCACCGTCGGCGCGCAGGGCGAGCTGTCGGTGACGCTCACCGACGACGCGCTGGAGCTGGCCGCCACCCCGCTGATCGCCGACCCGGCGAGCCTGCGCCTGGTCCTGGCCGACCTGGCCCGGGCGTACGCGGACGACCTGCCGCCGGCCGACGAGGAGGCGTTGCAGTTCCTCGACGTCACCGAGTGGCAGGTGGAGGAGCGGGAGCAGGCCCCGGCGCCCGCGCCGGTCGCGCCGGCCGTCCGGCTGGTCGAGCCGCACGGTGACGACCCGGGCGCGGTGGTCACCGCCACGCTGCCCGCCGCCGACCTGGCCGGGATCGCCGAGGCCGCCGGCTGCGCCGCCGAGACGGTGCTCCTGGCCGCCTGGGCGGTCGCGGTCACCCGCCGGGCCGAGGCGCCCGCCGGGGTCGAGGACGCGGATCTGGTGCTGGCCCGCTGGCACGACGGCCGGCGGGCCGAGGGCACCGCCGCCGTGGTCGGCCCGCTCGGCGGCTACGGCCCGCTCCGGCTGGCCCTGCCGCTGCCGGCCGCGCCGGCCGAGCTGCTGGCCGCGGTACGCGCCACGGAGGCCACCGCCGACGAGACGTTCCACCTGGTCGACCCGGTCGACGAGGCGACCGGCGCGGTCGCCGGGTTCGCGGTGCAGCCGGCGGTCGCACCGGACACCCTCGTCCCCTTGGGCGCGGCGACCGCCGAGGTGCCCGTCCCGCCGCCGCCGACCGGCCCCCGGCTCACCGTGCTGACCGGCACCGGCGACGGCGAGGTCACGCTCCGGGTCAGCGGCGGGCGGTGGCTGCTCGACTCGCTGGTGGCGGTGCTGCGCAGTTTGCCGGCCGCGCTCGCCGGGGACGCGCCGCTGGCGGTGCTCGGCGCCGGGGAGGCCGGCTGGCTGTCCGAGGCCGGCGGATCGGCGGCCACCGCGTCGCCGCGTACCCTCGTCGACCTGCTGGACGCGGGCCTGGCCGGGATGGATCCGCAGGCCCCGGCCGTGGTGGCGGCCGACGGCGCGTACTCCGTCGAGGAGCTGGACCGGCGGGCCGCGCGGGTGGCCGCGGCGCTGGCCGCGCGCGGCCTGGCCGGCGCGCCGGTGGGCGTGCTCGCGACCCGGTCCCGGGACACCGTGGTGGCGTTCCTCGGCGTGCTGCGGGCCGGCGCGGTGTTCGTGCCGCTCGACCCGGACGCCCCCGCGCCGCGCGTGGCCGCGCAGCTCCGCGCGGTCGGCGCGGACTGCGTGGTGGGCGTCGGCGGGCCGGCCACCGTGTCCGTCGAGGAGCTGGTCGCGGCCGGTGGCCCGCCGCCGCCCGCGCCGGCACCGACCGACCCGGCGTACGTCATCTTCACCTCCGGCTCCACCGGCACGCCCCGGCCGGTGCGGGTGTCGCACGCCGCCGCCGCGCACCTGGCCGGCGCGCTGGAGGCGACCGTGTACGCGGACAGCCCGGCCGGCCTGCGGGTGGCCGTGAACGCGCCGCTGACCTTCGACGCCTCGATGAAGCAGCTCGTGCAGCTCGCCCATGGGCGCAGCCTCTTCCTGGTGCCGGAGGACGTCCGCCGGGACGGGGCCGTGCTCGCCGCCACACTCGCCGAGCACCGGGTGGACGTGCTCGACCTGACCCCGTCGCAGGCGCGCATCCTGCTCGCCGGGGCCGGTGACGCCCGGCTACCCCGGCTGCTGCTGCTCGGCGGCGAGGCCGTCGGCGACGACCTGTGGACCGAGATGGCGGCGCTGCCGGGCGTGCGCGCGGTGAACCTGTACGGACCGACCGAGTGCACTGTCGACAGCACCGTCGCGGAGATCCGCGCCGGGGAACCGCCGACGATCGGCCGGCCGCTGCCGGGCGTCGCGGTGCGGGTGCTCGACGAGCGGCTGCGCCCGGTGCCGCCGGGGGCGGCCGGGGAGCTGTGCGTGGCCGGTCCGCAGCTCGCCGACGGCTACCTCGGCGACAAGGAGGCGACCGCCCGCCGGTTCGTGGAGCTGCCGCTGCCCGACGGCGGCGTCGAGCGGGTCTACCGCACCGGCGACCGGGTCCGCTTCGACGCCGAGCGGCGGTTGCGCTACCTGGGGCGGCTCGACGACCAGGTGAAGATCCACGGGTTCCGGGTGGAGCCGGGCGAGGTCGCCGCCGTGCTGCGCGGCCACCCGGAGGTGGCCGACGCCGCCGTGGTCGCCCGCGACGACGACGGGTACGGCGATCGGCTGGTCGCCTACGTCCGGCCCCGCGCCGGGGCGTCGCTGGACCTGACCCGGGTGACCGGGATCAATCCGCACGAGACCCGTTACCTGTACGACGAGATCTTCACCCAGCGGGTCTACCTGCGCGACGGGATCGTGCTGCGCCCCGGCGCGACAGTGCTGGACGTCGGCGCGAACATCGGCATGTTCTCGCTCTTCGTGCACCAGGTCTGCCCGGACGCCACGATCCACGCGTTCGAGCCGGTGCCGGCCGTGGTGGAGGCGCTGCGCCGCAACGTCGCCGAGTTCGGCGTGCCGGCCACGGTGCACGCGCACGGGCTGTCCCGGGAGGCGGGCGAGGTCTCGTTCACCTACTACCCGGGCTATTCGATGATGTCCGGCCACGCCGCGTACGCCGACCCGGACGCCGAGATCGGGGTGATCAAGCGGTACCTGGCGAACGAGCGGGACGCCGCCGACGACGCCGGCGCTGATGCCGACGCCCGGGACGTGCTGCTCGACCGGGCCGACGAGTTGCTCGCCGAGCGGTTCGCCGGCCGGGAGCTGACCGTGCCGGTCCGGTCGCTGTCGGCCGTGCTGGACGAGCTGGCGCCGACCCGGGTCGACCTGCTCAAGATCGACGTGCAGCGCGCCGAGGCGGACGTGCTGGCCGGGCTGGACGACCGGCACTGGCCACTGATCGCGCAGGTCGCCATGGAGGTGCACGACGCGCCCGGCACCGCCACCGCCGGCCGGCTGGCCGAGCTGGTGGCGCTGCTGGAGGCGCGCGGCTTCACCGTGGTCACCCGCCAGGACGACCTGCTGGCCGGCACCGACCGGCACACCCTGCACGCGGTCCGCCCCGAGTACGCCGCCGCGCCCGGTGAGGTGATTGGCGGGGGCCCCGCCACAGCAGAATCCGATAACGCGGGCCCCCGCCTAACACTTCGGGAGTGGCTCGCCGAGCGGCTGCCGGCGCACCTGGTGCCGGCCGCGGTGGTGGTCCTCGACGAGCTGCCGCTGACCCGCAACGGCAAGCTCGACCGGGCGGCGTTGCCCGCGCCACGGCCCGACCGCCCGGCCGGCGACCCGGCGGTGACCCCCGCCAACCGGGCCGAGGAGATCCTGGTCGAGGCGTGGCGGGAGGTGCTCGGCGTGGCCACGTTCGGCGTGACCGACAGCTTCTTCGCGCTCGGCGGCGACTCCATCCGCAGCATCCAGATGCAGGTCGCGGCGCAGAAACGAGGACTGTCGTTCCAGCTCAACGACATCTTCACGCACCAGACGATCCGGGACCTGGTGACGCACGGCCGGATCACGCTGGACGGCGTGGCGACCGAGCCGGCCGCGCACGACGGGCGGTTCACGCTTGTCGACGCCGCCGACCGGGAGCTGCTGCCGGACGGGCTCGTCGACGCGTACCCGATGACCGCGCTCCAGCTCGGCATGGTCTACCACGGTGAGCTGACCGGCGACCCGGCCGTCTACCACAACGTCACCGCGCACGAGGTGGCCGCGCCGCTCGACGTGGCGGCGCTGCGCCGGGCGCTTGCCGTCCTGGTGGACGCGCATCCGGCGCTGCGGACCGGTTACGCGCTCGGCGCGTACACCGAGCCGTTGCAGCTCGTCCACGCGCGGGTGCCGGTCGACCTGCCGGTGACGGACCTGACCGGCCTCGACGCGCCGGCCCGCCGGGCCCGGATCGACGCGCTCGTCGCCGAGGAACGCCACCGTCCGTTCGACTGGGCCCGGCCGCCGCTGCTGCGGCTGCACGCGGTCCGCACCGGCGGCGACGGGTTCACGCTGCTGGTCGCCGAGCACCACAGTGTCCTCGACGGCTGGAGCCTGCACCTGCTCCTGGCCGACCTGCTCACCGGGTACGACCGGGAACGGGCCGGCACGCCCGCGGACGCCGACGCCGGGCTGCCGTTCCGGGAATATGTGGCGGCCGAGCGGGCGGCGCTTGCCGACCCGGTGATCCGGCGGTTCTGGCTGGACGGCCCCGGCGGCGCGCCGCCGCTGCTCGTCGGCGGCGCGCAGCCGAGGACCACCACCACCCAGCGGGTGCCGCTGCGGGACGGCACCACCGAGCGGGTGGCCGAGGTCGCCCGCGCCGCCGGGGTGCCGGTCAAGTCCTGGCTGTTCGCCGTGCACCTGCGGCTGATCGGCGAACTGGCCGGCCGGGACGACGTGGTCAGCGGCCTGGTGGTCGGCGGCCGGCCGGAGGGCGAGGGCAGCCCCGCCACGCTCGGGCTGTTCCTCAACACGCTGCCGGTGCGCCTCACGCTGGGCAGCCGGTCGGTGGCCGAGTTGGCGGCCGAGGCGTGGCGGGCCGAGCGGGAGCTGATGGGGCGCCACCGCTTCCCGCTCGCCGAAATCGTCCGGGCGGGCGGCGCGGGTCCGCGCTTCGACCACTTCTTCAACTGGACCCACTTCCCGCCGCGCCCGGCCGGCGACGGCACCCGCATCGTGGACAGTCGGGGCGTCACGGTGGACGTGGCGTTCAGCCTCGCCGTCGACGCCGAGCTGGATGCCGGGCGGCTCGGGCTGATGGTCCAGTACGACCACCGGCACGTACCGGCCGACCGGGTGGACGCGCTCACCGACGGCTTCCGCCGGTTGCTGGCGGCCGAGCCGGACGCGCCGTTGCCGCCGGTGGTCTCGCCGCCGACGGTCGCCGGGGGCGCGCGGGACCAGTGGGCGGACCGGGTGGCGGCGGCCTGGCAGGAGGTGCTGGGCGCGGCCCCGCGCGACCCGGCGACCGGGTTCCTCGCCGCCGGCGGTGACTCGCTGCGCGCGCTGCGCCTGGTCACCGTGCTGCGCCAGCGCCACGGCAGCGACCTGACGCTGCCGGAGTTCACCGCGCTTGGCAGCTACCGGGAGCTCGTCGACCGGGTGGCCCGCGGATGACCGGGTTCGGCACCGCCGCGGTGCACGGCGACGACGGCCTGGTCCCCGGCGGGGCGGTCGCGCCGCCGATCGTGCAGAGCGCCACGTTCAGCGCCGAGTCCGACGAGCGGTTCACCGAGATCGCCACCGAGACGCGGGGCAGCGCGTTCTACACCAGGTACGGCAACCCGAACCACGCGCAGGTGGCCGCCGTGGTCGCCGCGCTTGAGGGCGCGGAGACCGGGCTGGTCACCGCTTCCGGGATGGGCGCGATCAGCACGGTCGCGCTGGCCCTGCTCGCCGCCGGCGACCACATGGTGGTGCAGCGCAGCACGTACGGCGGCACCACCTCGCTGGCCACCGGGCTGCTGGCGCGCTTCGGTGTCGCCTGCACCCAGGTCGACCAGACCGACGCGGACGCGTTCACCCGGGCGCTGCGGCCGGAGACCCGGCTGGTGCTCGTGGAGACGCCGAGCAACCCGCTGCTGGAGCTGACCGACCTGGCCGCCGTCGTCGGGACGGCGCACGCGGCCGGCGCGCTCGTGGTGGTGGACAACACGTTCGCCACGCCGGTCAACCAGCGCCCGCTCGCCGCCGGCGCGGACCTGGTCTGGCACAGCGGCACGAAGTTCCTCGGCGGGCACTCCGACGTGTCCGCCGGGGTGGTGGTGGGCGGCGCGGAGCTTGTCGAACGGGTGTGGCGGACGGCGATCGTCACCGGCGCCACGCTCGGCCCGGTGGACGCCTGGCTGCTGCTGCGCGGCCTGCGGACGCTGTCGCTGCGGGTGGAGCGGCACAACGCCAACGCGCTGGCCCTGGCCGAGGCGCTGGAGGGCCATCCGGCGGTGGCCCGGGTCCGCTATCCCGGGCTGCCCTCGCACCCGCAGCACGCGCTGGCCCGCCGGCAGATGACCGGGTTCGGTGGGGTGCTCGGCGTCGAGCTGGCCGCCGGCCGCGACGGCGCGGCGGCGCTGCTGGCCGGGCTGCGGCTGGCCAAGCGGGCGGCCAGCCTCGGCAGCGTCAGCACGCTTGTGGTGCACCCGCGCTCGATGTGGGCCGGGATCGTGGACGCCGACCAGCTCGCCGCCGCCGGGATCGGCGCGGGCCTGGTGCGCGTCTCCACCGGTATCGAGGACACCGCCGACCTGGTGGCCGACTTCCGGACCGCGTTGGAGGAGGTGCCGGCCTGACGGTCAGGATCCGAGGTAGCGCAGGATCGCCAGCACCCGGCGGCTGTACCCGATGGCGTCGGAGAGGTCGAGCTTGTCGAAGATGGCGTTGACGTGCTTCTCCACCGCGCTCTGCGAGACGTGCAGCCGCTGGGCGACGGCGGCGTTGGTGTGGCCCTGCGCCATGTGGTGCAACACGTCGCGTTCTCGTGGGGTGAGACGGCTGAGCGGATCGGTGCGGCTCGTGCCCGACATGAGCTGCCGCACCACCTCCGGGTCGAGTGCGGTGGCGCCGGCGGCGACCCGGTCGAGCGCGTCGAGGAAGTCCTCGACCTGGGCGACGCGGTCCTTCAACACGTACCCGACGCCCTCGGAGCGGTCGGCGAGCAACTGCGCGGCATAGCGCTTCTCGACGTACTGGGACAAGACCAGCACCGCGACGGTGGGGAACTCGCGGCGGATCTCCAGCGCGGCCCGCAGCCCGTCGTCGCTGTTGGTGGGCGGCATCCGCACATCCGTGACCACCACCTCGGGACGGTGCCGCGCGACGGCGGAAACCAGGTCGTCGGCGTCGCCCACCGCGGCCACCACCTCGTGCCCCTCATCGACCAGCAACCGGGTGAGCCCGTCCCGGAGCAGCGTCGAGTCCTCGGCCAGGACTATCCGCACGGGAGCGTCGCCCGGATCGTGGTCGGACCGCCCGGCGGGCTGGACACGTCGAGGTTGCCGTCGAGAGCCGCGGCCCGCCGGGCGAGGCCACGCAGCCCGCTGCCGGCGGGATCGGCCCCGCCCCGGCCGTCGTCACGGACCCACATGTCCACTCCCCCGTCCCCGGCCCTGATCTCGATGTCGATCACGGAAGCGCCGGCGTGCTTCGCCGCGTTGGTGATCGCCTCGCAGGCGATGAAGTAGAGCACGGCCTCGACCGGACGCGGCGGGCGGTCGGGCAGTGCGTGGCTGATCCGCACCGGGATCGGCGTGCGCCGGGCCACCATGGTCAGCACCTCGTCCAGCGGGCTGTGGTCGAGCGCGGACGGATAGACCTGCCAGGCCACCTCCCGCAGCTCGTCGAGGGCCCACTGCACGTCGGCGTGCGCCTGGTCCAGCAGTGCCCGCGCCCGGTCCGGGTCGCGGCTACGTCGCGCGCGACCCAAAAGCATGCCGAGCGCGACGAGACGCTGTTGCACGCCGTCGTGCAGGTCCCGCTCGATCCGGCGGCGCTCCGCGTCGACCGCCGCCATGACGCCGGCCCGGCTCTCGGTCAGCTCGTCGATCCGGCGCCGAAGCGCGTCTTCGCCGTCGGGCTCCAGCATCCGCCGTGCGAGATGCCGATCCAGCGCGCCGACGCTGGCGACCGCCTGGAGGTTCACCAGGAGCAGGCCCGCCCCGATCACGACTTGCAGCAGCAGATCGGGCGCGGCGACGCCGCCGGACCCGACGGCACGGAGGAGAACGGCCGCGAGCACCACGCCCACGGCCAGCACCCCGACGGTGAGCGCACCGAGCAGGCCCGGCACGACCCGCAGCGCGAGGTAGCCGACGGCCCGCCGGCCGGTGGCGCGCAGCGGGGCGGGCGCCGGACGGTTCGCGGCCCAGGCCAGCCGCCGCCGCTCCCACCAGGCCGCCACCGGGGCGTACCGGAGGACGGCGGCGAGGACGCGGCGGCGCAGCGCCGGAACCGGCACGGTCAGGGCCAGCAGCAGGCCGGCCGCAACCAGGATCGCCACCTCGACGGCGGCGGAGACGACACCGGCGGCGACGCCGAGCACGGGCCGCGCCCACCGGCCGATCCGCACGCCTCCGGTCGGCGCCCCGGTCACCACCATCCGCCCCTCCCCGCCGGCCTGCCGGTGCCGCCGCTCACCCATCCTCCCCCAGGTGACCCCGGCTGCGGTACACCGTGCCGGATCGCACCGGCAGGCCCGGTCCGCCGACTCCGTCCGGCTCCGGTCGACGGCGGGCGTGTCCGGGGAGGGTACGGCATGAGCCACCCGGAGTCGGATCACCGGCGACCTCCGCGGCGACCGGACGTCGCCGCTGCCGGAGCAGGCCGGACACCACGAGCGCGCCGAGCACCAGCGCGCAGACGACGATGACGACGTTCTGGAGGGCACCCGCCCATTCCTCGACCACGTGCCAGTTGGCGCCGAGCTGGTAGCCGGCGAGCACGAACACGGTGTTCCAGACGAGACTGCCGAGCGTGGTGTAGAACAGGAACCTGCCGATCGGCATCCGTTCCACGCCGGCCGGGACGGAGATCAGGCTCCGGAAGATCGGAATCATGCGCCCGAAGAACACGGTCGCCGTGCCGTGCCGGGCGAACCACGCCTCGGTCCGGTCGAGGTCGCTCAGCTTGACCAGCGGGAGTCGCCGGACGACGGCCCGTACCCGGTCCCGGCCGAGCACCACGCCGACCTGGTAGAGGGCCACCGCGCCGACGACCGAGCCGAGCGTGGTCCAGGCGATCGCGGCGAACAGGCTCATCCGACCCTGGCTGGCGGCGAAGCCGGCCAGCGGCAGGATCACCTCGCTCGGGATCGGCGGGAACAGGTTCTCCAGCGCCACCGCCAGCCCGGCGCCGGGAGCGCCGAGGCGCTCGACCAGGTCGGTCGCGAATCCGGCCAGGCCGCCGGTGTCACCGGGCGTCGGCGCGGCGGAGGGGGTCGTGAGGTGCCATGAATCGATCATGTCCCCGACGCTATGGCTGTGGCGGGGCCTGGACCATGAGGGTGAACGCACGCCTGAGCGGGCCGACCGGACCGCGACCCTGGGGTTTTCCGCACCCCCGGTCAGGGCGCCTCGTCGCCGTGCTTCTCCTCCTGCGCCAGCACCGCGTCGCGGCGCTGCGGGTCGGTGTGCTCGGCCAGTGCGGCGGCGAGGCGCGGGTCGGCGGAGAGCCGCTCGCCGTCAGCCCTCGCGCACGCGGGGGCGGCGGTGGTCGGTCAGCCGCAGCCCGACGCCGCGTACCGCGACGACCGTAACGCCGGTGCCCAGCTCGTCGAGCTTGCGGCGGAGCCGTTTGACCAGGGACTGCACGTCGGCCCGGCGCTGCGTCGGCGTGTCGTGCCAGACCGCGCGGTGCAGCTCGGCGTAGCTCCACACCCGTACCGGCTCGGTGGTCAGGCAGGTCAGCAGATCGCGTTCCAGCCGGGTGAGGGCGACCTGCCGGTCCCCCCAGCGGGCGGTGGACCGGCCGACGTCGATCACCAGCGCGCCGTCGGCCGGCGACGCGGGGGTGTTAGGCGGGGGCCCCGCCACCTCCGAATGCGTTAACGGGGGCCCCCGCCTAACATCCACCGTGGGGGCGATCAGCTCGCGCAGCTCGTCCAGGTCGGCGACCAGCAGCAACGGCGCCACGCCGTCCAGCAGCTCGGTGAGCCGCAGCCGCTCGGCCGGGGACGGCGTCACGCCGATGACAAGCGAGAACGGCCGCTCCGCCGGATCGGCGCCGGCAGGCGTCGCGTTCGGGTCGTCCGCTGTCACCGCGCCCCCACCGTGACAATGACTGTCAAACAGGCCCCGACCTGTTGGTGACAAGTTGCTTACTTACGGTCATTGATCGCCCTCTGCTGTCGATCATAGTGTCCACACAGGTGACCGGCGTAGACCCGCACGGCGCCTAGGGGGCCTGGGGGGTTCGTTTCAAACCGGTGTGACCAGTCGGGAGCGCAGTCTCCTGGCCCTTCTGTCATGGCTCGACCATCCGCGGGTCATCCGAGGAGGCAGCACCGATGCTGAGACGTCCACACAGAAGGGGTCCGGCCGCGCGGCTGGTGAGCGCGGGCGCCGCACTGGTCCTCGCCGCTACCGCCCTGGCCGCCACCGGCTCCCCCGCGTCGGCGCAGGCCGGCGCGGGCACCGGCGCGACCGCCGGCGACAAGATCCGCCCCGAACTCACCCGCCAGCTTGAGGGCAAGAGCGAAGGCGACTTCTGGATCCACTTCGCCGGTCGGGCCGACCTGGGCAAGGCCGCCTCGGTCAAGGACTGGAACCAGCGCGGCACGGCGGTCGCCGCGGCGCTGAAGAAGACCGCCGCCGACAGCCAGGCGAAGATCCGCGCCGAACTGGACCGCGCGGGCACCAGATACCAGACGTTCTGGGCCACCAACGCCATCAAGGTCAGCGGCGGCTCCCTCACGATGGCGCAGAACTTCGCCGCCCACGCCGAGGTGGACGGCATCTACGCCCCGGTCGAATACCAGCTTCCGAAGACCACGCCGGGCACCGCCGAGAAGTCGACGAACGCCCTGGAGTGGGGCATCGCCAACATCAACGCCGACGACGTCTGGAACCAGTACGGCGTCAAGGGCGCCGGCATCACCGTCGCCAGCATCGACAGCGGCGTCCAGTTCGACCACCCGGCGCTGGTGAACGCCTACCGGGGCAACAACGGCGACGGCACCTTCGACCACAACTACAACTGGTACGACGCGGCCGGCGAGTGCGACGACGGGCCGTGCGACTCCGACGGGCACGGCACCCACACCATGGGCACCATGGCCGGCTCGGACGGCGCCAACCAGATCGGCGTCGCCCCCGACGTCAAGTGGATCGCCGCGAACGGGTGCTGCCCGACCGACGCCGCGCTGATCTCGTCGGGACAGTGGATGCTGGAACCCACCGACCTCGACGGGGAGAACCCGGACGCCAGCAAGCGGCCGAACATCATCAACAACTCGTGGGGCACCACCCAGCCCTCGAACGAGCCGTTCATGGAGGACGTCACCGACGCCTGGACCGCCTCCGGCATCTTCGGCGTCTGGTCCAACGGCAACAACGGCCCGTCGTGTCAGACCAGCGGGTCACCGGGCAGCCTGGCCAGCAACTACTCGGCCGGCGCGTACGACGTCAACAACAACATCGCCAGCTTCTCGTCCCGGGGCACCGGGCAGAGCGGCGAGATCAAGCCGAACATCTCGGCGCCCGGCGTCAACATCCGCTCCAGCGTGCCGGACAACTCGTACGCCAGCATCAGCGGCACCTCGATGGCGGCGCCGCACCTGGCCGGCGCGATCGCGCTGCTCTGGTCCGCGGCGCCCACCCTGGTCGGTGACGTCACGGCGACCCGCGCGCTGCTCAACGACACCGCGGTCGACAAGGCCGACACCCAGTGCGGCGGCACCACGGACGACAACAACGTCTACGGCGAGGGCCGCCTCGACGCGCTCGCGCTGCTCGCCGCCGCCCCGATCGGGGACAACGGCACGCTGGCCGGCAAGGTCACCGACGCGGCCGGCGCCCCGATCGCTGGCGCCACGGTCACCCTGACCGGCGCGGCGGACCGGACGCTCGTCACCGGCGCCGACGGCACGTACTCCTCGCTGCTGCCGGCCGGCGACTACCAGGTGGTGGTCGCGGCGTTCGGCTACGCGAGCCGCACGCTGACGGCGACGGTCACCACGAACACGACCACCACCCTGAACGTCACGCTGACCGCGGTGCCGAGCGTCACGGTCGGCGGGCAGGTCACCGACGGGTCCGGGCACGGCTGGCCGCTCTACGCGAAGGTGAGCGTCGAGGGCACGCCGATCTCCGACTACACCACGCCCACCAACGGCCGGTACAGCCTGAAGGTGCCCGCCGGTTCGACCTACCGGCTGAAGGTCGAGCCGCAGTACGCCGGCTACCTGACCGTCACCAAGGAGGTCACGGTCGGCTCGGGCAACCTCACCGCGAACATCGCGGTGCCGGCGAACCCGGAGGCGTGCACCACCGCGCCCGGCTACACCGTCAGCTCCGACGGCGTGTACGAGACGTTCGACGGCACCGGCGTGCCGGAGGGCTGGTCGGTGGTGGACAACGCCGCCTCCGGCCAGGTCTGGGAGTTCACCGACGCGGGTGAGCGCGGCAACCTGACCGGCGGCGACGGCAACTTCGCCATCATCGACAGCGACAACTACGGCAGCGGCGGCAAGCAGGACACCTCGCTCGTCAGCCCGGTGGTCGACCTGACCGGGGTGAGCGCTCCGGTGATCCGGTTCAACCAGGACTACAACTGGCTGAACAGCGACCGCGCGGACGTCGACCTGAGCCTCGACGGCGGCGACACCTGGAGCAACGTGCTCCGGCAGGCGGCCGACGTGCGCACCAAACTGACCGAGGTGCCGATCCCGCAGGCGGCCAACCAGTCGCAGGTGCGGGTGCGCTTCCACTACTACGACGCGAGCTGGGAATGGTGGTGGGAGGTCGACAACGTGCTGATCGGCAGCGGGCTCGTCTGCAAGCCGGTCGACGGCGGCCTGGTGCTCGGCCACGTCCGGGACGCCAACGACGACGGGTACGTCAACGGCGCCACCGTGACCAGCAAGGACCGTCCGGCGGAGAAGGCCACCACGGTCGCCACCCCGGACGACACCGAGCTGCCGGACGGCTTCTACTGGATGTTCTCGTCGCTGACCGGCACGCACCCGTTCACGGCCACCGCCGGCAACTACGTGAGTCAGACCAAGCAGGTGGACGTCGAGACGGACTGGGCCACCGCGGCCAGCTTCAGTCTCGCCGCCGGCCGGCTGTCGGTGCAGCCGACGTCGCTGACCGGCACGGCCCGGATGCCCAGCGGCAAGGTCAGCAAGACGTTCACGGTGAAGAACACCGGCGGGGCGCCGGTGAACGTCGAGTTCTCCGAACGGGACGGCGGGTTCGTGCTGCAACGCGCGGACGGCTCGCAGCTCTCCGAGCAGGCGCTGCTCGGCTCGACCGGCGCGGCGGCGCAGCGGCTGACCGCGGCCACGTCGTTCGCCGCCCGCCCCTCCGGCAAGTCGGCCACCTCGGCCGCCGCGCCGGCCGCTCCGCAGGCGGACCCCTGGACCACCATCCCGGGCTACCCGGCCAACGTGATGGACAACCGGGTCGTCACCGTCGACGGCAAGGTCTACTCCATCGGTGGCGGTGACGGCACCACGTCCAGCACCAAGAACTACCGCTACGACCCGGTCGCCCAGACCTGGTCCGCCATCGCCGACCTGCCCGGCGCGCGTACCGCGATGACGGTCGGCGTGATCGACGGCAAGATCGTCGCCAGCGGCGGCTGGGGGGCCTCCGGCCCAGACGGCACCACCTGGTCGTACGACCCGGCGGCGAACACCTGGACCGCCAAGGCGAACAACCCGGCGCCACGGTCGGCGGCCGGCCAGGCCGTCGCGGGCGGCAAGTTGTACGCGGTCGGCGGCTGCACCACGGCCAGTTGCCTGCCGATGTCCAACACGGTGGTCAGGTACGACCCGGGCGCGAACACCTGGGAGACCCTGCCGTCCTACCCGAAGTCGGTGGCGTTCCTGTCCTGCGGCGGGATCGACGGCATCGTCTACTGCACCGGCGGCAACGACGGGACGGTGTCGCAGAAGGCCGGCTACGCCTTCGACCCGGCCGCCAACGCCTGGACCGCCATCCCGGACGCGCCGGCCGACAACTGGGCCTCGTCGTACGCGGTGGCGAACGGCAAGCTCCTGGTCGTCGGCGGATCGCAGGGCGGCGCCATCACCAACGCCGGATTCGCGTACGACCCGGCGACCAACTCCTGGGCGAACCTGCCCAACGCCAACACCCCCCGTTACCGGGGCGGCGCCGCCTGCGGGTTCTACAAGATCGGCGGTTCGTCGGGCAGCTTCACGGCCACCAAGGACAGCGAGGTCCTGCCCGGCTTCTCCGAGTGCTCGGAGGTCGCGGCGGACGTCAGCTGGCTCACCGTGGACAAGTCCAAGGTCACGCTGGCGCCCGGCGCGAAGGTCAAGGTCACGGTCGGCATGACCGCGAACGTCGACCAGCCGGGTACGTACTCGGCGACCGTCGCGATCAAGGAGGACACCCCGTACACGGTGGCGCCGGTGGCGGTCACCATGGTCGCGCAGCCGCCGAACACCTGGGCCAAGCTGTCCGGCACGGTCTCCGGCAAGAGTTGCCAGGGCGGCACCGCGCCACTGCCGGGCGCGACCGTCCAGGTCGACTCGTGGGCTAGTTCCTACACGTTCACCACGGACGCCGAGGGCAAGTACGCCTACTGGATGGACCGGCGCAACAACCCGCTCACGTTGATCGTCGCCAAGGACGGCTGGAAGCCCCAGACACGCCAAACGAAGATCAATTCCGCCACGCCCACCGTGGAGGACTTCACCCTCGCCCCCACCCGCTGCTGACCCGTAGCGGCCGACAGGTCCGGCCCGCCCGGTGTTCCCCACCGGGCGGGCCGCTCCACGTCACCCCTTCCGCCCCCCGTCATCCGCGCAGCCCGCCCCGCCCCGCCCTACATTGCCCTACCCTGCCCCCGGCCTCGCCCTGTTCCCACCTGCCCTGCCCTGTTCCCGCCCTGCCTCGCCCTGCGTTGCCCTGCCTCGCCCCGCCTTGCCGATCATGGACTCTGCGGCTCTTGAAATGCGGCTCTTGCGACTTTTGCCACTTGCCACAACTCCCTGATCGACGAAACCGGAGGAAGCAGCCCGTCGATCATGAAGTTAGTTGCACGCAGCGTCCGAATTGTCGTCATTAACTTCATGATCGACGGCGCGGGCGGGTCGCCCACCTTCCCGCCCGATCCTCTTCGTTGATCAAGGAGTTTGCGTCGCGCGGGAGCGAATTCGGCTACCCAAACTCCTTCATCACGCCGGGGAGAGGTGCAGCGCGGGGCAGGACACCAACGCGGGGCAGGACACCAACGCGGGGCAGGACACCAACGCGGGGCAGGACACCAACGCGGGGCAGGAGACAGGTTAGGCGGGGGTCAGGCGGAAGCCGACGCCTCGGACGGCGTGGATCGTGGCGGCGGCGTCCAAGCGGCCCAGCTTGTGCCGGATACGGCGGACCACCGAGTGCATGTCGGAGCCCCGTCCGAGATGATCATTGCCCCAGACCGCGCGGTGCAGTCGCGCGTACGTCCACACCCGGCCCGGAGTGCCGACGAGGCAGACCAGCAGGTCGTGCTCCAGCGGCGTCAACCCGATCTCCCGCTCCCGCCAGCGCAACACCCGCCGGTCGGAGTCGACGGCCAACTCCAGCCCCGGAAACTCGACCGGTGCGTCGGCGTCGGCAGCCGGGCCCCGCACACCGGAACGCGCGCCCAGGGCGTCGACGGACGCGGCAGTGGCGGCGACCGGCAAGCCAACCTCTACCGACGAGCCAACCTCTACCGACGAGCCGGCATCCACCGACGAGCGAACATCCACCGGCAGAACAGCACCGGCTGGCGCGACAGCGTCGACGTCGGTCAAGGTTGCGGGCACCGCGGGCACCGGCGGCACCACGGGCGCCGGCGGCACCACGGGCGCCGGGGGCGCCGGCGGACGGCGGACCAGGTCGAGGAAGCGGCGGGCCTGGTGCGCGCTGGAGACGATCAGGAACGTCTCGGTGCCGCCGAGCAGTTGGGCGAGCTGCCGGCGCTCGGTCGCCGAGGTCGCAATGCCGATGACCAAGGACGGGATCGCTGTCATCCGTTCCCACCTTTCCGGCAGGCTGGCGCAGCGCCCGGCAATTGCCCGCGCCATTGCTGACGCGGCGGATCGGGCCGCCCACCTACGCGGAGCACGCGGTGCGGAGCGCGGCCTGAGGCGTGCTGGAGCTGCTGTTTCGTGAGGCTACGAGGCGAGCTACCGGGGATCATATAGCCGCCCACCGATGATTGGTATAGCAGTTAACGTCGATGTAACGGCATCCGACAAGATGACCTGAGCAAATTGCGGGCCGAGGTCACGCCGGCACCGCGTCCCACAGCGTCCGCATCGACCGGATGGCCGACCGGGTCTCCTGGAGATACTCGGCCGTGGTCAGCGACTGCCGCAGGCGCGCGTCCGGCACCGCCGCCGGGTCGACACCCACCGTCTCCACCGCGCAGCCGTACGGAATGCCGAGCGTCCGGATGGCGTCCGCCTGCTGGAACGGTACGAAGTGCTCGGTGGTGATCAGGAGGATGCGTTCCCCCGGCTGCGGCCGGGCCCGGGAGTCGGCCCAGTATGCACACGTGTCGGCGGTGTTGGCTCGCCGGTTCGGGTCGGACGACGGCGCGGCCAGGACGCTCAACCGCCGGCCGTCGGGAGCGTCGTAGTCGCGGGTCAGGGTTGACGCACCGACGTCGCCCCGCGGGCGGTAACCGGGGAACGCGGCCCGGACCGCGACGTCCATGGCGTCGAACTCGGTGGGGCAGGCGTCGACGCCCAGGTCCGCCGCCAGGGTCTGCTCCTGCGTCGAGGTGGGACGGAGGCTGCCCAGGCCGCACAGCGTGCCGCCGGTGACCCGGCCGCCGAGCAGCGCCGCCGCGTGCCGGGCCCGGATCAGGCAGCTGCGGAGCAGGCCACCGTGGATCAGGACGTGCTCGTACCGGTCCTGGCTCGGCACGCCGCGGTGCCGCAGGCCGAGCGCGGTGACCGCCGCACGCACCCGCTCGGTCACGTCCGCGGTGAAGTCCCGCCGCAGGGCGGTGGCGCGTTCGCCGCCACGGCGGAAGTCCCAGTGCCGGGCCGAGATCTCCCCCAGCCCGCGGAGCACATCCCCACGGAGCACATCCCCGGTCGGCCATCTCTCCTCGAAGCACTCGACCAGGTCGCGCATCGCGGGCGAGGTCGCCCAGGCGGCGATCTCCGCACGCAGGGCCACCGGATCGCCGTGCCGGCTCCATCGTGGCAACCCGATCCGGGCGTACGCGGTCATGGTCCTCGCCTTTCCACGAGCGATGAGATTCGGGCCGTACGGCGGTCTGATCCGGGTGACCACACTCGTGCTGCGGCTGGCCGATCGGACGCCGACCCGCGCGGAGATCGCGGTCCGCTGCGCCGAGACGGTACGCGGTCGCGAGCGGGGTGTGGTGGTCTGCGACGTGTCCGCGGTGACCCGGCCCGACGTGGTGACGGTCGAGGTGCTGGCCCGGCTCCGGCTGACCGCCCGGCGGTTCGGGTGGCGGTTGGAGGTCCGCGGCGCGGGCGTCGGCCTACGCGACCTGGCCGACCTGCTCGGGCTGGCCGACGCCCTCTTCGAGCCGGGCCGGCAGACCGAAGAGCGGGAAGAGGCGGTCGGTGTCGAGGAAGTGGTTGAGCGAGGTGATCCGCCCGCCGGAGAGCCCGATCACGATCAGCGACCAGGGCACGTGCCCTGAGTCGGGGTCGCGCCGGTACTGCCCGAACGCCGGCATGCCGTTGGCGGCCACCGGCACCAGGCGCGAGCCACGGCAACCGTTGCCCGTGCCGGTCATCCAGGCCGTGATGTGGTCGGGCCCGCGCAGCCACAGCGGCACCGGCGGCATCGACAGCGTCGCATCCTCGTGCAGCAGCTCGGTGAGCGCCGTCAGGTCGTACGCCTCGAACGCCCGCACGTAGCGGGTCAACAGCGCCTGCTGCTCCTCGTCGAGCGGCCGGCGCACGTCGGCGGCGGTGTCGGCGGACGCGAGCGTGGCCCGGGCGCGTTGCAGCGCGCTGTTGACGCTCGGCACGGAGGTGTCGAGCAGGTCCGCGACCTCCTGCGCCGACCAGGCCAGCACCTCGCGCAGGATGAGCACGGCCCGCTGCTTCGGCGGGAGGTGCTGCAACGCCGCGACGAACGCCAGCCGGACGGACTCCCGCCCGGCGATCACCTCGGCCGGGTCGCCGGCCGAGGGCAGCACCCGGTCGTCCGGCATCGGGCCGAGCCAGATCTGCTCCGGCCGGGGCTCGCCGGGGTGGGTGGCGGTGCCGCTGCCCGCCGGGCCGAGGTCCATCGGCCGGACCCGGCGCTGCGCGCTGGCGGCCATGTTCAGGCAGACGTTCGTCGCGATCCGGTAGAGCCAGGTCCGCAGCGCGGACCGCCCCTCGAACCGGTCGAAGTTGCGCCAGGCCCGGACGAAGGTGTCCTGCACCGCGTCCTCGGCCTCGAAGGCCGACCCCAGCATCCGGTAGCAGTAGCCGGTCAGTTCCGACCGGTACGCCTCGAGTTGCGTCTCCACGGGGACGCTCGCCACCTCGCTCACCTGTTCGAAACTAGCCCACATGCTGCGCGAACGCGAGCACCCGAAGTCGGGTGGCGCGCACCGATGAGTTCGCCGGGCGGGTCCGGTCCACCAGTCGTCAGCACGGAACATGCGAAGGAGCATCCGATGGCCACCATCGAGACGAGCGCCCCCGGGCGGTACGCCGACGTCAACGGCCTCCGCCTCTACGTCGAGTCGCACGGGTCCGGCCGGCCGATGATCCTGCTGCACGGCGGGCTCGGCTCGGGCGAGATGTTCACGCCGATCCTGCCCGCGCTGGCCGCCGGGCACCAGGTGATCCTGGTGGACCTCCAGGGGCACGGCCGCACCGCCGACATCGACCGGCCGCTCGACATGGCGCTGATGGCCGACGACATCGCCGCGCTCATCGACCACCTCGGCCTGGACCGGCCGGACCTGGTCGGCTTCTCCCTCGGCGGCGGCGTGGCGATGCACGTGGCGTTCCGGCACCCGGAGAAGGTGGGCCGGCTGGTCTCCGCGTCGGCGCACATCCGGCGCGACGCGGTCTACCCGGAGCTGCTCGCGCAGCAGGGCCAGATGAACGCCGCAGCGGCGGAGTTCCTCAAGGAGACCCCGATGTTCGAGTTGTACCAGCGGGTGGCGCCGCGTCCGGAGGACTTCCCCGGGCTGCTCGACAAGATCGGCGCGGCGATGCGGGTGGACTTCGACGTCACCGAGCAGGTGCGCGCCCTGCGGGTGCCGACGCTCGTGGTCGCCGCGGACGCCGACATGGCCCCGCCGAGCCACTACGTCGAGGTGTTCACGCTGCTCGACGGTGGGCTGCGGGACGCCGGCTGGACCGGCGAGGGCCGCCCGGCGGGCGGGCACGCGCTGGCGATCCTGCCCGGCCTGAGCCACTACGACCTCCACGACTCGCCGCTGTTCGCCGCCGTCACGCTCGCCTTCCTCGACGGGGGCCGCTGAGCCACCGCCGCCGGGGCGTCGCCGCGTCGTGCACGGGGGACGATGGGGCGACGCCCCGGCAGCGGGCAGGTGGGCGCGGGTCGGCCCGCGGCGGCGTCCCGCAGCGTGCCGCGACCCGAACTCGATTGACGGGACATCGAGCGGGTTCTACGGTCCCGCGATGCGCCCTGGAGAAATTGTCGTCACGGTCCAGCAGGTGCGCGCCCTGATCGACGAGCAGTTCCCCGAGTGGTCGGACCTGCCGGTCGTGGCGCAGCCGCTCAACGGCACCGATAACGCGCTGTTCCGGCTCGGTGACTTCCTCACGGCGCGGCTGCCGCGGGCGCGGTGGGCGGTCGACCAGGTGACGACCGACGCGACCTGGCTGCCGCGGCTGGCGCCACACCTACCGGTGCCGGTGCCGGTGCCGATCGCGGTCGGGCAGCCGGGCGGGGACTACCCGTGGCCGTGGACGGTCGTCCCGTGGCTGGACGGGCACAATCCGGAGGTCGGGCGGGATCTCTCCGACCTCGCCGTCGACCTCGCCGGCTTCGTGCACGCGATGATCGCGATCGATCCGATGGGCGGGCCGGTCAAGGAGGGGATCCAACGCGGCGTGCCGCTGGTGCGACGGGACGAGCTGACCCGCCGTTCGATCGCGGCGCTGGGCGACCGGATCGACGGGCGGGCCGTGACCGCGGCGTGGGACGAGGCGATGGCGGCGGACGAGTGGTCCGAACCGCCGGTGTGGCTGCACGGCGATCTCCTGGCAGGCAATCTGCTGGTCGATCGGGGCAGACTCACCGGAGTGATCGACTTCGGCGGTCTCGGCCGGGGCGATCCCGCGGTCGAGGTGCGGCCGGGCTGGAGTCTGTTCGACGCCCGCGCGCGGACCGTCTACCGGGAGGCGCTCGGGTTCGACGAGGCGACCTGGGTACGCGGGTGGGCCTGGATGCTGTCGGGCTCGCTCTACTGGTTGGCGGACCTCTGGGACTCGATCAGGGCGGACGACCGCGAGGACACGCTCCGCCACATCGACCACATTGTGCGTCACCGCCACGACTGACCGGGCCGCGCCCCTGCGGTGCCGTCTACCTTGACAAGCCGTACGAGATCCAGACCTACGCGGACGCGCGGCGCTCGCTCGGTGAACGGGCGCTCGACTCTGATGAGTCCCACACGGATGAGGAACGATCGTTCTTGACTGTTCGTTCCTAAACGGTTAGTGTTCTCGGCATGGGTCGCCCGAGGGGTTTCGACGAGGAAGTCGTGACGGCGGCGGCGGCCGAGTTGTTCGCCGGCCGGGCCTACGACGGGGTGTCGGTCGACGATCTCGTCCAGCAACTGGGGGTGCACCGCAACAGTCTGTACAAGACCTTCGGCAGCAAGCGGGGGCTCTATCTCGCCGCCCTGCGGTGGCACATCGCGCACCGGCTGCCGGCGCTGACCGAGCAACTCGCCGCCGGCACGGGCGTCGCCGACGACCACACCCTCGATCTGCTGTTGCTGGCCGCGGTCGAGCGCGCGCCCAGCGACGTCGAGGTGGCCGCTCTGGTGGCCAAGGCGTGGCAGGCTCTGGAACAGGCCCTGCCACGGGCGCCGGCGGCTGACCGCCCACGCGCGAACGGGGTGGACGCGCTGCTGGGTGAGCGACTGCGGGCCCGCGCCGCGGCAGCACCGGCCGATCCCTCGTAACCGAACCCTCTCCCCGCCCGACGCTGCCCGCGCCGGTGCGCCACCACGCCCCGCGGCCGGTGTCGCCGGGACTTGCGAAAGGACCGTTGTCATGGCCAGTGTCCGCATCGACGGCGACGATGTCGTCGTGGAGATCGAAGGCATGGACCGGTTGTGGTCGCTCAAGAGCCGCCTGGTGATCCCGTTGGCAAACGTCCGCGGCGCCACCGCCGACCCGGGCATCGCCGCCGACCCCAAGGGGGTACGGGCACCGGGCACCCACCTGCCCGGAGTGATCACGGCCGGCACCTTCCACCAGGACGGTGAGCGCGTCTTCTGGAATATCCGTGACGGTGCCCGCGCCGTCGTCATCGAACTCGCGGACGAGCGCTACGCCCGCCTGGTCGTGGAGGTCACCGACCCGGCCGCCACGGTCGCCCTCATCGAGCAGGCGGTGGCGCGATGATCCCGCTCGCCCGGCGGGCCGCCATCGGCGCCGTCCTGGTCGGGAGCATCGCCGCCGGGGTGCTTCCCGCCGGCGCCGCGCAGGCCAGGCCGCTCACGCCGGCCACGGACCGCGAGGTCACGTTCACCGTGGACGGGACCGTCACGTACGGCACCCTGCACCTCCCCGTCCATCGGCGGGGGCAGCGGATGCCGGCGGTGCTGTTGCTGCCCGGCAGCGGTTCCACCGACCGCAACGGCGACCAGCCGCCCGCGCTCACCCCGCACACCCTGGCCAAGCTCGCCGACGCGCTGGCCCGCGACGGGGTCGCCAGCCTGCGCTTCGACAAGTACGGCTCGGGCCGGACCGGGCTGGGCGCGTACGCCGACAAGCCGGAGACGATCGACTATCCCGCATTCGTCCGCCAGGCCGACGCCGCGTACCGGCTGCTCGCCCGCCAACCCGAGGTCGACCGGCGAGCGGTACGCCTGATCGGGCACAGCGAGGGCGCGCTGACGGCGCTGATGGTCGCGGTCGCCGCCGAACCCCGTACGGCCGGGGTCGGGCTGCTGCAACCCCTGGCGGAACGGTTCCTCGACGTGCTCGCCCGACAACTGCACGAGCAGCTCGCCGCCGCCGTCGCGGCGGGCCAGATGAGCCCGGAGGAGCAACGCGCGATCGGGCGCGCCGTCGACCGGGCCGTCGCCGACCTGCGGGCGCACCGCCCGATCGACACCAGCGCCATGCCGGCCGCGCTCGCCGCGCTCTTCCAGGGCCTCGGCGGTCCCAGCCGGCGCTACGTGGAGTCCATCGACGCCGTCGACCCCGCCTCGGTCGCACGCCGGCTACCCCCTCGAACCCCGGCGCTGCTCACCTGCGGAACCATCGACCCGCAGGTCCCGTGCGACACGACCACGCCGCTGGCGACGGCGCTGGCGCGGGCGCACACAGCCGGGCCGGGCCGGGTCGTGCTGCCGGGCGTGGGCCACGACCTGACCGACCCCGCGGATCCGGATGTGCTCGCCCCGGCGGCACTCGACGCGCTGCACCGGTTCATGAGGTGCGGCGCCCCGGCCGCGCGCTGACGTCGCCGCTCGCCGCCGACCGCCGTCATCGCTCGCCGATCGTGGGCAGGCGCCGGTCGCCGGCGGGTACGGCGGCAGCGCTGAGCCAGCGGCGGGCGGCCCCGAGCATGGCGGGTGGGCCGCACACATGGACCTGTTGGCCGGGCCGGCGGTGGCGGGCGGCCAGGGCGATGGCGCTGCCGCGCTCGGCCGGCCCGGCCTCGGGGTCGTCGGAGAAGGCGGGCACGATCGTCAGCCGGTCGTGCGCCTGTTGGAGCTTGTCGAGGGCGATCGCGTCGTAGAGGTCGGCGAACGTCCGCGCCCCGAGGATCAGCGTGACCCGCCGGCCGCCGGGCGCGTCGACGACCTGTTCGACGAGTGCGCGCAGGGGCGCGAGGCCGGTGCCACCGGCCACGAGCAACAGGTCTCCGTCGCCCTCGGTCAACTCCAGCCCGGTGTCGGCGGGCGCGCCGAGGTGGAGCACGTCGCCGGGGCGTACCTCCTCGACCAGGCTGCGGGAGACGGAGCCGGCGGCCAGGGCGCGGACGTGGAACTCCAGCGTGCCGTCCGGGCGGGGCGCGTTCGCCGGGGACAGCCACCGCCACCGTCCCGGCCGGCGCGGCGTGTGCACCGGGACGGCCTGGCCGGGCCGGTGGGGCAGCCGCCGCCGCGGTCGTACCGTCAGCATGGCGATGGTGTCGACGGGCCGGTCGTGGTCGATCACCTCGACCGGCCACCACGGCGGCCCGTCGCCGAGACGGGCGGCGGTGCGCTCGATCAGCCGCCAGGCCCGCCACCAGCGCACGCCGGGCGCGGGCAGCAGGGCGTCGCCGATCGCCGCCGCGTGCCAGGGCCGCAGACCGAAGCTTCGGTACGCGGACCCGAGCGCCCGCAGCGACGCCACCCGCCCGGCGCGGTCGTCGTCGCCTTCGAGCAGCCGCCGCAGCGAGGCGTGCAGCAGCGGCGCGTCACGTTCCGGCAGCAGCCCCGGACAACGATTTTCCACTGCGGTCCAGAATTGACAGGTCTCGTCGGTCACGAAAACCGCCAGGCGTCGGTGCGTTCGGCAGACATCGGCGGGCGCCTCCATACGGATTGGACGAGGTGGGAATTGTGAATGTGGAATTCGCATGATCACGTGCCGTCCGGGAGGTCCGGGTCGCGGCGACGGCAGGCACGATGCTGGGACTGCCATTGGCGTAGCGCCTGGCGAACACGGTCGTTCTGGGTCCGCGCGGTGATCAGCTCGCGGTTCAGGCATTCGAGTTCGTCCGCCACCCGGTCGAGATGGTCGCGGACCTGCACCGGATCCAGCCCGCGCCAGCGCGTGTCGAAGACGGCAGCGCGAACGTGGTGTGGGAGCAGGCGTTCCGGACGCGCGTCGGTCATGCCCACGATGGTCGATTCCTTACTGGTGTCGGACAATGTTTTGCCGCAGAATGCGGACCAAGGGATGAGGTGTCTTACGCGACCGCAGCAGAGGAGATGACGTGGACGACTCGGGGAGCACCGTCCCGCGTAGGCAACTCGGCAGATATCTGAGGGAGATTCGCGAAAACGCGCACATCACGGTGAGCGCGGCGGCCAAGCAGTTGGAATGGTCGACGCCCCGGATCTGGCGTTACGAAACAGGCCAGGTCCCGATGCATCCGAACGACGTGGAGGCGATGTGCCGGGTCTACGGCGCGTCCCGCGAAACGATCGAGACGATGCGGGCGCTGGCCCGGGAGACCAAGGCCCACGGCTGGTGGCACAGCTACGGCGAGGCGGTCGAAGACTGGTTCAAGTTGTACGTGGGCCTGGAAGCGGCGGCGACCAAGATCCGAAAGTACGAATCCGACCTGATCCCAGGGCTCTTGCAGACAGTCGAGTACATGACCGAGGTGATCGCCACCGACAACCCTCATCTGAGCAAGGGCGAGCAGCAGGCGAAGGTGGATGTCCGGCTGCGCCGTCAGCGGCTGCTGGCTCGCGCGGTGCCCCGGGCCCCTTACCTGGACGTGGTTCTCAACGAATCGGTGTTACGTCGACCGCTGCGGGACCGGACTGCCATGGTTAGGCAGCTCGATTCCCTGGTAGTGGCCAGCCAGCGACACAACATCGGCGTTCGGGTGCTGCCGCTCAGCATCGGGCTCTATCGTTGGGCGTCGGCCGGCACGTTCACCATGCTCGATTTCCCAGACGACGTGCGGGAGCCAGAGCCAACCACGATCTACATGGACGGGCCGTGCGGCGCGGTCTACCTTGACAAGCCGTACGAGATCCAGACCTATGAGGAAGCGTGGCGCTCGCTCGGTGAGCGAACCCTCGATGCGGATGAGTCCCGTGAGCTGATCACGGAGATCGCGAAGGAGATGACCGATGGAACGTGACGGGGTGTGGCGCAAGTCGTCCCGGTCCGGCGGCAACGGGGACTGCGTCGAGGTGGCCGGCTTCGCCGACGCGGTAGGGGTACGGGACACCAAGGACCGGCGGGGGCCGGCGTTGAGCTTCGACCCGACGAGCTGGACCCGGTTCGTCGCGGCCACCCGCACCGGCCGCTTCGGCGACCGGCCCTGAGCGGACGAGTCCCGTGAGCTGATCACGGAGATCGCGAAGGAGATGACCCATGGGACGTGACGGGGTGTGGCGCAAGTCGTCCCGGTCCGGCGGCGAGGGCAACTGTGTCGAGGTGGCCGGCTTCGCCGACGCGGTGGGGGTGCGGGACACCAAGGATCGGCGGGGACCGGCGTTGAGCTTCGACCCGACGAGCTGGACCCGGTTCGTCGCGGCCACCCGCACCGGCCGCTTCGACAACCGGCCCTGATCCGCTGATGGCGAGTCGGGTGCCGGGCCGCCGGCACCCGGGTCGTCCGGCTGCTCCCCGGCAACTCAGACCCTGCGCGACATCCTCCGGCATACCGATCCGACGCAGGAAGGACGAGATGAGCAGCAGGTTCGTGGTGATCACAGGTGGTCCCGGGGCGGGCAAGACCACGCTGCTCAACAGCCTGCGGCAAGCCGGCCACGCCTGCGTCGACGAAGCTGGCCGACAGATCATCCAGGATCAGTTGTCGATCGGTGGTCAGGCGCTGCACACTCGGGACTCACGGCTGTTCGCCGAGATCATGCTCAGTTGGGAGATCCGCTCCTACCGCCAGGCCGGCCGGCACGCCGGGGTCGTCTTCTTCGACCGGGGCATTCCGGACCTGGTCGGCTACCACCTCCTGCTCGGCCGACCCGTTCCCGAGCACGTGACAGCAGCGGCCGAGAAGTTCCGCTACCACCGGCGGGTGTTCATCGCACCGCCCTGGCCGCAGATCTACGCCACGGACAGCGAGCGACAGCAGGACTTCGCCGAAGCCGTCCGCACCTACGAGGCGATGGTTGCCGCCTACACCATGCACGGCTACGACCTCACCGTCCTGCCGCGCAGCGACATCGCGTCCCGCCGCGACTTCGTCGCCCGCCACCACACCTCCGTCGATGTTGGAATAGCGGCATCTCCCGAAATTCGCGCAGCGGACATCTGAGGCACCCGGTCACACCACTCCGTCTCGCTCCCGCGCGTCAACGTCGATCTTGGACTTATGGCACCTCCGATACCAACCCGAACCGACATTCCTCGCACCACAAGCCCAAGATCGACGAGGAGACCAGCCCAACCTCACCCGCCCCGCCGGTAGCCGAGCGGGCGATCATGAAGTTGGCGGCATCAACGGAGATCAACACCGCCGTTAACCTCATGATCACGGCGGTGGAGGAGGGGGGCGCGCGGAGTGGATTCCTCGCTGACTGTTCGCCCGGCCCGGGTCGCGGACGTCGCTCAGATGGCGCGGACGCATGTTCGGTGCTGGCAGGAGACGTATCGCGGGCTCATGCCGGACGCGGTGCTCGATGATCCCGGTTTCCCGGCCGCTCGGGAGCGGTTCTGGACCGCTGCCCTGACCGACGAGCGCTATCGCGAGAACCGCGCGGCGGTGGCCGAACGGGACGGCGACGTGATCGGGATCGCGATGTCGGGTCCGCCGCCGGACGCCGTGGCGGCGTGGACACGGCAGCTCCATGTCCTCTACGTGTACGCGACCGAGCACGGCACCGGTGCGGGACAAGCGTTGTTGCGGGCGGTCATCGACCCGGCGGAGTCGGCGGCGCTGTGGGTCGCCGATCCCAACCCCCGCGCGCAGGCGTTCTACCGCAAGCACGGCTTTGTCTCCGACGGGACGATCCGGGTCGAGGGCGGCGTACGGGAGATTCGCATGGTCCGTGACGTGCGGGCGCCGTCGCCGGCGCGGTGAGGACCACGCGGTCGACGTGCAGCGGCGAGACGCGCCGACTCCCTGTTCGTCCGTACCGGCGGATGGCCCGCCGTGACCACCGTGGCCGCGTGGATCCGGTTCGTCGCGGCCACCAGCGCCGGTCGTGTCGACTGACGTCCCTGAGCGAATCCGATTCGACCACCCACTTCATCTCGCGTGACGAGATTGATGTTCTGCACCATGGAACCCGCAGAGATCTTGGTAAAAATCGGCCCCTATAGGGGCCATTTCGTTCCAAGATCTCTGCGGTCGCATGCGGCGCGCGAGGACGCCCTCTTCAGGGTGCTGGAGAGCCGATCCGCCAGCACTAGGATGCGAGCGTGGCTCAGGTTTGGCGTCCGTATCGTCTGGTCGCCGCCGTCGTGGTGGTGCTGCTGCTCGGCGCGGGCGTGGCCTGGGGTGTCGACGGCGCGCTGGGGCTGAGCCACACTCCGGCCGACGTGCCACGCGAGACAGCCGTCGCCGCGCCGCCCCGCACGCCGGCCCCGATGCCGCCGCTGACCTCCATCGTCGTGCCGGACCACCTTCGCACGGTCAAGGCCGCCGCAGCCGTGGCCGACGCGCTCGCCACGCGGGGCCACCCCCGCCCCACGATCACCCGGACCGCAACACCCGCGCCAGCCCGAAATACACGCGCCGGCACAACCGATCCAGCCGGAATCGGCCGGAGCACCAGCACCGGCACAACCGGCCCGAGCGGAGCCGGTCCGAACGCGAACACGGCTCCGACCGAAACCGGCCGGAACGCGACCGCCGCGAGCATGTCGGCGGTCACCACGCTGAGCGCGGAGCTGCGCGCCAGCGACACCCCGGAGTCGTACCGGATCGACGCCCGCCGGACGGAGCTGAGCGTCACCGGCGACCTCGCGGGGGTGAGCGCCGGGCTCTACCGGCTGGCCGACCGGATCCGCTCGGGCGCCGAGGTGCTGCCGGCGGCGGAGGTCGGCCGCCCGGTCGCGCCCCGGCTGGGGCTGCGGCTGACCGACGCCGGTTCGGTGGGGCGCGAGGCGGATCCGACGGCGTTCGGCGACGACTACCGCCTCAACACCGACATCGTCACGCCCGCGCTGCTGCCCCGGGCGCCGTGGGTGGACGCCACGGCGGTGGCTCGGATCGACGCACAGTTCCGGCAGTTCGTCGACCACGCGGCGGCGCAGGGCTACAACGGCGTCGTGGTGCCCGGCTTCCTGGAGTACGTCACGTTCGAGAAGGTCGGCGACGGGCACGCGGTCTATCCGGCCGGCGACCCGCACGTGGACCGGGCCCGCGCGATGGTGGCGGCGTTCGGGCCGGTCTTCCGGTACGCCGAGCAGATGGGCCTGAAGGTCTTCCTGCTCACCGACATGCTGGCGGTGTCGCCGCCGCTTGAGGCGTACCTGCACCGGACCGTGGGCGGGCTCGACACCACCGACCCCCGGCTCTGGGCGGTCTACCGCGCCGGGCTGGCCGAGGTGTTCGCCGGCATGCCGTTCGTCGCCGGCCTGATGGTCCGCGTCGGTGAGGGCGGCGAGGTGTACGCGGGCGACGGCTGGGACTACACCTCGAAGCTCGCGGTCACCACCGCCGAGGGCGTCCGCACGATGCTGCGGGCGCTGCTCGACACGGCGGGACCGGCCGGCAAGGAGGTCATCTTCCGCACCTGGACGGTGGGCGTCGGCGCGGTCGGCGACCTGCACACCAACCCGCAGTCGTACGCCGAGGTGCTGGGCGGGTTCGACGATCCGCACCTGATCGTGTCCACCAAGTACACGCTCGGCGACTTCTACAGCCACCTGCCGCTCAACACCACGCTGCTCGGCGGCGCGCACCGGCGGATCGTCGAGTTCCAGGCCCGGCGCGAGTTCGAGGGGTTCGGCGCGCTCCCGAACGACCTCGGCCCGCTGCACCGGGCCGCGCTGCGCACGTTCCTCGCCGCGAACCCGCACGTCGAGGGCGTGTGGAACTGGACCCAGGACGGCGGCCCGCTGCGCGCCGGGCCGATGTCGCTCTACCTGCGCGCCGGTTTCTGGCAGCTCTACGACCTGAACACGTACGCGGTCGCCCGGCTGGCCTGGGATCCGGACACCGACCCGGCGCGGATCACGGCGGACTGGGCGTACCGGACGTTCTCCGCCGACCCGGCGACCGTGGCGGCGATCGGGCAGGCCATGGCGTTGTCCCGCACGGCGGTCACCACGGGCCTCTACATCGGCCCGTACGCGGACACGTCGGTGCGGGCGCTCGGGCTGGAACCGCCGCCGATGATGTGGATCTTCGAGTGGGACATCCCGACCGGGGACTCGGCGGCGCAAGACAGCATCTACGCGGTCACCGGCGACCGGGTCGACGCGGCCGTCGCCGAGGGCGCCGACGCGGTCGCGACCGCCCGGCGGATGCGCGCGCTGGTCGCCGGCACCGACCCGGCCACGTGGCGGGACGCCGAGCTGCGGCAGCGCTTCGTCGACACGCTCGACTACCAGGTGGACCTGTTCGGGACGCTCGCCGCCTACCGGAGCATGGTGCTGCGGCACGCGCAGTGGCTGGACACCGGTTCCGACACCGCGTACGCGCAGTGGCGGTCGGCGGCCGACGCGTACCGGGAGGCGCGGGACCGGCACCGGCAGCGCTACGCCGGGGACGTCGACCTGCCGGCGTACCACTTCACCGCGGCCGACCTCGGCGCACAGCGCGCGGACCGCGACCCGGCGATGGCCTGGGCGGCGCGGGCGCTGCTGGTCCTGGTCGGCGCGGTGGTGGCGCTCGGCCTACGCGGGCGCGACAGCGGGCGCGGGCCGGGGGGCGCGGCGGCGTGGGCGTTGCTGCTCGGCGCGGTGCGCCCGGGGCGGCTGGCGGACCTGCCGACGCCGGCGTCCCGGCTGGACCGGGTGCTGGTGTGGCTGGTGCCGGCGGCGGTGCTGGTGGCGAGCCGGCTGGTGTTCACCTGGTTCGCCGCGCCCGCGCACCTGCTTGTCACGCTCGGCGCGTGGGCGCTGTTCGCGCTCGTCGCGCGCCTGGCCGTGGGCCGCCGCGATCCGTTCCATCTGTGGGCGGTGCTCGGCGGGGTGGCGCTGCTGCGCAGCGTGCTGCTGCTGCTGGCGATGCTGGCCGCGCGCGGGCCGGGCGGCTACTGGTTCGTGTTCTGGACCGCGCCGACCCGCCGGGCGATCTACCTGACCGTCGCGGTGGCGGCGTTCTGCTGGCTGTTCGTGGCGACCGCCGTGGTGCTGCGCGACCGTTACCGGCTGGCTCGCCGCCGCGCGGTCGGGGTGACGCTCGCCGCCGCCGGGGTGCCGCTGGCGGTGCTGGCCGGGCTGGTCGCGTGGGTCGGCCTGGAACGCGCGCTGACGGTGTGGAACGACCAGATGGCGTTGCTGCCGTGGGGGCTGTCCCGCATCCTCGGTATCACCGTCTACCTGGGCATTCCGACGAGCCTGCCCGGGTACGCGGCCACGGCCGGGGCGGTGCTGACCGCCGCCGGGTTGCTGCTGTCGGTTGGTCGCCGCGCCCACGGGGTACCAACGGGACAGGAACCGCTGAGGAGGACGAGATGACCGACCCCAGGTACGCACCGATCGGGCTGGCCGCCGCTGGGCAACTGGGCGATGACGACAGCGAGACCGGCGGTGGTGAGGTCGTCGGCGCGGACGACGCGGCGGCCGACGCCGCGCGGGCCGGCGCCGACGTGGACCTGTCCGGAGCCACCCGGGACAGCGACGGCACCCCGGTGGGTGCCGCCGACGCCGAGGCCGACCGCGAGCGCGCCGCCGGCGCATGAGGTGACGAGCCGCCCCGCCCCCGGACCGCCGGGGGCGGGGCGGTGCCACAGGTCGGTTTGACGGGGGTGACCAGATGATCGAGGCGGTCTTCTTCGACGTCGGGGGGACGGTCCTCGACGAGACGCGGGAGTTCGCGGACTGGGCGGACTGGCTCGGCGTGCCCCGGCACACGTTCTCCGCCGTGTTCGGCGCGGTGATCGCCCGGGGGCAGGACTGGCAGGAGGCGTTCCGCACCTTCCGGCCCGACTTCGACCTCGCCACCGAGGTGGCACGCCGTGTCGCGGCCGGTCGGCCGGAGTCGTTCGGCGGGGACGACCTCTACCCCGACGCGCGACCGTGCCTTGCCGCCCTCCGGGAGCAGGGCCTGCTCGTGGGCCTGGCCGGCAACCAGCCGGCGCACGCCGAGGCGAGCCTGCGCGCCCTCGACCTGCCGGTGGACGTGATCGGCACGTCGCACGGCTGGGGCGTGGCGAAGCCGGCACCGGCGTTTTTCGCGCGGGTCGTCCACGCGGCCGGCGGTGACCCGTCGTCCATCCTGTACGTCGGTGACCGGCCGGACAACGACGCGCACGCCGCCATGGCGGCGGGTATGCGGGCCTGCCTGATCCGACGCGGTCCGTGGGGGCACATCCTCGACCTGCCGGACGTGGCGCAGCGGTGCCTGTTCCGGATCGGGTCGCTCGACGAACTCCCCGCCCTGGTGGCGGAACACAACGCCGGCTGTCGGTCCGCCGCACTACCCTCGCGGTCGTGACGATTCAACGCATGGACAACGTCGGCATCGTGGTCGACGACCTGGACGCCGCGGTCGCCTTCTTCACCGCGCTCGGCATGGAGCTGGAAGGCCGGATGTCGATCGACGAACCGTGGGCCGGCAAGGTCGTCGGGCTCGACGACATGCGGAGCGAGATCGCGATGATGCGGATCCCGGACGCGCCGGGCCGGCTCGAACTGGCGACGTACCACTCCCCGAAGGCGATCGTCCCCGAGCCGGCCGTCACCCCGTCGAACACGGTGGGCCTGCACCGCGTCATGTTCGCCGTCGACGACATCGAGGCCACGCTCGCCCGCCTCCGCCCGCACGGCGCCGAACTCGTGGGCGAGGTGATGCGCTTCGAGGACAGCTTCCTGCTCTGCTATCTCCGCGGCCCGAGCGGCATCATCCTCGCCCTGGCCGAGCAACTGAACTGACGGCGAGGACGCTAGACCGCCAGGGCCAGGTCCGCCACCTCGGCGGCGCAGCCCCAGGACAGCGTCACCCCCGCCCCACCGTGCCCGTAGGCGTGCACCAGGCGCCCGCCCGCGGGATCCACCTCGACCCGGGGGCCGCCGTGCCGGACCGGCCGCAACCCGATCCGCTCCCCCAGCACCGGCGCGCCCGCCAACCGCGGCACCAGGGCGACGCACCGCCGGTGGATCGCCGCCGCCGTCTCCGGGTCGGGTCGGGTGTGGCCGACGCCGGGCTGGTAGGTGCCGCCGAGGACCACGTCGTGCCGGCGCGGGTGCACGTACGTGACGCCGGCCGGGTGGTCCTCGTCGCGTACCGAGACGGTCAGGCCGGGATTCGCCACCAGCACGATGTGCCCGCGCGCCGGGTGGACGGCCGGGTCGGCGGCGAGTCGGCCGGCGGCCAGGCCGGTCGCGTTGACGACGGTCGGCGCGACCTCGTACGCCTCGGCGAGCGTGCCCAGGGCGCGGCGGACGATCCGGCCGCCGGCGGCCTCGACCTGCCGGTGCAGCCAGGTCAGGTAGCGGGTCATCTCCACCGTCGGAGCGGTGAACCGCAGCAGCGCCGTGTAGGGCACGTCGGCCGGCTCCGCCACCAGGTCGCCGCAGGCGTCGGCCCACCACGGCGGCCCGGTGTACGGGCGGCGCAGCCACATCCGGGTGGGCCGGTCCACCACCCCCGGCACGCCGTCTGCCGCCTGGCGGCGCAGTTCCGCGTGCGTGTCCCGGGCCCAGCGCAGCACCCGGGGGTCCTCCTCGGTGTGGCTCGGATACCACACCGCGGCGGCCACCGTGGACACGATCTCCGCCGGGTCGTCGGCGGTCAGCACGGTGACCCGCGCGCCACGCCGCTGGAGGGTGACCGCCGCCGTCAGCCCGATCACTCCCCCGCCGACCACCACCACGTCCGCTGCCGCCATCGTCCGCTCCCTCGCTCGTACCCTCGGTGTTCTTCCGATGGTGGGTGCCGGCGGCGCTGCCGTCCAAGACGGATCGGACCGGCGGCGATAAGCGGCGCTTATGATAGTGGCGTGGTCGACGGAACGGGCGCCTGGTCGGACCTGCGCCGGCTGCGCTCCTTCGTGGTGCTCGCCGAGGAGCTGCACTTCACCCGCGCCGCGGCCCGGCTGCGCATCGCCCAGCCCGCGCTCAGCCAGCAGATCCGGGCGTTGGAACGCCAGCTCGGCGCGCCGCTGGTGCACCGCACCAGCCGGGGCTGCACGTTGACCGAGGTCGGCGCGCGGGTTGCCGGCGAGGCGGCGCGGCTGATCGCCGACGTGGACGCCACCACCGCCCGCATCCTCGACCTGGCACGCGGTCGGGGCGGCCGGTTGCGGCTGGCGTACACCCGATCGGCGCGCGGCGGCCGGGTCGACGCGCTGATCGACCGGTTCCGGGCCGCCCACCCGGGCGTCGAGCTGGTCTCCGAGACGGCCTGGACGGCCCCGAACGTGGCCGGCCTGCTCGCCGGCCGGCTGGACGCGGCGTTCGTCCGACCGCCGGTGCACGAGCGGGCGTTGGCCTGCCGCACGGTCGACACCGAGGAACTGCTGCTGGCGCTGCCGGCCGGCCATCCGCTCGCCGCCGGCCGCCGCCGGATCACCCGGGCCGAGGTGGTCGACCTGCCGGCGGTGATGTGGCCACGGGAGAACGGGCCGGGCATGTTCGACCGGACGATCGCCCAGGTGTGGCCGGGTGGCGGCTTCCGGCTGGTCCGGCACGAGCCGGACGACGAGCAGTTGCTGCGCGCGGTGGCGCGCGGCGACGTGGTCGCGGCCGTGCCGGCCGGCCGGGCCCGGGCGTTGCGGCTGCCCGGCGTACGGCTGCGCCGGTTCACCGCCCCGACGCCCACCGTGGATGTCGGCCTGGCCTGGCCGGTCGACAGCACCAACCCGGCGGTGCGGGCGCTGCTCGCCCTGCTCGACCGGACGGACCGGCGACCGACGGTCAGTTCCCCGCCGGCACCTGCTCCTTGACCTCGTCGTAGCCGACCGGGCCGGGAGCCTCGGCCGGCGTGTAGATCACCCGGAGCACGCCGGTCGGGTACGCCTCGGTCGCGGCCACCCGCAGGTGGTACGGCGCGTCGCCCTCGTCGAACAGCTTGCGCCCCTTGCGCGCCGCCACCGGGTGCACCAGCAACCGCAGTTCGTCGACAAGCCCGGCGGCGAGCAACTGCTGCACCACGGAGATGGACCCGGGGATGAGGATGCCCTTGACGTCGGGGTCGGCCTTGAGCGCGGCGACCGCCTCCGCCAGTTCGCCCTGGATCAGCTCGGAGTTGCGCCAGGAGAACTCCAGCGGCTGCCGCGAGACGACCACCTTGCGCATGTCGCCGAGCTGCTTGGCGAACGGCGCGTCCTCCCCACCGGCGGCCTCCCGGTCGGGCCACGCGCCGGCGAAGCTGTCGTAGGTGGGACGGGCGATGAGCAGGACGTCTGCGGTCTCGTAGTCCTCGGTGACGGCCCGGCCCATGTTGTCGTCGAAGTAGGGGAAGTGCCAGTCCGGGTCGATCTCGGCGACGCCGTCGGCCGAGATGAACAGCGTGGAGATGACCTTCGCCATGTGCGGTGCTCCTTCACGTCAGGGTGATGTCGACGGGTAGACCGCCGCAGCATGCCAAACTCATCGGCCCGGGAGCGGGTTACCGGCTCAGATCGTGAAGTCCGGCGGCGCGCCCTCGCCCACTCGCCCGTCGACCGCCTCGCGGAGGAGGTCGGCGTGCCCGGTGTGGCGCGCGTACTCCTCGATCATGTCCAGGAGCATGGCCCGGACCGTCGGGGTGCGGCCGTCGGGCCAGGTGAAGGCGGCCGGACCGGCGAGCCCTCGCTCCTCGACCACCGCCGTGACAAGCGTGCACGACCGCTCGACCGCGCCGCGCCACAGCGCGTGCGCCTCGCCCGGGGCGTCGAGCACCGACAGCAACGTCTCCGCCTCGGTGAGGACGGCCGACACTCCACTCATCACCGGATCGTAGGCCGCCCGTGCCGCTCCCGGCTGTCCCTCCGCACGCCCCGGGTTGTGAGAAGGGGCCCCTTCTATACCGGAGGCGTTAAGCGGGGGCCCCGCCTTGCACCTGAGGTGATCAGGAATCGAGAAGCGGGCGTACCGTCGCAGGTCATAGCGTTCCTCCTGAGCGGGCGGCACCACGCCGGCCGACCAGGAGGGGGAACCGAGATGTCCGACGGATTCAGCGCCGAGGAGCGCGCCGCCATGAAGGAGCGCGCCGCCGAGCTTCGCGCCGAGGGGAAGAAGGGCGCGAAGAAGGCCGACGAGTTGCAGACCCTGCTGGACCGGATCGCGCAGATGGCGCCGGCCGACCGGGAACTGGCCGAGCGCGTGCACGTGACGATCACCGCCACCGCGCCCGAGCTGTCGCCGAAGACCTGGTACGGCATGCCCGCGTACGCGAACGCGGCCGGCAAGATCGTGGTCTTCTTCCAGGACTCGGGGAAGTTCAACTACCGCTACTCGACGGTGGGCTTCCAGGAATCGGCGAACCTCGACGACGGCGACATGTGGCCGGCGTCGTACGCGTTGCTGAGGTGGAGCCCCGAGGTGGAGAAGAAGCTCGTGGAGCTGGTGCGGGCGGCGGTTTCCTGACGGGCGGCGCGGCCCCTATGTCTGCCAGGACTTGAGGCCGCGGACCGCGGCGTCGGCGAAGTCGTCGGCGAAGTCAGGGTTGTTGCTGCTCGCCTCCCAGCCCTGGTCGTGCACCACCGTCACGCCGTCCGCCACCCGCACCACCGTGATCTGGCTGGTCGCGGTGCCCTCACGTGGGCTGCCGTCGATGTTGGTCGCGGGCCGGGTCAACGTTACGAGCAGACCCTCGTCGCCGGTGTCGGCGAGTGGCCGCGACCGGACGGTGACGGTGTTGCCGGCGTCCGGGAAGGACCGGCAGGATTCCACCGCCTCGCGGACCCGGCGCAGGTAGTCCGCGGCGTCGGTGCCCGCGAAGGCGAACACGGTCTGGTTGAGCGTGCCGAAGGGGACGTTCTCCGGCGGGTCCTCGGGTGTCTTGTAGGTGCTCATCATGGCGGCGGCAGCGGTCGACCGGCCGCCGGTGGCGAACTCCTCGGCGCACAGCTTCGGCAGGGCGTCGGCGACCTGCATCGACCGTGGGGTGCTCTTGCGCAGCTCGGGCGGCAGGTCGACGAAGGCGGACTTCGGGATCGTCACGGCCGTATCGGTCCCGCCGGTCGTGGGTGACGCCGACGGCGTGGCGGCGGTCGTCGGCACCGAAGTCGGGGCCGTGGTGGCTCCCTGTCCCTGGTCACCCCTGTCGGCGGTGCACGCGCCGGCCAGCAGCGCGGTGGCGAGCAGCGGCAGGCCCAGCAGCCGCCGGTGACGTCGATCAGGTCCGTTCACGTCAACCTCCGTCCGATGGCCCCTGCCCGGGCACCTGCCCGCTGCCGGCCAGACCGAAACACCATGGATATGAAAACACAGCTTTGCACAAATGTATGTTTGTTCTAACATGGCGGCGTGTCCGATCTCGATCTCGCGTTCGCCGCCCTCGGCGACCCGGTCCGCCGCGCCCTGGTGACCCGCCTCGCCCGCGGCGACGCCACGGTGGGCGAGCTGGCCGCGCCGTTCGACCTGACCCCACAGGCGATCTCCCACCACGTGGGGGTGCTGCGCCGCTGTGGGCTGGTCGAGCAGCGGCGCGAGGGCACCCGGCGCCCCTGCCGGCTCCGTGCCGACCAGCTCGCGCTGCTCGGCACGTGGATCGACGAGCAACGCCGGGCCTGGCACGACCGGCTCGACGCGCTCGACCGCCACCTCGCCGCCGAGGAGGGCACCCGGTGACCGCCCGAGCCGAGCTGCACGGCGACGAGCTGATCGCCCGGCGCCACCTGTCCGCCGCGCCGGACCGGGTCTGGGCCGCCTTCACCACGCCGGCGAGCATCGCGGCGTTCTGGGGTGGCTCGCACGCCCGGGTGCCCGCCGGGTCGGTGACCGTCGACGCCCGACCCGGCGGTGAGTTCGCGCTCGACACCCGGGCGCCGGACGGCGCGACCCGCCGGCTGCGGTTCGTCTACGTACGCCTCGACCCGCCCCGCGAACTCGTGTTCGACGAACCGGTCACCGGCCTACGCACCACCGTGACGCTCCGACCCGCCGACGACGGTACGGACCTCACCGTCCACCAGCGACGGCTCCCGCCGGAGCTCCGCAGCACCCGGGCGGTCGACGGCCTCGCCGCGATCCTCGACGCCCTCGCCGCCCACCTGACCGAGAACGGAGATCCCCATGACCACTCAACGTGACCTCGTCGACGAATACTTCGCCGGCTTCCGGACCAGCGACCACCCGCGCATCCTGGCGACCCTCACCGACGACGTCGAATGGGTCATCCACGGCCACCGCACCACCCGGGGGCGCACCGAGTTCGACGGCGAGATCGAGAACCCGGCGTTCACCGGCAGCCCGCAACTCGACGTCGAGCGGGTGCACGAGGACGGCCCGGTGGTCGTGGTCACCGGCGAGGGCCGAGGAACAAGCGTGGCGCACGGCCCGTTCCGGTTCGCCTTCAACGACCTGTTCACGTTCCGCGACGGGCTCATCGCCCGCGTCGACTCGTACGTCGTGCCGCTGCCCTGACCCGATCCGCGTCAGTGACAGACCGTGAGCAGACTGAGCGCGAGACAGCAGGAACCGGTCGACGCCAGCAGCACGGCGGCCACCGCCCGCAGCGCGACCTCCGCCGGCCGCCGGTCCCGCCACGCCACCGGCAGTGCCTGCTCCACAAGCACCGCCACCAACCAGCCGAGGAGCAGCAGCAGGAAGAGGCCGTCCAGGCGGTCGTCGCCGAAGGCGCTCGCGTTCCCGCTTCCCCCGTAGTTGGGGCAATCCCGCTGGTCCACGACCGGGCGGAGGACGAGCAGCGCCACCGCGATGACGACCGCGCCGCCACCAAGCGCCCGGAAACCGCCGAACCGGACCGGCCGTCGCGGTGGAACGTCAGGGGTGTCCCCGTGCTCGTTCGATGCCGGTGGTGTTTGAATCATCGGTCAAGGTCGGCGCGGGTGAGGAGTGGACGCAGCGTGATGCCCTCGGCAGCAAGCGCCTCGGCGCCGCCCTCCTGGCGGTCGATCACGCAGACCGCGGTGTCGACCCGGGCGCCGAGAGCCCGCAACTCCCGCGTGGAGAGCACCACCTGCCCGCCGGAGCTCACCACGTCCTCCACCACGAGCACCCGTCGCCCGGCCACCTCCGCCCCTTCGGCGAGGCGCGCCGTGCCGTACCGCTTCGCCGCCTTGCGGACGAAGACGCAGGGCAGGCCGGTGTGGCGACCGAGCGCGGTCACGACCGCGATGCCGCCCATCTCCAGACCGGCCAACACGTCGGTCCCCTCCGGAACCAGGGCGACCATCTGCCCCGCGACGGCGTCCAGCAGCACCGGATCGGCCTCGAACTGATACTTGTCGAAGTATTCGTCGGCGACCCGCCCGGAGCGCAGGAGGAACTGTCCGGTGAGTCGAGACCGGGCCTCGATCTGACGTACGAGATCGTCACGCTTCACGCGGGGATCCTGACACGCCTTCCCTATCGGGTGGCGGGCTCCTGTCCGTCCTGCGGACCGGCGGACCCGTCGCGGGTGGGATAGCCCAGCACCTCGGCGAGGTCGCCCGCCGCCGCCGTGTACGCAGCGTAGATCTCGTCGTCGAAGTGGTTGCGCCAGTCGCCGGCCGCGCCCTTGCGGTAGTGCGAGATCCGGCCCGGCGTCTCCTTGTCCTTCTTCATCTTCGTGAAGCTGTAGCGGGCGAGGAGCGTCTCCAGCTCGGCCGGGGGCAGCGTGATGCCGCAGTGGCGCAGCAACCGGTCCACCTCGTCGGCCTGCCGCTCGCCGGTCAGGTCCTCGTAGCGGAACAGCCGGAACGTCTCGGCGGGCCGGGCCTGCGCCCACGACCGCATCTGCCCGAACTGCTTCTTGTCGCGGAGCCGGTCGATGACGTAGAGCATCCCGTCCTTCTTCGGCAGCTCCTGCAACGCCTCGCGTGCCTGCGGGATGTCGCCCATCGGGGCGTGCGAGTTCCGCAGCGAGAAGTAACTCGACACCACCACGTCGCGGGGGTCGCGGATCACGAAGAACGCGCGGTACGTGCCCGCCTTCGGGACGGCCTCGAAGCGTTTGTGGGAGAGGAAGATCGCCAGGCCGGTGCGCCCGGCCGGGACCGGCGCGGTCGCTCCGCCGGGATAGAAGCGGGGGTCGTAGGGCAGCAGCCCGCAGTGGCGGTAGACGGCCGGGTCGCTGAACAACGCCTTGATCCACTGACTGCCGGTCTTGCGGACGGTGCAGTGGAAGATGTTGTCGAATTCGCTCCGGGCGACCACCGGAACGGTCAGCCGCATTCGCGCGTTGCGCGCTTCCATCTGCGCTCGCCGGGCCGCGACGCGCAGCGAGTTCGGCGAATTGTGCTTGGCGAATTCGACGGCGCGATTGATCATTTCTCCAGACCCTGTCCGCACCCTGGTGATCAGGGCGCACCGACGCTTTCGCGCATCTCGGACAGCCACGTCGGCAGGCTCCGGCCACTCGCCCCCCGGCCCCGATGCGCCGCCAAAATATCCCCGACGACCCCTTTGATGTCAATCCGGGAAAACCTGGGAGCTTGCTGAAAGCACGCCGTCGTCACACCCAGTAGGTGTCGTGCGTCAGGAAGAACTCGGTCCGCTCCTCCTCGCTCATCTCCGCCACCCGGTGTATCCCCTCGAAGTAGCCCTCCCGGGGTGCGCCCGGCGCGAAGTGCAACAGCATCGACGCGGGCTCACCGGACTCGTTGCGGAACCCGTGGACCCCGCCCTCGGGCACGTGGACGAAGTCACCCGGGCCGCAGTCGATCCAGCTCCGCCCGTCGTAGATGCGGATCGTGCCGCTGAGCACGAAGAACGACTCCGAGATGCTGCGGTGGAAGTGCGGGGCCGGGCCGCTCGGCGTCGCGCCCATGTCCCACCGGTAGAGCCCGAACTGGCCGTTCGTGCTGGCGCCGGTGGCCAGGTAGTGCGCCCCGCCGCCGCTGGCGTGGCGCAGCTCGGGCGCGGTGTCGGCCGGGCGGTAGGTGGCGCTGGTCTCGCCGGTGGATCCGCGGTAGCGCGGCGGTGGGTAGGTCATCTGCTCTCCGTCCCCGATCGGCGGATCCCCGGAATGGGAACGCCTCAGGATATCCACCGGCCCGACCGGGCTCACGGCTCGATCTGCTCCTCGTCCGGGACCACGGTCTCGACGTCCAGGTCCGCGTCGTCGAGGACCTCGATGACCCACTGCCACCGCCGCGCGTGGCGCATGCAGAACTCGGCGTACGCCGTGGCGAGGTCGTGGTCCGCCACGTCCAGCACCCGCAGCACGCGGTCCTCGTCGTCCGCTTCCCCTTCGAAGGCGCCCGCCATCGCGTGGCCCAGCTGGTCGAGGCACGCGTTGACCCTCGACACCGAGGAATGCACCCGGTCCTCGACCATGTTTGCCAGGTACGGTTCGTCGTCGTCGATCCTGCTGACCTGTGGCAGGTCGAGGTCGTCGTAGCGCGGCACCGCCGGCGGGAAGTGGAGTTCGGCGGTGCGCACGAGCCGGACCGCTTCGGTGACGAGCCGACCGAACTTCGCCCGATCTTCCCAGTGCAGCCCGTGGTCGCGACCGATCCGCTCGACGACCTGCCAGGTCTGTCGGTCCAGCCGCACCCACCGGAGGACGTCGTGCAGGAAGGATGGCCGCGGGTCGGGCTGCAACCGCCGCCGGTGCCACTCCCGTTCCAGCAACCGGGCGCCCTCGCACAACAACTGCTTGACGTACGAGGCGACCCGCACCTTCGTGACGTCCATGGGACGCAGCGACACCGGTTGCAGGGACTGGTAGATGTCCTGCTCGAAGAAGCGGAACACCGCGTGGTGGCGCAGCCAGGCCAGGTCCGAGTCGCTGCTGAGGATCCAGGTCCGCAGCCGGGACGCAGTGCCGTACCGGGTGTCGGACTGGGTGACGACACGGCCGGCGCGCCCGCTCTCCGTGCTCTGCAGCGCAGCGCGCAGGTTGTCGACGGCCAGGTGGGTCAGGAGTTCCACCTCGCCCCTCGGGTTGGCCCGGGGCAGCCCGCACCTCCGTTCGTCCGGGTCCCGGTCGGGCAGCTTGCGGGGATACCCGCCCAGGGCGAAGGCCGCCACGCACGCCGCCGTGTAGTAGTCGAGGTGGTTCATCGGCCCGAACCAGTTCCATCGGCGCTGCACCCACCAGATGCGCTGCTCCAGCGCCCGGGGATCGGCCGGCCACCCGATCACCAGGGCCTGTCGCGCCTTCACCCGGTGGTGGCGGTGCCACCAGGTCGGTAGGCATTCCGCGTCCCGCACGTCGAACTCGATGCGTTCCAGCGGGGCGTCAGCACCGGGGCGCTCGCCCGACATGGCGGTTCCCGCGGCGCCACGCCGGTCGTCGTTCAACGCGCTCATCAGGCGCAGCGGCGCCCAGAGGTCGCGCATCGCGCGCAGCAGCCGGCGGCCGATCTCGCGGTCCACGGCCGGCACGAGCCGGGCCAGGGCGGCGTCGTCGTGCAGGCGGTGGAACTCCTGCCAGGCCGCGAGCGCCAACAGGGTACGGGCGGAGGACTCCTTGGTGAGCAGGACGCGCACGTGGTCCTTCGCCTGTTCCTCGGTGGCGAGGGTGGTGCGGTTCGCCACGGCTGGCCAGTAGCGGTCGGCCAGGGCGGCGCAGAGCCGCTGCCGGACCTGGTCGTGCACCCGGTGCCGCTCGGTCCGCCGGTCGTCGGACGGATCGTCGGCGAACCACTCCCCCACCAACCGCTCGGTGTAGCCGAGCGCGCGGGCGTACTGGTAGCGCAGTCGGATCCACTCCGGGTGGCGACGGAGCAGGCGCAGGGTGGACCAGGTGAACCGCCAGGGACGCACGAGGCGGTAACGCCTCCGGCTCCAGAGCGCACCCGTGTAGCGACCTTCCAACTCGACCACGGCGAGAGCCGCCTCGTAGGTGTGCAGGGCGTCGAGGAAGAGCCCGAGGTCCTCCTGCACGCTCGCCACCATCATCCTGATGTTGATGTTGAACGGGTCCAGGCGCAGCGCCTCCCGGTACCACCAGAGCGCGTCGTCGAGCTTCTGGTCGTCGTGGCGCTTCTTCGCCTCGTTGTAGCACTCGAACAGCTCGGCGGGCATGTCACGGCCGTACCACTTGCGCCACGGCGGGTTCTTCGCCAGCCGGGTGGCCGGCAGGATCTTGGCCATGGTCCAGTAGGCCGCCCGGCAGGTGGCGTCCTCCCAGCTCCGCCCCCACATGGTCGTCGTCGTGCTCTGGGCGCGGCCCAGCAGCGACGTGACCGTGACCGACAGCCCGAACTGCGGCTCCTGCGTCCGCTTCTGCAGTGTCGCGGTGACGAAGTATCCGTTCCGTGGCCACAGGGCCGCCACCACGCGCGTGATGACCTGCATCGGGGACGAGGTGTCGCCCTGCTTGGACAGCGCGTCCATGAAGCCCTGCGGCGCCGGGTCGGAGGGGCCGGCGTACGGCGGGTAGATGTCGGTGTCCGCCAACTGCCGGCAGAACCGGCTGCGCAGGTAGGTGGCGCACCCCTCCTCCTCGTCGGTCCCGTTCTCGAACTTTCGGATGTCGATCGGCCCGGGACGGTCGGCGAAGCTCGCCTGCCGCCAGGACCGCCACGCCACGTAGGTGAGCAGGCCGAGGCCGAGCAGGCCCAGTTGCCGCCACCGCAGCGGGCCGGCGGCGAAGAACATGATGCGGGCGCCCGCCAACACCCCCCGCACCCCGTCGGTGAGGGCCGGCCACACCTGGTGGGGCGCCCACCGGGGCACCTTGACGACGCCGTCCCCGGCCAGATAGAGGCAGACCAGCAGCGCCGTGCTGAACAGCAGGGCGAGCGTCAGCGCCGCCCTCGGGTGCGGCGTCGGGAGCGAGGCGGGCGCGGCCCGGGACCGCCGCCCGGTCCGGCGCGGGGCCCGCACGTCCCAAGCGTCAGGGCGAGGGACGTGGCACCGACGGTGCTCCCCCACACCCCACATCCGCCGCCCCCGCGCCTCTGACCTGCCCTTCAGCCTAGGCAGGAGGGTCTCGGACACGAGCCGGGAATGCGAAATCGCCTCCGGCCGTCCGCCCGGTTCAGCGGGCGCCCGCCGTCAGGGCGAGGAGGTCCAGCCCTGGCGGTGCAGCCGGTCGACGCCGTCCAGCAGCAGGTCCAGCGCGAACTCGAACTCGAACTGGTCGTCGCAGCCCGGCCCGACCACCGACGCGTCGTCGTGGGACGCCGCGCCGGCGATCGCGGCGAGGTGTGGGAACCGGGCGGCAGCCTCCGGCGGGAAGCCGGCCGCCGGGTCGGGTTCGGCCGGGCCGGAGCGGCCGGCGCGGCGGGTGGCGTCGAACAACTCCTGGCTGAAGCCGAGGATCCGGCTGCCCATCGCGTGCATCACGTGGTGGGCCAGGTCGGTGGAGAACCCACCGGCCCGGAACGCGCCGACCATCGAGTCGAGATAGCCGAGGACACCGGGCGTCGGCGTGTTCCGCGACTCGATCGCGAGCGCCGCCCAGGGGTGGCGGAGCAGCATCTGCCGCGCCGAGAGGATGCGTCCGCGGACCGTCGGCTTCCAGTCGGCGTCGGGCTCCGGCGGGTCGATCTCGCCGACCACCGCGTCGATCATGCCGTCGAGCAGTTCGTCCTTGTTCGCCACGTGCTTGTAGAGCGCCATCGGCACGACGCCCAGGTGCTGCGCGAGGTTGCGCATGCTGAGGGATTCGATCCCGCCCGCGTCGGCGAGCGCGACGGCGGTACGCAGGACGCGCTCCCTGCTCAGGGGCGTGCGGCGGAGCGCCTCGGCCTGCTCGACCATGTCGTCCTCGTCTTCCGGGGTCAGTGCTTGCACCCTAACTCCCTTGACAGGTGTACGGCGTACACCCATGATAGGCGTACGCCGTACACCTGGGAGGAACCATGAAGGCGATCGTGCAGGACCGATACGGCCCGCCGGAGACGCTGACGCTCGCGGACGTCCCCACGCCGAGACCCAACCCCGACGAGGTGCTCATCCGGGTCGAGGCCGCCTCGCTCAACGCGTACGACTGGCACGCCATGCGGGGCGACCCGCGGATGGCGCGGTTGGCGATGGGGCGGGCCCGGCCACGGGCGCGCATCCGCGGCCGGGACGTCGCCGGCCAGGTCGAGGACGTCGGCGCCGACGTGCAGGGCATCCGGCCGGGCGACGCCGTCTTCGCCGACCTCGGCGACGCCAACGGCGCGTTCGCCGAGTACGCGTGCGTACCCGAAGCCCTGGTCGCGCCGCGGCCGGCGAACCTGACGCCGCAGCAGGCGGCGGCCCTGCCGCTGGCCGGCGCCACCGCGCTCGCCGGGCTGCGCGACGCCGGGCAGGTCGAGCCCGGCCACCGCGTCCTCGTCAACGGCGCCTCCGGCGGCGTCGGCACCCTCGCGGTCCAACTGGCCAAGGCGCTCGGCGCGACCGTGACCGGCGTGTGCAGCACCCGCAACGTCGACCTGGTCCGTTCACTCGGCGCCGACCACGTCGTCGACTACACCCGCGACGACTTCACCCGGGCCGCCGGCCGCCACGACGTCGTGTTCGACCTGGTGGGCAACCGCTCGCTCACCGCGCTGCGGCGGGCGTCCACCCCGACCGGAACGCTCGTGCTCTCCGGCGGCGGCGTCTACCGGGGTGGCAGCCTCGTCGGGCCGGTCTGGTTGATGGCCCGTGGGCGGCTGCTGGCGCCGCTGGTCCGGCAGCGCGTCGTCGTCCTGTCCACCACGCCCGGCCGGGACCACCTCGACGCGCTGCGCGCCCACGCCGAGGCCGGGCACCTCACCCCGGTCATCGACCGCGCGTATCCCCTGCACGAGGTGCCCGAGGCCATCCGGTATCTGGAGGGTGAGCACGCCCGGGCGAAGGTCGTCATCACCCTCTGACGGATCTCTGAGGTCGGCGGCGGGACGGGGACGACTGCGGGGCGGTGCACCGCACCGCCCCGCAGCGCGCGGCCGAGAGCCGCGCCGGAGCACCCGTCAGCCGCCGCGCCGGTCGTGCGGGACGGTGACGGTGACGGTGCAGCCCGCCGGCCGGCCGATCTCGTCGTGACCGGCGTAGGTCAGGCGGTACACCCGGTCGCCGCCGTTGCCGGCGCGTTCCGCCCGCAGCTTGCCCCGGGTGTCGGCGGTGCCGGTGGTGAAGCCGCTGACGTCGGTGGCGTCGCCACCGGTCACGCCGCTGAGGGTAAACGCGTGCGGGCCGAGCACCCCGTCGCGCAGGTCCACGCGGACGGTGACGTCGACGAGCTTGTGGTTCGGCGGCCACAGGACCGGCCGGTCCACCACGCAGTCCAGCGGCCGTACCGGCAGGGGTGCGGCAAGGGTGGCGGTGGCGTGCCCGATCGTCGCGGTGAGCCGGGCGCCGGCCTCGTAGTACATGTGCGCGGTACGGCCGTCGAAGTAGAACGTGGGAGCGGCCGACCGGCCGAGGTCGGGCGCGGCGGCCATCGAGTCGTGCACGACGCCGAGGTGGACCTCCTGGTCGAAGTTCGCGCCCACGTCGACCGCGTGCATGTTGCCGTCGGCCGCATGGTAGATCACCAGGTTGCGGTCGTTCCAGCGGAGGAAGAACGGCCCCGAGGCGTTCGGCCCCTCGTCGCCCTGCGGGGTGACGATCGGCTCGGGCTGGATGGTCCAGGTCCGCGCGTCGTTCGAGACGGCCCAGCGGATCCGGCGGGACACCGGCCCGGTGGGGCCGGGCGCGCCGCCGGTGGGGTTGTCCATGAAGACCATGAGGTACCGCGTGCCGAGCCGGGCCACGGACTGTTCGAACACCCGGGCGTACGAGGTCTCGCCCCCGGTGCTCGCGTCCCGGCTGACGGCGGTGCCGCCGTAGCTGAAGTGGATGCCGTCGTCGGAGGTCGCGTACCGGGTGATCGAGTTCTCGCCGTGGTAGTAGAGGAACAGCTTGCGCTCGCCCTCGATCCACACGGCGTGCGGGGAGGAGACGTGGCTGACCGTGCTGTAGTGCGGCAGCCAGGTGTTGGCGACGAGCGGGTTCCCGTCGTACTCGGTCCACGGCCCGTCGATCGAGTCGGCGTACGCGAGCGCGATGCCGCCGGGGCGCTCGTGCGGCGCGTAGTAGAGGTAGTAGGCGCCGAGCGGGTTCGGGAAGTAGTCGGCCGCGCGGATGACGCTGGGGAAGATGAACTCGCCCGTCGGGTTGTAGGCGAGGTCGTCCTTGTCGAAGGCGGTGCCCGCGTAGGTGAACGCCGGGAAGCCGAGTCCGGGATCGGCGGCGGCCGGCACGGCGCCGGCCGCGGTGACCGCGAGCAGGGCGACGCCGGCGGTGGCGACGGCGCGTCGGGGTGACGGTACGGATGGTCTGGGCATGCGTCTTCTTCCTGTGCTGTCGGGTGGCACCGAGGGACAGGGGTAACTCTCGGTAGAGGTACAGGCGTCATCGACCGTCGGGGCCGAAGCGCCGCCGGGGTGCTAATACGTATTAGCTTCTATGTTTCTCAAATGTTGCGCGCCAACCGCCGCCACTGTCAAGGGGGCCACCCCGACGAGCCGCTAATGCGCATTACTTTAGGGAGTTCACCCGCCGGAAATCTTCATCTACCCCTTGACAGCGCTCCGGGTCAGCGGTCACGCTCCATCCCAACGCCGAGCGCTAATACGCATTAGCCGCCCCGGAAGGACCGACGTGACCGCTCCCCCCAAGCGTGTGACCCAGCGTGACATCGCGCGGATGGCAGGTGTCAGCCAGGCGACCGTGTCGCTGGTGCTGAACAACCGGACCGACGCCGACGTGCGCATCGCCCCGGAGACCCGGGACCGGGTGCTGCGGGTCATCGCCGAGACCGGCTACGCCGCCGACCCGGCCGCCCGCCGCCTCGCCTCGCGGTTCAACCGGATCATCGGCGTGTTCACGTACGAGCCCGCCTTCCCCAGCGGCAGCCGGGACTTCTTCCACCCGTTCCTGCTCGGCATCGAGGAGTACGCCGAACGGGTCGGCTGCGACCTGCTGCTGTTCACCAGCGCGCCGGTGGTGGACGGCCGGCGACGCATCTTCCACCAGGACAACCGGCTCCGGCTCGCCGACGGCTGCCTCCTGCTCGGCCGCGAGATCGACGGCGCGGAGCTGGACCGGCTCAACCGCGACGGATTCCCCTACGTCGCCGTCGGACGCCGCGACGACGCCAGCGGTCCGGTGCCCTACGTCGGCGCCGACTACGCCACGGCGGTGGCCCGCCTCGTCGAGCGGGCGTTGCGCGACGGTCACCGGCGCCTGACGTACGTGGGCATGGGCATGACCGCCGAGTCCTCGCAGGACCGGCGGCGCGGCTTCGACGCCGCGGCGACCGGCGCGGAGCACGCCCGGCAGCTCGTCGCGGCGGCCGGCGAGGCCGACGCCGCCGTCGACGAGCTGCGGGCCGACGGCAGCACGGTCGCCTTCGTGGAGGACTTCGCCACGGCCGTCGCGCTGGAGTCGGCCGCCCGCCGGCGCGGGCTGTCCGTGCCCGGCGACCTGTCGATCGTGACACTCGGCGACCCGACGTCCCCGGTGCCCACCGACATCGCGTTCACCGGCTTCCACATCCCGCGCGAGGAGATGGGCCGGCAGGCCGTCGAGGTGCTCACCGGCGTCATCGACGGCAGCGCGGCCGGGCCGCAGCAGCGCCTGCTCCCCTGCGAACTCGTCGAGGGCGACACCCTCGGCGCACCCGAACCGGCGGTCGGCCGGCACTGAGCTGTCGGACGGCACTGAGCGGTCGACCGCACCGAGCGGTCGACCGGGCAACTGGAAGGAAGCAATGGCAAAGATGCGTGCGGACGTCCTCGTCGTCGGCGGCGGACTGGGCGGCGTCGCCGCGGCGCTCGCCGCGGCGCGGGCCGGCCGGTCGGTCGTCCTGACCGAGGAGTTCGACTGGCTCGGCGGGCAGCTCACCAGCCAGGCCGTCCCGCCCGACGAGCACTCCTGGATCGAGCAGTTCGGCGCCACCGCCAGCTACCGGGAGCTGCGGGACGGCATCCGGGACTACTACCGCCGCCACTACCCGCTCACCGAACGGTCCCGGGCCTGGACCGACCTCAACCCGGGCGCCGGCTGGGTGAGCCGGCTCTGCCACGAGCCCCGGGTGGCCGTCGCGGTCCTGGAGCAGATGCTCGCGCCGCACCGGGGATCCGGGCGGCTGACGGTGTTGCAGCCGTACCGGCCGGTGGCCGCCGAGACCGACGGGGACCGGGTCACCGGCGTCACGCTCGCGCACCGGGACCGGGACGACCGGATCGAGGTGGTGGCGCCGTACGTGCTGGACGCCACCGAGACCGGCGAGCTGCTGCCGCTGACCGGCACCGAGTACGTCACCGGGTTCGAGTCGCAGGCGGAGACCGGCGAACCGAGCGCCCCGGCGCAGGCGCAGCCGATGAACATGCAGGCGGTGTCCGTCTGCTTCGCCCTGGACCACGTCGACGGCGATCACACCATCGACCGTCCCGCCTCCTACGACTTCTGGCGCGACTACAAGCCCGACTTCTGGGGCGACCGGATGTTGTCCTGGCGGTCGCCGCACCCCCGGACGCTGGAGATCGTCGAGCGCAGTTTCACCCCGAACCCCGACGACGATCCGCTGAGCGTCCACGCCGACCAACGGCTCAACCCCGGTGACGGCAACCTGTGGACGTTCCGGCGCATCGCCGCGCGGCGCAACTTCGTCGACGGGGCGTACGGCAGCGACATCACCCTGGTCAACTGGCCGATGATCGACTACTTCGAGAGCCCGGTCATCGACGTGCCGAACGCGACCTGGCACCTGGCCCAGGCGCGCGAGCTGTCGTACTCCGTCCTGTACTGGTTGCAGACGGAGGCCCCCCGTCCCGACGGCGGCACCGGCTTCCCCGGGCTGCGGCTGCGCGGCGACGTGACCGGCAGCGGCGACGGCCTGGCGCAGGCGCCCTACATCCGGGAATCCCGCCGGATCCGCGCCGAGTACACGGTGGTGGAGCAGGACCTCTCCCTCGCGGTACGGGGTGAGCACGGCGCGGTGAGCTACCCCGACTCGATCGGCGTGGGGATGTACCGCATCGATCTGCACCCGTCGACCGGCGGCGACAACTACATCGACGTCGGCTCCTGCCCGTTCGAGATCCCGCTCGGGGCGCTGATCCCGCAGCGGATGGAAAACCTGCTGCCGGCCGGCAAGAACATCGGCACCACGCACGTCACCAACGGCAGCTACCGGCTGCACCCGGTCGAGTGGAACGTCGGCGAGGTCGCCGGCCTGCTTGCCGACTTCTGCCTGACGCGGGGCGAGTCCCCGCGTGCGGTCCGCGGCACCCCCCGCCTGCTGGCCGAATTCACTGATCGCGTCTCGGCCGCCGGCGTCCAGCGCCACTGGCCGCAGATCGCGGGCTACTGAAACCCCCGGTGAGGAGAAGATAGTGAAAACACGAAAGGGTCTGGCCGCCGTCGCCGCGGCGTTGTCAGGTGTCCTCGTGCTGTCCGCCTGCGGCGGTGGCGGCGAGGCGAAGGACGACGGCCCGGCCAGCCTGCGGATGACCGTCTGGTCGGCCAACGAGGCGCACCTGAAGCTGTTCAACGAGATCGCCGACGAGTACCGCAAGAGCCACCCGGACGTCACGGAGATCACGTTCGACCCGCTGCCGTTCGACAACTACACCACCACTCTGACCACGCAGATCGCCGGCGGCAACGCGCCCGACCTGGCGTGGATCTTCGAGAACTCGGCCCCGGACTTCGTCGCCTCCGGCGCGCTGCGCCCGCTCGACGACACGCTCAAGAAGGCCGACGGCTACCAGTACGACGATCTCTCCGCCGCCACGCTCAAGCTCTGGCAGGAGGACGGCAAGCTGTACGCGTACCCCTTCTCCACCTCGCCGTTCGGGGTGTTCGTCAACACCGACATGGTGCAGAAGGCCGGGCAGAAGACGCCTGCCGAGCTGATCGCGGCCGGGCAGTGGACCTGGGACAACGCGCTGGCCACCGCCGGCGCGACCGCGGCGAAGTCAGGCAAGGCCGGCCTGGTGATCCGCGACTTCGACTACAAGGGCTGGGACAACCTGTCCACCTTCTGGACCGGCTGGGGCGCCCAGGCGTGGAGCGAGGACGGCCGGAGCTGCGGCTTCGCCAGCCCGGAGATGGTCGACGCGATGACCACCCTGCACAAGGCCATCTTCACCGGCAAGGCGTTGCCCGGGCCGGGCACCACCGCCGACTTCTTCGCCGGTGACGCGGCCATGACCGTCACCCAGATCTCGCGCGCCTCGCTGCTGAAGGACGACGGTTTCGGCTGGGACCTGGTCCCGCTGCCGGCCGGTCCGAAGGGCCCGTACGCGGTGGTCGGCCAGGCCGGCCTCGGGGTGATGAAGAAGAGCCCGCACGCCGAGCAGGCGGCCGACTTCCTGGCGTTCTTCACCAACCCCACCAACTCGGCGAAGCTCGCCCAGTTCTTCCCGCCGCCCCGCACGTCCCAGCTCACCGCCGAGACGCTCGGCAAGACGAACCCGAAGCTCAAGCCGGAGCAGCTCCAGAAGGTCGTCGTCGACGGCATCACCAGCGGCGTGGTCAAGCCCAGCCACGCCGGGCAGGCCGAGCTGAGCCAGCAGGTCCGGGCCGGTCTGGACCCGCTGTGGCAGCCGGACGCCGACGTCAAGGCCGTGCTCGACGGCCTCTGCGCCAAGATCCAGCCGCTGTTGGCGAAGTAGGGCCGAGAATCATGACCCAGACGGACACCAGGGTGGGCCCGGCCGCTGTTGCCGGGCCCACCCCGGGCCGGGCCCGGCCGTTCTGGACCAGCCGTCGCCGGGACCAGCTCACCGGTTACCTGTTCATCGCCCCGCAACTGCTCGGCAGCGTGCTCTTCGTGATCGTGCCGCTGGTCCTCGTGGTCTGGTACAGCCTGCACGAGTGGAACGTGCTCGCCGGCAGCTTCGAGTTCGTCGGCGCCGACAACTACACCGCGCTCGCCGACGACCCCAACCTCGGCTCGGTCCTGCGGGCCACCGGGCTGTTCTCCGTCGGCCTGGTGGTGTTCAACCTCGGCCTGGCGCTGCTGCTGGCCGTGCTGCTCAACCAGAAGCTGCGGGGCACCATCCTGTTCCGCACCCTGTTCTTCTCCCCCGTGGTCGTCTCCCTGGTGGCCTGGACCATCGTCTGGGGGTTCCTGCTGCAGAAGAACGGCGGGATCAACGGTCTGCTCGACACCGTCGGCGTCACCGGGCCGAACTGGCTGCGCGGCGAGGGCACCGCGATGCTGTCGGTCGTCGTCGTGCAGGTGTTCAAGAACGTCGGCCTGAACATGGTCCTGTTCCTGGCCGCCCTCCAGGGCGTGCCGGCGGACCTGTACGAGGCCGCGGAGGTGGACGGCGCCGGCCGGATGCGCCAGTTCTGGCGGATCACCGTGCCCCTGATCAGCCCGACCATCCTGCTGACGTCGATCATCACGGTGGTCGGATCGCTCCAGGTCTTCGCGCAGATCGCGGTGCTGACCCAGGGCGGGCCCGGCACCTCGACCACGGTGCTCGTCTACTACCTCTACCAGCAGGCCTTCCAGTTCCATCACTTCGGCTACGGCGCGACGCTGTCGATCCTGCTGTTCGTCATCGTGCTCGCGCTCACCGTGCTGCAGTGGCAGATGCGCAAGAGGTGGGTCTTCCATGAATCGTGAGCTGTCCCGCCGGGCCAAGCTGGTGCTCTACGGGGCGCTGCTGATCCTGGCCGTCCCGTTCGTCTTCCCCACCTGGTGGATGGTCACCTCGTCACTGACGCCGGTGGCGGACATCTTCGCCTTCCCGCCGAAGCTGCTGCCGACCGACCCGAGGCTCGACGCCTACCGGCGGGTGTTCGAGTTGCAGCCGTTCGGGCAGCAGTATCTGAACAGCCTCTACATCGCGCTGCTGGTCACCGTCGGCACGCTCGCCGTGGCGGCGCTCGCCGGGTACGCCTTCGCGCGGATCCGGTTCCGGGGCCAGAACCTGCTGTTCCTGGTCGTCCTCGCGGGCCTGCTCATCCCCAGCGAGGTGACGATCGTGCCGCTGTTCCAGATGTTCTTCAAGGCCGGGCTGATCGACACCCACTGGCCGCTGATCCTGGTGCCGATCTTCGGCGCGCCGAGCGTGCTGGCGACGTTCATCATGCGGCAGTTCTTCATCAGCCTCCCCGACGAGCTGGAGGAGGCGGCGCGGGTCGACGGGTTGGGCCGCTTCGCCACGTTCTGGCGGATCGCGCTGCCGCTGTCCCGGCCCGCGCTGGGCGCGGTGTCCATCTTCACCTTCCTGCACAGCTGGAACCTCTACCTGGAACCGATCGTGTTCCTCTCCTCGCCGGAGAAGTTCACCCTGCCGCAGGCGCTCACCCAGTTCGTCGACGCGTACGGCGGCCCGATGTGGGACGTCCAGCTCGCGGCGGCGTCGATGACCGCGCTGCCGGTCCTGGTGGTGTTCGTCATCGCGCAGAAGCAGTTCGTCGAGGGCCTCGCGCACACCGGCCTGAAGGGGTGACCGCGCCGGTGATCGGCGTCGACATCGGCGGCACCAAGACCGCCGCCGCGCTCGTCGACCCGGACGGACGGGTGCGGGCCCGCCGGGAGGCCCCCACCCCGGCCCGCGCCGGGCCCGAGGCGGTGCTCGACACCGCCGCCGGCCTGGCCGCGGACCTGTTCGACCCGGTCGGCGCCGGCCCGGTGGGGGTGGGCACCGCCGGCACCGTCGACCCGGCCACCGGCATCATCCGGTACGCGACCGACAGCCTCCCCGGGTGGGCCGGCACTCCGGTCGCCGGCGCCCTCGCCGCGCGGCTGGGCCGACCGGTGCGCGTCACCAACGACGTGAGCGCCGCCGCGCTCGGCGAGAGCTGGGCCGGTGCCGGGCGGGGCCGCCGGCACGTGCTGCTGGTGGCCGTCGGCACCGGGCTGGGCGGGGCGATGGTCCGCGACGACCGCGTCGAGACCGGCGCTCGCGGGGCGGCCGGCCAACTCGGGCACCTGCCCGCGCCCGGCGCGCACCGGCTGCGGTGCGGCTGCGGCAGGTACGGGCACCTGGAGGCGATCGCCTCCGGCACCGGGCTGTCCGCCGCGTACGCCGTCGCGACCGGAACCCGGGTCACCGGCCGGACCGTGGCGGAACGCGCGAACGCCGGCGACCGGATCGCCGGGCAGGTCGTCGACCGGGCCGGCGCCGCCCTCGGCGCGGCCCTGGCCGGGCTGGTCGCCCTGCTCGACCCGGAGACCGTCCTGGTCACCGGCGGGGCCGCCGCGGTCCTGCTGCCCGCCGCGTCCGCCGCCTACCGGGCGGAGCTGCCCGAGGGCTGGGCCGGCGTGCCGCTGCTGCCGGCCGCGCTGGGCGCCGACGCCGTCCTGGTCGGTGCGGCCCGGCTCGCCACTCGAACGACCGACGACGGAGGGACCGGACCGTGAGCGTCCTCGACGACCTGGCCGGCGGGCTCGTGGTGTCCTGCCAGCCACTGCCCGACGAGCCGGACGACCCGATGCGCGACCCGTACGTCCAGGCCCACGTCGCGGCGGCGGTCGTGCGCGGTGGCGCCGTGGCGGTCCGGGTGAACGGCCCGGACGACGTCCGGGCGGTACGCGCCGCCGTCGACGTGCCGGTGATCGGGCTGTACAAGCACGGCGCCGGGGACGTGTTCATCACGCCGACCGCGGCGCACGCGCTGGAGGTGGCGCGGGCCGGCTCGCACGTCGTCGCGGTCGACGCGACCGACCGTCCACGGCCGGACGGGCGCGGGTTCGCCGACACCGTACGCGCGCTGCGGGAGCGGACCGACGCGCTGGTCCTGGCCGACGTTTCCACCGTGGCCGAGGGGGTCGCCGCGGTGGCGGCCGGCGCGGACGCGGTCGCCACCACGCTGTCCGGCTACACCGCGAACAGCCCGTCCGCCGACGGGCCTGACCTGGGGCTCGTGGCGCGACTCGCCGCGCTGCTGCCGGTGCCGGTGCTCGCCGAGGGGCGGTACCGCACCCCGGAGCAGATCGGCCGGGCCTTCGCCGCCGGGGCGCACGCGGTGGTGATGGGCAACGCCGTCACCTCCCCACTGTGGATCACCCGTCGGCTGGTGCCGGCCACCCCCCGCGCGGGGCGCGGACCGCGTCCGAGGGAGATTCATCACCCGTGATGGTTGCCGTTTTGCCATCGCATCGATGGCGTTGGTGCGACTATGGAGGGCGTGGGAACTGCGAAAACTGCCATGCCGTCCATCTCGCCGCTGACCGGTGAGCCGATCAAGCGGGCCGACGCCGAACGCCTCGCCGGGGTGCTGAAGGCGTTCGCCGATCCGGCTCGGCTGCGGCTGATCAGCCTGATCCAGTCCGCCCCGCAGGGCGAGGCGTCGGTGAGCGACCTGACCGCCCCGCTCGGGCTGTCCCAGCCGACGGTGAGTCACCACCTGCGGATCCTCACCGAGGCCGGGCTGCTCGAACGGGAGAAGCGCGGCGTCTGGGCCTACTACCGGGTGGTGCCGGCCTCGATCGCCGCGATCGCGGACCTGCTGACCCCGCCGCGCAAGCGGGCGACGAAGCGCGCCCGCTGAGCGCGTTCACCTCGCCGCGCCGCATTCGGCCGAGTCGCATTCCGGCGCGTCGCATTCGGCTGCGCCATATTCCGCCGCGCTTGGCCGGCGGCACTCCGGACACGGCGTAGAGCCAGCACGGCGCGGCGCGCCTCGCGCCCTTCGACGCGTCGGCCCACGGCTCCGACCGGAGTCTGTCCGGTGCGCGCCGGCGCGTCCGGCCCGCCAATGTGTTCTAATTATTCGCGTCGATGTTCGCGCTAACATCGATGACCGGCTGCCACCACCGGCACCTCCGGCATCGTCATGCGTGCGGGCCTCGCGCCGGAACCGGGCGCCGGCGGTGGGTTCACCCTGCGCGGGTCAGCGTTCCATCGACGGCCATCACCACCCGTGAGGCTCCGCGCCGGTACGGACGGTCCCGGAGCCTGCGTATCCGAGGAGCCGTCATGCCCATCTCCCGTCCCCGAACGCTCCGGCACAGACGCCTACGCCTGGCGATCTCGGCCCTGGCCCTCGTGCTGGCTGCCGGCGGCACCGCCGTGGCGACACAGACACGGGTGGCCGTCGCCGCCCCCGGACCGGGCGCCGTCGTGGGCGCGCAGTCCGGCCGCTGCGTCGACGTGCCGAACGGCAGCACCACGAACGGCACCCAGGTCCAGCTCTACGACTGCACCGGCGTCACCGCGCAGAACTGGACGTACACGTCGGCCCGTCAGTTCACGGTCTACGGCACCAAGTGCCTGGACGCCAACGGCCAGGGCACCAGCAACGGCACCGCCGTGATCATCTGGGACTGCAACGGCCAGGCCAACCAACAGTGGAACGTCAACGCCAACGGCACCATCACCGGCCAACAGTCCGGCCTGTGCCTGGACGCCAACGCCGCCGGCACCACGAACGGCACCAAGCTGATCCTCTGGACCTGCAACGGCCAGGCCAACCAGCGGTGGACCACGTCGACGACGCCGACGTCCGCGCCGCCCACCTCGCCGCCCCCCACCGGTGGCCGGCCGTGCGACCTCTACGCCGCCGGCGGGACGCCGTGCGTGGCGGCGCACAGCACCACCCGGGCGCTGTTCTCGGCCTACGGCGGCAACCTCTACCAGGTCCGCCGGTCCTCGGACAACGCCACCCGCAACATCGGGGTGCTGAGCGCCGGCGGCTACGCCGACGCCTCCGGCCAGGACTCGTTCTGCGGCGGCACGACCTGCGTGATCACGGTGGTCTACGACCAGTCGGGACGCGGCAACGACCTGTGGTACCAGGGTTCGGCGCAGGTCCCCGGCTCGTCGTCCAGCCGGCCGGCCACCGCGACGAGCGAGTCGTTGACCGTCGGCGGCGCCAAGGCGTACTCGCTCTACATCAACCCCAACAACAGCTACTGGCGGGACGGCCACCTGACCGGCGTTCCCACCGGCAGCGCACCCGAGGGCATGTACATGGTCACCAGCGGCACCCACGTCAACGGCGGCTGCTGCTTCGACTACGGCAACAGCGAGACCACCCGCAAGGCCGACGCCGCGGGAGCGATGGACGCGATCAACTTCAGCACCAGCTGCTGGTTCGGCGGCTGCTCCGGCAGCGGCCCGTGGGTGCAGGCCGACCTGGAGTGGGGTCTCTTCCCCGGCGGCAGCTCGTCCTGGAATCCCAACCAGCGCGCCTTCACCAGCAAGTTCGTCACCGCCACGCTGAAGAACAACGGCACGTCGCGCTTCGCCATCAAGGGCAGCAACGCCCAGTCCGGCAACCTCTACACGCTCTACGACGGGTCGTTGCCCAACGGCTACAGCCCGATGAAGAAGCAGGGCGCGATCATCCTGGGCAGCGGCGGCGACTGCTGCAAGCCCGGCGGTGGCGCCAACCTCAGCGCCGGCACCTTCTACGAGGGGGCCATGGTGGCCGGCTATCCCTCGGACGCGACCGAGAACGCCGTCCAGGCCAACATCGTGGCCGCCGGCTACCGCTGAGACCACCGCACACCACCCCCGAAAGGACCGTGATGTTAACGCTCTCAAGAAGGCCGGCCCGGCGCGGACTCGCCGTGCTCGCCAGCCTGCTCGTCGTGATCGGGCTCTTCCCGGCGATCGCCCGGGCGGACAACCCGATCGTGCAGCACATCTACACCGCCGACCCGGCGCCGCTGGTCTACAACGGCCGGGTCTACCTCTACACCGGCCACGACGAGGACAACTCGACCTGGTTCACCATGAAGGAGTGGCGGGTCTGGTCGTCCGACGACATGGTCAACTGGACCGACCACGGGTCGCCGCTCAACCTCGCCACCTTCAGCTGGGCCAAGCAGGACGCCTGGGCCGGCCAGGCGATCTACCGCAACGGCAAGTTCTACTGGTACGTACCCATGGTCGTGCGGGCGACCGGCCAGATGGGCATCGGCGTGGCGGTCTCCGACAGCCCGACCGGCCCGTTCCGGGACGCGATCGGCCGCCCGCTGGTGAGCAACGGCGAGATCGACCCCACCGTGTTCATCGACGACGACGGTCAGGCGTACCTCTACTGGGGCAACCCGAAGCTGTGGTACGTGAAGCTGAACTCGGACATGATCTCGTACTCGGGCAGCCCGACGCAGATCCCGCTGACCACGGCGGGCTTCGGGACCCGGACCGGGGACGCGAACCGGCCCACCCTGTACGAGGAAGGGCCCTGGGTCTACAAGCGCAACAACCTCTACTACAACGTGTTCGCCGCCAAGTGCTGCTCGGAGTTCATCGGCTACTCGACGGCGCCCGGCCCGACCGGGCCGTGGACCTACCGCGGGACGGTCATGCCCACCCAGGGCAGCAGCTTCACCAACCACCCCGGGATCGTCGACTTCAAGGGCGGTTCCTACTTCTTCTACCACAACGGCGCGTTGCCCGGCGGCGGCGGTTTCACCAGGTCGGTGGCGGTGGAGAAGTTCTCCTACGGGTCGGACGGCTCGATCCCGACGATGTCCATGACCAACGCGGGCGCCCCGCAGGTCGGGACGCTGAACCCGTACGTCCGGCAGGAGGCCGAGACGATCGCCTGGGGGCAGGGGATCGAGACCGAGCCGGCCAGCGGCGGTGGCATGAACGTCGGCTTCATCGACAACGGGGACTACATCAAGGTCAAGGGCGTGGCCTTCGGCTCCGGCGCGACCTCGTACACCGCCCGGGTGGCCTCGGCCGGTAGCGGCGGCACCATCGAGTTGCGCCTGGACAGCACCAGCGGCCCGCTCGTCGGCAGTTGCCGGGTGTCCGGCACCGGCGGCTGGCAGACGTGGACGGACACGACCTGCGGGGTCAGCGGCGCCACCGGCACCCACGACCTCTACCTGCGGTTCACCGGTGGCAGCGGCTCGCTGTTCAACATCGACCACTGGCGGTTCAGCTCCGGCACCGGCACCCCGCCGACCACCGCGCCGCCCACCACCGCGCCGCCGACCACCGCACCGCCGACGACCCCGCCCCCGACCACCGCACCGCCGACCACCCCGCCGCCCACCAGCGGCGCCTGCGCCGCGACCTACCGCACCACGAGCACCTGGTCCGGCGGCTTCCAGGGCGAGGTGACAGTCACGGCCGGCGCCTCGGCGATCAACGGCTGGACGGTGGGCTGGAACCTGGCCGGAGGCCAGAGCATCAACCAGATCTGGGGCGGCACGCTGAGCACCAGCGGCTCCACGGCGACCGTCCGCAACGTGTCGTACAACGGCTCGGTGCCGGCCGCCGGCTCGACCACGTTCGGCTTCCTGGCCAACGGCTCGCCGTCGACCCCGTCCCTGACCTGCACCAGCCCTTGAGAGGAACACTCATGCGCAGAAGGACAGGGTGGCTCGCCGCAGCCGCCGCGTTGGCCATGGCCGTCGCCGGGGTGCTCACCCCGGCCGGCCCGGCCGCAGCCGAGTCCAACGGCGGGGTACGGGTGATGCCGCTCGGTGACTCGATCACCGAGGGCACCCAGGTCCCGGGCGGCTCCCGGATCGGTCTGTGGCAACGGCTCGCCGCCGGCGGCTACCGGATCGACTTCGTCGGCTCCCAGTTCAACGGGCCGGGCAACCTCGGCGACCACGACCACGAGGGACACCCCGGCTGGCGGATCGACCAGATCGACGCCAACATCACCGGCTGGCTGAACGCCTACCAGCCGCGCACCGTGCTGCTGCACATCGGCACCAACGACATCCTGCAGAACTACAACGTGTCCGGCGCGCCGAACCGGCTCTCCACCCTGATCGACCACATCACCGCGACGGCGCCCAACGCCGACGTGTTCGTGGCGCAGATCATCCCGCTTGCCAACTCCGGCCAGGAGTCGGCGGTACGCACCTTCAACGCCGCCATTCCCGGCATCGTGCAGTCCAAGGTGAACGCCGGCAAGCGGGTCCACCTGGTCGACCAGCACTCGGCGCTGAGCACCGCCGACCTGATCGACGGCATCCACCCGACCGCCGGCGGTTACGACAAGATGGCCGCCGTCTGGTATGCCGCGCTGCGGTCGGTGGACGGCAGCATCGGCACCCCGGGCAACGGCGGCGGCACCACCTACCAGAACGTGCAACTGGTCGGTGGCGGCTCGGGCCGGTGCCTGGACGTGCCGAACGGCAGCACCACCAACGGCACCCAGGTGCAGCTGTACGACTGCTGGGGCGGCACCCCGCAGCGCTGGACCTACACCTCCGCGAAGCAGTTGCAGGTGCTCGGCAACAAGTGTCTCGACGCGAACGGTAAAGGGACCGCGAACGGCACCAGCGTGATCATCTGGGACTGCAACGGCCAGGCCAATCAGCAGTGGAACCTCAACGCCAACGGCACCATCACCGGCGTGCAGTCCGGACGCTGCCTGGACGCGGCCGGCTACGGCACCGCCAACGGCACGAAGATCAACCTTTGGGACTGCCACAACGGCACCAACCAGCAGTGGAGCACCCGAAGCTGACGTGCAAGGCGGGGCCCCTTCTTAACGCCTCCGGTATAGGAAGGGGCCCCGCTTAACCACTCGAAGGAAGGAGGACGCCATGCCGAGACATCGGCTCATCGTCGGCGTCGTCGCGGGAGTGGCGGGACTCGTCCTCGCCATGGGCGGCGTCGCGTTCGCCGCCGGTCAGGATGCCGCCGGCGTCAGCCCGCTGGCGGCGACCGCCGGCTGCGGCAGGGCGCCGGCGCTGACGAGCGGCTCGCACACGATCTCCAGCGGCGGCCAGAACCGTTCGTACATCCTGCGAATCCCCGACAACTACGACAACAACCACCCATACCGGCTGATCTTCGGCTTCCACTGGAACGGCGGCACCGCGGGCGACGTCGACTCGGGCGGGACCAGCGGATACCCGTGGTCCTACTACGGGGTCCGGGCGCTGTCGAACAACAGCGCGATCTTCGTCGCACCGCAGGGCAACGGCAACGGCTGGGCCAACCCGAACGGCCAGGACCTGACGTTCGTCGACGACATGGTCCGCACGTTCGAGGCCGGCCTGTGCGTGGACACCACCCAGTTGTACGCGATGGGCTTCAGCTACGGCGGCGGCATGAGCTACGCCATCGCCTGTGCCCGGGCGAACGTATTCCGCGCGGTAGCGGTCTATTCGGGCGCGAACCTCAGCGGGTGCAACGGCGGCACCCAGCCCATCGCGTACCTCGGGATCCATGGTCTGCGTGACGGCACGCTGCCGATTTCGGCGGGCCGCGCGCTGCGCGACCAGTTCGTCCGCAACAACGGCTGCACCCCGCAGAATCCGCCGGAGCCGGCGCAGGGCAGCCTGACCCACGTGGTCACCTACTACTCGGGTTGCCGGGCGGGCTACCCGGTCGCCTGGGGCGCCTTCGACGGGCCGCACGCCCCGAACGCGGTGGACGGCACCGCCGACCCGTTCGCGCCGGGCGAGCGGTCGTGGACGCAGGCCGTGGTGTGGCGGTTCTTCACGCAGTTCGACGGCACCACCCCGACGAACCCGCCGACCACGCCACCGACCAGCCCGTCGCCCACCACCGGGCGGCAGCTCGCCGGCGAACAGTCCGGCCGCTGCGTGACCGCACCGACCCAGACCTCGGGTACGCAGGTGCAGTTGCAGGACTGCGCCGGGCAGTCCGGTCAGCTCTGGACCGCCGGCGCCGGCCGCCAACTGCAACTGGCCGGCAACCTGTGCCTGGACGCGAACGGGGCGGGCACCAGCAACGGCACGGCGGTCATCGTGTGGGGCTGCAACGGCCAGGCCAACCAGCAGTGGAACGTCAACGCCAACGGCACCGTCACCGGTGTGCAGTCCGGGCTCTGCCTCGACGCCAACGCCGCCGGCACCGCGAACGGCACGAGGCTCATCCTGTGGTCCTGCAACGGCCAGGCCAACCAGAGGTGGAGCTGGCGCTGAGGTGTTAAGCGGGGCCCCTTCCCATACCGCAGGCGTTAAGAAGGGGCCCCGCCTTGCATCTCAGGGGCGGAGGGTCCAGCGTTGGTTGGCGCCGTTCAGGCACTGCCAGAGCTGGATCTTGGTGCCGTTGGTGGTGCCGAAGGCGCTGGCATCCAGGCACAGGTTGGACTGCACGCCGGTGATGGTGCCGTCGGCGTTCAGGTTCCACTGCTGGTTGGACTGGCCGTTGCAGTCCCAGATGACCACCGGGGTGCCGTTCGCGGTGCCCTGGCCGGAGGCGTCCAGGCACTTGTTGCCGTACACCGTGAGCTGCTTGCCCGACGTGTAGCTGAACCGCTGGTTGGCGTTGCCGTGGCAGTCCCAGAGCTGGATCTGGCTGCCGTTCGTGGTGGTGGCGCCGGGCACGTCCGCGCACCGGCCGGACTGGCCGCCGACGATCTGGACGTTCTGGTTCGTCGGCCCTCCGCCACCGGGCGGCAGCAGGGTGACTGTGGACGTGTCGCTGATGGCCGAGTGCGACACGTTGACCGTGGTGCCGTTGTTCGACAGCGTCACCACGGTGTCCCGCACCGTGACCGGCCCGGACACCGCGCCGCCGTTGTTGTACGGGATGTTCTGCACCACCACCCGGACCTGGTTGTTGACCACGATGCCGCTTGTCGCGTCCAGGCGCTGGATGTTGACCGCGACGTTGCCGGTGGTGCGGTGGCCGCCGATGAGGATCTTCGCCGAGCCGGTGTCGCGGGTGGCGAACGCGTCGTAGGAGGCGCTCGGGGTGACGGAGGCGATCTGGCCGGTCATCGAGCCGTAGTACTGGTACGCCCACCACTCGCCCTTGGGCTGATACTGCCCGCTGGAGTTGTGGGTGAGCAGGTTGCCCAGGTCGTTGTGCAGGTTCTGGCCGCCGGCCCAGTTGGCCCGCAGCCCGTCCGCGCCGGCGCGTTCCAGCCGGGCCAGGTACCACGCCCCAGCGGCCGGGTTCTGCTCGTTGGACGCGCCGTACTCGTTGATCTGGTGCGGTCGCGGGTGGGCGATGCCCCGCGAGTCGAGCGTCTGGTTGGCGGTGGCCACGTTCGACACCGGGTCGCCGGGCAGCGAGTGCCAGCTGAAGATGTCCGGCACCACGTTGTTGGCCTTGACGTAGTCCAGGTACTGGGTCCACCAGCCGCTCGTGGACGGTACGCAGGCGCAGCTCGGCCCGACGATGAGCATGCCCGGGAACGCCGACCGGATCCGCTGGTAGGTGCGTCGCCACAGTTCGAAGTACTGCGACTGGGGCCGGTTCCAGAACAGGCTGATGTTCGGCTCGTTCCAGATGTCCCACTGCACGGTGATCCCGGCCGAACGGACGTCGGAGAAGAGCCGGTCCAGGAAGCGGTCGTAGTCGCTCCAGTCACCGTTGTCGCCGGGGAAGCGGCTGATCGAGGCGCCGTCGGCGCCCCAGAGGTCGTGGTCGAGCAGCACGAACGTGCCGCCGAGGGCGGCGGTGCGGCGGGCTTGGGCGACGGTGGCGTTCCAGCGTCGGTCGTAGCCGCCGCCGACCCAGCCCTGGCCGGGTAGTTGGGCGCCGCCGGCGCGCATGGCCCGGAACTTCACGTCCCGGAAGTAGCTGTCCGGCGGGTTCTGGCCGTTCTCGGTCATCCCGTAGATCCACCCCGATCCGCGGTACGTCGGCGTACCCAGGGAGGCGGAGAAGTTGACGGTGAGCGACTCGTCGGCGGCCCGTGCCGGGGACGCGGCGACCGCCAGCGAGCAGGCGACGGCGAGGGTACCGGCCGTGATCCGGGCGGCGAGGCCGCGGATCCGGGGTGCCCGGGCGTGGGGGATGTTCACTGCGACTCCTTCGGCAGTGTGGTGGGGCTGCGGAGGACGTCCTAGCGAATCGATTCGCCGGGCAGCCTAGGCGTCGACGTCTATGGATGTCAACGCCATGACCAGCCTGTGGCGAACCAGTTTCGCCCAGAGGCGATCGAGCACCTTGACCGCATACATCGACCGGCTTATCTTCGGTCGAACCGATTCGCCGTTTCGCTGCCCGAGAGGGGCCACACCATGACGACATCCGCCTGGCGGCGGGGCGTGGCCGGCGCCGCCCTGACCGCCCTCACGGTCGCCGGCACCGTCACCGGCTGCTCCGCGAACGACACCCCGGAAGGCGGGGCCGGCGGCGCCGCGTACACCGTCTGGGACCCGTACCCGCAGTTCGCCGGCGGATCCGACTGGGAGAAGCTGCTCGACACCTGCGGCAGCTCCGCGGGCGTGCCGGTGCGACGCACCGGCTACGACACCACCGACCTGACGAACAAGGCGCTGCTCGCGGCCCAGCAGGGCAACTCCCCCGACGTGCTGATCATCGACAATCCGGTCATCTCCACGCTCGCCCAGGCCGGCGCGCTCACCTCGGCGGACGAGACGAAGCTCGACACCTCCGCCTCGGCGCCCAACCTGCTCGGCGCCGGCCAGCTCGACGGCCGGACGTACGGCGTCCCGATCGGGGCGAACACGCTCGCCCTCTGGTACAACAAGGACCTGCTGGGCAAGGCCGGGGTGGACGTCGCGTCGGTCCGGGACTGGCCGTCGCTGACCGCTGCGCTGGCGAAGGTGAAGGGCGCCGGCAAGAAGGGCATCACGTTCTCGGCGATCGGCACCGAGGAGGGCAGCTTCCAGTTCCTGCCCTGGTTCTGGGGCGCGGGCGCCCAACTGACCGCGCTGGACTCGCCGCCGGCCATCTCCGCGCTGACGCTGTGGTCCGACTGGCTGACCCGGGGGTACGCGCCGAACTCCGTCATCAACAACACCCAGACCACCAGCTGGCAGGAGTTCGCCGGCGGCGACTACGCGTTCGCCGAGAACGGCACCTGGCAGCGGGCCAACGCCGAGAAGCTCGACTTCGAGTACGGGATCATCCCGGTGCCGGCGAGTGGCGGTGGCACCGCCCCGGCCCCGACCGGCGGCGAGTTCGTCTCCATCCCCGTGCAGCGCGACACCGGCCGGTACGAGGTCGCGCGGAAGCTGGTGACCTGCCTGACCAACCCGGAGAACCTGCTGACCACCGACACCACGCTGTCGTACGTCGCGCCGGTGGCGGCGGTGCAGGAGAAGCAGGTCGCGGCCGACCCGGAGCTGAAGGTGTGGGTCGACGCGGTCAACGCCGCCAAGGGTCGCACCGGCGACAACCTCGGCACGCGGTACCCGAAGATCTCCGAGCAGTTGTGGACCGCCGTGCAGGGCGCGCTCAGCGGCGCGAAGACGCCGCAGGCGGCCCTGTCCGCCGCCCAGGGCGCAGCCGCCACCAAGTAGATCCATGAGCCGAAACCGCACCGACCGGTGGACGGCGTGGGCGTTCCTCGCCCCGGTGACGGTCTACCTGCTGGTCTTCTACGCCTATCCGCTCTACCGGAACGTCGAGCTGAGCCTGCGGCGCTACACAGTCCGCTCGTTCGTCTCCGGCGACGCCCCGTTCGCCGGGCTGGACAACTACCGGGACGTGGTGACCCATCCGACCTTTCTGCCGGCGCTCGTGCACACGGCGGTCTTCACGGCGGTGTCGCTGCTGTTCCAGTTCGCCCTCGGGCTGGCGCTCGCGGTCTTCTTCCACCGGCACTTCCCGCTGTCGGCGACGCTGCGGGCGCTGTTCCTCGTACCCTGGCTGCTGCCGCTGATCGTCTCGGCCTCCACCTGGTCGTGGATGCTCAACAGCGATGCCGGCGTGGTCAACGCGGCGCTCGGCGCGGTGGGCCTCGACCCGGTCAACTGGTTGACCTCGCCGCGGTGGTCGCTGGTCTCGGTGATCGTCGCGAACATCTGGATCGGCATCCCGTTCAACCTGGTCGTCCTCTACAGCGGTCTCCAGGCCGTCCCGCCGGAGGTGTACGAGGCCGCGGCGCTGGACGGGGCGAGCGGTCCGCAACGGTTCTGGCGGATCACGTTCCCGTTGCTGCGGCCGGTGTCGGCGATCACGCTGCTGCTCGGGCTGATCTACACGCTGAAGGTCTTCGACCTCATCTGGATCATGACCAGGGGCGGGCCGACCGACTCGTCCACCACGTTCGCCACCTGGTCCTACCGGCTCGGTTTCGGCAGCCTGCTGCCGGAGTTCGGGCCGGGCGCGGCCGTCGGCAACCTGCTGATCGTGGTCGCCCTCATCTTCGCGTTGAGCTACGCCCGAGCGCAACGGAGGCAACGGTGGTGACGAGAAGACCCGCGCGTACCGCCTGGTGGCGGACCGGCCTCGGGCTGGTGTTCACCGCGCTGATGCTGTTCCCGGTCTACTGGATGGTCAACGTCTCGTTCACCCGCGACGGCGACCTGCGGGCCGACCCGCCGCACCTGTTCCCCGTCGACGGCACCGTCGAGGGTTACCGGGTGGTGCTGCGGGAGCAGTTGCCGTACCTCGGCACCAGCCTGCTCGTCGGGCTCGGCACGGTGGCGCTGACCGTGGCCCTCGCCGCGCCGGCCGGCTACGCCCTGGCGAAGTTGCGCCCGGCCGGCGGCGGCGTGCTCAGCTTCGTACTGCTGATCGCGCAGATGATCCCCGGGATCATCATGGCGATGGGGTTCTACGCCATCTATCTCCGCCTCGGGGTGCTCAACTCGGCCGCCGGCCTGGTGCTCGCCGACTCCACCATCGCCGTGCCCTTCGGAGTGTTGATCTTCGCGGCGTTCATGTCCGGCATCCCGGACGAGGTGCTGCACGCCGCGGTGGTGGACGGCGCCGGCCGGTGGCGGACGTTCTGGTCGGTGGTGCTGCCGCTGAGCCGGGGTTCGGTCATCACCGTGTCGCTGTTCGCCTTCCTCTGGGCCTGGTCGGACTTCCTCTTCGCGTCCACGCTCGACGCCGGGGGCGCGGCCCGGCCGATCACGCTCGGCATCTACCGCTACATCGGCAACAACAACCAGCAGTGGAACGCCATCATGGCCACCGCAGTGGTCGCCTCCGTCCCCGCCACCGTCCTGCTGATCGTGGCCCAGCGGTACGTCGCCGCGGGCGTGACAGCGGGCGCCGTCAAGGACTGAGCCATCCGTACCCCAGAAAGGCAGCCAGCGCAGATGACCGTTGCCCCCTCCGGTCCGGCGTTCTCCGTCCGGGAGATTCCGTTCAGCCACCGCGGGTCCTGGCTGAGCGTCTCCCCCGTGGTCGCCGAGAACACCTACGCCGACGATCTGCACCTCGTCTCGCACCGCAACGGCATGCACCCGGTGCTGCGGTTCAGCGCGCCGGCCGACGCCACGGTGACGGCCCGGCCGGCGCTGCTGAGCTGGCACGACCGGGTCGGCCGGGTCGAGCTGACCTACGCGGGCCCGGACACGCTCCGGCTGCGCGGGCGGGGGGCCGGGCTGCGGATCACCGCCGCCGCGGCCACCCTCACCCCGTTCAGCGGGACCTACCTGTACGACGACCCGACGGACTCCTCGGCCGTGTTCACCTCGTACGAGACCGGCCGCCGCTACCGGGTCACCGTGCTCGCCGGCACCGCCGAGACGGTCGGGGCGCAGGCCCTCGGCACCGCCGACCGGGGCCTGCTCCTGCCCGCCGACCGGCCGTGGGAGGTCGCGATCGAGGAGTACGCGACGGCCCGCCGGCCGTACCCGGACACCGCCGACTTCGACGACCTGGTCGACGCCGGCCACGCCGACTTCGCGGCGTTCGTCGAGGCGGTCGCGCCGTGGCGCGACGCGGAGACCCCGGCCGCCGAGCTGGCCGGGTACGTGTTGTGGTCGGCCACGGTGGGTGCGGCCGGCTTCGTCACCCGGCCTGCCGTCCTGATGTCGAAGCACTGGATGAACAAGGTGTGGAGCTGGGACCACTGCTTCAACGCGCTGGCCCTCGCGGACGGCGACGCCGACCTCGCCTGGCACCAGTTCCACCTGCCGTTCGACCACATGGACGACGCCGGTGCGCTGCCCGACTCGGTGACGCACTCGGAGATCCTGCACAACTTCGTCAAGCCACCGATCCACGGCTGGGCGTTGCGGCGGCTGCGTCAGCGGTCGGGCCGGTCGCCGTCGCGCGACGACCTGGTCGAGGTCTACGAGCGGCTGGCCCGGTGGACCACGTTCTGGCTGGACCACCGGCGGGCGCCCGGTCGATGCCTGCCGCACTACCAGCACGGCAACGACAGCGGCTGGGACAACGCCACCACGTTCGACGACGACCGGGTGATCGAGACGCCGGACCTCGCCGCTTTCCTGGCGATCCAGCTGGGGTGCCTGGCGGAGCTGGCCGACGAGCTGGAGCGCCCGGCGGAGGCGGCGCGGTGGGCGGGCGTCGCCGGCGAGGTCCGCGAGGCGCTGCTGGGTGAGCTGTGGACCGGCGAGCGGTTCACCGCGCGGGCCCCCGGGGCCGGGAGCAACCGGGCCGGGAGCAACCGGGCCGGGAGCAACCGGGCCGGGAGCAGCCTGCTCGACCTGATGCCGGTCGTGCTCGGCGAGGCGCTTCCGGCCGCTGTCGCCGCCGTCCTCGCCCGCCGCGTCGAGAGCCATCTCACCGAGCACGGGCTGGCCACCGAGCCGCTCGACTCGCCGTACCACGCCGCCGACGGCTACTGGCGCGGCCCGATCTGGGCCCCGGCCACCGTGCTGATCGAGGACGGGTTGCGCCGGGCCGGGCACACCGCGCTCGCCGACGAGATCAGCCGGCGGTTCCGGGTGCTGTGCGAGCGGTCCGGCTTCGCCGAGAACTTCGACGCCAAGACCGGCGCGGGCCTGCGGGACCGCGCGTACACCTGGACCGCGAGCGGCTATCTCCTGCTGGCCGGCGACGACCGGCGGCGGCGGGCCGGCGGTTAGCGGACGGTCCGGGGCAGCGGGCCGGTGCTGGCACGCAGCGAGATCGGCGGGCGGTAGAGCCGGTGCCGGGGCGCGGTCTCGGGCGCGGCGATCCGCTCCAGCAGGAGCGACACGGCCGCCGCGCCCATGTCGACGATCGGCACGTCCGCCGCGGTGAGCGGCGGGCGGAAGTTCTCCGCCCAGTGCCGGGCGGCGACCCCGGTGAGGGAGAAGTCGCGCGGCACCACGAGCCCGGCCGTCTCCAGCGCCCGCTGCATGCCGGGCAGGGCCGCCTCGTTCACGGTGGCCACGGCGGTGACGTCGGGATGGCTCGCCAGCAGTTCCTCGACGCACGCCTCGCCGGCGGTGACGTCGTCGCCGCAACAGACGTCGATGCCGACCAGGCCGCGTTCCCGGGTCGCCGTGGTGAAGCCGGTGAGCGCCCGGCTGCCCGGGCCGTAGCCCGCGGCGACGAGTTCGGCCGACCGGTTGACCAGGGCGACGGTGCGGTGCCCCAGGTCCGCCAGGTGGTGCACGCAGCTTGCGATGAGGCCGGCGTAGTCCACGTCCACCCAGCTCATCCCGTGCGGCTGGGCGGTGCGGCCGATGGTCACGAACGGCAGGCCGGTCTGCTCCAGCCGGGTCACCCGCTCGTCGGTCAACCGGATCTCCATCAGGACCACCCCGTCGACGCGGCGGCCGGTGACGATCCGTTCGAACGACCGGTCGTGGTCGCCGCCGGAGGGCGACAGCAACACGTCGAGGTCGGCCCGGGCGGCGGCCTCGACCACGCTTGCGACGAAGCCGAGTTGCATGTCGGTGAGGCGCTGGCTGGCGGGTGGGATGACCAGGCCGAGGGTGCGGGTCCGGCCCTCCTTGAGGGCACGCGCGCTGGCGTTCGGGCGGTAGTCCAGCTCGTCGATGACGGCCTGGATGCGCTGCCGGGTGGCCGCCGAGACCGGCCGCTTGCCGCTCAGCACGTACGACACGGTGCTGCGGGACACCCCGGCCCGCCGGGCGATCTCACCGATGTTCATCCCGCTCCCGGCAACGGTCGTCGAATCGGTTCACCTGGTGCGCAGACCCTAGGTCGGGGCGGTGACACCTGTCAACGCGCGGGCCCGCACATTATAGACGTATCTCTATATTGACCGGTCCGACATCGATGCTTAACATCAGACGTCATACCTATGTCCCCTCGACCGGGGAGGTCCCCGTGAAACCATTCGCCCTGCGACGGTCCGCCGCGGCCGGCCTCGCGCTGGCGACGGTGGCCGCCGGCATCGCGGTGGCGGCCTTCGCCTCGTCCGCGTCGGCCGCCGTCACCACGCTGTACGCGGCCCCCGGCGGCACCGGCAGCGCCTGCTCCGCGGCACAACCCTGCGCGTTGTCCGCGGCCCAGGCCACGGTGCGCACGATGACCGGCGGCATGTCCGACGACATCGTGGTGCAGCTCGCCGACGGCGTCTACCGGGTGACCTCGCCGCTGACGTTCGGCGCGGCCGACTCCGGGACGAACGGCCACACCGTGCGCTGGCAGGCCGCGTCCGGCGCGCACCCGGTGATCAGCGGGGCGAAGCAGGTGACCGGCTGGTCCGTCGCCGATTCCGGCCGCAACATCTGGAAGGCCACCGTCGGCGCCGGGCAGGACACCCGGCAGCTCTACGTCGACGGCCAGGTCGCCACCCGGGCCCGTACGCAGGTGAACCGGTCGGACTTCAGCGCCTCGGCCAGCGGGCTGCGGATCACCAACGGCAACCTGAACTACCTGAACAACGTCGCCAACGCCAACCGGGTCGAGGTCGAGGGCGTCAACTCGTTCACCGACCGCTACTCGCCGGTGCAGAGCATCAGCGGCGGCATGCTCACCATGGCGCAGCCGGCGTGGAACAACAACAACTTCGGCTACGACACCCTGATGAACCCGTTCCGGGCCGGGCCCTTCTACCTGGTGAACGCGTACGAGTTCCTCGACTCGCCGGGTGAGTGGTACGTCAACACCGGCACCGGCACGCTCTACTACATCCCGCGCTCCGGCCAGAACATGTCGAACGTCGACGTCGAGTTCCCGGTGGTGCAGTCCCTGGTCCAGGTCGGCGGCAGCTACGCCAACCCGGCGCACCACATCGCGTTCAGCGGCATCACCTTCACCGGCACCAGTTGGCTGGGCCCCAGCAGCAACCAGGGTTGGGTCGACCAGCAGACCGGCTCGTACATCGCCGGCAACTGGTCGTGGCCCGGGTTCGGCTCCTGCACCTCCGGCTGCCAGCAGTTCGAGGCGGCCCGGCCGAACTGGTTCCAGATGCCCGCCGCGGTGCAGGTCTCGGCCGCCAACACCATCACGTTCAGCGACTCCCAGTTCGTCAACCTGGGACAGACGGCCGTCGGCATCGGCAACGACGCCAACGCGCACGGCACCGGCGTGGGCCTGGGCGCCAGCAACATCACCGTCACCCGCTCCGAGATCGCCCGGAACGCCGCCGGCGGCTTCGTCATCGGCGGCGTGCGCGCTGACGCCCACCACCCGAGCGACACCCGGATGACCAACCGGGACATCACCGTCAGCAACAACCGGATCCACGACCTCGGCCTCGACTACCGGGGCATCAGCTCGGTGCTGCCCACCTACGTCACCAACGCCACGATCAGCCACAACGAGATCTACAACCTGCCCTACTCGGGCATCACCATCGGGTACGGCTGGGGATCGAACGACGCCGGCGGCAACAACGAGTACGCCAACCGCGGCCTCTACAACTACCAGCCGCGCTACAGCACGCCGACGACCGCGTCCAACAACCGGGTGGTCGGCAACTACGTCCACGACGTGATGCAGCAGATGAACGACGGCGGATGCATCTACACCCTGGGGTGGGACCCGAACGCGCTGATCAGTGAGAACTACTGCCTGCGCACCAACGGCTACTTCGGCGTCTACTTCGACGAGGGCTCGAAGTACTACACCGTCACCAACAACGTGTTCGCCAACACCGGCACCTGGGCCACCGCCAACTACTGGGGCGGCGAGAACATGGGCAACTGGACGGTCACCAACAACTGGTCGACCAACGGCAGCACGAACGTCACCAACGGCGACCGGGGCAACGTCGTCTACGGCAACACGACTGTCGGCAACGGCAGTTGGCCGTCCGGCGCGCAGAGCGTGATGAACTCCGCCGGCCCGCAGGGCACCGGCGGCCCCACCACCCCGCCGCCCACCGGCGGCGCCCGGCAGATCGTCGGCGGGCAGTCCGGCCGGTGCGTGGACGTGCCGAACTCGTCCACCACCAACGGCACCCAGGTGCAGCTCTGGGACTGCGGCAGCGCCAGCGGCCAACGCTTCACCGTCACCGCCGGCCGGCAACTCCAGGTGTACGGGACCAAGTGCCTGGACGCCAACGGCCAGGGCACCAGCAACGGCACCGCCGTGATCATCTGGGACTGCAACGGCCAGGCCAACCAACAGTGGAACGTCAACGCCAACGGCACCATCACCGGCCAACAGTCCGGCCTGTGCCTGGACGCCAACGCCGCCGGCACCACGAACGGCACCAAGCTGATCCTCTGGACCTGCAACGGCCAGGCCAACCAGCAGTGGAGCCTGCGCGGCTGACCGGGCCGGCAGCGATCGGGAAGGACCACCGACATGGCACACGTACCGCGCGTCAACGCCGCCCGCCGGTCGCTGCTCGCCGCCGGCGTCGTGGGGACGATCGCCGGCGTCCTGGCGCTGACCGGGTGCGGCAAGGACGAGTCCTCCCCTGGCGCCTACGGCTTCCCCCAGGTCACGCAGGACGACAAGGCCACCATCACGGTCTGGGTGGACGCCGACCGCTCGAAGGCGGTCGACGCGTTCCGGAAGGCGCACCCCGACGTCGCGCTCAAGGTGGAGTCGTACGACGGGTCGGCCAACGGCTCCAACTCGTTCCGCACCAAGATCCAACTCTTCGACCGGGCGGGCAGCGGCTGGCCCGACGTCGTGTTCTCCACCCAGAACAACGACGCGGCGTGGGCCAGCCAGCAGAGCAACGGCAAGCAGGCGTTCGCGGCCGTGCTCGACCGCGGACTGGTCCCGAGCGGCGTGCTCGACGGGTTCACCACGGGCGCGCTGAATCCGTGCACGGTGGACGGCAAGGTGTACTGCCTGCGCAACGACCTGGCCCAGGTGGTGCTCTGGTACAACCGGAAGCTGCTCGACGACTTCGGGTACACCCTGCCCGCCACCTGGGAGGACTACCAGGCGCTGGGCGAGCGGGTGGCACGCGAGCACCCCGGCTATCTGGTGGGCACGGTCGGTGACCCGTGGACCCCGGAGATCTACTTCTGGGGCAGCAGGTGCCAGGCCAACGGCATCACCGGCCCCCACGCGGTGACGGTGCACACGGACAGCACCGAGTGCCGGCGCGCCGCGACGCTCGTCGACACGCTGGTCCGCAACCGCACCGCACCCAACATCAGCGTCTTCACCCCCGAGTTCGTCAAGACGTACGCGGACAAGGTGCTGATGCTGCCCGGCCCGGCCTGGTACGCCGGTGCCATCTTCCACAACCCGCAGTCCCTCGACGTGCCCGCCGGACAGCTCGGCGTCGCGGCCCCGCTGCCCTGGCGGGGAGAGGAGCCGGTCACCGGCAACGTCGGCGGCGGCACCTGGTTCGTCAGCAGCCACTCCCGCAACCTGAAGGCGGCGGCGGCGTTCGTCGAGTTCGTCACGACCGCCGACGACTACCAGGTGGCGCTCGCTCCCGGCTACCCGGCGTACGCGCCGGCCGCCGAGAAGTGGATCAAGCAGCAGGAGGCGAGCGGTTACTACGCCACCGACCTCGGGCCGGTCACCGAGGCCGGGGCGATAATCTGGAACGGCTGGGGCTCCGGCGTCTTCAGCCAGGAGGCGATCTGGGCCAAGACGGTCACCCCGGCGATCGCGAGCGGCCGGCGCGTGGCCGACCTGCTCCCCGAGTGGGAGCAGGCGATCAGGAACCAGGCCCAGGTCAACGGCTACACGGTCAAGTGACGCCGATGGCGGCCGGCGGCACGAGAGGGCGCGGCGCGCTGAGCTACGGCTTCGTCGCGGCGTACGCGGCGCTGGCCCTGGCGTTCGGCGTGCTGCCCGCTCTCTACGCCCTCTGGCTGGCGTTCACCACCGGGGCCGGCGGCTTCGCCGGGCTGGACAACTTCACCCGGGTGCTCGGCGACTTCCGGTTCGGGCCGGCCGTCGCCCACGTCGCGCTCTACCTGGTGATCTGGCTCGCCGCGCTCGTCGTGCTGGTGTCGTTCCTGGCCGTCGTCGTGCACGCGGTGCGGGTGCGCTGGCTCAGCCGCACCCTCCGGCTCGTCTTCTATCTGCCCGGCGCGGTGGCCGGCGCGTCGAGCGTGCTGCTCTGGCTGTTCGTGCTCGACCCCACCGCGAGCCCGGTCAGCGGCCTGCTGCGCCTGTTCGGCTTCCACAGTTTCGTGCAGGTCATCGTGCCGGGGAACCTGCCCGCGATCTTCGCGATCATCGCGTTCTGGACCGGCGCGGGCGGGTGGGTCGTCATCATGTACGGCGCGTTGAACACCATCGGCGCGGAGGTGATCGAGGCCGCCCGCATCGACGGGGCGAACGCCGTCCAGATCGCCTGGCACGTCCAGCTCCCGCTGCTACGCAAGTGGATCTCGTACATGGGCATCATGTCGCTCGCCGCCGGCACCCAGCTCTTCGTCGAGCCGCAACTGCTCTCGCAGGCGAGCAACGCGGTCGTGCCGAACGACTACTCGCTCAACCAACTGGCCTACCAGTACGCCTTCCAACACAACGACTTCAACGGCGCGGCGGCCATCTCGCTGCTGCTCCTCGTCGTCGCCCTCGCCCTGTCCGCCGTCTTCGTGGTGCGCGGCGGCCTGTTCGGAACGGACTGACGCCATGACGGCACGCGCCGGCCGGGCGGTGCTCGGGGCCGTGGTCACGGTCTTCGTGCTCTTCTTCGTCGTCCCGATCGTCTGGCTGCTGGTGGCCACCACCAAGTCGGCGCGCGATCTCGTCGGCACCGACCCGTTCCGCCCCGGTAGCCTCGGCGACCTGAGCGACAACTGGCACCAGCTCTTCGGGTTCCAGGACGGCGCGGTCACCACCTGGGTCGCCAACTCGGCCCTGTACGCGCTGAGCGCGCTCGTCATCACTGTGGCCGTCAGCATCCCGGCCGGGTACGCGCTGGCGCTCACCGAGTTCCGCCTGCGCCGGCTGCTGCTGGTGCTGACGCTCGTCGTCATGCTGATCCCGAACACCGCGCTGGTGCTGCCGATCTTCCTCGAACTCAACGTGGTGGGGCTGATCGGCAGCCCGCTGTCGGTGATCCTGCCGATGTCGTTCTTCCCGTTCGGCGTCTACCTCGCGTACGTCTACTTCTCCACCGCGCTGCCGCGCGACCTGCTGGCGGCGGCGCGCATCGACGGGTGCGGCGAGTTCCAGGTCTTCGCCCGGATCGCGTTGCCGCTCGCCACCCCGATCGTGGCGCTCGTCGGGTTCTTCAGCTTCGTGCAGAGCTGGAACAACTTCTTCCTGCCCTTCGTGATGCTGCCCGCCAGCGACGGCTACCCGATCCAGGTCGGCCTGACCTCGCTGCTCGCCTCCACGCCGGCGTTCAACCCCAGTTCCGCCGGGGCCCAGTCGGTGCAGTTGCCGACGCTCGCCCTGGCCACCGTCGTCTCGGTGCTGCCGGTGCTCGTCGTCTTCGGATTCGCCCAGCGCTTCCTGGTCGCCGGCATGACGGCGGGCGGCACCAAGGATTGACCACGACGCCCACGGAGGGGACACCACTGTGAAGGTCACCGGCTACCGCAGCCGCACCACCGCGCACGACTGGGGACGGCTGATCGGCGACGCCAACGGGGTCATGCCGGATACCCGTACCGCCGTGCCGGTGCTGATCCTGGAGACCGACTCGGGCCTGGAAGGCGTCGGTCTCGGCGCGCACCCGGAGGTCGAGCGGGTGTTCCGCGCGATCGACGGCGAGGATCCCCGGTCCGCCCCGGCGTTGTACGACCGGATGTTGAACCAGGTCTTCAAGACCGGCCACGCCGGCGCGACGTTCGGGACGATCGGCGCGATCGACATGGCGCTGTGGGACCTCAAGGCGAAGGCCGCCGACGAGCCGCTCTGGCGCACCATCGGCGCCGCCGACCGGTTCGTCCCCGGCTACGCCTCCGGGCTGGACATCGCCCTCGACGACGACGCGCTCGGGCGGCTGTACGAACGCTTCGCCGAGCGCGGCTTCGGCGCCGCCAAGCTCAAGGGCGGCCACGACGTCGAACGGGACCGGCGCCGGCTGGAGGCGATCCGGGCGATCCTCGGCCGCAACTCGCCCCGCCCGGCCCTGATGTTCGACGCGAACGAGGCGTGGAACCGCGCGCAGGCCGTCCGGTTCGTCACCGCGCTGGAGCGTACCGTCGACCTGACCTGGATCGAGGAACCGGTGCGCCGGTGGGACGCGGCAGGTCTCGCGTCGGTCCGCCGCGGCGTCCGGGCGGGGGTCGCCACCGGCGAGAACCTCACCGGCCTCGAACAGTACCGGCCGCTGCTGGACGCGGACGCCGTCGACGTCGTGCAGGTGGGCAGCGTCTGGGGCATCACCCACTTCCTGCGTACGGCCGCCGTGGCGCACGGACGGGACCTGCCGGTCAGCCCGGTGGCATACCACGCCAATCCACTCGCGCACGCCGCCGCCGCCGTGCCCAACCACCTGGCCTGCGAGATCCAGGACTTCTCCTGGCCGATCGGGTTGACGGTGGACCAGGAGATCGCGGACGGCGGCATCGTCCTCGGCGACCTGCCGGGCCTCGGCATCCGGGTCGACGAGCGACGCCTCGAAGCCGCTCCGGCGCTCACCGACCCGCCCGCGGCGGCCGGTCCGCACGTCCGCCCCGACCGGGCCGGGTTGCGCCTCGTCCCCGAGCGCTGAGTCACGCCGGGGCGCCGCCGGGCTCCGGCTCCTCGGGCGGCCCCTGGAACCGGCGTCGTTGCCAGGAACCGACGATGTGGTCCCGCATCGCCCGCTCGGCGCCCGCCACGTCCTGGCGGGAGATGGCGTCGACCACCCGCGCGTGCTCGTCGAGCGTCGACTCGAACGCGCTCTCGTACTTCAGCCCGTGGTAGCGGCTGCTCTCCAGCGCCCGCCGGTAGAGACGCTTGCAGATGTTCTCCGCCAGGCGGTTGCGGGACAGCTCCATGATCGTGAAGTGGAAGACCACGTCCGCCTGCCGGAACGAGTCGGTCTCGTGCCGGATCTCGCGCATCGCCGCGAGCGCGTGCTCGACCCGGGTCAGCTCCTCGGTCGTCCGCCGGCTCGCCAGGGTGCCCGCCATGGCCCCCTCCAGGCTGCCCCGGACCACGGTCAACTCGTCCAGAACCCCCAGCGACTCATCGTTGTCGATGAGCGCGGACAGCACGAACGGGTCCAGCATGTTCCACGAGCCGACCCGGGCCACCTGGGTCCCGCGACCCTGCGAGACCACCACCAGGCCCTTCTCCTCGAGCCGCTTCACCGACTCGCGAATGACCGTGCGGCTCACGCCGAAATGCTCGCTGAGCGGCCCTTCCGGGGGAAGCATCTCGCCCTCGCCGAGCTGGCCGGTGACGACCAGCTCGACCAGCTCGCTCACCACCGCCACCCCCAGACGCTCCGCCGGGCGGCGAGGCGGGAAGGCGAACCCATCGACGCGAGCCGTCATGGCCACACCCTAGCCGTACGGTGCCCGTTGCCGGCCGGCACATCTAGGCGGTGAGCAGGCGCCGGATCCGCTCGTACTCGGCGGCCATCTCGGGTGTGGCGAGGAAGTCGTCGAGCGCGGCCGAGACCTGGTGGTCGACCTGCTCGATCGAGCGGATGGCCAGCTCGTAGATCTCGTCACGCCGGCCCGTCTCCCGGTAGGTCGTCAGGTGTTCGAGCGCCGAGACGACGGTCAGGAGCGCGGGATCCATGTCCCCGTCGCTGAGGATGCCGTCGTCGATGCGGGTCAGCAGCGCGCGCAGCTCGGCCGCGCCGGCCGTCCGGGCGCGGTCACAGGCGACGGCCAGCGCCGCCGCCGCGTCCTCGTCGAGCTCGTCCTCCGTCAGCAGGTCCTCGGCCCGGACCATGCGCTCCACCGTCTCGGCGCCGAAGACGCGGAGACTCTCGTCGCCGGCACCGGTGACCAGCCGTCGGATCTCCGCTTCGAGTTCGTCGTATCGCACCGCCGCAGCTTATCGATCATCACGGTCGCCGCAGCAGCCCACGTCCGGCCATGAAGGCGCGCAACGTGTCGTCGTCCCCGGGGGCCATCAGCCGGCGCGGGATCACGGTCGCCGGCATCCGGCCGACGTACACGATCCAGAACTCCGGGGTGTCCTCGACCCGGGCGACCCCGTCCCAGGCGATGCCGCCGGACTCCGAGCCGCTGCGCATCATGATGTTGTCGTCGGTGATGTCGTAGCCGCCGTCTACGGCGTAGCGGCCGGAGCGGCGTCGGGCGCGCCACCGCACCCAGGGTGAATAGAGCATCGACAACAGCCCGCCGACGATCAGCGCCGTCCACAGCGACGAGAACCGGCCGCCGGACGGGACCACCCGGGAGACGACGAGACCGACCACCCCGACCGCCGCGAGGGCCGCGCCGACGTATCCGAACCGGCGCAGCCGCACCCTGGCGAGCGCGGCGGCCACTCGGCCCGGGTAGGCGGGATCGGCTGGTACGTCGAAACGGATGTGCACGCCCGAACGATAGTGCCCGGCGCGGCGGCGGGCGCGGGCCCCGCCGAACCTCAGGCGGCTGCGCGTCGGGCGGCGGTGATCTCGGCGTGGTGGTCGACCGCCCAGCCGGCCAGCGCGGAGAGCGGCTCCAGCAGGCTGGCACCGAGGGGCGTCAGCCGGTACTCGACGCTCGGCGGCGACGTCGGCAGCACCTCCCGCTCGACCAGGCCGTCGCTCTCCAGCGTGCGCAGCGTGCGGGTGAGCATCCGCTGGCTGATGCCCTCGACGGCGCGGTTCAACTCGTTGAACCGGTACGGCCGCCGCCCCAGCAGGGTGACAAGCACAAGCGTCCACTTGTCACTGACCCGCCGCAGCACGTCGGTGACCGGGCAGTGCTCGTACTCGCCGGCCGGAACGGGCTCCGGCAACCGGTGCCCGGTCAGCGCGGTACGCACACCGGTGTTTCCTGTGGCCATGAAAGTGCCTTCTTTCGCGTCCGCCCGGCCCCCGCCCAGGATGAGCACGGTCAACGGGAGACGGTAGTCGGGGGGCGGCATGGCAGTCGTGGTGGTCAGCGGTGGCACCAACGGGATGGGACGCGCGTTCGCCCTGGAACGCGCCGCACGCGGAGACCGGGTGGTGGTCCTCGGCCGCAACCGCGAGCGTGGCGAGGCGATGGCGGACGCCTCCGTCACCTTTCTTCCCGTCGACCTGTCAAGCGTCGCCGAGACCCGGCAGGTCGTCGAGCACCTCGTCACGGCCTACCCCGTCGTGGACGCGCTGGCGCTGTTCGCCAACGCCGTGGCGCCTCGCCGCGTCGTCACCGCCGACGGCCTGGAGCGCACGTTCGCGCTCTACTACCTCAGTCGTCACCTGCTCAGCTTCGGGCTGCGTCCGGCGCTGGACCGGGCCGCCACGCCGGTGATCGTGAACGTCGCCGGTGTGGGTGTCACCAAGGGCGGGGTCCGCTGGTCGGATCCGCAGCTGGTGTCGGGCTACTCGGCCGTCACCGCGCAGCTCCAGGCCGGTCGCGCCAACGACCTGCTCGGCGTCGGCTTCGCCCGCCGGTCCGGCAGTCGCGCCCGCTACGTGCTCTACCACCCCGGCTTCACCAGAAGCGGCGACCGGAGCACCCTTCCGCTCGTCGTCCGCGGGCTGCTGGCGGCGGCCTCGGTGATGGCGCGCCCGGTCGCGGAGGCGGTGGCTCCGATCCACCGTTTCCTGGACGCGCCGCCGACCGCGCCGCTGACCGCGGTCGACCGGAACCGGCAGCTCCCGCTCAGTTTCCCCACGCTCGATCCGCGCGACGCCGACCGCCTGATGGACCTCACGGAGGAGCTGACGGCCCACCGGCTGTGAGCGTTAACAGTCATCGTGCCGTCCGGAAGTTTCCGGCGGTCCGGGCGAGAGTTTCGGTGGCGTCGGCGCGCTTCGCGGGTGGGGACCGCCGCACCTGACCGGGAGAAACGCGGCCGGCGCGGCCGGCGACCGGGGCGCGTTCCGGAACGCGGGCGGTTGAGAATGTTATCGATAAACTGCTATCTTTCGGAACAGGGAGCGAAGGGCACGCTCCCGGTCACCCCGGCAGTCGGAAGGTGCCGCCGAGGCACACCTCCCGCCGCTCGGTGACCAGTCCGGGCCGTCGCGCCGACGGCAGCGACCGCGGGTCGCTGCCGGACGATGTCGGCCCGCCGCATGCCCTGTCCCCCCGCCCTCCCGCAGGCGAACCCCGCGCGCGCCCGGGCACCGGATCACCACCACCACTGGCAAGGAGGCAAGCAATAGTGAAACGTACACAGCTTCTCTCGTCCCTCGCTGCCGCCACCGTGCTCCTCGCGGCGACCGCCGCCGGCGTACTGAACGCCGGCTTCGGCGGCGCGGCGGAGGCCGCGACGAACGGCACCCTCGCCGCGACCGCCGGCTGCGGCAAGGCACCCACGCTGTCCAACGGCACCCGCACCATCACCAGCAGCGGGCAGAACCGCAGCTACATCCTGCGGATCCCGGACGGGTACGACCGGAACCACCCCTACCGCCTGGTCTTCGGCTTCCACTGGCTGAACGGCTCGGCGAACAACGTCGCGTCGGCCGGCTACTACGGGCTGCTGCCGCTGTCGAACAACAGCACGATCTTCGTCGCGCCGCAGGGCATCGACGCCGGCTGGGCCAACACCAACGGCCGGGACCTGACCCTGTTCGACGACATCTCCCGGCAGGTCGAGAACGACCTCTGCGTCGACACCACCCAGCGGTTCGCGCTCGGCTGGAGCTACGGCGGGGCCATGAGCTACGCGGTGGCCTGCGCCCGGGCCAGCGTCATCCGCGCCGTCGCCGTCCTGTCCGGCGCCAACCTCAGCGGATGCAACGGCGGCACCGCGCCCGTGCCCTACTTCGGCATCCACGGCACCCACGACAGCGTGCTGAACATCTCCATGGGCCGGTCGCTGCGCGACACGTTCGTCCGGAACAACGGCTGCACCGCGCAGAGCCCGCGCGAACCGGCTCTGAACAGCTTCAGCCACATCACCACCACCTACTCCGGCTGCCGGTCCGGCTACCCGGTGCAGTGGGCGGCGTTCGACGGCGACCACACCCCCAGCCCGGTCGACGGCTCGGGCAGCCCGAACGACTCCCGGACCTGGACGTCGGGCGAGATCTGGCGGTTCTTCAGCCAGTTCGAGTCGACCACGCCGCCGACGACCGCCCCGCCGACCACCACGCCGCCGACGACCACCCCGCCCACCACGACCCCGCCCACGACCACGCCGCCGACGACTCCCCCGACGACCGGCTGCGCGGCCACCTACCGCACCATCAACACCTGGCCGGGCGGCTTCCAGGGTGAGGTCACCGTGGCCAACAACACCGCCGCCGGCATCAACGGCTGGACCGTACGCCTGACCATGGCCGGCGGCCAGGCCATCAGCAGCCTCTGGAACGGCGTCAACACGGGCACCACGGGCAACGTGAGCGTCCAGAACGCCGCCTACAACGGCACGTTGGGCCCGAACGCGTCGACCACCTTCGGGTTCACCGCCACCGGCAACGGCGCCACCGCACCAGGCAACGTCACCTGCACCACCTCCTGACCGCGGCGCAGACGCGGGCCCGGAGCCACCCGGCTCCGGGCCCCCGTCCCGCGGTACGGCGAGCGACGGCCGCGGCCGGTACGTACAGTGCGGAGACAGAGCCGTCGCGAAGAGGAGAGCCATGTCGAAGCCGCCGCTGCCCGAGCCCGCCGTCGCCATGCTGCGCAAGCCGAACCCCGCAGTCATCGCCACGCTGCGCCCCGACGGGCAACCGGTCTCCGCGGCCACCTGGTATCTCTGGGACGACGGCCGGATCCTGGTGAACATGGACGAGGGCCGCCGCCGGCTGGCGCACCTGCGCAAGGACCCCCGGGTCACCCTCACCGTGCTCGACGAGCAGGGCTGGTACACGCACCTGAGCATCATGGGTCGCGTCACCGAGTTGCGCGACGACGAGGGCCTCGCCGACATCGACCGGCTCGCGCGGCACTACACCGGCGACGCCTATCCGCGACGGGAGCGTGCCCGGGTCAGCGCGTTGATCGAGATCGACCGCTGGCACGGGTGGGGCGCGCTGAAGGACAGCAGCCAGGTCGGCTGACTCCGGCGAAGAAAACTCTCCGACCCGGCGTCCCGAGCGGTCAGGTCAGGCTCGGCTCCCGCGGTGACCGGTCGAGGCGGTGCCGGCGTTGGTGGCGCAGCGGGATGACCGTGCCGGTGACGATCAGGGCGAGACCGAGCGCGATGAACGCCAGGGCGACCGGGATGCGCCACGGGTCGTCGAGGTAGAGCGCGGCGAACCACACCCGGCTGTCGCTGCCGCTGTGGATCATCCAGAGCGGGATGAGGCCCTGCGGGATCAGCGGGATCCAGCAGAAGGTCCAGCAGAAGGTGACAAGCGTCGACGTACCCCTGGGCAGTTTCGGCACCGGCGCCGCGACCCGCCCCCGCTTGTCGACGGCGCCCAGGGACACCGTGCCGCCGCCGCGCATCGCGGCGAGCAGCTCCGGGCCGGTCGCCCGCAGCCGGTCCGCGGCCCGCCGGCCGCCCCACATCGTCAGCCATCCGCCGGTGGCCATCCCGACCGCGACCGCCGCCCAGCTTACCGCGGGCCGGTCGAAGTGGGTGCCGGCCCAGGCGACCGCGGCGGCGGGCGCCGCGGTGAGGCAGGTCAGCAGCAGGGCGCCGATGACCTGTCCGAAGATCGGGCCGGCTTCGAGCGGGTTGCCGCTGCGACGTTTCGGCTCCATCACCGGGACCAGGGCGTAGACGGAGATCAGGGCGAGCAGTCCGGCGCCGCCGCCGAGCGTGGCGGCCAGCAGGGCCAACGCCCAGGGCCAGGTCTCGGCGGTGCCGCCGAGGATCGTGCCGACGACGGTGAGCACGATGGTGACCGGGGCGACCTGGAGCAGCCAGGCGAGCTGCCGGCCGCGGATCTCGGCGCGCTCCCCACCGGGATTCACCAGGCCCAGCCACAGGGCGGTGCCGTCGAGGCCGATCAGGTTCGACGAGGTGGCCGCCGCCATCACCGCGACGATCAGCCCGGCCCAGGGCAGCATGCCCCACCAGTCGACGACCAGCGGGACGAGCGTGTAGAGGATCCCGAAGAAGACGGCGTAGCAGAACAGGTGGGTCCGCATCAGGTCACGGGACCAGGTGCGCAGCTCCTTCGCGGCGACCACGCCGGCGGCGCCGCGGTCGGCGAGCCGGTCGAGCGGCGACCCCTGCCGCCCGCTGCCCGTCGGCGCCCACTGGTTCGGGCGGGTGGTGAGCCGGCGCACCAGCAGGCGCGCCCAGATCGCCAGCGCCGCGACGATCAGCACGGTCAGCCCGGCCAGCGCGGCGGCCACCCGGACCCAGTCGCCGTCGCCGGCCGCCTCGATCGCGGTCATCCCCCACGACGACGGCAGCCAGGCCAGCACGGTGGCGAACCGGGGCGGAAACCCGTAGGTCAGCAGCTCCGAGTCGACCGCCGCCCAGATCAGCACCCAGGACTGGTTGAGCAGCACCGCCATGGCCGCGTTGACGAGCGCGGCCAGGGCGGCGCCGAGCCGGGACCGGACGGCGACCGCGAGCACCCCGACCACCAGCCGGGACAACACCAGGACCAGGACCAGTTGCAGCGGCACGGCCGCGACGGAGACCGCGACACCTGCCGCGCCGTGGCCGACGGCGTAGACGACGAGCGACGCGAAGGCGACCAGGCTGACCACCGGCGCGATGCCGACGAACCCGGCGGCGAGCAGGCCGGACGCGAGGCGCAGCGGTCGCAGGGGCAGGAGGCTGAAGTGCTCCGGCCGCAGGCTGTCCTCGCCGCCGCCGGTGTAGACCGGACCGAGGAGCCAGCCGAACATCCAGCCGGCCAGCAGCACGGCGAGCAGGTCGGCGCGGGCGGCGCCGGGGACGAGGTCGGTGCCGGCCAGCGCGATGGTGCCGACGGCCAGCAGCAGGCCCACCACCCCACCGGTGATCATGTCGGCCGCGCGGGAGCCGGTGAGCGAGTGCGCCAGCACCCGCAGGCGCATCGCGATCAGGACGCCAGCCACGACGGCACCCTCCCGGCGCCGGCGCCCTCGCCGACGAGCTCGACGAAGCGGCTCTCCAAACTCTCACCGCCCCGCACCTCGGCCAGCGTGCCGACGGCCACCACCCGACCGGCGTCGATCACCGCGACGTGGTCGCAGACCTGCTCGACGAGCGCCATGACGTGGCTGGAGAGCACGATCGAGCCGCCGCCGGCGACGAAGGTCCGCAGCATCCCCCGGATGGTCAACGCGGAGACCGGGTCGACCGCCTCGAACGGCTCGTCGAGCACGAGCAGTCGCGGGGCGTGCAGCAGCGCGGTGGCGAGGCCGATCTTCTTCCGCATGCCGGTGGAGTAGTCGTTGACGAGCGTGCGCTCGGCGTCGAGCAGGTCGAGGATGTCGAGCAGCTCCTCGGCCCGACCGGCCGCGGTGGCCCGGTCCAGCCCGCGCAACCGGGCCAGGTAGACCAGCAGCTCGCGGCCGGTCAGCCGCTCGGGCAGCGCCAGCCCGTCGGGCAGCACGCCGACGAGGGCGCGGGCCTCGACCGGCGCGGACCAGACGTCCACGCCGAAGATCGCGGCCCGGCCCGCGTCCGGTCGGAGCAGCCCGACCGCCATCGACAGCGCGGTGGTCTTGCCGGCCCCGTTGGGGCCGACGAGCCCGTAGAACGAGCCGGCGGGCACCGAGAGCGTGACGTCACGCACGGCGGTCTTGGGGCCGAAGCGCTTGACCAGCCCGGTCAGCTCCAGCGCGGGCGACGAGCTGTCCGGTGCGGGCAGTCGCATGGGGAGACACTTCCGTCCGACGGGGATGGTCGGGCCGATCCTAGTCGGGTGACGCGGGTTCGGAGACGTGCGCCGTGACGATCCGCCAGCCGGCCGGCAGGCGTACCCAGGTCTGGGTCTGCCGGCCGGTGGCGGGGGTCCCGGCGTACCCGAAACGGGTCGTCACGACCGCGAGGTCGGGTCCGAACGTGGTGACCATCGGGTCGACGAGCCGGCGGCCGGCGGGCAGCGGTGGCTGCGCGGCCCGCCACTTGCGCTGCTCGTCCAGGCCGTACTGGTGGTCGGCGAGGCCGAACCGCACGGTCCGGTCGGAATCCCAGAACCAGCCGCAGATCCGGTCCGCGTCGCCGTCGACCAACGCCTGCTCGTAGTCGGCGAAGGCCGCCGTGACCTCGGCCACCACGTCCGACCGGTCGATCTCCATGCGGTTCGTCCCCTTCCGCCGTCGGGTCCGCCGGCCTCAGCCGCGCACCGCCGGCGCCGGCTGTTCGACGGCGACCGGGCCGGTGGGTACGGGCGGTTCGTGCCGGCGGTCCAGTTCCCGTTCCTCCTCGTCGGGGACTCGGGGCGCGGGACGGCCCAGCGCGAAGACCGCGCAGATCACCGCGATGAAGAGGTAGCCGAGCGCCACCGGACCGTTGGCGTTCCACTCGATCTTCTCGCCGTGGATCAGCCCGACGAAGGACAGCAGCGCGCCGGTGCCGGCGAAGATCGCGGCCCGCAGGAACCGCTTGTCGATGATGAAGACCACCGTCGCGCCGAGCACCAGGCCGGCGAGGATCGCGCCCCGGCCGAGCACGAGCAGGCCGTCGTAGACCACGCCGGCGCCGTTGAGCGCGTCGTCGCCCACCGCGGCGGCGGTGGTGCCGGCCGCGGCCAGGGCGTTGTCGATCTGGCTGGTGGCCCACGCCGCGATGTTCGGGATGAGCGCGGCGACCACGGCGGCGGCGTGCGCCCGCGGTGTCGCCTGGAACGCCTGCGCGCCGATCAGCAACCCGATGTAGAGCAGGATCGGCACGATGGCAGGCGTCGGGAAGATCGTCGCCAGCAGGCCGAACATGCCCAGGAAGCAGAGCACCGCGATCACGATGCCGGTCGCCATCGAGTAGCCGCTCCGGCCGCCGGCCGCCTTCCAGCCCGGATGCCCGACGTAGACGGCGGGCGGGAACGGCGAGCCGAGCGCCGCCCCGATCACCGCACCCGCGCCGTCGGCGAGCAGCACACTGCGCAGGTTGTAGTTGTCCCCGGCGGTCGCCGCGCTCTCCACGTTGGACATGCCCTCGGTGAAGTTGTAGACCCCCAGCGGGATCGCCGTCGCCAGCAGCGGCGCCATGTCACCCAGCCCGGTGAGCAGCAGGTCGACCCGGAACGAGGGTACGGCGACCGCGACGTCCCGGGCGGCGGCCGTGACGTCCGGCACCGACATGGCCCCGCCGAGCCAGCCGATCGCGGTGCCCAGCAGCAGCGCGGCGAGCCCGATCGGGAAGTTGAACGGCAGTTTCACGTCGGTGAGCAGGCCGATCAGGAGCAGCGCGAAGACCGGCAGGGCGACCCAGGCCATCCGCCACATCTGCCCGGCCGGATTCATCGAGATGAACGTGACGGAGATGCCGGCGAGCGTGCCGAGCAGGGCGGCCCGCGGCGCGTACCGGCGGATGTAGGGACCCACGAACGCGCCGATCAGCACGATCACGCCGATGATGAACGCCCACGCCAGCCCGGCCTCCCACGCCCGCACCGGATCCTCGGTGCGCAGGTAGATCGGCAGCATGATGACGAAGATGACGATGAACATGTGCGGCACGCTCGGCCCGTACGGCAGGGCCGTCACGTCGGTGCGGTTCTCCCGCCGGGCCAGCCGCCGCGCCAGGTGCGTGTAGTAGATGTTGCCGGCCACCAGGGCGATGCCGAGCGCCGGCAGGATGGTGCCGAACACCTCCCCCTCGGGGAGGTTCACCACCGCCAGGCACAGCCCGGTCAGGGTGAGCACGTTGACCAGGACGTTGACGCCGAAACCGAAGAACGCGTTGGTGTCGCCGCGCACCCAGAACGGAAGCGGCACGGCGGCGGACTTGGTGGGGACCATGGCTGCTCCAGGTCAGGAGGAGGGCTGCGGAAGGGAGGCGGTGGGCAGCGCGGCGCGGACCGAGGTGGAGTCGGCGACCCACCCGAAGATCCCGCCCTGGGCGGCGATCATGTCGAGCCCGACCCGGTGGAACTCCGGGAAGTAGGACCCGACGCAGTCGGCGAGCACGAGGCACTCGTACCCGCGGTCGTTCGCCTCGCGGACGGTGGTGTGCACGCACACCTCGGTGGTGACACCGGTGACCAGGAGGCTGCGGACGCCCCGCGCGACGAGCAGGGAGTCCAGGTCGGTGGCGTGGAACGCGCCCTTGCCGGGCTTGTCGACGACCGGCTCGCCGGGTCGCGGCGCCAACTCGTCGACGATGTCGTGGCCGTACTCGCCCCGGACCAGGATCCGGCCGTTGGGTCCGGGGTCGCCGATCCGCCGGCTCGGCGCGCCCCGCCGCAGCTTGGCCGGCGGGCAGTCGGAGAGGTCGGGCAGGTGCCCCTCGCGGGTGTGGATGACGGTCAGGCCGGCGGCGCGGGCGTCGGTGAGCAGCGCGGCGAGCGGGGCGATGGTGCGGCGGAGCTGGCCGACGTCGTTGCCGAGGCTCTCACCGAACCCGCCGGGCTCCAGGAAGTCGCGTTGCATGTCGATGACGAGCAGCGCGGTGCTCGGGACGTCGAAGGTGTAGGGGGCGGGGCGGGCGGCGACGGTCACCATGCTGCTGCTCCTCATTCCGTGGTGGCGGCGATGACGTCGTCGGCGGTGGCGACGCAGCCGAAGACGCCGCCCTGCATGGTCACCATGTGCAGCGCCGCGTCGTGGTTGGCCTTGTCGGTCGCGCCGGTGCAGTCGGAGAGGATCAGGCACTCGAATCCCCGGTCGTTCGCCTCGCGCATGGTGGTGTGCACGCACACGTCGGTGGTGATGCCGGTGAGGATCAGGTGCGTGATGCCCCGGGTGCGCAGCACCAGGTCGAGGTTGGTGGCGTAGAAGGCGCCCTTGCCCGGCTTGTCGACGATCACCTCGCCGGGCGCCGGGGCGACCTCGGGCACGATCTCCCAGCCCGGTTCGCCCCGGACCAGGATCCGGCCGGCCGGGCCGGGGGCGCCGATCTCGGCGCCGATCCGCGCCGACCGCCAGCGCTTGTTCGCCGGCAGGTCGGACAGGTCGGCCTGGTGGCCCTCCCGGGTGTGCACGACGAGCATCCCGAGGGACCGGGCGTGCGCCAGCAGCCGGGCGGTGGCCGGCAGCCCGGCCCGGGTCAGGCCGATGTCGTAGCCCATCGCGTCGACGTAGCCGCCCGGGCCGCAGAAGTCGGTCTGCCAGTCGATGCAGAGCAGAGCGGTACGCGCGGTGTCCGCCGCGCCGTCGTACGGCCACGGGTAGGGGTTGGCCGGTACCGGCCCGATGCTGCCCATCCTCACTCCCTGCTGTCGTCGTCACGGGGTCGCGTTCACCGCCGGGCGGCGTGGCGCCAGGCCCGCCATCCGCCGGCTGCGCTGATGTCCTCGACCTGCGGTCCCACGGCGTACGCCTCGCAGAGGAAGCCGAGCACGTCCCGCCCGTCGTGCAGTCGCACCCAGCCGAGCGAGAGCGGCGCCGGCACCCCGGCCAGGAGCCCGCCCACGGCGGACGCCGGCAGCCGCCACAGCTCGACGTCGATCGGCCGCCCGTCCGGGGCGGCCGGGGCGGCCCGGACCAGGCCGGGTAGCCCTTCGCCGTCCGGGGTGTCCATCCGGTAGAGCCGGTAGAGCGGCGCGGTCCGGGCCGCGCCGACCAGGGTGGCCCCGAGGCCGGTCAGCTCGCCGTTGCGGGACTCGCCGGCCAGGTGCCGCCCGACGACCGCGATCAGCAGCTCCGCGCGCGGGCCGGCCGACGCGGGCGGCGCGGCGGTCCCGGCCCCCGGGCCGCCCTCGGCGGTCTCGCCCACCGGGTCGCCGCCGGTGGTGAGGGCGGCGGCGAGCCGGGCCAGGGTGAGGTCGCTGAACGCGGGACCGACCAGGGTCAGGCTCGCCGGCCGGCCGGCGTCGGTGAACCCGTTGGGTACGGTCACCGCGGCCAGGTCGAGCAGGTTCGCGAACTGGGTGTAGCGGCCGAGGATCAGGTTCCGCCCGATCGGGTCCTCGGCGATCTCGTCGAGTGTGAACGTCGTGCCGACGGTGGGCACCACGAGCACGTCGATCTCCTGCCAGAGCTGCTCCACCCGGGCGGCCAGCTCGCGGAGCCGGTGCCGGCCCCGGAAGGCGTCGATCGCGTCGTAGCCCCGGCCGGTCTCCAGCACGGTCCGGGTCACCGGGAGGACCGACCCGGGGCGCGCCCGCAGGAATTCGTCGAGCGCGACGAGCCGCTCGGCGACCCAGGGGCCCCGGTAGAGCAGATCCCCCGCCTGGAAGAAGGCGTCGAGCGGCACCTGCCGCACGCCGCCGACCAGGGCGCCCAGTCGCCGTACGCCGTCGTCGAACCGGTCGGCCTGCCCGTGGTCGCCGAAGAAGTCGAGGTCCGCCGCTCCGGGCACCCCGAGGCGGAGCGTCCCCGGCGCGCCGGCGACCGCCCGGTCCGCCGGCAGCGCGCGCCCCCACGGGTCGGCCGCCGAGACGCCCCGGGCGGCGTGCAGCACGTCGACGGCGTCCGCCACGTCGGTGGCGAAGACCGACACGCAGTCCAGCGAGCGGCAGGCCGGCACCACGCCGGCGGTGCTGAGCAGGCCCCGGGTGGGCTTGAGGCCGACGATCCCGTTCATCGCCGCCGGCACCCGGCCGGAGCCGGCGGTGTCCGTACCCAGGGCGAAGCTGACCTGGCCGGCGGCGACCGCGACGGCCGATCCGGAGCTGGAGCCGCCGGAGATGAGGCCGCCGCCGAAGACGCTCTCGCCACGGCCGTACGGCGATCGGGAGCCGGTCAGGCCGGTGGCGAACTGGTCCAGGTTGGTCTTGCCGACGAGCATCGCGCCGGCGTCGAGCAGCCGGCGCACCACCGGCGCGTCCTCGGTGGCCCGGTAGCCGAAGTCGGGGCAGCCGGCCGTGGTGGTCATGCCGGCGACGTCGATGTTGTCCTTGACCGCGAACGGGATGCCGTAGAGCGGCAGCACGGCGGGGTCGGGGTGGCGGGTCAGCGCGTCGGCGCGGGCCCGCAGCTCGCCGGCCGGGACGGTGCTGATCCAGACCGGCCCGCCCGCCTGCCCGGCGAGCCCGGCCAGGACACGTTCGGCCTGTTCGGCGGCGTTCGTCGCGCCGCTGCGGTAGGCCGCCCGCAGCGCCGCGATCGAGTCGATTCGCTCTGCCATACTGTCGATTGTCGACAGTATGGTTACGAACGACGGCGCGGTTCGTAACGACGCCGTGACGCGCGACTAGCCGAGGTACGAGCGCGCGCCGTGCGCGGAGAGCACAGCGAGCACCTCCTCCGGATCTCCCCCGGCGACCGCCTCGAACAGCCGCTCGTGCCGGTGCACCCCGTCCGACGGCTGGGCCAGCTCCGCCTCGCGACGCAGGTTGACCGCCATGTAGAGCTGCACCTTCACCAGGATGGAGTCGTACACCGCCGACAGTTGCCGGTTGCCGGCGAGCGCGACGAGCGCGACGTGGAACGCCCGGTGCGCACCGGCAACCGCCATCCGGTCGCCCAGCCGCACCGCCTCCCGCATCCGGTCCAGCGCCGCCCGCAGGCCGACCAGGTCGCTCTCCCGACCCACCGGGACGCCCGCCCGCACCGCGAAGCGCTCCAACACGTCCCGCAGCTCGTACAACTCCCGTACGTCGCGGTCCGAGAGGGTGGCGACCCGGGCCCCCCGGCGGGGCACGTGCTCGACCAGCCCCTGCTGGGCCAGCAGGCGCAGCGCCTCCCGCAGCGGTGCCCGGCTGATCCCCAGACGCCGGGTCAACTGCTCCTCCACCAGGCGTTCGCCCGGGTCGCTCCGGCCACTGAGGATCTCCCGGGTGAGCCGGGTGACGGCGAGGTCCACCAGGCTGACACTCTCCAGCTCGCCATCCGTCGGCGATGCGGCCACGTCGTTCACGCCGCCGAGTCTGCCACCTGAACCCCGCCGTCCGGATCGGGCCGCTCCTAGCCCTTCCTGCCGTCGAAGGACTTCGCCTGGCACTCCAACTCCATCGCCTCGTTCGGCGCCCAGTCGTTGAAGCCGGGGCCCGGCACCCACCTGCCGTCCTTCTTGACCAGGGGCTTGCCGTTCGCCACGACGCACCTGTGGTAGTTCTCGTTGTCGTCGGCCCAGTACGGGTTCTTGTCCTCGTCCAACTCCGGGGCCAGGACCGGCCGAAGCTTCCCGCACGCCTGCACGTACCTCGGTTCGTTCGCCAGGATGCGCCCGTTCGTCTCGTTGGTGTCGCCGCCGGCGAGATCCAGCAACCCGTCCGCCGTGGTGCGCGTCGGCACGCCCTCCTTCTTCAGGCACTGCAACCAGGGCTGGTTCATCCGGTTCTGCTCCTCGGTCGTGGTGTCCGGTCGGATCACCGGCGCCACCGGAGCGGGCGCCGTCGCGGCGGGAGCGGCGGCGCTCGACGACTCGAGCGTCGCCACCTCCGGACGGCCGGCGGGCTCCGCCTTCCGCGGCAGCGCGGCGCACCCGGCGAGGACGCCCAGGGAGACGGCGAGGACGGCGACGGGAAGCTTCGTACGCATGAGGGGACCTTTCGTCAGGTGGACGCGAGGGCTTCGGTGGGGGTGAGACGAGCGGCGCGCATCGACGGGTAGACCCCGGCGACCACGCCCACGAGCAGGGCGCCGCCGATGCCGGCACCGAGCGCGGCCGGCGGGATGACCGGCGGCCAGTCCTGGTGCGCCGCGTACCCGACGGTCGCGGCGACGCCGAGCAGGGTGCCGACGACGCCGCCGAGCAACGACAGGGCGACCGACTCGGCGAGGAACTGCGCGCGGATCTGGCCCCGGTGGGCGCCGAGGGCCCGGCGCAGGCCGATCTCGCGGCGCCGCTCCAGCACCGAGATGACCATCGTGTTGGCCACCCCGATGCCGCCGACCAGCAGCGCCACCCCGGCGAGGCCGAGGAAGAGCGCGCTGAACGTGGTTTCGGTGGTGCGTTTCGCGGCGAGCGCGTCCGAGGGGCGGGTGACCCGGACCAGGCCCGCCCGGCCCGGCATCACGGTCGCCGGCAGCACCTCGCGGACCGCTTCGACGGCGGGCTCGTCACAACGCACGTAGACCACCGTGGGCCGACCGTCGAAGCCCAGCTCGCGCTGCGCGGTGGGCCAGCCGACGAGGGCGGCGCGATCAATCTCGGGGGCCAGCGGGACCGGGTCGAGAATGCCCGTCACGGTGAACCAGCGGCGGCCGATGAAGAGCTGCGGGCCGCCGGCCGGGGTCTCGATGCCGAGCCGCCCCGCAGCCTCCGCGCCCAGCACGACGGCCGGGAACCGCGCGGTCGGGGCGTCGAGCCAGCGACCCGACCGGACGTGGCCGTCGAGGAGGTCGAGCAGTCGCGGCTGGGCGGCCAGCACGGTGGTGGCCGCCGAGTTGTCCGCGCGGTCGTTGCGCGCGATGGTGCTGCGTGTGTTCGCCACCGCCGCCGCGTCGGTGACCGGTCCGATCCGACGCGCCATCTCGCTTGCGTGCTCGTCGAACGCCGCCGGCGGTTGCTGGTCGGGCAGCGCGCTGGCCTGGAGCAGATTGGTGCCGAGCTTCGCCAGGTCGCGCATCAGGGCCTGCTCGCTGGCGGCCGGGATGCCCATCACCACGACCATCGTGGCGATGCCGATGGAGATGCCGAGCGCCGACAGGGCGGCCCGCGCCCGGCGTACCCGCAGGCCCACCAGGCCCAGGGCGAGAAGGTCTCTGGGGGACAGCCGCGTGGTCCTCATGCCGGCCTCGTGTCCGCGACGACGGCGCCGTCGCGCATCTCGACGCGGCGCGGCAGCGACCCGGCGACGTCCCGGTCGTGGGTGATCACCACGATCGTGGCGCCCTCCGCGTTGAGCCGGCGGAGCAGGTCGAGCACGGCCCGCCCGTTCGCGGTGTCGAGCGCGCCGGTGGGCTCGTCGGCCAGCACCAGGGCCGGCCGGGTGGCCAACGCGCGGGCGATCGCCACCCGCTGCTTCTCGCCGCCGGAGAGCTGGTGCGGCAGGTGCTCCGTCCGGTGCCCGAGGCCGACCCGGTCGAGCGCCGCCCGGGCCACGTCGCGGCGCTCCCGCCGGGGTACGCCGGCGTAGAGCAGCCCGGTGCCGACGTTCTCCGTGGCGGTGAGGCCGTCGGTGAGGTGGAACTGCTGGAACACGAAGCCGATGCTGCGCCCGCGTAACGCGGACACCTGCCGGTCGGAGAGCGTGCCGACGTCGTGTCCGCGCACGAGGACCGTGCCGCTGGTCGGGCGGTCCAACGTGCCCATGATGTTGAGCAGGGTCGACTTGCCGGAGCCGGAGGCGCCGACGATCGCCAGCAGCTCGCCGTCGGCGACGGTGAGCGAGACCCGGTCGAGGGCGGTCACGGCGCCGCCGTAGACCATGCTGACGTCGCGTACCGCCAGGACGATGTCGGTCATGAGGCGGTGACCACCCGGGTGCCCTCGTCCACGCCCGCGCCGCTGATCTCGACCATGCCCATGGCGAACATGCCCGTCTCCACGGCGACCGTCGGTCCACCCGCGACCTGGACGGCGTAGCCGCCCTCGCGCAGCGCGAGCAGCGCGGCGATCGGCACCGCGAGCACGTCCCGGCGGCTCTCCCCCGCGAACGACACCTGCACCGGCGCCGAGTCCAGGTTCCGGACCGCCGCCGAGTCCCCGAGCTCCACGGTCACGGTCACCTCGGCGGCGGTGGCGTCCTCGTCCCCGCCCGCCTCGGGGCTGCGGGCGTCGCGGTCGATCCGGGTGACCCGGCCCCGGGTCGTGTCGCCGGCCGGCAGTTCCACGTCGACCGTGGCACCGTGCCGGATCGAGCCCAGCTCGGCGGCCCGCACCGCGACGGTGACGACCTTCCGCGTGCCGGTGACGGTGAGCACGTCACCGGTCGCCGGGTCGCCGAGCTGGGCGGTGACCCGGCTGACCCGGGCCGCGCCGGGCAGCACGACCACGTCCACCGGGTCGAGCACGCCGGTCGCCGGCAGGCCGGCGTCCTTCTGCCACGCCTTGACCGCGCGGACCACCTGCGCGGTGAGCACCGCGTCGCCGGGCCGGACGGTGAGCGTGGCGGACTTCCCACTCGGCTCGTCACCGACCCGGTAGCCGAGGGCACGCAGGTTGTCCACCAGCACCCGGACGTCCCGGCCGACCAGGTCGGGGCCGTCCAGCTTGCGGAACAGCGGCGTAGTTCCGTAGAGGACCGTCACCGGGCGGTCGTCGTTGCGGTACAGCGGCCGGCCCCGCTTCACCGCCGCGCCGACGGCCGGCAGCCAGGTCACCGTCCCGCCGGTCGCCCGGATCGTGCGCGGCACCCCGTACCCGAGGGTGCCCGGCATCGTCCGCGCCGTCGACAGGTCGGTCCGCTCCACCGCCACGGTCGCCGCCGCGTTGTCGTGCTTCCCGGCCCGGACCGGCTCGTCGGCGGCAGCGAGCCACCTGGTCACCACGACCTGGCCGGCGACGCCGGCGGCCAGCACCACGGCGGCGAGCGCCAGCGCCCTTGCCCGTCTCGTCATGCCCACCACGGTGGCCGGGAGTCGTCCGGACCCGGTCAGCGGTTTGTCGAGCGGTTGTCAGGTTTCGCCGGCGGCGTCGTCGGGGGTCCTACAGTCGGACCGTGCTCGCCAGAATCCTGATCGCGGAGGACGACCCCCGGCAGGCCGAGATCGTGCGGCGTTACCTCCAGGCCGCCGGCTGGGACCCGGTGGTGGTCGCCGACGGCCGCGCGGCCATCGCGGCCGTCCGGCGGCGCGTGCCCGACCTGGTCGTGCTCGACGTGATGATGCCGGAGATCGACGGCCGGGACGTGTGCCGGGTGCTCCGGGTCGAGTACGACGTGCCGATCCTCATGCTCACCGCGCGTTCCGGCGCCGACGACCGGGTGCTCGGGCTGGAGGTCGGCGCTGACGACTACCTGACCAAGCCGTACGACCCGCGTGAGCTGGTCGCCCGGGTGCGGGCGCTGCTGCGGCGCGCGGCCCGGCGTCCGCCGCGGGAGGCCGGGCTGCGGGTGGGCGCGCTGACCGTGGACACGGCCGGACACACGGTACGCATGGACGACGTCGACGTCCCCTGCACCCGCCGCGAGCTCGCCGTGCTCGCGGTGCTGGCCGCCGAGCCGGGGCGGGTCTTCACCCGGCCGCAGCTCGTCGAACGGATCAACGGCCTGGACCGGAACGCCACCGACCGGGGTGTCGACATGCACGTGATGAACCTGCGGCGCAAGCTGGAACGCGACCCGCGCCGCCCGGCCTACCTGCTGACCGTGCACGGCGTCGGCTACAAGCTCGTCGACGGGTCGGCCGGGTGAGCCGTCCCGTTCCGCCGCACCGCAGCCTGGTGGTGCGGCTGCTGGGCACCTCGGTGCTGATCGTCGTGCTGTCGGTGGCGACCGCCGCCTGGCTGGCGGCGAAGACCGCGACCAGGGCGGCGCAGGAGGAGCGCGGCGAGTCGCTGGCCGGCGACTCGCGGATCTACGACACGCTGCTCGGGTACGCGGCGACCCACCCGGCGTGGGACGGCGTCGAGTTGACCGTCCAGGCCCTCGGCGAGGAGACCGGGCGGCAGGTCACACTCACCACGACCGACGGGACGCCGATCGCCGCGACCCATCCGGGGGCCGCGTCGCCGGACCGGCCGACGGCGGTCGTCGACCCGCTCGGCGCCGCCTCCGGCGTCATCGATCCCCGCGCGGTCGGCCCGTACGAGCTGACCCCGCGGGAGCGGGCCGAACAGCACCGGCTGGCCGAGCAGCGGGTGAGCTGCCTGCGCCGGCAGGGCATCGAGGCGACCGTGCACGAGGCGCCCAACGGTCGCGCGGTGGTGCGGCTGGGCTCGCGGAACCCGACACCGCGGGCGGACTGCCGGTTCCGCGAGACCACGGCCACCAGCACCGAGAAACTGGCGGTGGGCGATCTGCGGGACCGGGTCACCCCGTGCCTACGGGAGCGTCGGATCGGCGCCATCGACCTCGACTACGACCTCACCTGGCAGTTCCACGACCCGGAGGCGCCGGCCAGCCGGGTGGACGCCCAGGACTGCGTGGACGAGGCCCGGCGCGCGCAGCTCCGCCCCTACGTGGCCGAGCCGGCCCGCCTCTACCTCAGCCGGCCCGCCCGACCGCCGACCCCGGTGTTCGACCTGTCCGCCGGCAGCACGCTGCGGATCGCCGGGGCCACCGGGTTCGTGCTGCTGGTCGCGATCACCGCGACCCTCGTCGTCGGCATGCGCCTGGTGCGGCCGTTGCGGGCGCTCACCGCCGCGGCGGATCGGGCCACCCATCGGCCCGAGCCGGTGGCGATCGCCCGCAACGACGAGATCGGCCGCCTGGCCGGCGCGTTCAACGACCTCGCCGAACGCAGCGAGCGCAGCGAGGCGCAGCGCCGCACCATGGTCAACGACATCGCGCACGAGCTACGCAGCCCGCTGACCAACATCCGCAGTTGGCTGACCGCCGGCCAGGACGGGCTGGCCGACCTCGACCAGGACATGCTGCGGCTGCTGCTGGAGGAGTCGGGCCTGCTCCAGCACATCGTCGACGACCTCGCCGACCTCGCCGACGCCGACGCCGGCACGCTCGCCCTGCACCCGGGCGAGCACGACGTCGCCGAGCTGCTCGCCCAGGTCACCGAGGCGCACCGGGGCGCCGCCGACCGGGTGGGCGTCGCGGTGCGGCGCACCGTCACCGGTGATCCGGTGGCGGTGGTCGACCAGGCCCGCTTCCGGCAGATCGTGGGCAACCTGCTCAGCAACGCGATCCGGCACACCCCGGCGGGCGGCCGGGTGGAGGTGCGCGCCCGGGACGACGGTGGCGACCTCGTCGTCGAGGTCGCCGACACCGGGGTGGGCCTCTCGTCCGCGGACCTGCCGCACGTCTTCGACCGGTTCTGGCGTGCCGACAAGGCCCGCACCCGTGCCACCGGTGGCAGCGGGCTGGGCCTGTCGATCGCCCGCCGGCTGGCCCAGGCGCACGGGGGCAACCTGACCGCCGTCAGCACGCCGGGCGCGGGCAGCACCTTCACGCTGCGACTGCCCGGGCACGGGCGGGTCGCGCCGATCGGGAGCGAATCCGGCCGGCGCGGCGTCGAACCCGGGGTGACTCGTTCGTAGCACAGGTGAGGGCGACCGGGCACGGTCGCCGGGAGACGGGAGCAACGCATGGCGCGATATCTGATCTCGTTCAACGACGGCGGGATGGACCACATCCCCACCGAGGAGTTGCCCGAGGTGAGCAAGGCCACGCACGCGGTGACTCAGGACGCCGTGGACGCCGGCGTGTTCGTGTTCGGCGCGGGACTGGAACGCCAGCAGGCGAGCGTCGTGGCCACGGACGGAATGGTCACCGACGGTCCCTACCCGGAAACCAAGGAGGTCATCGGCGGGTTCGTGGTCGTCGACGTGGCGTCCCGCGAGGAGGCGCTGGCCTGGGCCGCCCGGTTCGCCGAGAGCTGCCGCTGCGCGCAGGAGGTTCGGGAACTCCTGCCCGATCCCGAGCTGGACGCGATGCTGTACCGGGCCGACCGGCGATGGTGACGGTCGAGGGTGCGCCCCGTCCACCGGGACACACCCTCGACCCCTCCACGTTCCCGCCGGGTCAGCAGCCGATCCGGCTGGACCCGACCGCGACGTCGTCGTACCAGAGGGTGTCCGACCCACCGCCGTAGCTCTCCCAGCCCAGCTTCAGGTCGGTGAGCTGCGGTCGCCAGGTGCGGTTGTACCACTGGCCGTCGATGTCGTGCGTCGGTGCGCCGTCCGCGGTCAGCCCGGCGACCGCGGACCCGTCCAGCCAGGTACGGAGCTGACCGGCCGAGCCGTCCACCATGAACTCCAGGCAGGCCCACCGGTTGGTGGGCAGCGGCAGGCTCTGCGCCACGCCGGCCGGGCTCTGTTCGGGCAGGGTCGCGTCGTCGGAGGCGCGGTTCCACTGCATGGCGCCGTTCTGGCCGCCCATCCGCAGGTCCTTGTTGCCGTCGGCGGCGTCGGTCATCGCCAGCATGGTGGTGTGGTCGGTGGGCTGGGCGGTGGTGTGCCGGACCCAGATCCGGGCGTACCGGACACTGCCCACGCTGCCGAGGTTCTTGGTGGCCCGGATGAAGACGTGGTTGCAGTATCCGGCGGCGCCGTTGATCCGGACCGCCCGGCTGCCGCTGTGGGTGGTGGTCGTGTCGATGGTGGCCGTGCCGGCGCCGGAGCAGTCCGGGTTCACCACGCTCCAGTCGCCGGACGGCGTCGAGCCGGTCTGGTTCTCGAAGCCGTCGCAGAGCACCGCCCCGGCGCACCCGACCGGCGGCGGCGCGGTGGTCGGCGGGTCCGTCGTGGGCGGGGCCGTGGTGGGCGGCGCGGTCGTCGGCGGGGCCGTGGTGGGCGGCGCGGTCGTCGGGGGCGGGGTGGTCGGGTTCATCGTGGTGGGCCCACCGGTCGGCTCGGCCCCGTTGCACGGCACGCCGTTCAGGGTGAATCCGGTGGGTGCGCCGCCGCCGGAGGCGAACGTGCCCTGCACGCCGAACTCGGTGGAGCCGCCGGCCGGGATGCTGCCGTTGTACGACACGTTACGTGCGGTCACCGTCGTCCCGGACTGGCTGACCGTGGCGTTCCAGCCGTTCGTGACGCGCTGGTCCCCGCCGTACGTCCAGGTGACGGTCCAGCTGGAGACGGCGGTGTCGCCTGGGGAAACCTTGATGTTGGCGGTGAAGCCGCCGGGCCACTGGTTGTTCGTGTAGTCGACCCGGCAGCCCTGCGCGGCGGCGGCCGGGCCGGTGAGCAGGGCCGTTCCGGTCGCGGCCACGGCGGCGGCCAACGCGGCGGCGGCGGCCAGGGTCGGGGCGGGGCGGGCACGGAGAATCGTCATGGAGGGTCCTTCTGCCATCGAGCGGGGCGGTAGCGGCACGGCGGCGCGCGTCCTGGACGGACGCGGTGCGACGACGCGCTCCGGTTGCGGCGCGGCGGTGCGCCACAGGGATTGGTCGGTGCTATGACCGATGTGCCCGGCTCGGGCGGTGCCCGCCCTCAATCTATTGACATATTGCTATTCAATCAAGCAGCCTGGTCCACACTTCGGACACTGATCGACATCGTCAATAGCATCGCGGAGCATCGATTCCATGAATGCCCGGTCCGCCGACGCTCGACCCACCACCGAGAGCGCGAGCCCCGAACAGACCCCCGCCGGAGCGTCACCGAGCGGGCGTGACCGGCGACGCCGACCGCGCCCCGAATGGGTTGTCGCGGCCCTGGCCAGCCTGCTGTTGGCGGTGGTGCTGACCTGGCCGACGATGCGACACCCGGCGACCACGATCCCGGGCGATCTCGGTGACCCGACGTTGCAGGCGTGGCAGGTCGCCTGGGCGGGACACGCCTTGCTCAACGAGCCCCTCAATCTCTGGCATTCGAACACGTTCTATCCCGAGAGATACACATACGCCTACAGTGACACGCTTCTCGGATATGCCCCGATCGGGATGCTCGGCTCCGGATTCGAGGCGGCCGTGGTGCGGTACAACGTGCTGTACGTGCTGCTGCACGCGCTTGCGTGCTTCGGGGCGTACGCGCTGGCGCGGCAGCTCGGGGCGAACCGGTGGGGCGGCGCGGTCGCCGGGGTCGCGTGGGCCTTCGCGCCGTGGCGGCTCGCGCACTCCGGCCACCTGAACATCCTGTCCAGCGGCGGCATCGCCCTCGCGCTGGCGATGCTGGCCCGTGGTCACGGCTGGTCGCTGCGCCACGGATACCGGCCGGAGCGGCGACGGCCCGGCTGGGCACTGGCCGGGTGGCTCGTCGCCGCCTGGCAGGTCACCCTCGGCTTCGGCATCGGGTTGCCGCTGGTCTACTTCCTGCTGGCCGCGGTGCTGGTGGCGGCCGGCGGCTACGGCTGGTCCTGGTGGCGTCGGCGGGAACGCCCACCGTTCGGCCGCCGGCTGCTGCTCGCGGACCTGGCCGGCGGCGCCGTGTTCGGCACCGTGACACTGCTGCTGGGCCTGGTCTTCCTGCGCGTGGTCGACCTCAACCCGCAGGCCCAACGGACGTTGGACTGGACGAAGATGTTCTCCCCACCACTGATGGGGTTCCTCACCGCGCCGGCCGACTCGTGGATGTGGGGCGAACGGCACGCCGCCGCGCGCGAACAGTTGAGCTGGCCGCCGGAGATGGCGCTGCTGCCGGGGATGACAGTGCTCGGGCTCGCCGCGGCCGGGCTGATCGTCTCGGCGTACCCGCTGCGGCGCCGGATCGCGCTCGGGCTCGGCGTGCTCGGCACGGTGCTGCTGGGCCTGGGCGCCACGCTCGGCGGGGACGGGGACCCCGGCTACCTGACGTTGTCCACGCACCTGCCGGGCTGGGACGCGCTGCGCACCCCGGGCCGGATGATGCACTGGACCAGCCTGCTGCTGGCCCTGCTGGCCGCCGGGCTGGTGACCGCGCTGGCCGAGTCGCCGGGCCGGCACGCCCCGTCGACCGCGCCGGACGGGTCGCCGGAGCGGCACACCCCCCGCCGTGCCACGCGGATCCTCATGCCGCTGCTCCTGCTGGTGCCACTGGGCCTGGTCACCGCGGAGGGGGTCAACACCACGCCCCACCCGGCCGTGCCGACGCCCCCGGCGGCGATGCGGGCCGCACCGGAACCGATGCTGGTGCTGCCCGCCGGCGGGGTGGGCGACCTGACGTACATGCTGTGGACGACCGACGGATTCCCCCGGGTGACGAACGGGTTGGCCGGGTTCGAGCCGGTCAGCCAGGCACAGACCAAGGCCGCCATCGCGTCCTTCCCCGACCCGGGCAGCGTGGCGTACCTGCGCGGGATCGGCGTGCGTTCGGTGGTGGCCGTGCCGAGCCGAGCTGCGGGGACGCCGTGGGAGGGCATCGAGACGCGACCCGTCGACGGACTGGGCATCACCCGGGAGGAGCTCGATGGCGCGCTCGTCTACCGCCTCTGACCGGGACGGCGCCGGGACGGCGACCGTACGGTTGTCGCTCGTGGTGCCCTGTTTCAACGAGGAAGCGTCGGTGGAGCGGTTGCACGAGACGGTGCACGCCGCGCTCGCCGGGCTACCCGACGTGGAGGTCGAGGTGGTGTACGTCGACGACGGCAGCACCGACGGCACCCTGGAGGCGCTGCGCCGGCTCGCCGCCGCCGATGCGAACGTCCACTACACGTCACTGAGCCGCAACTTCGGCAAGGAGGCGGCGATGCTCGCCGGCCTGCGGCGGGCGACCGGCGACGCGGTCGTCATCATGGACGCCGACCTCCAGCACCCGCCGCGGCTGCTGCCCGAGATGGTGACGCTCTACCGGCAGGGCTTCGACCAGGTGATCGCCCGCCGGGACCGGCGTGGTGACCGGTTCGTCCGCACGATGGCCTCGCGGTCGTTCTACCGGGCCATCAACTGGTGGATCGACGTGCGCCTGCTGGACGGTGCGGGGGACTTCCGGCTGCTGTCCCGGCTCGCGGTGGACGCGATCCTGACCATGCCGGAGTACAACCGGTTCTCCAAGGGCATGTTCTCCTGGATCGGCTTCCGGACCGTGGTGGTGTCGCACCGCAACGAGGTCCGGCAGGCGGGGCGGAGCCGGTGGACGTTCGGCAAGCTCTTCAACTACGCCTTCGACGGCCTGCTGTCGTTCAACAACCGGCCGCTGCGCCTGGCGATCTACGGCGGCCTGTTCCTCACCCTCATCGCGGTGGTCTACATGGCCTGGGTGGTCGCGGACGCCGTCGAGAAGGGCATCGACGTCCCCGGCTACACCACGATCATCGTGAGCGTGATCGGGCTGGGCGGCATCCAGATGATGCTCCTGGGTGTGATCGGGGAGTACATCGGCCGGATCTACTACGAGACCAAACGCCGGCCGCACTATCTGGTGCAGGAGACCGAGCGCCCGGCCGAGCGGTGAGCCCGCGTCTCCGCACGGGCGGCGGCGCCGGTTCGCGGAGCGGGTGCCAGCACCACCGGGAATGCGGGAGCCTGCACCGCTGATCCGGCGGCCCGGACGGCGCATCGTTCTCCCCATCAGGTTCGTCACTGCCACGGGGAGGCGACATGCCCACGAGGATCGACAGTCCGGCCGCGGCCGGCGTGCCGGCCGGTCGACGCCGGGTGCGCCGGCAGTTGCGCTGGGCGGTGCCGTTGCTGCTGGTCGCGATCGTTTTCGTCGGGTACGCGCTGCCGCCCTACCTGACGTTCGATCCGAGCCGGTCGCGGTTGCCGGTCCCGGAGGCCCACCCGCAGTACTATCCGCTGCTCGTCGCGCACATCGTGTTCGGCTCGGTGGCGCTGCTCGCCGGATGTTTCCAGGTGTGGCCGTGGTTCCGCCGCCGCTATCCGGTCGCCCACCGGTGGATGGGTCGGGCGTACTTCTTCGGTGGCGTCTTCCCGGCCGGCGTCGCCGTGCTGGGGGTGGCGCCGCTGAGCAGCACCGGCTTCGTCTCCCGGGTCGGCAACACCATGCTGGCGGTGCTCTGGCTGGCCACCGCCGTCGCCGGCTACCGGATGGCGCGGCAACGCCGGTTCGTCGACCATCGCCGGTGGATGGTGCGCAGCTTCGCGTTGACCCTGTCCATCGTGGCGAACCGGCTCTGGGTGGTCCTCTTCGTCGTCCTGCTGACGCCCCAGCTCGACACGACCTACGGCGGCGACCAGGACGCCCTGATCCGGGCCGCGGCCGGCGCCAGCGTCTGGATGAGCTGGGTGGTCAACCTGCTGGTCGCCGAATGGTGGCTGGAGCGCGGCCCCGCCCGCGGCCGGACCCGGCCGGTGGGGACGTGACCGGCGCAGGCCGTCGCGGTGTTGGTGTCGTCGATGGCGGAGTGCCACGGCCGGATCCCGTCCTTCGGGAGGGAACTGTCGTACATCAGCGCGGGTCTATGGGTCTGCGTGTGCGCGGCCCTACCCTCCCGGTGGGCGGCCGGGTGGGGCCGGTGGGGAGGCCGGATGTCCGATCAGGTGGCGCGTCGTGGTGCCCGGAGAACACCGCCGGGCGTGACCGCGACGGACCGCTCCGCGAGTCCACTGATCCACGCCGCCGACGCGGCCCGGACCGTGCCGGAACTGGCCGGCCTGCTGCGCGAGCTGCGCCGCCGGGAGGCTCGGCAACAGGGCGAGACCCAGTTGACGTACCGGCAACTGGCGGCGAAGACCGGCTGGTCGCGAGGGGTGATCGGGGAGTACTTCGCCGGGAACATCCTGCCGCCGACGGAACGGTTCGACATCCTGATCCGGTTGCTCGGGGCGACCGCCGCCGAGCAGGGGGCGCTGGCCACCGCGCGGGACCGGGTGGAGGAGGCCCGACGGCAGCCGGACCGGGAGGAGACACCCGCGGTACGGGCCGGCGGCGGGCGGGCCCGCTCCCGGCCGGCACGGCTGCCCGTACCGCGCCAGTTGCCGCCGGCCCTGCCCGGCTTCGTCGGCCGCGCGGCGCAGTTGGCGCGGCTGGACGCCGGCGACGGCCGGGACGGGCCGGCGGCCGGCGGGCCCGCCTCGACGATCGTGGTCCTGTCGGGCACCGCCGGGGTGGGCAAGACGACACTCGCGGTGCATTGGGCGCACCGCGCCGCCGAACGGTTCCCCGACGGCCAGCTCTACGTGGACCTGCGGGGCTTCGACGCCACCGGTGCGGTGGTGACCCCGGCGGAGGCCGTGCACGGATTCCTGGAGGCGCTGGGGGTGCCGCCGGAGCGGATGCCCGTCCATCTGTCCGCGCAGGTCGGGCTCTACCGCAGCCTGCTCGCCGACCGCCGGATCCTGGTGCTGCTCGACAACGCCCGCGACGTCGAGCAGGTCCGGCCCCTGCTGCCGGGCAGCCCGGGTTGCCTGGTCCTGGTCACCAGCCGCAACCGGCTCGCCGGTCTGATCGCGGCCGAGGGCGCCCGGTCGGTCCCGGTGGGGCTGCTCAGCGCCGCCGAGTCGTGGCAGTTGCTGGCCCGACGCCTGGGCGCGGACCGGCTGACGGTCGAGCCGCAGGTCGTGGACGAGATGGTCGAGCGCTGCGCGCGGCTTCCGTTGGCGCTGGCGGTGCTCGCCGCCCGGGGCGCGGCGCACCCGGCCTTTCCGCTCGCCACCCTCGCCGCCGAACTGCGCGAGGCGGCCCGGCTGTCGGACGCGTTCGACACCGGGGACGCCGGCACCGACGTGCAGGCGGTTTTCTCCTGGTCGTACCGGAGTCTGACCCCACCGGCGGCGCGGCTGTTCCGGCTGATCGGCTGCCACCCGGGCCCGGAGATCGGGATTCCGGCGGCGGCCAGCCTCGCCGGCCTGCCCCGCGCCCGGATGCCCCGGCTGCTGGCCGAACTGGCCCACGCGCACCTGCTCACCGAGCACGCCCCCGGCCGGTTCGGCGCGCACGACCTGCTGCGGGCGTACGCGGCCGAGCTGACCGAGCGGCTCGACCCGGACGACGAGCGGCAGGCGGCGATCCGACGTGGACTGGACCACTACCTGCACTCCGCGCACGCCGCCGCGGTGCTGCTGCAACCGGGCTGGGATCCGGCCCCACTCGACGACGCCCCGCCCGGGGTGGTGCCCGAGGAGATCACCGACCCGGCGCACGCACTCGCCTGGTTCCACGCCGAGTACCGCGTGCTCCTGGCGGCGGTGGTGTACGCCGAACGTACCCGCTGCGACGGTCATGCCTGGCGGCTCGCCCGGACCCTGGTGGACTTCCTGCAACGCCAGGGACGCTGGTCGGACCTGGCCGACGCCCAGCGGACCGCCCTGACCGCGGCGCGGCGGGCGGGCGAACGCGCCGGCCAGGCCAACGCCCACCGCGACCTCGCCCGCGCCCTGGTCCGTCTGGGCCGGGAGGAGGAGGCCGCCGGCCACTACCGCAACGCGCTGGCGATCTTCGCCGACCTGGCCGACGACAGCGGGCAGGCCCGCACCCACCGGGCGTTCGGCGCCATGCTGGACACGCTGGGCCGGTACGAGGAGTCACTGCACCACGCGGCGCGGGCGCTGGCGCTCTACCAGCGCACCGGCCACCGGGCCGGGCAGGCCAGCGCCCGCAACGCGATGGGGTGGGCGCACGCCCGGCTCGGCCGGTACGGGGCGGCGCGCGAGCACTGCGAGCGGGCGTTGGCGCTGCTGCGCCGCACCGACGACCGGCACGGGGAGGCCAACACCTGGGACAGCCTGGGCCTCATCCACGACCGGCTCGGGCACCACCGCCGGGCGATCCGGTGCTTCGGCCGGGCGCTGACGCTCTACCAGCGCATCGGTGACCGGTACGACGAGGCCGACACGTTGACCCGGCTCGGTGACTGCCGGCACTCCTCCGGTGACCGGGCCGGCGCGCTCCGCACCTGGCGGCGGGCCCTGATCATCCTCGACGGCCTGGGCCATCCGGACGTCGAGGGGGTACGCGAGCGGATGGCCCGGGCGTCGGGTGCGTCTCCCGACGCCCGGGCGACGACACACGTGCCCGACGCGTCCTCGTGACGCCGGGCCGACCCAGCCAGCCTCACAGTCAGTGCAGCCGGGCCTTCCAGTCCTGCGGCACCCGACCCCGGGGGCCCGGGGCGGGCTGGTCGAGCGGGCGCGCGTGCGGCTCGGCCAGCTCCGGCCCGTCGGCGTGGAGCTTGTCGTCGGTGTAGTCCCAGAACCACGACTCACCGGGCTCGAAGCTCTGGACGAGCGGGTGACCCGAGGTGGCCGCGTGCGCGGTCGCGTGCTGGCCCGGCGAGGAGTCGCAGCAGCCGACGTGGCCGCAGGCGGCGCAGCGGCGCAGGTGGAACCACCACCCGCCGGCGGACTCGCACTCGAGGCAGCCCGTTCCGCTCGGCGGGGCGGCAGGATCGATCGCCGCGGTCACGGCCGGTGGCTCCGGCTGGGGCTGGTTGTCCATCTCCGGAGCCTACCCACGGGTGCGGTCATCGGCAGTTCCTGCCCTTGTTGAGGCAGGTGGCGATGCGTTGCATGGTCTGGGCGGAGTTGACGTTGACGAAGTCGTTGTGGTCGGAGAAGGGGTTGTGGTTCTCCTCCGGGAAGGAGTCGAGGGCGTACTCTCCCTTGACCTGCACGTTCCGCGGGATGTCGTAGGAGATCGTGATCCGGAGCTGCGGGATCGCGACGAAACCCGGCGGGCAGGCGCCGGTGGCCCGGTCGGCGAACGCGACGTGGTCGCGGTGGTTGGCGCTGTCGGTGTTCGCGCCGTCCCAGCAGCCGGGGAAGTCCTGGACCCGTTGCACCTGACGACCGGGCGGGCAGATCGGATACCTGTCGGAGAGCCGGTCGGTGAAGCCGGAGCAGGTCCAGGTGGCACGGGCGTTGGCCGGGCCGCGGCTGGTGGGTTTGGCGTCGCCGGTCAGTTCGCGCAGGAACTTGGGCATCGGCACGACCTTGCCGACCGGATTGCCGCGGTATTCGATGAGGACCGACGCCGGTCGCAGGATCTCGCCGGTGTTGTTGGGGAGTTCCAGGTTCGCGCCCTGCGGGTCGGGCAGCGGGCTCGCGCTGCCGGTCGGGGCCGGGGACGGTGGGCCGCCGCGCTGGTCGAGGGCGCACGGGGCGAGAGCGTCGAGGCCCTGGGGACGGGTGCCGGCGCGGCCGATGGCGATGGTGATCCGGTCGAGCACGGCGATCCGCTTGGCCCGCAGCGGGCCGAGGACGGCGTTCTCGACGAAGCCGGCGCCGCCTTCGCCGCGGCTGGTGACCAGCCGTTGGTTCGCCTCGGAGATCTGCCGGTCGAGTTCGCCGAGGCCGCGGTCGACCTCGGCGAGGGCCGACCGGGGCACGCCGGGCAGGCGATCCCGTACGGACGGGCAGGTCACCTGCGGGGTGGCCGACCTCGTGGCGACGGGGTGCCCGCCGCCGTGCAGTCGGGCGTGGATGGCGTCGTAGCTGACGTCGCAGTCGGTCAGTGAGCGCAGGCGGGCCGGGTACTGCCCGCCGGCTCGACGGATCGTGTCCCCGATCGCGACCAGCGAGGCCGCGCGGCGGGCCCGCAGCCACTGCAACACGTCGTTGTTGAGCTGGACGTGCACGCCGCGGGTGGCGGTTACCCGCCGGTCGGCGGCGACCCGGTACCGCTCCAGGTCGGCCAACTGACTGTCGACCGCCGCCTTCGCCCCGGTGGGCACGGCGGGGAGGCGGTCACGCACGGACGGGCAGACCACCGTCCCCGAGGTGGCGGCCAGCGCCCGCTGGATGTCCCTGCCGTCGGCGCGCACCGAGCGGTCGATCCGCACCACCGGCCAGAAGTACGAGGACTTGTCACCGTTGACGCAGGTGGTTCCCGAGGCGTCCAGGTCGGCGTCCGAGGAGTTCGCGGTGATGGCGAGGTTGCCGACGAAGTCGTGCACGTGCTCGGCGCCGTTCCGCACCCCGGGTTGGGCGACCGGGTTGTCCGGGCTGAACTTGCGGTTGCCGTTGGTCCCGCAGTCGACGGTGAACCGGCCGGTCGAGGCGTCCGGCCCGGTCCGGGGCCGGTCCACGTTCGGCGTGACCCGTTCGATCGGGACGAAGGACGACAGGTTCGTCGCCGCGTCCGCGGTGCCCTTACCGCCGCTGGAGACGAACGTGGCCGTCAGCGCGGCCGTCGCGGCGAGCACCACCGCGCCCGCGACGATCCGGGTGGGTGTCACACCACCCGACGGTCGCCTTCCGTAACGCCTTCTCATGTCGTCTTCTCCTCGGTCGCGGGGGCCGGCCTTCCGGTGCTCCGGCTGTCGCGTTCGGGTACGGCGTCGCCGGGTGCGGCCGATCAGCTTTTCCCGGCGCGTCACCGATCGGTAAGAACTCGGTCGGCCCTCGTCCGGCGGACCGGCGGTGTCCACCGTCGACCCGGGGACGCCGACCGCGGACAGGTCACGCTCACGACCCGGCGCGCTGGGAGCGACGCCACCGCTGGGGCGTGATGCCGTAGCGCTCGCGGAAGCGACGGACGAGATAGGCGGCGTCGCGCAGGCCGGTTCGGGCGGCCACGACGTCGAGCGGCAGGTCGGTCTCGCGCAGCATCCGCCGGACCTCGATCATGCGCCGTTCGGTGATCCATTCGAGCAGCGGGCGGCCGGTGCGGCGGCGGAGCACGGTCGTGAGGTGCCCCGGCGTGTAGCCGATCGTGCGGGCGATGTCGGCGGCGGAGACCGGTTCGCGGAAGGTCGCGTCGATCTCGGTGAAGACCCGCTCCACGAGCGGGTCCGGCGTGGCCGCGGCGTCGGGCGCGAGTCGCGCCGCCGCGACCAGGAGCCGGGTGAGCAGCGCGGCGACCGCCTCGCGGGCGCCCCGACGGTCCGGGTCGGCGAGTTCCCCGGCCAGGTCCACCAGCCACGCCGACCACGTCGCCCGGTCGGGCTCGGCGATCCGGCCGTGACCCGTGCCGGACGCGAACAGGGCCAGGAGCGGATGGTGCGCCCAGGCCAGCGGGGAGACCGAGGCCAGCGCCGGGACGGCGTCCGGGATGAACGCGACCGCCCACGCGCGACCGCGGGCGAGTTCGGCCGTGACCGCCCCGCCGATGACCTGACCGGGCGACACCGCGTGCACCTCGCCGGCGCGCAGCGACCGTTCCACGCCGTCGACGGTGAACGCGCCCGTGCCCTCCTCGACATAGACCAGGACGAGGAAGTCGTGGGCGTGCCGGTGCTCCGGCGGGAGGCTCGCCCGGGCGGCGTCCGGGTCGAAGCGGGTCACCGAGACGGCGGGCCGGCCGGGACGCTGCCGGTAGCGGTAGACAGGCGTCCCGTCGGGCCGCACCGTGCGCAGCCCCCGCGCCGCGTCCGGCGGGTCACCTACCGAAGAAAGTCCCATGGTTGCCACGTTAGGTCCGGCACGACAACCCCGGAAAGTCCAAGACTCGGAGGCGGCCGACCCGGCCCGTCACCAGGAGGCATCGATGGCAGCTCCGACCCACGTCCGCATCCTCGACAACCGAACGCCGCAGGAGCGGGACCGCGCGTTCCTGCCCGGCGCGGGCAAGACCTGGCTCCTGCCGCTCTACGACACCTTCAGCCGCGTGGCCGGCATCCGCGCGCTGCACGAACGCGCGGTCGAACTCGCCGGCATCGAACCCGGCCAGGCCGTGGTCGACGTCGGTTGCGGCACGGGCAACCTGTCGTTCGCCGTGCTCGCCGCCCGGCCGGACGCGCGGGTCACCGGCCTCGACCCCGACGCGGACGCCCTCCGCAGGGCGGCCCGCAAGGCACGCCGTCGCCGCGTCGGTCTCACCCTCGTCCAGGGGTACGCCGACCGGCTCCCCGCCGGGGACGCCTCGCTCGACCACGTGGTCTCCTCGTTGGCCCTGCACCACGTCGACGACGACGGTCGGGTCGCGTTCGCACGCGACGCGCGGCGTGCTCTTCGGCCGGGAGGCACGCTCACGGTCGTCGACCTCGGCGGCCCGGCGTCCACCGCCGGGCACCCCGCACACGGCCATGGACACAGCCCGTTCCGGGCCCTGACCCGCCCCATGCGTTCCCGCGTCGCGCACAGCCCGGTGGTGGCCCGCAACCACGGCAACGGCCTCGTCACGCTCCTGACCGACGCCGGGTTCGGCGACGCCCGGGAGGTCGCGCACGTCGACCACAGATTCGGCCGGGTCACCTTCGTGCAGGCGTCCCGACCCTAGGCGGTCGTTGCCTCAGCGGGACGCCGGCCGGCCGTCGAGGGCATCGAGGTAGCCGGCGAAGCCGTGGGGGGCCCGGCCGTGCCGCCGGGCGCTGGTCCGGACCGGGCAGCCGGCGTCGGCGACGACCCGCATGGCACGCCGGCGACCGCGCTCGACCAGGTCGTGGTCCTCGCCGGAACGCAGGTCGGAGAATCCGCCCAGCCGCTCGTACGCCGCCGCGGCACAGCCCAGGTTCGCGCCGTGGACGTGCCGGTGACCGGCGGTGGTCAGGCCCTGCCGATACCGGATCTCGAAGCGTTCCCGGACCTGCTGGGAGCGGACCGCCCAGTCGGTGACGCGCACGGTGCCGACCAGCAGGTCGGCGCCGGCGTTGGCGTGGCGCAACTGCCAGCCGCCCCACCGCCGGGGCACGCGGCTGTCCGCGTCGGTGGTGACGAGCCACAGGCCGTCCGAGCCGTGGCGCAGGGCGTACGCCATGCCGGCGGCGCGGGCCCGGCCGACGCTGCGGGCCCGTACCGTCACCACGACGGCGCCGAGGCCCTCGGCCACGGTGGCCGTCCCGTCCCGGCAGTCGTCGGCCACGACGATCACCTCCGAGCGCACCGGCAGGTGACGGAGCGCGCCGCGGACCGAGATCAGGCAACCGGGTAGCGACGCCTGCTCGTCGTGGGCGGGCACCACGACCGCGATCCGGTTCACCGCAGACCTTCGGCCTGCGCGACGGAGCGGGCCGGCGGCGGCACCCGGACGAAGACGTCCAGAAGGAAGTCCGCCTCCTCGTGGCGCACCGTCCGCACCAACCCGTCCACGTCGTCGAGCAGCCGGTGCACGTCGTCCCCGCCACGAACGTGTTCGGCCACCGCCGGCCGCCAGTGCACGGCGACGAGCGTGCCGCCCGGCGCGAGCGAGTCCACCGTCCGGGCCGTCAGCAGGTCGAGACCGGCGTCGTCGAGGTAGTAGCCCAGCTCGGAGAGCACGACCAGATCGAAGGGTACGTCCGTCGCGGCCGGCCACTCGTCGGGCACTTGCATCCGCTCCACCCGCACGTGGGCCAGGTCGGAGAGCCGTTGCCGGGCGCGGGTCACGGGCGCGGCGGCGAGGTCGACCGCCAGCAGCCGGTCGCACCGGGCGGCGAGGCGGCGGGTGAGCACGCCTGTCGAACATCCCGGCTCGAACGCCGACCGGTATCGCCGACGAGGCAGGCAGGCGACGGTCAGATCGTGCTTGCGCTGTTCGTACCAGCGGGTCTCGAAACTCCACGGGTCCTCGGCCCCGGCATACATGTCGTCGAAGTACGCCGCTGGAGTGCGTCGTGCGGTCATGGCACGAGCACCGTCTCGTAGGGACGCGCGAAGCGGGCGAGGACGTGCGGGGGAAGGATCGCGGCGTCGGCGGGGTCCGGTCCGAGCGGCCGGACCTGGCTGCGGAAGGCGTCGATCGCGTCCCGCTTGGCCGACCTGGCCGCCCCGGTCAGGTCGACCCGGCGCGCGCGGTGCCACGGCACCTCCGGATCGTCCGGCTCGGCCCAGTGCCACGTCCAGACGGGAAACTCCAGCAGCATCGCGCCGGTACGCCGGCAGGCCGCCGCGGCGGCCCGCCCGACCGCCTCGTGGTCCGGGTGGCCGTCGCCGCGCCAGGTCGTGACGCACCACCGGCCGGGGGTCAGCCGGGCGGTCAGCGTGTCGGTGAGCGCCGCCTCGTCGACCCCGCCGTCGGGATGCCCGAGATGGTCGATGGCGGCGGGCGCGACGCCGAGCAGTCCGCACGCGGTGACCGTCTCGGCCCGCCGGATCGCGGCCAGTTCCGCCCGGGAGTGGACCGTCGAACCGGGATGGGACGCCTCGCCGTCGGTCACCACCGCGATCTCGGCGCCGGGACCGTCGGCGAGCATGGCGACCAGGCCGCCGACACCGAGCACCTCGTCATCGGGGTGCGGGGCGACGACAAGCGGCGGCGACGACCACGCCGGGTCGTCCAGGGTCAGCGTGGGCCAGGTGGCCGGAGCTGTCCACGTACGCCACCTCGTCTCGTCGGTGCCCGCGCCGACGATCGGTCTCACCATCCGGGGTCCCCCTCTGCCGTCACCAGTTCGCCCAGGTGAGCCAGGTCCGCCTCCGCGTGGCTCTGGCGCACGTACACCGTCAGGTCGGCGACCCGCCTGGCGTGGTCGGCGTCCTGGCACAACGGGCCTGCCCCCAGCGCCCGGCCGACCCGGTCCACGACGGCGGTGGCGGTCGCCTCGACGGTGGCGCGGACCCGGTGCGCCAACCGATCCGCGTCGCCGGTCGGGTTCGCGTCGACCTCGTCGGCGGCGGCGAACAGGACGGCGCGGGCGGCGGTCAGGGCCACGTCGACGGCCCCGAGGTGCGCCATCGCGTGCGGGCCGAGGTCACGGCGCCGCGCCGCGGCGTGCAGGGTGTCGGCGATCCCGACCGCGCCGCCGTACCAGCAGGCCGCCACGCCCAGCCCGCCGTGCCAGAAGCCGGGCCGCGCGGTGTAACCGCCGGGACCGCCCACAGGTACGGCGGTCACACCGTCGAAGCGGACGGTCCGGCTGTCGCTGGCGGCCATGCCGACGGCGGGCCAGGTGCCGGCCAGCGGGGTGACTCCGGCCGCGCCGACGTCGATCGCGAAGAGTCGTACCTCGTCGGCGGCGACGGCGGTCACCAGGGCCCGGGACAGCAGACCCGCCCCGGAGCACCAGGGACGGTCACCGGTCAGCCGCCACCGGGAGCCGTCCCGGGAAGCGGTGACCGAGGCCGGTGCGGCGGCCCAGACGCCCCACGGTTCGCGGCGCCACCCGGGGTCGATCGCCGCACCCAGCTCGGCGAGGATCGCCAGCGCGTCGGCGTGCCCCTCCCCCAGCCGCGCCAGCGCCGGGTCGGCACGGCCGAGTTCGACGAGGCGCCGCCACCGCTCGGCCGTCCGTCCGCCGCCGGGCAACGGCAGGTCGAGACGCCCGTCGCGCACCGCCGACCGGAACGCCGCCGCCGTGTGCTGCTCCCCCGTGGTCACCCTCGGATCCCCACCCGTCATCGCGAACCCCCATCCCGGCAACCGACGTGGGTCGCGGCCGGAAGATGCCCTTCCCTCGGGGGGCGAAACATCGCCTGACATGGTCGGGCGCGCACCTGCCGCCGGTCGTTACCGGATCCCGGCCACCGGCTGCGCCGGTGCGGTCAGGGTGACCGGTGCGTCGGGGCGTAGTCGGGACCGACCACGGCGAGCAGGGCCAGGGTGTCGGCGTCCGGGGATCCGGCCGGTGCGGTGTAGAGCACGAGGTGCTGGTCGCGGTCGGTGAGGTCGAGCGAGTCGCAGTCGACGGTGATCTCGCCGACCACCGGGTGGTGGAAGGTCTTGGTGAGCATCGACGCGGCGCGTACGTCGTGGCGGTCCCAGAGGCGGGCGAAGTCGGGGCTGCCCTGGCGCAGCTCGGCGACCAGGCCGGTCACCGCGGGGTCGCGTGGATACCGGGCGTGGGTGGCCCGCAGTCGCCGGACGGCGTGCCGGCGGAACTCGGCGGCTTCCGAGACGCCGTACACCGGCGCGGTGCCGGGCACCGGCCCGAGGAACGCCCGGCGCGCGAGGTTGCGCTCCCGCGGGGTGAGCCGCCCGAAGTCCTCCATGAGCGCGGCGGCGAGATCGTTCCAGGCGAGCACCTCGAAGGTCGCGGACGTCACGAACGCGGCCGTGCCCGGCAGCCGGCCGAGAAGCGCGAGGATGCTCGGGCGTACGTCCCGGCGGTGCAGCCCCGCGCGGCTCGGCGTGGCGCCGGCGAGAACGTGCAGGTGGTCGGACTCGACGTCGGTCAGCCGCAGCGCGCCCGCGACGGCGGCGAGGACCTCTCCCGAGGGCCGCGGCGCGCGGCCCTGTTCGAGTCGCACGTAGTACTCGGTGGAGATGTGCGCGAGCACCGCGACCTCCTCGCGACGCAGGCCCGGCGTACGCCGTCGCCGGCCGGGGGCGAGGCCGGCGTCCTCCGGTCGCAGCCGCTCGCGGCGGCTGCGCAGGAACGCCCCGAGTTCGTGTCTGTCCATCCCCCAAGTCTGCCTCCCGCGTGGCGGCGGAGCCTGGTACCACCGGTACCTGTATGCGCGGTCGAGCCGCCACCACGCTTGGGGCATGACCAACGACGGGAACACCACACCGATCGGCCTGCTCACCGGCAAGGTCGTGCTCATCACCGGCGCGAGCCGCGGCATCGGGGAGGCCGCGGCCCACCTGTTCGCCCGCGAGGGCGCCGCGGTCGTACTCGCCGCCCGCGGCGCTGACGCCCTGCACCGGATCGTCGCCCGGATCCGCGCCGACGGCGGCGTCGCCGACGCGGTCACCCTGGACCTCGCCGACCGGGCGAGCGTGCGCGCCGCCGTCGACCGCGTCGACGAGCTGCACGGTCGACTCGACGGCGCCTTCAACAACGGCGCGGCACTCCAGCAGCCCGGGCCGCTCGACACGACAAGCGACGAGGACGTGGAACGCCAGTTCACCGTGAACTTCCGTGGGCACTGGACGGCGATGACCGCCGAGGCGGCCCTGATGCGGCGCACCGGCGGCGGCGCGATCGTCAACACCTCAAGCATCGGCAGTCGCCGTGCGAACCGGGACCTCCCCGCCTACGGGGCGATGAAACGGGCGCTCAACAGCATCACCGAGACTGCCGCCGTCACCTGGGCCAGGCAGGGCATCCGGGTCAACGGCATCACCCCGGGCGGCACCGCGACCGAGATGATCGACGCCTGGGAGGCGGCGTCCCCGGGCGTGATCGAGCGGATCAACACCCTTATTCCGCTGGGTCGGATGGCCGAACCACGCGAGGTCGCCGAGGCCGCCGCCTGGCTGCTCAGCGACCGCGCCGCCATGGTCACCGGCGCGATCGTCCCGGTGGACGGCGGCGCGGGCGCCTGACACCTCCCGCCCCCTTGACCCTCGACCTGGTGGAGCCCGCACCCTTCGTGCGTGACATCCGGAGAAAGTGAGACGCGACAAGGTGTCCGGTGATCGAGCTGGAGCGGCTGCGGCCGATCCTGCAGGGTGCAGCACCGGCCGCCGGGGCCGCCCGGGCGGTGCCGGCAGCAGTACGACCTTCTCCGGCAGCGCGTCCGGTCCGCCCTGGAAGCCGGTCCGGCACCGCCGACGGCGGCCGAGACGACCATGTTCGGGCTAATCTGTCCCAGTTCGGGTACGGCGGGACGATGAGCGAACAGCGCCGCAATGCCGACCGTGCCGAGGAGGCCACCCCCGAGCGACCAGAGCCGGAGCTCGAAGAGGCGTTCGACCGGTTGGTGGAGGAGGGCGACACGCGGTTGGCCCGGCCGTGGCCGGCGCTGATCGCCACCGGGCTGCTCGGCGGCATCGACGTGGGCACCGGGGTGCTGGCGTATCTGCTGGTCGAGCACGTCACCGGGCAGCCGCTGCTGGCCGGGCTCGCGTTCAGCATCGGTTTCGTGGCGCTGCTGCTGGCCCGCAGCGAGCTGTTCACCGAGAACTTCCTGGTGCCCGTCACCGCGGTGGCCGCCCGGCGCAAGTCGCTCGGGTCGCTGCTGCGGCTGTGGGCGGTCACGCTGGCGGGCAACCTGGTCAGCGGCTGGCTGCTGGCCTGGCTGATCGTCACCGGCCTGCCCGGGTTGCGCGAGACCGCGATCGAGTCCGGCCGCTTCTACGCCGACCTGGGCGTCAACCTGCGCTCGTTCGTCCTGGCGGTGCTCGCCGGCATGGTGATCACCCTGATGACCCGGATGCAGCACGCCACCGGGAGCCTCGGCGTGCAACTGGTGCCGGCCCTGCTGTTCGGCGCGCTGCTCGCCGGCGGCCAACTGTTCCACAGCGTGCTGGACTCGATCCTGATGTTCGCCGCGCTGGCGACCGGGCACGCCCCGTTCGGCTACCTGGCCTGGCTGGGTGCACTGGGCTGGTCGGTGCTGGGCAACGTCGTCGGTGGGGTGGGCCTGGTGGCGTTCCTGCGGCTGGTGCGGGTGGAGCACCGGCTGCTCCGGGAACGCGCCGACCAACCCTGAAGCGTTCCGGATCGGCGCCCCGGGAGGGTCGACGCTGCGCACGGGTGACGCCACCTGCCCAGCGCCATGGGGAATGACGCCGGACGGCTAGCCGGCGGGCCGGCTCGACGCGCGGGAGCGCCCGTACTCCGCGAGGGCGTGGAAGGCGGCCTTCGGCGTCCACGAGCCGTCCGGCAACACCCGGACGATCCCCCGCGCGGCCAGGTCGTAGTCGTGCTCGGGGTCGCCGGTGGTCGGCAGGTGCCGGTTGGCGAACGTGTAGACGAACGCCGCCTCCACCCCACCGGCCTCGTAGTCGCGCAGCAGGTCGACGAGGTAGCGGGCCTGGCCCTCCTCGTCGCGCTCCAACTCCGCGGTGAGCGTGGCGGCGCGGCCGTGCTCGTCGTACGTCACCGGCTCGGTCGCGCCCGCGACGTCGGCGGCGCCGCGGTACGTGCAGCAGCCGAACTCGGTCGCGGCGTAGGGTTTGCCCTGCCCCACCGCCGCCGCCAGGCTCTGCGGGAACGCCGCGGCGTTCGTCGCGTCGCGGTAGCCGGCGTCGCTGGCGATGATGTCGAACGGCGTCCAATCGACGTCTTCCAGCGGGATCGAGGCGTATCCGACGGGGCCACCGAAGCGTTCGCGCACCGCGGGCACCGCTTCGGCGAGGAAGTCGCGCACCGCGGCCCGGGCGGCCGGGACCGCTTCCCGCATCCGCATCGGATCGGTGAACAGCGCCATGCGCTCGGCCAGGTCGCGGCCGGGCAGGAAGCCGTCGGTGAACATGGAGATCTCGGAGCCGGTGAGGTACACGACCGGGACGCCACCACGCCGCAGCCGTTCGGCCCGCTCGGCGCCGTCGAGCACGAACGCCATGAGTTCGTCGCGGTCCAGGCCGTTGGTGAACGGGCAGTACCACACCTCGAGCCCCGCCTCGGCCGCCAGCCGCGCGGCCACCTCCAGCCGGTCCTGGACGCCGCCGGTGATCCGCACCGCGTCGCAGTGCAGCTCGTCGCGGATAACGCGCATGTCGTTGCGTACGGTGTCGGGGTCGAACGGCTCGTGGGTGGTGGATCCGGCGCTGACGAAGCCGGTGTCGTAGTTCATGCCGAAGACGCGCATCAGGAACCCTCTCCTTAAGGTACGCCTCGTACCCTATAAGGTACGAGGCGTACCCTGCAAGGCATGGGCACGAGGCGTCGGGGCGCGGAACTGGAACGGGCGATCCTGCTCGCGGCGGCGGCGGAACTGCGCGAGTCCGGATACGCGGGCATGACGATGGACCGGGTCGCCGCCCGCGCCGGCACCAACAAGAACGCCATCTACCGCCGATGGCCGCACCGCGCGGCGCTGGGCATCGCGGCGTTCCGCCACCTGTCCGACGCCGCCCTGCCGCACCCGGACACCGGCGGCCTGCGGGGCGACGCGCTGGAGATGCTCCGGCGGGCCAACGAGACGTGGTCGTCGCCGCACGGCGCGATCCTGCGCGGCCTGATCGCCGCCGCGGCCGACGACCCGGAGCTGCTCACCCTCATGCGCGAACGTTCCGGCGCCGACACCATGGACCGCGCGTGGATCACGATGCTCGAACGGGCCGTGGCCCGCGGCGAGGCGCCGGCCGCGGCCATCCACCGCCGGGTGGCGACCACACCGATGATGCTGCTGCGCGCCGAGTACGCGATGCGCGGCGTCCCCTCGGTCCCCGATGAGGTGCTCGTCGAGATCGTGGATGAGGTGTTCCTGCCCCTGGTGCGCGGTCGCGGCCGACCCGACTGATCGGCGGCCCGGTCCTCGACCTCAGGCCCTCATGTCCCGCAGGTGCCGCAGGTCTTCCGGCACCGGGCTGTCCGGCCGGTAGACCAGCGGGGCGTCCCCGTCCGCCGTGGCGGCGGGCGCGTCGGCGAGCGAGAAGCGGTCCCGCAGGCGTCCGAAGAAGTCGGTCGAGCCGAACCGGAGGATCCGCAACCGCCACGGCGCGGCGTACGCGGCCACCCAGTCGCCCGGGTCCAGCACCCCCCGCAACTGCCCGTCGATGCTCACCGCGACCTGCCCCGACCGGGGCAGCACCCGCACCCCCACCGACTCCTGCGGGGAGAACAGCAGGCTGCGGTTGAACGCCATGTGCGGGGCGACCGGAGTGAACACGAGCGCGTCGAGCAGCGGCGACAGGACCGGCCCGCCGGCCGCGAAACTGTAGGCCGTCGAACCGGTCGCGGTGGAGACCATCACCGCGTCGGCGGAGTACGAGGCGAACAACCGCCCGCTGATGTATATGCCCAGGCTCGCCTGCCGGTCCCGGGCGAGCTTCTCGAAGACCACGTCGTTGACGGCGACGACGTCCAACGGCACCCCCCAACCGACGGCCTCCGGCGTGCTGTCGCGCACCCCGGGCGGAGGCATCGCCGGACCCCGGCCGTAGCGCAGCAGCGTCCCGAGCTCCGGGGGGATCTCCAAGGGCCGGGAGGCGCGCATGGTCAGGGTCATCCGCTCCTCCACGTCCACCGGGCCGACCCGCGCGGCCTCAAGGGTCTCGATCGTGCGCTCCGGTGGCACCTCGGTGAGGAACCCGACCCGCCCGACGTTGACCCCGAGGACCGGGCAGTCGACCACCGCGGCGATGTGCACGCCACGCAGGAAGGTTCCGTCGCCGCCGATCGTGACGATCAGGTCGAGCAGGCCGATCGCCCGTGTCTCGTCCCGGCCGGTGCGCCGCTCGGTCGCGTGCCACACGTCCAGCTCGACCGTCTCGACCCCCCGGTCGACGCCCCAGGCCCGGATCTCCTCAGCGGCCCGGGTCGCCTCCGCCTTGCCGGAGTGCACCACCAGTCCGATCCGGTCCAACCGCATCCGTGCCCCCCGGTTCCGCGCCGCCACCCGCCGCCGACCTCCACCGTGACACACCGGGCCGGCGATGGCCGCGCCACCGCCGTAGTCACCGGATCGGATGGTGCGCCGAGCGGTCCGGACTACCCCGCCCGGAGGGTGAGCAGGGTGATCTCGCTCGGCGCGAAGATCCGGAACGGCGGCCCCCAGAACCCCGTCCCCCGGCTCGTGTAGAGCTGGGTCCGACCGTGCCGGCTGAGGCCCTGCACGACCGGCTGGTCGAGCCGGACCAGGTAGTGGAAAGGCCACATCTGGCCGCCGTGGGTGTGCCCGGACAGTTGCAGATCCACGCCGGCGGCCACCGCGTCACCGATCTGCTTCGGTTGGTGGGCCAGCAGCAGCACGGGCAACTGCGGATCGGTGCCCGCGAGCGCCGCGGCGTGGTCGGCCCGGTGACCGGCCAGGCCGGACGAGGCCGCGGTCACGTCGTCCACCCCGGCGACGACGAGCCGGGCGTCGTCCCGCTCCACCACGAGGTGCCGGTTGTGCAGCGGCTCCCAGCCGAGGGTCCGCATGTGCTCGACCCAGCCCTGCGCCTCGCCGTAGTACTCGTGGTTGCCCGTCACGTACACCCGGGCCAGCCGGGCCCGGACGGCGCCGAGCGGCGCGGCCTGCGCCCGGCGCTGGTCGACGGTGCCGTCCGCGATGTCGCCGGTGTGACAGACGATGTCGGCGGCCAGGTCGTTGACCACCTCGATGGTGCGGGCGGACCAGCGGGCCCGGTCGAGCGGGCCGTAGTGGGTGTCGGTCAGCAGCACCACCCGGGCCCCGTCGAGGCCCGCGCCGAGCCGGTCGACGGTGACGTCCACCCGCCGGACCCGAGGCACGCGCATCGCCTCGGCGTACCCCCAGACGGCCAGGACGACCGAGACGGCGCCCACGCCGACCGCCACGGACCGGGACCGGACCGGGTCCGCGACGCCCGCCGCGGCCAGCACGAGCCGGGCCACGTTGCCCAGCAGCGCCCAGACGAAGAGGATCCAGACCAGGCCGAGGAGCGTGTCGCCGATACGGGCTGCCGCGTCCAGCCGCCGGCGGCCGTGTCCGAGATACATCAGAGCGGGAAACGCGACGAGCGCGGCGACGAACACCGCCGTGCCGGCGGCCACCACCGGCGCCGGCCACCGCGCGGCCACCGTCAACGTCCACCAGGGCAGCCCGAACAGCAGTGCGAGGACCGCGACAAGCGTCGCGCCGGACACCAACGGTCGCAGCGACCGTCGCGCCGGCCGCGTGTGTACGGCGTCGCCAGCTGTCATCGTCGTCCCTCCGTCGGGTCCGTGCAGCATGACACGACCCGGCCCGGATCGACCACGCGCTGAGCCGGACGCCCGTGCGCGCATCCACAGGCATGGCGACACTCCGCAGGGGGAAGAGAACGGGGGTCGTGGGCGCGCTCCCACGGCTCGTCCCCTCGCAGAATGGAGGCTCCTCGTGGTCATGGCGCTACTGCTCGACCTCGCCAATATCGTCGGTGGGTTCCTGCTGGCTGCCGCGCTGCTGCGGCTGTTGCCACGGGTCGGCGACGACCTGGACCGGCTCGCCGGTCGAGCCGCTCCGGTCGCCTGGATCGTCGGCCTGGTGGCGCTCGTGACCGGCGGCTACTACCTGATCGTCCACCTCGTTTCCGGCCCCCGGGTGTTTCACTTCGAGGTGGTCGGCATCGGCGTCGGGTTGGCTCTGCTGTGGAGCCGGCTGACCGGGCGGCAGGAGCCGCGGGCCGAGCAGCCGGGCGGGGCCACGGGCGTCCGCCTGCTGCTCGCGGTCTTCGGTCTCATCGCGATCGCGGTCGGCATCCAGGGTCTGTTCACTCCGGACGGATGACCGGAATTCCCGTCGGCCCGGCCGCCGGGATGCGCGGTCATCGTCAGCCCGTGCCGAGGGTGGCGGCGAGGTCGGTGAGCGTCGTCGGGGCGCGCGGGTCGCGGGCGACCCGAAGGAGTACGTCCCGACCGGCTGGGCGGTGGCGGAGCTCGGCCGGCGCGATGCGGTCGACTGCGGTCAGCGCACGGCCGGCGTTGACCGGGTCGTCGGCGTGCAGGTAGGCGCGGGCGGCGTCGATCAGGTGCGCGGCGCGGTGTTCGGTGGGCAGCCACCGCCATCCGTCGCCGGTGGCGACCTGCTCGTGCCGGACGATGGCCTGCCGGGTCTCGCCCAGCTCGGCGGTGGTGGTGATCCGAGCCAGCTCCACCGCCGTGGGTCCGAACCCGGTCCGGTGGTGGTCGTGGCCCTCGCCCACCCGTGCGGCCATCTCGGCGGCCTCGTCGAGCAGCTTCGCCGCCGTACGGTCGTCGCCGTCGCGGGACGCGGCCAGGGCGGCCTGGACGAGCAGCGTCCCGCACAGCGACAACTCGGGCGGGCTGCCGTCCTCGATCACCGGCGGGGCGATCCGGTAGGCGGCGGCCAGCATCGCCGACGTCGCCAGCCTGGCCCGTCCCGACTCGCGCAGGACCGGGCCGAGCTGCACGGCGGCGGCAGCCACCGCCAGTCGGTCACCGGTGGCGGCGATCATCGCCCGGTCGACGGCCAGCCACGCCACGTCGACAGCGCCGAGCTTCGTCAGCAGCGACGCCGTCACCCGGTACGCCTCCACCAACAACGCGCGACCCGTCCCGGGTTCGTGGGCGTGGGTCCGCTGCGCGTCGGCCAACAACCGCGGCACCAGCTCGACCACCTGCGGATACCGGGCGTGCTGGAAGGTGCTCCACACGTGCCCGACCGCCCCCGCCAGCGCCTCGACCGGCAGCACCGGGCCACGGCCGACCGGGCGGCCCAGGGCGATCTCGTACGTCGACAGCGCCGCGCGGATCCGCTCCACCCCCTCGACGCGCTCGGCCACCCCGACCGGCTCGGTGTGCCGGCCGAGCAGCACCGCCGTGTCGATCCGCAGGGCGACGGCGATCTCCCGAAGCGTCGACACCTTGTCCAGCGACCGGACACCCCGCTCGACCTTGTCCACCCAACTCTTCGACTTGCCCAACCGGTCGGCGAGCATCTGCTGGGACAGCTTGCGCCGGCCCCGCCAGTACGCCACCCGCCGGCCGACCGGCAGCAGGTCACTGCTGTCCACGGCGCCACCGCCGGTCCGGCACCGCCCGGGTCGTCTCCTCGACCGGTATCCGGTCCGCCTCGGCCTGCTGGAGAAGCCGCCGCCGCGCGGCCTCCCGCTCCGCCTCCTCAATCTCCTCGCCTCGGCTTCCCGACGGGGTCTTCTCGCTCATCCCTACCTCCGCTGGCAGGGGCACGACGGCATGCTCGGCCAAGGACCGACACCGCCGCGCCCGACTCCATGCGGGTCACCTTCCGGCGACAACCGTGACCGAACGTGATCCGCCTGGTGACAGCATCGAGTGAATGGCCGGTTACCCCAAGGTGACACGTGTCCGCTGGACGAGCGGGCTGTCCGCTGTCAGGACGCGGGCCGGTACGTCTCGTAGACCTCGCGCAGCGCCGACACCTCTGTCGCACCGGTCTGCTCGACCCGCCGGAGTACCTCTCCTGCCCGCCACCAGTTCGACGGCACCACCCGCCCGGAGCGGATCGCCTCGGCGGCGACCGCGCTCGCTTCGTCGGGCTGATCGGCCGCGACCAGCGCCAAGGCCAGGTCGAGACGTGCGGACGCGGAGCGCCGAGGGCGGTCGCCGCCGTCTCCGCGCGGATCCAACTCCGCCAACACGACCCGGGCGACCTGCTCCGCAGCCGGGTCGCCGGCCCAGGACAGCGTCGTCGCCGTGTACGCCAACGCCTTCGTCGGGTCGTACCGGTAGTGATGCTCGGCCTGCTCCGGCACGGACAGGTTCGCGGTCAGCCGCTCCAACCGGTCCAGCGCATCGCGGGTCCGCCGGACATCACCCACGCGCGCCCACACCCTTGCCTCCTGCGCCGTCGCCTGGATGTACGCCGAGCTTCCGCGAGGTGCCACCCGCTGGGCCTGCTGCGCCAGTTCGAGCGCCTGCCGGTGCTCGCCCCGGGTGAGCCGGTCCCATGCCCGGGTTTCCAGGCACCACGCCTGGATCTCCGCATGCTCGCCGTGTCCGGCGAGCTTGGCAGCGGCAACCAGGTGCGCGCCGGCTGCGGAATGCTGCTCAAGGTCGATGTGCACAGTCGCCCGCAGCACGGTCAGCCAGCCGCCGGCAACGATCAGACGCCGCCGCTGCGCAAGGGTGCCCCGGCCGTCGAGCAGCCGACCCACGTACGCCAGATGCCGCCGCACCATCGGAAGCAGGTCCACCGGCGGCGTGGTCGCGTACGCGCTCGCCAGATCGTCGACGCCCGCCTCGATCCGGCTCAGCGTCTCGACGCTCACGTCACTGGCACGCACCCGAGCCAGCAGTTCATCGGCCTCCGCATCGTGGTCGACGGGCAGGCCGACAAGCCGCACGAGTGCCCCGCCGGCCTGAAGAATTTCATCGAGATGCCGAGCCGTCTCGGACGTCGGGGCCTTGGCGCCGGTCTCCAGATCGTGCAGGTGGCTCTTGCCCCGATGCGCGAGCTGCCCAAGCGCCCGCAGCGACAACCCACGGCCCACACGCAGCGCCCGCAACCGAGCCCCGAAACGCGGATCGACGTGCATCACAACGACGCTCCCAGCGCAGGAAGGAGGAACGCGCTTCAGCTCTCATCAGTGGACGACCACTACGGACGGTACACCGAATAGTCACGTCAACGTAACAGCCACCGCTGCCGGCTCGCGCCCGTGCCGGGTGGGCGGGATGCCTGCTGCGCGGACACACCCATCGCCCGGACGCGACACGGGTGGAACGGTATGGACGTCTGCGGCGCCCCGAGACGTCCATAGCGTTCCACCCATGGCCAGCGTGCGGCACGAGTGGAACGGTATGGACGTCTGCGGCGCGCAGCTGCCAGCGGGACGACGAAAGCTGGGTCAGGCGCGGGTGCGCTGCCGCAGCCGGGTCGAGACGACCGCGCCGACCGCCAGGAGGACCGCGACCACCAGCGACGGCAGGGCGTCGGGCCGGCGCAGCAGCTCCCCCGCCGACCCGGTGTCGCCCAGTTGATGGAGCGTGCCCAGCAGGAGGGTCGGCGCGACGGCGATCAGCAGGCGCTGGTCGGCTGTCGCCACCCAGAGGAAGGCGGCCAGTCCGACGGCCACCAGGGCGGCGGCGCCGATCCGGGCGCCCGTGTCGACCATGCGGAGGCCGTCCGCGGAGATCAGGTGCAGGGCGAGGATGCCGGCGGTGACCAGGACGGCGTTGGCCCGGGGCGTCGGCGGTACGTCTGCCGGACGCCGCAGGCCCGCCACGACCAGGGGTGCGGCGACGACCGGCGCCCACCACTGTGGCAGGCCGTTGAGGAAGAGGTACGGGGAGATCACGGTCGGTACCACCGCTGCGGACACCACCAGGGCGGCGGCGGTGCGGGTGCGGCCCGCGACGAGCGCCACGAGCGCCGCGCCGACCATGATCTCGTGGACGCCCTGATTCCGCAGGACGGTCAGCGGGTCGGAGAGGCCGCCGAACTGGAACGCCTCGATCAGGTCGTCGAGGCCGATGAGCGCGCCGAGCGCCAGCACCGCCATGGCGCCCAGGTGGATGCCCTGCCAGAGCAGCACGGCGGTGGGCCGGGGCGCGGTGCTGCCGCCGTGCACCTGGAGGGCGCCGCGGATCAGCGAGGCCGCCTCCCGGACGCTTGGCCAGCGGCGGGTGGTCGGCTCGTCGCCGATGAGCGTGTCGATCAGTTCGTCGGCGCGTTCGCGCCGGTAGTCGGCCGGATAGGCCCGCAGCAGCATCCGGTAGCGCTTCTCCAGAACATCGGCACTCATGCTGGTCTGATCCTCGCGGTAGAAGGTTGACGGGTGCTTTCCTGCGCCAGGCGGTCCATGACCACCCGGGCGGCCCGGGCGAGCCGGTCGGCTTCCTCGGCGAGCAGGCGGTAGCCCTCGTCGGTGAGCCGGTAGTAGCGACGGGCGCGCCCGTTGACGATCTCCTCACCGTCGGCGGTGACGAGGCCCTCGCCGAGCAGCCGGTCGATCACCGAGTAGAGCGAGCCGGCGGCGAGGGTCACCCGTCCGTCCGACAGCTCGGTGACCCGTTTGATCACGGCATAGCCGTGGAGCGGGCCACCGAGCAGGGCAGCAAGAACGAAGTACGACGGTTCCCGCAGCGCGGGACGCGAAGTCGATCGCATGAGCTGAATATACAAGCAACATGAGTATCTAGCCAAGGTGGCCCGCTCCGGCGTACCGCGTCAGCGCAGCACGCTCGCCACGACGTTGTGCACGTCGTCGACCGGCGGATCGCCGTGGTGCTCGGTGAACAGCAACTGCACGGCGCCGATCAGGGTCGGCGCCAGCACCTGCACGTCCGCGTCGGCGGCGATCCGACCGAGGTCGTGTTCGGCCGCCAGATAGCCGGCCACCGCGGCGACCGCCTCGCCCACCAGGGGAAACCGGGCGGTGCCGGCCGCGCGCAGGCGGTTGCGCAGCTCGTCGCGGGCGATGGTGAGCACGATGATCGCGGACATGACCGGCTCGAAGAGTTTGAACATCGCGTCGGTGAGGTTGCCGGCAACGGTCCCCGTCCCGGCCGCGTCGCGGAGTGCCACACCTTCCGCCTCCACCCACGCGATGCGGTCGAGCACCAGATCGACCAGGAACGCGTCGAAGTCGGCAAAGTATCGGTGCAGCACGCCCTTGGCGACTCCGGCCTCGTCGGTGATCGCGCGGCTGGTCAACGCCGTGACACCGCCGCGGGTCAGCACCCGCACGGCCGCGTCGAACAGTTGCTGGCGCGGATCGCGCAGAGCTACGCCGGTCGGCATGCAACGCTCCCGCTTCGTTAATGGGCGATCGCCCATTAGAGTGGGCACATGGTCACTCTACCGCCGCAACCGCACGAAGCCCGCCGCGTCGCAGAGTCGTTCGGAACCGACCCCGGGCGCTACGACCGCAGTCGGCCGCCGTATCCGGATGCGTTGATCGAGCACATCGTCGCCGCCGCACCGGGCCCCGCATTTGTCGACGTCGGATGCGGGACCGGGATCGCAGCCCGCCAGTTCCGCGCCGCCGGACGTACGGTCCTCGGGGTCGAGCCCGACCCTCGGATGGCCGAATTCGCCCGCGCGAGCGGCATCGACGTCGAGGTGGCGACCTTCGAGGCGTGGGAGCCCGCCGGCCGAAACTTCGACGCGATCGTCTCCGGCACGGCCTGGCACTGGGTCGACCCGGTCGCCGGAGCCGCCAAGGCAGCCGAGATATTGCGCCCGGGCGGCGTCCTCGCGCCGTTCGGCCACGTCTACGAACTGCCGTCGCCGATTGCCACAGCGCTCGCTGACGGGTTACGCCGGGCGGCGCCGAACCTGCCCTACCGACAGCCGACCGGTTCCATTCTCGACGGCTACCGCGCCCTCTACGACCGCGCCGCCGAGGGAGTCCGCGCGTCCGGCTGTTTCGCCGAACCCGAGATCCGCCGTTACGACTGGCAGCGGACCTACGCCCCGGACCAACTGCTCGAACTCATCACGACCTCCGGCGGCCTCGCGAGCCTGCCACCGGACAATGTCGCCGAGATCCTGTCGACGGTCACCCCCGCGGTCGACGGCGACGTCACCCTCGCCTACGCCACCTGGCGCCTGACCGCCGTCCGCACGTAACCCATTGACGCCGCTCGCCGCGACAGGGCAGCAGCAGAGCCAGAACAGTCCACTGCCGTCGGTCAGGTCATGTCGCCTCGTCAGCCGACCTGGCGGCCTGCTCGATCTTCGTGCAGTAGGCTGCGCGGGCTTCCTCGTCGATCTGGTTCTCATGTTCGGCGCGCAACCCGGTCCGGCCGTCGAGGCCCTCGCGCAGGATATCGGCGTGCCCGGCATGCCGGATGGACTCGCCGAGGACATGGACCATGACGGCGAACAGGTTCGTGTCGGCATAAGGCTCCGGCCACCACGGCACGTGGCCGGGGGCGTCGAGGGGAAGCGCGTTGATCGTCGCGTCCGAGTGTTCCCACATGCGCCGGTAGAACGCGATGATCTGATCGCGGGTCTCGTCCTCGGTCGCCCACAGATCGCTGCCGTTGGAGTCCTGCCACCGGGGCAGCGGTTCCGCGCAAGGGCGGTCGAAGACCTCGCCGAAGTACCTGGCCTCGACGGTGGCCACGTGTTTGACCAGGCCGAGGAGGTTGGTCCCGGTCGCTGTCAAAGGTCGGCGGGCGTCGTATTCGGACAAGCCGTCGAGTTTCCAGAGCAACGCCTTGCGGTCCCGCCGCAGTCTCCCGTGCAGGTTGGCTCTCGCGAAATCATCGATCATGCGGCATGAGCCTGCCATGGGCTACCGGTTGCCGAATGCCCGGGAACTGACCGGCGAGCGTCTCGGCGGTCGCCGTGCGTCGTCCGAAGTCGATGCCCGCGTACTCCTGATAGGCCGACATCGGGCGGACCGGGCCGCTGCCGAAGCCGCCCACGATGACGTACCGCAGCAGGGTCAGCACCCGGCGGCGGCCGGCCCGGTCCAGGTCGTACCAGTGACCGGCACCAGGTGTCCGGTGGTCCATCCAGTGCCGGGCCTGGTTCTCCCGCACGTAGTAGTGCCAGGCCAGCACCTCGACCGGGTGGAAGAGGTCGTAGCCCCAGGTGAACGCGCGGGTGGCGAGGTTGATCTCCTCGCCCTGGTAGTAGATGCGCTCGTCGTAGGGCACCTCGCGGACGAACGAGCCGGGGGCGAAGAGGAACCCGGCGGCCACGAAACGTGCCGGGACCGGCCCGCTCGCCTGCTGCCAGCCCGGGATCCGGAAGTGCCGGAACCGCGGCAGGCCGTCGTGGGTCCAGCCGTGGAGCGCGATGAGCGTCGGCTCGCCGCCTCCGGCGCGCTCCCGAGCCGGGTCGTAGGGCGAGGGATAGCAGCTCAGGATCGGTTTGGCCGCCCCGGTTCGCGCGGCCATCGCGATCAACCTGGTGTCCCAGCCCGGGGCGAACCGGGTGTGGCTGTCCACCTGGAGATACCAGTCGGAGTCGACGTAGTGGCGTTGGATCCGCGCGCGGGCCCAGCACACGCCGCGGCTGCGCCGGGCGTCGAACTCCAGCACCGTGACGCGGGGATCCGCCCGCAACGCCGACACGTCCTCGTCGCCGAGGTGCTGCCAGTTGACCACGATGCGCAGCTCGTCCGGGCGGTCGGCCTGCGCGAGGCAGTCGAGCACCGTCGGCACCAGCTCCGGATCGCGGTACGCCGCCACCGAGACGAAGATGCTCATGCGGCTCCCGCGAACGGGTCCGGCCTCGCCGGCTCGAAGACCAGGGGCAGGTCGTGCGCCATGGCGTACTCGTTGAGCCATCGCTCGATCGGCCCGCTCGACGGCGCGACCCACGGTTCGGCGTTGTTCTTCGGCACCACGAGCGGGCCGGTGGCGAGGCTCGCCATGATGTCGCCGGTCTCGATCGCCCGGACGGTGTCGAACGGGAAGACCCAGCACCACAGCCGTTCCGTGGCGGCCTCCGGCAGCAACGTCAGCGGCTCGCCCGGCCTCTCCTCCTCGACCCGCCGGAGCGCCACGGTGGCCCGGGCGAGTGCCCTGTCGGCGTTCATGTCTCGTCCTTCCGTCGTTCTTCCGGTGGGGTGCCTACCCCGGTCACCGTGGTGACCGGGGCAGGCGGCGGATCACTTGACCGGGGCGCCGATGCGGCGCTCGACCACCGTGCCGAGCGCGTCCCGGCTGAAGGTGGTGACCGCACCGGCCGCGTCGGTGTGCGCGACGAGCTGCCCCGCGGCGTCGTACGCGTACCGCTGGGTGCGGCCGTCGAAGTCGGTCTCCTCGGTCACCCGGCCGTTCGGGTCGTACGTGTACCGCCACGTCCGGCCCTGCGGGTCGGTGATGGTGGTCAGGCGCAGCTCGGTGTCGTACGCGTACCCGGTGCGGTTGCCGGCGTCATCGATCCGGGCCGTCACCAGGTCGAACGCGCCGTACTCGAAGCGGGTACGGCGGCCGGCGGCGTCGACGGACTCGACCAGGTTGCCCTCGCCGTCGTAGCCGAACTCCTCGACGCTGCCGTCCGGGTTCTCCCGCCAGGCCAGCTCCCCCTCAAGCGTCCAGCCGACCTGGGTGGTGCCGTGGTCGTCCTCGACGGCGGCGACGCGGCCGAGGTTGTCGTACTCGAAACGGGTCTGGGTGTCGCCCTTCGTCAGCATGGTGATCAACCGCGCCGCGTCCCGGACGATGGCCGTGGGACCGGCCTGGGTGACCGTGCCCGGCCCGTCCTCGACGGGTCGGTCGAAGCGCACCACCTCGCCCGCGGCGTCGGTCTCGGCGAGCACCCGGCCGTCGTCGTCGAAGGCTCGCTGCCGGGTGCTGCCGTCGAAGTCGGTCCAGGACGAGGGACGGCCCGACTCGTCGTACGTGATCGTCGACGTGCTGCCGTCCGGCCGGGTGACGGTCGCCAACCGCCCGTCGGCGTCGTGGTCCCAGGTGGTGGTGCGGCCCAGCGCGTCGGTCCGCGACCGCAGCCGGTTCGCGCCGTCCCACTCGGTGCGGGTCGTCCCGCCGAGCGGGTCGGTCTCCGCGACGACCTGGTAGCGGTCGTTCAGCTCGTACCTGCGCACCGCGCCGAGCGAGTCGGTGACGACGGTCAGTCCGTCGGAGTATGCGAACCGGTAGCGCAGGTGGCCACCCTTGCCGTCGGTGCTGACGCAGCGGCCGTCCGCGTCGTAGGTGTAGGTGTACCACTCGCCGTTGCGGTCGTCCCAGCGCACGATCCGCCCGTCGGCGTAGCCGAAGCGGGTGGCCGCGCCCGAGCTGTTGAACACGTCGACCAGGTTGCGCTCCCGGTCGTAACCGAACCGGTACGCGGCCACCATGACGCCGGACCGGTTCGGCAGCCAGAGCACGGTCAGCAGGCCGCCGGAGGAGCTGAAGCCGATCCGGGCGCCGCCGGTGGAGCGCAGCTCGGTCGGGGTGCCCGCCTCGTCGCGCGCGACCGACCAGCGGAGGTCACCCTCGGTCACGTCGCTGAGCAGCGACTCCGGGCCGTTCCCGGCGGCGAAGACCAGGACGCGTCCCGACGTCGGGTCGGTCAGCAGCCAGCCACCGCCCTTGAGCCGGCGCAGCGGCAGGGCCCGGCCGACCTCCGGCACCGCCTCCGCGCCCTCGGCGGGCAGCGGGTAGGTGAGCACGGACCCGTCCACGGCCAGGTAGCGGACCCGGTCGCCGTCGACGACGACGCGCTGGTCGAGCGTCGAGGCCCAGGACGGGCCGAAGGAGCGGCCCCACCGGTAGTCGGAGCGGTGCGTCCGCGCCAGGGTCAGGCCCGGCAGCACCGCGTCGGTCTCGGTCAGGATCATCCGGCCGGTGGTCACGTCGATCGGGTCACCGGCGGTCGGCGTCTGCTCGGTCGTCTTCGCGACCGTGGCCGGCGGCACGTCGGTGAAGGACGCCAGCGCCGGCTCCGGGGTCGGGCCGGGGTGGTTCGTGGTGTCGATGAGGACGGCCGTCCCGTCCGGGCCGATCGTCGGTACGGTGCCGAGGCCGCCGAGCTGGCGGTCGATGAAGACGACCGGGCCCGAGGGGAACCGCGTCACGTTCAACACCTGGACCGGAGTGCCGGCCGGGCCGGGGCGGACGGCCACGATGCCCTGGCTGCGGGTGCCCTTCGGCAGGTCGCCGAGCGCGTCCATCAGGCCCTGCGTGGTGCCGACCTCGGTGACGGCGCCGCCCGGGTACGACCTGCGCAGGTCGTCCAGGGTCTTCGGGACCGACGCCGGCGGCGTGTCGAGGACCCGCGCGGACCGTTGGTACTCGTCGACCATCAGGGCGGACTCGATGCCGGTCCGACCGTTCCCGTCGGCGCCGACCCGGCCGACCCAGCCGAGGTACCTGTTGTCGAAGGTGGCCAGGTCGGTGTCGGTGGTCGCGCCGTGCACGTTGCGCGCGATCACCTGAAGGTTCGCGCCGTTGGTCAGCGGCACGTCGCGCAGCAGGTCCCGCGGGTTGACGGCGGGGCCGTCGGTGGTCGACGACGGCGTGTGGCGGGGGAAGAAGTCCGCGTCGTCGAGCGTCGACTCGATCGCCGGCAGCGGGTGGTCCGGGTCGAGGCCGGTGATCCGGTCGTGGGTCTGCTCGTAGAGGTTGACGACCGGTTGCAGGTCCGCCTGGCCGCGCGAGTCGAGAGCCGCGACGAAGCTGTCCCACAGCGCGGTGGCGGCGTCGTGGTCGGGGTGCGACTCGTGCCGACCGAGGAAGTCGCGGACCGCGTCGGCGCGGTCGTCGGCGAGCGTGGCGAGGTCGTCGAGGATGCGCTGACGCCCCTCCACCCCGAGGCCGGGGTCGAGCACCCGCGGCGTGGGCTGGTTCGGGTCCGTCGCGGTGACGTCGACGAAGGCCATCCGGATGTACGGGTCGTAGGAGCCGTAGGGATTCGAGGACATGCCGGGATAGCTGCTGTACTGCACCGGACCGAAGGCGGTGGTGGTCGGGCCGTACGTGCCGGGGTATCCGGAACTCGGGTAGGAGGAACCCGAATAGCCGCCGCCGGGACCGTTGTTCCCACCGTACGACGGCTGGCTGCTCGTCGGCGCGGGTGCGTCGTCGAGATACCGCTGGATGCGGGCCACGAGCGCGTTCGCCGCCGCGGTCCGGTCCCGGGCGTTGTGGTGGTACGTCCGGGCGTTACGCCGGGCGGTGTCGTTGTGCCCGAACGTGGCCTGGGTGGCGTCCCGCAGCTCGTGCGCGTAGGACTCGTTGCGCCGGGCGCGGGAGGCCGCGCTCTGCGCCTGGCGCAGCAGGTCCGTCAGGGTGGCGTGCACCCGGTTCGGCGACCGGTCCCGCCGCAGGTCCCGCTCGATGTCGCGGAGGGTGTCCTCGATGCGCCCGTCCTGGCTGCGGACCGCCTGGATGATCTGGTGCGCCTGCGAGGAGGTGAGCGGCGGCGGCGCGGTGTTGTTCCGCACCATGGCCATGAGTTCGTCGGACTGGCGGTCGATGCCGGCGAGGTTGGCGCTGCGGGTCGTCAGGTAGCGGAACTCGGCGCCCACCATCTGTGGCGGGTCGACGTCGTCGTGCGTGGTGTTGATGCCGAAGTCGTTCTGCAGACTGAAGAACGGCACGTCCCGGCCGTCGGCGTAGCGGTATCCGTAGATGGCGTTGTCCGCCGCGTTCCGGATGGTCTGGTTGGAGAAGTAGTCGACCCGGTTCGTCTCGTAGTCGAAGAGCTGGCGGGTCTGGACGAACACCTGGTTGGTGTCGTACCTGCCGAACTGCTCCTGCATCAACCGCTTGATGTGGTCGGCGCGATCCACCAGGTAGTCCCGGATCGGCTTCGGCAGGGCCGCGCGCATGTCCCGGAACTCCTTGCGCGGGGCCAGCAGGAGGAAGTGCTTGTTCAACAGGCGGGTGCCGCTGCTCGCCTCCTGCGCCACGGCGACGATCGGCGTCGCGATGGCCGGGAAGGTCATGGCGATGTGCCCGTTCAGGCGGGTCTCGTGCCAGGGCAGCGCCCGGCCCCGGGTGTGGTCGCGGAAGTCGGCGGCCACCCGGCGGCCGAGGTCGAGGGCGGTCTCGGCGAGTTGTCGCGGGGTCTGGTTCGCGCTCGCGGAGTAGTTGTTCGCGGCGTACCCGAGGAAGCGGGGCAGCGTGTGGTTGTAGAGACCCACCGTCCACTGCGTGTACGGCGAGGAGAACTGGCCGCCCTGGACGCCGACCCCGACGCCCGCCGAGATGCCGCCGACGTGGTGGAACCGGATGCCCGGCACGTTCCGCAGCACGTCCCGCAGGGGGACGATCTCTCCCGGTGGCACCCGGAGGATGGCGTCGAGCGCCTCGTCGCGTGCCTCGCGGACCGTGCTGGTGCGCGGGGCGTCCTCCCACGACTCCACCCGGCTCGGCCCGGTGACCACCTCGATGATCATGACGGTGCCGGTGCGGTCACCGATGGTGCGGTTCTGGCTGTCGACCTTGAAGACCAACCCCGGGGCGCGGGCGATCGTGTCGCCCAGGTCGAGGCGGAAACCCTCGACCCGGACGCCGATCTGGATGGCGAGTTCCGTCTCGGTGGCGATCCGCCAGTGGGTGTCCGCGGTGGCGATGTCGGCGGCGGACGGGACCGGACCGCCGGGCATGTGGGTCTGGTCGTGGACGACCTCGGTGACCCGCCCGTCGGAGTCCGCGGTGTAGGTGACCCAGACGTCGTCGGAGAAGGCGTGCCCCCGGCCGGTGGTGAAGACGGTCGTCTGGGCGGCCGTGACCGGCACGTCCGGCAGCCGCTTCGCCAGGTCGACGGCGAAGAGCGGGCCCGCGTCGCAGGCGACGACGGTGATCGGTCGGTTGTTCCAGCCGGGGTCGTTCTCGATCAGACCGCCGATGACGTCCGGGTCGTAGGCGTGCCCACCGGCGACGATCTCGCCGTCGACGCCCTCCACCGCCAGCTTGTAGTCGGGCCCGACCGGGAGGGAGTCGGCGTGGGTCTGGTGGGCGACGTCGGTCTCGTGCAGCATGCGCAGACCGGCCGGGGTGAAGACCGGCCGGATCGGGCCGAACTGCGTCCCGTCGGACTCCTCGACGACCCGGCCCCGGCGCCGCGTGGCCGTGTCCCGGCCGCTCTCGGCCGGGGGCCGGTCGCCCCGCCCCGGCAGCGGCGGCAACTGCTGCCGGACGTCGTCCACCGTGGAGATCCGCGCCAGCGGCGTCGGCCCGACCTCGGAGAACCAGGTGTCGGCGGGTTGGACCGTGTTCACCACCTGCGTCAGCGGTGGCGTGCCGTACAGGGCCTCCGGCGACGGCGGGACGGCCCGGGCCGGCACCTGCCGCGGCTCACCGTCGGTGACGGTGGCGTCGGCAAGCGGGTCCAGGGCCGGCTGGGTCACCTTGCAGCTCGCCAGGCCGAGCGGGTCCGCGAAGGTGAGCGGGTCCGGCACGTACGCCGTGGGGTTCGGCCCGCCGACCAGGCCGAGCGGGTCGGGGCTCAGGTAGCGCGCGGTCGCCGGGTCGTAGAACCGGAACCGGTTGTAGTGCAGGCCGGTCTCGGCGTCGAAGTACTGCCCGGGGAAGCGCAGCGGCGTGGCGGCCGGGCCGTGGCCGCGGCCCCACAGGTCGCTACGCGCCCACCAGCGCAGCGCGCCGTCCGGCTCCACCAGGTGGGTCGGCGTGCCGATCAGGTCGGTCACGACGGTACGCAGCGCGTCGTCGTCGGTCTGGGTCACCGGCGCCGAACCGTCCGGCCGGTACTCCCACGAGGTGGTGGCGGTGGCGCCGGCCGCGTCCCGGTGGTGCTGCTCCACCATCAGGTCACCGGACCAGGCGAACCGCACCTCCTCGACCACGCTGTCGTCGGCGGCGAGGCGCTGCTTGGCGATCCGGCGACCGAAGCCGTCGTAGCGGTACCGCCACCGGTCCCCGACCGGCGTGACCACCGCCACGATCCGATCCTCGGCGTCCCAGACGAAGCGCCAGTCCCCGGCCGCGTCGGCGCGGGCGACCAACCGGCCCTTCGCGTCGTGCGCGAACGTGGCGTCGTCCGACCGGACGAGGCGGGTGCCGTCGAACTCCCACCGGCCGCCGCCCGCGCCGGCCAGGTTGCCGGCCGCGTCGTAGTCGTACCGCTCGCGCTCCGCCCCGTCGGCGACCACCCGGTGGATCCGGCCCGTCCCGTCGGCCTGGAAGGAACGCTGCCCGTCGAGCGTGTCGGCGACCGCGGTCACCCGGCCGGTGGCGTCGTAGCCGAAGCCACGTTCGGTGGCGCCGGCGATGTGCTGGGCGGTCAGCCGCCCGGCGGCGTCGAACGTCTGACGCAGTGCCGTCACGTCGTCGACGGTCCGGCTGATCTCCCGCCCGAGAGCGTCGTGCCCGAAGCGCACCAGGTGACCGCCGGTGCGCAGGCTCTCCGGCCGGCCGTCGGCGTCGTACGACCACCGGCTCGACCGACCCGACGGCGTGGTACGCGCCCGCACCGTGCCCAGCGCCGCGTCGTACGAGGTGCGGACGGTCCGGTCGTTGATCGTCTCGGCGGTCACCCGACCCTGCTCGTCGCGCTCGAAACGGACCACCGCGTCCGGGTTCGTCACCGTGGCGATCCGGCCGTGCTCGTCGTACTCCAGCCGCGTCACGGCGTCGCCGACGCGCCGCTCGACGACCCGTCCCCGCAGGTCGTAGCGGTAGTGGGTGGTGTCACCGGCCGGGTCGGTGTGCGTGATCAACTGCCCGGCGGCGTCGCGCGTGTACCGCTGGGTACGGCCGTCGAAGTCGGTCTCCCCGATCAGCCGGCCGGCCGCGTCATAGGTGTACCGCCACACCTGCCCGGCCGGGTTCGTGACCGAGGTCAGCCGTAGTTCGGTGTCGTATCCGTACTCCGTGCGGTTGCCGACCTCGTCGATCCGCGCGGTCGGCAGGTCGAACGGCCCGTATTCGAACCGCACCGCCCGACCCGCTGCGTCGATGCTCTCCACCAGGTTCCCTTCGCCGTCGTAATGCCATTCCTGCCGGGATCCGTCCGGGCCGACGCGCGACGCGAGGTCGCCCTCCAGCGTCCAGCGGAGTTCCGTGCTGCCCTCGTCGGTGTCGATGGCGACCACCCGCCCGAGGTCGTCGTGTACGTGGTGGATGTCGCCGGGCCCGCCGGCCGTCGACGCGGCAGGGGGTGCGGCGTCCGGCGCGGACCGGCTGCCGTCCGGCCGGACGACCACCGTCGGCCGCCCGTCGGCGTCGTACTCGTAGCGCGTCGTGCGGCCCAACGGGTCGGTCCGCGACAGCAGCCGGTACGCGTCGTCCCACTCGTGCCGGGTCGTCGCGCCGAGGCCGTCGGTCTCCGCCACCACCTGGAAGCGGTCGTTCAGCTCGTACCGGCGTTCGGTGCCGAGCGAGTCGGTGACCACGGTCAGCCCGGCGGCGTAGTCGAACCGGTAGCGCAGGTGACCGCCCCGGCCGTCGGTGTCGACGCAGCGGCCCGCCTCGTCGTAGGCGTAGCTGTACCACTCGCCGTTGCGGTCCGCCCAGCGCACGATCCGCCCGTCGGCGTACTCGAAGCGCTCGGGGTCGCCCGAGGAGTTGACCACCCGGACCAACCGGCGGTCCCGGTCGTAGTCGAACCGGTACGCCGCCACGGACGTCCCGTCCCGACCGGGCAGGCGCAGCGCGGTCACCAGCCCGTCGGCAGAGACGAACTCGACAGTCGCGCCGGCCGAGGAGCGCACGTGCGTGACGGTGCCGCTCCCGTCCCGCGCGAACGACAGGCGGTGACCGCCGTCGCTCACGTCGCTGAGCAGCGACTCACCGCGGATCGCCGGGGCGAACACCCGGACCTGGCCGGACGCCGGGTCGGTGAGCAACCAGCCGCCGCCCACCAGCCGGCGCAGCGGCAACGCGCGCCCGATCGTCGGCACCGCCGTCGCGCCCTCCGCGACAAGCGGGTACGTGAGGATCGACCCGTCCGCGGCCAGGTACCGCACCAGCGCACCGTCGACGACGACGCGCTGGTCCAACGTCGAGGCCCAGGACCGGCCGAACGAGCGGCCCCAGCGGTAGTCGGAACGGTGGGTACGCAGCAGCGGCAGCCCCGGCAGCGTGACGTCGGTCGCGGTGAGGATCATGCGGCCGGTGGTCACGTCGATCGGGTCGGCTTCGCAGTACGTCTCGTCGGTGCTCTTCGCCACCGCGGCCGGCGGCACGTCGCCGAACGGCTCACCCAGGTAGGCGTCCGGGTCCGGGTTGCTGGACCGGCGTGATCCGCCGGACCGGCGGTCGCTGTCGGACCGGCGGTCGCTGTCGGACCGGCGGTCACTGTCGGACGGCGCGATGCCGCTGGAGCTGTGATGCGCGTCGGCCGGCGGGAAGTCGTAGTTCTCCCAGTCGGGGGCGAAGGTGGCGGAGCCCGGGCGCTCCGGGAGCTGGCCGGATGCCGGGCTGCCCGACCCCACCGTGGTGTTGTGCCGCGCCGGGGGCGGGAAGACGCTGTCCATCAGGTCGGCGACCGAGGAACTGCTGTCCGACCCCTCCGAGACGTCCTGCGCGTACTCGATCACGGCAAGCATCTGGTCGAGCCGGGCCAGGGGATTGTCCGGCGTCTGGTGCTGCTGCGCGGACGACAGCTTCCGGGACAGGCTCTCCGGGCTCTCCATGATCTCGGGCTGGTTCGCGTCCGACACCACGAAGATGTAGTTGCTGTCCCGGCGCTCGAACGCCGGCACCTCGGACAGCGAGTTCTGCAACCCGATCCGGTTGTATTCCGCACGCCGGTAGGAGAGCTGGTCGTAGAGCTGCTGCTGATGGTCGTCGAACGACTTGGAGGTCTGCCCCTTCTGGAGCTTCGGCACCCGCTCGTCGTACGACTGCCGCGACCGTACGGTGTACTCGCCGGCCTTCGCGATCGTGTGGTCGTCGACGAACTCCCAGGCGACGACCCGCAGACCGTCGATCTCGCCCTGCCGGACCTTGTCGAACAGCACCTGCGCCTCGACGTCGTGCAGCACGCTCGGCACCATGACCGCCCGGTAGACGTGCGCGTCGACCATGCCGTCGGTGACCGCCACGAGCTGGTGGGAGAACTGCTCCCACATTCGGTTGAAGCCGGGCGGGTAGTTGGCGAAGGTGCCGGTGCCGAGCATGACGTTGTCGAAGATCTGCCCGCCGGGTGTCGCCTCGAGAATCCGCTGGCCGTTCTGCTCGGTGATCCGCTCGGCGACCGCCGGGCCGACCTTGCCCCAGAGGGCCAGGTTCGACCGGAACTGCCGCACCGCCTCCGGCAGGGTGGTGTCGAAGTCGCTGTCGTGCTGGTGCCGGTACCACCACTTGGCGGGCACGGAGAAGGCGTGGTTGTCCGCCATCACCTGCGCGAACGGGGTGGCCCGGTCCGCGCCGAACCGCCGGACGACCTCGGCGTCGATCTCGTCGTTCGTCCGGCCCTGGGCCTTCAGTTTCAGCTCGAACCGCATCTGGTGCTTGAAGTCGCGGTACGCCTTCCGCAGCTCGCGGTCGTGCCACAGCCGGTCGTACCGGGACATCCGATATTCGATCTTGTCCCAGTCCTCCTGCGCCTTCTGGAAGTCGACCGAGGAGTTCTGCGGGGGCAGCGGCTGGAGACTCTGCTGCACGTCGCTGTGGGAGGAGTCGTCCGACCAGGACAGCGGCGACGCGCGGTCGTCCTCGGCGACCGGCGTGTCGTACGGGCCGGACGGGGTCTGCGGCCCGCCGATCAACTGCTCCGGCGACGGCGGGGCCGCCTGCGGCGGCAGGATGCTCGGCTCGCCGCGCTCACCGGCCGGACCCGGCGAACGACTGCCGCTGCGGCCCGGCCTGCACGGGGTCAGGCCGAGCGGGTCGGCGAGGGTGAGCGGGTCGTCGACGTACGCGGCCGGGTTCGGCCCACCGGCCAGCCCGAGCGGATCCGGGCTGAGGTAGCGGGCCGTGACCGGGTCGTAGTAGCGGAACCGGTTGTAGTGCAGGCCGGTCTCGGTGTCGTGGTACTGCCCCGGGAAGCGCAACGGTGTGCCGGCCGGGCCGCCGGTGCGGCCCCACAGGTCGCCCCGCGACCGCCAACGCAGATGCCCGCCCGGCGCGACCAGGTGGGTGGGTGTGCCGATGCCGTCGGTGACGACCGTGTGCAGCCCGTCGGCGTCGCTGGCCTGGGCGACCGGCGCGGAGTCGCCGGGACGGTAGTCCCACGAGACGGTGCCGGTGGCGTCGGTCTGCTCGACCATCAGGTCGCCGGCCCAGGCGAAACGCGTCTCCGCCAGGACCGTGCCGTCGCCGGCCAGGCGCTGCTTGGCGACCCGGCGGCCGAACCCGTCGTAGCGGTACCGCCACCGGTCGCCGCCGGGCGTGGTGACCTCCGTCAACCGGTCCTCGGCGTCCCAGGTCAGCCGCCAGGTGCCCGCCTCGTCGACGCGGGTGGTCAGGCGGCCCTTCCCGTCGTAGGAGAACCGCGCGTCGTCCGCGCGCAGGAGCCGGCCGCCGGCGAACTCCCACTGCCCGTCACCGGCGCCGACGAGATTGCCGGCAGCGTCGTAGGCGTACCGCTCCCGGACGACGCCGCCGGCGGTCACCGCGCGGACCCGGCCGGTCCCGTCGGCCCGGAACGAACGGTCGCCGTCGAGCGAATCGGTGATCACGACGACCCGGTCGGAGGCGTCGTGGTCGAAGCCGCGCACGGCGGCGTCCGCGACGTGCTGCGCCGCCAGCCGGCCCGCCCCGTCGTACGCCTGCCGCAACGCGACCACGTCGTCGACGCTGCGGCTGACCTCCCGCCCGGCCGCGTCGTGGCCGAACCGCAGCACGTGCCCGCCGGTGACGAGCGTGACCGGCCGGCCCCGCCCGTCGACGGTCCACCGGCTGGCCCGGCCCGACGGGGTGGTCCGGACCACCACCCCGTTCCCCTCGTAGGAGGTACGGACGGTCCGGCCGTCGACGGTCTCCGCGACGATCCGGCCCCGGTCGTCGCGTTCGAACCGCACCACCGCGTCCGGGCTCGTCACCTCGGCGAGGTGGCCGGCGTCGTCGTATGCCAGCCGGGTGACCGCGTCGCCGGCCCGGCGCTCGACCACCCGGCCCAGCAGGTCGTAGCCGAAGTGGATGGTGTCGCCCGCCGCGTTCGTGCGGGCGATCACCTGCCCGGCCGCGTCGTGGGCGTAACGCTGCACGTGCCCGTCGAAGTCGGTTTCGGTGACGAGCCGCCCGGCCGCGTCGTAGGCGTACCGCCACACCTGGCCCAGCGGATTCGTGACCGCGACCAGCCGTAGCTCCGTGTCGTAGGCGAACTCGGTCCGGTGCCCCGCCGCGTCGATCCGGGCGGTCGGCAGGTCGAAGGGACCGTACTCGATCCGCACCTTCCGCCCCTCGGCGTCGGCGCCCTCCACCAGGTTTCCCTCGCCGTCGTACCGCCACCGCCGGGTGCCGCCGGCCGGGTCGGTGCGCCAGGCCAGATCCCCCTCGGCGGTCCACCCGAACTCGGTGACGGCACCGTCCGCCAGCCGCACCGACCGGGGCCGCCCCAGACCGTCAAGGTCAACATCAGTCCCGGGTACGCCGTCCGCCCGCTCGCCGTCGGTCCGCGTGCCGTCCGTCTGCGTGCCGTCCGTCTGCGTGCCGTCCGTTCGCGTGCCGTCCGGCGGGGCCGGGTGGTGGCTGCCGTCCGGGCGGATCGTCGCGACCGGGCGACCCGCCTCGTCGTAGTTGAACCGGGTGACCCGCCCGAGCGGGTCGGTGCGCGACCGGAGCCGGTTCGCCGCGTCCCACTCCTCGCGGGTCGTGGCGCCGAGCGGATCGGTGACCGCGGTGACCTGGAGACGCTCGTTCACCTCGTACCGGTGCAGCCCGCCGAGCGAGTCGGTCACGACAGTGACACCCTCGCCGTACGCGAACCCGTACCGCAGGTGACCGCCGTTGCCGTCGGCGCGCACGCACCGGCCCGCCCGGTCGTAGGCGTACGTGTACCACTCGCCGTTGCGGTCCTCCCACCGCACGATCCGGCCGGCGTCGTCGTAACCGAGCCGCACCGGGTCGCCGGAGGAGTTCCGTACCTCGACCAGGCGGCGCCTGTCGTCGTACCCGAACGTGGGTAGCTCGACCACGTCGGCGCCGTCGGCCGGCACGAACCGCGCGCCGGTCACCAGGCCGGCGCGGGTGTGCAGCTCCACCCGGTCCCCGGACGACGACGCCAGCAGCGTGGGGGTGCCGGCGTCGTCCCGGGTGACATGCCACCTGACGCGGTCCGTCGCGACGTCGGAGAGCAGGGCCTCGCCGTCCTCCCCGGCCGGGGCGAACAGCAGCAGCGTGTCCCGGTCGGTGATCGCCCAGCCACCGCCTCTCAACCGCCGTAGCGACGCGGGTCGCCCGAGCAGCGGCAGCGCCTCCGCGCCCTCGACGGGCATCTCGTAGGTGAGAATCGAGCCGTCGGCGGCCAGGAACCAGGCCCGCGTCCCGTCGGCGACGACGCGCTGGTCCAGCGTGGACGTCCACCTCGGGCCGAAGGTCCTCCCCCAGTGACAGTCCGATCGGTGGGTACGCTCCAGCGCCAGGCCGGGCAGCCGCGCGTCCGTCTCGGTGTAGATCATCCGGCCGGTCGTGACATCGATCGGGTCACCGACGCAGACGGTCTCACCTGTCGACTTCCACACCGAGGCGACCGGCACGTCCCGCAGCCACGCCCCCTTCCCACCCCACTCACGCCCCTGCCCCCGCGCCCCGCCCGCGCGCGTCTCGCCGGCTCGCGTCTCGCCGGAGGAGATCTTGGTATGCGGGCGCCCCTCGGGGGGCGGTTTCGTACCAAGATCGGTGTGGTCGGGGTCGGTTCGGGGCGCGTAGGGCGGTGGGGACGGGGGGAGGTCCGCGTAGGGGGGTGGGGGCGGTGTGTCGGCTACGGCTGGGTTCGGCGCGGGCTCGACCGAGTCGGCGTAGGACGGCGGAACCGATGCCGGCGGTACGGGGCGGCTGCCCGCGCCCGGCGTCGAGGTCTTCGCGTCCGTCGTGGTCGACGGCGTGGAGCCGGTGACCCTGGGGCCGGTGACCGGGACCGGGAGCGGCCCGATTGCCGGCGTGATCGTCGAGGTGGAGGCGGGTTCGGTTGCGGACGTGCGTGTCGGAGTCGACGGCTGTCCGGTTGCCGGCGCCACCGGTGCCGTCGCCGGCGGCTGACCCTCGGGTGTGGACCTCGGCGCGGCGGGCGGGTCGATAGCCGGCTCGGTCTCCGGTGCGGCGGGGGGAAGCACAGCGATGGGTTGGGTGCCGGTAGGGCCGGCGACCCGATCGGTCGGGGGCGGTACGGCCTCGCCGGCAGTCGTGTCCACTGGTCGAGCTGCCTGATCCTGCGCGCCCGGGGTGACGTGGGTCGGCCCGGGCCGACCCGGCTCGGCCGGCGTGTCCCGGGGCTGAACGGCGCCGGACTGGGCGGCGGCACCGGGCTGGGAGGCGGCGCCCGGCTGGACGGCGCTGGGCGGGGCGGTGCCGGGCGGGGCGGTGCCGGGCGGGGCGGTGCCGGGCGGGGAGTCGACAGGTCGGGACCCGGCGGGCTCGGTGGTGCTGGGTCGCAGGGTGACAGGTGAGGCGACCTCCGGCGACGACGTGGCGGGCGACGAGGTCTGCGGGGTCGCGACCTGGGTGGTGGGGGTCGGGGCCTGAGCGGTCGGCGGGCCGCCCGGCGCCGTATCGACCTCCTGGCCCGGCGTGGCCGGCGGGCTGGTGATCGGGCCGGGTGTCGCGGTGGACACGGGCACGGCGGGTGCCACCGGGGGTGACGTGGTCGGGCCGGTGGTCGATGGAGTGGATGACCCTGGAGTGTCGAGGCTGCCCGAGTTCGGACCCGTCGGGGTCGTCGGACCCGATGGGGTCGACTCGCCGGCGGCGGGGATCGGGCCGGACTGCGCGGCCACCGGCGGCGGGGTGCCCGGCGGCGAGGTGGCGGGCGCAGTCGTGTTCGAAGGCGTCGTCCCTGGCGGTGGTCCCGCCAGGTCGACGGCCGGCGGTGCGGCCGGCGGCGTAGAGGTCGGGAGCTGCGTGGTGGGTGGAGCCGGGTTCGCCGTCGGGACCGGAGCGGGCGGGGTCGTTGCGGGAGTCCCCGCCTGGGGTGGAGTCGCCGTCGGGGCGGTGGGCGGCGCGGGTTGAGCCGGAATCTCGTTCGGCGCGGCCGGAGCGGACGCGCGGTCGACGGTGGCCGGGTCAGCAGTGGGGTCCGGCACCGCGTCGACCGGCGACCCGACGACGGCCCGGTCAGCCGGCGGGGTCTCGAAGCCGGGTAGTCCGGCACGCGGAGTCCCGCCTGCCGAGGGCGGCCGTACCAGGTCGGTCTGCGCTGCGGGCGGCTGGACGATGGAGCCGCCGGCCGACGGATCCCCGGGTCGCCCCGGTTGCGGACGGCTGCCGTCCACGGCGGCGACCGGCGGCGTGGCCCGGGGATCGGGACCGGCCGGGGGCTGGGGAGCCGAACCGGCCGGGGGCACCTGAGCGGGCGGGGCGTTCGAGGTGGGAACGGTGGACGGCGGACCCCCGGACCCGGGGGCGGGGACTGTGGAGCCGGGCCCGGGGACCGTCGAGCCGGGCGCGGGGGCCGTCGAGCCGGGCGCGGGGGCCGTCGAGCCGGGCGCGGGGGCCGTCGAGCCGGGCGCGGGGACCGGGCCGCCGGGTCCGGACCGGACCTCGGACCGTTCGTCGGTGCCGACGCCACCGGGGCCGGTCAAGGCGGGGCCCGTGGCCGCCAGGTCCTTCGCGGGACCGGGACCGGTGATGCCGGGCGGGGTGGGAGTTCTGGGGCCGCCACCGAAGGCGCCGCCGAAGTCGTGGGCGTAGCGGCTGGCGTACGTGCCGACGCCGGACGAGATCGCGGTCGCGAGCGCGTTGAACTGGCCGGCGGCCCCGATCATGGCCATGTAGGCGAACTCGCCGAGCGTCTCCCCGATCGCGCCGAGCCCGGCCTGTCCGTGGGTGTTGCCGGCCAACCTGGGGAAGTAGCGTCCGCCGACCAGGAAGACACCGCTGGCGACGGCGCCGACGGCGACGCCCGCGCCGACCGAGTCCAGGACGTCCGAGCCACTGAACCCGTCGCTCTTGTTGCCCTTGGCGATCACGTAGGTCTGGGCGATGACGTTCTCCGCGCCCTCCTCGATGCCCTCGTCGACCGCTCCGATGACGAGCCGGGCCATCAGTTGCTGGAGTCGGCTCTGCAACCTGTCGAGCAGCGCCTGGGTGAGCTTCTGACCGATGTTGAGGTACGCGGGGACGAGCGTGGCGCCGAAACCGGTTGCCATCGCCGCGGCGATGTCCAGGACGATCATGAACGCCGCGACGACGATCTGGGTCTGTCCGTAGTCGATCTGTTCGTTTGCCTGGTTGGCGACGTCGCCGGCGATCAGGGCCGTGCGGATGCCCGCCGGAAGCGGCCGGGTGATGATCTGCTGGAACTGGGCGAACGCGTCGGCGGCCGGACCGTCGAGGTTGCCCTGGAGCCCGACGCCGAGCGCCTGGGTGGCGGCGATCCCGTTACGCAGGTTCGCGCTGAACTGTCGCAGCTCGGCGCTGAGTGCCTTGAGCTGCGACGGATCGCCCTTGGGAAACTGCTCACCGACGGTGTAGAGGATCGCGTCGTACGCCCACTGCCAGTTGGGGTCGTTGGGAATGTGGAAGTCGCCCATGGGTACGGCGTCAGCCGGGATCCACGGTCATCGGCGTCGCTGACCCGTCCGGCTTGAAACTGATCAGCAGCGGGCGGTAGCCGGGCGCGGAGGGTTCGACAGCGGCGTCCTCCTTCCGCTTGACCAGGAAGAACTGGTCGCCACTCGGGTCGACGGGCTGGCCGTCGGCGGTGGTCGGCTGCCGGGTACCAAGCGGGATGACCGAGTCGTAGTAGTTGGCGTCGATCCGGGAGGTGCCGTCCGGGAACGTGGTGAGCGTCTGCAACTGGTAGCCCGGGGGAATCGGTTCACCGTCGACGAACAGGCCGGTGGTGTCGTACGTCCGGAACGCCGAGATCGCGGGGATCAGCGGGGTGAGCTCGGCGGGCTCCTCCTCGACCCGGAAGGCCACCACCGCGTGTGCGGGAGTGAGCGGAACCGGGTCCTGCGCGTCCCCGTCGGGTCCGGCCGCGAACGACGCGGAGAGCGGTGTGAAATCAGCGGCGATCCTGCGTCCGGCCTGGGCCGCGTCCTCGTCCGCCTGCCGATAGCCCTCGCCGCTGACGCGCAGCCCGACGGCCGCGTACTCCAGGTAACCCCGGACGCCGAGGATGCTGCCCTCGACGCCGTCCATGGTCGAGTCGAAGCGCTTCTGGAACTGGTTGCCCATGTCGTCGTCGCCCCAGGCGAGCGCGTACCGCGCCCGCAGCAGGCCCAGATGACGGAGGCACTCGTCGTAGCGCTCGATGTGCTGGAGGTAGGTGTCGCCGACCGAGATGACGCCTTCGGGATCGACCCAGAGGGGTCCGTTCGGGTGGTTCACGGCTGTTCCGGGCTGAGGCCGAGCAGGGCGCGGACACCGCTCGTCATCCGGGGTCCGCCGGGCGGCAGGTACATGTCGGGGCCGGCCTCACCGCGTACCATCCTGGCCGCGTCCATGCCCGGTGGCAGCAGCGGCGCGATCAGCTCCGCCGCCTGTTCCATCACCTTCTCCTTCGCCTCGGCGAAGGTCTGCAGGATGGTGGTCTGCAACTCGGTGGGGGTCATCCGCCGGTACGCGCCGGTCGGGAAGGCGATCTCGGTCAGTACGCCGTTCTGCCCGACCGTGACGGTCACCTCGCGTCGGGGCGAGGTGGCGGAGCCCTGCACCTTCCTCATCCGTTCCTGAAGGTCGCTCAGGCTGCTGCGCTGCCGTGCGTACTCCGCGAACAGCTCCTCGACGCGATCGTCCACGTTCACCGGCCGGCCCCCTTCTGCGAGAGATCCAGTAGATGGCGGCCGTGCCGAGGCCGGAAGGGGCGCGGCGGTTGTCGGGCACGAACGTGCAGGGCTTCTTTCCCTACCGCACGGCCACGGCCCGTTACCGGCCCGGCGCGTGTGGCGTACCGGGGTGAAGTAGGCAGAGTTGCCTGTCATTCGGACATGCGCCCCGCGCGGAGCTTGCCGCGCCGGGGCGATCACCAGGATCTTCGGCACGGCGGACGCCGAGCACATCTGGTTCGACGTCGTCACCCCTCGACGTACGACGAAAGGAGTGTCGTTGTGACCATGCCAACGGTGCAGACCACCGACCCGGGTATGCAGGCGGCGGCCAACGAGTTCGCCAACAAGGCCCAGGAGTTCACCGGTCACCTCCGCAGCGTCAACTCGGAGATGGCCGCGCTCCAGGCGAGTTGGCACGGTACCGCCTCGAACAACTTCAACCAGGCGATGGACAACTGGGAGCGGTCCTTCCAGACCGTCATCAACCAGTTGCTGCACATGCTGGACGTGATGGGCGTCACGACCGCCGGCTACCGGACCGCCGAGGACGACGCGTCGCAGACCGCCCAGTCGTTCGGTTCGGCGCTCCCCGGCGTCTGACCCGTCACCATCTCTGCGAAAGGAACCTCGGTGTCCAACTACCGGTTCGACTTCAACCAGGCCGACGCCACCCTCTACGACATGAACCAGATCAACGGCCGCATCTCGAGCGCGCTCGACGAGATGGAACGCAACGTCGAACGGAGTCTCCAGGAATGGACCGGTGACGCGCGCAGCGCCTATTACGTGGCCAAGGCCGAGTGGCGCAACGCCGCCGGCGCGATGACGGTCCACCTTGAGCGGGCCCGACAGACGCTGCTCACGATCTCCGACAACTACGGGACCACCGAGCAGCGGCACTCCAAGATCTGGAACGACGTCCGCGGCGGCTGACCGTCGGCCGGCTGCCGGGTCTGGTGCCCCCGGCAGCCGGCACGCCCCGGGCACCATCTCCTCCGAGTCGGCCGCGCTGGAAAGGTTGTGACGGATGGCTTCCATCGATTTCGGCTATCCCAACGAGAAAGCCATCGACTACATCGGCATCCTGGACAAGTTCAACAACGGTGAGATCGACGGTTTCTCGAAGGAACATCCGGACGGTTGGATCCAGGCGGTCATCGACCGGGTTCAGTCGGACATCATGTCGAGCCGGACCAACCACGTCGACTGGTCGGACTACTCGGCGGAGGAGCGGGCCGCCTACGAGTGGTACCGGGACGAGGTCGTCGACAACTGGGACGACGTCGTCAAGGACTTCAAGGACAACGACGTCCCCGACGAGGATTCCGTCGAGTGGGACGAGTTCGGGGAGTCCGACAAGCTCGACATCGACGGGAAGATCGACACGCCGGACGTCAAGGCGTACACCGGGGGCGACAACAAGGACGGCGACCTGAAGGTCAGCACCGAGGCCATCCGATACTTCGCGAACTCCATCGGCGAGCTGTTCGACAACCCGAACGGCAGGGGCGGCAGCCTCATGCTCACGGTGGGCGACAAACTCGGCGACCTCGACGTGCTGCCCGGCAAGTTCGCGGTGGCCGAACTGATGCGCCGCAAGATCCACGGTGGCGGCGAGGGCGTCGGGCTGATCGGCGACACCCAGGGCCTGATGGAAAAGATCCACCAGACGCTCTACACCCTGCGCCAGGACCTGCTCACGATGGCGGACTCCTATGAGAAGACCGAGGACGGCAACGCGCGTACCGGCAAGGACTTCGAGGAGAAGACCGCCGAGTTCAACGCGATGACCGAGGAGGAGTTCAGCAAGGCCATGGGTGATTCGTGGGGGAACATCGGCGACATCGGTGACTTCGGCGGCGGCGACTCCTCGGGTTCGGGCGGCAGCGACGGCGACGGGGACGGCTCGGGCAGCGGCGACGGCTCGGGCGACGGAGAGAAGTAGGCACCGCGGGGCATGGCAGACAACGACTCGGACGACTGGACCAACTCCGTCGACAAGCCGGCGACCTTTCCGCCGCCGAACACCTCGGTCGAGGACGTCAACGACCTGGAGACCTGGGCGCGGATGGACCCGCCCGGGTGGCGCCGGATCAAGGCCGCGATCAGGGGCGGCTCGGCGATCGAGAGCGACGCCGGCCGGGAGTACGCCGCGACCCTGGTCAACTACCAGAGCCTGATCGACGCCGCCAACGCGTTCCAGGAGGCGTACAACCTGCTGCACTGGCTGGAGACGTTCGTCAGCGTCCACTCGCATGCCATCGCCGGTGAGGAGAAGCCCTGGCAGGGCACTGCGGCCCGGGCGTTCCTGGCCAAGATGGACTATCTCGGCGACTACCTGGGCAGCCAGGCCGAGCGGTTGCTCGGTGGCGCGGGCATGCCCGAGACGTCGAGCGTGCCATACCAGTTGATGATGAACGCCAGCTACCTCAAGTGGGCGCAGGAGCAGGTCGACTACCTCGACGTGACCTGGGCGCAGATCGCCGCCGCCGACGGCGCCAACCACACGGGCGGCGGCAACGTGGCGATCAGCTCGACCCGGTTCGCCCGGCCGATGACGGACCAGATGCTCCAGGTCGCACAAACACTGGCGAAGCAGTACGCGCGGCTGCGGTACGGCTCCGTCAGCGGACCCGACGGCGACGGCAGCCTCGGACCCGAGCCGCCGACGCCGCCGGCCGAGCCGACCCCACCGCCGGACCCGCCGACCCCACCGCCCGTCGATCCGCCCACGGCCCCGCCGGACCCGCCACCGTACGACCCACCGACGCCGCCGCCGACCGAGTTGCCGCCGACGCCGCCACCGTACGAACCGCCGCCGACCGAGTTGCCGCCTCCGACGGGCGTGGAGCCGCCGCCCGTCGCCGATCCGCCCGACCTTTCCACGGCCGAGATCCCCGACGTGGATCCGCCCGGCGGCCCGGGCGTCGAGCCGCCGGGATCCGGACCCGACGGGCCGGCCCTCGCCCCTCCCGTCGCCTCGAATCCACCCGATGGCCTGCCCGGCCTCAACGACCCGGAATTCCACAGTCGCATCGCCGATCCACCGGGTGTCAGCAATCCACCGGGCCTCGGCGGCGGGCCGGGTGGCGGTGGACCGGGCGGAGTCGTCCCGCCCGTGGTGCCGGCTCCGCCGGGCGGCGGCAACCAGGGCAACGGCAACAACAAGCCGGTGGTCCCACCCGCTCTCCACACCCCGCCGACCAACCCCGGTGGCGGCAACAACAAGCCGGTCGTCCCGCCAGCGGTCAGCGCCCCACCGACCAACCCCGGCGGGACCACGGGCAACGGCAACAACAAGCCGGTCGTCCCACCCGCTCTCCACGCCCCACCGAACGCCGCCGGCGGTGTGGACCTGCCGGGCGCACCCGGCGCCGGCGGCGGCCTGCCCGGCGGGGTCAACCCGCCGGGCGGGGTCAACCCGCCGCCCGGCGGTCAGGCGCCTCCCGGCCTGCCCGTCGGTAGTCCGCCGCCAGGCGCGCCGATGGGACCCATGCCGGGGACACCCGGCTCCCCCGGCGCCGGGCAGGGTGGCGGATCGGCGGCGGAACGTCCCGACGCCGCCGGACTTGTCGAAGGCGACCAGGACGACTGGACCCCGGTCGTCCCCCCGCCGGTCGACCCGTCCGCCCCCGGCGGCGCCAGCCCCGGCGGCATCAGGGAACCCGGGATCAGTCAGCCGCCGGCCGCGGTGGGACCGGGTGGGGTGCCGGTGGCACCGCCGATGCCCGGCTCGCCCGGCTCACCGGGTTCTCCGGGTGCGGGCGGCGGCGCTACGCCGGACCGCCCCGATGCGGGCGGACTCGTCGACGGCGATCCGAGCGACTGGACCCCACCCACGGATGAGGTCGGTCTGCCGTCCGCTCCCGACGGCGCCGCCGCCGGCGGCGCCGGTCTGCGGGATCCGCAGGTGGAGCAGCCGCCGGTCGGGGTGCCGCCGGTCGGGGCGCCGCCGGTCGGGCAGCCGCCGGGCGCGGCGGGACCGGGCGGGGTGCCGGTGGCGCCGCCGATGCCAGGTTCGCCCGGCTCACCCGGCACCCCGGGTGCGGGCGGCGGCGGGACGCCGGACCGACCTGACGCCGGCGGACTCGTCGACGGCGACCCGGACGACTGGACGCCACCCACGGACGAGGTCGGTCCGCCGTCCGCTCCCGACGGTGCCGCCGCCGGGGGCGCCGGTCTGGGGCTCGGCGAACCGCAGGTGCCGGTCGTCGCGCCGGTGCCGGTCATCGTGCCGGCGTCCACCGCGCCGGCCGCGCCGCGTACCCCGAGGACGCCGTCCCCGTCCGGGCCGACCCCGCCCGGCGGACGGGACCGGGGACCCGCGCCGCGGCCCGGGGCCGACGACCCGGACGTGGTCCCCGGGCCGGAGTGGCGGTCGGAGGACGCTCTCGCCGTACCCGTCGTCGGGGCCGACGCCCCGGTGGGTCCGGTCGCCGCCGTCCCGGCCGTACCCCTCCCGGTTTTCGGCGGCCCGGGGGACGACGACCGGACGCCGGCCGACCGCCCGGACGCGGCCGGGCTGCTCCGCGAGGAGGAACCCACCTGGACCGGGGCCGAGCCTCCGGCGGACGAGGACCGGGTGGTGATCGTGCGGCCCGCCGGAGCGGACGCCGAGACGTCGGCCTGGGACGACTACGGGGACGCGTGGTGGCTGCACGGCGACGTCGAGCGTACGGAACGGACGAGCGATGGCTGACCAGCTCGAACCGACGCCCTTCAAGGCGTGGAAGCGGGAACGGCCGGTGGCGTCGCCCGGCGGCACCCGGCCGGCGATGTGCGGCGGCCCGGAGTACACCGCCGCCCAACGCCTCGACCTGATGCGGGAGAAGCAGCGGGCCATGGACGAGGCGGCCCGCGAGCGGGCGGAGGCCGAGGCGCGCAAGGCCGCCAAGCGTCGCCGGCCGAAGCCGGCCGACGAGGACGACGACTTCCTCGCCGCCGAACGGCTCCGCAAGGACCGGTACGCGGTCAAGCTGCTCCGGCAGGACGACTCGGCCTGGGGCGGCGGCGGGGCTGGCACGGGGGTGCTCGGATGAGCCACGACGGGATGCCGACATGAGCACGGTCACGGTCAAACGCCCGCCCCGCGCGTCCGGGCCGGAAACCCCGGACGGGGAGGTGGAGTTGCAGGAACCGCCACTGATGGCGGAGGAGGCGCCACTCGACTTCCGCTCGTTCGCCATGATCGTGCCGATGGGGCTCGGCATGGGCGCGATGATGGCCATGTTCGGCCTCTACAGCCGGGCCCCGGTGTTGTACGTGATGGGCGGCGCGATGGCCGTCGGCATGCTGGTCATGGGCGTGATGCAGGTCGGCCGGGCGGCGGCCGAGCGCAAGCGCCAGATGCGCGGGGAACGCCGCGACTTCCTGCGGTACATCGCCCAGTTGCGCCGCCAGGCGCGCAAGGCCGCCGAGCAGCAGCGGGCGGCGGTGATCTGGAACAACCCGCAGCCGGACTGGCTCTGGTCGGTGGCGATGAGCAGCCGGCTGTGGGAGCGGCGACCCAGCCACGACGACTTCGCGCGGGTGCGGATCGGGCTCGGCCGGCAGAACGCCATGCTGCGGTTCCTTCCTCCGCAGACCAAGCCGATCGAGGACCTCGAACCGCTCGCCTCCATCTCGTTGCGGCGTTTCTCCGAGGCGTACCGGACGGTCTCCGGCGTACCCACCTCGGTGGGCCTGCGCAGCTTCACGAGCGTCGAGTTCGAGGGGGAAGCCGACGCGGCCGTCGACCTGGTCCGGGCGATGGTGGCCGCGCTCGTCACCCTGCACGCGCCGGACGAGCTGCGGGTGGCGGTGCTGGCGCCGGAGGTCCACCGGGGCCCGTGGAACTGGATCAAGTGGCTGCCGCACAACGCCCACCCGACCGCGTTCGACGCGGCCGGCCCGGTACGGATGTTCGCCGGCGGCCACGAGGAACTGATGGACCTGCTCGGCGCGGAGATCTCCGACCGGGGCGATCACGACCGGGAGTCCCGGCCCTCGTCCACCGAGCCGTTCGTGGTGATCATCGCGCACCTGGCCGACCTGCCGGACAGCTCGCGGCTGCTCGGCGCGGGCATCCGCAACGTCGTGATGCTCGACCTGACCGGCCGGATGCCGGGCGGACCCAAGGTGCTGCGGTTGACCCTGGACGGGGAACAGGTGACGTTCCCCGCCGGGGAGACCACCGGCTCGGCGGCGCGCGACGGGCTCGGCGCCACCGAGTGCGAGGCGCTGGCCCGGATCATCGCCCCCAAGCGGACGAGTGGCACCCTCGACGTGGTCGAGGAGCCGCTGGAGAGCGACTTCGAGTTGACCACGCTGCTCGGCATCCGCGACGCGCACACCTTCGACGTCGCGGCGCTGTGGCGGACCCGCGCGCCGCAGCGCAACCGCCTCACCGTCCCGATCGGTGTCACCGAGGGCGGCGAGGTCATCGGGTTGGACCTGAAGGAGTCCGCGCAGGGCGGGATGGGACCGCACGGGCTGCTCATCGGCGCGACCGGATCGGGCAAGAGCGAGCTGCTGCGGACGCTGGTCTGCGCGCTGGCCGCCACGCACTCCTCGGAGATCCTCAACCTGGTGCTCGTGGACTTCAAGGGCGGGGCGACCTTCCTCGGCATGGAGAAGCTGCCGCACACCTCGGCCGTGATCACCAACCTCGCCGACGAGCTGCCGCTGGTGGACCGCATGCAGGACGCGCTCAACGGGGAGATGACCCGCCGCCAGGAGGTGCTGCGGGCCAGCGGGTACGCCTCACTGTTCGACTACGAGAAGGCCCGCGCCGCCGGTGCCCAGTTGATGCCGTTCCCGGTCCTGCTGATCATCGTGGACGAGTTCAGCGAGCTGCTCTCCAGCAAGAGCGAGTTCATGGACCTGTTCGTCTCGATCGGCCGGCTCGGCCGGTCGCTCGGCGTGCACCTGCTGCTCGCCTCGCAGCGGCTGGACGAGGGCCGGATCAACCGGGTCGAGGGCCACCTGTCGTACCGGCTCGCGCTGCGGACCTTCTCCAGCATGGAGTCCCGGTCGGTGATCGGCGTAGGCAAGGCGTACGAGCTGCCGCCCGAGCCGGGCAACGGCTACCTGAAGATCGACACCACGAATCTGGTCCGCTTCAAGTCGGCCTACGTGTCCGGGCCGTACCGGGGCAGCGGGCTGTCCAGCTCGACCGACGAGGACGAACGGATCACCGCCGAGGTCGTCCCGTTCACCACCGGCCAGGTCGCGGTCCGGCACGATCCGGGCCGGGTCCGGACCGCCGACCCGGTCGAGGAGAGCGAGCCGGAGGAGACCGACAGCACTGCCGGGCCGAGCCTGGTCGAGGTGCTGCTCAACCGGATCGCCGGCACCGGACCGCCGGCCCGCCAGGTGTGGCTGCCGCCGCTGTCGACCGCGCCCAGCCTGGACACGCTGCTGCCGAGCGTCGTGCCGGATCCGCTGCGCGGGATGACGGTGGACGACCCGGGCGCGCAGGGCCGCCTCCGGGTGCCGGTCGGCGTCGTCGACCGGCCCGCCGACCAGCTCCGCGAACTGCTCACCATCGACCTCGGCGGAGCGGACGGGCACGTCGGCATCGCCGGTGCCCCGCAGAGCGGCAAGTCGGCGTTGCTGCGCAGCCTGATCCTCGGGCTGGCGCTCACCAACACCCCGCAGGAGGTGCAGTTCTACGGGCTCGACTTCGGCGGTGGCGGGCTCGCCTCGATCGCCGGGCTGCCGCACATCGGCTCCATCGCGACCCGGATGGAACGCGACCGGGTGGTCCGGACCATCGAGGAGATCTGGCAGGTGATGGAGCGTCGCGAGCACGAGTTCGCCAACCGTGGCCTCGACTCGATCGGCGCCTACCTGGCGGCCCGGGCCCGGGGCGAGATCACCGACGCGTACGGGCACGTGTTCCTGGTCGTCGACGGCTGGTACACGATGAAGCAGGACTTCAGCGACCTGGAGACGCGCTTCCAGGAGCTGGTCTCCCGGGGACTGTCGTTCGGCATCCACGTGATCGTCTCCACCACCCGCTGGTCGGAGATGCGTACCTGGCTGCGGGACCTGCTCGGCACCCGGCTGGAGCTGCGGCTCGCGGACTCGATGGAGTCCGACGTGGGCTCGCGCAAGGCGGCCACCGTGCCGCACCAGCCGGGCCGGGGCCTGACCAGCGGCGGCCTGCACTTCCTCGGGGCGCTCCCCCGGATGGACGGCAACTCGTCCGTCGACGATCTCGCCGAGGCGACCAAGTCGACGGTCGAGGAGATCAGCACGTTCTGGAGCGGCCCGCCGGCGCCGAGCGTCCGGATGCTTCCCACCCACCTGCCGGTGGAGAGCCTGCCCGTGCCGGAACCGGCCTTCAAGGTGTGCCTGGGCCGCGACGAACAGCGGTTGGCCCCGGTGTGGCACGACTTCCTGACCACCCCGCACCTGCTGGTCCTCGGCGACAACGAGACCGGCAAGTCGAACCTGCTCCGGCTGGTGCTGCGGGCGATCCAGCAGCACTACACGCCGGATCAGGCGAAGGTCGTCCTCGGTGACTCGCGGCGTGACCTCGACACCGCGATCACCGCCGACTACCAGGTCGGTTTCGGCTTCACCGGCGACCGGCTGCACGAGTTGGCCGGGCAGACAAGCGTCTCGATGAACCGTCGCGTGCCCGGGCCGGAGATCTCCTCCGAGCGGATGCGCCGGCGCGACTGGTGGGAGGGGCCGGAGCTGTTCGTCATCGTCGACGACTACGACCTGATGACCCGCTCGGCCGGCGTGGGCTCCGCGCTCGACCCGGTGTTGCCGCTGCTGGCCCAGGGCGTCTCCATCGGACTGCACGTGATCATCGCGCGCAGCACCTCGGGCGCCATGCGGGCCATGATGGATCCGGTCCTGCGCCGGATGTGGGAACTCGGCACCCCGGCCACGCTGCTGTCGTACCCGAAGGAAGAGGGCAAGTTCCTCGGCGAGGCGGCGCCCCGCAGGCTGCCGCCCGGCCGCGCCCAGCTCGTCACCCGGCGCAGCGTGAAGCTGATCCAGACCGGACACGTCTCATGAGGAAGGGACCACAGTGAGCGCCACGCTCAGTGCCGAACTCTGCCGGGTCACCGTGGTCGGTCCGGCCCGCAAGGTCGACCTGGCGGTCCCGGCGACCACCACGGTGGCCACCCTGTTGCCGCTGTTGGTGCAACAGACCACGGAGAGCACCCAGCACCCCGACGCGGGCGTCGGCGACGGGGCGTGGGTGTTGCAGCGCCTCGGCCAGGTCCCGTTCGAGCTGTCCGGCACCCCGGAGAGCCTGGACTGGCTCGAAGGGGAGGAACTGCACCTCCGCCCGGCTGAGGACCCGCTGCCGGAACTGGACTTCGACGACCTCGCCGACGGCATCGCCACCGCCGTCAACCGGCGCACCGACCGCTGGCAGCCCGAGTACCGCCGGGTCCTGTTCCTCCTGCTGTCGGTGGTCCTCATGGGTGCCGTCGCCGCAGTGCTCACCGCGCACGGTCCGGCCCTGCCGCAGGTCGTGGCCGGCGCTGTGCTGGCCGGCGCGCTCCTGGGCGCGGCGCTGTTCTGTGGCCGCCGACTGACCGACGGCGCGTTCTCGCTGCTCTTCGGCGGCGGAGCGGCCGGTTTCGCGGCGGTCGCCGCCGCGAGCGCGGTCGACGGCGATCCGGAGCGCATCGCGGTGACCGGCGCGGCCGTCCTCGCCGCCGCCGTCGCCGTCCTCGCCGTCGCCGCGCTCCTGTTGCTCGCGCACCGGACCGTCGCGCCCCACCTGCCGCTGCCGCCGCTGCTGGTGGCCGGGCTGACCGGCCTGGTCACCGCGGTGATGCTGCTGATGCGCGACGGCAGCGGGATGAGCATGCGACGGGTCGCCGCCGTCGCCATCCTGCTGATCTTCGTGGTGATCGTGCTGGCCCCCCGCATGGCGGTGAAGCTCTCCCGGCTGCGCGGTCCGCAACTGCCCAAGACCAGCGAGGACATGTCGTACGACATCGAGCCCGCCGCCTCCGACCAGGTCCACCGGCGGACCGACGACGCGGACACCTACCTGACCGGCGCGATGGTGACGGCGGCGCTCGTGCTGCCGGCGCTGTTCCACCTCACGATGGGTGTCCGCGGCTGGGCGGGGTGGAGCTTCGTGCTGGTGGTCGCCAGTGCAATCCTGTTGCGCTCGCGTACCTTTCTCGGTCTCTGGCAGCGCTGCCCGCTCGTCGTCGCCGGTACCGTCGGCTACCTCATGGTGATCACGAAGCTCGCCGACATGCTGTCGCCCGCCTGGCGATGGGTGTTGCTCAGCACGCTTGTCGGGCTGCTGGTGCCGCTGGTGCTGGCGGCGCTGCGGCCCTGGCCACGGCGGATGCTGCCGTTCTGGGAGTACACGGCGACCTTCTTCGACGTCGCGACGGGCGTGGCCGTGCTGCCGATCCTGGCGCAGGTCCTCGGCATCTACGCCTGGGCCCGCGGACTCTTCGGGTAGCCCGCCGTGCAGACCCAACGCGACCACGTGCACGCCCACAGCTTCATGACCGGGCGACTGAGTTCGGCGCTCGTCCAGGGTGAGCCGACGAGCGCGCAGATCCCCGGGCAGCGGGCGCTGACCGGCCTGCTGATCGGGATCATCGTGGTGCTCCTGGTCGGCGGCGGGTTCGCCGTCTACGGCTGGATCGTGCCCGGCGGCAGCCGGGCGTACGGGCAGGCCGGGGCGATCCTGGTGGAGAAGGAGTCCGGCGTGCGGTACGTCTACCGCGACGGCGTGCTCTACCCGACGCCGAACCTGACCTCCGCGATGCTGTTGCAGGGTCCGTCCGCCGCGGTGAAGCTCATCTCGCGCAACTCGCTCAAGGACCTGCCGCGCGGTCCGGAGATCGGCATCGCCGACGCGCCGCAGTCCGTTCCCGGCGTCGACGCGCTGGTCCGGGGTCCGTGGTTGGCCTGCCTGCCGGGGTCGGTGGTGGACCGGCCCGGCGCGAAGCTCGGCATGAACCTCGACCCGCGCGCCCCCGCCACGCCGTTGACCGACGACACCTTCGCGGTGGTACGCGGACCGGACCGGGTCACGTACGTGCTCGCCGGGCCGTTCAAGTTCCCGGTGGCGGACGAGTCGGTGCTTGTCGCCCTCGGCGCCGCGAACGCGCGGGTGGCGTTCGCCCCGGCCGCATGGCTGGACGAGTTGCCGACCGGCGCCACGCTCGGCGCGGCCCGGATCCCCGACGCGGGCACACCTGGACCCCGGGTCGCCGGGCGGGTCCGCCCGGTGGGCACGCTCTTCCGGCAGCAGCCGGCCGCCGGGGCGGAGCAGCTCTTCGTGCTCCGCCCGGACGGGTTGGCGCCCGTCAACCGGATGGAGTTCGTCCTCGCCACGGTGCGCGGCGGCGACGCGCCGGTGACCCTGGACGCGGCAGACGTCGCGGGCGCGCCACGGTCCCGCGACCGTACGCTCGCCGACCGGCTGCCCGACCTGACCGGACACCACTGGCACGACCCCGGCCGCGAGGTGCTCTGCCTGCGGCAACGGCCGTTCAACGAGACGGTGACCAGCGAGATCGTATTCGCCGAGCGGTACATCGCGGGGATCTTCGACGACGGCACACCCATGGTGGTGGCCGAACCGGGGTCCGGCATGACGGTGACGCCGATACCCAAGGCGCGTCCCGTCGCCGAGACGGTGTTGATCTCGGACGAGGGCATCGCGTACCGGCTCGCCGACGCGGATGCCGTCGCCTCCCTGAAACTCGCCTCATCGGCTGCCGTCCCGTTCCCGAAGGGCCTGCTGGCGGCGATGCCGCAGGGCCCGACGCTCAGCCGTAAGGCCGTCAACGGTCCTGCTAGGGGGTAGCGCGTCCATGACATCCATCCGGAATCTGCTGCGCGGCGGGCGGAGCACGCCCGGCGACGTGGTGCAGCACACGGTCGGCAACGCGCTCGTCCTGCACCACCCGGACGAGATCAGCGGCGAGGCACAGTCGCTCGCGCTCTCCGTGGTCGCGGACGGCGAGAACGACCTGGTCGTACTCGATCTGGGCAGCGGCATCCCGATCGGCTCCTGGGAGTCGATGGCGGGTGTCCTGCCGCGCCGCCGTCGCGGCATCCGGCTGGTCGCCTGCGGGCAGCGCAACGACACGGCGGCGATGGCCGGGCAGTGGCTGTCGGAGCGGCTGAACCGGACGGTCATCGCGCCCGACGGCGATCTGGTCCGCGGGTCGGCCGGGGCGCTCTTCGTGCACTCGAAGCCGGGCAGCGGCTGGGTGCGGTTCCGGCCCGGCAAGCCGCCGGCCTGGGACGCCAAGCGGTATCCGACGCCGGTCTGGGACACGGCCGCGACCGAACGCCGGGCCTCCAGCTCCACCGGCGAGATCGAGCCCCTGCCCGGCGGCGTGTGGATCCACGACGTACGGGCGCCGGAGGTCGTCGCCGAGCACCGTGGTCGCCTCGTCGCCGACCTGCCGTGCCAGCCGGACACGATGACAGTCCTGCTCGGCTGCCCGGGCACCGAGCCGCTCTCGCTCGACGACGTGGTCCGGTTCTGGCGGGACCTGGATCCGGACAACCGGCTGCGGACCCGGTTCGTGCAGTACGGCGAGGTACGCATGCCGGAGGGTGAGTCGTTCGGTCAGACGCTCGCCGACCAGCTCGGCGCGAAGGTCGTCTGCTACCCGGGGGTCCCGATCGGCGCACCGGGCAAATTCGAGATCCGGACGGTACGCGCCGACGGCGTGCTGGGCTGGCCGCCGTTCGCCCAGGAACTCGGCTACTCACCCCGGGCCCACCCCAACTCGTTGGCCCGCCGGCCGCTGCTGCTCAGCCACCGGGGGCCGCTGCGGTGGACCGAGGAGATCGCACCCCGGGTCTACTGGTACGCCCCGGACGCGGTGGTCGAGGTGATCGAGGCCGGGCTCTGGATCCGTCCGGCGGACGAGCCGGGCAACGCGGAACGGGTCCGGGCGACGCCGCTCGACCCCGAGGGCATCACCATGATCTTCGACGACACCGAGTCGAAGCGGACGGCGCGGATGCGGGAGCTCGCCGACGACCTGGCGGCCCGGATCGACCGGGCGATGGGGCAGCCGCACGCGTTGTTCCCGGCATCGGTGTTGGTGCCGGGGCAGAAGCCGGGCGGCCACGCGGCGGCGACCCTGACCTCGGCGTCGCCGTCGACGCCGCCCGCGCCGGCGGCCGGCGCCGCGCCCGCCCCCGAGGTGGCGGCGGAGATCCCGACCGTCGGCATCACGGGCATCCCCGAGCCGATCGCGTTGTCCCCGGCCCCGCCTGCGGCACCCGCCATCCAGGTGACCGTCTCCACCTCGGCGCTCCCGCCCGCTCCTACCGTCCGGTCCACTCCGTCGCTTCCGCCAGCTCCGGTGATCCGGCCCGCTCCTGCGGTCCTGGCCGCCCCGCCGGTTCCGCCCGTTTCGGCGGCTCCGCCCGAGCCGGTGGCTCAGCCCGCGCCGGTGGCTCAGCCCGTGGTCCCCGTGGCTCCGTCCGCTCCCGTGGCTCCGCCGGCGCCGGTCGAGATCCCGACCGAGTCCACGATCGACGGTCCCGCCCCGGTCGGTTCGCCGGGCCTGCCGGGAGCGACGGCGACGGCCGGTACGGCGCTGCCGCCGTCTCCGCCCACCACGCCACCCGTGCCCGCGCGGCCCGTGCCCGCGCCACCCGTTTCCACCCCGGCTGTCGTGCCCGCGCCGGTGTCGGAGCCGGCGGGCGGGGACGTGCCGGTGGGGCCGGCGGGCGGGGACGTGCCCGCAGGGCCGGCGGGCGGGGCTCTGTCGACGGAGCTGGCGGGCAGGGACGCGCGGGTGGGCGAGGACATGTCGACGACGTCCGTCCGCGCGACCGAACCGGCGGCGGACAGCCCGAGGCCCGGTGCCCGGCTCCAGCCGGTGGTGCGCCCGGACGCCGCCGCCCTGCTTCCGGCGCACGGGCTGGCCGAGGAGCGGGCCTGGCTGCGCCGGTCCCTGAGCCGGGACTTCGACGCCATGGCCAGCTCGGTCTCCCGGATCATGTCGGAACACCCGGGCATGAAGGCCGGCGGTGACAGCAGCGCGGACGACATCCTGGTCGACTCGGTGGCGACCCGGCTGTTCCTGACCCGGCGGGGTGCCGGCATCGACGCCGGCCTGCGGTCGGGTGCGATCGGTCCACACGTTCCGCTCGCCCGTTGCGCGGTCTCCGGCCTCTCCCGGCTGCCGTCGTACCGGGGAAGCACCATCGTGCGTACCTCGCCGACCGCGGACGAGTGGGACCTGTACCGGGGGCGGCGGCTGGTCACCGACTGGAGTTTCGTCGCCGTGCTGACCGCGCCCTGCGCCGGTCAGGACGGCGACACCGACGTGCTGATCTGGTCGATGACCGCCCGCCGGACCGCCCTGCTGGAGCCGGAGGGGGACGAGCGCGTCGAGGACCGGGTGGTGTTCCTGCCGGGTACCCACTTCAAGATCCTGGAGGCGACGGAACCGGACGGTGGGCGTCGCGGTGCGATCCTGCTCCGCGAGATCGGCGCCAACGAAATCGACGACGACGGCCGGGTCGACCGGAAACGGTTGTCGCTCGACGAACTGGCCGTCACGTCCCTGCGTCGCAGCGTCGACAGGTGGGCCGGCGCGGACCCCCGCAAGCGGATCGGTGTCGCCTCGGCCGGTCGGTTCGGCACGCTGCCCGGCCTCGTCGGCCCGCCGGCCGGGAAGAAGGGGTGATTCCGCAATGACTCGACAGGTCCTCACGGTGGGCGGCGGGCAGCCCGGTGCGTTCGCCACGATCGGCGCGGCGGTGGCCCGCGCGGAGCCGGGCGCCACCATCACCGTCCACGCCGGCCGGTACACCGAAAGGCTCGTCGTCGGTCACCGGATCACCATCGCCGCCGCGCCGGGCGCCCTCGTCGAGGTGCACACGGAGGAGGGCAGCGTCCTGGCCGTGCACGGCGAGGGCGCGCAGGTGCGGGGCGTCACGCTGTCGAGCGCCGACCCGAAGCTGGCGGCGGTCGACGCGTACGCCGGTGAGGCGGCCCTGGACGGCTGCCGCGTGGCCGGTGCCGCCTGGGTGACGCTGCTGGCCCGGCTCCAGGGGACGATCGCGCTGCGCAACTGCGAGATCAGTTCCGCCGCGGGCGCCGCGATCGTGGTGACCGCGCCGGGTACGAGCACGGTGGAGGACACCGTGATCCGCGACGCCGCCACCTCCGGCGTGGTGATCAGCGATCAGGGATCGCTGACGCTGCGCCGCTGCACGGTGGAGCGGACCGGGGCGAACAGCATCTGCGTCAACGGGGACGGCCGGCTCGTCGCCGAACACTGTGAGATCACCGCCGCCGGGAAACCGGCGCTCGTGGTGGACCAGCGCGGGCACGCCCGGATCAACCGCCTGCGGGTGCGCCAGAGCGCGAACGTCGACGTGTTCGTGCGCGGCGACGTCGACGTGGTCGTCACGGATTCCGAGTTCACCGGCGCGCTCTTCCAGTCCGTCCACGTCGCCGGTGGCGCCGCGCCGACGTTCCGGGGCTGCACGTTCGGCTCGGCCGGCCGCAGCGCCGCCCACGTGACGGGCGCGGCGAAGCCGACGTTCGCCGACTGCGTCTTCGCGGACTCGCCGGTCGGGCTGACGGTCGAGGACAAGAGCACGCCCCGTTTCGAGGGGGTGACCATCCGGGGCAGCGGTGCGCAGGCTGCGGTGGTGACCGGCGCGGCGTCGATGACCGTGCAGCGGTTGCGGCTCGCCGTCACCACCGGGTCCGGGCTCCTGGTCACCGAGGGCGCCGCGCTCGACGGCACCGACCTGGTGGTCGATTTCGCCGGCGCCGTCGCGCTCGAGCTGCGCGACTCGGCGCGCGGCACCGTCCACGACGCCCGGTTCAGCGGTACGGCGGCCACCGGCGTCCTGGTCGGCTCGGGCGCGTCGCTGACGCTGCGGTCGGCGGTGCTGGACGGGGCCGGGATGCGGGTGGCCGACCACGCGGACCTGCGACTGCAGGACACCGAGTTCACCGACGTGGCGGGTGACGGCCTCCAGGTCGGCGCGTCCGGCGCGGTGACCGCCGGCCGGGTGCGGATCCGCCGGGCCCGCCAGGCGGGGATACGGCTGGAGCGCGGTTCCCGGGGCACCTTCACCGACTGCGAGGTGCTGGAGAGTGGCGCCGCCGGGTTCGACGTGGACACCGCGGAGCCGGTGTCGATCACCAATTGCGTCGCCCGGGACAGCGGCGGCGACGACGTCCGGCAGGCCGACGACGCCGACCTCACCATCGCCTCGCTGACCACCGGGCGGGCCGCCCGGTCGGTGGCGCCGACCTCCCCGGCCCCGGTCGGCCCCGGGTACGCACCCGACGCGGCTCCGGCGGACGAGCCCGAGGTGGTGGCGGACGGTGAGCTGAGTGGACCGTTGCGGGAACTCGACGGCCTGATCGGCCTGCGCGGGGTGAAGCACGAGGTCACCGCGCTGATCAACCTGATCAAGATGGCCCAGGTCCGGCAGCAGATGGGCCTGCCGATGCCGCCGATGAGCCGGCACCTGGTCTTCGCCGGCCCGCCCGGCACCGGCAAGACGACTGTTGCGCGGCTCTACGGGGCGGTCCTGGCCGAGCTGGGCATCCTGGCCAAGGGCCACATGATCGAGGCGGCCCGGGCGGACCTGGTCGGCCAGTACATCGGCTCGACCGCGATCAAGACCACCGAGTTGGTCAACAAGGCGATCGGCGGGGTGCTCTTCATCGACGAGGCGTACACGCTGTCGGCCGGCTCCGGCGGGTCGGGCCCGGACTTCGGTCAGGAGGCGATCGACGCGCTGATGAAGATCATGGAGGACCAGCGCGACGAACTGGTGGTGATCGTCGCGGGTTACTCGGAGCTGATGGAGAAGTTCCTGGCCTCCAACCCCGGCCTGGCCTCCCGGTTCACCCGGACCGTCGAGTTTCCGAACTACTCCGTCGACGAACTGGTCACCATCACCTCGAACCTGTGCCGCAAGCACTACTTCGAACTGACCGACGACGCCGTCGCGGGACTGACCGCCTACTTCGAGCGGATCCCGAGGACCTCGACGTTCGGTAACGGCCGGGTGGCCCGCAAACTGTTCGAGGCGATGATCAACAATCAGGCGTCGCGGCTGGCGGCCACCCCACCGACCAAGGACGCGCAGATCAACCGGCTGACCGCCGAGGACCTCGCCCCCGAGCTGGAACTGCTCGCCGATCTGCCGGTGGAGCGGAAGAACCAGCCCGACCCCGGCCAGAACCCGGCCGCCGCGATCAACGCGGCCCGGAGCTGGCAGCGGATCGGGCAGTTGGTCGGCGCGACCGACGCCCGTGAGGCGATCGGCGCGACCCTGCTCCAGCTCTGCGAGTTGCGCAATCGCCGCCGCTCCTACGGCCGGCACGGCAACGCCCTGCTCTCCGGCGTACCGGGCAGCGGTCGCCGTGAGCTCGGCCGGCACTACGCCGCCGCCCTGTCCGAGCTGGACCTGGTCCCGGTCGGTCAGCTGGTGCGGGTCTCGACCGCCGAGCACCTCGCGCCCGAGTGGCCGGGGCAGACGCACAGCCTGGTCCGGAGCGCGCTCCAGGACGCGGCCGGCGGCACCCTGATGGTCGACTACGTGGACGACGGCACCGGCGCCGCACCGGAGATCGTCGAGGCGCTTGTCGAGCAGATGCCTCCCGGGCTGGGCGACCCGGTGGTCGTCCTGGTCGCCGAGCCGGCCGGGCTCGCCCGGCTGCGGGTCGCGGTGCCCGGTCTCACCGAGCTGTTCGGGCCGGAGTGGACCATCCCGGAACTCACCGTCACCGAACTCGCCGAGGTGGTGGCGCGCCACCTCGTACGCCGTGGCCACGAGATTCCCGACGACGTCCGGGTCGCGCTCACCGGGCTGGCCGCGCGGGCGCCCGAGCGAACCGTACGCGCCGCCCACCTGCTCTCCCGGAGCCTGAGCCGGGCCACCGGGTCCCGCACCCTCGCGCTGGCCGACGTGACCGGGCTGGTCAGCCGCAACGATCCGGCCACCACGGCGGCCCGCCACCACGGCGGCCTCGCCGCGGTCGGTTGAGAGGAGACGCGATGTCGCAGCAGCCCACCCGCGAGGAGATGATCGAGGCTGGCCGTGCCTTCGAGCAGCGGCTGCGCAGCGCGCAGGCCAGTCTCGAACAGGCGCTCGTCACCGGCCGGTCCGCCGACGGCGCCGTGGTCGTGCTGGCCAGCGGCCTCGGGCAGCTCAAGGCCGTGCAGGTCAGTCCCGCCGTGTTCGACGCCCGCGACGTGACGGCCCTGCAGGACGCGATCGCCCAGTCGATCCGGGCCGCCGCGGCCAACGCCGCCGAACTGGCCCGGGAAAAAATGGGCGCGGTCGAGATCAATCTCTACTGACCGGCACCGGTGCCGGGTGTGGTGAGGGGACGAGTCGAATGAGGATCATGCGCTCCCTTCGCGGCGGGCAGCCGGCGGGGATGTCCCGGCACCGGGTCGGCAACGCGCTCGTCCTGCACGCGCACGAGCGCATCAGTGTGGCGGCCCGGTCGCTGGCCCTGGCGGTCGCCGAGGACCCCGCGTACGACATCGTCGTCCTCGACCTCCACGACGAGCTGCCGATCGGCGCCTGGCGGGCGGTCGCCACGGCGCTGCGACGCCACCGGCGCGGTATCCGTCTCGTCGTCTGCGGCGCGTCCGCCGACACCGGCGCCCTCGCCGCGCAGTGGCTCTGCGACCGGCTGCGCCGCCCGGTCGTCACGCCGCACGGGCGGATCATCCGCGCGGCGGACGGGACCCTCCTGGCGGGCGCCGCCGACGGCGGTGGCTGGGTGCGCTACCGCCCGGGCCGGTCGCCGGTCTGGGACGCCCAGCGCTATCCCGCCCCGGCGTGGGACGCCGCAGCCGCGCGGTTCCGGGTGACGAGCGCGGTGGGCGCCGTCGAACCCCTTCCCGGCGGGGTCTGGATCCGCGACACCCGCGATCCGGCGGTGATCAGCGAACGCTGGCGGTGGCTGGTGTCCGCGCTGCCGTGCCAGCCCGACGTGATGACCGTCGTCCTCGGTTGCCCGGGCACGCCGCCGCTCGCCGTCGACGACGTCGCCCGCTTCTGGCGGGGCCTCGACCCGGACGGTCGGCATCGGGCCCGGTTCGTCCAGTACGGGCCGGTCGCGCTGCCGGCCGGCGAGGTGCTCGGCCAGCGGCTGGCGGACGTGCTGGAGTCGCCGGTGGTCTGCCTCGGCGGCATCCCCGTCGGGCGGCCCGACCGTACGCAGATGCGCACCGTCACTCCGGACGGCGGCCCCGGTTGGCAGGTCCTCGTCCGGGAACTCTGCTTCACGCCGCGCGCCACGCCCGGCGCCGCGGCCAAGCTGCCACGGATCCTCAGTCACCGGGCCCCGGCGCTGCTCGGCGAACCGGTCGGCCCGTTGAGCCACCGCTACGCCGCGGACGCGGTCGTCGAGATCGTCCAGTCCGGACTGTGGATCCGCGCCGACGACACGCCGCGCAACGCCGGCCGGGTCCGGGCCCACCCGGCCGACCCGAGCCGGCACGCCCTCATCGTCGACGACACGGTCCCGTCCCGGGTCGCACGGTTCCGTGAGCTCGCCGAGGATCTGGCCGCCCGGCTGGACCCGGACACGAGGGCCCGCAGCACCCTGCACCTCGCCTCGGCGGTGGCGGCCGGGTGGCGAGGACGGCCGGGGGGCCGGGCCGACGACAACGCCGGTGACGGACTGACCCACCGGTTCACCGCCGCGGACCTGGCCTTCCCGCCGACGCCCGCGCCGGACGCGCGGGGACTTCCCACCCCGGCGGGGCTCGACGCGGAGCGGGCGTGGCTGCGCCGACGCTTCGGCCGGGAGTTCGACGTCGCCGCCGACTCCGTGTCCCGGCTGCTCACCGAGCACCCACACCTGCACGTGGGGGGCGACTCGGTGGTCGACGCCGTCGCCGTACGCCTGTACCTGTCGGGGGCGGGCGAATCCGTGGACGGCGAGTTGCGATCCGGGTCGGCGGGTGACTCTGTCTCCTTCGCCCGGTGCGTGGCCGCCGGGGTGGCCCGGTTGCCGTCGTATCGGGGCGCCGCCTGCCTCTCCGCCACGCTGTCCGCGGCCGAGCTGCGGGAGATCGCCGCGCGGGAGACCCTTACCGATCGGGGATTCACCCACGCGCTGACCGAGCCGCCGATGAACGTGCCGGGAAATGTGGACGTCCTGCTCTGGTCGATGACCGCCCGCCGGACCCGGTTGCTGGAGCCGGCGGACGAGCAGCGCGCCGCCGGCCGGGTGCTGTTCCTGCCCGGCACCCGCTTCCGGGTGCTGGAGACGACGCCAGCGGGTGACGGCCGCCCCGGCCGCCTGTTGCTGCGGGAACTCTCCGCCGAGGAGCCGGTCCGCGAGCGCGGTCCCTTCGACGACCTCGCGCTGACCTCGTTGATCCGGTGCCACGAGCGGTGGGCGGCGACCGGGCGCCGGGCTCGGGTCGGCAGCGCGGCGGTGCCCCGCTTCGCCCACCTGCCGGGCCTCGTGTGACGCAGCGTGGCCACACCGTTCCGCCGCCCGGTCCCGCACGGCGCCGCCCGAATGTGCCGAGCGGTCACGATACGTGTCGTTGTCGATCAGTCGATGCCTTGATATACCTGACGATGCCGGCATCGGCGTTCGGTGCGGATTCGTCGACTCCGTCCATGAAGGAGACATGATCGACACGGCATACCGCGTGCGTCCGCTGGGCTCGGCCGATCCGGAACGCGTGGGTGACTACCTGCTCGTCGGCCGGCTCGGCCGGGGCGGCATGGGCATGGTCTACCTTGCGGAGAGTGACGACGGCAGTTACGCCGCGATCAAGCTCATCCATCCGGATCTCACCACCGATCCCGAGTTCGCCCGCCGCTTCCGCGGCGAGGTCGAGCGAGCGCGGCGGGTGCCGCCGTTCTGCACCGCCGAGTTCCTCCACGCCGATCTCGACCATGACCCGCCGTACCTCGTCGTGGAGTACATCGACGGTCCGAGCCTGGAGGAGGTGATCGCCGAACGCGGTCCGCTGCGCGGCGGGGCGCTGCACTCCCTCGCCGTCGGGGTGGCCACCGCGCTGACCGGCATCCACAGCGCGGGGATCATCCACCGCGACCTCAAGCCGGACAATGTCCTGCTCGCGCCGGGCAGCCCGAAGGTGATCGACTTCGGCATCGCGCGGCCGTTCGAGGCCACCAGCCAGCACACGCGCGCCGACGTGATGGTCGGCACGGTGGCCTACATGGCCCCGGAGCGGTTCTCCGGCGAGTCGGAGACACCCGTCACCGCCGCCGCCGACGTGTTCGCGTGGGGCTGCGTGATCGCATTCGCCGGCACCGGCAGGACGCCGTTCCACGGCGACTCGCCGTCCGCGACCGCAGCCCGCATCCTCACCCAGCCGCCGCGACTCGACGGCCTGCCGGAGTCCCTGCGGGACGCGGTCGGCGCGGCCCTGGCGAAGGATCCGACCGCCCGGCCGACCGCACCGGAGCTGCTCACGATCCTGCTCGGCAACCAGTCCGGTGCGCCGTCGACCGTCGACACGCAACCGTCGGCGCCGTCCGCACCGGCGGTCCGGCCGGCCCGGCGCGGGCGAGCGGTGCTGGGTGCCCTCGTCGCGCTGCCGGTGCTGGTCGGGGTGGCGATCGCCGGCCTGGTCGCCGACGCCGACGACACGCCCCAGGCGGGACCCGACCCGTCACCGTCCACCGGGTCGCCGTCGCCGTCGCCGACGAGCGGGGTCTCCGCGCAGGCGCCGCCGGCACCGAAGCCGACCGTCACCTCCGCGAGCACACCCGCACCGACCCGGTCGCGCCGCGCGGCCGACGACCCCGGCGAGCTCTTCAAGCCGGCGGCCAGCGCCACGGCCACGCCGACGGCACGGGCCTCCGTGAACACCTCCGGCCGGAACCTGGCCCTCGGTCGGCCCGTCACCGCCTCCAGCGTGGAGGGCGCCAACTGGGCCGCGGCGCACGCCGTCGACGGTGACCTCGGCACGCGGTGGGGCAGCCAGTTCAGCGACCCGCAGTGGTTGACCGTGGACCTGGGCGCGCAGTGGCGGATCAACGAGGTCGTGCTGCGCTGGGACTCCGCCCGCGCCTTCGTCTACCGGCTTGAGGTCTCCGTGGACGGTCGGCGGTGGACGAAGGTCTACGGCACCCTCCTCGGCGCGGGCGAGGTCGACCGGATCCCGGTCGACGGCGCGACCGGCCGCTACGTCCGGATGTACGGCACCCAGCGGAACGGCAACTACGGCTACTCGCTGCACGAGATCGAGGTGCGCTGAACGCGCCGTTGCGCCGGCGGGCGGTCGGGGGCCGGGAACACGCCGTACTCCCCCAGCCGGCGATGCGTTCGGCGCAGATCCCACCCCGCGCCGAGCACGGCGTACCGTTCCGCCGCCTCGCCGCCGGCCCGGGCCGCCGCGTGCGGGTGTCGGCCGGCCGCGAGCAGCACCGCCGCGTCCTCCAGCGCCGCGGCCAGTTCCACCACCCGGCCGACCGCGCGGTAGCGCGCCGCCGCGGCCAGCGCGGGCTCCGCGTCGCCGGTGAGCAGCGCCCGGCAGCGTAGCGCCGCCGGATGCGCCCGTGCCGGCCGGACCTCCCGGGCCGCCTCGTCGGCGCAGATCGCCGCCGCCCGCTCCGCCACGTCGCGTCGACCCAGCTCCAACGCGAGCCGGACGACACCGGGAAGCCACTGGTGCCGCATCAACAGCGGGGCGTACGCGGGCACCAGCAGCGGTTCGAGGACGTGCAGGGCCTGCTCCGGGCGGCCCTGCCGCTCGGCGACAAGCGCGCGGGCGACAAGCAGGAAGTCGGAGTTCTCGCGCTCCGCCTCGGTGGCCGGCACCAGGTCGGTCGAGTCCAGGTGCCCGCCGGCCAGCACGGTGTCGTCGCGGTGGGCGGCGACAAGAGCGGCGACGCCGTGCAGCACCATGGCGACCGCTCCCGGCTCCCGGGTGCCCAGCAGGGTGGATCCGAGCGGATCGTCGGTGACCGCACCGACCACCGTCAACACGTCGTCCCAGCGGCCCGACCAGTAGTGCTGCACGGCGGCGGCGACGTGCAGCCCGGACGGCAGTCGGTGCCGCAACGCGAAGAGCGCGGCCTCGCGCAGCGTCCGCTCGGCCTCCTCCAGCCGGTCCAGGTTCTGCAACGTGAACGTCCGGTTGTCCAACAGGTCCAGGTACAGGCCGCTGAAGGCCGGGTTGTCGCGCATGACGTCGAGCGCGCGGTCGGCGTACTCAAGTGCCCGCTCGTGGTCGCGCCGGATGGTGTTGGTCAACCAGGTGGTCTGCAGGGCGAACGCCGCCTCGTACGGCTGGTTCGCGGCGAGCGCGGCGGCGTGCAGCGCCGCCGCCGTCCGGTCCGCCCGATCGAGGTCGTCGAGGGGACCCCGGTGGAGGTTGGCCCGCAGCATCCGGTGCCGGGTGTGCCAGAGGGCGGGGACGGTCGGGTCGGCGAGCGCCTCCTCGACGATGCCGAGCGCCGCCGCGGCGTCGCCGCCGCGCCGGGTCATCGCGGCGAGCAGGTGACGCATCTCGGCCCGCTCGGCCGGGTCCGCGGCGAGCCGGACCGCCTCCCGTGCCTCGTCCAGAGCCGGACGCTCGCGCCGGAATTCGAGCCGGACCAGCGCGACAAGCAGACGTCCCCGCTGCCCCGGATCGGGCCGGTCGGTGCCGAGCACCCGACGCAGCAGCTCGCCGGCCAGCCACGGCGCCCGGCGGGTCAACTCGACGTGGTGGGTGGCCAGCCAGGACACCACCCAGCCGTCCACCGCCGAGGTCGCGGCGGCAAGCTGCTCGGCCACCCGCACCACCGGCCTGCCGCCGTTGGCCAACACCTCGGCGATGTGCCGGTGCAGGGCCGAGCGGGCCGGGGCGGGGACGCTCTCGTACAACATCTGCCGCAGGAACCGGTGTCGGAAGGCGAGGTCGGCGCCGGCGTCCACGACGACCCGCGCGGCGAGCGCCTCCTCCAGGCTGGACACCAGGTCGAGGGCGGGGTGACCGGCCACCGCGCCGACGTCGTCGACCGAGAAGCCGGCGCCGAGCAGCGCCGCCGTCCGGAGCACCTCCTGGGTGCCGGACGTGAGGCTGTCCATGGTGGCGCGGATCATCGCGAGCAGCGGACGTGGGGCGTCGATCGCCGTGCCGTCGGGGATGTCGGCCACCTCGTCGACCACCCGGACCACACCCCGCCGCAGCAGGTCCGTGGTCAGCTCGTGCGCGTAGCGGGGGTTGCCCGCCGAGTCGGCCACCACCTCGGCCAGGTTCGGTCCCGGTGGCGCGCCCACCAGGGCGGTCACCACCTGCTCGACCACGTCGGCGGGCAACGCGTCCAGGTGGAGCAGATGACCCTGCCGGGCCTGGACGGCGCGGCGCAGCCGGCCCAGCTCCCGGGCCCTCGGCTCCAGCCGGGCGGCGGCCACCAGGAGCAGCGGGAGCCGGCGGGTGAGCGCCACCAGACGTTCCCAGAACGGGGCGGCGCCGGAGCGGTCGGCGCCGTGCAGACCGTCGAGCACCAGCACGAGGGGGCCGGCGGCGCGTACCTCGGCCAGCACCCGTTCGGTCAGCTCCGCGGTGGCGCCGCCCGCCCCGCCGGGCCGCCCGGCGACCGGCGGGTGACCCTCGGCAGGGTCGGGGGCCAGCCCCAACGCGCGGAGCGTCGCCGAGAGCGGGCCGTGCTGGTCCGGCTCCGCGACGGAACCCCAGGCGACCCGGCAGCCACGCCCGGCCGCCTCGTCGACGGCGGCGCGGAGCAGGCTGGTCTTGCCGATGCCCGGTTCGCCCTCGACCCAGACGGCGGCGCCCCGGCCGGCGGCGACTGCGCCGACCAACTCCCGCAGCAGGCGCAGCTCCGCCTCGCGGCCCGGCAGGTCCGCCGGAGGTGACCCGTCGAGCGCCGTCGTCGGCCCCGGGCCGGCACCGGTCCGGACGTCCGGATCCGCGCCCGACCCGGAGACGATCCGGTGCAGCCGGGCGAGGGCGGCGCCCGGTTCGACTCCCAGCTCGGCCCGGAGGGTGTCCCGGGCGGCCCGCCACGCCGCGAGCGCCTCGGCCCGCCGGCCGCCGCGGTGCAGCGCGAGCACCAGCAGCTCGTGCAGGGGCTCGCGCAGCGGATGGTCGCGGACCAGCACGGCGAGGTCGGCCACCACGGCATCGTCGCCGATCTCGACGAGCATCCGGGCCCGCGCCTCGGCGGCGGCGAGACGCCGCGTGGCGAGCCGGCCACGCGCCGCGTCGAGGTGATCACCGGGGAGCCCGGCGTACGCCTCGCCGTGCCACAGCCGCAGCGCCTCGTCGAGCCGGGCCACGGCGGCGGTCCGGTCGCCGGCCGCGCGCAGCCGCTCGGCCTCGGCGGTGAGCGTCTCGAACCGCTCGCTGTCCAGGTCCTCGGGGCGCAGGCGCAGGGCGTACCCGCCCGGCCCGGAGGTCAGCGACCCGGGCCCGAGGCCGCGACGTAGCCCGGAGATGTAGGTGTAGACACTGCCCGCCGCGGTGGTCGGCGGCGACGGCCCCCACGCCCCCGCGATCAGCTCGTCCCGCCCGACGTCGCGTCCCACTGCCGCGGCAAGCAGCGCGAAGATCACTCGCTGCCGGGCCGGGCCCAACGGGATGTCCCGTGCACCGCGCCAGGCCCGGACCGGCCCGAGGACGGACACCCGCAGCCGATCCTCAGGGGTGGTCGTCGTCGACTCGTCGGGAGGCGAGGTGGCGCTACCGGTCACGACGGCCGTCCGTCGCCGATGAGGCCCGAGCGGGACAGGTGCGGCTGGGTCGGGTTGCCGGGCAGGCTCGGCCGGATCCGCCCGAGCAGCGCCCGCAGCCGGTCGATCCACTGCGGGCCGATCCGGCGTTCCCGCAGCGCCGCGTGGGCGATCTCCGCCGCGGTCTCGACGTCGCCCCGCCGCTCATGGCTGTGCGCGGCTATCCACCGCATCTCCCCCGCCAGCTCCGGATCGGCGGTACGCGCGGCGACCCAACCGGCCTCGGCCGCGGCGTGGTGATCGGCCCGTAGCAGCAGCCGGGCCAACCAGGCCGTCAACGTGAGCCGCCGGTCGGGGTCGAGGGCGTGCTGGGCGTGCGCCCGGGCGAGGGCCGCGACGGCGATCCGCGGCGACGCCTCGGCGACCCGCTCGACGTGCTCGGCCAGCCACCCGCCGGCGCAGTCGTCGACCGGCACCGGCCCGGCGAGCAGCAGCGCCGCCACCCGTTCGGGCGCCGCGCCCACGGTGGCGAGCCGCCCCGCGTACAGGCGGCAGAGGGCGACCCGGAGCGCGGCCGGCGTGCTCTCGTGCAGGGTGCGGGCGACCACCCGGTGCCGCAGGCGCAGCCGGTCCCCCGACGCGAGGATCCCGGCGGCCCGCACCGGTGCCACCATCCGGTCGAGGTCGTCGGGGTGGTGGTCGGTGGCCGCGGCCAACTCGGCCATCGTGCAGCCGGCCGGCAGCGCGCCCGGCACCCGCACCTCGTAGGCGCTGAGGAACGCGATAGCCCGCAGCACCTGGCGGAGATCGTCCGGGTACGGCGCGAGGTGCGCCCGGACCGTCGCGACCAGAGCGGCCACCGGGAACGGCTCGACCCCGTGCACGGCGAGCCGGCGCAGGTAGTCCGGGTGGCCGCCGGCCAGGTCGAGGATCCGGGCCAGGTCCGGTGGCTCGGGCGGTTGCGGGGCGACCGTCCGGACCAGCGCGCCCGCCGAGGCGGAGTCCAGCGGACCGATCGTGACGATCTCGGCGACGGACCGCCCGACCACCGGCTCCGCGCCGGAGTGGACAGCCACCGGCTCCGCGCCGGAGCGGACGGCGGCGACGAGCAGCAGCGGCAGCTCGGCCGCCTGCTCGCCCAGCGTGGCCCAGGCGCGCAGCGTGGTCGGGTCGGCCCAGTGCAGATCGTCGATGACGAGGACGAGCGGCCCGTCGGCGGTGGCGCGACGGACCAGTGTCACGGCCCGGGCCACGGCGTCGGCCTCCGCCCGGTCGAGGCCGTCGAGGCCGGCCGCGCCGTCGAGGTCGTCGAGGCCGGCCGCCAGCGCCGACTCGACGCAGTCGCGCAGGGCGCCGAGCGGGACGTCCCGGGTGACCTCGTCCCCGACCGCCCAGCCGACACGGCATCCGTCCGGGACGCTCCCGAACGCGACCGTGAGCAGGGCCGTCCTGCCGATGCCGGCGGAACCTTCGAGCATGATGCTGCCGCCCCGCCCGGCGGCGGCGTCGGCCATCCCCCGGCGAAGCCGACGCAGCGCCACGTCCCGGCCGAACAGCGGGTTCGCGCCGGCCCCGGAACGCGGCCCGGGCCCGCCCGCCGGGCCACCTCCGGGACGGACCTGCCCACCGGTGAGCGGTACGCCGGGGGGCCGCGTGCCGCCGCCCGTCACGACGGACGCGCCCGCGGCCGGGGCGGCCCCCGGCGGCGCGGCGGCGAGCCTGGCCCGCAGCTCCTCCCGGTGCGGGTACGCCTCCGCCAGCTCGCGCCGGACCTGGCCGGCCTCCTCGTGGCGTCCGCGCCCGGTCAGCAGCTCGGCGTACCGCTCGGCGGTGGCGAGCCGCAGCTCGGTCAGGCGCAGCCGCTGCCCCTCGGCGTACGGGCCGGGGACCCCGGCGAGCGCGTCGCCATGCCAGAGCCGCAGGGCCGCCGCCACGGTGGCCAGCTCCGCGTCGGCGTCCCCGGCGGACCGCTGCCGCCGGGCCGTCTCGCGCAGCGACTCGAACCTGAGCACGTCGACGGAGTCCGGCGGGAGCCGCAGCTCGTACATGCCGCCGCCCGAGCTGAACAGTCGCCCGGCCGTCCACCGGCTCCGGGCCGGCTCCAGCATCTGGCGCAGCGTGGAGACGTACGTGTAGATGTTGCCGGTCGCGCTCGACGGCGGGTCCTCACCCCAGACGGCGTTGACCAGCTGGTCGCGGGAGACACGCTGCCCCGCGTGCAGTGCCAGCACGCAGAGCACCGCGGTGCGACGGGTCGAGCCGAGGACCAGCTCGGTGCCGTCCTGCCAGGCTCGCACCGGACCCAACAGACGGAGGCCGATTCCCACCTGCTCCGCTGACATGCGGGTCTAACACCTCACTGCCGACGGAATCTCGATGAATGCCCCACCCGCCCGCTTGCTCCGCACCTGTCGATTGTCCCCCATCCACGCCGAGGCTGCCCGGTCAGGATGATCGTCCCGCATCGTCCTTGTAAACAGGAGCGGTCGTGGTAGGACGAAAGAGCGGGCAGACCGGGCCGGAGTCCGGGCAGTTCCGCTGCCGGCGCCTTCCCTCTCCATCATGGAGCTGGTGCACTCGCCGGGTGTCGGCTGATCCGAGAGCTCCGTCGAACCCGTTCGCCGGCGAGCTTCTGCTCACCCTCGCCCGTGAGGGGCGGTTCGTGCTGGCGCCGGACCAGGCCGACGAGGCCATCGCCGAGCTGGAACGCACTCTCTCGGCGGTGCGGGCCCGGCTGCGGATCCTGCGCATCTGGCAGCACGTGCCGACCCAGCGGGTGGATGAGATCCCCGACGACCTCGCCCTGGACGTCGTCGACGCCATCTTCGCCGATCAGCTCGCGCCCGGCCGGCTGGAGTTGGCCGCGACCGAGATCCCCAAGTACATCGAGGCGTTGCGCCGGGCTCGGCTGATGCCGCCGGGCACCGCCCGGCCGACCTGTGGCTGAGCTCCGGACCGGACACCTTCACGTGCCGAGGATGGGCCGTGAAGGCGGCGTGGAGATTTTCTGAAGGGCCGGTCCGCAGACTTCCACCGCTACCAGGAGACACGGAGGTTTCGGTGGAAAAGGTCAGACTCGTCCTACAGGCGTCCGACCCGTTCAGCTACGCGGGGCTGGACAGCTTCCTGCGGTCCTGTCCGGCGCTCGAACTGTTGCCCGCCGACGACCGCACCGGTGCGCAGGTGCTGGTGTTCGGCTGCGAGCAGCTGACCGTGGACGTGGTGGCGATGCTGCGCCGCTCGGCCGCCGAGACCGGCCTGCCGGTGGTCCTCGTACTCCGGGAGATCACCGAGAGCGAGTTGCTCACGGCGGTGGAGTGCCGGGTGGTGGCCATCCTGCCGCGCGCGGCGGTGACCGCCGACCGGCTGGCGCACAGCGTGGTGGCCGCGGCCGGCGGCGGCGGCATCATGCCGCCGAACCTGGTCGGCGAGCTGCTCAAGCACATCGAGCGGCTCCAGCGTGAGGTGCTCGCCCCGCACGGCCTGAACGCCTCCGGCCTCACCCCCCGCGAGGTCGACGTGCTCCGCCTGATGGCGGACGGATTCGACACCGGTGAGATCGCCGGCAAGCTCTGCTACTCGGAGCGGACCGTCAAGAACGTCATCTACGGCGTCACGCACCGGCTCAAGCTACGCAACCGTTCCCATGCGGTCGCGTACGCGCTGCGTGCCGGCATGATCTGACCCGCGCGGAAATCATCTTAATGGTTAAGATAACTGGGTGACCATATCGACAGACTTCTCGGTGGCGATCGCCGGCGCCGGACTCTCCGGACTCTGCCTCGCCCACTATCTGATGCGTTCCGGCATCGACGTGCACGTCTACGAACGGGACCCGGGGCCGTTCGTCCGGCGGCAGGGCTACCGGATCATCCTCGACCGGTACGGGCTGGAAGCGCTGCGCGAGAGCCTGCCCCGCCCGCTGTACCGGCTGGCGCTCGCCACCGGCGACGAGCCCGGCGGGCACATGCGCTTCACCGACAGCCGGTTGCGGGACGCCTTCACGATCACCTTCAAGGACGACCCGCACGAGACCCGGCAAGTGGACCGGCTGACCCTGCGGTCGATCCTGCAGTCCGGGCTGGACGGGCGGATCCACTACGGCAAGGCCGCCGTCGCGGTGGACGGCGACGGTCCGGCCGGGCTGCGGCTGCGGTTCTCCGACGGTGGGGCGGTGACGGCAACCGTCGTGGTGGGCGCGGACGGCGTCGGCTCGGCGCTACGCGCGCAGCTGATGCCGGACGCCGAACCGGCGGACACCCCGATGGTGGGCATCTACGGCCGGTCGCCGCTGTGGCGCGACGGCGCGAGCGTCATCCCGGACGCGCTGCGTACCAGCGGGGTCCTGGCCATCGCCGACCGGCCGGGCCGCGCCTTCTTCTTCACCTCCATGCGGTTCGGCGAGAGCCCGTCGGAGGCGTTCGCGCGCCTGGCCCCGGGCAGCTACGCCCCCACCGGCGACGACTACGTCATGTGGGCACTGCTGCTCCGGCGGGAGGAGCTGCCCGTCGGCGCCCGCGGGGACCTGCGGACGCTGTGGAAGTTGGCGGCCCGGATGAGTGCGGATTTCCACCCGCTCGTCCGGCGGCTGGTCGACACGGCCGAGTTGGACGCCACGGTGCTCAACCTCTTCGCCACCGGCCGGCGGCCACGCCGGTGGGCGGTGCCCCGGGCGACGATGATGGGCGACGCCGTGCACGTCATGCCGCCGTTCGGCGCGCACGGCGGCAACACCGCGCTCCGCGACGCCGCCCTGCTCGGCCGCCGGCTGGTCGAGGCCCGCGCGAACGGCACGCCGGTGGAGGAGGCGATCGCCGGATACCAGGACGAGATGATGCCGTACGCCTTCCGCGCCGTCGGCTCCGCCGCCACGCTGATGCGCCGCCTCACCGGAGACGCCGCCGCACCGCACTGGTTGCTGACCCGCGTGTTGCCTCGGCTGCACCGGGTCACCGTGCCGGAGGCATGATTGCGGGATGTCCCACGAGCCGGACCGTGCCGCCGCGATCGCCCACCTCATGCGCGCCGGGCGGGAGACGTCGCGGCTGTCCACGGTGTTCCGGTACGCCGTCGCGGAGCGACTGGGCCTCACCGTGAGCGATCTGGAATGCCTGGACCACCTCGCGGACGTCGGATCCGCCACCGCGGGGCAGATCGCCGAGCGCACCAACCTCACCACCGGGGCGGTCACCAGCATGCTCCGCCGCCTGCAACAGGCAGGCTACGTGACGGCCGAGCGCGATCCGGCGGACCGGCGGCGGGTCATCGTCACCCCGCGGCCGGAGCGGATCGCCGAGATCGAGCGACCGTACGAGCGCTTCGCCGAGCGGGCGCGGCGGCTCATCGAGGGCTACCGCGTCGAGGAGGTCCGGCTGCTGGTCCGGCACTACGACCGCATGCAGGCGATGTACCTCGCCGAGTTGGACCACCTCCGCGCCGACGACACCGCGCAGCGGTCCGCCTGAGTCATCTCACCCGGACGCCGTTGCCGGCCCGACGGACCTGACCGCGACCGCGTGGGCCGGGCGTCCGTGACGCCCGGCCCGTCGGTCACGGCCTGCTCAGCTCGCCGCGCAGGACAACGACGGTACGCCGTTGGTGCCGCTCGACGATCCCAGGAAGCCGAAGGTCGCGCTACCGCCGGCGCTTATCGAACCGTTGTAACTGACGTTGCGGGCGGTAACCGTCGACCCGCTGCTGGTCACCGTCGCGTTCCACGCCTGCGTCACCTGCTGCCCGTTCGCGTACGTCCAGGTCACCGTCCAACCGCTGATCGCCGAACCACCGGCGGTCACCCGTACCTCGGCCTGGAAGCCGCCCTGCCACGAACCGGTCACGGTGTACGACGCCGAACAGGACCGCCCGTTCGGCGGCGGACTCGTCGGCGGCGTGGTCGTGGGCGGGGTCGTCGTCGGCGGGGTCGTCGTGGGCGGGGTCGTCGTCGGCGGGGCGGTGGTTGGGGTGCCGCCACCGACGGCGCTCATGATGGCGTCGATGATGCCCTGCTGGGTGACCGTGGCGCTGCTGCGGTTGAACAACCCGAACCCGTACGCCCCGTTGTAGCCGTTGTCCCAGTAGGCGGTGGCCGCCCCGTACTTCTTGGCGGTGGACACCAGCGTGCGCGCGTAGTCCGCGCGGTACCTGTTGTTCGTCGAGTCGGCAGACGTCTTGTCGACCGAACCGTACTCACCGACGAACACCGGGTATCCACGCGAGACGAACGTGTCGCGCACCTTCTTGAGCTGGGCGTCCATGAAGTCCTGCTGTCCCCAGGTCGACTTCCGCGCCGGGTTGGTGGCGGCCGGCCCCCACTGCGTGATGGTGCCGTTCTCCTCGCCGGCGAAGTCCCAGGGGTCGTAGTAGTGCACGGAGATCATGAGCCGCTGCTCGTTGGCGGGCACTGACGACGACCGGTACTGGTCCGTCGGCAGCACGAAGCCGTAGTTGCCCACGGTGTAGTCGATGTTGGTGTTCCAGCCGGGGACGAGCAGCCAGCGCGAGGCGTTGTTCCCGCCGGTCCGGCGCACCGTGTCCACGAAGATCTGGTTGTAGGCGTTGATGTTCGAGTAGCACGGCTGGGTCGGATTGCCGTACTGCCCGTCGAACTCCTCGTTCATGGACTCGAAGATGAGGCGCTCGCTGTAGCTCTGGAACCTGGTCGCGACCTGCTGCCAGACCTTCTGGTACTTGTCCTTGATCGTGGTCTGGTTGGACGAGTCGCAGATCAGCCACGAGCCGGTGATGGTCTTGTAGCCGTCACCGTGCATGTTGATCAGCACGTACAGGCCGCGACCGTAGGCGTAGTCGACGATCTCCTGGATCCGGTTCAGCCAGGCGGAGCTGATCGTGTAGTTCGGGGCGGACCCGATGTTTCCCAGGTACGACACCGGGATCCGGATCGTCTTGAATCCCGCCGCCTTCACCCGGTCGATGAACGCCTGCGTCACGACCGGGTTGCCCCATGCCGTCTCGCTGGGGATCCCGTTGGCGTTGGCCTCGAGGGTGTTGCCCAGATTCCAGCCCGCCCCCATGTTGGCGACGAGTTGGGTGGCGTTCACCTGGGCCATGCTGTCGGCCGACGCGGAACTCGTCATCACGGCGGCGGATCCGGCCAGCGCCAGTACGCCGGAGAGTATGGCGAACTGAACCTTTCTCAATGTGGACTTCACAAGCATCTCCCGTCTTCGAACCAACCGTCACGCTGGGTTGTCGAAGCGTTTCGACGATAGTCGATTGCCTACGCTGGCAGTCGATGGGCTGCCAAGGATAGATGCATGTCCATAAATGGAGCAACTCGTGGGTCACCTGCCCTGCTGCTCCCACCACCTGACGGCGGTCTGCGACGTTACCTCGGTAGGCTCCCCTCGCACCGGAGGCAAGGATGGACAGCGGTTCGACTCCACCGGCTTCCGACGACGCGCGCGCCACGACCGTTGCCCACCGTCGGCGCCGGATCGTCGTGGCCCTGCTCGGGGTGCTGACCGCCATTCCGCTTGTCGCTGACGCCGCCCCCGCATCTGCGGGTGACACCCCCGCCAGCCGCTCCGCCGTGCCCTCGCCCGCGCTCGCCCAGGCACGGCTCCTCTCCGGCGTGATCGCCACTGCCGCCGGCTTCGGACACAGTCTCGCCCGGCCGGCTCTCCGCGGGGCGGCCGGGGCACGCCCACGCCGGGCGCGCTCAGCTCGGAGTCAGCAGGTCCGGGTAGCCGACGGCGCGGCCTCCCCTTCGCCACGTTGCTCGTGGTGGCCCCGCCCGGCGGACGTCGGGCAGGCTGGCCCCGGCCTCCGACCTCAGCCGAGCACGAGCGCCAACCGGCTCCGCACGTGGGCGTTCTCGCTGGCGCGGTGCGCCTCGGCGATCCGGTCGAAGGGGAAGGTGCGGTCGACGGGGAGCCAGAACCGACCAGCCTCGATCAACTCACCGATGTCGGCGAGTGAACGGAAGCCGTGACCGTCGACGAAGCCGTTGCTGAAGTGCACACCGTGTTCCTTGGCGCCCTCGATGTCGGCGATCGTCACCACGTTCCGGGCGTCGCCGGCCAGGCCGACGAGTTGGGGCAGGATCCCGTTCCCCGCGACGTCGAACGCGACGTCGACTCCGTCCGGTGCGAGGGCCCGGACCCGATCCACCATGCCGTCGCCGTAGATCACCGGCTGTGCGCCGAGCAGCCTGAGGTAGTTCTGGTTGGCGGCACTGGCCGCGCCGATCACCCGGGCGCCGCGGGCGGCGGCGAGCTGCACGGCCGTGCTGCCGATGCCACCGGACGCGCCGTTGACGAACAGGGTGGTGCCGGCGGTGACGCCGAGTTGATCGATGACTCGGGTCGCCGTCTCCAGCGCGACGGGCAGCGCGGCGGCGTCGACGAAGCCCAGCGACCGGGGGATCACCGCCCGGAACGTCAGCAACGCCAGTTCGGCCGCGGCGGCGCCGTCGTCGGAGATGCCGAAGACCCGGTCGCCGACGGTCACGTCGGTGACGCCCTCGCCCACCTCGTCGACCACGCCGGCGACGTCGCGCCCCGTCGTCTGCGGCAGCTCCGCCCCGAAGCTCACGGTCCCGGCGCGCACCTTGGTGTCCGTCGCGCTGATCCCCACCGCGCGCACGACGATGCGGACCTGGCCGGGGCCCGGATGCGGATCCGGCAGGTCGACGATCGTCAGGACCTCGGGGCCGCCGAACTCGCGGAACTGTGCTGCTCTCATGACGTTCTCCTCAGCTCTCCATGGGTCTGGTCAACTCAGAACGCCAGTGCGTAGCCGGTCACCACCCACCGCCGGTCGCCGTCGGAGAACCCGAGGTGGCCGTCCGCGCCCTGGACCGCAAGCGTCGTCCCGCCCGCTCACACGGCCCGCACACGCCGCTCACACGGCCGCGCACGAGGCACCGGCCCCGGATTTGGCGGTGCGGGGCGCGCGGGTGACGATCGTGGGGTGGACGGGGATGTGCGGCTTCGCCTCGAACTGCTCGGCGCCCTGCAGGTCTTCCGTGGTGACGTCGTCCTCCCGGTGCCGGGTGCGCGGTCGCAGGGCGGGCCGCGTCGACGGTCAACGGTGGGCCAGGTGGGCCCGGCCCGTCTCGCGCAGCCGCGCGTGCACGCCGTCGTACGCGGTCACCCCGCCCAGATAGCGCCGGGCCACCCGGGCCAGCATCGTGTAGTTCGGGTCGCAGACGTTGCCCACCGGCGCTTCACCGGCCTGGCTGACCAGCTGGTAGGCGTCGAGCTGGTCCAATCCCACCAGCTCGGCCGTCCAGGTGACCAGGTCGTGCTGGCTGATCCGGTACGCGTCCTCCAGCGGCCGGGCCGAGCCGGTGCTCATCAGCGCGTCGTCGGACTCCAGGCGCGGCCACGGCGTCGGCACGCCCTTCACCAGGTCGAGGATCAGCGTGGTGTGCATCGCCGCCTCGACCCCGCTGCCACACACCTCACCGTGGCCCTGCCGGCAGTGACCGTCACCCACCGCGAACAGCGCGCCCGGCACGTTGACCCCGAAGTACGCGGTCACGCCGGCCCGCAGCTCGGGCGAGTCCATGTTGCCGCCGTGGGCGTCCGGCACGATCGTCATCCGCGACTCGAACGCCGCCGGCGCCACCCCCATGGTTCCGTGCATCGGGTCCAGCGGCAGCGCCACCGTGTGGTCGCCGCGCCGGGCCCGGTACGTCACGGTGCCGGCGGCGACGTCGACGTCGTACACCCAGACCAGCTCCTCCAGCGGTGGGTGCAGCGTAGCCGTGGTGCGCGTGCCGGTCAGCGCGCCGAAGTGCGGGAAGGTGCTGGAGACCGCCCAGTCCCGGGCCGGTTCGATGGCCACCACGTGCACCGCGAGCGTGTCCCCCGGCTCGGCGCCCTCGACGTGGATCGGCCCGGTCACCGGGTTGAGGTAGGGGAACTCACACACCCGTGACGGCAGGTCGTCGATCCCCCGCACCCGACCGCCGTAGCAGTCCTCGGTGTAGAGCTGCACGATGGTGCCGGGCCGGACCCGCAGGACCGGCTCCCGGCCGCCGAAGGTGTACGACATCTCCGCCGGCTCGGGCCGGTAGGTGACGACCTCGGTCATGGCAACTCCTCGTCTCGGTCGGTGGTGGCCGGCACACGTATCCAGTGGCATACCGCACCACCCGCACGGACATCCCTACACCGTCACGCCGACGCGCAGAAGCGTCAGGTGGCGAGGGTCGCCAGGGGCTCCAGGCCGTAGGTGCGGGCGTAGCCGTTCTCGATGCCCACGAGCAGGTCGACGACCTGAAAGTAGCGGTCCCAGAAGGGAGTCTCACGCAGCGCGTCGATCAGCAGGCGGTAGGCGTCGTGGTCGTCCGCCTCCCAGACCCAGATGTCGGTGACCCGCGCGGAGTAGAACTCCGTGTCGTAGAAGCGGGAGCGGACACCGCGGGTGCGGGCCTGGATGACGGGGAGAACGTGGGTGGTGAATGCCTCGACGCGCTCGGCCACGGTCATCGCCAACCACTCGGGCGTGGTCTTGACAAGCATGAAAGCGGTGACCGGCGACTCGGTACGCTCAGTGGGCATCGACGATCTCCTTCGTGGCGAGGACAGCGGGCCGGAGCGTTCGGGCGCACCACTGCGCGAACGCGGTTGCCGGCTCCGCCTGCGGGGAGCGGTCGACGCCGGAGTCCAGGCCGTCGTCCTTGGCGCGTTTCATGTCGACCATCGCCTCGACGAACGCCTCGTTGAGGCCGTAGCCGAGCATGCTGGAGCGCAGTTCGTCGAGCGACTGACGCTGATAGCGGACCGGACGGCCCAGTTCCTCGGTCATGATGCGGGCCAGATCGTTGGGCGAGAGGTCCTGCGGGCCGAGCACAGGGACATGGCCCACGCCGGCCCACGCGCGGTCCGACAGCAGCCCGGCCGCGGTGGCGGCGATGTCGGCGACGGCCACCATGGGGGACGGACGGTCCGCGGCGACGGTGTCGGTGAAGACGCCGTCGTCGCGGATCGAGTCGACCTCCTCCAGCAGGTTCTCGAAGAAGGACGGGCAGGCCAGGGCGCGGTAGGCGACACCGGAGCCCGCGATCAGGTCGTCCATGGCCAGGGAGGCGGTGACCAGCCCGGCCCGGGCGGCCTGCGGGGTTCCACGGCCGAGCGCCGAGACGGCGACCACATGGCCGACGCCGTGAGCGGCGAAAGCCCGCGCGGCCGGGCGCGTGAAGCCGCTGTAGGCTTCGTCGGGCGGGACGGAGGCGTCCGGCGGCACCAGCCAGAAGACGGCGTCCGCCCCGGCGAAGGCTCGCTCCACGGTCGCGGCGTCGCCGTGCGAGCCGACGACCACCTCGACCCGTCCACGGACGGCCTCGGGCAGCCGGGCCGGATCCCGGACGACGACACGCAACTCCTCGCGGCGTGCGGGTGCGGCCTCGATCAGCAGCGACAGCAACTGCCGCCCGATGTTCCCGGTGGGACCGGTAATGACGATCATGAAACCTCGATTTGTTGGATCGGCAGGACCCACTCATCGTCCGGTGACCGCCGTGTTGCCACAATGGGAACCTCAGCATCCAATCATTGCCTGAAGTGGAATAAGTGCGGTGAGCAGCCCAACCTCGAACCTTGACGCCAACCTCGCCGTCGCTCTCGACGCCCTCCTGACCGAGCAGAGCGTCACCCGCGCCGCCGCGCGGCTGCGGACCTCCCCCGCGGCGATGAGCCGTACCCTGGCCCGGCTGCGCCGGGTGCTCCGAGATCCACTACTTGTGCGGGCCGGACAGACGATGGTGCCCACTCCGCGCGCCGAGGCGCTGCGGGACGAGGCCGCAGCGGTGGTACGCCGGCTGGAGGCGTTGCTCGCCCCGAGCGGCGGGATCGACCCCGCGGCACTGCGGCGCACCTTCACCGTGCAGGCTGCGGACCTGGTCGGTGCCGCGGTCGCGCCCGGTCTGCTCCGGCTCGCCCGACGCCAGGCGCCGGGTGTTTCACTGCGGGTGCTGGCGGAGGAGTGGGAGGCCGGCCCCGCACTGCGTGACGGACGGATCGACCTGGAGATCGGGGCCATCGACCACGTCGACCCGGAGACTCGGGTCGAAGAACTCGTCACCCTGCGGATGGCGGCCGGTGTCAGGGCTGGGCACCCCCTGACCGAAGGAGTTCTGACGGCCGCCAGGCTCGCCGCGGCCGAGCACGTGGCGGTCAGCCGCCGCGGACGCTTCACCGGGCCGCTTGATACGGCCCTGGCCGCGCAGGGGCTCAGTCGTCAGGTCCGCGCCGTCCTGCCCGGACACCTCGCCGCGATGATGCTGGCCGCAGCCGAGGACATGGTCTGCCTGGTGCCGACCGCCCTGCCGGGCGAGCCTCCGTCACGGCTCAGCGACACGGCGCACGCGCTGGGACTGCGCCTGCTGGCGATCCCGCTGCCACTGCCACCACTGACGATCGGCATGGCCTGGCACCCACGCCACAGCGTCGACGGTGCCCATCAGTGGCTGCGTGACGCCGTACGCCGAGTGCTCTGTCCCGCCGGAGAGGAATAGTCGAGGCTTGTTCAGGGCATGGTCGACGTGTTGATGGGGTGCCCGAACCAGAGGGTTCACCGGATGCGGGCAGGTCGCGCACTCAGGTGGGCGTGGGGCTCGTGGGCGGCGCGGCGGCGGGCCCGTCATGGACATTCTGTGGAGCGGACGGGCCGTCTCCTGGTTCGAGCAGGCGACGGATCAGCTCACAGGTGCGGTACGGATCTCGGACACCCTTGAGATGGGCGACGACTGTCCCGTCGGCGGTTGCCGCCACGTCATGCCAGCCGACACTTCGGCGGTTGACCCGTCGGACTGTCGCGCCGCCCCCGGCGACGTCAGCGGTGATGACCTCTATCTGTCCGTAGCCGAACAGCCGACCCAGTGGGGAATGCTCGTATCGCAGATCGATGATCCGTTGCAGGGGCACCTCGACACGGTCAGACAGCGCCACCACAAGCATCCGCCGGTCGGTGACGGTCACATGATCGTGGGAGGAGAGGAAGACCGGCACAACCACGGCGATGAGCAGCACGCCCGCCAGCAGGAGGCGGCTCGGAATCAGCAGGGAGAGACACGGAAGGAGGAACAGGCCGATGACGACGCCGGGTGCGGCCGTCCGGACAAGCAGCGCCACAGGATGCAGGCGCAGGTGAAGTCTCACCTGCTCGCCGGGAAGCATGGCGCTGCCGTCGGCCAGTCGACGCCAGGGACCCAACTGCCAGGTCTGGGCGACGGTCCAGTCGGTGAGCCATCCGTCGAGCGGCTCAGCGACGTGGGCGCCGGGAGCCGACGGGCGGGCGGCGAGCCTCGCGGCCAGGGCGGGGTCGCGCCAGCGTTGCCGGGACCAGGGCAGCGGCTGCATGACCAGCGCACCCGCTCGGGGAAGGTTTCGCCGCCGTTCGATCCAGGTGACGAACTGTTCCACGCGCTTCTGCACGAGGCTGTTGGCGTCGGCCTCGGCGAGGTGGTTCTGGAGCCGAAGGTGACGAAACTGGTAGACGGCGCCGATCTGCCGCAGGACGCCACGCCGGTGGGCGTCGATCAGAAATGGCATGAGCCGCCAGGGCAGGCGGAACCTGAGCGCGTAGGACAGCCGAACCGCCGCGAAGCGCTGGGACGCGGGGCCGAAGGCGCTGAAGATCAGGGTCCCAGCGGTGTCGGTCATGACATAGACCAGGTATCCGACGAGCATGACGGGGCCGGCGATCAGCCAGACGAGGATCGTGTGGAGGGCGCGCCTACCGACCATGGCGATCAGTCCGGCGCGTCTGTCCATTCGCATGAGCTGCGCGGGCCCGACGGCGCGGGAGACGTCCACCGGCTGCACCAGCCACGTCGGAGCGTTCGCCGCCACAAGGACACCGAACACCGTTGCCACCAGCAGGAAACCGTTGAGCTTCGGCACCGTCACCTGTGGTTGCCAGGTCCGCAGCACGCCGATGGTTACCAGCCCGGTGAGCGCGGCGGCGGCCCAGGCCATCGCCAGCCGGAGCCGCCAGGGCAGACGGCGGCGTTCCAAGGACGAGGGCAGTTGCGGGACCATTACGGCGCGGCCCAACGCGGTGAGCGTGCCACCCAGGATCATCCACAGCACCACCCACCACGCGAAGATGCCCGGTTCGAACAGCACGCCGACGTCAACCTCCGGCAGCCAGGAAGGCTCGAACAAGAAGTCGATTTCCTTCGGCACTTCCGGCGGGAGGGGGACACCGACGGGGCCTGCTGACGCCAGTCTGCCCATCTCGACGAAGAGGTTCCGCCCCGCGTCCGCGGCGTCCATGGCGACGACGAGGGCGACGACGCCCCAGAGAAGTGCCATGCGTACGGCGGAGCGCACCGCCGCGATGAGCGATACCCAGGCGACATTCGGATCGGCCATCCGCCACCAGGCGAGATCTCGGCTGTCCGCGCGGTTCAGGTCGGCGGCCAGCGCGGCCAGCCACCGCCGCGCCTGGTTGGGGCGGCAGCGAAACCCGGTAGGCCCCGGCCGATCGGCGTAGACCGCGGGAATCAATGCTTCGAGCAGGTGCTGTTCCATCGCCGCCGCATCGGCAAGACCGAGCAGCTCCGTCGGATCGTTGCGCCGGCGCTCGTACACGGTTCGGGCCAGCCACAGCATCAGCGGGTTCGTCAGCACCTGAGCCGGCGCGCCGTCCGGGGCGGCGGAGAAGTCATCGAAGACGGCCTGCCACCGCCCTGTCCGACCGCCTGCGGTGGCATCCAGGAGATATCGCCGCACCTCGTCGGTGGACAGCGGACGCAGACGCACCGCTGTGGCCAGAGCTATCGAACGCCCGGCGTGATGCTCCGCGAGCCGGTACTCCTCCGGTCGGCTCGTCATCACCAGCGGCCGGTCCGAGCCGTAGGCGTTGATCTGCTCGATCACCCAGGCGCGTTCCGGCGTGGACAGCTCGTCCAGGCCATCCAGGACGGGAAGGATTCCGCCGGCGTCGACAAGCGCCTGAGCGAGAGTGACGGGCGTGTCGTCTCCAGCCAGGACCCGGGTGGCGAGCGCCGGGCTGAGATTTACCAGTTCGTCGGCCAGCCACCGGGACAGTGTCGCTCCGGCCTGCCAATTGCCCAGCGGCACGACGACGGGTGCGGGGTCTCCGGCCGATCGTGCGGCCAGGAGATCGCGGACCAGCCGGGCCGCCAGCACGCTCTTGCCCGAACCGGCCCGGCCCAGGATGACCAGCCGTGGTGTGGTCATGGCGGTGAAGAACGCCGCGACGTCGGTGAACACGCCGGTGCTGCGACTCGGAGCGCCGGTTCCGCCGGCGGTGGTGGCCGGACCGTCGACGGTCTCCCAGCGCACCGGCAGCGGCCATGGATCGTTGATCCGCCGTAGTCGTTCCTCGTTCGCCCACACGCGCCCGAGCGCCACGGCCAGGTTCTCGGTAGCCTGCTCGATGTCGATGGTAGCCAGGGGCTTCGGCTGGGCCCATCCCATGAGCCGACGCAGGACCGCCGCCAGGGTGCCGGCGGCCAGGATCAGGAATCCGGCGATGCCCGCGACCTTGTTGCCCCAGTCGAGATCCCGTGCGCGGACCGCCCAGCCGACCCGGGCGAGCAGGGTGACAGCCGCGCCGATGACCATCACTGCGAGCAGTCGGCGTACCCGCACGCTCCGCACGCCTCATCATCACCGATGAGCCGGAGATGCTCAATCATCGACCGAGCGGACTTCCCGCCCCACGTGGGTCAGTCGGGGCGACGCTCCCCGCCCGCGTCGCTCAGGCCGTCAACAAGCCTCGCCGCCTCGTCCACCGAGATGGCCATCGTGGTGCTGAGCAGCTCGACCGCCTGCTCGCGCTGCCCGGCGTCCACAAGTGCCGCGATCCGGAGCCAGGCGAACGCGTCGACCATCGCGTCGTGCCTCTCGCCGGGCGCCAGCGGCCACCCGTCCGGCGGAACGGTGGCGTCCGGAGCCGACCGGTCGTCCCACAGGCGGGTGTCCGCCTGCGAGGAAGCAGCGGCGGCGGCGCGGCGCGGCAGGTGCTGGTCGAGGGCGCGGGCGGCCGAGGCACCGCAGCCAGAGCTTCCCCAGTGAAGGCAGTTGGTCAGCAGCGCGTGCAGGGGGACTCTTTTCGGACGCTCCAGGTGAAGGTGGTACTGCCCTGTCCGCCTCCATCGGCCGTGACCGTGACGTTATAGGTGCCGATGGTGCTGAGTGTGCCGCTGATCCGACCGGTCGAGGAGTCGATGGTCAACCCAGGCGGCAAGCCGGTCGCCGACCAGGTGTACGACCCGCTCCCGCCGGTGGCCTGCATCTGCAGCGCCACGCGGTCCGGCTTGAGCGAGCTCTGGGTGCCTGGATTGATGACCGTCACCGCCCCGCTCGGCGGGGTGGTGGGAAGATCCGGTGGCGGACACGTCAGCGATGCCAGCTGAGACTCTGCCGTTCTGGTGATGAACTCCGGAGTCCCCGAGAGGAATTGGATGGTGGCGGTCGCTCGACCCGAGTAGTAGCCCGAATCGCAGAGCGCACCCGGGCTGTTGACGCCAAGACCGAACAGGGTCACGTTGGTGTTCTGCCACACCTCCGTCCGGCCGTTCACTGTTTGGCCAGGGCCGGGGACCAGCCCGTGGTAGAGCAACTCCACGGTGAGGTCGACGCGACGCACCGTACCGTCACACTGGACAGATGCGGTGAAATTGATGATCTTGGGATCCTCGGTCTTTCCCGGCGGGCTGTCCGGCGAGATCCACCCACAGTAGTGACCGTCGGAAACCGCGGCGGACGCCGGTGCGGCGATACCCAGGGATGCGATGACCATGGCAGCCGCTGACATGGTCATCAGTAGGCGGGATCTGTTGCTACGCAAGAGTTCCGCATGCATCGATATATGGTCGCACGGCGGCGCCGGAGTCAGCAATGACGGCTTTCCACAGGGTCCATAACGGCCCCAGCCCGCCGCCAGAGCGAGGCTGCGCCGCAGCGCGGCGTCGAGACGTCGGATCCGGGCCGCTCAGCAAGCAGGCAATCCACCCACCGTCCGTGTCGACGCCGATGTGGAGTTGGGCAGGTGCCGAAGGTGATCGTGGGGATCTGATGCGGGGTGCCGCTTCCTCGCCTAAGCTGCGTCACGTAGACATCGATGTCTATCAATAGTAGGCGTCGGTGGTCGGATCCAGTTCACCGGCAACCACGGGCCTCGCATTCACCGACCCCGATTGGAGTACCCGATGACCTGGCGTCCAACCATCGCCGCACTCGCCGGCCTGGGCCTCGCACTCACCACCGCCGCAGGCCCCGCCGGTGCCGCGCCCCTTCGGCACGCCGCTGATGTGAACGCTCACACCCGACCACTCGCCGGCCCACCCGGCGCGCCCCCCGGGGTCTGCCCGGGCGGCACCGGGTACGGCCCGCCCCTGCCGGCCAGCTCCGTGTCCGCCACGAAGATCCGGAGCGGGTTCTCGTTCCTCGAAGGACCGGTCTGGATCGCCGACGGCGGCTACCTGCTGATGTCCGACATGGGCGCGGGCGCCGGGCCGGACAACGTGCAGCCCGCCACGATCCGCCGGTTCACCCCGCCGGGGACCTTCGACACCTTCATCGCCGACGCCGGCAGCAACGGCCTGGCGCTCAGCCCCGACGCCCAGCAGATCATCGCCGCCACCCACGACCAGCGGAACGTCTCCGCATACCGGCTGAGCGACCGGGCCCGCAGCACCGTCGCCGCCGACTACCAGGGCCGGGCGTTCAACTCGCCCAACGACGTCACGGTCCGTTCCGACGGCGTCGTCTACTTCACCGACCCCAACTTCCAGCGCGGCAACCGACCCGACCAGATGAGCGGACGTACCAGCGTCTTCCGCGTCTCCGGCGGCCAGGTGTTGCTCGTGGACGACCGGCTGCGGCAACCCAACGGCATCGCGCTCTCCCCGGACGGCAGCACACTCTACGTGGGCGCCTACTCCGAGAACAAGATCTACAAGTACGTCGTCCAGCCCGACGGCAGCACCGGCGCCCGCAGCGTCTTCGTGAACTACCTCGGCGGGCCCGACGGGGTCACCATCGACTGCGCCGGCAACGTCTACTGGGCCTCCGGCTCGGACGGGCTGATCCACGTCTACTCGCCCGCCGGCGCGCAGCTCGGCACGATCCGCTCCGGCGGCGCCGGCACCACGAACGTGGCGTTCGGCGGGCCCGACCGGCAGACCCTCTACATCACCTCCGGCCGGACGAACGACTCCGGCCTGTACAGCGTGCGACTCAACGTCCCCGGCTACCCGTACTGACCACGCACCCCCGGAAGGAAAAGCACCCGTGCGCACCACTTTTCACCAGCGCCGACACCGCGTACCACTCGCCCTGCTGATCTGCGCCGGCACCGTCCTGACCGGCGTACCCGCCAACGCCGCGCCGGCCGCGGCGGCGACCGGGAGCCGGCCGGCGGCCCGGCCGGCCGCCGACACCAGCCCACCCACCCGGCCGACCGGCCTGCGCAGCAGCCGGCTGACCTGCCAGTCCGTCACGCTCTCCTGGTACGCCTCCCGGGACAACGTCGGCGTCGCCTTCTACGACATCTACCACGACGGCCAACTCGTCACCTCGGTCTCCGGACGGACGCTGACCGCCACGCTCAGCGTCGTGCAAGGTGTCACCTGGGGCTGGTACGTCAACGCCCGCGACGCCGCCGGCAACGTCTCGCAGGCCAGCTCCACGCTCTCGGTCACCCCGCCGTTCTGCCAGCGGGACACGTCTCCGCCCAGCACGCCGACCAACCCGGCCGCGACGGTCAACGGTACGGACGTGACGCTCACCTGGTCGGCCTCCACCGACAACGTCGCGGTCACCGGCTACACCATCCTTCGCGACGGTACGGCGGTCGGCTCCACCACCGGCACCGCCGGCAACCCGCCGGCGACCACGTTCACCGACACCGGGCTGACGCCGAACACCGACTACCGGTACACGGTGACCGCCCGGGACGCCCAGGGCAATGTCTCGGCGGCGAGCGCCGCGGTCACCGCGCACACCGGCTCGGGCTGCACGAGCCCGGTCTGCGGCGCCACGGCGGTCACCACCGAGAGGGATCTGCCCTGGGGCCTGGTGCAACTACCAGACGGCACGGTCCTCTACGGCCGGCGCGACCTGTTCGACATCGTCGCCATGAACCCGGACGGCACCGACAAGCACAGCATCGGCACCGTGCCGAACGTGGCCGGCACCAACGGCGAGGGCGGCGTGCTCGGGCTGGCCGTCTCGGCCACCTTCACCACCGACCACTGGCTGTACATCTACCACACCACCACGACCGACAACCGGATCGTACGCATCCGCTACGACGGCACGCTGCAAACCGACACCAGGCAGGTGCTCGTCACCGGAATCCCGCGCAACAAGTACCACAACGGCGGCCGGCTGCGCTTCGGCCCCGACGGCAAGCTGTACGCCGCCGCCGGAGACGGACAGGACCCGGACGTGGCCCAGGACACCAAGAACCTGGGCGGCAAGGTGCTGCGGCTCAACCCCGACGGCACCGTGCCGGCGGACAACCCCTTCGGCAACTACGTGTGGAGCTACGGCCACCGCAACCCGCAGGGACTCGCCTTCGACTCCCAGGGCCGACTCTTCGAGCAGGAGTTCGGCAACAACGTCATGGACGAGACCAACATCATCGTCCGGGGCGGCAACTACGGCTGGCCCGTCTGCGAGGGCACCTCCGGCGACTGCGCCAACCCGAACTTCCGGGCCCCGATCCGGACGTACCCGGTGGCCGACGCCTCGTGCAGCGGCATCGCGATCGTCCGGGACGTGCTCTACATCGCCTGCCTGCGCGGCAACCGGATGTACCGGGCGGAGATCAGCGGCAACACGCTCACCAACGTCCAGCAGTACTTCGTCGGGACGTACTTCCGGCTGCGCACCGTCGAACCGACCCTCGACGGCAACCTGTGGCTGACCACGAGCACCGGCGGGGACAAGGACAGCATCCCGAACAACAGCAACGAGAAGATTCTCAAGGTGACGCTCGGTGGGGCGGCGTCCAGCCCCACGAGCTGAGGGCGAGCCGGGAATCCGACACCGCCGGCCCCGGAGGGGTTCCGCGTCACGCGGGCACCCTCCGGGGGGCGGTGGGCAATCCATCCACCGTCCGTTCCGACGCCGCCGCCGTCCCGGGCCGGCCGGGACCGGTGCCCCTGGTGGGCCGGGACGCCGCGGCGGTTGACTGCTCGGCATGACCGACACCTCGCCGGACCACATCCCGGCCCACGTCAAGAACTCCTACCCGACCTGCAACGAGTACACCCGCACGCCCCGCCTCACCCCGCCGCCGACCACCGCCGGCACCGACGAGGCCGTGCCGGCGGTGCCGGTGCGCCTGATGATCGTCCGGTGACCGTGGCTGCGGTGCTCACCGGAGGTCAGGCCAGCGGGTACGCGAACCAGCCGTCGGCTGGTCGGGTTGACGGGATGCACGTTTCACTGCTGGAGCTTGTCCTCCGGCGCTACAACCGGGCGGTGTGAGCCCTCGGCTCAGTTCACGATGCTCTCGCGGCGGGCGAGGACCGCCTGCACGACGGCGTGGGGCGCAGTGGCCGGGTTACCGGCCTGATAGGGCGGTTGCGGTTCGTACTCGTGGGCGAGTTGGATGGCCTGGGCGGTGATGTCACCGCCCAGGCGACCGGCAAGGGTGAAGGCCATGTCGAGGCCGGCGGAGACGCCGGCGGCGGTGATGTACTTGCCGTCGGCGACGACGCGTTCGCTCACCGGGACGGCACCGAGCGGGGCGAGGTCGTCGCGACACAGCCAGTGGGTGGTAGCCCGGCGGCCGGTCAGCAGGCCGGCGGCGGCGAGCAGCAGCGAGCCCGTGCAGACCGAGGCGGTCCAGGTGCTGTTCCGGTCAGCGGCACGCAGCCAGCGCTGAACCGGGCCGTCGTGCATGTGTGCATTCTGTCCCGGGCCGCCGGGGACGACGATCACGTCCGGGCCAGGCACGTCGGCGAGCGCCGCGTCGGCGTACAGGCGCAGGCTGCCGACCTCGTTGCCGACCGGGCCAGGTTGTTCGGCGACGAACGTGACGTGCGCTCCGGGCAAGCGGCTGAGCACGTCGTAGGGGCCGACCGCGTCCAGCGCGGTGAAGCGGTCGAAGAGCAGGATGGCGATCTGCATGGCTGTATTCCCATCAGAACCGGCGCCGGTACTCGGCGGGTGGGACGCCCAGGACGCGGATGAAGGCGCGGCGCATCGCCTCGCTCGTGCCGTAGCCGCATCGGGCGGCGATCCGGTCGATACTGTCGTCATTCTCCTCCAGTAGGCGGCGGGCCGTTTCCAAGCGCACGCCGTCGACGTAACGGCCTGGAGTCTCGCCGACCTCTGCGGTGAACGCCCGGGCGAACTGCCGCGGTGACAGGCTGGCTCGCCCGGCCAGCGCCGGAACCCGGAGGTCGGCGTGCGGGTTGTCGGCGATCCACCGCTGCACCTCCCGCAACCCGGGACGGCTCGCAACCTGGGCGGAGAGCTGGGCGCTGAGCTGTGTCTGGTTGGCCGGGCGGCGCAGGAACATCACCAGGTGCCGAGCGATGGCCAGCGCGACATCACGGCCGAGGTCCTCCTCGACCAGCGCGAGCGCGAGATCGATGCCGGCGGTCACGCCGGCAGAGGTGGCGATCGGCCCATCGCGTACGAAGATCGGCTCTGGATCGACCTGAACGTCGGGATACCGTCGTGCCAGGGTGCCGCAGACTCGCCAGTGACTGGTGGCCCGGCGTCCGGCCAGCAGCCCGGCCTCGGCCAGTAGAAACGCGCCGCTGCACACCGAAACCACCCTTCGCGCCCGCGATGCGTGCGCCCGCAGCCATTCCACGATCAATGGATCGATGTCTCGGGTGCCCTCGCCGCCCGGCACGACCACGGTGTCCAGTGGCGGCACGGCTGACAGGTCCGCGTCGGGTGTCAAGGTGAGGCCGCTCGACGTGCGTACCACCTCGCCGTCGGTGCTGGCGGTCGTGACCCGGTACGCCGACCCAGCGCCCGCGAACACCTCCAGCGGGCCGGTCACGTCGAGACTCTGCACACCTGCGAACAGCAGGATCAGCACGTTACGACCGGACATGCACACAGCCTGATGCCTCGCCCCGGTGGCAGCAACGTCGTAGATCCCACCTTTCCTGCCGTGGCAAACGCCGACCTGCGCGCCCTGGGGTGGCGAGGTCGCGGCTGGCGGTAGCTCGAATGGCCCGGGGCCAGGTCCATGCGGCGCGCAGGACAAAGACCAAGGAGCGTGTGAATTCTGTTCACCAGTCGTCGACGGCGTGCAGGCGGACGACGCCGTCGCGAGCCCCAACGGCCAGCGTGGCGCCGTCGGGTGCGTATTCGAGTGAGGTGACCGGGCCGAACCGACCGTCGAAGGTGTGGACCAGAACGCCGTTGCTGGCGTCGAAGATCTGTATCCGGCCGTCACCGTCGTACGCGGCGATGCTGTTTCTGATCAGTGGGTTGAACGCGATGACCGTCGAGCGGGCATCGCTGCGAAGGAAGCGGACCGGACGGCCGTTGCTGGCGTCCCAGATGCCCGGCGGTGCGCCCGCCGCGGCGACGGCGAGAGTGTTTCGGGTCAGCGGGTCGAACCGGACCGAGGTTACCCGTGCCGGAATCTGTTCGCCGACGCTGACGCGTGCGCCGTTGCTGCTGTTCCAGACCTCTAGGGCACCGTCGCCACCGACGGCCAGGTGGCCCTCATTGTGGCAATCGAAAGCCAGGGCGGTGATGTCGGTCAGTCCGGTGTGGAGTTCCCGGACGAGTTGGCCGGTGTCCGTCTGCAGGATCCGGATCGTTCCGCTCTCGCCGACGGTGGCGACGATCCCTCGTCGGCGCGGATCGAACGCGAAGATCATCCTGTCCTCGGCTGCCTGTCCTGTGATGCTGAGTACGGGTTTGCCGGCGGTGGTGTCCCAGAGCCGGAGCAGGCCGTTTGTGCCGGCGGTCGCGAGGATGTTGCGGTTCAGCGGATCGAACTGCACGTCAGTGACCTGCTCATCACCGGTGATGAGGGTATGGCGCCGCACGACGGTGTGGGTGTCCCAGACCTCTACCACACCGCCGGCACCGGTGATGGCGATGTTCCCGGCGGCGAACTTGCCGAACGGGCTGAAGGCCACAAGCGTCACCGCAGCCGGCCTGGCGACACGGATCTGGTTGGTGGTGGTGGTGCGGAGACCCGTCAGTGTGCCCGGGCGCGGCGCGATCATGCCGAGCAGCACCAGGGCTACTGCTGTCACCGCCAGCAGTACCGGTCGTCGTGCCCGCCGTAGCAGCCTGGCAGTGGTAGGTGCCCGATGCCGGATGTCCGGCCGGTCCCCGAGGGGGAAGCTGTCATCGTCGGGGTCTTCACCGGGTTCTCGGGCCGTTGCCTGCCCCGCCGGGGCGGGGTGCCGATGCGGCGACGGCGGCGTGCCGCGGGCGTTGTCGGATGCGGCAGCACGCGCCTTCTCCCAGCGCTCGGTCCACTCGGCCGGATCGCCGCCGCACGCCCACACGTACGCCTCGACCGTCTCCCACCGCGGTACGTGGTCACCGCCCGCGGCCTCCGCCAGTGCGGTCCGGGAGCGGCCGGTCCGCCGAGCCATCTGCAGGTACTTCGGGGAGCCGGCAGCGATCCGCAGGGCACGCAGCTCTGCCGCAAACGCGGCGGCGGGTCCGGAGGACGGGTCAAGGGGACGTTCCGTACGCGGCATGCTACCCAGCGTGCAGATAGACCGTCGACTCGCGCAATAGACCGTCGTCACTGGCGACGTCCTCAGGGTGGCATACAAACAGGGCAGGTCGCGGCAATCCGATCGCGGCAACGTTCATAGGAGGCCGGATGTCACTGATGCCCTTGGCTCGCATCGCTACCGCGGTGGCGACGCTCGCCGCGCTGCTGGCCGGCGCCCAACCAGCAGTCGCACACGCCGCCGAGCAAGACGGCGACGTCCAGATGCCGGCGATGTTCGGCAATCAGCGCATCGATCTTGCCGGCGACTGGAGGGGTGCCCGAGTGTGCTCGGTGTGGCGGGCGCAGTCGCACGTCGAATGCTTCGCCGACCAGGCGCAGGCCGACCGACGAGCGGCCACCCTGCGAGGCACCCTTTCGGAGGCGCAGTTGCTGGCATCCTGCAGCACGCCGCTCAGGCTGTTCCAGGACGCCGACAGGAAAGGCCGAATGCTGCAGTATTTCGACCGTGGCTATTGGCAGAACATCCCGCTCGACTTCAACGACCAGATGTCGTCGTACCAAACCGGAAGCTGCACGTCGCACCTGGCTGAGCACTCCGGCGGCGGCGGCTACTGGTACCCGGGGTATACCGGGCCGAACTACATCGAGTACTGGGTGGGTGCTACCTGGGACAACCGGGTCTCGTCGATCAAGAACGACTGACGCGTGCGGTGACCAGGCGACGCGGATCAGATGAGCCACATCTGGTCCGCGTCGTCCGGCGAGCAAGCCGGTCACCGCATAGAGCGACAGTTCCGCGGGTTCTGCCACGGCATCAGTGTCATGCGGCTCTCTCAGGCGCCGTGTGACTCAGCCACTGCCGGCTTGACGTTTTCCAGGGCGAACTCATGGAAAGTGGTGGGCGTGGTGTTCTGGGCGGTTCTCGGGATGGCGTTGTTGATGCCACGTTCACCTGCCACATCCATGTCGATCATGGATTGGGCCATCGCCGCGGAGACGCCGCGGCCGAGGAGGAACTCCTTGACCGCGGCGCGGTCGAGGAGTTGGTACCGGATGGGCGTGCCGAGAACATCGGTGAGGATCGCGGCGATGTCGGCGTAGGACAGGTCCTCACCGCCGAGGGACTCGACCGAGTCCTGACCGGTCCAGTCACGGTTGAGCAGATGGCCGGCGGCGAGCGCCGCGATGTCCTTCGTCGCGATCCACGGCATGGTGAAGTCGGCCGGCAGCGTGCCGGTGACGGCCCCGCCTCCGATCGCGGCGGTCTGCCGGAGAATGTTGTCCATGAAGGTCGGCAGCGCCAGGGCGCGCACGTGCGCACCGGTGCTGCGCAAGAGGTCCTCCATGGCGTGCGAGGCCGACACGTGCCCGGCGTAGATCTGCGAGCCGCGCCCGAGTGCGGAGACGACCACGACGTGCGGCACGGCGTGGCGCACCACGGCGTCCGCGCCCGGGATCGAGGCGGAGACGTACGCCTCGTAGGGGCTGCTCGCGGTCGGGGCGGCCGGCATCAGCCAGAACAGGGCGTCGGCACCGGCGAGGGCGCGGTCCAGGGTGGCGAGGTCCTGGTGCGATCCGGTGACGACCTCTGCCCGCTCTCGCACGTCGGCGGGCAGTTTGCCCGGATCGCGGACGACGAGGCGGACCGGCTCGTCGTGGGTCAGCAGGGTCCGGACGAGCTTGCTGCCGATCTGCCCGGTAGGGGCGGTGACAACGATCATGGATGATGACCCCCATCAGCATCGGGACGAAGTAAACTCGACTGTACCGTATACATTGAGGTGGACGCCATGGCCCGACGCGGGGAAGCACTGCGCGAGCACATCCTCGACACGGCGAAGGTCGCGTTCCTGGAGACCGGCTTCGAGCGAACCTCCATGGACGCGATCGCACTGCGGGCGGGAACCTCGAAGCGCTCCCTGTACGCGCACTTCCCGACCAAGGACGCGCTGTTCCTGGCGGTCGTCGCGCGCACCCGCGCCCTGTTCGCCGAACGCATGGGCATCCCCGCCGACTACGCCGACGAACCGACGGAAGCAGCCGTCCGCTACTGCGGGCGCTTCGTGCAACTGCTGCGCTGGTCCTCGGTGGGAAAGATGGCGCGACTCGGCATCGCCGAGGCGGACCGGCTGCCGGACCTGGCAGCCGGACTCTTCGACGTCCTCTTCGGCGTCACGACCAGCAACCTCGCCGCCCACCTGGAGGGCGGATCGGGACTCGCGACCGACCAGGCCGAGGCCGTCGCGAACCAGCTGATCGGCCTCGCCGTCCATCCGGTGCTCCCCCGGCTGCTGTTCGGAGTCGACCCGCTCACCGAGGAGGTGCCGGACCGGGCCCGCCTGGCGAGCGATGTCGACCTCGACCGGATCCGGCGGCTCGTCCACCTCAGCGTTTCGGCGGCAACCTGACTCTCCGCCTTGGCACTTCCGGCCGGTGGCGGCCGGGACGGGTCCGCAGCAGCTCCCGGCCGGCCTCTGACTCAGAGGATGGCGGAGCGGCGGGTGGCGTCCAGCGAGCCGAGCAGGGTCAGCGCCTGCGCGCTGGAGCTGCCGGGGTCGGGCTGAAAAATGACCAGGAGCTGGCCGTCGGCTCCGCGCACGTCGAAAGACTGCGAGGTCAGGAACAGCGGTCCGACCTCGGGGTGGACGAGCTCCGTCGGATCCTCGCTCTTGCCGTAGATGACCTGCGAGGACCACAACGCGGCGAAGGTCTCGCTCCGCTCGCTCAGGGTGCTCACCAGCTCCCGCAGACGGGGGTGATCCGGGTCGAGGCCGTCGGCGTGGCGCAGGCCAGCCACGATCGACTCGGCGAAACGCTGCCAGTCGGCGAAGAAGTGCCGCGCCGCCGGGTCGAGGAAGGTCATCCGGGCCAGGTTGTCCACGGCCTGGAACGGCGAGAACAGTCCCTCGGCCAGTGGGTTGAGTGCCATCAGGTCCTTGGCCGGGTTGAGCACGAAGGCGGGGACGGTCGCGTATCCGTCGAGCAGGTGGCGCAGCGGCACGCTGATCGTCTTTCGCGGCGTCCGCCGGGTGCCGGGCACCGCCCTGGCCAGCCGATACAGGTGGTCGCGGGCCGGATCGTCCAGACGCAGGGCCGCGCTGATCGCCTCGAGAACCTGCGCGGACGGGCTGCGCTCGCGCCCCTGCTCCAGGCGGGCGTAGTAGTCGCTGTTCATGCCGGCCAGCACGGCGACCTCCTCGCGTCGCAGCCCCGCGACGCGTCGCACACCGTGCGAGGGCAGGCCGACATCGCCGGGAGCCAGGCGGGAACGGCGCGCACGGAGGAAATCCCCCAGGCTGTTTCTTACGGTCACCATCCCAGGCTAGGCCGCCGCGCTCCGGCCTGCCTGGGTACGGCTCGTCCTGGTTGCCGACCGCGAGACCGCCCAGGATGGCTACATGACCAGCAAGAACTTTCTGATCACGGGAGTCAGCACCGGACTCGGCCGTGCCTTCGCCGTCGCCGCGCTGGACGCGGGCCACACCGTCATCGGCACCGTCCGCACGGACGCCGACGCCGAGGCCTTCGCCGCCTTGCGACCCGAGCGGGCGCACGCTCGCATCCTCGACGTCACCGACCACGCGGCGGTATTCGCCACGGTGTCCGACGCCGCACAAGCCGTCGGTCCGATCGACGTGCTCATCGCCAACGCCGGCTACGGCCTTGAGGGCACCTTCGAGGAAACGCCGCTGGCCGCGCTGCGCGCCCAGTTCGACGTCAACGTCTTCGGAACGGCCGCCACCATTCAGGCAGTCCTGCCGTCCATGCGCGAACGCCGCCGTGGCCACATCCTCGCCGTCACCTCGATGGGCGGCCTGGCCGGTTTCCCCGGCGTCTCCGGCTACTGCGGCAGCAAGTTCGCGCTCGAAGGCATCCTGGAGTCGCTCGCGAAGGAGGTGGCCGGCTTCGGTATACATGTCACCGCCGTCGCCCCCGGATCGTTCCGAACCGACTGGGCCGGACGCTCGATGACCCGGACCCCGCGCACGATCCCCGACTACGACGACCTGTTCGACCCGATCCGCGCGGCCCGGCAGGACGCGAGCGGCCGGCAGCTCGGCGACCCGGCCCGCGCCGCCGCCGCTGTCCTGCACATCCTCGATCTTCCGCAGCCTCCGAACCACCTGGTCCTCGGCTCGGACGCCCTGCGGGTCATCCGGTCCGGCCGCGAAGCGGTCGACCACGACATCGCAGCGTGGGAGAAGCTCTCCCGCTCCACCGACATCCCCTGACCGGAGCGCTGCGACGGCCGAAGTCCCCGGAGCGTCCGCTAGCTTGCTCAGGCAAGATCACCGCGACACCCGCCAGGAGACCCACATGAACGACGCCGGCATCGCTCTCGACGCCTACCGCACCTGTGAGTTCGCGACTCTCGCCAAGGACGGGACGCCGATCGCGTGGCCCACCTCAGGTCTGTTCCGCACAGACGGAAAGATCCTGTTGACCACGGCGATCGCGTACCCGCACAAGGCGTTCAACGTTCGCCGTGACCCACGAGTCGCCCTGCTCTTCTCGGACCCGACCGGCAGTGAGCTCGACAGTCCGCGGCAGGTGCTGGTCACCGGCTCGGCGACCTGCGCCGACACGGTGCACACCGAACCCGTCGGAGACCTCGCTGACTTCTGGCGCATGATCTTCACGCGGCAGCCGAAGAGCGGCGCCTACCTCGACTGGCCGGCGAACCGCTTCACCGACTTCTACTTCATGCGGCTACGGATCGAGGTCACCCCGGACACCACCCTCGACCGGGCGCTGCCGACGTCCCGGACGGCGATAACCGACACGTCGCTGGTCGGGGCACCGGTTCTGGCGTCGTACCCGTCGGCGGTTCTCGCCGGCCGCGACAAGACCGGCGCACCGGTGCTCGTGCGAACAACGCTGGCGGACGGCCCCGGCGGATATCTCGTCTCCGTACCCGACGACCTACCGCTCGGGGAGGGCCCGGCGTCGTTGCTGGTTCACCGGCACGACGATCAGCTCTGGAACCTGCACAACGCGAGTGTCCGCGGCCGTCTCACCAGCCACGACGAGGCCGGCTGGGTGTTCGCCCCCGACCGGCTGACCGAGCCGGGATCCCGTTTCCGCGCCGGCCCGCTCGACGCGATCCGCACCGCCCGACGGCTCCGCGCTGCCACTCAGCGCTACCTGGACCGCCGATCGATGACCCGTCCCACGATCCCCTGGGACGCATATCGCGCTCTGCGAGCTGAGACGAGAACCCGCTGACGTACGGCCTTCCTGGTGACGGTGATGGTCATGTTGCCTTGTCGTCGTCCGGCACCCTGTACACCGCGTGTAGCGCTGCTCAGCCGACCCCGAGCGTGGTGGCGAGCTGAGTGATCGTGGTCGGGGCACGGGGGTCGCGGGCAATCTCGGCAACAATGTCGCGGGCGACCGGCCGGTGGGTGATTTCGGCCGGTGCGGTGCGCTCGGCTTCGGTCAGTGCGCGGGCCGCGTGGCCCGGATCCCCGGCGTGTAGGTGGGCGCGGGCGACGTCGAGCAGGTGCGCGGCGCGGTGTTCGGCGGGCAGCCACCGCCAGCCGGCCCGCGCGGTGGCCTTCTCGTGCCAGGCGAGCGCCTCGTCGGTGTCGCCGTTCTCCACGGCTACGGCAGCGCGGGCCAGGTCGACGGCGGTCGGTCCGAAGCCGGTGCGGTGATGGTCGTACCCGTCGCCGACCCGTTCCGCCATGCCGGCGGCCTCGTCGAGCAGTTCCCCGGCGGCGGACTCGTTGCCGTCCTGCGCCGCCGCCAGGCCAGCCTGAATGAGCAGGGTCCCGCACAGGGACAACTCCACCGGCGGGCCGTACTCGATCACCGGCGGGGCGATCCGGTACGCGGCAGTGAGCATCACCGACTTCGCCTCCCGCACCCGCCCGAGCGCCCGCAGCACCTGCCCGAGCTGCACGGCCACGGCAGCGACCAGGACCCGGTCGCCGGTGGCGGCGAGCATCGCCCGATCCACCGCCAGCCACGCCAGCTCGGCGTCGCCGAGCTTGACCAACAAAGCAGCGGTGACCCGGTACGCCTCGACCAGCGGCACCCGACCCGCCACCGGAGCCGCGGCATCGGTGCGCTGCGCATCGGTGAGCAGATCCGGCACCAGATCGACCATCTGCGGGTAGCGGGCGTGCTGGAACGTCGTCCACGCGTACCCCACATCCCGCACCATCCGATCCACCGGCACCACCGGACGGCGACCCGCCGACTTGCCCAACGGGATCTCGTAGCGCGACAACGCCACCCGGATCCGCTCGACGCCCTCAACCCGACCGGTCACCTGGACCGGCGCGGCGTCCTGGCCCACAAGCGCGGCCGTGTCGATACGGAGCACACGGGCGATCTCCTGAAGCGTCGACAACTTGTCCAACCGCCGCACGCCCCGCTCGACCTTGTCCACCCAGCTCTTCGACTTACCGAGCCGATCAGCGAACACCTGCTGCGACAGCTTCCGCCGGCCGCGCCAGTACGCCACCCGCCGACCCACCGGCAACAGCTCAACGCTGCCCACGACGCCACCGCCGATCCGGCACCGCCCGGGTCGTCTCCTCCACCGGGATGCGATCCGCCTCCGCCTGGGCCAGAAGCCGCCGCCTCGCCGCCTCCCGCTCAGCCGCCTGGATCTGCTCACCCCGGCTCACCGCCGGCTCGTCACCCTTACCCGGCATCCCTTACCTCCGACCGCCACTTCAGGTGATGGAGAAGCTACGGAAGGCTATGGGCAGGCTCCATGGCCAGCGGACATGTCACCGTGACATGGGACGGCTCGACGAGCGCGAATGGGTCGCCATAAGCTCATCCCTCGAACACCATGAGTAGTCGAAACGTGACGCTGGGAGCCGCCGTGCTGCTCGATCCGCTTCGAATACCAGAGGACGCATGGTCACGCGGCGAGGTGCTGACCGTCTTGGCCGCCCGCGACATCGGCGGGCTGTTCCGCTGGATCACCCGCCTCACGGGCGAGAGCCAGAGCCGCATCGGGGCCGCCGTCGGGTTGGAACAGGGCTACGTCAGCCGGATCATGGCCGGACGCAAGGTCACCTCGATCGACGTCCTGGAGCGGATCGCCGACGGGTGCCGAATGCCCGGCCAGGCGCGGATCACCATGGGCTTGGCACCCCGTGAGACCTCACCACCTGCCAGCCCCGACCGGCGCACTCCCACCGAGCCGCCATCGCACCGGACCTGGCAAGACGACGTACGCAGTGCCGCAGAGCTTTGGCGAGGTGACGTGAACCGTCGAGACGTACTCCGACAGGTGGCCTTCAGTTCCGCCGGCTACACCCTGCCGGCGCTGCGCTGGTTCACCGCCCCCGATCCAGCCCCGGTGACCCAGCCTGGTCGCAACGCCGTCGGTCAACCGCAGATTGACACCATCCGCGCGATGACCGCGACCTACCGCGGGCTGGACAACCAGTACGGCGGCGGGCACGCCCGCGACACCGTCGCCCGCTACCTCCACCAGGAGGTGACCCCACTGCTCACCGACGGCCGATACGATCACCCCACCGGCCAACGACTACTCAGCGCCGCTGCCGAACTGGCCCAGCTCGCCGGCTGGCAGGCGTACGACACAGCCGAACACGGCATCGCCCAGCGGTACCTCACCCTCGCCCTGGACTTCGCCCACGCCGCCGGTGACAACGGCCTCGGCGCGGAGATCCTCGCCGCGATGAGCCACCAGGCCACCTACCTCGGCCACACCGCCACCGGCCTCGACCTCGCCCGCGCCGCCGGCCAAGCCGCCCGCCGCGCCGGAGTCCCCGTCCTGGCCGCCGAAGCCCACGTCATGGAAGCCCACGCCCTGGCCAAAGCCCGTGACGAACGAGCCTGCGCCGTCGCCCTGCACCAGGCGGAACAAGCCCTCGACCGGGCCGACCGCAGTACCGAACCGCATTGGCTCAGCTACTTCGACGAGGCGTACCTGTCGGCCAAGTTCGGCCACTGCTTCCACGCCCTCGGCCGCAACACCCACGCCGAACGCTTCGCGGTCCGATCCCTACGCATGGACAACCGCTACGTACGCGGCAGAGCCTTCAACCTCGCCCTACTCGCCAGCATCCAAGCCCAACAAGGCGAAGTCGAGCGGGCCTGCATCACCGGTGCGGAGGCGCTGAGCCTGACCACCCAGCTTCGCTCCGCCAGAGCGGTCCGCTACCTGCGCGACCTGCAAACCCATCTCGCCCCACGCCGGCGGCTACCCACCGTCCGGCACTTCACCGGCCGCGTCGACGCCACCCTCGGCCCACGACGCTGACCGTCACAGCTCTCCCCTGGCCTTACGCGCAACCAGCTCAAGCACCGCGACCAAGGTGCCGGCACCGACGATCTCGCCCTGAGCCACGAGCCGGTACGCCTCTTCTAGCGGAATCCAGGCGACCTGCTCAGCCTCGTTCACGTCCACCGGCGTGCCGATGTGCTCGGCCTGCCGGGCCAGGAACAGCAGATTCTCGGCGTCGGCAGTACCGACCCACGGCTGGAAGGACAGCAACGGCTCGACAGCTTGAGGGCGCCAGCCGGTTTCCTCCTCGACCTCCCGCACCGCACACGCCGCCGGCTGCTCCTCGCCGTCGACATAGCCGCCGGGCAGCTCCCACACCCACCGGTCGAAGACGAACCGGTGCCGTCGCATCAACAGCAGTCGCTCCTGGCCGTCGAGCACGGCGACCATGGCCGACCGGGGAGCCCGGATCACGTACTGCTCAAAGCGGACCCCGTCAGGCAGCTCGACCTCGGCGATGCTCAGCCGGGCCCGCCTGGTGTCGTCCACGACCCGCTCGCCATGAATGGTCCACCGGGTCAACTCCGTCGACTGCTTCTCCACCACCCCGCCAGTATCCGCACGCGCCCCCTCACCATGCTCGACAGGTAGCACCTGCTTCCCGCACCACCCGGCCACCCGACCCCTCGCTTGTAAGTTCTGGGCGCGTCGTCCGGACGCGTCCGCGTACGTGCCTGACGTCGGCCGCTGATCCGCAGCCGCCCACCCCCGACTCCGCGTCCGGCCCTGTTGCTGTCACCGTTGCTGTCGACAGCAGCAGGGCCGCCGGCATCCAGGACGGACTCTCAGCTTCGGGAATTGGGTTGGTCTATACGTCGCGTAGCGACATTCTGATAACAGACGGCGCACAGCGTGTTCGGCTCGCCGGTTGAGCGTCGCTCGCTGGCCTAAAATGACCGCAGCATCGGGCACGCTACGGGCACGGGGCTCATAGGCAAGCGCTCGCGTCGGGAAGCAGCGTCTAGAGTGGGCCGATGACCGCACGTTCGCAGGAGATTCGGGGTCCACTCTCATGGCGTAACTGGGATGCGACTGCCGGAGACAGCCACACACTAGGCGAATTTGCGCTTTACGCGGATGCTCACATTACCGGTGAACAAGCCGCGATTGGGCCGATGTCCATCCTCAACACCATTCCGGGATTCCCGGAAGGCGATCTCAGGTTATCAATGATCGTCCGAATGTCGTTTGGTGCGGTATCCATTCCCGACATGGCACGTCGCTACACTGCGACTTACCACGGTGGCGGGATATTCGATGAGATCGCCAGCCTCATCAGCCTCGCACTCGGAATACGATGCAAGAGCGGCGGCATGACAAGAAGGTGGGATATCAAGCAGGATCCCCTAGGCCACCCGTACGAGTTCGACCACAAGCCGCCCTACTTGCCGTTAGTCGACCGGCGGCGGCCAATGCTGCCCGGAATCACGCAGACGGTATTACTCGACGACATAGGGCCTCTGTTTAACGCATACTCCAACGCCGCGCCCGACGTCGCTACCGCCATCGTCCGAGCAGCCCGGCTCTACCAGCAGGCCCTCTGGACGGCAGAATCAGACCCAAACCAAGCTTGGATCCTGTTTGTTAGCGCAGCAGAAGTGGCGGCGGAGCAACATACAGCCTTACGCACAGAGTCACCGCGTGAGAGAATTGAGGAACTCTGGCCAGAAATGGGTGCCGCACTCAACACCATATCCGAACAAACGGCATTTGAGATAGCGGAACTACTGGCGCACCTCGTTAAGTCCACAAGCAAGTTCGTCAACTTCTTCCTCCACTACCTACCCGATCCGCCTCTTCAGCGACCAAGCGAAGACCTCCAGCTTGACTGGTCGCGGATGAAGCGAAAGATATCCAAGGTCTACGAATATCGGTCTAAGGCGCTGCATTCCGGCACTCCGTTCCCGGCTCCGCTGCTTCAGCCGCCGATCAAAGTTGATGACGGGCCGCCGCCAGAGGTGCCCTTCGGCATATCAGCCAGCGACGGGACCTCTGTTTGGATGTCGGGCGACCTGCCGATGCATTTGCACATCTTCGAATACTTGACCCGAAAAGCATTGCAGTCGTGGTGGTTGCAGGTTTCCAAGCGCAATGAAACCGCGAGGCCGCAATCAACGTGAAGCAGCATTTGACATCCAACAACCTGATACCCCATGGATCTCAATTCCGTCGGCCGCCGTCTCGACGGCATGGGCCTCTCCGGCACGAAGGAACCACCAGCCGTCGATGAGCTTCGTCAGCAGTAGGGCTGAGCCGTCCGAACGTTCCACCGCAGTCCACGGACGTCCGGCGGTGCTCGCACTCGTCGTCAACCAGCTAGTCACTCAGTCGGGGAGTTCTCGGTTGAGCTAGGGTCGTTCACCTTCTGACCTGACCTAACCATGGGATCCGCTTCGTTGCGCTCGGTCGTTCCATAACGGATGAGAGGATAGAAGCGAGAGAAGTCACGCGTCAGATTGCGGCGCTTGTGGGCAGCCTCTTCAAGCACTGTCGGTAGCAGTACCCGGTACGCCTTCTGCTGCAATTCAGCAGAGCATAGGAGTAAGTCTCGGCTAGCCAACTTTATCTGGAATCGAATGCTCTGCTCGCCCATCTCTGCCACTTGACCTGCAACTAATAACCTCCCGAGTCGCAGGTGCAGGACCAGTAGCAGTCGACCAAGCCGAGCCAGCGTCTCGTGGAGCCCTTCGTCGAGGCACGTAAGGGCCGCCAGAACGATCTTCTGTCGCAGCTCGACCAAGCTCTCGTTGTACTCTCCGGTCAGACGAACCACGTCGTCGTGAATAACGTCTGGATTGGTGGCGAACTCAACTAAGCTGCTCGCGATCAAATCATGCGATGTTACGCCGCCGGCGATCTGCGCGACGATAGTGCGAGCCTCGCGTCGATATTCATCGAGCCTCGACAGCTTTAGCGCTCGGCGCTCCTTGCGTTCATTCCACCACAGAGTCATGCCTACGCCAGCCAACGCGATCAGGGCTGTCACAACCGACAGGTATGCGACAATTAGGTCACGGTTAGTCTCAACTCGGCCCACCACACCGATTTAACAAGGCCAGCGCCATCCCTGTCTGCCGCCGACCCGCCGTCTGGCGAGCGGGCCTCTGCCCGGCCCGCCACGTCAATCGGCCTTGACGGACGGACGGGCGCTGCCGGAACAACCTGAGTCGGTGTCGGCTCTCGTGTCACGGACCGCGCCCCCGGCGGACACCGTCACAGTGGCGCAGTTGACCCAGCCTCGCCCGGCACGGACCCGGCTCCCGTCGGAGCTGGCCACCGGCGGCCACCCTCCCCTCCCAGGTGAGGGGTTGATCTGACCCAGGGCTGCTGCGTAGCCGGCTCTTGGACGACCGGAATGCCGTCGCGCGGGCACCGCCCCCATGCTTGGCGCTTGCCGCGCGGACCCGGCACGCGTCCTCCTTGCGCCGCGCCGCTCTGGCGCGGCGGCGGCCGGCTGCCGGCGACAGACCTCCGCCACTCTCAAGTATCCCCGTCTGCGGCGGCCCCTCCGGGCTTTCCGCTCTCCGCGCCAGCCGACGGGCGTTCTGCGTGGCCGGCGTGGAGCGACAGCGGAGCGACGGACACGCGCCCAAGCGGCGGCGCGTGCGGCCCGCTCAGGGCCGCCTTGATAGACGTACAGAAAGTCCTCCCACACCGGCCCGGCAGCCGGCGAGCCGCCCCTGGGAAAATGACGGCATGGACCACTTCGAGGGTCGGTGCTGGCTGGCCTGGTGGGCGAACTCGTCCACCCTGCTCGACTGCGTCGAAGTGGCCGTTGTGGTTGCCGCCGTCACCGGCGGCTGGGACGCCGACGGTAGCCTGGTCAGCGAGAGCGACGAGGACCGTGAAGCGTTTGCATCCCTGTGCGAAATCGACCCCGTCTTCACGCTTCGATTCGAAGACGAGAGCGCTGTCGCCGTTACTGTGCATCCCACCGATGGACACCGCCGCTTCGGCCTCACCGAGTACACCGGTGAACCGCCCCGAATCTTGTAGAGACTTCGGAGGTGCCCGTTCAGCCCTGGTCCGCTCCGACATCTGGCAGGTCGAGATAGGCCAACAGCCGCATGACTCCGGCAAGGTGTTGCAGGTCGTGCCAGAGCACCGGCGGGCCGTCCGCCGGCTGGCGCAGCAGCGCGTGCAGTTCGGCAAGGTCGTCGCTGGTCTGCCCGACGTCGATCCCCGCTACCGGGTCGCTGCCGATCTCGAACGCGGTCCGCAGGTCGACGTTCCAGTAAAAATCGACGCCGACGCGGGACAGATCGATCTCTGTTCCGAACCGCTCCTCCACCACGTCCAGCAGCGTTTTGCACACCTGCCGAAGTTGCTGAACCTGCAGGATGTCGGCCACGTCCACCAGCCTCTGACTACACCCAGACAGAGCGATCACTGTTTGCTGTACTTGACTGCTACGCAAGCAGAAAGGCCACCTCCCGAAGCCGGGAAGTGGCCTTTGACCTGCGTGGGCGATACTGGGATCGAACCAGTGACCTCTTCGGTGTGAACGAAGCGCTCTCCCGCTGAGCTAATCGCCCTCAGCGCGCATGACTCTACCCGATGGGGAGCCGGACCCAAAAACCGGGCCTCAGTGCGTCGCGAGGTAGTGCAGCGCCCGCGCCACCACGTCGATGCCCAGGCTGTACTTGAGCGACAGCCACACCACCACGGACACGAAGACCAGCCCGACCAGGCCGAGCACGAAGCGCATGCCGAGCGATCGGCTGGTGACCCAGCGCGTCCAGGCGTTGACGTGCCGGCGGGTGAACGCGAGCAGCCGGCGGGCCCAGTGGAACTCGACCGCCCAGACGCCGAGGCCGGCGATGACGAGCAGCCAGCCGGGGCCGGGCAGCGGGATGAGGGCGATGCCGACGGTGACCACGACGGCGCCGAGGATGCCGATGAATATCTTGAGGGCGATGCGGCCGGTGGGGTTGGCGCGGATGAGGTCGAGCGTGGTGTGCAGGCGGGCGCGCCAGCCCCGTCGCCGTCGTCGCTCCATGAGAGCGGTTTGCGAACGCCCGTCGACCGGCACGTCGTACCCCCGATCGGCTGCGGTCCTCGTCGCCACCGAGGAGGTCCTCCTCGCGGCCATTTCCACCCCCAGTGTCGCCCGGGACCGTCACCCCTGCTGACGACTGGACGTTACCGGAGTAAGTCGACGACTGAACCACCCGTTGCCGGGCGGAACGACGGAGTGGGCGGAATCGGAAATTTTACTCGGGGCCGGGCTGGTCCCGGGGGCTTTCCGACCCCCTTCCCACCACTGGGTGAAGTCAGCGTATGGCGGAGCGTAGCCAGGAGCAGCACCTGAGTATGGGAAAAGCGGGACACGCGCGTTCCGCAGCGGTGCCGGGGGGAGAACGTCCATGAGTGTCATTCGACCGACGACCGTCGAGGTTGAGACGTCGCTAAGGCTCGTCGCGCCTGACGCCACCGCCTTGCCGGTGCGTGCCAGCCTGCGTTACGACCCTGCTGACCCGTATGCGGTCCATGTCCTGTTCCATGCCGAATCGGCCGGTGGCGAGGCGGTGAGCTGGTCGTTCGCCCGCGAGCTGCTCGTCACCGGGCTCGACGAGCCGGCCGGCATCGGTGACGTCAGGGTCTGGCCGTGGGCCACCCCGCGCGGCGACTTCGTCGCGCTCGCGCTGTCGTCCCCGGATGGCAACGCGCTGTTCGAGGTCCCGCGCAGCGTGCTGGTGCGTTTCCTGCGCCGGACCTACGTCGTCGTTCCGCGCGGCCGGGAGGCCGAGCACCTGGACGTCGACACCGCGGTGAACCGGCTGCTCGCCGGTCGCTGACCACGCCACACCCGGGGCCGCGCGGATCTGCCGAGTCCGCGCGGCCCCGGGCCGTCTTCCACCCCCACACCCCGGGGGTACGCGGGTCAGCCGCGCGTGGTGATCCCGCCGTCGACCGGGATGACCGCCCCGGTGAGGTACGCGCCGGCGCGCGACGCCAGGTAGATCGCGGTGCCCGCCATGTCCTCGGGGCGTCCGATCCGGCCCAGCGGCACCTGCTGCCGGATGGCCGCGCGTGACTCGGGGTCGTCGAGCGCGAACGCGGTCATCTTGCTCTCGAACGGGCCGGGCGCGATCGCGTTGACCGTGATCGCCTCACCGGCGAGTTGGTGGGCGAGGCCGCGGGTGAGCATGTGCACGGCCGCCTTGGTGGCGGAGTAGGCGTACACCTCCATCCACGGCACCCGGAGTCCGTCGATCGACCCGATGTTGATCACCCGGGCCGGGTCGTCGGGGTCGGCGGCGGCGCGCAGCGCCGGCAGCAGCGCGGTGGTGAGCCGGAAGACGGCCTTGACGTTCACCGCCCAGAGCTTGTCGAAGGCGCTCTCCGGGTAGTCCTCCAGCGGCGCGCCCCAGGTGGCGCCCGCGTTGTTGACGAGCACGTGCAGCCGGTCGTGGCGTTGCCGCACGGCCTCGGCCAGGCCCAGCGCGCCGGTGTCGCTGCTCAGATCCGCCGGGATCGCCTCGCAGTGCCCGTCGGCGGAGAGTTCCTCGGCCACCGACTCGCACACGTCGGCCTTGCGGGAGGAGATGACGACCCGGGCGCCGGCCCGCACGAATCCGCGCGCGATCATCAGCCCGATCCCCCGCGAGCCGCCGGTGACCAGGACCGTCTTGCCGTCGACCGAGAACAGATCCGTCATGCCCATCCCATCGCCGTCCTCCCGGGTCACGGCCGTCGGCCGACCCATTCCTTACCGATCGGTAACCTAACCGTCCGTCAGGCGCCCCGACAAGGGTGAACCGCCGAGATGCAAGGTGCGGCCAAGCCGGTTAACGTCGGGTCAATGGTCACTACCGGTCAGCCCTCCCCGGCCTTCCGCACCGGCCTGTCGGAGCCCCGCCTCAGCGCCGACGAGATTTTCACCGGCGCGCTCGACGATCTCACCCCGGCACCCGGCTGGCCCCGGCCGGTCCTGCTCGACCACGATCTGCTGATCCTGGTCACGCACGGCCACGGCACCGCCGAGCTGGACTTCCGGGCGGTGTCCTGCCGGCCGGGCACGTTGCTGCACGCCCGGCCCGGCCAGGTGCTGCGTTGCCTCGGTCCGCAGCTCGACGCCACGGTGGTGTGCTGGGGGCCGGACGCGCTGCGCGGCCTCGACGTCGACCCGGACGCGGTGCCCACCTACCGCCAGCTCGCCGGGGAGGACGAGGACGCGGTGATCAGCGAGGTGACCCAGTTGGCCGTGGACGCCGACCGGCACGCGCTGGTGCCCGCCGCCGCGGCGCTGCTGCGGCACCAGCTCGCCGTGCTGCTGCTGCGGCTGAGCCTGCTGCCGCATCCCGGGGACGGGCCGGCGCCGGGCGCCGAGGCGGAGACGTTCCGGCGGCTGTGCCGGGAGGTGGAGCGCGGCTACCGGCGTACCCGCCGGGTGGAGGACTACGCCGCCCAGCTCGGCTGCTCCGTGCGTACCCTGACCCGGGCCTGCCTGGCGGTGACCGGCCGCAGCGCCAAGCAGGTCATCGACGAGCGGGTGGCGTTGCAGGCCCGGCGGTTGCTGGCCGCCACCGACGAGCCGATCGCCGGGATCGGCCGGCGGCTCGGTTTTCCCGAGCCGACCAACTTCGGCCGCTTCTTCACCCGGGAGGTCGGGGTGAGCCCGGGCGCGTTCCGGGCCGCCCGGGAGCAGCCGCTTCCGGTCCGTTCGGTGCGCCCGCGCCCTCCCGCCGACTCCCCCGTGCGGGCCGGCCAGGCATGATGTCAGGGTGCAGATCTCCGCGCGCGGCGACTACGCGGTCCGGGCAGCCCTGAGCCTGGCCACCGCGTACCCCACTCTGTTGTCCACCCAGGCCATCGCGGCGGAGCAGGAGATGCCCCGCAAGTTCCTCGAGGCGGTCCTGGCGGACCTGCGTCGCTCGGGGATCGTGCGGGCCCAGCGCGGCGCCGAGGGTGGCTACACGCTGTCCCGGCCGCCGCGCGACGTCACCATCGGGCAGGTGTTGCGCGCCGTCGACGGCCCGCTGGCCGGGGTACGCGGCCTGCGCCCCGAGGAGACCCGGTACGACGGCGCGGCGGAGAACCTGCCCCGGCTCTGGGTGGCGGTGCGCGCCTCGGTGCGGCGGGTGGTCGACGAGGTGAGCCTGGACGAGCTGGTCAGTGGCCGGTTGCCGGCGCACGTGCGCAAGCTGACCACCCAGCCGGACGCGTGGGAGCCGCGTTGACCGGGACGGTCACCACGACTCGGGCGTGGTGACGGGTCGGCCGCGCGGGTCGTCGTCCGCACCGAGGCCGAGCGCCAGCGGTTCGCCGAGCACGACGGTGTGGTCGTCGGCGGTGAGCCGGCGGACCACCCGGCAGAGCAGCACGGCCAGCGCGTCGCCGATCAGCGGCACCCCGAACGGGCCGGCGGTCCAGCCGGGGTGGACGGTGAGCCGGTCGATGCCGCTGGTGGCGAAGATCTGCGCGATCTCCTGCTGGTCGGGGGCGAGCAGGTGCACCGCCACGTGTTCGGCGTGCGCGACGGTGGGCCAGCTCGCCGAGGCGTGACCGAGGCGGACCGAGACCAGCGGCGGGTCCAGCGACACCGAGGTGAACGAGGTGGCGGTGAAGCCGGCCGGCGGCAGCGTCGGCAGGTGCCGGCCGCCGTGCAGGCCGGGCGTGGTGACCACGGTGACCGTGGTCGCCTGGCGGCGCAGCAGGCCACGGAACGAGTCGACGTCGACCGGGCGCAGCTCGACGGTGGCGGGCCGCTCCACGGTGGTCACGACGCCACCGCCTTCTTCCATGCAGTGAGATGTTGATCGTTACTCTCGCGCTGATCTTCTTCTACCAGCATCCGCCACCCCCTATAACCTACCCGTTGGATAGAGATTGTGCCCGGTGCGACATCCACCGTCCAGAGCGGAGGCGACCGGGTTTCGCTTTTCGTCGATCCGGGCATGTTCGATCCCGCAGAGGCAGGGAGACGAAGGAGGCACCCCCGATGGGCGTCCAGTTCCGTAAGCGCAAGAAGTTCGGGCCGCTGATCCTCCACTTCACCCAGAACGGGTTTTCCTCGTGGAGCATCAAGATCGGCCGCTGGTCCTGGAACTCGAACACCCGCGCCCACCGCGTGGACCTTCCGGGGCCGCTCTCCTGGAAGCAGGACAAGGCCTGATCCCCGGGCGAGGAGTGGGGTGCCGGCGATACGCCGGCACCCCACTCGTCGTTCGGGCGGGTGTGGCGGTCAGGCGGTCCGCACGGCGCTGATCACCACGTCCCCGCCGAGCCGGCCGGGCTCCGGGTCGCGGGTCACCGCGCCGTCGTCGAGCAGCGAGACGAGCGCGCGGTTGGCGTCGGCGGCCCGGTAGACCGTGGCGGTCGCGGCGAACCGGCGCAGCTCGGTCACCGTGAGCGGGCCGGAGCGGCCCAGCTCGGCCAGCAGCTCGCGGCGCAGCGGGCCGGGCTCCGGGTCGGGACCGATGTCGAGCAGCCGCCCCGTCGGGTCGGCCGGGTCGCGGTAGCGCACCCCGGCGAACTCGTCGACCGCCCAGAGCGCCTCCTTCAGCGCCTCCAGGCCCCGGTCCGAGCCGGTGCCGTAGCCGAGCAGCCGGGCCGGCGCGTCGCCGGCGGGCACCAGCTCGACCTCGGTGGCGAGCGGGAAGCCGGCGGCGGTGAGCGCCGGGCGCAGCGACCGGCCCGGCTCGGTGACAAGCAGCAGCTCGGCCGGGCGGCCGGACGCGACGGCGGCCAGCAGCGCCCGGTCGGGCTCGCCGCCGTCGACCACGGCGAGCAGCGGCGCCCCGGCCGCGCCGGCCGCCTTGAGCGCCACCGGCAGCCGGTCCGGCCGGCCGGACACCACGTGCACGGCGACGTCGGCCGGCAGGGTGGCCTCGACCGCGCCGATCCGCGTCGGCAGGTCCGCGTCGCCGTCAGCGAGCACCAGCACGGTCAGCCGCCGCCCGCGCAGCCGGTCGGCGAACTCCCCCACCACGCCCAGCGCCGCCTCCGCGCCGGCGGCGGCGTTGCCGGCGTACGCGAGGGCGAGCGTGGCCCGCCGCGCGCGCTGGAGTGCCGCGGGGAGCCAGTGGTCGAGCTGGCGGACGAGCAGCTCGCGCAGGACGGCGTCGGTCGACATGGTGCCGTTTCTACCGCACCGCGGGACCGGTCCGGCCGGGAACCCCGGTCAGGACGGGACGGAGACGCCCACGCCGCCGCGGGTCTGTCCGCCGTAGCGCTGCCGCTCGCGGTCGAGGTCGAGCCGGCCGATCCGCTTGCGGGCGGCGAGCGTGGCGTCGTCGAGCAGGTCGGCCGGGACGATCCAGACGATCTCGAACTCCAGCCCGTCCGGGTCGCGGCCGTAGAGGCTCTTGGTGGTGCCGTGGTCGGAGGCGCCGGCCAGAGCGCCGGCGGCGGCCAGCCGCTCGGCGGTGGCGCCCAGCTCGTCGAGCGTGTCCAGTTCCCAGGCGAGGTGGTAGAGGCCGACGGTGCGCCGGCCGGCCTCGGACGCCCCGGCCGCCGCGCCGATCTCGAACAGGCCGAGGTCGTGGTCGTTGGTGGAGTCGGGCGCCTGGAGGAAGGCGGCGCCGCGGAAGCCGTCGGGCGTCATCGGCACCCGGCGGAAGCCCAGCACGTCGCGGTAGAAGGCGACGCTGCGCTCCAGGTCACTGACGTAGAGGACGGCGTGGTTGAGGCGGTGGATTCCCATGCCACCGACGGTAGCGCGGCTTAGTTGAGCATTCAACTATTGCCGGTATGATGGGCGTCATGACCAGGTGGCTGGACCCCGACGAGCAGCGGACCTGGCGGGCCTTCCTCGCCGCCTCCCGCGCGCTGATGGACACGCTCGACCGCGAGCTGCAACGCGACGCCGGCATGCCGCACGCCTACTACGAGATCCTGGTCCGGCTCTCCGAGGCCCCCGACCGGCGGCTGCGGATGAGCGAGCTGGCCGACGCCACCGGCTCCTCCCGCAGCCGGCTCTCGCACGCCGCCACCCGGCTGGAGGCCGCCGGATGGATCCGCCGGGAGGACTGCCCCACCGACCGGCGCGGCCAGCTCGCCGTCCTCACCGACGACGGCTTCGACACCCTGGCCGCCGCCGCGCCCGGCCACGTCGAGGGGGTACGCCGACACCTGTTCGACGCGCTCAGCCCGGCCCAGGTCGACCAGCTGCGCCGGATCAGCGAAACGCTCGCCGACCACCTGACCGGATCGGAACCAAACTGATCCACTCCGGGGCTTGTACTAAACGTCGCCGGATGAGCACGATGGGGCGTGTCCTCCGGCTTCGCTGACCTGACCGTCCAGGCGCACCAACTGGTGTCCGAAGGCGACCTCACCGGCGCGCAGCAACTGCTCGCCGACGCGCTCAGCGACGCCGATCCCCGCCCCGGCAACGCCTCCCCCGAGCTGGCCGAGGCGGCCGGTCTCCAGGCGCGGCTGCTCGTCGCGCTCGGCGAGCCGCACTCCGCCCGCGGCTGGGCCGCGTTCGCGTACGCGGCGGCCACCCGGCTGTTCGGGCGCTCCGACGAGCGCACCGTCACCGCCGCCGCGACGCTCGCCGCGGTGCTGCACCGCGTCGGCAGCGACGCCCGGGCCGCCCGGCTCTACTCGGACGTCATCATCGAGCTGACCGCCCGTGACGGGCCGGAGTCCCAACGGGTGCTTGCCGCGCACGCCGACCTGGCCACTGTGGAATACGCGCGCGGCCAGTGCGACGTGGCCCGGGACCGGCTCCAGGACGCCTGGGAGCTGCACCGCGAGGTCTACGGCGACGGCCACCCCAGCGGCATCAAGATGCTTGCGAAGCTCGGCGCGATGGAACGCGACTGCGGCCGGTACGACGACGCGCACGAGCACCTGGCCCTCGCCGAGGACCTGTGCCGCCAGCACCTGGCCGTGGACGACCCGCTCGCCGTCCAGGTGGCCGGGCTGGCCCGCGCCGCCGCCGACCCCGACCACGTCTGCGCCGCGCCGCCCGAGCCGCCCGCGCGCGAGACGCCGGTGGTGCCCGCCGCCCGCGTCCCCTCGTCCGCCGAGGGGCCGCCCGACCTGCCGCCCTACGCCCCGCCCGCGCTCGACGACCCGGTGGAGACGCCGCTCTACCACCCGCCCGGCCGGGCCGCCGACACCGCGCACGTGCCGACGCCCCGTACCCCGCCCGAGGCCGACGGCGACCCGTACGACGACTACCCGTGGCCGCCCGACGAGCCGGCGGAACAGCCGTGGCGACCGGACGAGCCGGCCGAACAGCCCTGGCGGTCGAGCGAGCCGGCGGAACAGCCCTGGCGGTCGAGCGAGCCGGCGGAACAGCCCTGGCGGTCGAGCGAGCCGGCGGAACAGCCCTGGCGGTCGAGCGAGTCGACGGAACAGCCCTGGCGGTCGAGCGAGCCGGCCGAGCAGCCGTGGCGACCGGGTGAGGAGGCGCTGCCGCCGACCGTGGCCGGGCTCGCCGACGACGCGCCGGGCGTACGCCGGGTGCCGCCGCCCCCGGAGTCGCCGTCGCGCTACCTGCCGGTGCACGTGCCCCGCCCGCCCGTCCCGCCCCGGCGGGAACGTCCCTGGCTGCCGCTGGCGGTGCTCGGCGTGGTGGTGGCGCTGCTGCTCGGCACCATCGCGGTGATCGCCGGGGTGTCCAAGGTGGGCTCCCGCGACGCCCCGGTCACGCCGACGACCGGGCCGTCGGCGGGCCCGTCGAGCGGGCCGCCCGCCTCCACCCGCCCCACCGCGAGCGCGCCGCCGGCCGCCCGTCCGGGCACCCCACCGGGCCGGTTCACGCTCACCGACCGGCGCGACAGCATCGTGCTGAGCTGGACGTACCCGCGCGGCGCGGAAGGCCCGGTGGTGGTCGCCGGTGGCCGCGCGGGTCAGCCGCAGGGCACGTTCGCGACGTTGCCCGCCGGCAGCGGCGACTACATCGCCTACGGGCTCGACCGCACCACCGACTACTGCTTCACCGTGGCGCTCGTCTGGTCCACCGACACGGTCGCCCGCGCCGGGCCGGTCTGCACGAAGCGACGCCGCTGACCGTCACTCCGGGTCGGCGTCGGCGAGCACCGGCAGGCGTACCGTCACCCGCAGCCCCGGCGCGGCGGCGCCCGGCGTCGCATCGGCCAGCTCCACCGTGCCGCCGGCCCGGCGCACCAGCTCCCGCACGATCGCCAGGCCGAGGCCGGCGCCGCCGGCGTCGCGGGCCCGCGCGTCGTCCAGCCGGGTGAACCTGGCGAACACCCGCTCCCGGTCGGCCGCCGGGATGCCCGGCCCGTCGTCGGTCACCGTGACCAGGTGGTACGGCCCGTCCGGGCCGGAGACCGCCAGCTCCACCCCGTTGTCCGCGTGCCGCAGCGCGTTCTCGACCAGGTTGACGAGCACCCGGCGGAGCTCCCCCGGATCCCCCTCGGTCCACCGTGCCCCGTCCGGCGACGTCAGCCACAGCGGCGGGGACGGGTAGCGGGCGGCCACCCCGCGCAGCAGCTCGCCCAGCTCCACCGGACCCACCGGCGCCAGCCGCCCGTCTCCGGCGCGGCCCTGCGGCTCCGGCCCCCCGCCCCCGGCGCGGCCCTGCGGCTCCGGCCCCCCGCCCCCGCCCCCGGCGTGGCCCCGGTGCTCCGGCTGCCCGGCCCCGGCGCGGCCACGACGGTCCGGCGGCGGCTGCTCGTCCAGGCGGGCCAGCAGCAGCAGGTCGTCGACCAGGCGACTCAGCCGCTCGGTGTCGGCGAGCAGGTCGTCGGCCACCGCCGGCCAGTCGGTGTCGTCGCCGAGACGCCGGGCCACCTCCAGCTCGGTACGCATGTTCGTCAACGGGCTGCGCAGCTCGTGCGCGGCGTCGGCGACGAACGCCCGCTGCCGGTCCCGGGACGCGGCCAGCCGGTCCAGCATGTCGTTGAGCGTGACCGCGAGCCGGTGGATCTCGTCCTGCCCGGCCGGCACCGGCAGCCGTTCCGCCCCGGCCCGCCCGGTGATCTCGGCGGCGCCGCTGCGCAGCTCCTCCACCGGGCGCAGGGTCGCCCCGACCACCCGCCAGGCCACCACCGCCAGCCCCGCCACCAGCAGCGGGAAGCCGACGAACAGCAGGTTGCGCACCACGTACAGGCTGTGCCGCACGTCCGACAGCGACTTCGCGACAAGCACCGTACGCGGCTCCGCGGGCGTGCCGGCCGGCACCGTCACCACCCGCACCGGCCCGGACATGCCGACCCGCCGCCCGTCCACCACCAGCCGCTGCCGCTGCCCCGGGCGCAACCGGTCCGGGCCGAGCATCGGCACGAGTCGGTCCGCGTCGATGGAGGCGGCCCGGATCCGGCCCTGCGCGTCGACCACCTGCACGCGCAGCTGCCCGCCGGCCACCGGCAGCGGATCCGGCAGCGCGTCCTCGGCGGTGAGCAGCGCCACCGCGTCCGCGGTACGCAGCGCCTCCGCGTCGACCGAACGTTGCAGCGTCCAGCCGAGCGCGCCGAGCAGCAGCGCGCCGCCGAGCGCGAATCCGAGCACCAGCCCGAGCACGCCGAGCGCGAGCAGCCGGGCCCGCAGGCCGAGACGCGACCACGGGCGGCTCATGTGGCCAACCGGTAGCCGGCGCCGCGCACCGTCTCCAGCCGCTCCCGGCCGATCTTGCGACGCAGGTAGCCGACGTAGACCTCCACCGCGTTCGGGGCGGTCTCCACCGAGGCGTCCCAGACGTGGTCCAGCAGCTCGGTCTTGGACACCACCTCGCCGGCACGACGCATCAGGTAGTCGAGCAGCGCGTACTCGCGGCTGGTCAGCGCGACCTCGACGTCGGCCCGGGTGACCCGCCGTCGAGCCGGGTCCAGGCGCAGGTCGCCGACGGTGAGCACGGTCGGCCGGCGGGGCGCGCCGCGCCGCAGCAACGCCCGCAGCCGGGCCAGCAGCACCACGTACGAGAACGGCTTGGTCAGGTAGTCGTCGGCGCCGCAGTCCAGGCCGTCGGCCTGGTCGTACTCGCCGTCCTTGGCCGAGAGCATCAGCACCGGCAGCCAGCGCTGCTCGGCGCGCAGCCGGCGCACCACCTCGTAGCCGGAGAGGCCGGGCAGCATCACGTCGAGGATCATCGCGTCGTAGTCGCCGTGCCGGGCCGCGTCCAGCCCGGCCGGGCCGGTGGCCGCCACGTCCACCACGAAACCCTCCGCCGACAGGCCCCGGCGCAACGCCGCGGCGAGCCGCGTCTCGTCCTCCACCACCAGCAACCGCACCGGTCCAGGGTGCCACCCCCGGGTCACCCGTAGGGGATCAGCTCAGCGTCCTCACAGCGACGATCCCGCAGCATGGTGCGCAGGAGGTGCACACTATGTCTGTGATGAAGAACCGCGCCGTGCTGCGCTGGCTGGTCCCGGTGACCGCGGGGGTCGCCGTGATCGGGGGCGGCGCCGCCATCGGCGCGTTCGCCGCCGGCGCCGACCCGGCCCTGCCCCCACGCAGCGCCGCCCAGCTCCTGGACGACCTGCGGACGTCCCGCCTGGACGGGCTCTCCGGCACCGTGGTGCAGCGCGCCGACCTCGGCCTGCCGCCGATCGCCGCGCTCGCCGGCAAGGCCACCGGCAACGAGCTGGCCGGCCTGGTCTCCGGCACGCACACGCTACGGGTCTGGTACGGCGGCGAGGACCGGCAGCGGCTGGCCCTGGTCGACACGCTCGGCGAGCAGGACGTGCTGCGCAACGGCCGCGACGTCTGGACCTGGAACAGCCGGGAGAACACCGCGGTCCACCGCGAGCTGCCCGCCGACGGCAAGGACCTGCCGTCCGCGCCGGCCACCCCGGCCGACGCCGCCCAGCAGGCGCTGGCCGCGATCGACCCGACCACGGCGGTGACCGTCGGCCGGACGGCCACCGTGGCCGGACGGGACGCGTACGAGCTGGTGCTCACGCCGCGCGACAAGGCGTCGCTGGTGCACCAGGTGCGGATCGCGCTCGACGCGGAGGAGCACGTGCCGCTGCGCTTCGAGGTGCTCGCCGACGGTCAGGACGAGCCGGCGTTCGAGGTGGCGTTCACCCAGGTCGACTTCCGCACCCCGGCCGCCGACCAGTTCCGGTTCAACCCGCCGCCGGGTGTGAAGGTCACCGAGGAGTCCACCGACGCGCGCCCCGGCCCGGCCGGCAAGGCGTCCGGCAAGGTGCCCGGCTCGAAGCCCGGCCAGGCCGACGCGAAGCGGCCGGACGTGCGTACCGTCGGCACCGGCTGGACCACGGTGGTGGTCGCCGAGCTCGGCGACGCGGGCGGAGCCGACGGCGCGAAGGCCGGCGCGGACGCGCCGGACGCGGACATGCTCGCCCAGGTGCTCGGCGACCTGCCGAAGGTGAGCGGCGACTGGGGCAGCGGCCGGCTGCTCAGCGGCAAGCTGTTCAGCGTGCTGCTGACCGACGACGGCCGGGTGGTGGCCGGGCTGGTCACGCCGGAGCGGCTCTACCAGGCCGCGAAGGGCTGAACGACGCCGGGCTCGGGGCTCGGTCGGCACCCGCCGGCCGGGCCCCGAGCCGTGTCCGGGCTTGGTCGAATGGCGGGCGACGCGCTATCTTTCTCAGTTCAGACACAAAAAAGAATGGCATTTGAATGCCATTCTTGCGGCAATTCTAGTCAATGAGGAGCCGGCTTGTCAACGCACTCCGACGTGTCGGGTGAGCTGCACCAGGGCGACGAGATCGGTCGCGAGCAGGAGTACGTCTCGATGCTCTACGACCGGCTGGACGGGCTGCGCGAGCAGGCCGCCCGCCGGCTCGACGAGGAACTGCGCCACACCGGCGGCACCCAGCAGGCCCGCTCGCAGCGCGACTCCACCGTGGCGATGTACGCCGACCAGGTCGAGCAGTACTCCGCCGTCGAGTCCGGCCTGTGCTTCGGCCGCCTCGACGGCGACGACGACGCCGCCCGCTACATCGGCCGGATCGGCATCTTCGACCCGGCAGGCGACTACGACCCGCTGCTGATGGACTGGCGCGCGCCGGCCGCCCGCCCGTTCTACCTGGCCACCGCCGCCAACCCGCAGGGCGTACGCCGACGTCGGCACCTGCGCACCCGCGACCGCAAGGTCACCGGGCTCAACGACGAGGTGCTCGACATCACCGCCGCCTCCCCCACCGCGCACGAGGAGGTCACCGGCGAGGCGTCGCTGCTGGCCGCGCTCAACGCCGGGCGCACCGGCCGGATGCGCGACATCGTCGAGACCATCCAGGTCGAGCAGGACCGGATCATCCGCGCCGACCTGCCCGGCGTGATGGTGGTGCAGGGCGGGCCGGGCACCGGCAAGACCGCGGTGGCGCTGCACCGGGCCGCGTACCTGCTCTACACCCACCGCCAGCAGCTCTCCACCCGGGGCGTGCTGCTGGTCGGCCCGAACGCCACGTTCCTGCGCTACATCTCCCAGGTGCTGCCGGCGCTCGCCGAGACCGGCGTGCTGCTGCGTACCCAGGCCGACCTGTTCCCCGGCGTGCACGCCCGACGCGTCGAGCCGGCCACCACCGCCGCGCTGAAGGGCCGCGCCCTCTGGGCCGAGGCGCTCGCCGAGGCGGTCCGGGACCGGCAGTGGGTGCCGGCCGAACCGATCGCCGTCGAGCTGCCGCAGCGGGAGGTGCTCACGCTCGACCCGGAGACCGTGCGCCAGGCCCGCGACCGGGTCCGCCGCACCGGCCGCCCGCACAACCTGGCCCGCGCGCTGTTCGACATCGAGATCGTGCACGCGCTCGCCGACCAGGTGGCCGAGCGGATCGGCGCCGACCCGCTCGGCGGCGACAACCTGCTCTCCGAGGCCGACCGGGCGGAGATCCGCCGCGAGCTGCGCGAGGAGCCGGAGATCGTGGCCGCGCTGGACGAGCTGTGGCCGGTGCTCACCCCGCAGCGCCTGCTCGCCGACCTGTTCGCCTCGCCGGAGCGGCTCGCCACCGCCGCGCCGACGCTCACCGACGCCGAGCGGGCCGCCCTGCACCGGGAACCCGGCGGCTGGACCCCGGCGGACGTGCCGCTGCTGGACGAGGCCGCCGAGCTGCTCGGCGAGGACGAACGCGCCGCCGCCGCCCGCCGGGAGCGGATCCGCACGATGGAACGCGAGTACGCCGAGGGCGTGCTGGAGATCTGGCGCGGCTCCCGCTCGATCGACGTCGAGGACGAGGCCGACGGCGGTGAGATCCTCGGCGTGACCGACCTGATCGACGCCGCCCGGCTCTCCGAGCGACAGGAGGAGTCCGACCGGCTCACCACCGCCCAACGGGCCGCCGCGGACCGCACCTGGGCGTTCGGGCACGTGATCGTCGACGAGGCGCAGGAGCTGTCCCCGATGGCCTGGCGGCTGCTGATGCGCAGGTGCCCGAGCCGGTCCATGACGATCGTCGGGGACGTGGCGCAGACCGGCGCGCTCGCCGGCACCCCGTCCTGGGGCCAGGCGCTGCGCCCGTACGTGGCGGACCGGTGGCGGCTGGAGGAGCTGACCGTCAGCTACCGCACCCCGGCCGAGATCATGGCGGTCGCCGCCGGCGTGCTCGCCGAGATCGACCCGGCGCTGCGCCCACCCCGCTCGGTACGCGCCACCGGCGTACCCCCGTGGGACCGGACGGTCCCGGCGGACCGGCTCGTCGGCGAACTTGTCGAGGCGACCGCCCGGGAGGCCGCCTCGCTCGGCGACGGCCGGCTCGGCGTGATCGTGCCGACCGGGCGGGTGGCCGAGCTGGGCGGCGCGGTCGTGGCGGCGCTGCCCGAGGCCGCCGTCGGCGAGCAGCCGGAACTGGCGAACCGGGTGGTGGTGCTCACCACCGAGCAGGCCAAGGGCCTGGAGTTCGACTCGGTGCTGGTGGTGGACCCGGACCGGATCGTGACCGAGTCCCCACGCGGCCACAGCGACCTCTACGTGGCCCTCACCCGAGCCACCCAGCGCCTCGGCATCCTCCGGATGTAAGGAGGGGGCCCCGCTTAACGTTTTCGGTAGAGGCGGGGCCCCTTATTAACACCACTCACCCGGGGTCGGCGCCCTCGTCGGTGACGTTGCCGACCTGGGCGCCGGGCGCCGAGGCGTCACTCGTGGAGCCGCCGGCCGGGGTGCTCAGACCGCCGGTGGTGGCGTCCCCGGTGGTGGTCGGCGCCACCTTGCCCCGGTGCTGCTCCGGCTGCCGGGCCACCCGACGTGCGCTCGCCGGGCCGGCCGTACCCCCGGTCGTGGTCACCGCGCCCTGGCCCCGGGTCGGTCCGCCGTCGCGCAGCACGGTCGGGTCCACCGGCACGTCCGCCGGGTCGTCCGGGTCCAGTTCCTGCCGCATCCGCTCGACGTCGGTCTGCGGCACCGTGACCTCGTCGAGCGCGCCCTCGCCGTACACCCCGCCGGCGACCCGCTGTTCGGCCTGCCGGGCGGCGTCCTGCCGCATGTCGTCCTCACGCACGTCGACCACCTCGCAGCTCGTGATGTGGCTGTCGGTCATGCGTGCCCGACCCCCGACGGCTGAAACCGCCCACCGCCGCACCGCACTCCTTTCGTCGATCTTGAAGTTGTGGCACCTCCGATAACCGACAAAAAGGTCGAATCATGGCACCACAAGTCCAAGGTCTGTGCCGGCAAGGGCGCTGGCACGGCGCGGACAAGGGGCGGGTGCGGGGCGGGGATACGGCCGGGATCCGGCGGTTAGCTTGTCTCGGGGGCCGGGTAGACGGAGGGTGCCCCCGCCACAGAGCGCGAACCGTGCCGTGGCCGACCTGCGGTAGCGGGGCGAGGGTGTGCAGGTAACGACTCATCAAATCCTGAGGAGGACCAGATGAGCACGCAGGCTGCATCCACCAGGCCGATGAACCGGCCGATGTCCGACGTCCAGAACCGGACCGGCATGCAGGAGTCGCCGACGCGTCCGATGCCGTCGATGCACGACGGTCACCGGGAGGAGATGCCCGCCCCCGGCACCGAGACGAAGCAGGCGTTCCTCACCACCGAGTTCTGGGTGTACGCCGCAGCCGCCGCGGTCGTCGTGATCGCCGCGTTCTGGAAGGGCACCACCGCCAACGGCCTGAACATCAACAACCCGAACCAGGCCTGGTGGTACCTGACCGCGCTGACCGGCGCGTACCTGGTCAGCCGGGGCCTGTCCAAGGCGGGCAGCGCGCGCCGCTCCGGCCGGGAGCGTCGGGGCCGGCACTGACCGCTCCGCATGCGAACGGCGACGCCCCCGGGATCCGTCCCGGGGGCGTCGTCGCGTGTGGTCACTCCTCGCCGAAGTCCCCGCCGTCGTCGTCGCCACCGAACGCGTCGTCCATCAGCTCACCGGCGACCAGACCACCGGCGACGCCAAGCGCGGCGCCCGCCACCACGCCGCCCATGCCGGGGCCGCGCCGGCCGTGGTGACCCGGCGCGCCGTAGTGGCCGGGCGCGCCGTAGTGGCCCGGGGCGCCAAAGTGGCCGGGCGCGCCGTAGTGGCCGGGCGCGCCGTAGCCCTGGGCGCGCAGGCCGCCGTACCGGGAGGTGGTCTCCTGCAGCCAACCGTCGACCACAGGCACCCAGTCGGTACGGGCGGCGTCGGTGTGCGGGACGGAGTATCGCCCGAAGGCGTCGTGCCCGGCGGTGAGGAAACCGCCGCGCTTGTCGCACTCAAGGATCACCTCGATGCCCTGCTGGCTGGTCACGAACGTCAACTCGACCTCGTTGACGGTCTGCGCGTACTGCGGCGACGCGAAGAACTCGATCTCCTGGTAGAACGGCAGCGTCTGCGGCACGCCGTAGATGTGGCCGCGCTCCAGGTCCGCGTGCTTGAACCGGAAACCCAGCGCCTGGAACGCGTCGAGGATCCGCTCGTGGATCGGCAGCGGGTGCACCGACACCTGGTCCAGGTCGGACTTGTCGACCGCCCGGGCCACCGCGACCTCGGTACGCAGGCCCATCGTCATGCCGTGCAGCCGCTGGCCGTAGACGTCGGTGACCGGGGTCTCCCACGGCACCGGCAGCTGGAACGGGATGGCGAGCTGCTGCTTCGGCGCCAGCTCGAACGCGCCGCTGACCGGCATCCGGTGGAACTCCATGATCCCGGCGTACTCGCTGTCGCCGCCCTCCATCTCGACCCGGGTGACCAGGCCGACGCTGATCTGTTCGATGCGCGTCGGCGCGTCGCCGCCGACCAGGTTGACGTGCCCGTCCAGGGCCAGCCCGGGTCGGGTGTTCGGGTTGGCGAGCACCGTGTCGACGCTGGGGCCGCCCACGCCGAACGCGCTCAACATCTTCTTGAAGACCATCGTCTCTCCCGCGGGACGGCGCTCCGACATGGACCGTCGGGCGCATGGTGAGGGGACCCTAACCGCCGTCGCTGAGAAGTACCTGTGAGACGCGCAGAGTCACCGCGCGCAGGCGCGATCATTATGAACTGGAGATAACGCGCGCAGCCGACGGCGGGTGAGTCAGCCGACCTCCACCACGGTCAGCTCGCCCACCTGTTCGCCGAGTTCCCGGCGGGCCTCGACGGGCAGGCCGCCGTCGGTGATCAGCACGTCGGCCTCCTCAAGCGGGGCGATGGTGGCGATGCCGATGGTCTCCCACTTGGTGTGGTCGGCGAGCACCACCAGGCGGCGGGCGGCGCCGATCAGTCGGCGGTTCACCGCCGCCTCCAGCAGGTTGGGGGTGGTGAAGCCGGTGCGGCGGCTCATCCCGTGTACGCCGAGGAAGAGCAGGTCGACGTTGAGCGCGGCGATGGCCGCCTCGGCGACCGGGCCGGTCAGCGCGTCCGACGGGGTACGGATGCCGCCCGTCAGCACGACTGTCTGGTCGGTGCGCGGGTTCTGGTAGAGCGCGTCGGCGACCGGGATCGAGTTGGTGACCACGGTCAGTCCGCGTACCTCGGCGAGGCGTGCGGCGAGCGCGGCGGTGGTGGTGCCGGCGGAGAGCGCGACGGCCATGCCGGGTTCGACGAGCCCGGCGGCCCGCTCCACGATGGCCCGTTTCTCGGCCTGCTGCCGCGCCGACTTGGCGGCGAAGCCGGGTTCCTCGGTGGAGCCGGGGCCGGCGAGCGTCGCCCCGCCGTGCACCTTGTCGATCAGGCCGCGCTCGACGAGCACCTCCAGGTCACGCCGGATGGTCATGTCGGACACGCCGAAGCGGCTCACCAGGTGGCTGACCCGGACGCCGCCGCGCTGGCGGATCAGCTCCAGGATGGCGCTCTGCCGTTGCTGGGCGAGCATGTGGACCTCCTCGGCGCGCGAGCGGCAGGGTACCGGTCAGGTGGTCGCGGGCACGCGGTCCTCGCGGACCACCGCCACCTCGCCGGGCGGCACCGTCAGTTCGCCGTCGCACCGGTCGCCGGTGAGCAGTTCGACGCCGGTGACCGGCAGGCGGGCCGGCTCGTCGGTGTGGTTGACCACGAACAGCCAGCTCCGGTCCGCCGACCGGCGGCGGACCACCTCGACGCCGGCCGGCACGGGCGCCGCCGGGCGTACCCCGGCCTCGGCGAGCAGCCGGGCCACCAGCTTGTCGGTGGCCGCGTCGTCGAGCCGGGTGCCGACGTACCAGGCGGCGCCCGCGCCGACCACGCGCCGGGTCAGCGCCGGCACGCCCGGCAGGGGTCCGTCGGCGTACGCGGCAAGCACCTCGGCGTCCTCCGCGTGCAGCCACTCGGTCCACACGTCGGCGCGGGCGCCGTCGTCGAGGCGTACCGTCTCGCCGGCGCGCAGCGGGAAGAACTCCTCCACGCGTACGCCGAGCAGGTCGCGGAACGCGCCGGGGTAGCCGCCGAGCCGGATGTGGTCGTGTTCGTCCACGATGCCGCTGAAGTACGTGACGAGCGCGGTGCCGCCGGCCTCGACGAACCGGCGCAGCGCGGCCGTGTCGGCGTCGCGGGTGAGGTAGAGCGTGGGCACCAGGACCAGCCGGTAGCGGGACAGGTCGGTCGACGGGTGCACCACGTCCGCGGTGACGCCGGCCCGCCACAGCGCGCCGTGCAGCGCGGCCAGCCGATCGGTGTACGTGACGTCGACGCTGGGGTGGGAGTCGAGTTCCGCGCCCCACCACGCCTCGTAGTCGAACAGCAGGGCGACGTCGGCGTCGACCCGGCTGCCGCGTACCTCGGCAAGCGCCCGCAGGTCGGCGCCGAGCCGGCAGACCTCGCGGAACACCTTGGTCTCCGGCCCGGCGTGCGGCACCAGCGCGGAGTGGAACTTCTCCGCGCCGGCACGGGAGGCACGCCACTGGAAGAACAGCACCCCGTCGGCGCCGCGCGCCACGTGCGCCAGGCTGTTGCGGCGCATCTGGCCGGGCGTCTTGGCCACGTTGCGGGGCTGCCAGTTGACCGCGCTCGTGGAGTGCTCCATCAGCAGCCAGGGCGCGCCGCCGGCCACGCCGCGGGTGTGGTCGGCGGCGAACGCCAGGTCGACGTGCGGCTGCGGATCGGCGGCGGAGAGGTAGTGGTCGTTGGCGACCACGTCCACGTCGGACGCCCAGGAGTGGTAGTCCATGTGCTTGATGCCGGCGCCGACCATGAAGTTGGTGGTGACCGGCTGGGCGACGAGCCGGTTCAGCAGCTCCCGCTCGGCGCGGAGCTGGGCGCGTTGCTCGTCGGAGGAGAAACGCAGGAAGTCGAGCTGCTGGGTCGGGTTGGCGAAGGTCGGCGCGGCGCGCGGCGGGTTCACCTCGGCCCAGTCGTGGTAGCGCTGGCTCCAGAACGCGGTGCCCCAGGCGGCGTTGAGCGCGTCCAGGTCGCCGTAGCGCTCGCGCAGCCACCGGCGGTACGCCTCGGCGCTGACGTCGCAGTAGCAGTGCACGTTGTGGCAGCCCAGCTCGTTGGAGACGTGCCACAGCACGACCGCCGGGTGTGCCGCGTAGCGTCGGGCGACCGCGTCGACGAGCGCGAGCGAGCGGTCCCGGAACACCGGTGAGCTGGGGCAGTACGCCTGCCGGCCGCCGGGCCACAGCACCGTGCCGTCGGCGCGGCGGGGAAGCGTCTCCGGGTGCCGGTGGGCCAGCCACGGCGGCGGGCTGGCGGTGGCGGTGGCCAGGTCGACGCTGATCCCGCCGCGGTGCAGCAGGTCCAGCGCCCGGTCCAGCCAGCCGAACTCGTAGCGGTCCGGGGCGGGCTCCAGCAGGGCCCAGGAGAAGATGCCGACCGAGACCAGGTTGACCCCGGCGCGGCGCATCAGGTCGACGTCCTCGGCCCACACCTCCTCGGGCCACTGCTCCGGGTTGTAGTCGGCGCCGTACCAGATGCCCTCGCCGTGCCAGGTCCGCATGAGAGCTGAGGGTGCCCCCGAACGCCACCCAAGTCAACACTTTCCAACATCGACAGATGTTACAACGTTTACCATCTTTTTCCCCTGCCCAGTACACCTTTCCGCCCTATTGACAGCGCCGAATCAAGGGGTAGCTTCAACCGCCACCGGCTATTTCTGTTCGGACGTGTGGATTCTCGGTGGATCTCGTCGCACACCTCTCCACGCAGGAGGCGCAATGTCCCGTCCCCGCTCGCAAGCCGAATACCTCGCCCGACTCGTACCCCCGTCCGTCGCCGGCCTGCGACGGCGCTCGCTGCTGGCCGGCGCGGCCGGCGCGGGCGCGCTGCTCGGCACCGGCGCGCTCGCCGGCTGCGGCGACTCCGACTCCGGTTCCGGCGGCGACGCGAAGACCGTCTCGCTCGGCTCGAACCAGTCGGACCCGAAGCCCAAGGACGTCACCGCCAAGGTGATGGACGGTTTCAAGACGTCCTCCGGGGTCACCGTCAACATCAACACGGTGGACCACAACACGTTCCAGGAGAACATCAACAACTATCTCCAGGGCAAGCCGGACGACGTGTTCACCTGGTTCGCCGGCTACCGGATGCGGTTCTTCGCCGCCAAGGGCCTGGCCGGCGACCTCAGCGACGTCTGGGGCAAACTCGACGGCTACTCCGACGCGTTCAAGAAGGCGTCCACGGGCGACGACGGCAAGCAGTACTTCGTCCCGGCGTCGTACTACCCGTGGGCGGTCTTCTACCGCAAGTCGGTCTGGCAGCAGCGCGGCTACCAGGTGCCGACCACGCTCGACCAGCTCACCACGCTCGGCGCGCAGATGAAGAAGGACGGGCTGAACCCGATCGCCTTCGCCGACAAGGACGGCTGGCCGGCGATGGGCACGTTCGACATCCTCAACCTGCGGATCAACGGTTACCAGTTCCACATCGACCTGATGGCCGGCAAGGAGGCGTGGACCTCCGACAAGGTCAAGAAGGTCTTCGACACCTGGGCCGGGCTGCTCCCCCTGCACCAGCCGGACGCGCTGGGCCGCACCTGGCAGGAGGCCGCCCAGTCGTTGCAGCAGAAGAAGAGCGGCATGTATCTGCTGGGTCTCTTCGTCGGCCAGCAGTTCAGCGGCGCCGACCTGGAGGACCTCGACTTCTTCACATTCCCCGAGGTCGACTCCACCATCGGCGCGAAGGCCCTGGACGCGCCGATCGACGGCTACATGATGGCCCGCAAGCCGAAGTCCAAGGACGCGGCCACCAAGCTGCTGACCTACCTCGGCTCGAAGGACGCCGCCGACATCACGGTCAAGAACGACCCGAGCACGCTCGTGGCCAACAGCGGCGCGGACATCGCCAGCTACACCGCGCTCCAGAAGAAGGCCGCCGACCTGGTCGGCTCGGCCACCGAGATCGCCCAGTTCCTCGACCGGGACACCCGGCCGGACTTCGCCTCCACCGTGATGATCCCGGCGTTGCAGCAGTTCATCAAGGACCCGAAGGACATCGGCGGGATGCTCACGAGCGTCGAGAACCAGAAGAAGTCGATCTTCACAAGCTGACGGCGGAAGGGGGAAGGACACCATGTCCGACCTGCCCCTGATCCAAGCGGATCGCGCCGTGCCGCCACCGGCCGCGACCACCACCACGGGTGGTCGCGGCCGACGGCTACGGCTCCTGTCCCGCACCGACCGCGTGGTGATCACGCTGATGGTGGTGGTGCCCCTGCTGCTCGTCCTCGGCCTGGTCTGGTTGCCGGCGGCGGCGACGGTGCTGCTCTCCGGCACGAACTGGGACGGCATCGGCCCGGTCGGCGAGATCGACTGGGTCGGGTGGAAGAACTACGACGACGTGGTGCACAACTACCCGCCGTTCGTCCCCGCGGTGCGGCACAACCTGCTCTGGCTGGCCGCGCTCTTCGTGGCGGCCACCCCGTTCGGCATGTTCCTCGCCGTGCTGCTCGACAAGGAACTACGCGGCAGCCGGTTCTACCAGACCGCGCTCTACCTGCCGGTGGTGCTCTCGCTGGCGCTCGTCGGCTTCATCTGGCAGCTCATCTACAGCCGGGACCAGGGCCTGCTCAACGGCGTGTTCGGCGGCAAGACCGACTGGTACGGCGACCCGGACGTCAACATCTGGGCCGTGCTGGTGGCCGCCGGCTGGCGGCACGTCGGCTACATCATGCTGCTCTACCTGGCCGGCCTCAAGGGCGTCGACCCGACCTTGCGGGAGGCCGCCGCCGTGGACGGCTCCTCGGAGACCAGCACGTTCTTCCGGGTCGTCTTCCCGGTGATGCGCCCGATCAACGTCATCGTGCTGGTGGTGACCGTGATCGAGTCGCTGCGCGCGTTCGACCTGGTCTGGGTGATCAACAAGGGCCGCAACGGGCTGGAGCTGATCTCCGCGCTGGTCACCCAGAACGTGGTCGGCGAGGCCAGCCGGATCGGCTTCGGCTCCGCGCTCGCGACCATCATGCTGGCCGTGTCGCTCGTCTTCATCACCATCTACCTCTGGACCGTCATGCGGGAGGACAAGCGATGACCGCCGCCGTCTCCCCCGGGCGCCGCCGGCCGGTGCGGCCCGCCCGGGTCGTCCTGCACGTCTTCCTGGGTACGGTCGCCGTCGGCTGGCTGTTCCCGCTGCTCTGGGCGGTGCTGACCTCGTTCCGCTCCTACCGGTACACCGCCGTGCACGGGTACGTCTCGCTCGGCGGCTGGACGGTCGACAACTACGTCACCGCGTGGCGCACCGCCGAGTTCGGCAAGCACTTCCTCAACTCGCTCTACATCACCGTCCCGGCGGTGCTGCTCACGCTCTTCCTCGCCTCGTGCGTGGCGTTCGTGATCGCCCGGTTCAGCTGGAAGCTCAACATCGCGCTGCTCGGCCTCTTCACCGCGGCGAACCTGCTGCCCCAGCAGTCCCTGCTGATCCCGCTGTTCCGGATGTTCACCGAGATCCCGCTGCCGGCCTGGATGAGCGACTCGGAGCTGCTCTACGACAGCTACTGGGGGCTGATCCTGGTCAACGTGGCGTTCCAGTGCGGCTTCTGCGTCTTCGTGCTGAGCAACTACATGAAGGCGCTGCCGCACGAGCTGTACGAGGCGGCGATGGTCGACGGGGCGAGCGTGTGGCGGCAGTACTGGCAGGTGACCATGCCGCTGTGCCGACCGGCCCTGGCCGCGCTCGCCACGCTGGAGGTGACCTGGATCTACAACGAGTTCTTCTGGGCCACCGTGCTGATGCGTACCGGCGACAAGTTCCCGGTGACCAGCTCGCTGAACAACCTGCGCGGCGAGTTCTTCACCGACAACAACCTGGTCTCGGCCGGCTCGGTGCTTGTCGCGATCCCCACCCTGGTGATCTTCTTCCTGCTGCAGAAGCAGTTCGTCCGGGGTCTGACGCTGGGAGCCTCCAAGGGATGACGATCGTCCACCTGCGCCGCGCGCGGACCAGCCTGGTGCTCGACGCGCGCGGCCCCGGCCTGCCCCGGATCGTGCACTGGGGTGCCGACCTGGGGCCACTGTCCACCGAGGACCTGCCCGCCCTCGTCGACGCCACGGTCGCGCCCGTGGTGCCGAGCAGCTTCGACGCGCCGACCGTGCTGTCGCTGCTGCCCGAGGCGAGCGCCGGGTGGAGCGGGCGGCCCGGACTGGCCGGTCACCGCGACGGCCGGGACTGGTCGACGGCCTTCCGCCTCACCGGCATCGAGCTGCACGACGAGCTGTTAGGAGGGGCCCCTTCATCTACCCCAGGCGTTAACAAGGGCCCCCTCCTTCTGACCGTGCGGGCGGTGGACGCCGACGCGGGGTTGAGCCTCACCGTCGAGATCACGCTGGACGCCGCGGGGGTGCTGACGCTGCGGCACCGGCTGCGCAACGACGGCGACGGCCGCTACGAGCTGCGGGAGCTGACCCCGGTGCTGCCGGTGCCGGCGGTCGCCACCGAACTGCTCGACCTGACCGGCCGGTGGTGCCGGGAACGCGCGCCGCAGCGGCACCCGTGGCCGATGGGCGCCTGGGTCCGCGAGGGGCGGCACGGCCGCACCGGGCACGACGCCACGCTGCTGCTGGTCGCCGGCACCCCCGGCTTCGGCTTCGGGCACGGCGAGGTGTGGGCGGTGCACACCGCATGGAGCGGCGACCACGTCACGGTGGCCGAGCGCCGTCCCACCGGCGAGGCGACGCTCGGCGGCGGCGAGCTGCTCGCGCCCGGCGAGATCGTGCTCGGGCCGGGCGAGGAGTACGCCACCCCGCTGCTCTACGCGGCCTGGTCGGCCGACGGGCTGGACGGGCTCAGCCACGCGCTGCACACCCACCTGCGCGCCCGGCCAGGCCATCCGCGCACGCCCCGGCCGGTGACGCTCAACGTGTGGGAGGCGGTCTACTTCGACCACGACCTGGACCGGCTCCGCGGGCTCGCCGACCGGGCCGCCGAGGTGGGGGTGGAACGCTTCATCCTCGACGACGGCTGGTTTCGCGGCCGGCGGCACGACCTCGCCGGGCTCGGCGACTGGTTCGTCGACGAGCAGGTCTGGGCGGGTGGGCTGCAACCCCTCATCGACCACGTACGCGGGCACGGCATGCAGTTCGGGCTCTGGGTCGAGCCGGAGATGGTCAACCCCGACTCCGACCTGTTCCGCGCCCACCCCGACTGGGTGCTCCAGGTGCCCGGCCGGCTGCCCCCGCCGTGGCGGCACCAGCAGGTGTTCGACCTGGCCCGCCCGGACGCGTACGCGTACCTGCTCGGCCGGCTCGACGCGGTGCTTACCGAGCACGCCGGCATCGCCTACCTGAAGTGGGACCACAACCGCGACCTCACCGAGGCCGGGCACGCCGGCCGGCCCGGCGTGCACGCCCAGACGCTCGCGGCCTACCGGCTGCTGGACGAGCTGCGCGCCCGCCACCCGGGCCTGGAGATCGAGAGCTGCTCGTCCGGCGGCGCCCGGGTCGACCTGGAGGTCCTGCGCCGCACCGACCGGGTCTGGGCCAGCGACTGCAACGACGCGCTGGAACGGCTCGCCATCCAACGCTGGACCGGGTTGCTGCTGCCACCGGAGCTGATCGGCACGCACATCGGCCCGGAGCGCTCGCACACCACGCGCCGCGTGCACGACCTCGGCTTCCGGGCGGTCACCGCGCTCTTCGGCCACCACGGCATCGAGTGGGACATCAGCGCGATCGACGCGTCCACGCGGGCCGAACTCGCCGCCTGGGTCGCGCTGCACAAGCGGCTGCGCCCGCTGCTGCACGGCGGTCGGGTGGTCCGGGTCGACCACCCGGACCCGGCCGTGCAGGCCCACGGCGTGGTCGCCCACGACCGCTCCCGAGCGGTGTACGCGATCAGCCGGCTGGCCACGTCCGTCGCGCAGGCGCCGGGCGCGGTGCGGCTGCCGGGGCTGGACCCGGCGCGGCGCTACCGGGTGCGCCCACCGGCCGGGGTGCCGGCACCGGCGGCGTTGGAGTTGACCCCGCCGGCCTGGCTGGCCGTCGCCGTCGCCGGTGCTGGCGCCGGTGCCGGTACTGGTGCTGGCGCTGATGCCGGTGCTGGTGCTGATGCCGGTGCTGGTGCTGGTGCTGGTGCTGGTGCTGGTGCTGGTGATGGTGCTGGTGCTGGTGCTGGTGCTGGGGTGGTGCTGGCCGGGTCGGTGCTCGGCGTGGTCGGCCTGCAACTGCCGGCCCTGCATCCGGAGCAGGCGCTGCTGCTCGAGGTCACCGCCGTCTGACCAGTTCGGGTGTGTCTGTCGTCGCTCGGGCAACGTCAGACGCACCCGAAGCCGAGCGGACGTCAGATCGGCCGGCGGTGCCGTGCGTCAGGCCGGCCAGCGGGTTGGTGCCGTGCGTCAGGTCGGCCGGCGGGTGGTGTCGCGCAGGGCCAGGGCCACGGTGGCGAAGAGGGCGGCGCCGCAGCCGACGCCGGAGACCAGGCCGACCGCTCCCGCGTCGCCGCCGAAAGCGTAGGTGAGAAAGCCGGCCACGCCGAGCGCGGTCATCACCGCGCCGAGCCAGTGGTAGCGCGGCATCCTCCAGACCGCCGCCAGGCCGAAGAAGTGCACGCCGACCACCACCGCGACCCAGGCCACCGCCACGGCGGGCCGGTCGAGCACGCCGTTGATCACGGCCAGGCCGCCGAAGAGGGCGACCGCCTCCAGCGCCACCACGATCCAGTAGCGGCGGTCCATGAACCCGGCCGCCTCCGGTCCCTGCGCTGCCGGTGGGGCGTGCCGGGCCACCCGGAACAGGCCGACCAGGAGCAGTGCGGCCACCAACAGACCGAGCACCCGCACCACGAGCGGCCACGGCGAAGGCAGTCCTCCGCTGTTGACCAGGATGAAGACGGTCCCGAACGAGATCGCCACGAGCGAGCCGATCACCAAACCCGACGGTCGTCCCCTGGTCCCCGGCGTACTCATCGCGTCCCCTCCCGACGATCGCGCGCCGGCCGGTCGGCGCGACGCGCGCCAGATCGTACGGCAGCTCGGCCCGTACGCCCGCACCTCGCCCAGTGTCAGGATTCGAGCCGAGGCCGTTTCCTGAGGATCGTCGCCGGGCGCCTACGCCTCTGCAACGTATGTTCCCGACCCCGGCACGCCCACCACGATGCCGTGCGCTTTGAGGATGTCCACGGCACGTGCGACGGTGCGCCGGGCCGAGCCGTACTCAGCGGCAAGTGCGTCGTACGTCGGCAGGCGGGTCCCGCGCGGAAACTCCCCGGCGCCGATGCGGCGGGTCAGATCGTCGGCGATCTCCTTCGCCGTGTGCGGGATGGGCACGGGCGTCATCGTGCCGCCTACCCGGATCAGCACCGTTGACACGCCTGGCACTACTTGCCTTACTTGCACTTCTGGCACTACATTTTCAGGAAAGGCGCGGCCCGTAGTGGACGTCATGTCGGTGCGGGCAGTCGGCCATCGGAGGGCGTCCTGACCCCCGGCACGGATCAGGGCGCCTCACCGACTTGTAACGGAGGTGGATCGGTGCTGTCGGAGGAAGAGCCGATGCGCGTTCCAGTCAACACCAACGTTTGGTGGTGGCCTACCCGGATTGACCGGTTGGAGTGCGGCGAGTGCGGCTCACCGTTGCCAATGCATCGACTCACGGCGCTGTCCGAACTGGCTGAGGCTATCGAGGACCACGCCCGAGAGTGCGTCGCCTTCCGAGAGGACGGTTCGGGTTAGGAGCGTTTCCAGGCGAGGATGAGTACGCCGGGTTCGTCTTCGTCGCTTCGCGCGGATGCTCTCGACGGGCGCCGGAGACACCCATAGCGTTCCACCCATGCCCCGCCCGGCTAGTGGGTGGAACGGAATGGATGTGTCAGGGCGCCGGAGTGACCGCCGAATGGTTCGGTCGAAGCGAAGCCGGGGCGGCGGAGGCTAAGTCGTCTCTGCCCTCACGGCAGGCACGCCGACGGTCCGACCGCACCGGCCTGAGGCGTACCCGAAAACGGGTGGCCGGGTCCGTGCGGACCCGGCCACCGGCGTGCGCGGGGTCGGTCAGCTCGCGGTGCAGGTCACCGCGGGCGTGCTGTTGGTCCCGGTCCAGCTGCCGATGAAGCCGAAGCTGGTGCTCGCGCCGGCGCCGAGCCGGCCGTTGTAGTCCACGTTGCGGGCGGTCCAGGTCGACCCGCTGTTGCTGACCGTGGCGTTCCACGCCTGGCTGACGGCCTGGCCGTTGGCGAACGTCCACTTCACCGTCCAGCCGCTGATCGCGGCGGAGCCCGCAGTCACCTTGACGTCGCCCTGGAAGCCGCCCTGCCACGAGTTGGTGACGGTGTAGGCGGCGGTGCAGCCACCGGCCGGCGGGGGCGTGCTGGTCGGCGGCGTGGTCGGGCTCGGGCTGGTGGTGGGGCTGGTGGTCGGGCTCGGGCTGGTGGTGGGGCTGGTGGTCGGGCTGGGTGAGCTGCCGGAGTAGACCGACGCCTCGCGGGAGGTGGCGGTGATGCCGTTGGCCCCGGCGAAGATGCGCTGGCCCCAGGTGGTGAGCTGGGCCGGGTTGAAGTTGGTGGTCATGTCCAGGTATTCGACGCCGCCGCCGTTGCCGCTCCACGACCAGCCCAGGTAGCCGATCCGGTTGGCCTGGGCGTACGACATGATGGTGTCCTCGTCGGGGTTGCCGTCGGAGTGGTTGAAGCCGAACTCGCCGACCACGATGGGCAGCCCGGCGGTGCGGAACCGGCCCAGGTAGTCGGTGATCTCCGCGGCGGTGTCGAAGACGCCGTACATGTGGATGGAGAAGACGGTGTTGCGCTGCGGGTCGGCGGCGAACACGGTGCCGGCGTTGTCGCGCATGGTGAACGTCCAGTCTTGGCCCCAGTTCGGCGCGTCCACCATGATCGTGTGGGTGAGGCCGCCGGCGCGCAGCCGCTTGATCGCGTTCGAGGTGTCGGTGGTCCAGGCGCTGTAGCCCTGGTTGCCGAACGGCTCGTTGCCGATGTTGACGATGACGTACTTCTCCTGACCCTTGAGCACGTCGGCGATGCTCAGCCAGTAGTCGGTGGCCTTCGCCAGCGTGGTGGCCGCGCCGTCCTCGCCGTACCCGGTGGTGTCGTGCGCCTCCAGCACGCAGATGAGGCGGTTGGTCTTGCACAGCGAGATCACGTTGGCCACGTCGGCGGCGCTGTTCTTCGTCCAGCGGTCACCGGTGGCAAGGACCACCCGGACGGTGTTGGCGCCGAGCGCCTTGATGTTGGCGAACGAGCTGGTCTGTTGCGGGTACCAGGTGTGCGCGTGGTTGACCCCGCGCATGACGAACTCGGTGCCGTTGGCGTCGTAGAGCCGCCCGTTGGAGACGGAGAAACCGGTGGCGGCCTGCGCCGGCTGCCCGAAGGCGAAGACGGAGGCGAGGGCCGTCAGCAGGGCGACGCCCGCGACGGAGAGCATTTTCTTCATGGCTGTCCTCAGAAGGTGGCGACGTCCCGGACGCCGGCATCAGCGTAGGACGATGCGCCCTCGAAGGCAACCGGTTAAGTCCTGCGGCGGCCCGTGTCGCCACGGGCCGCCGCAGGGGCGGTCATCCCCACCACAGGATGGTGCGCCTCCCGGCCTGAACCGGTTAAGCCGGACTCTAGGCAGCGTCGAACCACGCGTCAAGGTTGACCGGCGCCCGGCGGGGTATCCCGGGACGATCCACCCCGGAAGGAGAGGCGCCATGGTCAACGTCGGCTACACCCTGATGTGCGAGCAGGCCGGCCCGAAGGACCTGGTCGACCACGCCGTGCGCGCCGAGGCCGCCGGTTTCGACCACCTGGTCATGTCCGACCACTACTACCCGTGGCTGGAGTCGCAGGGCCACTCCCCGTACGCCTGGTCGGTGCTCGGCGCGGTCGCGCACGCCACCACCCGGCCCGAGCTGCTCTCGTTCGTCACCTGCCCGATCCGGCGCTACCACCCCGCGGTGGTGGCGCAGAAGGCCAGCACCATCGGCGTGCTCTCGGACGGGCGGTTCACGCTCGGCCTCGGCGCCGGGGAGAACCTGAACGAGCACGTGGTGGGCGGATGGCCGCACGTGCAGCAGCGGCACGAGATGTTCGAGGAGGCGCTCCAGATCATCCGGCCGCTGCTCAACGGCGAGACGCTGACGTTCTCCGGCAACCACTTCGACGTGCCCGACGCGTACGTCTGGGACCGCCCGGAGCGTCCGGTGCCGATGGCGGTGGCCGCGTCCGGCCGGCAGTCGGCCACGCTCGCCGCCGAGTACGCGGACGCCATGATCGCCACCGATCCGCTGCCTCACCTGATCGACATGTATGAGGAGGCCGGCGGCGCGGGCCGACCCCGCTACGGCCAGGTGGCCATCTGTTACGGCCCGGACGAGGACGAGTGCCGCAAGATCGTGCACGACCAGTTCCGCTGGTTCGGGATGGGCTGGAAGGTCAACGCCGACCTGCCGAACCCGGACGCGTTCGCGGCGGCCACCCAGTTCGTCCGCGAGGAGGACGTGGCCGAGGGCATTTCCTGCGGTCCGGACACCGACCGGCACGTCGAGGCGTTCAAGAAGTTCGTCGACGCCGGCTTCACCCACGTGGCGCTGGTCCAGGTGGGTGGGGACAGCCAGCCGATGTTCATCGACTGGGCCCGGGAGGAGCTGCTGCCCCGACTGCGCGAGCTGTGACGCCGTGCGTTTCCGGAACCGGCCGCGCCACCGCAGGGGCGGCAACAGAATGAGCCCATGAACCTGCTGACCGTGCTGCCGCTGACGCTGGTGATGATCGCTGGGCCGCAGCTGATCAGCGCGGTCTTCCTGGCCGCCAGCCGCGACCCGCGCCGCAGTTCGGTGGCCTTCCTGGCGGGCGCCGCGCTGGGCACGCTGATCCCGTTGACCGTCTGGTACGGCGTGTTCCGGCTGGTGCGCCACTCCGCCGGCAACGGGACGAAGGACAGCGGCAGCCGGCACCTGATCGACTGGATCGTGCTGGTGCTGCTGCTCGTACTCATGGTGATCACGTTCCTGCGGCGCAAGCGGAACCAGCCCCCGGGCTGGATGCGCAGGTTGGAGGACCCGCGGCCCACGTTCGCGTTCGGTCTCGGCGTGGTGCTCTTCCTCGCCATGCCCAGCGACGAGGTCACCATGGCGTCGGTCGCCGGCAGCCTGGCCGGCCACGACAAGCCGTGGTGGCACCTGCTGCCGTTCCTGGTGCTGACCGTGCTGCTGCTGGCGCTGCCGCTGCTCGCGCTGGTGTTGCTCGGCGCCCGCGCGGAGCGCCTGCTGCCGAAGGTCCGCGACTGGTCGAACGCGCACTCCTGGATCATCAGCGAGGCGGTGATCCTGATCTTCGTGGCGATCGTGCTGTCCGACCTGGCCTAGCCGGCCGCGAGGTCCAGCTCGGCCAGCACCGGGTAGTGGTCGGAGGCGACGTCGGCATCGCCGTCGCGGACCACCCGCACCGCCCGGACCCGCTCGGCCAGCGCCGGCGTGGCGAGCAGGTAGTCCAGCCGCATCCCGGCGAACTCCGCGCCGCCGTGCCCGGTCGGCACGGTCAACCCGCCGGGCCCGTCGCCGCCGGAGCGCGGCCAGAGGTCGACCAGGCCGCCGTCGAGCAGCCGGGCCACCGCGCGGGTGTCCACGGTACGGCCGTCGCGGCGCAGGTGCCGACGCCGGTAGCCGGGGGCGAGCCCGGCCAGCCGGTCGGTGTGGTCGACGGCCGGCTCCAGCGTGTTCAGGTCCCCGACGAGCAGGGCCAGCTCTCCCCCGGTGCGCCGCACCGCCGCCGCCAGCCAGTCCGCCTCCATCCGCCGCCGCCCACCCGAGTACGGGTTGAGGTGGGTGCTGAACACGGTCAGCGGCCCCGCCCCGGTGGCCACCTCGACCCGGGCGGCGGCGTGGTGGAACGGCCGGCGCACCCGCCCGGTGCGCAACACCCGCAGCGGCGGCCGGACCAGCACCGCCACCGGCTGGCCGAAGCAGGACCGGGCCAGGTACGGCACCAGCCCCGTCCGCTCCGCCAGCCCGCCGAGGGTACGGTCCAGCCCGCGCAGCTCCTGGAGGGCCAGCACGTCGGGGCGCTGCGCGGTGACCACCGAGACGATCCGGTCCCGGCGGTCGGTGCCGTCGCGGTCGCGCCCGCCGGTGCGGATGTTCCAGGTCATCACCCGCAGCATCGGGGTCAGTCCGCCCGGCCGGCCCGGGCCAGCTCGTCGTCCAGCTCGTCCACCTGCTCCGACTCGATCGCCGGCTGGTTGCCCCGCGCCACGTCGGCGTTCGGCCGGACCACCCACCACAGCAGCGACAGCCAGAGCGTGCCGAGGATGATCGCGCCCATGAAGTCGGTCGGGTGGTGCATGCCCCGGTACATCCGGGAGGTGGCCACGCCGACCGGCATGATCACGGCCATCGCCACGAACAGCCACCGCCACCACCTGTCGGTGCGGGGGAACACGATGATCGCCATCGCGGCCCAGAGGCAGATGGTCGCCGCGATGTGCCCGGACGGGAACGACGAGGTGGGCATCTGCCCGTCCAGGTTCTCCACCGGCGGGCGGGGCCGCTCCACCACCCGCGCGCTGGACAGGAAGAGGCTCAGCTCGCCGAACATCGCCAGCACCACGAACAGCACCGGCCGCCAGCGACGCCACACGGCCAGCACGATCGGGCAGAACACCAGCGAGACGAGCAGGATGGCGTGGGTGTCGCCGAACTTGCTCCACCACCAGCTCAGATCCGTGAGCGCGTCGGTGTGCCGGGCGGCGAACCAGCGGGGCACCTCGGTGTCGAGCCAGTCGAAGACGGTGCCCTTGGCGTGGTAGCTGACGTACATGCCGAACGCGTAGAGCGCGCCGAAGACGATCACCCAGCCGACCAGCAGCTCGGCCACCGCGGACCGGGGGTGCTCCAGCACCTTCTCCTCGGCCGGGGCGGGGGCGATCTCCTCGCCCGCCTCCGGCTCCAGGCCCTCGGTGAGCGGCGACACCGGCCGGCCGCGCTCGCGCCGCCACAGCCGGAAGGCGTACGCGGTGACGCCCAGCCAGGCCGCGCCGAGCAGCCAGCCGCCGAGCACGTCGGAGACGAAGTGCACGCCCAGCGCGATCCGGGTCAGCCCGACCAGGAAGATCAGCACGGCGGCGACGGCGATGGCCGGTTTGCGCCAGCGCGGCGCCATGGCCGGCAGGAACACCAGCAGCAGCGCCCCGTACGCGACGAACGAGCCGAGCGCGTGGCCGCTGGGGAAGCTGTTGCCGGGCGCGCTCGCGACCGGCACGTCCACCACCGGACGCAGCCGCCCGACGAGCGCCTTGAGCGACGGGTCGAGGATCAGCCCGCCCACACCGGTGATGATCAGGTAGACCGCCAGCCGGGACTGCCGACGGATCAGCAGGCCCACCACGGCGATGGTGACCAGCCAGATCAGCACCGGCCGGCCACCCAGGTCGGTGATCGCCTGGAGCACCGTGACCAGCGGGTGGTGCGGCGCCACGAGGTTGTTGAACCACTCGGCCGCCTCGTGGTCGGCGTGCTGGAGCGGGCTCCACCGGAACCGGACGAGCATGAGCAGCACGCCGAACGCCACGCCCGCCCCGGCCACCGCGAGCAGCCCGACCAGGCTCCGCTCCGCGAAGTGGCCGAGCGGCCGGCGACCGGACTCCCTGACCTCGGTCACACCGCACCTCCCTCTTCTTCTGCGAGGCGCGGTGTACCCGATCGGTGTGTTTCGTACACGCCGGGCCGGCGCGGCGTCAGAGCGCGGTCATCTCGCCGGTGTCGAACAGCTCCTCGCGCTGCGCGTCCGGCTCCCACAGGTCCGGCTGGGCCGGCTCCTCCACCCCGATCCGCATCGCCTCCAACTGGGCGGCGAAGGCCAGCCCGCCGAAGAGCGCCATCCCGGTGAGGTTGGCCCAGAGCAACAGCGCCATCATGCCTGTCAACGCGCCGTAGGTCTGACCGAAACCGCCGCTGTACCGTACGTACGCGGCGAGCAGCAGGCTGGCCACCCACCAGATGGCGATGGCGATGCCGGCGCCGAAGAAGAGCCAGGACAGGCCGGGCTGCCTGCGTCGAGGGGCGTGCCGGAACAGCGCGGCGACGGCGAGCACGGTCAGGCCGAGGCTGAGCGGCCAGCGGACCACGTCCCAGATCACGGTGGCGACGACGCCCCACTCGTAGTGCCGGCGGACCGAGTCACCCACCGCGCCGCCGCCGACCAGGATCAGGAACCCGACCAGCGCGGGCACACCGGCGACCACGGCGAGCACCGCGGCGCGCACGTACTTGGGGAACGCCGGGCGGTCCCGCTCCACGCCGTAGATCCGGTTGGCGCCGCGCTCGATCTGCGCCATCGTGGTGGTCAACGCCACCAGGCCGGTGATCAGGCCGAGGGTCAGCGCCAGCTCGCCGACGTCCTCGGTGCGGTCCGAGTCGGACAGCAACTCCTGCACCATGGACTCGCTCTGACCCGGCGTGATCGCCAGCACCGTGTCGGCCACGACCTTGCCGCCCTCGTCCACCCCGAGGTCGGTGATCAGACCCGTGAGCGCGATCAGGAACGGCACCACGGCCAGGCAGAGCTGGAACGCCAGGGCCCGGGAGTGGCTGAAGCCGTCGCCGTAGCGGAACCGGATGAAGGCGTCCCGCAGCAGGTGCCAGCCCCCGTGCCGCCGCAGCGTGTGCCAGGCGTCGTCGGCGGAGAGCTCCTCGGAGGCCATCAGCCGGGTCTCGGGGACGAGCTTGGTGCTACTCACGGCGCGCCTCCTCGACCAGGTGCTCGCCGCGCTCACCGGCCGCCTCGGCGTCCTCGGCCAGGTCGGGGTGGTCCTCGGGCTGCGGGACGCAGAGCCAGAGCGACTCGGGCCGGATGGTGGCGCTGAGCGAGCGGCCCGGCTCGATCAGGTCGCCGTCGAGCTGGCGGGGCTGGGCCCGGTTGCTGGCGATCTCGACGGTGCGCGCCCGGAACACCTCCATCCGGGGCACGCTGCCGCGGCGCCGCATCACCGCCCAGCCCATGGCCACCCAGTGCCCGAGCCGGCGCGGGGTCAGCACCGCCACGTCGAGCCAGCCGTCGTCGGGCTCGGCGTCGGTGAGCAGGCGTACCCCGCCCTGGAGGCGGCCGACGTTGGCGACCAGGACCGAGCGGGCGCGGCGGCGCAGTGGCGGCCCGCCGTCGATCCGCACCGAGACGCGCATCGGCCGGTCCCGCAGGTGACGGGCGGCGCCGACCAGGTAGGCCGGCCAGCCGATCCGCTTCTTGGTGGTCTCGGAGGTGGAGTCGAGCATCTGGGCGTCGAAGCCCATCCCGGCCATCACCGCGAAACACTGGTCGTCGACCACGCCGACGTCGAGCCGGCGCATCCCGCGCTCGACGGCGACCTGGAGCCCGGCGGCGAGGTCGCCGGAGAGGCCGAGGTTGGCGGCGAGCAGGTTGCCGGTGCCCTGGGGCAGCACGGCCAGTGCCACGTCGGTGCCGGCGAGCGCGGTGACGCAGGCCATCACGGTGCCGTCGCCGCCGCAGGCGAAGACCACCTCGGCCCCGGCCTTGACTGCCTCCTCGGCCTGGCCGCGACCCGGGTCCTCGACCGTGGTCTCGTGCCAGGTCGGGGCCGGCCAGCCGGCGGCGTCGAGCGCGCCGTCCACGGTCCGCCGGAACTCGTCCAGGTCGGCGACCTTCACCGGGTTGACCACCACGGCGGAGCGCGGGGTCGGGTTCTCCGCGGTCACCGGGCGCTTGTCGTCTGCACCGTCCACGGCGTCAGTGTGCAGGACGCCGGGCGCGGCGGCGAGCCGGCGGGCGCGGTCGTTGCGAGGACCGCAATCAGGTTTGAAATCCCGACCCCGCGTCAGGCCGCCTCGCGCAGCGCCGCCTCGACCCGCAGCCGCAGGTCGTCGAGGTCGGCGCCGGCCTCGGTGAGCACCTGCGCGGCCAGTCCGTCGCCCTCCCGGAGCAGGCCGAGCAGGATGTGCTCGGTGCCGATGTGCCGGTGGTGCAGCCGCAGCGCCTCGCGCAGCGACAGTTCGAGCACCTTTCTGGCCCGGGGTGAGAACCGGCCGCTGCCGTGCCGGCGCCGCCACCACCGGCGTGGGCGTGGCGCCGCCTCGCGCAGCGCGTCCGGGCCGAAGGACTCCTCGATCCGGGCCACGATCGCGGCGAGGTCGATGCCGATCTCGCGCAGCGCCGCCGCGTCCGCCGCGCCGAGCCCGTCGACGCCCTGCGCGGTGTGGCGGGCCACCGCCGCGCGCAGGCCGTCGGCCTGGATGCCGTCGGCCGACAGCAGCCGGACCGCCAGGTTGTCGCGATCGGCCAGCACGCCGAGCAACAGGTGCTCGGTGCCGACCGGACGCCGGCCCTCGGTCCGGGCCTCGTCGACCGCGTGGTGCACCACGGCCCGGGCCCGGTCGGTGAATCGTTCCAACATCATGCCTCCCAGCTCTGGCGCACCGCCGGCCGCCCGGCGTGCTTCTTGTGGACCGCCTGCCGGCTGACCTCGAGCGCGTCGGCGATCTCCTGCCAGGACCAGCCCTGCCGCCGGGCGTTGTCCACCTGGACCACCTCGAGCCGTTCGAGCAGCCGGCGCAGGGCGAGAACCGCGCGCAGGCCGACCTTCGGGTCGGTGCTGCCGGCCGCCGCCGCGAGTTCCGTCGCTTGACTCATGCTGTCAATGTAGGTTGACACCCGTCTTCTGTCAACCCCGGTTGACAGGAGACACGCCCTCGCCTAACCCCCGCCCACCACCACCCGGTGTTACGTTCCGTAGGTGTTCCGTCGCCGTCCGCTGGACCAGCCGGTCGGTGTCGCGCGCCGGCTCGCCGCCGGCCGGTTCACAGTGGAGATCGCCGGGGGCAGCGTGGTCGGGCACCACTACCCGGAGAACTACGACGTGCTGCACGTCGACGAGACACTGCCGCTGGCCGTGGTCTGCGACGGCATGGGCGAGGGCGACGGCAGCCGGGTGGCCGGCGCGACCGCGACCCGGACCTTCGTCGAACAGGTCCGCGCCGCCTGGCCGACCGTCGACGCCGCCGGGCTGCGGACCGCCGCCGCCGTGGCCCAGACCCGGGTACGCCAGGCCGGCGCGGCGCTCGTCGGGCTGACCGGGTGCACGCTCACCGCGCTCGTGGTCGAGCCGGACGGTGGCCAGGGCTGGCTGGTGCAGATCGGCGACTCGCGGGCGTACCGGCTGCGCGACGGGCTGCTGGAGCTGGTCACGGTCGACCACACGATGGCCTGGCTCGGCGTGCTGCACGGCTGGTGGCCGGCCGGCTCGCCGGAGGCGGTCCGGGCCCGCTACCAACTGCTGCGCTACGTCGGCCACCCGGACCGGCCCGATCCGGACCTGCTCGCCGTGCCGCTGCGGCGCGGCGACACCTGGCTTCTCTGCACCGACGGGGTGAGTGACCAGCTCGGCTACCACCGGCTGCGGGACCTGCTCGCCGCCCGGCGGGACCCGAAACGCACCGCCCAGGCCCTCCTCGACGCCAGCCTCGACGCCGGCGGCGACGACAACGCCACCGCCGTGGTGCTGCGCGTCCACCCCACCCTGCCCGCCCCGCGCTGAGCATCCCGACGCCCGCCGATTCCGGCGACCCGGTCCGGCCGACCCGACCACCCGTCTACCGTGGGGGAAAGCGCGGTCGGGAGGTGAGCCGCAATGGCCGCACCCGGCCACGGCGCGGTGGTCGTCGGCGTGGGCCCGTCGACGGAGGCCCTCACGGTGGTCCGCACGGCCGCCGGCGAGGCCGCCGCACACGACCGGCCGCTGCACCTGCTGCACGCGTTCAACTGGGCCGCGACCTCCGGCCCGGCCCCGGCCGGCGGCACCCGCACCGACGCGGAGGACCTGCTCGAACGGGCCAGCCAGATCGCCGCCGCCGCCGCGCCGGAGGTGCCGGTGAGCGGCGAGATCGTGGAGGGCTCACCGGTCGAGGCGCTGCTGCGGGCCGCCGACGCCGCGTTCCTGGTCGCGCTCGGCGACGGCGGCATGGCCACCTGCTCGGCCTGCGTACCGGCCGACGCGCCGGCCGTCGAACTGGCCGCCCGGGCCGGCTGCCCGGTCCTGATCGGTCGGACCGAGCCGGCCCCGCCCGGTCCGCTGCTCGTCGGCTACGACGGCTCACCGGGCTCCCGCGCCACCCTCGGCTACGCCTTCGACTGCGCCGAACGCCGGGGCGCCCGGCTGCTCGCCGTCCGGGTGGTCGAGCCGGACCGCGGCGACGACGACGGCGTACTCGAAGAAGCGGTCAACCGGCACGCCGCCCGGCACCCCAGGGTGGCCGCGAGCTGCCAGACCGTGCGCGGCGACCCCCGGACCGTCCTGCTCGACCGGTCCCGCTCGGCGCAGCTCGCGCTCGTCGGCGCGCGGGGCGACGGGCCGGTGCAGTCCAGCCTCGGCGAGGTCAGCCAGTCCCTGCTCTACCACTCGCCGGCCCCGCTGATCGTGGTACGCGGGCTCGACCCGGACGCCCGGGACGGGTCATGACGCCCACCCGGCCCGGGACCTCCGGCCCTGACCGGCGCCACCGCCCACGGGAGAGATTGGACGTGCCGGGGACGGCAGACACCTCCCCGAGTGGCAGACGACCCCGAGCCACGAGAGGCTAACGCAGCATGGAGACCGCGCTGGACCTGCACAGCCCCCTGACCGACGACGACCTGCGCCGGCTGGACGCCTACTGGCGGGCGGCGAACTACCTCACCGTCGGGCAGATCTACCTGCTCGACAACCCGCTGCTCCGCGAGCCGCTGCGGCCCGAGCACATCAAGCCGCGGCTGCTGGGCCACTGGGGCACCAGCCCGGGCCTCAACCTGCTCTACGCGCACCTCAACCGCGTCATCGTCGACCGGGACCTGTCCGCGATCTTCGTCACCGGCCCCGGCCACGGCGGCCCCGCGCTCGTCGCCAACACCTGGTTGGAGGGCACCTACAGCGAGCTCTACCACCACATCCCGCGGGACGAGTCCGGCATGCAGCGGCTGTTCCGCCAGTTCTCCTTCCCCGGCGGCATCCCCAGCCACGTGGCGCCGGAGGTGCCGGGTTCGATCCACGAGGGCGGCGAGCTGGGGTACGCGCTGAGCCACGCCTACGGCGCCGCGTTCGACAACCCGGACCTGCTCGTCGCCTGCGTGATCGGCGACGGCGAGGCGGAGACCGGCCCGCTCGCCGGGAGCTGGCTGTCGAATGTGTTCCTCAACCCGGCCCGGGACGGGGCGGTGCTGCCGATCCTGCACCTCAACGGCTACAAGATCGCCAATCCGACCGTGCTGGACCGGATCCCCGCCGAGGACCTGCTGGACCTGATGCGCGGCTACGGCTACCACCCGTACGTGGTCGAGGGCGACGACCCGACGGCGGTGCACCACCTGCTCGCCGCGACGCTCGACCGGGCGGTCGACGAGATCGCCGAGATCCAGCGCCGGGCCCGTTCCGGCGGCGACGTCGAGCGCCCCCGCTGGCCGATGATCGTGCTGCGTACGCCGAAGGGCTGGACCGGGCCGGCGGACGTCGACGGCAAGCAGGTCGAGGGGACCTTCCGCGCCCACCAGGTGCCCATCTCCGAGGTACGCGACAACCCGGCGCATCTGGCCGAGCTGGAGCGCTGGCTGCGCGGCTACCGGCCGGAGGAGCTGTTCGACGCCACCGGCGGCCCGGTCGCCGAGCTGGCCGCGTTGCCACCGACCGGCGACCGGCGGATGAGCGCCAACCCGGTCGCCAACGGCGGCAAACTGCTGCGCGACCTGGACCTGCCGGACTTCCGCGACTACGGGTTGGACATCGAGGAGCCGGGCGGCACGGTGGCCGGCGCGACCGGCACGCTCGGCCCCTGGGTCCGCGACGTGATCACCCGTAACCCGGAGACGTTCCGCCTGTTCGGCCCGGACGAGGTCGCCTCCAACCGGCTCGGCGCCGCGTTCGAGGTCACCGACCGCGCGTTCGTCGGCCGCCGGGAACCCGGCGACGACCACCTCTCCCCCGACGGCCGGGTGATGGAGGTGCTCTCCGAACACCTCTGCGAAGGCTGGCTGGAGGGCTACCTGCTGACCGGCCGGCACGGCCTCTTCACCAGCTACGAGGCGTTCATCCACATCGTCGACTCGATGGTCAACCAGCACGCCAAGTGGCTCAAGGTGACCCGGCACATCCCCTGGCGGGAGCCGATCGCCTCGCTGAACTACCTGCTCTCCAGCCACGTCTGGCGGCAGGACCACAACGGCTTCTCGCACCAGGACCCGGGCTTCATCGACCACGTGGCCAACAAGAAGGCCGAAGTGGTCCGCGTCTACCTGCCACCGGACGCCAACACGCTGCTCTCCACCATGGACCACTGCCTGCGCAGCCGGCACTACATCAACGTGGTGGTGGCCGGGAAGCAACCCGCGCCGAACTGGCTGACCATGGACGAGGCGGTCCAACACTGCCGCCGTGGCCTGGGCATCTGGGACTGGGCCAGCACCGACGACGGGGCCGAGCCGGACGTGGTGCTCGCCTGCGCCGGCGACGTGCCGACGCTGGAGACCCTCGCGGCGGCCGACCTGCTGCGCCAGCACCTGCCCGACCTGAAGGTGCGGGTGGTGAACGTGGTCGACCTGATGCGCCTGCAACCGCCCTCGGAACACCCGCACGGCCTGCCGGACAACGAGTTCGACACCATCTTCACCCGCGACAAGCCGGTCATCTTCGCCTACCACGGCTACCCGTGGCTGATCCACCGGCTCACCTACCGCCGGACCAACCACGAGAACCTGCACGTACGCGGCTACAAGGAGGAGGGCACCACCACCACGCCGTTCGACATGGTGATGCTCAACGACCTGGACCGCTTCCACCTGGTCATCGACGTCATCGACCGGGTGCCCGGGCTGCGGTCACGCGCCGCCCACCTGCGCCAGGAGATGGTGGACACCCGCCAGTCCTGCCGCGACCACACCCGCGAGTACGGCGAGGACGACCCCCGGGTCGCCGAGTGGCGCTGGATCCGCGAGACCGAACCGGCCCTGCGGACCGGTGAGCGGGAGCAGTGAGCTCGCCGACCCCGCAGTCGCGAACGAAAGGTAGGCACGGCGAATGAACGAGGAGATCCTGGTCGGCTACGACGGCTCCGCCGACGCGTCGGTGGCCCTGCGCTGGGCGCTTGACGAGGCCGGCCGCTCGGGCCGGCCGGTGCGGCTGGCGTACGTCTTCGAGTGGTTGACCGTGGCCGGCTGGATCGGTCCCGGTGTGGCCCCGGGGATCTGGCCGGACGAGCACGCCCGGGGGCAGGTGGAGGAACTGGTCCGCAAGGCGGCGGCGGACGCCGCCGCCGAACGGCCCGGCGTCACCGTGCACGGTGAGGTGTTCGACGGCCCGCCCGCGCTGGTGCTCCAGGAACGCTCCGCCGAGGCGGGGATGCTGGTGCTCGGCAGCCGGGGGCACGGCGGTTTCGGCGGCCTGCTCGCCGGCTCCACCGCGGTCTCCGTCACCGCGCACGCCCACTGCCCGGTGGTGGTGGTCCGGGACGGCCAGGTCGCCACGTCGGGGCCGGTGGTGGTCGGCACGGACGGCTCCGAGCCGGCGCTGCGGGCGCTCGGTTTCGCCGTGGAGCGGGCCGCTCAGCGGGACGTGCCGCTGCGGGTGCTGCGGGCCTGGGATCCGCCACGCGACAGGTGGGCGTCGCCGGGCTTCGACCCGGAGGAGAGCACCGGGATCGAGCGGGCCGCCGTCGAGGCGGAGCTGGCCCCGTGGCGGGAGACGTTCCCGGACGTGCCGGTGGAGATCTCGGCGGTCCCCGGCAGCGCGGCGTCGTTGCTGGTGGAGGCGAGCCGGTCGGCGCAGCTCGTGGTGGTCGGCAGCCGCGGCCGGGGCGGCCTGCGCGGCATGCTGCTCGGTTCGGTGAGCCAGCAGCTCATCCAGCACGCCGCCTGCCCCGTCGCCGTCGTCCGGGAGTAAGGCGGGGGCCCCGCTTAACGCCTTTGGTAGAGGCGGGGGCCCCGCTTAACGCCCCGCCGACCGCCCCGCCGACCGTCACGCGGGGCGGTCGGCGGGGTTGAGGGAGAAGAAGTCCTCCTCCTCCTGGGCCAGGTGCAGACGCAGCACCGCGTCCAGTCCGTAGAGCGCCGCCAGCAGGTCGGGCACCTCCTGCGCGGGCAGCCGGCCGTCCAGGGTCGCCAGGTGCCCGCCGATCCGCTCCACCAGCCGGACGATCTCCACATGCGCCCGGCTCATCGTCGAGGTCGCCTCGTCGCTGCCGAGCGGGCCGGCCAACGCCGGGTAGAGCTGCCGTTCCTCCGCCTCCTCGTGCGGCAGCACCTCGTCGACCAGCCGGCGGTGCACGTCGCGCAGCGCCGGCCCGCACTCCGGGGCGTCCGGGCGGGTCGCCACCAGGTCCGCGGTGTCGCGCAGCCGGGCCAGCACGTCACGCACGCCGCCGTGTTCCCGCTCGTACCGGTCGAGCAGCTCCCGGGTGTGCGGCGGCACCTCCCGCCGCCGCAGGCCGCCGCCGAGGGCACGCAACGCGTTGAGGATCACCAGCACGTCGATGCCCTCCTGGAGGAACGCGCCGGCCACCGGCGGCAGCCGGCCGGCGGCGGCCACCAGCATGGCCAGCACCGCCAGCCCCATCCCCACGGTGGCGCTCTGCACCGCGACGCGGCGGGCGTACCTGGCGATCTCCACCGCGTCGGCGAGCCGGTCCAGCCGGTCCACGGAGAGCACCGCGTCGGCCACGTCGGCGGAGGCGGTCGCCCCGGTCGCGCCCATCGCCACCCCGACGTGCGCCTCGGCGAGCGCCGGCGCGTCGTTCACCCCGTCGCCGACCATCACGGTCACCGCCCGCGCCGACTCCGCGCGTACCCGATCGGCCTTCTCCCGCGGAGAGCACCGCGCGATCACGTCGTCCACGCCCACGACCTGCGCCACCTGCCGGGCCGTGCGCGGCCGGTCGCCGGTCACCATGATCAGCCGGGTCAGCCCCGCCTCCCGCAACCGCCGCACGGTCCGCCGGGCGTCCGGGCGGACCGGGTCCTCCAGCAGGATCGCGCCGAGCGGCCCCCGCTCGTCGCTCACCCACACGGTGGAGCGGCCGGACAGCTCGGCCCGCTCCCGCGCCCGGTCCGCCCACGGCGGCGGCTCGCCGTCGAGCTGGCCGACCCGGACCGTCCGGCCGTCGACCCGGCCGGCCACCCCGCGCCCCGGTTCCTCGGTCACCCCGGTCGGTTCGGCCAACGGCAGGCCCCGCTCGCGGGCCTGCCGGACCAGCGCGGCGGCCAGCACGTGCGGCGAGAGCTGCTCGACGGAGGCCGCCAACCGCAGCACCTCGTCCCGGTCGCCGCCCGGCGCCACCACCGTCTCCGCGGCCCGCGGCCGGCCGACGGTGAGCGTGCCGGTCTTGTCCATCAGCAGGGTACGGGCGCGGCCGAGCTGCTCCAGCGACCCGCCGTCCCGCACCAGCACACCCCGGCGGGCCACCCGGGACAGCCCGGAGACCACCGCGATCGGGGTGGCCAGCAGCAGCGGGCACGGGGTGGCCACCACCAGCACCGCCACCGCCCGCACGAACTCGCCGGACAGCAGCCACGCCAGGCCCGCCAGCAGCAGCGTGAACGGCACGAACCCGGCCGCGTACCGGTCGGCGAGCCGCACCATCGGGGCCTTGCGCGCCGTCGCCTCCCCGGCCAGCCGGACGATGCCGGCGTACGTGCTCTCCGCCGCGTTGCGGCTGGCCCGCAACCCGAAACCGGCACCCGCGTTGACCACGCCGCTTGCCACCTGCTCGCCGGCGGCGCGGCCGACCAGCCGCGACTCGCCGGTCACCACCGACTCGTCGAGCGTGGCCGCCTCCTCGACCGTGCCGTCCACCGGCACCACGTCACCGGGGCCCACCACCAGCCGGTCGCCGGCGGCCACCCGGTCCAGCGGCACCACCTCGATCCCGCCACCGGGGGTGCGCCGGCGGGCCTGCCGGGGCGCGCGCTCCAGCAGCGCCCGCAGGTCGCGGGTGGCCCGGCGACGGGCGTACTCCTCAAGCGCCCGCCCGGTGGCGACCATCACCGCGATGACGGCCCCGGCCAGGTACTCCCGCACCAGCAGCGCGCCGAGCAGGGCCAGCACGGCGATGACGTCCACGCCGAACTGCCGGCGCCACAGCTGACGCAGCACCGACCAGGCGGCCGGCACCAGGGCGAACACGGTGACCGCGGCCCAGACCAGACCGGCCACGCCCCGCGCGCCCGCGAACCACAGCGCCGCGCCGCCGAGCACGGCCAGCGTGAGCAGCGCCAGCGGGACCCACTCGGCGGTCACGGCCCGCCGGGCCCGGGCCGGCCGTTCGGGTACGCATTCGCGCGGTTCGGTTCCCACGTGCGGATCGTCTCAGTGCCGGCGCGGGGCAGGTAGGGCGAACGCGGGTAATCCGGGAGGTCGAAGGACCCGTGCGATCCGCCCGACCATGCCAGAGGATGGAGCGGCAACCCCACCCGGCGCGTCCCGGGCGTGGGGCACGATGGGGAGAAACAGGAAAGGTCGTGACGATGAGCCACGAGACGCCGGCCACCGACCGCCCGCTGACCACCGCGCTCGCGGAGGCCGCCGGGATGGCCGGCCACGCGCCCTCGGTGCACAACACCCAGCCCTGGCACTGGACCGTCCTGCCCGACGCGCTGGAACTGCGGGTCGTCCGGGAACGGCACCTCAGCGTCATGGACCCGGAGGGCCGGCTGCTGGTGGTGAGCTGCGGCACCGCGCTGCACCACGCCCGGGTGGCGCTGGCCGCCGAGGGCTGGACCCCGGCGGTGGAACGCCTGCCCGACCCGCACCAGCCCGACCTGATGGCCCGCCTCACCGGGCTGCGCCACACCGGCGCCGACCCGGACGCCATGCGCCTGGTGCAGTGCATGCGGGTGCGGCACACCGACCGGCGGCCGGTGAGCGACGAGCAGGTCCCCACCGCCACGCTCGGCGACATCGACCGGGCCGCCACCCGCGAGGGCGTGAATTTGCAACTCCTCAACGACATGCAGAAGATCGAGCTGGCCGGCGCCGCCCAGCAGGCCGCCGTCGTCGAGTCGGAGAGCCCGGAGCTACGCGAGGAGCTGGCCTACTGGATCAGCCGGGCCGGCGCCGGCACCGGCCTGCCGCCGGAGGTGCTGCCCGACCAGGCGGCGCAGACCACCGTGCCGGGCCGCGACTTCGGCACCCCGGGCTCGCTGCCGATCGGCCCCGGCCACGACAAGGCCGCCGTCTACGCCATCCTCTGGGGTTCCGAGGACGAGCCGATGAGCTGGCTGCGCGCCGGCGAGGCGCTCTCCGCCGCCTGGCTCGAAGCCACCCGGCACGGGGTGTCCCTGGTGCCGCTCTCCGGCGTGGTGGAGGTCGACGGCACCCGCGAGGTGCTGCGGCAGACGCTCGCCGGTCTCGGCCACCCCTACCTGAGCATGCGTCTCGGCCTGGCCGACCCGACGCAGGCCGCCCCGCCGCACACCCCGCGGCTGGACGCCGCGCAGACCGTCGACACCTCGGCGGTACGCGACCACAGCTCCTGAGGGTCTCGTCGGCGCGCGCCACCTGGCGATAGCATCGCCCGGTGGCCGCCGCACCGAACCCCCGGCACGAGCACGTCACGCCGTCGCTCGGGCTGACCCCGCTGTCCCGGGTCCGCCTCGACGAGCTGTTGCAGGAGATGCTCGACCGGGTCGGCGAGGTGGTGACCAGCCGGGAACGGCTACGCGCGCTGCTCGACGCGGTCGTCGGCATCGGCTCCGACCTCGACCTGCGCAGCACGCTGCAACGGATCGTGCAGTCGGCGTGCGAGCTGGCCGGCGCCCGCTACGGCGCGCTCGGGGTGATCGGCCCCGACCGTCTGCTGCACGACTTCATCGTCCACGGCATCGACGCTGAGCTGCACGCCCGCATCGGCGAGCTGCCGCACGGGCGGGGCGTGCTCGGCCTGCTCATCGACGACCCGAAGCCGCTGCGCATGCCGGACATCACCCGGCACCCCCGGTCGTACGGGTTCCCGCCGAACCACCCGCCGATGCACAGCTTCCTCGGCGTGCCGGTGCGCATCCGCGACCACGTCTGGGGCAACCTCTACCTGGCCGAGAAGCAGGGCGCCGCCGAGTTCACCGACGACGACGAGGAGATCGTGACCGCGCTCGCCGCCGCGGCCGGCGTGGCGATCGAGAACGCCCGCCTCTACGCGCTGGCGCACCGGCGGGAACGCTGGCTGGCCGCCGCCGCCGAGATCACCTCGGTGCTGCTGGGCGAGGTCCGCCGCACCGACGCGCTGTCGCTCGTCGCCCGCCGCGCCCGCGAGGTCGCCGAGGCGGAACTGGCCCTGGTCCTGCTCTACGACGAGGACGAGGCGCAGTTCACCGTCGAGGTGGTCGACGGCGCCGACCCGGCCGCCCGGGAGCTGGTCGGCGCGGTCCTGCCGGCCGCCGAGACCAGTTTCGCCGGCTCGGCCACCGAACGCCGGCACGAGCAGGTCGACGACCTCGCCGGGGCGGCGCCCTGGCCCCGCCCGGTGATCGCCGGGCCGGCCGTGGTGTCCCCGCTCGCCGCGGCCGACACGCTGCACGGCGTACTCGTGATCGCCCACCGGTCCGACCACGGACCCGCCGCCGACGACGACCTCGCCCTGCTCGCCAGCTTCGCCGGCCAGGCCGCGCTGGCCATGGAACGCGCCCGCGGGCAGGAGGAGCGGGAGCTGCTCGTGGTCCTGGAGGACCGCGAGCGGATCGCCCGCGACCTGCACGACGTGGTGATCCAGCGGCTCTTCGCCACCGGCCTGCAACTGCAGAGCGGCGCGATGAACGCCCGCCCGGAGGCGGCCAAGCGGATCAACCAGGCGGTCGACGACCTGGACGCCACCATCCGCGACATCCGCCGCACCATCTTCGAGCTGCGCACCCCGATGAGCGCGGCGCTGCGCACCGAGATCCGGGAGGCGGTCGAGGCCGCCGCCGAGTCGCTGGGCCACCGGCCCGACCTGGAACTGGTCGGCCCGGTCGACAGCGCCGTCCCGGACGAGCTGCGCCCCGAGCTGGTCGCCGTGCTGCGCGAGGCGCTGTCCAACGCGGTACGCCACGCGCACGCCGACCGGGTGGCGGTGCGGGTGGCGGCGGACGGCGGCCGAATCGACGTCACGGTCACCGACGACGGGATCGGCTGCGACCCGGAGGCGGCCCGCAGCGGCCTGGTCAACCTGCGCGAGCGCGCCGAACGGCTCGGCGGCCGGTTCACCCTGCGCCGGGTCGAGCCGCACGGCACCGAGCTGCGGTGGAGCGTCCCGCTCGACTGAGATCAGTGGGTCTTGCCGAGCAGCCGGGTGGCCAGGACCGCCGCCTGGGTCCGCCGTTCCAGGCCCAGCTTCGCCAGCACGCTTGAGACGTAGTTCTTCACCGTCTTCTCCGCCAGGAACATCTTGCCGGCGATCTCACGGTTGGTGAGCCCCTCGGCGACGTACTCCAGGATCCGCCGCTCCTGCTCGGTGAGGGACTTCAGCTCCCGCGGCTGTTCCACGCCGCTGCGGATGCGCTCCAACACCCGGGTGGTGATCGCCGGGTCGAGCAGCGACTGCCCGGCCGCCACCCGGCGCACCGCGTCCACCAGATCGGTGCCGCGGATCTGCTTGAGCACGTAGCCGGCGGCACCCGCCATGATCGCCGCGAACAGCGCCTCGTCGTCCTCGTACGAGGTGAGGATCAACCCCTTGATCGACGAGTCCACGGCGCGGACGTCCCGGCAGACGTCGATGCCGTTGCCGTCGGGCAGCCGGGCGTCGAGGATCGCCACGTCGGGGCGGAGCGCGGGTATCCGACGCGTCGCCTCCTGGGCCAGGCCGGACTCGCCGACCACCTCGATGTCGCCGCTGCTGGTCAGCAGATCGGCCAGGCCACGGCGGACGACCTCGTGGTCGTCGAGCAGGAACACCCGGATCATCAGTCCTTTCTACCGTTCCCCCGGCGCCCCCGCACGGGCCGAAGGTCCCGTCCGACCCGTCCGGTCCGGGACGGTCGGCCCCGCCCGGGTGGGGACCTCCGGCCCTGCTCAGGGCGCGTCGCGGTGACGCACCGTGGGGGTGGACCGAGCGGAGGGAGCACGACCATGGGATACACCGTCCGGCAGCTGCGGGGCGCGGTCGCCGACGCGGTACGCGCCCCGTCGCTGCACAACACCCAGCCGTGGCGGTTCCGACTGCGCGACGGCGGCATCGAGGTCACCGTCGACCCGCGGCGCGCCCTGCCCGCCACCGACCCGACCGGCTGGGGCGCGCGGGTCGCCTGCGGGGCGGCCCTGTTCAACCTGCGGCTGGCGCTCGCCGTGGCGGGCACCCCGGCCACGGTCCGGCTGCGCCCCTACCCGACCGACCCGGACGTGGTGGCCCGGCTCGAACCCGACGTGCCGCGCCGGCCCACCCCGACCGAGCAGAGCCTGCACGGGGCGATCGCCCGCCGGTTCAGCAACCGCGCGCCGTTCTGGCCCGACCCGGTGCCGGCCGAGGCCCGCTGGCGGCTCGGCGAGGCGGCCCGGGCCGAGCAGTGCTGGCTGGAACTGGTCATCGGCGCCAGCGCGGTCAACGCGCTCGCCGAGGTCGCCCGCAGCGCCCACCGGGTGCTCGAACGCGACCCCGCGTACGTGGCCGAGCGGGTCGACTGGATGCGCTCGGAGCCCGCCCCCGACGGGGTCCCTGCCGCCGCCGGCGGGCCGCAGAGTGAGCCGCAGGACCTGCTGCCGCAGCGCGGCTTCGGCGGACGCAACCGCGCCCCCGGCCGGGACTTCGAACCGGAACCGCTCGTCGCGGTGCTCGGCACCCCCGGCAACACCGGCACCGACCAGGTCGTCGCCGGGCAGGCCCTGCAACGGGTGCTGCTCACCGCCACCGACGCCGGCCTCGGCGCGTCGCTGCTCTCCCAACCGATCGAGGTGCCGGCGGCGCGGGAGGCGCTGCGGTTGTCCCTGGGCCGGTTCGGCACCCCGCAGATGGTGATGCGGATCGGCTACGGGCAGCCGGGACGCGCCACCCCGCGCCGCCCGGTCGACGAGGTGCTCGACCTGCCGGTCGTGCCGGCCTGACCTGCGCGCCCCGGGTCGCTCTCAGGCGGCCGGCAGCGAGGCCAGCAGCGCAGCCTCCCGCTCCGAGGCCAGGCCCACCGTCGCCCGCGCCGGCCGTCCCGCCCGCGCCGGCACCCGACCCACCTCGCGCAGCCACCGCCACGTGTCGGCGACCGTCTCGGCGACCGGCCGGCAGACCAGACCCGCCGCGTACGCCCGCTCCACGTCCCGCTCCTGCAACCAGCGGTATTCGTGGCCGCGTGGGATCCAGACCGGCAGGTCGTTCCACGGCTCCACCCCGGCGGCCAGGATCGGCTCCGGCTCCGTCCAGCGCAGCGTCGCGTCCGACCCGGTCGTCGCCACCACCGCGTCGAGCAGCTCACCCATCGTCGTGTGCCCGGTGCGACTGACCACGTTGTACGCCCCGCCGACGCCCTCGGCGCCCCGGTCCAGCAGCCAGCTCGCCAGGTCGCGGACGTCGACGTACTGCACCGGGAGGTCGCGCGGGCCCGGCGCCAGCACCGCACCACCCCGGGCGATCCGGTGCAGCCACCACGGCAGCCGGCCGATGTCCTCCCCCGGCCCGAGGATCAGACCGGCCCGGACCAGCAGCGCCCGGTCGCCGAACACCTCCACCGCGGCCCGCTCCCCGCCGGCCTTGTTGCTCGCGTAGTCGCCGTCGTCCGCGTCCGGCTCGGCGGCGACGGTCCGCGCCTCCTCCCCGCTGCCCGGGTCGACCGGCGGCGCGTACACCGAGCCGCTGGAGACGTAGACGTAGTGCGGCACCGCGCCGGCCAGCGCCCGCGCCGCGTCCCGTACCGCCCGGGGCGCGCCGTCCCAGGTGTCCACCACCAGATCCCACTCGCCGCCGGCGAGCGCGGCGAGCCCGCCGGGCGCGTCCCGGTCACCCCGCAACCGGTGTACGCCGGCCGGCGCCTCCCCGTGCACCCCCCGGTTGAACACGGTGACCGACCAGTCGCGGCGTACCGCCTCGGCCACCACCGCCCCACCGACGAAGCCCGTGCCACCCAGCATCAGCAGTCGCATGGCCCCCACCCTGCCCGGCAGCCTGGACCCGGGGCACCCCGTTTCTCGGTGAGCGGATCTGCCAACGGCAGAACGGCCCACCCGCCCTGCGCGGCGTCCCGAGGGGCCGGGTGGGCGAGATGTGCCCGAACGCACTCATGCCGCTCCACTCACGGCCTGGCTGGAACGTATGGATCTATCACGACACTTGGAGACACCCACACCGAGTCGTGGCCCGGGTGGAACGCTGTGGACGTCTCGGGCGCGCTGAGACGTCCACAGCGTTCCAGTCGTCGCGTCAACGGCGCGCGGGTGGAACGCTATGGCCCTCTCGGGCGCGCTGAGACGTCCATAGCGTTCCAGTCGTGCATAGCGTTCCAGTCGTGGCCTGGGTGGAGCGCGGACGGAACGATATGGCCGTCTCGGGCGCGTTGAGGCACCCGTGGCGTTCCCGTCGTGGGCCTGGGGGTGTTGACGGCGTGTGGAATCCGGTCGCCGTGTGCGGCCGGGTGGGTGGGGTGTCCGGTTCGGGGGTGGTGGGTGGCACTCTGGCGGCGGAATCGTCGCGGGGGTGCGGGCGTTGTAACCCGGTGAACGACCGAGGAAGGCCAGCGCACCCATGCCGCGCGGTCGACCCGCCCCCGGGAATGACGGTGGGCAGCCGGTCGTTACACAGTCACTCCGGCGCCCCGCGGTGCGGCCCTGCCCCGCGGACCACGTCGGATCCCCCCGAAACTTTGAGCGCCTGACGGTGCTCGCCCGCGCGCCACCCTCCCACGGTGCGTGTGTCGACCCCCGGAATGGAGCCCCCTGATGAACACGATCCTGCGCAAGAGCGTCCTGGGTATCGCTGGTCTGGCGTTCACCGGTGGTGTGTTCGCCGGTCCGATCGCCGCTCACGCCGACACCCCCACCCACACCACCGCCGCCAAGCCCGCCGCCGCCGCGGCCGTGGCGCAGGCCGAGGGCAAGCAGTCGACGATCACGCTCAACGGCGAGCAGACCGCCAACGTCAAGGCGATCATCGCCGCGACGAAGAAGGCGGGCCTGCCCGAGCGGGCGGCGGTCATCTCCATCGCCACCAGCCTCCAGGAATCCAAGCTGGAGAACCTGGGCCACCTCGGCGACACCAACGACCACGACTCCCTCGGCCTGTTCCAGCAGCGCCCCTCCTCCGGCTGGGGCACCCCCGAGCAGATCACCGACCCCGAATACTCCACCCTGGCCTTCCTCAAGGGCTTGAAGCAGGTCGACGGCTGGCAGGACATGCCCCTGACCGAGGCCGCCCAGACCGTCCAGGTGAGCGCCTACCCCGACGCCTACGCCCAGTGGGAGAACCAGGCCACCGACCTCGTCACCAAGCACTGGAACAGCTGACGAACAACGCTGAAGGCCGGCACCCGCAACAACGGGGTGCCGGCCTTCACGCGTACCCGGATCAAGCCGGCGGCAGGATGAACGTCCACGTGGTGGTGGTCGTGCTCGCCGCGGCGCCGACCGCGGCCAGTCCGCCGTAGCTGCCCACCGGGACGCTGCTCGCCGCGTCGGCGAGCAGACCGGTCACCCGGCCGCCGCCGGTCTGCGAGCTGTTGCTGCGGACCGCGACCCCGGCCGGCGGGGTGAGGCTGGTGGTGGCGGCGTCGCCGTGCAGCCAGTACGACACGGCCCAGCTCTGTGCGGTGGTCACCGGCGCGTACGGGGTGGTCCGGGTGGCGGCGCTGGCCGGGTCGGTGGTCCGGGCGAACACCGGCGGGCCCGGCGCGACCCCGCGGTACGCGGCCAGCACCAGGTTGCCCTTCGCCTGGCTGTCCAGTGCCACCCGTACCGCCGTGCCCGCGTCTCCGGCGGTCGCGGTCTTCCACCATGCGGTGGTGGTGGCGTAGCCCCCGTCGAGCCGGTCGAGTCGGTTCCAGCCGGTCACCCCGGTCGGCTCCCCGGTGCCGGTGTGGGTGTTCTGGCTGAGCAGGAGCAGCAGCGTGTCCCCGGGCTGCACGGCGGTCGGGACGGTCACCGTGTGGCTGGTCCAGTTGGCGTTCGCGGTGGCCTGCCCGACGAAGGAGATCCGCTCCGGCACCGGCGCGACGGTGACGTCCACGGTCACGGTGCCGGCGGCGCCCCGGTCGTCGGTGACCGTCAGCGTGACCGGATAGGTGCCGGCCGCCGCGTACGTGTGGGAGGTGGTCGGCACGGACACGGTGTCGGTGGTGGACCCATCGCCGAAGTCCCACAGGTGGTCCTGGACCGCGCCGTCGGCGTCGGTCGAGCCGGCCCCGGAGAACGTGCACACCAGCCCGGAGCAGGACGGTGTCAGGTCCGCCACCGGCGGCTGGTTCGCCGGGCCGCCCGAGCCCTTGAGGATCTTCACGTAGTCGATGTCACCGGCGAAGTAGTCGCAGGTCACCTTCGTACCGTCGCACTGGCTCTTGCCGCCCACGGACAGCGGCCAGGAGTTGGCGATGGTGCTGGTCGGCCCGTTGAGCCGGCTGGTCCGCACGCCGTCGACGTACATCTCCACGTAGGCGGCGGTGCGGTTGCACGTCACCGTGTGCCACTGGCCGTCGGCGATCGGCACGTCGGTGTAACCGGTCCGGGAGGCACCGTCACCGCCGCGGAACAGGCACTTCGGCCGGCCGCCCGGCGCCTCCAACTTCCAGTAGCCGCCGGCGGTGTTGCCCTGTCCCTTCTGGAGGATGTTGCCGAAGGAGTACGTGGTCCGGTAGCGGATGGTCACCGAGAAGTCCCCGGCGTCCGGGTTGAAGTCGGTGCTGTGCGGCACCAGGTTCACGTGGTCCGGCACGTACTCCTGGTCCGTGGGCAGGTGGGTGGCGAAACGGTGGCCGGTCGCCCCGGCGTAGATCGCGCCGGTGACCACCTCGCCGCCGACGGTCCCGTGCCGTCCGCTGCCGCTGCTGTCCCTCAGGAGGGTCGACGAAGCCGGTTCGTCCATGCTCCAGAAGGCCACGGTCCGCGTCGCATTGGCCTGTGCGGGCACGGCCCCCACCGTCACCCCGGCCGCCGCGACGATCGCCGCCACGCCGAGTCGGGCGGTGTTCCGCCGCCATTTTCCCTGCCCGATCGCCCGCATGTGACCGCCTCCCTGCGCATCGGGCCTCACCCTGACATGCGCCGGAGCTGGGCTCCATAATCCGCTCGGAGGATGCCGACCAGGCTGTCGGCGCGATGGGCGACCGATGTGGCCGGTGCCGGCCGGCCGGTGGGATACGCACGCCGATCAACCGGCGGCGGAGGATGTTTCTTCGGGTGGGCGATACTGGGTTTGAACCAGTGACCTCTTCCGTGTCAAGGAAGCGCGCTCCCACTGCGCCAATCGCCCGGGGCAGTTCGCGAGCGGACGACGGGATTCGAACCCGCGACCCTCACCTTGGCAAGGTGATGCGCTACCAGCTGCGCTACGTCCGCGTCGTCACCGGCTCGCGCCGGCGACGGGGGAAACTCTACCCGACGCCCGGACCCACCCGCGGCAGCCCCCCGAGCGATGGCGATTGCGCTGCTCGCCACCGGGGTACTGAGCGACACGACAGCACAACCATCACCCTGAAGGAGGCTGTCGTGGGTATCGGTACGAGCATTTTCCTGATCGCGGTCGGCGCGATCCTCACGTTCGCGCTGAACGCCAACGTCGGTGGCGTCGACCTCGACATCGTCGGCTGGATCCTGATGGCGGCCGGCGTGGTCGGCCTGATCTTGACGACGCTGGTCTGGGGCCGGCGCCGCCAGGTGGTCACCACCACCGCCGAGCAGCCGGTGGAATATCGCCGGGTGGAGGAGCGGCGGGACGTCACGCCGCCGATGTGATCCGACCGCACCGGGGGCCGACGGAGCTGATCGGTCCCCGGCCTGGTCCGGACGGGGGGCGCCCAGCGGCGCCCCCCGTCCGCGTACCCGGGTCAGCCTCGCATCAGCTCGTTCAGCGTGCCGTGGTCGAGCCCCTCGGCGAGCGTCTCGTACGTCCCGGCGCGAAGCGCCTCCGCCGCCGCCCGACCGGCCACCGCGTACGCGGATGCGGCCACCCTCGACCCGAGGCTGATCCGGGCCACCCCGAGCCGGGCCAGCTCGGCGACCGGCGGCGCTCCCGGCCCGACGAGCACGTTCAGCGGCGCCGGGATCGCCGCCACCAGCGCCGCCACGGTCTCCGGGTCGACCGTCCCCGGCACGAAGATGCCGTCCGCGCCGGCGGCCAGGTACGCCTCGGCCCGGGCGACCGTCTCCGGCACCCCGCCGGCCCGGCGCAGGAACGTGTCCACCCGCGCGTTGAGGTACAGCGGAACGTCGGCCCGGTCGGCGGCGGACCGGACCGCGGCGAGCCGGGCACACTGCTCGTCGACCGCGCGCAGCGGCCCGTCCCCGTCGTACCGGGCGTCCTCCACGTTCACGCCGACCGCGCCGGCCGCGAGCACCGCGGTCACGGTGTCGGCGACGTCGTCGGGGGTGTCGCCGAACCCGGATTCGATGTCGGCGGTGACCGGGAGGCGCACCGCCGCGGCGACCAGGCGGATCGCGTCGACGGCGGTCTCCCGGGCGAGCGCGTCGCCGTCGGGCGCGCCGCGGCTCCAGGCCACGCCGGCGCTCGTGGTGGCGACCGCGCGGGCTCCGGCGGCGGCCACGATCCGGGCGCTCGCCGCGTCCCAGGCGTTGACCAGGACCAGCGGCTCGCCGGGCAGGTGCAGGCTACGGAATTGCTGGGCTCGGATGCGCTGTTCGTTCACCCGGCCAGTCTCGGGCACGCGGGGCGCTCGCGGTGTCCCGCCCGAGCGACGAGAAAGGCCGTGTCGAGTGATCGACACGGCCTTTCCGTTGGTGGGCGATACTGGGTTTGAACCAGTGACCTCTTCCGTGTCAAGGAAGCGCGCTCCCACTGCGCCAATCGCCCTCGTCAACTGCCGAGGTGGAGACGGGATTTGAACCCGTGTACACGGCTTTGCAGGCCGTTGCCTCGCCTCTCGGCCACTCCACCGAGGTTGCCCCCGACGTGCGTGGCGGCATCTCCGAGCGGACGACGGGATTCGAACCCGCGACCCTCACCTTGGCAAGGTGATGCGCTACCAGCTGCGCTACGTCCGCACGCCCCCGGCGTTTCCCGGTGACGGATGAGAACTTTAGCCGAGCGGAGGAAGGCTTGCCAAATCGGATCCCCCTTCCGGCGCGTTCGGGGTGAACGGTGCGCACCCCTCCAAGCTTCCTAGGAGCCTGGGTGGGGTGGTCGGCCGAGCGATCACAGGCCCGTCCACCTGCGAATCTAGCCGGCGGGCCGAGTGTCCGGCATCCGACTGTCCCACCCTCGACAGGCCGGTCTGGTAACTCCTCGTGGTCATTCGGATGGGTTACCGTAACGGCGTGACGAGACGAGCCGCCGAGATCCGCCTGGACGCGCTGCTGCGTACGGCCTGCGAGGTGATCGCGGAGCGAGGGCTCGCCAACACCCGCACCGCCGACGTGGCCGAGGCCGCCGGGGTCAGCCAGGCGCTCGTCTTCTACCACTTCGCGACCAAGGACCGGCTGCTCGCGCAGGCCTTCGCGTACGCCGTCGAGCAGGACCTGGCCCGACTCGACGCGGTGCTCCGCTCCACCGCCCCGCCCCTGGCCAAGCTGCGCCGGATGCTCCGGCTCTACGCGCCGACCGGCCGCTCCGCCTCCTGGTCGATCTGGATCGACGGCTGGTCGGAGTCGTTGCGTACCCCGGAGTTGGAGAAACTGTCCCGCCGCCTCGACCTGCGGTGGCGGCAGGACCTGGCGGCGGTGATCGCGGACGGCGTCGCCGACGGCACCTTCGCCTGCCCCGACCCGGCCGGCGCGGCCTGGCGGATCAGCGCCGTGATGGACGGCCTGGCGGTGCAGCTCGCGGTGCACGAACGGGTGATCACCCGTCGGCAGATCGCCGAGTGGGTCCGCCTGGTCGCCGCCCGCGAACTGAGCCTGGAGCCCGGCCAACTCGACTGAGGCCACCAGCTCGACCGAGGCCGGCGCCACCCGCCAGCCCCGGGCCGCCGGCCAGCCCCGGGCCAAGGGCGAAGCGGGCGCGGGCCGGCGGGTGGACGTTCGCCGCGGACAGGTCGCCGCCGTAGTGGGCCAGCACCCGGTGGTCCATGATCCGCCGCCAGAGCGGGGGCAGCAGCGCGGCGACCACCATGGTGGCGTAGCCGGCCGGCAGCTGCGGCGAGGCGTCGAAGCTGCGCAGCGCCTGGTAGCGCCGCAGCGGATTGGCGTGGTGGTCGCTGTGCCGCTGGAGCTGGAAGAGGAAGACGTTGGTGACCGTCCGGTCGCTGTTCCAACTGTGTCGCGGGTCGACCTTCTCGTAGCGGCCGGCGGCGGTGCGCTGCCGGGCCAGGCCGTAGTGCTCCAGGTAGTTGACCACCTCGAGCAGGGAGAAGCCGACCACCGCCTGGAGCACCAGGAAGACGAGCACGCCGGGGCCGAACACCACCGCCAGCACGGCGTAGAGCAGGACGGTCATGGCCCAGGCGTTGAGCACGTCGTTGCGCCAGGTCCACGGGCTGCGACCGCGGAGCCGGAAGCGGCCGGTCTCCAGCCGCCAGGCCGAGCGCAGGCTGCCGGCGACGGTACGCGGCCAGAACGCCCAGAACGACTCGCCGAGCCGGGAGCTGGCCGGGTCCTCCGGGGTGGCGACGCGGGTGTGGTGGCCGCGGTTGTGCTCGACGAAGAAGTGCCCGTACCCGGCCGGGGCGAGCGCGATCTTCGACAGCCAGCGTTCCGCCTGCTCCCGCTTGTGCCCCAGCTCGTGGGCCGTGTTGATGGCGATGCCGTCCACCACTCCGACGGTGGCGACCAGACCGGCGGCGGCCGGCCAGGAGAGCCGGCCGCCGGCCCAGACGGCGCAGCAGAGCACCAGGGCCGCGTACTGGGCGGGCAGGTAGAGGTAGGTGAGCCAGCGGTAGTAGCCGTCGGCCTGCAACGCCGGCACCGCGGCCTCGGGCGGGTTCTCCCGGTCGTCGCCGATCAGCAGGTCGATCACCGGGATGACGCCGAAGACCACCGCCGGGGTGAGCCACCAGGCCCAGCCGGCGCCGCCGGCGTGCCAGATCGACCAGGCCACGAACGGCAGCGCCGGGACGAGCAGGGCGAGCGGCCAGAGCGGTCGGCGGGGGTCCCGCCACGGAACGGTGCCGGTGCGCATCGTCGTACTCCGATCTGTTGCTCCTGACCCGACTGTGTCAGCCGGGGAGCAGTTTTACAAGACCGGAGTTTTTGTAAAGGGGCGTCAGCGCCATTCCCGCCGGACGGTCCGCCGCCGCCCGAACGACGCCGTCTCCTCCTCCGCCGGCTCACCCGCGGGACGGAGCAGGCGCCGCATGCGCAGCAGCAACCCGCCGCCGAGGAAGAGCAGCAGCCCACCCAGCAGGAAAGCGGCCTGCACCACACCGAAGCCCCCGGTCTCGGCCACCGGCCGGCCGGCCGCGCCCGGCAGCGGCGGCTCCACCACCGCCGCGTCGGTCGGCTCGTCCGTCACCGGCTCCTCGGTGGGCGGCTCCTCGCTCGGCGGATCGGTGGGCGCGGCGCTCGTCGGCGACGGCTCCGGCGTCGGCTCGACCGCCTCACCCACCACCTGGCGCGAGGCGGTCCGCCGGGCCAACAGCCGCAACTGCGGGTCGTACGCCTCGGCGGCGATGCTCACCCGGCCGCGCCCCACGTCCTCGGCGAACGCCACCCGGTACTGCGCGGTCACGGTCCGGCCCGGGCAGAGCACCCCCGGATCCAACTGCCGGTCGGTCAGGCGCGCGGTGTCCCCCTCGGTGCGGATCTCCAGCGGGAACGAGCCGGTCTCCTCCACCCGGTCCACCTTGACCTGGTCCAGCCGCAGGCCCTGCACCTGGAGAAGCATCGACCAGCGCACCTTCACGCAGTCGTTGCGGTCGGCGCGGTCGGACCGGGACACCACCGCGGAAAGCGTCTCCACCCGGTTGCCCGCGGTGAACTCGTCCGGCAGGCCGCTCAACTCCGTGGAGAAGGTCGCCGCCGCCCGGGCCGGCGCGGCCCCGCCGTACCCGGCTCCCGCCAGGCAGGTCAGCACCAGCCCGATCCGCAGCGCCTGCCGCCACCCGCTCACCACGCCTCCCCACCTCGGTCGTATCCACCCGCAACGCTAGGAGCGCGACCACCGCCCCGGTAGACGGGCGTGTTCGCACCCAACGTCAACATCGGGGGGCGGTTTCACCGACGGTGGTGAACCGGTCACGGCCACCCGCCGACACGCCCGGGATCGGCGGTGGGCCACAATCTCCGGGTGTCCGAGCTGTCCGCCGCGTTCGTCCGGCTGCACGCCCGCCTCACCCCGGTCGCGTTCGTCCCCGAGGTGCGGCTCTACCAGGCCGACGAGCCGATCGGCCTCTGGGAGCTGACCGAGGGCGAGTTCCGCAGCGAACAGCCGCCCCCGTTCTGGGCCTTCGCCTGGGCCGGCGGGCAGGCGCTCGCCAGGTACGTGACCGACCATCCGGAGCTGGTCGCCGGCCGCCGGGTGCTCGACCTGGCCGCCGGCTCCGGCCTGGTCGCCATCGCCGCCGCGCGCGGCGGCGCGGCGGCCGTCCGGGCCGTCGAGGTGGACGAGCGGGCCGTCGCGGCGGTCGCCCTCAACGCCGACAGCAACGGGGTACGCGTCGACGCCGAACTCGGGGACATCCTCGACTCCGACGCCGGGGACGCCCAGGTGGTGCTGGCCGGGGACGTGTTCTACAGCGAGGCGATGGCCCGCCGGGTGCTGCGCTTCCTGCTCCGGGCCGCCCGCTCCGGCGCGCGGGTGCTGGTGGGTGACCCGGACCGGGCGTACCTGCCCCGCGAACGCTTCCACGAACTGGCCGCGTACGACGTGCCCGTCCCCGAGGCGCTGGAGAGCGTCCGGGTGAAGCACACCCGGGTATGGGAGCTGAACCCCGACCCGCCCGGCACCCGCCGCCCCGCCCGCGCCGGTTAGGCGGGGGCCCCGCTTAACAGGTGGGGTTAAGCGGGGCCCCCGCCTCTACCAAATGCGTTAAGCGGGGCCCCCGCCTTACATGCTCAGCCGGCCTCCTCGGCCCAGGCCCGCCAGTCGTCGAGCACGCCGTACAGGGCGGGGGTGAGCCAGCCCGGCGCCGAGCGGCGGAACACCCCCGGGTCCATCCCGCCGGCGCCGGCCGGCAGCGCGCCGAGCAGGTTCGGCACCAGCTCGGACAGGTTGAGCCAGTGCACCAGCTCCGCCTCGGCCGGCCAGGCGCCGATCACCACGCCGGCCGGCACGGCCCGCCGCTCCAGCGCCTCCAGCGTCAGCGCGGTGTGGTTGAGCGTGCCCAGCCCGGCGCGGGCCACCACCACTGCCGGCGCGCCGAGCGACACCGCCAGGTCGGCCACCGTCCACGGCTCGCCGGACGGCCGCACGCCCATCGGCACCAGCAGGCCGCCGGCGCCCTCGACGAGCACCAGGTCGTGCTTGTCGGCCTCCTCGCGGATCGCGTCGACCGCGTGGTAGAGCTCCAGCGGCGGCAGCTCGGCGACCCGGGCCGCGGCGAGCGGGGCCAGCGGGTCCGGATAGCTGGCGAGCGTCCGGCCGGTGAGCGGGGCGGCCAGCCGGTTCACCGAGTCGACGTCGCCGGGCTCGCCGGTGGCCGTACCGGTCTGACCGGGCTTGACCACCGCGACCCGCAGGCCGGCGGCCTGCGCGGCGGCGGCGACGGCCGCGGTCACCACGGTCTTGCCGACCTCGGTGTCCGTGCCGGTCACCAGCACCGCTCCGGTCCAGCCGTCACTCATGAGCTTTCCTTCGTTCGCGACTGCGGGGCTCGCAAACCCGGCTCACTCCTCACGCTCACGGCTGCGCACTCCACGACCACGTCCAGCGCCCGTTCGAAGTCCGCCCGGTCCACCCCGGCGCTGATGGTCAGCCGCAGCCGGGAGCGCCCGTCGGGCGTGGACGGCGGGCGGAAGCAGCCGACCGCCACGCCCCGGTCCCGGCAGGCCGCCGCCCACGCGGTCGCCGCCTCCGGCCCGGGCGCCGTCACCGACACCACCGCCGCGTCGGGCGCGGAGACGGCCAGCCCCGCCGCGCCCAGCCGGCGCACCGCGAACGCGACCCGGTCGGCCAGCTCGGCGCGGAGCGCGTCGCCGGCCCGGGCCAGCCGCGCGGCGGCGTGCACCCCGGCCGCCACCGCCGGTGGCGGCGCGGTGTCGAAGATGAACGTGCGGCCGGTCTCCACCAGGTGCCGGACGAACTCCGCCGGGCCGGCGACCACGCCGCCGGCGCCGCCGAGCGCCTTGGACAGCGTCGCCGTGACCACCACGTCGGGCTCGCCGGCGAGCCCGGCGGCGGCCACCCCACCGGCCCCGGCCGGGCCGGTGACGCCGAGCGCGTGCGCGTCGTCGACAAGCAGCAGCGCGCCGTGCCGGCGGGCCACCGCGTGCAGTTCCGCGAGCGGGGCCAGGTCGCCGTCGACGGAGAAGACCGACTCGGTCACCACCACGGCCGGGCGGCCGGGCGCGGCGGCCAGCGCGGCGGCCACCGCGGTCACGTCGGCGTGCGGCGTCACGAGCGTCTCGGCGCGGGAGATCCGGCAGCCGTCGATCAGCGAGGCGTGGTTGTGGGCGTCGGAGACGAGCAGCGTACGCGGCTGGGTCAGGCCCCGGACGGCGGCGAGGTTGGCCAGGTAGCCGGAGGAGAACACGAGCGCCCGGTCGACGCCGAGCCAGTCGGCCAGCTCGCCTTCGAGCGCGTGGTGCGGGTCGGTGGAGCCGCGCACCAGGCGCGACCCGGTAGCGCCCAGGCCGTACCGGGACAGGGCCGTGGTGGCGGCGGCGGTGACCTCCGGGTGGGTGGCCAGGCCGAGGTAGTCGTTGCCGGCCAGGTCGACCACGGCGTCGCCGGCGGCGCGCGGGCGCAGCGTGCGGGTCAGGCCCGCCTCGGCCCGCCGGGAGGCGGCGCGGTCCAGGGCCGCCAGCCAGTCCGCCACCGCGTCGTCCCCTCCCGCCGAGCGTCGCCCCCGCCGGGCGCTTCCGCGGGGCGAAGTTACCACCCGGGCCGGCGGTCCCGGCGTGGCGCGGTCCCGGCTCGCCGGGCCGCTCACGACGGTTTCCCGCCGCTCCGGCGGCCTGTTAGGTTACGAGCCATGCCAGAGATCCTCGACCAGGCCCGGACCCGGGTGCTGGGCAGCGGCGTCGGCCTGGACGAGGCGGACATCCTCGCCGTGCTGAACCTGCCCGACGAGCACCTGCCCGCCGCCCTCCAACTCGCCCACGAGGTCCGGATGCGGTGGTGCGGACCGGAGGTCGAGGTCGAGGGCATCGTCTCGCTGAAGACCGGCGGCTGCCCGGAGGACTGCCACTTCTGCTCCCAGTCAGGTCTGTTCACCTCGCCGGTCCGCTCGGTCTGGTTGGACATCCCGGCACTCGTCGAGGCCGCGAGGCAGACCGCGGCGACCGGGGCCACCGAGTTCTGCATCGTGGCCGCCGTGCGCGGCCCGGACGCCCGGCTGATGAAGCAGATGCGCGAGGGCGTGGCGGCCATCCGCGCGGCTGTCGACATCCAGGTCGCCGCGTCGCTCGGCATGCTCACCCAGGAGCAGGTCGACGAGCTGGTCGAGATGGGTGTGCACCGCTACAACCACAACCTGGAGACCTGCCGCTCCCACTTCCCCAACGTGGTCACCACGCATTCCTGGGAGGAGCGCTGGGAGACGCTGCGGATGGTCCGCGAGTCCGGCATGGAGGTCTGCTGCGGCGGCATCCTCGGGCTCGGCGAGTCGGTGGCGCAGCGGGCCGAGTTCGCCGCCCAGCTCGCCGAGCTGGACCCGCACGAGGTGCCGCTCAACTTTCTCAACCCGCGCCCCGGCACGCCCCTGGGCGACCAGCCGGTGGTCGAGGGCAAGGACGCGCTGCGGGCCATCGCCGCGTTCCGGCTGGCCATGCCGCGCACCATCCTGCGGTACGCGGGCGGCCGGGAACTCACCCTCGGTGACCTCGGCACCCGCGACGGCCTGCTGGGCGGCGTGAACGCGGTCATCGTCGGCAACTACCTCACCACGCTGGGCCGACCGGCGACCGACGACCTGAAACTGTTGAACGACCTGAAGATGCCGGTGAAGGCGCTCTCGGCGACACTGTGAGGCGATGGTGACGGAGCTGACTCGACCCGCCGTGCCGGCCGGCGACGTGGGCGCGGCGGCGCGCTGGTGCGACAGGTGCGGCGAGTCGGTGGCCGCCGGCCCGCACCCGGCGTGCGCGGCGGCCCGGGCGTGGGAGCCGCCGCGCTGGTGCGCGTCCTGCCGGCGGCGGATGAAGGTGCAGGTCGTGCCGGCCGGCTGGTCGGCGGTCTGCGTCGAGCACGGCGAGCGGCGGGGCTGAGGCGGTGCTGCGGGGACGGGCGGTGACGCTGCGGCCGGCGACGGACGCCGACGTGGAGGCGCTGGCCGCGATCCGGGCCACCCCTGAGGTCCGCCGCTGGTGGCGCGGCGACGACGACCTGGCCGGGGCGGTCCGCGCCGACCTGGCCGACGACTCGCTGAGCATCTACGTGATCGAGCACGACGGCCGGCTGGTCGGCGCGATCCAGTGGTACGCCGAGTCCGACCCCGACTACCGCCACGCCAGCCTGGACATCTTCCTCGACCCGGCGGCACGCGGGTCCGGTCTGGGCGGGGACGCCATCCGCACGCTGGCCCGGCACCTGGCCGACGAGTACGGCCACCACCGGTTCACCATCGACCCGGCGGCGGCGAACACGGCGGCGATCCGGGCGTACGCGAAGGTGGGGTTCCGCCCGGTGGGGATCATGCGCCGCTACGAGCGCGGCCCGGACGGACGCTGGCACGACGGCCTCCTGATGGACCTGCTCGCCGAGGACCTGGCCGACTGAGCGACGGCCGACAGCCGACAGCCGGAGGGGCGTGCCCGGCACGGTGCCGGACACGCCCCTCGGGTTGAGCCTCGTTCCTAGCGTTGCAGGGTCAGCACACCCGGCCGCCACGGCAGCAGGTTGTAGTCGCCTCCCGCGTTGGGGTTCTTGCCCTGGTAGAGGAGCTGGAGGTTGCAGGCGTCGACGGTCTTGGTCTGGTCGGGGTTGGTGCGGACCAGGTCACCATGGCTGATGTCGTTGGTCCACGTCGCGCCGCTGTTGGCCTTGCCCGCGAACGGGTTGCTCTCGGTGGCCGCGTTCGGGGTCCACGAGCCGCCCAGGCTGCTGGCCGTGAACGAGCGGAAGTAGCGCCCCTGGCTGCCGATCGCCTCGACCAGCATGAGGTACTGGTTCTGGCCGGCCACCTTGTAGACCTCGACGCCCTCGAACAGGTTGTTCGTCGAGTCGCTCATGACCGTCGTGTAGCTGGAGCCGAAGCTGCCCGGGAAGTTCCCGAGCGGCATGCTCGACCGGTAGATCTTGCCGTTGTCCCCGGCGAAGAAGAGGTACATGTTCTGGTCGTCCCCGATGAGCGTCTGGTCGATCACGCCGTACGGGGCGTCGGGGAGGCTGGCGGTGGAGAGCGTCTGCGCCGAGGACCAGCCGTTGGCGTTCGTCGGGTCGCTCGACGTCTTGTAGCTGAACGAGGTCGGTCCCCACTGGTACGCCAGCACCCAGATGTTCTTCGGGGCGAAGTACAGCAGCGTGGGCGCCACGGTGCCCTGGCCCATCCCGGTCTGACCGGCCGAGGCCATGTCGGACCAGTTCGTGAACAGGCTGAAATTCATCGAGCCGTACTGGCCACTGCTGTTGACGTTCGACCCGTAGACCAGGTGCTTGCCGTTGTAGACGACGTTCGTGAAGTCCTTCAGCGAGACCCAGCCGTTCTGCGGGTTGGCCAGCGCGCCGGTCGACGACCACCGGTAGGTCGACGGAAGCGCACAGCCGTTCGGCGGCGGCGTCGTGGTCGGCGGCGTGGACGTCGGCGGCGCCGAGGTGGAGCCGTTGAAGTCGGTCCGCCACTGCTGGTTGCTCTGCCCGTGGCAGTCGTAGAGCTGGATCTGCTGGCCGTTGCCGGTGCCCCAGACGTCGAGGCAGCGGCCGGACTGCACGCCGCTGATGGTGCCGTTGGAGTTGATGTTCCACTGCTGGTTCGACTGGCCGTTGCAGTCGTAGATGATGATTCCGGTGCCGTTCGCGGTGGCCGCGCCGTTCGCGTCGAGGCACTTGGTGCCGTAGACCATCAGCTGCTTGCTCGACGTGTACGTCCACTGCTGGTTCGACTGGCCGTTGCAGTCGTAGAGCTGGACCCGGGTGGCGTTCGTCTGGGTGGCGTTGGGCACGTCGATGCACCGGCCCGACTGCACGCCGACGATCCGTCCGGCGCCGCCGGACGGCGGCGGGCCGGTGGTCGGCCCCGAGGTCGGCCCTGAGGTCGGTCCCGAGGTCGGTGCCGCCGCGTTGAGGGCGTTCAGGACCGAGTTGTACGCGGCCTTCTTGTTGCCGCCGCCGTCGAAGAGCAGCGGACTCTCGTTGGAGCGCCACGAGTCGCTGTCGCGGACACCCCAGACGGTGATGCCGATGCACCGGGGCACGTTGATGCACGCCTGGGTGAGCCCGGCGTACTGGGAGGTGGAGGAGTTGGTGACGTCGACCTCGGTCAACGCCACGTCCACGCCGAGGGCGGCGAAGCTGGACAGCGTGGTCTGGAAGTTGCTCGGCAGCGAGCTGCCGCCGGTGAAGTGGGTCTGCAACCCGACGCAGTCGATCGGCACACCACGGGACTTGAAGTCCTGGATCATCCGGTAGACGCCCTGCGTCTTGCCGTACGACCAGTTCTCGATGTTGTAGTCGTTGTAGCAGAGCTTGACCGACGGGTCGGCCGCCCGCGCGGTCCGGAACGCCACCTCGATCCAGTCGTTGCCGGTGCCCTGGAGGTTGGAGTTACGGCGGCTGCCGTCCTCGTTGAACGCCTCGTTGACCACGTCCCACGCGGCGAGCTTGCCCTTGTAGTGGCCCATCACACCGTTGATGTGATTGATCATCGCGTTGCGCAGCGCGCTGCCCTGCATGTTCTGCATCCAGCCCGGCTGCTGGCCGTGCCAGGCCAGCGTGTGCCCGCGGACCTTCAGGCCACGCTGGGTCGCCCAGTTGTAGATCTGGTCACCGGAGTTGAAGTTGAACTGATTCTGGTTCGGCTCCGTCGCGTCCGGCTTCATCTCGTTCTCAGCCGTGATCATGTTGAACTCACGCGCCGCGATCGTGCTGTACGTCGAGTCGTTCAACCTGCTCGCGGCGATCGCGGTGCCGAAGTACCGCCCCGACTGCGCGGCTGCCGCGCCGAGCGTGCTCGCCGCGGCGTTCGCCGACGGCATCATCACCGCGACTGCGGCCACCGTCACGGCGCTTACCGCGCCGGCGATCAGCGCCCTGACGGCTGGCGGTCGCCGCCGCCGGGTCCCGCCGGGATGAACGGATGGGCTCATTGGCACTGTGGCCTCCTCACTGGCCAGCACCCGAGCCGTCTGGGCGGGGACGACTGGACGTCTGGGTCAATAAATCTATGTATGCCGATGCTTTCATCGGGCATCCGTCCGGACAATATGTTTCGGAAAAGTTTCGGTGGTTTCTCGCTGGCGTGCCGTGGCCGGTCACCGGATGCGGTGACCGGCCACGCGCCGGTCGGCGGTCAGGAAACGGTGCAGGCGGAACCGTTGAGGGTGAAGGCGGTGGGCTTCGGGTTGCTGCCGGTGTGGGTGCCGTTGAAGCCGAAGCTCGTCGACGCCCCCGCCGCAAGCGTCCCGTTGTAGGCCAGGTTCGACGCGGTCACCGACGTGCCGGTCTGGGTGACGTTCGCCGACCACGCCTGCCCGGCCTTCTGCCCCGAGGAGGGGAAGGTGAAGGCGAGCGTCCAGCCGTTGAGCGCCGTCGTGCCGGTGTTGGTGACGGTGACGTTCGCGGTGAACCCGGTGTCCCAGGTGTTCGCCGTCCAGGTCACCGCGCAGCCGCCGCCGGTCGGCGGGGCCGTGGTGGTGACCGTGACGCCGGACGAGGCCGGCGAGACGTTACCGGCCGCGTCCACCGCGACCACGGTGAAGGTGTACGTGGTGGAGGCGGTCAGGCCGGTCACCGCGAGCGTGGTGCCGGTGGTGGAACCGACCAGGACGTTTCCGCCCCGGTAGACGCGGTAGCCGGTGACCCCGACCGCGTCGGTGGCCGGGCCCCAGGTCAGCGTCAGTCCGGTCGAGCCGACCGCGGAGGCGGTGGGCGTACCGGGCGCGGTCGGCGGGGTGGTGTCCGGCGCCGGGGCGGCCGGCGTGGTGACGCTCACCGCCGCCGACGCCGCGGACCGGTTGCCGGCGCCGTCGAGCGCGCGCACGGTGAACGAGTACGTCCGCTCGGGCGTCAGGCCGGTCACCGCGAGCGTGTTCGTGGTGGCCTGGCGCAGCACCAGCGCGTCGCTGCCGGTCTGCGCCTGGGTGACCTCGTAGCCGGCCAGGCCGCTGCCGCCGGTGTCGGTGGAGGCGGGCCAGGTCAGAGTCACACCGGTGGCCGTGACACTGGACGCCACCGGGGTGCCGGGCACACTCGGCGCGGTGGTGTCCGGCGTGGCCGGGCCGGGCTCGTCGCCCCACACCCGGACCCCGCCGGAGTAGAGCGGCACCTTACGGTTCGGCCCGGCGGTGGCCTGGTACGACGGGTCGTTCGTCGGGTCCCAGGTGCCGCCCTCCGGCACGCCGATCTTGAACTGCACCTCCATCCGGTGCTGCGACTGCCCGGCCGGCGCGATGGTGTAGCCGGTGCAGTCCACCTCGACGTACCAGATGTCGCCGCTGAACTGCTTGGCGGTCGACGGCGACGGGCAGCCCTGGGTGTAGCCGGGCGTGACGGTCACCGGACCGGTGCCGTCGGGCCGGAAGTAGTACCGGAACTTTCCGGTGGTCAGCGCGCGGGCCGGGAACGCCGACTTGTTGTAGATGATCGCCTTGAGCCCGGTGGCCCGTGGCTCGGCCTGCATCACCGTGGTCTCCACGGTCAGCTCGTCCATGTCGGGCGTCTCGGCGGTCGGGAAACCAGCGCGCGGGCTGCCGCCGTACTCGTTCGCCAGCCGGGCCAGCGCGGAGGTGAAACCGGCGTTGTAGTCGGTGGCCACCTCGTTCATCACGTAGTCGGAGCGGCTGTCGCTGTAGGCGTCGTTGGCCGACGACGGGCCGCCGACGAGCGCGCCGTAGAGCACGTGCCGGGTCTCGGTGGGCACGGTCTGGCTGTCCCACCAGGAGCCGTGCGCGGTGCGGTGGTGCGGGTTCTTCGGCGAGTTGTTCCCGAACCCGATCATGTAGCTGGAGTTGCGCGGGTTGTCGCCGAGCGCGTAGTTGACCTGCCGGACCGCGAAGTCGTGGTAGCGGGCCTTGCGGGTCGCGTCGGTGGTCTTGTCGCTGTAGACGAGCGCGGCGAACGACGTGTTGGCGGCGTAGCGCAGCGCGCCCCAGGAGTCGAGCACCGCCATCCCGCCGGGCGAGTAGGGCACCTTCTGCCCGTTGACGCCCACGGTCCAGTAGTCCAGCCACCGGTTCGCGTCGTCGACGTACTTCTGCTTGCCGGTCAGGTTGGCCAGCAGCACGTACGCGCCGAACTGCTTGTTGTCCCAGGCGAGCGTCCACTTGTAGGAGCGGGTGGTGGACTGCGGCTCGGTGCCGAGCTTGTCGTACTCGCTCTCCGCCTTGGTCAGGTAGGCCGCGTCACCGGTGGCCCGGTAGAGCCAGATCGCGCCCCAGACCAGCTCGTCCTGGTAGCCGCTCCACGACTTGTAGAACGCCGCCGCGTCGGTGATGCACTCGCTGTACGCCTTCCGCACGGTGTCGGCGAACGTGTAGAGCTGCTTGGCGTGGCCGAGCAGCTTGTCGGCGTAGGCGGCGTCGGTGGAGCGGAACACCATGGACGACGCGGCCATCGCCGCCGCCGTCTCGCCGGCCAGGTCCGCGCCGCCACAGCTCGCATCGATCTTGTACGCGGGACGCGCCATCGGCAGCACCTCGGCCGGCCCCCACCACTTGTGGTCGTCGTCGCCCTTGCCGACCTGGCCGTAGAGGACGTTCGGGGCGGGGTGCGCCTTGACGAAGTAGTCGTTGACGAAGCGCAGGTTGTTGAGCAGGTGGCTGAGCTGGCCGGAGGCGACATAGCCGTCCCGGTACTCGACCGCGCCCCAGGCCAGCATGGTGGTGCTGAACGCCATCGGGAAGCCGAACTTGACGTGGTCACCGGCGTCGTACCAGCCGCCGGTGAGGTCCACGCCGACGTCCGCGCCGTCGGTGAGCGCCGAGTCGCCGCGCCAGGAGACCCGGTTCCAGGAGGGCTTCTTACCGGACTGCTGCGCCTCGTAGAAGAACAGCGACTTCTGCAACGCCTCGGCGTAGTTGAAGGTGGCCGCGGCGGCCTGCGCCCCGGCGGCCCGGGCGGGTGCGGCGGGCGCGGCGGCGGCCGGCAGTGGCGCGGCGGCGGCGAGCGCGGCCACCAGCGCGGCGCCGGCGGCGAGCAGCCGGCGGTGGGGACGACCGCGCGGCGGCGGGGTCGGTCGGGGCATGGCGAGCTCCTGTGGAGGAAGCCACACGGCGGCCCGACTCGACCGTGGGCCGGTCGGGCCGCCGTGCGGCAGCGGTGGTGGTGGTGGTCCATGGACGCGCGGGAGCGCTCCCATGGATAGTTGACAATGTAATCTCACGCCCGCCGGTTGGGAAGACGACCGCCGATCCACCCTCGTGCGTTACTCGCCGGTGCCCCGGGTCGCTGCACCGGGGCAAGCTCGACGGCGCGCCCTTCCTCGACGGGCAGGACACCTCGGCGTACGTGGCCCGGCCGTGCTGCTCGCCCCGCCCGGCCGGTCCCGCCTGATGCACGCCGAGCCGTTCGGCCCGGTCGACACCATCGTCGTGGTGGACACCACCGACGAGCTGCTGGCTGCGATGAACGCCTCCAACGGCGCGCTTGTCGCGTCGCTGGCCTGCGACGACGAGGAGCTGGCCGGGCGACACCAGTTCGGTGAAGTGGTGGCATCGCCGGTGGTCGGATACCACCATTTCACCGAACTGGCGTCCGGCCTACCGATGCTCGGCCCAGGCGGTGAAGCGGTCTTCGAGGTTCACCGGGCGCCGACCGCCGTCCAACCCGGCCAGTTCCTCGGCCGCGGTCTCGTGCAGGCTCAGGAGGTACGCCCTCAGCTCGGCCTTCCGCTCGCGGTAGCGCGCGAGGAGGCTCAGTTTCGCCGTCGAGCACGGCCAGGCCACCCCGCAAGCACGGCAGCGCCAGGTGGGCCGCGACGGGACGTGGTCGGCGGGGCCGGGGCGGCGGGCCATCACACGAGAGCGCCGACGCGTGGGCGGCGCTGCGACACCGGCGGCCCCGCGGTCAGCACACGCACCCCGCTCCGCCGCAGGAACACCGACCGGCGGGCGGTCGCGTCGCCGTCCGGGCCGAGCTGGTAGACGTCGGCCCACAACCAACCGTCGTACGTCGTCCAGTCCAGCACCCGGATCAGCCGGGCCATGATCGGCCGGGCGAACTGCGGCGACGCCGCCCGGGTGAGGTGCAGGACGTCGCCGGCACGCAGCGCGGGCACCTCCGGCCGGCGGCGACGCGGCGCGGTCACCGGCCGTCGCCCGGTCGCGGGAAGAGCGCCGTCGCGGCCGGCGACGTCGGGAATCGGATTTTCCTCGGGCACGGACACGCCCTCCTTCCGAGTGGAAACGGGAGGGGAACCGCCCCGCGCTGGTGCCTGCCGGACGAGGCGGTCCCCTGACTGACACGGCCGCCGGGTCTCGGGTGGTCCCTGCCGGCCGCGCCGTCTGTTCCAGGTTGGACGGCGAGGCGCTACCGTCGGAAGGCAAAAGCGCACGTTGAACCGGGTGTGGCGGTGATTGCGGGGGCGCGAAGGAAACGCCGGGGAGTCTGAAGGGATGGTGGGGGCGCGGTGAAGTCTGGCGCTGACTTCCTATTGGCAGAGCTTCGGGCAGCACGGACGGCGCGCGGGATGAGTCAAGAGGACTTCGGGAAGCTCATCAACTATTCGGGCACGCACGTAGGCAACGTCGAGAGCGGCACTCGCCCGCTGAAGGCTGACTATGTTGCTGCCGTCGACCAGGCGCTCAACACGAACGGGCTGTACTCACGTTTGATGGAGCGGCTCGGCGCCCCGATCTGGCTTCGCGAGTGGATCGATGAAGAGCAACGCGCTACGGCCCTTCGTTGGTATGAGCCAGCATGGATGCCCGGTCTGTTGCAGACGCCCGAGTTCGCGCGGGCAACGCTTGCCGATGAGCTGTTGAGCGCGGATGTGGTCGACCGGCTCGTTACGGCCAGGCTCGCGCGACAGACGCTGTTGCAGAGGGACCCGCCGCCGTTGGTGACGGTGGTCCTTGATGGGACGGTAATTCGGCGCGTGGGTGACGGGCAGGAAAGTATGATCGCGGCGCAGCTCGCGTACCTCGCCGAGTGTGCCGAGTTGCCGCATGTGCAGGTGCACATCGTTCCGGAGAGCGTGGGAATCTACACGGGCCTGACGGGGCCCTTCGTGCTCGCTAGCCAGCCCGGCGGGGGCTGGGTCGCATGCGTGGACGGGCAGCTCACCGCGCAGGTAACTGACCGGCCCGAGGACATTGCTACGCTCGAAAGCGATGGGACCGCATCTGCAGCGTGGCGCTCCCGCGCCGCGACTCCCTAGAACTCATCAGGAAAGCGGCAGGATCATGGACATGACCGGCGCGTCGTGGCGCAAGAGCACCCGCAGCGGCAGCAACGGCGGCAACTGCGTGGAGGTCGCCGACAATCTCTCCGGCGTCGTCGGCGTGCGGGACAGCAAGGACCCGACCGGCCCGGCGCTGGTCTTCGTGCCGGAGTCTTGGCGGGCGTTCGTTGCCCAGGTTGCCGCGCGCGGCTGACCGTTCCCGACCCGAGAGCACCCCACACCCGTACGGCTCGGGGCGCTATGCTGCCGGGCTGGCGGTCCTGGCGTGATGGCCGAGCAGGTCGGGCACCTGATGACCTGCGCGGATCAGCCCCGAATTCAGTTGCATATCGTGCTGGGGTCCGCTGGCATCTACTCCGGGCTGGGGAGCCCCAGGTAGGACAAGCTGGCCGTGCGCTACCAGGCCACCCCCCACGTCGTCGCGATCAACGAATGGCTATGACCATAGTTTCGCAGACGGTCTAGCTTCCTGCGGCCGGCAATCGCATTCTGTAGATGTTGCGTAGCCCCCCGTTCACTTCGGCCGTTTTCCACCACCGGAACCCCAGCTTTCGACTGACGTTCTGTGATGGCTGGTTGCCCGGGTGGATGATCGCGAGTAAGTCGCCGCTGTACTCCCCGGCAGCTTTGACCAGGAGCGCTTCAGTTGCCTCAGTGGCGTAGCCCTTGCCGCGAGCCGCTCGAACGAGTCGGTAGCCCCACTCCAGCCATCGGTGACCCTCTAAATCGATCCAGTCAACTCCTGTGTAGCCGACGACAACCCCGGACGACAGTTCAACGATCGCCTGCTTAGCGAACGAGACTTCCGCGCATCGCGCGAGCATCCGGTCGAACCGCTCATGGGCTTCGCTGAGTGACAGGACACCGTCGGAGAAAGTCATGAAGGTCTCGTCGCAGAAGAGCTCGACGAAACGTGGCCGGTCCGCCTCAACGACGTGACGAACCATGACCCGCGGCATCGTCACGGTATGACGATCTGTTAGCTGCTCCGGCACGCTGACCATTATGCCGTTGGCGGCGGGCCACACCGCCCGAGCTGCCGTCGGACGGCTTGCGGTACGGCCTGATCACCTCCGGGTTGCCGCGGTAGCCGACGGCGATGACCAGGCGGGTGGGGGCGTCGATGGCGACCTGCAGGTTCGTCGAGTACCGGTAGTTCTTGCTCCGGGCCGCCAACCGGTGATCGCGGGTCGGGACCAGCGTGCCGTCGACGATCGCGATCTGCTCCACCGACCGCTTGCGCACCGGCGCCAGGGCCAGCAGCGGGGCGAGGGTGTCGATGACCAGGTGCGCGGCGGAGTGTGACACCCCAAGCAACGGGCCGATCTGCCGCATCGTGAGGTTCGTGCGCCAGTAGATCGCGACCAGCAGCACCCGGCCGGGCAGGTCGAGGGCCCACTGCCGGCCCCGGGCAGACACTCGACATACTTCAGGAAGCGGCGAACCTCTGCCGATCTCGGACTTGTGGCACCTCCGATTTCATGCCGAATCGCACATTTCCTGGCACCACAAGTCCATGATCGACGAAACCCTCAACTCGAGCCCGCCGCAATTCCACGTCGAGCGGGTGATCATGAGGTTGACGGCGGTGTTGATCTCCGTTGATGCCGCCAACTTCATGATCACCTCGCTGTCACGCCGCTTGTCCGGCCATCGGAGGTCCTGGAGGCGTGATCAAGGAGGACATGGAGGACATGACGGGGGCTCAGGCCAGGTTGCCGGGCGCGGCTGAGCCGAGCGCGGCCCGGACCCGTGCGGCCCGGGCGCTCCGCCATGTCGGGCGGCGGTCGACGTCGGTGTCCGCCGAGCCTGGCGGCGCGTCGTCGGCGAGCAGGTAGCGGCGGACGAACCGTCAGCTACCTGCCCCCGGAACACGAACGGGGCCCCCGCACCGGAGGCCCCGTCGTGTCACCGTCCCCCGCATCGGAGGTCGGTCAGGGTGGCGCCGCATCGGCGCCGGTGTCGGCTCCCCGCCGGGCCCGTCGGCGTGCCGCGCCGTTGCGGCTCGCCAGTGGACCCGGCCGGGCTACCGTCAGCTCAACCCGGCCGCTGCGCCGGCAGGCCCGCCGCGGTGTCCCGGCCGGTCCACGCCGGTCGGACGGCCCTCGGCTCTCGGGCGGCCGGCACGCCCACCCGTTCGGCGGGAGCCAGCGGCACGGCCGCGGTCAGCACACCACCGTCGCGTTCCAGGGCCGCCGGCCGGTCCAGCCGGCGCAGCGTGCGCAGCATCGGCGTGTTCTCGGCCTGCACGTGCAGCAGCACCGCGGCGTAACCGGCCCGGTCGGCGTGCCCGACCAGGCGGCGCAACAGCGCCGAACCGAGGCCCCGACGCTGCCAGTCGTCCCGGACCAGCAGCGCCGCCTCCGCCTCGTCCCCCTCGCCGACCAGGTTGGCCATCGCCACGACCGGCTCCGCCGCCCCGCCGGAGCCCGCCGTGGCGAGCAGGGTCAACCCCCGGGCCGGCTCCAGCAGCCGGCGCAGCCGGGCCGGCGACGGGTCCGCCGCCCCGCTCAGGTAACGCCGCTGCCGGCTCCGCTCGGAGCAGCCGGCATGCAGCTCGCGTACGGCCGGGACGTCGTCGACGCTGGCCGTGCGCACCGACACCTCGGCGCCGTCGGGAAGCACCAGGACGACCCGGTCGGTGTCCCGCCGGCCCACCGTCGCCGCCAGCTCGACCAGGGCCTGCGCCCGGGCGTACTCGGCCGGGGTGAAGGTCGGCTCCCGGCGGCGCAGCTCGTAGGCGCCGCCCGCCGGGTCGGTGAGCAGCATCGTGGTGCCGCCCACGCCACCGGGTGCCGACGCCGGAATCGGACGCCAGGTCACCGCGTCGGCGCCGAGCAGCGTACGCAGCGTCGCGCCGGCCGCCTCCGGGTCACGCACCAGCCGACCGGCCAGCCCGAGCGCCCGGGTCGGCTCGTCGGCCAGCCCGCGCGCCTCACTGCGCGCCACCCAGCAGTCCCGCCCCCGGCCCCGCTCCACCGCGGCCCGCAGGTCCGCCTCGGTCAGCGAATCCGGTGCGTCGACCAGGAAGTCGTCGACCGCACCGACCTCGGTGGTGTGCACCTGCACGGTGAGGATGTTGACCCCGCGCAACGCGAGGCTCGCCGTGAGCACCGACAGGTAGCCCGGCCGGTCGTCCACGGTGGCTCGGATCCGCCACAGCGCCATCGTTGTCTCCCTTCCTCACCGACGACCATGCCGGTCGCCTGTTGCGCGCCCGTTGCCCCCGGGTGACGCTCCGCCCCGGCTCAGGTGACGGTGGTCACGGGCGGCGCGCCCACCAGGTCGAGCCGGTCGCCGAGGATCACCGCGCTGGCGCGGACGAGCTGGGCGAGCCGGTCCACCTCGGTGGAGTGGAACCCGGCCGCCGAGAGCGGTTCGCTGTGGTCACGGGAGACCACGAGGACCAGGCCGGCCCGGCCGAACGGCGCCACCGCGTAGTGGTGCCCCTCCGGGCTGGTCATGGCGCGGGCCCGCAACGGGGTCACTTCGGGCAGCCGGGGCGGCGCCGGCGCGCGCCAGCTCGCGTGCCCGACCGTGGCCGAGCCGGACCCGCCGCTGCGCGACGCCCAGTCCAGCGGCACGACCGCGGCCACCGCCCAGTCCGCGGCGAGCAGCCCCGGCACCGCGTCGACGAGCGTGGCCACCCCGTCGGTCGGGTTCGCCGCCACCTGCGCGAGCAGCTCCGCGTCCTGGCCGGTGGTGGTCGGCGCGCCGATCGCCCGCCACACCCCGTCCACCCGTACGCCGGGGATCGCGGCCAGCCCGGCGAGCAGCCGTTCCACCCGCGCCGCGCCCGGCCAGACCACGGTGAAGTCGTCGACCGCCCGCCCGCCGAGCCGCTCCAGCACCACCACCTGCACGATGTCGGCGCCGGAGACACCGAGTGTCCGGGCCACCTGGCCGAGCGTGCCCGGTCGGTCCGGCAGGGTCACCCGAACTCGCAGCAGCATGTCTGATCCCTCCGCTCGGCGGGCCGGCGGTGGCCGGCAGGCTGGGCCCCAGCCTGCCGGCTGACCATTTCGACCCCGTTGCGGCGGCATGTCCCGCCGGGAAAATCCGGCCTTGACAACAAAGCTGAGCTGCCATCAACTATCCCGATGACCGATCCGGCCGTCGACGCCGCCCGACCCCCGACCGGTCCGACGCCACCCGGGCTCGACCTCGACCGGCTCGCCGCCCACCTGGCCGCGCACCGGCCGGACCTGACCGGGCCGCTGTCCGCGCGGCTGATCGCCGGAGGCAAGTCCAACCTGACCTACCTGCTGCGGGCCGGCAACCGCGAGGTGGTGCTGCGCCGGCCACCGCTCGGGCACGTGCTGGCCACCGCGCACGACATGGCCCGGGAACACCTGGTGATCTCGGCACTGGCCCCGACCGGGGTGCCGGTCCCCGAGCCGCTCCTGCTCTGCCCGGACGACAGCGTGATCGGCGCGCCGTTCTACCTGATGGCCAAGGTCGACGGCGAGGTCTACCGGCGCCGCGAGCAGACCGACGCGCTCACCGCCGGGCAGCGGCGTGACCTGGCCATGGCGATGATGGACACGCTCGCCACGCTGCACCGGGTGGATCCGGCCGAGGTCGGGCTCGCCGACTTCGGCCGGCCGGAGGGCTACCTGGCCCGGCAGGTCCGCCGCTGGGCCGGTCAGCTCGACCGCTCCCGCAGCCGCCCGCTGCCCGGCGTCGACGAGCTGCGCGACGCGCTTGCCGGCAGCGTGCCGGAGGGCGCGAACGCCGGCCGGATCGTGCACGGCGACTACCGGCTGGACAATCTGCTCGCCACCGTCGACCCGGTGACGGTACGGGCCGTGCTCGACTGGGAGATGGCCACGCTCGGTGACCCGCTCGCCGACCTCGGCCTGCTGCTCACCTACTGGGACGTGCTCGGCGACAGCGACCACGCCGAGGGCAACCCGGTCGCCGACGGCCTCGGTCCCCGGGCCGGCTTCCCCACCGGGGCCGAGCTGATCGACCGCTACGCCGGTCGCAGCGACGTCGACGTCGGCCCGCTGCACTGGCACGTGGCGCTCGGCTGCTTCAAGCTGGCGGTGATCTGCGAGGGCATCCACTACCGCCACACCCTCGGCCAGACGCTCGGCGAGGGCTTCGACCGGATCGGCGAGATGGTGGCGCCGCTCGTCGCGCACGGTCTGCACGCGGTCAGGGAGAAGTAGATGGAGTTCGCGTACGACGACCGGACGCTCGAGCTGCGGCAACGGCTGGAGGCGTTCCTCACCGAGTGCGTCTACCCGGCCGAGCCGGTGCACCACGAACAGGTGACCGCGGCCGGCGACGCGTGGGCCCGCCCACCGGTGCTGGCCGAGCTGGCCGCCGAGGCCCGGGCCCGCGGGCTGTGGAACCTGTTCCTGCCGGACGCGCGCTACGGCGCCGGCCTGACCAACCTCCAGTACGCGCCGCTGGCCGAGCTGACCGGCCGCAGCCCGCACCTGGCCCCGGAGGCGCTCAACTGCGCCGCGCCGGACACCGGCAACATGGAACTGCTCGCCGAGTTCGGCTCCGACGCGCAACGGGCGCGCTGGCTGGCGCCGCTGCTGGCCGGGGAGATCCGCTCCGCGTTCTGCATGACCGAACCGGAGGTCGCCTCCTCCGACGCGACGAACATCGCCACCCGGATCGCCCGCGACGGCGACCACTACGTCGTCACCGGCCGCAAGTGGTGGTCGTCCGGGGCGATGGACCCGCGCTGCGAGATCCTCATCGTGATGGGCAAGACCGACCCGGACGCCGAGCGGCACCGCCAGCAGAGCATGATCCTGGTCCCCCGGGATACACCGGGCGTGACGGTACGGCGCGGAATGACCGTCTTCGGCTACTCCGACGCGCCGCACGGCGGGCATGCCGAGATCGACTTCGCCGACGTCCGGGTGCCGGTGGAGAACCTGGTCGGCGCCGAGGGCACCGGCTTCGCCATCGCCCAGGCCCGACTCGGGCCGGGCCGCATCCACCACTGCATGCGGCTGGTCGGCATGGCCGAGCGGGCCCTGGAACTGCTCTGCCGGCGCGCCCTCGACCGGGTCGCGTTCGGCCGCCCGCTCGCCGAGCAGGGCGTGGTGCGGGAGTGGATCGCCGAGTCCCGGGTCCGGATCGAGCAGGCCCGACTGCTGGTGCTGAAGACCGCCTGGCTGATGGACACCGTCGGCAACAAGGGCGCGCACACCGAGATCCAGGCCATCAAGATCGCCACCCCGGCGATGGCCGAGTGGGTGATCGACAAGGCGATCCAGGCGTACGGCGGGGCCGGCGTCAGCCAGGACACCCCGCTCGCCGCGCTCTGGGCCCAGGCCCGCACGCTGCGCCTGGCCGACGGCCCGGACGAGGTGCACCGCGCCTCCCTGGCCCGGCGCGAACTGCGCCGCTGGTCCTGAGCGCCCGGCGCGGGGTCAGGCGGAGGCGCGGTGGATGAGTTCGGTGTCCAGCAGGACGTGTGGCGAGGGCACGTCCTCACCGCGGATGCGGGCGACGAGCATGCGGGCCATCTGCCGGCCCATCTCCTCCACCGGCTGGAACACCGTGGTCAGCGGCGGGTCGGCCTGCCGGGAGACCGGGGCGTCGTCGAAGCCGACCACCGCGACGTCCTCCGGCACCCGGCGACCGGCCTCACGCAGCGCGCGCAACGCGCCGAAGGCCATCAGGTCGGAGGCGACGAAGACGGCGTCCAGATCCGGGCAGGCGTCCAGCAGCCGGCGCATGGCGGCGGTGCCGCTGCCCTCGCTGAAGTCCCCGTACGCGATCATGCCCGCCTCGACCGCGCTCCCGGCGGCCCGCACCGCCTCCCGGTAGCCGGAGAGCCGGGCCAGGCCGGCGCCCATGTCCTGCGGGCCGGCGATGGTGGCGACCCGCCGCCGCCCCTGGGTGAACAGGTGCTCCACCGCCTGCCGGGCGCCGCCGACGTTGTCGACGTCGACGAACCACGCCGGCTGGGCGTTCGGGTGCAGCATCCGGGCCGGCCGGCCACCGAGCACTGCCGGCAGGCCGCGCTCCTCGAGCAGTGTGGGCAGCGGGTCGGCGTCGTGCAGAGAGAGCAGGAGTACGCCGTCCACGTGCTGGTTGGTCAGGTGGTGCTCGACCCGCTCCCGCTCGATCGGCGACTGCACCATGGCCAGCCAGAGCTGCATCGGCGTCTCCAGCAGCCCGGAACTGACGCCCCGGACGATCGCCGCGAAGAACGGCTCGGTGAAGACCCGCTCCCCCGACTCGGAGACGACCAGGGCAACCGAGTCGGTCCGCTGGGTGACGAGCGCCCGGGCGGCCCGGTTGGGCACGTACCCCAGCTCGGCGATGGCCTGCTGGACGGCGGCCCGGGCTTCCGGACTGACCTGCGGCGAGCCGTTGACCACGCGGGAGACCGTGCCGCGCCCGACGCCGGCGCGCGCCGCGACCGCGTCGAGGGTCGGGCGCCCGAGCGAGCGGGTGCGCTGCGTTGTCATCGTCTGTGCTCCTCCGACGGTCGGGCGGGCCCGGCACCGGTTGAGGCCCCCGGCGCCGGGCCGCCCGTTACTGGCTGGCCCAGCTTATTGTGCGGCCAGGCCGTTTCGTCGGATCACATCGGCGTACCACCTGGCGCTCGACTTCGCGATCCGGGCCTGGCTGTCGTAGTCGACATAGACCATGCCGAACCGCTTCGTGTAGCCCCAGGCCCACTCGAAATTGTCCATGAGCGACCAGGCGAAGTAACCCTTCAGCGGCACCCCGGCCTCGATCGCGGCGTGCGACGCGCGCAGGTGCGAGGCGAAGTAGGCCAGCCGGTCCGGGTCGTCGACCCGCCCGTCGACGAGCGTGTCGACGAACGCCGAGCCGTTCTCGGTGACGTAGAGCGGCAGGTCGGTGTATTCCCGGTGGACCCGCTCCAGCGTCTCCACCAGGCCCGGGGCGTCGATCTCCCAGTCCATGTCGGTGACCGGCACACCCCGGGTGACGAACCGGACAGCCTCGCTGCCCGGCCAGCAGGACGACGCCCGCCAGTAGGGCTCCGGCTCCGTGCCCTCGACCGGCGCGGCGACCACGTGCCGGCTGTAGTAGTTGACCCCGACCATGTCCAGCGGGGTGGAGATGATCGCCAGGTCACCGTCGCGGACGTGCCCGAAGTCGGTGACGCCGCGCAGGTCGGCGACCAGGTCGGCCGGGTACGCGCCGCGCAGCACCGGGTCGAGGAAGAAACGGTTGGCGAGCGCGTCGATGCGACGGGCCGCGTCGGCGTCCGCCGGCGAGTCGGTGGCCGGGGTGACCGGGTAGAGGTTGACCGTGATGCCGAGCTCCGCCTCCGGGCGGGACGCCCGCACCGCCTGCACGGCCAGGCCGTGCCCGAGCATCAGGTGGTGGCCGGCCCGGACCGCGTCCGCGCCGTTCGACCGCCCCGGCGCGTGCACGCCGGAACCGTAGCCGAGGAACGCCGAGCACCAGGGCTCGTTGAGCGTGGTGAAATACTTCACCCGGTCGCCGAGAGCGTCGGCGACGAGCGCCGAGTATTCGGCGAACCGGCCGGCGGTGTCCCGCGCCGGCCAGCCGCCGGCGTCCTCCAGCGGCTGGGGCAGGTCCCAGTGGTAGAGCGTCACCCAGGGCTCGATGCCGTGGCCGAGCAGCTCGTCGACCAGGCGGTGATAGAAGTCCATCCCCTCCTGGTTGACCGCGCCGGCGCCGCCCGGCTGCACCCGCGGCCAGGAGACGGAGAAGCGGTAGGACCGCAGCCCCAGGTCGGCCATCAGCCGCACATCGTCCGACATCCGGTGGTAGTGGTCGCAGGCCACGTCGCCGGTGTGCCCGGACACCGTCCGACCCTCGGTGTGGCTGAAGGTGTCCCAGATCGACGGCGTACGGCCACCCTCCGCCGCGGCGCCCTCGATCTGGTACGCGGCGGTGGCCGCACCCCAGAGGAAGCCGGGCGGGAAGGTCAGGGCCGGGCCCCCGTCGAGAACGCCGACGGCGGGCGGGCTGGCTGGGTTGCTCACGACTTGACGGCGCCTTCCATGATGCCGCCGATGATCTGGCGGCCGAACAGAACGAACACGACGAACAGGGGCAGGGTCGCGATCAACGTACCGGCGAAGATCTGCGAGTTGTCGGCGAAGTAGGCGGTGTTGAGGCTCCGCAGCGAGATCTGGACGGTGGGGTTGGACGGGTCGGCCAGCACCACGAACGGCCAGAAGAACTGGTTCCACTGCTCCATGAAGGTGAGCAGGCCGAGCACCGCGGCGGCGGGGCGCAGCGCGGGCATCACCACGTGCCAGTACACCTTCCAGGTGGAGCAGCCGTCCACCCGGGCGGCCTCGATCAGCTCGTTCGGGACCGCCTGCTCCGCGTACTGGCGCATCATGAAGATCCCGAAGCCGCCGATGAGGAACGGCACGGTCACCGACGGCATGGTGTTCAACCACTCGAGCTTCGCCATCAGGATGTAGAGCGGGAGCACACCGAGCTGGATCGGCACCATCATCGAGGCGAGGATGATCAGCAGCAGCGCGTTCTTGCCCCGGAAGCGGAGCTTGGCGAACGCGAACCCGGCGAGCGAGCCGAAGAAGACCGTGGCGATGGTGATCGTCCCGGAGACCAGGAACGAGTTCATCAGGCCCTTGACGATGTTGGCGTCGCTGTTCGACAGCACCCGCTCGATGTTCTCGCCGAGCTTGCCGCCGGGCAGGAACGGCGGCGGCCAGGAGTTGGCCGCGTCGTTGGTCCGCGAGGCGATCACGATCATCCAGTAGAACGGGAACAGCGACAGGAGCACGCCGAGGACCAGCCCGACCCAGGTGAGCGGGCTGGCCTTCCAGAGCCGCTCGGCCTGGTGGGTGGCCTTCGCCGGCGCGGTCGGCCGGGCGGGTGGACGGAGCGTGGTGGTCGTCATCTCGTCACCTTCACTTGTCGGAGCTGATGCGTCGGGCCAACAGGTAGTTGACCAGCGACACCAGCGCGATGAGCACGAAGAGCACGAGCGCGACCGCCCCGGCGTAACCCCACCGGAAGCGCTGGTTCATCACGTCGAGCAGGTACATCGTGATGGTCTGGAACTGCCCCTCGGAGCCGCCCGAGAGGGCGCCGGCGCCGCTGGTGAACATCAGCGGCTCGGTGAAGAGCTGAAGCCCGCCGATCGTCGAGATGATCAGCGTGAAGATGATCGTGGGACGCAGCTGCGGGACGGTGATCGACCAGAACTGACGTCGCCGGGAGGCCCCGTCCAGCGCCGCGGCCTCGTACATGTCCTTGCTGATCGACTGCATGGCGGCCAGGTAGATCAGCGCGTTGTAGCCGACCCAGCGCCAGTCGACCATGGTGGAGATGGCGAACCATGAGGCGAAGCGGTTCGCCCGCCAGTCGATCGGATCCAGGCCGACGCTGTCCAGCAGCCAGTTGACCAGGCCGAATTCCTTCGCGTAGATCATCGAGAAGATCAACGCGACCACCGCGGTCGAGGTGATGATCGGCATGGCGATGGCCATCCGGAAGAAGGTCTGCGCGCGCAGCCTCCGGTTGAGCGCGTTCGCAAGAATCAGCGCCAGCATCAACTGCGGCACGGTGGAGAGCACGAAGATGCCGAACGTGTTCACCACCGCGTTCCAGAACTGCGGATCGTTGGTGATCAGTTCGACGAAGTTGTCCAGCCCGACGAAGGAGATCGTCGGGTTCAGCGGCGACCGGTCGGTGAGCGCGATCCAGACCGTGTACGCGATCGGATAGGCGCTGAACACCGCGAAGATCACGAAGAACGGCAGGACGTACAGGTACGGCGAGTACTTCAGGTCCAGCCTGGTTGTCGATGTGGCGCGACGGTGCGCGGGGCGGGTGGCGCGCGACGGGCCGGGCTCGGGCGGCGCCGTGGCGTGCAGGTCGAGGCTCATTGGAGGTCCTTCTCCTCGGCCGGTGTCACCCGCTACTCGGGCGACACCGGACTCTGCGGGCACCGCGGGTGGCGCCGGCAGCACAGGGCTGCCGACGCCACCCGCGGGCGGCTCAACCGGGTCACTTACCGGCAGCCGCACCGTTCTTCAGCGCGTCCTGCCAGGCGGCGTCCGCCGACTTGCCCTGCTCCACCGAGCGGAGGCTGTTCTCCACCGCGGTACGCACCGCGCTGTTCTTCGGGCCGAGGTAGACCGGCTTCAGGTCGGTCGCGCCGGCGGCGAAGATCTTGCCGACCGGGGCCTTGCTGAAGTACTCGTTGGTCGAGTCGGCCACGGCCGGGTCGGTCAGCGCCTGCGGGTTCGACGGCAGGTTGCCGACCGCCTTGTACGCGCCGATCTGGCCCTGCGCGCTGGTCAGGAACTTGGCCAGCTCGACGGCCTCCTTCTGGTGCTTGCTCGACTTCGGCACGCCGAGGAAGGAGCCGCCCCAGTTGCCGCCGTTGCCGGGGGCCTTGGCGATGTCCCACTTGCCGGCCGCCGTGTCACCGGCCTGGCCCTTGATGACACCGGTCATCCAGGCCGGGCAGGCGATGGTGGCGAAGGTGCTGTTCTTGAAGCCGGCGTTCCACTCGTTCGAGAAGGACTGCAGGTTGTTCGACAGCCCGGCGCCGACCATCTTGGTGGTGAGCTGGTACGCGGCCTGCACGTCCGGGTTCTGGTCGATGACCAGCTTGTTGCTCTTGTCGTAGTACGTGTAGCCGGTGCCCTGGCCCGCGATCTGCATCAGCACCACGTTGTAGAAGTTGGTCGCCGAGTCGACGAACTTGTGCTTCTTGTCGGCGGCGGCGAACTTCTGGCCGGTGGCGATGAACTCGTCCCAGGTGGGCCAGAGCGCACCGACCTGCTCGCGGTCGGTGGGCAGGCCGGCGGCCTTGAACAGGTCGCTGCGGTAGCACAGCGCCATGCCGCCGACGTCGGTGCCGAGGCCCAGCACCTTGCCGTCGGGCGTGGTGCCCTGCTCCCACTTCCACGGCAGGAAGTTGCCCTTGAGGTCGTTCGCGCCGTGGTCGGCGAGGTTCACGAACTTGTCGGCCTGGGCGTAGAACTGGACGATGGTGCCCTCTTCCAGGGCCACCACGTCACCGGCTCCGGACCCGGCGGTGATCTGCTGGGTCAGGCGGGTGTTGTAGTCGTCCAGGCCGAGGCCCTTGCCCCGCTCCTGGATCTTGACGTTCTTGTGCTCGGCTTCGTACTGCTTGTACAGGTCCTCGTAACCGAAGCCCTGATCGCCGAAGACGTCGACGACCAGGGTGACCGGGCCGTCGCTGTCGCCGCCGCTGCCCGAGTCGTCATCGCTGCACGCGGTCGCGGTGCCGAGCACCACGACAGACGCGAGCGCGATGGCCGCGAGCTGCCGACGGCGAATTGGGACGCTCATCTTTCAGACCCCTCTTTTCGGTGGTGAGGCGAGTTATCTGTGTGGTGGGGGGTGCGTGTCGCTCGTGCCGGAGCGGGCAGGGTAAGAGATCCACGCCACTCCCGGGAGCGCTCCCATGAGATTGCCGGCAGGTAACAGGGGTGTCAATAGGCCGCTGGGAGCGTTCCCATTTCGTTACCCCTGATCCGTGCCCTCGGCCGGGCCGGGTATCAGCAGCAGCGGCGGAGCAACGTGGTGGCGCGATCGGCGGCGAACCCGGCCGGGTCGAACGCCGGGCCGGCCCAGTCCCGCATGGTCAGGTGCTCGGGATGCGCCGGGTCGGCGAGCGCGGCCAGCAGCACGGCGTACCCCTCCGGGCCGCCCACGCCCTCCGGCGGGGCAGCGCGCTCGCCGTCCGGACAGACCGGGTAGCGCTCGTCCGGGTCGGCGGCGCAGACGTCCTCCACCACGAGGTCGTGCTCCCACCAGTCACCGAAGTCGTAGGTGTAACGGAACCGGTCGCCCTTGCCCACCACCGCGTCCAACCGGACGTCCAGCTCGTCGCGGAGCGCCAGCTCGCCGTCCGGGTCGGGCTCGCCGTACTGCCGCCCACCGACGTCGAACGAGTGCAGGTGGCAGTCGCGCCAGCCCACCGCGTGCTGGATCACCCGGTGCAGCCGGTCCAGGGTGTAGCCGCCGGGCACCAGCACCCGCCGCCACACCGGCGGCCGGACCCCGGTCAGGGACACCATCAGCTGGAAGATCTGACGCGGCACGTGGTCCCATCCTTCCTCGGCATAGGCTGCCTTCATGATCTGCCGAGCCTGCCGGGAGCGGCGGCACGACGACTGTCCTGGCCGGAAGTGGTGCGACTGCCAGCACCGTACCCCCGAACCCACCCCGCCGGTCACCGGTCCGGCCGGCGAATGAGCGTCGGAACCCCGATCGAACGGATCTGGCCCGCGCCCGTCACCGGCCCGCTGACCGACCCGCAGCTCACCGCGCTCTACGACCGCGCGCCCACCCCGCGCCTGCGGGTGAACTTCGTCGCCAGCGCGGACGGCGCGGTCACCCTGGACGGCTACTCCGCCGGGCTCTCCGGCGAGCCGGACAAGCGCGTCTTCGGGCTGCTGCGGATGCTCTGCGACGGCCTGCTGGTGGCCGCCGGCACGCTGCGCCACGAGGGCTACCGCGCGGTGCGGCTCAGCCCCGGGCGCCGGGCCTGGCGACGCGACCGGGGGCTGGCCGAGTTCCCGACGCTCGTCGTGGTCTCCGGCTCGCTCGACCTCGATCCGGCCCAGGCGTGCTTCGCCGACGCCCCGGTCCGGCCGCTGGTGCTCACCCGGGCCGACGCCGCGCCGCCCGCCGGCCTGGCCGAGGTGGCCGACGTGATCCGCTGCGGCGCCGACCGGGTCGACCTGGCCGCCGGCCTGACCGAACTGCGCCGACGCGGGCTGGGCCAACTCCTCTGCGAGGGCGGGCCGCACCTGTTCGGCGCGCTCACCGAGGCCGACCTGGTCGACGAGCTCTGCCTGACCGTGGCGCCGCTGCTCGCCGGCGCCGGCCCCGGCCGCATCGCCGCCGGCCCCGCGAGCCCCCCACGCCACCTTTCGCTACGCCACGCCCTGGCCACCCCCGACGGGATGCTGATGCTGCGCTACGCCCGCGGCCCCCTCCCCACCGCGCGCTGATTCACGGAAAGCGTGGCCTTGGCCGGCGGAATGAGCCCTCTTTCCGTGAATCCGCGCGCGCAAAGGGTGCGGGGTGCGCACGTACGGTGGTCGGCCGGATCCACGCGGCGACCGGCCGGGACACGACGGGCGTGGCGTCCGCCGCGTCGCGTGGCAACCTGTCGCATCCCTCGGGCAGGATGCAGGACGTGCGCCGTGACCGGAACGACCAGCCGACCGGAGACCGCCGATGACCGACGACCAGCTCGACGGGCCCGGCGAGGGTGTCGGCCGGGTGCTCGGCACCGCCGACGCCACCCCGCTCACCTTCTGGACCGCCGTCGCCCCGGGGAGCTACCTGCAACTCGACGACGTGGTGGTCACCCGGCGCGACCTGCCCGACCGCGAGCCGGTGACCATCGCCGGCGTGGTGACCCAGGTGCGGGCCCGGCACGAGGGGGCGCAGTTCGACTCCGACGTCTTCGCCATCGCCGACGGCACGCTGCCCGCGCAGGTGCAGGAGGCCGCCGAGATCACCACCACCCGGGTCGACCCGGAGTTCTACGTCCCGCCCACCCCCGGCGCGGTGGTGCACCGGGCCGAGGGCGACGCCCGGGCCCGGGCGCTGCACTTCGACCGGATGGAACGGCGGGTCCCGATGGGGATGGGCCGCGACGGCGTGCCGGTCTACCTCAACGCCGACTTCCTCGACGGCACCCGGGGCGCGCACGTCTCCATCTCCGGCATCTCCGGCGTCGCCACCAAGACCAGCTTCGCGACCTTCCTGCTCTACTCCGTGTTCCGCTCCGGCGTGCTCGGCGGCGACGCGGTCAACGCCAAGGCGCTGATCTTCAACGTCAAGGGCGAGGACCTGCTCTTCCTCGACCACCCCAACAGCCGGCTCGACGACCCGACCCGCGCGGCTTACGCGAAGCTCGGCCTCGACGCCGGCGCGTTCCCCGACGTCCGGGTTTACGCGCCGCCCCGGGTCGGTGACTCGTCCGGCACGCCCGACGTGAGCAGCCGGCTCACCGGCGTGGACAGTTTCTACTGGACGCTCACCGAGTTCTGCGCCGACCGCCTGCTGCCCTACGTCTTCGCCGACGCCGACGACGAGCGCCAGCAATACACCATGGTGGTCCACTCGGTCGCCGCCCATCTGGCCCGCTACGCCCAGCCCGCCGACGGCGGGGTGAGCATCGACGGGGTCCGCCTCGGCTCCTACGCCGATCTGGTCGACCACGTCGTCGAGCAGCTCAACGACGACGAGACCCGGGGTGAGTGGGCCGGCAGCGCGGTCGGGCTGGGCACGGTCAACGCGTTCGCCCGCCGGTTGATCGGCAGCAAGAAGGACCTGGGCCGGCTGATCCGCGGCGATTTGGCGACCCGCCGCCCGCACTCGATCAACACCGCGGAGAGCGCCCAGGTCACCGTGGTCGACCTGCACAACCTGCCGGACCGCGCGCAGCGCTTCGTGGTCGGCGTGACGCTGAAGAGCGAGTTCGAGCGCAAGGAGAAGGCGGGCACCGCCAAGCCGTTGCTCTTCGTCGTGCTCGACGAGCTGAACAAGTACGCCCCCCGGGAGGGGTCCTCCCCGATCAAGGAGGTGCTGCTCGACATCGCCGAACGGGGCCGGTCGCTCGGGGTGATCCTGGTCGGCGCGCAGCAGACGGCGAGCGAGGTGGAACGGCGGATCGTCACCAACTCGGCGATCCGGGTGGTCGGGCGGCTCGACCCGGCCGAGGCGTCCCGCCCGGAATACGGCTTCCTCCCGCCCGCCCAGCGGCAGCGGGCGCTGCTGGCCAAGCCGGGCACCATGTTCGTCAACCAGCCCGACATCCCGGTGCCGCTGTGCCTGGAGTTCCCGTTCCCGGCGTGGGCCACCCGGGTGGCGGAGGCCGGCCGCGCCCCGTCGGAGACGCTACGGTCGATCACCCAGGCCGCCGATCCGTTCGCGGTGGTCGGCTCCGGCTCCTCCGACGACGACATCCCGTTCTAGGCGGCACCAAGATGAAGATCCTGCACACCTCCGACTGGCACGTCGGCAAGGTCCTCAAGGGGCAGTCCCGGGCCGAGGAACACACCCAGGTCCTGGCCCAGGTGATCGACATCGCCCGTGACGAGCGGCCCGACCTGGTGATCGTCGCCGGTGACCTCTACGACACCGCCGCGCCCACGCCGGAGGCGACCCGGCTGGTGACCCGCGCGCTCACCGCGCTGCGCCGCACCGGCGCCGATGTGCTGGCCATCGGCGGCAACCACGACAACGGCGCGGCACTCGACGCGCTGCGCCCGTGGGCCGAGGCTGCCGGCATCACGCTGCGCGGCAGCGTGCGGGAAAATCCGGCCGAGCACGTCGTCGACGGGGTGACGGGCGACGGCGAGCGCTGGCAGGTCGCCGCGCTGCCCTTCCTCTCCCAGCGCTACGCCGTCCGCGCGGTGGAGATGTACGCCCTCACCCCGGCCGAGGCCAACCAGACCTACGCCGACCACCTCGGCCGGGTGCTCGGCAAACTGGCCGAGGGCTTCACCGAGCCGGACCGGGTGCACCTGGTCACCGCCCACCTCACCGTCGTCGGGGCGAGCACCGGCGGCGGCGAGCGGGACGCGCACACCGTGCTCGGCTACGCGGTGCCGGCCACCGTCTTCCCCGGCAACGCGCACTACGTGGCGCTGGGCCACCTGCACCGCTCCCAGCGGGTGATCGGCCCCTGCCCGATCCGCTACAGCGGCAGCCCGCTCGCGGTCGACTTCGGCGAGCAGGAGAACATCGGCTCGGTGACGATCGTGGAGGTGACCGCGAGCACCGCCGCGCGCATCCGGGAGGTGCCGGTGCCCGGCGCGGTGCCGCTGCGCACGGTGCGGGGCACGCTCGCGCAGCTCGCCGAGATCGAGCCGCCCGACGGCTGGCTGCGGGTCTTCGTCCGGGAGCAGCCCCGAGCCGGGCTGCGCGAGGACGTCCAGGAGCTGCTTCCCCGCGCGCTGGAGATCCGGATCGACCCGGAGCTGATGCCGGCGCCGGGCAGCGGCACCCGCACCGCCCAGCGGGCCGGTCGCTCCCCGCGCGAGCTGTTCGCCGACTATCTGGGCAGCCGCGGGCACGCCGACGAGGGCGTGCGGGAGCTCTTCGACGAGCTGCTCGAGGAAGTTGAACACTGATGCGGCCGATGCGGCTGGACATGGCCGGGTTCACCGTCTTCCGCGAGGAGACCACCGTCGACTTCACGGACGCGGACTTCTTCGCGCTGGTCGGCCCGACCGGCTCGGGCAAGTCGACGGTGCTCGACGCGATCTGCTTCGCGCTCTACGGCACGGTGCCGCGCTGGGGTGGCACGCGGGGGTTGGCGAACGCGCTGGCGCCGTCGGCCGCCGAGGCGCGCGTCCGGTTGGTCTTCGAATCCGCCGGCGACCGCTACGTCGCCACCCGGGTGGTCCGCCGCGACGGCCGGGGCACGGTGAAGACGACGAACGCCGGGCTCCAGCTCATGCCGCCCGGGTTCGACATCACCAAGCTCGACACCGGGCTCAGCCCGGAGGACCTGGGCGACGTGGTGGCCGGCACCCCGGCCGAGATGGAGCAGGCGGTGCTCGACGCGGTCGGGCTGCCCTACGAGCAGTTCACCTCGTGCGTGGTGCTGCCGCAGGGGCAGTTCGCCGACTTCCTGCACGCCAAGCCGGCGACCCGCCAGCAGATCCTGGTCAACCTGCTCGGGCTGGGCGTCTACGAGGGGGTGCAGAAGAAGGCGGTCGAGCGGGCCGGGCAGGCCGAGGCGAAGCTGGAGACCGTCGACAAGATGCTCGGCGGGCTCACCGACGTCGACGACGCGAGCCTGGCCGACGCCCGGGGCCGGGTCGACGTGGTGCGCGAGCTGGCCGGCGCGGTCGCGGTGGCCGTACCGGAACTGGAGCGGGCCCGGGTCACGGCGGGTGAGCGGGCTGCGGCGCTGGCCGCCCTCGACGCCGAGCTGGGCGTGCTGGCCGGGGTCCGGCCGCCGGACGGCATCGCCGAGCTGGCCCGGGCGGTGGCCGCCGCGCGGGTGACCGCCGACGAGACGGCCGCGGCGGTCGGGCTGGCCGAGGAGCGGGAGGAGAAGCTGCGCGGCGAGCTGGCCGCCGCCGGTGACGAGAGCGCGCTGCGGCTGCACCTGCGGGCGTACGCCGACCGGGAGCGGCTCACCGGCGAGGCGGCCACGGTCCGCGCGGCGGTCGACGCGGCGCGGGTCGAGCACGACGCGGCGGTGGCGGCGCTGGCCGCCGCGCGGGCCGACACGACGCGGGCCGAGGCCGAGCTGGAGGCGGCGTTCCGGGCGCACGAGGAGGCGAAGGCGGCGGACCAGGCGGTGGCGTTGCGGGCGCACCTGGTCGACGGCGCGCCCTGCCCGGTGTGCGAGCAGGTGGTCACCGCCGTGCCGGCGGTGCCGAAGGGCTCGGCGGTGAGCCGGGCGCTCGCGGCCGGCAAGGCGGCGCGGGCGGCGAGCGAGTCCGCCAAGCGGGTGGTGCAGGAGCGCGACACCGCCGCCCGTGACCTGGAGCGGGTGCTGCTGCGCGTGCGGGCCGAACACGACGGGCTCGGTGCGCGGCTGGCCGAGGTGGACGGGCAGCTCGCCGACGCCCCCACGCCGGACGCGCTGCGCGCGTCGCTCGCCGAACACGCCCGGCTGCGGGCGGCGCTGGACGAGGCGGCCGGCGCGGTCCGGGCCGGTCGGGAGGCCGCCCGGCGGGCCCGGGGCACGCTCGACGGCGCGCAGGACCGGTTGCGCCGGGCCTGGCGCGACTTCGACACGGCGCGGGACGGGTTGGCCCGGTTCGGCCCACCGGCCGCCGACCGGGACGACGTGGCCGCCGCCTGGGCGGCGCTCGCCGGTTGGGCGGGCGAGCAGGCCGAGCGGCGACGGGCCGACCGGGGCGGGCTGGCCGACGCGGTCGACGCCGCCCAGCGGGCGGTGACCGAGGTGGCCGACCGGATCGCCGCGTCGTTCACCGCCGCCGGGCTGGACGCGCCGGACGACCCGCTGCGCGACGTCGCGGTGGCGGTGGAGCGGGCCGAGGCGGAGCTGCGCCGGTTGACCGAGCGGCGCGAGCAGGCGGCCGGGTTGCGGGAGCAGCGGACCGGCCACGAACACCAGGCGCGGGTGGCCCGCGCGCTCGCCGGGCACCTGCGGGCCAACAACTTCGAGCGCTGGCTGCTCACCGAGGCGCTCGACCTGCTCGTCGACGGCGCGTCACGGATCCTCCGCGAGCTGTCCGGCGGGCAGTACGACCTGGTCCACGACAAGGGCGAGTTCTTCGTGATCGACCATCACGACGCCGGCCTGCGGCGCGGCGTGCGGACGCTGTCCGGCGGGGAGACGTTCCAGGCGTCGCTGGCCCTGGCGCTGGCGTTGTCGGAGCAGCTCGCCGGCATGTCCACGAGCGCGGCGAGCCTGGAGTCGATCGTGCTGGACGAGGGCTTCGGCACGCTCGACGCGGCGACGCTCGACACGGTCGCGGCGACCCTGGAGAACCTGGCCGCCCGGGGCGACCGGATGGTCGGCGTGGTGACGCACGTGCCGGCGCTGGCCGAGCGGATCCCGGTCCGCTTCGAGGTCCGCAAGGACGCCCGCACGGCCCGCATCGAGCGGACCGGCCTGTGAGCGCGCGGTTCTTCGTCGACTCGTGGGATCCGGCGTACGGGGCGTCGTTCGAGGCGGCGGGCGGGGCCGGGCCGGCGACGCCGAGCAGCGCCCAGGTGGAGGCCGACGTCGAGCTGCCGGTGACCGACTGGCGGGCCATCGACCCCCGGCCGGGGGTGCGGGCGCCGGACGTGGTGCTGCTCGTCGACGGGGTACGCCGGATCGACGCCAGCATCTGGACGGCGGAGGAGGACGGCGGTTCGTTCCCCGGCATCGCCGCCTCGTACGCGGCCGGGGTGGTCCGTTGTGACCTGGACCGGGGTGCCGCCGAGCTGGCCGGGTCCCGGGTGGGTCGGGGCCTGTTCACCGCCAGCCCGTCGGCGGGGGACGTGGTGGCCGGCGCGATCCGCTACCCGGTGCACCGGGTCGGGGGCACCGGCGAGTTGAGCAAGCTGCCGGCGGCGGTGCAGGGCCCGCTCACCGCGCTTGAGGTGGACGTGTCGGACGCGGTGCGCGCCGACGGCGACCTGTTGGTGGTGGACGGTCCGCTGCGCAGCCGGCGGAACCTGCCGCGCACGCTCGGCTACATCAAGACGCAGCACAGCCAATACCTCGACGCCCGGCTGACCGCGGTGGTGACCGGGCTGGCGCCGGGCCAGCGCTGCCCGGTGTTCCGGTTGGGCACCGCGTGGGGCGGCTGGTCGTGGTACCTGCGACTGCCGGTGGCCGCCGGGGCGCCCTGGGCGGGCATCGTGCGGATGGAGTGCTCGGCCGAGCTGAGCGTGCCGGAGGCGGTCGCGCTCGCCGACCTGTCGCTGGTCACGCTGCCCCGGTTCGCGTCGACGCCCTACAAGGACCCGCGCGCGCCGCAGAACCTGGTGCCGATCGCCGGTCTGGAGCGCAAACTGCGCGGGATGCTCGGCGACGCGCGGCTGCTGCACCGGGTGCTCACGTCGGCCGCGCGCGGGATGCGGCGCTGATGGGCCGGCGACGCGACACCGACCGGGTGGTGGTCGACGTCGACACCGGGCGGGCCGAGCTGGTGCCGGACCGGGACCGCCCCGGCTCGTGGACGCTGCTGCTGGACGGCGCGCCGCAGTCCCACGTCGACCTGGCCGACCCGACGCACCTGGAGTTCGAGTACGTGCGGCGGCTGGCCGCCGCGATCGACCTGGTCGCGCCCGTCGGCGCGGCGCTGCGGGTGCTGCACCTGGGCGGCGGCGCGCTCACCCTGCCCCGCTACGTGCAGGCGACCCGGCCCGGCTCGACGCAGCGGGTGTCCGAGGTGGACGGCGCGCTCGTGGAGCTGGTGCGGCGGGAGCTGCCCTGGCCATCCGATCCGCGGCTGCGGGTCCGGGTGGCCGACGCCCGCGCCACGCTGGCGTCGAGCCGGGCCGCCGGGTACGACGTGATCGTGGCGGACGTCTTCGCCGGCGCCCGCACCCCGGCCCACCTGACCTCGGTGGAGTACGCCGCCGAGGTGGCCCGGGTGTTGGCGCCGGGCGGCACGTACCTGGCGAACGTCGCCGACGGCCCGCCGTTGCGGCACGTCCGCGGGCAAGTCGCCACCGTGCGTACCGTGTTGCCCCGGGCCTGCCTGGTGGGTGATGCGGCGGTGCTGCGCGGCCGGCGGTACGGCAACCTGGTGCTCGTGGCGTCCCGGGTGGAGCCGCCGGTGCCGGAGCTGGCCCGCCGCGCGGCCGGCGACTGGTTTCCCGGCCGGGTGGTGGCCGGCGCGGAGTTGGACCGGTTCGCCGGCGGCGTGCCGGTGGTCCACGACGCGGACGCCGTCGACTCCACTCCGCCACCGCCAGGAATTTTTTCTGTCAAACGTTGATCCGTTCGTGGGTTCGGTGCGTATCACCGGGCGGCCATGCCCGTGGGGGGCCGGCTGATGTCATTGGACACCGGAGGTCTGCATGCATGCGGTGGCGGCCGGCTGGCACGGCGAGGTGGCGAGGCCCGAGTGGATGTTCGCCCGGGCGCAGTCACACTCCCGGGCGGCGCGCTCGGATCGGGGGGTCGACGCCCGACCCGCCGATCGCCAGAATGATCCGGTGCCGCCGCGACCCGCTCCCGGACGCCACCAGGCGACCTCCGCCGAGGCCAGCCATTCCGACCAGCTGATCCGCCTGCTCTACGCCGAGCACGCCGGCCCGCTGCTGATGTTCGTGATGCGACTGACCGGTGGGGACCGGCAGCGCGCCGAGGACATCGTGCAGGAGACGCTGCTGCGGGCCTGGCGCAACGCGCACCGCCTCGGTGTGCAGGGCCAGGGCTCGTTGCGTCCGTGGCTGGTCACGGTGGCCCGGCGGATCGCCATCGACGAGCACCGCAGCGAGCAGGCTCGCCCGGCGGAGACGTACGACCGGGACCTGACCGCGTTCGCCGAGTCGGACAGCACCGACCGGGTGTTGCGCACGATGACCGTGGCGGACGCGCTGCGGACGCTGAGCCAGTCGCACCGGGAGATCCTGGTGGCGACGTACTTTCGGGGTCGTACCGTCCCCGAGGCGGCGGAGGAGCTGGGCCTTCCGCTCGGCACCGCCAAGTCACGGGTCTACTACGCGCTGCGCGCGCTGCGCACCGCTCTGCAGGAGAGGGGGGTGACGGAATGAGCCGGGCCGACCACATGGACGTCGCCGCTTATGCGCTCGGCGTGCTCGACGCACAGGACGCGGAGCGGTTCGAGGAGCACCTGGCCACCTGCTGGGCGTGTGCCGCCGAGTTGGAGACGATGGTCCCGGTGGTGGGGATGCTCTCCGGCATCGACGGCGAGGCGATGGCCGCGCTGGAGCAGACCCACACCGATCCGGCGCTGCTGGACCGCACGTTGGTGGCGGTACGGCGGGACCGGCGGCGTACCCGGGTCCGGCAGTTGCTGGCCACCGCGGCGGCCGTGGTGGTGCTCGGTGGCGTGAGCGGGGTCGCGGCCGGGATGCTCGGCGACGACTCGGCGCCGGTGCCGCGGGCCGAGCCGACGCAGAGCGTGCCGACGGCCGCGCCGAGCGGCGGTCCGGTCGATCCGAACCAGCCGGGCGTCGGCGGGAACGAGCAGGAGGGCGAGGAGCACAACGCCACCGACGCGGGCACCGGGGTGAAGACCACGATGTGGCTGGCGAAGAAGGAGTACGGCACGCAGATCGCCCTGCAACTGAGCCGGCTGCCCGGTCCGCGCACCTGCCGGCTGCTCGTGGTGCGGAAGAACGCCACGAGTGAGGTGGTCGGCACCTGGTCGGTGCCGGGCAGCGGGTACGGCACCAACCAGAACCCGCTCGGGCTGGAGCTGACCGCGTCCACCTCGGCCCCGCTCGGCGACATCGAGAAGGTGCAGGTGCAGTCCGTGGACGTCAACGGGGTGGCCAGCCCGCTGGTGACCGTCTCCGACCTGTAGATCCACCGCGCCGACGGCGCCGGGCGGCGAGACCGCCCGGCGCCGTCGTGTCGTTTGCGGACGGCCCGTCGTGGTGGCGTACGCGCGGCGGGCGGGATCGGTTCAACCGGTCCACTGTGAAATGGACCACGCTTCTGCGTTCAACCTTGACAGCACTGCCGCCCGTACTACTCGGCGAACTGCCAAGAACGAGGAGGGCACGTGGCACACCACAAGCGGACGACCGTCATCGTCGCGAGCGCGATGGTCGCACTTACGGCCTGCGCCCCAGCAGGCTACGACGGGGCGAACTCGAGCGCGGCGGAGCCGGTCGCCGTCGCCGCGGCCGAACCCACCGCGGCGGCCGAGCCGGAGGCGTCGGCCACCCCCGAGGCGCCGACCGACGACCAGGCGGCACCCCCGTCGGACGTGAAACTCACCGATCAGCTCGTCGGCAAGACCCTGCCTCGGATGGGCAAGGTCGTCACCGACCAGGACGGCTGGGTGCTGTACCGGTTCGACAAGGACTCGTCGAAGCCGGCGCAGTCCAACTGCGTGGACAAGTGCGCCGAGGTCTGGCCGCCGGCGCTGACCGACGGCAACCCGCAGTTGCAGGGCGTCTCCGACGACAAGATCGGCACGGTGACCCGGCAGGACGGCACCCGGCAGATCACCATCGGGGACTGGCCGGTCTACCGGTACATCGGCGACAAGAAGCCCGGCCAGTGGAAGGGCCAGGCCGTCGGCGGCACCTGGTTCGTCGTCGACCCCAACGGCAAGAAGAACCTGACCTGCCTGCCGAAGGGCACCCCGAAGGCGGTCGCGCCCCCGTCGTCGAGCGACTCGGGCGACTCGGGCGGCGGCTCGGACTACTCGTACTGACCGCACCGGACACGGTGACCGGCCGCCGCCGGGGAGGGCGCGGCCGGTCACCGTCGTGAACCCGGGAGGCGGGGCGTACCGGCATCGCCCCGCCTCCCGGCACCCACACACCGACACCGCCGTGAGCCCACCGCCCACGGCGGTGTCGTCCGTCCCGGCCCGGCCACGTGGCAGAGTGGCGGGGTGACCCCGCCCGACGCCCGCCGGACGCTGCGACCGCCGGCCGGCTACCGACTGGCCGCCTCGGTGCGGGCGTTGACCTTCAGCCCGTACGACCCGTGCGCGCGGATCGCCGCCGGCAGCTTCTGGTGGGCCACTCGCACCCCGGACGGACCAGCCACGCTGGCGCTGCGCCCGGAGGCCGGCGAGCTGGTCGCCGAGGGGTACGGGCCCGGCGCGTCCTGGGTGGTCGAACGCGCCGACGGCGTCGCCGGGCTGCGCGACGACCTGACCGGGTTCGCCGCGCTCGCCGCCGCGCACCCGCTCGTGGCCCGGCTGGCGCAGGCGCACCACGGGCTGCGGATGCCCGCCACCGGCCAGGTCTTCCCCCGGCTGCTGCGGGCCGTGTTCGAGCAGAAGGTCACCGGCAAGGAGGCGTACCGGGCGTACGCGGCGACCGTGCGGCACTTCCGCGAGCCGGCGCCCGGCCCGCTGCAACCGCTGCTGCTGCCGCCGGCGCCGGCCGCGGTGGCGGCCACGCCGTACTGGGTCTTCCACCCGTTCGGGGTGGAGCAGCGCCGGGCCGACACGCTGCGCCGCGCCGCCGCCGTCGCGGACCGGCTGGAACGCTGCGTGGACGCCGCCGAGGCCACCCGCCGGCTCACCGCGATCCCCGGCATCGGCCCGTGGACCGCCGCCGAGGTGGTCCGGATCGCGTACGGGGACCCGGACGCGGTGAGCGTCGGCGACTACCACGTACCGAACACGGTGGCCTGGGCGCTGGCCGGGGAGCCGCGTGGCGACGACGCCCGGATGCTGACGTTGCTGAAGCCGTTCACCGGGCACCGGGGGCGGGTCTGCGTGCTGCTGGAGGCCGCCGGCATCCAGGCGCCGAGGTACGGGCCGCGCGCCCCGATCCGCTCCTTCGCCCGCTACTGAGCGGTGAGCCGGCGCAGCGTCCGACCCAGCCACCACGCGTACGCCCGCTGGAAGCCCCGGGTGACCGGCCCGGCCGCGCGCACGTACCAGTGTGCCGGCCGGCTGAACGCGGTCACCTCGAACCAGGTCCCGTCCGGCTCGCGGGTGACCAGGAACGCCTCCTCGCCGACTTCCGGGTGCCCGGGCAGCGTGCCGTAGCCGAAACCGGCCCGGTCCGGCTCGTCGACGGCCCAGACCACCTCGGTCGGCCCCCAGACCCGCGCCGGCCCGACGCCCAGCCCCGGTGTGACCCGCACGCCGGGGGCGGCGCGCGCCGCGTCGGCGCGCATCACCACGCCGGCGGCGCGGTGCAGCCGCCAGCCGAGCACCGCGTCCGCCGCGGTGGCGAAGGCGCCGTCCGGCAGCCGGATCCGGTGGCGCAGGTGGTGGTAGCCCGCCGGCAGGTCGCCGTCGCGGGTCGCGCCCACCTCGGGGTACGTCAGCTCGGGCACCTCGGCCACCTCTCCTCGGACGGGGACACCCGCCAGGGTACGACCGCCCGGCGCGGGTGTGGTGTGCTGACCGGGTGACCGACGACGTGACCGTCGCCCCCGCCGTGGGCAAGCGTGGACGGCGACACCGCCCACGTCGGCCGTCTCTCGGTCGCCCCGGACCAGCAGGGTCGCGGCATCGGCGGCCGGCTGCTGGCCGCGATCGAGGCGGCGTGCGCCGACCGGGTGGCGCGGTTCGCGCTGTTCACCGGTGCGCGGAGCGCGGAGAACCTGGGGTTGTACGCGCGGCGCGGTTATCGCGTGGTGGCGCACCGGTCGGACGAGAACGGCAACCGCCTGGCGGTGTTGGAGAAGGTCACGCCCGCTCGCAGCGGCGCCTGAGCCCGTCCGCCTCCTGCCGCAGATAGCGGCGCATGGTGGCGCCGCCGAACAACCCGACCAGCCCGGCCAGCGGCCCGGTCTGCACGAGCGCCAGCTCGACCCGGGTGCGCCGGTCGTCCAGCCGCACCAGCCGGTGTTCGCCGCGGCTGCGCACGCCGGGGCTCGCGGACTCCCAGACGAAGGCGTACGGCGGGTCGATCTCGGTGACCCGCCAGATCGCCGGCCGCAACCGGGGCTGGGAGAGCCGGACGGTCGAGCCGAGGACCAGCGGACCGGGCTCCAGGCGGCGGGCGGCGCTGACCGAGGGCGTCCACTCGGGCCAGCTCTCCACGTCGGTCTGCACCGCCCAGACCCGGTCGACGTCGGCGGCGATCTCGACGGTCTCGACGAAGCGCATGGCGTTCCCTCCCGGAGCCGGTCCGCCTCAGGCTACGCGGGACGCCGCTCAACGGTGGTCCCGTGTCCCAGGCGGTCCCGTGTCCCAGACGGTCCCGTCTCAGGCGGCCTCGTGCAGGTCGGCGAGGCCGACCGGGGCGTACCGCAGCAGCAGGCGTTCCAGCTCGGCCACCGAGCCCACCTCGCCCACGACGTTCGCGCCGCCGCCGTGCTCCGGCGGGTAGCGGTGCACCAGCCGGTAGCGGTACCGCCCACGGACCAGTTCCACGCTGACCCGCCAGCGACCGCAGCATCCGCAGCTCCACTCCGGCACGCCGCGACGGTAGCGCTGACCTGCGCCTCCGCCATCCGGTCGCGGGGGATGAACGGGTCCGGGGCGGGACACGCCGCCCGCCGCCGGGTGGTGATCTGCCTCACGGGTGTCGGTGGGGTCTGGTTGACTTGTCGCCGTGGACCTGCCGATCAACCCACCGGTCGAGCCGATGCTGGCCAAGAGCGTGGCCGAGCTGCCCACCGACCCGGGCCTGACCTACGAGCCGAAGTGGGACGGCTTCCGCTGCATCGTCTTCCGCGACGGCGACGAGGTCGAGCTGGCCAGTCGCGGCGGCAAGTCGATGACCCGCTACTTCCCCGAGGTGGTCGAGCAGGCGCGTCGCCAGCTCCCGGCCCGGTGCGCGGTCGACGGCGAGCTGATCGTGATCCGCCGGGACGGTCCCGGCGGGCAGCCGCGGCTCGACTTCGAGCTGCTGGCCCAGCGGATCCATCCGGCCGCCTCCCGGGTGAAGCTGCTCGCCGAGACCACGCCTGCCGACTTTGTCGCGTTCGACCTGCTCGCCCTCGACGACGAGCTGCTCACCGACCGGCCCTACCCGCAGCGCCGGGAGCGGCTGGAGCGGGCGCTGGCCGGGGTCCGGCCGCCGGTGCACGTGACCCAGGTGACCACCGACCCGCAGACCGCCCGGCGTTGGTTCGAGGTGTTCGAGGGCGCCGGCCTGGACGGGCTCATCGTCAAGCCGGCCGACCTGCCCTACGAGCCGGGCAAGCGGCTGATGTTCAAGGTCAAGCACGCCCGCACCGCGGACGCGGTGGTGGCCGGCTTCCGCTGGCACAAGTCCGGCCCGGTGGTCGGCTCGCTGCTGCTGGGGCTCTACGGCGACGACGGGTTGCTGCACCACATCGGCGTCAGCTCCTCGTTCACCATGGCCCGCCGCAAGGAGCTGCTCGACGAGTTGGAGCCCTACCGCGAGGTCGGCGGCGACCACCCGTGGGCGCACGGCGACCACGAGCGGGGCCAGCGCATCCCGGGCGGGGTGAGCCGGTGGACCGGCGGCAAGAACCTGGAGTGGGAGCCGCTGCGCCCCGAGCTGGTGGTCGAGGTGGCCTACGACGCGATGGAGGGCGACCGGCTGCGGCACACCGCCCGGTTCCTGCGCTGGCGGCCCGACCGCGATCCCCGCTCCTGCGACTACGGCCAGCTCGACCGCCCGATCCGCTACGACGTCGACGAGGTGCTGCGCGGGGATCCGGCGGCGACGGTGAACGACGCCGGCGGCCGGGCGTAGCCTGACGGTCGACACGATCATGGAGGGTGCCCTCGTGACCCGCTTCCCCGCCCGGCCCCGCCGGATCCGGCCCGCGCTGGCCGCGTTCGTCGCGGCGGTGGTGCTCACCGCCGGCTGCACGCTGCCGGCGTTCGCCCCGCGCGCCGAGAGCGAGGTCGAGGCGGCCCCACCGGGCACCGCGCCCACCTGGCGGGACTGCCCGGAGGTGCCCGGCGAGCTGGTCGGCCGGGGCGCGTCCGGCATGCGCTACGAGTGCGCCCGGATCGCCGTGCCGCGCAACTGGGGCGGCGGGGCGGCCACCGGCTCGACCGCCGGTCCGGGCACCGGCGAGACGTTCGAGATCGCGCTGATCCGGATCCGGTCGGCCACCCAGCGCGACCGGATCGGGTCGCTCGTGGTCAACCCGGGCGGCCCCGGCGCCTCCGGCGTGGACACCGCGGTCTACCTCTCCTTCGGTCCGGCGTTCGGCGGCCTGCCGACGGCGGTCACCGACCGGTTCGACATCGTCGGCTTCGACCCACGCGGGGTGGCCCGGTCCAGCCCGGTCAAGTGCATCCCCGACGCCGACCTGGACGCCAGCTTCGGCTACGACCCCGACCCGGAGAGCCAGGCGTCCTTCGACGGTTTCGTCGACCTCAACCGGCGCATCGGGCAGCGCTGCGGCGAAAAGTACGGCGACCAGCTCTCGCTCTACAGCACCGCGCAGGCCGCCCGGGACATGGACGCGGTGCGCGCGGCGGTCGGCGACGACAAGCTGACCTACCTGGGTTACTCCTACGGCACGTTGCTCGGCGCCACCTACGCGCAGCTCTATCCGCAGCGGGTGCGGGCGCTTGTCCTCGACGGCGCGGTCGACCCGCGACAGCAGCTCATCGCCGGTTCGGAGAGCCAGGCCAAGGGCTTCGAGCGGGCGTTCGACAACTTCTCCCGGTGGTGCGCGGCGAACGCCGGCCGCTGCCCGCTCGCGCCGGACGCTCGCGGGGCGGTCACCGCCGCGATCGACAAGGCCAACGCCTCCCCGGTACGCGGCGCGGACGGTCGGGAGGCCACCGCCGGCTGGGTGTTCTACGCGGTGATCTCCTCGCTCTACACCGAGCCGGGCTGGCAGGAGCTGGCCCAGGCGATCGACGACCTCCAGGGCGGCGATCCGGCGGGGGTGTTCAAGCTCGCCGACGCGTACGCGGGCCGCGCGGACGACGGGCACTACTCCAACCTGTTCGACGCCAACCTGGCGGTCAACTGCGCCGACGAGACCGAGAAGCCGACCCGGGAGCAGGTCCGGTCGTTGCAGTCGCAGTGGCGGCAGAAATACCCGCTGTTCGGCCCGGCGCTGGCGGTGGGGATGCTCGGCTGCGTGGAGTGGCCGGGTGGGCGGGATCCCTATCCGACCGGGCGGGCGGACGGCGCGCCGCCGATCCTGGTGGTGGGCACCACCGGCGACCCGGCCACGCCCTACGAGCAGACCGCCGCGCTGGCCTCGATGCTCGGGGTGGGGAGGGTGCTCACCTGGGAGGGCGAGGGACACACCGCCTACCCGCAGACCCGGTGCGTGACCGCGGCCGTCGACGCGTACCTGATCTCGCTCACCGTCCCCCGGGAGGGGCAGCGCTGCCCCGCCCGGTGACGGCGGCGTCCAGCCGGTCCCGCATCTCGATCACCTTGACCACGCCGGCGGTGCCCGGGGACCATCCACTGGTGGTGGGCGCTACGGAGCTGGCTGGACGGCTGCTGAACGTCCGTGCCAAGCTGCCCGCGTGACCGATGTGATCTTCCGGGAGGCGGTCCGGGCCGACCTGCCCGCTGTGCTCGCGCTGCTCGCCGACGACGTGTTGGGCCGCACCCGCGACCTTCCTGAGGTCGACGCCGCGTACGAGCGGGCGTTCGCCGACCTCGACGCCGACCCGCGCAACCACCTGATCGTCGCCGACGATGGCGGTGAGCTGGTCGGCTGCCTGCAAATCACGTACATCCCCGGGTTGGGCCGGCACGGCGCGGAGCGTTCGCTGATCGAGGCCGTGCGGGTCCGCTCGGACCGGCGCGGACGCGGGCTGGGCCGGGCGATGATGCGCTGGGCGATCGACCGGGCGCGCGAGCGCGGCTGCGCGCTGGTGCAGCTCACCACCGACAAGCGGCGCGTCGACGCGCACCGCTTCTACGTTGACCTCGGGTTCGTGCCCAGCCACGAGGGCATGAAGCTGGCGCTGTAGGACGCGCCGGCTCAGTCGGTCACCAACTGCCCGTCGCGCAGGACCAGGGTGCGGTCGGCCAGCTCGATCAGCGCCGGGTCGTGCGTCGCCACGAGCGCGGTCATCCCCCGGGCGTGCACCACGGCGCGGAGCAGATCCATGATCGACCGTCCGGTCTCGGAGTCGAGCTGCCCGGTCGGCTCGTCGGCGATGAGCAGGTCCGGCTCGTTCGCCAGCGCCCGGGCCACCGCCACCCGCTGCTGCTGCCCGCCGGACAGCTCGTACGGGCGCTGCGCCGCGTGCGCGCCCAGCCCGACCAGCTCCAGCAGCACCGCCACCCGCTGCTCCCGTTCCGCCGCCGGCACCTTGGCCAGCCGCAACGGCACCCCCACGTTCTCCGCCGCGGACAGGATCGGCACCAGGCCGAAGGTCTGGAAGACGAAACCGACGGTGCCCCGCCGCAACGACAGCAGCTCCCGCTCCCCCGCCGCCGTCACGTCGTGCCCGGCCACCCGGATCAGCCCGCTGTCCGGCCGGTCCAGGCCGCCGACCAGGTTCAGCAGCGTGGTCTTGCCGGCGCCGGAGCGGCCCCGGACCGCGACCAGCTCACCGCGCCCGGCGGTGAACGAGACGTCCCGTACGGCGTGCACGGCGTGCTCCCCCCGGCCGAAGGTGCGGCTCACCCCCTCGACCCGAACCACCTTCTCGACGGTGGTCGCCGGCAGCACCGCGGCCTGGTCGCTCATCGCTCACTCTCCTCGGCGTGCGCCCGGTCGCCGGGGCGCACCTCGACGTGGTCGGGTTCCAGGTTGAGCCGGACCCGGTCGCGCAGGGACAACGCCTCCACGAACGGCGCCGGCAACTGCATCCGGCCGGTGCGGTCGAGCACCGCGTACTCCTCGCTCACCATCTCGGTGCCGCCGTCGGCGGTGACCCGGGCGGTGCGCCGTACCTCGGAGGCGGTCCGGCCGTCGCGGATCGCGACGGTCCGGCGGACCTGACCGGCCACGGCGTGGTCGTGGGTGACCACCACGATGGTCACCCCCAGTTCGGCGTTGATGGTGCGCAGCGCCGCGAAGACCTCCGCGCCGGTCGCCTCGTCCAGCTCACCCGTCGGCTCGTCGGCGAAAAGGATCTCCGGGTCGTTGGCCACCGCCACCGCCACCGCACACCGCTGCTGCTCGCCGCCGCTCATCTGGCCCGGCCGCCGGTCCGCGCAGTAGCCGACCCCGACCAGGTCGAGCAGGCGGCGGGCCCGCTCCCGCCGGTCCCGCCGGCCGCCGTGCCGCCCGGCCAGCTTCATCGGCAGCTCGACGTTCTCCAGCGCGGTCAGGTACGGCAACAGGTTGCGGCCGGTCTGCTGCCAGATGAACCCGACCATCTCCCGCCGATAGGCCAGGCGTTTCCGGTTCGACAGGGCCAGCAGGTCGTAGTCGGCCACCCGGGCGATACCGGCGGTCGGGGTGTCCAGCCCGGACAGGATGTTGAGCAGGGTGGACTTGCCGGAGCCGGAGGCGCCCACGATCGCGACCAGCTCACCCCGGTCGATCACCAGGTCCAGGCCCTGGAGGGCGACCACCTCGACGCCCTCGGTCTTGAAGATGCGCACCAGCCCGTCGCAGACGATGTGCCCGCGCAGCCGGTCCCGCCCGCCGGCCCGTTCGGCGGCACGCTCGGCCGCGCGCTGGTGCAGGGCGGCCAGGTCCGGTGCGGAAGCGGTCGCGGTCATCAGCTCTCCTCTCCGAGCCGCAGCACCTCACCGAGGCGCATCCGGCGGTTGTTCACGGCCTCCACGGTCAGCGCGAAGCCGAGGGCCAGCAGGGCCAGGGCCGACACCCCGGCCACCAGGCCGGGCTCGAAACGGGGACGCACGCTCACCCCGCCGGTGAACGCGGGCAGGCCGAGCACCGGGGTGAGCAGCAGCGGCAGCAGCGCGCCGACCACCGCGCCGGTGAGCACCGCCACCAGCACCAGCGGCGTCAGTTCGACGAGCAGCATCCCGCGCCACTGCCGGCGGGACAGGCCCATGGTGCGCAGCCGGGAGAGCACCTGCCCGCGGGACCGGGCGCCGGCGAGCACCGCGAACGCCAGCCCGAGCAGGCCCAACACCGCGCCGCCGCCGGCACCGAGCGCGAAGCCGAACACCAGCAGCCCGTTCACGCCGCTGCCGCCCAGCTCGGCCCGGACCGCGGCCCGGGTGGTCACCTCCGGCGCGCGCGCCTTGTCCGCGGTGGCGACCGCGCCGATCCGCAGGTAACGGCGCTGCCCGTCGATCGCCACCCGGTTCACCTCGGCCGGGTCCACGGTGGGCCCGGCCAGCACGAAACCGTTTGGCGCGAGCGGGTGCAGGGCGTCCGCCGGAAGCGCCGGCCAGGGCAGCACCACGAACCGGCTGACGTCGGCGTCGACGAGCGGGAACCCGTCGACGGTGGCGGCGGCCCGCACCGGCAACCGGTTGCCCTGCACGTCCAGCCAGGCGGGACGCCGCCCCTGCGCGTCCGCAAGCCCGGCCTCGGCCAGTTCCCCGGCGACCGCCGGGGACACCAGCGCCGGCAGCGGGGCGCTGCCGTCACCGCCGGCGCGCAGCAGGTCCGGCACCCGCACCGGTACGCCGGCGCGGCGGGCCACCTCGGCGAAACGCTCACCGTCGACGAGCAGCACCCGCAGTTCCCGGAGCGGAGCGGGACGGCCGGCCCGGTCGGCGTACGGCCGCTCGGCCGGGACGGTCAGCAGCGGCGCCACCGCGCGGACGCCGGGAAGCGCGGCCAACTGCGCGGCGGTGTCCGGCGCGAACCGCTCGCCGCCGATCAGGACGTCCCCGGGCACGGCGTCGACGGCGGCGGTGTCCCGGCCGGTCTCGATGCCGGTCGCCACCACCCCGCAGAACGCGGCGGTGGCGACCGCCAGCACCACCACGACGAGCGGGCCGGTGCTGGCCGCCCGGCCGGCGCGGGCCGCGCCGAGAAACGCGACGCTGCCGCGCGCCCGGGCCGCGGCCCGGCTGAGCAGCCGCAACGGCCACGGGTACGCGCGCAGCGCCAGCAACGCCGCGGCCACCGCCAGCAGCACCGGCACCGACACCAGCAGCGGGTCCACCGATCCCGGGGTGAGCCCGCGCCGGCGCAGCAGGAACGCGCCGAGCAGGGCGACCGCGAGCACCGCCACCTCGACGGTCAGCCGGACCGCCGGGGACCGGCCGCCGAGATCGGACCGCTCGCTGCCCCGGTGGCCGGCGGCGAGCGCCGCCAGCGGCGGAAGTGCGGTGGCGAGCAACGCGGCCAGCAACACCCACCTCGGCGACGTGCCGGTGCCGGGCAGCAGGCCGCCGAGCAGCCAGCCGATCCCGGCCGCGGCCGGCAGCACAAGCGCCGACTCGGCCAGGCCCCGACGCAGCAGGTCACCTGTCGAGGCGCCCCGGGCCCGGATCAGGTGGAACTCGGCGCGCCGGCGACGCGCGGCCAGCCGGGCGGCCAGCAGGGACAGCCCGGCCAGCGTGGCGAGCAGCCCGGCGGCGATGACGGCGAGCAGCGTACGGGCGGCGGCGAGCGCGGCGGCGAAGCGGCGCAGCGCGATGTCCACGCCCTGGTTCAGCCGGACCGAGGCGGGGCGGACCCGCTCCAGCCCGTCGAGACCCGCGATCAGCGCGTCGAGCCGGCCGGGGGCGAGCCGGTCCGGGGCGATGCGGTACCGCCAGGCGAAGCTCACCGGCCAGCCGACGGCCGCGGCGGCGTCGACCCCGGCGTCGGCGGTGTAGCCGACCGCCACGTACGGCTTGCCGTCGCCCTCGGGCGGGGTGAGCCGCAGCATCGGCGGCAGCCCGTCCCAGGCCCCGTCCTTCGGGTCGTTCGCCCGCCACACCCCGACCAGCTCGACCGGGCGGGACATCAGCACGTCACCGTTCGGGCTGTTCGGTTGCAGCAGCGACAGGCGGAACCGGTCGCCGGGTGCGACGCCCAGGCTCGTGGCCACGGTGTCGGCGAGCGCCACCTCGATCGCGCCGGTTTCGGTGACGCCGCGTTCCGGCCACCGCCCGCCGCTGAGGGTGGCCGCCTCGCGCAGCCCGTTCCCGGTACGCAGGACCAGGTCGATCAGCCCCTTGTCGCTGGCGAGCGTCGGGCCGCGCAGCCGACCCGACGCGGTGTTCGCCACCCACCAGCGCTCCCCGATCGTCTCCCGCACCGCGCCCGGCATCCCGTGCTCGATCGCCGCGAGCTGGGCGGCCTGGCCGGCGACGACCGGCTGGCGGGTCGGCGGGAACGTGGCCGGCCCGGTGTCGTACGTGAGGTCGCGCAGCGCCACCGGCTGGTTGGCGACGTGCTCGCGCAACCCCTGGCCGGTGAGCCGGTCGGCGGTCCGCGGCACCCCGGTGATCAGCAGGGCGGTCACCACGGTCAGGACGGCGAGCAGCAGGAACTGCCCCCCGTACGCCCGGACCCGGCCCGCGGCACCTGGCAGGCTCACGGCTACGGGACTCATAGGGCTCCTCCGATCCGGAGCTGCGCGGCGGCGATCCGCTGGCGGATCCCGGTGGTGATGACGGCGGCGAAGGCCAGCGCGGCGAGCAGCAGCCCGGCGGCGGTCAGCCCGATCGGCGCCCAGGGCACGACGAAGACCGCCTCCGGCACCGGCCGGCCGGCAGCCGGGGTGAGGATCACCAGCGGCACCATGGTCGCCGCGACCACGGCACCGATCGCCAGCCCCACAGCGACCCCGATGGCGGCCAGGAACGTCTGCTCGGCCAGGTAGGCGCGGGCCAGCAGCCGACTGGTCGCGCCGAGCGTGGTGAACACCGCGAACTCGCTGAGCCGGCGGCGGGTGGTGGCCCAGACGTCCACCGCCAGGCCGACCAGGGCGAGCAGCACCGAACCGAGTGCGGCGGCGAGCAGCCCGGTGCGGGCGCCCCGCCAGTACGGGTCCCGGGCCGCCTCCTGCGCCACCTGTCGCCGGTCGTGCAGGGTGGTGCCGTCGAGCGCGGCGAGCGTCGAGGCCGCGGCGGCGTGACCGCCGGGCCCGGCCCGCAGCCACCACTCGGCCACCGGCCGGACACCGCCGCGCCGTTGGAGCATCTGGTCGGTGGCGGCCGGCAGGTCGAGGAGCACCCCGTCGCCGGCGGTGCCGGGAACCGCGGCGACCTTGCCCACCACCGTGACCTCGAGCGTCACCTCGGCCAGCGTCAGCTTCAGGGTGTCGCCGGTGCCCACGCTCAACGCGGTCGCCACACCCGGTGTGACGAGCACCGGCACCGGTGGGTCGTCGCCCCGGGGCACCACGGCGAACCGGGTCGGTGGTGTCGTCGCGTACACGAGCATCCCCTCCGGCACGACGAACGTCCGGGTGGCGTCCACGCTGGTCGGGGTGGTCCGGGCGGTGCCGCGCGGACCGTTCGCCGGGTCGATCACCCGCCACGCGCCGTCCACCGGGAGCGGCAGCGTGGCGCCACCGGCGTCGGTGAGGCGCAGCCCGTCCAGGCGCAGCCGGTACGCGGAGCCGAGCACGTCCCCGCCGTCGGCCTCGAAGCCGACAAGCCGCAGCGGTACGCCGCCGGCGTCCGGTAGCGCGACGGAGAAACGCACCGGCCGGCCGTCGCCGCCGGCCTCGGCCAGCCGCAGCCGCCAGGCGGCGCCGGCGTCGGTGGTGAACAGGGCGGTCACGGTCACCGTCGGCGGCCCGAATTCGGTGTCGACCGGGGTGCGGACGGTCCCGGCCAGGGTCCGAGCCCCGGCGGGCAGGACGCCGCCGGCGGGCGCGCCCCGCCCGCCGACCAGCCGGTCCAGCAGCGCCGCGGTGGACGCACCGCCGTCGGCGTCGTCGAGGCGGATCATCCCGCGCGCGGCGGCGGCGTCCAGGGCGATCGCGGTGGCCGGCAGAGCCTCCCGGCCGAGGCGGATGTCGTCCCGCCAGGCCGGCAGCGCCCGGTCCACCCCGGGAACGGCGGCCAGCCCGGCGGCCCGGTCGTCGGGGGCGGTGCCGTCCCGCTCGGTCAGCCGCAGGTCGGTGCCGACGGTGTGCCAGGCCTGGTCGCGCTGCGACCGCTCCCAGGAGGCCACGAGCGACCAGGCCAGGGTGCTGCCGCCGACGGCGAGCGCGAGCAGCAGCACCGGCCCGGCGTGCGGGCGGCGGCCGGCCTGCCACATGCCGAACATGGTGGCGTTCCACGGCCGCCGGTCGACGAAGCGTTCGGCGAGCCGGGTGGTCGGTGGCAGCAGCCGCAGCGCGATCACGGCCCCGGCCAGTACGCCGATCGTGGGCGCGGCGGCGAGCAGCGGGTCGATGCCGAGGCTGCCGTTCGCGCCGGCCAGCGGTGAGGAGTACTGCCGCAGCTGGGTCCAGGCGAGCACGGCAAGCGCCACCAGCACCAGGTCGACGCTTGCCCGCTGCACGGCCGCGCCCCGGGTGGGCCGGGAGCGGGCTGCCAGGTCCGCGACGTAGGTGCCGGCCCGGCGCAGGGCCGGCAGCACCATGGCGAGCAGGCAGCCGACGGCGGCGCCGACCGCGACCGACCAGACCCGGACGACATCGCCGTCGGTGAGCCCCAGGTCCGCGCCGAGATACCGGACCGCCTGCCCGGTCAGCGCGGGGGCGAGCAGCACGGCCGGCGCCACCACGAGCGTCGCCTCGCGTACGGCGAGCCCGGCGAGTTGGCCACGCGCGGCGCCCCGGGCCCGCAGCAGCGCGGTCTGCGCCCGCCGGTCCTCGTTGAGCAACGCGGCCACGAGCACCAGCGCGTACCCGCCGAGCACCACGATCAGCAGCAGCGGGGTGAGCAGGGCGGACCGGCCCACCAGGTCGGCCCGGCCGAGCCGGTCGACAAGCAGGTCCAGGTGGCTGACCTGCTGCGCGGAGGACCCCAGGCCGGTGGCCTCGGGCAGCCGGCCGGTGACGTCGGCGAGCGCGGCGGTGACGTCGGACAGCCGGGCCGGCTCGACCCGGACCAGGTCCGGGGCGACGAGCCAGGCCGCCGACACGGACCCCGGGAAGGTACGCGCGAAGTCGGCCGGGTCCAGCGCGAACGGCCCGTACGAGTTGCTCGCCGCGTCGCCCTGGCTGTCGCCGACGCCGGGGGCCAGCCGCCAGTAGGCGTCGGACGGGTCCCGGGGCCGCCAGAGGCCGGCGACCGTCACCGAGCCGGCGCGTTCCGCCGCCCGGTCGAACAGCGGCACCCGCTCCCCGACCGTCAGGCCGAGCCGCGCGGCGACCTTCTCCGGGACGGTGACCTGGAGCGGGGTGGCGCCCGGTGTCGGCCACGTGCCGGCGGTCAGCTCGGCGCGCGCCGGCAGGTCGTCCAGGACGGCGAGGTTGGCGAACATCGGGTCGTCGTCGGCGCGGGCGGCGCCCACGTCACCGGTAAGCTCCCGCCCGGTGCCGTAGCGGGCGGAGGCGACGGTGACGGGAGCCCCGCCCAGTCCGTCGGCGAACTGCGCCCGGACCGCCCGGTCCCGCTCGGCGAACGCGGTGGCGTCGGCGCCGCCGGAGCCGCTGACCAGCAGGCTGCGCTCCTCCGCCGGGGCGGCGTCGAGCACCGCGCGGGCGCCTGCCTCGACCGCCCGCCGGTTGTAGTCGGAGAGCCCGGTGACCAGCCCGACCGCGACGAGGGCCGCGACCGCGGCGGCGAGCAGCAGCCCACGGGCCTCGACCGCCCGCCTCCACACCAGCTTCATCCGACGTCCCTCCCTGGCCCGGGTGGGCCGACGACCAGAAAGACCCGCCACCCCCACGAAAAGGTTCGCGCCCGTTACATGATCGTTACGCGCCCACACCGCCGGCGTCGGTTCCCGTCTCGTCCCGCCTCAGCCGAGCCGGGTCAGGGCCCGCTACCCGGGGCCGGGCCGGCCGGCACGGGGTTTCGAGGCCCGAGGGCCCGGGCAGACAGGACGCGATGCGGGACTACCACCGGTACGGCGTGCTGGCGCGGCAGCGGCTACGTGCCGGTGCACGGGTCGGGTTCGAGGTGGGCGTCGGCACCGCCAAGGGAGCGATGCGGGACCGCGTACACGGGCTGGCAGCCGAGGCGAGCTTCTGGACGATGATGTCCATGCCGCCGCTGCTGCTGGCCCTGCTAGCCCTGATCGGCCAACTCGGCAGCGTCATCGGGGCCGACACCTCCGGTTGGGTCGCCCGGTCGCTGTTGGACTGGGCCGACGGCGTCTTCACCGACCGCACCATGCAGGAGATCGTCGAGCCGCTGGTGCTGGACACCCTGCGGGAGGGGCATTCCGGTCTGCTGTCCCTCGGGGTGGTCCTCGCCCTGTGGAGCGGCTCGGCGGCCATCAGCAGCTACGTGTCAGCCGTCACCACCGCCTACGAACTGGGCGGACTGCGCAGCTTCTGGCGCTCCCGGCTGCTCAGCCTGGCCATGTACCTCGCCGGACTGGTGATCGGCGCGGTGCTGTTGCCGCTGATCGTGATCGGTCCGGGCATTCTGGGCCGCCTGCTGGCCCGGATCTCCGGCTCCGATCTGAGCTGGTTGGTCACCGCGGCCTACTGGCCGGCGGTGGTGGCGCTCTCCCTCGTCGCCATCACCTCGCTCTATCATCTCGCCGTGCCGGTGCGGACCCGGTGGCGTAAGGACCTTCCCGGCGCGGTGCTCGCGTTGTTGATCTGGGTGCTGAGCAGCGTGGGTCTGCGCCTGTATCTCGGCTCGGACCTGCGCGGCGACGCCGGCCCGGCGGCCGCACCGATCGCGGTCCTGCTGTTCTTCTTCCTCACCGCCCTGGCCGTGCTGATCGGCGCCGAGTTCAACGCCACCATCGACGATCGCTGGCCGGAGCCCGAGACCGAGGAGGGGAGGCGCTCGGCGCGGGAGCGGCAGGCAGAGGGCGAGGGTCGGCGCCGGCCCTCGTCGCCGGCGGTCAGGTGACCGTCGGGTCAGCGGGCATCGAGCACGGCCCGCAGGAAGTCCTGGCTGCGTTCGTGTTGCGGCGCCGTGAAGATCTGCTCGGGCGGGCCCTGCTCGATCACCTGACCCTGGTCGAACATCATCACGCGGTGCGAGACGTCCCGGGCGAAGTTCATCTCGTGCGTGACGATCAGCATCGTGATGTCGGTGCTGTCGGCGATCTCCCGCAGCACGTCCAGCACGCCGACCACCAGCTCCGGATCGAGGGCCGAGGTCACCTCGTCCAGCAGCAGCACCTTGGGTTCCATGGCCAGCGCGCGGGCGATGGCGACACGTTGCTGTTGACCGCCGGAGAGCTGGCTCGGCCGGGCGTCCGCCTTCTCGCTCAGGCCGACCCGGTCCAGCAGGTCCCGAGCCCGCTGCTCGGCCTCGTCCCGTGGCACGTTGAGCACCCGCACCGGCGGCTCGGTGACGTTGCGCAGCACGCTCATGTTCGGAAACAGGTTGAACTGCTGGAACACCATGCCGATGGAACGGCGCGCCCGCCGCAGGTGCTTCTCCTGTGCCGGACGGAGCCGGTCGCCGTCACGCACGTGCCACAGCGGTTCGCCGTCGACCCAGATGTGCCCGCCGTCGGGCCGTTCCAGGGTCATCAGCAGTCGCAGGATGGTGGTCTTGCCGGAGCCGCTCGGGCCGATCAACGTGACGCGTTCGCCCGGAGCGACGTCGAAGTCGAGCTCACGGAGCACGACGTTGTCTCCGTACTTCTTCACCACCCGGTCGAACCGGACGATCGGTTCGGTGGTGGACGACGCTTCGGCGGTCTCGGCGGCGGGTCTAACGTCCAAGGCGGATCTCCAATCGGCGTAGCGCGATGGCGGTGGGATAGCTGGCGGCCAGGAAGATCAGGCCGACGAGCGTGATGGGCTCGACGTAGCGGAAGCTGTAGCCACCGATGGATCGAGCCTGCTGGACCATCTCCGGCACGGTGATCAACGCCAGGAACGGGGTCTCCTTGAACATGGAGATGACGTTGTTGCCGAGGGCCGGCAACACCCGCCTGATCGCCTGCGGGAGCACCACGTGCGACCAGGTGAAGCGCCGGGGAAGCGACAGCGCGGTGCTGGCCTCCCACTGCCCCTTGGGAACTCCGTCGATCCCGGAGCGGTAGATCTCGGCGTAGTAGCAGGCGTAGTGGACGCCGAGACCGAGTACGCCGGTGGTCAGGGCGGGAAGCGTGACGCCGGCCAGCGGCAGCACGTAGAACAGGAAGAACAACTGCACCAGCAGCGGCGTGCTCCGGACGAACTCGATGAATGCCCACACCAGTGGCGAGAGGATCGGCACGCGCAGCCGCCGGATTACGGCGAACACGAGCCCGAGCGACGCGCCGAGCAGAGTGCCGAAGACCGTCGCCACCAGTGTGAACCGCAGGAACGCGGAGAGCAGGTCCGGCAGGATCTCGAGGGCATAGCCCCAGTCCCAGCTCATCCGGCCACCCCCCGCGCGAACCGGGTGCGCAGTCGCCACCTGTCACGGGCGGGCTCCGGCTCGCCGACGGCGGCCTTCGCCCGGCGTTCCAGGATCCGCATCCCGGACGTGAACAGGTACGCCAGCACGAGGTACACCAGGAGCGCGAGGCCGAAAATGTACGCCTCGTGGCCTTCGGCCGCCCGGAAGTCCTGGACCACCGCGGTCACGTCGATCACCGTCACGGTGTAGACCAACGGCGTGGACTTGAGCAGTTGGATGAGGAGGTTGCCGAAGGGGGGAATCATTCCCACCAGCGCCTGGGGCAGGATGACAAGCCGCATCCGCTGATAGGCGGTCATGTTGCAGGCCACGGTCGCCTCCCACTGGGCACGGGGCACCGCGTTGATCGCCCCTCGCACCACCTCGGCGCCGTACGCGCCGAAGTTCAGCGCGAAGGCGACCACTCCCACGGCGAGCGGCTGGAGCGTCCAACCGAAGGCCGGCAGCACGAAGAACAGCCACCACAGCTGCACCAGCACGGAGGTGCCGCGGAAGAACTCGATGAAGAGCCGGGCCACGAACCGCGGCGCCCGCCCCTTGGCCTGCGCGAGCAGGCCGAAGATGAAGGAGACGACCAGTGCCCCGGCGGCGCCCAGCACCGTGACGAGCACGGTGATCCAGACACCGCCGATCAGGTCGTCGACCCAGGGGGTCACGTCGGTGAGGAAGTCCACGACTGGTCCGGGTCAGCCCTGGCAGAGCTTCTCGGTGGTGAGGTCCGCCGGCGGGATCGTCTCCGGGCCGAACCCGAACGGCTCGATCAAGCTCAGCAGCTCGCCCGACTCCTTGAGTTTGGCCAGTTCACCGTTGAACGCGTCGAGCAGATCCTTGTTCTCCCTGCGGAACACCGCCGCACCGGCGCCCAACTGCTCCTTGCCGTCGATGACCGGCGTGAATGGTTCGGTGAGCGTCAGCTTGGCGCCCTGCTCCTGCTCCAGCATGTTGCGCAGCGAGATGCTGGTCAGTGCGAAGGCCTTGATCCGGCCGGCCTTCAGGGCCGACAGCGCGTCGCGCTGGCTGGAGACCTCGACGAGCTCGGTCACCCCCTGCTTGCGGGCGTGGATGCCCTCCACCGCACCGGGCAGCACACCGAGCGGGACGCCGGCGCTCGCCACCGACTTGTAGTCGGTGATCTTCTCCGGGTTGCCGTCCGGCACCAGGAACGCTTGTGGTGCCACGTAGACGGGCTCGGAGAACTGCGCCTGTGCACACCGCTCAGGCAGGATGAACATGCCGGCGGCCACGGCGTCGAAGCGCTTCGCGTTCAGGCCGGGGATCAGCTGCCCGAAGCCGACCTGGACACCGCGGAGTTCCTCGATGCCGAGCGCCTTCCAGATCTTGCCGTGTACGGCGGGCGCCTGGCCGGTGAGGTCACCGCCGTCCTTGAAGGCGTACGGCGCCTCGCCGGCGAACCCGACGGTGAGGTAGCCGCGCTCCTTCGCCTGCGCCAGCAGGCTGCCACCGGTGTCGGTGCCGCCACCGCTCGTGTTCGTCTCCGTGCGCGAGCAGCCGAGCAGGGTGGCCGAGGTCGCCGCGACTCCCGCCGCGGCGGCGAGCTTGAACAGTCCTCGTCTCGATGTTCCTTGACTCAGAGTCACAGCTTCTTCCTTCCAGGTGATCGCCGGCGATCCGTTGGCGCCCGACGGTAACCACGTTCGAGGAAATACGCGAAAATATTTCGTGTTTTGTCATAGGATCTTCATCTCGACCCACCGGTCATGCCTCAACCGCGCACAACTCGGCGAACAGTCGAAGAGCCGCAGGTGGGCACAGGACGCCTCGGCCGTTCGCCGAAGGATTGCGCCGCGGAGCGTGTTCCCGCTCGGTCACGGACGGGTACAGCCGGGGGCGGATCCCGGCACGGTCATGGACGCTCGCGGCACACGTTCGGCACCGCGCGGCACGCAAGCGGCACGAGCCCCGCCGGGGCGGAATGTGCCGCGTCGACACGGGTGGCCCGCGTGCCTCTCACCGACCATACCGAGGTGACTGTCGTGCACCGCCGCGGCTCTGCCGGGGCGCGTCCCGCGCCAGTCCGTCCTGCCGGTCTACGTGGCCACCGCCGCCGGCCCGTCCCGGCCGAACCGACCCACACGCCGGGTTACCCCCGCCGGAGCTCGCCCCTCTGGGTGGCGGTGGCCAGCCCGCCTAGACCGTTTTCGGGCGGTCACGGTCCTTCGACGGCTGGACGCGCTTCGGCTCGCCCGGCATCTTCGGGTATTCCGGCGGGTAGGGCAGGTCGCCGAGGCCGTCTGCGGCGTCCCGCTCGGCCCACTCCAGCAGCGGCGTGATGTCCCACGGGGCGTCGTCGATCGCGGCGTGCGGGTCGCCCCGCTCGGCGAACCGGGCCGGCACGGTGCCCAGGTGGAAGTCGTCCGGGTCGACCCGGGGCAACTCGTCCCAGTCGACCGGGGTGGAGACGGTGGCGCGTGGGTTGGCCCGCAGCGACCAGGCGCAGGCGATGGTGCGGTCCCGCGCCGTCTGGTTGAAGTCGACGAAGACCCGGCGCCCCCGCTCCTCCTTCCACCAGGCGGTGGTGACCAGCTCGGGCCGGCGCCGTTCCAGCTCCCGGGCCAGCGCGATGGTGGCCCGGCGCACCTCGACGAACGTCCAGCGCGGCTGGATCCGCAGGTAGACGTGCACGCCCCGGCCGCCGGAGGTCTTCGGCCAGCCGGGCACGCCCAGCTCGTCCAGCAGCCCGCGCAGCTCGCCGGCGGCGGTAACCGCGTCGGCGAAGTCGGTGCCGGGCTGCGGGTCGAGGTCGACGCGCAACTCGTCCGGGCGGTCGGTGTCGGCGGCGCGCACCGGCCACGGGTGGAAGACCACGGTGCCCATCTGCGCCGCCCAGGCCACGTGGGCCAGGTCGGCCGGGCAGAGCTCGTGCGCCTTCCGGCCGCTGGGAAAGCTGATCTCCGCGGTCTGGACCCACGGGGGTACGCCGCGCGCCGGCACGCGTTTCTGGAAGAACATCTCCCCCTCGATGCCCTCGGGGAAGCGTTGCAGGGTGGTCGGCCGGTCCCGCAGGGCGCGGGTGATCCCCTCGCCCACCGCGAGGTAGTAACGGAACACGTCCGCCTTCGTGAAGCCGCGCTGCGGGAAGATCACCCGATCCGGGCTGCTGAGCCGCACGGCCCGCCCGGCGACCTCGATCTCCTCGACGGCGCTTCTGCTGCCCGCCATCAGGCGACCATATGCGATCCCCCCGACACCCGACGTACCGTGGAGGGGTGAGTCTTTCCGACAACGAACTGCCCCGCACCGAGGACGAGTGGCGGGTCCGGCTGAGCCCCGAGGAGTTCCGGGTGCTCCGCGAGGCCGGCACCGAGGCGCCCTGGACCGGCGAGTACGTCGACACCAAGACCCCCGGCATCTACCACTGTCGGGCCTGCGGGTTGGAGCTGTTCCGCAGCGACGCCAAGTTCGACTCGCACTGCGGCTGGCCCAGCTTCGACGACGCCATCCCCGGCGCGGTCAAGGAGATCCCCGACAACACGCTCGGCATGCGGCGTACGGAGATCCGCTGCGCGCGCTGCGACAGCCACCTCGGGCACGTGTTCGAGGGTGAGGGCTTCACCCCGAAGGACACCCGGCACTGCGTCAACTCGATCTCGGTGCGGCTGGAGCCGAGCGCCGGCTGACCCCGTCCCGCCCGCGCCACTCGCGGAGGGCTCCGGCGATCGGCGGTCACCAGGGTCGACGTACGACACGCCGGGAGCGACTCGCCGTCGGGCCGGACCAGGTTCGCCGGTTTCGGTTGCTCCCACGTGTCCGCTGCCCGACCCTGGGATGACGAGTCCGTTTTCGGGGGGTTTTGCATGGCTACCTGTGAGGTTTGCGGCAACGACTACTGGATGGCGTTCGAGGTACGCACGGTGGACGGCGCCCGGCACACGTTCGACTGCTTCGAGTGCGCGGTGCACAAGATGGCACCGGTCTGCGAGCACTGCCAGATCAAGATCGTCGGGCACGGGGTGGAGGTGTCCGGCCGCTTCTTCTGTTGCGCCCACTGCGCCCGCGCGGTCGAGGGCGACCAGGGCGCCGAGATCCGCGACGCGGTCGGTGCCCGCCCGGCCTGACCGACGCCACTCCGCCGAGGTCGCGGCTCCCACCGGTGGCGGCCACCCCGCGGTCGCGGCCTAGCCTGGTGGGATGCCCGTCGAGTCCCACCAGGCCGGTTTCGCCGAACTGGACGCCCGCACCTTCCACGACCTGCTCCGGCTGCGCATCGACGTGTTCGTGGTGGAGCAGTCCTGCCCGTACCCGGAACTCGACGGCCGGGACGTCGAGCCCGGCACCCGCCACCTGTGGCTGACCCGCGACGGCGCCGTCGTGGCGTACCTGCGGATCCTGGCCGACCCCGACGGCCTGGCCCGGATCGGGCGGGTGGTGGTGGCGCCGGCGGCCCGCGGCGCGGGCCTGGCCGGCGCGCTGATGACCGAGGCGCTGGCCGTGGTGGGCGACCGGCCGTGCGTGCTGGAGGCGCAGACCCACCTGGTGGGCTTCTACGCCGGCCACGGCTTCACGGTGAGCGGCCCCGGCTACCTGGATGACGGCATCCCGCACACACCGATGCGCCGGAAACCAACTAATTGACGTTTGTCACTTTCTGTGGCAGCGTGCGGACCGAGCCGCCACGCGGGAGAGGGCAACTCCCGACAGTCCGGGCGTCGTGCACCGACCCCCACCCGGAGGCTTCACATGTCCACTCCGTACCGCCGTCGGATCCCGCTCGGCGCGGCGATCCTCGGCGTCTGCGCGGTCGTCGCCGCGCTGCTCACCACCGCGTTCTCCGGCCCGGCCTCGGCGCACGGGTCCGTGATCGACCCGGCCTCGCGCAACTACAGTTGCTGGCAGCGTTGGGGCGCCGACTTCCAGAACCCGGCGATGGCCACCCAGGACCCGATGTGCTGGCAGGCCTGGCAGGCGGACCCCTCCGCCATGTGGAACTGGAACGCCCTGTTCCGCGAGGGCGTCGCCGGCAACCACCAGGGCGCCATCCCGGACGGCCAACTGTGCAGCGCCGGGCACACCTCCGCCGGCCGCTACAACGCGCTCGACACGGTCGGCGCCTGGAAGACCACGCCGATCTCCACCAACTTCAAGATCAAGCTGGCCGACCAGGCCAGCCATGGCGCCGACTACATCCGGGTGTACGTGACGAAGCAGGGTTTCAACGCGCTGACCACGCCGCTGCGCTGGAGTGACCTGGAGCAGGTCGGCCAGATCGGCAACACCCCGGCCAGCCAGTGGACGCCGGAGGCGTCGGGCGTGTCGATCCAGGTGCCGGCGAACGCGCCGGGCCGCACCGGGCGGCACATCGTCTACACCATCTGGCAGGCCAGCCACCTGGACCAGTCCTACTACCTGTGCAGCGACGTGGACTTCGGTGGCAGCGGCCCGTCGCCGACCGCGTCCCCGACCACCTCCCCGACCACGTCGCCGACGACCCGCCCGACGACGTCGCCCACGACCAGCCCCACCACGTCGCCCACCGGCGGCCCGACGACGCCGAACCCGGCCGGCGGCTGCACCGCGACCTACCAGATCACCGGCCAGTGGGGCGGCGGCTTCCAGGCCGAGGTGAAGGTGACGAACGGCAGCGGCTCCCCGATCCGCGGCTGGTCGGTGAGCTGGAACTACCAGAACGGCCAGCAGGTCAGCTCGGCGTGGAACGCCACGGTGAGCACGAGCGGAACGCTCGTCACCGCGCGCAACGTCGCCTACAACGGGGCGTTGTCGCCGGGCGCGAGCACCTCCTTCGGCTTCACCGGCACGTCGACCGGCACCAACCCGGTGCCCGGCATCCTCTCCTGCACCACCACCGCCTGACCCGCTCCCTCCCGCCGGTTAGGCGGGGGCCCCGCTTAACACGTGTTGTTAAGCGGGGCCCCCGCCTCTACCAAAAGCGTTAAGCGGGGCCCCCGCCTTTCACGCCAGGCAGGTGACGATGTCGGCGATCGGACGACGGCGGCCGGTGTAGAAGGGGACCTCCTCGCGGACGTGCCGACGGGCCCCGGAGGCACGCAGGTCGCGCATCAGGTCAACGATCCGGTGCAGCTCGTCGGCCTCGAACGCCAGCATCCACTCGTAGTCGCCGAGCGCGAACGAGGCGACCGTGTTGGCCCGCACGTCCGGGTAGCCCCGTGCCATCTTCCCGTGCTCGGCCAGCAACTCCCGCCGCTCGGCGTCCGGCAGCAGATACCACTCGTAGGAGCGGACGAACGGATAGACGCAGAGGTAGCCGCGCGGCTGTTCGTCGGCCAGGAACGCCGGGATGTGACTGCGGTTGAACTCCGCCGGCCGGTGCAGCGCCATCTGCGACCAGACCGGGGTGAGCGCCCGGCCCAGCGTGGTCCGGCGGAACCGCAGGTACGCGTCCTGGAGCGCGTCGCTCGACGACGAGTGCCACCAGATCATCAGGTCGGCGTCGGCGCGCAGCCCGGCCACGTCGTACGTGCCCCGCACGGTCACGTCCTTGCCGGCCAGCTCCGCGAAGAGCGACTCGACCTCCTGGCCGACGTTCTCCCGCAGCGACGGCAGCGGGCTGGTGGCCCGGTACACCGACCACATGGTGTAGCGGATGGTCTCGTTGAGTTCCCGCAGCCGCGCCGCGTTGGTCTGCTCGGTCATGCCGCCGATCCTCCCAGTGCCGTGATGATCTCTTCGGCCGCCGTCTCGCCGGAGCGGACGCAGACCGGTATGCCGACGCCGTCGTAACCGGCCCCGGCCAGCGCCAGCGTCGGGTGGGCGGCGCGCAACGCCGTCCGGGCCGCCGCCACCCGGTCGGCATGCCCCGGCCGGTACTGCGGCAACGCGCCACCCCACCGCTGCACGTGCCGGGCCACCGGTGCGGGCAGCGCCGGGCCCAGCACCGCCGACAGCTCCCGGTGCACGGCGGCGGCCAGGTCGTCGTCGGTGAGCTGGAGGGACGTCTCATCGCCGTACCGGCCCACCGAGGCGCGGACCAGCGCGATCCCGTCGGGCCGGCGCAGATGCCCCCACTTGGTGGTGAAGAACGTGGCCGCCTTGATCAGCAGACCCTCGCCGGCCGGCGCCAGGAAACCGGACAGCTCCGGCAGCTCCGGCCCGGGCAGGGCGAGCGTGACGAGCGCGACGCTCGCGTAGTCGAGCACGCCCACCGTCCCCGCCACCTCGGGTGCCGCGCCGGCGAGCAGCCGGGCCGCCGGCCGGGCCGGCACCGCCAGCAGCACCGCGTCGGCGTCGACGTGCTCGGGGTCCCGGGTCGGGCCGACGGTCAGCCGCCAGCCGGCCGGGGTGCGGCGCAGCTCGCGGACCGCCGCGCCCCGGCGGATCGTCGCGCCACTGGCCCGGGCCGCCGCGTCGACGAGCGTGGTCAGCCCGCCGGCCAGGGTGCCGAAGACCGGCGCGCCGGGCGCGCGCGGCGCGGCGGCCTGCGCGGCGCGTACCGCACCGACGAGCGTGTGCTCGGCGCGGGCCGCGCGGGCCAACGCCGGCATGGTGGTCACCAGGGAGAGATCGTCGGCCCGGCCCGCGTACACGCCGCCGAGCATCGGGTCGACGAGCCGGTCCACCACCGCGTCACCGAACCGCTCCCGGACCAGCCGGCCGACCGCGAGGTCCTCGCCGGGGGCCAGCAGCGGGCGGCCCGCGTCCCGGTCGGCGTCCGCCGCCGGCCGCGCCACCGCCGCCACCTTCGCCAGATCCCCGGGTACGCCGACGAGCGTGCCGCCCGGCACCTGGCGCAACCCGCCGTCGACGAGCAGGGCGGCCTGCCCGACGCTCGGGTGCACGATCTGCCCGGCCAGGTCGAGCCGGCGGGCGAGGGCCACCACCGCCGACTCCCCGCCGGCCGGGTCGCGCATCAGGAACGACTCCGCCCCGAACTCGACCGGGCCACCGGCCAGCGCACCGGTGCGCAGCTTGCCACCGAGGCGGCCGGACTGCTCGTACACGGTGATCTCGGTGCCGGCGGGGGCGCGGTCGCGCAACCGGACGGCGGCGGCCAACCCGGTGATCCCGCCGCCGACGACCGCCACCCGCCACGGACCCGCCACCACGCCCCCTAGCGGGCCGGGCGCGCGGACAGCTCGTGCACCAGCGCGACCACCCGGGTCAGCACGTCGGGGTCGGTCTCCGGCAGGACGCCGTGGCCGAGGTTGAACACGTGGCCGGGGGCCGCCCGGCCCTGCTCGACGATGCGCCGCACCTCGGCCTCCACCACCGGCCAGGGCGCGAGCAGCACGGCCGGGTCGAGGTTGCCCTGCACCGCCTTGTCCGGCCCGATCCGGCCGGTGGCGACGTCGAGCGGGGTACGCCAGTCGACGCCGACCACGTCGGCGCCGGCCTCGCCCATCGCGGTGAGCAGCTCGCCGGTGCCGACCCCGAAGTGGATGCGCGGCACACCGGCGTCCTGGAGCCCGCCGAGCACGTAGGTGGAGTGCGGCAGCACGAAACGGCGGTAGTCGGCCTCGGAGAGCGCGCCGGCCCACGAGTCGAAGAGCTGCACCGCGGAGACGCCGGCGTCGATCTGCACCCGCAGGAACGACAGCGTGACCTCGGCCAGCCGGGCGCAGAGCGCGTGCCACAGCTCCTCGTCGCCGTGCATCAGCGCCTTGGTCCGCGCGTGGGTCCGCGACGGCCCGCCCTCGACCAGATAACTCGCGAGCGTGAACGGCGCGCCGGCGAAGCCGATCAGCGGGGTGTCGCCCAGCTCGGCGACGAGCAGCCGGACCGCCTCGTCCACGTAGGACACGTCGTCGCGGCCGATCAGGGCGATCCGCTCCACGTCGGCGGCGGTACGCACCGGCTCGGCCACCACCGGCCCGGTCCCGGGCACGATGTCCAGGTCGATCCCGGCGGCGGCCACCGGCACCACGATGTCGCTGAACAGGATCGCCGCGTCCACCCCGTGCCGGCGGACCGGCTGAAGGGTGATCTCGGTGACCAGCTCGGGCCGGCGGCAGGACTCCAGCATCGGCACGCTGGCCCGGATCTCCCGGTATTCCGGCAGCGACCGGCCGGCCTGGCGCATGAACCAGACCGGGGTGCGCGGGACCGGCTCACGCCGGCAGGCGCGCACGAACGGCGAATCGGCCGGCCCGCCACGGCGGGGTTCTCCGTCTCGGGCGGCAGTGCCCGTGGTGTCGGTGGTCATCGCGGCAATCGTGCCACGCCCCCCACCGCCCCCCGCGCCCGCCGCCCGCATTTGTGACGTAGAAGGAGGGGGCCCCGCTTAACGCATTCGGTATAGGCGGGGCCCCCGCTTAACACCCCGGGCCGTGCGACGCGCCCGGCGCGCCGTCACCCACGGCGCGCCGGAGGCGGCATAGGCTGCCGGCATGGCCCCCCCGATCGCGCTCCCGGAAACGTTCGCTCGCGCGGTCGCGGGGTTGCGATCGGTCACACCCCGGCCGGAGATCGAGCTGGAGGAGGTCGGCGCGCCACAGCGGCTGGCCCCGTACGCGTTCGCCCTGTCCGCCGCGGTCATGCGCGACGACGACGAGGTGGCCACCGGCCGGCTGATCCTGCTGCACGATCCGGTCGGGCACGAGGCCTGGCAGGGCACCCTGCGGCTGGTCACCTACGTGACCGCCGAGCTGGAGGTCGACCTGGCCAGCGACCCGCTGCTGCCGGGCGTGGGCTGGACCTGGCTGACCGACGCGCTGAACGCGCAGGGCGCCGGGCACCGGGCGATCGGCGGCACGGTCACGCAGACGCTCTCCACCCGGTTCGGCGAGCTGGCCGGGCCGCCCGCCGCCGGCGACATCGAGATCCGCGCCTCCTGGACGCCGCTGCGGGCGGACCTGGGCCCGCACCTGCTCGGCTGGTGCACGCTGCTCGCTTCGACGGCTGGCCTGCCGCCACCCGGCGTCACCGCGCTGCCCACCCGCCGCTCCGCCGGCGCCGCCTGACCACCCCCACCCCCACCCACCCGCACCCCGGCGCCCCCGCACCCCGGCGCCCCGGCGCCCCGGCGCCCCGGCGCCCCGGCGCCCCGGCACCCCGGCACCCCGGCGATCATGAAGTTGACGGCTGTTTCGAAGATCCAGGTCGCCGCCAACCTCATGATCGACCGGGGTCGGGGATGAGGTGAGGGGTTCGGGGGGACAGTCAGAGGTAGTTCTCGGCCTCGTTGCAGACCTTGTCGAGGCCCTTGTTGGCCGCCTCGAATGCCGCCTTGTCGTTGCGCGACGCCGCGGCGAGGGCGGCGGTCAACTTGTTCAGGCAGTCCCCGATGACCTTCTTCTGCCGGGCCTGCTCGTCCCGATCGTTCTTGGTGCCGGTCAGGTCCTGCTCGGTGTCGGCCAGCCGCTCCTGGACCGTCTTCATCTCACCCTTGAGCCGGTCGATCTCCCGCTGGTTCGCCGATATCGTGCCGTCACGCTGGCTGACCTGCTGTTCCGCCTTGGTCAACTTGCTGTTGGTGGTGACGTAGAGAGTGGTCATCACACCGCTGAGGACGACGAGCATTCCGGCGACGAGGCCGAGGACAAGCGCGGTCCGGCCCCGCCCACCGCCGGCCGGCGTACCCGCCGGCGGCCCGTACCCGCCCGGCCCGTATGGGGGCACCACCCCGGGCGGCCCGGACATCGGCTGCGGGTGACCGGCGCCGGAAACCGGGGGTACGGAGACCGGTGGCGCCGACATCGGCTGTCCCGGCATGAGGACCGGGGCCGCGCCGTAGCTCCCCGATCCGGGTCCACCCGGCGCGTAGCCGCCCGACCCGACCGAGCCCGGCACGTAGCCGCCCGACCCGACCGAGCCCGGCACGTCGCTGCCCGATCCGACAGAGCCCGGCACGTAACCACCCGACCCGGGAGCGCCCGGCGAGTAACCGCCCGACCCGGTAGCGGCCGGCGAGTACCCCCCAGACCCGGCCGCGCCGGGCGGGTAACCGCCCGCTCCGGGCTCGCCCGGGGTGTACTGGCCGGGCACGGGCTGCTGGGGTCGAGCGGGCTCGGGCCGGGCCGGCTCGTACGGCGCGGGCGTGGGCCGGTTGCCGTAGACCGTGCCGCCCGGAGGCTGGGGCGGTTGGCCATCCGCTCCGGTCGGTGGCTGGGACATGTCGTTCCTCCAGATGTGCTGGTCCCCGTGGGGGCGGGCCGAGGTCGAGCCACCGATCAGCAGAGCTCGAACCGGTCGCATGCGGTCTTGATCGGCACCGCCAGGCCGATCCCTTCGGCGTCGCGGGCCTTGGCCGTGGCGATGCCGACAACTTCCTTCGACCCGTTGATCACCGGACCGCCGGAGTTGCCGGGATTGATCGGCGCGTCGAACTGGATCACCGGGCCGGAGGCCCTCTCGTCCTCGCGGAAGGCGCTCACCACACCCGTGGTGACGCTGTCCTGGAGCCCGAGCGGGGCGCCGACCACCACGATCTGCTGGCCGGACTTGACCGGCGCACGCGCCGCGACCAGCCCGCCGAACTTCGCGGTGGTGCGCAGCTGCGCCAGGTCCTTGTCCTTGTCGGTGTCGATGATGGTCGCCTCGAACCGCTGGTCGGTGCGCTCCAGGAACACCTTGCGCTCGCCCGCGGCGAAAACCGACTCCACCACGTGGAAGTTGGTGAGCAGCGTGGTGCCCCCGCCGGACGGGGCCTTGCCGATCGCGAACGCCGTACCGGTGAACTGACCGGCCCGCACCCGGAACACGCTCGGTAGCACCGCGCTCGCCACCGCCTCCGGGTTGAAGGCGGCGCCGGCCTGCTTCTCCAGGCTCCCGGCGCGCTGCTCCAGCCCGTCGAGCCGGCGGGCGTCCACGCCCTGGGCCTCCGCGGACCGCCGGTCGGCGGCGGCGAGTCGGTCGTCGAGCCGGTGGATCTGGTACGCCTGCACGCCCGTGATCACCGCCAGTACGCCGGCCAGCGCCAGCGCCACCAGCGGCAGCGCGCCACGACGCCGGGGCCGCTCGGGATGGCCGGCGAGCGGCGGTACGCCGAACCCGGATTGCCCGGGACCGCCGGCCGGTGGGCCCGGATGGGCAACACCCGGCCCCGGATGGCCCGGGTAGGCAGGGCCGGAGACCGGCTGACCCGACCCGGGCTGACCCGGGTAGGCAGGGCCGGAGACCGGCGACCCGGGGTGCGGCGCTCCGGCGGCCGGCCGCTCCGGGTACGGGGGCGCCGGTTGGGCCGGGTACGACGCCCCGGCAGGCTGCCCTGCACGTGCGGGTCCGGAATTCGGCCGGGCCGGATACGCCGGACCCGAGGACGGATAGGCCGCGCCCGGGGTGGGCTGCGACCCCGAACCAGGGGACGGCTGGGTCGGAACGACGGGCGATGCCGCGCGGGCTCCCCCGGCCGGCGGACCGGCGTGGTCGGCCGGGGCGGGATACGTCGTGCCGGGACCTCGGTGACCGGCGCCGAAGGTCGGGTGGGCGGGCGACGCGCCCGCACCGGACGCCGGTCGCCCCGGATAGCCGCCGCCCCACGCGGAGCCGGGTGGGACGATGCGCGGCGGGAGCGGCCCCGGCCGGTCTGTCCCGTCGCCGTCCTGCCCCGGCACGCCGTCAACGGTTCCGTACCCGCCTGCCATGATCGCCCGTCCTCCCCGCCGGCTCCGCCGACGTCCGACCGCTGTCCCGGCCGCCCCCGCGCTGCTCACGGCTCGATGGACCGTACCGGCGGGAACAGGGTTTGTCTTCCCCGTTGTCCGACCCTGTCACGCATGCGCAACCCGTCACGTTCCGGACAACCGACGGACATCCGTTCGACACGCGCCGGACCCGGCTGCGCGCGCCGCGTCGTCCGGCCCACTAGGGTTGTCAGGTGACCGACGAACCACCCCTGCGCCGTCGGGCCGCTGAAAGCCGTACGGGAGAGGTGTCTCCGCATCCGTCGTCGGCCGTGCCGGAGCCGGCGGACGCGGGGACCGAGACCGACCCGGGCGCAGCCGTCCCGCTGACCGCTCCGCGCGATGGCACCCCCACGCCGGTGGCCACCTCGACCGAGCTCGACGAGGTGGTGGCCCGTTTCGCGGCCGGCACCGGCCCGGTGGCGCTGGACGCCGAGCGCGCCTCCGGTTACCGCTACAGCCAGCGGGCCTACCTGGTGCAGCTGCGTCGGGCGGGCGCCGGCACCGCGCTTGTCGATCCGCTGCCGCTGCCGGACCTGTCCGCCCTGGACGCGGCGATCGCCGAGGCCGAGTGGGTGCTGCACGCCGCCAGCCAGGACCTCGCCTGCCTGGCCGAGGTGGGGTTGCGTCCGCGCCGGCTGTTCGACACCGAACTGGCCGCCCGGCTGGCCGGGTTCGACCGGGTCGGCCTGGCCGCGCTGACCGAACAGCTGCTCGGTTTCAGCCTGGAGAAGCACCATTCCGCGGCGGACTGGTCCAGCCGGCCGCTGCCGGAGTCCTGGTTGACGTACGCGGCACTTGACGTGGAACTTCTGGTCGACCTGCGCGACGTGCTGGACGCCGAACTCGAACGGCAGGGCAAGTCGGGCTGGGCGGCGGAGGAGTTCGCCGCGCTGGTGCGCAACGGCGCCCGCCCGCCCCGGGTCCGGGCCGAGCCGTGGCGACGTACGTCCGGGATCCATCGGGTACGCGGCGCCCGCGCCCAGGCCCGCGTCCGTTCCCTCTGGTACGCCCGGGACCAGATCGCGTCCCGGCGGGACGCCGCCCCGGGCCGGGTGCTGCCGGACTCGGCGATCGTGGCGGCGGCCGAGCTGGATCCGAAGGACGAGAAGGCCCTGCTGACCCTGCCCGGGTTCGGTGGTCGCTCGGTGCGCCGGCTGGCGCGTACCTGGTTGGCGGCGTTGGACGACGCACGCCAACTGCCGGACGACGCGCTGCCGGTGAGCCCGACGGTGGAGGGCCCGCCCCCGCCGCACCGGTGGGCGGAGCGCGACCCGGTGGCGGCGGGCCGGCTGGCCCGCTGCCGGGAGGTGGTGGTCGGCACCGCTGCGGCGCACCGGCTGCCGGCGGAGAACCTGATCGCGCCGGATTCGATCCGTCGGGTGGCCTGGCAGCCGCCGGAGGAGATCACCGACGACACCGTCGCGGAGGCGCTGCGTACCCTGGGCGCCCGCGAGTGGCAGATCACGCTGCTCCTGCCCGCGCTCACCGGGGCTCTGCACACCCCCTGATCCCGGGCGTGGGTGTGGGGTGGGCCACACGGGGGGTGGTGACGCCACTGGTTACTGGCGAGTAGCATCCGGGGAAATGGCAAGTGCCGAGGGAGGCTCCAAGTGCCCCGTGAAGTTCGAGATGTCGTCTTCGTCGACGGCGTCCGTACCCCGTTCGGCAAGGCGGGTGGGATGTACGGCAACACCCGCGCCGACGACCTGGTGATCCGCTGCATCCGTGAGCTGATGCGCCGCAACCCGCAGCTGCCGCCGGAGAAGGTGGAGGAGGTGGCGATCGCCGCCACCACCCAGATCGGTGACCAGGGCCTGACCATCGGCCGCACCGCCGCCCTGCTGGCCGGCCTGCCCAAGACGGTGCCCGGCTTCGCCATCGACCGGATGTGCGCCGGCGCCATGACCGCCGTCACCACTGTCGCCTCCGGCATCGCCGTGGGCGCGTACGACGTGGCGATCGCCGGCGGCGTCGAGCACATGGGCCGCCACCCGATGGGCGAGGGCGTCGACCCCAACCCACGGATCGTCGCGGAGAAGCTCGTCGACCCGTCCGCCCTGGTGATGGGCGCCACCGCGGAGAACCTGCACGACCGGGTCCCGCACGTCACCAAGGAGCGCACCGACGCGTTCGCGCTCGCCTCACAGCAGAAGACCGCCAAGGCGTACGCCGATGGCAAGCTCCAGGGCGACCTGGTGCCGGTCGCGGTGCGCGACGACGAGGGCGGCTGGGGCCTGGCCACCGTGGACGAGGCGCCCCGGGACACCTCGATGGAGAAGCTGGCCTCGCTGAAGACCCCGTTCCGCCCGCACGGCAAGGTCACCGCGGGCAACGCCGCCGGCCTGAACGACGGCGCCACCGCCGCGCTGCTCGTCGCCGAGGAGACCGCTCGCGAGCTGGGCCTGCCGGTCGGCATGCGGCTGGTGTCGTACGGCTTCGTCGGCGTCGAGCCCGAGGTGATGGGCGTCGGCCCGATCCCGTCGACCGAGAAGGCGCTGCGCATCGCCGGCCTGAGCATCGACGACATCGGCCTGTTCGAGCTGAACGAGGCGTTCGCGGTGCAGGTGCTCGCGTTCCTCGACCACTTCGGCATCGCCGACGACGACCCCAGGGTCAACGCCTGGGGCGGCGCGATCGCCATCGGTCACCCGCTCGCGTCCTCCGGCGTCCGGCTGATGACCCAGCTCGCCCGGCAGTTCGCCGAGCACCCGGAGGTCCGCTACGGCCTCACCGCCATGTGTATCGGCATCGGCATGGGCGGCACCGTGATCTGGGAGAACCCGCACTGGGAGGGCGACAAGTGAAGGCACCGAACGAGGTCGTCACCAGGGCGCTGCTGCGTCAGGTGACCGTGCCGGGGCTGGACCGGCCCGCCGCCCTCATCACCCTGGACAACGGCTTCGACCACACCAAACCGAACACCTTCGGTCCGGACGGCCTGACCAGCCTGGACGAGGCGATCACCGCCGCGCTGGCGGCGAACCCGGCGTTCGTCGCGGTCACCGGCAAGCCGTACATCTTCTGCGTGGGCGCGGACATCGTCGGCCTGCCGGCGCTGGCGAACCGCGAGCAGGCGCTGGAGATCGGCCGGCTCGGCCACCGGGTCTTCGCCCGGCTCAAGGACAGCGACGTGCCGACCTTCGCGTTCGTCAACGGTGCGGCCATGGGCGGCGGCCTGGAGCTGGCCCTGCACTGCCACTATCGGACGCTGTCCGCCGGCGCGGCGGCCCTGGCGCTGCCCGAGGTCTCGCTCGGCCTGGTGCCCGGCTGGGGCGGCACCCAGCTCCTGCCGAACCTGATCGGCATCCCGGCCGCCACCCAGGTGATCCTGCAGAACCCGCTGATGCAGAACAAGATGCTCAAGCCGAAGCAGGCCGCCGAGATGGGCATCGCGGACGTGCTGCTGGAGCCCGCCGACTTCCTGGAGCGGTCCCTGGAATGGGCCGCCGGCGTGGTCCGGGGCGAGGTCACGGTGAGCCGGCCCGAGGTCGACAGAGACATGTGGGCGGGTGTGCTCTACTTCGCCCGGCAGACCCTCGACCAGCGGCTGCACGGCGCGGTCCCGGCCGCGTACAAGGCGTTGGACCTGCTGGAGACCGCGAAGGACGCGGATTTCGCCGCCGGCACCGCGGCCGAGGACGAGGCGCTTGCCGACCTGGTCTTCTCCGAGGAGCTGCGCAGCGGTTTGTACGCCTTCGACCTGGTGCAGCGGCGGGCCAAGCGCCCGGCCGGCGCGCCGGACAAGGGCCTTGCCCGGCCGGTGACCAAGGTCGGCATCGTCGGCGCCGGCCTGATGGCCAGCCAGCTCGCGCTGCTGTTCGCCCGCCGCCTCCAGGTGCCGGTCGTGATGACCGACCTCGACCAGGCGCGCGTGGACAAGGGCGTGGCCTACGTACACACCCAGGTCGAGAAGGCCGTGAGCAAGGGCCGGATGGACAAGGGCACCGCCGCCAAGCTGTACGGCCTGGTCAGCGGCTCGGTCGACAAGTCCGTGTTCGCGGACGCCGACTTCGTCATCGAGGCCGTCTTCGAGGACCTGTCGGTCAAGAAGCAGGTCTGGGCCGAACTGGAGAAGATCGTCAAGCCGGAGGCGGTGCTCGCCACCAACACCAGCTCGCTGTCGATCACCGAGATGGCAGCCGACCTGGAGCACCCGGAGCGGGTCGTCGGCTTCCACTTCTTCAACCCGGTCGCGGTGCTGCCGCTGCTGGAGATCGTCCGCGGCGAGCGGACCGACGACGCCACGCTCGCCACCGCGTTCGCGGTCGGCAAGCAGCTCAAGAAGTCGTCGGTACTGGTGAAGGACGCCCCGGCCTTCGTGGTCAACCGGCTGCTGACCCGCTTCCTCGGCGCCGTCTTCGCCGCCGTCGACGCCGGCACGCCGCTGGACGTGGCGAACAGCGCGCTCGATCCGCTGGGCCTGCCGATGCGTCCACTCGCGCTGCTCCAACTCGTCGGACCGGCCGTGGCGTACCACGTGGGTGGCACCCTGCACGAGGCGTTCCCGGACCGCTTCGCCGTCAGCGAGAACCTCAGGCGGATCGCCGACTCCGGCCAGCCGATCGTGGTCGACGACCAGATCAACGACGAGGTAGCGAAGCTGCTCGTGGTCGGCGACCAGCCGCTCACCGGCGAGCAGGTCCGGCAGAACGCGCTCGACGCGCTGGCCGAGGAGATCCGGCTCATGCTCGACGAGGGTGTCGTCGCCGAGGCGCAGGACCTCGACCTGTGCATGATCCTCGGCGCCGGCTGGCCGTTCCATCTGGGCGGCGTCACGCCGTACCTCGATCGGACCGGCACGTCCGAGCGGGTGACCGGCCGGCGGTTCCTGCCGCGCGGGGTGGCCAGCCTGCGCTGACCCGATCCGCGACCGATCGCGGTGGCCGGGCCGTCCGGAACGGACGTGCGGCCACCGCGATCGGCGTTCCGGTCCCGGCCACGCGTCCCGGCCTGGTCACACCGGCCCTTGGGGCGGACGGCGGGCCGTCGGCGGCGGTAGCTACCATCACGCGTCCAGCATTCTCACCGGAGCCGCCCTCATGTCCCAACCGCCGTTCAATCCCTACCCCGGCACCACTCCCCCGCCGCCGCAGCAGCCCGGTGGATACCCGCCGCCGCAGCCGCCCGGTGGATACCCGCCGCCGCAGCCGCCGTACGGCGGTGACCAGCTCGGCGCCCCGCCGAAGAAGAAGTTCGGGGCCGGCAAGATCCTGCTGATCGTCCTGGCGGCCGTCCTGGTGCTCTGCCTCGGCGGCGGCCTCGTCCTCTGGCTCGTCGCCGGCGACGAGGTCAAGGACGTCGTCGCCGCCACCAGGACCCGCGTCGTCGAGCCCACGACGCTCGGCGGCCGGTCGAAGGTCAGCGAGCCCCAGCTCCAGTCCCTCGCCTCGCAGATGAAGAACGACCTGAGCAAGGACGTGCCGAACGCGACGAGCACGGCGGGCGCCTTCTACGGCGACCCGGAGAAGAAGGACCTGGTCATGATCGTCGGCGTCTCCGGCGTCATCGCCGACCCGAAGAAGGAGATGGCGGACGCCATCACCGCGATCACCCCGGAGCTGGGCGCGAAGGAGTTCAAGGCGGTCGACGCCGGGCCGCTCGGCGGCGACGCCGAGTGCGGCGACGGCAAGGCGCAGGACATCCCGGTGGGCGTCTGCGTCTGGGCCGACAAGGGCAGCCTCGGCATGGTGGTGGCCTATTTCAAATCCGCGACCGAACTCCAGTCCGAGTTCGTCGACCTGCGCGGTGAGATCGAGAAGAAGGACTGACACCGCCCGGAGCGCCGGACCCCCGCCGTCGGCGGGGGTCCGGCGCCGTTTCCGGGTCAGGCCGACGCGGCGCGTTCCGCCTCGCCGCGGCAGACGCAGAACTCGTTGCCCTCCGGGTCGGCGAGCACCACCCAGCCGGTGCCGTCCGGCCGGCGCCGGTCGGCGACCACCGTGGCGCCGAGGTCACGCAGTCGCGCGACCTCGGAGTCCCGGGTGCCCTCGGCCGGCTGCAGGTCGAGGTGGAACGCGCCCTTGCCGTGCCGCTCGCCCACCTCGACGAAGAGCAGGTCGGGGCCGTGCCCGTCGGGCGAGACGAGGACGGCCTCCGGGTCGCCCGGGAAGTCGTCGTCGGCCAGTTTGCGGTCGAGCACCCGGGCCCACCAGGTGGCCAGGGCGTACGGGTCGTCGGATTCGACTGTCACGCAGTGGATCTGTGCACGCACGGTGCTTCCTCCGGTTCGGGTGCGCCCCGCCGGAGTGCGACGGTCAGCGAGGAACGCGGGGCGCGGGACGATGCAGAACGGACATCACCCCACCCCCTTCCACCTCTCGGCTGACGACCCGATCGTGTCACCCGACACGGCCCGGTGACAAGGCGTGGGCGTGTGCGGGCCAGCGCGGGCGTTAAGAAGGGGCCCCTCCTCTACCGAAAACGTTAAGAAGGGCCCCCTCCTTACATCCTCACGGGGCGAGGAAGACCGCCTTCGCGCGCCAGTCGACGCCGTCGACGGCCGGGCCGCTGCGCACGGTGAACGTGGCGGTCGGGGCGCCGTCGGCCCACGCGGTGGCCGACAGGTCACCGGTGTTCCGGTTGACCTTGTAGAGGGTGTCGCCGGCGACGAAGACCGCGCCGGCGTCGGCGAGACCACCCGACCCGGACACCGTGAACCGGTCCGCGCCGACCGTGCCGCTGTCCGGGGTGAACCAGCGCCAGAACAGGCCGTTCTGCCCGGTGAGCGTGTAGTAGAGCCGCCCGCCGAGGTGGAACATCCCGGTCACGTTGGGGATCTCGGTGTAGAAGCTGCTGTTCACCCCGACGTACGTCTGTCCGGTCGGGCCGGAGTCGGTCTCCACCGTGTCCCAGTAGGCGTCGTGGTAGGGGTCGACCAGGGCGGGGGTGCCGAACGTGGTCCCGTCGAACGTCCGCCGCCACAGCGCGCCGTCCATCCCGTAGAACAGCGTGCCGCCGACCCAGAACGCTCCCTTCGCCGTCGACCAGGGGGTGTCGTCGGGGTTCGCCACCGGGCTCGCCGCGCCGACCGTGGTCGCCCCGTCGTACGACCGGGCCTGCACCTCGTCGCCGGTGCCGGGGGGCGGCGGGCCGGTCTTGACGATCTCGATGCCGTTGACCAGCGGGTTCTCCGTCACGTGGCGGAACTCCAGGTCGATGGCGCCGTCGCTGACCACGGTGAACTCCCGCATGGTGCCCACGTTGTGCCCGGGGTCGACCGCCAGGTCCAGGTCGTCGAGGACGGTGGTCCCTTCCAGCGCCACGTCGAAGACGCGCTTACCGGCGGTGGCGGTGCCGTCGTACCGGTTGGCCAGGTAGAGCCGCACCTGCACCTCGGTCCCGGTGGGCACCGGGAACTGCCAGGTCATCTCCGGCGCGCCGGCCCCGTCGTACCGTTCGGTGCTGTAGAGGGCGGCCGGCGTGCCGGTCGGCACGGTGGCGTCCACGGCGCCGACCGCGTTGAAGCTCGACGCGGAGCTGCCGCTGTTGTGGTACGGGCTGGGGTTGCCGCCGTCGTCGGCCGCCCAGTCCGGCCCGTCGGTGGCGGCCACGGCCGGGCCACCGGCGTTGATCCGGTAGAGCACGTTCGTCGGCTTGGGCACGCCGGCCTGGTAGACCGTGCCGGGCAGGGTGGCCGACGTGGTCGGGTGCGGGGCGGTGCCGCCGGCCAGCGGGAAGAACGCGATCCGCTCCCGCCGGTACTGGAAGTTGCCGATGAACGGGGTGTCCCCGCCGACCCAGAGCCCGGACGGGGTGACGAGCATCTCGGAGGCGCCGATGCCGCGCGGGTGCCGGCCCGGGTTCCAGGACAGCGGCAGGCCGGTCTGCGGGTCGAGCGCGGCGATGCTGGCCCGGCCGACCGCGCCGGCCCGGGCGTTGTCGCCGCCGGTGCTGTTGTTGAGCCAGCGGAAGTGGCCGCCGACGTAGACCGCCTGCTCGCTCACGGCGACCGACAGGAACGTGTCGCCGCCGGTGTAGTCGATCCAGGTCGGTTGCCGGTCCGCGCCGGTGGTGCCGGCCTCCCAGCGGGCCGCCGCGTCGCACAGCGTGCCGCCGTACGGCGAACCGGTGGTGACCACCACGAAGTAGCTGCTGTCCGGGGCGTACGCGATGTCCCGCATGTAGGAGTCGAACGCCTGCCACTTGCAGCGCGGCGTGTACCGGCTGGTGTTCCAGTCGGCCACGGTGGCGGCGGTGGCGCCCAGGTCGAGCTGGACGATCTGGTCGTGCAGCACCCCGTCGGCCTTCTTGAAGTTGCCGATCACGACGAGCCGCGTGCCGTCCGGGGAGGCGGCCATCTTCTCCACACCGACGCCGGCGTTGGATCCGCTGACCCCGTCGTAGTTGTGGTGTTCGGTGAGCGCCGTGGTGAGATAGTCGTCCACCGCGCCGGTGGTGGCGTTCAGCGAGGCCAGCCCGCCGCGCGGGTTGGGGTTGCCGGCGGCGGTGAAGATGCCGCCCACCAGCAGCCGGTCGCCGACCAGGGCGATGTCGTTGATCAGCCCGTTGAACGGCGGTGGCGTGAAGCCGGTGACGAGCGCACCGGTGGCGACGTCGAGCAGCGCCACCTTGCGCCGGGTCACCCCGTTGACGGTGTTGAACTTGCCGGCGACGAAGACCGTGCCGGGGGTCGGGCCGGCGACGACCGCGTACACCTCGTTGTCGACCGACGGCGCGAACGCGGTGTCGACGGTGCCGGTGGCCTTGTCGAAGGCGAGCAGGTAGTTGCGGGTGATGTCGGTGTCGGAGTCGCGGTTCTGCACCGTGCTGAACGAACCGGCCACGATGATCTTCGTGCCGGCGTCGTGGATCGCGTCGACGGTGCCGTCCGTGATGTCGGGCGAGGTGGCGGCGGGGGTGTCCCGGACCACTGTGGTGTGGTCGGGCGCGGCGCCGGCGGGCGCGGCCGGGGCCAGGCCGGCCACGGTGAGCGCGACGGCGGCGAGGGCCGCGAGGGCGCGGCGGCGCGGGGCCGAGGGGTGGGTCACGGGCAGCTCCATAGGATCGTCGGTGAGGCGTGTCGCACCGCTCACCCTGAGCCACGACCACACCGCCGTCCAGCGTGCGGCAAGCTTTCTGACCGACCACCGTGCCGCCGCGCCCGTCCACCCGCCGCGACCAGCCGGGACAGCCGGGTCGGGCCACACGATCAGGTGGCAGCGGGTGTACGCCCGGGCGGGCCCGGATCGGCGGTCAGGTGGCCGCCGGCGGGTCGGCTGACGGAAGGGTGACCGTCACCTCCAGGCCGCCACCGGGCTGGGCGACCGCCTTCACCGTGCCGCCGTGCGCGTCGCAGACCGCCCGCACGATGGACAGGCCGAGGCCGGAGCCACGCGCACCGGTGCGTTCCTGCCCGCCGCGCCGGAACGGCTCGAACAGCCCGGGCACCTCGGCCGGCGTGACCTCGAAACCGGTGTTCCCCACCACCAGCCAGGACCGCTGGCCGTCGGTGCCGGTGCGCACCCACATCCGGCCGTGCAGGTGGTTGTAGCGGACCGCGTTCTCCACCAGGTTGCCGGCCAGCCGGTCGAGCAGCCCCGGGTCGCCGACCACCGGCGCCGGGCGCAACGACGTGTGCACCTTCAGGCCGATCCGCTCCACCTCCCGGGACACCGCGGAGAGCGCGTTTGCGGTGCCCACGGCGAGGTCGCTCTCGGCGCGGCGGGCCAGCCGCCGGCCGGTCTGCGCCTCGCTGCGGGCCAGCACCAGCAGCGCGTCGACCAGGCCGTTGGCCCGCTCCGACGCCTCCCGCACCACGCCGGCCATCCGCCGGTACTCGCCGAGGTCCGCGTCGTCGTCGCTGAGCGTCACATCGATTTCGGTACGCATCACCGCGAGCGGGGTCCGCAGCTCGTGCGAGGCGTTCGCGACGAACCGCTTCTGCGCCTCGAACGCGGCGGTGATCCGGTCCAGCATCGCGTCGAACGTCTCGGCCAGCTCGGCCACCTCGTCGTCCGCACCGGACCAGCCGATCCGCTCGTCCAGCGTCGCCTCGCCGAGCCGGCGGGCGGTGGCGGTGACCTGGTGCAGCGGGCGCAGCGCGCGGCCGGCCACCAGGTACGCCCCGGCCACCCCGACGACGCTTATCGCCAGCAGCGCCAGCAGCCCCTTGAGCAGCAGCTCCCGCGAGGCGGCGTCGACGAGTTGCCGCTGCCACTGCCCGGCGTCGAGGGTCCGGCCGTCGGTGAGCACCACCGTGGTGCCGGGCAGCAGCTCGTCGGTGGGACGCAGCGCGTCCCGGACCAGCAGCCACGCCAGCAGCACCAGGATCGCCCCGGCGCCGACCAGGAGCACGCCGTTGAGCAGGGTCAGCCGCAGCCGCAGCGTCGGGCGTACCTTCCGCGCCGTCACTGACCGAACTCGATCCGGTAGCCCGCGCCGACCACCGTGTCGATCAGGGGTGGGTCGCCGAGCTTCTTGCGCAGGGTCATCACGGTGACCCGGACGATCGTGGTGAACGGGTCGGTGTTCGCGTCCCACACCCGCTCCAGCAGCTCCTCGCTCGACACCACCGCGCCGCGCGCCCGGAGCAGCTCGGCGAGCACGCCGAACTCCTTGTTGGTGAGGTCGAGCGGCGCGCCGCCCCGGGTCACCACCCGGCGGGCCGGGTCGAGTTCCAGGTCGGCCACCGCCAGCACCGGCGGCGCGGCCGGGGTGGCCCGCCGCCCCAGCGCCTGCACCCGGGCCACCAGCTCGTCGAAGGCGAACGGCTTGGCCAGGTAGTCGTCGGCGCCGAGCTGCAACCCTTCGACCCGGTCGGCGACCGTGCCGCTCGCGGTCAGCATCAGCACCCGGGTCAGCGCGCCGGAGGCGGCCAGGTCGGCGCAGATCTGGTCGCCGTGCACGCCTGGCAGGTCCCGGTCCAGGACCACCACGTCGTAGCGGGTGACGAACGCCGCCTCGTGCCCGGCGTTCCCGTCGTAGGCGACGTCCACCGCCATGCCGCGCTTGCGCAGCCCGCGCGCGATCGCGTCGGCGAGGTTGCGCTCGTCCTCGACCACAAGTACCCGCATCCCGGCCTCCCACTTGGTGACCTCCCACAACCTAGTGCCGGGGGCCAAACCGGCCGGCACCCGCCGCCGTTGCAGAAAACCTTCGGGTACGCGATGCTCGCCGGCAGCGAGCGACAACCGCCTCCGGCCACCGGCCGGGCCCGAGCGCAGGGGAGCCCCAATGACACTCGTCGACCCCGGCCGCGACGTCGCGTACCGCCGCTTCCGGTTCCCGGCGGACCGCGGCCTGGGGCGGGCCGACGGGCTCGGCGCCGGGCCGGACGGGCTGGCGCCGGACGGGACGGCCGGCCGGCCGACACACGCCGGCCCGTACGCCGGGAGCTGGACCTCCCCGGTCACACCGGTCGGCTTCGCCGCCACCGAGCTGGTGCCCTCCTGGACCGCCGACACACCGTCCGGCTCCTGGCTCCGGGTGGAGCTGCGGGGCTGCGATGCCGGTGCCGCCACCACCGGCTGGTACGACCTGGGCCGCTGGGCGGCCGACGACGGCACGGTGCGTCGCTCGTCGGTGCCCGGGCAGTCCGACGAACGGGCCCGGGTCGCCGCGGACACGCTGCGGGTGACGGGTGCGACGGTGACCGGCTGGCAGGTCCGGGTGACGCTGCTTCGCCGGCCCGACGCGCCGGCCGGCCCGACACTGCGCACGATCGGCGTGGTCGCCTCCGCCGACCCCGGTGCGGCCGGGTCGGCGGTGAGCGCGCCGGCCGGGTACGGCTTGGCGCGCGGACGGGTCCTCGACGTGCCGCGCTACGCGCAGCGACTGCACGCCGGCGGCGAGACCCGGTGGGGTGGCGGCGGCGACTCCTGGTGCAGCCCCACCTGCGTGTCGATGGTGCTCGACTTCTGGGGCGCCGGCCCCGCCCCGCACCGGTACGCCTGGGTCGACCCGCCCGGTCCCCGGCCGGCCGTGGTGCACGCCGCCCGGCACTGCTACGACCATGCGTACGCCGGCGCCGGAAACTGGCCGTTCAACACCGCGTACGCGGCGACGCACGGGGTGGACGCGTTCGTCACCCGGCTACGCTCGCTGGCCGAGGCGGAGCGCTTCGTGGCCGCCGGCATCCCGCTCGTCGTCTCGGCGGCGTTCACCCGGGGGCAGGTGCCCGGGCTGGACTACGACACCGCCGGGCATCTCATCGTGCTGGCCGGCTTCACCGGCGACGGGGACCCGGTGCTCAACGACCCGTACGCCGCCGACGACGAGCGGGTCCGCCGGACCGTGGCGCGCGCGCCGTTCGAGGCGGCCTGGCAGTCCGGCAGCGGTGGGATCGCGTACGTGCTGCGGCCGGAGTCGGTGCCGCTGCCCCCGGCGCCCGCCCAGGCCAACTGGTGATCACCGGTCGGCCGGCCAGATCGCCAACCCGCCCGCCGGGTCGAGGCAGACGAGCACCGCGCCCGGGTCGACGCACTCGTCCCAGGAGCCGGGCAGCACCGCCCGGATCCGGACCTCCCCCGCCGGCACGTCGAGCGCGCCGACAAGCGTCCGGTCGCCGGTGAGGTGACGTACCCCGAGCAGGCCACCGGGCTCGCGGTCGGTGCCGGTGAGACGCCAGCGCCCCAGCCGGGCGAGCACCCGGCCGGTCCTCGGGTCGAGCACCCACCGGTGAAGTTCCAGCCCGACGCCGGGCGTGGCCGCGATCAGCCGGCCACCGAACGGGAACAACCCGAACCAGCGCTCGTCCGCCCAGCCGGGCCGGCCGGTGGCCGGATCGAGGGCCCGCGCGCCGCCGATCTGGTCGCGCAGGCAGACCATGCCGGCGCAGTCGGTGAACCAGAGCCCGGCACGCGGCTGCACCGGCACGGTCCACCTGGCGTCCAGCCGGTCCAGCCCGTACGCGGTGACCGTGCCCGGCCCGCCCTCGACAAGCAGCAGGCCGGCCACCACCTGGGCGTACCGGTAGGAGACGCGGTCCGGCGCGGGCGGCACCCGGCCGGTGAGCACCGGCGCGCCCGAGTCCGCGTCGTGCACGGTCACCCGGCCGTCCGGGGTGACGAGCACGAACTGCGTCACGCCCCGGTCGTCCGTCCGGTAGGCCACCCCCTGGGTGGGCATCGGCAGTGACCAGCGCGCCGCCCCGGTCACCGGGTCGGCGGCCAGCAGGCTGCCACCGCCGGTGGCCCCGGGATTCTCGAACAGCAGCCCGCCGGACGCGGTGCGGACCGGGTAGCCGGACTGCTGCCAGCGCGCCGCGCCGGTCGCCGGGTCGAGCAACGTGGAGCGCGTGTCCCCGGCCCCGGCCGGGCTGCTCGTCACCAGAAGCCCGTCCCCCATGGCACCCAACCCGAGCACGTGGTCGCCGGCCGGCAGCGTGAACCGCCACAACTGCGCTCCGTCGGACAGCCGGTGCCCGGTGACCGCCCGGCCGTCGCGGCCGACCGTGCCCGGCCCGTCGGCCACCATCAACCGGCCGGCCAGCGCCACGAAGGCGGCGCCCTGCGGCGCGGGCACCCGGACCGGGACCGGCCGACGCGGTGGCGCGGACGCGCCGGCCGACATGAGCAGCACCAGGCAGCCGAGCGCCACCGCGCGGGCGGCCCGACCGGGTGGCCGTCGGGGCGGCGCGGGAGACTCGTCGTCGTCCTCCCCGTGCCGCATCTCGCCCAACTCGATCACCGGGGTCACGGCAGCCGCCGCGTCGCGAAGTCGCCGTCGGAGTCCCGGCAGACCAGAAGCGCCCGGCTGGCGGCGCAGTCCGTGCCGAACAGCACGCCCCGGACCGGCAGCAGGTCGCCCGACAGGTCCAGCTCGGCGAGGAGCAGCCGGCCGCCGCCAAGCGGCCGGGTCAGGAACAGTCGCTCGGCGGCCTCGTCCTGCGGGACGATCGCCCAGCCCTTGAGGTCGGCGACGAGCCTTCCGTCGGTCTCGTCGAGCACCGCCAGGCGGTCGCCGCCGGTGTCGCCGCCGACGGCGAGCAGGCGGCCCGCGTCGGCCGCCACCACGCCGGCCCACCGGCCGGTGGTCCAGCGCACCGCGCCGGTGGCCGGGTCGAGCGCCGTCATCCCCTCGCCGCTCTGGCCGGCGCAGAGCAACGCGCCGCACGGCTCCACGTGGCTCAGCGGCGGCAGCCGCGCGGTCCACCGGTGGAGCAGCGTGTCCATCTCGTACGCGTCGACCGCGTCGTCGCCCGCTCGGCTCTCCAGCAGCAGTTCGCCGGCGGCCATCATCTGCCGTGGCGCGGGTGGTTCCCCCGGGTGCAGGTCGCGGGCGGCCAGCCGAGCGCCCGTCGTCGCGTCGAGCACCACCGTCTCGCCGGTCTCCGGCGCCAGCAGGAGCCGGTCCAGCGCCCCGGACGAACGGAAGGCGAGCCGCAGGTCATCCGTTCCGGTCGCGGTCCACACCGTGCGGCCGTCGGCCACCGCCACCCGGCGCACCTCCCGTGGACCCGACCCGCGCGTCGGTTCGAGCATGAGCGCGTCGCCCGCCGGGTAGGCGAGCGCCGCCTGCCGCCAACTGATCCGGCCGGTGTCGGCGTCGTAGGCCGTGGTCTCCCAGGTTTCGTCGTCGCCTGTCGCTCCGGCGGCCAGCACCCGCCCGCCCATCTCCCACACCGAGACGACCTCACCCGGGCCGGGCAGCCGGCTCCGCCACCGCTCCCGGCCGCCCCGGTACGCCACGATCTCCCGCACCGCCCCGGGCCGCCAGTCGAGCGGCCGGACCACGTACACCCGGTCACCGGAGACGAATGCGACCACACCGGCGCCCCCGGGGAGCGTGCGCACGACGGGACGCGCGAGCGGCGCTCCGGCACTGAGCGTCACAAGCGCCACCAGCAACACCAACGCGGTGCGGAACGGCCGGCCCACGGCGCGCGGCGGACGCCCCGCCGTCGGCGTCGGGGCGTCGTCGCGCAGCTCGCCGAGATCGATGATCTGGGTCAGGGCAGCCTCCGCAGCGTGAAGTCGCCGCCCCGCTCCCGGCAGACCAGCAGCGTCCGCCCGGCGGTGCAGTCGGTGCCGGTCAGCACGTCCCGCGCCGCGGGCGGGCCGCCCGACAGGTCCGGCTCGGCGAGCAGCAGCCGGCCGCCGCCCAGCGGCCGGGTGAGCAGAAGCCCGTCGTCGGCCTCGCTCTGACCGAGCACCCCCCACCCGCCGAGGTCGGCGACCAGCCGCCCGTCCGCCTCGGCCAGCACCGCCAGCCGGGCGCCGCCGGCGTCCTCGGCACCGACCAGCAGGTGACCGGACTCGGCCCGGAGCACGCCCGTCCACCGCTCGACGGTCCACCGCACCGCGCCGGTGGCCGGGTCGAGCGCCCACAGCCCACCGGTCGACCGGCCGGCGCAGAGCAGGGCGCCACACCGTTCCAGGGCGCCGACCAACGGCAGTTCCGCGGTCCAGAGCGGCCGGAGCGTGTCCAGCTCGTACGCGTCGACGGCGTCACCCGCCTCCCGGATCTCCACCAGCAGCCCGGCGACGGCGGCCATCCGTCGCTGGGCCGGCGGTTGTCCCGGGCGCAGGTTGCGTGCGGCCAGCCGGGCGCCGGTCACCGCGTCCAGCACCACGGTCTCGCCGGCCGTCGACCGGAGCAGAAGTCGCTCCACCCCGGACGGGCCGTAACTGACCTGCACGTCCGCGCTCGTCGGCGCGGTCCACGTGGTGTGTCCGTCGGTCACCGCCAGCCGGCGGACCGCCCGTGGCGCCGACCCGCCGGCCGGGAACAGCAGCAGCCCGTCGCCGGCCGGGACGGCGATCCCCGGTTGCCGCCAGCGCGACGCTCCGGTGCCGGCGTCCAGGGCCACCGTCTCCCATTCCTGGTCGTCGCCGGTGCGCACGGCGGCCAGCACCCGGCCACCCGCCTGCCACACCGACATGACGTCGCCGATGCCGGGCAGCGGGCTGCGCCACAGCTCCCGGCCCACCCGGTACGCGACGAGTTCCCGCTCGGTGTCCGGCCACCCGTGCGGCGGTCGCACCACGTACACCCGGTCCTCGGAGAGGAAGGCGGTGGACCCGGGCCCGCCGGGGATCGCGCCCACCGCGGACCGGGCCGGCGGCGCTCCGGCGGCGAGCGTCACGAGCGCCACCAGCAGCGCCAACGCGGTCCGGAACGGCCGACCCACGGCGCGCGGCGGACGCGCCGCCGGACCGGGCGTCGGGGCCTCGTCGCGCAGCTCACCCAGATCGATGACGGTCACGACCACCCCTTCCCCGCGCCGCCGGACCGCCGCCCGGCCGTGACCGGACCGATGCCGGGCCGCCTGTACGATGGCCCGTCGTGGCCGTGCCCGTGGTGGACCCCTCGTTGAACCCCTCGTCCGTCGAGACGGACGCCGTCGTGGCGGATCCGCCGCGCCGGCCCCGTCGCCGGCCGGCCCGCGCCGACGTGCTGGCCATCGGAGCCTATGCGTTGCTCGGCGTTCTCGTCTGCCTCAACTACTGGGGCGACGTGCAGCACCGGGTGTCGTCGCACCTGCCGACCGACCACAGTTGGTTCGAGTGGCTGTTCGCACACGGCGCGTACTCGGTGCGCCACCTGGAGAATCCCCTGTTCACCGCCCGGCAGAACGCGCCGGACGGGGTGAACATGATGGCGAACACCTCACTGCTCGGGGTGACGCTGCCGCTGGCGCCGCTGACCATGCTGCTCGGCCCGCAGGTGATGTACGCGCTCTACCTCGGCGCGGCGTTGTCGGCGACCGCCGCCACGTCCTACTGGACGCTCTCCCGGCATCTGGTCCGGTCCCGGGGGGCGGCGTTCGTCGGGGGCGCGTTCCTCGGTTTCGCCCCCGGCATCGTGCACCACGCCAACGGGCAGCCGAACTTCGTGTCGAACTTCCTGCTGCCGCTGATCGTGTCCCGGGTGCTGCGCCTCGGCGAGCCGGGCCGCTGGCGGCGCAACGGGGTGGCGCTCGGGCTGCTGGTGGCGTACCAGATCTTCATCAACGAGGAGATGCTGCTGCTCACCGCGCTCGCGTGCCTGGTCGTCGTGGCGGCGTACGCGGTGCAACGGCCACGCGCGGCGCGGGAGCGGGCCGGCGCCTTCCTGGCCGCGATCGGGGTCGGCGGCGGGGTGGCGCTGCTGCTCGTCGCGTACCCGATCTGGTTCCAGTTCAACGGCCCGCAGTCCTACCGGGGGTTGCAGGGCGGGGTCTTCCACAACTGGGGCGAGGACCTGATGGCCTTCGTCACGTTCCCCCGGGACAGCATCGCCGGGAACGAGGCGGTGGAGAAGACGATCGGGCTGACCGAGCAGAACACCTGGTTCGGCTGGCCGCTGGTGCTGGTCGGGCTGGTCGCGCTGGCGCTGCTGGTCCGCCGGTCGGTGCCGGCCCGGATCCTGGCCGTGCTCGTGGTCCTGTTCACGATCGCCTCGATCGGGCCGGTGGTGCGCTTCGACGGCGCGGAGACCGACGTGGCCGGGCCGTGGGCGTACGTGCCGGACGACCTGCCGCTCGTCGAGATGATGATGCCGACCCGGTTGAGCCTGGTGGTGGTCGCCGCGGTCGGCGTGCTGCTGGCCCTGGCCTGGGACACGCTGTCCCGCACCGGCCGGCGGCCGGTGCCCGCCCCCCGCAGCGGCGACGACGACACCGACGCGGGCCGGACCACGGCCGGCCGGCGGCGGGCGGTGCGCCTGGTCGGGTACGCCGCGGTCGTGGCCGCCCTGCTGCCGCTGTTCCCGCGCCCGCTGCCGGCGCAGCACATCGACCCGCCGCCGCACTTCATCACCGCCGGTGGCTGGCGGCCGTACGTGCCGGCGGGCCGGACGCTGGTGCCGGTGCCGATCCCGAGCAACGTGCACGGGTTGCCGACGCTGCGCTGGAGCGCGCTGACCGGGCAGGAGTTCCCGATCCCGGCCGGCTACTTCATCGGCCCCAACGACCTGGGCGAAGGGGTCTTCGGCGCGCCGAACCGCCCGACCAGCACGCTTATCTACTCCACCATGGACGCGAACAAGGTCCCGGAGATCACCCCGGAGAACCGCCGGCAGGCCGTCGAGGACCTGCGCTTCTGGCGGGCGTCAGTGGTGGTGCTCGGCCCGAACCCGCGCGAGGCGGTGCTGCGCGACCTGATGACCGCCCTGCTCGGCCCCCCACAGCGGGTAGACGACGTCTACCTGTGGGACGTCCGCGACCGGGTGTAAGGCGGGGGCCCCGCTTAACGTTTCCGGTAGAGGCAGGGGCCCCGCTTAACAGCAAGTGTTAAGCGGGGCCCCGCCTAACACCCAAGCCGGTCGGTCAGCCCAGCAGGGGGCGGACGTCCCACAGGTACCCGCCGGCGACGTCCCGGCCGGGGCCGAGCAGCGCGTCGAGCGTGGCGCGCACCGGGTCGCCAGGTGTCGAGTCGGCCTGCACCAGCGCCGCCGCCCGCCAGTGCCGCAGGTCCGCCATGGCCTGCCGGCGTTCCACGTCGCCGATCGGCGGCACCTGACCGGTCTCCGCGGCCCGGCGCAGCAGCAGCGAGGTGGGCCGGTCCGGCGCGCCCCACCGGGCCGTCGGGTCGGTGGCCGAGCGCGGGCCGATGAAGTAGCCGCCGGGCGCGTCGAAGGCCAGCCCGGTGCGCGCCGACCAGAACATGGCCGGGCTCTTCGCCGCGCCGGTGACCGGCGGCACCGGCACCAGCGTCCGGCCCGGCGGGACGTACGCCCGCCAGCCGCCGCCGCTCACCACCGCCGGCACCGGCGGGACCGGCACGGTGCGGATCGGGGTCGGGGTCAGCGGCAGCAGCGCGGCGGTGACCGCGCCGGCCCACGGTGCCCAGCGGCGGACGTCGCCGCCGGAGACCCGGTCCACGGCCAGCGCCAGCAGCACCCCGAGCACCGGTACGCAGACGAGCGCGAACCGCGCCGGCACCACCAGGTCGAGCAGCGGCACGTCGGCGAGCAGCCGGTACGGGCCGGGCAGCCCGGTGTCGCGCCGGTTCACCACCACCGTGGCGCCGAGCGACAGCGACGCGAACAGCAGCCCGCACGCGGCGAGCGCGCGCACCAGGGGTCGCCGCCACAGCCGCACCACCACGACCAGCGCCAGCAGCGGCAGGATCGGCCCGAAGAACGAGTTCTGCTCGGTGGGGTTCGGCGAGAGCAGCCCGGCGCGGTGACCGTCCCCGGCGACGGTCTGCCGGGCGGCGGCGGTGAACGAGGCCAGGTCCAACCGGTAGCCGACGGTGTGGAACGGCATCCCGGTGTAGTGGCCGGGCCCGACGAACTGGAACCACAGCGGGTACGCCAGCAGCACGCCGGCGACGAGCGCGCCGAGTCCGGCCCGGCGCGCCACCGCGGGGGCCAGCCGGCGCGCGGCGGGCCGGTCGGCGAGCGCGTACGCCCCGGCCAGCACCCCGGCGGCGAGGGCCGTGAAGACGAGCACCTCCTCGCCGAGGAACACCTGGTACGCGACCACGAGTCCGAGCAGCACGCCGTCGCGACGGACCCGGTCGGTGGCCGGGCGGAACAGCAGCGCGAGGATCACCGGCACCAGGAACTGGGCGGCCATGTGCAGGTGCGCCCCGGCCTGCGCCACCATGCCGGGGGCGAAGCCGCAGCAGAGTCCGCCGACCGCGGCGGCGGCCCGGGAGCGGACCAGTCGGCGGGCCAGCAGCGCGTACCAGGCGGTGGCGGTGCCGGCGAGGCTGAGCGCCACGGCGACCAGGAACGCCGCCTGGGAGCCGAACGCCACGGTGACCGGGGTGAGCGGCACGCCCAGCCCGAGCACCGACGTGTTGGCCATCAGGTTCACCCCGTCCGGGGCGTTGAGCGCGGCGCTGTGCAGCGGGTTCCCGCCGTCGGTGACCGTGCGTGCGGCCCGGGCCAGCATCCACTCGAACAGCATCTGGTCGCCGGCCTGGTGGAACAGCCGCTCCGGCCGGCGCCACTGGTCGGCGGTGAGCAGCACGGCCAGCGCGAGGTAGCCGGCCACCACGAGCGCGTCCACCGGCCGGGGCCGCCACCGACGCGGGGGCGTGGCCCCGGGGCGGTCCGCCGCGGTCAGGCGGACCGGTCGGTAAGTGTCCGTACGTCCCACACCCACACGTCCAGCTCCTGCCGGCCGGGTCCGACCAGTTGCTCCACGGTCCGGCGCAGCGGCTCGGCGTTCTGTTCGTCCAGCGGCAGCACCACCACTGCCGCGTTCCAGTGCCGCAGCTCGTCCAGGAAGCGGCGACGCTGCCGGTCGTCCAACTTCGGCGTACGCCCGGTGGACGCCACGTCGGCCAGCAGCTCGCCGATGCCGCTGCGCCGGCCGCCGAAGCGCCCCGGGTCGCCGGTGACGCCGTTGCGCGGGGCGAGGAAGTAGCCGCCGGGGATCTTGAAGTCGAGGCCGGTGCTTGCCGCCCACCGCATCGGGTCGGTGTTGCCCATCGCCGGCACCGGCACGGACACCAACGTCTGGTCCGGGCCGACGTACTGCCGCCACCGGTCGGCGGTGATGAACTCCGGCACCGGCGGCCGGGTGGTCACCCGCAGTGGCATCGGCGCGATCGGCAGCAGCGCGAAGACCAGGCCCGCGGCGGTCAACGTCCGCGCCGTGCGCCGCTCCACGCCGTGCAACACCCAGGCCCGACGCACCGCGTACGCCAGCAGCACCGCGACCGTCACGCTGGTGATCAGGCCGAACCGGGTCGGCACCACGGCGTCGAGCAGCGGCAGCCGCACCAGCAGGTCCCACGGCCCGGTGATCAGGTCCCGGTCCCACCAGGAGATCCGCTCACCGAGGGAGAGCACGGCGAAGAACAGCCCGGTGGCGGCGAGCGCCCGGACCATCACGTCCCGGCGCAGCCAGATGACGATGCCCACGGCCAGCAGTGACAGGCTCCAGCCGAAGAAGGCGTTCTCCTCGGAGTAGTTCGGCGCGAGGTTGACGTTTGCCCGCTCGTTGCCGCCGAACGTGGGCGACCCGGGGGCGAAGAACGCGGCGATGTCGTTGCCGTAGTCGCGGACCGCGTCGCTGAGCCCGTGGTACGCCATCGGCCCGGCGAACTGCACCCAGAGCGGGTACGCCAGCAGCGCGCCGGTCAGCACCGCGCAGACCGCCAGCCCGACGCCGAGCGGTCGGCGGGCGACCGCCCACCGCTCGCGCTGCTGCACCAGCACGGCGAGCAGGAACACCCCGAGCGCCATCGCGGTGAAGAGCAGGATCTCCTCGTTGATGAACGCCTGCACGGTGACCAGCAGGGCGAGCAGCGCGCCGTCGCGTACCGGGCGGGTCGACCGGGTCAGCACCAGCACCCGCCAGACGATGAACGGCAGCAGGAACTGGCTGATGATGTTCGGGTGCCAGTTGGCGTGCGACAGCATCGCCGGGGAGAAGCCGCAGAACCACGCGCCGACCGCGGCGGCCGGGCGGTGCCGGACGAGGTGCCGGGAGAGCACCCGGTACCAGGCCGCGGCGGTGCCGGCCAGGCCGAGCGTGACGAGCGCGACGAAGGAGACCGCCGGTCCGAACAGGAGGGTCACCGGCACCATCGGAATGCCGAGCGCCAGGATGGCGGTGTTCGCCATCAGGTTGACCCCGTCGGGATAGTTGAACTGCTCGGTGTAGAACGGGAACTCGCCGTGCAGCACCACCCGCACCGAGTGGGCCAGGAAGAACTGCACCTGCGCCGGGTCGCTGCTGTAGAGCGCGGCCACCCGGCCGGCCGGGTCGGCCCAGATGCCGCTCGTCACCCAGATCGCGGCGAGCAGGAATCCGGCGTACACGACGAGGTCGATGCGGCGACGCGTCCACCGCCACCGCCAGCGGCGCCCGGCCGGCGCGGCGTCCTCGGTCCCCGCTGCGGCGTCCTTGACGGCCCGGACGGTGTCCTCGGCGGCCGGGGCCGGGGCGGTGCCCTCGGCCGCCGGCACGGCGGCCGGGGCGCTTGCCCCGGTGGCCTGGACCATGTCCTCGGTGGCCGGAGCGGATGCGTCGGCGGCGGGGGTCGGCGAGGGTTCGGGCCGGGTGACCTGTGGTGAGCCTTCGGTGACGGAGCGAGAGCCCGTCGGGGCGTCGGCGGCCGGCGTCGAGGCGCGGGTCTCGGCAGGCATCACAGTCGGCGGAGTCTACCGGAGCCGGATATTGATACCCGAATCGCGCGTCACGTTCCGCGACGGCCGCTCGGCCCAACCGGTGAGCCGGGCGCGGCCGAAAGACCGACCGTCTCGTACCATGTGGGCTTCCGACCGACGACCGGCGAGGGGATCAGTGTGGCTTCAGCCCGCCGAGGCGCGGTGACGGGCACCGCGCTGGCCGCCCTACTGCTGGTCACTGTCGGTTGCGGACCGGTCGCGGAACGGCAGTCGGCGGGCCTGCGGGTCGGCTACGACAGCCTGGACGGCGCGCTCCCGGTCTGGCCGCCGCGCGGCAGCCTGGCCCGTGACGCCGCCGTGACCGCCGCGATCACCGACGCGGTACGCGACTGGCGCTCCCCGGTGGACGACCGTGTCCACCTGCCCTCGTCCGGGATCCTCTTCTCCGGCCAGGTCGGCGACGCCCCGCTGGCGCTCGTGGCCGCCGACGTGCCCGGCGAGGCCGCCTCCTGGCTGCTGCAACTCGACCGGGACGGGCAGCGGTGGCGGGTGGCGCACGCCACCGAGTACACCGACCCCGGCTACCTGGTCTACTCCGACGTGTTGCCGGTGCGGGAGCCCACCGGCCGGCGCTATCTCACCTCCGCCCGGGTGGAACGCCTGCTCGGCCCCGACGGCGGCACGGTGGCCAGCACCGACGGCGTCACCGAGCCGGTCGCCGTGCCGGCCTGCCAGGCCGTCGAGCTGACCGCGACGCTGCGGCCCACGCCGTCGCTGCCGCGCGGCCGGGCCGCCGACCGCGTCCTCGACCTGGGTACGGCCACCGGGGCCCCCCGCTATCCGCTGGTACGCGACGAGACCGGCGCCGGCCGGCGCGCCCTGACCGGCCTGGACACCTGCGTCCTGGCCGGGGAGCGGGGCCCCTTCGGCAGCCTGCCGCGCCGCATCGGCGACCGCGAGGCGCCCCGCTCCGCGCCCGAGTCCTGGCCGATGGCGAAGATCGCCACCCGATCGCTCGGCGAGGTGGCGCTCGGCGGCGGCGAGCCGGGCGAGTTGGAGCAGCTCACCTGGGAAACGGCCACCGGCACCATGACCGCCGTGCTCTACCGCCCGGCCGGCGGCGGCACCCCGGTGGTCTCCCCCGCCGACCGGTCCACCACGCTCCAGGCATACCACCTGCCGGTGCCGGGGCAACCGCTCGCGGTGCTGACCTGGCGGACCCGGGACGCCTCCTTCGCCGCCCCGCCCGGCACCACCCGCCTGGTCGACCGTCCGGGCCTGGTGGTGGTCGAGCAGACCGACGCCAAGCAGACGTTCAGCCTGGCCGGCACCGAGAAGACCTGGTACCGCTCCCTGACTCCCCCAACCTGACCCCGCCCTCCGCCGGTCCCGCCCCAGTCAGACCTTGACGGGTGACATCGACGCCAACAGCCGAGATCTTGGAGGGAAATGGCCCCTGGCTTGGAGTCAAGGGGTGGTTGCATCGGTGCTGGTGAGGAATTTTTGGAGTTTCTCTGCGGGGGTGCGCCAGTTGAGGGTTTGGCGGGGGCGGTTGTTCATCTGGATGGCGGTGGTGTCGAGGTCGTGTTGGTTGATGGTGCGGAAGTCGAAGTGGCCTTTGGGGTAGTACTGGCGTAGCAGGCCGTTGGTGTTTTCGTTGGTGCCGCGTTGCCAGGGGCTGTGCGGGTCGCAGAAGAACACGGGGCAGTTGGTGGCCAGGGTGAACGTGGCGTGTTGGGCCATTTCGGCGCCTTGGTCCCAGGTCAGTGAGCGGCGCAGGATGGTCGGTAGTCGGCTCATGGCGGTGGTGAGTTGGCTGACGACGTGGGCGCTGACGCGGCTGTCGGGCAGGGCGACCAGGATCAGGAACCGGGTGGCGCGTTCGACCAGGGTCGCCACCGCGGAGGTGCCGTTACGGCCGATGACCAGGTCGCCTTCCCAGTGCCCGGGTACCGCCCGGTCGATGGCCTCGGCGGGACGCGCGCTGATGTTCAACCCCAGCCAGGGCCGCTGCGATCGGATCGCGGCGCCGGCGGCGGGCCGGCGCTGCCGGGTGGCGCGTCCGGACCGTAGCGCGACCTGCCGCGTCAACTCGGCCCGCAGGTTTCCCCGGGCTTGCAGGTAGATGGCCTGGTAGATGGTCTCGTGGGACACGTGCATCTCCGGTCGGTTCGGGAAGTCGGCGCGCAGCCGCACCGCGATCTGCCGCGGCGAGTGCCGCTCGGCCAACCGGGCCAGCACGACCTCCCGTAACGGCCCAGGCCGCGCCAGACACCCCGCACGACGTCGTGGCCGCCGAGCCGCCGACACCCGCTCCGCGCGCACCGCCCGATACGCCATCTCCGGCCGACCGTAGACGACCGCGTGGGCGTGCAACGAGTTACGCCGTACCTCCCGCGACACCGTCGACGGCTGACGACCCAACCGTCGACCGATCCCGGCCATCGACTCACCCCGAGCCAACCCGACCGCGATCTCCTCACGCTCACCCAACGACAACCGCGCAGCCATCACACCACCCCACCAAGATCACCGGAAACGATGCAACCAACTATTGACCCCGCCTGGAGGGGCACTAAGCTTCCAAGATCTTGCCGCTCCCGGAATGCGAGAAGAAGAGCCCGCCATGTGGGAGCGGCGCGATGGGTGGGACGGCCTGGATGTCAGCGGGTCGCGACCGTCCACGACGGCGCGCCGCACGTGCTTGTGCGGCGCGCCGATGGCCGCCGTCCAGCCGTCCCGTAACCGGATCAGTTCTGCGCGCGGGCCCCGTCGGTGGCCGGATCGACCGGGGCGGCGTCCAGGCCGGAGATCCAGCCGGTGACGTCGCGGGCCACGTCCTGTGCGGTCAGTCCCAGGTCGGCGAGGATCTGCGCGCGGGTGCCGTGCGGGTGCCAGTCGGCCGGTACGCCGAGGTCCCGGACCGGCACCCGGACGTCGGCGTCGCGCATCGCCTGGGCCAGCGCGGAGCCGACGCCGCCGACCCGGACGCCGTCCTCGACGGTGACCACGAGCCGGTGCCCGGCGGCCAGTTCGACCAGCTCGGCCGGGATCGGCCGGACCCAGCGCGGGTCGACCACGGTGACGCCGTAGCCCTGCTCGGCGACCCGGGCGGCGACCTCCATGCCGAGGCCGGCGAAGGAGCCGACCGCGACCAGCAGCACGTCGGTACGCGCGGACTCGGCGAGCACGTCGACCGGGCCGACCCGGCGCACGGCCGGCAGGTCGGCGGCGACGGTGCCGCTCGGGAAACGCAGGATGGTCGGGCCGTCGTCGACGGCGATCGCCTCGCGCAACTCCTCGCGCACCGTGGCCGAGTCGCGGGGCGCGGCGATCCGCAGGCCCGGCACCACGCCGAAGACCGACATGTCCCAGATGCCGTAGTGGCTGGGCCCGTCGGGGCCGGTGATGCCGGCGCGGTCCAGCACGAACGTGACCGGCAGCTTGTGCATCGCCACGTCCAGCAGGACCTGGTCGAAGGCGCGGTTGAGGAACGTGGCGTAGACGGCGACCACCGGGTGCAGGCCGCCCATGGCCAGGCCGGCGGCGGAGGTGGCCGCGTGCTGCTCGGCGATGCCCACGTCGTAGACCCGCTCTGGATGCTTGCGGGCCAGCGTGGCGATGCCGGTGGGCCCGGCCATCGCGGCGGTGATGCCGACCACGTCGGGACGCTCGTCGGCGATCCGGACCAGCTCGTCGGCGAAGACGTGGGTCCACTTCACTGACGGCGCGGCGACCAGTTGGCCGGTCTCCACGTCGAAGGCGCCACCGGGGCCGTGCAGGCAGTCCGCCTCGTCGTCCTCGGCGGGACGGTAGCCGTAGCCCTTGCGGGTGACCGCGTGCACGATCACCGGGCCGCCGAAGTTCTTCGCCGCGCGCAGCGCCGCCTCGACCGCGGGCACGTCGTGGCCGTCGACCGGGCCCACATATTTGATGCCCAGGTCCTCGAACATGGCCTGCGGGGCGACCGCGTCCTTGATGCCCTTCTTGACCGCGTGCAGCACCTCGAACATCGGCTTGCCGACGAACGGGGTGTTGCCGAGCGCGTCCTTGACGGTGTCGAGCACCTTCTCGTAGCCGGGGTTGAGCCGCAGCGACGACAGGTGGTCGGCGAGACCGCCGATGGTGGGCGAGTAGGACCGGCCGTTGTCGTTGACCACGATGACCAGCGGGTTGCCGGCGGTGGCGATGTTGTTCAGCGCCTCCCAGCACATGCCGCCGGTGAGCGCGCCGTCGCCGACCACGGCCACCACGGACCGCTTCTCGCCGCGCAGCGCATACGCCTTGGCCAGGCCGTCGGCGTAGGACAGCGCGGTGGAGGCGTGCGAGTTCTCAATCAGGTCGTGCTCGCTCTCCGCCTGGTTGGGGTAGCCGGAGAGACCACCGCGCTGGCGGAGCTTGTCGAAGCCCTCCTGCCGGCCGGTGAGGATCTTGTGTACGTACGCCTGGTGACCGGTGTCGAAGAGGAGCCGGTCGCGCGGGGAGTCGAACACCCGGTGCATGGCCAGCGTGAGCTCGACGACGCCCAGGTTGGGGCCGATGTGCCCGCCGGTGCGGGAGACCTTCGCGATCAGGAAGTCACGGATCTCGGCGGCGAGGATGTCCAGCTGCTCGGCGGTCATCCGCTTCACGTCCTGCGGCCCACGGACGGTGCCCAGCAGCCGACCGTGGTTGGCCGTGCCCTCTTCAACACTCATGACCGGAGAGTCTATCGGCCGTGGCACAGTCCGCAGCCGAGCCGTGGCTCAGGACGCCACCACCAGCCGGCGCGGCGGCGTCGGTGTCGACGCCTTGAACGGCGGCCCGGACGGGGTCCAGGAGCCGAGCACGGCGGGCCGGGACGCGCCGGTCACCGAGGGCACCGCCCCGGGCAGCCCGTGCCAGCTCAGCCAGCCCAGCAGCGCGAACGCGTACGCCTCCTTGGCCTGGGCCGGCACGCCCAGCTCGTCGGTGACGCGCAGCCGCCAGCGCCCCGCCCCGAGCGCGGCCAGCCGTGTCCGAAGTGTGGGATTCCGCACTCCCCCACCGGCGGCCACCACCTCGGTGACCCGGTGCCGGTCGCAGGCGTCGGCGACCGTGCGGGCGGTCAGCTCGGTGAGCGTGGCCAGCACGTCGTCGGCGGTCACCGGCTCGCCGACGCCGGCCAGCGCGGCGTCCAGGTAGCCGCCGTGGAACAGCTCCTTGCCCGTCGACTTGGGCGGCGGCGCGGCGTAGTAGGGCTCGGCGAGCAGCCGGGCCAGCAGCGCCCCGTGCACCCGGCCGGCCGCGGCCCGCGCCCCGTCGACGTCGCACGGCCGGCCCAGGAAACGCCGGGCGGCGGCGTCCAGCAGCGCGTTGGCCGGGCCCACGTCGTACCCGAGGACCGGCGCCCCGGGCGCGACCACGGTGAGGTTCGCGATGCCGCCCAGGTTCAGCGCGGCGCGCGGGGAGGTGCCGGCGTCCAGCAGCAGCGCGTCGAACGCCGGGACCAGCGGCGCGCCCTGCCCGCCGGCCGCCACGTCCGCGGAGCGCAGGTCGTGCAGCACCGGTACGCCCACCCGCGCGGCCACCCGGGCCGGCGCGCCGAGCTGGAGGGTGCCCCGCGCCCGGCCGCCCTCGACCCAGTGGAAGACGGTCTGCCCGGGCGAGACGACCGCGTCGGCCGCGCCGCCGGCCAGCTCGACGCCGAGCGCCGCCGCCTCGGCGAACACCTCGCCGAGCCGGTTGTCCAGCCGGCAGACCGCCTCGATCGTGGTGGCCGCCGGCGGCAGCAGCGCCTCGATCTCGCCCCGCAGGTCGTCCGGGTAGGCGAGCTCGCGGTGCCCGAGCGCCCGCAACCGCAACGTCTCCCCGTCGAGGCGGAACTCCCCCGCGACGACGTCGACGCCGTCACACGACGTCCCCGACATCAACCCGACGATGCGCAAGGAGGGGCCCCCTTTTAACGTTTCCGGTAGCGGAAGGGCCCCTTCTTAACACGCCGGGGGCAGGAACAGGCCGACCAGCTCGACGTGCTGGGTCATCGGGAACAGGTCGAATCCGCGCAACTCGGTCAGCCGCCAGCCCGCCTCGGCGAACGTGCGCACGTCCCGGGCGAACGCGGCCGGGTCGCAGGCCACGTACGCGACGGCCCGTGGCCCGGCGGCCACCACACCGCGTACCACCGCCGCGCCCGCGCCGGAGCGCGGCGGGTCGAGCACCACCAGGTCGACCGGGCCGGTGATCCGGCGGCGGGCCAGCGCGGTCTCCACCCGCGCCGCGACCACCTCGACGCCGGCCAGGTCGGCCAGGTTCGTCCGGGCCGCGGCCACCCCGTCCGGGGCCGACTCGACCACCGTCAGCCGGGCCCCGTCGACCCGGCCGGCGAGCGCGGCGGCGAACAGCCCGGCCCCGCCGTACAGATCCCAGGCGGTCTCGCCGGGCCGCGGGTCGAGCAGGTCGAGCACGGCGCCGACCAGGGCGTCCGCGGCGGCCGGGTGCACCTGCCAGAAACCGGACGCGGGCAGCGTGAACGACCGCCCGGCCGCCGCCTCCCGGACCCGCTCCGGCCCGCGCACGGCGGTGGCGACCCCGTCGGCGTACGCGACGACGGCGACGTCCCCGCCGCTGCTGGCGACCGCCTCCACCGCGTCGGCGTCCGGCCAGCGCGCCCCGGTGGGCGGCAGCACCGGCAGCTCCTGGATCGCCGGGTGGGCGATCAGGCAGCGGTCGATCGGCACCACCTCGTGCGAGCGGTGCTTGAGCAGCCCGGCCCGGCCGGTGGCGTCGACCGCGTAACGGACCCGGGAGCGCCAGCCCAGCGGCCCGCCGGGCAACGCCTCGACCCGGACGCCGAGCGCGTCCACCGCCGCGTCGGTGAGGCCGCCGAGCCGGATGAGCTGCTCGCGCACCACCGCGACCTTCCAGTCGAGCTGGGCGGCCGGGGCGACGTGCTGGAGGTCGCAGCCGCCACAGGCGCCCGGCCGGGCGTACGGGCAGGGCGGGGTGACCCGGTCCGGCGCGGCGGTGACGATCTCCACCGCGTCGGCCCGGGCGAAGCCCCGGTGCAGCTCGGTCACCTCGGCCACCACCCGCTCGCCTGGTAGCGCGTGCCGGACGAAGACCACCTGGCCGCCGACCCGGGCCACGCAGTGCCCGCCGGGGGCGACCGCGTCGACGGTCAGCTCGACCCGCTCGGCCTCCTCCAGCCCGGGACGTGGATCCGCGGTCACAGCGTCTCCTTTCGTTCGCGACTGCGGGGCTCGCAAAACCGGCTCACTCCTCGCGCTCACGGCCGGTCTCCCGGCTCGCCGGGAGGCGTGGCGTCGACCGGCGGCGGCAGGGTGCTCTGCGGCGCCACCCGGGGGCCACGGGCCGGACCGCGGCTCAGCGTGGCGTCGAGGCGGTCCAGGTTCTTGCTGGCGGTGGACGCGAGCTGCCACGGCACGCTCGTCACCATCACCCCCGGCTCGAACAGCAGCCGGCCCTTGAGCCGCAGCGCGCTCTGGTTGTGCAGCAGGTTCTCCCACCAGCGGCCCACCACGTACTCGGGGATGAAGACGGTGACCACGTCGCGCGGTGAGTCACGGCGGACCGAGGCGACGAAGTTGAGGATCGGCCGGGTGATCTCCCGGTACGGGGAGTCGATCACGGTCAGCGGCACCGGCAGCTCCCGCCGCTCCCAGTCGGCCTGGAGGTCCCGGGTGTCCTGCTCGTCCACGTTGACGGTGACCGCGGTGAGCGTGTCCGGCCGGGTGGCCCGGGCGTACGCGACGGCCCGCAGCGTGGGCTTGTGCAGCTTGCTGACCAGCACGATGGCGTGGTTACGGGCGGGCAGCACGGCCCGCTGCTCGGTCGGCTCCAGCTCGGCGGCGATCCGGTCGTAGTGGCGGCGGATGCCGAGCATGACCACGTACATCACCGCCATGGCGACGATCGCGATCCAGGCGCCGAGCAGGAACTTGGTGACCAACACGATGATCAGCACCACGCCGGTCATGGCCATGCCGAACGCGTTGATCGCCCGGGAGCGGACCATCCGCCGCCGGGCCTCCGGGTCGCGCTCGGTGCGCAGGTGCCGGTTCCAGTGCCGGATCATGCCGGCCTGGGAGAGCGTGAACGAGACGAACACGCCGACGATGTAGAGCTGGATGAGCCGGGTCACCTCGGCCTGGAAGCCGACGATCAGCACCACCGCGGAGACCGCGAGGAAGACGATGCCGTTGGAGAACGCCAGCCGGTCGCCCCGGGTGTGCAGTTGCCGGGGCAGGTAGCGGTCCTGCGCCAGGATCGAGCCGAGCACCGGGAAGCCGTTGAACGCGGTGTTCGCGGCCAGGAACAGGATCAGCGCGGTCATCCCGGCCACCACGTAGAGCAGCACCGAGCCGCCGCCGAACACGGTCTCGCCGAGCTGCGCGGTGACCGTCTTCTGCACGTACCCGTCCGGGCCGGAGACGATCTGGCTCGGGCTCTCGACGAACTGCAGGCCGGTCCAGCGGGCCAGCAGGATGATGCCGACCAGCATGCTGACCGCGATGGTGCCGAGCAGCAACAGCGTGGTCGCCGCGTTCTTCGACTTCGGGGTCTTGAACGCCGGCACCCCGTTGGAGATCGCCTCCACGCCGGTGAGCGCGGCGCAGCCGGAGGAGAACGTGCGCAGCAGCAGGAAGATCAGCGCGAACCCGGTCACGCTGTGCTCGGCGTGGATCTCCAGGCCGGCGCTGGGGGCGCGCAGGTCGTCGCCGAGCACGAAGATCCGCACGAACCCGGTCAGCAGCATGCCGCCGATGACGATGACGAACCCGTAGGTGGGGATGGCGAACGCGGTGCCCGACTCGCGCAGGCCGCGCAGGTTCATCGCGGTGAGCAGCACCACCGCGCTCACCGCGATGAGCACCTTGTGGGTGGCCACGAACGGCACCACCGAGCCGAGGTTCGCCACCCCGGAGGAGACCGACACCGCCACGGTGAGCACGTAGTCGACGAGTAGCGCGCTGGCGACCGCGAGGCCGGCCCGCGGCCCCAGGTTGACGGTGGCGACCTCGTAGTCGCCGCCGCCGGAGGGGTAGGCGTGCACGTTCTGCCGGTAGCTCGCCACCACGGTCAGCATCACCACGACGACGGCGAGGGCGATCCACGGCGAGAAGAAGAACGCCGAGGCGCCGGCGATGGAGAGCGTCAGCAGGATCTCGTCCGGCGCGTAGGCCACGGACGACAGCGCGTCGGAGGCGAAGACCGGCAGCGCGATGCGTTTCGGCAGCAACGTGTGCTGGAGGCGGTCGGACCGGAACGGTCGACCGAGGAGGAGTCGCTTCAGCAGCGAGGTGGGGCTGGCCACAACCGACAAGCGTACGGCCACCGCAGGCGGGACGGTGGGGTGGCTGATCACCCCCGCGCGCGCCCGCACGGTACGGTCGGTGCCCCGTCGGGGGCGGGGACGTGGCAGGCTCGCAGACGACGGGTCGGCGGGCGGCACCGTGGGAGGAGCGGACACCGTGCATGTCGTGATCATGGGCTGTGGCCGGGTCGGGTCGACCCTCGCGCAGAGCCTGGAGTCCCGGGGGCACTCGGTGGCGGTGATCGACCAGGACGCGGACGCGTTCCGCCGCCTCGGGCCCGACTTCGCCGGCATCACGGTCACCGGCGCCGGCTTCGACGGCGAGGTGCTGCGCGAGGCCGGCATCGAGCGGGCCGACGCGTTCGCCGCGGTCTCCAGCGGCGACAACTCCAACATCATCTCGGCCCGGCTGGCCCGGGAGACGTTCGGCGTGTCCCGGGTCGCGGCCCGCATCTACGACCAGCGGCGCGCCCAGGTCTACGAGCGCCTCGGCATCCCGACCGTGGCGACCGTCAGGTGGACCGCCGACCGGATGCTGCGCCACCTGGTCCCCGAGGGCAACGTGGAGATCTTCCGGGACCTCACCAGCACGGTGTCGATCATCGAGGTGCCGGTGCACAAGGACTGGATCGGCCAGCCGTTGCGGCTGCTGGAGGAGTCCGCCGGCGCCCGGGTGGCCTACCTGACCCGGTTCGGGATCGGCACCCTGCCCACCGCCTCCACCGTGGTGCAGGAGGGCGACCAGGTCTTCATGCTGGTGACCGACGACATCGTCGCCTCGGTCACGTCGGTGGCGGCGGCGCCGCCGGAAGGGGGGCTCTGAGCCATGCGGATCGCCATCGCCGGCGCCGGCAACGTGGGCCGCTCGATCGCCCAGGAGCTGATCGACAACGGCCACCAGGTGATGCTGATCGAGCGGCAGCCCAAGATGCTGCGGCCCGACCGGGTGCCGACCGCCGACTGGGTGCTCGCCGACGCGTGCGAGCTGGCCAGCCTGGAGGAGGCCGACGTCGCCGGCTGCGACGTGGTGGTGGCGGCCACCGGCGACGACAAGGTCAACCTGGTCGTCTCGCTGCTGGCCAAGACCGAGTTCGCGGTGCCCCGGGTGGTGGCCCGGGTCAACCGGGCGGAGAACGAGTGGCTCTTCACCGAGCAGTGGGGCGTGGACGTCGCGGTCAGCAAGCCACGGGTGATGGCGGCGCTCGTCGAGGAGGCGGTCACCGTCGGCGACCTGGTCCGGCTGATGACGTTCCGGCAGGGCGAGGCCAACCTGGTGGAGATCACCCTGCCACCGACCGCGCCGTACGTCGGGCAGCCGATCCACGCGGTGCCGATCCCCCGGGACGCGGCGCTGGTGGCGATCCTGCGCGGCAAGCGGGTGCTGGTGCCCACCCCGGACGACCCGATCGAGGCCGGCGACGAGTTGGTGTTCGTCTGCACCGCCGAGGTGGAGGACGAGGTGCGCGCGGTGATCCTCGGCCCGGAGAGCACCGAACGGCAGCGCGGACGCGCCTGACGAACGGCGGGGCTCAGGCCCCCGGCAGCGGCGTGACGGTGGTGGTGCCCTCCCGGGTGACCCGGCGCACCACCCAGACCGTGATCAGCAGCAGCAGCGCGTACGGCGGGTAGCCCAGCGCGAGCCGGGCCACGCCGAGCGCGGTGTCCTGGTGGGCCAGGTAGAGCCCGGCCTGCACGCCGACCTTGGCCAGCCACACCACGCCCCAGAGCACGGTGAGCTGGGTGAACGTGCGCACCAGCTTCGGGTCGTCGCGCCACTCGGAGCGCCCCTTGGCCACCAGCACCGACCAGAGCCAGCCGACCAGCGGCTGCCGGAACGCCGCCGACAGCAGCAGCGCCAGCCCCAAGCCGATGCCCTGCACGATGCCCGGCAGGTAGAAGTCGCGGGCGTTACCGGTCTTCAGGGCGATGGCCGCGCCGATGGCGATGCCGATCAACCCGTTGACCGCGTGCCGCACCGGCCGGCGCTGGATCAACCGCACCGCGGCGATCAGCAGCGTCACCGCGATGGCGGCGATCAGTGCGGGGCGCAGCTCGCCCACCATGTTGGCGATCACGAAGACCACCACCGGGATGCTCGACTCGACCAGCCCGCGCCAGCCGCCGAGCTGGTCGGCCATCTGCTCGGCGATGCTGGGCAGCCGCTCCTCGTCCTGCGGGTCGAGTCCCGACGGAGTGTGCTGCTGTCCGGTGGTCACTTCGGCGGCTCCAGCTCGTAGTGCGGGTTGTAGATCACCTTGCGGTCGTCCCGGACCGCCACCCGGCCGTGCGCGGTGAGGTGCCGGCCCGGCTCGACCCCGGCGATGTGCCGCCGGCCCAGCCACACCAGCGTGACCACGTCGTTGCCGTCGTAGAGGTCGGCCTCAAGCGTGGGCAGGTTGGTGCGCGGCGTGTAAACCACCGTGCGCAGCCGCCCGGACACCGAGACCACCTGACCCCGGCTGCACTGGTGGGTCGGGGTGCCGCCGGACTCGGCGCTCTCCCGGCGCAGCTCCTGCGCCTCGATCTCGGCCTCGCTCGCGGTGAGCCGTCGCAGGAGCCGCCGCAGCGACACCCGACCCTGGTCGGTCGTCATGACCTCCGCGTCACCCTCTCCACCGGCGGGGGCTCCGCAGGGGGCGGAACCGTCCCGCCAGCGTACGCCGATCCGGCCCGCCGGCGGCACCGGCGGCCCGCCCCGGGGGTGGACGTGCGACGGGCCCGGTCCGGCGGCGGAGGCCGACGGACCGGGCCCGGCACGACGTGGCTCAGACCTCCTGCGCGCCGGCCTCCTGCTGCTCGGCGACCTCGCGGGGCAGCCGCAGCGGCAGCGGTTCGCGGACCGGCTTGGCCTCCTGGCCCCGGTCCACCACCAGGCCGTCCAGGCAGGCCGCGAGCGGCCCGGAGGCGGCCGGGTCGGTGGCCGCCTGGCCCTGGAAGACGCCGCGCACCATCCAGCGCGGCCCGTCGATGCCGACGAAACGCAGGTCGGTCACCCCCTCCGGGGTACGCACCCGGGCGCGCAGCTCGGCGCCGCGCTCCCCCTCGACCTCCTGGGCCACCGCGCCGTCGTTCGCCAGCGACGTGCGGATCTCCTCGCGCACCTCGTCCCAGATGCCCTCGGAGCGGGGCGCGGCGAACACGCCGAGCTGGAGCGCGTTCTGCCCGTGCACCAGCACCACCTGCTGGATCACGCCCTGCGGGTCGGCCTGCACCCGCACCTCCACGTCCGGCACCGCCGGGATCTGGAGGCTGCCCAGGTCGAGCCGGGGCGCGTCGGGCGCCTCGCTGACGTCGTACGGGCCGCGGGCCGGCGCCGCCGGGGTCTCCTCGGCGTCGAGGACCCCGTTGTCACGCGCCTCGTCGGCCCGCTTCCGAGAGAAGATCACTGCGCCCACCCTCCGCTGTTCGCACTCACCCTGCCACCTCTTCGCTCTGCCCGCCGGCCGGAGCCGGAACCAGCCCGGCGTGCCCGCCGGTGGATCCGTGCCCGCCGGTCCCGCGTCGGGACGCGGGCAGCTCGGCCACCGGCGCGAACTCCGCCCGGGCGACCCGCTGGACCACGAGTTGCGCGATCCGGTCGCCCCGGCTGATCCGCGCCGGCGTGTCCCGATCATGGTTGATCAGGTTGACCAGGATCTCACCCCGGTAGCCGGCGTCGACCGTACCGGGCGCGTTGAGCACCGTCACGCCGAGCCTGGCGGCCAGTCCCGACCGGGGGTGGACCAGCCCGACGTACCCCTGCGGCAACGCCACCGCCACCCCGGTGGGCACCAGGGCCCGGCCGCCGGGTGGCAGCTCCACGTCCGCGGCGGCCATCAGGTCCGCGCCGGCGTCGCCGGGATGGGAGTACGCCGGCAGCGGCAACTCCGGGTCGAGCTGCCGTACGGGCACGGGCACCACATCTGTCACGGTCATCCTCTTCCGTCCGGTCCTCGCGGGGTGACCCTGCCATCCTGCCGGTTGACCGGTCGGCGGCGCGCCGTACCCTCGCAGGGTGCGTCAGTCGTCGTCCCCGGCCGCCCCGACGGCCGCCCCCGCGCCCTACGCGGAGCGTCTCGGGCTGCCCTGGTGGGCCTGGCCCGCGGGGCTGGCCGTGGCCGGGTTGCTCGCCGCCGAGCTGTGGCTGGGCGCGACCGGCCTCCGGGCCTGGCTGCCGTTCCTGCTGCTGGTCCCCGGCACGGTGGCCGCCCTGTGGTGGTTGGGCCGGATCCCGGTCGCCGTACGCGACGGCGAGCTGCGGGTCGACGACGCCCACCTGCCGGTGCGGTACGTCGCGGACGCGGTGCCGCTGGACGCCGCCGGCCGGCGCGAGGTGCTCGGCGTCGGCGCCGACCCGCTCGCCTTCGTGGTGCAGCGCCCGTGGATCGGCGGCGCGGTCCAGGTGGTGCTCGACGACCCGGCGGATCCCACCCCGTTCTGGGTGGTCAGCACCCGACGCCCGACGGAGCTGGCCGCCGCGCTGCTGGCCGCCCGCGACGCGGCCTGAGCCCACCCCACCCACGGCCGACCTTGCCGGCGATCATGAAGTTAGCGCGTGGGAGAGCGCTCCCCGCCGCCGCCAAGTTCATGATCATCCCCTCGAAGGTGGGGGTGGTCAGGTCGGCTTGCCGGGGAGCCCTCGGGCGGCGTGCCGCAGGTCCTTGCGCAGATGCTCGCCGAGCGCCCGGGTGGCCCGCCGGTTGAGGTAACCGGCCACCGCGGCGCCGGTCAGGAACGGGCCGAGCGTGGTGAGGTTGCGGCCGAATCGACGCAACAGGCTGTCCCGCAACTCGCGGCGGGCGGCGGTGCCCAGCACGGCGCTCACCCCGACGCCGGGCATCATCGGGTTGATCCCCCGTTGGCCGGCCCAGGACTGCACGAGCGCCACGGTGCGCGCGGTCCCACCGGTGGGCAGCGGCATCCGGTGCAGTTCGTGCAGTTCACCGATCAGCTTCAGCTCGATCGCCACCACGGCGACCGTCTCGGCGGCCAGCAGGACCGGCGCGGAGAGCAGGGTAGGCGTGACCGCCCATTCGACCGCCGCGACGCCGCCGCCGGCCGCGCCGATGCCGGCGGTGGCCCGGGACGCGTTGCGGACCAGTCGGTCGGCGAGCGCGTCGTCGTCCAGGCCGGGGAAGTGCCGCCGCAGCGTGGCGAGGTCACGGATCGGCACGTGCGGCGCGACCTCGGCGACGGTGTCCGTCATCCAGCGCAGCGCCGCTCTGGGCTTGAACAGGTCGGTGAGGCCGCGAGCGCGGGCCTGGCCGACCAGCCGGACCAGCAGTTGCCGGCGGCGGGCCGGAGCGATGTCGTCGGCGGTCAGGGCGGCGACCGTGGCACCCAGTTCCGCGCCGGACGGTGCCGGTCCCGGCTCCGGGGCCGGCGTCCGGTCGGTCTCGTCGGCCCGCTCGCTGCGCTCGCTCACCCGTCCGCCCTCCTCCGCGCGGCGTGGCAGCCGCCCGTACGAGTCAAGCAGCTTCCCGCCACCGTCGCACGGCAGCTCGAACAGCGGCGGCCTCGTCGACGAGGCCGCCGCCGGTGTCCCGGCTCGGGATCAGACGCACTCGCGGCAGATCAGGTCGCCGTTGCGCTCGACCGCCAGCTGGCTGCGGTGGTGGACCAGGAAGCAGCGGGCGCACCTGAACTCGTCCTGCTGCATCGGGAGCACCTTGACCGTGAGCTCTTCGTCGGCCAGGTCGGCGCCGGGCAGCTCGAAGCTCTCGGCCACTTCGGCCTCGTCGACGTCCACGGCGCCCGACTGTGAGTCGACCCGCCGGGCCTTGAGCTCTTCCAGGCTGTCCTCGCCGAGGTCGACCTCGTCGCGACGCGGGGCGTCGTAGTCGGTGGCCATCGGTTTCACTCTCCAATATCGATATGGTCGCTGCCGGTTGTAACGCCGGACGACGCCGTTTCGGTTCCCCTGGCCGGCCACCATCTGTGTCGGGCACCCGACCCGACGACCGTTGGGTCGGGTTCGCCGGAGCGGAACCCCCCGGCGAGCGCGGAACCTTACCCCCCCTTGGGCGAGGCATGTATACCGCCCTCGCGGGAGAGATGTACGCCCCAAAGCCCGAAGTTGTTCCCAATGTGACTCAGGCGACACGAAGATAGGGGTAGTCCTACCCGTTCCTCCGGTGGCGCGCCGGCATGTCGGACTGTTTCCACGCGGGAGCCGGACAAGGGTTAACCTCAGCGGCGTACTTCGACGGCCGACAGACGCGGCCCGACCGCGGCGGCCGCCGCCACCCAATCACTGTCCGGGGAGCGCCCAGGATGAGTTTTGCGCGAGTGCGGGCACTCGTTGTCGTCGGACTGCTGGCGGTCATCGCCCTGGTCTTCGTGTTCATCGCCGTCCTCCGCGACAGTCAGGGCGAGGCCGGCACCGCGGCCGGCTGCCCGGACGGCTGGCCGCTTGTCGACCTGCGGCTGCGCGAGCAGAAAGACGTGAAGATCAACGTCTACAACGCCACCGACGAGGCCGGCCGGGCCAGTGGCGTCGCGGACGACTTCCGCAACCGAAAGTTCCAGGTCAAGAAGGTCGGCAACGAGAAGAAGGAGGTCGACGGCGTGGCGGTGCTGCGCTTCGGCCCGAAGGGTGTCGGCTCGGCCCACCTGCTGCGGGCCTACTTCCTCAACAACGCCGAGCGGGTGTTCCAGCCGGACCGCAAGGACGACACCGTCGACGTGGTCCTCGGCAACGGCTTCCAGCAGCTGGCCACCACCACCGAGGTGAACCAGTCGCTCGGTGACCTGGGTGCTCCCGAGGCTCCGCCCGAGACGTGTCCGATGCCGGTCGAGAAGTGACCGCCGGGCCGGTCCGCCGGCCCCGATGACGACGCGGCCCCCGGACGTTTCAGCCGGGGGCCGCGTCGGCGCATACCGGTCAGGGGCCGCCGGAGGCGTCCAGGTCGGCGAGCCGGGTGTGCAGCGGCGCGTGCAGCGCCGGCGGCGCGGCGAGCACCAGGTCCGGTCCGGCCGGCCGACCGGACAGGCCGGTCACCAGCAGTCCGGCCTCCCGGGCGACCAGCCCGCCCGCGGCGAGGTCCCAGGCGGCCAGCCCCTTCTCGAAGTAGGCGTCCACCCGTCCCTCGGCGGCCAGGCAGAGGTCGAGCGCCGCCGCGCCCATCCGGCGGATGTCCCGCACGTGCCCGATCAGCTCGGCGACCACCCGGGCCTGGTGCGACCGGCGACCGGCGTCGTACCCGAAACCGGTGGCGACGAGCGCCTGTCCCAGGTCGGTCTCGGCGGAGCAGCGCAACCGACGGTCGTCCCGCCAGGCCCCGCCGCCGGCGGTCGCCGTCCACTCCTCGCCGGTGAACACGTTGCGCACCACGCCGGCGACGACCTCGCCGGCCACCTCGGCGGCGAGCGACACCGCGCAGTAGGGCAGGCCGTAGAGGTAGTTCACGGTGCCGTCGATCGGATCGACGATCCACCGCACCCCGTCCGGCGCGGCCGGGCCGGTCACCCCCGCGCCGTACTCCTCGCCGAGCACGGCGTCGCCGGGCCGCCGCTCCCGCAGCGCGTCGCGCACCTGCCGCTCCACCGCCCGGTCGGCGGCGGTGACCACGTCGGTCACCGTGCTCTTGGTCGCGGCCACCGAGACGCCCTCGGCGCGCATCCGGTGGGCGGTGGCGGCGGCGTCCCGGGCCACCTCGACGGCGATCGTGAGCAGTTCCCGCGGCGTGGGCGCCGAGGTGATCATGTTTGTCCCCTTCCCGCGCGATCGGGTCCGCCCGGTCCGCGCGTGGTTATCATCCTTACAAAGTCCACATCTGCGCCGATTCGGCGGTCCCGGACCGGCGGTACGCCGTGCGGCGCGGGATGATCGCGGCAGACGGCGTTACAATTCACCCTGCCCACGCGCCACGGACCGCCAGCGACCGGACGGACCGGGACACGGGGGTTCCTCAAAGACTCGCCCGGCACGGCCGTTCGTGCTGCGCCGGACGACCCGGCCGTGCTCGCTCTTCGCCTCCGGAAGGTCATTCGTGACAGAACCCCGCCAGACCGGCGCCGACGTTCGCTCGCTCACCGACACCCTGATCGCCCACGCGCAGAGCGCCGGCGGCCAGCTCACGTCGGCCCAGCTCGCGCGCACCGTCGAGTCCGCCGAGGTGACCCCGGCCCAGGCCAAGAAGATCCTCCGCGCGCTCTCCGAGGCGGGCGTGACGGTGGTGGTGGACGGCTCCGCCAGCACCCGTCGCCGGGTCGCCGCGGCCCGGTCCGCCACTCCGGCTTCCCGGGCCACCACCGCCAAGACCACCAAGAAGGCCGCCGCGCCCGCCCCGAAGCAGGCGCCCGCCGCCGAGGAGGCCCCCGCTCCGGCGCCACGCAAGGCGACGGCGCGCAAGGCCGCCGGCACCACCGCCGAGGTGGCCGCCAAGGCCGCCGCCCCGGCGAAGGCCACCAGGACGACCCGGGCCACGAAGGCCACCGTGGCCGCCAAGACCGCCGCGGCCAAGCCGGGCAAGGCCGGCGCCAAGGGCGAGGGCGCCGAGGGCGAGGTCGATCCGGAGGAGCTGGCCGCCGAGATCGAGGACGTGGTGGTCGAGGAGCCGGCCGAGCTGGCCCAGGCCGCCGCGGCGGACGCGGCGAGCTCCGCCACCGACAACGACTTCGAGTGGGACGACGAGGAGTCCGAGGCGCTCAAGCAGGCGCGTCGCGACGCCGAGCTGACCGCCTCCGCCGACTCGGTCCGGGCCTACCTGAAGCAGATCGGCAAGGTCCCGCTGCTCAACGCCGAGCAGGAGGTCGAGCTCGCCAAGCGGATCGAGGCCGGCCTCTACGCCGCGGAGCGGCTGCGCGCCGCCGACGAGGGCGAGGAGAAGCTCGTCCGCGACATGCAGCGTGACCTGATGTGGATCTCCCGGGACGGCGAGCGGGCCAAGAACCACCTGCTGGAGGCGAACCTCCGACTGGTGGTCTCGCTGGCCAAGCGCTACACCGGGCGGGGCATGGCCTTCCTCGACCTGATCCAGGAGGGCAACCTCGGCCTCATCCGCGCCGTCGAGAAGTTCGACTACACCAAGGGCTACAAGTTCTCCACGTACGCCACCTGGTGGATCCGCCAGGCCATCACCCGCGCCATGGCCGACCAGGCCCGCACCATCCGCATCCCGGTGCACATGGTCGAGGTGATCAACAAGCTCGGTCGGATCCAGCGCGAGCTGCTCCAGGACCTGGGCCGCGAGCCCACCCCGGAGGAGCTCGCCAAGGAGATGGACATCACACCCGAGAAGGTGCTGGAGATCCAGCAGTACGCTCGGGAGCCCATCTCGCTCGACCAGACCATCGGCGACGAGGGCGACAGCCAACTCGGCGACTTCATCGAGGACTCCGAGGCCGTGGTGGCGGTCGACGCCGTGTCGTTCTCGCTGCTCCAGGACCAGCTCCAGCAGGTCCTCCAGACGTTGTCCGAGCGTGAGGCGGGTGTGGTGCGCCTGCGCTTCGGTCTCACCGACGGCCAGCCCCGCACCCTGGACGAGATCGGCCAGGTGTACGGCGTGACCCGGGAGCGCATCCGGCAGATCGAATCCAAGACCATGTCCAAGTTGCGGCACCCCTCGCGTTCCCAGGTGCTCCGCGACTACCTGGACTGACCGCGCACGTCAACCAGTCGTGTCGGTTTGATCACCAGCCGTAGAACACCGATAGTTGATCCGTCGGTTGCCTGTTTGTGATCGTTGACGTGGCACCCTTGGTGCACGGCACACTGTCTTCCACGCCAGGTGTGACCTCGGTCCCCCGCGGGCACACAGGGAAGGCAGGGCCCGAGATGGGTGTTGCACGATAGGTGAGCAACGACCGACGAGTGTGTTCATCGGTGACGACCAGAGGAGGAAGGCGATGACCCCGACCCTCACGCCGCCGCCCGAGACGGTGAGCCCCCCGGCCGCCGATGAACGGTGCGACCGCTGTAATGCTGCCGGCAAGCTCCGGATCACCCTGTCGGGTGGGAGTGAGCTGGTGTTCTGTGGGCACCACGCGAACAAGTACGCGGAGGATCTCGTGAAGATCACCGTGCGCTACGCGACGGACCCGGAGTTCAGCTGGCGGGGCGCCGATCTGATGGCGAACTGAGCCGACAAACAATCCGCAACGCGACATAACCGGCCGGAGGCACCCACCGCGGGTGCCTCCGGCCGGTTCGTCGTGCCCAGGGCGTGACAGGTGTGCGTTAAGCGGGGCCCCCGCCTCTACCGGAGGCGTTAAGCGGGGCCCCCGCCTTACAGGGTCTGCACGGTGGCGATGCGTTCCTCCAGCTGCTCTATCGTCGCCTGGGCGCTGGGCGGGCCGCCGCAGAGCCGGCGCAACTCGGCGTGGATCTTGCCGTGCGGCTGGCCGGTGTGGTGGTGCCGGGCGGCCACCAGGGCGTTCAGCTGCCGCCGTAGGGCCACTCGACGCTGGGCCGCACTCATCGGAGGGGGCGCCGCCACGGGGGCCGCAGCGGCCGGCTCAGCGGTCCGTTGGGCTGCCCGGCGGCGCTGCGCGGCGAGCTGATCGGCCTGCCGCTTGGTCAGCAGCAGCGAAACCTGGTCGGCGGTGAGCAGACCGGGCAGACCGAGATATTCCTCCTCCTCCGGCGTGCCCGCCTGGGCGGCGGTGCCGAACGACGCGCCGTCGAAGATCACCTGGTCCAGCTCGGCGGTCGCGGAGAGCGCGGCGAACCGCTTCTCCAGCTCGCCGCTGGCGCCGTCGTCGCGCTGGGCGCGCTCCAGCAGGTCGTCGTCGAAGCCCTCGCGGTCCTTGGGCTTGCCGAGCACGTGGTCCCGCTCGATCTCCATCTCGCTCGCCAACCCGAGCAGGTGCGGCACGCTCGGCAGGAACACCGAGGCGGTCTCGCCCGGACGGCGGGCCCGGACGAACCGGCCGATCGCCTGCGCGAAGTAGAGCGCGGTGCTGGCGCTCGTCGCGTACACCCCGACGGCCAGCCGGGGGATGTCCACGCCCTCGGACACCATCCGCACCGCCACCAGCCACCGCTGCTCGGACTCCGCGAACGTCGCGATCCGGGCGGACGCGCCCTGGTCGTCGGAGAGCACCACGGCGGCCTTCTCGCCGGTCACCTGCTCCAACAGCTTCGCGTAGGCGCGGGCCACCTGCTGGTCGCTGGCGATCACCAGGCCGCCCGCGTCCGGCATCCCGTTGGCCCGCAGCACGCTCAGCCGGGCGTCGGCGGCGCGCAGCACCTGCGGCATCCAGTCACCGGCCGGATCGAGCGCGGTCCGCCACGCCTGCGCGATCAGGTCCTGCGTCATCGGCTCGCCGAGCCGGGCGGCCAACTCGTCGCCGGCGTTGGTGCGCCACCGGGTCTCCCCGGAGTAGGCCAGGAACAGCACCGGCCGGACCACGCCGTCGCGCAGCGCGTCGGCGTAGCCGTAGACGGAGTCGGCGCGGGACCGCAGCAGCCCGTCCCCGCCCCGTTCGTAGCTGACGAACGGGATCGGGTTGTCGTCGGAGCGGAACGGCGTGCCGGTGAGCATCAGCCGGCGTACCGCGGGCTCGAACGCCGCCTTGACGCCGTCGCCCCACGTCCGGGCGTCGCCGGCGTGATGGATCTCGTCGAGGATGACGAGGGTCCGGCGGGTCATGGTGCGCCGGCGGTGCACCTGCGGCGCCATGCCGACCTGGGCGTAGGTGACCACCGCGCCGTGGAAGTCGGCGGCGGAGTGCAGGTCGGCGTTGCGGAACGCGGCGTCCAACTGGATGCCCACCCGGGCCGCGGCCTGGGCCCACTGGGTCTTCAGGTGCTCGGTCGGCGCGACCACGGTGACCGCCTCGACGGTGCCGTCGGCGAGCAGCTCGGCGGCGATCCGCAGGGCGAAGGTGGTCTTTCCGGCGCCGGGCGTGGCGACCGCGGTGAAGTCCTCGGCCCGGCGGCGCAGGTATTCCACCATCGCCCTGCGCTGCCACGAACGCAGGGGCGGGAACGTGTCGAGCACCGGCAACCGGGGTGGCACGGTCAGCTCCTCTCCGCCGCGGACGGCGACGGGCCCGACCGGGGCCACCGGGGGCCGCCGCCCATCAAAACGCCCTCGCGCATCCCGTGCCGCGAAGGCCGACTCAGCATAACCAGCGGGGACGTTCCGCCCCACCCGACGCCACGCCTGGCACATCCGCCCACCCCCGTGCGGGAGGGTTCTACCGCTCCGGCCCGCGCGCGCCGGTGCGTGGTGGGCGCAGCGTCGCCACCGGGGCGGACCAGCGCCGGCGCAGCGAGATCAGGCGCAGCCCGAAGACGAAGACCGCCGCTCCGGTGAGCGTCGGCGCGGTGGCCTGTCCGTACGTCGACAGCAGTGCCACCACGATCGAGCCGGCGAGCGCGGCCACGGCGTAGATCTCCCGGCGCAGCACCACCGGGATCTCACCGGTGAGCAGGTCCCGGCCGAGGCCACCGCCGATCGCGGTGAGCATGCCGATCATGCAGGCGCCGACGGCCGGCACGTGCGCGTCGAGCGCCTTGAGCGTGCCGGTGACGGTGAACAGGGCCAGCCCGGCCGCGTCGAGCACCAGCACGGTGGTGCGCAGGCGGGCGAGCTGGGGATGCGACCGGAACACGACGGCGGCGACGACCGCCGCGGTGACCGCGTACCGCCAGTCGGCGAACGCCAGCGGGGGCACCTCGTCGATGACCAGGTCGCGGAAGATCCCACCGCCGAGGGCGGCGACCACGCCGACGAAGACCACCCCGAACAGGTCGAGCCGTTTGACCACCGCCGCGGAGGCGCCGGAGGCGGCGAAGACCGCCACGCCGGTGAGGTCGGCGAGGAGCAGGGCGGTGGAGGTGGTCACCGCCGCAGGTTACGTGGGCGGGCGGCGGAGCCGCCCGCGGTCACTCGCCCCAGGACTCGTAGATCTCCTTGCACTTCGGGCAGACCGGGGAACCGGGCTTGGCGGCCTTGGTCACCGGGAAGGTCTCCCCGCACAACGCGATGACGTACGTGCCCATGACCGCGCTCTCGGCGATCTTGTCCTTACGCACGTAGTGGAACATCTCGGGGCCGGTGTCGGCGTCCTTCTGCTCCGGGCGTTCGAGAATCTCAGTGCTCACGTCCCCACCTCCGGCTTCCCAGTTTTGCAGGCCGGCCGGGTCGGGTCCACCACAGGCCACCCCGCGGGCGGCCCGTACCGTAACGGACGTGACCAACTTTCGCATCAGCCTCGGTGGTGAGGTGGCCGACGCCCTGCGCGCCGGGCGTCCGGTCGTCGCGCTGGAGAGCACCATCGTCTCGCACGGACTCCCCCGACCGGACAACCTGCGCGTGGCGCGGCAGATCGAGCAGGCGGTCCGCGACGCGGGCGCGGTCCCGGCCACCATCGGCATGGTCGGCGGCGAGCTGCGGGTCGGCCTGGACGACGCCCAACTCACCCGCCTCGCCACGGTCGACGGAGTGAGCAAGCTCTCGGTCCGCGACCTGGCACCGGCGGCGGCGACCGGCGCGGACGGCGCCACCACGGTCGCGGCCACCAGCGCGGTGGCGGCGGCGGCCGGGATCGACCTGTTCGCCACCGGCGGGCTGGGCGGCGTGCACCGGGAGGCGGCGCAGACGTTCGACGAGTCGGCCGACCTGGTCACGCTGGCCCGTACCCCGATCACGGTGGTGTGCGCCGGGGTGAAGTCGATCCTCGACACCGGCGCCACCCTGGAACGGCTGGAGACGCTCGGGGTGGGCGTGGTGGGTTACCGCACCCGCCGGTTCCCCGGGTTCTATCTCACCGACTCCGGCTTCGACCTGGACTGGTCGGTGGACTCCCCGGAGCGGGTGGCCGACGTGCTGGCCGCCCGGGCGGCGCACGGCGTGCACCGGGGTGGGCTGGTGGTGGCCAACCCGCTGCCGGCCGACGAGCAGCTCGACCCGGCGCTGCACGACCGCACCCTCGCCGACGGGCTGGCCGCGCTGGCCCGCGAGGGGATCACCGGCAAGGCCGTCACCCCGTTCCTGCTGGCGCACTTCCACTCCGCCACCGAGGGCGCCAGCCTGGCGGTGAACGTCCGGATCATCCTGCGTAACGCCGACCTAGCGGCGCGGATCGCGGTTGCCGCGGCCGGCACCCCATGAGCGGACGCACCGAGCGCCGTGAGCCCACTCCCGGTCTTCCGGGCGCGGGTTCCCCGCGCGTCGTCGTGGTGGGCGACGTGATCACCGACGTGGTCGCGATGCTGTCCGGGCCGCTCGCGACCGGCTCGGACACCGCCGCCGGGATCCGGTTCAGCGGCGGCGGGCAGGCGGCCAACACCGCGGCCTGGCTCGCCGGCCAGGGCGCGGCCGTGACGCTCGTGGCCGCCGTGGGCGACGACGAGACCGGCCGGGAACGGGTCGCCGAGCTGACCCGGGTCGGCGTGGAGTGCGCGGTGGAGCGGCACGAGGGCTACCCGACCGGCACGGTGATCGTGCTCGCCCACGACGGGGAGCGCACCATGATCAGCCAGCGGGGCGCGAACCTGCGGCTGACCGCGGCGCACGTGGACACCGCCCTGGCCGCGGCGCCCGACGCCGGGCATCTGCACCTGTCCGCGTACACCCTGTTGGACGTCGGGTCGCGCGGCGCGGGCCTGCGCGCGCTGGCCGCCGCCCGCGAACGCGGGCTGACCGTCAGCGTCGACGCGGCCTCCGCGGCGCCGTTGCGGCGCGTCGGCGGGTCGTTCCTGACCTGGGTACGCGACGTCGACCTGCTGCTTGTCAACACGGACGAGGCGACGGTGCTGGCCGGCGGCCTGGACCCGGCGGCGCAGGCGCGGGCGTTGACCTCGGTGGCGCACCGGGTGGTGGTCAAACGCGGCGCGGCCGGGGCGGTCTGGGTGGAGCGCGGCGGTCGGGTGGAGGCGGCCCCGGCGCCCGGGGTGGCCGTGGTGGACGTGACCGGCGCGGGGGACGCGTTCGCCGCCGGGCTGCTCACCGCCTGGCTGGCCGGCGCCGGTCCGCGTGCCGCCCTGGCCCGCGCCGGCGACCTCGGCGCCCTGGCCGTGACCACGGTGGGCGCCCGACCCACGCCCTGAGCCGGCGGACCGGTCCGGGCGTCGACGCGGCCGGACCGGTCAGGGCTCGGCGTCGATGACCTTGTGCGCGCGTTCCTCGGTGGGCAGTGCCATCGGCGGGGTCTCGTCCCGGCCCCGGTGCTGGAAGCGGGTGGCCAGCCGGTGCTCCTCCTTGGGCGGGCGGTCGTTCGCGAGCAGCACCGCGAGCCACGGGATGAGCACCATGCCGAGGGCGCAGAGCGGCAGCCAGAGCCAGAGCAGCGGGGCCTTGACGCCGACCAGGATCGCGCCCGCCACCAGGCAGGCGACCCGGACGGCCATCATCAGCACGTAGCGCTTCTGCCGGCTGTTGAGCTGGTCGTCCTGGCTGCGCCGGGCGTCGGTGATCAGGATCGGCTGGTAGGCCTGACGCTTCACCACTGACCTCCTACGAGGGGATACGCCCCATCCTGTCACTACCCGCGGGCGATCGACCAAGATCCGGCCACGTGTTACGCCCGTGGTACGCTGCGCCCTGTGGCCAACCGGTTCAGCTTCACCGACGAGGCGCTGGCGAACCTGCGGGTCTACGACGTCACACCCGGGGAAGTCTGGGAGGCCCTGCACAGCCACCGCCGGGTCATCCGGCACCTCGGCGACGACGTCATGGTGGTCTACGCCACCGACCACCGCGGCCGGCGTCTCGCCGTGCTGCTGGCCGAGGCCGACGGCACCGACAACGACTGGGACATCCTCTCCGCCCGCGAACTGAGCGACGTCGAGGCCAAGCGCTACGACGACGCGGTGCGGAGGTCACGCCGACGAGGAGGCGGTCACCATGCACCGTGACGAGGCGACCAAGCGGTTCCACGCCGGTGGCGACGGGTTCGCCGACCTGATCGACGAGACGTCGCCGGCGCAGCTGCCCACCCCCGACACCGACGTGCCGATGGTCAGCCGGTCGGTACGCCTTCCGCTGGAGACGTACGACCGGGTCCGGGCCGCCGCCGACGCGCGCGGCATCGGCGTGACCACACTGATGCGGCAGTGGATCGAAGCCGGTCTGGCCGACCTGGACGACTCGGCCACCGTCTCGCTCGCGGACGTGCGCCGCGCGCTGGCCTCGCTGTCCCGCCCCAACGCCGCCTGAGCGCTCACGCCTCGCGCCCGGCCTGAACGCTCACGCCTCGGGCCCGGCCTGAGCGCTCACGCCTCGGGCCCGGCCTCGTCGATGGCCTCCCGCCCCACCGGCGAGGCGGAGGACTCCGGCGGCCGTCCCCGGGCGCGCCGCGCGTCCGCGAGGACGACGAGCGCCAGCACGCCGGCCACCATGCCGAGCGCCAGCAGGGCCGGCCCGACGGTCAGCACGGGCGCGAGCAGCAGCAGCGCCACCAGCGCGACCACTCGGGAGCGGGAGACCCGGCCGAAGATCTCGTACTCGAAGCGGGAGCGGGCGACCAGGAACACCGCCGGGCCGCCCACCACGAAGACCAGCCGGCCCGGATCGGCCGCCACGAACGGGTGGGCGATGACCAACTCGTAGCCGACCGCGGCGCTCAGCACGCCGAGCACCATGAACAGGTGGGTCTGTGCGGCCGACTCGGCCAGCCGCCCCGGCGCGCCGGCCAGCCGCAACGCCTCCGCGAGCAGGTATCCGGCCCGGTGGAAGTAGAGCCGCCAGAGCAACGCGGTGACACCGAACGCGAGCGCGAACGCGGCGGCCGACCGGGCGGAGAACCGCTCCCCGCTGTAGGACACGCCGATCACCAGGATCGACTCGCCGAGCGCGATGAGGAAGATCTGCTGGTAACGCTCGGCCAGGTGCTCCCCGGCAAGCAGCCAGCTCCGGATGCGGGACGCCCCGAGCCGGGGCAGCGGCCAGCCCAGGAACGCGCCCAGATAGTCCACCGCCAGCGCGACCACCCACAGCGGCAGGCGCAGGTCGGGCACCAGCGCGCCGGCCAGCCAGAGCGGTGTGGTCGCCACCGCCCAGCCGACCAGCCGCACCGGCACCGTCCACCGCGGGTGCCCACGCAACGCCGCCGCCAACACCAGCGGACGCCCGACCATCATCACCACGTACGCGAGCGCGAACGCCAGCGCCCGTTCCTCAAGCGCGCGGGGAAGCGTCACCCCGAGCACCAGGCTGCCGAACATGACGCCGACCACGACCGCCTGGATGATCACGCGCTCCGGCTCGTACCGGCTGGTCACCCAGGTGGTGATGGTCCAGACGTGCCAGAGCACCAGGAAGAGCAGCAGAGTCCGCCCGACGTCGGCCGCCATGTGCCCACCGTCGACGTCGGCCACCATGCGCTGCGACACCCGGGTCAGCGCGAAGACGAAGACCAGGTCGAAGAAGAGCTCCAGGAAGGTGGCCCGGTTGGGGCTGGACATGGTGCGCAGCAGCCCCCCGCCCCGCTGCTCGCTCACGCCTCAGCCCTTCGCGGCCTTCGCCTCCGCCTTCGCCCGCTGCTTGAACTCGCGTACCCGGCGCAGCGACTCCGGGTCGGTCACGTCCGCCACCGACCGGTACGCCTCCGCGTCGCCGTAGTCGCCGGCCGCCTCGCGCCAGCCCGCCGGGGTGACCCCGAACCGCTTGCCGAGCAACGCGACGAAGATCTGCGCCTTCTGCCGACCGAAGCCCGGCAGCTCGGCGACCCGGCGCAACAGCTCCCGGCCGTCGGTCACGTCCGACCAGAGCCGGGCCGGGTCGCCGTCGTAGCGTTCCACGAGCGCCCGGCAGACCTCCTGCGTCCGGGCCGCCATCGCCTTGGGGAAGCGGTGCAGCGCCGGCGGCCCGGCGAACAGCTCCACAAGCGCCTCCGGGTCGTACCCGGCCAGTTCCCGGGCGTCCGGCTCGTGGCCGAGCCGCTGCGCCAGCACGTACGGCGAGGAGAACGCCTTCTCCATCGGCACCTGCTGGTCCAGCACCATGCCGAGGAGCAGCGCCAGCGTGTTCCGGTGGAGGAAGTCATTCGCGGCGGGATCGATAGGCAAGGACAACGTCATGACAGACATGGTCCCGCAACAGACCCCGCCGACCATGCGGGTTCGACGAGACACGCACTCGCCCCTGCCCGCGCCGCGGCGACACCGAGCGCATGGACGGGTCGGAAGGACCGGAACGGTTACCCTCGGTGCGTCGTCCCAACGGAGGTTGCCGTGCCGAGTCTGGAGAGACCCCGCGTCGAGTACCGCACACCGGAAGACCTGGTCCGGGACGTCAGGGCGGGACTGGTGCGGATCCCACCCTTCCAGCGCTCGTTCAAGTGGGAGGGCACGGACATCGTCCGGCTCTTCGACAGCCTGCTGCGCGGTTTCCCGATCGGTAATCTGCTCCTCTGGCAACGTCCGGCACCGGCCCAACGGCTTCAGGTCGGGCCGCTGGACGTCCAGGCGCCAGAAACCGCCTCGGCGCTCTGGGTCGTTGACGGCCAGCAGCGCATCGTGTCTCTTGTCGGAGCGCTGACCAGGGCGGATAGCGCTGTCGACCCCCGCTTCCGAGTGCATCTCGACCTCGACACCGGCGAATTCCACACCGCGGGCGCACGTCAGCGCACGCCACGGCCCTGGATCCCGGTGAGTTTCCTGCTGGACACTGCGGTCCTGCTGCGCTGGATGCGGGACAACTCCGGCTGGCTCTCCGAGGCTCAGCTCGCGCTGGCCGACCAGGCCGCCAAGGCGATCCGCGAATATCAGATCCCGACCTATGTCGTGCATTCGGCAGATGAGAACGCCCTGCTCGAGATCTTCACGCGCATGAACACCACCGGCAAACGATTGACCAAGTCCGAGGTGTTCCAGGCGTTGCACGCCGGTGCCGTTGGCGGCGAGTTGAGCACCCTGCACGATCTCGGCCGGGTGCCCGCCACTCAGGGTTTCGGCGCGCTCGACGATCGGCTGACCCTGCGCTGTGTCCTCGCCTACCGGGGTGGAGACATCTTCCGCGAGGACTTCCGCCAGGAGTTCGGGCCGCAGGACGACCCGGCCGAGACGCTGCGGGACGTGGCCGCGCGGCTGCGTGAGGCGGTCGACTTCCTTCGCGGCCCCTGCGGCATCCCGCACATCAGGCTGCTGCCCTACTCCCACGTGCTGCCGATCCTGGTTCGCTTCATCCGTCTGCACGGGGTGCCGACCGGCCGACCGGCGACCCTGCTCCGCAGGTGGGTGTGGCGCAGCGCGGTCGCCGGCAGCCGGGCCCGCGGTGTGGGCGTCGCCGACGTACGCAACCAGGTGGAGGCGGTCGACGCGGCCGACCCGCAGACCGCGGCGATGAGCGTGCTCCGGCAGGTGCAGCAGTTCCCGGACTTCGTCGCGGAGCTGGACAAGGTCCACTTCAATCACGCGATGACGAAGCTCAACACGTTGGGGCTTCTCTCCGCCGAGCCGCGCGACCCGGCGAGCGGAGAAATTCTCAACGTGACCCGCCTGCTCGATCACGGAAGCCCGCTGCGTCCGTTTCTCCCCGACGACGGACCTGCCAGGCAGACGATCGCCAACCGACTCGTCCTGCCAGCCGGGGAGCGTCTGACGGCGGACCTCATGGCGACCGTCTCACCGACGGTCGCGGCCAGTCATCTGATCGACGAGGCCGCGCAGGAGCGCCTGGCGCGCGCGGACTGGGATGGCTTCCTCCACCTTCGGGGAGGCGTGTGCGAGCGGACCATCACCGACCACGTCAACCGGATGGCCGAGTGGGGCGCGCGGGACGGGCGGGCCACGGCCGACATCCTCCGGCAGGTCGCCTGAGATGGCCGAGGTCACCGCGCAGGTGCGGCTGCACGGCCGTCGGGTCGGCGAGCTGAGTTTCCGACAGGGAGGCTCGGAGTTCAGCTACGACGACGACCTCGCCTCGCCTCGCCATCAGGTGCTGGGGCAGATCTTCGAGGACGATCCGCGGGCGATCCGACGGGCCCGCGTCGGCCTGCCCGCCTGGTTCGCGAACCTGCTACCGGAAGGGGCGCTCCGCCGCCAGATCGTCCGGGAGCTGGGAGGTGGGAACGTCGGCGACTTCACCCTGCTGCTGCGCGTGGGCGGCGACCTACCGGGCGCGGTGACGGTGCACGCCGACACCGAGCCCGAGGATGATGTCCTCCCGGACACGCCAGGGGAGGCCGATCATCCGCTCCGGCACTCCCTGGCGGGCGTGCAGCTGAAGTATTCGATCTCCGCGGAGCGATTGGCCGTTCCGGTCAGCGGGCAGGGCGGGTGGTGGATCGTGAAACTGCCCGACCACGGGCTGCGGGACCTGCCGGTCAACGAATACCTCACCATGAGCTGGCTACGGTCGGCTGATTTCCCGGTGCCACCGGTGCGCCTGATCCGCGCCGACGAGGTCAAGGGCCTCTCCGACGGCATGGTGGATCCGAACGATCTCGTCTACCTCATCCAGCGGTTCGACCGGTCCTCCGCCGGACGGATCCACGCCGAGGACTTCGCCCAGGTCGCCGACATCGAACCGATGTTCAAGTACAGCGAGTCGGGCACCTCGTACGACACCCTGGCCGCGGTCATCCTTCAACTGACCGGCGAGGAGGGCTATCTCGACTTCGTCCGCCGGCTCGCCGCGATGCTTGTGGTCGGGAACACCGACGGGCACCTGAAGAACTGGGGACTGGTCTATCCGGACGGCCGGACGCCACGGCTCGCCCCGGTCTACGACTTCCACTCACTCTCGGTGTATTCGCGCTACCGGTGGTCGCCCTTGGCGCTCAGTCTCGGCAGCGAGACGGTTCCGGCGCTGATCGACCACGAGCACTTCCGCCGGTTGGCGGAGATCGTCGGCGGAGATCCGGAAGCCACGTCGGAGGCGATCTCCCAGACGGTCAGCCAACTGCGGGACGCCTGGCACGGTGGGCTGGCGGACGAGGCTCGGAGCCGATTTCCCGCCCTGGCCGACCACTACTCCCAACGGCTTGAGACGTTGCCGATCTGCCGTTCCCGGTAGCGGGTTCGGCGCGGCCCGGTGGACTCCGCTGGGGGTCCACCGGGCCGCGCGGCCTGCGGAAAGCGTCAGTTCACCACGAAGAGCAGCCGGTTCGGCGAGCCGGAGCCCGGGTTGGTCACCTTGCCGGTGGTGGCGTTGCTGGTCAGGTAGCTGGCGACCTGCGCCGGGGAGTAGGACGGGTTCGCGGACAGCACCAGCGCCGCCGCGCCGGCCACGTGCGGCGAGGCCATCGAGGTCCCGCTGATCGTGTTGGTCGCGCTGTCGCTGGTCCGCCAAGCCGAGGTGATCGACGAGCCCGGGGCGAAGATGTCCACGCAGGAGCCGTAGTTCGAGTACGAGGCACGCGCGTCGGTGCTGGTGGTGGCGCCCACCGTGATCGCCGAGGCGACCCGCGACGGCGAGGAGTTGCAGGCGTTGGCGCTGGAGTTGCCGGCCGCCAGCGCGTAGGTGATGCCGGAGCTGATCGAGTTGGCCACCGCGTTGTCGAGCGAGGTGCTGACACCGCCACCGAGGCTCATGTTGGCCACGGCCGGCTTGACCGCGTTCGAGGTGACCCAGTTGACGCCGTTGACCACGCCGGCGGTGGTGCCGCTGCCGGAGCAGTTGAGCACCTTCACCGCGATCAGGCGTACGCCCTTGGCCACGCCGTACGTGCTGCCGCCGACAGTGCCGGCGACGTGCGTGCCGTGGCCGTTGCAGTCGGTGTTGTTGCTGTCCACCGTGTTGGTGCCCCAGGTGGCCCGGCCGCCGAACTGGCTGTGCGTGGTCCGGATGCCGGTGTCGATGATGTAGGCCCGCACGTTGGTGGCGGTGTTCGGGTAGGTGTAGGTGCTGTTGAGCGGCAGGTTGCGCTGGTCGATCCGGTCCAGCCCCCAGGTGGCGCCGGTCTGGGTGCCCTGCACTGTCATCCGCCGGTCCTGCTCGACGTACGCGACGGCCGGGTCGGCGGCGAGCCGACGTGCCTGTCCGGCGCTCATCTTTGCGCTGTAGCCGGTGAGCGCGGCGCTCCACACCGCGCCGACGCTGCCGCCGTACCGCTTGGTCAGGCCGGCCGCCCGGTCCGGCACGGCGGTGCGGGCGGTACGGCTGTTCGCGGCGCCGACCGCGTCGCCCTTGAGCACGACCAGGTAGCTGCCGCTGACGGCGTCGGCCGCGCCGGCGTACCGGATCTGGCCGGTCGGCGCGGCGAGGGCCGGGGTGGATGCGGCGGCGGTGAGGGCCGCGGCGGCGGCCGTGACGGCGAGCGCGCGCAGCGCACGACGCCGGGGAACGGACACGTCGGGCATGTTCTGGCTCCCTACCGGGCGGGCCGGTTCGTGGCCGGCGGTCCACCCATCGACAGATGTTGACGGGAATGCTAACCACACATCGATGTCCGTGAAAGAGATAGTTGCCGGGTAATACCGTCCGTGCACCGGATCCGGCGGGTGCGCGCCGCATCGGGACGCGGGCGGGGCAGGATGGCCCCGTGGACCGTCACGACATGCTGCTCTCCCCCGCCGGGGTCAACGCGCTGCGCACCGCGCTGACGCAGGCCCGCTTCACCGCCAACGGCATCGCCGGGCGGCTCGGCTCGCAGGCCACCGGTGGGGTCGCCCGCAACGACCACCGCGCCGCCCTGCGCGCCACCGAGGACCGCGACCGGCTGGCCACGCTGATCCGGGTGTTCATTTGCGACCAGACCGAGCCCGAGCCGGTGGTGGCCGCGGCGCTGGCCCCGCTGACCGTGGCGGAGGCGCTCGCCGGGGGCATCGTCGAGCGGCACGGCGACGGCCTGCGGGCCGGCGTGGACCTGGAGCCGTACGGCGACGACTGGTGGGTGCTCGCCGACGTCCCGGCCAGCGCCCGCCCCGGCCGACCGTTGCACGCCGAGCACGTGCTCGGCATCGGCGGGGCCACCCAGACGCTGATCGGCGCCGCCGTGCGCCGCCCGGTGGAGACCGCGCTCGACCTCGGCACCGGCTCCGGCGTGCAGGCGCTGCACCTGGGCACCCACGCCCGCCGGGTCACCGCCACCGACGTCTCCGAGCGGGCGCTGCGCTTCGCCGCCACCACCGCCGCGCTCAACGGGCAGGACTGGGAACTGCTCCGCGGCGACCTGGTCGCCCCGGTGGCCGGGCGCCGCTTCGACCTGGTGGTCAGCAACCCGCCGTTCGTGGTCGGCCCCGGCACCACCACGCACGTCTACCGGGACTCCGGGCGGGTCGGCGACGCGATCGGCGCCGAGTTGGCCGCCGCCGCCCCGCACCTGCTCACCGACGGCGGCACCATGCAGTACCTGGCGAACTGGGTGCACGTCACAGGCGAGGACTGGGGCGAGCGGGTCGCCGGCTGGTTCGCCGGCACCGGCCTAGACGCCTGGGTCATCCAGCGCGAGGTGGCCGACCCGATGGCGTACGTGAACCTGTGGCTGACCGACGTCGGGGAGAGCGCCGACCCGCAGCGGATGGAGGCGTGGCTGGACTGGTTCGACGCGCACAAGGTGGAGGCGATCGGGTTCGGCATCGTGTCGCTGCGCCGGGCCGGCCACGAACAGCCGATCATCCGGGTCGAGGACCTGCGCCAGCGGGTGGAACCGCCGCTCGGCGACCGGATCGGCGAATGGTTCGACAGGCAGGACTGGCTGCGCGCCCGGGACACCGACGGGCTGCTCGCCGCCCGCTACCGCGCCGCCGACGGGCTCCAGCTACGCCAGGAGGCCACCATGGGCGACGACGGCTGGGCGGTGGACCGGCAGGTCCTCGCCATGCCCCGCGGGCTGCGCTGGTCCGAGGAGATCGACCCGCTGGTGCTCGCCCTGGTCGGTGGCGCCGACGGCCGGCTGCCGCTGCGCGACCAGCTCGCCCTGCTCGCCGCCGCGCACGACGTGACCCCGGACGAGCTGGCCGAGGCGGCCGGCCCGATCGTGGCCCACCTGGTCGAACGCGGCCTCGTCGAGCCGGTGGTCGACTGATGCGGGCGCTTGTGCAGACCGTCGGCCGGGCCGCCGTCACGGTCGACGGGGCGGTGGTCGGCGAGATCGCCGACGGGCTGCTGGTGCTGCTCGGCGTCACCCACACCGACACCCCGCAGGTGGCCGCCACCATGGCCCGCAAGCTGCACGAACTGCGCATCCTCGACGACGAGCGCAGCGCCGCCGACACCGGCGCGCCGCTGCTGGTGGTCAGCCAGTTCACGCTCTACGGCGACGCCCGTAAGGGCCGGCGACCGAGCTGGACCGCCGCCGCTCCCGCGCCGGTCGCCGAACCCCTGGTGGAGGCCGTGGTGCAGGAGCTGCGCGCCCGCGGCGCGAAGGTGGAGACCGGCCGTTTCCGCACCCACATGCTCGTGGAGAGCGTCAACGTCGGCCCCCGTACCCTCCTGCTGGATCTCTAGAAGAACACGCCGCGGCGGGACAGCGACTGGCGCAGCCAACCGTCGAGCTGGGCGGCCCAGTCGGTACGGTCCGCCGTGGCGTGGTCCACCGTGAACCGGCCGAACGCGTCCCGGCCCTCGGTGAACAGGCCACCCCGCTTGTCCAGCTCCAGCACCACGTGCACCTGCCGCGGGTCGGTGACGAAGGTGACCTCCAACTGGTTCATGGCGCCGGCGTACTGCGGCGCCGGATAGAACTCGATCTCCTGGTAGAACGGCAACTGCTGGTGTACGCCGTGGATGTGACCCCGCTCGACATCCGCGCGCGCGAAGCGGAAGCCCAGCCGCAGCAGCGCCTCCAGCAACCGCTCGTGGGCCGGCAGCGGGTGCACCGCCACCGCATCCAGGTCACCGGAGTCCACCGCCCGGGCCACCTCCAGCTCGGTGCGCAGGCCCATCGTCATGCCGTGCAGGTGCTGGCCGTACAGGTCGGTGAGCGGGGTCTCCCAGGGCACCTGGAAGCGGAACGGCACGTCGTACCGCTGCCCCTGCGCCAGCCGGAACGCGCCGGTCACCTGGACCCGGCCGAACTCCTGGTTGGTGTGGTACTCCGAGTCGCCGCTCTCCACCTCGACCCGGGTCATCAGGCCGAGCGAGACCCAGCTCACATCCACCGGGTGGTCGCCGCCGACCACCTGGATCCGGCCCTCCAGCTGCCCACCGGGGCGGCAGTTCGGGTTGGCCAGCACCGTCTCCACCGACGGTCCGCCCACACCCATCGCCTGCATCAACCGCTTGAGGACCACCACGTTCTCCGATCGCCGTTTCCGTCCGCGGCCCCACCGGGCCGGTCGCTGGCACGGTAAGCGGGCCGGACAAACGACAACGGGAAATCCGCGCGGATTCGTGTCGGGTCCCCGATCGCCTCACCCCCGTCTCACGCCCCGACCGCCAAGCTGTTTGTCACCGGCCCACCGCGTCGTCGACACGGGGCCGGGACGGCACGTAGGACACGGGGAGAGACAGAGATGACGCAGCAGATGATCGAGCACCAGGACTTGGACGTCACCCTCACCGACCTCGACGCCACCGACGAGCGCGGCGTCTCCACCGACCTGGTCCGGGCGTACCTCAACGGCATCGGCCGCACCAAGCTGCTCACCGCGGCGCAGGAGGTCGAGCTGAGCAAGCGGATCGAGGCCGGCCTCTTCGCCGAGGAGAAGCTCTCCGCCTGCACCCCGGTCTCCGCCGAGTTGCGCGCCGACCTGACGCTGATCGCGGCCGAGGGACGCGCCGCCAAGGACCACCTGCTGGAGGCGAACCTGCGGCTCGTGGTGAGCATCGCCAAGCGCTACACCGGGCGGGGCATGGCCTTCCTCGACCTGATCCAGGAGGGCAACCTCGGCCTGATCCGCGCCGTCGAGAAGTTCGACTACACCAAGGGCTACAAGTTCTCCACGTACGCCACCTGGTGGATCCGCCAGGCCATCACCCGCGCCATGGCCGACCAGGCCCGCACCATCCGCATCCCGGTGCACATGGTCGAGCAGGTCAACCGGATGGTCCGGGTCCGCCGCGAGCTGTCGGTGACGCTGGGCCGCGAGCCCACCGTCGGCGAGGTCGCCCGGGCGCTTGAGATCCCCGAATACCAGGTGATCGAGCTGATCTCGTACGACCGGGAGCCGGTCAGCCTCGACCAGGCGGTCGGCGAGGACGGGGAGAGCGCGCTCGGGGACTTCGTCGCCGCGGTGGACCCGCGTACCGAGCCCGGCGACGCCGCCACCAACGGCGAGCTGCGCAACGAGGTGCGCATCGTGCTGGCCACCCTCTCCCAGCGGGAGCAGGCGGTGATCCGGCTGCGTTTCGGCCTCGACGACGGCCGTCAGCGCACCCTCGACGAGGTGGGCCGCGAGTTCGGGCTGTCCCGTGAGCGGATCCGGCAGATCGAGAAGATCACGCTGCTCAAGCTGCGCGACCCGGAGCGGGCCAACCGCCTGGAGGCGTACGCCTGCTGACCCGCTGCCCCCGATCCGGCCCCGGCGTCTCGCCGGGGCCGGATCGTGTTAAGCGGGGGCCCTTCCTATACCGGAGGCGTTAAAAGGGGCCCCCGCCTTACAAGCGGCGGGGGCCGGTGTCGGGGCGTGGGGAAGCCGCGCCGGCGCCGACGGTGGCGTGCAGCACCGAGACGCCGTCCGGGCGGGCCAGCACCGGGTTGAGCGTCAGCGACCGCACCCGGGGCTGCTCGTCGGCCAACCGACCCACCCGCATCAACAGGTCGACGAGCGCCGCCCGATCGACCGGCGCGGCGCCCCGGTGTCCCCGCAGCAGCGGCGCGGCGCGCGGCTCGTCGACCAGCTCGGCCGCGTCCCGGTCGGTCAACGGCACCGCCCGCCACGCCCGGTCGCCGAGCAGCTCGGTCGCCACCCCACCCAGCCCGAACCCGACCACCGGCCCGAACGCCGGATCCTCCACCAGCTCCACCACGCACGCCACCCCGGGCGCGACCATCGGCTGCACCAACACCTCCGCCCCGAACACCGGGGCCACCTCCTGGTACGCGCGGCGCAGCGCGGCGGCGTCGGCCAGGTCGAGCCGGACCGCGCCCAGATCGAGCCGGTGCCGCAGCCCCGGGGCCGCCGCCTTGAGCGCCACCGGCCAGCCGAGCCGCTCCCCCGCCGCCACCGCCTCGTCGGCCGAGCCGGCCGGCACCGACTCCACCACGTCGATCCCGTACGCGCCCAGCAGCGCCGCCGGATCCGCCCCGTCCGGGCCGAGCGCCGCCTGCCCCGCCGACCGGTCCACGCCGGCCAGCTCGGGCAGCGCCCCTGGCGGCCGGCGCAGCCAGTCCGCGTACCGGGTGACCCGGGCCAGCGCCCGCACCGCCTCCTCCACGCTCGGATACGCCGGCACCCCGGCCGGCACCCGACCGGCGAGGAACGTCGCCACCACTGGCTTGCCGGCGGCCGGCAGCGCCGCCGCGAAATCCGCCTCCGGGTCGGTGAGCTGGCCGGGCAGCGGCGGGGCGAAGACCGCCACCACGGCGTCCACCCGCTCGTCGGCCGCCGCGGCGGCAAGCGCGGCGGCGTACGCGGCGGCCCCGGCGCTCGGCCCCACGTCGTGCGGGTAGCCGTCCGCCACCACCAGCCCCTGGGCGGCGCACGCGGTCGCGGCCAGCCCGGTCAACGCCGACGAGTTGCCCACCACGGCGGCCCGCCGCCCCGCCGGCAGCGGCTGGTGCGCCAGCAGCACCCCCACGTCGAGCAGCTCGGCCACGGTGTCCACCCGGATCACCCCGGACTGGGCGAACAACGCGCTGACCGCGGCGGCGTCGAGCGCCGGCGCGTCGCCCACGCCCGGTGGCCGGGCCAGCGACGCCAGCGCCACCACCGGCTTGTCCCGGCCGATCCGGCGGGCCAACCGGGCGAACTTGCGCGGGTTGCCGAACGTCTCCAGATAGAGCGTGATCACGTCGGTGCCCGGGTCGTCCTGCCAGTACTGCAACAGGTCGTTGCCGGACACGTCGGCCCGGTTGCCGGCCGACACGAAGCTGGACAGCCCGAGCCCGCGCCGGGACGCCTCGGCCAGCAACGCCACCCCGAACGCGCCGGACTGGCTGAACACGCCGACCCGGCCCGCCGCCGGCAGCACCGGGGCGAGCGTGGCGTTGAGGCGTACCGCCGGGTCGGTGTTGGCGACGCCGAGGCAGTTGGGGCCGACCACCCGCATGCCGGCCAGGTGCGCGGCCCGCACCAGCGCCCGCTGCGCCGCCGCGCCGGCCGGACCGGACTCGGCGAACCCGGCCGACACCACCACCAGCCCGTGCGCGCCGGCCCGGGCCGCGTCCTGGACCACCTCGGTCACCGCCTCCGGCGCGACCGCCACCACGGCCAGGTCCACGTCCTGGCCGGCGTCGACCGCCGACGGGTACGCCGGCAGCCCGGCCACGGTCGCCGCGCTCGGATGCACCGGCACGACCGCGCCGCCGAACCCGCCGTCGCGCAGGTGCCCGAGCAGCGCCGCGCCGACGCCCTGGCCGGTGGTGCTGGCCCCGTAGACGGCGACGCCGCGCGGCGCGAGCAGCCGGGCGATCGACCGCGCCTCGGTGCGGTGCTCCCGGCCCCGCTGCACCTCGAGCGTCGCCTCGGTCGCCGCGATCGGGAAGCTCAGGTGCACCACACCGTCGGCGTACTGGCGCTGGACCTGGTAACCGAAGTCGGCGAAGACCCGCAGCATCGTCCCGTTGGCCGGCAACACCTCGGCGACGAAGTGCGCGATCCCGTGCCGGCCGGCCGCGTCCGCCAGGTGCTCCAGCAGCACCGAGCCGATGCCCCGGCCCTGGTAGGCGTCCTCCACCACGAACGCCACCTCGGCCTCCGGCGAGGCCGGACCGAGCCGCTCGTACCGGCCGACGGCCACGATCCGCTCGCCGGCCAGCACCACGAACGCCTCCCGGTCGCGGTGGTCCACGGTGACGAACCGCTTCAGGTCCCGCTCCGGGATCCGCGGGTACGGCGAGAAGTAGCGCAGGTAACGGGTGCGCTCGGAGAACCGGGCGTGCATCGCCACGATCGCCGTCGCGTCGTCGGCGCGGATCTGCCGCAACTGCACCGTCGTGCCGTCGCTGAGCAGCACGTCCACCGTCGTCACCGGTCGGTCCTCCCCCACCGCCGGCTCAGTCGCGCGGATCGTGCGGGTCGAGCCCGAGCAGCGGGAAGACGGCCCGGCGGGTCGCCGCGACCGCCCGGTCCACCGCGTTCGGCTCGCCGCTGGGCTGCCACGGCTGAAATTCCGGGTCCACGTCGTCGGTCATCCGCAGCGGAACCTGGTGCCCCGGCCGCCGCCGCCCGGCCAGCTCCCGCCAGCCCGGCGGGGTGAGCGCGGCCGGGTCGAGCGGCTCGCCGGTGGCCACCGCCAGCAGATGCGTCCACGCCCGGGGCACCACCTCGACGAGCGCGTACCCGCCGCCACCGGTGGCCACCCAGCGGCCGTCGCACAACTCGTCGGCGAGCGCCCGCAACGCCCGGTAGGTGGCCCGCTGCCCGTCCACCGACAGGTGCAGGTCGGCCAGCGGGTCGGCGCGGTGCCCGTCCGCCCCGCACTGGGTGACGAGCACCTGCGGCCGGAAGGCGCGCAGCACCGACGGCACCACCGCGTGGAACGCCCGCTGCCAGCCGGCGTCACCGACCCCCGGCGGCAGTGGCAGGTTCACCGCGGTGCCCTCCGCGCCCGGCCCGCCGGTCTCGTCCGGGAACCCGGTGCCGGGGAAGAGCGCCAGCGGGGTCTCGTGCAGGCTGACCGTGAGCACCCGTGGATCCCGGTAGAAGACCTCCTGCACCCCGTCGCCGTGGTGCACGTCCACGTCCACGTACGCGATCCGCTCCGCGCCCAGGTCGAGCAGGCGGGCGATGGCCACCGCCGGGTCGTTGTAGACGCAGAAACCGGACGCCCGGGCCGGCATGGCGTGGTGCAGGCCGCCGGCCACGTTCACCGCGCGCCGGGCCTCGCCCCGCCACACCGCCTCGGCGGCGGCCACGCTCGCGCCGACGATCAACGCGCTGGACTCGTGCATCCCGTCGAAGACCGGATTGTCCGAGGTGCCCAGCCCGAAGCCGGCGAAGAGCGGGTCACGCGGCGCGGTCCGGACCGCGGCCAGGTAGGCCGGGTCGTGCACCCGGGTCAGCAGCGCGTCGTCGGCCGGCTCCGGCTTGACCAGGCGCACCCCGGGCCGGTCGAACACGCCCAGCTCCCGGGCCAGCGCCATGGTCAGCTCGACCCGGACCGGGTCGAGGGGATGGTCGCCCATGTCGTAGGCGAGGAGAGACTCGTCCCACACCACCACCGTGTCGTCGGCCATGCGGCCATCGTCGCACGTGAGCCGGGAGGCGCCGATGAGCCGCGCGCTCACTGTCCGGCGGCGCCACCGGTCGCCACCGGACGGTCCGGGTCGGCCACCCACTCGCTCCACGAGCCGACGTACAGGGCGGCGTCCGGGCGGCCGGCCAGGTGCAGCGCCAGGACCGCCTGCGCCGCGGTCACCCCGGAGCCGCAGTACGCCCCGACCGGCGCGTCCCCGGCCACCCCGGCCGCGCCGAAGCGCTCCCGCAGCGCCTCGGCGGCGGGGAACCGCCCCTGCGTCACGTACCCCGGGGCGGGCAGGTTGACCGCGCCCGGGACGTGCCCGGCGACCGGGTCGACCGGCTCGGTCTCGCCCCGGTAGCGCGGGGCGGCCCGCACGTCCAGCAGCACCCCGGCGTCGGCGGCGGCGAGCCGGGCGGCCCCGGCGGCGTCGAGCACCGGAAGCGCGCCCGGCGTGACCGTCACGTCGCCGGGCACGGGCTCGGGCGTCGCGGTGTCCACCGGCAGGCCGGCGGCCGTCCACGCCGGCCACCCGCCGTGCAGCACCCGCACCGCCCGGTGACCGGCCCAGCGCAGCGTCCACCAGGCCCGCGCGGCGGACATGCCGTCGCCGCCGTCGTACATCACCACGGGGTGACCGGCGCGGACGCCGGCGGCCCGCAGCGCGGCCTGCAACGACGCCGGGTCGGGCAGCGGGTGCCGACCGGCGGCGCCGGGCGGGCCGCACAGCTCGGTGTCCAGGTCGACGAAGACCGCGCCGGGCAGGTGGCCGGCGGCGTAGTCGTCGCGGCCGGGCGGCCCGGCGAGCCGCCAGCGGACGTCGAGCAGCACGGGCGGGTCGGCCCGGTCCAACTCGGCGGCGAGCCGGTCCGGCTCGACAAGCAGCTCTACGGTTGCGGACGTCGGTACAGGCTCGGCCACCCTGCCCCTCCCCGTCGTGGTGTTGGCAGCTCACGGCAACTTCGTGAGACACTGGAGATTCCGGTTCGTTCCTCGCTTACGGGTGATAAAGATAAACGCTCACTCACTGGTCGATACGACCGAGATGTACCTGCGCACCATCCTCGAGTTGGAGGAGGAGGGTGTGCCGCCGCTGCGTGCCCGCATCGCCGAGCGGCTGCGGCAGAGCGGGCCCACCGTCAGTCAGACCGTCGCCCGGATGGAGCGGGACGGCCTGCTCACCGTCGAGGGCGACCGGCACCTGACCCTCACCCCGCTGGGCCGCAACTCCGCGGTGTCGGTGATGCGCAAGCACCGGCTGGCCGAGCTGCTGCTGGTCAACGTGATCGGGATGCCCTACGAGGAGGCCCACGAGGAGGCCTGCCGCTGGGAGCACGTGATGAGCGACGCGGTGGAGAAGCGGGTCTACGACCTGCTCAACCGCCCGTCCCGCTCGCCGTACGGCAACCCGATCCCGGGCCTGGAGGAGCTGGGCGACCCGGGTCAGCCCGCGGCCGAGACGGTCGAGGGCGAGCGCAACCTGGCCTTCCCCGGCCTGTCCGGGCCGGTGGTGGTGCGGCGGATCTGTGAGAGCGTGCAGACCGACTCGGACGTGCTCCGGCAGCTGCACGCGGCGGGCGTCGACCCGGGCGCGACGGTCACCGTGGCGCAGGAGCGCGACGGGGTGTCCATCGACCGCTCCGGCGACCGGGTGCGGCTGCCCCGCGAGGTGGCCTCCCGGGTCTTCGTCGCGGCTCGCTGACGTCGCGGCCCGCTGATCGGGCCCACCGGCCGCCTCAGAGCTGGCCGGTGTCGATCACCTGGGCCAGCGCGACAAGCTTTCCGGTCGCCTTCTCGACCTCGGCCGTGGCGGTGCCCTCCGGGCTGGTCCAGCGGAGGCTGGCGAGCCGATCCCCGGCGGCCAGCCAACCCACCTCGGCGACCGGACCGGCCGTCTTGGTCTTCGGCGCCGTCCGCCGGTAGGCGATCCTGCCGAGCTTGGCCACCTTCACCGCCCCGCGCGGCTGCACGTCGGCGGTGAACGTCGCCGCGTCGATCGAGGTGTCGGTCACGGCGAGTGTCAGTTCCGGCAGCGCCGCGTCCCGGGCGCGGACCACGCAGGTGTGCGTGTCGCCGCGTTCGGTGGCGGCGGCCACGTCGAACGCGCCGCCGGTGTGCTCGGCGATCACCGCGAAGTCGAGCAGCCGGCACGCACCACCGGAGGAGGCGGCGACGGCCGGGGCGGCCGGCGGCGGGGGCGCCGGCACGGCCACCGGGGAGGCGTCGTCGGCGCAGCCGGTGGCGAGCAGGACGGCCGAGGTGGCCAGCCAGGTTCGGGCGCGCACGGGGAGACCTCCGCGATCGGCGGCGGGGCCGGCCCGCCGGAGTTCCGTCGGACACCGTACGGCCCGTCCGGCGGGGACGGAAGCCCTCAGGTCCCCTCCCGCGCGGCTTCATGGGCGGCGGTCAGGCGTTCGAGCGGGCTCGGGCCGTCGTGGTGCCGCGGTGGGGCGTCGAGGTGGCGTACCCGGAGTTCGTCCATGAGTTCCGCGACGAACGCCGGGCCGGCGTCCCGCATGAGCCGCTGCCGGGTCCGGAGTTCCTCGGTGCCGGGGCACCAGTCGAGGCCCCAGTTGCCGAGCGCGTAGAGGACGGGCACGGTCTGGATGCCGGCTTCGGTGAGGCTGTAACGGGCGCGTTGCCCCCGCGCCGCGGTGCCACGGGTGAGGATGCCCGCCTCGACGAGTCGGACGAGACGGTCGGCGAGGATGTTCGACGCGATGCCCTCGATCGACCCGGTGAGCAGGGCCCGGAAGTAGCGGCGGTCGCCGAAGATGACGTCGCGGAGCACGAGCAGCGCCCATCGGTCTCCGAGCACCTCGACGGCCGCGTTGATCGGACACCCGGACCGTGGTTTCACGACGCCTCCTTGACAGCGACCCTCACCCCCACAATAGTGATTGCAGATTGCAATCACTAGAGGGAGGAGGGGTTGATGGGCCGCTTCCTGTACTGGATGAACGTGTCCCTCGACCTGCGGATCGAGCAGGTCCCCGGCGACGACGGCGCGGGCGAGTGGCTGCGCATCGACGAGGAGCTGCACCGGGAGTTCAACGCGCGGGCGGGCAAGCTCGCCGGCATGGTCCAGGGCCGGGTGATCTACGAGACGATGGAGGAATACTGGCCACGGGCGCGCGCGGACACGTCGCTGCCGGACGTCATGCGCGAGTACGGCGAGATCTGGACCTCCGCCCCCAAGGTGCTCGTCTCCCGCACCCGCGCGACCGCCGACCACGGCACCCGGGTCATCGGCGGGGACGACGCGATCGAGCAGTTGGCCGCGCTGCGGGCGGAGACCGACGGCACCCTCGGGGTGGGCGGCGCGACGCTCGCCACGCAACTGCTCCGGGCCGGCCTGCTCGACGAGTTGCTGCTCTTCACCCACCCGGCGATCCTGGGCTTCGGCCGTCCGCTGTTCGACGACTGGGACCGGCCGGTCGACCTCGACCTGATCGAGCAGCGTTCCTTCCCGCAGGGCGTCACCATGCACCACTACGCCATCCGCGGCGCGAACCCGTGCTGAGCGAGGTCGCCGACGGCGTGCTGGTGCACCGGAGCGAATTCCTCCAGACCAACACCACAGTCGTGCGGGGCCGCGCCGGCGTGCTGCTCGTCGACCCCGGGTTGCAGGACCACGAACTGGCCTGCCTCGCGGACGACCTGTCCGCCTCGGGCCGGACCGTCGTGGCGGGCTTCTCCACGCATCCGGACTGGGACCACCTGCTCTGGCACGCGCGCCTCGGCGACGCGCCCCGGTACGGCACGGCCCGCTGCGTGGCCACGGTCCGGGAGCAGCTGTCCGAACCGGACATCAAGGCGCAGATCACCGAGCACCTGGCCGAGACGGAGATCGCCGGGCGCGTCCCGCTGGACGGGTACGGCCTGCTCACCGCCCTGCCCGCCGGGGCGACGCGGATTCCGTGGGACGGCCCCGAGGCCCGGATCATCGAGCACCGGGCGCATGCGCCCGGCCACGCGGCGCTGTTCGTCGCGGAGTGCGGGGTCCTCGTCGCCGGCGACATGCTCTCCGACGTCCTGGTCCCGATGCTCGACCCGGACGCCGCCGACCCGATCGGGGACTACCTTGCGGCGTTGCGGCTGCTGGAGGGCGTGGCGGTCGACGTCGACGTGGTCGTCCCCGGCCACGGGTCGGTCGGCGATGCCGGTCAGGCGTACGAACGGATCGAGCGGGACCGGGCGTACGTGCTCGCCCTGCGCGACGGCCGCGAGCCCGACGACAGGCGGATCGGCCCGTCGGCCGCGCCCGGCTGGGAGTGGGTGGACGACCTGCACCGCGGGCAGGTCCAGCGCCTGGCCGCCGCACGTTAGGCCACGTACGGGCAGTGCCGGCAGCCGCGCCCGCAGCACGTGCCACGCCGGGCCAGGAACCCGGCGCTGAGCACGAACAGCCCGGTCTCCGGGTCGAGGTAGCCGGCCTCCCCGGCGGCCAGCGCGGCGGCGTGCGCGGCCAGGATCCGGGCCCGCCCCTGATGCTCCGGCGGCAGCCGCGACGGGTGCGGCTCGGTCAGCGGCCGGTCCGCCAGCTCATCCCCCACCGCTGAAGTGTAAGGAGGGGCCCCCGCTTAACGTTTTCTGCATGGGCGGGGCCCCCGCTTAACAGCGGCGAACGCCGGTCTCCGGGCGTCGGCGCGGGGCCCGGGCACGGACGGGAAGGGTCAGCCGGTCGGGCGCTCGGCCAGCAGGAACGCCTGGGGCTGACGCTCGGCGCCGACCGGCTCGCGGACCAGCGTGGCCCGCACCGGCAACCCGGCGGCGGCGAGCTGCGCGGCGAGTCGCTCCGGCGGCAGCCAGTGCACGTCGAAGGCGACGCAGTGCCCGTACGCCTGCTCCCGCCGGTCGAGCCGGTCACCGGCCTTTACGGCGAGCAGCAGGTGGCCGCCCGGCGCGAGCACCCGGCGGAAGCCGGCGAACACCTCGGGCAGCAGCTCCGGCGGCAGGTGGATGACCGAGTACCAGGAGACCAGCCCGGCCAGCGACGCGTCCGGCGCGGTCAGCTCCGACATCGAGCCGACGTCGAAGCGCAGCTCCGGATGGGCTCGGCGGGCCACCGCCACCATGCCCGGCGAGAGGTCCACGCCGGCGATGTCGAGGCCGAGGCGACGCAGGTGGGCGGTGACGCGACCGGTGCCGGAACCGACCTCCAACACCGGCCGGCCCGGCCCGACCGTCTCGGCGAACGCGGTGAGCACGGCCCGGTCCAGCGGTGGCTCCACCACCTCCGGCAACAGCCGCGCGTAGTCGACAGCCACGGTGTCGTAGGCGGTGCGGGTCTCGGTGAGCCAGCTCGGTTCGGTCACGCCGGACCACTCTAGGGTGGGCCCCCGTCGGAGCGGATCCGCTCCAGGTACGTCACGAACTCGGCGGGCCGCTCGAACAGCGACCGGTGCCCGGCGCGCGGGATCACCAGGTGGTCCTTGCGCGGGGCCTGAAGTTGGGCGTACCACTGGTCGAACAGGCGCAGCCGGCCCGGCACCTCCTGCGCGCCGTCGACGAACCGGGCCGGCACGGCGAGCTGTCGCACGTCGCGCCGGAAGTCGAGATCCTGCAACCGGGGGTAGAGCACGTCCCAGCCGTCGAGGAAGCCGAACACGTGCACCTTCTCCAGTGGACTGTATTCCGGCACGCCCAGGTTGCCGACGGTCCCGGTCTCGTCCTCGCCCGCGCCGGCCCGGTCGACCGGGAACGCACCGGCCTCGTTGGTGAGCAACGCCTCGTACGCCCACACGTCGCGGTAGGGCGGCGGGCCCTGGGCGGCCATCCGGTCGGCGAGCGCCGTCCGGCCGGTGCGGCGGGCCCAGGCGACGGTGTCGGCGTACTGGCTGCGGTCGGCCTCACGCAGGCTGACCACCTGCCCGACGCCCACGTAGGAGGCGAACAGCTCGGGGTGCCGTTGCACGGCGAGCAGGCCCACGGTGGTGCCGCCGGAATGGGCGACCAGGTGGATCCGATCGCGGCCGAACCGCTCCCGCAGGTGGCGGGCGACCGCGACCAGGTCGTCGACCTCGTCGTCGAGCCGCCAGTCGGCGGGGGCGCGGAACGCCGACCAGGAGTGCGGGGCGCCGGCCCGGTCCCAGACCGCGACCACGAAGTGCCGTTCCAGGGCGGACAGGTGACGGCGGACCGCGCCGATCTCCGAACCGCCGGGCGGTCCGGGCACCACCAGCAGCACGGGCGCGCTCATGTCCGTACCCCGGATCAGCAGGCCCAGCTCGCGCCCACCGGAGTCGACGGTGTCGAACCGGGCGATCCCGCCGGGGATCGGGTCGGTGCGGCCCGGCACCGCCGCACCCACGCTGACCAGCACGAGCAGCGCGGCGAGCAGGCCGATGCCCACCCGGCCCGACCACCGGGGCACCGGCCGGCGCGGGGGCACGCCGTCGAGGCGGCGGGCAAGGCCGGCGCCGTAAGCGGCGCCGACGAGCATCGGCAGCAACGCGAGCAGCCCGTGTACGCCCCGGCCGGCGAGCAGCGCCGCGACGCCGAGACCGGTGAGGTGGGGACGGTCGACGGTGGGCCCGCGCAGGCGGAGCCGGACCAGCTCGACGGCGAGCGCGAAGAACACCGGCCCGACGAGCATGGCCCAGCGGGAGCGGCTCGACCAGCCGGCGACCAGCCCGACGGCGAGGCTCACCGCGACGGAGGCGAGCGCCGTGCCGACCGTGCCGGGGCCGCGCGGGGTCCACCAGCCGGCCAGCACGCCCCAGAGCAGCGGCAGCGCCGCCGCGAGGAGACTCCGAACCCGCATCTCGACCTCCTTCCACCGAGACCGTCCACCTTATCCGCGACAGCCACGCGGGGTGGTCCCCCCGGCACGAAGAGTGCGGACGTCTACGGGTCGGGACACGTCCCCCCATGAGATCCGGGGGTAGCGACGCGTTGCTACGGTCCCCCGCGACCGTCCAAGGAGGACAGATGACGAGATCGGCCGCAATGCTCGTGGTCACCGGTGCGCTCCTGGCCACCGCCGGCTGTGCCGCGGACGAGACAGCGCAGCCGGATGAGCTTCGCGACCCCTGCGCGTTGCTCCCGACCGACCTGCTGGCCCGCCTCGCGCCCGGCGCGCAGCCCAGCGCCGCGGCGAACCTCGGTGACCGCAGCGGCTCGCGGGAGTGCGCGGTCGACCTGACCAGCGGCACCTCGATGCGCGGCGACCTCGCCGTCACCGTGGCCGTCGACGCCGGCGGCATGTACGACGACAGGTGGCGACGGGACCGGTGCGCGCGGATCGCCACCGACCTGACCGACGCCGGGCCGGGGGACGCCTCCTGCGTGGCGGTGAAGGCGTGGGACGGCGGGGAAACCCGGTTCGACGGCTGGGCCTGGCGGGGCGACCACTACGAGGTACGCGTGGCGTACCAGGTGGTCAAGCCGCAGACGCTGCCCGCCGGTGCGGAGGCCGACCTGCGCGGGGTGCTCGCCTCGGCGGTCGACTCGCTGCCGGCCTGAACCGTCAGCCGAACCAGGTGACCGCCTGCCCGTGGCCCCGGGTCCAGGCGAGGGGACGGCCGTCCAGCGCGAGCACGTTGTGGAACCCGCCGCCCGGCGGCGCGGGCAGCTCCGCGTGCGGCAGGACGGCCGGATCCTCGTTGGCGAGCCAGTGCCCGGGCAGCGTCCGCACCAGCTCGGTGAAGGCCGCCCGGCGCTCCACCGGCACCTGGTAGAGCACCGAGCTGTGGAACACCACGAGCGTCGCGCCGGCCGGGGCGCGCGCCGCCAGCGCCGGCAGGTCGTCGACCAGGTCGCCCCGGACCAGCAGCGGCGGGTCGGCCGCCGCGACCGCCGCGGCGGCCCGCAGCCGGTCCCGGCGGTGCGTGTGCTCCGGCCAGATCAGCGCGTCCAGCCAGGCCAGGTCGGCCGGGTCGGTGACGTCGAGCGGGTGCACGTCCAGCCCGGCCCGCCACACCACCTCCGGCCGCCGGTCCGGCGGGGCGGCGCCGCTCAGCGCGCAGTCGAGCACCGGCTCGCCGTCTCCGACCCGCCGGTCGCCGTAGCGGTAGGCGTACCGGTCGGGATAGAGACACAGGCCGGCTGACGCGCCCACCTCCAGCAACGCCAGCGGTTGCGGCAACGCGGCCAGCGCCGGGAGCAGCGCCGCGCAGCGCCCGGCCTCGTTCGTCTGCGTCGCTCGGACCCGCATCTGCGCCGCGACGTCCGGCCAGTGCGCCACCACGTGCGCACGGAATGCCGCCGGGTCGTCCACCGGGCCGCCGCGCAGCCGGACCACCCCGAAGAGCAGGTTCGGCTGGCGTTTGGCCGCCGGCAGCGTGTCGAGCAACGCGAGCAGCTCCGGGTCGCGCGCCACCACCTGCGACAACCTGTCGTACGCCGGGGAGACGTCGCGCGCCTCGCGGTCGGCGAACGCCTGATAGATGTCGGCCGTGCTCATCCCCCGAGCATCGCAGCCCGCGCCGGCCCGCGCTGGCCCGCGCGGTGGGCTTCGCCGCCAGGTCCGGGAAATCGCCGGGTCGAGGGCGGGTGGATGCCGCCGTTTCCCCGAGATGGAGTGGATCACGAAACGCCGCGAGCGCGGCAGGGGGACCCTGCCGCGCTCGCGGGACGTGCGGTGGAACTGTCAGCTACAGCCGCTTGTGGAGCCGCAGCCCTCGCAGACGTAGCAGCTGCCGGCCGGCCGCATCTTGGTGCCGCAGGTGAAGCAGAGCGGCGCGTCGGCGGCCTTGCCGATCACCGCCTCCAGCAGCTCGGTGCTGGAGCCCACCGTCGGTGCGGGCTTCACGGCGGCGACGTCGGCCAGCTCCTGCGCCGGCTGGGCCACCGGGCCGGTCGTCGGCTCGGGCGCCTCGACCGGGGCGGAGGCGGCCATCGCGGTGAGGTCCGCACCGCTCGCCTCCGCCTCCGCCTCGGCCCGGAGCTGGGCGGCCCGCTCCTTGGCGGTGAAGATGCCCAGTTCCGCGCGGCGCTCGTACGGCAGGAAGTCAAGCGCCAGGCGACGGAAGATGTAGTCCATCACCGAGGCGGCCATCCGCACGTCCGGGTCGTCGGTCATGCCGGCCGGCTCGAAGCGCATGTTGGTGAACTTGCTGACGTACGTCTCCAGCGGGACGCCGTACTGGAGACCGATGGAGATGGCCACCGAGAAGGCGTCCATCACGCCGGCCAGGGTCGAGCCCTGCTTCGACATCTTCAGGAAGACCTCGCCGAGGCCGTCGTCCGGGTAGGACGAGGCGGTGAGGTAACCCTCCGCGCCGCCGACCGAGAAGGAGACCGTCTGCGACGGGCGCTTCTTCGGCAACCGCTTGCGCACCGGGCGGTACTCGACGACCTTCTCCACGACCTTCTCGGCGACGGCGGCCTCGACCGCGGCCTCGACGGCCGCCTCGACGACTGCCTTGTTCGGCTTCGCCACCGACAGCGGCTGGCCCACCTTGCAGTTGTCCCGGTAGATCGCCAGCGCCTTCAGGCCGAGCTTCCAGCCCTCGAAGTAGATCTTCTCGACGTCCTCGACGGTCGCCTGCTCCGGCATGTTGACCGTCTTGGAGATGGCGCCGGAGATGAACGGCTGGACCGCCGCCATCATCCGCACGTGCCCCATCGGCGCGATGGACCGCTCACCCATGGCGCAGTCGAAGACCGGGTAGTGCTCCGGCTTCAGGCCGGGGGCGTCCACCACGTGCCCGTGGTCGGCGATGTGCTCGACGATCGCCTCGACCTGCTCCTCGGGGTAGCCGAGGCTGCGCAGGGCGCGCGGCACGGTCTGGTTGACGATCTGCATCGAGCCGCCGCCGACGAGCTTCTTGAACTTCACCAGCGCCAGGTCCGGCTCGACACCGGTGGTGTCGCAGTCCATCATCAGGCCGATGGTGCCGGTCGGGGCGAGCACGCTCGCCTGCGAGTTGCGCCAGCCGTTCTTGTCGCCGAGCTTGTTGCCCAGGGTCCACTGCTTGGTCGCCTCGCGCTGCACGGCGGTGCCCACGGTGCCGGTCGGCCGGATGCTGTCGTTGGCGGCGGCGTGCTTGCGCATGACCCGCTTGTGCGGCTCGGCGTTGCGGGCGTAGCCGTCGTACGGGCCGACAATGCCGGCCAGCTCCGCGGAGCGGCGGTAGGCGGTGCCGGTCATCAGCGAGGTGATCGCCGCCGACACCTCCCGCCCCTGCTCCGAGTCGTACGGCAGGCCGGAGGCCATCAGCAGGGCGCCCAGGTTGGCGTACCCGATGCCGAGCTGCCGGTAGGCGCGGCTGGTCTCGCCGATCTTCTCGGTCGGGAAGTCGGCGAAGCAGATCGAGATGTCCATCGCGGTGATGACGAGCTCGACCGACCGGACGAACTTCTCCACCTCGAAGCCGCCGTCGGCGCGGAGGAACTTCATCAGGTTCAGCGACGCCAGGTTGCACGAGGAGTTGTCCAGGTGCAGGTATTCCGAGCACGGGTTCGACGCGGTGATCCGCCCGGTCTCCGGGCAGGTGTGCCAGTCGTTGATCGTGTCGTCGTACTGGAGGCCCGGGTCGGCGCACTCCCAGGCGGCCGTCGAGATGCTCCGGAACAGGTTCTTGGCGTCGACCGTCTCGATGACCTGGCCGTCGAGCCGGCCGCGCAGGTCGAAGCCGCCGCCGTTCTCCACCGCGGTCATGAACTCGTCGGAGACGCGGACCGAGTTGTTGGCGTTCTGGTACTGCACGCTGACGATGTCGGCGCCGCCCAGGTCCATGTCGAAGCCGGCGTCCCGCAGCGCGCGGATCTTGTCCTCCTCGCGCGCCTTGGTGACCACGAACTCCTGGATGTCCGGGTGGTCCACGTCGAGGATGACCATCTTCGCCGCGCGCCGGGTGGCGCCGCCGGACTTGATGGTGCCGGCGGAGGCGTCCGCGCCGCGCATGAAGCTGACCGGGCCGGAGGCATTGCCGCCGGAGGAGAGCAGCTCCCGGGAGGAGCGGATCCGGGACAGGTTGACGCCGGAGCCGGAGCCGCCCTTGAAGATCAGCCCCTCCTCCTTGTACCAGTCGAGGATCGAGTCCATCGAGTCGTCGACGGCCAGGATGAAACAGTTGTGCACCCGGAGGTTGCCGGCCAGGAACTCGCCGCTCTCCGTCTGGATGTCGTAGACCTCCATCGCGCCGATCGGCTCGATGCGGTCGATCTCCAACCGCTTGACGCCATTGGCCGGCCGGCCCGCCTTCGCGAAGCTCTGTTCGAGCTTGGCCATCTTCTCCGCGCCGATGAACCCGATGTGGGTGGCGAACAGGTCCCGGTCGCCGTCGTTCTGGATCCGGACCGTCCAGCAGTCGTTGCGGTCCGGACGCGGGTCCCGCTTGCGCGAGACGCGGGAGAAGATCCCAAACCGCAACAGCAGGCTCTGTACGCCACGGATCAGCTTCTCCGAGACCATGTCCACCGCGACGAGCGTCGAACTCTCCCGGGCCGACACGTAACCCTCGGCCTGGAAGATGCTGCGCAGGTAACCGGCGACGACCGGCAGCGGCGCGGTGAACAGCCGCTCCGGCACGCTCATGTCGACGCCGCGGGTGAGCAGGTCCCACTTGTCCACGAACGGGCGCAGGTGCTCGCCGTAGAGGCGGGTACGCCGGCAGTCCAGCTGGTCGCTCTGCGTCTGCACGGTGCGCTCGTGCCGGTGGGCGTCGGCGAAGACCTCGTCGAGGGTGCCGGTGACCCAGTCCAGCTCGTCGTCGTTGACGGTCATCGCCTCAATGGTCAGCGACCGGTTCGTGCCCTTGTCGTACTGGCCGACGAACCCGTCCGACTGTAGCCAGCCGGCCAGCGCGGCCTCGCGGATCTCCAGTAGGTCGATCTCGCTCTCGCCGTAGGCGTACGTGCGGTGCCACTCGAGCTGATCGCCAGGGTTGAGGGTGCCGGCCTCCACCCAGGCGCCGGTGCCGGCGCCGGTGCTCTTCCAGACCACGTGGTCCGGGGTGACGTCGAGGGTGTAACCCGCCTTGGTGTGCAGTCGGAGAACCTCGCGCACCCCGTTGGCCTTGACGGCGACGATGCTGGTCAGACCGTTCGCGTCGTACACCTTGGTGCCGACGGCCCCGTCCTCGACAAGCTTCCCGATCGGGACCAGCCCGGCCGGCGTGCTGACCAGCGAGTCGTACGGGAGGCAGGCGCTCACCTGCTGCGGCGACGGCGTGCCGACGTTGAACCAGACCGGCGAGTTGAAGCTGAACACCTGGTGCAGCAGCATCCAGGTCAGCTCGTGCGCGAACACCTCGGCGTCGGCCGGGGAGGCGAAGTAGCCGTACTCCTCACCGGCGGTGCGGTAGGTGTCGACCACCCGGTCGATGAGCTGCTTGAGCGACCACTCCCGTTCCGGGGTCCCCACCGCGCCCCGGAAGTACTTGGTGGTCACGATGTTGGCCGCGTTGACCGACCAGGACTCGGGGAACTCCACCCCGCGCTGCTCGAAGTTGATCGAGCCGTCCCGCCAGTTCGTCATCACGACGTCGCGGCGCTCCCAGGCGACCTCGTCGTAGGGGTGCACCCCCTCGGTCGTCCAGACGCGCTCGATCTTCAGCCCCGCCCCGGCCTTGTTCCGTGACTTGCTTGTCGTCACGCCCTCGCCCCCTCGTCGGCACGGTCACCCACCGTGCCTGCTCACACTGTCGGAAATCAGAAATGTCAGCTGATCGCGCCGGCGGCGTCGGCCGCCGGCGCGTCGGCGCCGTCCCGGGCGCGCGCGGCGGCCCGCAGCGTCTCGATCTCGTGCTCGAAGTCGGCGAGCGAGTCGAAGGACCGGTAGACGCTGGCGAACCGCAGGTAGGCCACCTCGTCGAGATCACGCAACGGGCCGAGGATGGCCAGCCCCACGTCGTGGCTGGGGATCTCGGCCGCCCCCTTGGCGCGTACGGTCTCCTCGACCTTCTGTGCCAGCAGCGCGATCGAGTCGTCGTCGACCGGTCGGCCCTGACACGCCTTGCGCACCCCGCCGATGATCTTCGTGCGGCTGAACGGCTCGGTCACCCCGCTGCGCTTGACCACCGCGAGCACCGCCTCCTCGACGGTGGTGAACCGCTTGCCGCACTCCGGGCAGGATCGCCGTCGTCGGATGAGCTGGCCGTCGTCGGCCTCCCGCGAGTCGACCACCCGGGAGTCGGCGTGCCGGCAGTACGGACATCGCATCGCCCGACCTCCTTTGATCGACCACGGGCACCACCACCGGCTCCCGGGCACGCGTCGACACGGCGGAGCCATCCTTCGATGGCTGTCGCCGGGTGCGCGAGATGGGAGTGCGTTCGGTAGTCGAACCCAACCTGTAGGCAACTTACGCCCGTGTCACTACTACATCTAGGGGTTGACCGTATGCCGTCCCCCAAGCGAGGTCAAGTTGGCCGGAGTGTCCGGCGCGTCACCCGTCGACGATCCCAACGCGCCCCGACCACCCCCGGTCACGGCACATCGGGATGGAACACCCGTTCGACCGAAATCGCCTCGCCCGACGGCGTCCACCGGGCTAGGTTGCCGGCGTGAGCGCAGACGTGATCGACATCAAGTGGGACGCGCCGGGGTGGCGCGAGTCCGCCTCGCACTGGGTGGCGGAGCAGCTCGGCCGGCACGGCCGGCGGGTCACCGGGCCGGTGCAGGAGCGCGTACGCCCGTGGTCCCTGGTGTGGCGCGTGCCCACCGGCGACGGCGACGCCTGGTTCAAGGCCAACAGCGACGGCACCCGCTACGAGGCGGGCGTGCTGGCCGCGCTGTCCCGGCTGGCGCCCGGCCGGGTGCCGGACCCGCTGGCGGTGGACGCGGGCCGGGGCTGGTCCCTGCTGCCGGACGGCGGCCCCACCCTCCGCGACGTGCTGGCCGTCGAGCCCGATCCGGGCCGCTGGGAGCGGATCCTCCCGGTCTACGCCGACCTGCAGCGGGCGAGCGCCGCGCACGCCGGTGAGCTGCTCGCCCTCGGCCTGCCCGACCACCGGCCGGAGGCACTGCCGGGGCTCTTCACCGGCCTGCTGGGCGACTCCGACGCGCTGCTGCTCGGCCGGGACGGCGGGCTCACGCCGGAGTTCCTCGCCCGGCTGCGCGCCCACGCCGACCGGTACGCGCGGGACTGCCGGCGGCTCGCCGACCTCGGGGTCGAGCCCACCGTGCAGCACGACGACCTGCACGACGGCAACGTCTTCGTCGCCGCCGACGGCCCACGCTTCTTCGACTGGGGGGACGCCTCCCTCGCCCACCCGTTCGGCACCCTGCTGGTGACACTGCGCTCGGTCGCGCACGCCTTCGAGCTGCCCGCCGGTGACCCGGTGCTGCTCCGCGTGCGGGACGCGTACCTGGAGGCGTGGACCGACAGGCACGACCGGGCCGTCCTGCGGGAGGCGGCGGCCCTGGCGACGACCGTGACCACGGTCAGCCGTTCGCTGTCCTGGCGACGGGCCCTGCCGCCGGCCGACCCGGCCCGCGCCGAGTACGCCGCCGCCGTCCCGGGCTGGCTGGAGGAGCTGTTCGCACCGGCTCCGCTCTGACTCTCGCCGCGCCCGACTCGCGGGGCGACACGCCGACGTCAGGTCGTACAGATGTTTGAAAAAGGCCGATCTTACCGTTACGGTCGGACCATATGCACCACGAGCCGACGAGGCACCCAGCGCCGACCAGGGAGGGACGGACGTGACCGAGGACCGGGCCAGCCGGCAGAAGAACCCGCAGCCGATCGACGGGGCGGGTCCGCCGGCGTCCCGTCGCCCCCGCACCGCCCGTAGCCGCGCCGTCCAGCCCGCGGTGCGCCCGGTCACCCCGGTGGTCAGCAGCTTCCCCGACCCGGCGACGGTCGATCTCACCGCCCGGCAGCGCCGGATCCTGGATTTCATCCGCACCTGGGTCGAGCGCCACGGCTACCCGCCGAGCGTGCGCGAGATCGGCGAGGCCGTCGGCCTGGTCTCCCCGTCCAGCGTCGCCTACCAACTCAAGGAGCTGGAGAAGAAGGGCTTCCTGCGCCGCGACCCGAACCGACCGCGCGCGGTCGATGTCCGGGCCCCGAGCGACGTCGACGACGAGGCCGCCCGGGCGCAGCGTCCCGCCCCGGCCTACGTGCCGATGCTGGGCCGGATCGCCGCCGGCGGGCCGATCCTCGCCGAGCAGGCCGTGGAGGACATCTTCCCCCTCCCCCGCGAGCTGGTCGGCGAGGGCGAGGTCTTCATGCTCCAGGTCAAGGGCGACTCGATGCTCGACGCGGCGATCTGCGACGGCGACTGGGTGGTCGTGCGGCAGCAGCCCAATGCCGAGGTCGGCGACATCGTGGCGGCCATGCTCGACGGCGAGGCGACCGTGAAGACCTACCGGCGCCGCGACGGGCACGTCTGGCTGATGCCGCAGAACCCGGCCTTCGACCCGATCCCCGGCGACGACGCCACCATCATGGGCCGCGTGGTCGCGGTGCTGCGCCGGATCTGACCCACCGACTTTCGTGAGGGGTGACCGCGGCGGCCACCCCTCACGAAAGTCGTCTCAGTAGCGGTCGCCCCGGTGCTCCCGGCCGCCGGAGACCGGACCGTACCCTCCGTGGCCGTCGTCGCGGCGGGCGCCGCGCGGGTCCCGTGGGCCCGGCTCCCGGCGCGGCGGCTCGGCCCGGCCGCCGTCACTCCGCCGGCCCCCGCCGCCGGGCTGCCCGTGGCCGGCGCTCCCCGGGCCGCCGCCACGGCCGCCCGGACGGGCACCGCCCGGACCGCCGCCTCCGTAGACACCGCCCTGACCGGCCCGCTCCCCGGCGCCACCGCCCGGACCGGCGCCACCGCCGTAGACCCCGCCGCCCTGGGGGCGCCCGCTCTGGGGGGCGCCACCACCATGGGGGCGCCCACCGCCCTGGGGGCGCCCACCCTGGGCGCCGCCGCCGCCCTGCGGACGGCTGCCGCCCTGCGCCCCACCGTGGGGCGCGCCGCCATAGACCGCGCCTCCCTGGGGCCGGCCACCGCCGTAGACCCCGCCGGCCGCCGGCCGGTTGCCGTTCGCGGCGCCACCGTAGACGCCGCCGCGCGGCGGTGCGCCTGGCCGGTTGCCGGGCGCGGGGCCGCCGCCCACCGGGAATTCACCGCTCCGCTCGGGCGCGTCGGCCGCGGCGACGGGCGCCGGCTTGCGCCGGGCCCGCAGGATGCCGAACACGCCGGCGCCGACCAGGAGCGCGCCGAGCACCCCGACCGCGGCGATCAGGTACGTGATCTCGTCGAGCGAGAGCCCTTCCAGCCAGGACTTCTGTGCGGCCGGCTTGGTGTCGGGGTTGCCGCCGTTGGGCAACGCCTCCGCCCCGGTGGTCGACGGCGTGTAGCCGAGGATGTCGATCGGGTCCGCGTCGTCGAGCGAGCCGCCGTCGGAGACGGTGACGAACGACTTGCCGTCCGGGGTGTAGGAGATGGCCTCGCCGAACGGGTCGGCGAGCGGGGTGATCCGGGGCTTGCCGCCGGTCAGCGCCTTGACGATGTCGCCGCCGGCCACGTCGAACTCGAACGCGTCCGCGTACGTGCGGATCACGACCTTGCCGCCGTCGGGTGCGCGACCGGCGCCGGTGACGAGCGCCCGGCCGGGCGAGCCGAGCTTGTTCTCCGTGTTGGTCCTGGGCAGCGTGAACTCGCCGACCTTCTTCATCGGAACCGGCTCGAGGTCGGCGCCGGCCTTCAGCTTCACCGTCGGCGTGAAGATCTCCGACGTGCCGGAGAGGTCCTTGGTGATCACCAGCGGCATGCCGTCGTCGCCGACGAGCAGCGCCTCGGCGTCGTGCGGCTCCTTGCCCGGATAGCTGAGCCGGTGCAGGACCGGCTCCTTCGACCCGCTCAGCGGCATCGTCCAGACCGCGACGCGCTCCCGCCGGGTCTTCTTCTCGATGTTGTCGCCGGTGTCGGCGATCCAGAGCGTCTTGCCGTCCGGCCCGAGCGCCAGGTCCTCGGTGTCGAGGGGTCCGTCACCGGAGTATCGGACCTCCTTGTCGACCTTGCACTTGGTGGTCAGGTAGAAGACCCGCTTGCGGCTGGGATCGTCGGAGCCGTCGTTGATGACGACGTAGCCGTCGCTGGTGGCGACCAGGCCGGACAGCTCGCGAAGGCGGTCGTCGGAGACCGTGCACTTCTTCTTGGGAGCCGCAGCCAGGACCGGGGCCGCGCCGGGCGCCGCCAGTGCCGGCCCGGCCGGCGCCACGACCGCGCCGACCAGGCCGAGCGCGAGCGTGACCGAGGAGACAACGTGCCGCATGGGGCTCAGTGTCGCACGACCCCAGTTTCCGGCGGGTGACGCCGGACGGCTCACCGCCCGACGCCCACCCGTTCCTCGCTCGTGAGGCGGTCCCCGGCGCGGTAGGGGGCCAGCTCGGCGGCGAGCGCCTGGCTCACCCGCACGTGCAGCAGCGTGCCCTCGGGCAGGTGTGCGGTGCTGAGCACCTCACCCTGTCGGTGCGCCCGGGCCACCAGGTCACCCCGGTCGTACGGGAGCACCGCGCGGACCTCGACGGCGGGCCGCGGCAGCAGCCGTTCGATCGCCGCGCGCAGCTCGTCGATCCCGCGCCCGCGGTGCGCGGAGACGAACACCGCCTCCGGCCAGAGCCGCTTGAGCCGCAGCATCGTCTCCTCGTCGGTGGCGTCGGTCTTGTTGACCACGAGCAACTCCGGCAGCCGGTCGGCGCTCACCTCGGCGAGCACCTCGCGGACCGCGCGGACCTGTTCCTCCGGGTCCGGGTGGGTGCCGTCGACCACGTGCACCACCAGGTCGGCGTCGCCGACCTCCTCCAGCGTCGAGCGGAACGCCTCGACGATCTGGTGCGGCAGGTGCCGGACGAACCCGACCGTGTCGGAGAGCGTGTAGAGCCGACCGTCCGAGGTGGTGGCCCGACGGGTGGTCGGGTCCAGCGTGGCGAACAGCGCGTCCTCCACCAGCACGCCCGCCCCGGTGAGACGGTTGAGCAGGCTGGACTTGCCGGCGTTGGTGTAGCCGGCGATGGCCACCGCGGGCACCGCGTTGCGGGAGCGCCGGGCGCGCTTCGTCTGTCGTACCGTGGTCATGCCCTTGATCTCGCGGCGCAGCCGCGCGATGCGGTGCCGGATCCGGCGCCTGTCGGTCTCCAGCTTGGTCTCACCGGGACCACGCACGCCCACGCCGCCGCCGGCGCCGCCACCGCGACCGCTGCCACCGGTCTGCCGGGAGAGCGTCTCGCCCCACCCGCGCAGGCGCGGCAGCAGGTATTCGAGCTGGGCCAGCTCGACCTGCGCCCGGCCCTCCTTGCTCTTGGCGTGCTGGGCGAAGATGTCGAGGATCAGGGCGGTGCGGTCGACCACCTTGACCTTGGTGCGCTGTTCGAGGTTGCGTAGTTGCGACGGGGAGAGCTCACCGTCGCAGATCACCGTGTCGGCGCCGGTGGAGAGCACCACTGCGCCCAGGTCGTCGACCTTGCCGCGACCGATGTAGGTGGCCGGGTCCGGCCGGTTGCGGCGCTGGATCAGCCCTTCGAGCACCTGCGAGCCGGCCGTCTCGGCCAGTGCCGCGAGCTCGGTCAGGCTGTTTTCCGCGTCCGACTGGTCACCCTCGGTCCAGACGCCCACCAGGACCACCCGCTCCAGCCGGAGCTGGCGGTATTCGACCTCGGTGACGTCTGTCAGCTCGGTGGAGAGGCCGGGGACCCGCCGCAGCGCCTGCCGCTCCGACAGCTCGTAGTCACCGGTGGTGGTGTCGAGCTCGTCGTCCTCGAAGGGTTGGAAGGTCTCCTGCTCGCGCAAACTGCGTCTCCTGTCCGTTATGTGCATCGCCGGGAATTTTCGGCGCGTGACAGCAATCCTGACATGTGGCAACGCCTGGCGCACCCGGGTTATGCCCGTGGCGCTACCCACCGGTAGCGGGCCCGGATGCCGGTCGGGCCGGCCGGGCGGGTAGAAATGCCAGTCGAGCCGCTCAGCGTCGACGGAGGAGTAATTTTCGTGGCCATCACCCGACTGCCGAGTGCCGGATTCTCGATCACGATCCGGATCGCGGTGCCCGCAGACGCCTCCTCCATCGGCCGGCTCACCACCGCGGCGGGCGAGGCCGGCGCCATCGTGACCGCGCTGGACGTGGTCGACTCCGACCCGACGAACGTGATCGTCGACCTCACCTGCGACACCGCCGACGCCACCCACGCCGACCAGGTCGTCGACGCGCTCACCGGGCTCGACGGGGTGGACGTGCGCAAGGTCTCCGACCGCACGTTCCTACTGCACCTCGGCGGCAAGATCGAGGTGAGTTCCAAGGTCGCGCTCCGCAACCGTGACGAGCTGTCGCGGGCGTACACCCCGGGGGTGGCCCGGGTCTGCATGGCGATCGCGGAGAACCCGGCGGACGCCCGCCGGCTCACCATCAAGCGCAACACGGTGGCCGTGGTCAGCGACGGCTCGGCCGTGCTCGGCCTGGGCAACCTCGGGCCGGCCGCCTCGCTGCCGGTGATGGAGGGCAAGGCGGCGCTGTTCAAGCGCTTCGGCGGGGTGGACGCCTGGCCGGTGGTGCTTGACACCCAGGACACCGACGAGATCGTGGCGATCGTCAAGGCCATCGCGCCCGCGTACGGCGGGATCAACCTGGAGGACATCGCCGCGCCGCGCTGCTTCGAGATCGAGGCCCGGCTGCGCGAGGCGCTGAACATCCCGGTCTTCCACGACGACCAGCACGGCACCGCGATCTGCGTGCTCGCCGCGCTGACCAACGCGCTGCGCGTGGTGGGCAAGCAGCTCGCGGACGTCCGGGTCGTGGTCTCCGGCGCCGGCGCCGCCGGCACCGCGATCATGAAGCTGCTGCTGCGCCAGGGCGTGGGCGACATCATCGCGTACGACCGGCAGGGGGCCCTGCACCGCGGCCTGCCCGACCTCAACCCGGCCTGGCAGTGGCTGGCGGAGAACACCAACAAGGAGAGCTACGCCGGTGACCTGGCCGGGGCGGTACGCGGCGCGGACGTGTTCATCGGGGTGAGCGCCCCGAACCTGCTCACCGGTGACGACGTGGCCGCGATGGCGAAGGACGCGATCGTCTTCGCGCTCGCCAACCCGGACCCGGAGGTGGACCCGCGGGAGGCGCGCAAGCACGCCGCCGTGGTGGCCACCGGCCGCTCGGACCAGCCGAACCAGATCAACAACGTGCTCGCCTTCCCGGGCGTGTTCCGCGGCATGCTCGACGCGCACGCCGAGGAGTTCACCGAGGAGATGGCGATCGCGGCGGCCCGGGCGATCGCCGACGTGGTCGGCGAGGAGAAGATCAACCCGACGGTGATCGTGCCCAGCGTCTTCGACGCGCGGGTGGCCCCCGCGGTGGCCGCCGCGGTGCGCGCCGCCGCCCAGAACCCGGCCGTGACGCCGCCGCCGGCCGCCGACCCGGGCCCGTCCGACCTCCCCGAGATCGCTGCCAACGCCAGCGCCACCCCCTGACACCGACCGCCGCGCTGTCCGCTGCGAGATCTTGGATGGAAACGGCCCTCATGGGGGCCCGAACCTTCCAAGATCTCCAGCAGCGACCCTCCGGAGGTCGGCAAGGCGGACGGAAGGCCGCCCACCGCGGCGGGGCGGGCGAGGGCTACGGGTGCATGGCTGTGGGGATCAGGGTGCCGGTCGCCACCAGGACGGCGGGGCCGGCGAGCCAGCAGGAGTCGGTGGTCACCGTGACCATGAGTCGGCCGCCCGGGACGTCCACCGCCACGATGCCGGTTTCCCGACCGGCGTCGCGCAACGCCACCGCGCCGACCGCGCACGCGCCGGTGCCGCAGGAGAGCGTCTCGGCCGAGCCGCGCTCGTAGACCCGCATCAGCACGTGCCCGTCGGTGCCGTCGACCGGCCCCCCGGGCGTGGTGAACTCGACGTTCACCCCGGTCGGGAACGCCGCCGCCTCCACCTCCGGGGCCCGGGTGAGGTCCAGACCGGCCAGGTCCAGCGCGGCGGGCAGCGCGCACACCAGGTGCGGGTTGCCCACGTCCACCGCCGTGCCGGTCAGGGTCAGGCCACCCAGGGTGGCGGTGGCCGCCTCGTGGAGGCGGGGGCGGCGCATCTCGACCGCCACGTCCGGCCCCTCGACGCGGGCCCGCACCAGGCCGGCGCGGGTCGCGATCGGCAGCGTCCCGTCCGTGGGGGCGACCAGGCCGGTCTCCAGGAGGTAACGCACGAACACCCGGGCCCCGTTTCCGCACATCTCGGCGAACGAGCCGTCGGAGTTCCAGTAGTCCATGAACCACTCGGCCTCGCCCGCCAGCGCGACGCCGTCGGGGTGCTTCGCGGCGCGTACCACCCGCAGCACGCCGTCGCCGCCGAGCCCGCGCCGCCGGTCGCAGAGCGCGGCGACGAGGTCGGACGTCAGGTCGAGCGCGCCGTCCGGGTCGGGCAGGATGACGAAGTCGTTGCCGGTGCCGTGCCCCTTGGTGAACTCCACGCCCCCATCATTCCCGATCCCCGGCGGCGATCCGCAGCGCCGTGTCGACGAACCCGGGGGCGGCCGAGTCGAGCCAGCGCACCCGCGGGTCGCGCCGGAACCACGAGCGCTGCCGGCGGACGAAACGCCGGGTGGCCCGGATCGTCTCCTCGTGCGCCTGCGCCTCCGTCAGCTCACCGGCAAGGAAGCGCAGCACCTGCTGGTAGCCGAGCGCGCGGCTGGCCGTCCGCCCCGCCGGCAGCCCCTGCCCGACGAGCGAGCGCACCTCGTCGACCAGGCCGTCGGCCCACATCCGGTCCACCCGCAGCGCGATCCGCTCGTCCAACGCGGCGGTGTCCAGGTCGACCCCGAGCTGAACGGACGGGTAGTACGGCGTGGGCGCGGGCAGCGACGCGGTGAACGGCGCGCCGGTCAGCTCGATCACCTCGAGCGCCCGGACGATCCGCCGGCCGTTGCCGGGCAGGATGCCGGCCGCCGCCTCCGGGTCCGCCTCGGCCAGGCGGGCGTGCAGCGGACCCGGGCCGACCGCCGCCAGCTCCGCCTCCAGCCGGGCCCGCAGCGCCGGGTCGGTGCCGGGGAACTCGAACCGCTCCAGCACCGCCCGCACGTAGAGCCCGGAGCCGCCGACCAGCAGCGGCACCCGGCCCCGGGCCAGGATGTCGTCGACCGCCGCGCGGGCCAGCGCCTGGTATTCGGCGACGCTCGCCGGCTCCGTCACCGGCCAGATGTCCAGCAGGTGGTGCGGCACCCCCTCCCGCTCGGCCGGCGTCAGCTTCGCGGTGCCGACGTCCATGCCCCGGTAGAGCTGCATCGAGTCGGCGTTGACCACCTCGCCGTCGAGCGCGTGCGCCAGCGCGATGCTCAGCGCCGACTTGCCGGCCGCGGTCGGCCCGACCACCGCGACGACTGTCATGACCGCTCCCAGTTCGCCACGAAGTAGGCAACGCCGTAGGGCGCGGCGTGGTAGCTCAACCCGCCCCGCCAACGGCCGCCCGCCGCGCCGACCGCGCCGGCGAGCACCTGCCACGCGGCCCGCCCGGCGGCCCGCAGCTCGCCGGAGAGCACCGGGTCCAGGCCGCGCAGGGCGTCGGCGTCCGCGCCGGCCAGGGCCGCGGCGACCCCCTCGTCGTACGCCTGCGCGCGCGGGTCGTCGTACCCCGGCGCCGTGACGCCCCGGCAGGCGGACCCGTCGCCGAGCACGAGCAGCGCGACCCGCGGATCGTCGTCGAGGACCAGGCTCGCGCCGAACGCCGCGCACTCCGCCGGGGTGGCGTCGTGCGCCACCGACCGGGCCAGTCGGGGCAGCCCGGTGCCGGCGCGGCCGAGCAGCCACGCGCCGATGGTCAGGCTCAACGGCAGGCGGTCCCCGCCGGCGCAGTTGACCTTCCACAGCCGCACGTGGCGGTCCAGCCCGTACGGACGCAGCGAGCCGTGCTCGGCGGCGTTGAACCGGACGGTCTCCGGGCCACCACCGACCAGCAGGATCGCCTCGGGCCCGGCGGCGAGCAACCGGGCCACCGCCGCGTCGGCGGCGGCGCGCAGGTCGTCCAGCTCCGGCGCGGCGGCGCCGGCCAGCTCGGGTACGAGCAGGGGCGGATGGGGGCAGACGGCGGCGGCGACCAGGGGCACGACCCCAACCTATCGGGGCGTCCCGGTGCGTCCCCGCGCCGATCCGGCCATCGAGGGCGTACGACACCGTATGGTCACGGTCGACGACAGGCGCTCGACACGGACGGGGGCGGACCTGTGACAATGCCGGGAGAAAGTTTGCTGCGCCGTGGCGGCGCCGAGGGCTGTCCCCTCGACGCCGGGAGAACGAGGATGGGCACATGAGCGACTGGACTGCCTTCGGACGGGTGGACGAGGACGGCACCGTCTACGTCAAGACCGGCGACGGCGAGCGGGTGGTCGGATCCTGGCAGGCGGGGGCCCCGGAGGAAGGGCTCGCCCACTTCGCCCGGCGCTTCGCCGACCTGGTGACCGAGGTCGACCTGACCGAGGCCCGGCTCAACTCGGGCGCGGCGGACGCCGGCCACTCGCTGACCACGATCCGCCGGATCCGGGCGTCGCTGCCCGAGGCGCACGTCGTCGGGGACATCGACGCCCTGGCCGCCCGGTTGGACAAGCTGGCCACGGTCGCCGAGGAGAAGGCCGGCGAGGCCAAGGCGGCCCGTGAGGCCGCCCGGGGCGAGGCGCTCGCCCGCAAGACGGCCCTGGTCGAGGAGGCCGAGAAGCTCGCCGCCGAGTCGACCGGCTGGAAGACCGCAGGCGACCGGCTCAAGGAGATCCTCGACGAGTGGAAGACGATCCGCGGCGTCGACAAGAAGGCCGACGGCGAGCTGTGGAAGCGGTTCGCCGCGGCCCGGGACGGCTTCACCCGCCGTCGGGGCGCCCACTTCGCCTCCCTCGACCAGCAGCGCAAGCAGGCGCAGACGGTCAAGGAGGAGCTGGTCGCCGAGGCGGAGAAGCTCAAGGAGTCGACCGACTGGGGCGTCACCGCCGGCCAGCTCAAGGACCTGATGGCCCAGTGGAAGGCCGCGCCGCGTGCCGCCAAGGAGGCCGAGCAGAAGCTCTGGGAACGGTTCCGGGCGGCGCAGGACGAATTCTTCACCCGGCGCAGTGAGGTCTTCTCCGCCCGCGACAACGAGCAGCGGGCCAACCTGGAGCGTAAGCAGGCGCTGCTGGCCGAGGCCGAGGCGCTCGACGTGGACGGCGACCCGAAGGGCGCCCAGGCGAAGCTGCGCGAGATCCAGGCGCAGTGGCACGAGGCCGGCCGGGTGCCCCGCGAGGCGGCGGCCGGCCTGGAGCGCCGGCTGCGGGCCGTGGACGACAAGGTCCGCGAGGTGATGGACTCGGCGTGGCGGCGCACCTCCAAGGAGGACAACCCGCTGCTGGCGCAGATGCGCGCCCAGGTGGCCGAGGCCGAGGACCGCCTGACCCGGGCCCAGGCCGCCGGCGACACCCGCCGCATCAGGGAGGCCGAGCAGGCCCTCACCTCGAAGCGCCAGTTCCTCCAGCTGGCCGAACAGGCGGGCTGACCCACACCCCGCTTCGACCCCCGCTGATTCACCGAAAGAGTGCCTGTTCCGCGCCGGATAGGCACTCTTTCCGTGAATCAGCGCGTCCAGGGGGCGGGAGGGGGTGCGTGTTGACGGGTGGGGGTGGGCTGATCAGAATGGGCGTCGGAGCTAGGGGTTCCGGCGCGAGGGTGTCGACGGCTGCACTTCGCCGTCGAGGTCGCCGGGTGAACGTCGCGAGTGGCCGTCCACGTGACCGGCCCGGCGCGCGCTGTGCGCGTACTCGATGACGAGCGGGTCGGGCCTCCTGGTCCTGCCGCCCGCGGCGCCTGAGCGGCGCGGGCATCCGAAGTGGAGCACCCATGCACCGACGCACCGCCCTCGGCGGCGCCCTGACGGCGCTCGCCACCGCCGCGGCCGGCATCCTCGTCGCCGCGACCGTCAGCACCACCCCGGCCGTCGCCGCGGCCAGCGGCACCGGCACCGGCTACCTGCACACCAGCGGCAACAAGATCGTCGACAGCACGGGCGCGACCGTCCGGCTGACCGGCATCAACTGGTTCGGCATGGAGACCGACAACAAGACGTTCCACGGCCTGTGGTCGAGCAACACGTGGCGCGGCCAGCTCGACACCATGGCCCGGCTCGGCTACAACACGCTGCGCATCCCGTACTCGAACGACTCCATCAAGCCCGGCGCGACGGCGACCGGGATCAACGACTTCGTCAACCCGGACCTGATCGGGCTCTCCCCGTTGCAGATCCTGGACAAGGTCATCGACTACGCGGGCAGCAAGGGGATGCGGGTCATCCTGGACCGGCACCGGCCGACCTCGGCCGGGCAGTCGCCGCTCTGGTACACCTCGGGCGTCTCCGAGGCGACCTGGATCGCCGACTGGAAGACGATGGCCCAGCGGTACGCGAACAACCCGACGGTGATCGGCGCGGACCTGCACAACGAGCCGCACGCCGAGGGCACCAACCCGGCCGCCACCGGCGCCTGCTGGGGCTGCGGCGACACCGCCCGCGACTGGCGGCTCGCCGCCGAGCGGGCCGGTAACGCCATCCTCGGCGTGCAGCCGAACTGGCTGATCTTCGTGGAGGGCGTGAGCTGCCCGAGCGGCGGGCTGTCGAACGTCTGGGACAACGACCCCAGCAACGACGAGGACTGCGGCTGGTGGGGCGGCAACCTCTCCAAGGCCGGGCAGTTCCCGGTCCGGCTGAACGTGGCCAACCGGCTGGTCTACTCCCCGCACGAGTACGCCACCTCGGTCTACCGGCAGGCCTGGTTCGACGACCCCAGCTACCCGGCGAACATGCCGGCCATCTGGGACCACTACTGGGGTTACCTCTACAAGCAGAACATCGCGCCGATCATGATGGGCGAGTTCGGCACCACGCTCCAGGACCCGAAGGACAAGATCTGGCTGGAGAACCTGATGGCCTACACCGGCACCGGGGTCAACGGGATGTCCTTCACCTACTGGTCGTGGAACCCGAACTCGGGTGACACCGGCGGCATCGCCAACGACGACTGGACCACCGTCAACCAGGCCAAGCAGTCCATCCTCCAGCCGTACCTGATCCCGCCGTCCGGCAGCGGGAACCCGAACCCGACGCCGACCGGGACCGGCTCGCCGACGGCGACGCCGACCAGCTCCCCGACCGCGACGCCGACCACGCCGGCGCCGAGCGGCGGCTGCACCGCCAGCTACAAGCAGATCAACGCCTGGGCCGGCGGCTTCCAGGGCGAACTGACCGTGAAGAACACCGGCACCGGCGCGGTGAACCCGTGGTCGGTCACCTGGGCCTGGCCGTCCGGGGTCACGCTCCAGAGTGGCTGGAACGCCACCGTCACGCAGTCCGGCACCACTGTCACGGCCGCCGCGCCGGGCTGGTCGCCGTCGCTGGCGGCGGGGGCCTCGGTCACCGTCGGCTTCACCGCCAACGGCACCGCCGCCTCCCCCGCCACCGTAAAGCTCAACAGCGCCACCTGCTGAGGTTGTAAGGAGGGGGCCCCGCTTAACGCATTCGGTAGAGGAGGGGCCCCCGCTTAACACGAGGTGTTAAGCGGGGGCCCCTCCTAACCGTCAGGGCGGGGTCAGCGGGCGGCGCAACCGCCGGTGGCGGCGGGCGGCGCGGCCGGCGCGCCGACCGTCGGCAACCCGAGCAGCACCCCGGGGGTACGCGGGGCCCGCCCCGCCTCGGCCGCGTCGCCGGCCCGGGTACGCCGGTGCGCGAGCGGCGCACCGTCGGCGTTGAGGTGGTGCGGCGCCGCGTACGTGACGGCGGTGTGCACGATGTCGCCGGGGCGGATCCGCCCGGCCAGCTCGCCGGTGGCGAAGTGCACCAGGCGGCCGTCGCGGGCGCGGCCGGACATCCGGCCGGTGCGCTCGTCCTTGCGCCCCTCGCCGACGGCGACGAGCACCTCGACGGTCTCCCCCACCAGCTTCCGGTTCTCCGCCCAGGTGATCTCCTCGACGCACGCGACCAGACGCTCGTACCGCTCCTGCACGACCGGCTTGGGCAGTTGGTCGTCCATGATGGCGGCCGGGGTGCCGGGGCGCTTGGAGTACTGGAACGTGAACGCCGAGGAGAACCGGGCCTCCCGGACCACGTCGAGGGTGCGGGCGAAGTCCGCCTCGGTCTCGCCGGGGAAGCCGACGATGATGTCCGTGGTGATCGCCGCGTCCGGCATCGCCGCCCGGACCTTCTCGATGATCCCGAGGTAGCGCTCCGAGCGGTACGAGCGGCGCATGGCCCGCAGCACGTCGTCGGAGCCGGACTGCAACGGCATGTGCAGCGAGTGGCAGACGTTCGGCGTCTCGGCCATGGCCGCGATCACGTCGTCGGTGAAGTCCTTCGGGTGCGGGCTGGTGAACCGGACCCGCTCCAGCCCGTCGATGTCGCCGCAGGCCCGCAGCAGCTTGCCGAAGGCGTACCGGTCGCCGAACTCGACGCCGTAGGAGTTGACGTTCTGCCCGAGCAGGGTCACCTCCAGCACGCCTTCGTCGACGAGCGCGCGCACCTCGGAGAGGACGTCGCCGGGACGGCGGTCCTTCTCCCGGCCGCGCAGGGCGGGCACGATGCAGAACGTGCAGGTGTTGTTGCAGCCGACGGAGATGGAGACCCAACCGGCGTACGTCGACTCGCGCCGCGTCGGCAGCGTGGACGGGAAGACCTCGAGCGACTCGAGGATCTCCACCTCGGCGGCGGCGTTGTGCCGGGCCCGGTCCAGCAGCACCGGCAGCGAGCCGATGTTGTGCGTGCCGAAGACCACGTCCACCCAGGGCGCCTTGCGGACGATCTCGCCGCGGTCCTTCTGGGCCAGGCAGCCGCCGACCGCGATCTGCATCCCGGGGTGCTTCGCCTTGACCGGGCGCAGGTGACCCAGGTTGCCGTAGAGCCGGTTGTCGGCGTTCTCCCGGACCGCGCAGGTGTTGAACACCACCACGTCGGGCTGATCGTCGGCCTCGGCGGCGCGCACGTATCCGGCGTCCTCGAGGAGGCCGGAGATGCGCTCGGAGTCGTGCACGTTCATCTGGCAGCCGTACGTACGCACCTGGTAGGTGCGCGGGCTGCCCACGGCTGCGGTAGTCATGACCCGGACAGCGTATCCGGGTGGCGCCGGTACGCGCCGCCGGCGGTCAGCCGGCGACGGTCAGGCGGCGGTCAGCCGATAGCGGTCAGGCCCCGGCGGTCAGCGGCGACGGTCAGGCGGCGGCGAGCGCCGGTGCGACCGAGTCCGGCGCCCACCGGGAGCGGTGGCAGCGCGACCAGCCCCGGCAGCCGGGGTCGGCGAGCGTGCAGAGCCGCTGGTCGCTGAGGACCTCGCCGTCGTCGGTCTCGACCACGTCGAAGTGCACCGGGCGGATGGTGCCGTCCGGGGCGACAAGCAGGTGCCGGCCGGCGTCGAGCGTGTCGTCGCGCATCAGGCAGTTGCGGCCCAGCACCCGGGCCAGCGCCGCGATGGCGGGCAGCTCGGCCAGGCTTTCGGGTACGCCGTAGCAGTCGACCACCGTCCCGTACGCCCCGGGCGCCTCCCACACGTCGCAGACCACCGCGTACGCGGGCAGCCGGCCCGGGTCGGCGACGGCGAGGGGCATCACCACCCGGCCGAGCGCCTCGGCCATCGCCGGGTAGACCTCCACCGGCGCGCCGCCGTTGATTCTCCAGTTCCACAGCTCGGTCATGCTGCCTCCTCGCTGCGCTCGTCCCACCGGCCTCCGGATCGGGCCTTACTGACGATGGTGGGGGGCATTTAGCCTCAGCCGGGGGCAAGTTACCGGTCTGTGACCATTCCGGGCAAAATTTCCCTGGGCGACGTTGCCCGCAGTGGCGGGAAGGTGACAGTTTATCGAGTATGGTGCCCGGTTCCCCGGGCTGCCGCGCCGGTCACCGGAGCTGGATCAGGTGGTCCGAGGTGGGCCGCAGCTCCCCGATCACCGTGCCGCCCGGCACCTCGCCCGCGACGAGCAGCCCGCCCGAGGTCTGGGCGTCGGCCAGCAGCAGCCGCTCGGACTCGTCGGCGCCCCCGAAGTCGGTCCACGGCGTCACCCAGTCGAGGTTGCGGCGGGTGCCGCCACTGACGTACCCGTCGCGCAGCGCCTCCCGCGCGCCCGGCAGGTACGGCACCGCGGCGGTGTCGATCGCGACCGTGAGCCGGCTGGCCCGGGCCAGCTTCGAGGCGTGCCCGAGCAGCCCGAAGCCGGTCACGTCGGTGCCGCAGCGGATGCCGGCGGCCACCGCCGCCCGGGCGGCGTCCCGGTTGAGCCGGGCCATCGACTCGACCGCCTCGGGAAACCGCTTCCCGGTCTGCTTGTGCCGGGTGTTGAGCACGCCCACGCCGAGCGGCTTCGTCAGCGACAACGGCAGCCCGGCCCGCCCGGCGTCCAGGGTGATCAGCTCCTCCGGACGGACCACGCCGGTGACCGCCAGACCGTACTTCGGGCCGTCGTCGTCGACGCTGTGCCCGCCGGCCAGGTGACAGCCGGCCTCGTTCGCCACGTCCTGCCCGCCTCGCAGCACCTCGCGGGCCAACTCCAGCGGCAGCACCTCGCGCGGCCAGCAGAGCAGGTTGAGCGCGACGAGCGGGGTGCCGCCCATGGCGTACACGTCAGAAAGCGCGTTCGCGGCGGCGATGCGGCCCCAGTCGTAGGCGTCGTCGACGACCGGGGTGAAGAAGTCGGCGGTGGTCACCAGGCCGGTGCGCGCGTCCAGCCGGACCACCGCGGCGTCGTCGCCGTTCTCCAGGCCGACCAGGAGGTCAGCCGTGCCGGCGCTCGGGCCGAGGCCGGCGACCATCGCCTCCAGCTCGCCGGGCGGGATCTTGCAGGCGCAGCCGCCGCCGCGGGCATGATCGGTCAGCCGGAACGTGTCGGTCATCGCCTCATGATCTCCGCGATCCGGCGCCGCCGCCACTGGGACGCGCCTTCGGCGGAACGGAATTCGGACGCACCGGCACGCCGTCGACCGGTGTTACCGCTCCGTGACCATCTCGGTTGCGTTCTGCCACGTCACCCCGCCTACAGTTGCCCAACCGGGGGTCGACCGACCCCCTCACGGCACGGACGACAGGGACGACAGGGACGGTGGACGACGTGACGACGGGCGACCCGCTGATCGTGCTCGACGGGGTCAACAAGTGGTTCGGGCCGCTGCACGTGCTCGACGACGTGTCCCTCTCCGTCGGCCGGGGCGAGGTGGTCGTGGTGATCGGCCCGTCCGGCTCCGGCAAGTCGACGCTGTGCCGCACCATCAACCGGCTGGAGCCGATCGACAACGGCACCATCACGTTCGACGGGCAGCCGCTGCCGGCCGAGGGCAAGCCCCTGGCCAGGCTGCGCAGCGAGGTCGGCATGGTGTTCCAGTCGTTCAACCTCTTCGCGCACAAGAGCATCCTGGAGAACGTGACGCTCGGGCCGATCAAGGTACGCAAGGAGAAGCCGGCCGCCGCCCGCGAGCGCGGCCTGGCCCTGCTCGACCGCGTCGGCATCGCCAACCAGGCGGACAAGTACCCGGCGCAGCTCTCCGGCGGCCAGCAGCAGCGGGCGGCGATCGCCCGCGCGCTGGCCATGCAGCCCAAGGCGATGCTCTTCGACGAGCCGACCAGCGCGCTCGACCCGGAGATGGTCGGCGAGGTGCTCGACGTGATGACCTCGCTGGCCCGCGACGGCATGACCATGGTGGTGGTCACCCACGAGATGGGCTTCGCCCGGCACGCGGCCAACCGGGTCATCTTCATGGCCGACGGCAAGCTCGTCGAGGACGCGTCGCCGACCGAGTTCTTCGCGAATCCGCGCAGCGAGCGCGCGAAGGACTTCCTCTCCAAGATCCTCACGCACTGAGCGTCCGTAGTGGAGCCGTCCCGGCGGCTCCGTCGAAGAAGGAGATGAGTATGCGTTACAAGCGCGTGGCCGCGGTGGCCATGATGGCCTCGCTCGCCCTTTCCGCCGCCGCCTGCGGCAAGGAGGGGGACCCGGCCCCGAGCGGCGGCAACGCCAGCGGCGGGGCGCAGTCCGACAACTGCACCACCTCCGGCGTCACCTTCACTCCCAAGACGGATGCCAACGTCGCCGGAAGTCCCACCTTCGACAAGATCAAGTCGGCGGGCAAGGTGGTCGTCGGCGTGAAGTTCGACCAGCCCAACCTCGGCTACAAGGACGCGCAGGGCAAGCGCTGCGGCTTCGACATCGAGATCGCCCAGTACGTCGCCAGCACGCTCGGCGTCGACCCGGCGAAGATCGAGTACAAGGAGATCGCCTCGGCCAACCGGGAGACCGCGATCAAGGGTGGCGAGATCGACTACTACGTCGGCACCTACTCGATCACCGACAAGCGCAAGAACGACGTCGCCTTCGCCGGCCCGTACTTCGTCGCCGGCCAGGACCTGCTGGTCCGCAAGGACGACTCGTCGATCACCGGCAAGGACACGCTCAAGGGCAAGAAGGTCTGCTCGGCCACCGGCTCCACCCCGATCCAGAAGGTCCGGGACGAGGGCATGACCGAGCCGGAGAACATCGTCGAGTTCAAGACCTACTCCGAGTGCGTCTCCCAGCTCCTGGACAAGAAGGTCGACGCGGTCACCACCGACGACGCCATCCTCAAGGGCTACGCCGCGCAGAACCCCGACGAGCTCAAGGTCGTCGGCCAGCCGTTCAGCACCGAGAAGTACGGCATCGGCCTGCCCAAGGACGACAAGGCGCTGCGCGACTACGTCAACGACCAGATCGAGGCGTCGTTCGAGGACGGCACCTGGAAGAAGATCTACGACGGCACGCTCGGCAAGTCCGGCTCCCCGGCCACCCCGCCGCAGCTCGAGCGGTACTGACGGTCCGCCACCCGACGTCATGCCGGGCGGGGAGGTCCTCCTCCCCGCCCGGCACCGTCTGACAGTCTGAGAGCGAGGCATGGGCGAGTTCTTCCGCGTCCTGACGGACAACGCGGAGCTATTCCGCGATGGGTTCATCAACACCGTCAAGTTGTTCCTGATCGCCGGCGTCGGCAGCCTCGTCCTCGGCACGCTGCTCGGCGCCATGCGAGTGTCGCCGGTCCCCGCCCTGCGGGCGTTCGGCGCCACCTACGTCAACCTGGTCCGCAACACCCCGCTGACCCTCGTGTTCGCGTTCCTCGTCTTCGCGGTGCCGAAGCTGGACGTGAACATCGACTACTTCCCGAGCGCCTGCATCGCGCTGACCGTCTACACCTCGGCGTTCATCTGCGAGGTGATCCGCTCCGGCGTCAACACCGTCGCCACCGGCCAGGCCGAGGCTGCCCGGGCGCTCGGCATGACGTTCAGCCAGGTGCTCACGCTGATCGTGCTGCCGCAGGCGCTGCGGGCCATGGTCCCGCCACTGATGAGCGTGCTCATCGCCATGCTGAAGAACACCACGATCGCCGCCGGTTTCTCCGTGCTGGAGGCCGGCGCCATCCCGGCGTACATGGCCGAACGGGGTGAGCCGCAGTTCGTCGTACTCACCTGGATCGTGATCGGCTTCCTCATCCTGATCATCCCGCTGGTGTTCCTCCAGCGGTTCCTCGAGCGCAAGTGGGCGGTGGCCCGATGAGTAGCGGCAGCGTCCTCTACGACCTTCCCGGCCCGAAGGCCAAACTCCGTAACCGGATCCTCGGCATCGTCGCGATCGTGGCGATCGTGGCTCTGGTCGCGTTCATCGTCTACAAGTTCGACCAGACCGGCCAGTTCGAGTCCCGCAAGTGGGAGCAGTTCCAGTACGCCGCGGTGCAGCGGGAGGTCCTCTCCGGACTCTGGGCGACGCTGAAGGCCGCCGCTGTCGCGACCGTGCTGGCGCTGCTGTTCGGTGCGGTCTTCGCCAGCGCCCGACTCAGCGACAGATGGTTGCTCCGGAACCCGGCCACCTTCGTGGTGGAGCTGTTCCGGGCCATCCCGCTGCTGATCCTGATCTTCTTCGGCTACTACGTGCCGCTGCAGTACGGCTGGCCGATCGACAAGTTCTGGGCGCTCGTCATCGGGCTGACGCTCTACAACGGCTCGGTGCTCGCGGAGATCTTCCGCGCCGGCATCAACGCCGTGCCGTACGGGCAGACCGAGGGCGCGTACGCGGTGGGCCTGCGCAAGAACCAGGTGCTGCGGCTGATCCTGCTGCCGCAGGCGTTCCGGGCCATGCTCCCGGCGATCGTCAGCCAACTCGTCGTGCTGCTCAAGGACACCGCGCTCGGCTTCATCATCACGTACCCGGAACTGCTCTTCGCCGGCAAGCAGATCGGCGGCCGGCTCGCGTTCGGCCTGCCGTACGTCCCGACGTACCTGATCATCGCGGCCATCTACATCAGCATCTGCGGCCTGCTGTCGGTGCTGGCCTGGTGGTTGCAGAAACGGCTGACCCGGCTGCCGCGCAGCGCGGCCAAGCCGGTGCCGTCGACCCAGACCGACGGGGGCACCGGCGCCACCCAGCTGATCTGATCGGGGCCGGCGCCTTCGAGGCGTGGACAATCGACGTGGGGCAGGTGACGGAACATTCCGTCACCTGCCCCACTCGGTTCACCTGTCAGCGACGAGGATCAGTCGTCCTGCCCCTGCTCGACGCCGTAGCTGGAAATGCTCTTCGTCGCCCCCGACCCACACTGCACCTTCGACACCGACAGGCCGCCGGCGTAGTTGCCGTAGTAGGTGTGGATCGTGTTGTTCGGTCCCTCGACACACTTGACCCATGCCCGGTGCCACCACCGATAGGTCTGCGGGGCGCACGACGACTTGACGCCCCACGTGTAGGTGTAGTCCCGCGAGGCACTGCAGGGGGCAGCCTGAGCCGGCGAACCGGCGACAACGACGCTGGTGGCGACGCCCGCCACGACAAGTGCGGCACCAGCCAGACCGCGTCCGAGCCTTCTACGCATGTGTTCCTCCCCGTTTCCGTTACGAGGTGTTCGTAACGAATAGAAGGATATAAGAACATCTACGTCGTGGCTACCCGAGGTCAGGATCTTACTAGGCGTGATCGATGCCGTGGTGCCGCTTTCAGCGGGCGATCTCGGTGACCCGGGACTCGCGCACCACAGTCACCCGGATCTGCCCCGGATAGGTCAGCTCCTCCTCGATCTGCTTCGCCACGTCCCGGGCCAGCACCGCCGCGCCGATGTCGTCCACGTCGTCCGGCTTGACCATCACCCGGATCTCCCGGCCCGCCTGCATGGCGAAGACCTTCTCCACGCCGAGCTTGCCGGCCGCGATCTCCTCGATCCGCTCCAGCCGCTTGACGTACGCCTCAAGGCTCTCCCGCCGCGCCCCCGGCCGCCCGCCCGAACAGGCGTCCGACGCCTGGGTCAGGACCGCCTCGATGGTCTGCGGCGGCACCTCGTTGTGGTGCGCCTCGATGGCGTGCACCACGTCCTCGGCCTCGCCGTACTTGCGGGCCAGGTCGGCGCCGATGATGGCGTGGCTGCCCTCCACCTCGTGGGTGAGCGCCTTGCCGATGTCGTGCAGGAACGCGCAGCGCTTGATGGTCGGCACGTCCAGTCGCAGCTCGGCCGCCATGGTGCCGGCGATGTGCGCGGTCTCGACCAGGTGCTTGAGCACGTTCTGCCCGTACGACGTCCGGTAGCGCAACCGGCCCAGCAGGGTGACCAGCTCCGGGTGGATCTCGGTGATGCCCACCTCGACCAGGGCGTCCTCCGCGGCCCGGTGGCACAGCTCCTCCACCTCCTGCCGGGCCAGGTCGTAGACCTCCTCGATCCGGTGCGGGTGGATCCGGCCGTCCAGCACCAACTTCTCCAGCGTGAGCCGGCCGACCTCCCGCCGGACCGGGTCGAAGCAGGAGAGCAGCACCGCCTCGGGCGTGTCGTCGATGATCAGGTTGACGCCGGTGACCGACTCGAAGGCGCGGATGTTGCGCCCCTCCCGGCCGATGATCCGGCCCTTCATCTCGTCGCCGGGCAGGTGCAGCACGCTGACCACGCTCTCCGCGGTCTGCTCGCTCGCGACCCGCTGGATGGCGTCCACCACGATGTGCCGGGCCCGCTGCTCGGCGGTGCCCCGCGCCTCGGACTCGATCTCCCGGACCAGCAGCGCGGCCTCCCGCTTCGCCTGTCCCTCGATCGACTCGACCAGCTCGGCGCGAGCCGTGTCGGCGGTCAGCCCGGCCACCCGTTCCAGCTCGCGGCGGCGCTGCTCCTCCACCTCGGTCAGCGCGCGCTCCCGTTCGGCAAGCGCGGCCTCCCGGGCGGCGAGCGCGGCCGTGGCGGCGGTGAGCTGCCGTTCCCGCTCGGCCAGCCGCTCCACCTCCTCGGTGTGCATCCGCTCCCGCTCGTCCATCCGGGCTGCCCGTCGCTCCACCTCGGCGGCCTGCTCCCGGGTGGTGGCGGCGAGCACCGCCACCTCCCGTTCGCCGCTGCGCCGCGCGGTGGTGCGCAGTTGGTCGGCGTCCGCCTCGGCCTGCTTGTGCGCCCGTTCCAGCACGGTGTCGGCCTCGGCCCGGGCATCGTCGAGCACCCGCCGGGCCTCCGCCCGGGCAGCCTTCGCCTCGGCCTTCGCGGCAGCCGCCTCGGCGCGGGCGGCAGACGCGGCCGACTTCGCCACGTCGATGGTGCTGTTCGCCTCGTCGGCGGCGCTGCGGAGCGCGGCCAGGGACTGCTCCTGCCGGTCCTTCTCCGCGATGAAGGCCGGGTCCTCCGGCGCGGGGGCCAGGCTGAGCCGCTTGAGCGTACGCACGCCGAACAGCACCGCGCCGACCACCAACGCGACAAGCAGCAGGACCACCACGAGGAGGACCACGTCGAAGGCGCTCATCGCCCGACCCCGCACCGGTGCGCCGCTCCGTCGAACCGCTTCGCCACACCGGCCCCCGTGGCCCGGTCGAATCGCGCCGCGCCGACCCCCGCCGCCCCGTCGAACCGCTCCGCGCCGGCGCCCGTCGCCCGGTCGAACCGCTCCGCCGCGCCGGCCACTGCCGTCCCACCGAACCGTCCCGTCGTGCCGGCCAACGCCGCCCCCGCGGTCCGCGCTGCCGTGCCGGTTCGGTTCGCGCCGGGTGTCCGCCGTGACGTGGCGGGCCGCGGCTCCGCGTGCCGCGACCGGGGTCGCTGCGTCGGTCGAGACCCGCCTGTCGGCCGGCATCGGACGACCGGCGAGGACCGGCCGGGACCGTGTGGCAGACCGCCGGTGAACCTGTGCCGCCGCGCCATGGCCGCCTCCCCTGAACGTCGACCGCAGGACACGCACGAAGACGCGCCTGCGGCTCTGGACGCCCGACCCGAGCGGCTGGCTCTGGGCAGCTTTCCGTCGGCGGTGCCCCTCGTTGGGCACCGCCAGCGGCCGGTTGCAGTTGTCGGATGCTCCGGACGAATCCGGAGCTGCCGTCAAAGGCCGGTGAAGCTGGCCAAAGTGATGCTGTCTTGTTACGCGTTCTATGTTGTGCGCTTAGCCTGCGCTGGTCGGGCAAAGTGAGCCTGTATGGCGAGGCTAGGTCGCTAGGGGCCGTTCGGTCAAGGAGTCATGATCAAACCACCCGGACGGAGAGAAGTTGACCCGTCACGGATTGCTGAGAATATGCCGGACAGCGCCGGACAAACCTCGCCGCCCGTCACCTCCCCGTGACCTTTTCCGCCTGCTCAGACGCCACGCCCTCCCTCCAGAGCCCACCCTCGCCCTCTCCCGTCCTCCAACCCGCGCTGATCAAGGAGTTGACGTCAAGAACGATCACCCACCAGACACAAAACCCTTGATCACCGACCCACGATGGCCTCTCCGTCCCCGGCGATCATGAAGTTGACGGCCGTTTTGGAGATCAACTACGCCGCCAACTTCATGATCGCCGGGGCAGAGGGCGGGGTGGGTGGGTGGTGGGTGGGTGGGTGGGTGAACGGGTCAGGGGGTGAGCTGGGCTTGGGCGGCTTGCACCAGGGTGCGGTTGTCCGCTGCGATGCTGCCGTCGGGTAGCAGCAGCGTGTCCTCCAAGCCGATCCGGGTGTGCAGGCCCCTTCGGACCGCCTCGGCGAACACCGGCCAGGTGGCCGGGCCTTCGCCGTGCAGCAGCACCGGCGGGCACCCGTCCGGCGGCCCGGCGTCGATCGCGGGCGTGTCGGCGCGCCGAGCCAGGATCCCGGTCGCGTCGGCGAGCGCGGCGAGGATCGCGGTCGCGTCGGCGAGCGCCGCCTCCACCGGTTCGGCCATGCACTCGACGAGCAGCCGCCCGGTCGGTGTCGGCCAGCGGCGCCAGGCGTCCACCGCCGCCTCCGTCCAGAGGCCGGCCTCGACCATGACGCCACGCTCGTGCAGGGCCGCGGCGACCTCCGCCGCCCCGGGCTCGTGGGCGTTGACGGACGCGAAGTCGGGCAGCACCGTCCAGGCGCGGACGGCGGCGACGCGCGCGGCCGGGTCGGGCACGATCCAGGCGCCGGTGCTCACCCCGACCGGCAGGCCGGGGCGGACCGCCCGGACGGCGGTGAGCGCCGCGGCGACCACCGCCGGGTCGAGCGACTCGACGCCACCGTCGTCACGGGGATGGACGTGCACGGCCGCCACCCCGGCCTCCGCGCAGCGCACGGCGTCGGCCGCCAACTCGGCCGGGGTGAGCGGCACGGCGGGATGCTCGTCCCGCCGTCGCCCCCCGTTCAGGCACGCCTTCAGCACGGGCGCACACCCCTCCCACACGCCGGCAGCACGGGCGTACACCCTTCACACGCCGTCAGCACGGACACGACCTCTTCCCCACGGTCCACACGACGTCGACGCGCCGGGCCGGTCAGTCGTGCCGGCGGGCGTCGAGGTCGTTCTCGGCGTCGGCCAACGCGTCGGCGTCGATGTGCTCGGCGAACTCGGCCGCCTCGGCGCTCTGCGCGGCGAGGGCGTCCTTCACCGCGCGGATCGCCACGCCGGCCGGGTAGCCCTTACGCGCCAGCATGCCGACCAGGCGCCGGAACACCGCGTCGGGCTCGCCCCGGGCGGTGCGCAGCTTCCGCTCCACCAGCGCCCGTGCCGTCTCCGCCTCGGTCTCCTGGTCGAGGTCCTCCAGGGCCGCGCCAGCGACCTCGCCGTCGACGCCCTTCTGGCGCAGCTCGTTGGCGAGCGCCCGGCGGGCCAGCCCACGGCCGGTGTGCCGGCTGCTCACCCAGGCCCGCGCGAAGGCGGCGTCGTCGACGATGCCGACCTCGTCGTAACGGTCGAGGACCTGCTCGGCCACCTCTTCGGAGATGCCTCGCCGGGCCAGCGCGCCGGCCAGCTCGGCCCGGGTGCGCGGCCGGGTCGCGAGCTGCCGCAGACAGATCTCCCGGGCCACCTCGGCCTCGTCGCGGGGCGGAGCCGGAGCCTCCCCTGGTTCGGGCTCCGCCCCGCGACCGCGGCGCCCACGGCGGGGCTGGGGCGTGCCGGTGGCGTCACCCGCACGGGGCGGGCTGGCATCCCAGCCCCGCCCCGTGCGGGCGCGTCGTCCTGCCACGGATCAGCGGATCAGAAGTCGACCGGCGGCAGCTCCGGGCCGCCGGTGGCGTCGCCCGCACCACCGGTGCCGACGCCGAGCTTCTCCAGGATCTTCTTCTCGACCTCGGCCGCCACGTCCGGGTTCTCGCGGAGGAACTCGCGGGCCTTCTCCTTGCCCTGGCCGAGCTGGTCGCCGTCGTAGGTGTACCAGGCGCCGGACTTGCGGATGATCGCCTGCTCCACGCCCACGTCGATCAGGGAACCCTCGCGGGAGATGCCCTTGCCGTACATGATGTCGAACTCGGCCTGCTTGAACGGCGCGGCGACCTTGTTCTTCACGACCTTGACCCGGGTGCGGTTGCCGACCACGTCGGTGCCGTCCTTGAGGCTCTCGATGCGGCGCACGTCGAGCCGGACCGAGGCGTAGAACTTCAGCGCCCGACCACCGGTGGTGGTCTCCGGGCTGTTGTGCACCATGACGCCGTCGACGAAGTAGTTGTGGTTGCCCTCCACCTCGATGTCGAACCGGTTCATCGACCGGGTACGGGGCTTGACCCGTACGTCGATGACCCGCGCCGGCACCGGGGTGAGCTCCTCCGGCACGAACTGCGGCTCCACCACGCACTGCCCGCGGAACCGGGGCAGGAGCTTCGACTCCATGGCGACCGGAACGTAGGGCGCGATCAGCTCTTGGAACTTCGCCGACGCGTCGGTGGTGAAGATGATCGACGCGGTCTGCCGGGCGCCTCGCGCAACCAGCTTCACGTCCAGCCCGTACGCGTCGCGCAGGTGGTCGACCAGGCGGGTCCTGGTCCCCTCCGCCATCGCCTCGACGCAGATCTCGATCCGACCCGAACCACCTGCCGTCCGCTCCTGCAAGCCCTTGGAGCGCAGCGTGAAGCAGCCGTCGTCCATGAACCACACGGCGAGCGCCAGCGGGGTCAACGCCTTGAGGTAGTCCCAGCTGAGATGCTTCTTACCGTCACCGAGATATACCGCGCGACGCAGCTCGTCCAGCTCGGGCAGCGGCGTGAAGTCGACGAAGCTCGCGCCACGGGCGTCGGTGCGGCGGGAATGACTGATGTTGCCCAGCAGGGAGACCTTCCAGTCGAGGTAGGCGACCTGCTGGGCACCGTGCCCCAGCCGGAAGCGGACACCGGAGCGGTCCCGCTGGTTCGGCGACAGCGCCCCGTCGCCCATCAGCGAACCGAGCACGACCTGCCACTGCTGCTCGCTGAGCCGACGCGACTCGGCAAGCATCACCCGGTCGCCGGCGATCAACTCGCCCGCCTCCCGCCAGCCTCCGGGCGTCCGGATCAGGTGATTGGCGGTCGCGGCGAATTGGGACCGGCCGTTGCCGCCGGACCTGGCAACGGTGAACTGGAGGAACTGCTCCGCCGGCCCGTTGTTGAACCAGTTGGTGATCCGCTTGGGCTCCACCCGGTCGGTGTCCGGGTTGTAGGAGAGAACCTCGACGTCCATCCGCTGGTTGACGATCTTGCCGATCTTCTCCTGCGTGCCGTCGGCCAGGGTGACCCTGGTCGAGTACGACATGCAGCCGAACATGACGCCGATCTTCTCGCGGAGCTGGTTGATGAAGATCGCGGTGGTGCCGGTGTTGTTGAGGATGCCGGTGATCTTCCGCAGCGCCTGGCTCATCAGCCGGGCCTGGAGGCCGACGTGGCTGTCGCCCATCTCGCCCTCGATCTCGGCGCGCGGCACCAGGGCGGCGACCGAGTCGATCACGATGATGTCGATCGCGCCGGAGCGCACCAGCATGTCGGTGATCTCCAGCGCCTGCTCGCCGGTGTCCGGCTGGGAGACCAGCAGCGCGTCGGTGTCGACACCGAGGGCCTTCGCGTATTCCGGGTCGAGCGCGTGCTCGGCGTCGATGAACGCGGCGATGCCGCCGGCCCGCTGGGCGTTGGCCACCGCGTGCAGGGCGACAGTGGTCTTACCGCTGGACTCCGGACCGTAGATCTCGACGACCCGGCCCCGGGGCAGACCGCCCACGCCGAGGGCCACGTCGAGCGCGATGGAGCCGGTCGGCGTGACCGCCGTCTGGATGACGGGCCGCTCCCCCAGCCGCATCACCGAACCCTTGCCGAATTGCTTGTCGATCTGAGCGAGAGCAAGGTCGAGTGCCTTCTCCCGGTCAGGACCTGCCGCCATCGTTGCCACCCCTGCCTTCGCCGGCGTCTTTCCTGAGCTTCGCGTCACGCGGGACACGCTAGGCGCTGGGTCCGACAGAAAACCAGCCGACGGGCCGCGAGCTGTGGACGAGCACCCCGCTGTGGACAATAGCCGAACAGGTGTACGACTGGGCAAGCGACACGCGGAACCGCCGAAAAGGCTGCTCAGCGTAGTCGCGCGGGCACCCGGTCGGGATACGCGGCCACCACCGCGCGCCACACCACATGCGTTTCCTCACCGGCGGCCAGGGCCTGCTCGACGGTCCGCCCGCCGAGTTGGGACAACACCTGGTCGCTGGCGATGCTGGCCGCGTAGCCCGGCCCGAACGCCTCCTCCAGCCGCGCCCAGAAGTCGGTCAGCCGCACGTGTTCAGTCCTCCTCTTGATGTCCGCCGGCGCCGGAAACGCCGGCCACGCCGGAAGCCCCGGCTGCGCCCGGAGTCCGCAACGCCAGCGCCACCAACGGCACCACCGCGATGGCCGCCAGCAGGGTCAGCGTCGGGTACCCCACGGCCCGCAGGACGAACCCGCTCACCGCCGCCGCACCCGCCCCGGCCAGCCCCATGAGCAGGTCGGACAGGCCCTGCACACCGGGCCGGTCGGCGGTCGGCACCGACTCCGACAGCAGCGTCGAGCCCGCCACCATGGTGCCCGACCAGCCCAGCCCGAGCAGCGCCAGCCCCACCGAGAGCGGCGCGGTGTGGTGGCCGGCGGTGCCGGCGACCGCGCACGCGGCCAGCAGCAGCCCCACGCCACCGAGGATCACCGGCCGCCGGCCCAGCCGGTCGGTCAGCCAACCCACCACCGGCGACAGCGCGTACATGCCGGCGATGTGCAGGCTGAGCACGATGCCGACCACCCGCAGCACGTCCGCGTCGGAGTGCCACTCGCCGAGGTGCACCGGGGTCATCGACATCACCGCGACCATCACCAGGTGCCCCACCGCGACCGCCGCGATGCCGAGGCGGGCGGCCGGCCGTCCGCGTACCGTCCGCCACGCGGCGACCATGCCACCGCGGCGGGTGACCGCCGGTGCGGGGCCGGCGGGACGTGCGTCCTCGGCCGCCGCCAGCCGGCGCGCGGTGAGCAGCGGGTCCGGGCGGAGCAGGATCAGGAGTACGACGGCGGCCAGCACGAACGCGACGGCGCTGAAGGCGAACGGGCCGGCCAGCACCGGCAGGCCCCATCCCCGGGTGGTGTCGTCGGCGAGCGCGGCGAAGTTCGGCGCGGCCACCGAGCCGATGGTGGTGGCCCAGACCACGAGCGACAACTGCCGCCCACGGCGTTCCGGCGCGGCCAGGTCGACGGCCGTGTAGCGGGCCTGGAGGTTCGCCGCCGTGCCGCCGCCGAACAGCAGCATGCCGACGAAGAGCAGCGGCACCACGCGGGTCGCGGTGGCCACCACCACGAGCGCCCCGCCGGCCGCGCCGACCAGATAGGCCGCGACCAGGCCGGGTCGCCGCCCGCGGGCCCCCATCAGCCGGGTCACCGGTACGGCGAGCAGCGCGGCACCGACCACCCCGGCGCTCTGTGCCAGCCCGGCCAGGGCGGTGCCGGCGACCCGGGCCGCGAGCAACGCGCCGACCGAGATGCCGATGGCGACGCCGACGCCGCCGATGATCTGGGTGCAGACGAGCAGCCGGAGGGTACGCCGCTGGATGCCGGCGACGTCGGGCCGGGGCGGCGCCGGCGCGGTCAGGTCGGTGGTCATGGCGCTCCTGGGGTACGGCGGGGGCCTCATCGTCCCCCACCGGCTCGGGCGACCGGCACCCGGTTTCGCTACAGGCCGAGGCCGCGGCCGATGATCTCCTTCATGATCTCGGTGGTGCCGCCGTAGATGGTCTGCACCCGGCTGTCCAGCCAAGCCTTCGCCACCGGGTGCTCCAGCATGAAGCCGTAGCCGCCGTGCAACTGCACGCATCGGTCGGCGACCCTGGTCTGCAATTCGGTGGTCCACCACTTGGCCTTCGCCGCGTCGGTCACCGAGAGCCGGCCCGCGTCGTGCTCGGCCACGCAGTGGTTGACGAACGTCCGGGCGATGGTGACCTCGGTGTCCAGCTCGGCCAGGAGGAACCGGTTGTGCTGGAACGCACCGATCGGCCGGCCGAACGCCTCCCGGGACCGGGCGTACCCGACCGTCAGCGCGAGCAGCTTCTCGCAGGCCGCCACCGCGCCGACGGCGATGCTCAGCCGCTCCCGGGGCAGGTTGGCCATCAGGTGGTAGAAGCCCTGGTTCTCGACGCCGATCAGGTTCTCCGCCGGCACCCGGCAGTCGTCGAAGAACAGCTCGGCGGTGTCGTTGGCCTTCAGGCCGACCTTGGCCAGCCGGCGACCCCGGTCGAAGCCGGGGGTGCCGCGCTCCACCGCCACCAGGCTCACGCCGTGCGCGCCCCGGTCCGGGGCGGTCTTGACCACCACCACCACGAGGTCGGCCATCTCCCCGTTGGTGATGAACGTCTTCTGGCCGTTCAGCACGAGCGAATCGCCGTCGCGGACCGCGGTGGTGCGGATGCCGGCCAGGTCACTGCCCGCGCCCGGCTCGCTCATCGCGATCGCGGTGACCAGGTCGCCGGAGCAGAAACCGGGCAGCCAACGCTGGCGCTGGTCGTCGGTGGTCAACTCGGTCAGGTACGGCGCCACCACGTCGTTGTGCAGGCCGAAGCCCAGCCCGGTGCAGCCGGCCGCGACGATCTCCTCGTCGAGCACCGCGTTGAACCGGAAGTCACGCTGCCCGCCACCGCCGTACGCCGGGTCGACGTCCGGACCGAGCAGCCCGGCCGCGCCCGCCTTGCGCCACACCTCGCGGTCGACGATGCCCTCGGCCTCCCACCGCTCGTGGTGCGGCACCGCCTCCCGGGCCAGGAACCGGCGGCACAGGTCCCGGAACTCCTCGTGGACGGGCTGGTAGAGATGCTGCTCCATGGCGGCCAGTCTGGCACCGCTCACCCGCGCGGGACAGGGCGCTTCGGTGTGGGCGGTGGCCGGCCGGCCCGAGGCACGTCAGGATGGCGGGATGGGCACGTTGACCGGAGCACAGATCGACGACGCCGGGCTGGACGGGTGGACGTACCTGCTCGGGGCGCTGCACACCCGCATCCGTACCCCCGATTTCGCGGCCGGACTGGCGTTGGTGGCCGCGGTCGGCGCGGAGGCCGAGCGGGTCGACCATCATCCCGACCTGGACCTGCGCTACACGTTCGTGGACGTGCGGCTGTGGTCGCACGACGTCGGCGGGGTCACCGGCCGTGACCTGCGGCTGGCCCGGACCATCTCGGCGCTCGCCGCCGACGCCGGCCTGACGCCCTCCCCCGCCGGCCTGGCCCGGCTGGAACTCGGGCTGGACAGCCCGGAGCACGCCGCCGTGGCGCCGTTCTGGCGGGCGGTCCTGGCGTGGGAGCGCCCCGGCGACGGAGACACCGCCGACGACGAGGTGCGCGATCCGGCCGGCGCGCTGCCGACGATCTGGTTCCAGGCGTCGGGCCGCGACGAGCCCCGGCAGCGCTGGCACCCGGACGTGTGGGTCGACCCGGCCGAGGTCGCGCCGCGCATCGAGGCGGCGCTGGCGGCCGGCGGCACGCTTGTCAGCGACGCGGAGGCGCCGAACTTCTGGGTGCTCGCCGACCCGGACGGCAACCGGGTCTGCCTCTGCACCTGGCAGGGACGCGGCTGACTCAGCGGGCGGGCAGCCGCGCCCGACCGTCGCCGACGGCCCGGCGCTCCACCCGCAACCCCTTCGACTGTACGAAGATGCGCCGCCGCCGGACCGCCTCGCCCTTGGCGCCCAACTCGTAGCCGTCGACCCACCGCCAGCCGTCGAAGGTCGCCGCGTCGGTGACGTCCCGGATCACCCGGAACCGGATCGGCTTGGTGAACTGCACGCTCGCCGCCCTGGTGACAAGCAGAATGTCACCGCCGTTCAGCACCATCGGTCCCCGTCCGGTCCCGCCAGGCGCGCAGGGTCTCGCACGCCCGCGTGAGTCGCTCGCAACCGCCGTCCGCCTCGCACCGGGAACAGGGCTGCCGGTGATGGAAGTCGAGCACGTAACCGGCCATGATCACGGCGAACGGCGGCGTCGCGTGGGCGCCAATCCGATCCGGGTACGCCGTGGCCGGCTGCACCACGTCGACCGGCTCGTCATCACGCTGGAACCACTTCCACCTGGTCATCTTCGGCCTCCGCATCGTCGTCGCCTCCCACACGATGCCGAACGGTGACAGGACCCTCACACAGCGTTGCTGTATGTTCGTGAGACGTCGGGGACGTCCACTGGGGAGGGCACGGTGAACCACGGACTCATAGCGGCCATGACCGAAGCGGGTGAGACCGCGGAGAGCCTCGCAGCTCAGACAGGTGTCGACCCCAAGACGGCACAGCGCTGGGTCAGTCGTGGGCGCATCCCGCGCCCCCTGGCCCGCTCCCGGGTGGCGGCCATCCTCGGCAAGGACGTCAAGGACCTGTGGCCGGACGTGCTCAAGAGACGTGAGCCGTCATGGTTCCGCCCCTGGGCCGAGATCGAGCGGGAAGCGCTGGCCCTACGTGGATTCGAACTTGCCTGGGTGCCGGGGCTGTTGCAGACCGAAGCGTACGCCAGGGCGACGCTGGCGATGGAGTCACTGACCACGCAGGAGGTGGACGAGCTGACCACCGCTCGGATCGAGCGTCAGTCGATCCTTCGCCGCGCCCGGCCGCCGCTCTTCGTCGCGGTCATGGACGAGGCGGTCCTTCGCCGTCCGGCCAACTCAGACCGTTCAGTGATGCACGAACAATGCCTGCACATCCTCGCCTGCGCCGAGCTGAACTCGGTACAGGTGCACGTAGTTCCCCTCAACACGCCGCTGTACCCCGGAATGGGAGGTCCGTTCGCGATGGCCGAGATGCCGGACGGCACTCGCGTAGCCCATATTGACGCGCAGGTCAGGGCGCAGATCATCGAGGACCGGGGTGAAGTCGGTACCCTGGAACAACGCTGGGCGCGCATAGTAGGGGAAGCTCTCCCTCGAACTCAATCGATCAACCTCATCAGAGAAGCGGCAGCGTCATGGACCTGAGCAGCGCGCACTGGCACAAGAGCACGAAGAGCGGCAACAACGGTGGCAACTGCGTCGAGGTTGCGGCAAATCTCCCTGGCGTCGTCGCTGTCCGGGACAGCAAGGACGAGCACGGGCCGGCGCTGGTGTTCGCCCCGGATACGTTCGAGACGTTCGTTGCCGCGGTCAAGGACCAGCGCCTGGGCTGACCTGGCCGCCTCAGGTCGGACAGCCTCAGGGGGTGCGGCTCGCGTTCTCCTGCGTGCGTAGGCGGTGCGCCCGCTGCCGGCAGCGGGAGCTGCAATAGCGGGCCGGCCTGCCGGTCTGTGCCGTGGCGATCGCGGTCCCGCACATGTCGCAGGTGGCCGGCCGGCCTGCCGGCGGGGTGACCGGCGCTACCCCGATGTCGCTAGTTTCGTAACGCTCTTGCGGCACTGCGGCGGGCCTTGTCACGAAACCCGGAACTCCATCGGTCATCCGATCCGGACGGAACACCTCGATCATCATCTCGGTCATCCGTCCCGGCGTGTCCGCCTTTGCGGCCCCCTCGGCCGCGACACAGGCCAGCACGAGGGCGATCACGTCGGCGGGGTCGAGGTCGGCCCGGACCGCGCCGGCCCGCTGCGCCCGGCGGAGGATCCCCCCGAGTGCCTCCCGGAAGGCGCCCTGAGTGGTCGGCAGCGACGTCGAGTGGGGCATCTCGCGGGCGTCGAACGCCTCACAGAGCGCCCTGTTGAACAGTGCGGCGGCGACCATCTCGCGGAACACCGCGAGGAATGCGTCACCGGGTTCCTCCGCGGCGCCGAGGCTGCGTACGGTGGCGAAGAGTTGCGCCAGTCGGTCGGTGACCACGGCCTCGAAGAGCGCGTCCTTGCTGGGGAAGTGCCGGTACACGGTGCCGGTCCCGACGCCGGCGCGGCGGGCGATCTCGTCCAGCGGCACGGTGACGCCCTCGGCGGCGAACGCCTCCCGGGCGGCCTGGAGAACCCGCGCGCGGTTGCGGGCGGCGTCGACCCGCAGCGCCTGGGCGGGGCCGCTCGCGCTGCTGGTTTCCGACGCGGACGGCGCTGGCGGCGTCCGGGGAGTGCCGGCGATGGTGACCTCCGATCCGGCCGGACAGACCCGGCTTTGACAGCGGAACGCTCGTTCCGTAACTTAAGGGGAGGCAGCGTTCCGATTGTAGTTCGTTGCCCACGTTTCAAGCCCATTGTTGACGAGGAGTCCCATGACCGACGTTGCCGGTTCCGCAAAGACGCACCACCACGAGATCGTGAACGGGCTCCGCGCCGTGTTCCTCGCCAACGAGGGGGCGGCGGACCTGATGGCCGCCCTGTTCGCGGTCGACGGGGTGTACGAGAGCATGTTCACCCTGCCCGGCATGGCGACCCGGTTCGAGGGCCGGGACGTCATCCGCGAGCACCTGCGAACGCGGCTGGGTGGCGCCGCAGCGGTCCTCGACACGCGCGAGGTGAACGTCACCACGTACCCGGGCGCCGATCCCGAGATCCTCGTCGTCTCGGTCGAGCTGGTTGGGTTCTCGCGCGGCACCGACAGTGACTTCCGCATCCATTCGTCGCTCGGCGTGCTTCGCATCCGCGGTGGCGAGATCGTCACGTACCACGACTACCCGAACGCGATCGGCGGCTCCGCCGCCGCGGGCAGCCTCGACAAGCTGGGTGCCCTGCTCACCAGCTTCGCGGGGCAGCGGTCGGGGTCGTAACCGCTACCGCATCATCAGCGAAGACGCTACGCGGCTGACTCAGCGCAGTGCCCCTGCGGCCACCTTCAGGTCGGCGACCAGGCCCTCGTACGCGATGTCCTGGTTGTCGGCGCGTAGCACGGCGGACGGGTGGATGGTCGCGAGCAGCCGGGTGGTCGGCGCGTCGGCGACCGCGCCGGCGCGGTCCACCGGCACCCCGGCGAAGTCCTCCGGATGTTGCGCGGCGGCCGGCCACGGCAGCAGCTCGCCGCGCTGCCTCGTCACCCGGAACGTGGGGCCGAGCAGCGCCTTGGCGGCGGTGGCGCCGAGCACCACCACGACCTCCGGGTGCAGCCGGGCGAACTCGGCGACCAGCCAGGGCCGGCAGGCGGTGATGTGCACCCGGTCCGGGGTCTGGTGGATGCGCCGCCTGCCGCGCAGTTCGAAGCGGAAGTGCTTCACCGCGTTCGTCAGGTAGAGCTGGCCGGGGTCGAGGCCGGCGTCGTCGACGGCCCGGCGCAGCAGCCGACCGGCCGGGCCGACGAACGGCAGTCCCTGCTGGTCCTCCACGTCTCCCGGCTGCTCGCCGACGAGGACCACCCGGGCGCGCTCGTCACCCCGCCCGAAGACGGTCTGTGACGCGTCCCGGTACAGCTCGCAGCCCCGGCAGCCGGCCGACGCCGCCCGCAGCGCGGCGATGGTGTCCGCCTCCGGCGGGATGAACTCCTGCGCCCCAGGCGCGCTCCCGGTCTCGACCATGCCGACCGTTCTACCCCACCCACCGCCCGCCACGCCGTATCTCCCCGCGTGTTAAGCGGGGCCCCCGCCTCTACCGAAAGCGTTAATAGGGGCCCCCGCCTTGCACCGGGCGCACCGCGCAGGCGAGCGCGTCGGCGAGCGCCGGCAGGTCGGGGGCGTCGAGGGTGCTCACCGTGAGTCGGACGGCGGGGGCGGCGGCGATCCGGTAGAGACTGCCTGGCGCCACCGACCAGCCGGCGTCGCGCAACGCGGTGACCGCGACCGTCTCGTCGGGCACCGGCACCCAGACGTTGATCCCGGTCCGCCCGTGCGCGGCCAGCCCGCGCGCGGCGAGCGCGGCGACCAGGCCGTCGCGCCGCCGGTCGTAGCCGCCGGCCGCCCGCCGCACCAGCTCGCCGGTGGCCGGGTCGCGCCAGAGCGACAGGACCAGGCGTTGCAGCACTGTGGACACCCAGCCGGCGCCGACCCGCGCCCGGCCGGACACCCGCGCCACGGTGGCCTCGTCGCCGGCGAGCACGGCGAGCCGCAGGTCGGGCCCGTAGGGCTTGCTCACCGACCGGACGAAGGCCCACGCCGGGGTCGCCCCGGCGAGCGGGTGCAGGGGTACGCGGGCCAGCTCGGCGGCGTGGTCGTCCTCGATCACCAGCAGGTCGGCGCGGCCGGCGAGCAGCGTACGCAGCGCGGCGGCCCGGTCGGCGGAGACGGCCGCGCCGGTCGGGTTCTGGGCCCGGCTGGTCACCACGAGCGCGCGTACCCCGGCGGCCAGCGCGGCCCGCACCCCGGCCACGCTCGGTCCGTCGTCGTCCACCGGCACCCCGACGGTACGCAGCCCGAGCGCGGCGATCAGGTCGAGCAGGTTGGCCCAGCCCGGGTCCTCCACCGCCACCGCGTCGCCGGGGCGCAGGTGGGCGGCGAGCAGCCGCTCGATGCCGTCGAGCGCGCCGCCGGTGACGGTCAGCTCGTCGGCCGGCACCCCGTCGGCGGCGAGCCGTTCCCGGGCGACCGCGGCCAGCTCGGGCAGGACGGCGGCGTCCGCGTACCCGGTCGGGGTGTCGGCCTCGGCGGCGAGCGCGGCGAGGTGCGGACCGAGCGGGGGCAGCAGCCGTTCGTCGGGGTGCCCGTCGGCGAGGTTCCGGGTGCCGGGTCGCGGCGGGGGCGCCAGCGCGGCGCGGCGGGTGGCCACCGGCGGCCGGGGGCGGACCCGGGTGCCGTGCCGGCCGGCGGTCGCGACCAGGCCCCGGTGCCGCAGGTCCTGGTACGCCCGCGCGACGGTGGCCGGGCTGACGCCGAGGTCGGCGGCGAGCGCGCGGACCGCGGGCAGGGGGTCGCCGGGGGCGAGGTCGCCGGTGCGGATGGCGGATTCCACGCTCGCCGAAATGGCCGCCGACGTGGACCCGGTCACCTGATAATGTGCTGCCACAGTTTTAAGATTGTACTAGAACAAAGGCGGGATGTCGTATGTACCCTCCGACCCATCGCACCACCGCCACCCGCACCCGCGACCGGATGCACTACGACCGGGCCACCGCCCACGCGCTGCTCGACGAGGCGTACCACTGCGCGCTGTCGTTCGTGGTGGACGGTGAGCCGCGCGTCCTCCCGACCCTGCACGTCCGCGTCGACGACACGCTCTACCTGCACGGCTCCACCGGCAGCCGGCCGCTGCTCGCCGCCCGGGGCGAGGCCGGGCTGGCGGTCTGCGTCGCGGTCACCCACCTCGACGGGCTGGTCTACGCCCGCTCGCAGTTCCACCACAGCGCCAACTACCGGTCCGTCGTCGTGCACGGCGCCGCCCGCCTCGTCGACGACGCCGACGAGAAGGCCCGGGTGCTGACCGCGCTCGTGGAGAAGGTGGCCGCCGGCCGGTCCGCCGACAGCCGGCCGCCGAACCGGCGCGAGCTGGCCGAGACGGCGGTGCTGGCGCTGCCGCTGCGCGAGGTGTCGGTGCGGATGCGCACCGGCGGGGTGAACGACGAGCCGGCCGACGAGAGCCTGCCGCACTGGGCCGGGGTGCTGCCGCTGCGCCTCACGCCGGGGCGACCCGAGCCGGCCGACGGGGTGACCGCGCCGGTGCCGGCGTACCTGCGACCGGCGCGCTCGGCCTGGCTGGAGCCGGTGGTGCTGCGCGGCGCGCACGTGGTGCTGGAGCCGCTCGACCTCGCGCACGCCGACGACCTGTACGCGGCCACCGATGACCCGGAGGTGTGGCGGCATCTGGGCAGCCCGCAGCCGGACGACGTCGCCGGGATGCGCCGGATCCTCGCCGCCTACCTCGACGCCCAGCAACGCGGCGAGCAGGTGTGCTGGGTGCAGCGCTGCGCCGCGACGGGCGCCGTCGTCGGCGCCACCTCCTGGTACGAGGTCGACCCGGCCCGCCGGTCGCTGGCGATCGGCTACACCTGGCTGGGTCGGCCGTGGTGGCGCACCGGCATCAACACCGAGGCGAAGCTGCTGCTGCTCGCCCGGGCGTTCGAGGAGTTGGACGCGATCCGGGTGGCCTGGCACACCGACATCCGCAACGAGCGTTCCCAGCGGGCGATCGAACGGCTCGGCGCGACCCGCGAGGGTGTGCTGCGGCGGCACCGGCAGCGCCCCGACGGCTCCTGGCGCGACACCGCGCAGTACTCGATGCTCGCCGAGGAGTGGCCCGCCGCCCGGCACGCCCTACGCGCCCGAGTGTAAGGAGGGGGCCCCGCTTAACGCATTTGGTAGAGGAAGGGGCCCCGCTTAACACCCCGTCGCGGCGGGGCACGCCGCTCAGGTGCCGTCGCCGGCGCCGGAGCCGCCTACGCCGGCGCTGCCGGCTGTGCCGCCCAGGCCGTAACCGGGGGCCACCGGCTGGTCGGGAGCGCGGCTGACGTGCGCCGACTCGCGGATCGTGGCGGACCAGTCCGCGTGCGCGGCGGCGGCGGCGTGCCTGTCGATGGCGTGCCGCAACCAGCCGTCCACGGTGGAGACCCAGTCCCGCCGGTCCGCCCCGGCGTGCCAGACCCGGAACCGGCTGATGCTCTGGTGGGTCACCCCGGCCAGGGCGAGCCGCCGGTCCAGCCAGAACAGCACCTCCATCCCGGCTGAGTTCGTCAACATGATCACTTCCAGCTCGGTGATCGGCCCGGCGTAGAGCGGGGCGACCCAGAACCCGAGCCGCTGCTGGAACGGCAACGTCTGTTCCACCACGGGCAGCCGGCCCTGCTGGAGTCCCGCCTGCCGCATCACGAAGCCGAGCGTGCCGAGCGCGGCGAGCAGGTGCTGCTGGGTGGGCAGCGGATGGATGAGGACCGGCACCATCTCGCCCTGGTCCAGGTCCGGGTCGACGGACACCTCGGTACGCAGCCCGGTGCGCAGGGTCATCAACGGCACCCCGCCGAACACCGTCACCGGCGTCTCCCAGGGCAGCGGTACGGCGAAGTCGACCGCCCGCCGCCGGCCGGCCGGCACCACGAACCGCCCGGCGACCGTCCAATGGTGATATTGCACGAGCCGGCGCGGCGCGCCCGGATCCTCCGGCTCGACCTGCGCGACGAGTCCCAGCCGGATACGCCGGACCGGGACGTCCTCCCCCTCGGCGGCAAGCGTCACCCGTCCCGGCAGCCGCAGACCGGGCCGGGTGCTCGGGTTGCTCAGGGTGCTGCTGACCGACAGCCCGGTCCAGAAGCCCCCCCGAGACACCCCCGTCACCCGCACACCCGCGCTTTCCCCCTCCCCCGGCCCTCACACACCCACCCTGTTTCACGGAAAGTGGGGCTATCCGAGGCCGGATAGGCCCACTTTCCGTGAATCTGCGCCGAGCGGGGGTGAGGGGTGAGGGTGGGGTGGGGCGGTCAGCGGAGGCGGCGGCCTCGGGGGATCGGGTCGGTCTCGTCGTCGAACTCGCCGATGACCTCCTCCAGGAGGTCCTCCAGCGCGACGAAGCCGATCGGCCGGGTCGGTCCGCCGCCGTTGCGCACCAGCGCGAGCTGCGCCTGCCGGCCCCGCATGGCGGCCACCGCCTCGGTCACCGACGCCTCGGCGGGCAGCGTGAACGCGCCAGTCATCAGCTCCCCGGCGGTGGCCGGCCGGCCGTTCGTGACCGCCCGCACCGCCTCCCGTACGTGGACCAGGCCGCACACCTCGCCACCCGCGTCGAGGACGGCGAGCCGGGACCGGCCGCTGTCCCGCGACACGTGCTCGATCCGCTCGGCGGTGTCGTCGCGGCGCACGGTGACGATCCGGTCGAACGGCTCCATCACCTGCGCGACCGTGGTGCCCTGCAACTCCAGCATGCTTGTCAGCAACTGGTGCTGCTCCGCGCCGAGCAGCCCGTGCTCCCGGGACTGTTCCAGCAGGATGCGCAGCTCGTCCGGGCCGTGCACCTGGGCGAGCTGGTCCTGCTGCCGCACGCCGACCACCCGCAGCATCACGTTGGCCAGGCCGTTGAGCAGGGAGAGCACCGGACGGGCGATCCGGGCGAAGGCCCGGAACGGCAGCGCCAGCAGCATCGCCGAGCGCTCCGCGTCGGTGATCGCCCACGACTTCGGCGCCATCTCACCGACCACCAGGTGCAGGAAGGTCACCAGGCCCAGCGCGAACAGCAGGCCGACGACGTGGCTGGCCGCGTCCGGCAGGCCGACCGCGTGCAGCAGCGGGCTGAGCAGGTGCTCGATGGCCGGCTCGGCGAGCGCACCGAGGCCGAGCGTGCACAGCGTGATGCCGAGCTGGGCGCCGGCAAGCATCAGGCTCAGCTCGCGGACGCCGTCGAGCGCCGCGCGGGCCGCCCGGCCGCCACCGGCCGCCGACTGCTCCAGCCGATACCGCTTGGCGGCGACCAACGCGAACTCGGCCGCCACGAAGAATCCGTTGAGCGCCAGCAGCACCACGGAGAAGATCAGCGCGAACCCGGGGCTCATGCCGCCCCCTCCCCGGACACGTCGGCGGTCGACCGCAGTCGCACCGAGTCGGCCACGTGCCGGTCCACGGCCAACACCTCGACAAGCACCCGCGGCCCGGACGACGGCTCGTCGCCCTCACCGGTGGGCGCGATCTCCAGCCGGTCGCCGACCTCGGGCACCCGGCCCAGCTCCCGCATCACCAGGCCGGAGAGCGTGTCGTACTCGGGCGCCTCGGGCAGCTCGATGCCGGTGCTGTCGACGACCTCGTCGATCCGCCAGCGGGCCGGCACCACCCACGAGCCGTCCTCCTGCCGGGCCGGCGCCCGCTCCGGCGGATCGTCCTCGTCGCGGATCGGCCCGACCAGTTCCTCGGCCAGATCCTCCAGCGTGATCACGCCGGCGAACCCGCCGTACTCGTCGACCACGCAGGCCAACTGCCGGTGCCCGGACCGCAGCCGGTCCAGCACCGTCGGCAGCGGCAGCGTCTCCGGCACCAGCAACGGGGGTACGGCCACCGCGTCGATCCGGGTGCTCCCCCGCTCAGCCGGCGGCACCCCCAGCACGTCGGCGATGCCGATCACACCGATCAGGTCGTCGACGCCCTCGGCGCCGCGGACCGGGAACCGGGAGTGACCGGTGTCGAGCATCTCGACGACCCGGCTGACCGGCTCGTCGGCCCGGACGGTGTGCACGTCCACCCGGGGCACCATGGCCTCGCCCGCGGTCAACTCCCGGAAGTCGAGCCCCCGGTCGAGCAGGTCGGACATCTCCGCGTCGAGGTGCCCCTCCTCGCGGGACTCGGCGATGATCTGTTCCAGGTCGGCCGGGGTGGCGCCGCTCGGCAGCTCCTCGATCGGCTCGATGCCGACCCGGCGGAGCAGCCGCACGGCGGCCCGGTCGAAGAGCGTGATCAGCGGACCGGCGATCCGCAGGTAGACCAGGGTGGACCGGGACAGCGCCCGGGCGAGCGGCTCGGCCCGAGCGATGGCCAGGTTCTTCGGGGCCAGCTCACCCAGGACCATCTGCACCACGGTGGCGATGACCAGGGCCAGCGCCACCGACAGCGGCAGCGCCACCGCACTCGACACGCCTGCGACGCCGAGCAGGTCGGCCAGCCCGGCACCCAGGTACGGCTCGGCGACGTAACCGACGAGCAGGGCGGTCACGGTGATGCCGAGCTGGGCGCCGGACAGCATGAAGGAGAGCCGACCGGTGACCTCCAGGGCCCGGGCGGCGGCGCGGTCGCCACCGTCGGCGAGTTGTTTGAGCTTGCCGCGGTCGACGGCGACGTAACCGAACTCCTGCGCCACGAAATAGCCGGTGGCGGCGGTGAGCACGGTGATGAGAAGGAGACCGACGATGATCAGCACGGGAGGTTCAGGGCTCCCGGGGTCGTCGGGGAGGGGAGATGCCGGGTACGACCCGGCCGGCTACTGCTGCCCTCCGGGGCAGGAGAGTCGATCATGCGGCCATTTTATCGGTGCCCGCTGGGTGCCCGCTGAAGGTGCCGGGAACCGCACCGCGGGTCCGGTTCAGGCCAGCTCGTCGACGTCGAGCAGGGTCCGGTCGATCCGCCCGGACCGGTAGGCGGCCCGGCCGATCATCTGCGCGGCGACCGGCGCGGTGGAGAGCTGGAAGATCGCCACCAGCGCCAGCATCCCCAGGTCCGAGCCGGTACGCAGGCGCAACGCCAGCCCGCCCAGGAGCAGCAGCACGCCGAGCACCTGCGGCTTGGTGGCCGCGTGCATCCGGTCCAGGGTGTCCGGGAACCGCACCAGCCCGATGCCGGCGACCAGGCTCAGCAACGCCCCACCGAGCAGCAGGATCCCCCCGGCCCAGTCCGCCACGACCGTCATGATTCGGCCCGGACGGCGAAGCGGACCAACGAGACCGAGCCGACGAAACCGAGCAGCGACAGCACCACGAGCACCGGCAGGGTGGTGGCGTGCCGGGTCACCGCCGCCTCCGCCCCGACCGCGCCGAGCATGGCCGCCAGCAGCAGGTCGGCGCCGACGATCCGGTCGAGCAGGGACGGGCCGCGGTAGATCCGGACCAGGGCGAGCAGCGCGGTGGCTGAGAACAGCACGGTCAGCGCGACGGCGAGCAGGGCGGTCACGTGTGGTTCCTCCGATCGGCGGGTTCGAGGTCGAGCTGGCGTACCTCGGTGGGAGAGCCGACGGCGCGGACGATGCGCCGTTCGACGGTGAGCACGCGGTCGCGGCTGCCGGCCAGGTCCTCGGGGCCGCGCACGTCAAGCACGTGCACGTAGAGCACGCCCCGCGCCCGGTCGATGTCGAGGATCAGGGTGCCCGGCACCAGCGAGATCACCTCGGCGGTCAGCGCCAGGTTCAGGTCGGTGCGGACCCGCAGCGGCACCGCGATGATCGCGCCGCGCGGCCGGTAGCCGGGACGCAGCGCCACGGCCGCCACGTGCACGCTGGCGCTGACCAGCTCCGCGGCGAACGTGCCGGCCAGCACCAGCAGCGGAACGGGACGTAACCGGCCGCCGAAGGTGACCGGCGGCAGCGGGAAGAAGAACAGCACGGCCGCACCGACCACCACTCCGGTGAGCAGGTTGCCCCAGGAGACGTCGCCCCAGAGCAGCAGCCAGGCGACGACAAGCCACCCGAGCGCGACGGCCTGGTCGCGCCACCGCCCGCCCCGGCCCACCGTCGGCCGGTCGGCGGCCGGCGGCGCGTCGCCCCGACCCGGGGGCTCGTCGCCGGTCACGGCACCTCCCGGGGCAGGACCGCCCGGACGTACGGGGTGCGCTGGCGCAGGTCGGTGGCGGCGTCCACGGTGACCTGGAACAGTGGGCCGGCGACCAGGGTGAGCAGCACGCCGAGCGCCACGAGCGCGGCGGTGGCGCCGACCATCAGACCGGGCAGCCGGACCACCGGGGTGGTGGTGGCCAGTCGCGGCGACCGCCAGAACGCGATGTTCCACACCCGGGACGCCACGTAGAGGGTGAGCAGGCTGGTGAGCGTGCCCGCGCCGACCAGCACGGCGGGTAGCGCGCCGCCGGCCGCCACGCCGGCCTGGAGCAGGCCGAGCTTGCCGAGGAAACCGGAGAACGGCGGGATGCCGGCCAGGTTCATCGCCGGGACGAAGAAGAGCACCGCGACCACCGGGGTGATCCGCGCCAGCCCGCCGATCCGGCGCAGGTCGGTGCTGCCGGCCCGTTCCTCGACCAGGCCGGCGACCAGGAAGAGCGTCGTCTGCACGGTGATGTGGTGCACCACGTAGAAGATCGACCCGGACAGGCCGGCCACGCTGCTCAACGCCACCCCGAAGATCATGTAGCCGATGTGGCTGACCAGGGTGAAGGAGAAGAGCCGCTTCATGTCCGACTGGGCCACCGCGCCGAGGATGCCGACCACCATGGTCAGGCCGGCCACCACCATCAGCAGGCCGGACAGGTGGCCGCCGGGGAACAGCAGCGTCTCGGTGCGGATGATCGCGTACACCCCGACCTTGGTCAGCAGGCCGGCGAAGACGGCGGTGACCGGCGCGGGCGCGGTCGGATAGCTGTCCGGCAGCCAGGCGGAGACCGGAAAGACCGCCGCCTTGATGCCGAACGCGAGCAGCAGCGTCAGTTGCAGGGCCAGGCGTACGCCGGACGGCAGCGCGTCCAGCCGGCCGGCGAGCTGCGCCATGTTCAACGTGCCGGTGGCCGCGTACACAAGTCCCACGGCGGAGAGGAAGAGCAGCGACGACAGGATGCTGACCACCACGTACGTCGAGCCGGTGCGCAGCCGGACCTCGGTGCCGCCCAGCGTGATCAGCACGAAGCTCGCGGCCAGCAGGAGCTCGAAGCCGACGAAGAGGTTGAACAGGTCACCGGCCAGGAAGGCGTTCGTCACGCCGGCCGTGAGCACCAGGTAGGTGGGGTGGTAGATGCTGACCGGCGCGGTCTCGCCGGTCTCCGCCCGGCCCTGGCCGATCGAGTAGAGCAGCACGCAGAGCGTGACCGCCGAGGAGACCACCAGCATCAGCGCCGCCAACTGGTCGGCCACCAGCACGATGCCGACCGGCGCCGGCCAGCCACCCACCCGGGTCACCACCGGACCGTGCCGGTACGCCTCGACCAGCAGCACCACCGCGACCGCCAGGACGCCGGCCAGGCAGAGCACGCTGATCGAGCGCTGCAACCGGGGCCGCCCGGTCAGCATCAGGGTGAGCGCCGCGCCGAGCAGCGGCACCACCACCGGCAACGGCACCAGCCCGCTCACCACGCCGCCCTTCGGCGCGCGCGCGGGGCTGCGCCGCGCCTGCCGTTGCGTACCGGCAACGCTCGTGGACCCGGCCCGCTCCGCGCGCTCACGAGCCCTCGCCCCGGCGCAGCCGGCGGCGGGCCGGCTCCGGATCGACCTGTTCCGGATCGCCGTCCGGGCCCTCGCCGCCGAGGTCCGCGGTGGCCACCTCGTTGCGCTCGGCCAGCCGGACGATCTGCCGGTCCTCCAAGTCGTCCTGTACCTCGTCGTCACCGCTCGTGTGCCAGCTCCGGTACGCGACGGCGAGCAGGAACGCGGTCAGCCCGAACGTGATCACCACGGCGGTGAGCACCATGGCCTGCGTCAACGCGTCGCTCATCAGCTCCGGCGGGGCGGTGCCGACGAGCGGCGCCGCGCCGGACCGCCCGCCGAGCAGGATGAGCAGGTTCACCCCGTTGCCGAGCAGGATGACGCCGAGCAGGATCCGGGTCAGGCTGCGTTCCAGCAGCAGCGTGACACCCGTGGCGACGAGCACACCGACCGCCAGCACGAGCACGAGCGTCGGCCCGGCCACGCCCCGCATCAGGACTGTCCCTCGCGCTGGACGGTGAGACCCCGGCCCGGCTCGCCGGCGGCCTCGACGTGCCGGTCCACCTCGGCGCCCAGGCTGCGCAGGATGTCCAGCACCAACCCGACCACGACCAGGTAGACGCCGATGTCGAAGAAGATCGACGTGACCAGGTAGGTGTGCCCCAGGTTGACCTTGACGCTCTGCAGCACATCGCCGGTGAGCACCAGGCCGAGCACGCCACTGCCGACCGACAGGGCCAGGCCCGCGCCGAGCACCGTGCCCGCGCCCACCGGTGCCGCCTCGGCCAGCTCGTACCGCCCGCCGGCCAGGTAGCGCAGGGTCAGCGCGAGGCCGGCGACCAGCCCGCCGGCGAAACCGCCACCGGGGGCGTTGTGCCCGGAGAAGAGCAGGAACAGCGAGAAGAGCAGCACGGTGTGGAAGATCAGCCGGGTGACCACCTCGAACACGATCGAGCGCCGCCGCTCGTGCAGCGTCTGCCCGCCGCGCAACCAGACCGTACGCCCGGCGCGCGGCATCGCCGGGCGGGGACGGCGTGGGCGCGGCCCGGTCCGCGACCGCTCGAAGATCAGGCTGGCCACCCCGGTCGCGGTCACCACGAGCACCGAGATCTCGCCCATGGTGTCCCAGGCCCGGATGTCGACCAGGGTCACGTTCACCACGTTGCGGCCGTACCCCTGCGTGACCGCCAGGTCGGGAAAGGCCGCGGAGATCGGCGGCGCCCGCCGGGCCCCGGCCGCGGTCAGCGTCAGACCGGCCGCCACCAGGCCGGCGGCGACCCCGACGACCCGCCGCACCCAACGGCTGCGACGCAGCGGACGGGCCGAGAAGCGTTCCGGCAACCGGCGCAGCACCAGCACGAAGACGGCGATGGTGGCGGTCTCCACCAGGAACTGGGTGAGCGCCAGATCCGGCGCGCCGTAGAGGACGAACATCATCGCGGTGCCGTAGCCGGTCACGCCGACGAGCAGCATGGCGGTGAGCCGGCGGCGCGCGCCGACCGCCAGCACCGCGGCCACCGCGATCACCACGCAGACCACCAACTGGGCCGGGTTGTCCCAGGGCACCAGGTGGACCCGCCACGGCTCGGTGGTGACCATCGCCATGCCCGGCACCAGCACCAGGACGACGAGCACCGCACCGAGATACTGCGGCAGCGAACCACGCTGGGTGACGCTTGTGACGTGGATGGCGAACCGGTCGAAGCGGTGCGTCACCCACTCGTACCCCTGCCTGCCGGAGACCGGGGAACGCAGCGCGGCAAGCGCGGGCGCGAGCGGGCCGCGGGCCAGGTGCAGCGCCACGCCGCCGGCCAGCACCAGGGCGGAGAGGCCGAGCGCCGCGGTCGGCCCGTGCCAGAGCGCCAGGTGCTCCTCGACCGGGCCGAACAGTTCGGCGTACGGGTCGAGCAGGCCACCCAGCCAACCGACGGCCGACCCGGCGGCGAGCCCGGCCACGGCGAGCACCGCCGGCGGCAGGAGCATCGCCGCGGGCGCGTGGTCCAACTCGGTGGCCGGCATGCCGGGCCGGGTGCCGAACGCGCCCCACAGGAAGCGGATGCTGTAGGCGACCGTCAGCGCGCTGCCGGCGACAAGCGCCACCAGCACCCACGGCCGGTCGGTGAACGCGGCGAGCACCGCCTCCTTGGCCACGAACCCGAGCAGCGGCGGCACGCCGGCCATCGACGCGGCGGCCAACGTGGCGACCGTGGCCAGCACCGGCGCGGCCCGCCCCACCCCGGACAGCTCCCGCAGGTCCCGGCTGCCCGCCTGGTGGTCGAGGAGCCCGACGACGAGGAAGAGCGCCGACTTGAACAGGGCGTGCGCCGCCAGCATGGCGACGCCGGCGAGCGCCGCGGCCGGGGTGCCCGCGCCGAGCGCCACCGCGAGCAGGCCGAGCTGGCTGACCGTCCCGTACGCCAACAGCAGCTTCAGGTCGCACTGCCGCAACGCCGCCCACCCGCCGGCGACGAGCGTGACCAGCCCGGCGACCACGGTGACCGGCCGCCACGGCCCGGCCGGGGCGAGCGTCGGGCCGAGCAGCGCGATCAGGAAGACGCCCGCCTTCACCATGGCCGCCGCGTGCAGGTACGCGCTGACCGGCGTCGGCGCCGCCATCGCCACCGGCAGCCAGGCGTTGAAGGGGAACACCGCGGACTTGGCAAGCGCGCCGGCCAGGATGAGCAGCACCGCGGTGACCAGGTATCCGCCGCCGGGCAGCGGCGCGGCGGCCACCGTCGACAGGCGGTAGCCGCCCGCATGGTGGCCGAGCAGCAGGAACCCGACGAGCATGGCCAGCCCGCCCAGCGTGGTGACGGTGAGCGCCTGCGCGGCGGCCCACCGGCTGGACCGGCGCTCGGTGCTGTGGCCGATCAGCAGGTAGGAGAAGACGGTGGTCAGCTCCCAGAAGACGTAGAGCAGGAGCAGGTTGTCGGAGACGACGAGCCCGAGCATCGCGCCGGCGAAGGCCACCATCACCGCGGCGAACCGGCCCAGCCCGATCGAGCCGGCCCGGAAGTAGCGGGCCGAGTAGCCGAGCACGAGCGCGCCGACGCCGCCGACCAGCAGCAGCATCAGCCAGGACAGCGTGGTGACGCGCAGCGCGACATCGAACCCCAACTGCGGGATCCAGGGGTACGTCTCGGCCACCGCGCCGCCGTCGCGTACCGCACCGGTGCGCGCCACCGCCCAGCCGGCCGTGGCGGCCGGGGCGAGCGCGAGCAGCAGGCAGGCGCGCGGACCCCACCGGCGGACCAGCGACGGCGCGAGCAGGGCCGCCACCAGGTGCAGGATCAGCAGGACGAGCACGCGCGCTCCCGGTCGAGGTGACAGCGCGCCGGGGCACGCTGGGTGCACGACCGATCAGACGCCACTTCCCTCGCAGCCGGGCCGTTTTCCCCGAAACCCACCCACCTCGCTGCCCCGGCCCGCTCGACCAGGAGTTCGGGCCGTCAGTGGAAGGGGGCGGCGTTGCGGCGGGACTGCGCCGCCTGGTTCGGGCGGTTGAGTTGGCGGGCCGCCCGGTCGACCACGCGCTGCGCGCCCGCGAGCGAGCGGACCGGCAGCCGGGCGTCCCGGCTCTCCCGCCGCAGGACGAAGTAGTGCACCGCGGCCCGGACCAGGGCCCGGTCGGCGGCGCTGGAGCGGGCGGTGGCGACCACCATCTCGCGCAGGCGCCGGGCCAGTTCCTCGGCCAGCTCCAGCTCCGGACCGTGCAGGCCGGCGCGGAGCGTGGCGAGCCGGCTGTCGACCTTGCGGATGAGCACGTCGGTGCCGGTGCTGAGCCCACGGTCCTCCACGGTCATCCACGCCTCCACCCACGCCGCGTTGCGAGTGAAGTTACTTTATGTTGTAGCTTGCAAGCAAGCAGTTAAGTAAGACTTAACGGAACAATTGGCCTATTCATCGCGCCAATTCGTCGGGCGGACAGAACCACCCGCTGCCGAGCCGGATGTCGTACCGGCGCGGCAGGATGGGGGCGTGGCGGACGAGGTGACCCCGGCAGGCGGGGTGCTGGCGAGTTTCGGCGCGGCGACCCGGGAGTGGTTCACCGCGGCGTTCGCCGCGCCCACCCCCGCCCAGCAGGGGGCCTGGCGCTCGGTGGCCGCCGGGCGCAACGCCCTGGTGGTCGCGCCGACCGGCTCCGGCAAGACGCTCGCGGCGTTCCTCTGGTCGCTCGACCGGCTGGGCAAGGAGCCACCGCCGGCCGATCCCCGGCGGCGCTGCCGGGTGCTCTACGTCAGCCCGCTCAAGGCGCTCGCCGTCGACGTGGAGCGCAACCTGCGCACCCCGCTCATCGGCATCCGCCAGGCCGCCACCCGCCTCGACCTCGTCCCGCCGGACATCACCGTCGGCATGCGCACCGGCGACACCCCGGCGGACGAGCGCCGGGCCTTCGCCCGCACCCCGCCGGACGTCCTCATCACCACGCCCGAGTCGCTGTTCCTGCTGCTCACCTCCGCCGCCCGGGACTCGCTGCGCGGGGTGGACACGGTGATCGTCGACGAGGTCCACGCGGTGGCCGGCACCAAGCGCGGCGCCCACCTGGCCCTCTCCCTGGAACGGCTGGACGCGCTGCTCGACCGGCCCGCCCAACGGATCGGGCTCTCCGCCACCGTCCGACCGATCGACGTCTGCGCCCGCTTCCTCGGCGGTGCCCGGCCGGTCGACGTGGTGCAGCCGCCGGCCGACAAGACCATCGAGGTAAGCGTCCAGGTCCCGGTGGAGGACATGACCCGCCTCGACGAGCAGGAGCCGCCGGAGGACGAGCTGGGCGGTCCCGGTCCACGCCGGCCCTCCATCTGGCCGGCGGTCGAGGAACGGGTGCTCGCGTTGATCCGGGCGCACCGCTCCACGATCGTCTTCACCAACTCCCGGCGCGGCGCCGAACGGCTCTGCGCCCGCCTCAACGAGCTGGCCGCCGAGGAGTCGGAGGCGACGACCGCCCCGGACGGCAGCCGCGTGGCCCGGGGCGGCGAGCCGGTGCGCGCGCCGCGGCAGCCGGCCGAGGTGATGGCGCAGTCCGGCGCGGCGGTCGGCGCGCCGGCGGTGATCGCCCGGGCGCACCACGGCAGCGTGTCCCGGGAGGAGCGCAAGCACATCGAGGAGGCGCTCAAGTCCGGCCAGCTCCCCGCCGTGGTCGCCACCTCCAGTCTGGAGCTGGGCATCGACATGGGTGCGGTCGACCTGGTGGTGCAGATCGAGGCGCCGCCGAGCGTCGCGGCCGGGCTGCAACGGGTGGGCCGGGCCGGGCACCAGGTGGGCGCCGTCTCCCGGGGCGTGGTCTTCCCCAAGCACCGCGGTGACCTGCTCTCCTGCACGGTCGTCGCCGAGCGGATGGGGGTGGGCGCGATCGAGGAGCTGCACTACCCGCGCAACCCGCTCGACGTGCTCGCCCAGCAGATCGTCGCGATGGTGGCGCTGGAGCCGTGGCAGCTCGGTGACCTGGCCGTGCTGGTCCGCCGGGCGGCGCCCTTCGCCGAGCTGCCCGACTCGGCGTTGCACGCGGTGCTCGACATGCTCTCCGGCCGTTACCCGTCCACCGCCTTCGCCGAGCTGCGGCCCCGCCTGGTCTGGGACCGGGCGACCGACGTGCTGACCGGCCGGCCCGGCGCCCAACGGCTCGCCGTGACCAGCGGCGGCACCATCCCCGACCGGGGCCTGTTCGGCGTCTTCCTGGCCGGTGCCGAGCGGGCGGCCCGGGTCGGCGAGCTGGACGAGGAGATGGTCTACGAGTCGCGGGTCGGCGACGTGTTCCTGCTCGGGTCGTCGTCCTGGCGGATCGAGGAGATCACCCCCGACCGGGTGCTGGTCTCCCCCGCCCCCGGCCAGGCCGCCCGGATGCCGTTCTGGAAGGGCGACCAGCTCGGCCGCCCGGTCGAGCTGGGGCGGGCGATCGGCGCCCGGGTCCGCGCGTTGCTGCGGCAGTCCGACACCGACGCGGTGGCCGCGCTGCGCGCCGGTGGGCTGGACGACTGGGCCGCCGGCAACCTGATGACCTACCTGCGCGAGCAGAAGGCGGCCACCCGGTCGCTGCCCGACGACCGGACGGTGGTGGTCGAACGGTTCCGCGACGAGCTGGGCGACTGGCGGCTCGCCGTGCACTCGGTGCTCGGCGCCCGGGTCAACGGCCCGTGGGCGCTCGCCATCGGCCGCCGGCTGGCCGAGCGCTACGGCGTGGACGCGCAGGTGATGCCCTCCGACGACGGCATCGTGGTCCGGCTGCCGGACACCGCCGAGGAGCCGCCCGGCGCGGACGTGGTGGTCTTCGAGCCGGACGAGGTCGCCCACCTGGTGGAGGAGTCCGTCGGCACGTCGGCGCTGTTCGCCTCCCGGTTCCGCGAGTGCGCGGCCCGGTCGCTGCTGCTGCCCCGACGCGACCCGCGCCGCCGGCAGCCGCTGTGGCAGCAGCGCCAACGCGCCGCGCAGCTCCTCGACGTGGCCCGGGAGTACGCCGACTTCCCGGTCACGCTCGAAGCCGCCCGGGAGTGCCTCCAGGACGTCTTCGACCAGCCGGCCCTGGCCGAGCTGATGCGCGACCTGGCCGCCCGCAAGGTCCGCCTGGTCGAGGTGGAGTCCGAACGCCCGTCCCCGTTCGCCCGGTCGTTGCTCTTCGGCTATGTCGGCGCGTTCCTCTACGAAGGTGACGCGCCCCTGGCCGAACGGCGCGCCGCCGCGCTGGCCCTCGACTCCGGGTTGCTCGGCGAGCTGCTCGGCCGGGTCGACCTCCGGGAGCTGCTCGACCCGGCGGTGCTCGCCGAGACCGAACGCCAACTGCGCTGGCGCACCGACCAGCGGCGACCCCGCGACGCCGAGGACGTGGTCGAGCTGCTCCGGGTGGTCGGCGACCTGAGTCCGGCCGAGCTGGCCGAGCGGGTGGTGCCGGAGGAGTGGCCGGCGGAGCTGGCGGCGGCCCGCCGGGTGCTGCGGGTGCGGATCGCCGGCGAGGACCGCTGGGTGGTCGTCGAGGACGCGGCCCGGTTGCGCGACGCGCTCGGGGTGGCGCTGCCCGTCGGGGTGGCCGAGGCATACCTGACGCCGGTGGCCGACCCGCTCGGTGACCTGGTCGCCCGGTACGCCCGCACCCACGGCCCGTTCGCGGCGGCCACCTGCGCGGCCCGGTTCGGGCTCGGCGTGTTCGTGGTCGAGCAGGCGCTGCGCCGGCTCGCCGCCACCGGCCGGGTGGTCTCCGGCGAGTTCGCCCCGGACAGCGTCGGCACGCAGTGGTGCGACGCCGAGGTGCTGCGCCTGCTGCGCCGCCGCTCCCTGGCGGCGCTCCGGCGGGAGATCGAGCCGGTGCCGCCCCGGGCGCTCGCCGCGTTCCTGCCCCGCTGGCAGCAGGTCGGCTCCTCGGCCCGCGGGGTCGAGGCGGTCGCCGCCACCGTCGAGCAGTTGCAGGGCGTGACCGTGCCGGCGTCGGCGCTGGAACGCCTGGTGCTGCCCGCCCGGGTCGCCGACTACTCCCCCGCCCAGCTCGACGAGATGTGCGCCAGCGGCGAGGTGCTCTGGGCCGGCGCCGGTGCGATCTCCGGCGGCGACGGGTGGGTGACGCTCGCGTACGCCGACGTCGCGCCGCTGCTGCTGCCCCCGCCGGACGAGGCCCTGACGCTCACCCCGCCGCACGAGGCCGTGCTCGACGCGCTCGCCGACGGGCAGGCGCTCTTCTTCCGCTCCCTGTCCGACCGGGTCGGCGCGACCGACGACGCCGCCCTGTCGGCCGTGGTGTGGGACCTGGTCTGGGCCGGTCACCTGACCAACGACACGCTCGCGCCGCTGCGCGCCGCGCTTGGCGCCGGCGGGGCGCACCGGTCCCGGCCGTCGGCCCCGCGTACCCGCTACCGCCGCCCCGGCCGGGTGGCGCTGCCCAGCCGCGGCGGCCCGCCGACCATGGCCGGCCGCTGGTCCCGGCTGCCCGACCGCGACCTCGACCCGACCCGCCGGGCCGCCGCCCTGGCCGACCTGCTGCTCGAACGGCACGGCGTGGTGACCCGCGGCGCGGTCGTGGCCGAGCAGGTGACAGGTGGCTTCGCGGCGGTCTACCCGGTGCTGTCCGCGCTTGAGGAACGCGGGGCGGCCCGACGCGGCTACTTCGTCGAAGGGCTCGGCGCGGCGCAGTTCGCGGTGCCCGGCGCCGTCGACCGGATCCGCGCCCTGGCCGACCCGGCCGACCACGGCCGGACCGACGGCGGCCGGAGCCGGGGCGGGCCGACCGTGGTGCTCGCCGCCACCGACCCGGCGAACCCGTACGGCGCGGCACTGCCCTGGCCCGAACGTGTGGTCGACTCGGGTGACGGCGCGGCACCGGCCACCGGTCACCGGGCCGGGCGCAAGGCGGGCGCGCTCGTGGTGCTTGTCGGCGGCGACCTGGTGCTCTACGTCGAACGGGGCGGGCGGACGATCCTCTCGTTCACCGACGACGCCGACACGCTGGGCGCGGCAGGCAAGGCGCTCGCCGACGCGGTGCACTCCGGCGCGCTCGGTGCGATCTCGGTCGAACGCGCCGACGGCGAGGCGGTGCACTCGTCCCCGCTGCGCGACGCGCTCACCGCGGCCGGCTTCCGGGCCACCCCTCGGGGCCTGCGCCTACGCGGCTGACCGCCCCGGCCGCCTCTCCGTCACTCGCACCTAACCTCCGGCCCCGCGTGCCCGAGGAAGCGAGCCGATCCGGGCTTGCCCGAGGGAACGGGCCGGTCCGGGCTTGCCCGAGGGAACGGGCCGATCCGGGCTTGCCCATAGGCTCCGGCCCCGCGTCTCCGGCACGGCAGCACGGCAGCACGGCAGCACGGAGGCACGGCTCTCTGGGGCACATGGCTCTTCACCCCGCCCGGCACCTGTTCCCACCCCCGATGGCCCCAATCGGCCCGACGATCGCCACAACTCGGCGCGCCTGCCCGCCGGCTACGAGATCTTGGTACGAAAGGGCCCCCAGAGGGGCCATTTCGTACCAAGATCTACGGGATCCCAATTAGTGGGCGCGAAATCTCGAATTGTGGAGATCAAGCGTGGTTCCGGAGCTCGAAAGGGGCGGGGATGACGAAATGGACGAGAGGCGGTGAATGAGGAGGGCGAACAGCGGGACGGCAGAACAGGAGGAGGGCAGGACGGGACGACGGCAGAACAGGAGGGCTGCAAGACGAAGGGACAGGAGGACAGCGGGACGAACAGCACCGGAAGGGGAGGGACGGAAAAGAGGGAGGAAGCAAGAGAAAGGTGGGGGACGGGAGTGAGCGGGGACGGCGCGGAGGACGGCTCGGGGACTGGTTAGGGTTGCCGGACACGTGGAGGAGGGGCCGATGGCGATCCAGCCGGACGATCCACCGCCGGCGAGCGGGCCGTGTGTCTCGCTGACCACCGACTACGGGCTCGCGGACGGCTTCGTGGCGGCCTGCCACGGGGTCCTCGCCCGGCTCGCCCCGGCCGCCCGGGTGATCGACGTGACACACCTGGTGCCGCCGGCCGACGTGCGGCGGGGCGCCGCGGTGCTGGCGCAGACGGTGCCGTACCTGCCGGTCGGGGTGCACGTCGGGGTGGTCGACCCGGGGGTCGGCACCGAGCGGCGCGGGATCGCGCTTGCCACACCCGGCGGGCTGTTGGTGGGCCCGGACAACGGGCTGCTCGTGCCGGCGGCCGAGGCGCTCGGCGGGGTGACCGGGGCGGTGGAGTTGACCAACCCGGAGTGGTGGCTCGCGCCGACGGTCCCCCGCACCTTCCACGGGCGAGACGTGTTCGCGCCGGTGGCGGCCCGGCTGGCCGTGGGCGCGCCGCTGGCCGGGGCCGGACCGGCCGTCGACCCGGCCGCTCTGGTCCGGCTGCCGGAGCCGGTGGTCCACGCCGACGCGGGCGGGTTCCGCGCCGAGGTGGTGACCGTCGATCACTTCGGCAACGTGCAGCTCGCCGCGCCGGCCGCGCTGCTCGACGGGTTGCCGGCCCGGGTACGGGTGGGCGGCCGGTCGGCCGTGCACGGCCGCACGTTCGGCGACGCCGCGCCGGGTGAGCTGGTGGTGTACGTCGATTCCGCCGCACTGGTGGCGGTGGCGGTGCGCACCGGCCGCGCCGTCGACCTGCTCGGCGTCAGACCGGGCGACGTGCTCACCGTGACCGGCGACTGAGCCGACCCGGACCGCGCAGGCACACCCGGCCGGGCGAGCCGGCCACCGGCACACGCAGGCACACCCGGCCGGGCGGAACCGACACCGGGACCGGCCGCGCGGGGCCGCGGCGCGGGCGATCATCGGCCAGGACGCCGTCAGCAGTGTGGCGCCGTGCCACCGAGGGTCGTGGACAGGTACGCGTGACTCACGTACAGCCCGCCCACCAACCGGTACCAGCGGGTCGTGGTGCGGTACGGCCCGGCGATCCGCTGCCCGGTCACGTAGCAGTCGATCGGCACCTGCGCGTAGGTGGCGGCCAGGCCACGGCTCGGATACGACGTGCCGGCGCCGGTACGCAGGTTCAGCGGCCCGGAGCCGACCACGCCCCGGATCCCGCCGGCCGTCCAGAGCAGGGTCACGTTGATCCACGCGTTGTCGGTGAGCCGAAGTCCGTCCCAGAACGTCCCGTCGGCCAGGTCCAGCCCGGCCGGGTTGCGTACGGTCCGCCCGAACTGGTCCCGCCCGCCGTTGTATCCGTTCTGGTAGGCGGCCTGGGCCTCGGGGAGCCCCTGCGGCAGGTTCCGCCAGTTCTCCCGGACGTCCGACGGGTTCCACCAGTCGTCGCGGGTGTTCCACGGGCCGACGTCCCAGACCGGCGCGTACTCGCAGCGGCTTCCGTTCGTGGTGCAGACCTTGACCGTGTAGTCACCCGTTCCGCGTGGGGAGAGGCCACGCCGGGAGGGCAGCGCCGCGAAGTGGTCCCGGACGCCGACGGTGTGCCCGTTGGCGGTGACGCCGCCGACGAGACCGATCCGGGTCGCGTACACCCGGTAGGTGAGCGCGACGGCCGACGGGGCGGTGGTGGCGGCGGCGGTGTCGGCGGCGAGGGTCAGGCCGGTCACGGTGGCCTCCGCGGCGGCGTTCGGGGTGGTCAGCACGACCCGGGCCTGCACCTGGGTGACCGGCTGGTCGAAGATCGCCTCGGCGGCGTCCCGCCACTCGGTCCAGCGACCGGCCCGCCACCCGCGCACCTGGGCCGTCGCCGTGCCGCCGCCTCCGGTGCGGGCGGCGAGCTGGGCGCGTACCCGGGTGGCGGGGTGGTCGAGCGCGCGCGGCGCGGTGAGCAGGATGCCCTCGGCGACCGGTCCGGCCGCGGCGGCGGGCCGGGTGTGGTCGGTGGGGTGGGGATCGGCCAGCCGCAGGCGGCCGGACCGCCAGGTGACGTTGACGTCGTCGTCGCCGGCGACGGTCAGGTCGGCGGACCAGCGTTCGGATCCGGGGGCGGCGGCGCGGGCCGGCGTGGGGGCGCCGGGCAGGCCGGCGGCCAGGGCGAGCAGGGCGGTCAGGGCGATTGAGGTACGGCGAACACGGGCCATGGGATTCTCCTCAGAACTCCCTGATCCTCGCCGTTAAACGAATGAATCGGAACATAGGTACAAATAGCGAAACACGCGAATTTCGTTCGGTCGGGGAGAATGGTGGCGTGCCCGAAGGTGACACCGTCTGGAACACCGCCCGCGTGCTGGAACGCGCGCTGACCGGGGCCCGTCTGACCGGGTCGGACTTCCGCGTGCCGCAGCTCGCGACCACCGACCTCACCGGCTGGACCGTCCGCGAGTCGGCCAGCCGCGGCAAGCACCTGCTGTTGCGGCTGGCCGATCCGGACGCCACGGACTGGACGCTGCACTCGCACCTGCGGATGGACGGCGCCTGGCGGGCGTACGCGCCGGGCGAGCGGTGGACGGTCCGACCGGCGCACCTGATCCGGGTGGTGCTCCGCTCCCCCGACGCGGTCGCGGTCGGCTACCACCTGCACGAGCTGGCGCTGGTCCCGACCGCCGATGAGGGCACGCTCGTCGGCCACCTCGGCCCGGACCTGCTCGGCCCGGACTGGGATCCGCAGGAAGCGGTCCGCCGGCTGGCGGAGCATCCGGAGCAGAGCATCGGCGAGGCCCTGCTCGACCAGCGCAACCTGGCCGGGGTGGGCAACCTCTACAAGTGTGAGGTGCTCTTCCTGCGCGGGGTGTCACCGTGGACGCCGGTGCGCGCGGTGCCCGACCTGGCCGGCACCGTCACGCTGGCCCAGCGACTGTTGGCCGCCAACCGGGGTCGCTGGACGCAGAGCACCACCGGGGTGCTGCGCCGGGGCGGGACCAGCTACGTCTACGGCCGCCGGGCCCAGCCGTGCCGGCGGTGCGGCGCCGCGATCCGCAAGGAGGAACTGGGCGAACGGGTCACCTACTGGTGCCCGGCCTGCCAGCCGGAACGCGAGTGACGTGGAACTTCCACGAACCGCCTAACATCCCCCGAGATACGGACGATTGGGTACTTCCCTCTCGCCCCTCCGGCGTCGCATGCTGCGATGGACCGCTCACCGCTCGTCAGCAGCGCGTACGCCGCCACGCCGGGGTGACGGCCGCGCGCCCCGATCCGGGGAGAGCCATGGTGCTGTTCCGCAGACTCCGGCCGGTCCGGGCCGCCACGGTCGCCGAGGAGACCGCGCCCACCGTCCCCACCGCCCGCGCCACCGACGAAAAGCCGACCGATCCGACCGGGCCGACCGCTTCGGCAACGCCGACCAGGCCGACCGAGACGGCCGCGCCGACCGCGCCGAACCCGGCGAGCCTGGACCCGGACGTCGCGCCGCGCCTGTTCGGGCCGGTGCCGAACACCGCCGCCAGCCCGCTGCCCGTGCTCGACCCGGACGGCCGGCCGGTGCCCGGCACCGGCATCCGCAAGTTCGTCGACCCACTGCCCGCACCCGGCCGGCCGGCCACCGCCGGGCTCGGCGCCCGCCTGCCCGTCGCCGTGCCCGACACCATCACGTGGCCGGGCTGCGACTACTACGAAATCGGCCTCCAGGAGTACGCGCAGCGCCTGCACCGGGACCTGCCGGCCACCCGGCTGCGCGGCTACCGGCAACTCAACCTGGGCACCGACGCCGCCGGCCACAACACGGTGAGCCCGCCCGACCGCCCCTGGCACCTCGGCCCGATGATCGTGGCGCGACGGGGCCGGCCGGTGCGGGTCAAGTTCATCAACCAGCTCCCCACCGGCCGGGCCGGCGAACTGTTCCTGCCGGTCGACGAGACGCTCGACGGGGCCGGCGCCGGGCCGCTCGACGGGCCCGCGCCCTACCCGCAGAACCGCGCCGTGCCGCACCTGGCCGGGGCGCGTACCGCGTGGACGAGCGCCGGCAACCCGTGGCAGTGGGTGACCCCGGCCGGCGAGATCACCCCGTACCCCGTCGGGGTCGGTGTGATTCCGGTGCCGGACATGCCCGCGCCGGGCGCGGGCGCCACCACGCTCTACTTCCCGAACGACCAGAGCGGCCGGCTGATGTGGCTGCACGACAACACGCTCGGCCTGTCCCGGCTCACCACCTACTCCGGGCAGCTCGCGCTCTGGCTGCTCACCGACCCGGCCGAACAGCGGCTGGTGGACGACGGCGTGCTCCCTGCCGACCAGCTCCCGCTGGTGATCGAGGACAAGACGTTCGTGCCCGACGACGCGCAGCTCGCCGCCCAGGACCCGACCTGGGACCGGAACCGCTGGGGCGCCAAGGGCAGCCTCTGGCACCCGCACGTCTACCAGCCCCGGCAGAACCCGTACCGGCTCTGCGGCACCAACCCGACCGGCCGCTGGGACTACGGGCCGTGGACCCACGACCCGGACGGCGGGGCGAGCCCGTGGGTCGCCCCGGTGCCGAGCCCGCACCACGACCCGGCGACCGAGCCGGACGAGCCGCCGCTGGTCCCGGCCGTGCCGCACCCCTCCGCGGTCCCCGAGGCGTACGGGGACACCCCGCTGGTCAACGGCGTCGCCTACCCGTACCTGGAGGTCACGCCGACGGCGTACCGGTTCCGGATCCTCAACGCCTGCGCGGACCGGGCGCTCAACCTCCAGCTCTACCGGGCCGCCTCGGACGGGCCGATGTGGGCGCCCGACGGCGGGCCGGCCGACCCGCTCGCCGGCGAGGTGCCGATGGTCGAGGCGGTCCGCGCGCCCGGCCGGCCGGCGGACTGGCCGGCGGACGGGCGCGACGGCGGCGTGCCCGACCCGGCCGCCGCCGGCCCGGAGCTGATCCAGATCGGCAACGAGGGCGGCCTGCTCCCGGCCCCGGTGGTGCTGGCGAACCGGCCGGTCGACTACCGGTACGACAGGCAGGACCCGACCGTGCTCAACGTGGACGGGCACGCGCTGCTGCTCGCCCCCGGCGAACGCGCCGACGTGGTGGTGGACTTCTCCACCGTGCCGCCGGGCGGCACGCTGATCCTCTACAACGACTGCCCCGCGCCGCTGCCCCGGTTCGACCCCCGCTACGACCACCACACCGGCGCACCGGACCGCACCGCCACCGGCGGCCTCCCGCCGACCCACCCCGGCTACGGCCCAAACACGCGGACCCTGCTCCAGATCCGGGTGACCGGCACCCCGGGGCCGCGCTTCGACCGGCGGCGGCTCGCCGCCCGGCTGCCCGGCGCGTACGCGGAGAGCCAGCCGCCGCCGATCGTGCCGCAACCGGCGTACGACCCGGCGTTCGGCACCCGCACCGCCGGCCCGACGCTGGTCCCGGCGCGGGCCGGCGCGGTCACGTTCACCCCGCTCGGCGGATCCGCCCCGGTCACGCTGCCCCTGGCGGTGAAGTCGGTCGGGCAGATGTTCGAGCCCCGGCACGGCCGGGCGGTGGGCCGGCTCGGCGTCGGCCACCCGATCGGCGGACCGCTCGTCCCGGCCGTCCTGCCACTGGGCCCGGCCGACCCGGCCACCGAGGTGCTGTTCGCGACCGACCCGACCGTGCCGGTGGGCGCGCCCGCGGACGGCACCCAGCTCTGGCGGATCGTCGGCGACTCCGACCGCACCCACCCGGTGCACGTCGAGGGCGTCGACGTGCAGGTGGTCAACCGGGTCGGCTGGGACGGCACGCTCCGCCCGCCCGGCCCGGGCGAGCTGGGCTGGAAGGACACCGTCCGGGTCAATCCCCGGGAGGACGTGATCGTGGCGCTGCGCCCGGTCCCGCCCGACCTGCCGTTCCGGATCGGCGACAGCGTACGGCTGCTCGACCCGACCCGCCCGGCCGGCGCGCGGCTGGACGCCGGCCCGGTGAGCCCGGTCGACGGTGGGCCCGCGGTGGTGGTCAACCACCTGGTCAATCTGGGTTGGGAGTACCGCTGGCAGACCCGCTCGGCGGGGCTGCGCGACCAGGGCATGAGCCGGCCACTGGTGCTGCGGGTGTCGCCCCGCGCGCCGACCGGGCTGACCGCCACCCCGGCGCCGGGGTCGGCCACCGCGCTGCCCGCCATCGCGCTGACCTGGACCGGCAACGGCAGCCGCCCACCGGCCACCAGCCATTGGTTGCAACGCGCCACCGACAGCGCCTTCACCGCCGGCCGCACCGAGATCACGGTGGCCGCCGCCGCGACCCGGTACACGGACGCGACAGTCACCCCCGGCGTCACCTACCACTACCGGATCCGGGCCGAGAACGCGGTGAGCTGCTCGGCCTGGTCGAACAGCGCGCCGGCCTCGGTGCGGCTGGCCCCACCGGCCCGGCTGACCGCGGTGGTGCCGCCGGCCGCGCCGGTGCGGGTGGCGCTGCGCTGGGCGAACCACTCGTTCGCCACCGGCGTGGACGTGCAGCGGGCCACGAACCCGACGTTCACCAGCGGGCCGGGCACCACGGCGATCGCCGTCGGCGAGACCCACCTGGATCCGGCCGTCGCCCCCGACACCACCTACTACTACCGGGTACGCACCACCTACCTCGGTGCGGCGTCGCCCTGGTCCACGGTGGCCACGGTGACCGTACCGCCCCGACCGGCCACGCCCACGGGCGTGACCGCCACCGTCGGCGCGCCGTCCCCGGACACCGCCTTGGTGACGCTGGGCTGGTCGGCGGAGGCGCCGGCCGGGCCGGGCGCCGGTTTCCTCGTGGAACGCGCCCTCGACGGGGCCTTCACCCGGGAACCGGCCACCTTCCGGGCGACCGGTCGCGGCTTCACCAACACCGGCCTGTCCCGCGGCGTCACCTACCACTACCGGGTACGCGCGACGAACGTGGTGGGCGCCTCCCCCTGGACCCCCGCCACCAGCATCACCACCCCACCCTGACCCAGCTTTTCACCGACCCGGCCCGGCCCGGCGGGCTGGACGTCGGTAGGCCGGACGCCAGTTCGGTGATGTGGCGGTATCCGACCACCGGCGATGCCCCCACTTCACCGAACTGGTGTTGATCATGGCCAAACGATCACCGCCCACGCTTCCTCGCACGAGACCCGGCCGGAGAGCAGGCCACCGTGCGGCCGGTTGCCCGCTTTCACGCCTGCGCGGCGTCCCGACGAGACCAGGTGACTTGGAAGGTAACGGCGCCGCGGAGGAACGGGCCGCCGGAGCGGCGTCAGGAGGGGCGGGGCTGGGGGGTGCGGAGTTCGGCCAGGGCGGCGGCCACGCCGTGCAGCATGTCGGTGGCCTCGGTCAGGCGGGCGGCGGCGGGGTGCGCGGTGTTCGGACGGGCATCCTCGGCCACGTAGCCGGCGGCGGCCACCACCAGCCGCTCGTAGGCGGCCACCCCGTCCTCCAACTGGGCGACGAGCATCGCGTGCACCTCGGCGAGCGGCCCGTGCGGGGCGAGCTTCACCGCGCCTTCCACGCCTGCCACCCGGGTGGCCAGTTCGCGTAGGGAATGGTCGGCCTCGGCCGCTTCCCGGACCGCCGGCTCGGCCAGCCCGGTCAGCCGACCGGCCAACCCGCCGAGGGTGAGCGCGGCCCGGTCGAGCCGGGCCCACGGCTCGGCCGCGGCGGTGCCGCGCAGACCGAGGCGGGCGCGGACCCGGCGTACCTCGGCGAGGACGCCCGGGCCCACCGGCAGCCGTTCGACGGCGGCGACCAGCCGGGCGCGGGATCGGGCGGCGGCCTCGGCCGGGTCGAGCGCGGGCGGGGCCGGCACTGCCGCGAGCGCCCGGTGGTCGGCCCAACGCCAGCACGCCACCGCGATCGCGCTCCCTGCGGCGCCGGCCCAGGCCGCGTCCGGCAGGCCCAGCCCCGCGTACGGGGTGAGCACCGCGGCGGCACCGCCGAGCCCGCCAGCCAGAACGCTCCACCGCCGCGCCGAGCGCCGCAGCTTGCCCAGCCGGCGGAAGTGCCGCGTCCGCTCGTCCGCCATCGCTCTCCCCCGTCCGTCAGCCGGTGGTGGTCTCCCCGGTGCCACGCTCCCGGCTCATGCTGGCCCGGATCTCGTCCAGCTTGGCGGTCGCCGCCGGGTCGGTCGCCGGACCCACCGCGGGGCGCTCCGACCGGCCGTCGACCTGCTTGCCGGCCATGCTCGACCGGATCTGTTCCAGCCTGGCCGACCCGGCCGAGTCGATCGACGCCTTCTGGATCTCCAGCATCCGGCCCTCGACCGAGTTGCCGGCCAGCTCGGCCCGGCCCATGGCGGTGGCGTAGCGGCTCTCGATCCGGTCGCGCACCTCGTTCAGCGACGGGGTGTTGGCCGGCGCGGTGAGCGACGACATCGACTCCAGCGAGCGGGCCACGCTCTCCTGCATCTTGGCCTGCTCGAGCTGGCTGAGCAGCTTGGTGCGCTCGGCGAGCTTCTGCTGGAGGATCATCGAGTTGTTCTCGACCGCCTTGCGGGCCTGCGCCGCCGCGTTCAGCGCCTGGTCGTGCAGCGTCTTCAAGTCTTCCAACGCCTGCTCGCCGGAGACCAACTGGGTGGCAAGCATCTGGGCGGACTGCTCGAAGCGCCCGGCCTCGGCCTCGTCACCCCGGCCCCGGGCCTGGTCGGCAAGCGTCAGCGCCTGCCGCGCGTTGCCCTGGAGCTGCTCCACCTCGGTGATCTGCCGGGACAGCTTCATCTCGAGCTGACGCTGGTTGCCGATCACCGCCGCCGCCTGCTGGACCAGCGCCTGGTGTTGCCGCTGCGCCTCCTCGACCGCCTGCTGGATCTGCACCTTCGGATCGGCGTGCTCGTCGATCTTCGCGCCGAAGGCCGCCATCAGGTATTTCCAACCCTTGACGAACGGGTTAGCCATCTCCGCCTCGTCCCCTCACAGTAGCGTCACGCCTACATCGTCCCAGTCGGACGCCACTCCGGCACCCGTACGATCCTGATCAACATTACGACGTGGACGCCAGCGGCGACATGGGCGGACGGCACGGTCAGGCGGCGCAGACCACGTCCCGCTCGGCGGGGCGCACACGCGCGCTGCGCAGCGTCGCCTTGAGCGGCGAGTCCTGCCGGACCTGGACGGCCACCGCGCCGTCGGAGGTGACCTGCCGGACCCCCCGGTTCGTCGCCTTGCGCACGGCCGGCGTGGCCACCGACGTCGACTCGACGGGCTCGTCGGCGACCGGCACCAGCACGCCGGGCATCTGCTCGGCCAGCGCCACCGTGTCGCTCACCTCGCGCAGCAGCTCGGACAGGCGGGCGCCGAGCGCGTCGCAGATCGCCGCCAGCAGCTCGCTCGATGGTTCCTTCTGGCCGCGTTCGATCTCGGAGAGGTAACCGAGGCTGACGTTGGCGGCGGACGAGACCTCGCGGAGGGTGCGGTGCTGCCCCTGCCGGCGCGCCCGCAGTGCGTCACCGATCACCCGGCGTAGCAGGACCATCGCACCTCCCCGTGAACGGGTCACCATGCCCGACCGCGCCGCGCGGCGCCGAGCGCGGCGAGTCGCCGCCCCGGCGCCGGCGTCGCCCGCCGGAGCCTTCCCGCAACCGTACCCGCTGACCGCCGCGACGACATCCCACCCCGCCTGTCCAATCCCGTCAGAACGACCGTTCCGACGCGCCCGCGGTCGGGTGTGTCGGTGTCGGCGGGGTCATCGCCGGCCGGCGCCCGCCGGGTCGACGGCCTCGCCCTCGCGGACGACCCGGACCTGTTCGGCGAGCAGGCGCAGGGCCTCGATCACCGCGGCCGAGCGGATGCGGTCCCGGCCACCGTCCAGGTCGAGCCGGCGCACCTGCGTGCCGTCCGGCCCGGCGACCGCCACGTAGACCAGGCCGACCGGCTTGCCGTTCTGCGGCTCCGGCCCGGCCACCCCGGTGGTGGCCAGCCCCCAGACCGCGCCGCAGCGCTGCCGACCGCCCTCGGCGAGGGCGACGGCCACGTCCGGGTCGACCGGGCCACGCGCCGCCAGCAGGTCCTCCGGTACGCCGGCGAGCGTCGCCTTGAGCTCGGTGGCGTAGACGACGAGGCCACCCCGGTAGATCGCGCTGACTCCGGCGATCTCCACGATCGCGGCGGCGAGCAGGCCACCGGTCAGCGACTCGACCGTGGCCAGCGTCTCCCCGCGGTCGTGCAGGCGGTGCACCACGGCGGCGGCCGGGCTGCCGGCGGGCCGTCGGTGCCGCGCGTCGGTGTCGTCCATGACCGCCTCTTCTTCCCGCGTCACGCCGGCTTAGTCGCCGGTCGCACCGATCAACGCCGGGGACGGCGCAGCCGCAGCGCCTGGGCGACGTAGTCGAAGCCGGTGGCGACGGTCACCACCACGGCCGCGCCCAGGATCCAGGGTCCGACCGGGGCCAGCGCGTCCGGCATCGGCCAGAGGTACCAGGTGATCGCCAGGATCTGCAACGCCGTCTTGATCTTGCCGCCGCGGCTGGCGGCGATGACCCCGTGCCGGATCACCCAGAAGCGCAGCGCGGTGATGCCCAACTCCCGGGCGAGGATCACCACCGTCACCCACCAGGGCAGCCGGTCGTACCACGAGAGCAGCACCAGCGCGGTGCCGGTGAGCGCCTTGTCGGCGATCGGGTCGGCGACCTTGCCGAGCGAGGTGACCAGGCCGAACCGGCGGGCGATCCAGCCGTCGACCAGGTCCGTCGCCGAGGCCACCACGAAGATCAGGCAGGCCACCATCCGCCAGCCGGCGTGGCTCATCCCGGACACGGCCACGGTGACCGCGAAGACCGGCACCAACAGCAGCCGCGCCGCGGTCAACAGGTTCGCCGCGTTGAGCAGCGGCACCGGCGCCGCCACCGTCGGCTCCGCCCCGGTCATGTCCGACATCGCCCCACGTCGCTCCCCCGCTCCGTCCGGGCCCACCGTCACCGGGCCGCGCCGGGCGCCGCCGAGATCATCTCGTCCGGCACCGCGATCAGGTCGACCCCCTCGGTCGCCGTCACCCGGGCCCGGACCAGGTCACCCGGGCGCAGCGCGGCCAGGTCCACCCCGCCGCCGTCCGGCGCGACGAGGGTGGTCGAACCGTCGACCTCGGGCGCCTGGTGGGCGGCCCGCCCCTCGACCACGTCGTCGGCCACCGAGTCCACCAGCACCTCCACGGTCGAGCCGAGCCGTTCCTCGGCCCGCTGCGAGCACAGCTCGTCAGCGAGCGCGCCGAGCTTGTCGTACCGCCGCTTGACCGTGGCGGCGGAGACCTTGCCGGGCAGCCCGGCGGCCTCGGTGCCGTCCTCGTCGCTGTAGTCGAACACGCCGATCGCGTCCAACCGCGCCTCGGTCAGGAACCGGACCAGCTCGGCCACGTCCTGCTTCGTCTCGCCGGGGAAGCCCACGATGAAGTTGCTCCGGGCGCCGGCCGCCGGCGCCAGCGCGCGGGCCGAGGCGAGCAGCTCCAGGAACCGGTCGGTGGAGCCGAAGCGGCGCATCCGGCGCAGCACCGGCTCGCTGGAGTGCTGGAACGACAGGTCGAAGTAGGCGGCCACGCCGGGCGTGGTGGCGATCACCTCGACCAGGCCGGGCCGGGTCTCGGCGGGCTGGAGGTAGCTGGCCCGCACCCGCACGATCCCGTCGATCGCGGCGAGCTGCGGCAGCAGCTTCTCCAGTGCCCGCGGGTCGCCCAGGTCCTTGCCGTACGAGGTGGAGTTCTCGCTGACCAGCACCAGCTCCCGGACGCCGGTCTTGGCCAGCCACTCGGCCTCGGCGAGCAGCTCGTCCGGGGTACGCGAGACGAACGCACCGCGGAACGCCGGGATGGCGCAGAACGCGCACCGCCGGTCGCAGCCGCTTGCCAGTTTCAGCGAGGCCACCGGGCCGGTGTCGAGCCGGTGCCGCAGCACCTGCCGCAGGTGCGCCGGGGTGTGCTCGTCGGTCTCCGGCGCGACCCGGGTCGGGGTGCCGTGGCCGGGCAGCGACACCGCCGCGTCCCGGCGCTTGACCGGGGTGAGCGGAAGCAGCTCGCGCCGGTCGCGCGGGACGTGCGCGTCGATCGTCTCGCCGGCCACCACCGCGTCGAGGCGGGCCGCGATGTCCGGGTAGTCGTCGAAGCTCAGCACCGCCTGCGCCTCGGGAAGGCTGGCGGCCAGCTCACGGCCGTACCGCTCGGCCATGCACCCGGCGGCGACCACCTTCGCGCCGGTGTCGGCGGCGGCCAGCAGCGTCTGGATCGAATCCTGCTTGGCCTTCTCCACGAAGCCGCAGGTGTTCACGACCACCACGTCGGCGCCCTCGCCGTCGGTGGTCACCTGCCAGCCGTCGGCGTGCAGCCGGGCGGCCAACTCCTCCGAGTCGACCTCGTTGCGGGCGCAGCCCAGAGTCAGCAGCGCCACCCGGCGCGGAGAGGAGTCAGACACCATCCGAGGGTACAGGTGCAAGGAAGGGGCCCTTGTTAACGCCTGCGGTAGAGAAGGTCACCCTCTCACCGCGCCGGGGTGAACGCGCGGGCGAGGCGGTCGAGCAGGAACACCTCGGTGCCGGCAAGGCCGGTGGAGCAGAAGACCGAGATCTGGTCCGCGCCGGTCCGGCCGGTGGCCGCGCCGGCCAGCACCGCGCCCAGGTCGCGCAGCCGCCCGGCGTACGGCTCGACGGCGGCGAGCATCGGCGGCGCGTACGCGGCGGCCTGCCCCGGCGAGTCGGTGACCAGCAGGTCGGCGGCGTCGAGCAGGTCGGTGCCGAACTCGTGCCGGTCGACCTGCTTGAAGCCGACGGTGTTGACGTGCGTGCCCGGCGACAGGTCGGCGGCGGCCAGCACCGGGGCGGTGCTCGTGGTGGCCAGCACCACCAGGTCGCGGTCGCGCACCGCGGCGGCGGCCGAGTCGACCGCCCGGACCGGCACGCCCAGCTCGGCCCGGGCCCGGGCGGCGAACGCCTCCCGCCGGGCGGCCGACCGGCTGTGCACGGTCACCTCGCGCAGCGGCCGGACCGCCGCCGCGGCCCACACCTGGGTCCACGCCTGCCGCCCCGAGCCCACCACGCCGAGCGTGGCGGCGTCCGGACGGGCCAGCGCGTCCACCGCCACGCCGCCCAGTCCTCCGGTACGCCGGGAGCCCAGCTCCTCGCCGACGGCGATGGCGCGTACCGCGCCGGTGGTCGCGTCGTGCAGCACGACGAGTTGCCCGCTCTCCGGGTGCCCGAACGTGTCGTACGAGCGGAAGCCGTACCACTCGCCGGTGAGGTGGCCGGCGGTGAGCACCATCCGGCCGCCGCCCAGCGACGCGGACGCCCGGGGTGGGGCGATCAGCCGCCCGTGGTGCGCGGCCAGCAGCGCGTCCCGCATGGCGGCGACGGTGAGCGGGGCGTCCACGGCCGCCGCGACGTCCTCGTCGGAGAAGAGCACGGTCATGACCCACATCGTGCAACCTGAAGTTTGCGTGAACTCCAGCGATGGTGGGCTTCGTCACCACGCCGCCCGGCCGCCCCGGCCGGTGCTAGCGTCGGCCACGGCGGTCCATGGCCGCCCCGGACGAGTGGTGGGCGTACCCGGTCAGGCACGACGCCCCGCGGAAACGACCACCGCCCGGCCGACCGCCGGGCCCGCCCGTCAGAGGTGACACTCATGGCCTGGATCGTGCTTGTGCTCTCCGGACTGCTGGAAACCGCGTGGGCGGTCGCCCTGGACCGCAGCGCCGGCTTCACCCGCCCCCTCCCCACCGCCGTCTTCGCCGGCACCCTCGCCGGCAGCATGGCCGGCCTGGCGTACGCGCTGCGCGACATCCCGGTCGGCACCGGCTACGCGGTGTGGGTCGGGATCGGCGCGGTCGGCACCGCGCTCGTCGGCATGCTCGCCCTCGGCGAGCCGGCGAACCTGCCCCGCATCGCCTGCCTGCTGCTCGTGGTCGCCGGGGTGGTCGGCCTGAAACTGTTCCACTGATCGATGCGTGATCCGGTTTGGACGGCCGACCCGCCGGGGTAGGTGATCGTCAGCGCACCGAGAAGATCACTCACGGAGGACACCATGGCCGACGTTCCCGCCACCGCCCGCTCCAACAGCAACGCCGCCCGGATCTGCACCATCATCGGTTTCGTCTTCGCGGCCATCGCGATCTTCGTACCGTTCCTCGGCCTGGTCGGGTTGGTCCTCGGCATCGTCGGCGCGGTGCTCGGCGACAAGCCGCTCGGTTGGTACGCCGCCGCGGCGAGCGTCGCCGGCGCCGTCCTCGGTTTCATCCTCGCCGCCGCGATCCTGAACGCCTGACCGCGCCACCCGCACGAACGAGGGCCCGCCGGATTCCGGCGGGCCCTCGTTCGTGACCGGGTCTATTCCTCGCCGCCGCGCAGGCCGGTCAGCACCTCGTCCAGCTCGTCCGGCTTGACCAGCACGTCGCGGGCCTTGGAGCCCTCGGACGGGCCGACCACGCCCCGGGTCTCCATCAGGTCCATCAGCCGGCCCGCCTTGGCGAAGCCGACCCGCAGCTTGCGCTGGAGCATCGAGGTCGAGCCGAACTGCGAGGTGACCACCAGCTCGACGGCCTGCACCAGCAGGTCGAGATCGTCGCCGATGTCCTCGTCGATCTTCTTCTTGCTGTCCTGCGCCGGGGCGAGCACGTCCGGGCGGAACTCCGGCTCGCGCTGGTCCTTGCAGAACTTGACCACGTCGGTGATCTCGCGCTCGGTCACCCAGGCGCCCTGGATCCGCACCGGCTTCGACGCGCCCATCGGCAGGAACAGGCCGTCACCGCGACCGAGCAGCTTCTCCGCGCCGGGCTGGTCGAGGATGACCCGGGAGTCGGCGAGCGACGAGGTGGCGAACGCGAGCCGGGACGGCACGTTGGCCTTGATCAGGCCGGTGACCACGTCCACCGAGGGGCGCTGGGTGGCCAGCACCAGGTGGATGCCGGCGGCGCGGGCCAGCTGGGTGATCCGGACGACGGAGTCCTCCACGTCGCGCGGCGCCACCATCATCAGGTCGGCCAGCTCGTCCACGATCACCAGCAGGTAGGGGTAGGGCCGCATCTCCCGCTCGCTGCCGGGCGGGGCCTTGATCTCGCCGTTGCGCACCTTGCGGTTGAAGTCGTCGATGTGCCGGACCCCGTTGGCGGCGAGGTCGTCGTAGCGCATGTCCATCTCGCGGACGACCCACTCCAGCGAGTCGGCCGCCTTCTTCGGGTTGGTCACGATCGGCGTGACCAGGTGCGGGATGCCCTCGTAGCCGGTCATCTCGACCCGCTTCGGGTCGATCAGCAGCAGCCGCACCTCGTCCGGCGTGGCCCGGGTCAAAATGGACACAAGCAGACTGTTCAGGCAACTCGACTTGCCCGCACCGGTGGCGCCGGCGATCAGGATATGAGGCATCTTCGCGAGGTTGGCCACCACGTAGCCGCCCTCGATGTCCTTGCCGAGCGCCACCACCATCGGGTGGTGGTCGCTTGTCGCGGCCCGCGAGCGCAGCACGTCGCCGAGCGACACGTTCTCCGGGTCGGTGTTCGGGATCTCCACGCCGACCGCGCTCTTGCCCGGGATCGGGCTGAGGATCCGCACGTCCGGCGACTTCACCGCGTACGCGATGTTGCGGGAGAGCTGGGTGATCCGCTCGACCTTGACGCCCGGCCCCAGCTCGACCTCGTAGCGGGTGACGGTCGGGCCGCGGGTGAAGCCGGTGACCTCGGCGTCCACGCCGAACTGGTCGAAGACGCCGGTCAGCGCCGCGATCACCTCGTCGTTGGCCTTGCTCCGGGTCTTCGGCGCGGGCCCACCGCCGAGCATGTTGGCCGGCGGCAGCGTGTAGTCGCCGGCCAGGCCGGTGAGCGCGAGCTGCTCGGCGCGGGTGGGCAGCGGCGAGTGCTCCGGCGGCTCGGCCGGCTTCCGGTTCGCCGGCACCTTGGGCATCTTGCGCGGCAGCACGATGGTTTCCTGGAGGTCCACGCCGGCCAGCTCGTCGTCCGGGTCCAGCGGGTCCAGCGGACCGACCGGCGGCGGAACGCGCTTCGCCGGCCGCTTGCGGGCCGGCTTCGGCGGCGCCTCGACCTCGTCCCGCTCCTCCTCGACGTCCTCGGGCGCGTCCGGGTCGGCGCGCAGGCCGAGCCGCTCCGGGATCCGGTTGATCGGCGTCGCGGTGACCACCAGCAGGCCGAACACCAGCAGCAGGAGCAGCAGCGGCATGGCCACCCAGGCGGTCACCGCCGACTTCAGCAGGTCGCCCACCCCGGCGCCGATCAGGCCGCCGGCGTAGTCGCGCTGGACCTCGTCGACCGGGTTCTGCCCGATGTGCAGCATCGCGGCGGTCGCAAGCAGCATCGAACCCCAGCCGACCAGGCCGCGCCCGCGGTGCTCCGGATCCACCGGGGTGCGCATGAGCCGCCACGCGCCGACCATGAACAGCACCGGCAGCACGATCGAGATCGCCCCGACGAAGAGACGCACGGTGTCGGCCAGGTGCCGGCCCACCGGCCCGGCGCCGCCGCCCCAGATGCCCACCGCGGCGAGGATGGCCAGGCCGAACAGCAGCAGGCCGGCGCCGTCGCGACGGTGCTCCGGATCCAGCTCCCGAGTGGACGCGGCCTGCCGGCCGACCGCCCGGAATCCCCAGCCGACCGAGTGCGCCATCCCCATGAACATGGCGTTGACGGCCCGGCCGACGAACGCGGCCGGACTCGGCCCCGCCGCCGGTCGACGCCGGACGGGCTTGCGCGCCGCCTTCTTCGCCGGTTGGCGGGCACGGTTGTTCGTGGAGCCACGTGGCGACGCGCCGCGCCGCCGGCTCGCCTGAGAGGTACGGCCCGCCATAGAGTCACGGTAACGGCGGCACCCGACGAAACGCCGCTTTTCCGGGTCGCGTCCGCGTGTCGCAGCACAGGTCGGACCGTCGTTTGTGTTATTCGCCTCAGAAGGGATGCCCGATGGCGTCGCCGGAGATCGAGGACGGTCCGGACGGTCCGCTGACCGGACACCCGCAGGCGCTGCAACCGCTGAGCGGTGCGCTGATCGCCGCCGTGCTGGCCCACCGGGGGTACGCGGTGGCGCAGGAGCCCGACGGCGCGCTTGTCGGCCGCTGGGAACGGCACCTGATCTGGTTCCATCGCCGGGGCGCGGCCGGAGAACTGCTCCAGGTACGCACCGTCGCCGCACCCCGGTTCGGCATCGACCAGGTGCCCGAGTTGCACGTGTTCTGCAACACCTGGAACCACGACCGGCTCTGGCCCAAGGCGTACGTGCACGTCGACGACGACGGGGTGGCCCAGGTCTGCGGCGAGGTCACCACCGACCTGGAGCGCGGGGTGACCCCGCACCAGCTCGACCGACTGGTCGACGGCGGCGTCACCACCGGCTGCCAGCTCGCCGACGCCGTCGCCGGCCTGCCCGGCGGGTCGGTCCGGTGACCACGGCCCGCGACCGGGGGCTGGCCGCCGCGCTCGCCGACGCCCGGGACCGGCCCGACGGCGAGGAGCGCTGCGCCGAGCTGGAGCGGATCGCCGCCCGCGCCGACGCCACCGGCGACCCGCGTACCGCCCTGTCGGCGCGGTTCGCGCTCGTCGAGGCGTACCTGCACCTGGGTGAGCGGTGGCGGACGGTGGAGCCGGTGCGGCGCCTGGGGGCCACGCTGGCCCGGCACCCGGGGCTGCTCGACGCCCACCCCGACGAGCTGGTCCGGCTGCGCCGGCACCAGCGGCAGGCGGTGGAGGCGCTCTTCGGCACCCCCCGGGTGGGACTGGACCAGGCCGGGTCCCTGTTGGACACGCTCGCCCAGGAACTCGGCCCGGACGCCGGGCCGGTCGCCGAGCTGCGCTGCCGGCTCGCCGACCACCTCGGCGACGAGCCGGCCGCCCGGGACGCGTACGCGCGCTGGACGGCCGCCGATCCGGCGGACCCGGTGGGCGGCTGCCCGGGTTGCGCCCCGGCCCGGCGGGCCGAGTTGCTGGCCCGCTGGGGTGAGCCGGAGGCGGCGCTCGCGGCGCTCGGGCCGGGGCCGGTCGACGTGCCGGGCTGCACCGACCAGCCCGAACGGTCCCTCACCGCCGGGATGCTCCCGTGGCTGCGCACCGGCGCGGTGGCGGAGGCGGCCCGGGCACACGTTCGCGCGTACCGCCGGCACCGCCGGGAACGAGTCGCGTTTCCGCTGCTCGCCACGCACCTGCGGTTCTGCGCGCTGGGCGGCTATCTGCACCGCGGGCTGGAGGTGCTGACCGAGCAGTTGCCCCGGCTGGACCGCCCGGCGGACGACATGTCCGCGATGGAGTTCGCCGCGGCGGGCGCGTTGCTCTGCGGGCTGGCCGCGGAGGCCGGCCTCGGTGGCCGGCGGATCCACCGCCCCGGGCACGGCTCCCGGCCGGCGGCCGAGGTGGACGTGGCCACGCTCGGCGCGCAACTCCAGGCGCTGGCGACCGCGCTGGCCGGGAGCTTCGACGCCCGCAACGGCACCGGGCACCAGTCCGGGCGGATCGCCTCCTGGCTGGCCGAACGACCGATCGCCGGGCCGGTGTCGCTGGCCGCCGAGAGCGAGTTCGACGACGAGCCGGCGATCGACCCGGCCGAACCGGGCCCACCCGACCCGGAGGAGCCGGTCCCGCTCGACGCGGCGCTGCTCACCGCCGTGCTGGACGCCCGGGGCGACCCCTACACGGTGGAGCCGGACGGCACGCTCGTCGGCCGGTGGGGCGAGGCGACGATCCAGTTCCGTCGGCTCGGCCGGCAGGGCGACGTGCTGCACGCCCGGGTGGTGGCGGCCCGCCGGCTGCCGACCGGCCGCCGCGCCGAGGCGTACGCGTTCTGCAACGCCTGGAACCACGACCGGCTGCTGCCCGCCGCCTACGTGCACGAACCCGGTGACGGGACGCTGGTGCTGGTCGCCGGCGTCACCACCGACCTGGCCTGCGGGGTGGCCCCGACCCAGCTCGCCGTGCTGGTGGCCGCCGCGGTCCGCACCGGCACCGCGTACGCCGAGGCGGTCGCCGCACTGGCCTGACCACCCTTCCCGTCGATCTGCTTCATGATCATCTGTTTGGTCGGGCCGGTGGGGTGGCGGGACGGCTCGGCCGGTGATCAGGCTCGACGTTGCCACCACTCGCGTCCCCCAGGCAGGCGGGTGGAACGCCACGGGTGCGTCAGGGCCCCGGAAGACACCCATGGCGTTCCACCCGTGCCCCGTCCGGCCCGTGAGTGGAACGGTATGGGTGTGTCAGGGCCCGACTGACACCCAACCCCTTGATCACTCCCCCCGACGGCCGGACGAGCAGCGGAAGAGGGGGTGATCATGAAGTTGACGGCATCAACAGAGATCAACGCCGCCGCCAACCTCATGATCACGGCATCGGTGACGGGGGCCGCTGACCCTTCCCGTCGATCTTGGGGTTGTGGTCGTTGACAAAAGGTGCACTGCTGGCATTCGAGGTGCCACGACTCCAAGATCGCCGCCGCGTGACCGCAGACGCGGCGCGGCCCCCGACCACCGGGCGGTGGGGGTCGGGGGCCGCGGTCTCGGGGCCGGCGGGGTGGTCAGCGGGCGGAGAACGCCAGCGTGTACTCGCCGGAGCCGGCCAGCCCGACGACCCGGTAGCGGTAGGCGCCGGCCGGGGTGTCGGCGGTCAGCCGGACCGGGCCGTCGGCGTTGTCGGCGCGGGCCACGGTGCGGAACGCGCCGCCGGTGAAGCGTTGCAGCTCCAGCACCACCCGGGCGCCGTCCGGGGCGGCCACGCACGCCTCCTGGGCGCCGCCGGCCACCCGGAAGAAGCGGCCGTCCGGCTGCACCTGGGTACGTCCGGCGGCGATCCGGCCGCTCCGGTTCACCTGGCCGGTGCACTCGGCGTCGCCGGCCGGCGGTTCCGCGGGCGGCGCGCTGGCCGGCGGGACCGTCTCGCCGCCACCGGCCGGCGGTTCCGCGGGCTCCGGCTGGCCGCCGGCGGTGACCAGGGTCAGGTTGTTGCGTTGGAGGATCTCGTTGACCGGCTGGAAGAACGTGACCCCGCCGCGGGTGCAGTCGCCGGACCCGCCGGAGGTGACGCCCTGCGCCTGGTCGCCGGAGAGCCACGCGCCGCCGGAGTCGCCCGGCTCGGCGCAGACGTCGGTGCGGGTCAGGCCGGTGACCGTCCCCTCCGGGTAGTTGACCGTGGCGTTCTTGGCCTGGACCACCCCGCACCGGGTGCCGGTGGTGGAGCCGGAGCGGCAGATCGACGCGCCCACCGGGGCTTCGGTGGAGCCGTTCACCGGCACCGTGCCGCCGTTGAAGTCGTTCACCACGCCCTGCGGCGTCCAGTCGCCGTTGACCTCGACCACGGCCCAGTCGTCACCGGGGAACGAGGACGCGGAGAACGTGCCCTGGGCCACCCGGTTCGACCCGGTCGTGCGGTCACCCGGCTGGCCGCAGTGCCCGGCGGTGACGAAACCGCCGACCACCGAGAAGCCGACCGAGCAGCGGCCGGCGTTGTTGATGAAGAACGCGTCGCCACCCCGGACGTCGAACAGCGGGCGGGGGGCCTCGTCGGCGGTCCGCACCCGGACCGCGCCCGTCCCACCGGCGGCGGCGAACCGACGACCGGCGGCCTCCGCGCCGGGCCGGGCGACCACCACCACGGAGTTCGTCGCCACGTCGACGTACCAGCCCGCGATGTCCGGGCCGGCGCCGGCGCCGGCCCGGTCGAGCCGGGTCTTCACCGCGTCCAGCTCGGCGACGCCGCGCGCGACCCGCTTCGGCACCGCGCCGGCCGCCTTCACCCGTGCCGCACCGGGCGCATCGGTGACCGCCACGTTGAGCGTGGCGCCGTCGGCGGCGAGCCAGCTTCCGCCGTAGGCGGCGCCGAGTTCGGTACGCAGTGTGGTGACCGTGCCGGCGGCCCAGCGTTCGGTGCGCAGCCGGCGTACCGCCTGGTCGCGGGTGAGCGAGAGGTCGCGGCCCAGCGCGTCCAGCACCTCCGGGGCGACGCCGTCGGCGGTCGGGGCGGCCCGCCGGGGTTCTTCACCGGCGAACGACGGCAGGGTCACCGCCGCCGTCAGCCCGGCCGCCGCCACCAGTACGCCGATGGCTGTCATCCGTCTGCGGTCCATCCGCCACGCTCCTCCCGACCGGCGCGGGGGCACGCCGGACGACCGGGAGTACGGAGACGGACGCCAATCGGTTGAACCGCGGCGCAGGGTTTCGACGCGGCGTGTCGGGGCGTACCCGGAAAGCGACGACGCCGGCCCACCGCGGACGGTGGGCCGGCGCGCGAAGCGGTCGGGTCAGACCTCGACGACGGTCGGGACGATCATCGGACGACGGCGGTACGCGTCGTTGACCCAGCGTCCCACCGTCCGGCGGACGATCTGCTGGAGCTGGTGCGGGTCGGTGATGCCGTCCGCGGCGGCCCGGTTCAGCGCCTCGGTGACCAGCGGCACCACCGGGTTGAACGCGGCCGGGTCCTCGGAGAAGCCCTTCGCCGAGACGGTCGGGCCGGCGACCACCTTGCCGGTGACCGAGTCGACCACGACGGTGGTCGCGATGAACCCGCCGTCGCCGAGGATCCGGCGCTCGGTCAACAGCGACTCGCTGACGTCGCCGACGGCGAGGCCGTCGACGTAGACGTACCGGCTCTTCACCCGCCCGACCAGGCTGGCCCGGCCCTCGACCAGGTCGACCACGTCGCCGTCCTCGCAGAGCACCACCCGGTCCGGCGCGACGCCTGACTCGATGCCGAGGCGGGCGTGCGCCCGCAGGTGCCGCCACTCGCCGTGCACCGGCATCAGGTTGCTCGGCCGCACCACGTTGAGCAGGTAGAGCAACTCGCCGGCCGGGGCGTGCCCGGAGACGTGCACCTTGGCCACGTCCTTGTGCACCACCACGGCGCCGGCCCGGGCCAGCCGGTTGATCACCCGGTAGACCGACGTCTCGTTGCCGGGCACCAGCGAGGAGGCCAGCACCACCGTGTCGCCCGGCGCGATGGTGATGTGCCGGTGGTCGCCGCTGGCCATCCGGCCGAGCGCGCTCATCGGCTCGCCCTGCGAGCCGGTGGACATCAGCACGATCTGCTCGGGCGGCAGGTTGGTGGCCTCCTCGATCCCCACCACCAGACCGGCCGGGATGTTGAGCAGGCCCAGGTCGCGGGCGATGCCCATGTTGCGGACCATGGACCGGCCGATCAGCGCCACCTTGCGGCCGTGCTCGGCCGCCGAGTCGAAGACCTGCTGCACCCGGTGCACGTGCGAGGCGAACGAGGCGACGATGATCCGCCCCTTGGCCTTCGCGAAGATCGAGTCGAGCACCGGCCCGATCTCCCGCTCCGGCGTGACGAACCCGGGGATCTCCGCGTTCGTGGAGTCGGACAGCAGCAGGTCGACGCCCTCGGCGCCGAGCCGGGCGAAGCCGGCCAGGTCGGTGATCCGGCCGTCCAGCGGGAGCTGGTCCATCTTGAAGTCGCCGGTGTGCAGCACCAGGCCGGCCGGGGTGCGGATGGCCACCGCGAGCGCGTCGGGGATCGAGTGGTTCACCGCGAAGAACTCGCACTCGAACGGGCCGAGCCGTTCCCGGCCGCCCTCCCGGACGGTGAGCGTGTAGGGCTGGATCCGCCGCTCGGCCAGTTTCGCCTCGACGAGCGCCAGCGTGAACTGGGAGCCGACAAGCGGAATGTCGGGCTTGTGGGCGAGCAGGTACGGCACCGCGCCGATGTGGTCCTCGTGGCCGTGGGTGAGCACGATCGCCTGTACGTCGGCCAGCCGGTCCAGGATCGGGCCGAAGTCGGGCAGGATCAGATCCACACCCGGCTGCTCGACGTCGGGGAAGAGCACCCCGCAGTCGACGATCAGCAGCTTGCCGTCGAACTCGAAGACGGTCATGTTCCGGCCGATGGCGCCGAGTCCGCCGAGCGGGATGATCCGCAGGCCGCCTTCCGGCAGCGGCGGGGGCAGCTCACCCTCGATGTGCGCCTCGGTCACGCGTCACCTCATTCTGCGACGCCGTCGCACGGCGTCCGTCGTGTCGTTGAATCATTCGGGCAGGGGCAGGCCCGCGGCGGCGCAGTCGGCGCGCAGCCGGGCCAGTTCGTCGCCGGTGGCCTCCACCAGCGGCGGTCGCACCGGGCCGGCCGGCAGGCCCTGGGCCGCGAGGCCGGCCTTGACCAGGATCGTGCCCTGGGTGCGGAAGATACCTGTGTAGAGCGGCAGCAGCCGCCGGTGCAGCGCGAGCGCGCCGGCGTGGTCGCCGGCCCCGAACGCCTCGATCAACTGCCTGGTCAGCGCGCCGGTGAAATGCGTCGAGGTGCCGACCACGCCGACCGCGCCGACCGACAGGAACGGCAGGGTGAGCGCGTCCTCACCGCTGTAGAACGCGAGGTCGCTGCGGGCCAGCACCTCCGAGGTGGCCGTCAGGTCGCCCTTGGCGTCCTTGACCGCGACGATCCGGCCGTGCTCGGCGAGCTTGACGAGCGTCTCGGTGGCGATCGCCACGCCGGAGCGGTGCGGGATGTCGTAGAGCATGACCGGCAGCCCGGTGGCGTCCGCGACGGTGGTGAAGTGGTGCAGCAGCCCGGCCTGCGGCGGCTTGTTGTAGTAGGGCGTGACGACGAGCAGGCCGTGCGCGCCGGCCTTCTCCGCCTGCGCGGCCAGCTCGACGGTGTGCCGGGTGTCGTTGGTGCCCACCCCGGCCACGATCCGGGCCCGGTCGCCGACCGCCTCGACCACGGCGCGGACCAGCGTCTCCTTCTCCGCGTCGGTGGTGGTCGGCGACTCGCCGGTGGTGCCGTTGAGCACGAGCGCGTCGTTGCCCTGCTCGTCGACGAGATAGCGGGCCAGCCGGGTGGCGCCGTCCAGGTCGAGCGCGCCGTCGGGGGTGAACGGCGTCACCATGGCCGTGATCACCCGTCCGAACGGGCGTGACGCCCCCGGGTGTGGGGCGGCGGAGTGGTCGTGCGTCATGTTCACAACCTAGCGGACGACCACCGGTGGCCCGGCGGCGAAGGGCGACGAGTCACTCGGCGTGCGGCGACGCCGCCACCTCGGTGCCGTCCGGCAGCGTCGAGATCACGAAGTCGGCGAACACGTTCGGCGCGACGCCCTTGAGCTGACGCAGGCACTCCACGGCCAGCTCGCGGATCTCCACGTCGGCGTGCTCGGTGGCGCGCATCTTGACGAAGTGCCGCCAGGCGCGGTAGTTGCCGGTCACCACGATCCGGGTCTCGGTCGCGTTCGGCAGCACCGCCCGGGCCGCCTGCCGGGCCTGCTTGCGGCGCAGCGTCGGGTTGGGCTCGTCGGTGAAGCGGGCCTCCAGGCCCTCCAGCAGATCGGTGTACGCCCGCACCGCCGCCTCGGACGCCTCGACGAACTTCTTGTGCAGCTCAGGGTCCTCGGCGATCACCGCCGGCTCGACCATCGCCGCGTCCCGCTCCGGCACGTAGCGCTGGGAGAGCTGCGAGTAGGAGAAGTGCCGGTGCCGGATCAGCTCGTGGGTGAACGACCGGGAGACGCCGCTGAAGTAGAAGCTCACCGAACCGTGCTCCAGCACGCTCAGGTGGCCGACGTCGAGGATGTGCGCCAGGTAGCCGGCGTTCGTCGCGGTGGCCGGGTTCGGCTTCTTCCAGCTCTGGTAGCAGGCCCGACCGGCGAACTCGGCGAGCGCCTGCCCACCGTCGGCGTCGGTCGACCACGGCACCTCGTCCGGCGCCTGGAACTGCGTCCACGCGATCAGCTTCACCTGGGGCTGCACCATCTCCGGCATGCCGAGGACTGTAGTTGGCCCGCCCCCCGGCGCGGAAATCGGGCACGCGGCCGACCAGCCGGCGCACGCTATCCCGCCGCGGGTGGCCCGTGGCCGGGCGGCCTGGGCCCGGTGGCCGGAGGGCCCGGCGGCCGGAGGGCCCGGTGCGCGGTGGCCGGGGTGCCCGGTGGCCGGGGTGCGCGGTGGCCGGGGTGCCCGGTGGCCGGGGTGCCCGGTGGCCGGGGTGCCCGGTGGCCGGGGTGCCCGGTGGCCGGGGTGCCCGGTGGCCGGGGTGCCCGGTGGCCGGGGTGCCCGGTGGCCGGTGGCCGGCTCGGCGAAGTAGCGGTATCCGGTCGGCGGGGATGCCGCCACTCCACCGAGCGGGCGTCGATCAGTGACCGAAAGCCGCAGTCCACTCCTCTCCCTCCCAGATCTCGACCGGAGCCGTCGACCTGAACCGTGCTGCCACCAACCCCAACGCCCCCACCCCGGCCGTCCCGGGGCGTAGATCAAGGAGTTCGCGTCAAAGCACACGCCGACGCCGCACCCCCGGTGCCGCACAGGAGCCTGGCGATCATGAAGTTGGCGGTGGAGAGAGCGCTCTTTTTGACGTCAACCTCATGGTCAACGGCTAGGGCCCCTCCGCGCTCGACCGCCGTCCACTTCTGCGCCGCACATGCCGGAAGCGAGAGGTCTGACCGGGTGAATGGGCTGGTCGGCTCCGCCCGTTCGCAAAGGAAGGGTAGGCGGCGATTTTCGGTCAAAGATCGACGCCAGCTCGGCGAAGTGGCGGCATCCTTGCCAGCCGGATACGGCCACTTCGCCGAGCTGGCGTCCGGCCACCCGGCCACCCGGCCACCCGGCCACCGCGCCACCCGACCACCGGCCGAAACGACGTCGAGTTCGCGACAGCACCGACGACTCAGCTCTAAAGGGCGCTCGGCAGCAGGTCATCCGCCGACCGGGCGCCGGGGCAGCCGCGTCGGTGAGCGGTCAGACGTAGAGCGAGGGGAACGGGGCCCAGGGCAGGTTGCGGACCACCGAGAAGGCCACCCAGGCAGCCAGGAAGCCGCCGATCACCTTCGGGCTGAACTGCGGCTCCGGCAGCCTCCAGCCGAACGCCCGATTGCCGGCCCAGGCGACGAAGAGCCAGGCCAGGAACGGCAACGCGAAGACGAAGAGGAAGTGGTGCCGGGCAGCCGCCGGCAGGTCGCCGTGCAACACGTACCACAACGCGCGGGTGCCGCCGCAGCCCGGACAGTCCAGCCCGGTCGTGAGCTTGAGCAGGCAGGTCGGCCGGGCGTCCGGGTCACTTACGGTGGGATCGCTGATCAGCGCGTACGCCATGCCGAGGCCGACGCAGCCCAGCGCGGCCAGCGGCACCGCCCAGCGCGGGGCGCGCGCGTGCAGGCGTAGGACCATCCGGGTGAACCGGTCGGGCTCGACCGGCTGGTAGGCCACCCCGGCCGGCCACGCCGCCCCGGCCCCCTCACCGTGCCCGTGCAGCTCGGCCTGCCCGTGCAGCTCGGCGTGAGCGGACGGCCCGGCGTGTCCGTGCGGCTCGACGTGCGTGGGCGGACCGCCGTGCGGGGACGGCTCGACGTGCGGGGACGGACCGGCGTGTGGGAACGGCTCGACGTGCGGGGACGGACCGGCGTGTGGGAACGGCTCGACGTGCGTGGACGGCTCCCGGTAAGGGTCGGGCGCGGTGGCGGGCCGGTCAACGCTTGTCACGCGCTCACCGTACACCGGCCACGCCCACCAGCGCGGCGGCCAGCGGTGCGGCCAGATCGCCGGCGGCCGGTGGGGCGACCGCGTCCAGGCCGAGCCAACCGGCGAGCCGGTAGAGCTCGGCGGCGAGCGCCACCGCGGTCTCCCCCGGGTCGGCGCCCGGCTCGACCCAGGCGGCCGGCACCAGCAGCACGCCGGCCTTCCGGTCGGCTTTCAGGTCGACCCGGGCGGTGAAGCGCTCGCCCTGCCGGAACGGCAGCACGTAGTAGCCGTAAACCCGCTGCGGCGCCGGCACGTAGATCTCGATGCGGTAGGTGAAGCCGAAGAGGCGCTCGGCCCGTGCCCGCTCCCAGACCAGCGGGTCGAACGGACTGACCAGGGTGTTGCCCCGGACCCAGCGGGGCAGCCGAGCCTCGGCGTGCAGGTAGGCCGGCAGTCGCCAGCCCGGCACCGTGACCGGGGTCAGCTCGCCCGCCTCGACCAGCTCGGCGACCGCCGCCCGGGCGCCGGCCACCGGCAGCCGGAAGTAGTCACGCAGCTCCGGCTCGGCGGCGACGCCGAGCGACCGGGCCGCGATCGCCACGAGCGTACGGTGCGCCTGCGCGTCGGTCGGGGTGGGCGCGTCCAGCACGGCCGCCGGCAGCACCCGCTCGGGCAGGTCGTAGCGGCGGGCGAACGAGGTGGTGCGGTCCGCCGCGGTGACCTCGCCGGCCCAGAAGAGGAACTCCAGCGCCCGCTTCACGGTCGACCAGTTCCAGCCCCAGTTGCCGGTCTCGCGGGGGGCGTCGTGCTCGATCTCGGCCGCGGTGAGCGGGCCGCGGGCGGCCACCTCGTCGCGCACCCACGCCACCAGCCCGGGCTGCTCCTGGGCGATCCGGCGCATCCCGCCCCAGGCGTCGTCGCGCGCCTTGGCCATCCGCCAGCGCAGCGCCGGGTGCAGCTCGACCGGGACCAGCGACGCCTCGTGCGCCCAGTATTCGAACAGGTCACGGGGGCGGCGGTAGGCCGCGGTGTCGAGCAGGGCGGTCGGGTAGGGCCCGAGCCGGCTGTAGAGCGGCAGGTAGTGCGCGCGTTGCAGCACGTTCACCGAGTCCATCTGGATCAGCCCGACCCGGTCGAGCACCCGGCGCAGGTGGCGGCGGGTGGGCACGCCGGTGGGCGCCGGGTCGGCGAAGCCCTGGGCGGCCAGGGCGACCCGGCGGGCCTGGGCGAGGGAGAGCGAATCCGGTACGGCCATCGCCGCGACCCTAATCCAACCCACCGACACGACGATTCCCGGTCGCCGCGCGGCGCCGGACGCGCCGAGCGGGAATTGTCGTCGGGTGCGGCGGCTGGACCGGCCGCCCGTCCGGGCATACAACTACAGAGGTGCCCACCATCCGCCGGGAGGAACCGGACGACGCCGAGTCGATCGCCCGGGTGCACGTCCACGGGTGGCGGGCCGGGTACGCCGGGATCATGCCGGAGGAGGTGCTGCGCCGGCTGAACCCGGCCGCCTGGGCGCAACGCCGCCGCGACCTCGGCACCGCCGACCCGGAGCACCCGTTCACCACGCTCGTCGCCGAGGACGACGGCGTGGTCACCGGCTTCGCCACGTTCGGGCCGTACCGGAACAACCAGGACCGCGGCGACCTCGACCCGGCGTACGGCGAGTTGGTGGCCATCTATCTGGAGCCGGCGCGCTGGGGTTCGGGCACCGGCCCGGCGCTGCTCGCGGCGGCCCGGGCCGGCCTCGCCGAGCGGGGCTGGCGCGAGTATCGGCTCTGGGTGCTCGCCGACAACGCGCGGGCCCGCCGTTTCTACGAGCGGGCCGGGCACTCACCGGACGGGGAGGAGACCGCCTATCCGGTGCCGCTGCACGGCGGGCGCGCCCCGGTCCTGCTCCGCGAGCTGCGTTACACCGCCCGGCTCGACGGCTGACCCGGCCGGACCCGCCGATCCGGCCGGCCCACCGCCGCCGGTCGGTGTCGCCCCGCGGCGGATCGGCAGGCCGAGCAGCAGCGCCAGGCTGATCCAGACGTAGGTGTTGCTGCCGAGGAAGCCGTCCACGCCGGTGAAGTCCTTCTCCCAGGACCAGACGATCCGGCTGCACAGCAACGCGTACCCGATCAGCGCGGCGGCCAGCAGCACGCGGCGGCGGCGCCCCCGGGCGGGCGCCGCCATGCCGTTGTCGACGAGCAGGATCAGGCCGGGCAGCAGCCAGACCAGGTGGTGCACCCAGGTCACCGGGCTGACCAGGCACATCACCGCGCCGGTCAGGGCCAGGCCGGTGGCCTCGTCGCCGGCGGCCACCGCGCGCCGGCACCGCCAACCCCAGATCACGAGCGTCACGAGTACGAGCAGCAGCCAGGCGACCGTGCTCGGGTGCTCCGGGTCGAGCCGGGCCACCACCCCGCGCAGCGACTGGTTGGAGACGAACGCCAGCTCACCGACCCGGTCGGTGTTCCACAGCGCCTCGGTCCAGAACTCCCGGGACGCGTCCGGGAATCCGGCGGCGGCCACCAGGGTGGCGACGGCGGCCGAGCCGACCGCGGTGGCGGCGGCCCGCCAGCGACCGGTGACCAGCAGGTAGACGACGAAGATGCCCGGGGTCAGCTTGATCGCGGTGGCCAGGCCGATGCCCACGCCGGCCCAGCGGTTGCCGGCCGGCAGCAGCCGCAGCAGGTCCACCGCCACCAGGAACAGCAGCAGCATGTTGACCTGGCCGAAGTTGACCGTCTCGCGCATCGGCTCGTACGCGGCGGCCAGGCAGAGCGCGACCGCGAGGGCGAACCACCGGGTCCAGCCGGAGCGGCGGGCGACCGGGTCCAGCAGCCACCAGATCACCACGGCGCTCACCACCACCGTCGCCGCCACGCTCACCACGATCGCCGCGCCCCATGGCAGGTACGCCATCGGCAGCATGACGAGCGCCGCGAACGGCGGGTAGGTGAAGCCGTACTGGGTGCCGGCCTTCAAAAAGTCGTAGATCTCCCCGCCGTCACGCGCCCAGTAGGTGAGCGCGCCGTAGTAGACCCGCAGGTCGAAGAAGCCGTGCCGGACGGCCGCCACGGCGAGGAACACGGTGACCGCCGCGGCGAGCGCCGCCACGGCGACGACCTGCGCGGCCGTGCGGCCGGCACCCTGCGCCACCGTCACCCTCCTCGCCCTGCGTAGGCTCACGTGCCATGGCTGCAGGCTACGTCCGCCCCGCGCGTCCCGAGGACATCGCCGAGATCGCACGCATCCAGCTCGCGACCTGGCGGGTCGCGTACCGCCGGATCCTGCCCCGACACGTGCTCGACAACCTGGACGAGGCGTACCTCGCCCGGCGGTGGGGCGCGGCGGTGCAGGAGCCGCCCTCGGGCGCGCACCGGGTGCTTGTCGCCGTCGAACAGGCGGCGCAATCCTATCTGGTGGGGTTCGCCGCCTCCGGTCCGGCCGACGCCGAGGCGCTGGCCCCCGGCGAGCCGGCCGACGCGCTCACCCCGGGCCTGGCGGCGGTGACCGACCTGCTTGTCGAGCCGCGCTGGGGTCGGCGCGGGCACGGCAGCCGGCTGCTCGCCGCCGCGGTCGAGCACTGGCGCGACGACGGGTTCACCCGGGCGGTGGCGTGGGTGTTCGACGCGGACGCGGCGACCCGGGCGTTCCTCGGCTCGACCGGCTGGGAGCCGGACGGCGCGACCCGGGCGCTCGACGTGGACGACATGCTGGTCCCCCAACTCCGCCTACACGTCGCCGTCCCAGAGGCGGCCCAGCCCTTGTCCCAGCCCCCGTCGGCGCCGCCCCCTTGAGCGCGTTGATCATGAAGTTAGCGGCGTGTTCGATCTCCGTCATCGCCGCCAACTTCATGGTCGCCGAGGCGGGCGGCCGGATCGCCCCTCGGGGGTGGGGTGGGGGAGTTCAGCGATGAGTTCCTCGTCCTCCATGGCGCCCGTAGGGTGGAAGCCCAGGGACGAGTACAGGGCGACGGCCGCGGTGTTGTCCGGGTGGTAGCTCAGGCGGACCGGGTGACCCGCCTGCGCCAGGTGTCCGGCGAGCGTGCGTACGGTGGCCCGGCCCACGCCCCGGCCCTGCTCGGCGGCGTCGATCATCATGCCGCCGATCCAGCGCGAGCCGTCGTCGTCCACGCCCCACATGACGTGCCCCACCACGGTCTCGTCGGCGTACACGGCGAGCGAGTTCCAGACGTCCGAGTGCGTGGTGAGCAGCAGGTAACGGGCGGCCAGGGCCGGCACGAAGCCGCGCTGGTCGTCGCGCGGGGCCACGTCGGCCACCGGCCGCCAGTTGTCGTCGCCCACCGGGCGCAGGGTCACCCGGCGACCGAGGCGGTCGCGCTCCCCAGAATCGATCATGACCGTCAGCCTAGGATCCGGGCCCACCCCTCGACCGCCAATTTTCGCCGAGCCACGGCGGCAGGCGTGTTAAGCGGGGGCCCCTGCTATGCAGAAAGCGTTAAGCGGGGGCCCCTCCTTACGTCAGGCGCTCAGGAGAGCAGGGCGTCCAGGCCGACGGTCAGACCCGGCCGGCGGCCGACCTCGCGCACCGCCAGCAGCACCCCGGGCATGAACGAGGCCCGGTCGTACGAGTCGTGCCGGATAGTGAGCGTCTCGCCGGTGGTGCCGAACAGCACCTCCTGGTGGGCGACCAGGCCGGTGGCGCGGACCGCGTGCACGCGTACCCCGTCGATGTCGGCGCCGCGGGCGCCGGCCACCTCGTCGCGGGTGGCGTCCGGCGCGGGGCCGAGACCCGCCTCGGCGCGGGCCGCCGCGATCAGCCGCGCGGTGTGGGTGGCGGTGCCGCTGGGCGCGTCCAGCTTGCGCGGGTGGTGCTGCTCGACGATCTCGACCGACTCGAAGTGCCGGGCCGCGCGGGCGGCGAACTGCATCATCAGCACCGCGCCGATGCCGAAGTTGGGGGCGATCACCACGCCCACCTTGGGCCGGTCGGCCAGCCACTCGCGCACCTGGTCGAGCCGCTGCCCGGTGAAGCCGGTGGTGCCCACCACCGCGTGGATGCCCCGCTCCACGCACCAGCGCAGGTTGTCCATCACCGCGTCGGGAGTGGTGAAGTCGACGACCACGCCGGCGCCGGCGTCGGCCACCGCGGTCAGGTCGTCGCCCTGGTCGACGGCGGCGACCAGCTCCAGGTCGGACGCACCGTCGACGGCCTTGCAGACCTCCATGCCCATCCGGCCCCGGGCACCCAGCACGCCGACCCGGGCCGCGTTCCTCTGCTCCTCAGTCACGGGCCACAACCTATCCCAGCCGGGGCGGTGCGCTGCGCCGGTCCGGCTCAGGCGGTGAAGGCGCCGGAGTCGAACGGGCCGACCACGGCCAGCGACATCGGCCGACCGAGCAGCTCGGCGGCGAGGGCGTTCACGTCCGCCAGGGTCACCGCGTCCACCCGGGCCAGCAGCTCGTCCACCGGCATCAGGTTGCCGTACAGCAGCTCGCCCTTGGCCAGCCGGCTCATCCGGGACCCGGTGTCCTCCAGCCCGAGCACGAAGGAACCCTTGCTCATCCCCTTGCCCCGGGCCAGCTCGGCCTCGGTGACGCCCTCGGCCGTCACCCGCGCCAGCTCGGCCCGGGTCAGGTCCAGCACCTCGTCGACCTTGCCGGGCGCGCAGCCGGCATAGACGGCGAACACGCCGCTGTCGGCGTACTGGCTGGCGTAGGAGTAGACCGAGTACGCGAGGCCGCGCTGCTCCCGGATCTCCTGGAACAGCCGGCTGGACATGCCGCCGCCGAGCACATTGTTGAGCACGCCGAGCGCGAAGCGCCGGTCGTCGGTGCGGTCGATCGCCGGGCAGCCCAGCAGGACGTGCGCCTGCTCGGTCTCCTTCGGCTCGACGAGTGTGGTGGCCGGCTGCGTGCGTACCGCCGGGGTCCTCGGGCGGTGCGGCGCCGGCACGGCCGGGTCGGCGTCCAGCGGGGTGCCCCGCAGCGCCTGCCGGACCAGCTTGACCACGGCGGCGTGGTCGAGGTTGCCGGCGGCGGCGATCACGATCCGCGGCGCGGTGTAGCGGCTGCGGTAGAAGCCCTGGATCTGCCGCCGGGTCATCGGCGTGACCGTCTCCTCGGTGCCGGAGATGAGCCGGCCCAGCGGGTGGTCGCCGTAGACCGCGCGGGCGAACAGATCGTGCACCTCGTCGCCGGGCTCGTCGTCGTGCATGGCGATCTCTTCGAGGATGACGCCGCGCTCGGTCTCCACGTCGGCGGCGGCCAGCACCGAGTCGGCGACCGCGTCGCACATCACGTCGATGGCCAGCGGTAGGTCCTCGTCCAGCACGCGGGCGTAGTAGCAGGTGTATTCCTTCGTGGTGAAGGCGTTCGTCTCGCCGCCCACCGCCTCGATCTCGGCCGAGATCTCCATCGCGGTGCGCTTCTTCGTGCCCTTGAAGAGCAGGTGCTCCAGGAAGTGCGCGGCGCCGGCCTGCGGCCCGGTCTCGTCCCGCGAGCCGACCGCCACCCAGATGCCGAACGAGACGCTGCGCATCGCTGGGATCGCCTCGGTGAGCACCCGCAGGCCGCTGGGGAGCACGGTGCGGCGGACGGTGCCGCCGAGCGGGTCGTCGCTGAGGGTGCGGGTGACCGCCCGTGCCGGGGAGGACGAACTCACGACTTACCTGCTCTCCGTGCCGCGAAGGGGTGGATGACGAACGGCTCCAGCCCGCCGAGCGCGGCCTGGAGCCGTGTGCCGGCCCGGGCGACGGGTACGTCGCCCGGGCCGGTCGGTCGATCAGCTGTGCCGGGTCCGGCGACGCGGGCGGTCGCCGCCCTCGCCACCCTCCGGGCGGCGCTCGCCACCGCGGTCACCGCCGCGGTCGCCCCGGTCACGCGGACCACGGTCGCCACCGCGACCGGCCGGACGCTCGCCGCCGGCGGCCTCACCGGCGGCCGGCGCCTCGGCGCCCTCCGGGCGGACCTTGTCCAGGTAGATCTTGCCGCGCGCGTCGACGTCGGCGATCTCGACCTCGACCTTGTCGCCGACGTTGAGGAAGTCCTCGACCTTGTCGACCCGCTTGCCGTCGCCCACCTTGGAGATGTGCAGCAGGCCGTCGCGGCCCGGGAGCAGCGAGATGAAGGCGCCGAACGCGGCGGTCTTCACCACGGTGCCGAGGAACCGGTCGCCGACCTTCGGCAGCGTCGGGTTGGCGATGCCGTTGATCCGCTCGACCGCGGCCTGCGCGGACGGGCCGTTCGTCGCGCCGACGTAGATGGTGCCGTCGTCCTCGATGGAGATCTCGGCGCCGGTCTCGTCCTGGATCGCGTTGATGGTCTGACCCTTCGGGCCGATCACCATGCCGATCTTGTCGACCGGGATCTTGACGGTGGTCACCCGCGGCGCGTAGTCGCTCATCGCGGCCGGGGCCTCGATCGCCGACTGCATCACGTCGAGGATGGTCTGCCGGGCCTCGTGCGCCTGCTGGAGCGCGGCGGCAAGCACGTCCGACGGGATGCCGTCCAGCTTGGTGTCGAGCTGGAGCGCGGTGACGAACTCCCGGGTGCCGGCGACCTTGAAGTCCATGTCACCGAACGCGTCCTCGGCGCCGAGGATGTCGGTGAGCGTGACGTATTGCGTCTTGCCGTCGACCTCGTCGGAGATGAGGCCCATGGCGATGCCGGCGACCGGCGCCTTCAGCGGCACGCCGGCCGAGAGCAGGCCCAGCGTCGAGGCGCAGACCGAACCCATCGAGGTGGAGCCGTTGGAGCCGAGCGCCTCGGAGACCTGCCGGATGGCGTACGGGAACTCCTCGCGCGACGGCAGCACCGGGATCAGCGCCCGCTCGGCGAGCGCGCCGTGGCCGATCTCGCGCCGCTTCGGCGAGCCGACCCGGCCGGTCTCACCGGTGGAGTACGGCGGGAAGTTGTAGTTGTGCATGTAGCGCTTGCGGTTCTCCGGGGACAGCGTGTCCACCATCTGCTCCATGCGCAGCATGTTCAGCGTGGTGACGCCCAGGATCTGGGTCTCGCCGCGCTCGAACAGCGCCGAGCCGTGCACCCGCGGCAGCACGCCGACCTCGGCGGTCAGCGGACGGATGTCGCGCGGGCCGCGGCCGTCGATACGGACCTGCTCGCGCAGCACCCGGTTGCGCACCTCGGACTTGGTGAGCGAACGGAACGCGGCGGACAGCTCCTTCTCGCGGCCCTCGAAGCGGCCGGTCAGCTCCTCGGCGACCTTGGCCTTGATCCGGTCCAGGGCCTCCTCGCGGTCGGCCTTGCCGGCGATCTTGAGCGCCTCGGTGACGTCGGCGCGGGCCACGTCGGCCACCGCGTCGTACGCGTCGTCGGAGTAGTCCAGGAAGATCGGGAACTCGGCGACCGGCTTGGCGGCCACCTCGGCCAGCTCGCTCTGCGCCCGGCACAGCTCGCGGATGGCCGGCTTGGCGGCCTCCAGGCCGCTGGCCACGATCTCCTCGGTCGGCGCGGTGGCGCCGCCGGAGATCAGGGTCACCGCGTTCGGGGTGGCCTCGGCCTCGACCATCATGATCGCGACCTCGCCGTCGGCCAGGGTGCGGCCGGCCACGACCATGTCGAAGGTGGCCCGGGCCAGCTCTTCCAGGGTCGGGAAGGCGACCCACTGGCCGTCCACGTGCGCGACCCGGGTCGCCCCGATCGGGCCGGAGAACGGCAGGCCGGAGAGCTTGGTCGACATCGAGGCGGCGTTGATGGCCACCACGTCGTACGGGTGCAGCGGGTCGAGCGCGAGGATGGTCTCGACGACCTGGACCTCGTTGCGCAGGCCCTTGACGAACGACGGGCGCAGCGGCCGGTCGATCAGCCGGCAGGTGAGGATGGCGTCCTCGCTGGGCCGGCCCTCGCGGCGGAAGAACGAGCCGGGGATCCGGCCCGCGGCGTACATCCGCTCCTCGACGTCGACGGTCAGCGGGAAGAAGTCGAACGACTCGCGTGGCTGCTTCCCGGCCGTGGTGGCGGAGAGGACGACCGTCTCGCCGAGCTGGGCGACGACGGAGCCGGCGGCCTGCCGGGCCAGCCGGCCGGTGGAGAAGGTGATCTCACGGGTGCCGAAGGACCCGTTGTCGATCACGGCGGTGCGGGATTCGGTGCCGAGGTTGGTCTCGGTCATGTGCTGTGGTGCTCCTTCGCGTCGTCGGCCGACGACACGGGAACTGCTCAGGCGGCCGGTCTTCGATCGAAGCGCCCGGGGGCCGGCTCGTCTGCCGGGGTTCCCGGGGGCCACTACCGGAGACCGGTGCTGACCGGCTCCCTCTCGGGTCGTCGCGGCCGGGTTTCTCGGTGGTACCGGAACGGGGGAGCAGCCGAGCGGCCACTCCCCCGTCAGGTCATCGACGCAGGCCGAGCCGCTCGATGAGCGACCGGTAGCGGTTGATGTCCTTCTTCTGGACGTAGTTGAGCAGCCGCCGGCGCCGGCCGACCAGCAGCAGCAGCCCACGGCGGCTGTGGTGGTCGTGCTTGTGCACCTTCAGGTGCTCGGTGAGCTCGGCGATCCGCTTGGTCAGGACCGCGACCTGCACCTCCGGCGAACCGGTGTCGCCGTCGGCGGTCGCGTACTCCTGGCGGATCTTGGCTTTGGCTTCCTGGTCGAGCGCCATGTTCTCCCTGTTTCGTGGGTGGTTCGATGAGGTCCGTCGGAGCGGTCGTGGTGACCGGTGCGACGGACCGGTTCCTCGCACCCGCGGCGTCGTGCAGGCACGCGAGGCCCCCGTCGGTCAGCCGACGTCACCCGTCAGCCTACCAGCCCCGGCCCGGGGCGGCCGGCGCGCGGTCAGGACACCGCCCGGCGGGTACGCTCCACGTCCTCGGCGATCTGGGCGACAAGCGGCTCGATCGCATCGTACGTCAGTTGCCCACGCAGGTGTGCCACGAAGTCCAGGGCCAGCCGCTCGCCGTACAGGTCACCGGTGAAGTCCAGCGCGTACGCCTCGACCCGGCGCTCCCGCCCGGAGAACGTCGGGTTCGTGCCGATCGACACCGCCGCGGCGAGGGGGTCGCCGCCCCGGCGCACCAGCCGGGCCGCGTACACGCCGTCGGCGGGCACCGCCGCGTACCTGTGGGTCAACAGGTTGGCGGTGGGGTAACCCAGCTCACGCCCGCGCTGGTCGCCGCGGACCACCACGCCCTCGACCCGGTGCGGTCGGCCGAGCGCCGCCGCCGCCGCCCGCACGTCACCCGCGTCGACGCAGGACCGGATGTACGTGGACGAGAAGACGGTGCCCGCCTCGGCGACCAGCGGGGCGCCCTCCACGCCGAAGCCGAACGTGCGGCCCAGGCGCTCCAGCAGCGCCACGTCACCGGCCGCCCGGTGCCCGAACCGGAAGTTGTCGCCGACCACCACGAGCGCGGCGTGCAGGTGCTCGACCAGGATGTCGTGCACGAACGCCTCGGCCGGCAGCCGAGAGAACTCGGCGGTGAACGGCACCACGCAGAGCACGTCCACGCCGAGCGCCTCGATCAGCTCCGCCTTGCGGGCCGGCTCGGTGAGCACCGCCGGGTGCGAGCCGGGGCGTACCACCTCGGCCGGGTGCGGGTCGAACGTCACCACCACCGACCGGACGCCCAACTCCCGGGCGCGGGCCACGGCGTGGCCGATGGTGGCCTGGTGCCCCTGGTGCACCCCGTCGAAGACGCCGATGGTGACCACCGAGCGCCCCCAACCGCCGGGCGTCGCCTCGTACCCCCGCCACCGCTGCATGCCGCTCCTCCCCTGTCCGCCCGCCCGGTCCCGGCCGGGGCCCTGCCGCCCGCGCCGTCAGGCCGGGGCCAGGACGATCTCCGCGCGGGCCCGCCCGTCCCGCTCGCTGACGATAGCGATCAGCCCGCCCGCCGGCCCGAATACCGCGTACGGCCCGGCGATGCCGGCCGGGTCCAGCGGCCCACCGTGGGAGAGCGTGCGCGCCTCCTCGACGGTGGCGTCCCGACGCGGGAAGAACCGCTGCGCGGCGGCGTCGAGCGGCAGGTTCACCAGCTCCGGCGCGCGCTCCTCCAACTGCGCCAGGGTGGCCGCCTCGGCCAGGTCGAAGCCGCCGACGGCGGTGCGGCGCAGCGCGGTGAGGTGGCCGCCGACCCCGAGCGCCAGGCCCGCGTCCCGGGCGACGGCCCGGATGTACGTCCCGGACGAGCAGGTCACGTCCACGTCCACGTCCACCACGTCCGGTGTGTCCCGGCGGATCGCCCGCACGTCCAGCTTGGCGATGGTGACCCGGCGGGCGGGCAACTCGACGCTCTCCCCGTCCCGGACCCGCTTGTACGCCCGCTCGCCGTTGATCTTGATGGCGCTGACCGCGCTGGGCACCTGGTCGATCTCGCCGGTGAGCGCCGCCAGCGCGGCGCGTACCGCGTCGTCGGTGACCATGCCGGCCGGCGTGCTCGCGACCACGTCACCCTCGGCGTCGTCGGTGACCGTGGCCTGCCCCAGCCGGATCGTCGCCGCGTAGCTCTTGCCGGCGCCGATCACGTAGGTGAGCAGCCGGGTCGCCCGACCCACCCCGATCACCAGCACGCCGGTGGCCATCGGGTCCAGCGTGCCGCCGTGCCCCACCCGGCGGGTCCGGGCCAGCCGCCGGATGCGGGCCACCACGTCGTGCGACGTCATGCCGCCGGGCTTGTCGACCACGATCAGACCGTCTGCGCTCACGACCGCCAAGCCTGCCAGACGGCGACGATCAGCCCGGCCGGGGGATACCGTCCCGCTCACCCGAGGTGCCAAGATCGACCGCCCTCGTCGCGCCTGACCGGAAAGTCCCGATGACCTCGTCGCCGAATCCCACCCCTCCCGCCGAGCCGCACCGCGCCCGGGTGGACCTGCCCGACTGGATGCGCAACCCGGAGCCGGCCCGCCGTACGCCCGGTCGCCGCCTTTCCGACCTCGTCGACGGCGTACCGGCGCTGGCCGCCGTCCGGCAACGGTTCTGGGCATGGCAGGGCCGGTCGCGGTTCAGCGAACGACACCCGGCGGCCTCGGCAATCCTGTCCTTCGTGTTCGTCGCGGTGACCGCCACGCTGCTGGTCGGCGGCGCGTCATACCTCTTCTGGCGGATCACGCACCCCGGGGTGCGATGATCATGCCCTCCCCCGACCCGTCAGCCACCAGGACCGCCAGATGAACGAGCACGGGACCACGCCGGCCGAGCCGGACCCGCACCTGGTCGCCACCCGCGGCGACGGGGTACGACTGCCGAGTTGGATGACCGGCGAGGACGCGGCCACCCCGCTGACCCGCGGTGAGCGGTTCCGGCTGCGGTGGCGACGACAGCGCGGCAAGCGCCACGTCGCGCTCGTGGCGGTGCTCGCGCTGGCACTGATCGGCGGGACGGTCGTCCTCGGTCGCGTCACCGTCGACCGGATCCGGGCCGGCACGGCCGCCACGTCGTCCTCCCTCAGCCCGTCGCCGCCGCCGATCAGCCAGGTCGGCGAACCACGCGACCTGTTCGCCGGGACCGTCGGCGCGGACTTCGCGGTGGGCGAGGCCGGGATCGTCCTGCCCCGGGCGACCGCGCAGGGACCGTTCACCGCCCGCGAGGTCGGCGCCGCCCTGTCCCGGGTCCGCGCGGCGCTCGTGCAGGCCCGGCTCGACCTCAGCATGATCGTGGGCGACCCGGAGCCGTTCCTCGCGCTGCTGGCGCCGGCAACCCGGGACCGACTCCGCCCGGACTTCGACGGTGCGGCCTTCCTCAACTACGCCACGCGGTCCGACTCGCGCCAACACCCGGAGGAGACCCGAGTCCGGGGCGACATGCGCTACCGGGCCACCACCGCCGAGGACGGCACCCCCGTCCTGGAGATCACCACCGAATACGTCTGGATGTACGCGTACGACGTGGCCCGAACCGCGCCGGGTCGGGCCGGCCTGGCCACGATCCGGGACCGGGTGGTCTGGTTCGTCCCCCGGCCGGACGGACTGCCGGCGGCCCGGCGCGGCCTCTGGCTCGTCTCGGCGGAAGCCGCCACGAACAACGTCGACTGCGCCCGACTGGCCGAGGGGTTCTTCGTGGTCCAGTCGTGGGTCGGCGGGTCGGGCTCGTTCCAGCCCTGCTGAGGCGTCAGCGCACCGCGCCGACCACCGCCCACCCGCCGGAACGCAGCCGCAGCAGCAGGGCGACCAGCCGGAGCACCACGAACAGCGTCAGCCCGGCCCAGATCCCGCCCAGCCCGAGGTCGAGGCCGTAGGCCAGCCAGATCGCCGGCAGGAACCCGCCGAACGCCGCCACGATGGTCAGGTTGCGCAGGTAGCGCACGTCACCGGCGCCGATCAGCACCCCGTCGAGGGCGAACACCACGCCGCCGATCGGCTGGAGCGCCGCGAGCCAGGGCCACGCCACCATGGCCTGCTCGCGTACCTGCGGATCGGAGCTGAACCAACCCGGCACCAGGCCGACGCCGGCGGCGATCAGCACCGCGAACGCCACGCCGCACAGCCCGCCGAGCACCGCGACGCGGCGGGCGAGGAAGCGCGCGCCGGGCGCGTCACCCGCGCCGAGCGCGGCCCCGACCAGCGACTGCGCGGCGATCGCGAGGGCGTCCAGCACCAGCGTGGTGAAGAACCAGAGTTGTACGGCGATCTGGTGCGCGCCGACCGCGGCGGCGCCGAACCGGGCCGCGACGGCGGTCGCGGACAGGAAGCTCGCCTGGAACGCCACGCCCCGGACCAGCAGGTCGCGGCCGAGCACCAACTGCTGGACGATCACCCGGGGCTGGGGCCGCAGCGAGACCCGCTCGCGCACCAGCGCCGCCGCGAAGAGGCAGCCGGAGAGCGTCTGCGCGACCGCGTTCGCCACCGCCGAGCCGACCAGGCCCAGCCCGGCCGGATAGACCAGCAGCGGGCAGAGCAGCGCGGAGAGCAGGTTGGGGGCGAGCACGAACAGCAGCGGCCGGCGGGTGTCCTGGATCCCCCGCAACCACCCGTTGCCGGCGGCGGCGAGCAGCAGGCCGGGCGCGCCGAGCACCGCGATCCGCAGCCATCCGGCGGCGGCGTCGGCCACCTCGCCGGAGCCGCCGACGAGGGTACGCGCCAGCGCGCCCCCGCCGATCGCCATGGCGACCGCCACCAGCACGCCGGCGGTCAGCGCCAGCCAGGACGCCTGAACGCCCTCGGCAACCGCGGCGGCCCGGTCCCCCGCACCGAACCGGCGGGCGGACCGTCCCGTGGTGCCGTACGCGACGACCGCGCCGATCCAGGCGATCAACGTCATGACCGTGCCGCCGATCGCGAGCGCGGCGAGCGGCACCCGACCGAGGTGGCCGACCACCGCGGTGTCGACGAGCACGTAGACCGGCTCGGCGGCCAGCACCACCAGGGCGGGCAGTGCGAGCGCGGCGATCCGCCGGGGCGAGGCGGCGGTGGCGGGGGCGGTGGTCGTGCTCATCGCCGCCGATCCTGGCACGACTTCGGTAAGGCACGCAAGCCTCATGGCTGCTTACTCACATGCTCGGTACTGCTTGCTCAGGTCGCTCGGTGCTGCTTGCTCAGGTCACTCGGTGCTGCTTGCTCAGGTCACTCGGTGCTGCTTGCTCAGGTCACTCGGTGCTGCTTGCTCAGGTCACTCAGGAAGCGCGCGACGTCGTGCCGGCCGCGCAGGCGGTGGAACGGCAGGGCGGGGGCGCACTCGGCGACTGCCGCCAGCACCCGGGGACGGGAGTCGCGCGGGTAGCGCCAGATGTACCGCAGAAAGTCGAGATCGACCCGCTCCCGGCAGCCGTCGGGAAGATCGGGCCGGGGCGCGGCACGGCGGGCCCAGCGGCGGCGCAGCACCCGGGTCAGGCATCGCCACCGGGGCGGGTCGCAGAGCACCAGCAGGTCGGCACGGGGCAGCCGGAGATCGAGGGTGCTGGCATAGTTGCCGTCCATCACCCAGGCCGGACGGGCGGCCAGCGCGGCCACCTCGGCGCGGAAGTCGGCAGGTTGCGGCGCGGTCCAGCCGGGCCGCCAGTAGTGCCGGTCGAGATAAATCAGGGGAAGGTCGAGCCGCCGGGCCAGCGCAGCGGCGAGCGTGCTCTTGCCGGCACCGGAGCTTCCGACGACCAGGATGCGGCGCACCGGACGACGGTAACGTCGTCGCCCCTCGTCGGACGGCCGACCCGACGGCGGCGCTGCACCGACGGCGGCGCTGCACCGACGGTGGCGCTGCGGACGTCGCCGCTCGGCCGGAGGTGATCTCGGCCCTTCGCCTACGACGATCCGGTTGCTGCTCAGCCTTGGCGTGGGCTCCGGTGACCCGTGCGGCGGTGACGTCGGCACGTGGTCGGGCGACGCGGTGCGGCGCCGGGACCAGCCGGCGTCACCGCCGGACGGCCTGCGTCACTGACGAGTGTCCATCGACGTCTGCAGCGCACGGCGCATCTGCTCGCGCGCCTCGTCGGTGGTGGTCTCGGTCTGCGGCTTGCGCTTGCTGGGCATGTGAGTGTCCTTCCAGGGTGCGGACCGCCGAGGCACGGCGGCCCTACGGGCGCCCGACGTTCCGGCTCGTCGCGACAACCGTCGCGCCACGACCGGGAGTCGTCGGCCTGCTGAGCGCCCGGCAGCGGTCCGGGATCACCGGAGCGGCTCGCCTGGCAGCGTGAGCCCGGGTCGGTCTGACCCTGGAGGGAGGGGACGCCGGGTGTGGCACCACCGCCCGTGACCAGCGCCGCGAAGCGCCGGCCTCTCACCCAAATTAACGTTCACTTTCCAGATACTGCCCACTGTTCCCGCGATGCGGACAGGACAAACCGTCGCCCGGAGACGTCTCAGCGGGCCAGGAAGTGCCAGCCCAGCCACCACCAGAAGCCGAACAGACCGATCCGGCCCACCGGCACCGGGCCCACCTCGTATCGCATGACGAAGGCGCAGACGTCGGCCAGGGACGGGATCCGGGAATCCTCCCGGCGCGCGGCCCACTCGACGACCGCGAACAGCAGCAGCGCGGTCAGGAACCCCCCGATGGCAAGCGCGCGCATCATCGGCGGACCAGTCCCCAGAACGCGGCCAGCCAGGTGAACCAGGCCGCCGAGCGGACCAGATGGTCCTCCAGCAGCGGGTCGGCGAGCCGGGAGAACGTCGGAAAGTCATCGCCCACGGACAGCACGAAGGTCGCTCCCTCGAAGACCCCGAAGACGGTGACCGGCAGCAGCCACCACAGCGCCGCCGACGGCAGCCGGCGCGGTGCCGGCCGCCGGGGCACCCGGTTGTTCAGGCCGACCCAGATCAGCCCTCCGCCGGTGCCGAGAATGTAGAGGTTCGCCGCGGTCGAGAACGACGGCAGCTGACCACCGACCAGAGAGAGGCAGATCAACACCGGTACGGAGACGACGGGGCGATCCCAGACCCGGGGTGCCTCGACAGTGAGCTCGCGGGAGTGATCCATCACCCGATTGTCCCCACCGTGACGTAAGGCGGGAAGACCGGCACGCCTCGTGATTGCCCCGAAACGCCGAAGGCCGGCACCTCCGTTGGTCGGAGGTGCCGGCCTTCGTGTGTGTGTCAGCTGTTCCAGTGCTTGGTGACGAGGTCGGTGGCCTGGTTCTCCCACTGGGCGTAGGCGTCGGGGTAGGCGCTCACCTGGACGGTCTGGGCGGCCTCGGTCAGGGGCATGTCCTGCCAGCCGTCGACCTGCTTCAAGCCCTTGAGGAAGGCCAGGGTGGAGTATTCGGGGTCGGTGATCTGTTCCGGGCTGCCCCAACCGCTCGACGGGCGTTGCTGGAACAGGCCGAGGGAGTCGTGGTCGTTGGTGTCGCCGAGGTGGCCCAGGTTCTCCAGCTTGGATTCCTGGAGGCTGGTGGCGATGGAGATGACCGCCGCCCGCTCGGGCAGGCCCGCCTTCTTCGTCGCGGCGATGATCGCCTTGACGTTGGCGGTCTGCTCGCCGTTGAGCGTGATCGTCGACTGCTTGCCCTCGGCCTGCGCCACGGCCGCGGCGGCGGCGGGCTTGGCGGCGGTGGTGTGGGTGGGGGTGTCGGCGTGAGCGGCGATCGGGCCGGCGAACACACCACCGGTGAACGCCAGACCAGCGACACCGAGGACGCTCTTGCGCAGGATCGTGTTCATCAGGGGGCTCCATTCCGGGGGTCGACACCACGCGCCGAAGGGGGGTGGTCGGCGCGCGGGCGAGCACCGTCAGGCGCTCAAAGTTTTCGGGGGGATCCGGCGTGGTCCGCGGGGCAGGGGCCGCACCGCGGGGGCCGGGAGGATGTGTAACGACCGGCTGCCCACCGTCATTCCCGGGGGCGGGGTCGGCCGCGCGGTGAACGGGTGCGCTGGCCTTCCTCGGTCGTTCACCGGGTTACAACGCCCCCACCCCGGCGACGATTCCGCCGTCAGAGTGCCACCCACCACCCCCGAACCGGACACCCCACCCACCCGGCCGCACACGGCGACCGGATTCCCGCACGCCCCTCAACACCCCCAGGCCCACCACGGCAACGCCACGGGTGCCTCAACGCGCCCGAGACGGCCACAACGTTCCACCCGCGCTCCGCCCCGGGCCACGACTGGAACGCCATGGGTGCCTCAACGTGCCCGAGAGGGCCATAGCGTTCCACCCGCGCGCCGTTCAGGCGACGACTGGAACGCTATGGACGTCTCAGCACGCCCGAGACGGCCATATCGTTCCACCCACGCGCCGCCCGGGCCACGACTGGAGCGCCACGGGTACATCAGCGCGTCGAAGATGGCCAAGTGCGTCAACGCGCCGCAGACATGCTTGACGCTCCCCCGCGCTCCACCTCAGTCCAGGACTGGGACATGTGTACATCAACGCACCGCAGACAGCCGTGACGTCCACGCGCGGCCACCGAGATCAACTCGGAACGATCGGAGATCTTGGTACAAAAGCGTCCCCAGAGGGCCAATTCGTACCAAGATCTCAGGAGTTCGAGGGGAGGACGTTCAGAGGGAGGGCGTCGCGGATGCTCGCGACCACCTCGTCGAGCGGACCACGCCCGGTGAAGCCGGCGGCGAACCGGTGCCCGCCGCCGCCCAGCCCGACCGCGACGCGGCTGACGTCCACCGCGCCCTTGCTGCGCAGCGAGACCGCCCACTCGGCCTCCCCGGACTGCTTGACCACACAACTCACGTCCGCTTCGGCGGTGCAGCGGACCGAGTCGATGAGCGCTTCCAGCACGTACGCCGGTTGGTCGTGGCGGGTGAGGTCGGCGCGGGTGGCGTACGTCCAGACCAGGCCGTGCCCGGCGGCGGCTGCCGGTTCGAGCGTGGCCCGGCCGAGCACCTCGCCGAAGAGCCGGACCGCGCCGAACGGGCGGGTGTCGAAGACGCGGCGGGAGATGTCTCCCGGCCGGATGCCGGTGGCCAGCAGGCGCGCGGCCATCTCGTGCACGGCCGGGGTGGTCGCCTCGAACCGGAACGAGCCGGTGTCGGTGGTCAGCGCGACGTAGAGGCCGGTCGCCATCGCCGCGTCGAGCGTCACCCCGAGGCGGTCCAGCAGTCCCAGCGCGACCACCGAGGTGGCCGCGGCGTGCGGATCCACCAGGTTGATGCCGCCGAAGCCGGCGTTCGAGGCGTGGTGGTCCAGCACCAGCGACGTGCCGGCCGTGGCGAGCCGGTCGGCCAGGTCACCCAGCCGGGACTCGCTCGCCGCGTCGAAACAGACCACCAGGTCCGGTTCCGGGTACGCGTCGTCCGGCGGCACCAGCAGCTCGACGCCGGGCAGCCAGCGGAACGGCTCCGGTACGCCCGGCGGGCCGGGGAAGGTCGCCTGGAGGTGGCGGACCCCGAGTCGGCTCAGGCCGAGCGCGAAGCCGAGCATGCTGCCGAGCGCGTCCCCGTCCGGGTTGACGTGGCAGATCAGCAGCACCCGCGCGTCGGCGGGCAGCCCGCGTACCGCCGCTACGGCCGCCGCCCACTCGGCGTCGGTGGGACCGCCGCCAACCGCGGCACCCCCGGCCGCCGTCGACACGCCACCGCCTGCCGCGCCAACACCGCCTGCGCCAACGCCGGCCGTCGACACGGCACCGCCGGCCGCGCCACCGGCCACCGTTGACACGCCGGCCACGGTGGCGACCGGTGCGCCGTCACCGGTGGGCGCGGTCACCGTCGATCGCCGCCGCGCTCGTCGTCCGTCGACGACTGCGACGACTCGTCCGTCGACTCGTCGACGTCGGCGTCCTCCTCCACCCGGTACGGCTGGGCGTCGCCCGCGTACGCGGCCTTGGCGGCGAGCCGCTGCACCTCGGCGTCGGCCGAGCGGGCGGCCGTGAGCAGGTCGTCGATGTGCTTGACCTGGTTCTGCACGTCGTCGAGGACGAACGTCAGGGTCGGCGAGTGCCGCAGCCCGAGCGCCTTGCCGACGGTGCTGCGCAGCATGCCCTTGGCGCTCTCCAGCGCGGCGGCGGTGCTCGCCTGGGCCGCCGCGTCGCCGAGCACGGTGTAGAAGACGGTGGCGTCGCGCAGGTCGGCGGTGATCCGGGCGTCGGTAATCGTGATCATGCCGAGCCGGGGGTCCTTGATCTGGCTCCGCACCACCGACGCGACGAGTTCACGGACGCGCTCCGCGTGCCGGCGTACCTTGGCCGGATCCGACATGTCCCACCTCCACGATCACTGTTCCCACCACCCGGCGCGACTGACGCCGCGGTCGGGAAGCCGCCGGCCGGGAGGACGACGCCGGGCCCGACCGCCCAACGTCCGAGAACATTACCCGCGCCCCGCCGGGCACCGCGCGGCACCGCCGGGGTGCCGCGCGACGCGCCGACGCCGTCAGTCGTCCGCGCCGTGCAGGCGACGGCGTACCGACAGCAGTTCGGTCTCCGGGCGGGCGGCGACCAGCCGCTCGCAGGAGTCGAGCACCTCGCGGACGTGGGCCGGTTCGGCGGCCACCACCGCCACCCCGATCTCGGCCCGGCCGTGCAGGTCGAGCGCGCCGACCTCGGCGGCGGAGACCTCGAACTTGCGCAGCGCGGCGACGATCGGCCGGACGTAGGACCGCTTGGCCTTCAGGGACCGGGAGTCACTCGGGAGCAACAGGTCGAACAGCGCGGTTCCGGTATACACGGCGAGTAACGGTACGCGGCTGGCGGACCCGCGGCACGCGATTAAGGCGCGACCGCGACCAGCACGTCCCGCTCGATGGCCTGGTCGACCCGGTGGGACAGGTCACGCCATCCGGGCCCGTCGACCACGCGCAGGCCGGCAGCGGTGAGCGCCGCCTCCGCCTCCGCCCGCGGCGTGACGTGGGTGTTCCAGGACAACCCCAACGCGCCGCCCGGCCGCAGCAGCTCCCGCCACACCGGTACGGCGGCGGTCAGCAGGTCCAGCGGGCTGCGGGACAGGCCCTGGTCGCTGCGGCTGCCGTGGGCCACCCCGTACGGCGCGTCGGTGACGATCACGTCGGCGCAGCGGGGGCGGAGCACCTCGCGGGCCCGGGTGGTGTCGGTGTGCAGAACGGTGACCCGCTGGGTGACGCCGGCCCGGTGCTCGTCGCGGGAGGGTGCGAGCACCGCTTCGAAACGGCGGGCGACCAGCTTGCGGTCCCGGCGTACCGGCACCGTCTCCGTGGTGTGCTTGAGGCGCTTGCGACGCAGCCAGGTACGCAGGAACGCCGCGTACGCGTCCACGTCCTTGCCGTCGCGCTCGATGCCGATGCCGTGGTGGCCGTACATGAGCGCCTGGTTGAGGGTGGTGCCCCGGCCGCAGAGCGGGTCCAGCACCACGAGTTGCCCGTCGAGCATCCGCGGCGCGGCGGCCGAGGCGAGCAGCGTGACGTTGAGCAGCAGCCGGGTGAACTGCTCGTTGGTCTTGCCGGCGTACTTGGGGATGGTGACGAGGTCCGAGTCGTACCGGGCCAGCGGGTGCAGCGGCACCGGCCGGAGCAGGTCGTCGCCGACCCGCTCGAAGAGCGCGTACGCCGCCGACAGGTTCGCCAGGTGGGCCAGGTCCCGGGCGCCGAGGCCGGGCTCGGGCGCGGTGAACGTCAGGTACTCCACCCCGACGATCCGGGTGACCTCGGCGTCGGCCGGCGTCACGTCGAGCACGCCCGAACCGGCGAACACGGCCAGTTCGGCGCGGGCCAACCGGGCCGCCGCGTCGGCGTAGACGCGGTTGGCGGAGGGGGCGAGGAGCAGCGCGTACCCGATCACGCGGAAATTGTCGCAGCCTGCGGAAACGGCGACGGCCGGGACCCGAAGGCCCCGGCCGTCGACCGGTCGTGCACACCGCTCGCTCAGGCGCGCGGCTTCTCACGCATCTCGAAGGTTTCGATGACGTCGCCGACCTGGACGTTGTTGTAACCGCCGAGCGTCAGACCGCACTCGAAGCCCTCGCGGACCTCGGTCGCGTCGTCCTTGAACCGCTTCAGGGAGCTGATCGTGAGGTTGTCCGCCACGACCGCCCCGTCCCGCAGCAGCCGCGCCTTGGCGTTGCGGCGGATGAGGCCGGACCGGACGATACAGCCGGAGATGTTGCCGATCTTGGACGAGCGGAAGACGTCGCGGATCTCCGCGGTGCCCAGCTCGACCTCCTCGTACTCCGGCTTGAGCAGACCCTTGAGCGCGGCGTCGATCTCCTCGATGGCCTGGTAGATGACCGTGTAGTACCGGATCTCCACGCCCTCGCGGTCGGCGATCTCGCGGACCTTGTTGGCGGCCCGCACGTTGAAGCCGATGATCGTGACCGCCTCGGACGAGGCGCTCGCGAGCATGACGTCGCTCTCGGTGATCGCACCCACGCCCCGGTGGATGATCCGAAGCTGGACCTCCTCCGGGATGTCGAGGTTGAACAGCGCGTCCTCGAGCGCCTCCACGGAACCGGAGACGTCGCCCTTGAGCACCAGGTTGAGCGAGGTCTTCTCGCCCTCCTTGAGCTGCTCCATGAGCGTCTCGAGGGTGGCCCGGCCACGGGAGTTGGCGAACGACGCCGCCCGCCGCCGTGCCTGCCGCTGCTCGGCGATCTGCCGCACGGTGCGGTCGTCCTCGGCGGCCAGGAAGGTGTCACCCGCACCCGGCACCGTGGTCAGACCGAGCACCATGACCGGACGTGCCGGCCCGGCCGTGTCGACCGGCTTGCCGTTCTCGTCCAGCATCGCCCGGACCCGGCCGTGCGCCCCACCGGCGACGATGGAGTCACCGGCCCGGAGCGTGCCCTTCTGCACCAGCACGGTCGCCACCGCGCCACGGCCCTTGTCCAGGTGCGCCTCGATGGCCACACCCTGCGCCGGCCCGTCGATCGGAGCGGTCAGCTCCAGCGACGCGTCGGCGGTCAGCAGGACGGCTTCGAGAAGCTCGTCGATGCCGATGCCGGGCTTCGCCGCCACGTTGACGAACATGGTGTCGCCGCCGTACTCCTCGGCGACCAGGCCGTACTCGGTCAACTGCTGGCGGACCTTGTCCGGGTTCGCGTCCGGCTTGTCGACCTTGTTGACCGCGACCACGATCGGCACGTCCGCCGCCTTGGCGTGGTTGAGCGCCTCGATGGTCTGCGGCATCACGCCGTCGTCCGCCGCCACCACCAGGATCACGATGTCCGTCACCTGGGCACCACGGGCACGCATGGCGGTGAACGCCTCGTGACCCGGGGTGTCGATGAAGGTCACCGCGCGGTCCTCGCCCTCGTGCGGGACGTGGACCTGGTAGGCGCCGATGTGCTGGGTGATGCCACCCGCCTCGCCGGCCACGACGTTCGCCTTGCGGATCGCGTCGAGCAGCTTGGTCTTACCGTGGTCGACGTGACCCATGACGGTCACCACCGGCGCACGGCTGACCAGGCGGTCCGCCGCGACCTCGGCGTCGAGGTCGATGTTGAACTGCGCGAGCAGCTCGCGGTCCTCGTCCTCCGGGCTGACGATCTGCACGTCGAAGCCGAGGTGCTCACCCAGCAGCAGCAGGGTCTCGTCGGAGCACGACTGGGTCGCGGTCACCATCTCGCCCAGGTTGAACATCTCCTGGACCAGCGAACCCGGGTTGGCGTTGATCTTGTCGGCGAAGTCCGACAGCGAGGCGCCACGGGACAGCCGGACGACCTGACCCTGACCGCGGGGAGCACCCGAGGACATGGTCGGGGCCGACAGGTTGTCGAACTCCTGTCTGCGCTGCTTCTTGGACTTGCGGCCACGGGTCGGCCGGCCACCCGGACGCCCGAAGGCACCCGCCGCGCCGCCGCCTCGGCCACGACCACCGCCACCGGGACGGCCACCGCCGCCACCCGGACGGAAACCACCGCCGGGAGCGCCGCCACCGCCACCGGGACCGCCACGGTAACCACCGCCGCCACCGCCGCCGGGACCGCCGCGGTAGCCACCGCCGCCGCCACCACCGCCGGGACCGCCGCGGTAACCACCGCCGCCGCCACCGGGACGACCGGCGCCGCCACCGGGACCACCACGACCGCCACCGGGGCCGCCGGGGCGACCCGTGGTCGGGCGCTGGCTCGGCATGGACGCCGGGCTGGGCCGCGGCGGCATGGAGGCGGGGCTGGGCCGCGGCGGCATGCCGGCCGGGCTGGGACGGGGACCGCCCCCACCGGCGGCCGGAGGCCGCTGCTGCCCACCCTGGATGCCGAACGGGTTGTTGCCGGCGCCACGGGCCGGCGGACGACCGCCGGGTCGGGCGCCCGGACCCTGGCCCTGGCCGGGACCGCTGGGCCGCGCGGCCGGGGAACCCGGACGCGGGGGCATGGCGTTCGGGCCGGGACGCGGGCCGGGACGGGGACCGCCCTCGGCCGGAGGCTCCCGGCGAACGGTCTCGCGCTGCTGCTGGCGGGCGGCCTGGGCGGCCTTGACCGCGGCCTCCTGCTCAGCCTTCAGCGCGGCGGCACGCGCTTCCGCCGCCGCCACTTCGATGTCGTGCGCGCTCGCCGGCTTGGCGACCGGGGTCGCCGGCTGCGGCGGGCCGGGGACCGGGCCCTTGGGCTTCGGTCCAGGGGTCGGCGCGGCCGGTCGCCGGGGCGGCATCGGTCGGGCCGAGACCCGGGGTGCGCCCGGGGTCGGGGTGGGCGTCGGGGTCGGTGCCGGGCCGCTGGGGGCGGCTGTCGGCGGGGCGGCGGGCGCCGGCGAACCGGCGGACGCCACGAACGCGCTCCGCAGCCGTCGGGCGACAGGCGCCTCGACGGTGCTGGACGCGGACTTCACGAACTCGCCCATCTCCTTGAGCTTGGCGAGAACGGTCTTGCTTTCGACCCCGAGCTCCTTGGCAAGCTCGTGTACGCGGGCCTTTCCTGCCACTGCACTCCTCACTCCGAGGTCGTGCGGGCAGCACCCGCAGCGACCTCACTCGTGCACTTGAAGCCTGGTCATTTCTGCGACTTCATCGTGTGCTCATGTCGGTCGTCCTACCTTGCTAGCGACCCTCGACCGGTCGGGTTGACCGGTCGTCGGGGGTTGCGCGTCGACGTGCTCGGCAAGCGCGCCGTGGTCGGGGACCCCGGCGACGCGCAGCGCCCGCCCGAAGGCTCGGCGCCGCACCGCCTGCGCGAAGCAGGCCGGATGGGGGTGCATGTTCGCTCCCCGACCCGGCAGTCTGCGGGTCGGATCGGGCCGGAGACTGGTCTGACCAGCCTCTTCACCGACCGCGACGACCCGCAACAACTCGCTGGCCGGCGCTCGTTTCCGGCAGCCCACACAGGTGCGCTCCGGCAGCGCGCGTCGTGCCACTGAGAAAGTCTACCCCTAGCTGCTCGAGATCGCGCCGCCCGGCTCCGGCACGTGATCAGCTCCGCCCCGTCCGCCGGTGCCCGCCTGCTCCGCGTCGGAGCGGATGTCGATCCGCCAACCGGTCAACCGGGCCGCGAGGCGGGCGTTCTGCCCTTCCCGGCCGATCGCGAGCGAGAGCTGGAAATCCGGGACGGTTACCCGGGCGGCGCGGCTCGCCAGGTCGACCACCTCGACCCGCAGCGCCTTGGCCGGCGAGAGCGCGTTGCCGACGAAGGTGGCCGGGTCGTCCGACCAGTCGATGATGTCGATCTTCTCGCCGTGCAGCTCGCTCATCACCGCGCGCACCCGCTGCCCCATCGGGCCGATGCAGGCGCCCTTGGCGTTCACACCGGACGCGGTGGACCGCACCGCGATCTTGGTGCGGTGACCTGCCTCACGGGCGATCGCGCCGATCTCCACCGTGCCGTCGGCGATCTCCGGCACCTCCAGCGCGAAGAGCTTCTTCACCAGCGCCGGGTGCGACCGGGACAGCGTGATCTGCGGGCCACGCATGCCCTTGGCGACGTGCACGACCACGCAGCGGATCCGCTCGCCGTGCTCGTAGCGCTCGCCGGGGACCTGCTCGGACTGGGGCAGGACACCCTCCAGCTTGCCCAGGTCGACGCTGACGATGCCCTTCTCCCGACGGGTCTCGTGCGCCTGCACCACACCGGTGACCAGGTCGCCGTCCCGGCCGACGTACTCGCCGAAGTGCACCTCGTCGGTGGCCTCCCGCAGCCGCTGGAGGATCACCTGCTTGGCGGTCATGGCGGCGATCCGGCCGAAGTCGTGCGGCGTGTCGTCCCACTCCCGGGTCACCGAGCCGTCGTCGTCCAGCTCCTGGGCGTAGACCGAGGCGGCTCCGCTCTTGCGGTCGATCTCCACCCGGGCGTGCGACTCGGCACCGTCGGTGTGCCGGTAGGCGGTCAGCAACGCGGTCTCGATCGCCGCGAGGATCGTGTCGAACGGGATCTCCCGCTCGCGCTCCAGGGCGCGCAGCGCCGCGAGGTCGATGTTCACCTCTCCTCGTCCTCCAGATCTTCGTCGTCGTCGGTGTCGTCGTCGGTGTCGTCACCGAGATCGGCGTCGGCCAGATCGTCCAGGCGGGAGAACTCCACCTGGACCCGGCCGGGCCCGAGCTCGGGGTAGGGGTGGGTGGCGGGGCCGGCGTCGGTCTCCAGCACCACCCGCTCGTCGTCGGCGGCCGTGACCCGGCCGGTGAGCTGCCGGTCCCCGGCGTCGCCGCGCGCGGTCACCTTGACCAGCCGGCCGACGTTGCGCCGCCAGTGCCGGGGCAGGGTGAGCGGACGGTCCACGCCGGGCGAGCTGACCTCGAGTTGGTACTCACCGGCGACGATGTCCCCGCCGCTCTCCTCGGCCGCGTCAAGCGCCGCGGAGACCGCCCGGGACACGTCCGCGACGGCGTCCAGCCGGATCCCGCCGTCCGCGTCCACGATCACCCGGACCACGTGCCGGCGCCCGGCCCGGGAGACGGAGAGGTCCTCCAGGTCGTAGCCGGCGGCGCTGACCACTGGCTCGATCACCTCGCGCAGGCGGGCCCGGCGAGCGGCGAGGTCGCCGCGCGGTGCGCCGCCGCGGTCCGCGCCGCGTGCGCCCTCGGACCGGCGGGGCCGCCCGGCGGGGCCCGACGGCCGGGTGGCACGGCCACGCTGCGTCATCTCGGCGCACCTCTCTGCTGTTACCCCGGCCCGTCGGACCGGGTTGTCCCGGGCCGGCCGCGGCGGTCGACCCGCCATGCCGGCACGCCACCGGGGCGTTCGCGCCCGGTGGCTGCGCAGAGCGTAACGCTTGGGCGCGGCGGCGGACCGGGCGGCGCACCGAGGACCCTGCCCCACACGGCGGCGGCGATGGTGTTGACTTGTCCGGTGGGGATCGGCAGAACACCATCCAACCAGGGCAGAGCCGGGCATTCCCGGCGCGCTCTGCTGCGCGCCGGTGGGCTCGTGGCGCTGGGCGGCGCGACCGCGCCGCTGACCGGTTGTGATCTTTTCGACCGGGACGACGAGCCGTCGCCGCCGGACGCGCTGGAGCCGCTGGTGGCCGAGGCGCTCGCGCTGGAGGCGCGACACCGGGCCGCCGCCACCGCCACCCCGGCGTTGGCCGAGCGGCTCACCCCAATCGCCGACGCGCACCTGGCGCACGCGCAGGAGTTGCGCCGGGTGATCGGGCGGCCGGCGCCGTCCGGCCCGCCGTCGACCGCCCCGTCGACCGCCCCGTCGGGCACGCCGTCGGCCACCCCGCCCGGCCCGCCGCTGGCCACCCCGCCCGGCCCGCCGGGCAGCGAGCCCGACGCCGTGCTCGCCGAGCTGCGCCGGGCCGAACAGCAGGGCCGGACGAACGCCGCCAAGGCGTGTGCTGGCGCGCCGCCCGAGCGGGCCGCGCTGCTCGGCTCGATAGCCGCGGCGCGGGCCACCCACGTCGAGGTGCTGGCATGAGCGAACGCACCGAGCGAAGCGAGGGCCGTGAGCGCATGCCCAACCGATACAGCATGAGCGAACGCACCGAGCGAAGCGAGGGCCGTGAGCGCATGCCCAACCGGCACAGCATGAGCGAACGCACCGAGCGAAGCGAGGGCCGTGACCGCATGCCCAGCTCGTACCGCATGAACCCGGCCCAGGCCCTCGCCGACGCGCTCGCCGCCGAATACGCGGCGATCTGGGCGTACGGGGTGATCGGCGTGCACCTGACCGGCGCGGCCCGCACGGCTGCCCGCGCCGCCGAGGCGGCCCACCGGTCCCGCCGGGACGCGCTGCTCCTGCAACTCGCCGAGGGGCCCGGGCAGGTGCCCGCGGATCAGGCCGGCTACGCGCTGCCCTATCCGGTGACCGACCGGACGACGGCGCTGCGGCTGGCGGTGGAGCTTGAGGAGCGGACCGCCGGCCACTGGCGGGCCGCGCTGCCGCACACGACGGGTGCCGACCGGAACACGGCGCTCGCCGCGCTCACCGACTGCGCGCTGCGGGCGACCCGTTGGCGGCGTACGGCCGGGGTGAACCCGGTCACCGTCCCGTTCCCGGGCCGGCCGGCCTGAGCGCGCTCCCGGTCACCGGGCGCAGCCCCTCGGTTGCGGCCCGCATACCAGGTATGCATACTCCAGGTCATGTCCATCCGCCACGGCCTGCTCGCCCTGCTCGAACGCGGCCAGATGTACGGCTATCAGCTGCGCGCCGCGTTCGAGGAGTCGACCGGGTCGACCTGGCCGCTCAACATCGGGCAGGTTTACACGACGCTGGCCCGGCTGGAACGCGACGGCCTGGTCCGCCCGCTGCCGGAGAACGAGAGCGGGCAGCGGCCGTACGAGATCACCGACGCCGGGCGGGCGGACCTGGCGCTCTGGTTCGCGACCCCGATCAGCCGCGCCGACCGGCCCCGGGACGAGCTGTCGATCAAGCTGGCACTGGCCCTGACCACGCCCGGGGTGGACGTCCGGGCGGTGGTGCAGACGCAGCGCGCCGCCACCATGCGCGCGCTCCAGGAGTTCACCCGCTTGAAGTACGCGAGCGACAAGCCGGAGGATCTGCCCTGGCGGTTGGTGCTGGACGCGATGATCTTCCAGGCTGAGGCCGAGGTGCGCTGGCTCGACCACTGCGAGACCAGCCTGGTCCGCCACCGTCCGACGCCGGGCCGACCGGTCCCCCACCCCGAGGCGGTGGACCGGGCCGGTGACGAGGCCCGCCGGTGACACGAACGGGAGGCCGACGGAGATGAGCGGGGTGCTGGAACTACGCCAGGTGCACCGCATGCACGGCGCCGGCGAGGCCGCGGTGCACGCGCTGCGTGGCGTGAGCCTCACCGTGACGGCCGGCGAGCTGGTGGCGGTGATGGGGCCCTCCGGTTCCGGCAAGTCGACGCTGCTGGCCCTGGCCGGCGGGCTGGACCGGCCGACCGGCGGCGAGGTGCTGGTCGAGGGTGAGGCGTTGGGCGGGCTGCCGGCCCGCGAGCTGGCCCGGTTGCGCCGCCGCCGCATCGGCTACGTCTTCCAGGACCTCAACCTGCTCGGCAGCCTGACCGCCGTGGAGAACGTGGCGCTGCCCCTGGAGTTGGACGGCGCCGGGGTGCGGGCGGCCCGCCGGCTTGCGCTCGCCGCGTTGCGTGAGGTGGACGTCGCCGGCCAGGCCGACCGTTTCCCCGACCAGATGTCCGGCGGCCAGCAGCAGCGGGTGGCGATCGCCCGGGCCCTGGTCGGCGAGCGCCGGCTGGTCCTCGCCGACGAGCCGACCGGTGCGCTCGACTCGCAGGCCGGCGAGGCGGTGCTGCACCTGCTGCGCCGCCGGGTGGACGACGGGGCCGCCGGGGTGCTTGTCACCCACGAGGCCCGGCACGCCGGCTGGGCGGACCGGGTGGTCTTCCTGCGCGACGGCGTGCTTGTCGACTCGACCGCCCCGCTGATCGGCATCGAGCACCTGCTCAGCGGCAGCGACCGGTGATCTCGGGCCGGCTCGCCGAGGCCCGCGGGTCGTGGCGTACCGCGCTGCGGATCGCCCGCCGGGAGGCCCGCCGGTCCCGGCGGCGCACCCTGCTGGTGCTGGTGATGATCGCGCTGCCGGTGCTCGGGCTCAGCTTCGCCGCCGTGAGCTACGACATGGCCGACCTGACCCGGGCGGAGCGGCTCGACCGCCGGCTCGGCGCGGCCGACGCGGAGCTGCAATGGACCAACCTGACCCCGGTGACGCAGGACGCGTGGGGCGAGAACTCCTGGCCGACCGAGGGCGACCCGACGCCCCGGACCCGCCCGGTCGCCGCCGACGAACTGCGGGCGCTTCTGCCCGCCGGCAGTCACGTCACCCGGATCCGGTGGTGGATGCCGTTCGAGACCCGGATCGGCCGCCGGACGGTGTCGATGGAGGCGCGCGCCCTCGACCTGACCGACCGGCTCGCCCGGCCGCTGGCCACGGTGCGCGAGGGTCGGGTGCCGGTCCGCCCGGACGAGATCGCGGTCAGTCCGGCCGCGCTACGTCGACTGGACACCCGCCTCGGGGCGCCGGTCCGCACCACCGACGGCACGCCGTACCGGGTGGTCGGGGTGCTTGAATTTCCGGACTACCTGGGCGAGGTGGTGACGTTCGCCGGCGTCGCGCCGGACAGTCCGTCCACCTACGACAGTTGGCTTGTGGACGTGCCGGGAACGGTGGATGCGGCGCTCGCCGACCGCCTGAACGCGCAGGGCATCCAGGTGTCCGCCCGGCACCCGCTGCCCGGCCGGCAGGGTGTCGCCGACGGCATGACGATGCCGGGCGTCGAGGAGACCGGGGTCTCGGTGCTGGTCGGCGGGTTGGGCCTGCTGGAGGTGGTGCTGCTTGTCGGCCCGGCCTTCGCGGTCGGCGTCCGCCGCCGGCGGCGGGACCTCGCGCTCGTCGCGGTGGCCGGCGGGGACGCCGCCCACCTGCGCCGGATCGTGCTCGCCGACGGGGTGGTGCTCGGCGCGGGCGGGGCCGTGCTCGGGCTGCTGCTCGGCGTCGGGACCGCGTTCGCCGGCCGGCCGCTCGTCGAGCAGTACCTGCTGCACCAGCGCCTCGGCGCGTACCGCGTCTTTCCCGCCGCGCTGGCCGCGATCGCCGCGGTCGCGGTGCTGGCGGGGGTGTTGGCCGCGCTCGCGCCGGCCTGGACCGCGGCCCGGCAGGACGTGGTGGCCGGCCTGGCCGGCCGGCGCGAGGCGACCCCGCCGCGCCCCCGCTGGCTGTTGCTCGGGGCGCTGCTCACCGTCGCCGGCACCGCCCTGGCCGCGTTCGCCGCCACCCTGTCCTCGCCGACCGGGGTGCTGGCCGGCGTCGTCCTCGGCGAGTTGGGCCTGGTCTTCTGCACTCCGACCCTTGTCGGGATGCTCGCCCGGGCCGGCCGCCTGCTGCCGCTGACGCCCCGGCTCGCGCTGCGCGACGCCAGCCGCAACCGGTCGTCGGCCGCGCCGGCCATCTCAGCCGTGATGGCGGCGGTCGCCGGCAGCGTCGCGCTCGGCGTCTACCTGGCCAGCGACGACGCCCGGGACCGGGCGCTCTGGCAACCCGGCCTGCCGCCGGGACACGTGCTGCTCCAGCTCAACGACCGCGAGGCCGGCCCGCCGCCACCGGCGGCCGGCACGGTCACCGAACGGGTCCGTGCGGTGCTGCCGGACGCCACCGTGACGGCCATCGCCACACCCGAGTGCGCCCGGCCGGCGGGAGTCGACGACTACTGCGTCGCGCTGGCGGTTCGCCCGCCCGCGGAGCGCTGCCCGTACGGGCCGTTCGAGTCCGGGCCGTCCTCGGCCCGCGACGATCCACGCTGTGTCCGACCGGACCGGGAGCCGAACGACGTCTTCGTGCCGGTCCTGGTGGACGACGGCGCCGCGCTGCCCGCGCTCACCGACGCCCCGGCCGACGAGGTGGCGGCGGCGCGCCGGACGCTGGCCGCGGGCGGCGTCGTGGTCACCGACCCGCGGCAGGTGGAGAACGGACGGGTCCGGGTGGAGGTGAACCACGACGCCGGCACCCCGACGACGGCCCGCCTGCTGCCCGGGTACGCGCTGCGCGGCGGCCTCCCGGTGGACCGGCTGGTGCTCTCCCCCGCCGCCGCGGAGGCGCTCGGCCTGGTCGCCGTGCCGGTCGGGTATCTGGTGGACACCACCGGCCCACCCACCGACGGGCAACGCGAGCGCCTGACCGACGAGCTGTCCGACCTCGCGCCGATGTTCCTGCAGGTGTCGACCGCCGACCCGCCGTCCAACAAGCGTTCGCTGCTGCTCCTGCTGGCCGGCGCCTCCGGGGTGATCACGCTGGGGGCCGCCGCGGTCGCCACCGGCCTGGCCGCCGCCGAGGGCCGCCGGGACCTGTCCACGCTCGCGGCGGTCGGCGCCGATCCCCGGGTACGCCGGTTGCTGTCGCTCTGCCAGGCCGGCGTGATCGCGGTGCTCGGCTCGGCGCTCGGCATCCTGGCCGGGCTCGGCTCGGCAGTCGTGATCCTGGCCGCGATCAACAGACGGTACGCGGACTCCTGGCCGGTGCAGCCCCCGTACCCGGTGACGGTGCCCGGTCTCACCATGGCCGTGCTGGTGCTGGTGCCGCTGATGGCGATGCTCGGCGCGGCCCTGATCACCCGCTCCCGCCTGCCCGTCGAGCGCCGCCTCGACTGACAGGCCGACCGGATTCCGGGGGTGACGGGGCCCGGCGGGAGCGGCACACTGGGCGGGTGTCCGCTCTGGTATCCCTCACCCGCCGCCTCGGTCACCAGCAGTGGTTCGCCACCACCATGCGCGTGCTCGTCCCCGCCGACCGGCTGATCGGCCGGATGACGAAGGGTCGGGTGGTCGCGTTCGGCCTGGTGCCCACGCTGGTGCTCACTTCCACCGGCCGCCGCTCCGGCAAGCCCCGCAGCAATCCCCTGCTCTACGTCCCCGACGGCGACGCCTACGTGGTGATCGGCTCGAACTGGGGGCAGCGGCACCACCCGTCGTGGACGTTCAACCTGCTGGCCCAGCCGGCCGCCGAGGTGGACGTCAGGGGGCGCCGGATCCCGGTGCGCGCCGAGCAGGTCGTCGGCGCGGACCGCGACCGCCTGTTCGACCGCCTGGTGCAGGAGTGGCCGGCCTACCGCACGTACGTCCAACGGGCCGCCGGCCGTGAGATCAAGGTCTTCCGCCTGACCCCGACCCCCTGATCCCGCCCAAGATCCGCGCAGATTCACGGAAAGCGTGGTCATTCCGCGTCCCGTACGCACTCTTTCCGTGAATCAGCGGGCGAGGGGGTGGGGGCGGTCAGCTCAGGGTGCCGCCTACGCCGATCAGGGCGCCGATCAGGTATGTCGCGCCGGCGGCCAGCGCGCCGAGCAGCAACTGCCGCAGGCCGCTCGTCAACCAGGACCGGTAGGTGAAGCGGGCCACGACCGCCCCGGCGACGAAGAGTCCCACCCCGCCGACGCCGAGCGCCAGCCACAGGCTGGTGAAGCCGAGCAGGTAGGACATCAGTGGCACCAGGGCGCCGATCGAGAAGCAGACGAACGACGAGATCGCCGCCGCCCAGGGGCTGGGCTGGTCGTCCGGGTCGACGCCCAACTCCTCCCGGACGTGGACGCGCAGCGCCTCCTCCGGGTTGCGCCGGACCGCCTCGGCGACCTGGGTGGCCAGGTCGCGGGGCAGGCCGCGGGCGACCCAGGCGTCGGCCAGCTCGCGGGCCTCCGCCTCCGGGTGCCGTTCCAGCTCGCGCCGCTCCTTGGCGACCTCGGCGGCGACCTGCTCGTTTGCCGAGCGGACGCTCGTGTACTCGCCCAGGCCCATCGAGATGGCGCCGGCCACCAGGCCGGCCGTGCCGGTCAGCACGATGCTGTGCGGGGACACCCCGCCGCCGCCGACGCCGGCGATCAGGGCGATGTTGGTGACCAGCCCGTCCATCGCGCCGAAGACCGCCGGCCGCAGCCAGCCGCCGGACACGTCCGCGTGGTGCGCTTCGCGCAGCGCCGCCGGGGTCTCGGTCACGGCAGGGTCAGGATCTCGTAGCCACCGTCGGTCACGACGATGGTGTGCTCGAACTGCGCCGTCCACTTCCGGTCCTTGGTGACCACGGTCCAGCCGTCGTCCCACATGTCGTACTGGTGGGTGCCGATGGTGATCATCGGCTCGATGGTGAACGTCATGCCGGGTTCCATCACGTCGGTGGGGCGCGGGCTGTCGTAGTGCGGCACGTAGAGGCCGCTGTGGAACGCCTCCCCGATGCCGTGGCCGGTGAAGTCGCGGACCACGCCGTAGCCGAACCGCTTGGCGTACGACTCGATCACCCGGCCGATGACGTTGATCTGCCGGCCGGGGGCGACCGCCTTGATGCCGCGCATCATCGCCGTGTGGGTCCGCTCGACGAGCAACCGCGCCTCCTCGCCCACCTCGCCCACGCAGAAGGTGGCGTCCGTGTCGCCGTGCACCCCGTCGAGGTACGCGGTGACATCGACGTTGATGATGTCGCCGTCGCGCAGCTCGGTCGAGTCCGGGATGCCGTGGCAGATCACCTCGTTGACGCTGGTGCAGCAGGACTTGGGGAAGCCCCGGTAGCCGAGCGTCGACGGGTAGGCGCCGTGGTCGCAGAGGAACTCGTGCACCACCCGGTCGATCTCGTCGGTGGTCACCCCCGGTTTGCAGTGCTCGCCGGCGAGCTGGGTGGCCCGGGCCGCGAGCCGGCCGGCCACCCGCATCTTCTCGATCGTCTCCGGGGTCTGCACGTGCGAGCCACGCCACTCCTGCGGGCGCTTCTTGCCCACGTACTCCGGGCGCGGAATGTGGGCGGGGACCGCCCGCCACGGGGAGAGCGTGCCTGGGGTCAGCGGCGCACGGACGGTCATGCCGCAAGCCTATCGCCGGACCCCGCGGTGACCCCCGCCACGGCCCTCCCGGGCAGGTTGTTGCCGGGGCGCAAGCACTGTGCCATTGTTGCTGCGTGGATCAAGGGGGCGCACCGCCCGTCTTCTCGGTGACGGCGGAGGGCGACGGGGACCGGCTTCGCGTCCTGGTGACCGGCGAGGTCGACATGGCGACCGCCGACACCATGTTCCAGACCGCGCTGCGCGAGCCCGCCAACCAGCTCACGCTCGACCTGCGGGCAGTCACGTTCTTCGACTCGGCCGCCATCCACGCGGTGGTCCGGCTCTCCCAGCGGTTCCCGGCCGCGCTCACCGTGCTGCCGTCCCGGCAGGTCCGACGGGTGCTGGAGATCTCCGGCCTGGGCGAGCAGGGCTGGCTCGCCGACAGCTAGCCGGTAGGAATCGGGCTCAGACGCCGAGGCCGGCTGCGGTTCGCATGCCACCCAAAGGTATAGGCCGAGCTATAGTTGGCCTATGCCTCACGGCCCCGCCCGTCGTTGGGCGATCAGAACCACAGGCGACGTGCGCGACTGGTTGCGTTCGCTTCGTCAGACCGATCCGGCGACCTACCGGTCGGTCAACGTAGCGATCGACATGCTCGCGGAGACCGGTCCGGGCCTGGGGCGTCCGTTGGTGGACACGCTCAGGGGGTCGAGCATCGGAAATCTCAAGGAGCTGCGACCGAGATCTGGGCGGGACGTCGCCATTCGGGTTCTGTTCGTCTTTGATCCCTGGTCGCAGGCGGTGCTGTTGGTGGCTGGCAACAAGGCTGGCGACTGGTCTCGATGGTACGAGGAAGCGATCCCGGTCGCCGAGGTCGCGTACGAGGGCTGGCTCGCCTTTGAGAGGAAGCGGAGGGAGGGCTGATGAGCGACTTCCATGATTGGGACGACATCCGTGCCGAGTTGCACGACGGGGACGACGACGCGCTCGATGTGGAGCGCGCCCGCACCGAGGCGTGGGTCAGCGCGTTCCACCTGGCCGAGGAGCGTAAGCGTCTCGGGCTCACCCAGCGGGAGGTTGCCGCATTGATGGGGGTCACGCCCGGCCGGGTCAGCCAGATCGAGAACGGCGACTTGGAGGCCAACGAGGTTGCGACCCTGGGCCGGTACGCGCGAGCGCTGGGCGCCCGCATGCGGATCATCTTTGACTACGGCAGCGATCTACGTCAGATCGCCTGATCCTTCCCGTTCGCGTGGGGACACGTCGTGGACTACCCGTCCGTCAACCGGCGGCGCAGGGTCAACTCGGTGCCGTCGGAAGTGCGGGTCACGCTCATCTCCCCGAGCGCCTGGATCAGCGCCAGCCCACGGCCGCGGAACGCCGACCCGCTCGACTCCCGCCACCGGCCGCTGTCCCGGACCGTGGCGGTCACCACGCGGTCGGCGATGGTGACCTCGACGTCGATGACCGGATCGACCGGGTCGACCGGATGCTCGATCGCGTTCGCCGCGGCCTCGGAGACCGCCACCGTGAGGTCGAACAGGTCGGTCTCGCCGACCTCGTGGGCGACGAGGAAGTCCTCCAACCGCTTGCGCAGCACGCTGAGCCGGGTCGGGTCGGCCGGCAGCCGCAACGCGAAGCGGTTCAGCTCGGCCGCCTCCAGCGCGAGCACCGCCACGTCGTCGTGCCGGGGCCGCCCGGCGACCCGTTCCACCACCGCGTCCACCAGGTCGGCGACGTGCGCGCCGCGTGCGGTCGCGTCGACCCGCAACTGGTCGAGCCCGACGTCGATGCCACCCTCCCGGTCCTCGATCAGGCCGTCGGTGTAGAGCAGCAGCCGGCCGCCGGGGGCGAGTTCACCGTCGACGGTCGGGTAGGTGACGCCGGGGATCGCCCCGATCGGCGGCCCGAGGGCCCGATCGTGCAGGAAGGCCACGTCCTCTCCTCGGATCAGCAGGGGCGACGGATGACCCGCGCTGGCGTACCGGAGCTCGCCGGTGCGTGGGCAGAAACGGAGGCAGACCACGGTGGCGAAGGAGCCGCCGCCGGTGGAGTGGACCAGCCGGTTGAGCCGGGTCAGCGCCTCCCCCGGGTCGTAGCCCTCCAGGACGTACGCCCGCAGCGCGTTGCGGAGCTGCCCCATCGCGGCGGCGGCCCGCACGCCCTTGCCGACCACGTCGCCGATGACAAGCACCAGGTCGTCCTCGGGGGTGCCCATCACGTCGTACCAGTCGCCGCCGACCTCGACCTCGGCGCTGCCGGGCAGGTAGCGGCTGGCCACCACCGCGCCGGGCAACTGCGGCAGGGTACGCGGCAGCAGGCTGTGCTGGAGCGTGGTGGCGATCCGGTGCTCGGCCTCGTAGAGCTGGGCGTTCTCCAGCCGTACCCCGACCAGCCGGGCCAGCTCGGTGAGCGCCGTGCCCTCGGCGCCGCCGCCCTCGCGACGCCACACCCGCAACTCGCCGAGCCGCTCACCGGTGGTGCCGGTGAGCGGCAGCACCACGGACGGCTCGGCGGGCAGGTCCTCGCCGGTGTCCTCCTCGTGCCGGGCGCCGGTGGCGACGACGAGCACCCGGCCCGCCTCGGCCAGGCCGAGCGCGTGCCGCGCGGCCACCCGCACCACCTCGGCGGTGGACCGGGCGGTGTTGACCGCCACCGCGGCGTCGGCGAGTGACCGCAGCCGGCGGACGATCTGCCCGCGGAGCTGGCCCAGTTCCACGTTGGCCCGGACCCGGGCGATCAGTTCCTGGCTGGAGAACGGCTTGGTGAGGTAGTCGTCCGCGCCGGCCGAGAGACCGGCGACCTCCTCCGCGGCGCCGGCCCGGGCGGAGAGCAGCACGATCGGCACGCCCCGGGTGAGCGGGTTGGCGCGCAGCGCGGCGACCAGCCCGAAGCCGTCCATCCGGGGCATCATCACGTCGGTCAGCACCAGGTCGAACGAGGTGTCCACGGCCAGCCGCAGCGCCTCCACGCCGTCCGGCACGGCCACCACCTGGTACGCCGGGGAGAGCAGCCGGCTGACGTGCTCGCGCAGGTCGGGGTTGTCGTCGGCGACCAGGATCCGGCCGGCGCCCCCGGACGTGCCGGACGGCGCGGGCAGCCCGGTGGGCCGGGCCACCTCGTCGGTCCAGAGCGCCGTCTCGGCGACGTGGAGCCGGGCCTGCTCCGGCTCGCCCAGCGGCGCCGTGGCGAGCGCGGACACCCGTTCGGCGGGCAGGTGCGCGTAGCCGAACGGCACCGTCACGGTGAACGTGGTGCCGCCCTCGACGACGCTGCGCGCGGTCACCGTGCCGCCGTGCATCTCGACCAGCTCCCGCACCAGCGCGAGCCCGATCCCGGTGCCCTCGTAGGTGCGGGAACGGGCGCCTGCGACCCGGTGGAACCGTTCGAAGACCTGCGGCAGTTCCTCCGGCGCGATGCCGACCCCGGTGTCGGTCACCTCCAGCACGGCGGCCCCGTCGGCGGCGCGTACCCGGACCCGGATCTCGCCGTCGAAGGTGAACTTCACCGCGTTCGACACCAGGTTGAGGACGATCTTCTCCCACATGTCCCGGTCGACGTAGACCGGCGCGGGCAGCGGCGGGCAGTCGACCACCAGGCGCAGCCCGGCCCGGTCGGTGGCCGAACGGAACGTGCTCGCCAGCCGCGCGGTGTAGTCGGCCAGGTCGGTGGGCTGGTAGCGGGCGGCCAGCCGGCCGGACTCCAGCCGGGAGAAGTCGAGCACGGTGTTGACCAGCTTGAGCAGGCGCAGCCCGTTACGGTGCATGACGGTCAGCCGCTCGATGTAGCGGTCGGGCAGCTCGCGGTCGGCGAGAATGTCCTCGATCGGCCCGAGGACAAGCGTGAGCGGGGTGCGGAACTCGTGGCTGACGTTGGCGAAGAAGTTGGTCTTGGCGCGGTCCAGCGCGGCCAGCTCGGCGGCGCGGGCGCGTTCCTGGTCGTACGCCCGCTGCTTGCCCACGGCGCGGGAGACCTGCGCGGCGACCAGGTCGACGAAGTCCCGGTAGTCGTCGCCGAACGGCAACCGGCGGGACACCCCGAGCAGGAGCGCGCCGGCCGGCTCGTGGGTGGCGGTCAGCGGCAGCAGCAGCGCCTGGTCGGCGGCGTCCGGCGGCACCGCGCCGGGCAGGTCGGCGGTGGCGATCCAGCGCGGCGCGGTCAGCGGCTCGCCGGCGGGCGGGCCGGGCCAGCCGGCGACCACGGCCGGGTCGACGCCGGAGCAGCCGGCCAGCGCCGGGGCGCCGTCGGCGTCGACGAGCCACATCGCGCTGAACGGCACGTCGGCGCGGTGCGCGTCGAGCACCCGGGCCACCGCCCGGCCCAGTTCGAGCGTGCTCGGCACGTCGCCCAGCTCGTTGCCCAGCTCGGCCAGGGTCCGCAGCCGGCGCTCGCCGAGCACCCGGCCGGTGGTCTCGTTGACGAAGCAGAAGATCCCGTTGACGGTGCCGTCGGCCTCGCGGATCGGGTCGTACGAGACGTCGAAGTAGACGTCCTCCAGGAAGCCGTGGCGGTTGAGCACGAACGGGTGGTTCTCGCCGCGGTAGGGCACGCCGGAGCCGCGTACGCCGTCCAGCAGCGGGCCGAGGACGTCCCAGGTCTCCGGCCAGTGCAGCCGGGCGGACTGCCCGATGACGGCCGGGTGCTTCGCACCGATGGTGGGCCGGTAGGCGTCGTTGTAGAAGGCCAGGTGCTCCTCGCCCCAGAACACCACCATCTGGGCGCGGGACGCCAGCATGGTGCTCAACGCGTGGCAGAGCGCGGCGGGCCAGTTGTCAGGAGTGCCGAGGCGGGTGGCGGACCAGTCGAAACCGCGCAGCAGCCCGCCCATCTCGCCGCCGGCGGCGAACGCGGCGGTCAGCAACGGTGGGAGTGCCTCGCCGGCCACCGGGGATGAACCGAAATCCCCGCCCCCCTGGGCCGAGCCCATGCAGCCTCCCGCTCCGGCCAAGTTCACGACGGCCGGCGCGTCCACGCCGACCGTCCCCGCCTACTACCCCGACGGAGGAGCAACGTAACGCACACGAGCCGACGGGCGCTGGTTACCTCCGGCTCATCCTGTCGTAACCGGCGGGCAGGGGCGAGCCGGGCCGGGCCGCAGGTCGGCCGACTGTGACATGGCCGACATCACGGCCCGGCCGCCGGCTCACAGCGGCGTCACGTACGCGCCGGTGATGCCGCCGTCGACGACGAACTGCGCGGCGGTCATGAACGAGGCGTCGTCGCTCGCGAGGAACGCCACCGCGGCGGCGATCTCGGTCGGGTCGCCGAACCGGCCCATCGGCACGTGCACCAGCCGGCGGGCGGCCCGCTCCGGGTCCTCGGCGAACAGCTCCAGCAGCAGCGGGGTGGCGACCGGGCCGGGGCAGAGCGCGTTGACCCGGATGCCTTCGCGGGCGAACTGCACGCCCAGCTCCCGGGTCATCGCCAGCACCCCGCCCTTGCTCGCCGTGTACGCGATCTGCGACGTGGCCGCGCCCATCAGCGCCACGAACGACGCGGTGTTGATGATCGAGCCCTTGCCCTGCCGCCGCATGTGCGGGATGACGTGCTTGCAGCACAGGTAGACGCTCGTGGTGTTGACCCGCAGCACCCGCTCCCAGGCGTCCAGCCCGGTCTCCAGGATCGAGTCGTCGTCCGGCGGGGAGATGCCGGCGTTGTGGAACGACACGTCCACCCGGCCGTGCCGGTCCACCACGCCGTCGAAGAGGTCACGGACCGCCGTCTCGTCGGCCACGTCGGCGGCGACGAACTCCCCGCCCACCTCCTGCGCCGCCCGGGTGCCGGCGTCGGCGTCGATGTCCACGCAGACCACCCGCGCCCCCTCGGCGGCGAAGCGCCGCACGGTGGCCAGCCCGATGCCGCTGCCCGCGCCGGTCACCACGGCCACCCGGTCCTGAAGCCGTCCCTGCACTGTGATCACTCCTCGGTGCCGATGAACACGTTCTTGACGTCGGTGAAGGCGTGCAGCGCGTCCGGACCCAACTCCCGGCCGAGGCCGGAGCGTTTCATCCCGCCGAACGGGGTCCAGTAGCGCACCGAGGAGTGCGAGTTGACGCTGAGGTTGCCCGCCTCGACCGCCCGTGCCACCCGGACCGCCCGGCCCACGTCCCGGGTCCAGATCGAGCCGGAGAGCCCGTACTCGGTGTCGTTCGCCAGCCGGATCGCGTCCGCCTCGTCGTCGAACGGGAGCACCGAGACGACCGGGCCGAAGATCTCCTCCCGCCAGTGCCGGTCCGCCGGCGATTCGGCGAGCAGCACCGTCGGGGCGTACCAGAAGCCGGGGCCGTCGGGCCGGGAGCCGGTGTACGCGACGGGCGCGCCGTCGACGTACCCGGCGACCCGGTCCCGGTGCGCTGCGGAGATCAGCGGGCCCATCTCGGCGGTCTCCCGGGCCGGGTCCTCCACCCGGAACGCCCGCACCGCCGGTTCGAGCAGTTCCAGGAAGCGGTCGTACACCTGGCGCTGGACCAGGATCCGGGAGCGGGCGCAGCAGTCCTGGCCGGCGTTGTCGAAGACCGCGGACGGCGCGCTGGCCGCCGCCTTTTCCAGGTCGGCGTCGGCGAAGACGACGTTCGCCGACTTGCCGCCCAACTCCAGCGTCACCCGTTTCACCTGCCCGGCGGCGCCGGCCATGATCCGGGTGCCGACCTCGGTGGAGCCGGTGAAGCAGATCTTGCGGACCGCCGGGTGGGTGACGAACCGCTCGCCGACCACGCTGCCCGGCCCGGGCAGCACGGTGAACACGCCCTCCGGCAGCCCGGCGTCCCGGGCCAGCTCGGCCAGGCGCAGCGCGGTGAGCGGGGTCAGCTCGGCCGGTTTGAGCACCACCGTGTTGCCGGCGGCGAGCGCCGGGGCGAGACCCCAGCCGGCGATCGGCATCGGGAAGTTCCACGGCACGATCACGCCGACCACGCCAAGCGGCTCGTGGAACGTGACGTCGAGCCCGCCGGGCACCGGGATCTGGTGCCCGGTCAGCCGCTCCGGCGCGCCCGCGTAGTAGTCGAGCACGTCCCGGACGTTGCCGGCCTCCCAGCGCGCGTTGCCGATGGTGTGGCCGGCGTTGCGCACCTCAAGCAGCGCCAGCTCCTCCCGGTGCGCGTCCACCTCGGCCGCGAACCGCCGCAGCAGGCGGGCCCGGTCGCCCGGCGCCACCGCCCGCCACCGCTCGAACGCGGCTGCGGCCCGCCCGATCGCCGCGTCCACGTCCGCCACCGACGCGGACGGCACCTCCCCCAGCGACTCCCCGCTGACCGGCGAGATCACCTCACCCACGCGCTTCCCCTCCCACCGCCGGTTGGACAGCTCAGAGCCGCTCGAAGCCCCGGACCAACTCCCAGTCGGTGACCGCGGCGTCGAAGGCGGACAGCTCGACCTTCGCGTTGTTGGCGTAGTGCGCCACCACCTCGTCCCCGAACGCCTCCGGGGCGACCGTCGAGCCCTGCCACAGGTCGAGCGCGTCGCGCAGGGTCGCCGGAACGCGCTCGGCGGCCGGGTCGTCGTACGCGTTGCCGGTGCACTCGTCCGGCAGCTCCAACTCGTGTTCGATGCCGTGCACCGCGCCGGCCACCAGCGCGGCGATGGCCAGGTACGGGTTGACGTCCGCGCCGGGCACCCGGTTCTCCACCCGCATCCCCTGCCCGTGCCCGACCAGCCGCAGCGCGCAGGTGCGGTTGTCGGTGCCCCAGCGCAGCGCGGTCGGCGCGAACGAGCCCGGCTGGTAGCGCTTGTAGGAGTTGATGTTCGGCGCGAACATCAGGCTGAACTCGCGCATCGTGGCGAGCAACCCGGCCAGCACCCGCTGCCCGGTCACGCTCAGGTGCGCCGGCCCGTCGCCGAGCATCGCCGACTCCCCCGCGGCGTCCCGCAGCGAGAAGTGGATGTGGCAGGAGTTGCCCTCCCGCGCGTTCGGCTTCGCCATGAACGTGATCGCCATGCCCTCCTGGGCGGCGATCTCCTTCGCCCCGTTCTTGTAGATCACGTGGTGGTCGGCGCAGGCCACCGCCTCGTCGTAGCGGAAGGCGATCTCGTGCTGGCCGAGGTTGCACTCGCCCTTCGCGCTCTCCGGCGTCAACCCGGCGCCGGCCATCTCGGTGCGGATGCGGCGCAGCAGCGGCTCCACCCGGGCGGTGCCGAGCAGCGAGTAGTCGACGTTGTACTGGTTGGCCGGCGTCAGGTCGCGGTAGCCGCGCCGCCACGCCTCCTCGTACGAGTCGCGGTAGAGCACGAACTCCAGCTCGGTGCCGGCGTACGCGGTCAGCCCGTGCGCGGCCAGCCGGTCGAGCTGCCGGCGCAGGATCTGCCGGGGCGAGGCGACCACCGGGCTGGAGCCGTCCAGCCACTCCAGGTCGGCCAGCACCATCGCGGAGCCCGGCTGCCACGGCGTCCGGCGCAGCGTGTCCAGGTCGGGGCGCATGGCGAAGTCACCGTAGCCGCGTTCCCAGCTCGACATCGCGTACCCGTCCACGGTGTTCATGTCCACGTCCACGGCGAGCAGGTAGTTGCAGCCCTCGCTGCCGTTGGCCACCACCTGGTCGAGGAAGAACGGCGCGTGGATCCGTTTGCCCTGGAGGCGGCCCTGCATGTCGGTGAGGGCGAGCACCACCGTGTCGATCTCGCCCTCGGCGACGGCGACCCGCAACTGCTCCAGCGAGAACGGCGTTCTACTCATCAGGGGCCTCCATGACCAAGGTCTACTGGCAAACCGGATCACCGTCAATGCCCCGGTGGGACCGGGGGTGAAACTCCAGGAGGACACATGCGTGGTCGGATCGTCGCGGCCGTCGTCGCCGTCCTCGCGCTCGGGCTGGGCGCCACCGACGCCCGCGCCGACCGGCAGCCCACCGCCGCCCCGGACCACCCGGCCGCCGCGCCGCAACCGCAGCCGGACCTGGTCGACCTGCGCCCGGCCGGCTTCGCCCGGCACACCGCCCGACCGCCGACGGTCGGCTACGACCTGACCGACCCGCAGGTGGTCGCCACCGGGCTGGAGGTGCCGTGGGGGCTGGACTTCCTGCCCGACGGCAGCGCCCTGGTCGCCCAGCGGGACCGGGGCACCATCCTGCGGGTACGCCCCGGGCGCCCGGCCCGGCAGGTGGCCCGCCTCGCCGACGTGGTCGCCGGCGGCGAGGCGGGCCTGCTCGGGCTCGCGGTCTCCCCCACCTACCGCCGCGACGCGCTGGTGTACGCCGCCTACACGACCGCCACCGACATCCGTGTCGTCCGGTTCCGGCTGGCCGCGACGCCCGTCCCGCAGGTGCTGCTCAGCGGCATCCCCCGGGCCACCTTCCACGACGGCGGGCGGATCGCGTTCGGCCCCGACGGGCTGCTCTACGTCGGCGTCGGCGACGCCGGGGTGAGCGCCCGCGCGCAGGACCTGACCAGCCGCAACGGCAAGATCCTGCGGATCCGGCCGGACGGCGGGACGCCCGCCGACAACCCGTTCCCCGGCTCCCCGGTCTACAGCTACGGCCACCGCAACGTGCAGGGCCTCGCCTGGGACCGGCACGGCCGGCTGTTCGCCACCGAGTTCGGGCAGAACACCTGGGACGAGGTGAACCGGATCGTGCCCGGCGGCAACTACGGCTGGCCGATCGTCGAGGGCGTCGCCGGCGACCCACGCTTCCGCGACCCGGTCGTCGTGTGGACGCCCGCGCAGGCGTCACCGAGCGGCGCCGCGTTCGCCCGGGGCACGCTCTACGTGGCCGCGCTGCGCGGCACCCGGCTCTGGACGGTGCCGGTGGACGCCACCGGCGCGGTCGGCGTACCGGTGGCGGAGCTGGTCGGGACGTACGGCCGCCTGCGTACCGTCGAGGTCGCCCCGGACGGCGCGCTCTGGGTGACCACGAGCAACCGCGAGCCGCGCGGCGTCCCGCCGGCGGCCGACGACGACCGCATCCTCCGCTTCCCGCTCACCCACCGCCAGCCCCCACCCTGACCCCTGGGGTACGCGGAACGACGCCGGCCGGCGTCAGCCACGCGCCCGCGCCCAGGCCAGGAAGCGGTGGTGCAGATCCGGCACGTGGCCCGGATTCAGCCGGGCGAGGTGTTCCGCCGCCTCGGCCATCAGGGTGCCCAGGTGGAGCAGCAGCGCCGTGCGGTCGTCCCGGTACTCGACGAGCAGCGCCAGCCGCGCCGGCTGGCAGGGCCACTCCGCGGCGCAGTTGCGGCACCGCCACAGCGACGAGGTACTGAACTCCGGTGGACTCCTGGTGGCCCTGCTCAAGATGGCCGAACGGGACGGTCTGCCGTCATGGCTCAGGCCGTGGCTGGAAGCCGAGCGCAACGCGCGACAGTTGCGGTGCTTCCATCCGACGCTCATCCCGGCGCTGTTGCAAACGGAGAACTACGCCCGAGCGGTGATCCGTTGCGACGATCTGCTGAGCGAAGCCGAGGTGGAGCGCCGAGTGACGGCCCGGATGGATCGACAGGACGTCCTGCGGCAGGAGAATCCGCCCCAACTCGTGGTCGTGTTCGACGAAGGAGTGCTGCACCGAGCTTCCGGGGCCTGCTGACGCAGCAGATCGAGCACCTGGTGGCGTGCGCGGAGCGGCCCCACGTCAGCATCCACGTGCTCCCACTGCACGTCGGTCTGCACATCGGGTTGTCCGGTCCGTTCACCCTGGCCCGAGGCGGGGAGGGCGGCTGGGTCGCCAGCATGGAGTGTCAGCTCACCACGAGCGTGATCGACGGCGATGCAGAGGTGGCTACTCTTCTGTCGAGGTGGGAGATGATCCGGAGCGAAGCGTTGTCCCGCCGGCAGTCGCTCGAACTCCTGAAAGAGGTAGTCACGTCATGGACCTGAGCGACGCGACCTGGCGTAAGGCGACCCGCAGCGGCAACACCGACTGCGTGGAGGTCGCCGACAATCTGCCGGGCGTGGTGCTGGTGCGTGACTCCAAGGATCGCGAGGCCGGCACCCTCCACGTCTCCCCAGCCTCGTGGCGCGCGTTCGTCGGCGTGGCCGGGCACCTGGGCCCCGCCACCTGACCCACTGACCCGCTGGTCGCCGGCCCACTGGCCCACTGGCCCACTGGCCCACTGATCCACACCATTTCGCCGAAGTGGCGTCCGCCGCCACACGGGTGGAACACCACGGGTGTCTCAGGCCCGTTTCACACCCATAACGTTCCACCCACCGCCGCGCAGCCCACCGACTGGAACGCCAAAGTGTCTCAACCCCGCTCCGCCACCATGACCTACCACCGCTCCGGCGGATCGGGCGTGTGATCAAGGAGTTTGCGTCATCGCGGAATTCGAATGTCGACGCAAACTCCTTGATCACGCCCGGGAGGGCACCCCCGAGGACCGCCCAAGGGCCGGGCTGGGGCGTGATCATGAAGTTAGCGTCCCTTTGAAGATGGCGGGGTCAAGGGGTGAGTGCAATCGTTAGGGTGCGATGAGTTGTGCGAGGCGTTGGGCTGGTGTGTTCCAGTTCAGGGTTTCGCGGGGTCGGGTGTTGAGTTCGTGGGCGATGTCGTCGAGCCCGTTCTGGTCGATGGTGCGGAAGTCGTAGCTGCTTTTGGGGAAGTACTGGCGGAGGAGGCCGTTGGTGTTCTCGTTGGTGCCGCGTTGCCAGGGGCTGTGGGGGTCGCAGAAGTAGACCGGGCAGCCGGTGGCGATGGTGAAGTGCGGGTGGGTGGCCATTTCGGTGCCCTGGTCCCAGGTCAGGGAGCGGCGTAGGTGCGCGGGCATGCGGGTGGCCAGGTCGGTGAGGACGCCGATGACGGCTTCGCTGTCGCGGCCCTGGGGCAGGGCGCCGAGCATCACGTAGCGGGTGGCTCGTTCCACCAGGGTCACGATCGCTGAGGCGCCGGCCTTGCCGATGACCAGGTCACCTTCCCAGTGCCCGGGCACTGCCCGGTCGGTGGCCTCGGCCGGCCGGTTGCTGATGTGCAGGTCCCCGATCCAGGGCCGCCGGCTGCGGGCGGCGCCCGCGGCACGCGACTGCCGGCGCCGCTGGGTGCGTCCCGACCGTAGCGCCACCTGCCGGGTCAACTCGGCTCGCAGGCCGCCCCGCGACTGCACGTAGATCGCCTGGTAGATCGTCTCGTGGGACACCTGCAACTCCGGCCGGTCGGCGAACGTGGCCCGCAACCACGCGGCGATCTGTTTCGGAGACCACCTCCGGGCCAGTTTCCCCGCCACCACCCGCCGCAGCCGCGTACCCACCGCAAGCTTGCCCTGCTGCGGCCGACGCCTGGCCGCGTCAGCCCGCCGCTGCGCCCACTGCGCCTGATACCCCCACCGATACGGGCGACGAGCCCGCCCAGGCGGCAACGACCGCCCGAGCGGATTCTTCGTCCCGTGCCGCGCACTGTGGTGACGCGCCACCTCCCGCGACACCGTGCACACCGGCACCCCGAGCAGCCCCGCGATCTGCGAGATCGTCCTCCCCGAACCCCACAGATGCTCCAACACCTGCCGATGCCCGAACGTCAACACACCCGGCCTCGCCACCAGCACCTCCAGCCCAACCAAGATCAGTTGCACTGAAGCTTAGAAACTGCCGATCCACAACCGCCGTCAACTTCATGATCGACGCGGAGGACCTAGCGCGGAGGACCTAACGCGGAGGACCTAACGCGGAGGACCGGTCAGGAGGGTGGGGTGGGGGTCTGCTCCTCGACCGTGCGGCGGGGGCCGGTGAACCACTTGCGGGCCGAGGCGTACCACCAGATCGCCACGCCGAGCAGCACGCCGCCGATCGCCAGCGGCGCATAGTTGACCGCCGTCCAACTGAAGTCGGCGTTGCCGGGCACGCCGGCCGGGACGATCGGCAGCACGAAGTAGACCGCGATGATCGCGATCTCCACCACCGCGATCCAGCCGAGCAGCCGGTAGCGGCGGCCGAGCGTCCACGGGCCCGGGACGAACCGGTCGCCCATCCGCAGCCGCAGGAAGATCGGGATGATGAAGGACAGGTAGAGCCCGATCACCGCCACCGACACCACCGCGTAGAACGCGACCGGGATGCCACCGCGCTGGTAGAGCGCGGGCAGCGTGAGCAGCAGCCCGGCCAGCGTGGCGCCGATGATGGCGTTGACCGGCGTACCGTTGCGGTTGACCTTGGACCAGAGTCGCCAGCCGGGCACCGCCCGGTCCCGACTGAACGCGTACGCCATCCGCGACATCGAGGTCACGCAGCTCATCCCGCAGAAGAACTGCCCGATGGTGGAGATGATGATGACCGTCTTGAAGAAGAACGGGGTCAGCGCCGTGGAGAAGATCGCCCCGGAGAAGCCGCCGGCCTCGTTGATCGCGTCCACGTCGGTGGCGGCGAAGAGGAACGCGAGCAGCAGGATCCAGCCGCCCACGGCGGAATAGAAGATCGACCGCCACAGCCCCTGCGCGGCGGCCTTGGACGCGCCCCGGGTCTCCTCGGAGACGTGCGCGCAGGCGTCGAAGCCGGTGATCGTGTACTGCGTCAGCAGGAAGCCCAGCGGCAGCACGTAGAACCAGAACGTCAGCCCGCCGGTGTCACCGTCGCCGAAGCCGGAGTTGTTGAACCGCTCGGTGAACACGAAACGGAAACTCTGGTGGTCGTCCGGGACCAGGACCAGGATCAGCACCACCACGGCCGCGCCGGCCACGTGCCACCAGACCGAGACGTTCTGGAGTACGTCGATGACGTGGTGCCCGTAGATGTTGATCAGGCCGTGCAGGGCGAGGATCACCACGAACAGCCCGAACGTCTGGTGCCCGGTGCCGGCCCAGCCGTCGAAGAGCGCCGACAACGTCAGGTTGAGGAACGTGGCGCAGCCGTAGTCGACCGACGCGGTCACCGCGACCAACCCGATCAGGTTGAGCCACCCGGTGAACCAGCCGTGCACCGGCCGCCCCATCGTCGCCGCCCACCAGTAGATCCCGCCGGCGGTCGGGTAGGCGGACACCAACTCGGCCAGGCAGAACCCGATGATCAGGATGAACATCGAGATCAGCGGCCAGCCCCAGGACACGGCGACCGGGCCGCCGTTGTTCCACGCCTGGCCGAACGTGGTGAAGCAGCCGGCCAGGATCGAGATGATGGAGAACGAGATGGCGAAGTTGGAGAAGCCGCTCCACTTGCGGCGCAGCTCCTGCCGGTAGCCGAGTTCGGCGAGTCGTCGGGCGTCGTCGTCCATCGGCTGTTCGGCGGTCGGCGCGGGCGTCGTGGCCACTGCACACCTCCTCGAGGGTGGGTCCCCGTACGAGTGCTCGCAGTTTGCGCCCAGCCGATCAAGACGGTCAATACCGCCCGGGTTAAATGCGTTGTCGGGCCGGGCGGTCGGGGGCATCCTTGGAGGCGTGACCAGGCCCGACCCGACGGGCCGGCACCGGGCGCTCGGCAACGCCCGGTCCGCGGCGACGCGCGGCGTCCACCTCTCTCTCACTGATGTACGGCGTTCCGCCGTACCCCCGGACGCCCGCGTCGCCGCACCCTCAGGCCGGGCCGGCCCGCCGGCACCCACCCGAGCGCCGGCACCGCAGCCGTGCCGAGCGCGAGCGCCGGCCGGTCTGTGGCCTCCCCACCGGGGGGAGCCGGGCGCGCGGGGTGCCTCAGGCGAACAGCAGCCCCGCCACCCAGAGCGCGGCGACGACCACGCCGGCCATGAACTCGACGAGCATGGACAGCCCGGCCGCCTTGAGCGCCTGCACGGTCGCCGGCCAGGCCAGCCGGTTGCTGCCCAGTCGCAGCAGCTCCGCGCCCCAGATCCCGGCGACGAAGCCGATCGGCAGCCCGATCACCGGGATGACGAAGAAGCCGATCACGCCGAGCAGCGCGCCGGCCAGCAGCGACCGGGTGGGCACGCCGGTCCGTTTGAGGTTTCGGCCCGGCCAGAGGTACTTGACCACGGTGCCACCGGCGGCGACCACGGTGGCGGCGGCGAGCACCGCCCAGCGGCCCGGACCGGCGTCGCCGAACAACGCCCAGACCAGTACCCCGCCCCAGCACAGCGGCAGCGCGGGCAGGCCGGGCACCACCACTCCGGCCAGCCCGGCCAGGATCGCCAGCGCGGCGACCAGTGACACCACCGCCTGCGAATCGCTCAAACTCACGTGTTCTCTCTTTCCCCTGGGGGGTGCTGCGCAACCGAGGTGTTAAGCGGGGGCCCCTCCTATACCGGAGGCGTTAAGCGGGGGCCCCTCCTTAACCCGCAAGGCGGGTGCGGATGTCGTCGGCGAGCATCGGGGCGCCGAACAGGAGGCCCTGGCCGGTGTCGCAGCGCAACGCCCGCAGCCGCTCCGCCTGCGCCTCGGTCTCCACCGCCTCGGCCGTCACCGACAACTCCAGCGCGTGCGCCAACCGGACCAGCGCGTCGACGATCCGCTCGTCGCGGTGGTCGGCGACCGCGTCCGCGCCGTCGTCCCGAATCCCCTCGACGAACGGGCCGGCCAGCTTCACACAGTGGATCGGCAGTCGGCGCAGGTACGCCAGGTTCGAGTAGCCGGTGCCGAAGTCGTCGATGGCCAGCCGCAGCCCGAGGTCGGCGAGTTGGTGCAGGGCGCGCAGCGGCTCGCCCGCGCTGCCCATCACCGCGCTCTCGGTCAACTCCAACTGGAGCAGCTCGGCCGGGAGCCCGGTGTGCTGCAACGCCTCGGCCACCGTCTCCACGATGGCCGGGTCGTCGGCCTGTCGGGCGGCCAGGTTGACGCTCACCACGGGTGTGGTGTCCGGATAGGACCGCCGCCACGACTCGGTGTCCCGGCACGCCTGGCGCAGCACCCAGGCGCCCAGCCGGACGATCAGGCCGGTCTCCTCGGCCAGCCCGATGAACCGGTCCGGCCCGAGCAGCCCCAGCTCCGGGTGCTGCCAGCGGACCAACGCCTCCACCGCCACCATGGTGCCGTCGAGCAACGACACGATCGGCTGGTAGTGCAGCACGAACTCGCCCCGGTCCAGGGCGGCCGGCAGGTTGGCGGCCAACGCGGACCGGGCGATGTCGGCGGCGCTACGCTCCGGGTCGTACACCGCCCACCGGCCCCGGCCCTCCGCCTTGGCCCAGTAGAGGGTGGTGTCGGCGGCCTTCATCAGCTCGCCGGCGTTGGTCTCCGCCGCCGGGCAGTCCACGATGCCGATGCTTGCCGAGACGGCGAGCTGCTGGTCGGCGACCTGCACCGGGGCGGAGACCGCGGCCAAAGCCAGCTCGGCCACCTCCACCGCGTCGTCGAGGCCGCCGCCGGAGTCGACGAGGATGACGAACTCGTCGCCGCCCATCCGGGCGACCAGGTGACCGCGCCCGGACACGCAGTCCCGCAACCGCCGGGCGACCACCTGGAGCAGCCGGTCGCCCAGGTCGTGGCCGAGGCTGTCGTTGACCGCCTTGAACCCGTCCAGGTCGATGAAGCAGAGCCCGACGCGCTGTTCCGGCCCGGCCGCGTCGAAGACGTCGCCGAGCTTCTCGAAGAACAGCGTCCGGTTGGGCAGGCCGGTGAGCGGGTCGTGCAGCGCCTGGAAACGCAGCCGCTGCTGGAGCTCGTACCGCTCGGTGATGTCCTCGATCATGGCGACGGTGAACCGGGGGCGGCCGTCGTCGTACCGGATCAGCGAGACGGCCAGGTCGGTCCAGACCACGCTGCCGTCCTTGCGGTAGTAGCGCTTCTCCACCCGGGCGCTGTCCCGCTTGCCCTCGATCAGCTCCTGGTAGAGCTCCCACATGCCGGCCGCGTCGTCGGCGTAGGCGAGCGCGGACACGTTCATCCGCCGCATCTCCGCGACGGTGTAGCCGAGCATGTCCGCGAAGGCCTGGTTGACCTCGATGATCTGCCCGTCCACGCCGGCGATGCCGATGCCGATGGCGGCGCCGGTGAAGACCGCCCGGAAGCGCGCCTCGCTGTCCCGCAGCGCCTGCTCGACGGTGTCCCGGGCCTGCCAGGCCGAACGGGCGATCCGCTCCTGCTGGCTGAACACCCGGTCGCGCAGCGCCCGGGCGAACCCGGCGGCGAACGCGCCCTGCAACGCCGCGATCCGCTCCCGCAGCTCGGGCACGTCCTCCCGGGCCGGCAGCGCCCAGGGCAGCAGCCGGTCACCGAGTGCCTGCACCGACCAGTCGAGCACGCCGGGCTCGGTGAGGTGCGCCTCCACCAGGGCACGCCCCACCTCCTGGGCCGGTCGGGCGGAGAAGGTGGGTGCGAGCAGCGCGCCGGCCAAGCGCTCGGTGAGCGACACCAGCAGGCGCTCGGTCTCGGCCGCGCTCATCGGCACGAAGCCGATCCGCCGCACCGCCCGGGCCCACTCGGCGGCGTACGCGGCGGCGCCGGGCCGGCTGAAGTCACCCCCGTCAGGCTCCGGGGCGCGCACGTCGGCTCACCCGGCGGCGCGGTCGTGCCGGGCGACGCCGCCGAACGCCCCGAACCGCTCCGGGTGCTCGTCGACGTCGGACGGCGAGTCGGGCCGCCACAGCGGCATGTGCACCACCCCCGGTTCGAGGATCGTCCAGTCGCCGAAGAAGCCGGTGACCTCGGCCCGCGAACGCAGGGTGATCTCGGTGGCGGTCCGCGCCGACAGCCGCTGCGCGTCGAGCATCTCCTGCGGCTGGTCCTCGAAGGTGGAGTGGGAGATGACCAGGTAGCTGCCCTCGGCGGCGACGGACCGCAGGGTGGCCAGGACATCCGCCGGCCGGTCGGCGTCCGGGACGAAGTGCACCACCCCGGCGAGCAGGATGCCCACCGGCCGGTCGAAGTCGATCAATCCGCTGGCCCGCGCCTGGTCCAGGATCAGCTTCGGCTCGCGCAGGTCGGCCAGGATCGCGGTGGCCCGCTCGTTGCCGGCCAGCAACTCGCGGCTGTGCGCCACCGCCACCGGGTCGATGTCGACGTAGACGATCCGGGCCTGCGGGTTCGCGGCCTGGGCGACCTCGTGCACGTTGCCGACGGTGGGGATGCCCGAGCCGATGTCGAGGAACTGGTCGATGCCGGCGTCGAGCAGCACCCGGACGGCCCGGCGCAGGAACTCCCGCCCGGCGCGCATGGTGGCCGCCAGGTTCGGGGTCATCGACGCGATCTGCTCGGCCAACTGCCGGTCGATCTCGAAGTTGTGCGCACCGCCGAGGAAGTAGTCGTAGACCCGGGCGGCGCTCGGCCGGGTCAGGTCGATCTCGGCGGGAAGTCCGTCCGGCGTCTGCATCGCTCGGTCCCCCAGGTCGTCGCCGCCGTGAGGCGGATCATGTGGTCCAGCCCACTCTATGCGCGCCGGACCGGGTACGGGAGATCCACTTGCGGCGATGTCACAGGCCGACCGTCAGGCGGCCGACTCCAGCAGCAGCGAGATGCCCTGTCCCACGCCGACGCACATGGTCGCGAGCGCCCGTCGCCCGCCCCGGCGGCGCAGCTCAAGCGCGGCGGTCAACGCCAGCCGGGCGCCGCTGGCGCCGAGCGGGTGGCCCAGCGCGATCGCCCCGCCGTTCGGGTTGACGTGCTCGGCGTCCTCCGGCAGGCCCAGCTCCCGCAGCACCGCCACGGACTGCGCGGCGAACGCCTCGTTCAGCTCGACCACGTCGACGTCGGCGAGCGTGAGGTCGTGCCGGTCGAGCAGCTTCCGGGTCGCCGGCACCGGCCCGATCCCCATGATCCGTGGCGGTACGCCCACTGCCGCCGCGCCGCGTACCCGGGCCAGCGGGGTGAGGCCGTAGCGGTCGACGGCGGCCCCGGAGGCGACCAGGAGCGCGACCGCGCCGTCGTTGACCCCGGAAGAGTTGCCGGCGGTCACCGTCCCGCCGTCGCGGAACGGGGTGGGCAGCGCGGCCAGCTTCGCGAGCGTCGTCTCCCGGGGATGCTCGTCGACCTCGACGAGCTTCGTCTCCCGCTTGCCGGCCGGCACGGTGACGCCGACGATCTCCTCGGCCAGCCGGCCGTCGGCCTGCGCCTTCGCGGTCCGCTGCTGCGAGCGGTACGCGTAGCCGTCCTGCGCCGCCCGGTCCACGCCGAACTCGGCGGCCACGTTCTCCGCCGTCTCCGGCATCGAGTCGATGCCCCAACCGCGCTTCATCAGCGGGTTCACCAGCCGCCAGCCGATCGTGGTGTCGTAGACCTCGGCGGTGCGGGCGAACGCCGTGGTCGCCTTCGGCATGACGAACGGCGCGCGGCTCATGCTCTCCACGCCGCCGGCCACCACCAGGTCGGCGTCGCCGGCCACGATCGCGCGGGCGGCGGAGGCGAGCGCGTCCAGGCCGGACCCGCAGAGCCGGTTGACGGTGCTGCCCGGCACCTCCTCCGGCAGCCCGCCCAGCAGGGCCGCCATCCGGGCCACGTTGCGGTTGTCCTCGCCGGCCTGGTTGGCGCAGCCGAGGATCACGTCGTCGGTGCGGGCCCAGTCGACCGACGGGTGTCGCGTCACCAGCTCGCGGACGACGTGCGCGGCCAGGTCGTCGGGGCGGACCCCGGCGAGGGCGCCGGCGTACCTGCCGAACGGGGTGCGGACTCCGGCAACGAGGTAGGCCACGGTCATCGCGGGCACGTCCTTCGGGGGTGGGAAGGGGTCGGTCGGCGGTCGCCCACCGGGTCACGCCGGGCGCCACGGCGCCAGGATATCCGCGCCCGGAGCGGCCAGGGGCGTCAGGATATCCGCGCCCGGAGCGGATAGGTTGGCGGCATGGTCGGGGCCCAGTTCAGCGCAGAGACAAGCGGCGGCGGTTCGTTCGTCCGCCAGCCCAACCGCTTCACCGGGCGGGTCACCCCGCACTCCACCTCGCCGGCGGGCGGCGGGCCGGACGAGCAGGGCCGCTGGCCGTTGGAGGCGGGCCGCTACCGGCTGATCTGGTGCCGGGCCTGCCCGTGGGCGCACCGGGCGCGGATCGTGCGCGGCCTGCTCGGCCTGGACGAGGTGATCTCGCTGGGCACGGTGGACCCGATCCGGGACGAGCGGGGCTGGCGGTTCGCGCTCGACCCGGACGGCTTCGACCCGGTGCTGGGCGTCGGCTTCCTCTCCGAGGCGTACCTGGCCACCGACCCGGACTACACCGGCCGGGTGACCGTGCCGGCGCTCGTCGACACGCTCACCGGGCGGGTGGTCACCAACGACTACCCGCAGCTCACGCTCGACCTCTCCACCGAGTGGCGGCGGTTCCACGCCCCGGACGCGCCGGACCTCTACCCGGTGGCGCTGCGCCCGGAGATGGACGCGCTGATGGCGGAGATCCACACCGACGTCAACAACGGCGTCTACCGGTGCGGCTTCGCCACCTCCCAGGAGGCGTACGACGAGGCGTACACCGCGCTCTTCGCCCGGCTGGACGCGTTGTCGGAGCGCCTCGCCGGGCGGCGCTACCTGATGGGGGACACGATCACCGAGGCGGACGTGCGCCTGTTCACCACGCTTGTCCGCTTCGACGTGGCCTACCACGGCCACTTCAAGTGCAACCGGCAGAAGCTGACCGAGATGCCGGTGCTCTGGGCGTACGCCCGGGACCTGTTCCAGACCCCGGGCTTCGGCGAGACGGTGGACTTCGACCACATCAAGCGGCACTACTACGCCACCCACGACATGATCAACCCGACCCGGATCGTGCCGCTCGGTCCGGACCTGGCCGGTTGGACCACGCCGCACGGGCGTGACTGACCGGGCCGCGCGCCGGGCCGCCGCCCTCGGCGCGGCCGGCTGCGTGGTCGCCGGGGCGCTCGCGGTGACGGTCGCCGTCGTCGCCGGTCCGGGTCCGGGCCCGACCGGGTACGTCAGCGAGGCCGGGGTCACCGATAGCGGGTACGCCGGGGCGTACCGGATCGGGATCTTCACGCTGGCGGCGGCGCTGCTGCTGCTCGCCGGGGCGCTGCCCCCGGCGGCGCGCACGGCGTCCGTGCTGCTCGGCGCCGGCGCGGTCGCCACGGCGCTCTCCGGCACGGTGACGTGCAGCGCCGGCTGCCCGCTACCACCGTTCGAGGCCGCCACGGTGGCCGACCTGGTGCACGGCGGGGCGAGCATCGCGGCGACCGCCGCCGTGGTGTTCGCGATGCTGGCGCTGGTGTGCCGCCCCGCGGTGGGCGTGGCGCTGCGGCGGGTCGCCGCGATCGGCGCGGCGCTGGCGTTGCCGCTGTCCGGCGCGGTCGGGCTGGCCATGCTGCTCGTCGGCCGGGGCGCGCTCGTGGGTGTGCTGGAGCGCGTGCTGCTCACCGCAACCGCCGCGTGGGCGCTGGCCACCGCCGTGGTGCTGGTAAGGCGGGGGCCCCGCTTAACGCCTGGGCGATAGGCGGGGGCCCCGCTTAACAGACGGGTGTTAAAAGGGGCCCCCGCCTTACCAGCGGGGTGTAAGGGGTGTCACGGGGAACGGTCCTTCCGGTGTGGGGGCGGCGGGAGTAGCGTGTGCCGGCGATGACCAATGTCTGGTGCCTCACCGAGCGCCTGTACGTCGACCTTCGACGGCAGGCAAGTGGCGTCTGTCCGGCATAGCTCCGCCCCGACGCCCACTTCCCTCTCCAGACCTTGGACCCGTCCTCATGGCTTCCGCCCTGCGCAAATTTCCCTTCTCCGTGCAGATTCTGCTCGGCCTCGTACTCGGCGTGGCGCTCGGTTTCCTCGCCCGCGCCAACGACCTCGCCTGGCTGACCAGCACCCTCGACACCGTCGGCGGCCTCTTCGTCCAGCTCCTGAAGCTGGCTGTGCCGCCGCTTGTCTTCACCGCCATCGTGGTGAGCGTGGTCAGCCTGCGTGGCGTGGCCAACGCCGCCCGGCTGGCGCTCAAGACGCTGCTCTGGTTCGGCATCACCGCGCTGACCGCGGTGACCATCGGCATCGGCCTCGGCCTGCTCACCGACCCCGGTCGCGGCGTCAACCTGGACCCGGCCGGCGCCAACGCGCCGAAGACCACCGGCTCCTGGATCGACTTCCTCACCGGCATCGTGCCCACCAACCCGATCGGCGCGTTCGTCGAGGGCAACGTCCTGCAGATCGTCTTCCTCGCCCTCGTCGTGGGCGCCGCCGCGCTGCTCGTCGGCGAGCCCGCCGAACCGTTCGTGCAGCTCAACCGCGCGGTACTGACGATCGTGCAGAAGGCGCTGTGGTGGGTGATCCGGCTCGCCCCGATCGGCACCCTGGGCCTGATCGGCAACGCCGTCGCCTCGTACGGCTGGGATCTGCTGGCCCCGCTCGCCAAGTTCACCACCGCCGTCTACGTGGGCTGCGCCCTGGTGATGTTCGTGGTCTACCCGGTGCTGCTGGTGGCCGCCGGCCGGCTCAACCCGCTGCGTTTCTTCGCCGGCGCCTGGCCCGCCATCGAGCTGGCGTTCGTGTCCCGCTCCTCGGTCGGCACCATGCCGGTGACCCAGCGTTCGGTCGAGCGCCTCGGCGTCCCCCGGGAGTACGCCTCCTTCGCGGTGCCGTTCGGCGCCACCACGAAGATGGACGGCTGCGCCGCGATCTACCCGGCGCTCGCCGCGATCTTCGTGGCGCAGGTGTTCGGCGTGCACCTGGGGGTGACCGACTACCTGCTGATCGCGTTCGTCTCCGTGGTCGGCTCGGCCGCCACCGCCGGCCTGACCGGCGCGATCGTGATGCTCACGCTGACCCTGAGCACGCTGGGCCTGCCGCTGGCCGGCGCCGGCCTGCTGCTGGCGATCGACCCGATCCTGGACATGATGCGTACCGCCACGAACGTGACCGGACAGGCCGTGGTGCCGACCATCGTGGCCGCCCGGGAGGGCACACTCGACCGGGCCGCGTACGACTCGGCCGGCAAGCGCGACCTGATCGAACCGGTCGAGCACGAGCGGCTCGCCCCCGTACCCGCCTGACAGTGAGGATCCGATGAGCGCCCTGTTCACCCCGCTCGCCCTGCGCGGCGTCACCCTGCCCAACCGGATCGCGCTGGCACCGATGTGCCAGTACAGTGCCGGGCCCGACGGGCTGCCCACCGACTGGCACCGCGTACACCTCGGCTCCCGGGCCGTGGGCGGGGCCGGGCTGGTGCTCAGCGAGGCGACCGCGGTGGTGCCCGAGGGGCGGATCAGCCCGCAGGACGTCGGGCTCTGGTCCGGCGCGCACGTCGACGCCTGGCGGCCGGTCACCGCGTTCGTCGCCGGTCAGGGCGCGGTCCCGGCCGTGCAGCTCGCGCACGCCGGGTTCAAGGCGTCGACGTACCGGCCGTGGGCGGAGCGGCGCGGTGGCGTGCCGGACGCCGACGGCGGGTGGACACCTGTCGGCCCGGGCGGCGACCCGTTCGTGCCCGACTACCGCACCCCGGTCGCGCTCGACGAGGCCGGCATCGCCGCGGTGGTGGACGCGTTCGCCACCGCCGCCGCGCGGGCGCTCGACGCCGGCTTCGCCGCGGTGGAGATCCACGCGGCACACGGCTACCTGCTGCACGAGTTCCTGTCCCAGCTCACCAACCGACGCGCGGACGGTTACGGCGGGGACCGGGCCGGCCGGATGCGGCTCACCCTGGAGGTGGCCCGGGCGGTCCGCGCCGCGGTCGGCGAGGCGGTGCCGGTGCTGACCCGGATCTCCGCGACCGACTGGACGGACGGCGGCTGGACGGTGGAGGACAGCGTGGTGCTCGCCGGTGAGTTGGCGGCGGCCGGCGTGGACCTGGTCGACGCCTCCTCCGGCGGCGCGGCTGCCCGGGCGACCATCCCGGTCGGCCCCGGCTACCAGGTGCCGTTGGCCGCCCGGATCCGCCGCGACGCGGGCGTGCCGACCGGCGCGGTGGGCCTGATCGTGGAGCCCGAGCAGGCCGAGCAGATCGTCGCCGGCGGCGAGGCGGACCTGGTGCTGCTGGGCCGCGAGCTGCTCCGCGACCCGTACTGGCCGCGCCGCGCCGCCGCGAAGCTCGGCGCCACCCCCGCCTGGCCCGACCCGTACGCCCGGGCGTTCTGACCCGCCCCGCCCGGCGCTTCGGGGATCATGAAGTTGGCGGCCTGCGCCGCCCGTTTTGTCTCCGCCAACTTCATGATCACGGAGACGCCGAGTGGATGTCAGCCGGCCAGGTGGTTCCAGCGCGGCTCCAGGTCGGACCAGGTGCCCTGGTCGGCGACCACGCCGTCGACGAGCACCACCACGTGGTCCGCGCGGACCAGCGCGGCCCGCTTCGCGGTCGAGCCCACCACCGTCACCCCGTGCTCGCGCAGCGCCGACCACAACGCCAGCTCCGTGGTGACGTCCAGCGCCGAGGACACGTCGTCGGCGACGAGCAGTTCGGTACGCGGGGCGAGCGCCCGGGCCAGCGCCAGCCGCTGGAGCTGGCCACCGGAGAGCCGGGTGCCCTTGTGCCCGATGAGCAGCCCCAGCCCGCCCCCGGCGGCGGCCAGGTCGTGGTCGAGCTGGGCGGTGGTGACCGCGCCGGCGGCGTCCACCGGGTGGCCGAGCGCGATGTTCTCCGCCACCGTGCCGGAGAGCACCCGGGGTAGCTGGCCGACGTAGCCGACCTGGTTCGGGCGCAGGAACATCTCCGGCTCGGTGACCGGCTCGCCGTTCCACCGCAGCGCGCCGACGTGGTGCACGATGCCGGCGAGCGCGCGCAGCAGCGACGACTTGCCGGCGCCGACCGGCCCGACCACGAGCACCAGCTGCCCGCGCTCGACCACCAGGTCGACGTCGCGGACGGCGAGCGTGCCGTCGGAGTGCAGCGCGCCGAAGCCGGCCAGTTCCAGCCGGCGCAGTGGGTGCCGGGGCGGCGGCTCGGGCGCCGGGGCGGTGCCGGCGGCCAGGTCGAGCCCGGGCACCGGCGCCGAGTAGGTGCTCATCCCGGTCATCGACACGGTCCGCCGGGTCCACACCCGCGCCGACGGGTACTGCGAGACGAGCGCCGCGGTGGTCCACGCGAACCAGCGGGCCGCGCCGAGGGTGGAGACCGCGACCAGGGTGGCGCCGGCGGAGAGCCCGCCGGTCAGGTAGAGCGCCCACGCCCCGATCGGCAGCAGTCCGCTCGCGATCGACGGGGTGGACCGGGCCCACACCTGCATGGCGATCTCCCGCCGCTGCCGCTCGCTGCGCACCACGTCCAGCCCGTGCAGGTGGTCCAGCACCGGACGGGTGGCGCCGGCCAGCTTCACGGTGCGGGCGGCGGAGAGCGCCGAGACCAGCGCGGTGGCGAACGCGGCGCGCGCCTTCACCGTGCCGGCGGCGGTGCGCTCCAGGCGGGGCCCGAACAGCGTCGCCGCGAGGCCGGAGACCACCATCGTGCCGACGAAGAACAACGCCGGTACGAAGCTGCCCGTCACGAGCGTCATGGTGAGCACGATGGCGAGCGAGATGAACTGGTCCATCAGGTTGTCGGCGAGTTGCACCACGCGGTCGGTGTCGCCGCCCTGCGCCACCACCTCGGCCGGGGTGTGCCCGCTGACCCGGCGCGCGCCGGTCTGCCCGTGCACCAGGCGGGCGCTGATCCGCAGCATCTGCCGGATCCACCAGTGCGGGAACCACACGTTCGTCAGATAGGGCAGCGGGAGCACCACGAGCAGCGCGGCGGCGATGCCCAGCGCCGGCAGCCACGGGTCGCCCCCGCCGACCAGGTCGGCCCAGAGCCAGGGCAGCACCGCCCCGTCCAGCCCGAGCAGCGTCATCACGACGAACAGGGCGACCGCCGCCAGGCCGTACCGGGGATCGTTGAAGCCCAGCCGGAGGATCTCCCGCATGGTCCGGGCGGGCGGCGTGGGTGGTCCCGGCGGCGGTTCGGCGCGCGGCACCGCGACGCGGCGCGGCGCGGCAGCCGGCTCGACCGGCTCGACCGGCTCGTCGGCCCAGCCGGGCGCGTCGAGCAGTTCCACGCCGCCGCTCCGCGCGCCGGTCCCCGCGTACGCCCCGGCGTGGCTGGTGGCGAGCAGTTCGGCGAAGTGGGTGGACTCGCGCAGCGGGCCGGCCTCCCGCACCGCGCCGTCGGCCATCACCACCACCTCGTCGCAGCGGCGCACCGAGGAGAGCCGGTGCGCGATGACGATGCCGATCCGGTCGGTGAGCAGCCGCTCGGTGGCGCGCCGGACCCGGTTCTCGGTGACCGGGTCGAGCCGCGCGGTGGCCTCGTCGAGGATCACCACGTGCGGGTCCCGGACCAGGATCCGGGCGAACGCGACAAGTTGCTCCTGCCCGGCGGAGAGCGTGTGGCCGCCGTCGCCGAGCCGGGTGTGCACGCCGTCGGGCAGCTCGGCGATCCACCGGGCGAGACCCAGCTCGGCCAACGCCCGCTCGGCCGCGTCGAGCAGCTCCGGGTCGAACAGCGCGACGTTCTCGGCGAGCGTGCCGGCGAGGATCTCGGTGCGCTGCGGCACCACGGCGATCCACCGGCGCAGCTCCTCGACGTCCAGGTCGACGAGGTCCGTGTCGCCCAGGAAGACGGTGCGGGGCGGCACGTCCACCGCCCGGGTGAGCACCTTCGCGAGCGTCGACTTGCCCGACCCGGTGCGCCCGACGAGCGCGTAGGAACGGCCACGGGCGAAGTGGAGTCGCACGTCGCGCAGCGCCGGGCCGCGTTCGTCCCCGGTGGCCGGGTAGCGGAAGGTGAGCCCGCGCACGGTCAGGTCGCCGGCGGCGGGGGCGACCCCGCCGACCGGTTCCTGCCGCGCGCCGGCGAGCAGTTGCACCCGGGCCCACGCGCCGAACGCCTGTTGCAGGTGCGGCACCCAGCGGGCGATGTGCTCGACGGTCGCGCCGAACGCGATCGCGAGCAACCAGACGGCGGTCAGCCGGGCGGCGTCCACCCGGCCGGTCGCCAGCGCCCACGCGCCGGCCAGGACCACGCCGGCGATGCCGACCCGGACGCCGCCGCTGGCGAGCGCGGTGACCCGGCCGGAGAGCCGGAACACCCGGTCCCCGCGGGCGATCACCGCCGCCGCCCGGCGGGCGTAGAGACGCAGCACGTACGGCCGGGCGAGGCTGGTACGCACGTCGTCCTGGCCGTGCACCGCCTCCTCCATCACGGCCGCGAGGTCGGACCAGGCTTCCTCCTCGGCCATCCGGGCCGGGGCGATCCGGGCGGTGGGCCGGCGTAGCACGGCCGCGAGCAGCGTGGTGAGCAGCACCATCCCGACGCCGGCCGGCCACCAGACGACGAGCGCGCTGACCGTCGCGAGCACACAGACGGCGATGCCCTGCGCCAGCCGTACGCCGGTGTTCCGCATCTCGGCGGCGACCTGATAGACGTCGTTGTCGATCCGGTCGAGCAGCTCGCCCACCGGGGTGGTCTCCAGGGCGGGCAGGTCCTGGCCGAGCGCGACCCGGCAGAGCCGGCGGCGTACGTCGGCGGACCAGTCGGCGGTCAGCCGGGCCATGATCAGCCCGATCAGCAGGTCGGTGACGACGGCGGCGACGAGCGCCACGGCGAGCACGACGAACCAGCCGGACGAGCGGTGCACGAGCACCGGCCCGGCCAGCGCGGAGGCGGCGGCCTGGCCACCGGCGCCCACCACGATCAGCAGCAGGACGGCCGCCATCCGCCGGGGTGCGGTGGTCCAGAGGTCACGGAGCAGGCGCATGTAACAGTCCTCCGGACTCGGATCGGTGGGGGCGGTGCCTCCAGCCTCACCGTCCGGCCGCGCCGGCTCAACCGAATTACCCGCCGACGGGCCCGGGGCGAACGCGAGCAGCACCGGCCCGGCCGGTTCGACGCCTCAGAACAGCACGGTGGCGAGCGTGCCGACCGGGCGGAAGCCGCAGCGCTCGTAGACCCGGCGGGCGGGCAGGTTGAAGTCGTTGACGTAGAGGCTGACCGTGGGCGCGACCCGGGCCAGCGCGTCGGTGACCACCGCGGCCATGGCCGCCGCCGCGAGGCCCCGGCCCCGCCACTCGGGCGCCACCCAGACGCCCTGCACCTGGGCGGTGCGCCGGGTCACCACGGCCAGCTCCGCCTTGAAGACCACCCGGCCGTCGACGAACCGCGCGTAGGCCCGGCCGGCGCGCACCAGCTCGGTCACCCGCCGCCGGTAGCCGCGACCGCCGTCGTCGGCCAGCGGCGAGACCCCGACCTCCTCGGTGTACATCGCCACCGCCGCCGGGAAGAGCCGGTCGACCTCACTGCCACGGACCCGACGCACCTGCGGGTCGGGCGCCACCGGCGGCGGGGCGTCCGTGGCCAGCAGCGGCTGGTTCGGGCGTACGTCCCGAGCCGGCCCCCAGTGATCGGAGAGGCGGTCCCAGAGCCCGAGCACCGCGTCGGCGCGGCCCACGATCGAGGAACAGAGCCGCTCCTCGGCGCTCAACTGTTCGGCGAACGCGGCCACCGCCGACTCCGAGGCGAGCACCGGGGTCAGGTTGCCGCCCAGCCAGCAGATCGACTCCAGGTGGCGTCGGGCGCCGTAGCCGAGGATCCGCGCCTCGGCCCGCCACCAGGCCAGGCCGCGCGCCGCCACCCGCTCGGCGACCTGCGCGCCGGCGTACGGGTCGAGGTCGAGCAGCCGCTCGACCGAGCGGCGCTCGGACTCCCCCAGTTGGCGTACCGGCATCGTGAGCACGGTTACCAGCCTGCCAGACGCACCCGGTGGCGCGGGGGCCGACCGGACACCCGGACGATTCGGCCCGCCGTCTTGTCGCCGATGCGTTGCCGATATATCGTTGATGCATCAGCGACACTCCAACAGAAGGAGAGCCCGATGGGTTTCCACCGACGGATGCACGCCATGCACGACGAGATGCGCCGCCACGGCGGTTTCGGCTTCCCGCCCGTACCCCCGCCGCCGCCGTTCCCGCCCGGTCCGCACGGGCACGGACGTGGCCGGGGTGGTCGCGGGCGCGGCCGGCGACCGAACGTCCGCGGCGCGGTGCTGGCCCTGCTCACCGAGCGGGCGATGCACGGCTACGAAATGATCCAGGAGATCGACTCCCGCACCGGCGGGGCCTGGCGGCCCAGCCCCGGCTCGATCTACCCCACCCTGCAACTGCTGGAGGACGAGGGCGTCATCGCGACCGCCCCCGACTCCGACGGCGGGCGCAAGCGGTTCGCCCTCACCGACCAGGGGCAGGCCGAGGCGGCCGAGGCGGCGCAGGCCCCGCCCTGGGGCGAGTTCGCCGAGCAGACGGTCAACAGTTGGCACGACATCCGGGACGCCGGGGCGCAGGCGATGAACGCGCTACGGCAGGTGATGACGACCGGCACCGACGACCAGCGCGCCCGCGCCGCCCAGGTGCTCGACGAGACCCGGCGCAAGCTCTACGCCATCCTCGCCGAATCCGAGTGACCCCGGCGGGTACGGGAAAGGGCGGCCCCCAGCCGGGGGCCGCCCTTCCCACGTCGGACTCAGTGCACGGTGACCGTGGCGCCGGGCACCAGGTCGCGCAGCTCCTCGGGGATCTCGGCACCCATCTCGTCGGCGATCCGCAGCGCCTCCTCGATGAGCGTCTCCACGATCTGCCCCTCGGGCACGGTCTTGACGACCTGGCCCTTGACGAAGATCTGGCCCTTGCCGTTGCCGGACGCGACACCCAGGTCGGCCTCGCGGGCCTCGCCCGGACCGTTCACCACGCAGCCCATGACCGCGACGCGCAACGGCACCGGCAGCCCCTCCAGGCCGGCGGTGACCTCCTCGGCCAGCTTGTAGACGTCGACCTGGGCCCGCCCGCAGGACGGGCAGGAGACGATCTCCAGGCCGCGCTCGCGCAGGCCCAGCGACTCCAGGATCGCGTTGCCGACCTTGATCTCCTCCACCGGCGGGGCGGAGAGCGAGACGCGGATCGTGTCGCCGATCCCCTCGGCGAGCAGCGCGCCGAACGCCACCGCCGACTTGATGGTGCCCTGGAACGCCGGGCCAGCCTCGGTGACGCCCAGGTGCAGCGGGTAGTCGCACTGCTCGGCGAGCTGCCGGTAGGCGCGGATCATCACCACCGGGTCGTTGTGCTTGACCGAGATCTTGATGTCCCGGAAGCCGTGCTCCTCGAACAGCGAGCACTCCCAGAGCGCCGACTCGACGAGCGCCTCGGCGGTGGCCCGGCCGTACTTGGCCAGGAGGCGCTTGTCCAGCGAGCCGGCGTTCACGCCGATCCGGATCGGCACGCCCGCGTCGCCGGCCGCCCGGGCGATCTCCCGGACCTTGTCGTCGAACTGCCGGATGTTGCCCGGGTTGACCCGCACCGCGGCGCAGCCGGCGTCGATCGCGGCGAAGACGTACTTGGGCTGGAAGTGGATGTCGGCGATCACCGGGATCTGTGACTTCTTCGCGATCGCGGGCAGCGCCTCGACGTCGTCCTGCGACGGCACGGCGACCCGGACGATCTGGCAGCCGGACGCGGTCAGCTCGGCGATCTGCTGAAGCGTGGCGTTGACGTCGGCGGTGAGGGTGGTGGTCATGGACTGCACCGAGACCGGTGCGCCGCCACCGACCGGCACCGAGCCGACCATGATCTGGCGGCTGGCCCGGCGCGGGGCCAGCGGCGGCGGCGGTACGGGGGGCATACCGAGACTGACAGCGGTCACTTCAGGCACTCACCTTGAGAAGAGCGTGATCGGGTTGACCACGTCCGCGGTGACGGTGAGCAGCGTGAACACGCCACCGACCAGAATCACCGCGTACGTGAGGGGCATGAGCTTGAGATAGTCGACGCGGCCCGGGTCGGTGCGGCCGATCCGGGCGTACAGCCAGGACCGGACGCGCTCGAACCAGGCGATGGCGATGTGACCGCCGTCCAGCGGGAGCAGCGGCAGCAGGTTGAACACGCCGATGAAGAAGTTCAGCGACACGAAGAGCATGAAGAACACCAGCCAGGCGTTGTTCTCCACGGCCTCGCCGCCGAGCCGGCTGGCGCCGACCACGCTGATCGGGGTGTCCATGTCCCGCTCGCCGCCGGTGATCGCGTTCCACAGCGCCGGCACCTTCTGCGGGATGCGCTGCATGGCGTGCGCCGTCTGCACCGCCATGTTGCCGGTGAAGTCGGCGGTGGCGCCGAACGCGGCGACCGGGCCGTATTCGACCCGGGTCGGGGTGCTGGGCTGGAGGAGCACGCCGAGCGCGGAGACCGCCGAGGCCGTGCCCTTCGGGTCGTCGAGCGGCGCGCGCTGCACCGAGGCCAGGTCGACGGTGGCGGTGCCCTGGGTGCCGTCGCGCAGGTAGGTGACGGTGGCCGTGCCGGGCGTGGTGGCGCGGACCACGTCGAGCATGTCGCCCCAGGTCGAGATCGGGCGGCCGTTGACCGAGGTGACCCGGTCGCCGTCGGCGAGCTGGGCCTTGCTGGCCGGGCTGGCCGGGTCGCCGGCCTGGCAGGCGCGGTTGACGTTTTCCACCACCACGCAGGGGGCGAGCGCGATCACCGCCGGTTCGGCCCGGAGCTGCTCCTCGTTGGTGGGGAACTTCGGGTTGGGCAGGCCGGCGGTCACCGCGATGAACCAGAGCGCGATGAGCGCGATGGCGAAGTGCATCGCGGAACCGGCGGACATCACGATCGTCCGCTTCCACACCGGGTAGCGCCACATGGCGCGCTTCTCGTCCCCCGGCTCGACGTCGTCGTCCTGCGGGGTCATACCGACGATCTTGCAGAAACCGCCGAGCGGGATGCCCTTGACGCCGTACTCCGTCTCGCCCCGCCGGAACGACCACAGCGTGGGGCCGAAGCCGACGAAGTAGCGGGTGACCTTCATCCCGAACGCCTTGGCGGTCACCATGTGACCCGCCTCGTGCAGGCTCACCGAGATGAGGATCGCCAGGGCGAACAGCACCACCCCGAGCAGATAGCTCATCGAGCTCCTTCCACCGACCCGACGATGATCTCCTGGGCGTGCGCCCGTGCCCACGACTCGGCGGTGAGCACGTCCTCGACGGTACCTGGTTCGTCGAAGTCGGGAGCGTCCTCCAGCACCCGCCGGAGGGTGTCGACGATGCCGAGGAACGGCAGCCGACCGGCGACGAACGCGGCCACGCACTCCTCGTTCGCCGCGTTGTAGATCGCCGGGCGGCAGCGCCCCGCCGCGCCGGCGGCCTTCGCCAGCGCCACCGCCGGGAAGGCGGTGTCGTCGAGCGGGGCGAACTCCCAGGTGTGCGCCGTGGTCCAGTCGACCGCGCCGGCCGCGTCGGGCACCCGGTCCGGCCAGCCGATACCGAGCGCGATGGGCAGCCGCATGTCCGGCGGGCTGGCCTGGGCGATGGTGGATCCGTCGACGAACTCGACCATCGAGTGGATCACCGACTGCGGATGGACGGTCACCTCGATGTCGGCGTACGGCACGTCGAACAGCTCGTGCGCCTCGATCACCTCAAGCGCCTTGTTGACCATCGTGGCGGAGTTGATGGTGACGACCGGGCCCATGTTCCAGGTCGGGTGCGCCAGCGCCTGTTCCGGTGTGACCTCGGTCAACTCCTCGCGCCGCCGGCCCCGGAAGGGGCCGCCGCTGGCGGTGACGATCAGCCGGCGGACCTCCGGTCGGCTGCCGGCGCGCAGGCACTGCGCCAGCGCCGAGTGCTCAGAATCAACAGGAACGATCTGCCCCGGTCGCGTCATCGCGGCCTTGACCAGCGGGCCGCCGGCCACCAGCGACTCCTTGTTGGCAAGCGCGAGGGTACGACCGGCGCGCAGCGCGGCGAGCGTCGGCGGCAGGCCCCGCGAGCCGACCACGCCGTTGAGCACCACGTCGCACGGCCACTGCGCCAGCTCGGTCATGGCGTCCGGCCCGGCCACGATCCTGGGCAGTTTGAAGTCGCCGGTGGCCCAGCCCCGCCGGCTCGCCTCGGCGTAGAACGCGAGCTGGAGGTCCTGCGCGGCGGAGGCCCGGGCCACCCCGACCGCGCCCACACCCAGCTCCAGCGCCTGCGCGGCGAGCAGCTCCACGTTGCCGCCGCCGGCGCCGAGCGCGACCACCCGGAACCGGTCCGGGTTGCGCCTGACGATGTCGATGGCCTGGGTGCCGATGGAGCCGGTCGAGCCGAGCAGCACGAGGTCTCGGGGAGTGGTCACGCGCCCATTGTTCCCCAGCGCGTCAGCCGACCCGCCCCGACCCTTGATCGACTCCACTTCGCCGAGGTGGCGCACTCCGAGCGCCTCCGACCCCGCCACCTCGCCGAACCGGTGTGAATCATGGTCACCCGGACCGCTCGGGCGCTTCCCGACGCCTCACCGCGCTTGGTCCGATGCCTCCTCACCCAGGAGATCGCCGGGATCGACCGTGAACTCGAACGGTTGCCGCATCACGAAGGCAGTGCCCGCCGCCGCGGCGGCCAGCGGTCGGTAATCGCCGTCAACGAGTTCGAACAGAGCGATTGTGGGCACGCGGTTCCGCAGGTCGACCCGGAGGAAGTACGGCACGCCGACGGCGGCATACTCCCGCGGCCGGTCGATCACGTCCTTACGCCGGTTACCCGGTGAAACGATCTCACCGAGCAGAACCGCGTGGCGGATGTCCATCGTCGTTCGTCCACCCCCGGGCACGTTGAGGATGACGATATCGGGAATGAAGAGATCCTTGCCCGACACGACGTTGCTCTCCAGATAGAGCCAGAGCTTGGCACGTCGGGCGGCCTGTTTCAGCAGGTAGGCCAAATCCAGTTCGGCGTCCTGGTGGTCATAGCCGGCATGTGGTGTCACGATCACGCTTCCGCTCAGGACCTCGACCTTCGGGCCGTTGGTCTCCGGTAGGAGATCGAGAGCGAGCTGCGCGGTCCACGGCTCGTCGTGCCAGCGGAGCACGTCGAACGACGGCTCGGCGGGCTGCGGTGCCGGCTCGGGCGCGAATGCGGCCTGGGCCATCGGGCTCACCCCCTCGGCAGGTAATCGTGCTATCGCCCACCCTAGCGGCGCTGCCCCGCTTCGCCCGGCTCGCACACGTTGTCCGTCGCGGCCAACCCCATGCCCACCCGGAGGGCGGGGAAGCGGCGGAGGAAGGCCGTCCAGGCGGCCGGGTGGAACCTGAGCAGCGGGCCGTGGCGGTCGGTGCTGTCCCGCACGCCCACGACGTGCGGCAGGTTGGTGGCCACCTCGACGCAGGTGGAGCCGCCGTTGTCGCTGCGGGTGGAGGTGCGCCAGAGCGCGCCGGTCAGGTCCATGACTTCGCCAACTCCCGGATCAGCTTCCGGGAGGCCCGCCGGGGCAACGCCTCCCCCCGCAGGCTCTCCCATCTGCGGCGAAGATTATCCACGTCGTCCGGCCGGTCGGTGACGTGCGCCCGAAGCGCATTGTCCAGGTGGGCCACCTCGCCGCCGTCCGGCGTGCGGGCCAAGATGAACGGACCGGCCAGGCCGGCATGCATGCCGGCGTCGGCGGGAACGACGTGCACGGTGACGTTCGGCTGCTCGGTCACCCGCAGCAGGTGCTCGAACTGCTCCACCATCACCGCCGGCTCCCCCACCGCCCGCCGCAGCACCGCCTCGTCGACCACCGCCACCACCTCCGGCGGCGACTCCCGGCCCAGCACCGCCTGCCGTTCCATCCGGGAGGTGAGCCGCTGCTACGCCGGGAGTACGCGCACGACCGCGCAGGCCTGGCGATCTATCTCTGCGTGCTGATGCACGACGCGATCGCCGACGCCCTGGGGCTGAGGTCGGGCGAGATCGACCAAGCCGAGTATTTCGCCCGGTTCATCGGCTGGACCCGACCGTGGCCGACGTGAGGCGCTCCAGGTGCCGCAACGGCAGGTGCGGCGGCTGCCACTCCAGGAACAGGGCGGTGGCGTCGTCTTCGAGCTCGTCCCGCTGGTGGGTGAGGACGGCGCGGACCAGCCGACGCATCGTCTCCGGGCTGGGCAGCTGGTCGTTGAGGGCACGCTCGACGAAGTCGACGAGCCGGTCCAGCCCGAACCGCTCCCCGTCGGCGCCGCGCGCGTCGGTGATGCCGTCGGTGTAAGCGAGGACCCGGTCGCCCGGGTGCAGCGCCTCCTCGTGCACCCGCGGACGGCGGTGCGCCGACAGGTTGCCCAGGCCGAGCGGCAGCGCGGTCGGACCCGGCAGCACCCGGACGGCCTTGCCGTCGCGCAGCAGCATGGCACCCGGGTGGCCGGCGTTGATGATCCGGAGCCTGCCGGTACGCCGGTCGAGCTCGCCGAGCAGCGCGGTCGCGAACGTGTGTGGGTGTTCGGCGCGCACCCACCTGTCGATGCTGACCGCCGTGTCGACCAGGTCGAGGCCGGTACGCCTGGCGTTGCGGTACGCGCTGACCACGAGCGAGGCCAACGCGCTCGCCTTGATGCCGTGCCCGCAGGTGTCGAAGAGCGCGACGCTCAGCACGTCACCGTTGAGCGCGTAGTCGAAGACGTCCCCGCCGACGTCGTAGCACGGTTCGAGGATGGCGGTGATCACCAGGTCGTCGGTCGCGAAGGTCAGCGGCGGCAGCAGTCCCCACACGACCTCGGCGGCGACCTGCATCGGGAGGCGGCGGCGGATCCGTTCCACGATGTCGCCGTAGTGCTGGCGGTTCACCAGGATCTGGGCGACGTTCACCGCCACCTCCCAGGACGGCCGGTCCAGCGCCGGGTCGCCGGCGCGCGGCGACACGATCTCCAGCACGCCCAGCCGTTCGCACCCGAGCAGCAGGGGCACCCAGAGCCGGTCCGGGTGGTCGGGAGCGCGCTGCACGCGAAGACTTGTGTACGCGCGACCGGCCAGGGTCGTCTCGATCGACAGCTCGCTCCGGGGCGATCCGGCGTCGGGCAGGGGCACGAGGGCGGACTGCGGGTAGTCGGCCAGGTAGATCACGATCTCGGTGGCGCCGACGGCTGGCGCGGCCTGGCTCACCAGGAACGACAGCTCGTCCGGCCCGCCCCGGGGCGCGTGGAGCTGCAGCCAACGCGCCACGTCGCCGCCGTCGACCACACCCACCTCCCCCTGTCCCCACCACCGTAGGGACGCCGACGGCAAACCGCCAACGGGCTAGACGGGGCGGTTCAGGACGAACGTCTCCAGCTCGGCCCCGCCGTACCAGTCGGTGCGCACGCCGACGTGGGTCATCCCGAGCCGCCGGGCCACCGCCACCGACGGCTCGTTGCCGGCCATCACCACCGCGTGGACCCGGGCCGTTCCGGCGGCGAACTCCCGCGCCAGCACCGCCCGGGCCGCCTCGGTGGCGTAGCCGTGGCCCTGGGCGTCGGGGTGCAGGTGCCAGCCGACCTCCAGGTCGTCGGTCGGGGTGACGCCGTCGCGACCGGGCAACGGCTTGAGCAGGACGCTGCCGGCCGCGCCGCCCGCCGCGCGCGGCTCGATCGCCCACAGCCCCCACCGACCGTCGTACGGGGCGTTGCGCTCCCGCCACGAGCGCACCCGCTCCACCGCCTGGCCCGGGTCGGTCAGCAACCCCCGGCCGCCGCCCAGCCAGCGCATCACCTCCTCGCGGGAGTAGATGTCGTAGACCACGGCGAGGTCGTCGGGTGACTCGGTCCAGTCCCGGACCACGAGCCGCGCGGTCGAGGCGATCATCATGACGCCGGATCGTAATGCGTGGCCGGTCACCGCACGGGGAACGAGGGGGCGATGGGCGACGGGTGGCAACGGGCGAAACGGATCACCTCGGCGGCGTTCCGGCCGGTCCGGGGCCGGGACCTGTCGCTGCACGCCGCCGCGATCACGTTCTACGGGGCGATCGCGGTGGTGCCGGTGGCGCTGCTCGCGATCTGGCTCACCGGGCTGCTCGCCGGCGCCGACCGGGTACGCCGGCTGACCTCGTACGCCATCGAGACGCTGCCCACCGAGATCGGCGCGCACCGGGCGGTGGCCGCGCTCGTCGAAGCCGGGTTGGGGCTGACCCCGCTGCTGGCCCTGGCGTCGCTGCTGCCGGCCTCCCTCTACGGCGAGGGGCTGCGCCGGGCGTTCGTCTCGGTGGCCGAGCCGCGCGGCGAGTCCGGCGCGCTCGTCGGCTGGCGCGGCCGGCTGCTGCTGCTGCCGCTGCTCGCGCCCGCCCCCGCGCTGCTGCTGTCGATCCTGATGGCGCTGCCGCTGACCACCCGGCTGGTGCGCCAGGGCGGTTGGATCGGCGCGCTCGGCGTGGTGCTGTCGTTCCTGGCGGTGTGGCTGGTGCTCACGCCGGTGCTGGTGTGGGTGTTCCGGGTGGTCGGCCCGGCCTCCCCGGACTGGCTCGCCACGCTGGGCATGGGCTCGTTCACCGCCGCGAACCTCTCCGGCTTCCTGCACGGCTTCGTGCTGTTCGCCTCGCTGCCGCTGAACCTGGGCGTGCCGTTCGGCGGGTTCGACGAGATCGGCGCCGGGGTGGCGGTGCTGCTCTGGCTCTACCTGTTCCACGTGATCGTGCTGGCCGGATATTCGGCCACGCTGGCGTTGGGCCGGTGGCGGGCCGCCCACCTGGCGGCCCGCCCCTGACCGAGGGTCAGCGCCGGAACGGGCCGCGCACCTCGTAGGTGATGCCGCCGCTGCCGGCCTTGGCCCCGCTGGTGCCGCGCTGCGAGGAGAAGTAGAGCCGGCTGCCGTCGGGCGAGAACGCCGGCCCGGTGATCTCCGAGCTCGCCTGCCCGAGGAGCCGGGCGAACGGCGTCACCACACCGGCCGGCGTGATCATGTTGATCTCCATGTCGCCGCCGTCCTCCGCCACGTACAGGTCGCCGCCCGCGCTGCCGGTGATGTTGTCCACCCCGGTCAGCGGCGCCGCGCCGGTCTCCACCAGCGAGTCGTCGTACGCCAGATCCAGTCGCTGCGCCACCGCGTCGTACGCCCACACCCGGTTGTCGCCCTTGGTGGTGAACCAGCAGGTGTCGTCCGCGTACCAGCAGCCCTCCCCGCCGTCGAACGACTGCGCGTCGCGCACCTGGCGGCGCGTCGGCACCGGGAAGCCGTCCCGGTCCGGCACGTCCTGCCAGGTGACCGGCCCGGTCACCTGGCCGTCCCGGGCGCAGAGCACCTGGAGCCGACCGGTGCGCAGGTCGCCCCACCTGTCCGGGAGGTAGCGGTAGAAGCAGCCGTCCGGCTCGTCCTCGGTCAGGTAGACCACCTGCCGGCCCGGGTCGCAGGCCGCCGCCTCGTGCTTGAACCGCCCCATCCGGGTCCGCTCCTCACCGGACCGGCCGCCGCCCGGCCACGTCTCGAAGACCCGGCCCAACGGCACCTCCTCGCAGGAGAGCCACGTCCCCCACGGGGTGGCCCCGCCCGCGCAGTTGCTGTTGGTGTCGCTGAGGATCCGGTACGCGGCGGCGACCGACCCGTCGGCCGCGAACCGCAGCGCCGAAGCGCCGCCGACAAGCGGGACCTCCGAGTTGGAGACGTAGATCCAGCCGTCGCCGGCCGGGAAACACGCGCCGCCGTCCGGCGCCGGGTGCCAGACGTACGAGGTGCCGGGGACGCGCTGGCCGGACCGGGCGACCACCCGACCGGTGAAGCCGGCGGGCACCTGGAGGCCGTTGGCGTCGGCGGCCAGCAGGTCGCCGTAGGGGCCGGGGCCGGGTTGGGCGGGGGTGGCCGGGGCCGCCGCGGCCCAGAGACTGCCGGCGAAGGCGGTGCCGCCGGCCACGGTGACGGCGCGCAGGACGGTACGACGATCCATCGGTTGACCTCCCGGGGTGGCGGTTGGCTCTGCGCCGACCGTAGCGCCGCGTCGGCATCGACCGCTGCCTCTGCCCGGTGAACGCGGGGTGACGTCAGAGCCGGTCCACGTACCGCTTCGCCTCGGCCAGCGACCAGCTCGTGTGCTCGCGTACCAGCTTGACGGCGTGGATCTTCTTCCCGGCGCGGACGAGCCGGGTCGCCTCGGCGCGCACCTCACCGTCCGGGTCGGCCGGACCGGCGGGCACGACCGGCAGCGTGCCGCCCGCCCGCAGCGCGTCGACCGCCTGCTTCGCCTCCAGCAGCGGCAGCCCGGTCTGCTGGCGGAGCAGCTTGACCGCCTCCACCGTCCGTCCCTCGCGGGCCAGCCGGAGCACCTCGGCCTGCCCGCCGCCGGTGGCCGGATCCGGGGCGACCAGGTCCCGGGGACGGCCGGTGGCACGCCGGAACACGAACACGAGCAGGAGCACGGCGAGCACGGCCAGGAGCGCGAACTGGACACCCTCGGGCATGCGCGCCACGGTAGCGTCCCGCCGCGAACCCTCCCGCCGGGGTCGGCCCGGCAGTAGGCTCCGGTCCCATGAACGACGGGAGTGAGCTGCCGTCCCGCGCCGACGTCGTGGTGGTCGGCTCCGGGCACAACGGTCTGGTCTCGGCCGTCCTGCTGGCCCGCGCCGGCCTCGACGTGCTGGTGCTGGAGGCCGCCGGGGTGATCGGCGGGGCCACCCGCACCGAGAACCCGTTCCCGCTGGTGCCCGGGCTGCGCCACTCCACCGGGTCGTACCTGCTCGGGCTGATGCCGCCGGAACTGCTCGCCACGCTCGACGTGACCATTCCGGTGCTCCGGCGCGACCCGCACTACTTCCTGCCCACGCCCGGCGGGCCCGGCTCGCCGTACCTCCTCTTCGGCCGCGACACCGCCGCCACCCGGCGGCAGCTCACCGACATGTTCTCGGCGGCGGACGTGGCCGCCGACGACGCGCTCCAGGCCGAACTGGCCCAGCTCCGCGACGACCTGGGGCCGGCCTGGCTGGCCGAGCCGCTGCCGGTCGAGGAGACCGCCGAACGCTACGTCCGGCCGGCGCTGCGGCAGGTCTTCGTCGACCTGGTCCGTGGCTCGGTCGCCGACTACCTGGCCCGCTTCGACTTCCGCTCCGAGCTGCTGGTCAGCATGTACGCGGTGACCGACGGCCTGTCCGGGCTCAACGCCGGGCCGGACGACCCGGGCACCGGGCACAACTTCCTGGTGCACAACATGTGCCGGCTACCGGGCGCGGGCGGCACCTGGATGATCGCCGAGGGCGGCATGGGCACGGTGTCGCGTACCTTCGCCGACGCCGCCCGGGCCGCCGGCGCCCGCATCGTCACCGGCGCCCCGGTCACCGCGATCACGCTCGACGGCGGCGCCGCCTCCGGCGTGGTGCTCGCCGACGGCCGGGAGGTGGCGACGCCCGTGGTGCTCGGGGCGTGCGACCCGTACCGGCTGATGGGGCTGCTGCCCGACGGCGCGCTCCCGGCGGAGTTGGGCGCGCGGATGGCGGCGGTCCGCCGGCCCGGCACCACGCTCAAGCTCAACCTGGCGCTCACCGGGCTGCCGCGCTTCTCCTGCCTGCCGGCCGACGCGCCCAGCCCGTTCGGCTCCACCATCCACCTGCTCCCCGGCTCCGACTCGCTGGTCGGCGGTGGCGGCGCGTCGCCGATGGCGGCGCTGCGCGGGATGTGGGCCGACGTGCGGGCCGGGCGGCTGCCGGACGAGCCGACCATCGAGTGGTACCTGCACACCACCGTCGACCCGTCGCTGCGAGACGACGCCGGGCACCACTCGTCGGCGCTGTTCGTCCAGTCGGTCCCCTACGAGCTGGCCGGCACGACCTGGGACGCGGCGCTGCCCGGCTACGTCGAGAAGCTGGTCGCGATCTGCGAGCGGTACGCGCCGGGCGCCGGCGACCTGATCGCGGACGCGGTGCCGCTGCCCCCGCCCGGCATCGAGGCCCACTTCGGCATCACCGGCGGGCACATCCACCACGTCGACAACACGGCGTCGTTCACCGACCGGATGCCGTACGCCACAGGCGTTCCCGGCGTCTACGCCGGCAGCGCCGGCTGCCACCCGGCCGGCAGCGTGATCGGCGCCGCCGGCCACAACGCCGCCCGCCGCATCCTCGCCGACATGTAAGGCGGGGGCCCCGCTTAACGCCTGCGGTATAGGCGGGGCCCCCGCTTAACACCTCACGGCGAGGCGGCCTCCTGGCCGGCGCGCGGGAGGTCACCCGGACCCCGGATCACGTAGAGGCCGACGAGCAGCAGGTACGCCAGCAGGCTGAGGATCGGGTCGACGAACACCACCGCGAACGCCACCAGGTAGAGCAGCGGGCCGAGCCGGAACCGGCGGGCCACCGCCCGGGCCAGCCGCGGGTCGAGATCCGGGTGCAGGAGCCCCCGCCTGCGCGCCCACCACCAGCTCAGGTTGAAGAAGAACGCCTCACCGAGCACCGTGCCGACGTAGAGCGCGGCGGTCAACCGCTGTTCGCCGGCCGTGCCGCGCAGGTAGTCCGCCAGCAGGTTCGCGGTGAACGGGATGGCCGCCACGAACATCAACAACAGCAGATTGAACACCAGCAGCATCTGGTCCACCCGGCAGACGTAACGCCACATGTTGTGGTGGGTCAACCAGACCTGACCGACCACCGCAAACGTGATCACGTACGCCAGGTAGGCCCGCCACTCGTGCCCGAGCGCGGCCGGCAGCCCCTTGTCGTCCGGGGCGTCCGGACCGAACTGGAGCAGCTCGACCGCCATCAGCGTGAGCACGATGGCGATCACCGCGTCACTGAACGCCTCCACCCGGGAGGCGTCCCGCGCCATCTCGCTCCCGCGCCCGAACCGGTACTCCGGCTCCCTGTCCGCCCCCGTCACGCCGCCCCCTCACCAGGAGATCGTCGCGCGTCGGGGACGGACGGCGGGGCGAAAGCGTCAGATGATCGCGTCCCCGGCCGGCGCCGGGGTCTCCGCGTCGGCCCGGTGGGCGCGGACCTTGTGCCCGACGCTGGTCAGGCAACGGCCGCTGGGCAGGTCGAACTTCCAGCCGTGCAACTGGCAGGTGAGCTGGTCGCCGTCGACGATGCCGAACCGGCTCAGGTCCGCCTTCAGGTGCGGGCAGCGCCGCTGCACCACCCAGCCGTCGAGCGTGATGTCCTCGGCGTCGACCGCCCGCTCGTGCTCGTCGTACCAGCCCTCGGCGTACTGGAGACGCTCCTCGGAGAGGCACTTGAAGAAGGCGTAGACGAACTCGTTGTACTGGCCGATCCGGGCCGCGGAGAACCGGCAGGACAGGAAGAGCGAGTTGACCCAGTCCACCTCGCCGATGTGCAGCAGGTGCTCGACAAGCGCCCGCTCGGTGCGGAAGCGGTAGCGGACCTTCTCGTCCGCGTACGGCCGGACCTCCTGGCCGGGGAAGTCCACCACGATCGACTCGACGTCGTCCCCGTCGTAGCCCACCAGGTCGAAGCGGACCGGACCGCCGACACCCTTGGCCAGGTAGATCGACTCGTCGAGCAGCGGCTCGATCCGCCGCTTCATCTCGCCCAGCACGTCGATCTCGGGGTGCCGCCAGGACGCCTTCTCCGCCTCGATGACCTGACGCTTGCGTGCCCGCATCTCCTCCAGGTGGGCGACCTTGTTCGCGAAGAACTCCTCGACCGGCTGCGGGTGGGTGGTGGTGGCGCCGGACGCGGTGACCTCCGCGACGCTGCCGGGCAGCAGCACGATGCCGTTGGTGCCGCCGACCTTCGCGTACTCGGCCAGGAAGACCGACTGGTCGGGGAAGATGTTGCCCTCGTCGCCGAAGATGTCGTTGAACTGCCACAGCTCGTCGTCGAGGAAGCACGGCGGGCCGGCGATCGGGAAGACGTTGTCGGCCTTCAGGTCGTCGATGTAGCGCCAGGTGCGGTCGAACTGCCGGTCCCGCTTCTGCTTGCCGAACGCGGTCTTCGCCGACTGCGGCAGCTCATAGACCATCGGATACCAGATCGCGCCGGAGAACTGGAGCATATGCGCGTGCACATGGCCCAACTCGGCGAAGGCGGTCAGGTCGGTGGGGCGGGCGTCGTTCTGGTTGAGCAGCCGGACACCGTCGTACTCGACCCAGAGCGACGAGTCGCCGATCGGGCCGTCGGTCGGGCTGGTCAACGCCTGGATCATGATCTTCAGCCCGCCGGGCAGCTCCACGACCTGCTCGTTCGGGGCCTTGAGGAACTTCGTGAAGCCCAACGCCCGCAGCTCGTCCTCCATCTCGGAGGTGGGGAACTCGGGCAGCAGCACGGTGGCGTCCTTGGAGATCACGTCGCGCAGGTGCTTGGCGTCGAAGTGGTCCCGGTGCAGGTGCGACACGTACAGGTAGTCGACCTGGCCCAGCGTCGCCCAGTCGAGCTGCGAGTTGTCCGGGAAGGGGAACCACGAGGCGAAGTAGGCGGGGTTGACCCACGGGTCGCACAGGATGCTGCCCGCGGGCGTGTCGATCCGCATGCTGGCGTGGCCCGTACCGGTCACTCGCACCGTAGTCCCCCTCGAAAAAGGCATCAGGCGTACGCCACGACGCTACCGGAGACAGTGTGGTCGCCGTTCCGCGACGCCCGTAGCGGTCGCCCTCGCGGGTCATCCGTGTCCCGTCCGGCCGGACCCTGCGCCGGGCCGATCACGGGGCGTGCCAGACTAACCGGAGATCCGATCGCGAGGGAAGGACCGACAGTGGCAGGAGACGAGCCGGTAACCGCGCCAGATCAGCACAGGCCCGGGCACCGCAGGTCCGGGCGGATCGGCGCGGTGGTGTCGGCGGTGGCCCTGGTGTTGATGGCGCTCTGCGGCACCGAGGAAGGCCGGGTGGAGGACATCTGGCTATTCGGGATCGCCGCGCTGCTGCTCGCCATCGTCATCGGCGACGCGGTGCTGCGCCGCAACGGCCTGCGGTCCTGACACCCGCCGCCGGCGGTACGCGGAAGGGCCCGTCCCCCGGGGGGCGGGCCCTTCGCCGTCGGCACCGGGCTCAACGACCCAGCAGGATGTCCTGTACGTCCTTGAGCGCGGCGTCGACCTCCGCCTCGAAGTAGCCGCCGGGCACCAGCCCGAACCGCAGCGTGTCGAGGTCCTTCGGGTTCACCGGCATCGCGTTGCGCCCCTGCATGCCGCCGAGCAGCGTCTCGAAGAACCGGTCGACCTGGTCCGGGTCGTACCCGCTGCCGAACCGGCGGACCTGGAAGCTGCGCCGGATCTGGTCGACCCGGTAGAGGTCGCTGCCGGGCGGGCCGGCCATCGGCGGACCCACCATCGGCGGGCCGGCGGCCGGCGGACCGACAAGCGGCGGACCCGTCATCGAGGGGCCACCGCCGTAGCCGGAGTCCGGCGGGCCGTAGCCCGGATCCGGCGGGCCGTAGCCCTGCTGCGGCAGCGCCGGCGGACCGGCCGGGCCGCGTCCGCGCAGCTCACGCAGGTCACGCTCGGGCATCCGGATCTCCGCGGTCATGTCGGCGCGACCGTGTCGGCCCGCTTCGAAGCCGTCGAACCTGTCACTCGGGCCGCCGTACGCACCCTGGCCGGGCTCCGGGCCGTACCCTCCCGGGCCCTGGTCCGGCGGACCGTAGCCACCGTGGCCGGGGTCCTGGCCGTACCCGCTCGGGCCGGGCGGCAGGCCACGCGGCGGCGGGCCGCCGTGGCCCATCGGCGCGCCCGGCGGCGGACCCATCGGACCCGGACCGGCCGGGCCACGCGGCGCGTCGTAGCCGCCGCGCGGGTTGTCGTAGCCACCGGCGAACGCGCCGGTCGGCTCGTCGTAGCGGTTGCCGTAGCGGTCGGCGGGCGGACCGGCCTGCGCCGGCATCTGCCGCGGCGGCATCGGCGGCTGCGACACCGGGGACAGGCCACGATCGTCGCGCATCGGCGGGCCGAGCCGGTCGGCCATCCGGGGATCGACGCCCCGCCCGCCGGGAGCGCCAGCGCGTTCCTCCAGCTCGGCGAGCTGCCGCTCGACCCGGTCGAGGTGCAGGTCGACCTGCCACTCGTCGTAGCCGTTGAACCGGACCCGGAAGACGACGTCGTGGACCTCCTGGGAGGCGACGGGCGCGCCCACCGGCTGGCCGTCGAGGGTCGCCTCGACCCGGTCCAGGAAGGCGTCCACCTCGTCGACCTTGTATCCCCGGCGGAGTGCCTTACGCCGGAAACGCTGACCCTGACTCGCCACTATGTCTCCTGGTCTCGTACCGCTACGCGGTTGCCGCGCGTGGGTCGCTGTCCATGTCCTCGGCGGCGGCGAGCTGCCCACACGCTCCGTCGATCTCGCGACCTCGGGTGTCCCGCACCGTGGTGGACACCCCGGCGTCGCGCAACCGCCGGACGAACTCCCGCTCGACCGGCTTCGGGCTGGCGTCCCAGCGGCTGCCCGGAGTCGGGTTGAGCGGGATCAGGTTCACGTGGGCCAACTTGCCGGCCAGCAGCCGCCCGAGCAGATCGGCCCTCCACGGCTGGTCGTTCACGTCCTTGATCATCGCGTACTCGATGGACACGCGACGCCCCGTCGTGGCCGCGTAGCCCCACGCCGCGTCCAGCACCTCGGACACCTTCCAGCGCTGGTTGACCGGGACGAGTTCGTCGCGCAGCCCATCATCGGGGGCGTGCAGCGACAACGCAAGGGTCACCGAGAGGTCTTCGCTGGCCAGTCGGCGGATGGCCGGGACCAGCCCGACCGTGGAAACGGTGATGTGCCGCTGGGACAGGCCGAGGCCCTCCGGCGCCGGCGACACCAGCCGGCGGATCGCCGCCACCACCCGCGAGTAGTTGGCAAGCGGCTCGCCCATGCCCATGAACACCACGTGCGACAGCCGCGGCGGCGAACCGGCGACCGCGCCGGAGGCGGCCACCCCGGCCAGGTAGACCGCCTGGTCGACGATCTCCGCGGTGGAGAGGTTGCGGGTCAGCCCGGCCTGGCCGGTGGCGCAGAACGGGCAGGCCATCCCGCAGCCGGCCTGGCTGGAGATGCAGACGGTGACCCGGTCCGGGTAGCCCATCAGCACGCTCTCCACGAGCGAGCCGTCGTGCAGCCGCCAGAGCGCCTTGCGGGTCGCGCCGTCGTCGCAGGCCTGCTCGCGCACCGGCGTGAGCAGGGTGGGCAGCAGCGTGCCGGCCAGCCGTTCCCGGGTCGCCGCCGGCAGGTCGGTCATCCGCTCCGGGTCGCGGACCAGCCGGCCGAAGTAGTGGTTCGAGACCTGCTTGGCGCGGAACGCGGGCTCGCCCAGCTCGGTGACGAGCGCCTGCCGGCCCGACAGGTCCAGGTCGGCGAGGTGGCGGGGAGGCATCGTGGGCCGGCGGCCACGGGCGTCGGGGTCTACGGAGATCAGCGGGAGGCTCGTCATGACGGGTCCAGTCTGACACGCGCCGCGCCGCACGCACCCGTCCGTGGGTCCCGAATCGTGACCGACCGGCCATTCCGCCCGGGGGCGCCGAGGTGATCCATCCCTCAACCCACCACCGGCACGAAGACCGCGAGCAGCAGGTACGCCGTCGGCACCGCGAACAGGATCGAGTCGAGCCGATCCATCAAGCCGCCGTGACCCGGCAGCAGGTTGCTCATGTCCTTGACGCCCAGATCCCGCTTGATCATCGACTCGCCGAGGTCGCCGAGCACCGCCGCGCAGGAGATCGCCACCCCGAACAGCGCGCCCCACCACGGCGCCACCTCGAACAGCAGCCACAACAGCAATGCGCTGCCCGCCGCGGCGGCGGTCACCGAGCCGGCGAAGCCCTCCCAGGACTTCTTCGGGCTGATCCTCGGGGCCATCGGATGCTTACCGAAGGCCACCCCGGCGGCGTACCCGCCGGTGTCGGAGAGCACCACTGCCACAAGCGTGACGAGCACCCGCAGGTGACCGTCGTCGGGCGCGGCGGCGAGCAGGGCGGCGAAGCCGGCGAGAAAGGGCACGTAGACGGTGATCAGCGTGGCCGCGGTCAGGTCACGCTGGTAGTTGCCGGGCCCGTCGCCCAGCCGCCAGATCATCGTGCCCAGCACGGTGACCAGCAGCCCGAGACAGAGCGCGTCCGGGCCGGCGAACCAGGCCAGCCCGATCATGATCACCCCGCCGGCCACGAGCGGCACCAGCGGCGGATGGGCGCCGCTGCGCCGCACCGCCCGGGCCATCTCCCAGATGCCGATGGCCACGGCGGCGACGAGCACGGCGAGGAACCCCGGCAGGAAGAAGAAGAGCGGCACCACGATCGCCGCGCCGAGACCCACCCCGACGCCGATCGCCGCCGGCAGGTTGCGCCCCGCCTTCGACGCCCGGGGCGCGGCCGTCGGGGGACGCTCCGCGCTCGCCCGCCGACGGCCCTTCGACCGGCGACCGGCCGGCGGCTCGGGCGTGGGCTCGTCGCGTACCACCGGAAGGTGCTCGGTCGGCTCGTCCCGCACCGGGGCGATCTGCGCGGTCGGATACTCGTCGTCGGGCCGCGGGCCGGGACCGCCGGGCCCCGGCCCGACCGGCCGACCACGCTCCGCGGCCGGAGGTCCGTCGTACGGCCGCGGCCCGTCGCGGCGCGGCGAACCGTTCGGGTACGGCGGGGCGTACGCCTCCCGGTCGACGGGCGGCGCGAACGCGTCCGGGCCAGCGGGCGGGGCGTACCCGTCCGGGCCGGGCGCGGGACGCCGCCACGGGCCGGGCTCCAGGTCGGTCTCCGGCCAGGGCAGAGCGGGGGCCGGGCGGTCCCAGCCTCGCGGCTCGGCGCTGCCGTAGGGGTCGGGGTGGGACATCACGCACCGGCAGAGGGTACGAAAGCCACCACATGACGCAAGACCAAGACCATCCCCTACCGGCGTGAGACTTCCTGTTTGACCGACCGACGGCCGGGCGATTCCCGCCGTTCACCCCGTAGTGGTCGGGTATCGTGCCGAGCCTACTGCACCCGGAACGCGCCGAGGGTCGACGCCGTCCGGGCACGACGACGGCACCGGGCCGCCGCCCGGGTCGCGGACGGCGGCGACGCGGTGCCGTGACGGGTACGCGGGCCGCTCAGACCTCGAGCAGCTCGCTCTCCTTGTGCTTGACCATCTCGTCCACGGTGGCGACGAAGCGCTGGGTCAGGTCGTCCAGGTCCTTCTCCGCGCGCCGGCCCTCGTCCTCGCCGACCTCGCCGTCCTTGACCAGGCGGTCCAGCTCTTCCTTGCCCTTGCGACGGATGTTGCGGACGGCGACCTTGGCCTCCTCGCCCTTCTGCCGGGCGATCTTGATCATGTCCCGCCGCCGCTCCTCGGTCATCTGCGGCAGCACGATGCGCAACTGGGTGCCCTCGTTGTTCGGGTTGACCCCGAGGTCCGAGTCGCGGATCGCCTTCTCCATCGCGGCCAACTGCGAGTTGTCGTACGGCTTGATGATCACCATGCGCGGCTCGGGCACCGCGATGGACGCCATCTGCGGCAGCGGGGTCGGGCTGCCGTAGTAGTCGATGGCGATCCGGGAGAACATGGCGGCGTTGGCGCGACCGGTGCGGATCCCGCCGAATTCCTCCCTGGCGTGCTCGATGGCACGCTCCATCTTCTCCTCCGCCTCGAGGAGGGTGTCGTCGATCACCGGTCTCCTCGCCTCCTTCTGTCGCTCGTCGTTGGGCTGTGCTGTGGGGCTGTGGCAGAGGACCGCTGCCGGTCCGGCGGACCGCTCAGGCGGTGATCAGCGTGCCGATCTTCTCACCGCCGACGGCCCGGACGATGGTGTCGTCGCCCTGGGCGCCGAAGACCAGCATCGGCAGGCCGTTCTCCATGCAGAGGCTGAACGCGGCGGCGTCGGCCACCCGCAGGTTACGGCGCAGCACCTCGGAGAAGGTGATCGAGTCGAGCTTGCTCGCCGTCGGGTCGATCCGTGGGTCGGCGGTGTAGACCGCGTCCACGCCGTTCTTGCTCATCAGCACCACGTCCGCGCGGATCTCCAGCGCGCGCTGGGCGGCCACCGTGTCGGTGGAGAAGTAGGGCATCCCGGCGCCGGCGCCGAAGATCACCACGCGGCCCTTCTCCAGGTGCCGGATCGCGCGCAACGGGATGTACGGCTCGGCGACCTGGGCCATGGTGATCGCGCTCTGCACCCGGGTCTCGATGCCCTCCTTCTCCAGGAAGTCCTGGAGCGCGAGGCAGTTCATCACGGTGCCCAGCATGCCCATGTAGTCGGCGCGGGCCCGGTCCATGCCCCGCTTCTGCAACTCGGCGCCACGGAAGAAGTTGCCGCCACCGACCACCACGGAGACCTGTACCCCACGGCGGACCACGGTGGCGATCTGCCGGGCGATGCCCTGCACGACGTCCGGGTCGACGCCGATCGCGCCGCCGCCGAAGACCTCACCGGAAAGCTTCAGCACCACCCGACGGGACCGACCGGGCGGCGGGGCGGTCGGGTCATCCGCCGCCAGGCTCCGGTCACTCACAACCTGCGTCATCCGCCCCGCCCCTTCTCCCCGCGCATCGCGCGGGCATCGCGTACCTGCCCTTGCCGACCCTATGCGACGAGGAGGCCGCGGTGCCTGTCGCGTACACCGGCGGCCTCCTCGTCGACGTTCTCCGTGCGCCCGGGCTCACCGGCCGGGCGCGGCGGCTCAGGCCTGACCGACCTCGAACCGCACGAAGCGGGTCACCTCGATGCCGGCCTCGGCCAGCACCTGCTTGACGGTCTTCTTGTTGTCGGCCACGGCCGCCTGCTCCAGCAGGACGAAGTCCTTGAAGAAGGCGTTGACCCGACCCTCGACGATCTTCGGCAGCGCCGCCGCGGGCTTGTTCTCCTCGCGGGCGGTCTGCTCGGCGATGCGCCGCTCGGACTCGACCGTCTCGGCGGGCACCTCGTCGCGGGTGAGGTACTTCGGCCGCATGGCGGCGATCTGCATGGCCACGCCGCGCGCGTCGGCGTCGGCCGCCTCGTCGGTCTTTCCGGCGTACTGCACCAGCACGCCGACCGCCGGGGGCAGGTCCTGGCTCTTGCGGTGCAGGTAGACCGCGGTGGTGCCGTCGAGCTTGGCGAAGCGGTTGAGCACCAGCTTCTCGCCGATCTTGGCGGACTGCTCCTGGATCAGGTCGGCCACGCTCTTGCCGTCGAGGGTGCTGGCGAGCAGCTCCTCGGCGTTGGCGGCGCCGCTGGTCACGCCGTGCTCGACGAGCTGCTGGGCCAGCGAGATGAAGGCGTCGTTCTTGGCGACGAAGTCGGTCTCGCAGTTGAGCTCGAGGAGCGCCTGGCCGGAGTGGGCGACGAGACCGTTGGCGGCGGTGCGGCCGGCCCGCTTGCCGACGTCCTTGGCGCCCTTGACGCGCAGGATCTCGACGGCCTTGTCGAAGTCGCCCTCGGCCTCGGTCAGCGCCTTCTTGGAGTCCATCATGCCGGCGCCGGTGAGGTCGCGGAGCTTCTTGACGTCCGCGGCGGTGAAGTTGGACATGACTCTCTCTTCGGTGTCTGTGACTACTGCGGTGGGTTGGTCAAGCTGCCGGTTACCCGGAACCGGGCCGGTGTGCCCCGGTGTGTCCGCCGTGTCCCGCCGCCCTGCGACGGCGGGACACGGCGCTGCGATCACTCGGCGGCGGCGGTCGCCGGCTGCTCGTCGGCCTTCTTCGGCTCCTCGGCGGCGGCCGGCTGCTCGGCAGCGGCGGGCTGCGCGGCGGCGGTCGGCTGCGCGGCGGCGGGCTGCTCGTCGGCCTTCTTCGGCTCCTCCAGCAGCTCGCGCTCCCACTCGGCCAGCGGCTCGTCGGCGCCGACCTGACCCGCCTCGGGCTTCTCGTCGCCGCCCCGGCCACGGCCGGAGCGGGCGATCAGACCGTCGGCCACGGCCGCGGCGACGACCTTGGTCAGCAACTCGGCCGACCGGATGGCGTCGTCGTTGCCCGGGATCGGGAAGTCGACCTCGTCCGGGTCGCAGTTGGTGTCGAGCACCGCGATCACTGGGATGCCCAGCTTGCGGGCCTCGTCGACGGCGATGTGCTCCTTCTTGGTGTCGACGATCCAGACCGCGGCCGGGAGCTTCTGCATGTCCCGCAGGCCACCCAGGGTGCGGGTCAGCTTGATCTTCTCGCGGGAGAGCTGGAGGGTCTCCTTCTTGGTGTAACCGGCGGCGGTGCCGCTCAGGTCACCGAGGGCCTCAAGCTCCTTCATCCGCTGGAGCCGCTTGTACACGGTCTGGAAGTTGGTCAGCATGCCACCGAGCCAGCGGTGGTTGACGTACGGCTGGCCGACCCGGGTCGCCTGCTCGGCGATGGCCTCCTGGGCCTGCTTCTTGGTGCCGACGAACAGGATGCTGCCGCCGCCCGCGACGGTGGAGCGGATGAACTCGTACGCCTTCTCGATGTAGTCGAGGGTCTGGCGCAGGTCGATGATGTAGATACCGTTGCGCTCGGTGAAGATGAAACGCTTCATCTTCGGGTTCCAGCGCCGGGTCTGGTGCCCGAAGTGCACACCGCTCTCCAGCAGCTGACGCATGGTCACGACGGCCATGGTGGCTAACTCCTACTGTGTCCCTGGTTGTCCGTCCAGCCGGCGGCCGGACGCCTGGCGCCCGGTCGTCGGCCAGGGTGGGCCCGGGTGAAGAACCGGGACCAGGGAGGCCGCCGCCCCACGGGAAGACCGTGGAGAGGGCGCGCGAGGTCGACCGCGCGAGGCGGTCGCCAGTTGTCGAGTGTACGCGCTCTCCCCGCACCCCGGCCCCGGGGTGCGGAGCCCGCCGGGCGGGCTTGATCCACTCCAGCTCGGCGAGGTGGCGGCATCACGGCGGCCCGGATACCACCACCTCGGCGTACCGGCGTGGATCTTGGGGCGGCGCGGTCAGCGCGCGGCGAGCGCGGCAGCGACGAAGAGCACCAGACCGACGGTCAGGTACGCGGTCGGCGGGCGGAGCCAGCCGCGGCTGCCGTCGGCGAGCGCCAGCCCACCGGTACGCAGGCCGTACAGCCCGGCGCCGAAGATCGGCAGCCCGACCACCAGGAACGTGCCCACCACGACGTGCGACGTCGACACCGGGTCCCCGACCAGCCCGTGCAGCAACACCCGCACCGCCGGCACCTCCAGCACCAGCACCAGGACCGCCAGCAGCACGGCCAGCGCCGGACGCCGGGTCCGGTAGACGCCGTCACCGGGCGGCGGGGTGTCCGTCCGGGGCACCACCGCCGGCATCGGGCCGGTCGGCATCTCCAGCGGATTCACCGGCGCGGCCGGATCCGCCGCAGCGGTCGGACGCTCCCCCACCCGCAACGCGGTGGCCGCGCCGGGATCCGTCCGGCCGCCGACCGAGATCTGCGTCCCGCCCGTCGTGGTGGGCTCCGCCGACCGGCCGGTGTCCACGATCGGATAGCCGCCCAGCGGGCCGGGACGGGCCGGATCGGTGTTGCCGGCCAGCCCGTCCGCGCCGCGCGCCCCGAGCCCGTACGGGTCGGCGCCCCCGCCACGGGCGGCCTGGATCGGGTCGGCCAGCGGGTTCGTCGCCCCGCGCGACGCCGTGCCGAGCGCGTCCACGCCGCTGCGGGACAGCGGATCCTCACCGCCGGTCGAGCCGGCCGCCTCCCGGGCCGCCCGGCGACCCGCGCGGCCGGGCAGTTCACCGGAGACCTCCGGGTCGTCCGGGCGCTGCGACCGCCAACCGCTGGTGTCGTCGACGAGCGGATCGGCAGCGGAGTACCCCCCGTAGCGGCTCTCGCCGGTGCGCTGCTCCGGGGTGCGGTAGTCGTCGTCGCGGTAGCGCGGCTCCCCCGCGGCGCGCCAGTCCGACTCGTACCCGCGGTCGCTCCACCGCGGTTCCTGCTGGTCCTCGGGGTAGCTGCGTCGTCCGTCCACGACCGGCACGGTATGCGACCGCCACCAGCCGCGCCATTCGGGCTGGCCGAGGCGTCGCCGCAGCTCATCCCCGCTGCGACCGGTCGCCATGCCACCACGGGGAGTGACCGCGCGGCTTACCTAGCAGAAGTGGCGGGAGATCGTGAGCCCGTCCACAAGCCACCCTCGTCCACAGGCCGGCGGCACGATGCACCCGCCCGGGTGCCCGCCGGTCGCATCCTGGCCGGCATGACGAACCGGAACCAGGCCGTCGGCGCCTACGGCGAGCGGTGCGCGCTGCGACACCTGATCGAGACCGGCCTGCGCCCGGTCGCCCGCAACTGGCGCTGCCCCGACGGAGAGATCGACATCATCGCCTGGGAGGGCGAGGTGCTCGCCATCTGCGAGGTCAAGACCCGCCGCACCGAGCAGTTCGGCTCCCCCGCCGAGGCCGTGGTCCGGGCCAAGGCCCGCCGGCTGCGCGGCCTGGCCGCCCGCTGGCTCGCCGAGACCGGCACCACCGCCGACGAGGTCCGCTTCGACGTGCTCTCCGTACGGCTGCCGGCCGCCGGCCACGCCCGGGTCGAGCACCTCCGGGGCGCGTTCTGACATGGGCTACGCCAAGGTGCTCAGCGTCGGCCTGGCCGGCGTGGCCGGGCACGTGGTCGAGGTCGAGGCCGACCTCGCCCCGGGCCTGCCCGCCGTGCTCATCTCCGGCCTGCCCGACACCGCGCTGCACGAGGCCCGCGACCGGGTCCGCGCCGCCATCGTCAACTCCGGCCAGAAATGGCCCAACCGCCGGATCACCCTCAACCTGCTCCCCGCCACCCTGCCCAAGTACGGTTCCGCGTTCGACCTGGCCCTCGCCGTGGCGGTTCTCGCCGGCTCCGGCGAGTTGCCGCCGGTCGCCCTCGACGCCACGGTCATCCTCGGCGAACTCGGCCTCGACGGCGCGGTCCGTCCGGTCCGCGGCACCCTGCCGATGGTCGCCGCCGCCGCCCGGGCCGGATACCCGCGCGTCGTGGTGCCCGCCGGCAACGCCGCCGAGGCCGCCGTCATCCCCGGCGTACGGGTGCACGCGGTCGACACCCTGCACCGGCTCGTCGCCCACGTCCGCGACGGCACCCCCCTGCTGACCCCGCCCGAGCCGGCCCCGGTCGCCGTCCCGCCCGGTCCCGACCTCCTCGACGTCGCCGGGCAGCCGCTCGGGCGACGAGCCATCGAGATCGCCGCCGCCGGCGGTCACCACCTCGCCCTGCTCGGCCCGCCCGGCGCCGGCAAGACGATGCTCGCCGAGCGGTTGCCGTCGATCCTGCCGGAGCTGGACGACGAGGCGGCCCTGGAAGTGACCGCGTTGCACTCGATCGCCGGGCTGCTGCCACCCGGGGGTGGGCTGCTGCGCCGCCCTCCGTTCCAGGCGCCGCACCACACCGCCACCGTGCCGGCGCTTGTCGGCGGCGGCTCCGGGCTGGCCCGGCCCGGCGCGGTGTCGCTGGCCCACCGGGGCGTGCTCTTCCTCGACGAAGCCCCCGAATACCGCAAGGGCGCGCTGGAGGCGTTGCGCCAGCCGTTGGAGAGCGGAGTGGTCCGCGTCGCCCGCACCCGGGGCGCGACGGAATACCCGGCCCGTACGCAACTGGTGCTGGCGGCCAACCCCTGTCCCTGCGCGAAGCCGTCCGGGGACACCGACTGCGAGTGCACCCCGCTGGCCAGGCGACGCTACCTGGGGCGGCTGTCCGGTCCGCTGCTCGACCGGGTCGACGTGCAGGTCCGACTGCCACCCGTACGCGCGGCGGAGCTGCTGCGGACGGACGCGCCGCACGAGTCGTCGGCCGCCGTGGCCGCCCGGGTGGTCGAGGCCCGCCGCGCCGCGGCCGACCGCTGGACGCCCACCGGGCACCGGGTGAACGCCGACGTCCCCGGCCCCCACCTGCGCCGCCCGCCGTGGCACCTGCCGGCGCGGGTCACCCGGGAGCTGCGCCGCCGCCTGGACACCGGCTCGTTGTCGGCGCGCGGATACGACCGGGTCCTCCGGGTCTCGTGGACCATCGCCGACCTCGACGGGCGGGACCGACCGGACGAGCACGACATCGCCGAGGCCATCCAATTGAGGACGGGAGAGGGCACATGAACGAGGGCGACGACCGCAGACTGGCCCGGATCGCGTTGACCTGGCTCGCCGAGCCGGGCACCCGCTCGGTGCACGACCTGGTCAAGCGGCACGGCCCGGTGGCCGCGCTCGACCTGCTGCTGTCCGGTGACGCGCCGGACCGGCTGCTCCGGGCGGCCGTGGCGGTCCGGACGGCGGCCGGCGACGCCCACGCGGTCGCGGCGGAGGCGCTGGCGCGCGCCGAACGGATCGGGGCGCGGTTGGTCACCCCGGAGGACGACGAGTGGCCGACGCGGGTCGCCGACCTCCGCAAGCTGCGGCTGCCCGAGGCCACCCGTCGGGTCGATGTGGAGACCGACCCGCCGCTCTGTCTCTGGGTACGCGGCGGCTGGCCGCTCGGCGAGACGCTGGAGCGTTCGGTGGCCGTGGTCGGCGCCCGGGCGGCCACCCCCTACGGCTCGCACGTCGCCACGGAGCTGGGTTACGGGCTCGCGGATCGGGAGTGGACGGTGGTGTCCGGCGGGGCGTTCGGCATCGACTCGGCGGCGCACCGCGGGGCGTTGACCGCCGGCGGGCGTACCGTCGCCGTGCTCGCCTGCGGGCTGGACCGCCCGTACCCGATGGGCAACGCCGCGCTGTTCGACCGGATCGCCGAGACCGGCCTGCTGGTGAGCGAATGGATGCCGGGCGCGGAGCCGCTACGTCCACGGTTCCTCATCCGCAACCGGGTCATCGCCGCGGCGACCCTGGGCACGGTGCTTGTCGAGGCTGCCGCCCGCAGCGGCGCCACCCAGACCCTCAACCGGGCGCTCGGTCTCGAGCGTCCGGCGATGGTGGTGCCGGGGCCGGTCACCTCCGCCCTGTCGGTGGGCGGGCACCAGGTGCTCCGCGAGAAACCCGAAACCCGGCTGGTCGCCAACGTGGCGCACGTCCTGGAGGAGGTGGGCCGGATCGGGTACGACCTGGCACCGCTCGCGCGGGCCCCGCAACGGCCCCGGGACCAGCTCGACGATGACGCCGCCCAGGTGCTGGAGGCGATGCCCCGCCGTCGGACGATCGATCTGGAGCACATCGCGGCGCGGGCCGGGGTGGACCTGCGCACCGCGATGCGCAAGCTGTCCATGCTGGAGGAGTTGGCCCTGGTGGTACGCCGCGACGACGGCTACGCGCTGGCGCCGACCGACGACGCCCACGGCGCTCGCCGGCCGTCCGACGCGCGGCACGACACGACCCCGCCGACCGACGCCTCGGCACCGCCGATCGACAACCGGCGTGACGCCGGGGCCGACCGGTGAGCGCACCGGTGGGGTCAGTCGCCTTCGAACCGCAGCTCGACGTCGCGGCCCTCCAGGCACCGGTGCGCGAGCCGGGCCAGCCGGCGGATCTGGTCGACCTCGCGCGGCGCCCGGGCCGCCTCCAGCAGGCAGCGCAGCTCGGTGAGCAGGTGCGGCACCTGCCCGGCGTCCACGGTCAGCTCACCAAGCGGCTCGACGCGGTCCAGCAGCGGCGTACGCCCGCCGCCCCGGACCCGCGTGAGCAGGTCGAGCAGCACGTCCTGCCGGTCCGCCACGACCTCGATCGACACGTACGACGGCCCTCGGCGGCCCGCCCCGGCCCGCACCCGCCGGTAGAGGACGGCATCCACTCCCACGCCCGGTCCCTCCTCGCACCGGCGTCACCGTCGCGGCGACGCCCTGCCCGGCCAAGCCAGCCCGATCTGACCGGCACCGACCGCTTCGCCACACGAGTTTCCCCTGTCCAGAGCCCTCGGGCCACCCCTCGTTCGGCGTGGGTGGTTGTCTTCCGGATTGGGGTGCGTTTGTTGTCGCCCAGGCAGCAACAAACGCACCCAGACGGCTAAATTCGACGGCGGTCGGCTGACGCTGGCGACCGACGGCGGTGGCCAGCGACGGCGGCGGCCAGCGACGGCGGCGGCCAGCGACGGCGGTGGGCAGTGACGGCGGCCGGCGGCGGGCAGGGGGCGGTCGCGGGGCACCGCGATCGAGCCGCCGGATTTTGCCGGCGACACCGCGACTCGCGTGCGACACCATCTGGCCGCCCGGTGCCGAGGGCGGGGCCATCGCGCTGTTTGACGAGCGTGGGCCGGTCGTCCCGGGGCGGGGGCGGGCTCCGCCCGTAGTCTGGACCGGTGTTCGACCACAGCACCCGACTCCGTCGGCGCGACCACACGCGCCGGGTACGGGCGGAGACCCCAGATGGGTGAGCGGCGGCGTGGCACGCAGGTCGCGCACCAGGAGTTGCCGACGCCGATGCGCGAGGCGGTGGACGACTTCGCCGACCACCTGTCCCGGGTGCGCAACCGCTCGGCGCACACCGTCCGGGCGTACGTCACGGACCTCGTCTCCCTGCTGGACCACGCGGTGCGGATGGGCTGCACGGAGCTGGCCGGGTTGGATCTCGCGGTGCTGCGTAGCTGGCTGGCCAAGCAGCGGACCATGGGGACCGCCCGGACGACCCTGGCCCGGCGCGCCGCCGCCGCCCGCACCTTCAGTGCCTGGGCGCACCGGGCCGGGCTCCTTCCGGCCGACGTCGCCGCGCCGCTGGCCAGCCCTCGGGCGCGCCGGGAACTGCCCACCGTCCTACGCGCCGACCAGGCCGCCGCGCTGATGGACGCCCCGGCGCTCGGCGCCGCCGCCCGGACGCCCGACCTCGCCACCACGGCGCGCGCCGACACGACAACGGACGCCGACACGACGACTGACGTAGCCGCGGTCCTGTTACGGGATCGGCTGCTGCTCGAACTGCTCTACGGCACCGGGGTCCGGATCAGCGAGGCGTGCGGCCTGAATGTCGCGGACGTCGACCAGGGTCGCCGGGTGGTACGCGTGCTGGGCAAGGGCGGGCGGGAGCGCGCGGTGCCGTACGGGGTGCCGGCGCAGCGGGCGCTGGACGTGTGGCTGGGCGCGGGCCGGCCCGCTCTGGTGACGCCGGGCTCGGGCGGCGCGTTGCTGCTCGGCACCCGGGGTGGACGGCTCAACCCGACCACCGCGCGGCGGATCGTGGCCGGCTGGGCCGACGCGGCCGGGGTGCCGCGGGTGACCCCGCACGGGCTGCGCCACTCGGCCGCCACCCACCTGCTCGAAGGCGGCGCGGACCTGCGCGCCGTGCAGGAGCTGCTCGGGCACTCGTCGCTTGCGAGCACCCAGATCTACACGCACGTCTCGGTCGAGCGGCTGCGGGCGGCCTACCGGCAGGCGCATCCGCGGGCCTGACCGAAGCGGCGAGGCGATGATCCACGGCGGGCTAGGATCGACGGATGACGGTGCCGCAGCCGCCCGAGCCGATTCCCGGGGCTCGGCTGCTCTTCTCCCTCGATCCGTCCGTCAGCCATCTCAACCACGGCTCGTTCGGCGCCGTGCCGATCGCCGTGCAGCGCGCCCAGCAGCGCCTGCGCGACGAGATGGAGGCCAATCCGCTGCGGTTCTTCAGCGCGGGCCTGGTCGACCGGATCACCCACGCCCGGCGGCACCTGGCCACCTTCCTCGGCGCCGACCCGGACGGCACCGCCCTGATCGGCAACGTCACCGCCGGCGCGGCCGTGGTGTTGCAGTCGCTCGCGCTGCGGTCTGGTGACGAGGTGCTGACCACCGACCACGGGTACGGTGCGGTCGCCCTGTCGGTGGCGCGGGAGTGCGAACGGACCGGGGCGGTGTCCCGGACCCTGCCGGTGCCGCTGACCGCCACCGACGAGGAGGTCATCGAGATCGTCCGGGCGGGGTTGCGCCCCGGGCGGACCCGGCTGCTGATCGTCGACCAGCTCACCTCGCCGACCGCCCGGCTGTTTCCGGCGGCGGCGCTCGCCGCGGTGGCACGGGAGCGGGGCGTGCCGGTGCTTGTGGACGCGGCGCACGCGCCCGGCATGTTGCCGGCCACGGTGGCGTCGGTCGGCGCCGACTTCTGGGTCGGCAACCTGCACAAGTGGGCGTACGCGCCGCGCGGCACCGCCGCGCTCGTGGTGGCGGAGCCGTGGCGGGAACGGATCCAGCCGCTCGTCGTCTCGTGGGAGCAGGGCAGCGGGTTCCCCACTCGGGTGGAGTGGCAGGCCACCCTCGACTACACCGGTTGGCTGGCCGCCCCGGTCGGCCTGTTCACGCTGCGTAGCCTCGGTGTGGACCGGGTCCGGGCGCACAACGCGGCGCTTGCCGCGTACGGGCAGCGGGTCGTCGGGGACGCGCTGGGGGTGGCGCCGGAGCGGCTGCTCGCGCCCGGCGGACCGGCGGTCGCCATGCGGCTCGTGCCGTTGCCGCCGGGCATCGCGACGACGCTGGACGCCGCCCGGGCGTTGCGGGCCGAGATCGCGGCCCGACTCGGCGCGGAGGTGTCGGTCGCCGGTTGGAACGGGCGCGGCTATCTGCGGCTGTGCGGCCAGGTCTACAACACCGCCGAGGAGTACGACCGGCTGGCGGTGCGCCTGCCCGCGTTGCTCGCCCGACGCTGAGCGGCCCGGGGTGCCGGTTCAGGGACCGGCCGGTCCCAGTGGGAGCAGGCGGATCCGACCCAGCCCGAGCAGGCTGAGCGGGTCCAGGTAGTCGTCGCCGCGCCGCAGCCCCCAGTGCAGGCATGCCACGGCGGGGCAGCCGGGGTGCCTGGTGAGCAGCTCGCCGATCGGGGTGCCGGCGTCGACCCGGTCACCGGCAGCGAGCCGGGGTCGGACCGGTTCGTAGGTGGTCCGCAGCCCGTCGCCGTGCCCGACGGTGACCACCGGCCGTCCGGCCACCGGGCCGGCGAAGAGGACCGTCCCGGCGCCCGCGGCGCGCACCTCGGCGCCGGGCTCGGCCACCAGGTCGACACCTCGATGCCCGGGCAGCCACGGCTCCGGTGGTGGGTCGAACCGCCGGGCCGGTCGGGGCGTGCCGGGCAGCGGCCACCGGAACCGCGTCCCGCTTCCCGCCTCGGACGGCTGGGCCGCATCCGGCACCGGGCGGCCCACCGACGGCGACGACGCCAAGGCCGGCACCGACCCTACGGCCGACGACGACGCCACGGCCCGCGGCGACAGTGCAGGCAGCGACGACGCGGACGGCGGCCACGTTACGGACGGCGGCGACGTTACGGGCAGCAGCGACGACGCGGGCAGCGCGGGCGCCGGACCCGCGGACAGCACCGAACCGGCCGGGGGCGAGACGGCTTCGGCGGGCACGCCCGGCACGAGGAGCAGGAGCAGCAGGGCCGGCCCGGTCGGGAACGTCATGCCGCGCACTCTGCCCGCCAGGCCCGACGCGAGGCGACCGGCCGGGATCGACGCTGTGGACAGACACCGGGTTGTGGACGGCCCCCGAAATCGGGGCGGATCTGCTACGGCCGGTCCGCCTATGCTGGCCGCGTGACGAAGGACTGGCTCGCCTGGCACCGCGACTACGACCAGCCCGACTCCGCGTTGTCCCGGCGGCTCGACGAGGTGCGGCAGCGGATCGTCGAGGCGCTTGACGCGGCGCCGCCCGGCCCGCTGCGCGCGGTCAGCCTCTGCGCCGGGCAGGGCCGCGACCTGATCCCGGTGCTCGCCGCCCATCCGCGCGGCGGCGACGTGACCGCCCGGCTGGTCGAGCTGGATCCGCGCAACACCGAGCTGGCCCGCCGGGCGGTCGCGGAGGCGGGGCTGACCGGCGTGGAGGTGGTGACCGGCGACGCGGCGGTGACCGACGGGTACGCCGACCTGGCGCCGGCGGATCTGGTGCTGGTCTGCGGCGTGTTCGGCAACATCGACGACGACGACATCCGCTCGACGGTGCGGCACTGCGCGTCGCTCTGCGCCACCGGTGGCACGGTGCTGTGGACCCGGCACCGGCGGGCGCCGGACCTGGTGCCCGCCATCTGCGCCTGGTTCGCCGAGGAGGGCTTCGTCCCGGTGGCGGTGAGCAGCCCGGCCGACGGCGTGGGCGTCGGCGCGCACCGGTTCACCGGCACGCCCCGACCGCTGGCGCCGGGCGCGCGGATGTTCGAGTTCGTGGGCTACGACGAGTTGGAGCGGCGATGACCACCGTGGACGATGTCAGCCGGCCCGGCCGGGTCGCCGGGCCGGACGAGGCGATCAGCGCCGAGGAGCTTCAGCTCGCCGCGCGCAACCACGGCATCCCGCTGGAGGCGTTGCGCTACGACGTGACCCCGGCGGGTCTGCACTACCTGCTCATCCACTACGACATCCCGGACGTCGACGACGGCGCGTACACGCTCACCGTGTCCGGGGCGGTGGAGCGCCCGGTCCGGCTGGATCTGGCGGCGCTGCGGGCGCGTCCCCGGGTCACCCACCAGGTCACGCTTGAGTGCGCCGGCAACGGACGGGCGTTGCTGCACCCGCGCCCGGTCAGCCAGCCCTGGCTGGTGGAGGCGGTGGGTAACGCCGAGTGGACGGGCACCCCGCTGGCCCCGCTGCTGCGGGACGCCGGCCTGTCCGCGGACGCGGTGGACGTGGTCTTCACCGGCACCGACCACGGGGTGGAGCGCGGCGTCGAGCAGGACTACCAGCGGGCGTTGCCGGTGGCCGACGCGCTGCGCGCGGAGGTGCTGCTGGCGTACGAGATGAACGGCGCTCCGCTGCTGCCGCAGCACGGCGCCCCGCTGCGGCTGATCGTGCCGGGCTGGTACGGCATGGCGCATGTCAAGTGGCTGCGCGACATCCGGGTGACGACCGCGCCGTTCGAGGGTTACCAGAACGCGGTGGCCTACCGGCTGCGGGCCGACGCCGACGACCCGGGCGTGCCGGTGACCCGGATCGAGCCGCGCGCGCTTGTGCGTCCGCCCGGCTTTCCCGACTTCATGTCCCGCACCCGGGTGGTGCGGGCGGGCCGGTGCACGGTGGACGGTCGGGCCTGGTCGGGGCACGGGCCGGTGACGTCGGTGCAGGTGACGTTCGACGGCGGCGACACGTGGGTGGCGGCGTGCCTGGACGAGCCCACCGGTGGTGGGTGGGCGTGGCGCCGGTGGTCGGTGGACTGGGCGGCGACGCCGGGGCGCCATGTGCTGGGGGCCCGGGCGACGGACGCCTCGGGGCGGACGCAGCCGGTGGAGCAGCCGTGGAACCGGGGCGGGTTCGCGAACAACCTGGTGCAGCGCGTCACGGTGGTGGTGCCGGCGGACTGAGCCGCGCTCAGCCGCCGCGGCCGGCAGCCCTGCTCGACCGCCGAAACCGGCAGCCGTGCTCAGCCGCCGAAGCCGGAATCTGCGGGAAGCGAGATGTCGGGCTTTTCGAGTTCTTCCACATTGACGTCTTTGAACGTCATTACTCGGACGTTCTTGACGAACCGGGCAGGACGGTACATGTCCCACACCCAGGCGTCATGCATCTCGACCTCGAAGTAGACCTCGCCGTCGGAGTTGCGGACGTGCAGGTCCACCTGGTTGGCCAGGTAGAAACGGCGCTCGGTCTCCACCACGTAGGAGAACTGGCGGACAATGTCGCGGTACTCCCGGTAGAGCTGCAGCTCCATCTCGGTCTCGTACTTCTCGAGATCTTCCGCGCTCATCGCACTCCGCCTTCCATGACCACATCTTCCCCCACCGACACCGGAGGTCGCGGCTGCTCGCCCAACGCCACGCCGACGGTACCCCCTGACGGGCCGGAGTGCTCCATCGGCTCGTCCGGACGCTCGGCGGACGCCCCGGCCGCCGCCGCGCCGGGCTCCGGTGAGGCCGGTCGACGGGCGCGGGGAGGCCGCCCATCCCGCCCGGAGACGGCCGCCACGTTCACGTACGAGAAGCGGTGTTCCCGGCACGGCCCCAGCTCGCGCAGCGCGGCGCTGTGCTCGGCGGTGATGTAGCCCTTGTGCTCGGCGAAGCCGTAGCCGGGGAACCGCCCGTCCAGGTCCACCATGATCCGGTCCCGGGTGACCTTGGCGAGCACGCTCGCCGCCGCGACGCAGGCGGCCACCCGGTCGCCCTTCCAGACCGCCAGCCCCGGCACGTCGAGCCCGTCGACGCCGAAACCGTCGGTCAACACGTAGTCCGGGCGGGTGGCAAGCGAGGCGAGCGCCCGGCGCATCGCGGCGAGGTTGCACACGTGCAGCCCGCGGGCGTCGACCTCCTCGGCCGGAATGATCACCACGGCGTACGCCAGGGCCCGCGCCACCACCTCCTGGTAGACCCGTTCCCGGGCCGCCGGGGTGAGCAGCTTCGAGTCGGCCAGCTCGTCGATCTCACCGCGTCGCCCCTCGGGCAGCACCGCGGCGGCGGCCACCAACGGCCCCGCGCACGCTCCCCGGCCGGCCTCGTCGGCGCCCGCCACGTGCCGGAAGCCCCGTCGTTGCAGGGCCCGCTCCAACGCGTAGAGCCCGCCGTCGCGGCGCACCACCGTGCGCGGCGGGGTCAGCATCCGTCACTCCCGGCCAGCACGCGACCGAGCCGGTCGGGCAGGTCGGTCGGGTAGTAACGCTCGGCGGTGGCGGCCAATTCGGCCACCGCCCACCAGCGGTGCCCGTGCACGCTGGCCCGCTCGATCTCGTCGAAGCCTGCGGTGTCGACCTCCCACCCGGGCACCCGGACGAGGTAGAACTCCTGCTCCTGGCGGTACCACACGCCGTCGAACGGGAAATCGATCGTCTCGGACCAGACCGGCGCGCCCAGTTCGGCCGGGGCCAGTCGCAGGCCGGTCTCCTCGGCCAGCTCACGCGCCGCGCCTTCGGCCGGGGACTCCCCCGGGTGGAGCCCGCCGCCGGGGGTGAACCGGTAGCGGTGCCCCGGTCGGCCCGGATCGCTGCCGTCGAACAGCAGCACCCGCTCGGACGCGTCGACGAGCAGCACCCGGGCGGCGCGACGTGGGGTGTGGACGGTCACCGCACCAGCCTGCCAGACGCCGGGGACCGCTGCCGACTCAGGGATTGGGGATCCCGTCGAACTGCTCGGGCACGGTGAGCCAGGTGGCCCGGTCGAACGGCCAGAAGATGGTGAAGGCCCGCCCGACGACCTCACCCTCCGGGATGGTCGCCTCGGTGATGTCCTCGCCGGACTGCTGCCAGTGCTCCAGCGAGTCGCCGGACGCCTCCCGGTGGTCGCCCATCACCCACAGCCGACCCTCCGGCACCGTGATGTCGAAGTCCTGGTCGGCCACCTTGTTTCCGGGGTAGACGAACGGTTCGTCGATCGGCTTGCCGTTGATGATCAGCCGTTCCTGCCCACCGGCGCGGTCGCAGCAGACCACGTGGTCGCCGCCGATACCGATCACCCGCTTGATGAAGTCCTCGCCGTCGGGGTTGCCGCTCCACTCGGTGGGCGCCTTGAAGACGATCACCTCGCCGCGGTGCGGCGAACGGAAGTCGTAGACCAACTTGTTGACCAGCACCCGATCGTCGATCTTGAGGGTGTTCTCCATGGACGGCGACGGGATGAAGAAGGTCTGCAGCACGAAGGCGCGAACCAGCACTGCGACCAGGATCGCCACACCGAGGAGGATGGGCAGCTCCTTCCAGAAGGAGCTGCGCGGCTTTTCGGTCTGCTCGTCAATCACGGGAGGAGCCTACGTCCCCGGGTACGGCGCAGTCGCCCCGAACCCGCGAGAACGGTGAGCGTGGCCGTGACCGGAATGATCAGCACGACTCCGCCCACCGGGTCGGGGTCGGCCGGGGCCGGACGGTCCGCCGCGGCCTCCGGGCGGGGCAGGCCCGCGAAGGTCTCCGGTACGGGAAGACTGGTCCACCGCTGCGACGGCCACACGATCATGAAGGCCCGGCCGATGACGTTGTCGATCGGCACCGGACCCTGACACCGGGCGTCCTGCGACACCAGCCGATGGTCGCCCATCACGAAGATCTGCCCCGGCGGCACCACCACCTCGGTGAACTGCCGGGAGCGGCACTCCTTCGGGTTGGGCGGAAGGTCGACCGGGGAGTCCTCGGAGACGTACGCCTGCTCCTCCAGCGGCACGCCGTTGACCACGACCCGGCCGTCGTCGCAGCACCAGACCTTGTCGCCGGGCACTCCGATGACGCGCTTGATGAAGTCCTTCTCGCCGGGGCGGCTGACGCCGATCAGATCACCGAGGGTGCGCCCGATCCTGCCGGTGAGGTTCGTCGGCGGGGCCGGCGCCTCCTGAGCGACCCAGCGGTCGGTGCCCCGGAACACCACGACCTCGCCCCGGATCGGGTCACGCATGTCGTAGACGACCTTGTTGACCAACACGCGGTCGCCGATGAGCAGCGTGTTCTCCATCGACCCGGAGGGAATGAAGAACGCCTGGAGCAGGAACGTGCGGATCAGCACCGCCAGGCAGAACGCCACGATCAGCAGCAGCGGCAACTCCTGCCAGAGCGGCATCTGCCGGCGGGAGCGCCGGGGCCGCCGGCGCCAGGGATCGACGGTGCCGTCCTCGTCAAGCATCTGCACCATGCCACTCTCCGGTCCGCGGAAACGACACTACCGCCCGGGAGTCTCCTCGCGGAGACCCCACGGGCGGCAGTGGACCGCTTCGCGCCGTCCGGCTGCGCCCGTACCGACCAGGGTAATGCGATCCGGTCGATACGACATCCGCGCAGCTCGGGCGGCGTGGCGAACGCTGGGTCAGTTCGCCGGCTGCTTCTCCCGCAGCTCCTTGATCTTGGCCTTCTTGCCACGCAGCTCGCGCAGGTAGTAGAGCTTGGCGCGCCGCACGTCACCACGGGTCACGATCTCGATGCGGTCGATGCCGGGGCTGTTCAGCGGGTAGGTCCGCTCCACGCCGACGCCGAAGCTGATCTTGCGGACCGAGAAGGTCTCGCGCAGGCCGTCGCCCTGGCGACGGATCACGACGCCCTGGAAGATCTGGACCCGGGACCGGCTGCCCTCGACGACCCGCGCGTGCACCTTGACGGTGTCACCGGCGCGGAAGTCGGGCAGGTCGGCGCGCTTCGACTGGGCGTCAAGGGCGTCCAGGATGTTCATCGCGGTGTCCTCGTGAGGCTCACGGCGCATCGTCAGTCGATGCGCGAACGGGTGATTCTGACCCCCAGGTGGTGGCCGGTGACACCGGCCCCGGTCGAGGGTCCTCGCAGCCGCCCACGGCGTGGACGGATGCGGCGACCCCTCTACTCTGCCACACGCTCCGGAGGCACCGGAAACCCACCCCGGTCCAGGGCCGCCCGGTCCCGCCCGTCCAGGCTCTCCGACGGCAGCGCATCGACCATGTCGGGGCGCCGGGCCGCCGTACGCCGCAGCGCCTCGTCGCGCCGCCAGCGGGCGATCCGGGCATGGTCGCCGGAGCGGAGCACCTCGGGCACGTCGAGCCCGCGCCAGGTCGCCGGCTTGGTGTAGAGCGGGGCCTCCAGCAACCCGTGCGCGTGCGACTCCTCGTCCAGCGAGCCGGCATTGCCGAGCACCCCGGGCAGCAGCCGGGTGACCGCCTCCAGGATGACAAGCACGGCCACCTCGCCGCCGAAGAGCACGTAGTCCCCGAGCGAGACCTCGGTCACCCGCATCCGGGTCGCCGCGTGGTCGAGCACCCGCTGGTCGATGCCCTCGTACCGGCCGCAGGCGAAGAGCAGGTGCGACTCCGCCGCCAACTCGTACGCCATGGCCTGGGTGAACGGGACACCGGCCGGCGACGGCACGAGCAGCCGGGGCAGCGTGTGCCCGTCCGGACTCAGCTCGTCGGGGGCCAGCGCGTCGAGCGCCTCACCCCACGGCTCCGGCCGCATGACCATGCCCGGACCACCCCCGTAGGGCGTGTCGTCGACCGTGCGGTGCACGTCGTGGGTCCAGCTCCGCAGATCGTGTACGGCCAGCCGCAGCGTGCCGTTGGCGCGGGCCTTGCCGACGAGCGACAGGTCGAACGGGGCGAAGTAGTCCGGGAAGATCGACACGATGTCGACGCGCATGCGGTTGCTCCAGCTACAGGTCGAGCAGACCGCCGGGCGGGTCGACGACGACGCGACCGCCGGCGAGATCCACCTCGGGCACGATCGCCTTGACGAACGGGATGAGCGCGGTGCGCCCCTCGGGACGCCGCACCACAAGCAGGTCGGAGGCGGGTGCGTGGTCGATGCGGTCCACCTCGCCGAGCCGCTCACCGTCCGGGGTGACCACCGCGAGCCCGACCAGTTGGTGGTCGTGGAACTCCTCCGGGTCCTCCGGCGCGTCGACGTCGGCGCTGTCCACGCCGACAAGCGTGTTGCGCAGCGCCTCGGCCACGTCCCGGCCCGCCACGCCGGCGAACGCGACGAGCAGGCGGCCCTGGTGCCAGCGCGCCGACTCCACGGTCAGCTCCGGCGGCACCCGCCAGGCGCCCGGCTCGGCCGGAACCGCCCCCGGCTCGGTGACCAGCACCGAACCGGGGGCGAAGCGGGCTTCGGGCTCATCGGTCCGCACCTCCACGGTGACCTCACCGCGGATGCCGTGCGGCTTACCGATCCGACCGACGACGAGAAGCATCAGTACGAGTCGACGATGTCGACGCGTACCCCACGCCCACCGATGGAGCCGATCACCTGGCGCAGCGCCTTGGCGGTCCGGCCGGACCGCCCGATCACCGTGCCGAGATCCTCCGGGTGCACGCGGACCTCGAGCCGCTTGCCCCGACGGGAATCGACCATCCGCACCCGGACGTCGTCCGGGTGGTCGACGATGCCCTTGACCAGGTGCTCCAGGGCGGGACGCAGCGGCATGTCAGGCCTGCTCACCGGACTCGGCACCGGTCTGCTCCGCGGCCTTCGGCGCCTCGGTCTTCGGCGCCTCGGCCTCCGCCTTCGGGGCCTCCGCCTTGGCGGCCTTCTTGGCCGGCTTGGCCGGGGTCTCCGCCACACCGGCGGCGGCCTTCGCCTCGGCCTCGTACGCCGCCTTGCGGTCGGCCCGCTCCGCGGCGACCTTCAGCGGCGGCGGCGCCGGCAGGCCCTTGAACTTCTGCCAGTCACCGGTCAGCTCCAGCAGGCGCTGCACGGCCTCGCTCGGCTGAGCGCCGACGGACAGCCAGTACTGGACCCGCTCCGACCTGACCTCGATCACCGAAGGGTCCTCCTTCGGCTGGTACACACCGACGAACTCGATCGCGCGACCGTCACGCTTGGTGCGCGAGTCGGCGACGACGATGCGGTACTGCGGGTTGCGGATCTTGCCCATCCGCAGGAGCCGGATCTTTACGGCCACAGTTGTTTCGCTCCTGTTGCGATCTCACCGGCCCGTACGGGCGGTGTGGCGGGTGAGCGCCGACCGGCACAGTGGGGTTTGGGCCGGAGACTGCTCGGTGAACTGGCGACGCGCCCGGGTTAGAGGGCGCCGGACGCGCGCCGGATACCAGCGGACCATTCTGCCAGATCCGCGCCGGAACGCTCACACCGGACCCGGCGCGTACGCCCCGGGCGGGCCGGACGGTGACGAAGGACACGTGTTCAGCGCACCGGCGGGCGGTCCCAGCCGGGCGGCATGTCGTCCGGAATGTTCCAGTCCGCCGGTGGCGTGAAGTCACGCCACGTCCCGTCGAACGGGAACGCGCCCGCCTCGGCGAGCCGGATCACCCGCTCCCCCTCGGCGCGTACCGCCTTCTCGTCGGTCACCCAGTAGTGCTCCGGGAAGCCGAGCCGCTCGGCGAACTCGTCCTCGTCCTTCCACTCCCAGGTCAGGTCCGGGTGCACCACCACGTCGAGGTCCTGGTCCACGATGTCGACGCCGGCCACCGCGCCGTCGTCCCAGCGGACACCGGGCTCCTCCAGGTTGACGTACCAGTTCTGGAACCGGCCCCGCTCGTCGGTGAACCACCACACCGAGTGGGCGGCGCCCGTGGGCAGGAACTTCAGCACCGACGGCCCGTTCCACGTGTCGCGCTTCAGCGCGTACGACGAGGTGATCCACTCGGTGAACGGCACCGCCCGCATGCCCAGCCCGGCGGCGGTCACCTCGTACGCCACCGGCGCGTTCCGCGCCACCCAGAGCAGCAGCCCGCGATCGTCGTCGGAGACCACGCGGGCCGCCCGGACCCACCCGATCCGCCCATGCCGCACGTTGCGGTGCAGGACCAGCCGGCCGGGTTCGAAGCGCACGCTCACCATCCCTCACTTGTTAAGCGGGGGCCCCGCCTCTACCTCAGGCGTTAACCGGGGGCCCCGCCTTGCATCTCAGTAGGCGCGGGCGAGGATGGCCACGAGGTCGGGCTCGTCCTCGGTGTCCGGCACCGAGCCGTCGGCGCGCAGCAGGCAACGGACCGTCACGCCCTGCGCGTTCGCCTCGGCCTCACCTGGCACACCGACCGCCGACCAGGGCACCATCGCCCAGCCGGTGGCGGTCGCCTCGATCGCCTCGGCAAGCGTCGACACCTCGACGGTGCGGGACCGGCGGAAGTCGAGCGCCTGGTCGTGCAACGCCCGCTGGTCGGCGTCGAGCGCGGCAAGCACCGCGCCGACCACGTCGGCCACCGGCGTGGGGGCCTTCGAGCCGTCCGTACGCCGGACCACCACCGCGTTGCCGGCGGCCAGATCGCGGGGGCCGATCTCGACGCGTACCGGGTAGCCGCGCAGCTCGGCGTCGACGGCGCGGCGGCCGAACGCGGTGTCGGTCCGGTCGTCCAGCGCGACCCGGACACCCGCGTCGCGCAGCGCGTCGCGGACCTTGGCCGCCGCCTCACCCACGCCGTCCCCGTCCTTCACGATCATGACGTACGCCTGGACCGGCGCCAGCTTCGGCGGCACCCGCAGCCCGTTGTCGTCGCCGTGGCACATGATCAGCCCGCCCAGCATCCGGGTCGACGTGCCCCACGAGGTGGTCCAGGCGTGCTCCCGGCCACCCTCGGCCGAGGAGTAGCTGATGTCGAACGCCTTGGCGAAGTTCTGGCCCAGCTCGTGACTGGTGCCCAGCTGGAGCGCCTTGCCGTCGCCCATCATGCCCTCGCACGTGTACGTGGCGGTGGCGCCGGCGAAACGCTCCCGGGCGGTCTTCAGCCCCACCACGACCGGGATGCCGAGCACGTTGACCATCAGGTCCTCGTACGCCTCGTGCAGGATCCGCCGCGCGTACGCGCGCGCGTCGTCCCGGGTGGCGTGCGCGGTGTGCCCCTCCTGCCAGAGGAACTCGCTGGTACGCAGGAAGATCCGCGGGCGCAGCTCCCAGCGGACCACGTTCGCCCACTGGTTGAGCAGCAGCGGCAGGTCCCGGTACGAGTCGACCCACTTGGCCATGAACTCGCCGATCACCGTCTCGCTCGTGGGGCGGACCACCACCGGCTCGGCGAGCTGCTTGCCACCACCGTGGGTGACCACGGCCAGCTCCGGCGAGAAGCCCTCGACGTGCTCGGCCTCCCGCTTGAGGTAGCTCTCCGGGATGAACAGCGGGAAGTACGCGTTCTCCGCGCCGGCCGCCTTGATCCGGGCGTCCATCTCGGCCTGCATCCGCTCCCAGATGGCGTAGCCGGCCGGTCGGATGACCATGGTGCCCCGAACCGGGCCGTTGTCGGCCAGCTTCGCCTTGGCGATCAGGTCCTGGTACCAGCGGGGAAAGTCCTCCGCACGGGGAGTGAGCACGCGTGCCATGACCGCACATCCTATGCGCCGCGCGCGCCGCCGCTGCGCCGGGGAGCCGACCCCCGCCGTGTCGCGCCGGCGGCCGTAGACTTCGACGGCGATGGGTGAGGCACGGGACGCGATCGTCGAGGCCGCCCGGGCACAGGCCGTGGCCGGTGGCTGGGACGGCGTCCGGATGGGCGCGGTGGCCGAGACGGCCGGGGTGAGCCGGCAGACGGTCTACAACGAGTTCGGCACCAAGGCGGGCCTGGCCGAGGCGCTCGCCCGGCACGAGGTGGACCGGTTCGTCGGCGAGGTCCGGGCCGCGCTCGACGAGCACGGCGCCGACGTCCGTGCCGCCGCGTACGCGGCGATCGGCCGCACGCTCGCCTCGGCCGCCGACAATCCGCTGATCAAGGCGATCCTGACCAGCGCGCGGGGCGGTTCGGACGAGCTGCTGCCCTATCTGACCACCCGGTCCGAGTTGGTGCTCGCCGAGTCGACCGGGGCGCTGCTGGAGTGGGCGGGTCGGCACCTGCCGGAGGCCGACCCGGCGGCCCTGGCGTTCGCCGCGGACAGCATCGTCCGACTGGTGGTGAGCCACATCGTGCTGCCGTCAGCCCCGGTAGACGACACCGCCGCCCACCTGGCCGACCTGGCCGTGCACCTCTTCCTCGCTGCCACCGCGGCACGCTGAGGCCGGTCAGCGGATCACCTGGCCGCGCAGGATGATGCGGGTGGGTGCGGTGATCACGCGCAGGTCGCGGCGTGGGTCCTCGGGATAGACCACCAGGTCGGCGAGGCCGCCCTCGACCAGGCCGGGAAAGCCGAGCCACTCCCGGGCCCGCCAGGAGGCGGCGGCCAGCACGTCCTCAGCGGACATCCCGGCCCGCTCGTGCAGCAGCAGCATCTCCTGGGCCGCGAGCCCGTGGTCGATGCCGCCGCCCGCGTCGGTGCCGACGTAGATCGGCACGCCCGCCTCGTGGGCGGCGCGCACCACGTCGGGGAAGCGGTCCCGCAGGGCGATCATGTGGTCGGCGTACCCGGGGAACTTGTCCCGGGCCTGGTCCGCGATGTGGCCGAAGGTCCGGATGTTGATCATGGTGGGGACCAGCGCGGTGCCCTGCCGGGCCATCAGGTCGATCAGGTCGAGGCTCAGGCCGGTGCCGTGCTCCACCGAGTCCACCCCGGCCCGGACCATCGTCGCCACCGCCGACTCGGAGAACGTGTGCACCGCGGCGCGCACCCCGGCGGCGTGCGCGGCGGCGACCGCCGCGGTCATGGTGTCGGCGTCCCAGGCCGGCGCGAGGTCGCCCACCCCCCGGTCGATCCAGTCGCCGACCAGCTTGACCCAGCCGTTGCCGGCGGCGGCCTGCGCCGCCACGGTCGCGGCCACCTCGGCCGCGCCGACCTCCACGCCGATGTCGCGCAGGTAGCGCTTGGGCGGCGCGACGTGCCGGCCGGCGCGGGCCAGTCGCGGCAGTCCCGGCTCGTCCTCCAACTCGGGGTACGGGTACGGCGAGCCGGCGTCCCGGATGGCCAGCACGCCGGCGTCCCGGTCGATCCGGGCCAGCTCCCGGGCCTGGTCGAGCGAGGTGATCGGGGCGCCGCCACGGGCGATGCCGATGTGGCAGTGCGCGTCGGTCAGGCCGGGCAGCACGAACCCGCCGTCGGCCACCGTCTCGGCCCCCGGCACCGGGTCGAAGGTGACCCGGTCGCCGACCAGCCAGGCGTCCCGGACCTCGTCGTCGGGAAGGAACACACCGCGCACATGCAGAGCCATGTGCACAGTCCTACCCGATCACTCGTCCGCGCCGGCCAGCAGGTCGTTGCGGCGCGCGGTCAGGGCCGGCAGGTCGACGGAGACCTTCCACGGCCGCTCGGTGACGAACAGGTCCTCGGTGTGGGTCACCTGCTCGTACTCGCGGGCGACGCCGCCGAGCGTGTATTCGGTGAGCGCGATCCGCTCCTGCTGCGGGTCCACCACCCAGTAGGAGGCGACCCCGGCGCGGGCGTAGACCTTCGCCTTGTCGTAGAGGTCGCGGAAGTGCGACGTCGGGGAGACGACCTCCACCGCGAGCAGCGTGTCCTCGATCGGGACCGGTGAGCGGCCGGCGTGCTTGCGCCGGATCACCACCACGTCCGGCCGCGGCTCGTTGCGGCGGTCGACCCGCATGGACAGGTCGATGGTCACCAGAAACTCCGGCGGGCAGTTGACCTCGAGCGCGAGCAGGAGACGGACACACAGGTCCTGGTGCAGGGCAGTGGGGGACGGCACGATCAACCTTCCGTTGATCAGTTCGTACGGAAGGTCCTTCGGCAGGTCGCCGAGGTCGTCGACCGTCCACTCGTGCCGCTCCGGCAGGATCGGGGCCGCGGTCATTGACATCTCCTTCCAGGGGGACGACATCACCCTACGAAATTTTGACGTCGCCCACCGTCACCGACACGCGTCAGCGCGGGCCCTTGTCGCCGCCCTTGCCGAGCTTGTTGAAGTCGATCTTCGGCAGCTTGAAGCCCGGGGGCAGGCCCTGGCCGCCGGCCAGGTCGCCCGGGTCCAGGCCCGGCGGGAGCTGCGGCATGCCGCCGGGGAAGCCGCCCGCCGCGCCCGCCCCGGTACGCGGCCGGTTGCCGCCCTTCGTGCCCTTGCGCTTGTTCTTCGGCGACTTGGTCGCCTTGCGCCGGCCGCCGCCGGGCAGGCCCATCATGCCGCCCATCTGCTTCATCATCTTCTGCGCGTCGGCGAAACGGTTGAGCAGTTGATTGACGTCCATCACGGTGACGCCGGAACCGTTGGCGATGCGGGCCCGCCGCGACCCGTTGATGATTTTGGGGTTGGTGCGCTCGGTCGGGGTCATCGACCTGATGATCGCGGTGACCCGGTCGAAGTGCTTGTCGTCAAGCTCGGCGATCTGGTCCTTCATCTGCCCCATGCCGGGCATCATGGCCAGCACGTTGGCGATCGGGCCCATCCGCCGGACCGCGATGAGCTGATCGAGGAAGTCCTCAAGCGTGAAGGTCTCCCCGCCCATCAGCTTGGCGGTCATCTTCTCCTTCTGATCGGAGTCGAAGGCCGCCTCGGCCTGCTCGATCAGCGTGAGGACGTCGCCCATGCCGAGGATCCGGCTGGCCATCCGGTCGGGGTGGAAGACGTCGAAGTCCTCAAGCTTCTCGCCCGTGGACGCGAACAGGATCGGCTGGCCGGTGACCTCACGGACCGACAGCGCGGCGCCACCGCGGGCGTCACCGTCGAGCTTGGAGAGGACCACGCCGGTGATGCCGACGCCGTCGCGGAACGCCTCGGCGGTGCGGACCGCGTCCTGGCCGACCATCGCGTCGATGACGAAGATGACCTCGTCGGGCTGGACCGCGTCGCGGATGTTCGCGGCCTGCTGCATCATCTCGGCGTCGATGCCGAGCCGGCCGGCGGTGTCCACGATGACGATGTCGCGGGCGGCCCGGCGGGCGTGCTCGATCGAGTCGCGGGCGACCTGCACCGGGTCGCCGACGCCGTTGCCGGGCGCCGGGGCGTACACCTCGACCCCGGCCCGGCCACCGAGCACCTGGAGCTGCCCGACGGCGTTGGGACGCTGGAGGTCGGCGGCGACAAGCAGCGGCTGGTGCCCCTGCCCCTTGAGGAAGCGGGCCAGCTTGCCGGCGAGGGTCGTCTTGCCGGAACCCTGGAGGCCGGCCAGCATGATCACCGTTGGCGGGTTCTTGGCGAACTGGAGCCGCCGGCCCTCGCCACCGAGGACGTTGATCAGCTCCTCGTTGACGATCTTGACGATCTGCTGGGCCGGGTTGAGCGCCTGGGAGACCTCGGACCCGCGGGCCCGCTCCTTCACCGCCGCGATGAAGCCCTTGACCACCGGCAGGGCGACGTCGGCCTCCAGCAGCGCCATCCGGATCTCGCGCGCGGTGGCGTCGATGTCGGCGTCGGTGAGCCGGCCCTTGCCACGGAGCTTGGTGAAGATCCCGGACAGGCGGTCACTCAAGGTGTCAAACACGCGAACATCCCGTTTGTCGTCATCGGCGGGCACAGCGGCCGGGCCGGCTGTCCAGCCCACCGTTAGGGTAGCCCGCCGCCTCCCGCCCCGCTCCGACCCGGCCGGCTGTCAGGAGCCGACCAGCCCCGACTGGTACGCGAAGACCACCAGCTGGGCCCGGTCCCGCGCGCCCAGCTTGACCATGGCCCGGCTGACGTGGGTACGCGCGGTCGCCGGACTGACCACCAGCCGGTCGGCGATCTCGGCGTTGCTCAGCCCCTCCCCGACCAGCGCCACCACCTCCCGTTCCCGGTCGGTGAGCGCGCCGAGCCGGGGATGCGGGCGCGGCACCCGGGCCGGCCGGGTGGCGAACTCCCGGACCACCCGGCGGGTCACCGACGGGGACAGCAGCGCCTCCCCCTCGGCGACCAGGCGGATCGCCCGCAACAGCTCGACCGGGCGGGTGTCCTTGGTGAGGAAGCCGCTCGCCCCGTGCCGGAGCGCGTCGAAGACGTACTCGTCCAGCTCGAACGTGGTCAGCACCACCACCCGGGTGCCGGCCAGCGCCGGGTCGCCGACGATGCGGCGGGTGGCCTCGATGCCGTCCACGCCGGGCATCCGCACGTCCATCAGGACCACGTCCGGGCGTTCCCGGCGGGCCGCCGCCACGGCGGCCAGCCCGTCGGCGGCCTCCCCGACGACGGTCAGGTCGTCCTCGCTGTCCACGAGCGCCCGCAGCCCGATCCGGACCAGGTCCTGGTCGTCGGCGAGCAGCACCCGGATCATGTGGCCTCCCCCGTGGGCAGCGTGGCGTACACCCGGAAGCCGGCGGGCGGGGCCGGCCCAGCGGTGAACGTACCGCCGAGCGCGGTGACCCGCTCGCGCATGCCGGCAAGCCCGGAGCCGGTGGGCCGGTCCGGGCGGGCAACCGGGCCGCGACCGGTGTCGGTGACCTCCACGGTCAGCTCGCCCGGCGCGTACCCGACGCGGACCGTGGCGGTGGCCGGCCCGGCGTGCCGCAGCACGTTGGTCAGCGCCTCCTGCGCCACCCGGTACGCGGCCAGGTCCACCGCCACCGGCAGCGGGCGCGGCGCCCCGGTCGTCTCGACGGTGACCGGCACCCCGGCGCCGGCCAGCCGCTCGCGCAACTGCGGGAGCTGGCCCAGGCCCGGCACCGGCGCGCGCTCGTCGGCGGGCTCCTCGCGGCGGACCACGGTCAGCGTGACCCGCAGCTCGTCCAACGCCTCCTTGCTGGTCCGGCTGATCGCGGTGAGCGCCACCTCGGCCTGCTCGGGCCGGCGGGCCAGCAGGTGCAGCGCCACCTCGGCCTGAAGGTGGATCGCGGCGAGCCCGTGACCCACCACGTCGTGCACCTCCCGGGCCACCCGCAGCCGCTCCGCGTCGGCCAGCCGCCGGGCCTCGTCGGTCCGGCTCCGGGCGGCGGCCTCCCGACTCAGCCGCACGGTGACCCCGACCGCGAACGGCACCACCACCCAGGCGGCCACCGGCATGAGACCGACCGGGCCGGGCGGACGCACACCGACGAGGACGTACGCCAGCAGCGCCGCCAGCACGACCGCGCCGGCCACCGCCGCGACCCGCACCGGCCGGTGCGCGGCCACCGTGTAGACCGCGACGAGGAACGCCAGCAGGATCGGACCGTACGGCTGGCCGAGCATCAGGTACGCGGTGGTCACGGCGGCGACCACGGCCAGGGTGGGCAGCGGCCACCGCCGGCGCACCGTCACCGCGAGCGCCGCCACCACGACCGGCGGGTAGGCAGCGGGACCGGCGTGCACGCCCTGGTTCTCCCCGGCCGGCGCGGTGCCGGCCAGCCCGATCGCCAGCAGGGCCAGGCCGAGCAGTCCGTCGAGGAGCCACCGCTGCCGGTCACCGCGCCCGCGATCCACGTCCACGCCCCCGTCCCGGCCCGACCGTCCCGCCGCGTCCACCCTGGCAGGTTCACGCCCGAGGATCCCGCCGCCGGGCCGCCGGCGCGTCGGCCCGGCGGCGGTTCCCGGGGTACGTCAGCGGGCGTACCGCATGCCGTGGATGTTAAGCGGGGGCCCCGCCTCTACCGGAGGCGTTAAGCGGGGGCCCCGCCTTACACGGCGGCGAGGACGGCGGCCTCGACGCGGGCGCGTTGCTCGTCGGGGGGCCAGCCGCCGATGAGGTAGAACGCGTCGACGACGTCCCCGCCCAGGGTGGAGATCCGGGCGGCGCGCACCTGGGCGCCGGCCTCGTCGAGCGCGCACGCGACCCGGTACAGCAGGCCGGCCGCGTCGGCGGCGCGCAACTCCAGCAGCACCGCGTCGGTGGCCGCCTCGCGGTGCCAGACGACGCGGGGCGCGGCGCCCCGGCTCCGGGCCGCGAGCGCCCGGCCGCGCAGCCGCTGGATGACCGAGACGTCGCCGGCGACCGCGCGGCGCAGGTCGGCGCTGAGCGCGATCGGGTCCGGGGCCAGCCCGTAGCGCGGCTGCACCCGGCACTCGACCAGGGCCCGCCCGTCCACCGTGGCGGCATCCGCGGAGATCACCTCCAGCCGGTGCAGCGCCAGGCAACCGGCCACCGTGGCGAGCAGGCCACGCCGGTCGGCGGCGGCCACCGACACCCGGTCCTCCCCCAGGTGTACGACCGGCAGCGGCCCGGCGACGAGCGCCGGGTCGGGGGCCGGCGGGGCGGGCACCACGCCGGTGTCGAGCGTGGTGCGCACCCGGGACACCAGCTCGGCGACCAGCCGGCCCTTCCAACCCGACCAGGCGGCCGGGCCGGTGGCGGCGGCGTCCGCCCGGACCAGGGCGTGCAGCAGTTCCAGGGTGGTGGTGTCGCCGACCCGTTCGGCGACACCGGCGATCGTCTTCGGATCGGACAGGTCCCGCCGGGTGGCCACGTCGGGCAGCAGCAGGTGCAGCCGGACCAGCGCGCCGATCAGCGCCACCTCGGCCGGCGGCAGCCCGATCCGGGCGGCCACCGCCTCGGCCAGCGGGGCCCCGACGGTCGAGTGGTCCCCGGGCAGTCCCTTGCCGATGTCGTGCAGGAACGCGCCGAGCAGCAGCAGGTCCGGTCGCTCCACGTCCCGGGTGTGCCGGCTCGCCTCGTACGCGGTCTGCACCAGGTGCCGGTCCAGGGTGAACCGGTGCACCGGGTTGTGCTGGGGCAGGCTGCGCAGTCGGGTCCACTCGGGCAGCCAGCCGTCGATCAGCCCGTACCTGTCGCAGGTCTCCCAAGCCGGCACCAGACCGGGACCGGCGCCGAGCAGGGTGATCAGCGCGGCCCGGGCGGCCGGCGGCCAGGGCGCGGGCAGCGGCGGACAGTAGGCGGCCAGCCACTCGCAGGTGGCGCGCGCGATGGGCAGTCGGGTGGTGGCCGCCGCGGCGGCGACCCGCAGGGACAGGCTCGGGTCGGGTCGGGCCCCGATCGCGGTCCGGGCGAGCACCAGCTCGCCGTCCTGCTCGACGACGTCGCGGGCGACCGGGCGACGCAGCGGCCGGCCGGGGGCGGCGCGGTGCCGGCCGGAGCGGATCCGGTCGGCGGCCCGCCAGGCGTCGTCGAGGGCGTGGCGGACCGTACGCGCGTCCCCGGCCACCAGTCGCAGCAGCGCGTCCCCCTCGGCCGGCGGGGCGGCGTCGCCGGGGCCGGCCCCGTTGCTGCCCGGCCCGGCGTCGGGCACGGCGGCGTCGGCCACGGCGCCGTCGGCCACGGCGCCGTTGGGCACGGCGAGCGGGGGTTGTCGCAGCCCGAGCAGGGCGGCCACGCCGTCGCGTTCCTGGGCGACCAGGCGGTCGACCCGGCGGCCGACCTGCTGGTGCAGGGCGTCGCGGGTGTCCAGCAGGCGCCGGTGCGCGGCGTGGACGGCCGGCCGGAGCGCGTCCGTGACGCCGGCGGTGGCGATGGCCCGCAGGATGCCGACGTCGCGCAGCCCGCCGGCGGCCTCCTTGAGGTCGCCCTCCAGCAGGAAGGCCAGTTCGCCGTGGGCCTCCCAGCGGGCCGTGGTGATCTCGCGGAGCCCGGGTAGCTGGCGGATCGCGGTGCGCCGCCAGTGGTCGGTGGCGGTGCGGGCGAGTTGGTCGGTCAGGGCCGGGTCGCCGGCCACGTGCCGCGCGTCGAGCAGGCCCAGCGCGACCTTCACGTCGTCCTGGGCCACCGACAGCGCCTCGGCGACGGTCCGCACCGAGTGGTCGAGCCGCAGCCCGGCGTCCCAGATCGGATACCAGAGCGCGGCGGCCAACTCGTCGATGCCGGGCACTCCGGCGTGCAGCAGCACCAGGTCGAGGTCGCCGTAGGGGGCGCACTCGCGGCGGCCCAGCCCGCCCACCGCGACGAGCGCCACACCGGCCCGGCCCGGGAAGATCCGACGCAGCCAGGCGTCGAGCGCGTCGGCCCGGGCGGACCGGGCCGCCTGACCGACGCCTCCGGGGACGCCGACGACCTCGTTGACCGCGGACACGCCGCCCCCACCGGGGCCGGTTGCCGTGGTCAACGAGGTCACGTCGGCGGGTTCCGTGCTCAGAGGGCGTCGAGCCCGCGCTCGCCGGTGCGTACCCGGACGACCTCCTCGACGCCCGTCACCCAGACCTTGCCGTCGCCGATCTTGCCGGTCCGGGCGGCGCCGACGATCGCGTCGACAATCTTGTCCACGTCGATCTCATCGGTGAGCACCTCGACCCGGATCTTGGGCAGGAACTCCACCGTGTACTCGGCACCCCGATAGACCTCGGTGTGCCCCTTCTGCCGGCCGTAGCCCTGAACCTCGCTGACGGTCAGCCCGGCCACGCCGAGCGCGTGCAGGGCCTCCTTCACCGCGTCCAGCTGGTACGGCTTGATGACCGCGGTCACCAGCTTCATGTCCAACCCCTCCATCCCTGGAACGTTAACCGGCGACCTTCTCGCTGACCGGCGCGGACTCGTCCGCCTCGTCGGCGGACTCCGAGGTCGGCCTGGTGCCGCCGAGCCCGGCCATGGCGAACGCGCCACCGGCGCTGCTGCCCGTGGTGGGCGACAGGTCGTAGCCGCTCTCCGCGTGCTCCGCGACGTCGATGCCCTCCACCTCGGCCTCGGCGGAGACCCGGAAGCCGATCGTCTTGTCGATCACGAAGCCGAGGGCGTACGCGATCACGAAGGAGTAGACGGTCACGATCAGCGCGCCCAGGAACTGCTTGCCGAGCAGCGAGGCGTTGCCGCCGACGAGCAGGCCGTCGGAGGTCACCAGCTCGCTCACCGAGGCGGTGCCGAACAGGCCGATCCAGAGACAGCCGATCCAGCCACCGACGAAGTGCACGCCGACCACGTCGAGCGAGTCGTCGTAGCCGAGCCGGTACTTCAGCCCGACCGCGACGGCGCAGACCGCGCCGGCCACCAGACCCAGCAGCACCGAGGCGGCGGGGGTGATGAACGCACAGGCCGGGGTGATCGCGACCAGACCGGCGACCGCGCCGGACGAGGCGCCCACCAGGGTCGGCTTACGGTCCCGCAGCCACTCCACCACGATCCAGCCGAGGAGCGCGCCGGCGGTGGCGACCTGGGTGTTGACGAAGGCCAACGCGGTGACCCCGTCGGCGGTCAACTCCGAGCCGGCGTTGAAGCCGAACCAGCCGAACCAGAGCAGACCGGCGCCGAGGGCGACCATCGGGACGTTGTGCGGCTTCATGCTCTCCCGTGGCCAGCCGACCCGCCGGCCGAGCACGAGCACCAGCGCCAGCGCGGCGGCGCCCGCGTTGATGTGCACCGCGGTCCCACCGGCGAAGTCCAGCGCGCCGATGTCGCCGCCGATCAGCCCACCGCCCCAGACCATGTGGGCGACCGGGAAGTAGACCAGGGTGGCCCAGCCGAAGGCGAACAGCAGCCAGCCGGCGAACTTCGCCCGGTCGGACAGCGCCCCGCTGATCAGGGCCACGGTGATGACGGCGAACATCATCTGGAAGGTGATGAAGACGTAGAGCGGGATACCGGTCTCGCCCCACATGTCGCTCTCGCCGACGAACGTCTTGGTGCCCAGGTATTGGCCCAGGTCACCCCAGAACTTGCCGCCCTCGCCGAAGGCGACGGTGAAACCGTAGAACAACCACAGGATGCTGATGAGCCCGATGGACGAGAAGCTCATCATCATCATGTTCAGAACGCCCTTGGACCGGTTCAGGCCGCCGTAGAACAGCGCGAGACCGGGGGTCATGAGCAGCACGAGCGCAGTTGAAACAAGCAGCCAGGCAGTGTTCCCGGTATCGATCTCCACGCTGCCTCCTCTCGGTGTCGTATTCCTCCCTCCGACTGAGTCCTGGCAGCATCGCCCGTCAGCCGGTTGCGCGGAAGCTTGGTCGGCCGCTGTTTCCGGCACCGACACCGCTCGATTTCCGACACGTGACGGGTTGTTTCCGGCGTGTGAAGAACGTGGATCTTGCTCAGCGCAGCGCGTGCTCGAGGTGGTGACGTTCGTAGTCGAGCAGGCGCAGGTCCCGGATCGGCCGGCGGAGGTGGCCCTTGTGCACGATCCGGACGAACGCCGGCTCACCCGCGGCGGCCATCCGCCGGATGCCCTCGACGTGGTCGACGATGCGCTTGCGGATGGTGCGGATGAGCCGGTGCCGGTCCCGCGGGATCAACCCGTACGCGTCGGCGAACAGGCGCAGCCGGCGCGGCCGGTCGGGGTGTTTCCAACCGAGCGTGATCGAGTCCCGGTCCGAGAAGATCGGCACCCAGGTCCACGCCGCGTACGCCACGTCGTAGATCCGGGCGCCGGGCGAGGCGAGGTCGAAGTCGATCAGCCCGAGCGTGCCGTCGGGCCGCCAGATCACGTTGTGCGGCGCGGCGTCGTGGTGGCAGATGACCTCGGTGTCCGGCGGGGGCGGCCCGAACGAGCGCCAGACCGCGCCGGGCGGCGGCGTGAAACCGTACTGGGCGTCGTGGAACATCCGCAGCATGGTGGCCACGGTGACCAGGGCTTCGTCGGTCACCCAGTGCGGGGCCAACGGGTATTCCCCGCACTCCCCTTCCAGGTAGGACAGGACCTCCCGGTTGCGCTCGTCCATGCCGAGCGCGCGCGGGGCGCCGGTGAAGCCGACGTATTCCAGGTGGCGCAGCAGGGCGTGCACCGAGGGCGTCCACGGGCCGGCGTTGCGCCGGACCGTGTCGCCCACCCGCACCACGGTGCTGACGTTCCCGCCGTGCAGCGGGATCTCCTGCGAAGTCACGTACGGTCTCCCGAGGCGCGGCGCCGGGTGGTCGGGGTCGCGCCACCCCGCGTAGGCGCGATCGTCGTTCGTCACGGGAGAGGCTACGCGTCCCGGCCGAGCGGCTCGGTGCCGAGCAGCGCGTCGACGAACTGCGCCGGGTCGAACGGGGCCAGGTCGTCCTTCCCCTCCCCGAGGCCGACCAGCTTCACCGGGATGCCGAGCTTGCGCTGCACGGCGATCACGATGCCGCCCTTGGCCGTCCCGTCGAGCTTGGTCAACACCACGCCGGTGACGTTGACCGCCTCGGTGAAGACCCGCGCCTGCTCCAGCCCGTTCTGGCCGGTGGTGGCGTCGAGGATCAGCAGCGTCTCGTCGATCGGGCCGTGCTTCTCCACCACCCGCTTGACCTTGCCCAGCTCGTCCATCAGGCCGACCTTGTTCTGGAGCCGGCCGGCGGTGTCGATGAGCACGGTGTCGACGCCGGTGTCGATGCCGCGCCGGACCGCGTCGAACGCGACGCTTGCCGGGTCGGCGGCCTCCGGCCCGCGGACCGTCTCCGCGCCCACCCGGCCGCCCCACGTCTCCAGTTGGTCGGCGGCGGCGGCCCGGAACGTGTCGGCCGCGCCGAGCAGCACGCTCCGGCCGTCCGCGACCAGCACCCGGGCGATCTTGCCGCAGGTGGTGGTCTTGCCGGCGCCGTTGACGCCGACCACGAGCACCACGGCCGGGACGCCGTCGGTCGGGGTGGTCCGCAGCGACCGGTCCAGGCTCGGGTCGAGCGCGTTGACCAGCTCGGTGGCGAGCAGCGTCCGCAGCTCGTCGCCGGTGCGGGTGCCGAGCACCCGGGTCCGCTCGCGCAGCCGGTCGACGATCTCCCGGGTGGAGTCGATGCCGACGTCGGCGGTGATCAGGCTGTCCTCGATCTCCTCCCAGGTGTCCTCGTCGAGCCGGTCCCGGCTGAGCAGGCCGAGCAGGCCCTTGCCGAAGGCGTTCTGGGAGCGGGACAGCCGGGAGCGCAGCCGGACCAGGCGGCCGGCGGTGGGCTCGGGCACCTCCAGCGGGGGCGCCTCGACCGGCGGCGCCTCGACCACCACGCCGGTGCTCAGGTCCGCCTCCGGGGCCTCCACCGGCGGGCCGGCCAGATCCTCCTCGGTGCGGGTGTCGACCTCCGTGCGCGGCAGCGGCGGCTGCGGGCGCCGGCGCAGCCGGGGCACCACGAGGCTCAGGCCGCCGATGATGAGCACGCCGAGCAGGGCGAGAGCGACGAGGAGGTATTCCTTCATGCCCGAAATCCTGTCAGATGCCGGCGACGGCGTCCCACTCACCGCCTCGGCACGCGAACAACCTGCGGGTACGCTCGCTGCTGGACGGCGCGCCGCAACCGCCGGCCGGGTAGGAAGTGACCGAAACGATCTTGTCGGAGGTAGCCTCGTGCCCGGTTCCCGCCTGCTCATCGGCCCGCTGCTGCGTCGGGTCGTCGACACGCGGGCGACGATCTGGGTGGAGACGAGCGCGCCCGCGGTGGTCACCGTCCGCACGGCCGACGGCGCGGGCGGCAGCGCGCCCACCTTCTCCGCGTACGACCACCACTACGCGCTCGTGGTGGTGACCGGGCTCACCCCGGACGCCGCCACCCGGTACGAGGTGCTGATCGACGACGAGGTGGCCTGGCCACTGCCGGACAGCGACTTCCCGCCCAGCGTGATCCGCACCCGCGCGGCCGACGACGCCGACCAGCCGGTGAGCCTGGTCTTCGGCTCCTGCCGGGAGACCACCCAGCACTCCACCGCGCGCAAGCTGCCGCCGGACGCGCTCGACGCGTACGCCCGGCGGGTGATGGCCGCGCCCGAGGAGGTCGCGCTGCCCGACCTGCTGGTGCTGCTCGGCGACCAGGTCTACGCCGACGAGACCTCGCCGACGGTGCGCAAGCTGCTCAAGCGGCGCCGCCGGCGGCCGAAGGACGCCCCGGCGACCCAGGTGGTGAGCTTCGACGAATACACGAAGCTCTACCTGGAGTCCTGGCGCGACCCGGAGATCCGCTGGCTGCTCTCCACCGTGCCGAGCGTGATGATCTTCGACGACCACGAGGTCATCGACGACTGGAACACCTCACAGTCGTGGCGGGCGGACATGCGCGAGCAGCCGTGGTGGGCCGAGCGGATCCGCAGCGGCCTCGCCTCCTACTGGGTCTACCAGCACCTGGGCAACCTGAGCCCGGACGAGATCGCCGCCGACCCGGTGTACGCGAAGGTGACGGCCGCCGAGGACGCCACCGGCGTGCTGCACGAGTTCGGTGAGCGGGTGGACACCGAGGCCGACCTGGCGCACGACACCGAGCGCTGGCGGGCCGTGCAGTACCAGTGGAGCTACGCGCTGGACCTGGGGCGGACCCGCCTGGTCATGCTGGACAACCGGTCCAGCCGGGTGCTGCTGCCGGGCCACCGGGCGATGCTGCCGCCGGGCGAGTGGTCCTGGTTCCTGGACCAGGCGCACGGCGCCTACGACCACCTGGTGGTGGGCACCTCGTTGCCGTGGCTGCTGCCGCCGGGCATCCACCACGTGGAGGCGTGGAACGAGCGCCTGGCCGACTCCGACCGGCCCTGGGTGGCTCGGCTGGCCGAGCGGATGCGCCGCGCCTGGGACCTGGAGCACTGGGCGGCGTTCACCCGTTCCTTCGACGCGCTCGGCGACGTGTTCGCCCGGCTGGGCAGCGGCGGCGCGGCGCGCACCGGCGCCCGGGTGGGCGCCGGGCCGGCGTACCCGCGCCCGGCGTCGATCAGCGTGCTCTCCGGCGACGTGCACCACTCGTACGTGGCCCGGGCCCGGTTCGCCGACCGGGGCGTCCGCACGCCCGTGCACCAGCTCACCTGCTCGCCGATCCACAACCAGGTGCCGGCCGCGATGCGTCCGCTGATGACGCTCGGCTGGAACCCGGGTCCGGCCGGCGCGACGCGGGCGCTGGCCCGGTCGGCCGGGGTACGCCGGCCGCTGGTGCGGTGGCGGAAGCTGGCCGGTCCCTACTTCGGCAACGCGGTGGCCACGCTCACCCACCGGGGCCGGTCGGCCGCCGTGGTGATCGAGGGCACCACCAGCGGGGGCGAGCTGCGGCCGGTGGCGCGCCAGCGGCTCACCGACGGGGAATGACTATCCTCTGAGCGTGGACGAGCCGCTGCGCGCCGTGGAAGACGAACTGACCGCGCTGTTGCGTCGCGGCCGGGCGCTGTCCTGGGAGATCGCCCGCGAGGTCCACCCGAACCTGGAGCCGAACGCGTACGGGCTGCTGCTGTGGCTGCGCCGCTCCGGGCAGATCCGCCTCACCGACCTGGCGGTGAAGCTGGGCATCGGCAAGGGCACGCTGAGCCGGCAGATCGGCGGCCTGGAGGCGCTGGGCCTGGTCCGGCGCGACCCGGACCCGACCGACCGGCGGGCCGCCCAGCTCAGCCTCACCGAGGAGGGCACCCGGCGGTTCGACGGGGCGCGGGCGGCCCGGCTGGGCCAGATCCGGCGTTCGCTCGAAGACTGGCCGAAACAGGACGTGGCGGACTTCGCCCGGCTGATGCACCGGTTCAACGAGACGTTCTGACCTGCGCCGCCGGGGAATAGGACGCGCACCACTCGCGGTTGTTGCTTTGGGCAACCAAACCATACGGTTGCCCAAGGCAACGCTCCACCTTCCCCCTTCGGAGGCACTCCACGATGACCCAGGCGACCGCGCCCACCCGGGCGACCGCCGTCGACATGTCCCACCGGCAGATCCTGGAGGCGCTCTCCGGCCTGCTGCTGGGCATGTTCGTCGCGATCCTCTCCTCCACGGTCGTCTCGAACGCGCTGCCGCGGATCATCACCGACCTGCACGGCACCCAGTCCGCGTACACCTGGGTCGTCACCTCGACCCTGCTGGCGACCACCGCGACCACCCCGATCTGGGGCAAGCTCGCGGACCTGACCAGCAAGAAGATCCTGGTCCAGCTCGCCCTGGTGGTCTTCGTGCTGGGCTCGGTGCTGGCCGGGCAGGCCCAGACGACGGGCGAGCTGATCGCCTGCCGGGTGGTGCAGGGCGTCGGCGCGGGCGGCCTCACCGCCCTCGCCCAGGTGATCATGGCGACGATGATCGTTCCGCGCGAGCGCGGCCGGTACAGCGGCTACCTCGGCGCGGTGATGGCCGTCGGCACCATCGGCGGCCCGCTGATCGGCGGCGTGATCGTGGACACCGACTGGCTCGGCTGGCGCTGGTGCTTCTACGTCGGCGTGCCGTTCGCCGTGCTCGCCCTGATCGTGCTCCAGCGGACGCTGCACCTGCCCGTGGTCAAGCGCAAGGTGACCATCGACTGGTGGGGCGCCACCCTGATCACCGCCGCCGTCTCGGTGCTGCTCATCTGGATCACCCTGGCCGGCGACAAGTACGACTGGATCTCCTGGACCAGCGCGGCCATGGTGACCGGCGCGATCCTGCTCGGGGCGCTCGCCGTCCGGGTCGAGCAGCGGGCCACCGAGCCGATGATCCCGCCGCGGCTGTTCCGCAACCGCACCATCACACTCGCCGTGCTCGCCAGCATCGCGGTCGGCGTCGGCATGTTCGGCGCCTCCGTCTTCCTCGGGCAGTACTTCCAGATCAGCCGCGGCGAGAGCCCGACCATGGCCGGCCTGATGACGCTGCCGATGATCGGCGGCCTGCTCGTCGCCTCCACCGTGGTCGGCCGCATCATCACCAGCACCGGCCGGTGGAAGCGTTGGCTGGTGACCGGCTCGACGCTGCTCACCGCCGGCTTCGCGCTGATGGGCAGCATGCGCCAGGACACCCCGTACTGGCGGCTCGCGATCTTCATGGCGCTCATCGGCCTCGGCCTCGGCATGACCATGCAGAACCTGGTGCTGGCCGTGCAGAACACCGTCGGCACGCACGAGCTCGGCGCGGCCAGCTCGGTCGTGGCCTTCTTCCGCAGCCTCGGCGGCGCGGTCGGCGTGAGCGCGCTCGGCGCGCTGCTCGGCCACCGGGTGACCGGCTACCTGGCCGACGGACTGAGCCGGCTGGGCGTACCGGCGGCCGGCTCGGGTGGCGGCGGCGCGCTGCCGGACGTGCACGCGCTGCCCGCGCCGATCCGCGCCGTGGTGGAGTCCGCGTACGGGCACGGCGCCGGTGACATCTTCCTGGCCGCCGCCCCGTTCGGGCTGCTCGCCCTGATCGCCGTGGTGCTGATCCGGGAGGTGCCGCTGCGCCGCACCAACCGCGACCCGGTCTCCGCCGAGGTCGAGCGGGAGTCGACAGTCGCCGCCGGCAACGACGCGGTGGTGATCCGGACCGGACGGCGGGACTGAGACGATGGACGCGCCGGAGCGTGAGCGGTACGGCCCGCAGGCCCGGCCGTTGCCGTTCGAGCGGGGCACCGACGGGCCCCGGGTGGTGCTCGTCGGCGTGGACGGCACCCGCACCTCGCTGCGGGCCGCCGCCTACGCCGCCGGGCTGGCCCGCCGGCAGGGCTCCGGACTGGTGGTGGTGTTCGTCAGCTCGCCGCCCCCGTACAGCGGGATCATGTCCGGCGTGGTGGCCGGCGCGGTGCAGCAGACCCACGACGAGCTGGCCGACGAGCTGCGGGCCGAGTGCCGGCGCGGGGCCGAGGAGCTGGACCTGCCGGTGACGTTCCTGTGCCGGCGCGGCGACGCGTACGCCGAGCTGTGCCGGGCCGCCGACGAGCACCGGGCCGACCTGGTGGTGGTCGGCTCCTCCGAGCAGGCCGGTCACAAGCTGGTCGGCTCGGTCGCCACCCGCCTGGTCCGCACCGGCCGCTGGCCGGTCGTCGTCGTCCCCTGAGGGTGTAAGGAGGGGGCCCCGGTTAACGCATAGCGTTGTACCGGGGCCCCCGCTTAACATCCGGCACCATGACCTGGACCGCACCCGACGTTGACCGCCGCCACGAACCCTTCATCGCCGACGAGCGCGCCATGCTGCAAGGGTGGCTGGACACCCACCGCGACACGCTGCGGCACAAGTGTGCCGGGCTGACCGCCGAGCAACTGCGCACCCGCAGCGTGGAGCCGTCCGGGCTGACCCTGCTCGGGCTGGTGCGGCACATGGCCGACGTGGAGCGCTGGTGGTTCCGCGTCCGCGCGGCCGGCCAGGAGCTGCCCGACATGTACGACTACGACAAGGACCCGGACGCCGACCTCAACGACATCGCCGACGCCGACCCGGCCCAGGCGTTCGCCACCCTGGTCGAGGAGATCGAGGCGGCCGACCGGGCAGTGGCCGACCTTCCGCTTGAGCACACGTTCCCGCACACCCGGCGCGACGGAGGCACCCGTGAGATCAGCCTGCGCTGGGTCTACGTGCACATGATCGAGGAGTACGCCCGGCACAACGGCCACGCCGACCTGATCCGGGAACGCATCGACGGCGTCACCGGCTCCTGATCCGCCCCACCTGACCCGCCGGCGGCCGGGGTGTGACCACGGACCGCCAGGTCGGCGCGTACCCACCACTGTGCACGCAAGGTCACCGCCGGTTGGCGGGCGGCTGATAATCTTCGATTAATGGACACAGTGGTGAGTCGGTTCGTCACCTTCGACGACGACAACGACTCGACCGAGGAAGCCACCCGCCGCCTGCACCGGGAGTTGCACCAGCTCGACGGCGTCAGTTCGGTCCACCCGGCGACGTCGACCGCGGTCGCGCCGGACGGCGCCCGGGGCGGCGAACTCGTCGAGCTGGGCACGCTGCTCGCCGCCCTGACCGCCCAGGCGGACCTCGTCGTCGAAGTGCTCCGTGTCGTCGGGGACTGGCAGCGGCGGCGCGGTCGCGGCCGGGTCGAGGTGCGCATCGGCGACAACGAGCTGGTCCTGGAGAACGCCACCCCCGACGAGCAGCGCCGGCTGATCGCGGCGTTCATCGACCGGGTGTTCCCACCGGAACGATGAGACGCGCGCTGATCATCGCGAACGAGGCGTACACGGATCCTCACTTCGCTTCCCTCCCCGGCGCCGTGGCGGACGCGGACTCCCTCCGCGAGGTGCTGGAGAACGCGGCCATCGGCGCCTTCGACGACGTTCGCGTGTCACGTAACCGCACCGTCCACGACATCGGCCGGGCCGTCGCCGTCTTCTTCCACAAAGCCAAGCCCGACGACCTGCTGCTCCTGCACGTCTCGGCGCACGGGCTGAAGGACGCCCGCGGTGACCTGTTCTTCGCCGCACGCGACTCGGAACACGACAGCCACCTGATCCGGGCGACCGCGTTGTCGGCCGCCGACATCCGGCACCAGATGGCGGACAGCCGGGCGAAGCAGATCGTCGTGCTGCTCGACTGCTGCTACAGCGGCGCCTTCGCCCACGACGCACGCGCCCGGGGCGCACGCGCCACCGACCTGACCGTGCCGTTTCAGGCGCGCGGCCACGTGGTGATCACTGCCTGCGCGGGCACCGAGCTCAGCTTCGAGCGGGACGGGCAGGGCGTGTTCACCCGGGCGGTGGTCGAGGGGCTGCGCACCGGCCGGGCCGACCGCAACGGCGACGGGGTCATCGACACCGACGAACTGCACCAGTACGTCACCGACCGGGTCGCTGAGGCGCGCACCCGGCAGCGGCCCACGCTCTCGGTCTACCGGAAGGAGGGGGTGATCCGGGTGGCGTGGGCGGGTCGGGTGCCGCCGCCCCCACCGCCGGGCCGCCGACCCGGGCTGCTCGCACGCCTGGCCGCCGTGGTGACGGGCCGCCGCGGCTCGCTGCCACGCCGGCTCGTGGTGCCGGCCCTCGCGCTCTGGGCGCTCCTCTGCGGCGCCGTCGGCCACGCCGGCCCGGTCGGGGCCGCCGAAGCCGGCTGCTTCCAACCGCCGATGGTACGGGTGGCCACCTCGGCCACGAGCCTCGATTCCTACCGTGAGGTGGCGGACGCGTTCGAGCAGTGGTCGGCACGGCAGCACCGGGGCTGCCCGCTGGCCCGGCTCTACCTCTATCCCGCGGCGGCCGACGACGTGCGGGCCGGCGTCGGCGCCAACTGGACCCCGCCCGGCCAGCCGGGTCACTCCTACCTTGAGGACGTCGGGCCGCACCCGGACCTGTGGCTGCCGGAATCGAAGAACGACGTGGACCGGCTGGGTCAGGTCGATGCGAACCTGATCGAGGACACCGACGAGATCGCCGCGTCGCCGGTGGTGCTCGGCGTACCGCAGGCTCAGGTCGCTGCCGGTGGCGCCGTCGACGGCGATCGCCGGATGGGTAGAACCTGGTCGGAGCTGTTCCACCGCTTCGCCGGTGGCAGCGGCGTGGTACGCGGAGATCCGGCCGTGTCGGCACCCGCCCGCCTGGCCACCCACGCGCTCTACGGCGGTGAGCGGAAGCTGGCGTCCCCGTCGGCGGCCCGGCAGGACGTCGAACTGTGGGTGGACCGGGCGCTGGACTCCGGCGCGTACCCGATCGGTGACGACCTGGCCGTGCTCTGCCGGCAGCGAATCCGGGCGGTGGCCGCCCCGGTCGCCACCGCGGGGGTCGACGCACCGGCCGTGATCCTCACCGAGCAGGATCTGGTGCGCTACAACCAGGGCCGGCCGTTGGGCGCCGGTTGCCCGGCCCAGCAGACGCCGCCGGCGCCCGAACGGTTGCAGGCGTTCTATCCGTCCGACTCACACGTGCTCTTCCGCACGGTCACCCGGCTCCACTGGCCGGACGCGGTGCAGAGCCCCGCCGTCCGGGCCGGGGCGTCGAGCTTCGCCCGGTGGCTGTCCGACGAGGAGGAGGGCCAACAGGCGCTGCTCCGGGTCGGCCTGCGTCCGCTGGGCGTGTCCGCCAACACGCCCCTGGACCGCACCCACGGCGCGATGTTCGACTGGCCCTTCGGCAAGGTTCGGGACCTGAGCGAGCTCAACGCCGGCGAGCAGGACCGGGTGCGGGAGGTCTACCGGCGCGCGCACCGGCCGGGGCGAGTGCTTGTCGCGCTGGACGCGTCCGGCTCGATGCGCGAGCCGAGCGAGGACCGACGCCGCAGCCGGTTCCGGGTGGCCGTGGACGGGGTCGAACGGTCGCTGGAGCGGGTCGGCGAACGGGACGAGTTCGGCCTCCTGACCTTCTCCACCGTGGCCGCCAACGCCCGGCAGATCGTGCCGATCGGTCCGAAGAAGGCTGCGGGCGCCGGCAGCCTGGGTGCCGAGGTCGCGCGGATCCGGCCCGCCGGCGACACCCCGCTGCACCGGGCCATCCAGCAGGGTGCGGCCCAACTCCGGGACGGCGGCGGCGAGGCGTTGCGCGCGCTCGTGGTGGTCACCGACGGCAGGGACACCAGCGGACAGCGAGCGCCCACCCTGGCGGAACTCTCCGGCGTGCGGCTCTACGTCCTCGCGGTGGCGGACGCGACCTGCGCCCGCTCGCCGCTCGACCGCCTCGCGCAGGGCACCGGCGGGGACTGCTACGACACCCGGACCGACCGCCTCGACGCGACGCTTGACGGGTTGTTCATCGCGCTGTGGAAGGGAGTGGACTGATGCCACGGACGCCGAGCACCGGCTCGACGCCACGGAACGACCGGCGACGCTGGTGGTGGGCGTTCGGGCTCGGGTTGATGAGCGGCGCGCTGGTGGCCGCGCTGACGTCCGTCCTGGTCTGGCGGGTCGCCGGGCCCAGGAGCCCGGAGCCGGGTGACCTGCTGATCCTCACCGGTCGAGACGACAGCGAGGGCCAGCAGCGGCAGTTCCTCATCGACCTCTGGAACACGGCGAACCCCGGCAACCAGGCCAAGATGATCTCCCTGTCCGAGACGGCGGACGCCCAGTACGCCGAGATGGTCAACCGTGGCGAGAAGAACGGGAAGGACGACGGCACGGAAATCGACGTGTTCAATCTCGACGTCACCTGGACCGCGGCGTTCGCCGAGAAGGACCTCCTGCGCCCGATCGACGAGGGCGGGCTGGCCGACCGGCCGGACGAGGTGTTCCTCAAGCAGCCGCTGCGCACCTGCCGCTACCGGGACCGGCTGTGGGCGTTGCCGTTCAACACCGACGCCGGGCTGCTCTACTACCGCAAGGACCTCGGGCTGAAACCCCCGTTCGACTGGCCGGAGATCGAGGCCGAGTCGGCCCGGCTGCTCCCGAGGACGCCCGGGCTCACCGCCGGCTACGCCGGCCAGCTCGGCGACTACGAGGGGTTGACCGTCAACGCGTTGGAGGCCCTCTGGGCGCACGGCGGCGACCTGCGCGTCGACGACCAGGGGAACGCCTCGATCGACCCCAAGCGGCTGGCCGCCGCGCTGAAGCCGCTCACCCCGTCCGACGCCGGGCCGTCCGTGGCGTTCGGCGAGGAGCGCGGGCAGCAGACCGAGGAACAGAGCCGGCAGACGTTCGCGGACGGGCATGTCGCGTTCATGCGCAACTGGCCGGTCGCGTACCGCAGGTTGACAGGTGACGACGCGACGTCGGGACCGTCGCCGGCCGCCTCGAAGGACACGACGGCGATGACGGAGGCGGCGAAGAAGGTCGGCGTCGCGGCCCTGCCCGGGCCGAGCGTGCTGGGTGGCCAGAACCTGGCGATCGCCCGGCAGACCGGACAGCCCCGGGCGGCCCAGTTGCTGATCGAATATCTCACCGGGGAGCAGAGCCAGCGGACGCTCTTCGAGAAGGGCGGCTTCGCCGCGACCCGGGCCGTCGTCTACGAGGACGTGGACATCCAGAACGAGTACCCGTACCTTCCGCTGTTGCTGGAAGCGATCAAGACCGCCCGGCTCCGGCCGGTCTCGCCGCAGTACGTCAACTTCAGCCGGGTGCTGCGCGGCTATGTCGGAACGGTGCTCGACGGGAAAGGCAGCCTCCCGGACGACCTGGCCCAACGACTCACCGACGCCCTGCACGGCAAAACGCCGCCCAGCCCCGCCCCGGACTGAGGCGCGGCCACCGGCTCAGTACGCCAGCGCGGCCCGCAGATAGCGCAGGTCGGCCGGCCCGCTCCACCGGTGTGCGGAGAGGCCGGCGACGCGGGCGCCGGCCACCGCGCGGTCCTCGTCGTCGACGAAGAGCACCCGGGCCGGCGGGGTGTCGAGCGCCGCGCAGGCGACCTGGAAGTATTCCTTCGCCGGCTTGTGCACGCCGACGGCGGAGGAGTTGACCACCACGTCCAGCTCGTCGGTCAGGCCCAGCCCGGCCAGGTCGGCGTCGAGCAGGTCGGTGGCGTTGGTGCCCAGCCCGACCCGGATGCCGGCGGCCCGCGCCTCACGGACGAACGCGAGCACGTCCGGGTCGACCTCGCCGCGGTAGCGCTGCCACTGGTCGACCGCGGCGCGGGCCCGGGCCGGGTCGCCGACCGACGGGGTCAGCGCGTCGGCCACGCTCGCCATCCACGCGGCGTGGCTCATCTGCCCGACGAGCACCGGCTGGAGCAGCCCCCAGGACATCGCGATCTCACCGAGGACGCCCTCGGTCAACCCGTACTCCCGCTCGACGCCGGCGGCCACCGCCGGGTCCCAGCGGCGCAGCACGCCGTCGAAGTCCACCAGGAGCGCCGTGGCGCGTTCCCGACTCACTCGTCTGTCTCCTGCCCGTCGTCCTCGGCCCGGTTGAGCCGCTGGCTGATCACCTGCGTGACGCCGCTGCGCATGGTCACGCCGTAGAGCGCGTCGGCGATCTCCATGGTCCGCTTCTGGTGCGTGATCACGATCAGCTGGCTCTTCTCCCGCAACTGTGCCAGCAGGGTGATCAGGCGGCCCAGGTTCACGTCGTCGAGCGCCGCCTCCACCTCGTCCATGATGTAGAACGGGCTGGGCCGGGCGCGGAAGATCGCCACCAGCATGGCCACCGCGGTCAGCGACCGCTCGCCGCCGGAGAGCAGCGAGAGCCGCTTGATCTTCTTGCCCGGCGGCCGGGCCTCGACCTCGACGCCTGTGGTGAGCAGGTCCTCCGGTTCGGTGAGCACGAGCCGGCCCTCCCCGCCGGGAAAGAGCACGGTGAAGACCTGCTCGAACTCCCGCGCCGTGTCCTCGAACGCGCTGGCGAAGACCTCCAGGATCCGCTCGTCCACGTCCTTGACCACGGTGAGCAGGTCCCGCCGGGTGGCCTTCAGGTCTTCCAACTGCTCGGAGAGGAACTTGAAGCGCTCCTCAAGCGCGGCGAACTCCTCGAGCGCGAGCGGGTTCACCTTGCCGAGCAGGGCCAGCTCCCGCTCCGCCTTGGCGGCCCGCTTCTCCTGCACCGGCCGTTCGTAGCGGACCGGCTCGGGCACCGGACGGCCGTCGGACTCGGCGAGCGCGACGTCCGCGTCGGTGGGCGGGACGAGCTGGTCCGGGCCGTACTCGGCGACGAGCGTGGCCACGTCCAGGCCGAAGTCCTCGGCGGCCTTGGCCTCCAACTGCTCGATGCGCAGCCGCTGCTCGGCGCGGGCCACCTCGTCCCGGTGGACCTGGCTGGTGAGCCGTTCCAGCTCGGCGGCGAGTCGCTTGGCCGCGCCGCGTACCTCGGACAGCTCGGCCTCGCGGGCGGCGCGCTCGCGGGCCACCGCGTCGCGGTGCTCCTCGGCCCGGGCGATCGAGACGGTGAGCCGGGTGAGCGCCTCCCGGGCGCCGCCGACCACGGCGCGCGCGATCTGGGCGCCGCGGGTGCGGGCCGCGCGCCGGGCCGCCGCGCGTTCCCGCGCGGCCCGCTCCGCGGTCGCCTGCCGGGCCAGCGAGTCGGCCCGGCCGGCGATCGACGCCACCCGTTCCTCGGCGGTACGCACCGCGAGCCGGACCTCCATCTCGTTCTGCCGGGCCGGCGGCACCATGGCGGCGAGCTGGTCGCGTTCCTCGGTGGACGGTTCGGCGTCGATCGGGGTGACCTCGGCCAGCCGCAGCCGTTCCTCCAACTCGGCGAGCGCCTCCAGGTCACGGGCCCGGGCCGCCTCGGCGCGGGCCCGGGACTCGCCGAGCCGGTCGGTCTCCGCCCGGGCCGACCGGGCCGCCGCGCCCAGTTCGGCGAGGCGGCGGGCGGCGGCGTTGCGGTGGCTCTCGGCCTCCCGCTTGGCGGCGGCGGCGTGCTGCACCGCCTCCTTGGCACTCGTCACCTCGGCCCGTGCCTCGGCCAGTTGCTCGCGCAGCTCGGCGGCGGCGTGCTCGGCGGTGGCCCGGTTGGTCCGGGCCTCCTCGACCGCGGCCTGCACCTCGATGAAGCTGGGCGCCCTGGTCGATCCGCCGGCCGCCGCGTACGCACCGACCACGTCACCGTCCGGGGTGACGGCGCGCAGTTCCGGGTTCACGGCGACCAGCTCGGCCGCGGCGGCGAGATCGTCGACGAGCGCCACGTCGCGCAGCGCGCGGTGCACGGCGGGACGGATATCGGCGGCGCACTCCACCAGGTCCGGCGCCCACCGGGCGCTCTCCGGCAGCTTCGGTCGCAGCGCGTCGGCGGAACCGTCCATGCCCGGCCCGGCGGGGCTGCCGACAAGCAGCCCGGCCCGCCCGGCATCGGTGATCTTGAGCAGTCGCATCGCCTCGACCGCCTCGTCCACGCCGGTGACCGCCACCGCGTCGGCGAGCCCGCCCAACGCGGCGGCGAGTGCCGCCTCGTCGCCGGGGGCGACGGTGAGCAGACCGGCGAGGCTGCCGAGCAGGCCGGGCACCTGGTCGGCGCGGGACAGCAGCGCGCCCGCGCCGTCCTTGCGGCGCAGGCCCATGGCGAGCGCCTCCTCGCGGGCCTTCCAGGTGGCGGCGTCCTTCTCGGCGGCGCGCTCGCCGTCGGTCAGGCTGCGTACCGCCGCCTGGGCCTGCTCGTGCACGGCCACCGCCTCGGCGTGCCGGGCGTCCAGGTCGGCGTTGTCCCGGTCGGCCTCGGTGGACTGCTCGGCCACCGCGTCCAGGTCGGCCTGCGCCTTGTCGGCGCGACCGAGTGCGTCGGTGTGCGCGGCGGCGAGCCGTTCGATCTCCTCGCCCGCGCTCGTGGTGCGGGCCCGGGCGGAGTTGACCTGGCCGGTCAGCCGGGCCAGCCCTTCGCGCCGGTCGGCGATGGCCTTGGCGGCCGTCACCAGCTCCCGCTCCGCGGCGGCGAGCTGCCGTTCCAGCTCCTGCCGGTGCTCGACCGCCTCGGCGAGCCGGACCTGGTCCTCGGTGAGCGCGGCGCGCAGTTCCTCCTCCTGCTCGCGGACCCGCCGCGACTCCGCCTCCAACTGCTCGGGGTCACGGCCGGGGCGTTCGTCGTCGCCGGTGGCGCTGAGGTGGCGCAGCCGCTCGCGGGCGAGCTGCTCGATGGAGCGGAACCGTTCCTGCAACGCGGAGAGGCGGTACCAGGTGTCCTGCGCCGCCGCGAGCAGCGGCGCGTCCTCGGCCAGGGCCGCCTCCAACTCGCCGAGGCGACCCTGGTCCTCGCCGTGCTCACCTTCGATCTGCTCGCGCCGGTCGCGCAGCGCGGTCTCGTCGGCGATCTCCTTGTCCAACGTGGTCCGCAGCGTGTGCAGGTCGTCGGCGAGCAGCCGGAGCCGGGCGTCGCGCAGGTTGGCCTGGATGGCGGCGGCGCGCCGGGCCACCTCGGCCTGCCGGCCCAGCGGCTTGAGCTGGCGGCGCAGCTCGGCGGTCAGGTCGGTGAGGCGATTGAGGTTGACCTGCATCGCGTCGAGTTTCCGCAGCGCCTTCTCCTTGCGCTTGCGGTGCTTCAGGACGCCCGCCGCCTCCTCGATGAACGACCGCCGGTCCTCCGGCTTGGCGTGCAGCATGCCGTCGAGCCGGCCCTGCCCGACGATGATGTGCATCTCCCGGCCGATGCCCGAGTCGGAGAGCAGCTCTTGGATGTCGAGCAGGCGGCAGGAGTCGCCGTTGATCTCGTACTCGCTCTCGCCGGAGCGGAACATCCGGCGGGTGATGGAGACCTCGGTGTACTCGATCGGCAGCGCGCCGTCGGTGTTGTCGATGGTGAGGGTGACCTCGGCCCGGCCCAGCGGCGCCCGCCCGGCGGTGCCGGCGAAGATGACGTCCTCCATCTTGCCGCCGCGCAGCGCCTTGGCGCCCTGCTCGCCGAGCACCCAGGCGATGGCGTCGACGACGTTCGACTTGCCGGAGCCGTTCGGGCCCACCACGCAGGTGATCCCGGGCTCCAGCTTCAGCGTCGTGGCGGAGGCGAAGGACTTGAAGCCCTTGACCGTCAGGCTCTTGAGATGCACCTTCTCGATCCTCGTCCGGTGGCCGCCGTACCGTCGCCGGCTGCGCGGACCTGGTGAACCCGCAGACTAACCCGGGACCGGGACCCCGGCGGCACGCGACCCACCCGGCCTGCGTCGCGCACCGCCGCCGTCGCTTGCCGAAATCGCAAGATCACAATTCCGGGCGCAATTCCCGGGGCCGCCGACAAGATCGATAATTGCGGTCGGCGGCAGAACGGGTACGCACATGGCTGCGCGCCGGCACTGAAGTGTCGGCGCGCTTTTCGGTGTGGTGCGATTCAGTTTTCCGGCGACCGGAACTCAGGTCAGCGCGGGCTCGGCGAGACGGAGGAGGTCGTCGGCCTCCGCCGCTGCCGCCGCGAGCCGATCGTTCTCGGCGCGCAGACGCGTGATCTCGAACTCCAGTGCCTGAACCCTGGCACGCAGTCGGGTGACCTCGTCGAGCAGACGCCGGTCGGACGCTGCACCTACGTGGCCGTAGAGGGCCTTCGCCATGCTGAACTCCTCGATATGCGCTGCCGGAAAGGCCGGCCAACGCGCGCCCATGATGTTCGCGGCTGCCATTCCCGGGATATCAGGGCGTGGCTGGGCGCGACTGGCGACACCTACATATTGAGCCGAACCCCCCTCGTTCGTCAAGTTGACGCAGGCCGTAGATCATCTCCACGTCGGCCGGGCCACTCGTCGGGGGGCTGCCACAAGGGCACGGACACGCTCTGTCCGGACGCCTTCACTGTACGCCCGGGATTACCCGATCACCTCACCCTTCCGTCTGCTTCGCCTTAACTCTTTCTTAGCCACGTTGCCGCAGCTTCGACCGCGCCCGTAGCGTCACCCGGGCTTACCACCGACCCGTGGAGGGGACAGGCGTGTACCGCTGGACCGACCCGATCGACCCGGACGACGCCTCCCGGCGCCCCGAGCCGTCCCCGACCGACAACGGTCCGGCGTGGCCCACCGGCCGGCCCGAGCCGCAGTCGTCGTACCTCTTCGGGGACGAGCCGGCCCACCCGCCCGCTCCCCGGCCCGGCCGGTACGGCGACACCGGCGGACACGGCGACACCGGTCGGTACGCCGACACCGGCGGGTACGGCTACGGCCCGGCGCCCGACGCCCGCCCGACCGAAGCGTGGCCGGACCACGACCGGACCGCCGCGTGGCCGGGACACGGCCACCCGCAGTCGGGGTACGACGCCGCGCAGACCGGATACGACGCCGCGCAGCCGGGGTACGACGCCGCGCAGGCCGGATACGGCCACGCCCAGCCCGGATACGGCGCCGGGCAACCGGCGTACGGCCACCCGGCGCCGTTCGAGCCGGTCGGCGCCGGGCAGCCGGGGCGGGACCGCTGGAACGGCGAGGAGCAGCCGACCGGCGGCTGGGACCGGCCCGAGGCAGCCTGGCAGCCGGCGACCGACGTCCCCGTCGACGACAGCCGGCACCGCCAGAAGCGGAGGCTGTCCCGTCCGCTCGTGATCGGCGGGGCCGCCGCCGTGGCGACCCTCGCGGTGAGCCTGGGAGTGGGTGCCGTGCTGCTGCCCGGTGGCGACGGTCCGGCCGAACGCACCGCCGCCGACGCGCCGCTGGCCGTCGCCCCGGACGGACCGGAGCAGACCGGGAGCGCGCCCCCCGCCGACGCGCTCGTCCCCGAATCGGCCAGCCCGTCGGCCGTGCCGACCACCGTCAAGCCGAAGCCGAGCCCGACGAAGAAGATCGCGCCGAAGCCGAGCCGGACCACCGCCCCGTCGCGGCAGCGCGAGCGGGACAGCACGCCGAGCAGCACCGCCGCGCGGACCACCTCCTCCTCGGGCGGGCTCAGCGCCGAGCTTCAGCAGGTCGTCGACCTGGTGAACCAGGAGCGGGCCAAGGCCGGATGCAAGGCGCTGAGCGTCGACACCAAGCTGACGCTCGCCGCCCAGCGGCACAGCCAGGACCAGGCCGACCACAAGAAGATGACGCACGACGGCAGCGACGGCAGCAACGTCGGCCAGCGGCTCGACCGGGTCGGTTACGCCTGGCGGGCGTACGGCGAGAACGTCGCCTGGAACCAGCAGAGCCCGGCCTCGGTGATGGACGCCTGGATGAACTCCGAGGGGCACCGGGCCAACATCCTGAACTGCGGTTTCACCCAGATCGGGGTGGGCGTGGCGCGCAGCAACGGGCCGTACTGGACGCAGGACTTCGGCACGCCCCGCTGACCGGCGCGTCGTGACCGGGCCGGCGCTCGTTGACCGGTCGGGGGCGGCGTCGGGCCGCCCGCGTCCGGGGAGCGGTCGATGCGGATCCGGCCGGCGTACGCCGTGCCGCGTTCCCGGCCGGCCCGCGTCCGCCGACGCGGGCCGCGCCGGGGCGTGGCGCTGGCGTTGACCGCGCTGCTCGTCGCCCCGATGCCCGCCTGCGGAAAGCAGGTCACCGTGCCGCCCGGTGCGCCCACCTCTTGGCCGACCGCGTTGTCGACCCGCTGGAAGTGGCAGTGGCAGCTCACCGGTCCGGTGGACGTCGCGGTCGACGCCGACGTCTTCCTGCTCGATCCGGTCCGGACCACCTCCGCAGAGACCGCCTCGCTCCGCGCCCGCGGCCGTCGGCTGGTCTGTCTCGTCCGGGCCGGCACGTCCGCGACCGGCGACCCCGATGCCGCCCGTTTCCCGGCCGCGGTGCGCGGCGCGGCGGTGCCGGGCCGACCGGGGAGCCGGTGGCTCGACGTCCGGCGCTGGGACTTGCTGGCGCCGGTGCTTGCCGACCGGTTCCGGCTCTGCCGGGGCAAGGGCTTCGGCGCGGCGGCGTTGTCCGACGTGGACGGCTATCGGTACCGCTCCGGCTTCCCGCTGGGCTTCGACGAGCAACTGTTGTTCAACCGCCGGCTGGCCGGGCTGGCCCGGCAGTTCGACCTCTCCCCCGGCCTGGTCGACGACGTGGCGCAGGTGGCCGCGCTGGCTCCCGACTTCGACTTCGGGGTCAACCAGGAGTGCGTACGCCGCCGCGTGTGCGCGAAGCTGCTGCCGTTCGCCGACGCCCACAAGCCGGTCTTCCACGTCGAGTACGCGGGCGAGCCGGCCGCGTTCTGCGTCACCACGGTCGGCTACGGCTTCGCCTCGATCCGCAAGGACCGGCGGCTGGACGCCTGGCGGGAACCCTGCCCGCTGCCGTGAGGCCGGGTGGGGGCCGGACCGCCGACGGCCCGGCCCCCCACGGTCAGGGGACGGCGACCAGCTCCGGCGCCGGGGCGGGGGGCGGCTCGGGCGGCGGGGTGGTCGAGCGGCGGCGCAGGAAGCGCGGCGCCCACCAGTTCGCGTCGCCGAGCAGGGTCATCACCGAGGGCAGCACCACCGCCCGGATGATCGTGGCGTCCAGCAGGATCGCCGCCGCCAGGCCGATGCCGAGCTGCTTGAAGTCGATCATGCTGAGCGTGGCGAAGATCGAGAAGACCCCGACCATCACGATGGCCGCGCTCGTGACCACGCCGGCCGAGGACGTGATGCCGTACGCCACCGCGTCCCGGTTGGGCACGCCCCGGTCGACCGCCTCGCGGATCCGGCTGACCACGAAGACGTGGTAGTCCATGGAGAGCCCGAACAGCACCACGAACAGGAACAGCGGCAGCCAGGCGACGATCGCGTCCATCGAGGTGAACCCGAGCAGCCCCTCCGCCCAGTGGCTCTGGAACACCAGCACCAGCAGCCCGTACGCGGCGCCGGCGGAGAGCAGGTTCAGCAGGATCGAGGTGAGCGCCACCACCACCGACCGGAACGTCCACGCCATCACCAGGAACGTCAACGCCAGCACGAACGCCGCGACCACCGGCAGCTTCGCCCAGATGTGGTCGGCGTAGTCCTCGCTGGCGGCCACCCCGCCGCCGACCGCGTACTCCACGCCCGGGATGCTCCCGAGCGCGGCCGGGACCAGGTCGTCGCGCAGTTCGTGCAGGGACCGGGACGCCTCGTCCGAGCGGCTGGCGTACGGGGTGGCCATCTCCAGCACCGACACCCGCCGGTCGTCCGACACCTGGATCTCCGGGCCGTCCCCCTCGGCCGGCGCGAAGAGCGGGTCGGCGGCGGCCCGGCCGGCCAGGCCGGTGAGCGCGGCCCGCACCCGGTCGGCCTGGTCGGCGGGGGCCCGCACGGCCACCGTGTGGCTGGTGCCACCGTTGCTCGGGAAGGCCGCGGCGAGCCGGTCGTACGCCTGCATGGCCGCCGTGGTGCGCGGCACGTCCTCGGTGCCGGGGAACTTGAGCTTCATGCCGAGCGCGGGCGCGGCCAGGGCGAGCAGCAGCCCGACCGAGATCACCAGGGTGGCCACCGGAGCGCGCAGCGCGGGCCGGAGCACGGCCGGCCAGAACCGGGGGCGGGCGGGCTGCCCGGGCCGGCCGCCGCGCGCGGCGGTGAGCCGCCACAGCAACGGCACCCGGGGCCGGTCGACCCAGCGGCCCAGCTTCGCCAGCAACGCCGGCAGTACGGTCAGCGAGCCGATCACCGCCACCGCGACCACCAGGATCGAGCCGACGGCGAGCGACGAGAAGATCGCGTCCTGGGCGAGCAGCAGACCGCCCATCGAGATGATCACGGCGGTGCCGGAGACCACCACGGCGTGCCCGGAGGTCTCCGCCGCGATCTCCACCGCATCCAGGCCGGACCGGCCCTTGGCCCGTTCCTCACGCTCACGCCGCACGTAGAACAGCGAGTAGTCCACGCCGACCGCCATGCCGATCAGCAGGATGACGCTTGCCGTGGTGTCGGTGGCCGGCACCAGGTGTGAGGCGAGCGTGGAGAGGCCCATCGCGGCGGCCACCGAGGAGAGCGCGAGGAGCACCGGCACGCCGGCGGCGATCAGCGCCCCGAACGCGATGATCAGGATCGCGAGCGTCACCGGCAGGCTGAGCAGCTCGGCCCGCTTGAAGTCGTTGCCGAGGGTCTCGTCGAGCGCCTTGTCGATGGACGGGCCTCCGACCTCCTCCACCCGCAGCTCGGGGTGGGCCTGCTGCACCGTCGCGGTGGCGTCCCGCAGCGGCTGCACCCGGTCCGCGGCGGTCTCCGGGTCGCCGGACATGGTGATCGGCAGCAACAGCGCGGTCCCGTCCCGCGACGACACCGGCGTACCCACCGAGGCCACGCCCTCGACCTGCCGCAACCGATCCGCCGCGTCCTGCGCGACGGCCTTCGCGGCGGCCGGGTCGAGCGTCCCCGACCGGGCGGTGATCAGCACGTTCTCGGTGGCCTGGTGGTGGAAGTCGCCACTGTCGACGATCAGCTCGGCCCGCCCGAACTCACCGATCGCCTGGTCCGCGTTGCTGGCCTCCCTCAGCCCGGCGGCGCTGCCGCCGACGAAGCACACCGCGACGAACACCACCCACAGCGCGATGGCCCGCCAGGGATGCTCCGCACTCCACCGCGCCAACCGCACGGTCACCGGTCGCCTGCCCATATCCGGGGTCCCCCTTCAGCCGTCGGCCCCGTGCCGACGCTGGAGACGCTAGGCATCCGGCGGGGGCCGGACATCGGGGAACGGCCCCGGCTCGTCCCCGATAGGGCTGGCCCTACCGGGCGGCCGGAACCGGCCGCACCGATCACCGGAAAAAGGGCGATTCAGGGTACGTTCCGGCGCGCCGCCGGGGACCGGACGGCGCAGCACACCGGCGCAACCCCGAGGCGGCTCGGGGTCATCCCCGGAGGGCGCCCCGGGGACGCGGCTGGCAGCGCGGGCAACTGTAGGAGGAACGGTTCATGAACGCCTCGCGCCGGATCGGGGCGCCGCAGCGCGGGCAGGGCTCCCCCTCCCGGCCGTACGCGTTGAGCGACCGGTCGAAGTAGCCGCTCTCGCCGTTGACGTTGACGTACAGCTCGTCGAAGCTGGTGCCGCCCTGCTTGATCGCCTCGCCGAGCACGTCCCGCACGTGGCCGAGCAGGCGCAGCGCCGCCGGGCGGGTCAACCCGTCGGCCGGCCGTACGCCGTGCAGCTTCGCCCGCCACAGCGCCTCGTCGGCGTAGATGTTGCCCACCCCGGAGATCAACGTCTGGTCGAGCAGCGCACGTTTGATCTCGGTGCGCTTGCGGCGCAGCGCGGCCACGAACGCCTCGTCGTAGAACTCCGGGTCCATCGGGTCCCGGGCGATGTGCGCGATCTCGACCGGCAGATCCGCCCCGCCCGCGGAGACCGACAGCCCGCCGAACGTGCGCTGGTCCACGAAACGCAGCTCCGGCCCGTCGTCGGCGAACCGGAACCGGACCCGCAGATGCAGCTCGTCGGCCGCGCCGACCGGTTGGAGCAGCAGCTGGCCGGACATGCCCAGGTGGCCGATCACCGCATCCCCGCTGTCCAGCGGCAGCCACAGGTACTTGCCCCGGCGGCGTACGTCCGTGATCGTCCGACCGGCGAGCACGTCGGCGAAGTGCGCGCCGCCCGGCGCGTGCCGGCGTACCGCCCGGGGGTGGCGCACCTCGACGGCGGTGATCCGCCGGTCGACGACCCACTGGGCCAGTCCCTGCCGGACGGTCTCCACCTCGGGCAGCTCAGGCACGGCCGGCGCCCGCCTCCGCGTCCTCCGGAGCCGCCGCGTCCGGAGCGGTCACGTCCGGAGCGGTCACGTCCGGAGCGGTCGCCGCCGGATCCTCCGGCGCGGTCCCGGCCTCGGCCCGCGCGGCGGCCTCCGCCTGCTCGGTGAGCATCCGCCACGCCGACTCGGCGGCCCGCTGCTCGGCCTCCTTCTTGCTGCGCCCCTCCGCGCCGCCATAGCGGTTACCGGCCACCACGACCCAGGCGGTGAACGTCTTGAGGTGGTCCGGCCCGGTGCCCTCGATCCGGTATTCCGGCACGCCCAGCCCCAGCGCGGCGGTCAACTCCTGGAGGCTGGTCTTCCAGTCCAGCGCCGCGCCCCGGCCCGCCGACTCCGCCATCAGCGGGTCGAAGAGCCGGTGGATCACGATGGCGGCGGTGTCCAGGCCGTACTGGAGGTAGATGGCACCGAGCAGCGCCTCCAGCGTGTCGGCGAGGATGCTCGCCTTGTCCCGCCCGCCGGTGGCCTCCTCGCCCTTGCCCAGCAGCAGGTACGCGCCGAGCCCGTCCGGGCCCAGGCCGCGCGCCACGTCCGCGAGCGCGCGCATGTTGACCACGCTGGCCCGCAGCTTCGCCAACTGTCCCTCGGGCAGGTCCGGGTGGTTGTGGAAGAGCGCGGTGGTGATCACCACGCCGAGGACCGAGTCGCCCAGGAACTCCAGCCGCTCGTTCGTGGGCAGGCCCCCGTTCTCGTACGCGTACGAACGGTGGGTGAGCGCGCGCTCCAGCAGCTCCGGGTCGAGCGACACCCCGAACGCCGTCTCCAGGTGGCCGACGGGAGCACGCCGCCGCTTCTCGTTGGTCATGGTGCTACCTCGGTGTCGTTGCGGTCAGGTGCGGGATCGTGCGGGATCTCGGCGAGCAGCGCGCGGACGGTGCCGGCGGCGTCGCGACGCCAGAGGTGGGCGGCGAGCGCGATACCCGAGGCGACGTCCTCCGGGCCGGCCGCGCCGTGGCACACCACCACGGTGCCGGCCACCCCGAGCAGGGCCGCCGCGCGCGGCACACCGCCGTTCGCCGGGGGCCCGCCGGCCATCGCGTACGCGCCCTCGATCGCCTTCAACAGGACGTTTCCGGTGAACCCGTCGGTCACCACCACGTCGGCGCGGGCGCCCAGGGAGATGTCGTACCCCTCGACCAGGCCGACATAGCGTCCCCCGCAGGGCAGCGGCACGGCGGCCAGCGCGGGGTCGGCGGCACGGCGCAACCGGTCGCCCTTGCCCGCCTCGTGGCCGACGGAGAGCAGCCCCACCCGGGGCGCGGTGACGGCGTGCGCCACGGCCGCGTAGGCGGCGCCGAGGACGGCGTGCCGGGCCAGCGTGGCGGGGCCGGGTTCGAGCGTGCCACCGACGTCCAGCAGCACCACCGGGCCCGCGACGGCGGGCAGCGTGGCGACGAGAGCGGGTCGGCGTATCCCGGGCCAGCGACCGAGGCCGAGCGCGGCGGCGGTGACGGTGGCGCCGGTCGAGCCGGCGGAGACCACGGCGTCGGCGAGCCCGTCGTGGACCGCCTGCACCGCCGTGCGTACCGTGCTCTCGCCGCGTGCGGCGGTCGGGTCGTCGGCCATGCCGACGGCGGCCCGCACCGGGCGGACCGTGACCCGGGCGCGTTGCGCCGAGTCGAGCACGCCGATCAGCCCGTCGGCGACCTCGGTCGGGCCGACGAGCAGCAGGCGCAGGTCAGGGTCGGTGCGCACCGCCCGCAGAGCGCCGTCAACCACGACGGCGGGAGCATCGTCCCCGCCGAGGAGGTCGACGGCGATCCGCGCGGTGCCCGGCTCCGACGGCCCGCCGGTCACGGAACGACCGGCGGCGGAGGGAGCCGGGGCACCGGGCTTCAGCCGTGGTGCGCGCGCCACCCGAGAAGTGGTCGGGGGCGTCACTCGGCGTCCAGGTCAGACCTCGAGGACCTGGCGGCCGTTGTACGTGCCGCAGACGGAGCAGGCGGCGTGCGGCAGCTTCGGCGACTTGCACTGCGGGCAGGCAACGGTCGCCACCACCGAGGCCTTCCAGTTCGCCCGGCGGGCGCGGGTGTTGCTGCGCGACATCTTGCGCTTGGGGACGGCCACGGTTCCTACTCCTCTGTACGGGTCAGTTGCGACAGGCCCGCCCAACGCGGGTCGATCTGCTGGTGACTGTGGTCGGCGGGCAGATCGTCCCAGTGCACCCCACACTCGGGGCACAGTCCTGGGCAGTCCTGCCGGCAGAGCGGGTTGGTCGGCAGCGCGAGCACCACCGCGTCCCGCACCGCCGGCTCCAGGTCGATCAGATCGCCCTGCATCCGGCCCACCTCGTCCTCGTCGGTCGTCTCGTCCGTGGTGCTGTCCTCGTACGCGTACAGCTCCTGGACGTTCACGGCCACCGAGTCGTCGATCTCGCGCAGGCAACGGCCGCACTCGCCCTTGACGGGACCGGTGACGGTCCCGGAGACGAGCACGCCCTCGGACACCGACTGCAACCTCAGGTCGAGGTCGAGGTCCGCGCCCTCCGGCACGCCGATCAACTCCACGCCGAGGTCCGCCGGTGCCGTCACGACCCGCCGGAGCTCACGCAACGCGCCAGGGCGACGCGGCAGGTCCCTCGTGTCGAGGACCAGCGGCGCCCTGGGGTCGAGTTGGCGAGGCGAATGTTTGGGCATAGTCAGACTCCGGCCGGTGAGAGGCCGACAAAAAAGGTTACCTGGGAGACGGGCGGACCGTCGAACCGGGGGCACACCCGCCCTGCTCCGGCGGCAGCCGGCTGTCGGCGACCGGCCCGCGCGCCGCTCAGAAGGGTAGCGGGCGGTCGGCCTCGTCCCCACCGAAGGTGCCGATCTCGCGCAGCGCGTGCATCTTGTCGCGGCCACGCTCTATCGAGGCCAACGCCCGGGTGAGGAACTGCTCGAAATTGGCGAGCGCGGTGTCGACGTAGTCGTCGACCTCCTCGCGGAGGCGCTGTGCCTCGGCCCGCGCCTCGCCGATGATCCGGGCACCCTCGTGCTCGGCCGAGACGGTGATCTCGTTCACCGACACCAGCCGGGCGTGTTCCGCCTCACCCTCGCTGATGATCCGGTCGGCCTCGCGTTTGCCGGCCTCCATGATCTTGTCCCGCTCCTCCAGCAACGCGGCGGCCCGGCGCAGGTCGGCGGGGAGCTCGGCGCGCATCTCGTCGAGCGCGGCGATCATCTCGCCACGGTCGACCATGCAGTTGTTGCGCGACATCGGGACGGAGCGGGCCTGCTCCACCATGGCGATCAGTTCGTCGATGCGATCGAGCGGGTCCACCGGTACCTCACTCCTGTCCTCGTCGGCCGCCCTCCATGATGCGGCCTGCGCCCGGTTTCGGCGCTGCACACATCATGTCGCGCGCCGACCACTCCCGTCCCACCCGCCCCCGGCCGGCGCGTCGCCGCCCTTCGCGCGCTCGCGGGTCAGGGGCGCAGCCGGGCCACGAGTTGCTCACGGACCAGGTCCGGCACGTGGGCGGAGATGTCGCCGCCCCACTTGGCCACGTCCTTGACCAGGCTGGAGGAGAGGAACGAGTAGAGCGGGTTGGTCGGCATGAAGAGCGTCTCCACCCCGGCCAGGCCGACGTTCATCTGGGCCATCTGCAACTCGTAGTCGAAGTCGCTGACCGCACGCAGGCCCTTGATCAGCACGCTCGCCTGCTGGTCGCGGCAGAAGTCGACGAGCAGGCCGCGGAACGACTCCACCCGGACGTTGTCGTACGAGGCGGTCACCTCGCGGAGCATCTTGATCCGCTCCTCGACGGTGAACAACCCCTGCTTCGACTGGTTGACCAGCACTCCGACGATCACCTCGTCGAACAGCCGGCTGGCCCGGCCGACGATGTCGAGGTGACCGTTGGTTACCGGGTCGAACGAGCCCGGGCAGACCGCGCGTCTCATGATCGGCGACCGTACCAAAGGGTGGTCTCGCCGTAGCGGCGACTGCGCTCCGGAGTGATGCCCTCCACCCAGCCGACCGGGCCGGTGCGCCGGGACCGTTCCACGATCACGAGCGCGTCCGGCGCGAGCCAGCCGCCGTCGACGAGCGCGGCGAGAACCGCGGTGAGCTCCGCGTCCGGCGCCGCGTACGGCGGATCGGCGAAGACCACGTCGTACGCCCCACCGTCCGGCCCGGCCGCGAGCACCCCGGCCACCTTGCCGGTGACCAGGCGGGCGGCCGGAGCGGCCCGCAGCGCGGCGATGTTCTCCCGGATCACCCGGGCGGCCCGGGCGTCCGACTCGACCAGCAGCACGTGCGCCGCGCCCCGGGACAGCGCCTCCAGACCGACCGCGCCGGAGCCGGCGTACAGGTCGGCGAAGCGCGCCCCGTCCAGGTCTAGATCGGCCTGTACGGCGCTGAACAGCGCCTCCCGCACCCGATCCGAGGTCGGCCGGGTGCCGGCGCCGGGCGGCGCGGCGATCCGCCGCCCGCCGAGCGTGCCGGCCACGATCCGGGTCACCGGTGGTTCCTGCGCATCCCCCGACGCTACGCGACGCCGGGAACGGGCGGGTCGACCACCCGGAGCAACGAACTGTGACCCGGCGTACATCAATGATCTCAGATTTATAACGGACCCTTTACGACCCGTCGATCGCGGTAACGCCCGCCGTGTCGATCTCGCTAGGGTCTGCCCCGGTTGCCGTGCGGACGCGCGATTTCGGCCCGTCCGCCGCCACCCCCTCCCATCCTCCCCTCCTCAGGAGAAGACGTGAACCGTCTCCACCTTCGGCGTGCCGCCGCCCTCACCGCCGGCGCGCTGATCGGCCTCGCGGGTGTGGCCACCGTCGCCGCCCCGGCCGCGGCCCACCACCCCGAGCCGTCCGGCAGCTACTGCGCCACCAAGGACGGCAAGGTCACCGTCACCTGGTCGGTGATCAGCAGCGAGCGCGACATCTCCGGCAAGATCACCAAGCTCGAGTCCACCGTGCCCGGCGAGATCACCGGCGACCTGGCCGTGGGCGCGGAGCTGAAGAAGCAGGGCGACGGGCCCCTGACCGGCACCCAGACCCACACCTTCGCCGGCGCCATCCCCGAGCTGAAGCTGACCGTGGGCGCGCACTGGGACCGGGGCCGCCAGTCCCACGACGGTGAGCGCACCGTCGTGGCCCGGCCCAGCCGCAAGTGCGAGGTGGTGGAGAGCCCGTCGCCGTCGCCGTCGGCGGCCTCGCCGTCGCCCAGCGTGTCGCCGTCACCGGAGTCGCCCGAGCCCACCCCGACGCCGTCCGCCTCCGTGCCGCCGAGCCCGTCCACCCCGGCCGAGCCGGCGGAGCCGATCTTCAAGCTGGACCAGGACTGCGACTCGATGACCTTCATCGTGGAGAACCCGGCGGAGGGGGCGCCCTTCACCGCCACGCTCACCACCGAGAAGGGCGTCACCAAGAAGCTCGTCTCCGAGCCGGGCAAGACCGCCTCGGTCGAGTTCGACGCCCACAAGGGCCTCAAGGTCACCGTGCGGTACGACGTGGCCGAGGACGCCGAGACCATCCCGTACACCCAGCCGGAGGACTGCTCCGGCCAGGGTGGCGGCCTGCCCGTGACCGGCCCGGCCGCGGGCGCCATCGCCGGTGGCGCCACGCTGCTGCTGGCCGCCGGCGCCGTGCTGTACGTGGTGGCCCGCCGCCGCCGGATCAGCTTCACCGCCTGATCCACCGGTTCCGCCCGCGGGGGCGCGTCGACCACCCGGTCGGCGCGCCCCCGCCGCTTGATCCACGCCAGTACGCCGAGGTGGCGGGATCACACCACGCGGGATACCCCCACCTCGCCGAGCTGGTGTGGATCAGGCTGGCAGTCAGCCCTTCTCCAGGTATTCGGCGCGCTCGGAGTCGACGAGCGCGGCGACCGACGCCGCCAACGCCGGGTGCCGGGCCAGCTCCGGGTCCTCCCCGACCAGGGTGATCGCCTCGGCCCGGGCGTCCCGGATCAGGTCGGTGTCCCGTCGCAGCGACAGCAGCCGCAGGTGCGAGCGCCGGCCGGACTGGGTCGCGCCCAGCACGTCCCCCTCGCGACGCTGCTCCAGGTCGAGCTCCGCCAGCTTGAACCCGTCGGTGGTGGAGGCCACCGCGTCCAGCCGCTCCCGGGCCGACGAACCCTCGGCCGCCTCGGTGACGAGCAGGCAGAGGCCGGCAGCCGAACCACGGCCCACCCGCCCACGCAACTGGTGCAGCTGGGACACGCCGAACCGGTCCGCGTCCAGCACGATCATCACGGTCGCGTTCGGCACGTTGACACCCACCTCGACCACCGTGGTCGCGACAAGCACGTCCAGGTCGCCGGCGGCGTACGCGCGCATCACCGCGTCCTTCTCGTCGGCCGGCAGCCGACCGTGCAGCACCCCGATCCGCAGCCCGTGCAGCGGCCCCTCGGCGAGCAGCGGCGCCACCTCGGTCACCGCCAGCGGCGGGCGTCGACCGTTGTCGTCCTCCCGCGGCGGCTCCTCGTCGGAGACCGGACCCTCACCGATCCGGGGACACACCACGTACGCCTGGTGGCCCTTGGCGACCTCCTCGCGCAACCGGCGCCAGGCCCGGTCGAGGAAGGCCGGCTTCTCGGCGGCCGGAACCACGTGCGAGGCGATCGGCGAACGGCCCTGCGGCAACTGGGACAGGGTGGACGTCTCCAGGTCGCCGTAGACGGTCATGGCGACCGTACGCGGGATCGGGGTGGCGGTCATCACCAGCACGTGCGGCGGCTGGTCGGCCTTGGCGCGCAGCGCGTCCCGCTGCTCCACGCCGAACCGGTGCTGCTCGTCCACCACCACCAGGCCCAGGTCGGCGAAGTCGACCCCCTCGTAGAGCAGGGCGTGCGTGCCGAGCACGATGCCGGCCCGGCCCTCCGCCACCTCGGCCAGGGCCCGCCGCCGGGCCGCCGCGCCGAGCGAACCGGTGACCAGCTCCACCCGGGTGGCGTCGTCGGCGGCGCCCAGCTCACCGGCCCGGCCGAGCGGGCCGAGCAGGTCGAGGATGCCCCGGTGGTGCTGGGCGGCGAGCACCTCGGTCGGGGCGAGCAGCGCGGCCTGACCGCCCGCGTCGACCACCTGGAGCATGGCGCGCAACGCCACCACCGTCTTGCCGGAACCCACCTCGCCCTGCAACAACCGGTGCATCGGGTGCGCGGTGGCCAGGTCGGCGGCGATCTCCCGCCCGACCGTCTGCTGGCCGGAGGTCAACTCGTACGGCAGCCGCGCGTCGAACGCGTCGAGCAGGCCGCCCGCCCTCGCCGGCCGGGACCGCGCCGGCCACGCCGCCGCCCGGTGCTTACGCTGCACCAGGGTGAGCTGCACGGCGAACGCCTCGTCCCACTTGAGCCGGCGGCGGGCCCGGTAGAGCGCCTCCTTGCTGGACGGCCGGTGAATCTCCCGCAACGCGACGTCGATGCCGGCCAGGTTGCGGGTGGCCCGCACGGTGGCCGGCAACGGGTCGTCCGGCGGGGTGAACGTGTCGAGCACCACCCGTACGCAGCGGGCGATCACCCACGTCGGCACCGCGGCGGCGGCCGGGTAGACCGGGATCAGCGCGCCGGCGAACTCCTCGACCTCCTCGTTGGCCGCCGCCTCGCCGTCGCCACCCTCACCGAGCAGGACGTATTCCGGGCCGTTGAGCTGCCGCTTGCCCCGGAACTCGGTCACCTTGCCGGCGAACAGCCCCCACCGGCCCGGACGCAGCTCCCGCTCCCGCCACGCCTGGTTGCCGAAGAAGGTGCAGGTGAGCATGCCGCCGGAGCCGTCGCCGACGGTGACCTCCAGCAGGTTGCCGCGCCGCTGGCGCATCGGGCGGACCGCGGTGCGCTGCACCTGCGCCAGCACGGTGACCTGCTCCCCCACGTCAAGCGAGCGGATGTCGGTGTGCTCACCGCGCTCGTCGTAGCGGCGCGGGAAGTGGTAGATCAGGTCGCCGGCGGTGTGCAGGTCGAGGTGGGCGGCGAGCGCCTTGGCGGTCTTCTCCCCGACCAGCTTCTTCAACGGCGTGTCCACCGTGGCCGGTTCGCTCGTCATTCGACCCCCAGCAGGAGCGGATAGTGCGGCTGGCCGCCCTCGTACGCCTGCACCTCCACGAACGGCCAGGAGCGCTCGACATGGGCGCGGACGCGGTCGGCCAGCCCGGCCGGGGCGTCCGCCCCGCAGAGCAGCGTGACCAGCTCGCCGCCGCCGCCGAGCATCCGGTCGACCACCGCGGTGCAGGTGTCGGTCAGATCCTGCCCGATCAGGTGCACCTCGCCCTCCACCAGGGCCAGCACGTCGCCCGGCCGGCACGGGCCGGCGACGGTGAGCGCCTCCCGGGCGGCGTGGCAGACCTCGGCGTAACGGCAGGCGCCGGCGGCCTCCGCCATCGCGATCACGTCGTCCTCGAAGCGTCGCTCCGGGTCGCGCACCGCCAGCGCCGCGAGGGCCTGCACCGGGGAACGGGTGGGCACCACGCTGACCTTCACGCCGAGGCCGTGTGCCTCCTTCGCCGCCGCGCTCGCCACCGACTGCGTGTTCGGGTCGTTGGGCAGCACCACCACCCGGGCCGCGCCGGTGGCGCGGATCGCGTCGAGCAGCTCGCCGGTGGACGGGTTGGCCGGCACCACCACGGCGCCCTCGGCGGCGAACAACCCGGCGATGCCCGCGCCGGTCGCCACCACCACGGCGGCCCGGCCGTCGGGCCGCACCACCGCCGGCGCCGGGGCGGTCCGGTCGGCGAAGCGGGTCACGCCGATCCGGTGCGGCCGGCCGGCGACCACGCCCGCCTCGACGGCGGCGCCGACGTCGTTGACGTGCACGTGCACGTTCCAGGTGCCGGAGCCGTCGCCGACGACCACCAGGGAGTCACCGAGCGCGGACAATTCGGCGCGCAGCCGCGCCACCGCCTCGTCGGTGGCGTCGAGCAGGTATTGCACCTCGTAGGCGTACCCCTCGGAGCCGGTCTCCCGCGCGGCCGTCCCGGGCCGGCGGAGCGGGGGCGGCGCGGGCGCCGGGCTCTCCCCGGTGACCGTCTCGACAAGCGCGTCGAGCAGCAGGCAGAGCCCGCGCCCGCCGGCGTCGACCACGCCGGCGCGGGCCAGCTCGGGCAGTTGCTCCGGGGTGCGGGCCAGCGCCCGGGCCGCCGCGACGGCCGCCGCGCGGGCCACCGCGGGCAGGTCGTCGCTCTGCGCCCGCTGGGCCGCGTCGGCCGCCGCGGCGACCACGCTGAGCAGTGTGCCCTCGACCGGCCGGGCGACCGCGGCGTAGGCGGCGGTGGTGGCGGCGGCCAACGCCCCGGCGAGCTGGCGGCCCCGGACCGCGGGCGCGGGTGCCAGCGCGTCGGCGAGGCCGCGAAGGATCTGCGAGAGGATCACCCCGGAGTTGCCCCGCGCGCCGAGCAGCGCGCCCTGGGCCATCAGCCGCAGCGCGTGCCCGTGCGGGGTGTGCCCGCCGTCGGGGAGCGTCTCCAGGTCCATGGCGAGGGCCTGCTGGGCCGAGGTGAGCGTGAGCACCAGGTTGGTGCCGGTGTCGCCGTCCGGCACCGGGTAGACGTTGAGGTCGTCGATCTCGCCCTGGTGCCGCTGGAGGGCGGCCAGCCCGCTCGTGCACCAGCGGCGCACCGCGGCGGCGTCGAGGGTGTCCAGCACGTCGGGAAGCCTACTGGCGCGCACCGACACGCGCCCGGTCCGGCGCGCTCGGGGGCGGGTTGGCCGGGGCCACCCGGCATCGGGTAACCTGGCCAGGTTGTCCGTGCAGCGCCTGCCGGCGACCTCATGAACGTATCAATCCCAGGAGTATCCCGTGGCTAGCGTGTGCGACGTCTGTGGCAAGGGGCCGGGCTTCGGCCACAACGTGCCCTGGTCCAAGAAGAAGACCAACCGCCGCTGGAACCCGAACATCCAGTCGGTGCGCACCCCGGCCGGTGGCGGCACCACCAAGAAGCTTCAGGTCTGCACCTCGTGCATCAAGGCCGGCAAGGTCGTCCGCGCCTGACCCGGCGCGCGGGTCACGATCACGACCCGCCCCCCGTGACATCGCCAGAAGCCGCCCGGGTGACCCCGGGCGGCTTCTGGCTGTCGTCCCGCGCCGTCCGACCCGCGACGACGGCTGACCAACCGTACGGCGACCCGCTGGTCCGGGCCGGTTAGGGTGCTGCTGCGCCGGCCGCCCGGTTCTGGCGCGAGCCGTGGGGAGGAACGACCGGTGGACCTCGATCTGGGTCGCGAGCAACTGGTGGTGGTCGGCGCGTCGCTCGGTTCGCTGCGGTGGTTCGACGAGGAACTGCCGGCCGGCAGCGTGGTGCTGGTCGAGGAACCGGACGTGATCCGCCGCCGCGACCTGGCCCGGTTCGCCGAAGACCTGCCCCTGGTCGGCCGGTTGGTGGCGGTGGAATACCAGACCGGCCTGGACGTCGACGCCCTGCTCGCCCGGGAGCCCGGCCTGGCCGGCGCCCGGCTGGTCCTGCCCGGCCTGGAGTACGCGGTGGGCGCCACCGCCCGGCTGGCCGACCGGCTCGGCCTACCCGGCGCCGGGGTGGCCGCCGCGGACGTCTTCTCCGACAAGCACCGGATGCGGCTGCTGGCCGACGAGATCGGCCTGGCGAACCCCGCCTACGAGCTGGTCGACGACCCGGCGCGGGCGGCCCGGTTCGCCCACGCGCACGACGGCCGGTGCGTACTCAAGCCCACCCGCCGCTCGGGCAGCCTCGGCGTGCAGCTGATCACCGACCCGGGCGAGTTGCCGGACCGCTGGGCGGCGAGCGCCGACCCGCCGGCGCCCACCGAGGCCACCGACCGGGGGCTGCCCACCGGCGTGCTTGTCGAGGAACTGCTTGTCGGCTCCGAACACAGCGTCGAGCTGCTGGTCGCCGACGGGGACGTGCTCTTCGCCAACGTGACCGACAAGCGGATCGCCGGCGGCCGGCACCCGGTGGAGACCGGCCACACCGTGCCGTCCGCGCTACCCCCGTCCGACCACGACGCGCTGCGGGCGGCGGCGACCCGCCTCGCCACGGCGGCCGGCTTCCGCAGCGGCATGCTGCACAGCGAGTGGATCCTGGTCGACGGCGTGCCCACGCTCGTCGAGTGCGCCGCCCGGATGCCCGGCGACATGATCACCGCGCTCATCTCGATCGCCTACGAGCGGGACGTCATCGAGGCGTACCTGCGGGTGCTGCGCGGCGAGCGGCCGGCGCTGCCGACCCGGCCGACCGGCGCGGCGGCGATCGAGTTCCTCGTCGCCCCACCCGGCCGGGTGACCGCGGTGGACGGCCGGCGCGACGCGCTGCGGGTGCCGGGCGTGCTCGACGTGCGGGTCGACACGAAAGTCGGGCAGACCGTCCCCGAGATGCGCTCCTCGGCGCACCGCAGCGGGCACCTGATGGCCTGGGGCGCGACGCCGGACGAGGCGGCGGTCGCCGCCCGCCGGGCCGCCGGAGAGATTCGCATCACCGTCGGCTGACGCCGGTCGCGGGCCGTCAGCCGGTCGCGGGCCCTCAGAGGGTACGGCCGAACGACAGGCAACCCGGCTCGTCCTGGTAGAAACCGAAGTTCGGGATCCGCTCGTAGCCGGACGAGGTGTACATGGCGATCGCCTCGGGCTGCCGGTCGCCGCACTCCAGCACGATCCGCTTGCGGCCGGAGTCGCGGGCGGACCGCTCGACCGCCGCGAGCACCGACCGGGCCACCCCCCGGCCCCGGGCGGCGGGCGCGGTGTACATCCGCTTCAGCTCGGCCGTCTCCCCGTCCGCGCCGTGGCTGCGCCAGCCGCCGCAGCCCACCGGCCGCCCGTCGACGTAGGCGACGAGGAAGGCGCCCACCGGCGCGACGAACTCCGCCGGCTCGACGGGCGTGTCGTCGCCGCTGCCACCGTACCGCTCACCCAGGTCCGCAAGCGCCGCCCGGATCAACGCCTGCGACTCGGGCGCGTCGAAGGGTCGCTCCCGGATCTCGATCTCACTCACGTTGCCAGGCTACGACCGGTTCCGGCACCCGTCCGGCCCCGGCCGCCGAGGTCGGACGCAGATCACTACGCTCGTTCCGCTCTGCGGCCGAGCCGGTCATTCCGCTCTGCGGCCGAGCCGGTCATTCCGCTCTGCGGCCGAGCCGGTCATTCCGCTCTGCGGCCGAGCTGGTCATTCCGCTCTGCGGAAGTGCTCCCAGCCGCGCGGGCCGTCGTACCCGGCGCCGTCGACGGTGACGCCGACGCCTGCGCCCACCCGCCCGACCGGGCGCCAGCCCGCCGGCAACGCCGTACCCACCGGGAACGTCGCGGCCAGGGCGTGGTCGTCGCCACCGCCCAGGATCCAGGAGTACGGGTCGACGCCGAGCGCCTGCGCCGCGTCGCGCATCTGCCGGGGCACCTCGAACGCGTCCCGGCTCAGGTCGATCGCGACCCCGCTGGCCGCCGCCACGTGCCCGAGGTCGGCGAGCAGCCCGTCCGACACGTCGATCATGGCGGTGGCGCCGGCGTCGGCGGCGGCCGGCCCGGCGGCGTACGGCACCTCCGGGCGGCGGAACGCCTCGACCAGCAGCCGGGGCGTGCGGAAGCCCCGGGACAGCACCGTGTAGCCGGCCGCCGCCCAGCCGGTACGCCCGGCGAGCGCCACCACGTCGCCCGGCCGCGCCCCGGAACGGACCACCGGTGGACGGCCGGCCAGGTCCCCGAGAGCGGTCACCGCGATGGTGAGCGTCGGGCTCGCCGACATGTCCCCGCCGACCACGCTCGCGCCGACCAGACCCGCCTCCGCGCCCAGCCCGTCGGCCAGTTCCTCGGCCCACGCCGGGTCCAGCTCGGCCGGCATGCAGAGCGCCACCAGCAGCGCGGTCGGGGTGGCGCCCATGGCGGCGATGTCGGCGAGGTTGGCCGCCGCCGCCCGATGCCCCACGTCCCGCGCGCCCGACCAGTCCCGCCGGAAGTGCCGGCCCTCCACCAACACGTCGGTGGAGGCGACCACCCGCCGGTCCGGTGCCGCCACCAGCGCGGCGTCGTCCCCGGGGCCGAGCAGGCAGCTCTCCCCGTACGACAACCGGGCGGTGACCCGGTCGATCAGCCCGAACTCTCCGACACCCGCGACTGTCATGCCGTCCCTCGTCCCGCTCCGTCATCCCGCACGACCCACCCCTGTCCCCGCACCGACGTGTGCCCGCTCACCGCGCTCACCAGGCGACCGATAGGGATCACGCCCGCTCGGTACGGTAGTTTCACCCTTCGGGCCGCCCCAGGCGGCGACGGACGGAGGTCGAGTCGTGGTACAGGCGTACATCCTCATCCAGACCGAGGTCGGTCGGGCCCGTGACGTGGCCGGTCTGATCGCGGACCTGGCCGGCGTGGTGCGGGTCGACGCCGTCACCGGGCCCTACGACGTGGTCGTGCTCACCGAGGCGAACACGGTCGACGAGCTGGGCAAACTCATCGTCAGCAAGGTGCAGATGGTGCCCGGCATCACCCGCACCCTCACGTGTTCGGTGGTGCGGCTGTAAGTGGAAGAGACGGAAACCAACCCGCGCCGGGACCACGGCACCCGCCGCGCCGCGCTCTGGGCCACCCTGGTGGCGGTGCCGGTGACCGTGGCGGTGGCCGGCTTCACGTTCGCCAAGCTCGCCCCGGAGTCCCCGGACGCCGCGTCGAGCGCGTCGGCCAGCCCCCGGGTGCAGTCGAGCGCGCCCGTCGAGATGCCCGCCCCGGCGCTGGCCCAACGCCCGGCCGTCCTCTGCCGCGCGCTGGTGTCGCAGTTGCCCGACACCGTGCGTGAGCTGGGGCAGCGCCCGGTGACTGCGGGCCCGGAGCAGAACGCGGCGTACGGCGACCCGGCGCTCACCGTGGCCTGCGGTGGCACCGCGCCGGTCAAGCCCTGCCCGTCGCCCACGGCCGGCGGCGACCTGCCCGCCGGTTGCTTCCCGGACACCGACGAGGTGTGGACCGTCAACAAGGTCTGCTGGCACCCGGTGCAGGAGGCCGACGCCACGGTGCTGACCGCCGTCGATCGGGAGACCCCGGTCCAGGTGCGGGTGCCGAAGACCTACGATCAGCCGTTGCAGTGGGTGGCCCCGATCTCCGACGCGATCGTCAGCGCGGTGCCCTCGGCGAAGACGGCCCCCTCGGGCTGCTCCGCCTGACGCCCGCGCCGGCCGTCAGCGGCCGGCGCGGCGGTGCAGGGCGGTCCGGATGAGGCGGTTGACGAGCTTCGGGTATTCCAGCCCGCTCGCCGCCCACATGCGCGGGAACATCGACGTCGGAGTGAAGCCCGGCATCGTGTTGATCTCGTTGAGAAAGACCTCCAGCTCCGGGGTGACGAAGAAGTCGACCCGGGCCAGGCCGGAGCAGTCGAGCGCGGTGAAGGCCCGGGCGGCGTAGTCGCGCACCTGCCGGGTCACCGCCTCGGGCAGGTCCGCCGGGACGTCGTACTCGGTCACCTCGTCGGCGAAGATGTACTTGGCCTCGAAGTCGTACCAGTCGCGGTCGCCGATCATCCGCACCTCGGCGAGCACCGAGGACTCGGGCGCGCCGCCGGCCTCGCCCTCCAGCACGCCGCACTCGATCTCGCGGCCCACCACGGCGCCCTCGACGAGCACCTTGCTGTCGATCTCCCGGGCGGTGGCGAGCGCGGCGTCGAGGTGCGCCCAGTCGTCGACCTTGGTGATGCCGAACGAGGAGCCGGCCCGGGACGGTTTGACGAAGACCGGCAGCCCGAGACGCGCCTTGTCCTCCTCGCTCAGCGACATCCCGGCGCGCAGCACCGCGTACGGGCCGACCGGGATGCCCTCGGCGGCGCAGAGCTTCTTGGTGAACTCCTTGTCCATGGCCGCCGCCGATGCGAACACGTTCGCCCCGACGTAGGGGATGTCCGCCATCTCCAGCATGCCCTGGATCGTGCCGTCCTCGCCGTACGCGCCGTGCAGCACCGGGAAGACCACGTCCACGTCGCCCAGGGCCACCGGGCCCTGGGCCGGGTCGAGCACCATCAGGCCGCCGACGGCCGGGTCGGCGCGCAGCACGAGTTCGGCGCCGGAGCCGGCGGTGATCTCGGGCAGGCTGCGGTCGGCGATGGCGAGCCGGGCCGGGTCGCCGTCGGCGAGCACCCACTGGCCCTTCCGGGTGATGCCGACCGGGACGACCTCGAACTCGTCCGGGTCGAGGGCGGCCAGCACGCTGCCGGCGCTGACGCAGGAGATGCCGTGCTCGGGGCTGCGGCCGCCGAAGACGATCGCCACACGGGTCTTGCCTGGGGTGGTCATGGTCACCTCATCGGTCGCGGCTGCGGCTGGCCGTGCTCGCCGGTGGCGCTCACCCGGTTGACCTTACTGTGCGTCGTCGAAGCCGGTGGCCGATACCCGGCGAGACGCGGCGGCACGTGGCAAACGGTCAAGAGCCCTTATACGGGGAGTAACGGTGCGAACCAGCGCGGGCGGCCGGTGGCGGGACCTGCCACCGGCCGCCCGGCTCTCCCCGACCCTGTCGCCGCGTTTTCCAGGGTCGGGCCCGGTGTGGTTCAGATGGACGGGTACCGGGGCCGGCGACCGACCGCGATGACCTTGACCCGTTGCCGGCCGGCCCGCACCATGCCCAGCGCCATGAACGCGCCGGCGATCCGGTCGGCCGCCTCCCGGCTGCTCGCGCCCACGACCTGCCGGCGGCGCTCCGGACTGTTGCGTTCGTCGCGCGCGTGACCGTTCGTCGGACGCACGTCGGTGAGGACCACGAGGAACCGGGTCGGTGTCATGTCCGGCCACCTCCGTCCCCCGAGCGGCGGGCCGTCACCGTCATCGCGAATCCCTTCCCGTCTCGGCGGACCGGTACGGGCACGCGACGATCGGGTCGTGGGGGAGTAAAACCCGATCGTCGCGCGCCCCATCCCCTCCGGTCGCTCACCACCACCGTCGCCACGACAACCGGTGGTGAGGACGCCATCACAGATTGACAGTTGGACAGCCGTGAATGCAACTCTCATCGGCTTTCTCTCATGCCCGTTTTCCCATCGGATGTGCGACCATCGATGCATGGCGCCGAAGACCGCCCGGGCCCGACGGCTCGGCATCCTCCTGCGGACCCACCGTGAGACCGCCGGCCTCACCCTGGAAACCGCAGCCAACGAGATCAACAGCACCCGGAGCACGCTGTCCCGCTACGAGAACGCACAGACACTGGTCAGCCCGGCCACCGTGCGCGCGTTACTCACCTGCTACGGCGTGGAGCCCGACGAGATCGCCGCGGCCGTGCAACTGGCCAAGGACGCCCGCCAGCCCGGCTGGTGGGTCTCCTACTCGTACCTGCTGGACCGGCGCACCATCGACTTCATCGCACTGGAAGCCGAGGCCACCGGCATCGCGAACTTCGAGCCGTCGGTGGTGCCGGGCCTGCTGCAGACCGCCGACTACATCCGCGGGGTGATGCGCGGCGGCCCCCACACGCTCAGCGACGAGCAGGTGGAACAACGCGTCCAGCTACGGCTGGACCGCCAGCAGCGGATCTCCGGCGAGGACCCACCGATCCTCGACGCCATCATCGACGAGGGCGCGTTGCTGCGCCCGGTCGGCAGCCACCAGGTGATGGCCGACCAGCTCCACCACCTGCTGAAGATGACCGAGCTGCCGAACATCACCGTCCAGGTGATCCCGCTGGCCGCCGGGTACCACCGGGGCACCCGGGGATCGCTGCACATCCTGGAGTTCGCCGACCCCGAGGACCCGATCATCGCCTCGGTGGAGACCGTCGCCGGGCAGATGATCCTCGACCGGCCGGGCGACCTGCGTACCTGCACCAAGATCATGGAGCACCTGCGGACCGTGGCGCTGAGCCCGGCGGCCAGTCGGGACCAGCTCCTCCGTCTGCTGAACGAGAGGTGACCGCATGAACGACACCAACCGCCCTCACCCCCCGGCGCCGGCCGGCTGGCGCAAGAGCAGCCACAGCGGCGACGAGGGCGCCTGCGTCGAGATGGCGCCGTGGCCCGGATCGGTCGCGGTTCGCGACTCCAAGGACCCGGCCGGCCCGGTGCTGGTGTTCCCACCAACCGCCTGGACCGCCTTCACCGCCGCGCCCCCACGCCCCTGACCGCGCCGGCCGACGCGCTCGGCGGGCACGGCGCGCTCGACGCGCTCGACGCGCTCGGCGCGTGTTAAGCGGGGCCCCCGCCTCTACCAAAGGCGTTAAGCGGGGGCCCCGCCTTTCATCCGGTCGAGGGCGGCGATGGCGACGCCACGGGCGCCGGCCATGTCGCGGTCGGGGACCAGGGCGAAGGTGGCGAGCGCGCGCTGCTCGTCGCGGAGCACGGTGTGCTCCGCGACGGTGGCGAGGAACCAGTCGCGGAACTCCGGCGCCGCCTCCACCACGCCCCCGCCGACGAAGTACGCGTGCGGGTCGGTGAAGTTGGCCGCGATGGTGAACAACCGCCCCAGCGCCCGGGCCTGCTGGCCGAACACCTGGCGGGCCAGCGGGTCGCCCCGCTCGCCGTGGTCGCGCAGCAGCTTCGCGGCCCGTGCGGGGTCCTCCGCGGCCAGCGGATGGTCGGGATACCGGGCCAGCCAGTAGGACAACAGGTTGCGCCGGATGGCGGTGAGCGAGGCGACGCTCTCCGCGTCACCGGCGAAGCCGCAGGCACAGACCGGCACCGGCTGCCCCGGTTCGAGCAGCCCGTCCAGCGGGATGTGCACGTGCCCGAACTCCCCCGCCATGCCGGCCGCGCCGCCGACCACCCGACCGCTCTCCACCACGCCCCCACCCAGGCCGGTGCCGACGATCGCGGACACCGACGAGCGTGCCTTCGCGTCCGCGCCGAAGTGCACGTGGTGGGCGTAGAGGGCGGCGGCGTTGCCGTCGTTGGCGTACACCACCGGCAGGCCGAGCCGCCGCTCCAACGCGCCGCGCACGTCGTAGCCCCGCCAGGCCGGCTGGGCGAAGTTCGTCGACCCGCGCGAGGAGATCACCCCGGTGGCGCTCGCCGGGCCGGGCGTGTCCAGGCCGACCGCGCGCACCAGCTCCCGGGGCACCCCGGTGTGTGCGAGCACGCCGTCGAACGCCCGCGCGAGGGCCTCGATCGCCGCCTCCGGGCCGGCGCCGACCTCGCTCGGGATCTCCAGCAGCCCGTCCACCAGGAACCGGCCGTCGACCGTCAGCACGGTGGCGTTGTTGCTCGTGCCGCCGTTGTCCAGCCCCACCACCACCGGCACCTCTGCGCTGCCCACCGCCGCCACCTCCCCGCCGAGCCTGACCTGAGGTTAGTTCCCGGCGGGTCCACCCGCCACGCGGAGATCAGCCGGGACGGCGCGCGGTCACGGCGGTGGCCTCCCGCTCCTCGTCGCGCACCACTGTCGGATCGAGCCCGGCGACGCGGAGCACCGCGCAGAGCGTCGGGGCCTGCTCGACGCTCACCTCGACCGCCAGGTGCCCGCCCGGGGCCAGCCACTCGGCCGCGCCGGCGGCCACCCGACGCAGCACCGCCAGCCCGTCCGCGCCGCCGTCGAGCGCCACCGGGGCCTCGTGCAGCCGCGCCTCGGCCGGCAGCGTCGCCACCGCGCCGCTCGGCACGTACGGGGCGTTCGCCACCACCAGGTCCAGCCGGCCCCGCCGGTCGGCGGGCACCGCGTCGAACAGGTCGCCCTGGTAGACCGGCACGCCCAGCGGGTCGAGGTTGCGCCGGGCGCAGGCCACCGCCACCGGGTCGATGTCGGCGGCGGCCAGCCAGCGGGGCGCCAGCCGCTCGTGCAGCACCAGCGCGGCGGCGCCGGAGCCGCAGCACAGGTCGAGCACCGCCGGCGCCGGCCCGGCGACCGCCACCGCCGCGTCGACGAGCAGCGCGGTACGCCCGCGCGGGACGAAGACGCCGGGGTGGACGACGACCCGCCGCCCGCAGAACTCGGCCCACCCGAGCAGGTGCTCCAACGGCAGGCCGGCGACGCGGCGGTCGACGAGGAAGGTCAGTGCCCGCGCCGAGTCGGCGGCGGCGATCAGCAGGTCCGCCTCGTCCTCGGCGAAGACGCAACCGGCGGCGCGCAGCCGGCGGACGAGGGCGGGACGGTCGGGAGTGAACACGGTGGATGCCATGGCAAGCCTTTCGGGGAACGCTCGACGGCGCCCCCGGCGTCGCCTCAGCCCCGGGGCGACACGGACTCGGAGGGAGCGCCGGTCCTCTGCTTGTGGATCGGACTCACCTCCTCGCGTCGGGGCCGCACGGGCCGTGGCTGCCCGTCACGATAGCGGAGCGCGCGGCCCGGCGTCAGCCCGTGGCGGCGTCGAGCGCCGCGGCCACGTCGGCGACCAGGTCGACGCTGTCCTCGATGCCGCAGGAGAGCCGCACGAAACCGGGCGGGGTGTCGTCGCCCCACTGGGCCCGCCGGTCGGCCGTGGTGTGCAGCCCGCCGAAGGAGGTGGCGGCGGCCACCAGGCGGGACGCGTCGAGGAAGCGGGCCACCCGGTCGGCGTCGCCCAGGTCGAAGGAGAGCACGCCGGGCATCCGCCGCATCTGCGCCGACGCCACCGGGTACGCCGGGTCCGCCGGCCGCCCCGGCCAGCGCAGGCCGGTGACGTCCGGTCGGCCGGCGAGCAACCCGGCCAGGGCCTCGGCGTTGGCGCTCTGCCGGGCCAGCCGCAGGTCGACGGTGGCCAGCGACCGGTGGGCCAGCCAGCAGTCGAACGCGCCGGGCACCCCGCCGGTGGTGGTCCGCCAGGCGGTCACCGCGTCGCGCAGCGCGACCTCGCGCGTCGCCACGTAGCCGAGCAGCAGGTCGGAGTGGCCGGTGAGCGCCTTCGTGCCGGACGCGACCACCACGTCCGCGCCGAGGTCCAGCGGACGCTGGCCGAGCGGCGTCGCGGTGGTGTTGTCGACCGCCAGCAGCGCGCCCGCGGCGTGTGCCGCGGTGGCCAGCGCCGGCACGTCGGCGACGTCGAGCCCGGGGTTCGCCGGCGTCTCCAGCAACACCAGCCGGACGCCGTCGAACGACGGGTACGGCCCGGCGGTCGGCACGAAGCCGACGCGCACCCCGACGCGCTCCAGCGTGTCGGTGGCGAACGCCCGCACCGGGAAGTAGCCGTCGGCGGGGAGCAACACGGTGTCACCGGGGCGCAGCACGGTCAGCAGCAGCCCGGTGATGGCCGCCTGGCCGCTGGCGAAGACCCGGCAGTCGCCGCCCTCCAACTCGCCGATCGCCGCCTCCAGGAGCCGGCGGGTCGGGTTGTCCGGCCGCCCGTACCCGTCGGGGGCCGCCGCCGGCCCGCGCCACGGGTCCAGGTGGTAGGGCGCGGCGAAGACCGGGCCGGGCAGGAACGGCCGGCCGGGCGCGGGCTCGGGCAGCCCGGCGTGCACGCTGCGGGTGCCGTCTCCCCAGTCGGCACTCACTCGTACGACTCCGGCTTGGCGGTGCGGCTCATCAGCGCGTCCACGGCCAGGCGCGGGTCCATCCCCTCGTGGCAGATCCGCTCGATCTGCTCGGTGATCGGCATCTCCACCCCGTGCGCCCGGGCCAGGTCCCGGATGGCCAGGCAGCTCTTCACGCCCTCGGCGGTCTGCCTGGTGGCCGCCTGAGCCTGCTCCAGCGTCTCGCCCCGGCCCAGGTGCTCGCCGAAGGTGCGGTTGCGGGCCAGCGGCGAGGAGCAGGAGGCGACCAGGTCGCCCATGCCGGCCAGCCCGGCGAAGGTGATCGGGTCGGCGCCGAGCGCCACGCCCAGGCGGGCGGTCTCGGCCAGGCCGCGGGTCATCAGCATGGCCCGGGTGTTGTCGCCGAAGCCCATCGCGGTGGCGATGCCGTACGACAGCGCGATCACGTTCTTCACCGCCCCGCCCAGCTCGCAGCCGATCACGTCGTCGTTGGTGTACGGGCGGAGGTAGGGCGTCCGGATCGACGCCTGGACCAGCGCCGTACGCCGGCTGTCGGTGCCGGCGACCACGGTGGCGGCCGGCTGCTCGGCGGCGATCTCCGGGGCCAGGTTCGGTCCGGAGACGACGACCACGCGGTCGGCCGGCACCCCGGCCGTCTCCACGATCACCTGACTCATCCGCTTGGTGGTGCCCAGCTCGATGCCCTTCATCAGGGACACGAGCGTGGCGTCGGGCGCCAGGTGGGGCGTCCACTCGGCGAGGTTGCCGCGCAGCGTCTGCGACGGCACCGAGAGCACCACCACCTCGGCGCCCTCGATCGCCTCGGCGGCGTCGCCGGTGGCGGTGACCCGCTCGGGCAGGCGCACGTCCGGCAGGTACTCCGGGTTGTGCCGCCCGGTCCGGATCGCCTCCGCCACCGCGGCGCGGCGGGCCAGCACGGTCACGTCCCGCCCGGCGTCGGCGAGGATCTTGGCGAACGCGGTCCCCCAGGACCCCGCGCCGAGCACCGCGACGTGCCCGCTCATTCGGCGACCTCCGGCGTGCCGGTGCGGGCCGGCCGCTGCCAGAGCGGCGGTGGTGTGCCGCCGCGGATCTCCGCGACCAGATCCCGGATCCGCAGCATGATGGTGTCCGTCATCTCCTCCAGGATCGCCCGGGTCGGCGTGGCGCCGGCCCACCGGCCCAGGTCGACAGGCGGCCCGGCGACCACCGTCACCGGGGTACGCGGGCGCAGCCCGATCCGGGCCGTGCGGGGGTCGAACATCCGCTCCGGTCCGACCATGGCCACCGGGATCACCGGGGCGCCGGTGGCCAGCGCCAGCCGGGCCGCGCCGGTCTTGCCCTTCATCGGCCACAGGTCCGGCTCCCGGGTGGTGGTGCCCTCCGGGTAGATCACCACGGCGCCTCCCTCGTCCAGCGCGGCGATCAGCTTGTCCAGCGACTTGACCGCCTCGACGCTGCCCCGCTCGACCGGGATCTGCTTGCACCGGTGCAGGATCCAGCCGACCACCGGCACCCGGAACACGCTTGCCTTGCCGAGGAACTGCGGCCAGCGCCCGGCGTCGTGGATGAAGTGCGCGGAGACCAGCGGGTCGGCGTGCGAGATGTGGTTGGGCACGATGATGATGCCGCCGTCGCGCCGCAGGTGCTCCATGCCCCGCCAGGTGCGCCGGGTCCAGACGGTCAACACCGGCTTCACCAGCACCACGGCGAACCGTTGCCAGAATCCCAGCCTCCGCGGTGCCACCCTGCCTCCTCGTTCCGCCCCACGCGCCCCGGGAGAGAATCATGCCTGCTCGCCCCCGGTCCGGCCAGTGCGGGTGCCACCGCCCCCGCTGGCAGGATGGTCACCGTGCCTGAGCCGAGCTGGACCGTGGTGATGCCGGTGAAGCGCCTCGGGGCGGCGAAGAGCCGCCTGCGGGGCGCGCTGCCCGGCGTACCCCATGAGGAACTGGCGCTGGCCCTAGCGGCCGACACGGTCGGCGCGGCGCTCGCGTGTCCGGTGGTCGGTCGGGTGCTCGTGGTCACCGACGACCCGCGGGTGACCGCGGCGGTGACCGCGGCGGGCGCCCGGGTCGCGACTGACCCGGCGGCCGGGCTCAACGCGGCCTTCCGGCACGGCGCGGAGGTGGCCGGGCCGCGCGCCGCGGTGGCCGGCGTCACCGCGGACCTGCCCGCGCTGCGCCCGGCCGAGCTGGCCGCGGCGCTGCGCGCGGCCGAGGGGGTACGCGGGTTCGCGGCCGACGCCCCGGGCGACGGCACCGTGTTGCTGGCCGCGCCGGCCGGGGTGCCGCTGGCGCCCCGGTTCGGGCCCGGATCGGCTGCCGCGCACGCGGCGAGCGGGGCGCTGCCGCTGGTCGGCGACTGGCCCAGCCTGCGCCGGGACGTGGACACCGCGGCCGACCTGGCCACCGCCGTCGGGCTCGGGGTGGGTCCGCGCACGGGCGCGCTGCTGGCCCGGCGTGACGTCCCGGTCCGGTACGGTGCTGGCATGCAGGGCACGGTGGCCACCTTCGACGCGTCGACCCGCAGCGGGGTGCTGCTGCTCGACGACGGGACCGAGCTGGCCTTCCCGGCCCGCGCCTTCGACGCCTCCGGGCTGCGCCTGCTGCGGCTCGGGCAGCGGGTGCGGGTGGAGCGGGACGCCGCCGGCGAGATCATCCGGGTGACCCTGCCGACAATGGCCTGACCGACCTGGCCGGAGTTCATTTTCTGTTCACCCTCGTCAGGGAATCATGAAGAGGTGAGCACCCCTCGCGAGCCCGCCGACCCACCGCCGCCCCTCCTCGACCCCGACGCGCCCCGCAACGGCCGCCCGACGCGCGGCCCGGACGGGCGATTCCGGCCCACCCGCCCGCCCGAGGAACGCCTCGACGCCGACCCGGACGCCGCCGGCGCCAGCGGGCTGGACGATCCCCTCGACCCGGTCGAGGGGCCCGGCCCGGTCGCCGGCCCGGACGACGAACCACCGCCCGCGGAGCCACTGCCGGAGGACCGCTTCCTCAACCGGGAGCTGTCCTGGCTCGACTTCAACGCGCGGGTGCTGGCGCTCGCCGAGGACCTCCGGACGCCGCTGCTGGAGCGGGCCAAGTTCCTGGCCATCTTCGCCGGCAACCTGGACGAGTTCTACATGGTCCGGGTGGCCGGGCTGAAGCGACGGCTCTCCGCCGGCCTGCCGGTGCGCGGCGGCGACCGGCTGCCGCTGCGCACCCAGCTCGAACTGATCACCGAGAAGGCGGCCGACCTGGTCACCCGGCACGCCGCCTGCTTCGTCGACGACGTGCTGCCCAAGCTCGCCGAGGAAGACGTGCGCATCCTGCGCTGGAGCGACCTGGACGACGCCGAGCGGGAGCGGCTGCGCACCTGGTTCCGGGAGCACATCTTCCCGGTGCTCACCCCGCTCGCGGTCGACCCGGCGCACCCCTTCCCTTACATCTCCGGCCGGTCGCTGAACCTGGCCGTCTCGGTACGCGACCCGGACGGCGGCTCGGAGTTGTTCGCCCGGGTCAAGGTGCCGAACAACGTGCCCCGGTTCGTCCGGGTCGCCCGGGACCGGCCCGGCGTCCGGTTCCTGCCCGTGGAGGACCTCATCTCGGTCCACCTCGGCCAACTCTTCTCCGGCATGCAGGTGGTCGAGTGCCACCTGTTCCGGGTCACCCGCAACGCCGAGGTGGAGGTCGACGAGGACCGCGACGAGGACCTGCTCCAGGCCCTCGAACGGGAGCTGGCCCGGCGCCGGTTCGGCCCGCCGGTGCGGCTGGAGGTGGCCGCCTCCATCTCCGACCACATGCTTGAGCTGCTCGTCCGCGAGCTGGACGTGGACGACCAGGACGTGCTGCGGGTCCGCGGCCTGCTCGACCTCTCCGCGCTCTGGCAGGTGTACGGCGAGGCCGACCGCCCCGACCTGAAGGACCGGCCGTTCGTGCCGGCCACCCACCCCCGCCTCACCGAGGGCGAGGTGCCACGCAGCGTCTTCGCCACCCTGCGCGACGGCGACGTGCTCGTGCACCACCCCTACCACTCGTTCGCGACGAGCGTGCAACGCTTCGTCGAGCAGGCCGCGGGCGACCCGAACGTGCTCGCCATCAAGCAGACGCTCTACCGCACCAGCGGCGACTCCCCGATCGTGGACGCGCTCGTCGACGCCGCCGCCGCCGGCAAGCAGGTGGTGGTGCTCGTCGAGTTGAAGGCACGCTTCGACGAGGTCGCCAACATCGGATGGGCGCGCACACTGGAGCGGGCCGGCTGCCACGTGGTCTACGGCCTGGTGGGTCTGAAGACGCACTGCAAGACCGCGCTCGTGGTGCGGCAGGAGGGCAACCAGATCCGGCGCTACTGCCACATCGGCACCGGCAACTACCACCCGAAGACGGCCCGGCTCTACGAGGACTTCGGGATGCTCACCGCCGACCCGGAGATCGGGGCCGACCTGACCGACCTGTTCAACGTGCTCACCGGCTACAGCCGGCAGACCGCCTTCCGGCGACTGCTGGTCGCGCCGCAGGGCATCCGCAGCGGCCTGATCGAACGGATCGACCGGGAGATCGAACACGTCCGGCTGGGCATGCCGGGTCTGGTGCAGTTCAAGGTGAACGCGCTCGTCGACGAGGAGATCACCGACGCGCTCTACCGGGCGTCCCGGGCCGGGGTGCACGTGGACCTGCTGATCCGGGGCATGTGCACGCTCCGTCCGGGCGTGCCGGGGCTGTCGGAGAACATCCGGGTCCGTTCCATCCTCGGACGGTTCCTGGAACACTCGCGCATCTTCCGATTCGGCAACAGCGGCGACGCGGAGTTCTGGATGGGCTCGGCCGACCTGATGCACCGCAACCTGGACCGCCGGGTGGAGGCGCTGGTGCAGGTGAGCGACCCGGTGGCCCGGGCCGAACTGGACCACGTGCTCACCGCCGCGTTCGACCCGGAGGTGGACGCGTTCGAACTGGCCCCGGACGGCACCTGGCGCCGACGTACCGGCGACGAGCCGCTCACCCACCTCCAGGACCTGCTGCTGCGCCGCGTCGGCGGCCGGGCGGACTGAGCGGGTCGGGCGGCATACGGTGATCCGATGAGCGATGACGAGCCGGTGCGGATCCGGGCGGCGGGCGGGGTCGTCTGGCGCCCGGGTCCCACCGGCGTCGAGATCTGCCTGGTGCACCGGCCCCGGTACGGCGACTGGTCGCTGCCGAAGGGCAAGTTGGACGCCGGCGAGCACCCGCTTGTGGCCGCCGTGCGGGAGGTGGCCGAGGAGACCGACGTCCGGGCGGTGCCGCAGGTGCGGCTGCCCACGGTCCGCTACCGCAGCGAGGGCCGCGCCAAGGCGGTCGACTGGTGGTCGATGCGGGCCGTCGGCAGCGGTGGCTTCCAGCCCGACACCGAGGTGGACGAGGTGGCCTGGTTCCCGGTCGACGCCGCGGCCCGCCGGGTCAGCTACCCGCACGACGCCGAGGTGATCGGCGCGTTCGCGGCGCTGCCGCCGGTCACCGCGACGGTGCTGCTGGTCCGGCACGCGCACGCCGGCAGGCGGGGCACCTGGTCCGGTCCGGACGACGGCCGGCCGCTCGATGCCGAGGGCTGGGCGCAGGCCCGGGCCCTGGTCCCGCTGGTGGCCCTGGTCCGCCCGGCGCGCCTGCTCTCCGCGTCGGCCCGCCGGTGCGTGCAGACGCTGGATCCGGCGGCGGCCCGGCTGGACCTGCCGATCGAGGTCTGCGGCGACCTGGACGAGCCGAAGCCGGGCCAGCAGGCCGCGGAGTGCGCGCTTGCCGCCGCCGCGCGGCTGGCCGCGTTGGCCGACGCCGCCGAGTCGGTGGCGGTGTGCAGCCAGGGCAAGGTGATTCCGGGCGCGCTGGAACGGCTCACCGGCCGCGCCGACGACTTCACCACCGCCAAGGGCGGCGGCTGGCTGCTCGCGTTCACCGGCGACCGCCTCCTCACCCCCGACCGGTTGTAAGGCGGGGGCCCCGCTTAACGCATTCGGTATAGGCGGGGCCCCCGCTTAACCCCGCCGGTTAAGCGGGGCCCCCGCCTAACGCGCAGGCGGGCCGGGCAGCGCCACCGTGACCCGGACCGGGAGGTGGTCGCTGGCCTCGGTGCGCGGGGCGCCCGCCTCGCCGGTCGTCAGGCCCGGCGAGACGAAGACGTGGTCGATCTGGGTGCGCGGCTCGTCCGCCGGGCTGGTCCACAGCGGCCGGGCCGCGGCCAGCGCGTCCGCCAGGCCGGCGCGGGTGAACTCGGCGAACGCCGCATCGTCCGGCTCGGTGTTCAGGTCGCCGCCGAGCACCAGCGGCCGGCCGGCCGCGTACCCGCGGGCGAACGCGGCCACCTCCCGGGCCTGCTCCACCGGGTCCCGACCGGGTGGCGGTTGCAGGTGGGTGGCGACCACGGCCAGCTCGCGACCGCCGAGGTCGAGCGTGACGCCGAGGGCCTGCGCGCCGGTCGGTGCGCCGTGCCCGGCCAGCGCGCGGCTCCGGGCGGAGCGCGCCGGAAAGCGGCTGAGCACCGCGTCGCCCCAGAGCGGGTCGGCGGCGGGCGCGAAGACGTACGGCATCCGCAGCAGGGCCGCCAACAGCGCCAGCGTGTCGTGGCCGCCGTTGAGCCACCAGCCCCGGTCGACCTCGCTGAGCAGCACCACGTCCGCCCCGCGCAGCACCCGGGCCACCGCGTCGAGGTCCAACCGGCCGTCCAGGCCGAAACCCATCCGGATGTTGTACGCGGCCACCCGGATCACGGCCGGTGGGCTCACCGGTCGCGGCGCGGGTGGCGGCGGGCGATGGAACAGCGGCCCGAACGCGGTCAGCAGCACCAGCGCGAAGGTGCTCCACCGCCGGGCCGGCTCGGACAGCGCCACCGGCGACCAGGGCGGCCCGGCCAGCGCCACCAGAACGACGAGGACCGCCGTGACGATCGGTACCCACCCGTTGGGGTACCCCAGGTCGTAGGCGGCGTAGTAGACCACCGTGGCCACCGCGAAGACCACCATCCCGACGGCCGCCGCGCGACCGCGCCGCTGCGCCGCCCGCGCTCCCGTGACCTGGTCGCCGGCCCCGGCCGCGTCGGTGAGCGCCAGGCAGCCCCCGAGTCCGGCGGCGGTGAGCAGGTACGCCGGCACGAGCCGCCCGGCCGCGAACAGCACCGCCCCGGCGAACACGGCGACCGGCCAGAGCACCCGCGCCAGCCGGGCAGGTGGCCGGTACAGGGCGGCCAGCAGGAACAGCGCGACTGCGAACGCGCCGAGCGGCGCGGCGCCGCCAGGCGCGTGGGACAGGCCGGGAAAGCCGGACGAGCCGGTGCCCGAGGCGGCGGCCCATACCGCCGGGGCGAGCGCGATCTGGTTGGCCAGCAACAGCGCCGGACCGCACAGCAACCACGCCCGACGCCCGTCCGTCGACGGCGGCGGTGCCGGGTCGGACCCGGACGACGCCGATGTCCCGGGCCGTTGCCACGACCCCAGCGCGGTGGCGGCCAGGAACGACAGCACCAGCAGGCAGCTCAGGGTCCAGCCGCTCGTCCCGCCGCGCCAGATCAGATCCTCGGTGCCGAGCAGGGCGTGCCCGGTTGCCTGTCCGGCCAGGCCGAGCGCCAGCCCGGGAACCGGCCGGTCCACAAGCGCCGCGGTGGCGGCGAGCCAGACCAGGCCGGCGAGCAGCCCGACACACGCGAGCCAGAGCTGCGCCGCGCCGCCCGGTCCGGCGGTCAGCGCCAGCCGGGCGGCGGCGAGCACGCCGGCCGCGGCGAGGCCGACCGGGCGGGCGCCGAGCCGGCGTACGAGGGTGGGCGCGGCCAGGGCGAGCACGAACCAGCCGAGCGCGAAGGCGCCCAACATCTCGGCGGGAGTTTCGGCGGCCCGGCCGAAGAGGGTGATGACCGACGGGAGCCAGACCCGCAGCACGTCCAGCAGAACCGCGACGCCCAGGGCGAGCGTGAGGGTGGAGAGGTGACGGTGCCGCACGGGCGCCTCTTCTCGTGACCGGCGGGGGTTTCGGCACGGCGATTCTGCGGGCCGGTGCGGCGGCCGGTCAACGCGTACCCACGCACGAGGGCGCCCACCGCGAACGGTGGGCGCCCTCGGGTGGGCCGTCCGGTCAGCGTCGGCTGGCGGCCTTCTTGGCCGGCGCCTTCTTCGCCGCCGTGGTCTTCTTGGCGGTTGCGGACTTCGCCGCGGTCGTCTTCTTGGCCGCGGTCGTCTTCTTCGCCGCGGTCGTCTTCTTCGCCGCGGTCGTCTTCTTGGCCGTGGCGGACTTCGCCGCGGTCGTCTTCTTCGCCGCCGCGGCCGTCTTGGTCGCGGCGGTCTTCTTGGCCGGCGCGGCCTTCTTGCTCGCGGTGGTCTTGGTGGCCTTCGCCGCCGTGGTCTTCTTGGCGGCCCCGGTGGTCTTCGCCGCCGTGGTCTTCTTCGCCGCCGTGGTCTTGGCGGCTCCGGTGGTCTTCTTCGCGGCGCTGGTGTCCTTCGGAACCTTGCCGCTGGCCACCATCTCCTTGAAGCCCGCACCCGCCCGGAAGGTCGGGACGGAGGTCTTCTTGACCTTCACCGCCTCGCCGGTCCGCGGGTTGCGAGCTGTTCGGGCCCCCCGAACGCGCTTCTCGAACGCTCCGAAACCGGTGATCGCCACCTTCTCGCCCTTGGTGACCGCCGCCTGGACCTCAGCGAGAACCGCGTCGAGCGCGGCCGTCGCCGTTTTCCGGTCCCCCAGGCGAACGGCGAGCGCCTCGATGAGCTCGGCCTTGTTCACGACTTCCTCCCGATTGTGCAACTGACTCGACGCGAGCCATTCTGCGCGCACCGTATGCCCTGTGCTGCCTGGACACAAACATTCGGTGGAAAAAACCCCTTGTGTCGCAACGGATTCGCCCCCACCGGCGGGCCGGTGGGGGCGAAATGGGGTCCGCGGTCAGGCGATCGAGGGCAGGAACGCCGGTCGGGTGGCCTCGTACGCGCCGATCTCCGCCTCGTGGCGGAGGGTGAGTCCAATGTCGTCCAAGCCCTCCATCAGACGCCACCGGCTGTGGTCGTCGAGCGGGAAGGTCCAGGTGGCGTCACCGGCGTGGACCTCGCGGGCGGTGAGGTCGACCGTGATGGGAGTGGTCGGTTCGGACTCCACCAGATCCCACAATTCCTCGACAGCTTTCAATTCCAGCTCCACCGGAAGGAGACCTTCCTTCAGGGCGTTGCCCCGGAAGATGTCACCGAAGCGGGGCGAGATCACCGCCCGGAAGCCCCAGTCCCGCAGCGCCCAGACGGCGTGCTCGCGGGACGAGCCGGTGCCGAACTCGGGACCGGCGACGAGAATCGACGCTCCCGAATAGGCGGGGTTGTTGAGCACGAATGACGGGTCCTCCCGCCACGCGTTGAAGAGCCCGTCGGCGAAACCCGTCCGGGTCACCCGCTTGAGGTACACCGCAGGGATGATCTGATCGGTGTCCACGTTGGACCGGCGCAGTGGCACGGCGGTGCCGGTGTGTGCGGTGAACTTGTCCATCTCGGCTGCCCTTCTACAGGTCGGCGGGGGCGGCCAGCCGGCCGACCACGGCGGTGGCGGCGGCGACCGGCGGGGACACCAGATGGGTACGCCCGCCCCGGCCCTGGCGGCCCTCGAAGTTTCGGTTGGAGGTCGAGGCCGAGCGCTCACCCGGCTTCAGCGTGTCGGGGTTCATGCCGAGGCACATCGAGCAGCCGGCGAACCGCCACTCGGCGCCCGCGTCGGTGAACACCTGGTCCAGCCCTTCGATCTCGGCCGCCTCCCGGACCGCGGCGGAGCCGGGGACCACGAGCATGCGTACGCCGTCGGCGACCCGGCGACCGCGCAGCACGTCGGCGGCGGCCCGCAGGTCCTCCAGCCGCCCGTTGGTGCAGGAGCCGACGAAGACCACGTCCACGGCGAGGTCACGCAGCGGCGTGCCCGGGGTGAGGTCCATGTATTCCAGCGCCCGGCGGGCGGCGACCCGCTCCGGCTCGGTGAGGAACTCCTCCGGGTCCGGCACGGTCGCGCCCAGCGGCACGCCCTGACCGGGGTTGGTGCCCCAGGTGACGAACGGGGTGATCCGACTCGCGTCCAGCGTGACCTCGGTGTCGAACGTCGCCCCCTCGTCGGTGGGCAGCGTCCGCCAGTGTTCGAGCGCCGCGTCCCAGTCGGCGCCCTGGGGCGCGTTGGGCCGCCCCTTCAGGTACGCGAACGTGGTCTCGTCCGGCGCGATCATGCCGGCCTTGGCGCCCCACTCGATGGACATGTTGGCGATCGTCATCCGCCCCTCCATGGAGAGGTCGCGGATCGCCTCACCCCGGTACTCGACGATGTGGCCGCGCCCGCCGCCGGTGCCCACCTGCGCGATCAGCGCGAGCACCAGGTCCTTGGCGGTGACGCCGGGCGCCAGCTCGCCGACGACGTTGACCGCCATGGTCTTCGGCCGGGCCTGCGGCAGCGTCTGGGTGGCGAGCACGTGCTCGACCTCGCTGGTGCCGATGCCGAACGCGAGCGCGCCGAACGCGCCGTGGGTGGCGGTGTGCGAGTCGCCGCAGACGATCGTCATGCCCGGCTGGGTGAGACCGAGCTGCGGGCCGATGACGTGCACGATTCCCTGGTTCTCGTCGCCCAGCGGGTGCAGCCGTACGCCGAACTCGGCGCAGTTGCGGCGCAGCGTCTCGATCTGGGTGCGGGAGGTGGGGTCCGCGATCGTGAGCAGGTCGCCGCGTCGGGCGCGGAACGCCGGGTCGTCGTACCCGGTCGGGGTGTTGTGGTCCTCGGTCGCGATCGTCAGGTCGGTCCGGCGGACGCCGCGGCCGGCCAGGCGCAGGCCGTCGAACGCCTGCGGGCTGGTGACCTCGTGCAGCAGGTGCAGGTCGATGAAGAGCAGGTCCGGCTCGCCGTCGGCGGCGCGGACCACGTGTGCGTCCCAGACCTTCTCGGCCAGGGTCCTCGGTTGAGTGACTCCCACCATCTGGACATCCTAAATTCTGGGAGGTAAATTTCGGCTTGTGGGACACAGTATGAGCGGTGTCGGCGTTCTCGACAAGGCGGTGGTCATCCTGGCCGCCTGTGTCGACGGCGCCAGCCTGGCCGAACTCGTTGAACGCACCAAGCTGCCCCGAGCCACCGCACACCGGTTGGCGCAGGCGCTGGAGATCCACCGGATGCTTGTCCGGGACACGCAGGGCCGATGGCGCCCGGGCCCACGCCTGGGCGAGCTGGCCAACGCGGCGCCGGACGTGCTGCTCACCGCGGCCGAGCCCCTGCTCTCCGCGCTGCGCGACGCCACCGGGGAGAGCGCCCAGCTCTACCTGCGCCGCGCCGACGAGCGCATCTGCGTGGCCGCCGCCGAGCGTGCCAGCGGCCTGCGGGACACCGTGCCCGTCGGCTCGGTGCTGCCGATGACGGCGGGTTCGGCGGCGCAGATCCTGCTCGCCTGGGAGCCACCGGAGGCGGTCATGCCGCTGCTCCCCCGGTCCAAGTTCACCGGCCGCACCCTCGCCGAGGTGCGCCGGCGCGGCTGGGCCCAGAGCGTGGCCGAGCGGGAGGCCGGTGTGGCGAGCGTCTCGGCCCCGATCCGGGACCGGACGGGCCGGGTGATCGCCGCGGTCAGCATCTCGGGCCCGATCGAGCGCCTCGGCCGCCGCCCCGGCGAACGCCACGCCATGGCCGTGGTCCGAGCCGGCCAACGCCTCTCCGGCCTCTGACCCGCCCACACCCCGCCCCACCCCCGCCTTCTCCCGCGTTGATCATGTAGTTGGCGGCAGTCAGGGAGATCAAAAATGCCGCCAACTTCATGATCAACACGGCGGGGGGCGGGGCCCGGGGGGGGGTGGGGAGAGCGGGGGAGGCGGACGGCCCGCCTCGCGGAGCGAGACGGGCCGTCCGATACGTAGCCCCGACCGGATTCGAACCGGCGCTACCGCCTTGAGAGGGCGGCGTCCTGGGCCACTAGACGACGGGGCCAGGCACTTTTCCTGCTTCACCAACCCTCGCGGGCGGTGCGGCAGTAGTCTAGCGGCACCAGGTTCAGCGCCGCCGTGGGGGGTCACCCCCGGCACCACGGACAAACAGAACAGCCCGCCCCGGAAAACGGGACGGGCTGACGGTGCTGTAGCCCCGACCGGATTCGAACCGGCGCTACCGCCTTGAGAGGGCGGCGTCCTGGGCCACTAGACGACGGGGCCAGAACTTTCGTGCACTCCGGCAGCGGCAACTGCCAGAATCCAGCGGCCGGGATCCTCACGAACCCGCGGCTGCGCTGGGGTACCAGGACTCGAACCTAGACTAACTGAACCAGAATCAGTCGGGCTGCCAATTACCCCATACCCCATTGGCCCCTTGCGGCGCCGGGAGTGAACTTTACCCTTCCCGTGCCGACAGGCCAAATCCAACCTCCCGAACCGCACCTGAGCTGCGAAAACGGGGCCATCGGACCGGATCAGGCGACCGGAACCACCGGGTTGCTGAGCTCCCCGATCCCCTCGATCCGCACCGTCACCGTATCCCCCTCGGTGAGCGGGCTAACCCCCGCCGGCGTGCCGGTGAGGACCACGTCGCCGGGAAGCAGCGTCATCACGTGAGAGATGTACGACACCAGGCCGGGCACGTCGAAGACCATGTCCTTGGTGCGGCCGAGCTGGCGTACCTCCATCTCCTCCGGGTTGCGACCCACCTCGCAGCGCACCTCCAGGTCACGGACGTCCAACCCGGTGGTGATCCACGGCCCGATCGGGCAGAACGAGTCGAAGCCCTTGGCCCGGGTCCACTGCCCGTCCGAGCGCTGGAGATCCCGCGCGGTCACGTCGTTGGCGCAGGTGTAACCGAAGATGGCCCGCTCGGCGGCGGCCCGGTCGGCGCGGCGCGCGCCGGGAGCGCCGATCACCACGGCGAGCTCCGCCTCGTGCTCGACCTGCTTCGAGAAGATCGGCAACCGGATCGCGTCCCGCGGGCCGATCACCGACGTGGACGGCTTGAGGAAGAGCAGCGGCTCCTTCGGCACCTCGCTGCCGTGCTCGGCGGCGTGCTCGGCATAGTTGCGGCCGACACACACCACCTTGCTGGGCAGGATCGGCGAGAGCAGCCGTACGTCGGAGAGCGCCCAGCGGGCGCCGGAGAACTGGATCTGCCCGAACGGGTGGCCCTCGATCTCGGCGATGGTCAGGCCCTGCGGCCCGGCCTCCATCTCGCCCTCGACGACCCCGAACGACATTCCCTTGGCATGAGCGAAACGAGCGATACGCACCCGGCCAATCTATCCCCGCCCGGCGGGCCGGCCGTCGGACACCGGCGGGTGACGCCCGGCACGATCGGAAAAGGGCGCGAGGGTACGCCGGATCCCGCCGGCCCGGGCGGGAATGGCGGCTTCGTACCCGCCCGGCAGGCCCCGGCCCATAGCTTCGGGACCGGAGGTTCGTTGGTATGCCTGCATCGAGACGACACCACAGGACCCTGGCAGTGCTGGTGAACTGCCTCGGCGTCATCGCCGCCGTGCCGGCGCTGACCCCGGCGGCGCTCCGGGCGACCGCCGCGCCCGTCCCGTCGGCTCCACCACCGGCCGTGGTGGCCGCACCCGCCCGGCCCGCCGCGGCGGCCACCCCGATCCCGACCGGCGTGCCGGCGGTGCCCCCGGCGGTGCCGACCACCGGCCCGGCGCCGGTGCAACCGTCGATGCCGCCGGTGAGCGTGGCCGTCGGCGCGGCCGGCACCCCGGCGCCGGGTTACCGGATCGAGGTCCGCAACGCCGGTACGGGCATGGTCGAGACGATGGTCCGGCAGGAGATGCCGGGCGGCGCCCGGGCAACCACGGTTACCGGCGGCGGGCGGGCCACCGGCACGGGCGGGGTGAGCGGCGGCGGCGCGATCGTCTGGCGACTGCGGCTGCCGGCGCGGAGCACCACCACGCTGCACACCGCGCTGGCGGTGACCGGTCCGGACACCGCGGTCACGGCTCCCGCCTGCGTCTACGGCACCGACGGCACCCGCCCGTACGACTGCGCCACGGCGACCTGGGTGGGCGCGGCCACGGCACCGACCGCGCCACAAGCGGCGGCCCCGGCCTGGCGCCGCCCGCCGGTGCTGCTGGCCGCGCTCACCGCGTTGCTGGTGCTGGCCGGCGGGGCGATCTGGTGGGCGGTCCGGCGACGCCGGCAGCGCACCGGCCCGGCGACGGCCACCGCCGCCACGTCCGGCGCAGGCCCGACCGGCGCAGGCCCGACCGGCGCAGGCCCGACCGGCGCAGGCCCGACCGGCGCAGGCCCGACCGGCGCAGGCCCGACCGGCCCGACCGGCGCGGTCGGTGCCCGGGGCGGTCCGGCCGACCGGGGCACCGTCTACCCGCGCCCGGCGCTTCCCACGCCCGCGTCCCGCCGCCGTCGGCCGCCGGTCTGGGTGGCGGTGGGCCTGGCGGCGGCGGTGCTGGCCGGCGTGGTGGGCGCGGCGGCGTGGAGCGCCACGCAGCGGGTCTCGGCGATGGACACCACCAAACAGCCGACGAGCGGCGCGTGGGTGGGCAGCAGCGTCACCGGGACGATGGGCGTGTCGCTGCGGGAGACCGCGTTCGAGTTCACCGTCTACCGGATGAGCTGCGGCACGGGTGTCGTGCCGACCGCTCCGGGCGGTGGGCGGCCCTGCCTGGCCACGGTGGGCGTGCGCAACGTCACGTCCGAGCAGCAGACGTGGCACGGGCAGTTGCAGCGCGCGTACCTGCCGAGCGGCAACTGGGTGGCCGCCGACGAGGACGCCACCCGGGTCGCGAACCTGGGCCGGGACGTGTTCGCCCAACCGGTGGCCGCCGGCCGGCGGGTGCTGCTGCCGCTCGTGTTCACCGTGCCCGGGACGCAACCGCCGAAGCAGTTGGAGCTGCGTAGCGGCGTGTTCTCCGCCGGTGTGCGGGTGGACGTGGACTGATCGGGGGCCGGGCGGCGGTGCGTACCCTGGGTTCGTGACCGCCGCCCTCGCCCCCGCCGTGCTCGACGCGGCCGACTGGCGGGCCCGCCGGCGCGACCACGAGCGGCGGGCGGACGCCTGGCTGGCGCCGCACCTGGCCCGCCGCCGCACCGGCGGACGGCACCCGGTGGAGGACTTCCTCTTCACCTACTACTCGCACCGCCCGGCCCAGCTCCGCCGCTGGCATCCGGGCGCGGGCGTGACGCTGCGCGACGCCGACCCGGCGGAGTTCGGCCCGGACTACACCGCCGGCGCCGCCGGGCTCACCCTCGACACCGATCGGGTACGCGCACGTCGCGCCGAGTCGATCGGCTGGATCCGTACGCTGCTGGCCGCCACCGCCGGCCGGCCGGCGCAGTTCGGCTGCTTCGGCATGCACGAGTGGGCGATGGTCTACCGGCAGAACCAGGAGCAGGTGCGGCACAACGCCTGGCCGCTGCGGCTGGGTCCGGAGGCGACCGCGGCGGTGGTCGAGGAGCGGGGCGTCCGGTGCAGCCACTTCGACGCGTTCCGCTTCTTCACCGCGCCGGCCCGGCCGCTCAACGTGCTCCAGCCGACCCGGGAGCGCCAGCACGAGTTGGAGCAGCCGGGCTGTCTGCACGCCAATATGGACCTCTACAAGTGGTCGTACAAGCTCTCCCCGCTGGTGCCGTCGGAGCTGGTGGCGGACGCGTTCGCGCTGGCCCGGGAGATCCGGACCCTGGACATGCGGGCGAGCCCCTACGATCTGGCCGACCTGGGCCACCCGCCGGTGCGGGTGGAGACGCCGGAGGGCCGGGCCGAGTACGCCACCGCCCAGCGCGGGTTCGCCGAGCGGGCCGCCGTGTTGCGGGCCCGCCTGCTGGCCGCGCTGGACCGGTCCGATCAGACCTGACGCCCGTCCGGCCGGACGCGCCGAGACCGAGCCGGCCGACCCCGCCGAGGCGGAGCCGGCCGGACGCGCGCGGTCAGCCGAGGGTGCAGACCGGCGTCGGCGGCGGGTTGGGGACCGCGCCGGTGGCCAGGAAGCCGAACGTCGCCTCGGCGCCCGGGGCGAGCGCGCCGTTGTAGCTCGCGCTGCGGGCGACCACCGCCGCCCCGGCCTGCGCCACCTGGGCGTTCCATGCCTGGTTGAGCTGCTGGTCGCCGGGGAACGAAAAGCGGACCACCCAGGACGGGATCGCCACCCCGCCGGTGTTGCGGACGGTCACCTCGGCCTGGAAGCCGCCCGGCCACTGCCCCACGGTGCGCCAGGTGGCCGTGCAGCCGCCCATGGTGCGGGTCGGGGACGGGTAGTCGGTCGGGTGCGGTGGGCCGGTCGGGCTCCAGGTCGGTGACGGGGTGAGCGTGGGCGACGGGCTGTCGGTCGGGTTCGGCGGACCGGTGGGCGTCGGGCTCGGCCGGCGCAGCGCGGCGGTCAGCGCCGGATACCACCTGTCGGACATCTTCTGGTCACCGGCGGCGTTGGGGTGCACCCCGTCGTACGTGTCGGTGGCGGTGCTGAAGCCGGTCCACTGGTCCACCACCACGATCGGCGAGGCGGCGGTGGTCTTCCCCGCCGCCCAGCCGTCGATGGCGGCGTTGAGCGCGACGGTCCGCTGCCCGCACTCGGCGCAGCTCGCCGGGTTCATCGGGATGATCTTTGCGACCAGCACGGTGGTGGCCGGGTTGGCGGCCCGCATCTGGTCCACCAACTTCGAGTACGCGGCCAGGATCGTGCTCGGCGCGATGTTGCTCCACACGTCGTTGGTGCCGAGGTGCATCAGCACCACGTCCGGGTGGGTGGCGGCGAGCCAGCCGGGCAGCAGGTTCTGGTTGGCGATGTTCGTCGCCAGGTAGCCGCCGTGGCCCTCGTTGTCGCCGTCGTAGGGCGTGCCGCAGCCCTGCGGGCCGAGCGTGCCGACGAAGTCGACGTCGGTGTAGCCGGTGGACTGGAGGCGGTTCCAGAGCACGGCGCGCCAGCAGCCGGGCGATCCGGTGATGGAGTCGCCGAGCGGCATGACACGGATCGGGGCGACGGCCGCGGCGGCCGGCACGGTGGCAGAGGTGAGGGCGAGGCCGAGGCCGAGGACGGGCAGCAGCGCGGCGAGCGCGGTCAGCGCGGCGCGCAGGCGGTTTCGGGACATGCGGTGGGGACTCCTGTCACGTGACGGATCAACGGTGACGGCCCTGACGCTCCCGTACGCATTGAAGCGCTTCGACGCCCGCGACTCAACCCTCCGGGCGGCCCCGATGTCGGGTCCACTCGGGCGCGAGGATCGACACGGTCAGTCGCCGTCCACCCGGCGGTCACGCTTGCGCTGGGACTGGCGCTTCTTCTCAGCGAGGCGGCGCTCCTTGGCGCCCCGGGACGGTCGGGTCGGCCGGCGTGCCTTCGGCGGCGGGGCGACCGCCTCGCGCAGCAGCGCGGCCATCCGCTCCCGGGCCGCCTCCCGGTTGGCCAGTTGCGCGCGGTGCTCGCTCGCGGCCACCGTCAGCACGCCGTCGACGAGCCGGCCGGCGAGCCGGCCCAGGGCCCGTTCCCGCAGCGCCTCCGGCACGCTCGGCGAGCCGGCCAGGTCGAAGCTCAGCTCCACCCGCGAGTCGGTGGTGTTGACGCCCTGCCCGCCCGGCCCGGAGGACCGGGAGAACCGCTCCCGCAGCTCGGCGGCCGGCACCACGAGCCGGTCGGTCACCCGCAGTCCGTCGTCCACGCCCCGAGGCTAGCGTCCCGGACGGTGACTCGTGGTGGCGGTCGGGGTGGGACTGGCCCGTTCCTCGCCGGAGCCGGACGCCGCGTACGCGGCGGCGCCGACCAGCAGCAGGGCGATCACGGCGGCCTTGACGGCCACGCCCCGGATCGCGGCCCACGCGTTGCGCCGCGCGCCCGGCACGCTGGTCCGGACCGTCTGATAGTCCTTCCAGCCACGCTTGGCGCGGGCGTACGACGCGCCGACTCCGGCGCCGATGACCAGGCCCACCAGCAGGAGGGCCGCGATGACAGCTTGCTCCACCTCCGCCAGTATCCATACTCAGCGTAATATTTCCATGGTCCGATGCTCCCAGGCCGGATATCCGACAGTTCCGGCTTGTCGGCGCAGGTCAGCCGCCCCGGCCGATGATGGTGTCGGCGGTGTGCTGCACCTGGTCGATCGGGATGGCGAAGCCGATGCCGATCGAGCCGGTCCCGTCGATGGTGGCGATGGCGGTGTTCACCCCGACCACCTCACCGCGCGCGTTCACCAGCGGCCCGCCGGAGTTGCCCGGGTTGATGGGGGCGTCGGTCTGCACCGCGGTGTGCCTGCCGTTGCCGATCCGGACCTGCCGGTTGAGCGCGCTGACGATGCCGGCGGTGACCGTGCCGGAGAGCCCCAGCGGGGAACCGACCGCGAGCACCGGCTCACCCACCCGGGTCGCGTTCGCCTTGGCCAGCGGCAGCGGTGGCAGCCCGGCCGACGCGGGCACCTTGAGCACCGCCAGGTCACTGTCCGGCGCCCGGCCCACCACCTCGGCGGTGAACCGCCGCCCGTCCGAGGTCTCCACCGTGACCGGGCCGGAGCCGCCCCGGGCCAGGATGTGGTCGTTGGTGACGATGTGCTGCTCGTTGTCGATGGCGAAGCCGGAACCGGACGCCCCCGCGCCGGACCGTCCCCCGACCGTCACCGAGACCACCCCCGGCACCGTCTTTCCGGCGGCGGTGACCAGCTCGGCCGGCACCGGCGCGGCGGCCGCCGCCGACGGGCCCGGCGCGCCCCGGTCGGCCGCCCAGGTGCCGGCCGCCGCGCCGGAGACGGTGGAGAGCGCCACCACCGCCGCCACGCTGAGCAACCGGCCGCGCCAGCTCGGTCGTCCCGCCGGCCCGCCCGATCCGGGTACGTCGGACCAGCCGCGCCCGTCCGGGCCCAGCTCGGGCGAGACGAACCACGGGCCGCGCGGCTCGCCGAGTCCGGTCTGCACTGCCATGCCTGGCTCCTCAGTTGTCGTGGGTCGTCCGCCCCGGGTGTGCGGTCAGGGCAGTCGGGAGAACCACCGCAGCGATCCGGCGGCGGCGCCCATGGCCAGGACCAGCCCGAAGCCGATGAAGCGGGCTGAGATGTCCTGCCGTTGCGTGCGGTAGCCGACCGAGGTGCCGATGTCCTCGTAGACGTCCTTCAGCTCGCGGCTCGTCGACGCCTCGTGGAAGCCGCCGCCGGTCGCCTCCGCGACCGCCTTGAGCGTCTGCCCGTCCACCGGCACCTGGATCGCCCGGCCACCCCGGTCCACCGATCCGCCGGGCGTGCCGAACGAGATGGTGTGCACCGGGACCTTCGCCGCCACCGCCTGGTCGGCTGCCTCCATCGGGTCCGCCCCGGAGGTGTTCGCGCCGTCCGACAGGATGATGATCCGGGCCGGCGGCGGATTCTTCGCGGCCGAGGCGTCCAGGCTCTTCACCGCGCCCAGCGAGGTGCTGATCGCCTCGCCGATGGCGGTGCCCTGCACGCCGGTGATCCCCTCGGCGAGCCGCTCGATCCCCTCGTGCAGGGCCTCGCGGTCGGTGCTCGGCGGCACCAGCACCGCGGCGCTGCCGGCGAACGCCACCAGGCCCACGTTGAACTCGTCCGGCAACCCGTCGACGAACTTCCGGCCGGCTTCCTTGGCGGCGGTCAGCCGGTCCGGGTCCACGTCGCTCGCGAGCATCGAGGTGGAGACGTCCACCGCGACCATCACGGTGGCCCGTTCCCGGGGCACCCGCACCTCCGCTTCGGGCCGGGCGAATCCGACCACGAGCAGCGCCAGCATGGCCAGGAAGAGTCCCGCCGGGACGTGCCGCCGCCACGCCGGCCGGCGCGGCGCCACCCGGTCCAGCAGGCGCAGGTTGGTGAAGCGGACCGCGTACCGGCTCTGCCGGCGCTGGAGCACCAGGTAGCCGGCGACGAGCGCGGCGACCGCGAGCAGCAGCCAGAGGCGGGCGGGCGACTGCCAGCTCACGCGGCACCTCCACGGGCGGCGGCCGGCACGGTGGCCAGCCGGCGCTGCTCGTGCACGTGCCGGACGACGTCCGCGCACCAGTCCCGGTCGGTGCGCAGCGCCAGGTGGGTCGCGCCGGCCCGCCGCAGGGTACGGCGCACCTGGTCGCGCTGGGCGGCGGCGGCCCGCGCGTACCGCTCGCGCAGCGCCGGGTCACCGGTCCACACCTCGCGGTGGCGCCCGCTCTCCGGGTCGACCAGGGTGATCAGCCCCACGTCGGGCAGCTCCAGCTCGCGCGGGTCGGTCACCTCCACGGCGAGCACCTGGTGCCGCGCTCCCAGCCGGCGCAACGCGACCGCCCAGGGCGGCGCCGCGTCCGGGTCGTCGGGCAGCTCGTCGAGGAAGTCGGAGACGACCACCACCAGCCCCCGCCGGGTGGCCACCCGCTGGAGCCCGGCCAGGCCGTCGGCCAGGCCCGGGGCCGCGGTCCCGCCACGGTCGCCGGCCCGGCCCGTTGCGCCCGGCTCCGGCCGATCGCCGGTACGCGGGGCGCCGAGCAACGCACGGAGCAGGCCGAGCAGATGGGTACGCCCGCTGCGGGCCGGGAACCGGCGCAGCCCGTCCGGGGTGAGCACCTGGGCGCCGAGCCGGTTGCCCACTCCGGCGGTGAGGAAGCCGACGCAGGCCACCGCCGCCACCGCCAGTTCCCGCTTGTCCAGGGTGGACGTGCCGTACTCCATGCTCGGGCTGGCGTCGACGAGCAGCCAGGTGGTCAGCTCCCGGTCGGCGTCGACCTCCCGCACGTGCGGGACCGTGGTCCGGGCGGTGACCGCCCAGTCCATCCGGCGTACCTCGTCCTCGCCGGGGCGGTATTCGCGGCTGCCCGCCGCCTCGCTGCCGGGCCCGGGCAGCAGGCCCCGGTAGCGGCCGTGCAGCAGGCCGTCGAGCCGCCGGGTCACCGTCAGCTCCAACCGGCGCAGCCGCTCGTCGGGGGCGAGGTCGGCGAGCCGCGGATCGGCGCCGCCGAGGTCGTCGCGGCGGGCGCCGGCCGAACTGGGGACGGCTCCGGCGTACGCGGCCGGATCGGGCCGGGTGGACGCGACCGAGCCGGGCCGGGCGGGCCCGACCGGATCGGGCCGGGCGGGCGTGGGGACGGCCCGGCGGGTCATGCCGCCGCCAGGTCCGGCGTCGACGCCGCAGGCCCGGTCACCAGCCGGGGCGGGGGCACGGCCTCGACCAGGCGGCGCACCACCTCCTCGCCGGAGACGCCGTCGGCCACCGCGTCGAAGGAGAGCACCAGCCGATGGGCCAGCACGTCCACCGCCAGTTCCCGGATGTCCTCCGGCAGCACGTAGTCCCGTCCGCGGATCAGCGCCTGCGCGCGGGCGGCGGCCACCAGGCCGAGCGTGGCCCGGGGACTGGCCCCGTACGCCAGCAGCGGCGCGACGTCGGGCAGGCCGAAGCGTCTCGGGTCGCGGGTGGCGAGGATGAGGCGGACCACGTACTCGGCGAGCGCGTGGTGGACGAAGACGTCGGCGGCGCGGCGTTGGAGTTCGCGCAGCCGGGCCGGGTCGAGCACCGGCCGCGCGGTGGGGCGCTCGGCGCTCATCCGGTAGAGGATGGCCAGTTCGTCGGCGTCGCTCGGGTAGTCGACCACGACCTTCATCAGGAACCGGTCGCGTTGCGCCTCGGGCAGCTGGTAGACGCCCTCCGACTCGATCGGGTTCTGGGTGGCCAGCACCAGGAACGGGTCGGGCACGGGCCAGCTCCGCCCGGCGATGGAGACCTGCCGTTCGGCCATCGCCTCCAGCAGCGCCGACTGCACCTTGGCCGGGGCCCGGTTGATCTCGTCGGCGAGCACCAGGTTCGCCATGATCGGCCCCAGCTCCACGTCGAACGCCTCGGTGGACGCCCGGTAGATCCGGGTGCCGACGATGTCCGACGGGACCAGGTCGGGGGTGAACTGGATCCGGGAGAACGTGCCGCCGACGACTGTGGCGAGCGTCTGCGCGGCAAGCGTCTTGGCCACCCCCGGTACGCCCTCCAGCAGACAGTGGCCGTCGGCGATCAGGGCGGTGAGCAGGCGGTCGACGAGTCGATCCTGCCCGACGATCACGCGTTTGACCTCGAAGAGGGTCTGGTCCAGCTCGACGCCGCTCGCGTCCGCATCGACCGGGCTGGGCACGCTGGCCAGGGTGTCCGAGATGTCCGTCACGGTGCTTGCTTCCCGTGCCGGACCGGGAACAAACGTCGGATTATCGGCCCCACTGCCACCCGGGGCAGGCCGGACCGGGAGAAGTTCCCCGACCGGGCGGCAACGACGCGAACCGGGGAGGCGCGGGCCGGACCGGGACGGAACACGACACCGACCCCCACCGTGGCGGGGGTCGGTGCGCGGCGGAGCGGATCAGCTCGTGACCACGATGTGGAAGCCTCGCGGCGAGGGCGAACCCCCGGAGGTGCGGGTCTGCACGAAGACCGCGTTCGGGGTCAGCAGGCGCGGCGCCACGGAGATCTCACCGGCGGGCGGGACGTTCGCCGAGTCGTTGGTGCCGATCGTCGCCACGTACGCCTTGTGGCTCACGTCGTAGTCGAGCAGCACCTGGTACTGCCCCGGCCACACGCCCGGCCCGAGCGGGAACCGGAACGAGGACACCACGTTGCCGGAGTGCTGCAACAGCGTCCCGGTGGACGACACCACCGCCCAGGCGACCTGGCCGGAGGCCGGCGGCGCCAGGGTGGCCCGCATGGCGGTCCGGGCAGCCTGCTTCTCGGCGGCGCTGACCGTCGGCTGCTGCCCGGCCGCCCGGGCCGCCTGGCCCGCCCTCGACTCGGGCTGGGCGGCGACCGCGATCCCGCCGCCGGCCACGGTAAGGGCCAGCGCAGCAAGCGCCACCACCGTCGCCTTGCGTTTGAAGAATGTAGCCATGACAGATCCCCCTCGGTTGACCGTGGCGATACGGCGGATGCGCGAAATTGCGGATCATCGGGTATCCGAATTCCGGTCGCACCGCTGCTGAGCTGGTATTACACGGCAAGTTGAGATGGCTCAACCAGGTGGAACCTAACACCGGAAAATGGGGCGGTCAATAGTGGATATCGCGTGTCCAGCACCCGTAAAAAACTCGACATAAATTGCGAGTGAGTAGCGCTCGACCATTCACGAAATTGGTTCACGGGCATCGCCCGCGGGCCCTTCGTCGGTAGCCTCACCGTCGTGTTCACGCGTGATGATTCCCCGCGCCGGGGTGGCCGGTGGGCGACGGTGGCCTGCTGGTCGACGGTCGTGCCGGTGGCCGCCTGGGCGGTGCTGCGGCTGGCCGGGCTGGAGCGTGGCCCGCTGGTGCTGACGACCGCGTTCACGCCGTACGTCGCCGCCGTGGCGCCGGTCGCGGCGGTGCTGGCGCTCGCGCTGCGACGCCGCGCGCCCGCGGTGGTCGCGGCGCTTGCCGCGCTGGCGCTCGTCGGCGTGGTGGCGCCGCGGGCGGTCGCCGACGACCGGCCGCCGGCCGACGGCCCGACGCTGCGGCTGCTCACCGCGAACCTGCGGCTGGGCTCGGCCGACCCGGCGGCGCTCGTGGCGCTGGTCCGCGCGCAGCGGGTGGACGTGCTCACCGTGCAGGAACTCACCCCGCAGCTCGCCGCTGACCTGGACCGGCTCGGCCTGGCCACCCTGCTGCCGCACCGGTCGTTGAGCCCGGAGGTGGGCTCCACCGGCTCCGGCCTGTACGCCCGCCATCCGCTGCGTGACCCCGGTCACCGGCGTCACCGGCGATGGTTCCTCACCCAGGCGTACGCGACCGTGACGGTGCCGGGAGCGCCGCCCCTGCGGGTGGAGTCGGCGCACCCGGGCGCGCCGTACACCCTGGACGCGGTGCCGAAGTGGTGGACCGACCAGCGCGCCCAGCCGCCGGCCACCCCGACCGCCGGGCTCAGCGTGCTGGCCGGCGACTTCAACGCCACGCTCGACCACGCCACGATGCGCCGTCTGATCGCGACCGGCTACACCGACGCCGCCGACGCGGTCGGGGCCGGGCTCGCCGGCACCTGGGGCCCGTACGGCGGGGATCCGATCCCGCCGGTCACCATCGACCACGTGCTCGTCGACAGGCGCATCGCGGTCCTTGCCGTCGGCACCCGGCCGGTGCCCGGCAGCGACCACCGGGCGCTGCTGGCCGAGCTGCGCCTGCCGGCGGCGTGAGGGCGACGGGTGTTAAGCGGGGCCCCTTCCTCTACCGGAGGCGTTAAGCGGGGCCCCCGCCTTACTGAGGCCGTAGGTGAGCGCGTCGACGAGCGCGTGCCAGCTCGCCTCCACCACGTTGGGGTGCACGCCGACCGTGGTCCAGTCCCGGCCGACGCCGGCGGTCTCCACAAGCACCCGGGTCACCGCGCCGGTGCCGTGGCTGCCCTCCAGGATGCGCACCTTGTAGTCGGCCAGCTCGAACTCGCGCAGCTCCGGGTAGTGCCGGGACAGCCCGACCCGCAGCGCCTCGTCGAGCGCGTTGACCGGGCCGTTGCCCTCGGCGGTGGCGATCACCCGCTCGCCGCGTACCCGGATCTTGACGGTCGCCTCGGAGACCACCGCGCCGTCCTCGCGGTGCTCGACAAGCACCCGGTACGACTCCAGCGCGAACGGCCGGGCCGGCGCGGCGTCCGGCAGCTCCGAGCGGACCAGCAGCTCGAACGAGGCGTCGGCGGCCTCGAACGACCAGCCGCCGGCCTCCAGCTCCTTGACCCGCCCGGTGACCCGGGACAGGGCGTCCGGATGGGCGGCCAGGTCCAGCCCGAGCTCGCGACTCTTGAGCTCGATGCTGGCCCGGCCGGCCATCTCGGTCACCAGGATCCGCATGTCGTTGCCCACCACCGACGGGTCCACGTGGTTGTAGAGCAACGGGTCGACCTTGATCGCGCTGGCGTGCAGCCCCGCCTTGTGGGCGAAGGCGGCGGCCCCGACGTAGGCCTGGTGGGTGTCGGGGGCGATGTTGGCGATCTCGGCGATGGCGTGCGAGACCCGCACCATCTGTTCCAGGCAGCCCTCCGGTAGGACGGGCATGCCGAGCTTGAGCTGGAGGTTCGCGACGATCGCGAAGATGTCGGCGTTGCCGGGGCGCTCGCCGTACCCGTTCGCGGTGCCCTGCACGTGCCGCACGCCGGCCTCGACCGCGGCGATGGTGTTGGCCACCGCGCAGGCGGTGTCGTTCTGGGCGTGCATGCCGAGCCGCTCCGGCGCGACCCCGGTCCGCCCGACCAGGTCGGCGATCACGGCGGTGACCTGGGAGGGCAGCATGCCGCCGTTGGTGTCGCAGAGCACGAACCGCTCGGCGCCGGCAGCCAGCGCGGCCTCCGCCACGGCGGCGGTGTAGCCCGGGTCGTGCCGGAAGCCGTCGAAGGTGTGCTCGCCGTCGACGAAGACGCGCCGTCCCTGCGACACCAGGTAGGCCACGGTGTCCCGCACCATCGCGAGGTTCTCCTCGGCGGTGGTGCGCAGCGCCCGCTCGACGTGCCGCAGGTCCGCCTTGGCGACGAGCGCCACCGCCGGGGTCTGCGCGTCGAGCAGCCCACGCACCTGCGGGTCGTCCTCGACCGCCAGGCCGGCCTTGCGGGTGGCGCCGAACGCGACCAGGATCGCGTGCCGCAGCTTCAGCTCGGTGCGCGCCCGGTGGAAGAACTCGGTGTCCTTGGGCACCGCGCCCGGCCAACCGCCCTCGATGAAGCCGACCCCGAGGTCGTCGAGCAGGCGGGCCACCGCCAGCTTGTCGACCACCGAGTAGCTGAGCCCTTCGCGCTGGGCGCCGTCGCGCAGCGTCGTGTCGTACACCTGGAAGGTCATCGGAGTCCTCTTCTCGTGCCTGGGGAGAGCAACAAAAAGACCCCCCGCGAATGCGGGAGGTCGGCGCGCTCGGCGAGGGGAAAGGCCGGCGCGCTAGCTGCTAATGATCAGGACGGAGCTGGTCACGATCGGTACTCTGCCACCTCCGCCGGGTTTTGGGAGTCGTAATCCACATTCCGGGACGCCACCTCCGGGTTGGCGCCCGGGCCGGATGGGTAACCCCGGTCGGAGGACAGCGTCACAGGGACGGCCACCGCCGTCGGGACGGGAGTGGGCAGATGGAGAGACTGGACCCGCACGCCACGCACGCCGGCACCGAACCGGTCGTCGACGACGGTCGCGGCGCGGTCGCCGGCGGCGCGCCGGGCGGCGCGTTCGACCCGTGGCGCTACCGGGACGAAGCCGGGGTGGCAAGCGCGGACCTGACCGGTTACAAGGTCGAGGCCACCGACGGCGGCATCGGCAAGATCGACCGCGCCAGCCACGACGTCGACGACAGCTACCTGGTCGTCGACACCGGCCCATGGATCTTCGGCCGGAAGGTCATGCTGCCGGCCGGCACCGTGAGCCACGTCGACCACGACGAGCGGAAGGTCTTCGTCGACCGGGACAAGGACCAGATCAAGGCCGCCCCGGAGTACGACGAGGCCGACCACGCCGACCCGACCTACCGGGACAAGCTCGGCGGCTACTACGGCGAGAACCACTCCGCGCTGCCACCGGACGGCCCGCCCCGGACCTGATCCGGCACCGGCCCCGGCCGGCGGCGGCACACCGATGCCGCCGCCGGCCGTTACCGTGTCAGGGATGGAGGCACCGGAGAATCCCTTCCCCGCGTTGTTCAACTTCCGCGACGTCGGCGGCTACCGCACCCGTGACGGGCGCACCGTCCGGCGCCGTCGGCTCTACCGTTCCGACTCCCTGCACCGCATCGACTCCAGCGACCGGGCGGCGTTCACCGCGCTCGGCATCCGTACGGTCATCGACCTGCGCCGCCCCACCGAGGTCGAGCGCGACGGCCGGGTGCCGGCCTACGACGGGCTCACCTACCGGCACATCCACCCCGAGCACGAGGACTGGGCCGCCCGGCGCTACGAGTCCTCCGGCGTCAGCCTGGCCCGCTACCTCGCCGACCGGTACGCCGACCTGGCCCGCACCGGCACCGCGGGGCTGGCCGAGGCGGTCGGCCTGATCGCCGACAGCGCCAACGCCCCGGTGGTGGTGCACTGCGTCGCCGGCAAGGACCGCACCGGCATCGTCTGCGCGCTCACGCTCGCCGTGCTCGGCGTGCCGGACGCCGACATCGTCGCCGACTACGCGCTGAGCACCGCGGCGTCCGAGCGGTTCGGCGCCTGGGTGCGGGCCACCCTGCCGGACGCGGAGGAGCCACCACCGCCGTTCCTGGCCTCCCCCGCCGAGGCGATGGAGCTGTTCCTCGCCGAGCTGCGCGCCAGCCACGGCTCGGTGGAGGGCTACCTGGCCCACGCCGGCGTCACCGACGAGCAGCTCCGGGCCCTCCCGACCCACCTGCTGGAGTGACCGTCAGGCCGGCGTCGCCCGGGGGCGGCGCCGGCCACGGATGCGGCCGTCAGAGCACCCGGGTGACCCAGCCGTGACGGTCCTCGGCGCGGCCACGCTGGATGTCGACGAGCTGCTGCCGCAACGCCATCGTGATGCGGCCCGGCTCGCCGCCGCCGACGAGGAACTCGCCGTCCGGGAAGCGCACGCCACCGATCGGGGTGATGACCGCGGCGGTGCCGCAGGCGAAGACCTCACGCAGCCGCCCGCTCGCCGCGTCCGCCTGCCAGTCGGCGAAGGAGACGGGCCGTTCGTGCACCGCGTGCCCGGCCTCGGCGGCCAGGGTCAGGACGGCGTCGCGGGTGATGCCCGGCAGGATCGTGCCGCCCAGCGGCGGCGTGACCAGGCTGCCGTCGTCGTAGACGAAGAAGACGTTCATGCCGCCCAGTTCGTCGACGTACCGCTGCTCCACCGCGTCCAGGAAGACCACCTGGTCGCACCCGGCCTCGATCGCCTCGGCCTGGGCCGCCAGCGAGGCGGCGTAGTTGCCGCCGCACTTGGCCGCGCCGGTGCCGCCGGGCGCCGCCCGGGTGTAGTCCGGCGAGACCCAGACCGTCACCGGCTTCACCCCGCCGGCGAAGTAGGCCCCGGCCGGCGACGCGATGACGCAGTAGAGGTATTCGTTGGCCGGGCGCACCCCGAGGAAGACCTCGCTGGCGAACATGAACGGCCGCAGGTAGAGGCTGGCGTCTTCGTCCTCCGGGATCCACTCCTGGTCGATCTCGACCAGCCGGCGCAGCGACTCCACGAACGTCGCGGGCGGTAGCTCCGGCATGGCCAGCCGCCGGGCGGACGCGACGAAGCGGGCCGCGTTGGCCTCCGGGCGGAACATGGTGACCGCCCCGTCGCCGGTCCGGTACGCCTTCAGGCCCTCGAAGATCTCCTGCGCATAGTGCAGCACCGCGGCGGCCGGGTCCATCGGGATCGGCGCGCGCGCCTCGACCCGGGCGTCGTACCAGCCCTTGCCCTCGGCGTAGCGGGCGGTGACCATGTGGTCGGTGAACACCCGGCCGAAACCGGGGTTCGCCAGCAGGGCGGCCCGGTCGGCGGCGGATACCGAAGCGGAATTCGGACGGATCTCGAAATCGAGCTTGTCACCACCGCTCATCGCGCTGACCTCCCTGCGGGTCCCACGGCGCGCGGGATCGCACGCCGACGTCACTGGTGCCAGAAACTTACCCCGAACGGTCGTTCAGCGGATAGCTCCGCCCCCGCACATCGACGATGCCAATTGGAAGGAGCTGGCCCCGGAGACGGGTCTGGCGGCCCGGATCCGGGCCGCCAGGAGGATCGGCCCGGTCAGGCTACGGCGTGACCGGCGAGCCGGTCGCCGACCTCCTCGGTGCGCAGTGGCGCCCCGGGAGTGCGCCCGGCAAGCTCGGCGGCGACCGCCGCGGTGACCCGCGCGGCGGCGTCGGCGTGCCCGAGCTGGTCGAGCAGCAGCGCGGCGGAGAGCACGGCGGCCACCGGGTCGGCGACGCCCTTGCCGGCGATGTCCGGCGCGGAGCCGTGCACCGGCTCGAACATCGACGGGTAACGCCCCTCCGGGTTGATGCAGCCGCTGGCGGCCAGCCCGATGCCGCCGGTCACCGCCGCCGCGATGTCGGTGAGGATGTCACCGAAGAGGTTGTCGGTCACCACCACGTCGTAGCGGGACGGGTTGGTGACCAGGAACATCGCCGCGGCGTCGACGTGCTGGTATTCGGTGGTCACGTCCGGGTGCTCGGCGGCCACCGCGGCGAACGCGCGGGACCACAGCGAGCCGGCGTGGGTGAGCACGTTGGTCTTGTGCACGAGCGTCACCTTGCGCCGCTCCCGGCGGCCGGCGCGCGCGAACGCGTCCCGGATCACCCGCTCGACGCCGTGCCGGGTGTTCAGGCTCTCCTCGGTGGCCACCTCCGCCGGGGTGTCCCGGTGCAGGCTGCCGCCGGCGCCCGCGTACAGCCCCTCGGTGCCCTCGCGGACCACCACGAGGTCGACCTCGCCGGGCTTGACGGCGGCCAGCGGGCCGGTCACGCCGGGCCAGAGCCGGGACGGGCGGAGGTTGACGTACTGGTCGAAGGCGAAGCGGAGCTTGAGCAGCAGACCGCGCTCCAGCACGCCCGGCGGCACGGTCGGGTCGCCGACCGCGCCGAGCAGGATGGCGTCGTGGCCGGCCAGCTCGTCGAGGACGGTGTCCGGCAGCACCTCGCCGGTGCGGTGCCAGCGCGCCGCGCCCAGGTCGTACTCGGTGGCCTCGATGCCGGGGAGCACCGCGTCGAGGACCTTGCGGGCCTGCCCGACCACCTCGGGACCGATGCCGTCACCGGCCACCACCGCGATGCGTGCCACCTGGCGCTCCTCACCTCGTCGTTCTGCGCAACGGTACGTCGCTGTCCCGCCTCCCGGTACGAATCGTCCAACATCCGGGACATGCGATGCACAGCATGCTCCCAGCCGGCATTCATGACGCGGTCATCTCCACTGCTTAGGGTCAGGTCACCGGGTCGACGGGCGCCCGGGACCGGCATCGCCGCGACGTGGCGGCGGCCAGCGAGGGGGCGGGTGTCATGCGGATCGACCAGCGGCGGGCACACTGGGCGGACGAGCAACCCCGGGCCCGCTGGGTCGACCAGTCCGCGTTCCGCCAGCCCCGGCCCGACCTACGCCTCGGCGCCCGCAGCCACCGGGTGGAGCGCGACGGCGCCGCCCCCTACGACCGGATCAGCGTCCGCCACACCGTCAGCACCTCCACCGCGGAATACACGTTGCTGCTCAACGCGCCCGACTGGTTCGGCCACCGGGGCGTCGGCGAGGCGCTCCGGGACGCCGTGGCCGAACTGCGCGCCATCGACCTCACCTACGGCCCCAACCAGCCGGACAGTCTGGTGTCCCGGCTGCGCCGCGACGAGATCAGCCCCGACTCGTACCCGCCGCTGGCCGACCTGGTAGACCGCTGCGCCGCGATGCGGGCGGCCACCGACGGGTGGTTCGACGCCTGGGCGGTGCCGGGCGGCTTCGACCCCGGCGGCCTGCTCGGCGGCTGGGCGGTGGAGCGGGCCGCGGCCCGGTTGCGCGCCGCCGGCATCCACGACTACGCCGTGCTCACCGGCGCCGACCTGACCGTACGCGGCCACGCCGCACACGGCGGCCCGTGGCGGGTCGCGGTGCACCACCCGACCGACGCGCGCCGGGCGCCGCTGGTGCTGGAGATGACCGCCGGCGCGGTCGGCACCTCCGGCGTCACCGGTCGGCGCGGGCACGTCGTCGACCCGCACACCGGCGAACCGACCGACCGGCTGGTGGCCGCCACCGTGGTCGGCCCCGACCTGGCGGTCGCCGACGCCTACGCCACCGCCCTCTACGCCGCCGGCCCGGCCGGGCTGGCCTGGTTCCGCGACGGTTCGGACTACCGGGCGCTCTTCGCGCACCACCGCCGCTGACCCGTCGCCGAACGCCCCGCGCTCGCATCCGGGACGTCGGCCGCGATCGGCCCCCGCGGTCTCGGCAACGACCGTGGGGGCCGGTCAGCGACGAATGCGCGTGGCTCGCGCAATCGAGGGGTGCGGGCCGACCGGCCGCACGCCCGACCGCGCCACCCGAAGACGGGCCGGAAAAACGACTCAGCCATGCACCGCACCGGTACGGTAGCGAATCGACGCAACTCGACGCAAGAGTCTCCACACCGGACCCCCGGTGTCGTGTCGACAATCAGCAGGTGAATCCCCGGGGCGGGGCAGAAGTGACGTGCGCGGCCCGGGATGGCACGCTGTCCGCCGTGAGTTTCGATCTGAGCGTGTGGGCCCTGCCGGACGGGGCGACACCGGAACAGGTACGGGCGGCGGTGCGGCAGTGCCGCGACGGGTGGCACAGCGAGCAGCACCCCGACCCGCGGGTGGTCGGCTTCTACCGGGCCATCACGGCGCGCTACCCCGACCGTCCGGCCCGCCCGGACACCCCGTGGGAGGTGGCGCCGCTGCACGCGACGGCCGACCACGTCGAGATGAACCTGCACCCGACGTGCCCGGACCAGGTCCTGCTGGACATCGAGCGGCTGGCCGGCGAGCACGACCTGATGCTCTTCGACGCACAGGACGGCTCGGTCTACCCGCCACCGGCCCGCGTCCGTTCCTGACCCTCCGGAAGGGACGAAGGGCCCGGCCGCACCGGCCGGGCCCCGATCAGTCCTGTTCGGACTACTCGTCGCGCAGGTCCGCCGCGCTGGCCGCGACCGCGCCGATCGAGTCGGCCGCGGAGGTGAGCAGGTCCGCGCCGAGCGCCTGGTCGACGGTCAGCGTCATCAGCGTCTCACCGCCGGCCTCCCGCCGGGCCACCTGCATCGCGGCGATGTTGACGCCGGCCTCGCCGAGCAGCGTGCCGACCGTGCCGACCACACCGGGCCGGTCGACGTAACGCAGGAAGACCAGGATGCCCTCCGCGCCGATCTCCACGTCGAAACCGTCCACCTCGGTCAGCTTCAGCACGTCGCGGGCGCCGGAGTGGGTCACCGTGCCGGAAACCCCGACGGTACGGCCGTCCGGCAGCGCGCCGCGCACGGTCACCAGGTTCGGGTGGTCGGCGGTCTCGGCCGGCGTGGCGAGCGTGACCTCGACGCCCCGCTCGGCAGCCAGGTGCGGCGCGTTGACGTAGGTGACCTGCTCCTCCACCACGGAGCTGAACAATCCCTTGGTGGCGGCGAGCTTGAGCACCGACACGTCGTGGGTGGCGATCTCGCCGCGCACCTCGACGGTGACGCTCGCGGCCACCCCGCCGGCCAGGGCGGTGAAGGCCCGGCCCAGCTTCTCCGCAAGCGGCAGCAGCGGCCGGACGTCCTCGGCGACGACGCCACCGGCCTGCACGTTCACCGCGTCCGGCACGAACTCGCCCTGCAACGCGAGCTTGACGCTCTTCGCCACCGCCAGGCCGGCCTTGTCCTGCGCCTCGTTCGTGGAGGCGCCCAGGTGCGGGGTGGCCACCACGTTGTCGAACCCGAACAGCGGCGAGGAGGTGCAGGGCTCCTTGGCGTACACGTCGATGCCGGCGCCGGCGACCCGGCCCTCGGCGATCGCGTCCGCGAGCGCCTGCTCGTCGACCAGCCCACCCCGGGCGGCGTTGACGATCCGGACGCCCGGCTTGACGATCGCCAGCTCCTTCTCGCCGATCAGGCCCACCGTCTCCGGCGTCTTCGGCAGGTGGATCGAGATGAAGTCGCTCTCCCGCAGCAGCTCCTCCAGACCGACCAGGCGCACCCCGAGCTGCGCGGCCCGGGCCGGCTGGATGTACGGGTCGTACGCGATCAGCCGGGTGCCGAACGCGGCGATGCGGGACGCGAACAGCACGCCGATGCGGCCCAGGCCGACCACGCCGACGGTCTTGCCCTGAAGCTCCACGCCGGTGTACTTCGACCGCTTCCACTCGCCGGCCTTCAGCGCGGCGCTGGCGCTCGCGGTGTTGCGGGCCACCGCGAGCAGCAGCGCGACGGCCTGCTCGGCGGCGGAGACGATGTTGGAGGTGGGCGCGTTCACCACCATGACGCCCCGGGCGGTGGCGGCGGGCACCTCGACGTTGTCCAGGCCGACGCCGGCCCGGGCCACCACCTTCAGCCGAGGCGCCGCGGCGACCGCCTCGGCGTCGATCTGGGTGGCGCTGCGTACGATCACCGCGTCCGCCTCGGCGAGGGCGGAGAGCAGGGCCGGGCGGTCGGTGCCGTCCACGTGGCGCACGTCGAAGTCGTGCGCGAGCACCTCGATGGCGGCGGGGGCGAGTTCTTCGGCGATCAGTACGACAGGATTCATCGGTCCTCGTAGACGCTCGGAGTCGGTTGGCCCGGGGCGTCGGGACGCCGCGCTGCGCCCTGCGCCGATCCGTGCCATGGCCGTCGGGTGCCGCGCGAGGGCACCACACCAAGGATGGTAGGGCGCGGCCCGCCCTCCGGGTCCCGGACCGTGGGGTGAGTGCCCTCACACAGCCCCGTCGCACGCCCGACATCCGCCGTTAACGTGCGCACGCGGCGGCCCGCGGCCCGACGCCGGGGAGAGCGTCGGGTCGCGGGCCGCGCGGTGGGTGTCGGGTCAGGCGGTCTCGGTGAGCGGACGGTCCACCCAGCTCATCATGGCGCGCAGCTTCTGCCCGGTCTCCTCGATCGGGTGCGCCGCGCCCTCGGCCCGCCACTTGGCGAAGTTGGGCCGGCCGGCCTCGTCCTCGGCCACCCACTCGCGGGCGAACTCGCCGGACTGGATCTCGCCGAGGATCTTGCGCATCTCCTCCTTGACCCGGGCGTCGACGACGCGGGGGCCACGGGACAGGTCGCCGTACTCGGCGGTGTCGGAGATGCTGTAGCGCATCCGGGCGATGCCGCCCTCGTACATGAGGTCGACGATGAGCTTCAGCTCGTGCAGGCACTCGAAGTAGGCCACCTCGGGCGCGTAGCCGGCCTCGGTGAGCACCTCGAAGCCGGTCTGCACGAGCGCCGCCGCGCCGCCGCAGAGCACCGCCTGCTCGCCGAAGAGGTCGGTCTCGGTCTCCTCGGTGAACGTGGTGCGGATCGCGCCGGCCCGGGTGCCGCCGATCGCCTTGGCGTACGCCAGGGCCAGGCCGAACGCGTTGCCGCTGGCGTCCTGCTCGACGGCGACCAGGCAGGGCACGCCCTTGCCGTCGACGTACTGGCGGCGGACCAGGTGACCCGGGCCCTTCGGGGCGACCATCGCCACGTCCACCTCGGCCGGCGGCTTGATCAGGCCGTACCGGATGTTGAAGCCGTGGCCGAAGAAGATCGCCTTGCCGGGCGCCAGGTTCGGCGCGATGGCCTCGGTGTAGAGGCCACGCTGGGCGGTGTCCGGCGCCAGAATCATGATCACGTCGGCCTCGGCCGCCGCCTCGGCCGGGGTGAGCACCCGCAGGCCCTGCTCCTCCGCCTTCGGCCGGCTCTTCGAGCCGGCGGGCAGGCCGATCACCACGTCGACGCCGGAGTCGCGGAGCGACAGCGCGTGCGCGTGGCCCTGGCTGCCGTACCCGATCACGGCGACCTTGCGGCCCTGGATCAGGCCCAGGTCGGCGTCGTCGTCGTAGTAAACCTCAACGCTCATTGACTTCCCTTTCCTACGGCGGTGCCCGTCGGCCCGTCGAAAAACTGGTGGGTACGGATCAGGCGGCGCGCAGCGCCGGGCCGGCGGTGATGGCGCGGGAGCCACGCCCGATGGCCACCGTGCCCGACTGGACCATCTCCTTGATGCCGAACGGCTCCAGGTCACGCAGCAGCGCGTCGAGCTTGTCCGGTGTGCCGGTGGCCTCGACGGTGAGTGTGTCCGGCGCGACGTCGACCACCCGGGCGCGGAACAGGCTCACCGTCTCCAGCACCTGGGCGCGGGCGCTGCGGTCCGCGCGGACCTTGACCAGCAGCAGCTCCCGGGCCACCGACACCTGCGGGTCCAGCTCCACGATCTTGAGCACGTTGACCAGCTTGTTGAGCTGCTTGGTCACCTGCTCCAGCGGCGAGGACTCGGCGTTGACCACGATGGTGATCCGGGAGACGTCGGGGTGCTCGGTCTCGCCCACGGCGAGGCTGTCGATGTTGAACCCGCGCCGGGAGAACAACCCGGAGACCCGGGCCAGGACACCCGGCTTGTTCTCCACCAGCACGGAGAGCGTGTGCAAGGTCATTAGATATCGTCCTCGTCGAAGGCCGGGCGGACACCCCGGGCGAACATGATCTCGTCGTTGCTGGTGCCGGCGGCCACCATCGGCCACACCATCGCGTCCTTGCCGACCACGAAGTCGATGACCACGGGCGCGTCGTTGATCGCCATGGCCGCCTCGATGGTCTTGTCCACGTCGGCGGCGTTCTCGCAGCGCAGCCCCACGCAGCCGAGCGCCTCGGCGAGCTTGACGAAATCGGGGATGCGGTGCTTGTGCGTGCCCAGCTCGGTGTTGGAGTAGCGCTCCCCGTAGAACAGGGTCTGCCACTGCCGGACCATGCCCAGGTTGCCGTTGTTGATCACGGCGACCTTGATCGGGATGCCCTCCAGCGCGCAGGTGGCCAACTCCTGGTTGGTCATCTGGAAGCAGCCGTCACCGTCGACCGCCCACACCGTGGTGTCCGGCCGGCCCACCTTGGCGCCCATCGCCGCCGGCACGGCGTAGCCCATCGTGCCCAGGCCACCGGAGTTGAGCCAGGTGTTCGGCTTCTCGTACGAGATGAACTGGCTGGCCCACATCTGGTGCTGCCCGACGCCGGCGACGTAGACCGCGTCCGGGCCGGCGATCTCGCCCAGCCGCTTGATCACGTACTGCGGGGAGAGCGTGCCGTCGGCCGGCTCCTCGAAGCCGAGCGGGTAACGCTCGCGCAGGTCGTCGAGTTGGGTCCACCAGTCGGCCAGGTCGACCGCGGGGTGGGCGGCCCGCTCGGCGACGACCGCCGCGATCAACTCGTCGATCACGTGCCGCGCGTCGCCCACGATCGGCACGTCGGCGTGCCGGTTCTTGCCGATCTCGGCCGGATCGATGTCGGCGTGCACCACTGTCGCGTCCGGCGCGAACGAGTCCAGCTTGCCGGTCACCCGGTCGTCGAAGCGGGCGCCGAGCGCCACGATCAGGTCGGCCTTCTGGAGGCCGTAGACCGCGGCGACGGTGCCGTGCATGCCGGGCATGCCCAGGTGCTGGCGGTGCGAGTCGGGGAACGCGCCGAGCGCCATCAGCGTGGTCACCACCGGGATCCCGGTCAGCTCGGCCAGCCGGCGCAGCCCCTCGGTGGCCCCGGCCTTGAGCACGCCGCCGCCGACGTACAGCACCGGGCGACGGGCCGCGGCCATCAGCCGGGCCGCCTCCCGGATCTGCTTGCCGTGCGGGTGCAGGGTGGGCCGGTAACCGGGCAGGTCGAGCGTGGGCGGCCAGGAGAAGGTGGCCTCCGCCTGGAGGACGTCCTTGGGGATGTCGACGAGCACCGGGCCGGGCCGGCCGGTCGAGGCCAGGTGGAACGCCTCGGCCAGCACCCGGGGGACCTCGTCGGCGGTCTGCACCAGGAAGTTGTGCTTGGTGATCGGCAGCGTGATGCCCTGGATGTCGGCCTCCTGGAAGGCGTCCGTGCCGATCGACGGCCGGGCCACCTGACCGGTGATCGCCACCATCGGCACCGAGTCCATGTAGGCGTCGGCGATCGGGGTGACCAGGTTCGTCGCGCCCGGGCCGGAGGTGGCGATGCACACGCCGACCCGGCCGGTGGCCTGCGCGTAGCCGGTGGCCGCGTGCCCCGCGCCCTGCTCGTGGCGGACCAGGATGTGCCGCACCGTGGAGTCGTAGAGCGGGTCGTACGCCGGCAGGATCGCGCCACCGGGGATGCCGAAGACCACGTCGACGCCGAGCGCCTCCAGCGACCGCACGAGCGAGCCGGCGCCGGAGACCTGCGCGGTGGCGGGCTGCCGGACGGGCGCGGCGGCGGTGTCCGCGCCGGCCGGGACGGCCCGGTTTCCGGCCGGGGCGGCGCCCGGGCGGGGGGCGGGAGCGTGTTCGGGGTCGCCGGCCGCGCCGGCGCCCGGGCGGGCTCGTCGGGCGGAGTGGGCGAGGGTCTCTGGCGTGGGTCTCGTCATGGCGGTTCAGGCCTTCGGCTGTGAGTGGGTGACGCGGTTGTCAGGATGGGACGCGGGCGTCCCGGCGATGGTCCGACGGCAACAAAAAAGCCCACGTGCAGATGCACGGGGCCAGCGCACTCTCAGTGGGAGAGTGCGCTCAGGTAAGTACTCGCAGCGACCGGTTCGACGACATGTGGCTAAGCCTGACGCATCTCACGCGATGAGTCAACTGATCCCACATTCTGGTTTGCCGAGGTGGGTGCCTCAGCCGCCGGCGCCCCCTCCGCACCCGGCGCCACCTGCGGCGACGCCTCCATCTGCGGGCGCGGAGCGGGCGGATTGTTCCGCAGCCTGGGCAGCAGCGGCGACGGGGCGCGCACCGGTGGGGGCGACGGCGGCGGCCGGACCGCGGCGGGCCGGTTGCCGGGCGCGGTGGCCGCCTCCAGCATCGCCTCCAGGTGCTCGGCCGGCACCCCCCAGCCGAAGAGCGCGCCCTGACCGAACCGGCAGCCGGCGGCCACCACCGCGGCCAGCTCCGCCGGGTTCGTCACCCCCTCGGCGATCACCTCCAGGCCGAGCTGGTGACCGAGGCGCATGACGATGTCGACCATCGGGGCGAAGGCCGGCCCCTCGCGACCGACCGGCCGGACCGGCTCGTGCTCGGCGACCAGGCTGTGGTCGATCTTCAGGATGTCGATCGGCAGCCGCCGCAGCTGCCCGAGCGAGGAGTAGCCGGCGCCGAAGTCGTCGAGCGCGATCCGTACGCCGGTCAGCCGCAACGCGGTGAGCCGCCGGATCAGCTCGTCCAAGTCGGTGGCGACCGCGTGCTCGGTGACCTCCAGCACCAGCCGCTGCGGCGGTACGTGATGCACGCGCAGCGCGTCGGCGACCTGGACCACGTATTCCGGGGCGTGCAGCTCGCGCGGCGAGACGTTCACCGACACCCACACGTCGTGCCCGTCGGCCAGCCAGCGGGAGAGCTGATAGCAGGCCTGGTGCAACACCCAGGCGCCGAGCTTGGCGATCATCCCGCACTCCTCGGCGAGCGGGATGAACTCGTCCGGCCGAACGTTGCCCAGCTCCGGGTGGTGCCAGCGGAGCAGCGCCTCGGCACCGACCGGCCGGACCGAGGGCAGCGAGGCCACCGGCTGGAAGACCAGCCGCAGCTCGTTCCGCTCGATCGCGCCACGCAGCTCGTGCTCCAACCGGGTGCGCCGGCTGAGCAACTGGTCGTACGTCGCGTCGTACCGCTCGATCCGGTTCTTGCCGCGCTGCTTCGCGTAGCGCAGTGCCAGGTCCGCGTTGCGCAGCAGCAGCTCGACGTCGTGGTCACCGGGGCTGCCGGCCACCCCGATGCTGACCGAGAGGAAGACCGGCCCGTCCGCCTGCTCGTACGGTCGGCCGAGCACCCCGAGCAGCCGCTCGGCCACCGGCCCCGGCTCGGCCGAGCCGTGCATCAGCACCGCGAACTCGTCGCCGCCGAGCCGGGCGGCCAGGTCACCCGGGCGCAGGTTGCCGCGCAGCCGCCGGCCCACCTCGGCCAGCACCGCGTCACCCACGTCGTGCCCGCGCATGTCGTTGACGTTCTTGAAGCCGTCCAGGTCGAGCCCGAGCAGCACGCACGGCACGCCGGTCTCGGCGCACCGGTGCAGGGCACGCAGCAGCCCGCGCCGGTTGGCCAGGCCGGTGAGCGGGTCGGTGTGCGCCAGCTCACGGAAGTGCGCCTCCCGCTCGGCCAGCCGGACGGCGTAGCCGCGGACGTCGTTGAGGGCCAGATACTGCCGGGCCACGAGCGCGAACCCCTCGGCGCTGCCCGCCACGATGCCGAACCCGTCGAACCGGCCGCCCTGGGTGAGGTGGTACATCGCGGAGGCGGCCATGGCGAACATCGGCACGAAGGCGTACTCGCCGTCGCGACGGATCAGGTCGACGTCGAACCGCGTCGCATCGGCGTGGCGCCCGGCGACGGCGACCGCCAGCAGACCGGCGGCGGCCACCGCGGCGCCGGCCGCCAGCATGCCCGGGCCGCCCTGGCAGAGCCCGGCCGACACGCCCAGTCCGCCGAGGGTCACCGCGATCGCCCCCGCGCCGAGCAGGGCCAGCCAGCCGCGCGGCGGGGCCGCCCGGAGCACCAGGATCACCGTCAGCCCGACGGTGAGCGCCGCGCTGACGGTGGCCAGCAGGATGGGCAGGCAGGCGACCGGCGCCGCCGCGCCGAGCAGTCGGGTCGGCGCGCTGACGGCCACCCAACCGACGAACCAGAGCGCGGTGGCCATGATCACGCCGTCGAGCAGCAGTCGGGCGGTGGCGGCCCGGGTCGCCGCCGCGCCGGGCAGCCGGAGCAGGGCGGCCCCGAGGCCGAGCCCGGCCAGCGTGGTCGAGACCGACACAAGCGTCGCCCAGCCCGTACGCTGCCCCTGCCGGTGCGCCCAGTGGTCGCCGGCGGCGAGCAGGCCGCCGAGGCCGAGGAGCAGGCCGAGCAGGGCGGCCGCACCGGCGACGGCGAGCAGCAGGTGGGCCTGCCGGCGGGGGCAGCCGCGGCGTCGGGCCGACACGGCGAGCATCGCGACGGCGCCGGCCGCGGCGAGAGCGCTCAACGACGCGACGGTGACCATCCCCGGGGACGACTGCACACGTGCAACTGTGCCGGATTCGCGCCTCCCGTGGGGCACCGGGTGTGCAACTGTTGGGACACGGGACGCGCGGGTGGGAACGGGCGGCCCGGCGGTGTCAGACTGGTACCCATGCCTGAGCTGCGGTCGAGGACATCCACCCATGGTCGGACGATGGCCGGCGCCCGGGCCCTCTGGCGGGCCACCGGGATGACCGACGACGACTTCGGCAAGCCGATCGTCGCCATCGCGAACAGTTTCACCCAGTTCGTACCCGGTCATGTCCATCTCAAGGACCTCGGCGGCCTGGTCGCCGACGCGGTGGCCGACGCCGGCGGCGTGGGTCGGGAGTTCAACACGATCGCCGTCGACGACGGCATCGCCATGGGCCACGGCGGCATGCTCTACTCGCTGCCCAGCCGGGAGCTGATCGCCGACGCGGTGGAATACATGGTCAACGCGCACTGCGCGGACGCCCTGGTCTGCATCTCCAACTGCGACAAGATCACCCCGGGGATGCTGCTCGCCGCGCTGCGGCTGAACATCCCGACCGTCTTCGTCTCCGGCGGCCCGATGGAGGCCGGCAAGACGGTGGCCGTCGAGGGCGTCGTCCACTCCAAGATCGACCTGATCGACGCCATGATCGCCTCCTCCAACGAGGCGGTCACCGACGACCAGCTCGGCGAGATCGAACGCTCGGCCTGCCCGACCTGCGGCTCCTGCTCCGGCATGTTCACCGCCAACTCGATGAACTGCCTGACCGAGGCGATCGGCCTGGCGCTGCCCGGCAACGGGTCGACGCTCGCCACCCACGCCGCGCGCCGGTCGCTCTTCGTCGAGGCCGGCCGCACCGCCGTCGAGATCGCCAAGCGCTGGTACGACCAGGACGACGCCTCCGTGCTGCCCCGCTCGATCGCCGGGCGACCGGCGTTCGAGAACGCGGTCGCGCTCGACGTCGCCATGGGCGGCTCGACGAACACCGTGCTGCACCTGCTCGCCGCCGCCCGCGAGGCGGAGCTGGACTTCGACGTGGCCGACATCGACGCCATCTCCCGGCGGGTGCCGTGCCTGGCCAAGGTCGCCCCCAACTCGCCCGACTACCACATGGAGGACGTGCACCGGGCCGGCGGCATCCCGGCCATCCTCGGCGAGATGGACCGCGCCGGCCTGCTCCACCGCGACGTGCGCGCCGTGCACTCCCCCAACCTCCAGCAGTGGCTTGCCGACTGGGACGTCCGGGGCGGCTCGGCCACCCCCGAGGCGGTCGAGCTGTTCCACGCCGCGCCCGGCGGGGTGCGCACCACCGAGCCGTTCTCCACCACCAACCGCTGGTCGTCGCTTGATACCGACGCCGCCGGCGGCTGCATCCGGGACCGCGAACACGCCTACAGCGCCGACGGCGGGCTGGCCATCCTGCACGGCAACCTGGCGCCGGACGGCTGCGTGGTGAAGACCGCCGGCGTGCCCGAGGAATGCCTGACCTTCCGCGGGCCGGCGAAGGTCTTCGAGTCGCAGGACGACGCGGTGACCGCCATCCTGGCCAAGGAGATCGTCGCCGGGGACGTCGTGGTGATCCGTTACGAGGGCCCCAAGGGCGGCCCCGGCATGCAGGAGATGCTCTACCCCACCTCGTTCCTCAAGGGTCGCGGGTTGGGGCGGTCCTGCGCACTGCTCACCGACGGCCGGTTCTCCGGCGGCACCTCCGGCCTGTCCATCGGACACGCCTCCCCCGAGGCCGCCTCCGGCGGGCTGATCGCCCTCGTGTGCGACGGCGACGAGATCGTCATCGACATCCCGGCCCGCTCCATCGAGCTGAACGTGCCCGCCGACGAGTTGGAGGCGCGCCGGGTCGCCGAGGAGAAGCGCGACCGCCCCTACACCCCCACGGACCGGCAGCGCCCGGTGTCGGCCGCGCTGCGCGCGTACGCCTCGATGGCCACCTCAGCCAGCGACGGCGCCTACCGCCGCGTCCCGGAGTAGGTGTAAGGAGGGGCCCCCGCTTAACGCCTGCGGTATAGGCGGGGGCCCCGCTTAACACCCGCCGCCGGTAGGGTCCGGCGACGTGGAGACGACGGTGAGTTACGCACGACTGATCCGACCGGCGATCGACCGGGTCTACGTGGGCGCCCGGTGGGCGGCCCGCCCCCGGATGGAGGCGTTCTACGCCGAGCGCGGCTGCGACCTCGGCGCTGAGAACAGCTTCTTCTCCGGGGTACTGGCCCGGCCGATGCCGGCCGAGGCGCTCGCCGACGGCCTGGTCTACACCTCCGGCAGCATGGAAAAAGAGCTGAAGCAGGGCATCTTCGTCCGCGACGACGAGGGCGCCTGGCACCTGACCGAGCTGGGCCGGGAGTTGACGCTGTTCGCGCAGCGGGCCACCGGCGAGGCCGCCGAGGAGCTGTGGGGGGCGCTGCTGCCCGGCGTACTGCCCGGCCTGACCATCGTGCCGCGGCTCGCGGACCTGGTCGGCCGGGTGCTGGCGCACGGTCAGGCCACCGGCGGGCCGGCGTTCCGGGCCATGTCCCCGCCGTACGAGCCGGCGGGCGCCTCCCCCGCGCTGCTGCTGGTGACGCGGCTGGGCTCGCTGCGGCACCATCGTGCCGACGCGCACCGGGCCGCGTGGCGGGCCGCCGACCTGACCGCCGACGAGATCCGCGCGCTGCCCGACGGGCCGGTGCGCGCGGCGGTCGAGGCCGACACCGACCGCCGCGACGAGCCGGCGTACGCGGTACTCACCGACGCCGAGCGGTGGGAGTTGCTGGCCGGCCTGGCCGCCCTGCCCAACTGAGTTGCGCCCTGCCCAACTGAGTTAATAGGGGCCCCCGCCTATACCGAATGCGTTAAGCGGGGCCCCCTCCTTACCACCGTCGTGGCGGTGCACGGTGTGGCCGGCGCGGGTGAGGCGCAGGGTCACCGCCCGGCCGGCGTGCTGGGCGGCGAGCCGGAGCAACGCGGACACCGGGTCGGCGGCCGGCTCGCACGCCGGCCAGCCGGGCACCGGCAGCGACTCGTCCGGGTCGGGCGGCACCATCTCGCCCAGGTCGTCGGCCAGGTGGGTGAGGCAGTCGTCGAGCGCCGAGGCAAGGCTGGGCCGGGTGGGCAGGTCGTCCGGGTGCACCGGGGCGTCACGTGGTCGCACCTCCACCGACCACCACCGGCCGTCCGGGCGCAGCGGGTCCCCGGCGTGCTGCCGCAGGTCGAGCACCCCGACGTGCAACGCCAGGTCCAGGCCACGCACAAGCCGGATAACGTCAACCAGGGGCGGCACCTCCGGACGGGCGGCCGTGACGACGAGCCGGCCGACCCCGATCCGGCGCACGTACTCACCCACCGGGTCGGCCCCGACCCACGGCAGGCTAACGTATCCGTCGCGCAGGTCGCGGTCGATCATGTGACCGCCGTCCGCCTCCGCCAGGTCCTCCGGACGTACGCCGAAGACACGCGCCCACTCCCCGAGCCGGTAGCGCTCGGGTAGCCGCACCACCGGCCGGCCGTCCGGCGTGGTGGCCACCGGGCGGGCGACCTCCAGGGCGCCACTTCGCCAGGTCAGGTGCACCACCCGGTGCCGCAAGTCGGTGACGGTGACGAGCACCGCCGGGCGGCTCCGACCGCGGGCCGACCCGCCGAGCGGGGACGGGACGCCCGACGCCCCGACTCCCGACCGGCCGAGGCGGGACGGGTCGGGCGGCTCGGTGACCCGGCGCAGAGGCGTCCGGTCGCGCGCCGTCGATCGGCCGGGTGGGCCGGCGTACCGCAGGCCGCTGTGCCACCAACCACCGTCCCGCCACACCGCCTGGGCGCCGGGCCGCCCATCGGTCAGCTCGGCGACGACGCGGCGCGCGACCTCGCCGACCGGCCCGGGTGACGCCGGGATCGCCGGTGTCACCGCCGAGCCGGAGCGTCGGGGCCCGGGTTCGAGCAGCCCGGCCGGCGCGGTGAGCCCTCGATCGGTGAGGCCGGCCAGGGCCGCCCGCGCGTCGGTGCGGAGCAGCGCGGCCGTCAGGTCGGCGCTGCCCTCCACCGGCCCGGTGCGGACGGGTGAGCCAGGTGCCTCGTAGCGGACCGTCCACACGTGACGGTCGCCCTGCCGGCGGACGGTCACCACGAGGTCGAGCAGGAGCAGGTCGGCCAGGTGGCAGAGCTGGGCGAGCCGGACTCCGGGGTCCACCGGGCACGGGGCGGTGGACCCACCCACCCAGAGCCGCCACGGCCGGCGGGCCGCGTCGGCGAGGGCCACCGCCGCCAGGGCGTACCGGTCCGTGGCAGGCAGTTCGGGCCGCCAGGCCGCCGGCAGGCGTACCCGCAGCGGCTCGGGATCGAGCACGACGGCGACGGCGGACGCGAGATCGCGTACCCGAGGAGTCAGGTCGACCACCGCGTCGCCGGCCGCATTCGCGCGGGGGTCGAGGTCGGCGGGCGTCACCAGGTGGGAGGCGACCGCGCCGGTATCCCGGTTGGCGACGGTGAGCAGGAGCTGTGCGCGGCGGCGACCCCGCCGGCGGCAGCGCGGGCAGCCCACGCCTCCGCACGCCGGGCAGACGACCACGTCGCTCACCGCGGCGGCCTCGGCGCGCAGGGCCCGTCGTGGTCGACCCGACGGGCGCACCGCCGGCGGTCGGGCAGCGGCAGGTCGCAGAAGACCCGATGGCGTACGCCCTGCGCGTCCTCGAAGCTGACGGTGACCTCACCGGCGTCCACCTCGGACAGGAAGCTCACCGAGCGGGCCAGCGTGCCGGCGAAGTGCCGGGCGGCGGACAGGTCGGCAGCGGTGAAGGGCAGGTGCGCCACGAAACGCTCACCCATGGGATTCCCAGAATAGGTACACGAGAACACCACTCCCATTTCCGATTTTCGCTAGGACAGAGCTTTCGCGCTGGTCATCCTCTGGCGTTATTGGCATTGGCGCAACGCTCTGCGGCCCCGATTCTTGACTTATTTCTGCATAACGGATATGCATTCCGGAGCGGGTATTCCGGGTGTTGCAAAATGGGACGGAGGCGCGGGCGTTGGCCGAGGACATGGGTTCCACGGTGCCGCGACGACAGCTCGGCCGGGCGCCAGGGCTCCGGCAAAGTCGTCAGGTGATGCCGAGTAGTGCCAGTGGTCGGGTGCTGTCGCGGGCGTGGTGTCGGTTGGCGGCGGCGATGTTGGTGACGCCGGTCAGGCGTAGGGCGCCGATGGCGGCGTTGCGGAGGGCGGCCATGACTTCGGGTCCGGTGCCGGTGCGGATCTGGGAGCGGTCTTCGTCGTAGGTGACGTCGCGGATCCAGTGGACCTTGTTCTCGATTGACCAGTGCCCGCGGGTCCACGCTGCCAGTTGTGTTGGTTTCGCCTGGTGGACGCGGAGGTCGGTGATGGCGTAGACGGTTTCGGTGGTGAAGCGTTTCGGCTGGTCCAGGCGGCGTCTGCGGCGGCGGATCTGGATGGCTTGGGCGGCGTGTGGGAGGTCGATGCCGGTGGAGACGCTCAGGATCTTGCAGCTGCGGATCTCGCGGCGGCCGTGTCCGCGGTCGGTGTCGCGGGTGGCGTCCGGGACTGCCCGCCAGGGCAGTGCGGTGAGCTGGGCGTGCAGGTGGGGTTGGTTGCCTTTGACGGTCAGGATCCAGTGGGCGCCGCGTTCGGCGAGGTAGGTGACGTGCTCGCGTTGGCAGTGCAGGGCATCGGCGGTGATCACGGTGTCGCGGAGGTCGGCGAGTTGGTCGAGCAGCGGCGCGAAGCGGGTGATCTCGTTGGTCTTGCCGTCGACGTCGATGCTGGCAAGGACCACACCGGTGCTCTGGTCGCAGGCGGTCATCACATGCCGGGCCGGGGTGTTGGGGGTGCGGGAGCCGCGCAGGGCCTTGCCGTCGACGGCGATCGCCTGTGGGGTCGTCGCGGTGCTGCGGTCGGCGAGCCAGACGCCGATTGCCGTGGTCAGTAGCTGGGGGTCCATGGCCTGCAACAGCCGGCGGATCATCGCCTCCGATGGGCGCCGGTCGGCCGTCATGCCCAGGGCGAGAGCCGTCTCGGCCGGCACGTCGGCGATCCACTCAGCGATCGCGGCGTACGAGCGGTAGCCAGCGACCACGGCGCACACCGCTGCGGTGACCACGACGGTCAGCCGGTGCCGGACACCTCGCCGGGCCCGTGGATCAGGTAGACCAGCGAGCGCTTCGGGAAGCCCACCAGCGGTTTCCGGCACGGTCAGAGCCGGTGCATGGGACAAGGACGAGATCAGCGATGATGGCAGCGCGGGCATGACTCACTTCGGGGATCAGCATGGCGTAGGAACCTTGATGATCTTCCGAACAGGTCATGCCCGTCTTGCTGCCACCAACAGCGGCGCTTCTACTCCAAGCCCCACAAGTCAGACACCGTCACGACTTTGCCGGGGCCCTGGCCGGGCGCTGCGGCAGTTGCGCACCGAGGCCGGGGTGACGCTCGACGCGGCGGCCGAGGCGCTGGAGTGCAGCCGGCAGAAGGTGTGGCGGATCGAGAGCGGCCTCGGGTCGGCGCGTGGGGTGGATGTGCGGGCGATGTGCCAGCTCTACGACGCGAACGCGGAACTGACCGGCGCACTCGCCGCCCTGGCCAGCGAGACGAAGGCGAAAGGTTGGTGGCACGCCTACGGCGACGCCATCCCGGACTGGTTCGAGCTGTACGTGAGCCTGGAACAGTCCGCCAACCGGATACGACGGTACGACGAGGCGCTTGTCCCGGGCCTGTTGCAGACTCGCGCATACGCTTTCTCGGTATACCAGCACCGCAGCGAGGTAACTGAGGAAGAGCGGGAACGGCTCGTAGAGGTCAGGTTGCAGCGGCAGACCCTCCTTACCAGGCGGCTACCGCCCGCGCCGAAGATGGATGTCGTGGTTTCCGAGGCTGCGCTGCTCCGCGTGGTCGGCGACCGGGAGACGATGGCTGAACAACTCCGCCACCTGCTCACAGTCAGCGAACGGCCCAACGTCCGCATCAGGGTTCTGCCGCTCTCTGCGGGCCTGCATCGGGGCGTCGAGGCAGGCACGTTCGTCATGCTGGAATTTCCGCCCGGGACTCGGGCCACGCCTGAACCACCAGTGATCTACAGCGAGTCATGGACCGGCGCGCTATATCTGGACCGTCCGGAAGAGTTCGCCGCCTACGAGAACATCTGGGCGGGGCTCGGTCAGCTCGTCCTCGATGAAGGACAATCGAGGCAACTGATCAACAAGATCATCGGGGAGGTCCACCATGGCTGATCTGACCGGAGCCCAGTGGCGCAAGAGCACACGCAGCGGCAGCAACGGCGGCGACTGTGTCGAGGTCGCCGACAACCTGCCCGGCGTGGTCGCCGTACGCGACAGCAAGAACCCGGCAGGGCCGGTCCTCACCTTCACCCCCGCCGCCTGGACCACCTTCACCGCCCAGACCAGACGCACCCGCTGACACCCAGCCGGTCAGTGGAACGCCATGGGTCTCTCCGGCCCCGTTCGACACCCACACCGTTCCACTCACCGCGCTCAGCCCGGCTGAGTGGAACGCTATGGGCGTGTGTCAGCGCCCGTTTGACGCCCATGGCGTTCCACTCACGGCGCGGGAAGCGCAGTCAACTAACGGACGGAAGCGCCCGTAAGGGCCGAACCGTGGACACGGACCGCTCCATCCGGCAGTCCGAGCCGGCCCGGGCGGATCGTCCGGCACCCGACCGGTCAACTCTTTCCGTGCGTACGCGCCAACGGTCACGCCGCTTTCCGGGCCGGCCCGCGAGTAACTTCTCGTACCACCGCCTTCACGAGGAGTCATCGCATGTCCGAGGAGACCTGGCTCGCCGCCCGCCTGATCCCCACCTCCGGTATCAACGGCGCGGAGGAGCAGGAACGCCGGGCGACCTCCGCACTGTTGGCGGTGATGAGCGCGGTCCGGGAGTTCGGGCGGATCCTGACCCAGTCCCTCGGCGCACCGGCCGGCACGGTGCAGACGTTCATCGAGGTGCCGTTCAAACTCGGCAACCAGCAGCTCTTCCCGGACGGCCTCGTCCGCGTCACGCGGGGTCAGCGGCAGTGGACCGCGCTGGTCGAGGTGAAGACCGGCAGCAACGCGCTGAAGTCGGAGCAACTGGAGGCGTACCTGGACATCGCCCGGGAGCAGGGCTTCGACGCCCTCATCACGATCTCCAACGAGATCGCCCCCGTTCCGGGCCAGCATCCGACCACTATCGACCGCCGGAAGCTGCGCAAGGTCGCGCTCTTCCACCTGCCCTGGACGGAGATCCTGACCCAGGCGGTGATCCAGAAGGAGTACCGCGGCGTCGCCGACCCGGACCAGGCATGGGTCCTGGGTGAGCTGATCCGATACCTGGAGCACCCCCGTTCGGGTGCGCTGGAGTTCAGCGACATGGGGCCGGCCTGGGTCCCCGTACGCGATGGGGTGTCGGCGGGAACGCTGCGGGCCGGCGACGGCGGCGCGGCGGAGGTGGCCGGCCGATTCGACGCCCTGATCCGCTACGCCTGCCTGCGCCTCGGCCGGCAGTTGGGCACCGACGTCACGCCCGCGCTGAGCCGCCGTGACCTCGCCGATCCGGCGGTACGCACCCAGTCGCTCGTCAACCAACTCGTCACCACGGGCACGCTGACCGGCAGCATCCGGATTCCGGGCGCGGTCGGCCACCTTCACGTCACCGCCGATCTGCGGGCCGGGCAGATCGTCTGCCACGTCGACGTGGACGCTCCCCGCACCGGCCGACCGACCACGAGGGTGAACTGGCTCATCCGCCAACTGAAGGACGCGCCGGAGACGGTACGGATCGAGGCGTTCGTCATGCACGCCCGGGGCGGTGGCGCCACGGATCTCCTGCGGCAGGTCCGCGCCGAGCCCACCACGCTGGTCACCGATCCCGCCCGTGAGCTGCGGGCATTCCGGGTTGCGCAGAGCACGGCGGCGGGAACCAAGCGGGGCAGCGGGCGGGGTGCCTTCATCGATTCGATGTTGCACGCGATCGACGACTTCTACGAGCAGATCATCCAGAACCTGAAGCCGTGGATGCCCGCACCGCCACGCCTTCGCACGCCGGACGACGTCACGCCCGTGCAGCCGGTCGCCGCCAGCCTCGTCTCCACCGCCATCTCATCCCAGGACAGCCCGGAACTCGACACCTCGTCGGGGGCGGGTGACAACCAACCGAGGCCGTGACCCCGCCGCGCCTCCCGCCCGAACGGGCGCGGGAGGCGCGGGTGGTCAGCCCACTCCCGGGATGCCCGTCAAACCCTCGATCCACCCGGCGACCACCGACGTCTGGATGGCATAGCCGTAGGAATAGTCCGGCGCGTACGAGTAGTAGATCCCATAGACGCGGTCGCCCGCCCAAACGCCCGCGCCCGAGTCTCCCTTCACCGGAATGCCGTCGATGGGAATCAGCCGCATGTGGTCCACGGCGGACCCGTCCACCGACAGGGAACAGACCCGGAGCGACGGAGTTGGCGCCGACGAGGGCACGGATGGTTGATCCTGACCCCAGCCCCGCACCGCGACGGTGATGCCGGTCTTCAGGAGCGAGTTGGCGTTGTACTTCGCGATGAGGTTCACGTTGCGCACGGACCACCGCAGATGCAGCACCGCGACGTCGTACTTGTCGTTGGGCGCCCAGCCGATGACCGGGACCCCCTCGCCGTACTTCGGCCTGCGGTCACCGGTCCAGATCTGGAACCTGTCGGGGTCTTCGCCGTCGAAGCAGTGCTTGGCGGTGAGCACCCAACGCTGACCGATAAGCGTTCCGGTGCACTTGTATCTCGCTCCGGAGTCGGCCCAGATGTTGACCTGGCCGCGGAGCACCCCGCTGGTGGTGCCACCGAATATGGCAGACGCCGGGGTCGAGCCGGCGAACACCAGCGCGACCGCGAGGCCGGCCGCCGCAACGGCTACGACACCTGAACGGATCAAGCGCTCGATCATGAACAAGGTTCTCCCGTCCAGCCATTGGTATTGATCAGGTGACCATAATCAATTCCGCGCACAATCGGCAGAAGCACTGGATGACAATGCGGTTTCGCGGTGATGACGGAGTCAGGGCTGGTTGGCGCCAGCGCCGGTTCTCGTCGGTCACACCACCGTGTCGACGTCCTCTCGAAGCCCTCCGTGGCGAGCGCGGTCGAGCCTTTCCGCAGACGGGAGAAGTGGTGGGAGGATGGGGCCTCCGTTGGCAGGCTTGTCCCACCGGGGCGGGTAGGAGTGTCGATGAAATTTGAGCAGCTGTGGTCCGGGCTGGCGACGGACCTCCTAAGCACCCTTGCTGCCTACCGGTCCCGGGTCACGGAAATCGACGTGCGGGAGAAGGCCGACCAGACTCTGCTCACGGAGGCCGACCTCGTAGTCGAGCGGATGATCCTCGCCAAGATCCGCGCCCTGGATCCTGCGGCCCGCGTGCTTGCCGAGGAATCAGGTAGTGGTAGTTGGCGGCCCGCCGTCGACGAGGAACCCGATCGGATCTGGATCATCGATCCGATCGATGGCACGGCGGAGTTCGTCCGGCCGCAGAGCACCGAGTTCTGCTCCGTCGTCTGCCTGCTGGAGCGGCGGGAGCCGGTGGCCGCGCTCATCGTCGCCCCCGAACTCGGCACCGGTCGCGCGCCGGTGATCGTGCACGCGTCCCGAGCCGACAACACGATCCTGGTCAACGGTCGACCCGCCACGCTCAACAACAGTCCGGAGCCCGCACTTGTCGCATCCCTGACACGCAGTTCGACGTCCGAGGCACCGCGTCACGAGTCGGCCATGATCAAGGCCGGATATCGGCTGAAGACCCGCACCACGTCACAGACGCTCGACATGCTTCGGACAGCGCTGGATCTCACCGACCTCGTCGAGGGCTCACCGCGCTTCGACCTCTTCCACCGCGGGCGGCAGAAGGTCTGGGACGGCTTGGCGGGCTTGTGCCTGGGTGAGATCGTCGGTCTAATGTCTACGGACATCGATGGAAACAAGCGTCTACCGGTGTCCATCGAGACGCTCGCTCAGCCAGAACCGACTTTCGCCAGCACCGTCATGGGTCGCCCGGAGGCAGTCAAGTGGTTCGTGGAGGTAGCGCGGAACTCCCGCACCGAAACACCGAAGTCCTCGTAGACGTCACATCGATCATCGGTGCCGATGACTTCGTCTCCGCCCAGAACCGCCACGGGCAACCCGGCGATCCGTTCGCGCGACAGGCGTTCGTCGAGCTGATCCAGTCATTGATCTTCATGAAACGGGTGTGGGTCGCCCATCCGGTGCTCGCGCAACCCACCGCTGCGGATTTCGGCACCAAGCCTCTCCTGCTCCGGGCGTTGGCAGAGGCCGAGCTGCTCCATCCGCTGCAACTGGACGCCGATGAGAGCCAAGCCGCCCGGACCGCCGAGGAGTCCGCTCTTCAGGATCTGCAGAGCTGGCAGGGAAGCCGGGCGCTCGGGCAGTTCATCGAGCAGGCACTCGCCTGTGACGATGCCATGCCCGGCACCCGTAACTCGCTGTCGAGGCGCATCCACGGGTGGTCCACGTTCCAGGCCGCACACGTCCGCGTCGCCGGCCATCACGCCGATCGGATCGCGACCTCCGACGGTGTGGAGGATGATCCTTTCGGTGAGTGGGCGAGGGCGGCTTCGATCGTCCTACGGGGGCCACTACGGTCGATGGCCCCGCCTGGGGAGGAGGTCTACGTCGCGGCCACCCTTGCCCGCGGGCTCAAGTATCGGTCGAGGGCGGATGCCACCGGCCTTTCCTACCAGGCACACCCCCTCCGAAGAGATTTCCTCCTCACCTTCGATTTGTCCCGCGAGGGCGCGGCCGAGGGAGTCGTACTCGACGTCATCAAGGCTATTCGCGGCATCCACCAGTCGCTCGCCACTGCCGCGAGTGAGAGCGACACTCATCAGGTGCGGCTGCTCGAGCTGGAACTACCGCTTCTCGGTGGCCGGCTCTGGCATGCCTCGGAGACCGGCAGGCTGGGCGACAACGCGTGGGTCGACCTGGTCGTCAGCCGCATCGGCGAATATCGGCAGAAGGCGGCTGATCTGCGAGCGGCCGTCGCCAGGTGCGTCACCGACGAGGACTATCTACGCCTGGCACGGGACATCGACGAGGCGAAGAAGCAACTGCTCGAACGCCTCGGGTTTCGCAAGATCGTGTTGTCGGCGGTAGAGCAGGAACTCGTCAACGGCGTGGCGTCCGTGGCCGAGTCGGTGCCGGGCATACCAAAGGTCTCGGGAATGTGGATCGGCGCCCGGGTGATCGGCAAACAGATGGCTGCCACCGGCACGCCGGTACAGCGCTTCCTGTACAAGGAGTTCTACCGGGCGTGGAAGCGGGCCGGACGCTGACGCGACGGTTAATAGGGGCCCCCGCCTATACCGAATGCGTTAAGCGGGGGCCCCGCCTTACATGTTCACGCAGCGCAGCACCGGGCGGTGGGTGAGCGCCGCCGCGTCCAGCGGCGCGAGCGCGCGCACCGTGAAGGCGGTGCTCTCGCCCGGCAGCAACGTCACAAGCGCCCGGTCGACCTGCGCGGACGGGTCCAGCCGGTCGGGGAACAGCGTCAGGTCGCGCAACGCCGTGCGGGCGGTCACCACGATCCGCTGGCCGCCGTCGACCGGCTCGACGCTCGCGTCCCACTCGGCCGCCGGCCAGTCGATGTCGCGGTCCTCGGCGAAGAACCACAGCGCGCGCTCCGCGGTGTCGCCGGCCTCCGCGACCAGCAGCTCACGCCGACCTTCGTCCGGCCGCGCCAGCTCCGCCGGCAAGGTCAACACCACCGAGGAGTACGCCGGGACGTCGAGGTCGACCGAGGTCTTCGCCCTCGGCTCCCCGGTGACGGTGACCCGGGTGACAGTGGCCGGCGCGGTCCACGCCCGCGCGGTGTCGTTCACCGCGACCAGCGCCAGCCCGCCGTCGCGCGGTTGCACGGTGAGCAGCCGGTCGGCGTAGGCGCGGCGCAGCGCGTACCACAGGGGTTTGCGTCGGCCGTCGCCGTCGACGGCGGCCCAGGAGGTGACCGGCCAGCAGTCGTTGAGCTGCCACACGATGGTGCCCATGCAGACGGGTCGGTGCGAGCGGAAGTGTTCGACGCCGAGTTGGATGGCGCGGGCCTGGTTGAGCTGGGTGAAGTAGTGCCAGTCGTCGAAGTCGGCGGGCGGCGGCAGGTGGGCGTCGAGGCCGCGCTGGAGCTTGCGGTCCCCGTCGGCGGCCTTCTGGTGGTGGGCCATGCCGGGTGAGTCGTGCGCGAGGGGTTCGTCGGAGATGGCCCGGCGCAGCGTCGCGTACGCGGGTGGCCCCTGGTAGCCGAACTCGGCGACGAAGCGCGGCACGTACTCGCGGTATCTGGTGTAGTCGTCGTCGTTCCAGACGGTCCAGATGTGCATGGTGCCGTGCGCCGGGTCGTTGGGGTGGATGTCGTCGCGACCGGACCAGGGGCTGCCCGGCCAGTAGGGCACGGTCGGGTCCAGCTCGCCGACGATCGCGGGCAGCAGCTCCAGGTAGTAGCCCCGTCCCCAGGTGCGGCCGGCGAGCGGTTCCTGCCAGTCCCAGTCGTGCCAGCCCCAGATGTTCTCGTTGTTGCCGGTCCAGAGCACCAGCGACGGATGCCCGGCGAGCCGGGACACCTGCTGCCGGGCCTCCGCCTCGACCTCGGTGCGGAACGGCTCCTCCTCCGGGTACGCCGCGCAGGCGAAGAGGAAGTCCTGCTGCACCAGCAGCCCGAGCGTGTCGGCCAGTTCGTAGAAGTCGTCCGACTCGTAGCGCCCGCCGCCCCAGATCCGCAGCAGGTTGACGTTGGCGTCGACCGCCTGGCCGAACCGCTGCGCCAGGCGGTCCCGGGTGACCCGGTTTCCGAAGGCGTCGTCGGGGATCCAGTTGACGCCCTTGACGAAGACCGGCACGTCGTTGACGACGAGCGTGAACGGGGTGCCGTGGTCGTCGGGCGTGGTGTCGAGGCGGATCGAACGGAAACCGATCCGGCGGGACGCGGCGTCCAGGTGCCGCCCGTCGGCGGCGTGCAGGGTCACGTCCAGGTCGTGCAGGGGCTGGTCGCCGTACCCGACCGGCCACCACAGCGCGGGGTCCGGCACGGTGAGGGTGAGCGCGGCGGCCCGCTCCCCCGCCGGCACGGTGACCTCGGCGGTGACGCCGGCGACGGCGGCGCGGACGGTGAGCGGCTCGTCGGCGGCCCGCTCGACCTCGACGTGCAGCTCGACCCGGCCGGTGCCGTCGACCACCGTGACGAGCGGCCGGACCGACGCGAGCCGGGCGGTGGACCAGGCGTGCAGGCCGATGTCCTGCCAGATGCCGGCGGTGACCACCGTCGGTCCCCAGTCCCAGCCGAAGTTGCAGGCGGTCTTGCGGATGAAGTGGAACGGCTCCGGGTACGCGTTGGGCCGGTCGCCGAGCCGGTCCCGATGCGCCTCGGCGTAGCGGTAGGGCGAGTCGAAGCGTACGGCCAGGGTGTTGTCACCGGGGCGCAGCAGCGACCGGACGTCGAAGCGGTAGCCGCGGTGCTGGTTCTCGGTGCGGCCGACCTCGACGTCGTTGAGCGTGACCGTGGCGACCGTGTCCAGGCCGGCGCAGACCAGGTCCACCCGGTCCGCGCTGTCGCCGGGTTGCCAGGCGAACGTGGTCCGGTAGACCCAGTCGGTGCGCCCGATCCAGGTGAGCCGGTTCTCGTTGTCGTCGAGGTACGGGTCGGGGATGAGGCCGGCGGCCAGCAGGTCGGTGTGCACGCATCCGGGGACTGTCGCCGGCACCGCCGTCCCGGCGATCTCCGGTGGCACCGCCGGGCCGGATTCGGCCCGCAGCGTCCAGCCCTCGTGCAGCAGCGTGGAACGGCTCACGACTTCACCGCGCCTTCCATGATTCCGCGGACGATCTGGCGTCCACCGATGAACAGCATGAGCAGCAGGGGCGCGGTGGCGATGAGCGCGCCGGCCAGCACCCGCCGGTAGATGACGTAGTTGCCGCTGGCCAGGTCGGAGATGGCCACCATCGAGGTCGGGAAGTCGGTGCCGTTCAGCGTGATCAGCGGCCACTGGAAGTCGTTCCAGGTGGCCACGAACGTGAGCAGGCCGAGTACGGCGAGGGCCGGGCGGATCGCGGGCAGCACGATGGTGGCGTACACCCGCATGGTCGTGGCGCCGTCGACCCGGGCCGCCTCGACCAGCTCGTCCGGGACGGTGTTCACGATGAACTGCCGCATGTAGAACACGCCGAACGCGGTGACGAGGCCGGGGGCGATGACCGCGAGCAGCGTGCCGTTCCAGCCGAGCTTGCCCATCACGATGTAGAGCGCGACGATGCCGAGCTGGTTGGGCACGGTGAGCGTGAGCACCACGAAGACCATCAGCGCGCTGCTGCCCTTGAAGCGCAGCTTGGCGAACGCGAACCCGGCCAGTGAACAGAAGAACAGCACCGAGGCGGTCACCACCGTCGACACGATGACGCTGTTGACGAGCGACGCGGCGAAGTAGACGTCCTGGAGGGAGAAGACCTCGTCGACGTTGGTCAGGAACCTGTCGCCCGGGACGATCGCCGGGGGGAGCTTCGCCAGCGCCTCGTCGTTGCTCGTGGCGATGACGAACATCCAGTAGAGCGGGAACGCGGCGAACAGCATGCTGACCGCGAGCAGCAGGTAGGTCCAGAGGCCGGCCGGGGTGTCCTGCGGCGCCCGGGCCACCACACGTCGTGTCGTCACCGACGACCTCCCGAGAGTCGGTTCGTCAGCAGGTAGTTGAGGCCGGCGACGATCAGGACGATCAGGAACAGGGCCCAGGACATGGCCGCGGCGTAGCCGAGGTTGAGGTCCTTCCAGCCGACCTTGTAGATGAGCTGGGCGATGGTCTGCCACTCACCGTTCGGCCCGCCGGTGGCGGCCTGGGCGTTCGGGTCGAAGAGCATCGGCTCGGTGAACAGCTGCAACCCGCCGATGGTGGAGAGGATCACGGTGAACAGGACGATCGGCTGGATCATCGGGACGGTGATCCGCCAGAGCTGCTTCCACTGGTTGGCGCCGTCGATGGCGGCGGCCTCGTAGACGTCGCGCGGGATGGACTGCATGGCGGCCAGGTAGAGCAGCGCGTTGTAGCCGATCCACTTCCAGTTGACCATGGTGGCGATGGCGATCCAGGCGTGCAGCTTGTCGGCCCGCCAGTCGATCGGGTCGTCCGCGCCGCCGATGCCGAGCAGGCCGAGGACCCAGTTGGCCATGCCGAAGTCGCGGGAGAAGAAGACGCTGAAGACCATGCTGGAGGCCACGATCGGCGTCACGTACGGCAGCAGCACGCCGACCCGCCACCACGTCTGCGCCCGCAGTTTCCGGTTGAGCAGCGAGGCGACAAGCAGCGCGAGCAGCAGCTGCGGCACGGTGGAGAGCAGGAAGATGCCGAACGTGTTGTAGAGCGCGTTCCAGAAGTCCTCGTCGGCCATGAGCCGGCTGAAGTTCTCGGCGCCCGCCCAGTAGGGCAACGTCGGGTCGTCCAGGCGGTAGTTGCGCAGCGAGACCACCGCGTTGAACAGCAGCGGGAAGAGCCCGAACACGAGGAAGAGCAGGAAGAACGGCGCGATCATGAGGTACGGCATGTAGCGCATGTCGAAGCGGTACAGCCGGTTGCGCCAGGTCAACCGCCGGTCGCCGGCCCCATCGCGTTCTCGCGCGGGTCGGCGGCTCGGCGGCGCGGGCGCGGCAGGGGTGCTGGACATCGGTTCACTCCAGAGCCGAGGCGGGTGGGCGGGCGGCGCCGGAGCGGGTCAGGTCCCCGCTCCGGCGCCGGTGGGGCGTCAGGACTTGGCCGCCTTCTCGGCTTCCTTGACCGCCTCGTTCCAGGCGGCGTCCGACTTCAGCGACTTGTTCTCCACCCGCCGGATGACGTTCTCCACCGCGACCCGGGTGGGGCCGTTCTTCTTGCCCAGGTACTGCGGGGTGAGGCCCTGCGCCATCTTCGGGAAGATCTGACCGACCGGGGCGTCGTTGAAGAACGGGTTCTTGAAGTCGGCGATGGCCGGGTCGGTGTAGAGCGCCGGCTGCGACGGGAGGTTGCCGACCTTCTTGAAGATCTCGATCTGCTGCTCCGGCGCGACCAGCCACTCCAGCAGCTTGTACGCCTCGTCGACGTGCTTACCCTGCTTGGGGATGGTGAGGAACGAGCCGCCCCAGTTGCCGCCGCCACCGGGCACCGCGGCGATGTCCCACTTGCCCTCGGTGCCGGGCGCGGTGTCCTTGATGTGGCCGAGCATCCACGCCGGGCAGGCCAGCACGGCGAACGCGCCGCTGGTGAAGCCCTTGTCCCAGTCGGCCTGGAAGCTGACCAGGTTGGCCGAGAGGCCGGCGTCGACCGCCTTGACCGTGTAGTCGAAGGCGACCTTCGGGCCGCCGTCCATCTGGAGCTGCTCCTGGTCGTTGTAGAAGCCGACCTGCTGCTGCCCGAGGACCGGGTTGAACAGGTTGGTGCCGGCGTCGAGGAACTTCTTCTTGGTCTTGCCGGTGTACTGCTGGCCGACCTCGATGAACTTGTCCCAGGTGGGCCAGAGCGCGGAGACCTGGTCGCGATCGGTGGGCAGGCCGGCGGCGGAGAACAGGTCGGTGCGGTAGCACATGGCCAGGCCACCCACGTCGGTGCCGAGGCCGATCTGCGTCTTGCCGTCGGCGGACAGCGACTGCTTCCACTTCCAGGGCAGGTACTTGCTCTCGTACGACCCGGCGCCCTTGTCGAGCAGGTTGACGAACTTGTCGGACTGGCTGCGGAACTGGACCATGAAGCCCTCGTCGATCGCCGCGATGTCCGGCGCGCCGTTGCCGGCGACGAGCTTCTTCTGCAGGTCCTCGTGCTGGGCGTTGTACTCGCCCGAGTTGAGCTGGATCTTGACGTTCTTGTGCTCGGCCTCGTACTTGGTCTTGAGGTCCTGGAGGCCGAAGTCGCCCCAGAAATTGATCTTCAAGGTGACCTGACCGTCGGCCGCGTCCGAGCCGCCGGTGGTGCTCCTGCCGCTGCATGCGGCGACCATGACCAGGCTGAGGGCACCGACGGCGGCCGTGCGCGCCCAGTGCGTCCAGGACCGTTTCATGCCATCCTCCGCGCCAAATGGGAACGCTCCCGATATCGAGAGACGTTGACTGAACCGGATAAGTGACGCCACCGTACGGTCCGCCCCTGGCAGTGTCAACGGCCGGTTAACAGCACTGAACCGCACCCAGTACCGAACTGTGTGGTTCAGTCCCGCGGCCTGGAGGGGCGCACCGGTGCAGTAGCGTCACACCCGCCGGCCACCCCGGCGGTCGAGAAGCGCCCGCGAGGGCCGGACAACAGGGGAGGAACGCTTCGGTGAAGCGGCCGACCATCGCCGACGTCGCCCGGCGCGCCGGAGTCTCCAAGGGCGCGGTGTCGTACGCGCTGAACGGGCAACCCGGCGTCTCCGAGGCGACCCGGCAGCGCATCCTGGCGATCGCCGCCGAGATCGGGTTCAGCCCGAGCAGCGCCGCCCGGGCGCTCTCCGGCGCCACCGCCAAGGCGGTCGGGCTGGCGCTGTGCCGGCCCGCCCGGATACTCGGCATCGAGCCGTTCTTCATGGAGCTGATCAGCGGCGTCGAGGCCGAACTGTCGGCCCGCTCGTACGCGCTGACCCTCCAGGTGGTCGCCGACCAGGACGCCGAGATCGCGGTCTATCGCAGGTGGTGGGCCGAGCGCCGGGTGGACGGCGTCTTCGTCTGCGACCTGCGTACCGACGACCGGCGGGTGCCCGCGCTGGAGGAGCTGCAACTGCCCGCCGTGGTCATCGGCGGCCCCGGACACACCGGCGGCCTGGCAAGCGTCTGGTCCGACGACGCGGCGGCCCTGGTCGAGACGGTGGAATACCTGGTCGCGCTCGGGCACCGGCGGATCGCCCGGGTCGGCGGGCTGCCGACGTTGCTGCACACCGAAATCCGCACCGACGCGTTCACCGACGTGTGCGCCCGGCTCGGGCTGGACGAGGCGAGCACCGTCTGGTCCGACTACACGGGCGAGGAGGGCGCGCGGGCCACCCGCCGGCTGCTCAGCTCCGCCAACCGCCCGACCGCGGTGATCTACGACAACGACGTGATGGCCATTGCCGGGCTCTCCGTGGCCCAGGAGATGGGCCTGGCCGTCCCCGGCGACCTGTCCATCGTGGCCTGGGACGACTCGCCGCTCTGCCGGCTCGTCCACCCGCCGCTGACCGCGCTCGGCCGGGACATCCCGGCGTACGGCGCGCACGCCGCCCGGCAACTCCTCGCCGTGATCGCCGGCGGGGAGGTGAGAGGCGCGCAGGACGAGACCGCCCACCTCACACCGCGCGGCAGCACCGCACCACCCCGCACCCACTGAACCGGTTCAGCGAACCGTCCTCGCCGCAACGTTCACCGCACTGCTTCACCGCGCCGCCGCACCGCGACGCCTCACCGCGACGGCGACGGGAACTCCTCGAACCACGCCTCGACCCGCTCCGCCGTCGCCGGCCGGGCCAGCGCGAAGCCCTGGCCGTACCGGCAGCCGGCCCGCCGCGCGCCGGCCACCTGGCCGTCCGACTCCAGCCCCTCGACCACCAACTCCACGCCGAGCCGGCTCCCCAGGTTCGCCACCACGTCGATCAGCGGACGCTGCCCGTCGGCGCCCGGCGCGACCAGGTGCGGGCCGACCTTGAGCAGGTCGATCGGCAGCCGGCGGAGCTGGGCGAGCGAGGCGTGCTCGGCACGGAAGTCGTCGAGCGCGGTGCGGACGCCGAGCGACCGCAGACCGGCGAGCCGAGCCACCACGGTGGGCAGCTCCGGCCCGACCGCCGGCTCGGCCACCTCCACCACCAGCCGCTCCGGCGGCACGTCGTATGCCGCGAGCGCGGTCGCCGTCCGCGCCACGAAGTCCGTCGCGGCCAGCTCCCGCGGCGTGACGTTGACCGCCATCCACAGCTCCCGGCCCCCCTCCGACCAGGAGGCGAGCTGCCGGCAGGCCCGGTCCACCACCCACCAGCCGACCTCGCCGAGCAGGTCGAGGTCGGCCGCCACCGGCAACAGCTCCGCCGGCAGCACGGTGCCCAACGCCGGGCTACGCCACCGCAGCAGCGCCTCGGTGCCCACCGGCAGCCGGTCGGCGAGCGCCACCACCGGCTGGTAGACCAGGTCCAGCTCACCCCGGGCCACCGCGCCGGGCAGCTCCCGCTCCAGGTCCAGCCGGCGGACCAGCTGCTCCTCCAGGTAGGCGTCGTACCACTCGACCCGGTCCCGGCCGAGCTGCACCGCGCGCCGCCGGGCCAGGTCGGCCTGGCGCAGCACGTCCTCCGGATCGCCGCCGGTGGTCTCCGCCAGCCCGATGCTGGCCCGCACGTGGACCATGATGCCGCCCGGACCGGGGTACGGCTCGGCGAGCGCGGCCAACAACCGGTGCCCGAGCGCGTACGCCGGCACCGGCCCGAGGTCGGTGAGCACGGCGAACCCGGCGTCGCCGACGCGGGCGACCAGGTCGTGGGCGCCGCAGCCGGCGCGGAGCCGCCGGCCCACCTCGGCCAGGACCGGCCCGGCCGGCGCCAGGTCGTCGTGCAGGTCCACCAGGAGCAGCGCGCCGCCGCTGCGCAGGGGCAACGCCCGCACCAGCTCGGCCCGGGTCAACGGCGCCGGCTCACCGGCGTCGCCGCCTCCGCCGACGAGGCGCCGCAGCCACTCCTCGCTGGCGGCGAGCCGCTCCACCCGGTGCCGCTGGTCGGCCGCGGCCAGCAGCTCACTGACCATGATCGGCGGAATGATCGACAACCCCAGGGCCATGGCCGCCGGGGTGAACTCCCCGACCGTACCCAGATGCACGCCGGCGGCCAGGGCGGCGATGCCGGCCGGCGCGGTGAGCCGGGGCCACGCGGCCGGCGCGGCGCCGCGGTGCGGTCGCTCCCCGGCCGAGGTACGCCGCGCGCCGGCGGCGGTGAGCAGCGCGCCGGCCAGCACCGGCGGCGCGACGGCCGACAGGGCGCGGTCCGGCGCGTCGTACGCCAGCAGCACCACGAGCAGCGCCAACCCGCCGAGCGTGAGCCCGGCCCCGGCGTGGCAGCGCGCGGCTCCCGGCCGCCGCCGGCGTTCGGCGAGCGCGGCCGTCACCAGCACGGCGAGCGTCGCTGCCCCGCCCACGCTGGCGACCAGCCCGGCCGGCGGCACCGGCCCGGCGGGAAGGAGCACCCAGCCGGCGAAGGCCAGGCTGACGCCGAGAGCGAGCGCGTCGACCGCCCGACGCAGCCGCTCGCGACAGGCGAGCCGGGAACGGCCGGGCAGGCGGAACAGGGCCGTGGCGTAGAGCGGCGTGGCGAGGCCCAACCCGACGAGCGCGACCGGCAGCCGGTGCGCCCGATCGCTCAGCGGCAGCACCGCGACCGTGAGGCCGGCGACCAGGACGGCGGCGTCGAGGATCGCGGCGACCCGCCGGGACAGCGCCACCCGGCGCGCCCGCCGCCCGGTCGCCGAGCCGCCCGCCCAGCCCACCGCGCGCTCGTGGCGCGTGGCTGCCGGCGTGGGTGGGACGCCGGCGAGCCAGGCGAGCCGGACACAGGCGAGGGCGGAGCCACCGGCGACGGCGAGCGCCGCGGCGGCCGGGCCGGGCACGAGCCCGGCGATGCCTGCCAGCAGGAATAACGCGCCGCTGAGTGAGGCGGCGAAATCGGGCAGGAGGGGCCACCGGCGGGGACCGGTGGGAGGCATGACGAGCACGGCGGTCGCCTTCGTGAGGGGGCACGGGGCGGTGCGGTTGCGGTGCGACGTGCGGGTTGCCCGGGTGGGCAAGCTGCATCGGCGGGGACCGATGCGGCCATGCCTAGAAACGATTCCGGACGCGACGGGTGACGCGACACCACTAGTGACCTCCATCACACGCCAACGTGACCGGCGTGCGGCGGCCGGGCGGGAGAGTCGGCTGGGCGGGTGGGATCATCGGAGGGTGAGCCGCGCCGACACCGTCCACTTCCGCCACAACCAGGCCATCCTGGTGGCCGCGATCGTCGCCTTCATCGGCGCGCTGCCGCTGGCCACCGCCCGCTGGTGGCTGCTCTGGGTGCTGCTCGTCCCGCTCGTGATCGGAATCTGGGTGTGGCGGGCCGGCACCGATGCCGACGCCCGGGAGCTGCGACTGCGTGCCCTCGTCGGGCAACGACGGGTGCCCTGGGACCGGGTGACCGAGCTGGGCGGCGGTCCCCGCGGCCGGGCGATCGCCCGACTTGACGACGGTCAGGCACTGGTGCTGCCCGCGGTGCGCACCACCGACCTGCCCCGCCTGATCGCCGCCACCGGCCAGGCGCTACCCCACGACGACAGCGCCGGTCAGTAGCCGTCGGTCACCCGGTTCGCCAGCTCCTCCCCCGCCGCGAAGCGGCGCAACTGCGCCCCCACCAGCCGGTACGCACGCGGCAACAAGCCCCGCACCGACCCGGCTACGTGCGGGGTGAGCAGCACGTTCGGCAGCTCCCAGAGGGGGTGGTCGGCGGGCAGCGGCTCCGGGTCGGTGACGTCCAGCGCGGCCCGCAGCCGTCCCGATGCCAGCTCGGCGAGCAGTGCCGGCGTGCGGGCCACCGGCCCCCGTGCGGCGTTCACCAGCAGCGCGCCGTCCGGCATCGCGGCAAGGAAGCGCTCGTCGACCAGGCCCCGGGTCTGCTCGGTCAGCGGCACCAGCAGCACCACCACGTCCGCCGTGGGAAGCAGGGTGGGCAGCTCGGCCACCCCGTGCACCTGCTCGTCCGGGCGCGGCGTGCGGGCGACCAGGGTGAAGCTCACCTCGAACGGGGCGAGCCGGGCGCGCACCGCCGCGCCGATCGAGCCGGCGCCGACGATCAGCACCCGCTTGCCGGCGAGCTCGTCGGTCGGGGCCACCTCGTCGTACGCCCATTCCCGGCGGGCCTGGGCACGGGCCAGCGGCGCGAACCCGCGCAGCGCGGACAGGATCGCGGTGACCACCCACTCCGCGGTGGCCGAGTCGTGCACGCCCCTCGCGTCGCAGAGCGTCACCCCCGCCGGGACCCGCCCCACCCACGCGTCCGCGCCGGCGGAGAGAAGCTGCACCACCTCGACGTCCGGCAGCTCGGACAGGAACGCTCCGGCGTCCGCGCCGGACAGGAAGGGGGGCACCCAGAACCGCACGTCCGCCGGCGGGGACGGGAGCCGGGCCGGATCCGCGAGCACTTCCACGGTGACGTCGGGTGGCAGCTCACCGAGCAGTCGGTGGCCCTCGGGGTGCGGGATCCATACCTTCACGATCGTCGACGATATCCGTACCCGCAGGTCGGCGCCGTTCGGGCAGTGACGAACGCCCCGCCGCGGGTCGGACACACGTGCGACAGGGTTTAATCGGGGGCGGGACGCCGGCCGGCGTCGCGACGGCGCAGGGCAGGGGGGCGATGAGCCAGGACGACCCGGAGCGGAGGGCGGCGCCGATTCCCGCGCTCACCGACCCCGCCCGGCTTCGGTCCCTCGACGAGACCCGCCTCGACGCGGAGCCCGATGAGGCGTTCGACCGATTTGCCCGGCTGGTCGGCGACCTGCTCGACGTCCCGGTCGCGCTGGTGTCCCTGGTCGACGCGGACCGCCAGTTCTTCCCCGGCGAGACCGGGTTGTCGCAGCCCTGGGCGGCTCGCCGGGAGACTCCGCTCAGTCACTCGTTCTGCCAGCACGTCGTCGACACCGAGGCCCCGATGGTGCTGCCCGACGCCCGCCTCTACCCCCGGGTCCGGCAGAACCTCGCCATCGAGGATCTGGGCGTGGTGGCGTACGCGGGAATGCCGCTCACCGACCTGGACGGGCGGGTGCTGGGCTCGCTCTGCGCGATCGACAGCAAGCCCCGGGCCTGGACGAAGGAGCAGCTGCGGACGCTCGCCGACCTGGCCGCCGCCTGCTCCTCGGAGCTGCGGCTGCGGATCGCGGTCCGCGGCGCCGAGCAGGCCCGCCGCCGCGCCGAGGAGGCGCACGACCGGCTCGCCATGCTGGCCGGGATGAGCGAGATGCTCGGCGGCACGCTCGACCTGGGCACCGCGGTCGACCGTCTCGCGCACGCCATGGTTCCGCTGCTCGCCGACTGGTGCCTGATCACGCTTGTCGATCCAGCGGGGCGGCCTCGCGGCGTCTCCGGCGCGCACCGCGACCCCGGGCGCGAGGCCGACCTGAACCTGTTCGCCCAGTTGTTGACCACCGGGCTCGGTCCGGAGTCGCTGATCCGGTCGGTGGTGCGCACCGGCCGGCCGGTGATGCGCGACACCGCCGGCCTCGACGACGTGGCGCGCGGCACCACCCATCCGGAGCTGGTGCCGCTCGCCGACCGGCTCGGCATCGGCTCCCACCTGACGGTGCCGATCACCGCCGTCGGCGACCGGGTGATCGGCACCGTCACGCTCGTCAACCGGCCGGGCCGGCGCGGCTTCGACCCGAGCGACCTCCGGACCGCGCAGGACATCGGGGTACGGGCCGGGCAGGCGGTCGGCAACAGCCGGCTCTACGGCGAGCAGCGGCACGTCGCGGAGGTGCTCCAGCACAGCATGCTGCCGGTGCTGCCGACAGTGCCGGGGATCGAGCTGGCCGCCCGGTACCTGCCGGCGGCGGACCGGGTCGAGGTCGGCGGCGACTGGTACGACGCCTTCGTCCAGCCCGACGGCGAGCTGGTCGCCGCGATCGGCGACGTCGCCGGCCACGACATCGAGGCCGCCGCCACCATGGGCCAGCTGCGCAACCTGGTCCGCGGCAACGCGTACGGGCGGGACGATCCGGTCGAGGATCTGGTGGCCAACCTCGACCGGGCCATCGGCGGGCTGCGGGTGCCCACGGTCGCCACCGCCGTGCTGGCCCGGGTTCGCCCGGCCGACGACGGGCTGCGGGTCCGCTGGTGCAACGCCGGGCACCCGCCGCCGCTGCTGATCCGGGCCGACGGCACGGTGTCGGCGGCGGAGGGTCGGGGCCCCCTGCTCGGCCTGGCCCGACCGCCCCGGCGTACCGGGCGGACGGTGACCCTCGCGCCGGGCGACACGCTGCTGCTGCACACCGACGGGCTGATCGAACGCCGGGACCAGCCGATCGACGAGGGGCAGGCGGAACTTGTCGAGCGGCTCGCCGCCGACGGACCGCAGGTCCCGCTGGCCGCTCTCTGCGACCGCCTCCTCGCCGCCGCGGACCGACGCGAGGACGACGTCGCCGTGCTCGCCCTGCGGGCCGGCTGACCGCCGAACAGCCGACCGCGCGGCGCCGTCGAGAGGCGCCCGGATGACGTACCGGCCTCCGGCACCGCCGGTCCGTCGGCGCGTCCGGCTACGCTGGGTCGGGTGAGCCCGCGTCTGACGTACCCTCGCTTCCTCCGCCCCCGGACGGCGCTGGCGGCGTCCGGCGCGGCGCTGCTGCTGGCCGTTGCCGGCTGCTCCCTCGGCGAGCCCGAGCCGGACCCGGCCGGCGAGCCGCCCAACCTGCCGACGCCGTCGGGCGCGGCCAGTTCCGGCGGGGCCAACCAGCAGGTCGTGGCGACGGTGCTGGCGAAAGGGCTGGCGGTGCCGTGGGCGATCGCGTTCCTGCCCGACGGCGCGGCGCTCGTCACCGAGCGCGACAGCGGGCGGATCCTCCAGGTCGGCCCGGAGTCCGGGCCGGACGGGCTCGCCGTGCGGCCGGTGCAGACGGTGCCCGGGGTGGCCGCCGGCGGTGAGGGCGGTCTGCTCGGCATCGCCGTGTCCCCCGGATACGCCCGGGACCGCACGGTGTTCGTCTACTACACGGCCGAGGACGACAACCGGATCGCCAAGCTGCAACTCGGCCAGGCGCCGACGCCGATCCTCACCGGCATCCCCAAGGCCGGCAACCACGACGGCGGCGGGTTGGGTTTCGGCCCGGACGGTTTCCTCTACGCGAGCACCGGGGACGCCGGGCGCACCGAGAACGCCCAGGACCCGAAGAGCCTCGGCGGCAAGATCCTGCGGATCACCCCGGCCGGGAAGCCGGCCCCGGGCAACCCGACCGCCGGTTCCCCGGTGTGGTCGTCGGGGCACCGCAACGTGCAGGGTTTCGCCTGGATGCCGGACAAGCGGATGTACGCCGTGGAGTTCGGCCAGAACACCTGGGACGAGATCAACCAGATCAACAAGGGCGGCAACTACGGCTGGCCGCAGGTCGAGGGACGCGGCGAGGACGCGCGCTACGTGAACCCGATCGTGCAGTGGCGCACCGGTGACGCCTCCTGCTCCGGCCTGGCCGCGGTGGAGCGGTTGCTTGTCACCGCCTGCCTGCGCGGTCAGCGGCTGTGGCTGGTCGAGCTGGCCGACAACGGGACCGTCCTCGGCCAGCCGCGTGAGCTGCTCACCGGCCGGTACGGTCGGCTGCGTGCCGCGACCGCGGCGCCGGACGGTTCGATCTGGGTCAGCACCTCGAACCGGGACGGCCGGGGCAAGCCGGCGGCCGATGACGACCGGCTCCTGCGCCTGGTCTTCGCCGACGGCGGCGCGGGCCGGAGCTGATCCACTTCCGGCAGGTTTGCCAAGATCACCCAACGGGCAGGCAGAATCTCAGCATGGACGGCCAGGAGAACGAAGAGCAGCGTGCCGGAGACCCGAAGTCCCCGGCCACCGGGCGTGCCCGCCGCTTCCCGGCGTGGCGGCCCGGCCCCCGCCTGCGCCGGGTGGGCGTGGTGCTGGCCGTGCTCGCGGTCACGCTCGGCGGCATCGTGGTCGGCACGTACGCCGGTGGCCACGTCGGCACCGACATCGGCCCGTTCCGGGCCGAACTGACGCTCAGCCCGTCCCTGAACGGCGGGACCACCGTCGACATCCCGCCGCTGGGCGCGCTGCTGCTGGACAGCCACACCGGGCCGGCGTACCTGACCGTCAAGGTGGGCTCACTGGACCAGGGGCGCACCGAGGCGCTGCTCGGCGATCCCGCGAGCATCAGCCGGGCCAGCCAGTCGGCGGTGGAGGACGTCCGCGCCGGGGTCATGCGGCTCGGCCTGAAGACGCTCGCCTCGACCGTGCTGGCCACCCTGCTCCTGGCCGGGCTGGTCTTCCGCGACGTCCGGCGCACCGCCTGGGCCGGCGGGCTGGCGCTCGCCGTCACCGCCGGCAGCCTCGGCCTCGCCGCCGCCACCGTGCGCCCGCAGGCGATCGAGGAGCCGCGGTACGAGGGGCTGCTCGTCAACGCGCCGGCGATCGTCGGTGACGCCCGCCGGATCGCCGACGACTACACCAAGTACGCCGAGCAGCTCCAACATCTGGTCGGCAACGTCAGCAAGCTCTACACCACCGTCTCCTCGCTGCCGGTGGTGCAGCCGTCCCCCGGCACCACGCGGGTGCTGCACGTCTCCGACATGCACCTCAACCCCACCGGCTGGCAGCTCATCCGCACCGTGGTCGAGCAGTTCGGCATCGACGTGGTGATCGACACCGGCGACATGACCGACTGGGGCAGTGAGCCCGAGGCGTCCTTCGTCGGCTCGGTCGGCCTGCTCAAGAAGCCGTACGTGTTCATCCGGGGCAACCACGACTCGCCACGCACCGCCGCGGCGGTGGCCCAGCAGCCGAACGCGATCGTGCTGGACAACTCCGTGACGACGGTCGGCGGTCTGACCATCGCCGGCATCGGGGACCCCCGGTTCACCCCGGACAAGGAGACCTCACCGGCCGGCAGCGGCCTCACCGCGGCGGTCGCCGACCAGGTCATCGGCGCCGGTGAGCAGCTCGCCGCCACGGTCGAGAAGTCACCCCGGAAGGTGGACATCGCGCTCGTGCACGACCCGGCGTCGGCCGGGCCGCTCTCCGGCATCACGCCGCTGGTGCTCTCCGGGCACAAGCACGCCCGGCAGGTGTCGAAGCTGCCGCAGGTGCCGGGGGAGCAACCGACGACGCTGATGGTGGAGGGCTCGACCGGCGGTGCCGGGCTGCGCGGGCTGGAGGGCGAGAAGCCCACCCCGCTGACCATGACGGTGCTCTACTTCGACGAGCAGAAGCTGCTCCAGGCGTACGACGAGATCACCGTGGGCGGCACCGGGCAGTCGCAGGTCAACCTGGAACGGCACGTGATCCGGGACCCGGCGAAGGGCGACGAGGTGCCGGTCACCCCGACGCCCACCCGAGGTGCGCCGGAGTCGCCGTCGTCGTCCCCGTCGACGACCGCGACGAGCCCGACCCCCACCACCACCGGCTGACCCCCACACACCATCACCCTGAGTAACATACGCGTTCGAGCGGAGGAGGGCTCGTCCGCGCCTTTGCTCTGCACCCATCCACGCAGCAGGCACCCAGCGTCACCAAATCGGCCCGACACCGTAAATGGCTAATCTTCTATAGAGCCAGCTCAGCGCGGTGATGCGGATTTGGCTGCAGAGCAAAGGCACCGAAGACCCTTCGTCCGCCCGAGGCAGTGTCCTTACTCTCAGTAATCACACGTCAAGGTTGCGCTGCGTAATCTGCGCCGCGCGGCCCCGGCGGACCACCCGGCGCCCGGCAGCCGCCCCCGCTGAGGCCGCTCGCGTACCAGGACTCCGGCGTCGACCCGGCCCAGCTCCCGAATCGGCCGGGTCGGTTTCACCCTTGATCGACTCCACTTCGGCGAGATGGCGGTATCTCGGCCCCGCAACCCCGCCACTTCGGCGAAATGGAGTCGATCAAGGGCGCGTTCTCGCTTTCCGGAACTGGCCGCACGGTGCTCTGCGCTCCGACGACCGCCCGCAGCCGGACCGCCCCAATGCCGGACCGGGCCGGATCAGCGCAGCGCCAAGGCCGCCAGGGCGGCGTTGACGATGCTGCCGGGCAGCAGGTCGTGCAGCTCGTACAGCTCGCGCACGCTGCCGGACTGACCGAACTCGTCCACCCCGAGCGGCACCGCCGGAGCGCCGACCGCCGAGCCGAGCCAGGCCATCGCGTGCGAGGCCGCGTCGTGCACGGTGACCACCGGCACCCGGTCGGCGAACGCCGACCGCAGCGCGCCGGGCACGCTCGGCACGGTCGCGGTCCGCACGCCCTGACGCAGGGTCCGCTGCCACGCCCGGTAGAGCCGGTCCAGGCTGGTCACGTCCACCACGTGCGCCGCGACGCCCTCCTCCGCCAGCTCCGCGGCGGCGGCCAGGACCTCGGGCAGCACCGCGCCGGACGCGGCGAGCTGCACCACCGGGGCGTCCGCCAGATCGGGGTACGCCTGGTGCGCGTCGACCAGCCGGTAAGCGCCGGCCACCACCTGCCGGCGCAGCACCGCGTCGCCGAGCCGGGCCCGGGCCGCCTCGAACGGCGCCTGGTCGACCGGCCGGGTGCTGAGCCGGAAGTAGTACGCCCCGTCCTCGGCCGGCGCGGCGGTGGCGGCCGGCGCGCCGCCGCCGGCGATCTGACCGAGCGCGTCGCAGAGCAGCCAGTCGAGGCTGCCGGCGTACGCGGGCTCCAGGAACGTCACCCCGGGCAGTTCCAGGCCGACGGAGGCGGTGATGGTGGACTGGTGCGCGCCGCCCTCCGGCGCGAGGGTGATGCCGGACGGGGTGCCGGCCACCACGAACCGGGAGCCCGAGTAGGTGCCGTAGAGGAACGCGTCCAGCCCGCGCAGCACGAACGGGTCGTAGACCGTGCCGACCGGCAGCAGCGGCTGGCCGGACAGGTCCCACGACAGGCCGAGCTGACCGAGCAGCAGGAACAGGTTCATCTCGGAGATGCCCAGCTCGATGTGCTGCCCGGCGGGGCTCTCCGTCCAGCGCAGCATCCGGTCGGAGGTCCACGACCGCTGCTCGGTGGGGGCGAACACGCCCGTCTTGTTGATGAACCCGGCCAGGTTGGTCGACGTCGCCACGTCCGGCGCGGTGGTCACCAGGTAGGGCGCGACCTGCGGGTCCCGGGCCAGGTCGACGAGCACCCGGCCGAAGACCTCCTGCGTGGAGACCGGCTTGTTGACGCGTACCCTCGTGGTTTCCGGAACGGTGACGCCCAACGCCCGCTCGCGCGGCGGGCGGGACAGCGCCTCCCGGCGCTCGCCGGCCCGGATGCCCGCCGCCGACGCGGGGTCGAAGCGGTCCCACTCGGTCTCCGGGGTCAGGCCGTGCGCGGCGCGCAGCGCGTCCACCTGTTCGGTGCTGAGCAGCGCCGAGTGGTTGCGCGGGTTCCCGGCGATCGGCAGGCCCCAGCCCTTCACCGTGTACGCGAAGACCACGCTGGGCCGGTCGGTGACCGCGTCGCACTGGGCGTAGGCGTCGAGCATCGCCTGCGCGTCGTGCCCGCCCAGGTCGGTGACGAGCGGGCCCAGCTCGTCGTCGCCGATGTCGGCGACGAACGCGGCCACCCCGGCCGGCGCGCCGTCCAGGAACTGCGTGCGCAGCTCCGGACCGGCCAGCCCGAACAGCGACTGGTACTGCTCGTTGGGCATCAGGTCGATCCAGTCGCGCAGCGCCGCGCCGCCCGGCCGGGTGTACGCCTCGGCGAGCCGGCGGCCGTACTTGACCTCCACGACGTGCCAGCCGGCCGCCTCGAACTGGCCGCGCCACTGGTTGATCCGCACCCCGGGCACGACCCGGTCCAGCGACTGCCGGTTGAAGTCGACGAGCCACATCACGTTGCCCAGCCCGGTGGTGGCCGGGTCGGCGACCGCCTCCCAGATGTTGCCCTCGTCCAGCTCGGCGTCGCCGATCAGCGCGACGAACCGGGAGTGCGGACGCGCGCCGAAGTGCGCGTCGACGTAGCGGCGGGTGACGGCGGCGAACAGCGGCGCGGCGGCGCCCAGGCCGACCGAGCCGGTGGAGAAGTCCACCTCGTCGGGGTCCTTGGTGCGTGACGGGTACGACTGGAGGCCGCCGCGGGCGCGCAGCTTCGGCAGGTAGGACCGGTCGAGGTTGCCGAGCAGATACTGGATGGCGTGGAACACCGGGGAGGCATGCGGCTTCACCGCGACCCGGTCCTCGGCGTCCAGGTGCTGGAACCAGAGCGCGGTCATCGCGGTGACCAGCGACGCGCTCGACGCCTGGTGGCCGCCGACCTTCACCCCGTCGCCGGTGTCCCGGTCGTGGTTGGCCGCGTCGACGATGCGGGTGGCGAGCCAGAGCACCCGGCGCTGGATCTCGTCGAGGACGTGCTCGTTCACGGTGACTCCATCCGGGCGTCGCCGTTGACGCCCTGTTGGGGTGGGGGTAAGGCGGGGCCCCCGCTTAACGCATTCTGCATAGGCGGGGGCCCCTTTTAACACTTGTCAGGCAGCGCCGAGGCGCTCCAGGATCAGCTCGCGGACGGTCTTCGCGTCGGCCTGGCCACGGGTGGTCTTCATGACCGCGCCGACGAGCGCGCCGGCCGCCGCGACCTTGCCGCTGCGGATCTTGTCGGCGATCTCGGGGTTGGCGGCGATCGCCTCGTCCACGGCGGCGGTGAGCGCGCCCGTGTCCGAGACCACCTCCAGGTTGCGGTTCGTCATGATCTCGGTCGGCGAACCCTCGCCGGCCACCACGCCCTCCAGCACGGCACGGGCCAGCTTGTCGTTGAGCTTGCCGGCGTCGACAAGCCCCTGAAGCTCCGCCACCTGCGCCGGGGTGGCGCCCACGTCGGCCAGCTCCACGCCCGTTTCGTTGGCGCGGCGGGACAGCTCGCCCAGCCACCACTTCCGGGCCGCCGCCGGGGTGGTCCCGGCAGCCACGGTCGCCTCGATCAGCTCGACCGCACCGGCGTTGACCACCGACTCCATGTCCAGGTCGGACAGGCCCCACTCCTGCTGGATCCGCTTGCGGCGCAGCCGCGGCAGCTCCGGCAGGGCGGCCTTCAGCTCGGCCACCCACGCGGTGTCCGGCGCCAGCGGCACCAGGTCCGGCTCCGGGAAGTAGCGGTAGTCGGTGGCGGTCTCCTTGGACCGGCCCGAGGTGGTGTCGCCGGTGTCCTCGTGGAAGTGCCGGGTCTCCTGGACGATCCGGCCACCCGCGTCCAGCACCGACGCCTGACGCAGCATCTCCGACCGGACCGCCCGCTCCACCGAGCGCAGCGAGTTGACGTTCTTGGTCTCGGTGCGCGTGCCCCACTCCTCGCCCGGCAGGTTCAGCGAGGTGTTGACGTCGCAGCGCAGCGAGCCCTCCTCCATCCGGACGTCCGAGACACCGAGCGAGCGGACCACGTCGCGCAGCTCCGCCACGTACGCCCGGGCGATCTCCGGGGCAAGCGCGCCGGTGCCGGGGATCGGCTTGGTGACGATCTCCACCAGGGGGATGCCGGCCCGGTTGTAGTCGACGAGCGACTCGGTGGCGCCGTGGATCCGGCCGGTCGCGCCGCCGACGTGCAGCGTCTTGCCGGTGTCCTCCTCCAGGTGCACCCGCTCGATGCCGATCCGCACCAGCTCGCCGTTGACCTCGACGTCCAGGTAACCGTCGAAGCACAGCGGCTCGTCGTACTGGCTGATCTGGAAGTTCTTCGGCATGTCCGGGTAGAAGTAGTTCTTCCGGGCGAACCGGCACCACTCGGCGATCGAACAGTTCAGCGCCAGCCCGATCCGGATGGTCGCCTCGATGGCCGCCTTGTTGGCCACCGGCAGCGAGCCGGGCAGGCCCAGGCAGACCGGGCAGACCCGGGTGTTCGGCTCGCCACCGAAGTCGGTCGGGCAGCCGCACCACATCTTGGTGTTCGTGCCCAGCTCGACGTGGGTCTCCAGGCCGATCACCGGTTCGTAGCGCGCGACGACCTCGTCGTACGCGGGCAGTGTCGTCGTCATCTGCTCCTGCCTCACAGTGCCGGTGGGGTGAACGTGCCGACCGTCGACTCCAGCGCGGCGGCGACCCGGTACATCCGGTCGTCGGCCATGGTCGGAGCCATGATCTGCAGGCCGACCGGGAGCCCGTCCGACAGCCCGCACGGCACCGAGATGGCCGGGCCGCCGTACAGGTTCGTCGGGATGGTGAACAGGTCGGCCAGGTACATCTGGTAGGGATCCGAGGTGCGCGCGCCGATCGGGAACGCCACGAACGGGGTGGTCGGCGAGATCAGCGCGTCCACCTGCTCGAACGCGGCGGTGAAGTCGCGGGTGATGAGCGTGCGCACCTTCTGCGCCTGACCGTAGTAGGCGTCGTAGTAGCCCGAGGAGAGGGCGTACGTGCCGATCATGATGCGGCGCTTCACCTCGGGCCCGAAGCCGGCCTCGCGAGTCAGCGACATGACCTCCTCCAGCGACCGGTTGCCGTCGTCGCCGACCCGCAGGCCGAACCGGACGCCGTCGAACCGGGCCAGGTTGGAGGAACACTCGCTCGGCGCGATCAGGTAGTAGGCCGGCAGCGCGTACGAGAAGTGCGGGCAGGACACCTCGACGATCTCGGCGCCCAGCTTGGCCAGGGCCTCCACGGACTCCCGGAACGCGGCCATCACGCCCGGCTCGGCGCCCTCGCCGGTGAACTCGGTGACCACGCCGAGCTTGACGCCGGTCAGGTCGCCGCCCGCGCCCAGCTTCGCCGCGCCCACCACGTCCGGCACCGGGGCCGGGATCGAGGTGGAGTCGCGCGGGTCGTGGCCGGCGATCACCTGGTGCAGCAGCGCGGCGTCGAGCACGGTACGCGCGCACGGGCCGGGCGTGTCGAGCGACGAGGAGAACGCGACGAGCCCGTACCGAGAAGTGCCGCCGTAGGTGGGCTTGGCGCCGACGGTGCCGGTGACCGCGCCGGGCTGGCGGATCGAGCCGCCGGTGTCCGAGCCGATCGACAGCGGCGCCTCGTACGCGGCGAGCGCCGCGGCGCTGCCACCGCCGGAGCCGCCCGGGATCCGGTCGAGGTCCCACGGGTTGTGGGTCGGCCCGTACGCCGAGTATTCGGTGGAGGAGCCCATGGCGAACTCGTCCATGTTGGTCTTGCCGAGCATCACCGTGCCGGCGGCGCGCAGCCGCTCGACGATCGTCGAGTCGTACGGCGGGCGCCAGCCCTCCAGGATCTTCGACCCGACCGTGGTCGGCACGCCCCTGGTGGTGAGCACGTCCTTGACGGCGACCGGCACGCCTGCGAGTGGGCCCAACTCCTCGCCCGCGGCCCGGCGCTCGTCCACGGCCCGCGCGGCGGCGAGCGCGCCCTCGGTGTCGACGTGCAGGAACGCGTGCACCCGGTCGTCGACGGCGCCGATCCGGTCGAGGTGGGCGCGGGTGACGTCGACCGCGGAGGTCTCCCCGTTCGCCACCAGGCCGGCGATCTCGACGGCGGTCATCTTCGTCAGGTCGGTCATGACGCCACATCCTCGTCCAGGATCCGCGGGACGCGGAACCGCTGCTCCTCGGCGTCGGGCGCACCCGACAGCGCCTCCTGCGGGGTCAGGCTCGGCGTCACCACGTCCTCGCGGAGCACGTTGGTCAGCGGCACCGAGTGGGACGTCGGCGGGATGTCCGCCGCGGCGACCTCGCCGACCTGCGCGACCGACTGGAGGATCACGTCGAGCTGGCCGGCGAAGGTGTCCAGCTCCTCCTCGGTGACGGCGAGCCGCGACAGTCGCGCGAGGTGCGCGACCTCCTCGCGGGAGATGGCGGCCATCGGGTGCCCCCTTCGTGGCTGTCTGAGAGACGTCTGCGGTGTGCCGGCCGCGCGTACGACGGTGAACGATAACGCGTGGTGACCGGAGCGAGTCTATTGTCCCGCCGTCACGTCGACGCCTTCGACTCCCCCTCCGCCTCCGGCCCGCCCTGGCCCTCGCCCTCCACCGGCGCCGGGTGGATCGGGCGGTACCGCGACAGCCAGGTGATCAGCTCCTCCGCCGGCATCGGCCGGGCGTGGAACCAACCCTGCGCCACGTCGCAGCCGGCGGCGTGCAGCAGCCGCCAGGTGCGCTCGTCCTCCACCCCCTCGGCGACCACCCGCAGCCCGAGCGCGCCGGCCAGCTCGATCATCGAGCGGACGATCGCCGCGTCGTCCGGGTCGTCGGCCATCCCCAACACGAACGACCGGTCCACCTTCACCTCGGACAGCGGGAGTCGACGCAGGTGCTGCAACGACGAGTAGCCGGTGCCGAAGTCGTCGAGCGCGATACCGACCCCGATCCGGTGCAACTGGGTGATGCTCGCGAGCACCCGCCGGGGGTCGGCCATCAGCGCGCCCTCGGTGATCTCCACCTGGAGCCGTTCCGGCGGCAACCCGTACCGGGCGAGCCGGTCGGCGATCTGGTCGGCGATCTCGCCGGTGTGCAGGTCCCGGACGCTGACGTTGAGCGCGGCGCGCAGTGGGAGCCCGGCCGCGAACCACTTGGCGAGCTGCTCCACCACGTCGTCCACCACTCGGCGGGTGAGCAGCCGCATGACCGCGCTCTGCTCGGCGACCTGGATCAACTCCCCCGGATCGACCATCCCCCGGCGCGGGTGCCGCCAGCGCAGCAGCGCCTCGACGCCGACCACCTCGCCGGTCGCGATGGCGATCTGCGGCTGGTAGTACATGGTGATCTCGCCCGGGTCCTCCATCTCGCGCACCTGCGCGCGATCCCCTGTCACACCGCCGACGCCGCCTGTCGCACCGGCGACGGGGAACGCTCGGGCGGCGGGCGCGGCGTGCGCGCCCGGCGCGCCCGCCGCGTCCACGGCCGGCGCGGCGTCCACGGCCGGCGCGGCGTCCACGGCCGGCGCGGCCACCAGGGCGGATGCGGCGTCGGGGACCGGCGCCGCCACCGGGGCCGGCTCGCTGCCGGGCCGTACCGGGCCGGTGGGAACGCCGGTACGCGCGGACCGGCGCCGGATCGGGTCGGCGCCGGTGAGGATCCGATCGATCAGTTCGTCGTCGGTCCGCGCCTCGACCCGGGCCCGCCGCCACCGCAACCGCCACCGGGCCGGAGCGTCGGCGGGTCGCACCCCGTCCCGACCGTGATCGCGAACCGGCGGGCCCTCGCGAACCGGCCGCCCGTCGTGGACCGCCCGCCCGTCATGGACCGCCCGCCCGTCGTGGACCGCCCGCCCGTCGTGGACCGCCCGCCCGTCGTGGGCCGGCCGGGCGGTGGGCAGGTCCGGCGTCAGCGCGGCGCCGTCACCTCCGCGGACGCCCACCGGCTCGCCGGGCGACGGGGACTCCAGCACCCGGCGCAGGTCGGCCAGGAGGCTCAGTCGTTCGGCCGAGTTGTGGTCGGACTCCGGGGCGTACACCGCGACGGTGTCGTTGCGCTGCTTGGCGTCGTACATGGCGACGTCGGCGTGCCGCATCAGGGTGGCGAAGTCCTCGCCGTGCTCGGGGAAGAGCGCGACGCCTATCGACCCGCCCACGTCGAGCGGCAGCCCGTCCAGCGGCACCGGCTCGGCGAGCGCGGCAACCACCAGGTCGGCCCGCTCCCGCGCCGCCCCGACGCCGGCCAACCGGGGTACGACGATGGCGAACTCGTCGCCGCCGAGCCGCGCCACCAGCTCGCCGTCGTCGACGACGTCGATCAGCCGGGCGCTCACCTCGACCAGCAGCCGGTCACCGACCGCGTGCCCGAGCGCGTCGTTGACGTTCTTGAACCGGTCGAGGTCGAGCAGCAGCAGGGCCAGGTGGGCGTCCGGCTCACCCCGGGCGGCCCGCTCGGCGTGCAGGTGCACCTGCTCGGCCACCTCGGTCAGCAGCGCCTTGCGATTCGGCAGCCCGGTCAGCGGGTCGAGGTCGGCGAGCTGTTCCCGTTCGTCGGAGAGCCGGGCCATCCGGTAGACCGCGAAGAGCGGCACCAACACCAGCGGGATCAGCGCCGCGCTGGTCGCGGCGGCGGCCACCAGCACCGGCGCGAGCAGCAGCAGCGAACCGGTGGAGAGCAGCTCGTAGGCCAGTCCGAGCCGGACCGCGGGCCACCACCGGTGCCCGAACCGCAGCCGGATGGCGGTGTTGACCAGGCCGTAGTTGACCAGGAACCAGGCCACCGTGGCGCCGCCCACCGCCGCCACGTCGGTCCAGTGCAGCCGACCGCCGCCGAACAGCTCGCCCGGGCCGAACCGGGTGACCGCGTACGCGGCGGCGAGCGCGCACGCGTACTGGGCGGCGTTGAAGGCGGTGCGCCAGGCGGCGTAGCCGAGCCGCCAACCGGAGACGGCCACGGCCACGGCCTGCACCGCCACCGCCGGGCCGAGCCCCCAGCCGAGCAGGATGGCGAAGGTGAAGCAGGTGGAGGGGAACACCGCCGAGGTCTGCCGCCGGCCGGGCGGGACGAACGGACGGGCGTCGCAGGCCACGGCGAGCGCCGCCATGGTCCAGAACGCGACCGGCAGCTCGGTCAGCCGACCCGGAAGCCCGGCCAGCGGCCCGATCGAGACGAGCAGGGCGAACAGGCCGACCGCGCCGACGAAGCCGAAGAACGGCCCGCTCCGCCCCGGCGGGACGGAGTTGCGCGGGTCGCCGGTCGCCATCGCACCTCCCGGGAACGGTCCCGGCGCGCGTCGTCACGCGCCGTACGCCAATGAAACGCCCTCCGACCGGCTTTGCCCGGCGCGACAGTCACGAATAGGTGGCAGTCGTAATTAAGTTGGTATCCGGCTGCGGGCGCTGGTCACCCCTCCACGCGGGCCACCGCCCGGGCCGCCTCCGGGCCGGACTCCAGCAGCACCCGGAACCCGTCCTCGTCGAGGATCGGCAGCTTCAGCGTGGCCGCCTTGTCGGCCTTCGAGCCCGGGTTGTCGCCGACCACCACGAAGCCGGTCTTCTTGGAGACCGACCCGGTCACCTTCCCGCCCCGGCTCTGGATCTCCTCCGCGGCCTGGTCGCGGCTGAACCCGGCAAGCGTGCCGGTGACCACCACGGTGACCCCGTCGAGCGGTCGCGGCCCCTCCTCGCCCGCCTCCTCGGCCATCCGTACGCCCGCCTCGGCCCACTTGCGCACCACGTCGCGGTGCCAGTCGACGGCGAACCACTCCTTGATGCTCGCGGCGATCGTCGGGCCGACGCCGTCCACCGAGGACAACTCCTCCTCCGCGGCCTCCTCGATCGCGGTGACCGAACGGAAGTGCCGGGCCAACGCCTGGGCCGCGGTCGGTCCGACGTGCCGGATGGAGAGCGCCACCAGCACCCGCCACAGCTCGCGTTCCCTGGCCACGGCGAGGTTGTCGAGCAGCTTGGTGGCGTTGCTGCCGAGCGTGCCGTCCTTGTTGACGAAGAACGGCGACTGGCTCAACCGCTCGGCGTCGAGACCGAACAGGTCGCCCTCGTCGGCGATGATCCCGGCGTCGAGCAGCGCGGCGGCGCCCTTGTAGCCGAGCACCTCGATGTCGAAGGCGCCGCGGCCGGCCAGGTGGAAGACCCGTTCCCGCAGCTGCGCCGGGCAACTGCGGGAGTTGGGGCAGCGGATGTCGACGTCGCTCTCCTTGGCCGGCGCGAGCGGCGTGCCGCAGGCCGGGCAGGTGGTCGGCATCACGAACGGTCGGGCGTCGGCCGGACGCAGCTCGACCACCGGGCCGAGAACCTCGGGGATGACGTCGCCGGCCTTGCGCAGCACCACCGTGTCACCGATGAGCACACCCTTGCGCTCGACCTCGCGGGCGTTGTGCAGGGTGGCCAGCGCGACCGTGGAACCGGCCACCCGGACCGGCTCCAGGACGGCGAACGGGGTGACCCGGCCGGTGCGCCCCACATTGACGTCGATGTCGAGCAGCTTGGTGTTGACCTCTTCGGGCGGGTACTTGAAGGCGATCGCCCAGCGTGGCGCGCGGCTGGTCGAGCCGAGGCGGCCCTGGATGGAGACCGGATCGACCTTGACCACCACGCCGTCGATCTCGTGCTCGACGTCGTGCCGGTGCTCGGCGTAGTAGGCGATGTATTCGGCCACGCCGGCCAGGTCGTCCACCACCTTCCAGCGGTCGCTTGTCGGCAGCCCCCACGCGCGGAGCGCGGCGTACGCCTCGGACTGCGCGGCCGGGCGATAGCCCTCGCGGGCCCCGATGCCGTGCACGACCAGACGCAGCGGCCGGGAGGCGGTGACCCGAGGGTCCTTCTGACGGAGGCTGCCGGCGGCGGCGTTGCGCGGATTCGCGAACGGCGCCTTGCCCTGCTCGACCAGGCTCGCGTTGAGGTCGGCGAACGCGGCCACCGGGAAGTAGATCTCGCCGCGCACCTCGAGCATCTCCGGCACCTCGGGGACGTCGTCGGCCGGGGTCAGCCGCGCCGGCACCCCCTCGATGCTGCGCACGTTCGCCGTGACGTCCTCGCCGGTGCGCCCGTCGCCACGGGTGGCCGCCCGCACCAGCCGGCCCTTCTCGTAGGTGAGGTTGATGGCCAGCCCGTCGACCTTCAGCTCACAGAGATAGGGCACCGGGCCGCCGGCGTCCCGCTCGACCCGCTCGGCCCAGGCGGCCAGCTCCTCGTCGGCGAACGCGTTGTCGAGCGAGAGCATCCGTTGGGCGTGGGTGACCGGGGTGAAGTCGGTGGAGAACGTGCCGCCGACCCGCTGCGTGGGCGAGTCGGGGGTACGCAACGCCGGGTATTCCGCCTCCAGCGCCTCCAGCTCGCGCAACTGCCGGTCGAACTCCGCGTCGGTGATCGTCGGCGCGTCCAGGACGTAGTAGCGGTATTGGTGCTCGGTCAGCTCCTGACTGAGCGTGGCGTGTCGCTCCCGGGCCTCCGGGGTCGGCTCGGCCCCGGCCGCCGCCTGTTGGGCGGCGTCGACCGTCAGGGGAACCGCTTCTTCGGACACGCTGCCGTCTTCGGACACCGCTGTCGACCTCCCGTGCTCGCGCTACCCGAGAACCGTAGCGGTCGGGGGTGACAACCGTCCGGCCACCGGCTCTGATCAGGCGACCGGCGTCTCGACGGCGTGCGACGCGCCGGCCGAGCCGGCGGGCGCCGGACGTGCGACGATCGCGGCGGCGGCGCTGGGCCGAAGCGGACGAGAGGCGGGGTACGGATGCGCGACGGGCTGATCTGGGCGCTTGTCATCGTGGCCTGCGTGGCCGCGGGCTGGCTGTGGAGCGAGTGGCGTCGTCGGTCCGCCGACCGGCCCGCCCGGACGGGTCGGCGCGGGCGGCCCGGTGACCGGCGACCGGGCGCCGGTGGCGGCAGCCGGCCCGGGAGGACGCCCCGCGGTGGCCGTGCCGGCGGCGGGAGCGGCAGTGGCCGGACCGGCGCGCCACCGCGACCACGCGACGCCGGGCGGCCGGGCCGGGACGTCCCGCGTCCCGGGGAGATCTGGTGGGCCGACGTGCCCTACGCCGACGGCACCGGCTCGAAGGTGCGCCCCTGCCTGGTGCTGCGGGTCGACGGTCGGGACGCCGAGGTCCTGAAGATCACCAGTCAGGACAAGTCGGACCGGGACGACCACGTGTCCATTCCGACCCGGGGCTGGGACGCCGACGCCGAGCACGACAGCTGGTTGGACGTCAGCGAGCCGATCCCGGTGCCGTTGACCGCCTTCGCCGACCGGGCCGGTGACTGCGACGCCGACGTGTGGCGTGGCGTCCGCCGGCTTCCCCATCTCACCGCGTGACGGCATCCCACCGCGTGCCGGGGACGCCGCTCAGTCGAGCGCGGCGGCGAGCGCGGTGAGCTGGTCGGCGTACTCGATCCGGCCCGCCCAGCCGGCCGGCCAGGCCGCCATGCCGTGCGCCGCCCCGACGAACGCGCCGGCCAGCGCCGCGACGGAGTCCGAGTCGCCGGCGGTGGTGGCGCCCCGGGCCAGCGCGCCGACCGGGTCGTCCGGATGCCACAGCACGCAGAGCAACGCGGTGACGAGCGCTTCCTCCGCGACCCAACCCTCGCCGGTGAGCCGGCACGGGTCGCCACCGTCGTCGGGGCAGGCCAGCGCCGCCTCCAGCCGGCCGAGCACCCGCAGGCAGTCGTCCCAGCCCCGGGCGATGAACTCGGCTGCCGTGGTGCCGCCGGGACGCTGCCACAGGTCATCGAGCCAGTCGCCCCGATAGACCGTGCGCTGCGCGCGGGCCCGCGCGGTGAGCAGGCCGGGCAGCTCCGGCAGCGCCGCGCCGTCGCGCAGCAGCCGGATCGCGTACGCGGTCAGCTCGCTGGCCGCCAGCCCGGTCGGGTGCCCGTGGGTGAGGCCGGCCTGGAGCTGGGCCAGCCCGGCCAGCGTGTCCAGGTCGACGTCGAGCAGCCCGACCGGGGTGACCCGCATGTTCGCGCCGCAGCCCTTCGACCCGGCGACCGTGGCCTCCTGCCAGCGGACCCCCCGACTCAGCTCGGCGCAGGCGCGCAGGCAGGTCATGCCCGGCGCGCGATTGTTCTCCGGGCTGGCCGCCCAGTCGACGAAGCGCTGCCGCAGCAGCGGCTCCACCGCCTCCGGCGTGTACGCGGGCGCGTCGTGCAGCGCCCACGCCACTGCCAGCGCCATCTGGGTGTCGTCGGTAACGAGCGCCGGATCACCCACCAGCTCGCGGGGGCCGGCCGGGCCGTAGCGCCGGACGATCTCGCTGACGGTGAGGAACTCGGTCGGCTTGCCCAGAGCGTCACCGTAGGCGAGGCCGAAGAGCGAGCCGGCGGCACGGCGTTCGGTGGATGAGGTCACGGCGGTGATCATGCACCGGCCGGGCGAACCTCGCGCGTTCAGTCCCAGCAGAGGCAGAACGGGTGACCGGCCGGATCGGCGTAGACCCGGAAGCCCTCCTCCCCACCGGGCAGCCGCCGCGCGCCGAGGGCCAGCGCCGCCTTTTCGGCTGCCTCGATGTCGTCCACCGTCACGTCCAGATGGAACTGCTGCGGTCGCTCCGGGTCGGGCCACTCCGGGGCACGCAAACCGGGTGCCTTCTGGAAGGCCAGCCGCGGCTGGTGCCCCGGCGGGCCGCCGAGCACCACCCATTCGTCGCCCTCGGAGCTCTCCTCGATCAGCGGCAGGCCGAGCAGCTCCGCGTAGAAACCCGCCAACGCGCGCGGGTCGGGACAGTCGATCACGGTGGAACGCAGTCGTCCGATCATGCCCGTCATCCTGCCCCCGGGGTACGACAGGAAAAACGTCACTCCTCGGCGAGCCGCCGGCCGGCGTCGCGGCAGGCGGCCAGCACCGCACGGGCGTACGCCGGGGTGGCGCCGGCCAGGCCGCACGCGGGCGTGACCACCACCTGCCCGGCCAACCGGCGGCGGGGAAAACCGAGCCGGTCCCAGACGCGGCGGACCCGATCCGCGACCTCGGCCGAGGTCGGTGCCCGACCGGACGCGGGCGGCAGCGTCGGCGCGGCGCCGGCCAGCAGCCCGAACCCGGCGTCGATCGCCTCGCCGAGCGGGTCCAGATCGGTGACGAGCGACAGGTCGAGGGCGACGCCGATCGCGCCGGCGGATCGGATCAGCTCCAGCGGCACGTCCGGCGCGCAGCAGTGCACGAGCGTGGAAACGCCGGCCGCGTCGAACACGCCGCGCAGCAGCGTCCGGGCCGTCTCCGCCTCCACCGGACGGTGGGTGCCGAAGCCGCTCTCGGTGGGCACCCGACCGGCCAGCACCGCCGGCAGGGACGGCTCGTCGAGCTGGAGCAGCACCGAGGCGCGGGGCAGCCGCCGGGCCACCGCCGCCACATGCCCCCGCAGTCCCTCACCGAGCGAGCCGGCGAGGTCCCGCACCGCGCCGGGGTCGCGCAGCACCCGACCACCGAGCGGCAGCTCCAGCGCGGCGGCCAGGGTGAACGGGCCGGCGGCCTGGATCTTGACCGGACCGGCGTACGCCTCGGCCTGCTCGGCGAGCTGGTCCAGGTCGCGTTCCATCAGGTCACGGGCGCGGCGCAGGTCCCGGCCGGGGCGCGGGGCGATCCGCCAGCGGGCCGCGTACAGCTCGACCGGGAGTTCGACGAGCAGGCCGCCGGCGCGGCCGACGAGGTCCGCCCCCGGCCCCCGGGCGGGCAGCTCCGGCAGGTGCGGCAGGTCGGGCAGCTCGCCGAGCACGATCCGCTGTGCCTCGGCGATGTCGGTGCCGGGCAGCGAACCGATTCCGGTCGCCGCCCCGGCCGGCCAGGGCCACTGCTGATCAGTCACCGCCGAAGCCTATCCACCGTGCCGTCCGCAGCGGTCGGCGCGGCGGTCAGCGGGCCGGAGGCACGGCACGGCGGCGCATCGTCAGGGGTGGGTGACGGATAGGCGCGTGATGCCTCATCAAGTGCCTACAAACTTGATGGCGTAAATGACTCGTCGTGATCAACCCAGGTCCGGGCAGGCGCTCGCCGTGGGAGTCCGATCGCCGTTCGTCGCGGTGACCCATCCACGTCATCAAGTTTCTAGGCGCCTGAAAGCGAGTCCCTCCGCCCGTGCCGCCACACCGGAAATTCGCACCCGGAAGATCGGCGCGGGTCCCGGTCCGGCAGCCGATACGCCGGCCGGAGCCACCTCCGGCCGGGCCCGCCCACCGGCGAGGCACCCACCAGCGGGACGCCATCCGGCGAGGGCCCGCTTTTCGGCAGTGCGCCCTCTGGCGGGAGCGTGGCCAGGGGTCCGTTCAGCGAGCGGCCGGTCCGGCCAGGGGCGCTGAGCATGGGACACCGTTCGCTGACGAGGCCGCTGGCGGACCGCCGCGCCCGTCGTCAGGCAGCGGCGATGGTGGCGGAGCCGAGGACCACGTCGCCGGCCGGGTCCGGCCGGTAGGCCACGATCGCCTGACCGGCGGCGACGCCGCGGAGCGGGCGGCGCAGCGCGGCGTGCAGCCCGTCGGCGTCCACCGAGACGGCGGCCGGCACCACGTCGCCATGCGCCCGCAACTGCACCTCGCACTCGATCGGCCCGTCGGGACGCGGCCCGCCGGTCCATACCGGACGGGTGGCCCGTACCGAGGAGACCTCCAGCGCCTCGGCCGGGCCGACCGTCACGGTGTTTGTCGTCGGCGTGATGGAGAGCACGTAGCGGGGCCGGCCGTCCGGCGCGGGGCGGTCCAGGCGCAGCCCGCGTCGCTGGCCGACGGTGTACTGGTAGGCGCCGCTGTGGTTGCCCACGACCGCGCCGGTGAGCGCGTCCACCACCTCGCCCGGGGCCTCGCCGAGCCGCTCGGCCAGGAAGCCGCGGGTGTCGCCGTCGGCGATGAAGCAGATGTCGTGCGAGTCCGGCTTGTCGGCCACGGCGAGGCCGCGCCGGGCGGCCTCCGCGCGCACCTCGGCCTTGGTCGAGTCGCCGAGCGGGAAGATCGACCGGTCGAGCTGCGCGCGGGTCAGCACCGCGAGGACGTACGACTGGTCCTTGGCCTCGTCGACGCTGCGCCGCAGCAGGCCGTCCGGGCCGAGCCGGGCGTGGTGACCGGTCACCACGGCGTCGAAACCCAGGGCTACGGCCCGGTCCAGCACCGCGGCGAACTTGATCTTCTCGTTGCAGCGCAGGCACGGGTTCGGGGTACGCCCGGCGGCGTACTCGGCGACGAAGTCGTCCACCACGTCGTCGTGGAACCGGTCGGCCATGTCCCACACGTAGAACGGGATGCCGAGCACGTCGGCGGCGCGCCGGGCGTCCCGGGAGTCCTCAAGCGTGCAGCAGCCCCGGGCGCCGGTGCGGTAGGTCTGCGGGTTGCGGGCCAGCGCCAGGTGCACCCCGGTCACGTCGTGCCCGGCCTCCACCGCACGTGCCGCCGCCACGGCCGAGTCCACCCCGCCCGACATCGCCGCCAGAACTCTCACCGGCCCACTCCCCTCGTCCTCACCGAGGGTATCCGGGTCAGCGGGGCGTGCGGAGGGCGGCCGCGCGGCGGGCCCGCTCCACGGCAGCCGGCAGCGCGGCGATGAGCGCGTCGACGTCCGCGCCGGTGCTCGTGTGCCCGAGCGTGAAGCGCAGCGACGAGCGGGCCCGGTCGTCGTCCGCGCCCATCGCCAACAGCACGTGCGACGGCTGGGCCACGCCGGCCGAGCAGGCCGACCCGGTCGAGCAGGCGATGCCCTGGGCGTCGAGGAGCAGCAGCAGCGCGTCCCCCTCGCAGCCGGGGAAGGAGAAGTGCGCGTTACCCGGGAGCCGGTCCGTCGGATCACCGTTGAAGATCACCTCGGGCACCGCCCGTCGGACCCGCTCGACCAGCTCGTCGCGGAGCGCGGCGATCCGGGCCGCGTACTCCTGCTGGCCCTTGACCGCGGTCTCGACGGCGACCGCGAACGCGACGATGCCGGCGGTGTCGAGCGTCCCGGAGCGGACGTCGCGCTCCTGGCCGCCGCCGTGCAGCAGCGGGGTGGCGGCGACGTCGCGGGCCAGCAGCAGCGCGCCCACGCCGGTCGGGCCGCCCAGCTTGTGCCCGGTCACGGTGAGCGCGGCGACCCCGCTCGCGGCGAAGTCGACGGGCACCTGACCGACCGCCTGGATCGCGTCGGTGTGGAACGGCACCCCGTGCTCGGCGGCGACCGCGGCCAGCTCGGCCACCGGCTGGACGGTACCGACCTCGTTGTTGGCCCACATCGCGGTGACAACCGCCACCCGGTCGCCGTGCGCGGCCAGCTCGGCGCGGAGCCGCTCCGGGTCGAGCCGACCGGCCGCGTCCACCGGCAGCCAGCCGACCTCCGCGCCCTCGCGCCCGACCAGCCAGTCCACCGAGTCCAGCACCGCGTGGTGCTCGACCGCGCTGGAGACCACCCGGATCCGCTCGGCCCGGGCGTCGCGACGGGCCCAGAAGATGCCCTTGACGGCGAGGTTGTCGCTCTCCGTGCCGCCACCCGTGAAGATCACCTCGGAGGGACGGGCGCCGAGCGCGGCGGCCACCCGCTCACGGGACTCCTCCACCCGTCGCCGGGCCCGGCGACCCGCCGCGTGCAGCGACGACGCGTTGCCCACCTCGCGGGCGGTGGCGACGTACGCCTCGAGTGCCTCGTCGAGCATCGGGGTCGTCGCCGCGTGATCCAGGTATGCCATCACCTGTCAGCCTAACGGCCGGCGCGCGGGCGGCCGGTGGCCGGACCGCCCGTCCCGCGCCGGGGTGGGACGGGCGGTCCGCCGCCTCATGCGGGAACGGCGGTGACCACGATGTTGTCGCGGTAGTGCCGGGTCTTCGGATCGAACGGCCCGCCGCAGGTGATCAACGTCAGGCGCGGGCTGCCGTCCCGGGCGAAGTAACGGTCCAGTGGGATCTTCGTCTTCGTGTACTCCTCCCGGGCCACCACCCGGTAGCGGCGGTCCCGGCCGTCCGAGCCGGTGGCGGTCAGGATGTCCCCCCGGTCCAGCTCGCGGAGCCGGAAGAACGCCCCCTTGCCCTGCTCGGCGCTGTCCACGTGCCCGGCGATCACCACCGAGCCGGCGTCCGCCTCCAGGCCCGGGCCGTGGCGGTACCAGCCGACCTGGTCCACGCTCGGCGGCACCTCGAACTCGTCGGTGCGCTCGTTGATGCCGACCGGGTCGACCGTGGCGGTGACCCCGATCGGCGGAATGCGCAGCCGTACCGGTGGCACGGCCTTCCCGCCCGCCGGCAACGTGCCCGCGTTCACCGGCACCGACGCGCCCCCCGTCGTGGTCGCCGTCGGCGTCGGGGCGGGCGTGCCGCTGGCGAGCGCCGCCGCCTCGTCGGCGCCGACGTCGTCGGCGGGCTGCGACCCGCAGGCCACCAGGGTCGCCACGGTGAGCGCGGCGGCGCCGGCGGCCATCGCCGCCAGCGCCCCGCGGTTGCGCACCGTCACCGGCGACCGGCCCGGGCGGTGGCCACCCGCGCCCCGCCGCCGACCAGGAGCAGTACGCCGGCGCCGGCAAGCACGTACCACCAGGTGTCCACGCCGGTGCCGGCCTGACCGCCGGTGCCGCTCGGGACGCCGCCCGGGGCCGAGTGCAGCCCGCTGATGGTCTGCGCGACCAGGTCCAGGTTCTTGTCGTCGGCGGAGCCGATCGCGTAGACGATGGTGGCGGTGCCCTCCTTGAGGTTCAGGTCGGCCGGGCCGATCGCGACGGTGTCGGTGCCGGCGAGCACCACGTCCGCCTCGACGGTGCCGGCGGTGACGTCGGCCTTGGCCTCCTTCGGGTTGGTCAGGCCCTCGAAGACCGGCTTGCCGCCGGCCCGCACGTCGACCGCCGGGGCGGCGGCGGTGTGCCGGACGATCAGCCGGGCCTTGCCGGCACCCACCTTGGACACGTCGTTGACGAACGGGGTGATCTGCGGCTTGCCGTCGGCGCTCAGGTGGGCGGCGAGGCTGATGTTCGCCCCACCCGGCACCGCGGCGTCGTCGACAGTGAGGATCGCCTTGTCGATCGCCTCGCCGGGCTTGGTCAGGGCGATGTCGTACTCCCCCTCGGGCAGGGTGAGCGGGCCGGCGACGTCGCCGGGCTTGAAGTTGTCGAGCGTCTTCTCGCCGTTGACGTAGACGTCGACCGGGGTGCCCGGGATGCCGTGGACCACGGAGACCTTGGACGAGGCGGCGTAGGCCGGGCTCATGGTGGCGGCCCCGACGCCGGCGAAGGTCAGGGCGGCCACCGCGCCGCCCGCGGCGACCCGACGGAACATGGCGAGCTGCATTTGTCTTCCTCCAGGTGGTTGATACTGATTCGTCAGGCCTGGTGTGCAAACGGGTTACGCCGGCCCGGACGCCACCGGATGCGCTCGCGATTTGTTTTCTTTTTCCGCCGTACGACGCATCCGTCCGGGTCCTCGGCGACGAAGGGGAGGTGACGAGGGTCGTGCCTGTCACACCGGCGGAGTGGAGCGAGGGCGGTGAGAGCTACAGTGCGGCATGCCCCACGAAAGGCGAGCCGCCCGATGACGGCGGGGAGGCAGGGCCCCGAGCCGCCGGGCGAGGACGATCTCGCGACGCGGTTCCGCGACGGCGACGAGGCCGCCCTGCGGGAGGCGTACGACAGGTACGGCCGAGCGGTGCTGCACCTGGCCACCACGACGCTCGCGAACCGGAGCGACGCCGAGGACGTGACCCAGGCGACGTTCGTGGCCGCCTGGCTCGGCCGGGCGACGTTCGATCCGGCCAAGGGTTCACTTGTCGGCTGGCTGCTCGGCATCGGGCGGCGCAAGGTGGTCGACCGGATCCGCGCCGCAGCCCGGGAGAACCGGGTGGTCGAGACGGTGAAGCAGTTGCCCGAGCCGGTGAACACCGGCCCCGACCCCGACACGGTGGTCGACCGGCTGGTGGTCGCCGACGAGTTGGCCCGGCTCCCCGACGAGCAGCGTCGGATGCTGGAGCTGGCGTTCTACGACGACCTGACCCACCAGCAGATCGCGACCGTGACCGGAGTGCCGCTCGGCACGGTCAAGAGCCATATCCGGCGTGGCATGCAGAGCCTGAAGCGCAGATGGGAGGTGGACGGTGCAGCACCTGGACCACGACCGGCTGGTCTTTCTGGCGCTCGGTGAGAGCGAGGCGGTGGACGGTGAGGCCACCCATCTCGGCGCCTGCGGGCACTGCCGGGGCGAGCTGGACACGCTCCGGCACGTCGCCGGCCTCGGCGCCGGCACCCAGGGTCTGGCCGACCTGCCCGACCCGCCGGCGCACCTCTGGGCGGACATCGTCGCGGAGGTCCGGGCCGCCGAGGAGTTGCCCGCGCTGAGCGATCGGCGTGCACCGCGCTCTGGCGACCCGGACGGGCCGGCGGCCACCACCACCCGTCCGCGCCGAGGTCGGTGGCCCCGGTGGGCGACCACCGCGGTCACCGCCACCGCCGCCGCGGTGATCGGGATTGCGGGCACCGCCTTGGTGCTCGGCACCGACACGGATGAGCCGGCGCCGCAGCCGACGGTGCTCGCGAGCGCGCCGCTTTCCGCGTTCGGCGCGACGCCGAAGGACGCCGCCGGCGACGCCCGGGTGCTCGGTGACAACCGGTTGCATCTGCATGTCGCGAATCTCCCCACCGTTCCGGGGTACTACGAGGTCTGGCTGATCGATCCGAAGACGATGGAGATGCTTTCGGTGGGTACGCTGAGCAACGGTTCGGGGGACGCGCTGCTGCCGATCCCCTCGAACGTGGACCTGCGCACCTACTCGGTGGTCGACATCAGCGCCGAGCAGTACGACAACAACGCCCGCCACTCCGGCGACAGTTTGCTGAGGGGCACCCTGACGGGCTGATCGGCGGGCCGGCTCAGCTCCCCGGCCCGCCGATCAGCTCCCCACGTGGGAGAAGGCCGCCGCCCGGTGACCCGGGCGGCGGCCTTCGTTTCGTGACCGGAGGGTCACTTACGCTTGCGGATCTCCTCGGCGGCCTGCGGGACGACCTTGAACAGGTCACCGACCACGCCGTAGTCGGCCAGCTCGAAGATCGGCGCCTCACCGTCCTTGTTCACCGCGACGATGGTCTTCGAGGTCTGCATGCCGGCCCGGTGCTGGATCGCGCCGGAGATGCCCAGGGCGACGTAGAGCTGCGGAGACACGGTCTTGCCGGTCTGGCCGACCTGGAACTGGTGCGGGTAGAAGCCGGAGTCGACCGCCGCGCGGGACGCGCCGACCGCGCCGCCGAGCAGGTCGGCCATCTCCTCGACCAGCTTGAAGTTGTCCGCGTTGCCGACGCCGCGACCGCCGGATACGACGATCGACGCCTCGGTCAACTCGGGGCGGGAGCCCTTCTGCTCGGCGACCCGCTCGACGACCGTGGCCAGCTTGTCCGCGTCGGTGACCGACACGGTGAGCTGCTCGACGGCCGGGGTGGCCGCGGCCGGGGTCGGGTTGAGCGAGTTCGGCCGGACGGTGACCAGCGGCAGACCCTTGGTGACCTTGGACTTGACGATGGTGGAACCGGCGAACGCGACCTGGGTGGCGGTGCCGTCCGCGTCGAGGGCGACCACGTCGGTCAGGATGCCGTTGTCCAACTTGACCGCCAGACGGGCGGCGATCTCCTTGCCCTCCTGCGAGGAGGCGAGCAGCACGGCGGCCGGCTGCACCCGCTTGACCAACTCGGCGACCACGGTGGCCTTCGGGGCCACCAGGAAGCCGTCGATCTCCTCGCCCTCGGCGGCGTAGATCTTCTCCGCGCCGTACTCGCCCAGCTTGGCGCTCAGCGCCTCGGCGGCGCCGGCCCCGCCGAGCACGACCGCGCTCGGGGCGCCCAGCTCGCGGGCGAGGGTGAGCATCTCCAGGGTGACCTTCTTGACGCCGAACTCCCGGGTGGCTTCGACGACGACGAGAACCTCAGACATGTCCAGACCTCTCACACGAACTTCTCGGTGGCGAGGAACTCGACCAGCTTGACGCCGCCCTCGCCCTCGTCGGTGATCTTCTCGCCGCCGGAGCGCGGCGGACGCTTGGTGTGCTCCAGCACCGCGCTCGTGGCGCCGTCGAGGCCCACCTCGGTCGGGGCCACGCCCAGGTCGCCGAGGGAGAGCGACTGCACCGGCTTCTTCTTCGCGGCCATGATGCCCTTGAAGGAGGGGTAGCGCGGCTCGTTGATGGTGTCCCAGACCGAGACCACGGCCGGCGTCGAGGCGGTGACCACCTCGTAGCCCTCCTCGGTCTGCCGTTCGGCGGTCAGGGTGGACCCGTCGACGGTGAGCTTGCGCGCGCCGGTCAGCGCGGCCACACCCAGCCGCTCGGCGATCATGTGCGGCATGACCTGCACCCGACCGTCGGTGGACTCGGCGCCGCAGATGACCAGGTCGGCGTTGAGCTGCCCGAGGGCGGCGGCGAGCACCTTCGAGGTGGCCACCGCGCAGGAGCCGTGCAGCGCGTCGTCGACGACGTGGACGGCCTTGTCCGGCCCCATGGACAGCGCCTTGCGGATCGACTCGGTCGCCCGGTCCGGACCCATGGTCAGGATGGTGACCTCACCGCCGTGCGCTTCCTTGATCTTCAACGCCTCTTCGATGGCGTACTCGTCCATCTCGTTGATGACGTTGTTCGCCGAGCCGCGGTCGACGGTGTTGTCGTCAGGACGCAGGTTGCGGTCCGCGCCCGAGTCGGGCACCTGCTTGACGAGTACGACGATGTTCATCGCGCTTCGACGACCCTCCTGTTTAGGTGTAGCGATCACTCGCCCGGTCACGGGCGCAGCCTCCCGCGTTACTTAACGATCGGTCAACCACGGGCTGCTGTGCGGTTGCCCACGGGCCGATGTTACCCGCAAGTAGGTTCGCCTCGCCGGACCCTCGGAGTGACGCGACTCACCGTAACCCGGCCGCCGTCACGCCGCTTCGGCCAGGGCCGTCCGGATCTTGTCGATCGCCGCCGCCTCGGCCGGTTCGACCCCCCGGTGCGCCTGCGCCACCCGGCCCGCCGCCGCCAGCACCACCGACCGGTACGCCTCGACGTCCCCCGGCGACTTGGCCCGCAGGATCTCCACCGCCCGGCCCAGCGCGGGCAGGACCACCGCCTCGATCTCCAGCTCGGAGTCGCGGGGCAACTGCGGCAGCGGGCCGGTGGTGAGCGCCTCCTTGACCACGCCGCTCACGTCGGCGAGCGCGCCGGACGCGGCGATGCTCTCCCGCACCATGCCCAGCACCCCCGGCACCGCGTTGGAGACCAGGAAGACCGCCCCGAACGCACCGGTCTTGAGGGTGAGCTGCTCGTCCGCCGTCAACCGGTCCATGATCACGGAGTGTAGACGTACGGCGTGGTGGTGGTGACCGCAACGAGACCGAGCCGCTCCAGGATGGGCCGGCTCTCCGGTGAGCAGTCCACCTGCACCAGCGTCCGGCCGCGCTGCTGCGCCAGCCGCGCCCGGTAGGCCACGAGCGCCCGGTAGATGCCCTTCTTCCGCCACCGCGGCAGCGTCGAGCCGCCCCAGAGGCTGACGAAACCGGTGTCCCCCTCGTAGCGGACCCAGCCGGCGCTGACCACCGTCTCCCCCGCCTCCGCCACCACGACCGTGATCGACTGCGGATCGGCCTCGATCTCCCGGGCCAGGCCGGTCACCAGGTGACTACGGTCCTCGTGCCACACCTCCTCCTCCATGGCGGCGATCCGCTCCAGGTCGGCCCGGCCGGTGACCTCACGCAGGCGTACCCCCTCGGGGAGCACCGGGACGGCGGCGGCCAGCGGTGCCACCGGGCCGACCACGACGGTCTCCTCGTCCTCCGGGACGAAGCCGGCGGCGCGCAACCGGTCGCCCAAGTCGGCCGGCTCGTCGTGGCCGGCGAGCTTCCACTCGACCGCCTCGCCCCGGGCCCGGAAGAATTCGACCTGCCGGGCGATGAGCGCGTCCACCTCGGCGCCGGCCAGCCCGTCGAGCGTCCGGTAGGTGAGGAAGCCCCGCTGGTCCAGGCCGAGGACGCGGAACAGCGGGCCGTCCCGCTCGATGGTCACCCCGGCGGGCACCGGGTTCGGCAGCTCCGGGCGGATCCGGCTGTCGTACGTTTCACGCAGCACGCGCGCGTCAAGATCGGTCACCCGTCCAGGCTAGGCCGGGGGCAAAGCGGATAATCGGCGTCGTGTGGGAGTCGATCAGGCGCTGGTTCGACCCGCGGGAGCTGCGCTCGGTCGGCACCCCGCCGGACTACCGCTTCTCGCTGGCGAACGAACGGACGTTCCTGGCCTGGCTGCGTACCGGGCTGGCGCTTGTCGCGGGCGGGTTGGCCGCCGCGCAGTTCCTGCCCCCGTTGCCCCTGGCCCACCTGCGCGAGGCGCTCGCCGTCGGGCTGCTGCTGCTCGGCGCGACCGTGTCGATCCGGGCGGTGGACCACTGGGCCCGCACCGAACGCGCCATCCGGCTCGGCGAGGAGCTGCCGGCGTCCCGCTTCCCGGCCGTGTTGGCGCTGATCGTCGCGGTCGGCGCGCTGCTGCTGGTCGCGGCCGTCCTGCTGCGCGGACCGGGCGGCACGACGTGACCGCCGGTGGCCCCGGCCTCCAGCCGGAACGCACCCGGCTGGCCTGGCGGCGCACCCTGCTCACCCTGACCGCGGTGCTGCTGCTCCAGCTCCGGCCGGCGTTCACCGGCCGCGTCGTCGACGCGGTGCTGGCCGGGGCCGCGGTCGTGATCTGGCTGGCCGTGCTGGCGGCCGACTGGTGGCGGGCCACCGGGTCCGGCCCGCGTCGTCTCGCGCGCCTGTCGATGCCGCTGACCGCGCTCGGCGCGGTCGGGCTGGCCCTGCTCGGCGTGGCGCACGTGCTCGGCAGGGTGCACTGACCACTTCCGGTGCGCCATCATGGGGCATGGCCCGCCTCTACGTACTGCTCTTCCTGGCCCAGGTCGTGCTCGCCGCCGGCGCGCTGATCAGCTGCCTCTCCGCCGAGGACGGGCAGGTCAAGGCGCTGCCCCGGTTGGTCTGGGTGTTTGTCATCCTCTTCTTCCCGATCGTCGGCTCGATCGCCTGGTTCGTGGCCGGCCGCGAGCGCCCGACCGGGCCGGCCGGCTCCGCGTCCGGTGGGTCCGCCGCACCGGCCCGCCGCCCGCTCGCGCCGGACGACGACCCGGACTTCCTCGCCTCGCTCGACAAGCGCTCCCGCGACGACGACCAGGAGCGCCTCCGGCGCTGGGAGGAGGACCTGCGCCGCCGTGAGGAGGAGCTGCGCCGCCCGGACGACCGGGACCGCCCCGAGGTCTGAGCGCCGCGAAGCCGCCGCCGGTCACCCGGTCGGCGGCCCGGCGGCGTCGCGGTCAGGCCAGGTTCGACGAGCGGGGGTACGCGTCGGCCGGGTCGGTCAGCACGTTGACCAGATAGGGCACGCCCGAGTCGAAGGCGCGGCCCAGCGCCGGCCCGAGATCGGCGGCCTTCTCCACCGTCTCGCCCGCGCCGCCGAGCGCCTCGACCACCCTGTCGTAGCGCAGCCCGGGCTGAAGGTCGGCGGCGACGTCGTAGCCGTACATGGCGCGCATCGGGTGCTTCTCCAGCCCCCAGATGCCGTTGTTGCCGACCACGATCACCACCGGCAGCTTCTGCCGGGCCAGCGACTCCACGTCCATCAGCGAGAACCCGGCCGCGCCGTCGCCCATCAGCACGCAGATCTGCCGGTCCGGGTGGCTGACCCGGGCGCCCATCGCGTAGCCCATGCCGGTGCCGAGGCAGCCGTACGGGCCGGGGTCGAGCCAGGTGCCGGGCTGGGCGGGCTCCAGGTACTTTCCGGCGTACGAGACGAAGTCGCCGCCGTCGCCGATGGTGACGGCGTCCGGGGCGAGCACCTTGCGCAGCTCGCCGTAAATCCGGGCCGGCCGGATCGGGTCGGTCTCGGCGCCCATCTCCTCGGCGTCGCGGGCCTTCGCCGCGTCCTCGGCGGTGCGCAGCTCGGCGATCCAGTCGGCGTGGTCGACCCGGTCGCCGGGGTGCTCGGCGAACGCGCCGAGGATCAGTCTCAGGTCGCCGGCGGGCGCGGCGGCCGGCTGTACGTGCCCGGCGCGCTGGCTGGGCGCGTCCACCACGTGCACGACCTTGGCGTCGCCGAAGTCGCCGAAGGAGAGCCGGAAGTCGAGCGGCGTGCCGATCACCACGACCACGTCGGCGCCCTTCAGCGCGACCCGGCGGGCCTTGGCGAAGGCGAGCGGGTGCGTCGGGGGCAGCGCGCCCCGGCCCATCCCGTTGGTGAACACCGGCACCCGCAGTGCCTCGGCGGCGGCGCGCAGGGCCTCGACGGCGTCACCGGCGTACACGTCGGAGCCGGCGATGATCACCGGCCGGGACGCGCCGGCGATCAGGGCGGCGGCCTTCGCGACCTCGTCCGGGTCGGGCTCGATCGGTGCCGGCGGGGCGACCGCCGGCAGGTCGGCGTCGCCGACGGAGAAGACCGCTTCGAGGGGGAAGTCCAGGAAGACCGGGCCGCGGTGCGGGGTGAGCGCGGTGGTGAGCGCCGCGGAGACCGCCCGTGGGATGTCGTCGGCGCTGAACACCGTCTCGGCGTGCTTGGTGACCGGGGCGACGAGCGGGAGGTGGTCCATCTCCTGGAGGCTGCCGGCGCCCCAGCGGAACTGCGGGGCCCGCCCGCCCAGCACCAGCACCGGCGAGGCGTTGAAGAACGCGCTGGTCAGCCCGGAGACGCCGTTGGTGACGCCGGGGCCGGCGGTGAGCACGGCCAGGCCGGGGCGGCGCTGGAGCTTGGCCACCGCCTCGGCGGCGAAGACGGCGGTCTGCTCGTGCCGCACGTCGTAGAGCGGAAAACCGGCGGAGTGCGCGGCGTCGTAGAGCGGGAAGACGTGCCCGCCGGAGAGCGTGAACATCTCCCGTACGCCGTGCGCCCGCAGCGCCGCGAGCGCCAGCACGCCGCCGTGCCCCTCGACCCGTTCCGTCATGCCACTCCCCTTCGTCGCGCGACCGGAGTCACACGCTACTGGCCGGTAGGCCAGATGTGAACAGCCCTCGCGTCAGCGGCCGGTGAAGTCGGGCTTGCGCTTCGCCACGAACGCGGCCATGCCCTCCCGCCGGTCGTCGGTGGCGAACAGCGCCGCGAAGAGCTGGCTCTCCCAGGCCAGGCCGGAGGTGAGATCCATGTCCAGACCACCGTCGACCGCCGCCTTCGCCGCCCGCAGCGCCTGCACCGGCCCGGTCAGGAACGGCTGCACGTACGCGAGCGCGGCGTCGTAGACCTCGGCGGCCGGCACCACCCGGTCGGCCAGGCCGATGCGCAGCGCCTCCTCGGCGTCGACCATCCGCCCGGTCATCACCAGGTCCTTGGCGCGGGCCGGGCCGACCAGCCGGGCCAGCCGCTGCGTGCCGCCGGCGCCCGGGATGATGCCCAGCTTGATCTCCGGCTGGCCGAGCTTGGCGTCGGTGGCCACGATCCGCCAGTCGCAGGCGAGCGCCAGCTCGCACCCGCCGCCGAGCGCGTACCCGGTGATCGCGGCGACGACCGGCTTGGGAATCCGGGCGATCGCGCCCAACGCGCTGGACAGGTCGGCGGCCCGCTCCGCCATGTCCACGTAGGACATGTCGGCCATCTCCTTGATGTCCGCGCCGGCCGCGAAGACCTTCTCGCCGCCGTACACGATGACCGCGCGGACCCCGGCGTCGGCGGTGGCCGCCGTCGCGGCGGCGCGCAACTCCTCCTGCACCTGGGTGTTGAGCGCGTTCATCGGCGGCCGATCCAGCCGGATCGTGCCGACGCCGTCCTTCACTTCCAGCCTGACGAACTCGCCCACGGTGCCCTCACTTCCTCGTCGAAGTCGCGTGCCAACCTTACGACCCGCGTCGTTGGGGTAGATATCGCGGTGGGAGAGCCGACCCGGGGAGTACGCATGATCACTTACTACGACGACCGGTCGGTCCGGGTCACCTCCACCGCGCTGCGGGTCGACGACCGCAGCTACCCGCTGGCCGAGCTGACCACGGTGTGGCACCGGCGGGGTGACCGCTCCTGGCGGGTGCTCGCCGGCCGGGGCGCGATCGGCGCGGCGCTGGCCGGGCCGCTGGTGGCCGCCGTGCTGGGCGTCGCGCTCGCCGTCTGGCTGCACCGGTCGCTCACCGTCACCATCGCCGTCGTCGGCGCCTCCGTGCTGGTCGGCCTCGCAGTCGGGCCCCTCGCCGACGTGCTCTTCGAACACCTGGACCGCTCGTACGTGCGGGGCAGCCGGGAGATGGAGATGTGGGCGACCTGGCAGGGCCGTCAGGTGCGGCTGCTGCACACCCGCGACGCGCTGCGCTTCGGCCAGATCTACCGGGCGGTGCAGCGGGCCATGGAGCGCGTGCCCGCCGCTCCCGCTCAAAACGTGATCGGCTCGTCCGGCAGCAGACCGAGCCCGCGCAGCAGGCCGTAGGTGTCCTGCTCGCCCCAGAACTGCACGATCCGGCCGCCGGCAAGCCGGTACATCTTGCAGGCGCTCTGCACCGTGGTCGCCCCGGTCGCGTCCCGTCGGTAGGTCTGCGCCAGCGAGACCACCACCCGGTCCTCGGCCGCGAAGATCTCCACGATCTCCTGGTCGAGCACGGTCAGGCCGGGCGAGGAGACGGCGGCCTCGGGGTAGCGACGGCCGCGTACCGCCGTGCCGGAGCCGTAGATCTCCACGTCCTCGTCGACCACCTCGGCCAATTCGGTGAGATCCTTCGTGACGAAGGTACGCAGGTAGCGCCGGACCACCTCGACGTTGCGCGCCTCCTGATCGGTCATACCCCTCACGCTAGCGATTCGCGCTTCCGTCAGTCGCGGGCCACCGGTCGGAGATGCCCGCGCGCTCCCTGTCGAGCTGATGCCACGAGCGACTCACCGCCCCTACCGATCCTCTTGATCCACTCCACTTCGCCGAGGTGGCGTGAACGAACGCGCTTCGATGCCGCCACTTCGCCGGAATGGAGTCGATCAGGTGGAACACGCAGCGGCACGGGTGGCGCGCGGGTGGTTAGGCTGATTCATGACCCTCTATTACCGGGACGACGCGGTACAGGTCACCTCGCAGTCCATCCACGCCGGCGGACAGGTCGTCCCGCTCGCCGACGTCACGTACGTCTGGCACGCCCGGGGACGGACCACGGCGGCGGTCCGGGGCCGGGTGCTGGGCCGGGGCGTGCTGGTCCTGCTGCTGTCGCTGCCGCCGCTTGTGGCGCTCGTCTGCGTGCTCTCGCTGGCCTGGGCGGCGCAGGACCGGGGCAACTGGAAGCTGGCCCTGATCATCCTGGCCGCGTTCGTGGTGGTCGGGCTGGCGCTCACCCCGTTCCTGGAGGTGCCGCTCGGGTGGCTGGACCGGTCCTACGAGCGCGGCAACCGGGTGCACGAGCTGTGGGTGCAGGTACACGGGCGGGAGACGATGCTGGTCCGCACGCCCGACGCGCTACGGTTCGGGCAGATCTACCGGGCCGTGCAACGCGCCGTCGAACAGCAGGGGGACCGTCGATGACCCACCGCCGAGGCGAGGCCGTCGCGCTCGCCGGGCTACTCGCCACCGCGGGCGTCACCCACGTCATCCGTCCCGGCTTCTACGACCCGATCGTGCCGCGCGCCCTGCCCGGGCCAGCCCGCTTCTGGACGTACGCCTCCGGCGTCGCCGAGCTGGCCGTGGCGGCGGCGGTGGCGCACCCGGCGACCCGACGACGTGGCGGCCTGGCCGCGGCGGCGTTGTTCGTCGCGGTGCTGCCGGCCAACGCGCAGATGGCCTGGGACTGGCGTCGGCGTCGACCGGTGAAACGGGCGATCGCCTACGGGCGGGTGCCGATGCAGGCGCCGCTGATCTGGTGGGCGCTGCGGGTGGCCCGGCCCGCGCGCTGACCCTGGCCGGGCCGCGCCGCCGGGCACGGGTGGCCGGCGCGACGCACACTTGTCGGCATGGCGATCCCACTTCCCCGGCCCGGCGCCGTCGTCGGCCTCACCCGTTCCGCGCTGGACCAGGCCCTCGGTTCGGCCGCCGCGTTCGCCGCCGTGCCCGCCCGCGCCTTCGCCGTGCTCGACGAGGTGGAGGCGCTGGTCCGGCGGATCGACGGGGTGGTCGACCGGATCGAGGGCACGCTCGACCGCACCGACCGGGTGCTCACCGACGCGGAGACCGCGGTGCGCGAGGTGGGCGTGATCAGCGCCGCCGCCACCACCGCGATCGACACCGCGACCGAGGTGGCCGCCGCGGCGGCGGTCGTGGTGGGCGAGGCGGAGCGGGTCTCCGCAGCCGCGGCCACGGTGGTCGGCGAGGCCGATCGGGTGGCGCGGGCGGCGGCCGGCGTGGTGGCCGAGGCGGACACGGTGGCGACCCGGGCCGCGGGCACGGTGGCCACCGCCGACGCGGCGGCCGGCACCGCGAGCGAGCTGCTGGCGGCGTACGAGGCGACGCTGCGCCGGGCCGCGCCGATGGCGGCCCGCTTCGTCGAGCAGCTCAGCCCGGAGGAGGTGACCGCGGCGATCCGCCTCGTCGACGAGTTGCCGAAGTTGAAGGAGCACCTGACCTCGGACGTGCTGCCGATCCTGGCCACCCTGGACCGGGTGGGCCCGGACCTGCACGACCTGCTGGACGTCACCCGTGATCTCAAGCTCGCGGTGGCGGGCATCCCCGGCCTCGGCATGCTGCGCCGCCGCGGCGAACGCGCCGAGGGTTAAGGCGGGGGCCCCGCTTAACGCATTCGGTAGAGGCGGGGCCCCCGCTTAACCAGCGGCGTTAAGCGGGGCCCCCGCCTAACACCCGGGCGAACAGCGCGCTCAACGCCTGCCGAACAGCGCGTCGATCTCGGCGCGGTGCGGGAGTGCCACGGACGCGCCGAGCTTGCGGACGCAGGCCGCCCCGGCCGCCGCCGCCCAGCGCACCGCCTCGGCCAGGTCCCGGCCCTCGCCCCAGGCCACGGCGAGCGCGGCGGTGAAGGCATCCCCGGCCGCGGTGGAGTCGACCACGTCCACCGGCACCGCCGGCACGTGCTCCGCCGCCCGGTCGCGGTCGACGTACCAGGCGCCGTCGCCGCCGAGCGTGAGCACCGCGCGGGGCACCAGGTCGAGCAGCGCCGCCGGCTCGTCCCGGCCGCGACCGGTGAGCGCCTGCGCCTCCGGCTCGTTGACCACCAGCAGGTCGGTCGCGGCCAGCAGTTCCGCCGGCAGCGGCCGGGCCGGCGCCGCGTTGAGCACCACCCGGGTGCCGGCGGACCGGGCCGCCAGCGCCGCCTCGGTCACCGTCTCGACCGGCACCTCAAGCTGCGCGACGAGCACATCCGCCTCGCGTACGGCGGCCAGCTCGTCCTCGGTGAGCCCGAGGAACGCCTCGTTCGCGCCGGGGGTGACCAGGATCGCGTTCTCCCCCGCGCCGCCCACCATGACCAGGGCGACGCCGGACGGGCCGTACGCCACCCGGAGGTGCTCGGTGTCGACGCCGGCCGCGGTGATCCGGGCGCGGAGGGTGACACCGAACGAGTCCGAGCCGATCGCGCCGAGGAAGACGCAGGACGCGCCGGCGCGTACCGCGGCGACCGCCTGGTTGGCGCCCTTGCCGCCGGGCAGCATGACGAAGTCGCTGCCGAGCACCGTCTCGCCCGGCCGGGGCAGCGCGGCGGCGGCGCCCACCAGGTCCATGTTGGCGCTGCCGACGACGGCGATCCGGGTCTGCGGCATGACGCGGTCAGCCCGCCCGCGCGGTCCAGCGTTCGCCGGCCCGCGAGACGACGAGCGGCAGGCCGAACGTCTTCGACAGGTTGTCGGCGGTGAGCACGTCGGCGAGCAGGCCCTGCGCCACCACCCCGCCCTCGCGCAGCAGCAGCGCGTGGGTGAAGCCCGGCGGGATCTCCTCGACGTGGTGGGTGACGAGCACGATGGCCGGCGCGTCCGGGTCGTACGCCAGCTCGGCGAGCCGGGCGACCAGGTCCTCCCGACCGCCCAGGTCGAGCCCGGCGGCGGGTTCGTCGAGGAGCAGCAGCTCCGGGTCGGTCATCAGGGCGCGGGCGATCTGCACCCGTTTGCGCTCGCCCTCGGAAAGCGTGCCGTACGCCCGATCGGCGAGGTGGCCGACCCCGAACTGGCTCAGCAGCGCGGCGGCCCGCACCTCGTCGGTGCGGTCGTAGCTCTCGCGGAAGCGGCCGACCACCGCCCAGGCGGCGGTCACCACCACGTCGGTGACGCGCTCGTCGGTGGGGATCCGCTCGGCGAGGGTGGCGGTGGAGAGCCCGATCCGGGTACGCAGCTCGTTGACGTCGGTGCGGCCGATGCGCTCGCCGAGCACGTGCGCGACGCCGTCGCTCGGGTACAGCCGGCCGGCGGCCAGGTTGAGCAGGGTGCTCTTGCCGGCGCCGTTCGGGCCGAGCAGCACCCACCGTTCGTCCAGTTCGACCCGCCAGTCGACGTCGCGCACCAGCGCGGTGCCGGAGCGCCTGACGCCGACCCCGTCCAGGCTGACCACCAGATCCGCGTCCACGGTCGAGGGGGCGGGGGCCCCGGCGGCGCCGGGGATCAGGTCACCAGTCACCGCCCCATCCAACCACGCACCGGCCCGTCGCCCCCCACGGGCGGCGGCGCCGCCATAGGGTGGGGCGCCGTGTCGTTGGTCACCGCCGGAGGAAGGACGACTCATGCCCGACCCCTGCCGGGAGCAAGGCGGATGAGCGCGGTCATCGAGATCGCCGGTCTTCGCAAGACGTTCCAGACCCTGCGCCACGGTCGGCGGGTCGCCGTCGACGACTTCCACATGCTTGTCGAGGCCGGCCAGGTGCACGGGTTCCTGGGGCCGAACGGCTCCGGCAAGACGACCACGTTGCGTGCCCTGCTCGGGCTGGTCCGGCCGGACCACGGCTGGATGCACGTGCTGGGCGTCCGGTCGCCCGAGCAGCTGCCCGAGGTGGCCGGGCGGGTCGGCGCGATCGTGGAGAGCCCGCAGTTCTTCGGCAACTTCACCGGGCACCGGACGCTGCGGTTGCTGGCCCTGGCCGGCGGCGTGCCCACCAGCCGGGTGGACGAGGTGCTGGAGCGGGTCGGCCTGCGGGACCGGGGCGGGGAGCGGGTGAAGGGCTACTCGCTGGGCATGAAGCAGCGCCTGGCGGTCGCCTCGGCCCTGCTCAAGCGCCCGGAGCTGCTGATCCTGGACGAGCCGGCGAACGGGCTGGACCCGGCCGGCATCCGGGAGATGCGCGACCTGACCCGCTCGCTCGCCGAGGCCGGGGTGACCGTGCTGCTGTCCAGCCACATCCTCGCCGAGATCCAGCTCATCTGTGACCACGTGACGATCGTCAGCCGCGGGCGGCGGGTGGCGTACGGGCCGGTGCACGAGGTGCTGGCCGGCTTCGACGAGCACCAGTGGCAGGTGCGGGTGGCCGACCTCGACCAGGCCGCGGAGCTGCTGGGCCGGGCCGGGCTGTCGGTGACCGGCAACCCCGACCACCTGGTGGTGACCGGCGTGGTCGACCCCGAGGTGATCAGCCGCACGCTTGGTGAGCAGGGGCTGTGGGTGCGCGAGCTGGTGCCGCTGCGGCCCGATCTGGAGAGCGTCTTCCTGGAGCTGACCGGCGACCACGAGCACGTGGCGGTGCCGCGGCAGGTGGACGGCGCCCCGGCGTACGACGGTGTGATCGACCTGGACGTCCGGGACAGCCGGGAGGTGGACGCGTGAACCTGGTCCGTGCCGAGTTGGAGCGGCTCGTCGCCCGGCGCTTCGTGCAGCTCATGGTGGTGTTGCTGGCCGCCGCGTTCGCGGTGACGGTGGTGACCACGCTCGGCGGGTCGCACCGGCCGACGCCGGTGGAGCTGGGCCGGGCCAACGCGCAGGCCGCCGAGGAGGTGCGCCGGCTGGAGATGACGTTCGACCGCTGTCTGCGGATCAAGGCGGGCACGGTCGCCCCGGACGAGAACGACTACCTGCCGCGGGACTGCGCCCAGATCGACCCGGCCCAGTCCGACCGGTTGCCGACCGCGTCCGACTATCTCAGCGGCGTCTTCGTCTTCAGCAAGGAGGCCGAGCCGCTGCTCTACTTCCTGATCGCGTTCCTGGCGCTGTTCGGGTTCCTGGTCGGCGCGTCCTACATCGGGGCGGACCTGAACTCGGGCGGGGTGGTCAACCTGCTGTTGTGGCGGCCACGCCGCCGGACCGTGCTCGCCACGAAGCTCGGCACGCTGCTGGGCGGCGTGCTGGGGCTGTCCGTGCTGGCGTCGGTGGCCTACCTCGGGGCGTTCTGGCTGATCGGCCAGGCGTCCGGGCTGACCGGCCGGATGGGCGGCGAGTTCTGGGCGTCGCTCGGCGCGGTCTGGGCGCGCGGCATGGTGCTGGTGCTGCTGGCCGCGGCGCTCGGGTTCGCCATGGCCACGCTGGGTCGGCACACCTCGGCGGCGCTCGGCACGGTCGCGGCGTACGTGGTGGTGTGGGAGCTGGGCGCGCGACTGGTGTTCCAGATCCTCCAGGTCGGCCGCCCGGACCGGTTCATGCTCTCCAGCTATCTGGGCGCGTGGCTCGCCGGTGAGGCGCGGTTCTGGGACGGCAACGCGTGCCGCCCCGGGATCTCCGGCTTCTGCGACGGCTCGTACACGCTCGGCTGGCCGTCGGGTCTGGTGGTCCTGCTCGGTCTGACGGCCGCGCTGGTGGCCGCCGCGTTCGCGGTGTTCCGCCGCCGCGACCTGATCTGAGCGCGCCGACCCGCGCCACCGCCGGAGCGGCGGGGCGTCGGAGCGGCGGCGGTCAGCCGACCGTCGAGCCGAACACCTCGTCGCGGACCGCATCGAGCGCGGTACGCAACGCGCCGCGCAGGATCGGCTCCTCGGTCAGGCCCGTGGTCACCACCCGGGGCCGGACCAGCGTGATCGCGGCGACCTCGCGCTGCACCCGCTCGGCCAGCGCGGCCCCGCCCGCCCGACCGACCGCGCCGGCGAGCACCACGAGCGGCGGGTCGAGCACCACGCAGGTGCTGGCCACGCCGAGGGCCAGCCGGCGGGCCAACTCGTCGAGCACCGGCCCGCCGTCGGCGCCGGCGGCGATGGCGGCCCGCACGGCCTCGGCGGCCCGGGCCGCCGCGACGCCCTGCTCGGCCGCGTCGGCCGTGGCGAAGCCGTGCTCGGCGGCCACCGCGCGCACCGCGTCGGCGCCGGCGAGCTGCTGGAACGCCGGTTTGGCGCGCCGGGACACGTCGCGCGGGATGGGCACGCCGGGCACCGGCAGGTAGCCGATCTCGCCGGCCGCGCCGCTGCTGCCGTGGTGCAACCGGCCGCCCAGCATGATCGCCAGGCCGACGCCGGCGTCCACCCAGACCAGCACGAAGTCGGCGGTGCCCTGGGCCGCGCCCGACTGCGCCTCGGCCACCGCGGCCAGGTTCACGTCGTTCTCGAACAGCACCGGGGTGGCCAGGTCCTCGCGGAGCGCGGCGAGCAGGCCGCTGTGCCAGCGTGGCAGGTTGAACGCGAACGTGATGTCGCCGGTCTGCGGGTCGACCAGGCCGGGGGTGCCGAGCACGACGCGCCGGACCGCGGACAGCTCCGCGCCGGCGCTGCTGGCCGCCTGCACGACGGCGTTGTGCACCACGCCGACCGGGTCGTCGGTGTCCTTCGTGGACTGCTCCACCCGCCCGGCGACCACGCCGGTGATGTCCGCGCAGGCGGCCACCACCCGCTCCGCGCCGACGTCCACCCCGACGACGTACGCGCTGCCCGGACGCACCGCGTAGAGCTGGGCGTTCGGGCCCCGCCCGCCGGCCTGCTCGCCGACCCGGGCGACCAGACCCCGCTCCTCCAGCCGCTCGACGAGCTGGGACGCGGTGACCTTGGACAGCCCGGTCAGCTCGCCGATCCGGGCCCGGGTCAGCGGCCCGCGCTCGAGCAGCAACTCCAGCGCCGCGCGGTCGTTGAGCGCCCGCAACAGTCGGGGGGTGCCGGGCAGCCGGGTCGCACTCATGCCAACGTCCTCAATTTTCCGTAAGGTTCCGCACCAGGAAACGCCTGCCGAAGGGTGCCCGTTAGCGTATCGGCCACCGAGGTTCGACCGAGGTCGGACGATCCGGCAGGGAAAGGGGCACAAGTGGGGCTGGATCCAGGACTGCGCCGGCTGGCGCTCGGCACGTTGCTTGCCGCGTACCCCGGTCCGGTCCCGCCGGGCTGGGCGGTCGACCTGCTCGGCGACGGGCTCGCCGGGCACACCCTGTTCGGCACGAACGTCCACGATCCGGCCCAGCTGGCGGCGTCCACGGCGGCGCTGCGGGCCGGCCGCCCGGACGTGATCGTGGCGATCGACGAGGAGGGCGGGGACGTCACCCGGCTGGCGCATGCCACCGGCAGCCCGTACCCGGGCAACGCCGCGCTCGGCGCGGTCGACGACCCGGACCTCACCCGGGCGGTGTACGCGGCGATCGGCGCGGAACTGGCGGCGCTCGGCGTCACCCTCGACCTGGCGCCCACCGTCGACGTGAACACCGCCGACGAGAACCCGGTGATCGGCACCCGCTCGTTCGGCGCGGACCCGGGGCGGGTGGCGGTCCACTCGGCCGCCGCGGTCACCGGCCTCCAGTCGACGGGCGTGGCCGCCTGCGCCAAGCACTTCCCCGGGCACGGCGCCACGGTCGCCGACTCGCACCACGAGCTGCCCACCGTCGACGTGTCGCCGGCCGTGCTGCGGCAGCGGGACCTGCCGCCGTTCGCCGCGGTGGTCGACGCCGGCGTCCGGGCGGTGATGACCGCGCACATCCGGGTGCCGGCGTTGACCGGCGACGGTCCGGCCACGTTCAGCCGCGCGGTCCTGCACGACCTGCTGCGCGTCGAGTTCGGCTTCACCGGCGCGGTGGTCACCGACGCGCTGGAGATGCAGGGCGCGGCGCTGGCCGCCGGCGGGGTGGGCCCGGCGGCGGTACGCGCGTTGGCCGCCGGCGCCGACCTGCTCTGCATCGGCGCCCGGGTCGACGCCGACCTGGTGGAGTTGGTCGCCGCCGAGATCGTCGCCGCGATCGGTGCCGGCCGGCTCGATCGCGCCCGGGTGGAGGAGGCCGCCGGCCGGACCGCCACGCTTGCCGCGTGGACCGGACCGGCCGGCGTACCGGCTCCGGTGGTCGACGGCCTCGGCTACGCCGCCGCGCTGCGGGCGGTCCGCGTCGAGGGCGACCTTCCCGGGCCGGGCATCCCGCTCGTGGTGCAGGTGCACGCCCCGTCGACGGTCGCCGAGGGGCGGGTGCCGTGGGGGTTGGGCCCGCACCTGGCGCCCGGGGTCGAGCAGGCTCGCGTGGTGGCCGGCGAGACCGATCCGGCGCAGGTGCGCCGGCTCGCCGGGGCGCGACCGGTGGTGCTTGTCGGGCGGCACCTGCACCGGCTGCCCGGGGCGCGTGAGCTGGTCGAGGCGCTGGCCGCCGTGCATCCGGTGACGGTGGTGGAGATGGGTTGGCCGGGCGGGTGGCGGCCGGCCGGGGCGCGGGCCTTCGTCGCCACCTTCGGCGCCAGCCACGCCAACGGTCGCGCGGCGGCGCAGGTGCTCGGCCTCACCGACTGATCCGTACGCTGCGTCACGACCGCACCATTCGAAGTATCCGCAGGTCAGTCTAGAAAACGACAGCCCCATCCCCCTTGCTCCGCCCCCGGTCATGCACTTAGCGTTACCAGCGTTGGGGCCTGGAGGGAGCAGGCAGCGGACCGTGGATCCGGCCCGGGATCCACGGTCCGCGCCCGCGCCGCCGGTCAGTGCGGGGAGACGCCGAACGAGGTCCAGCCCCGGTCCGGGAATCCGGCCGCCTCGGCCACCCGGGCGGAGGCGTGGTTGCCGGCGTTGTGCACGTAGGTGGGGATCCGCCCCTCGTCCAGCACCCGCCGGGCCGCCTGCGCGACAAGCCGCCGGGCCAGTCCTCGTCCCCGCGCCGCCGGGACCGTGCCCACCGCCAACTCGTGCCCGTACGCGTCGTGCCGCTTGATCCCCACACCGGCGAGGTAGGCGCCGTCGGCGTCCCGGACCACGAGCACGTCGGCGTCGAACAGGTGCAGCCAGGGCGGGGCGCCGGGCACCGTCGGCGGCAGCCACTCCCCCACGTCCGGAAGCGGGGCCGGGCGGGTGCACCAGCGGAAGACACCGCAGTGCCAGGTGAGTTCCGGCGTGCCGACCGTCGCCGGCAGCGCGGGCAGCCACTCCCCGAGGGGCCGCCCGCGGACCAGCGCCCGGACCGCCTCGACACGCTGCGGGGGCACCGAGAGGACGGTGCTGTCACCCGCGGTCACGCCGACCGCCGGGCGCGGCCGACCGTCCCAGGCCGGGCGGGCGCGGCGGTAGGACCGGACCACGTGCAACCCCGGACCCGCCGGCCACTGCCCCAACCGGGTCGCCAGGTGCAGGGAGAGCCGCCGGTCGAGCACATGATCATCGTACGCCGATCCGACCGGCCCGGACCGCTCTCGGCCGTAAGAACCTGGCAATGGATCGCCGTCCCGCCCGTGGCTACGCTGGCCTCCCGGCACGGGTGGGAGGTGCGGTGTGGCGCAGCGGGTGCTGGTGGTCGACGACGACCGGACGGTCGCCGACGTGGTCTGCCGCTACCTGGAGCACGCCGGCTACGAGGTCGAGCACGTCGGCGACGGGGCCGCCGCCCTGGCCAGCGTGGCCCGCCACCCGCCGCACCTGGTGGTGCTGGACCTGATGCTGCCCGTGCTCGACGGGTTGGAGGTGTGTCGGCGGCTGCGGGAGCGGCCGGACGGCGTACCCATCGTGATGCTCACCGCGCGCGGCGACGAGGCCGACCGGGTCCTCGGCCTGCAACTGGGCGCGGACGACTACCTGAGCAAGCCGTTCTCCCCGCGGGAGCTGGTGCTGCGGGTCCGCTCGGTGCTGCGCCGGGCCGGCGGCGAGCCGGCCGGCGCCGCGCCGGAGCTGCTCGTCGACGGCGGCCTGGAGGTGGAGACCGGCCCCCGGGTGGCTCGCCTGCACGGCCGTGAGCTGACCCTGACGTTGCGCGAGTTCGACCTGCTGGCGCACCTGATGCGGCATCCGGCGCGGGCGCTGCGCCGGGCCGAGTTGCTGGAACGGGTCTGGGGCTGGAGCTTCGGCGACCAGTCGACGGTGACCGTGCACGTGCGCCGGCTGCGGGAGAAGATCGAGACCGATCCGGCCCGGCCGCGCCGCATCGTCACCGTCTGGGGCGTCGGCTACCGGTACGAGCCGGCCGATGCGTGACCTCCTGCTGATCTTCGGCGTGGCGCTGGCCGCCGCGCTCGCGGTCGGGATGGCCGGCGCGGTGGCGCTGCGGCTGCTGCGCGGCCGGTCGATCACCGTGCACATCTCGGTGCTGCTGGTGATGACCGTCGCCGCGGTGGCCGCCGGGGTGGCGGGCGTCGCCCAGGCGATGTTCCTCTCCCCGCACGACCTCCAGGTGGTGCTGATCACGGTCTCCGCCGCAGCCGTGGTGACCCTGGCGGTGGGCTGGTCGTTCGGCCGCCGGCTGGCCGCCGCCGCCGTCTGGGCCGACCAGGCGCGTGCCCGGGAGCGGCAGATCGAGAAGGGCCGCCGGGACCTGGTCGCCTGGGTCTCGCACGACCTGCGCACCCCGCTCGCCGGGCTGCGGGCGATGGCCGAGGCGCTTGAGGACGGGGTGGTCCACCACCCGGTGACGGTGGCCGAGTACCACCGCCGGATCCGGGTGGAGACCGACCGGATGACGAGGCTCGTCGACGACCTGTTCGAGCTGTCCCGGATCAACGCCGGCGCGCTGCGGCTGACGCTGTCCACGGTGGCGCTCGGCGATGTGGTCTCCGACGCGCTGGCCGGCGCGGCGCCGCTGGCCGCCGCCCGCCGGATCCGGCTGGTCGCGCCCGAGGCGGGCTGGCCGTCGGTGCTCGCCAGCGAGCGGGAACTGGCCCGGGTGGTGGGCAACCTGCTGCTCAACGCGATCCGGTACACCCCGGTGGACGGGACGGTGCGGGTGGACGCCGGGCGGGAGGTGGACACCGCCTGGCTGGCCGTGGCGGACACCTGCGGTGGCATCCCGGAGGACGACCTGCCGCGGGTCTTCGACGTGGCGTTCCGGGGCGAGCCGGCCCGCACGCCGGCGGCGGTCGAGCCGGGTGGCTCGGGCGGGCTCGGGCTGGCGATCGTGCGCGGGCTGGTTGAGGCGCACGGCGGGCGGGTAGAGGTGCGGAACGTCAGCGACGGATGCCGGTTCGTGGTCCGCCTGCCGATCGCCGCGATCTGACCCACCACCGGGGAACCGAACACATCGATCCTCCGTCATATTCATTTCCATACATGGACAAGTTTCTCTGGGACGGTAGTGGTCATGCCTCAGAAGCCGAATGACCGATTCCAGCAGGACCCGGAGCGGAGCTGGCCGGCCGCCGCCTCCGCCGGCCGCTTCCCGGTCCAGGCGCAGTACCGCGAGGCCCGCCATCGACGACTCTCCTGGGCCGAGCTGAACGCGCAGCCCGCCGAGACGTCCGCCTGGCGCGGCCTCACCACCGGATGACACAGATATCGTTTCGCCATGACAGGCGCCTCCAATGCCTCTGACGACGAGCCGCACAGGTCCACCGACCACCGGCGGGCCGAAGAAATCCTTGCGGCTTTCGACCATGTCGAGATGGACTTCACCGGGTCCGACGAGGCTTGGCGATACGGCGGCGGACGTGATCTGAGCCGGCTCACCCAGGCGGCAGAGGCGGCCAACGACGTGAGAGGCAGCCTGTGACGACACGCGGAGGGCGACACACGCCGGTGGCGGGCGTACGGGGCCTTCGCACAGGTGTGCGGTAGCGTCTTGTGGTCCGATTCCGGTCTACCACAGGAGAAGCTCCGCGCATGGGCAAGAAGACGATCCACGTCTCCGACTTCACCGGCCAGGCGCTGTCCCCCGACGACGAGGTGGTCCGGGTCGTCGTGCTGGAGCACCCGGACCTGGTCGCCGGGCCCGTGCAGCTGGACGCCACCCCGGTCGAGGTGGAGAGCATCGACGACGCGGCGCTGGACGTCGCCGTGGTGGAGATCCACGACCGGCACGGCTTCGGTGAGCCGCGCCGGGTGGTGCTGACCGCGAGCGAGTTCGACGCGATGGCCACCGACGTGCCGATGGCGCAGCTGCTGCGTACCGCCGAGCGGGTCAAACCGCCGAAGGCCCGCCGCACCGCCGAGAAGATCGACTACGGCACGATCGAGCACGCCGGCCGACCGCACCGCGGCCGGGTCACCGAGGAGGAGGCCCGGCTGGTCCGGGACCGCCTCGACGAGGTCAACAAGCGTCTGGCCGACGCCGGCATCCGGCAGGTCGACCCGGCCGACCCGGAGCACGCCGCCCGCTACGGCTTCCCGACCGCCGGCTGACACGCGGGTGCCGGGCACGCGCCCCCGTGACGTGTGCCCGGCCCGGTCTCAGGCCCGCTTGCGGTTCAGCTCGGCCAGCGCGCCCTCCACCGCGGACTCCAGCGCCTCCTTGGTCAGGCCGAGTCCGCCGAGCACGCCGTCGCCGGCCTCGTCCTCCAGCAGGGCGAGCAGGATGTGCTCCGTACCGATGTAGTTGTGGCCCATCCGCAGCGCCTCCCGGAACGTCAGCTCCAGGACCTTCTTGGCCCGCGCGTCGTAGGGGATCAGCTCCGGGACCGCCTCGGCCTTCGCCGGCAACGTCGCGGTGACGGCCTCCCGCAGCCTCTCCAGCGGTACGCCCTTGGCCACGATCAACGCCGCCGCCAGCCCGTCCGGCTCAGCGAGCAGCCCCAGCGCGATGTGCCCGGGGGTGATCTCGGCGTTGCCGGCCGCCCGCGCCTCCTCCTGCGAGGCCACCACCACGTTGCGGGCGCGCGGGGTGAACCGCCCGAACCCGGCGTTCGGGTCGAGCGCGGCGGCGGTCTCCGCCTTGGCGGCGGAGCGCTTCTGGGCGGCCTGCTTGCTGACCCCCATGCTGCGGCCGATCTCCGTCCACGAGGCGCCGGAGCGACGGGCCTGGTCGACGAAGTGGCCGATCAGGTGGTCGGCGATGTCGCCCAGGTGGTCCGCGACGAGGACCGCGTCGGCGAGCTGGTCGAGCGCGTCCGTGCGCCCCTTCTTGATGCCCTCGATCAACTCGTCGAGGCGCACCGGTTGGCTCATCTTGAGCGGCTCAATCTCAGTCATGCGTCAACCTTAGGTTGACGATATCTCTTCGTCAACCCCAGGTTGACGACCGGGCCCGGGCTCCGGCGGTAGACCCACGTCGGCCGGGTAGCGGTCGAACCGACGTAGGCCCAGCTTGCGCACCGCTACCGGCCACGGCGTCTCGGTCGCCAGCACCGCGAGATGCTCGAAGTTGGACAGGTACGACTCACCGCGCGCCGCGCGCTCGGCGAGGATGTACGGCTCCAGCACGGCCCACGCCTCCCGCGCGCGGAATCCGCCCGTGCCGAGCAGCAGGGCCGGCTCGACCACCTGGAAGGCAAGCATCTGGCCCAACCCGTTGTAGTAGAGCGCGATCCGGTTCACGTGCTTGCGGGCGTCGGCGGGCAGCTCACTCACCGGCATACCGGGAGGACAGGCGGTCCTCAGCTCGGTGAGCAGATACTGCTGGCTGTCCAGGAACGCGTCACTCATCCGGTCGCGGGTGAGCAACTCGATCGCGACCAGGGTGTGGTTCGCGCCCTGCGACAGCCGCAACTGCCGGAGCGCGAAGAACGCCGACACACCGACGGTGATCACCGAGACTGCGGCCACGACCGCGTTGGTCACGATCGCCACATCCATGGCCATCATCGTAGGAAGGACGCGCCAGCCCGGCCGCCGATGCGGGCGGCCGGGCTGGCGACGGTACGGGCTACGACGCGCGGCGGGTCAGCCGCGTACCCACTGCTGGTTGCTGCCGCCGTTGCAGGTCCAGAGCTGGACCGCGGTGCCGTTGGCGGTGGCCGCGCCGTTGACGTCCAGGCAGAGCCCCGAGCCGACGCCGACGATGGTGCCGTCGGCGTTGAGCCGCCACTGCTGGTTGCTGCCGCCGTTGCAGCTCATGATCCGCGCGCGGCTGCCGGACGCGGTGCCCGGCACGTCGAGGCACTTGTTGCCGTAGACGGTGAGCTGGTTGTTCGTGCCGGCCGTCCACTGCTGGTTGGGTCCGCCGTTGCAGTCCCAGATCTGCACGACCGCGCCGTCGGCCTGGCTGACGCCGTTGACGTCGAGGCAGCGGTTGGCGCTCGCGCTGCGCACCTCTCCGGTCGGGCTGCTGGAGCCGTCGCCCGGCGTGATCGAGAGGTTGTCGAACTGGGCGGTGACACCCTGCCCGGTGCCGTACCCGATCTGGCCGGCGACCCAGGTGGCGTCCGACACCGTGCCGACGGTGGTGCCGTCGACGGCCGCGGTGAGGGTGCTGCCGTTGACCTTCAACGAGAGGTTGTGCCAGCGTCCGGTGCCGAGCGCCGACGTGTTGCCGCTGGCGAGCGTGCGCCAGTTGCCGCTGGTGTTGTTGCTCCGGATGGACCAGGCGCCACCGTCGGTGACCCGGAAGTAGTAGCCGTTCAGGTTCTGCGGCCCCTGGTGGTTGTAGGTGTTGCCGCGCCCGATCAACTGGACGTAGCCGGACTTCTCCAGCAGCACGTCCGAGGAGACGGTGTAGTTGCGCCAGGTCAGGTCACCGAGCAGGGTGAACGGCTCGGCCTTGCCGGAGGTCCAGTAGATCGGCGCCTGGTCGGACATCTGGCGGACGCACTGCCCGGTCCGGCCGCCACCGCACCCGGCGATCTCGAACGAACCCTGCTGGTCCATCAGGTACTTGGCCTCGCGGCCGGTGGCGTAGCTGTCGAAGTCGTCGCTGTACGGCAGCTTCAGGTTGCCCTGGGCCGGGCTGACCGCCGTGCCCTTACCCTGCCCGGTGGTGGTGGTGATGCTGTAGACGTAGCCGGGTTGGACGGTGAGCGAGAAGCGACCGCCGTTCGGCGTGATGTCGCTGCCCCGGACGAAGTGGTCGGCGCTGTTGTTCGACCTGACGTTCGTCGCCCAGACGCGCACGGTGCCGGTGGACAGCCCGCCGGTGACGGTGAAGTCGAGCTGCTGGGCCGAGCCGGCGTCCTGCGTCTCGATGATGGTGCTGTAGTCGCTGTTGTTGGTCGACTTCAGCGACACGTAGCTGCCGTTGTTGCGGTTGCCGCCGATGTAACCGCTCGACGAGTCGAGGTAGCGCCAGCCGGCCGCGGTGAACTGGGTGGTGTGCGCCATCACCCAGGTGCTCTTGCCGATCGAGTAGTTGCCGGACCACGGCTGCTGGGCCACCGCCACGCCGGTGGTCGCCCAGGGGATGTTGGGGGTGATGGCGGCGATCGCCGGCCAGTTGATGTAGCCGGTCATCTTGCCGTCGATGTAGCCGCGGTTGATGCCCCGGGCGAGGGCCGGCGCGCCGGCGTTGTAGTCGTCGGAGCCGTTCTCGCTGGCCCACAACGGCTTGCCGGTCGAGATCGCGTTGGCGGAACTGGGGCAGCTGCTCTGGGCGCCTCGATAGCCGCAGACGTAGTGGCTGCCGAAGACCTGCACCGCGGCAGCGAACGCCGGGTCACGCAGGGAGTCGTCGGCGGCGCCCCACCCCCAGTCGTCCGAGGCGACGATCTTCACGTTGCCGTAGCCGCGTGAGTTGAGCGTGGACCGCAGGTTCTTGTACCAGGTGGTGTTGTAGCCCTTCTCGTTCCACCCGCCCAGGTAGTTGATGGTCAGCCCGTGCGTCGCCGCGCAGTCCAGCCAGCCCACCAGGTAGTTGATCGAGTCGGTGGACCAGAAGTTGCCGTTGCCGATCCAGCCCGGGGCGCCCCAGGCCAGGCCGGCCAGCGCGATGTTGGGGTTGCGTGCCCGGGCCTGCTCCATCAGCCACCACTCGTAGCCCCGGTTGCAGTTCACGCTGCCCCGGGTGTGCTCGTGGCTGGGTTCCGCGCCGGAGGTGGAGTTGGTGTCGCCACCGATCTCCGCCTTGAGCAGTTGCATCGCCGCGCCGTAGCCCGGCTTGAACAGGTAGTCGAGGATGTCGCTGCGCTGCGGCTCCGGGTAGTCGATGAGAAGTCTGCTGTTTCCGCCTCCGCCGCTCACCGCGCCGACCCCGTCGAACGCGCGTCCGCCGGATCCGCCGTTGATGGTGATGGCGGTCGCCGCCTGGGCCGGGGAGGCGGACGCGGTCAGTACGGCACTCGCTGCCAGGACCGATGCTGCCACAGCCGACATCACCGCCCGCCACGACCGTCGTGGACGACTTACTGTACCGAACATCGATCCGCCTCCCGATCACAGTCAATCGATTTACATCGATATCCAAGACATCACATGTTAACGTTCACACAACATGCCCGTCAACGGACCCACCGCTGGCTGGCCGCGCCGGTGCAGTCCTGGATCTGGGTTCGCGTGCCATTGGCCGTACCGTTGCCGGCCACGTCCAGGCACCGTCCCGAACCGACCCCGGTGATCGTGCCGTCGGCGTTGAGCCGCCACTTCTGGTTGGACTGCCCGTTGCAGTCCCAGATGATCACCGGGCTGCCGTTGGCGGTGGCGGCGCCGCTGACGTCGAGACACTTGCCGCCGAAGACCCGCAACTCCTGCGCCGAGGTCGCGGTCCAGCTCTGGTTGCTCTGGCCGTGGCAGTCCCAGATGATCGCCGCGGCGCCGTTGGTCTGCGAGGCACCGTTGACGTCCAGGCACCGGCCGGCGGAAACGTTGCGAACGGCCGAGGTGCCACCCGGCGGCGGGGTGGTCGGGCTCGCGGTCGGCGTGGGCGTCGGCCCGCTACCGTCGAACTGGGTGAAGAACCGCCACACCTCGGTCTTGGTCCAGGTCCGGACGCCGCTGTCGCCGCCGCCGTCGACCGGGCCGGGCGTGTGACCGCCGTCGAACGCGGCCCAGACCACCGGGTAACCGGCGCGGCAGCCGGAGTAGGTGGTGGTGACGTGGGTCAGACTGCCCGCCCTCGGCTCGGGCGGGTTCTGCGCGACGCACCCGTTGGCGCGCACGAACGTGTCCCGCAGGGACCGCCCGGCGGAAATGTTGAGCACCGGGTCGCCGATGCCGTGGATCCCCATGTACGCGATCGGCTGCGTGCCGCCGGAGCACCCGCTGAGCTGCCCGCCGGAATAGACCGCGACGGCGCGGAAGACGTTGGCCCGAGAACACGCCAGGTTGTAGCTCATGCCGCCGCCGTAGCTGAAGCCGAGCGCGAACCGCTGCGTCGTGTCCACGCACAGGTCCGCCTCGATCAGCCTGATCATGTCGTCGACGAAGACGGTGTCCTGACCGCCGGGGTTGGCCCAGCCGTTGTTGTTGCCCTGGGGCGCGACGAAGATGGTGCTGTTGTTCGCCTGCTGCCGCAGTCCGTAGTAGGACCACGCCTCCCGGTCCGCGCCGCCGGAGTCGACGTCGTTCGCGGTGCCGCCGTTCCAGTGGAACCCGAAGATCAGCCGGTAGGCGTGGTTCCGGTCGTAGTTGTCGGGGATCCGGAGGATGAAGCTGCGGTTCTGACCGCTGCTCTGGATCGACCGCTGGCCGCTCGTCAGCGTGGGCGCCTTCCCGCACCCGGCGGTCGCCGCGTCCGCGCCGACCGTCGCGGCCGACGCGGTTCCGCCCGCCCCGCCGGCCACTGTCGCCCCGGCCACCGCCGCGACCAGGATCGCGACGGCCGCGACGGGCCCGAAGATGGATCTGCGTAATGCCATGTTGCGGCTCCTTCGCCATCGGGGAAAGGACCGGCTCGGGTACGGGGAGCTGCGACACGCACCACTCCTGGGTGCGTACGCCGGACCCGGCACGGTCGACTCAGTTGCCCGGACTCCGCCGTTGGCCCGCCTGCCCGGGCAGGACCAGCCGGCCGTCGTGGCGTCGGCGGGGACCGCCTCCGCGGCACGCGATCCGAACCGACCGCCGCCCCGCTGGAACGCCCGCAGCACGACGTCGAACCGATTCGGCCGAACCCTAGGACGGGCAGTGAAATATGTCAATGCCATGTCCGGCAGGTTGCGGCCCGCCTCCGCCACACCCCGACCGCCGCCGAGCGGTCCAGGTGATCACGCAGGTAGGCTCGTCCTGCCGCAGCCCGCGCCGCTCCAAGGGGAAGCCACCAGGTGAGCACCCACTCGACCTTGTTGTTCGTGCTCGCCGCCGTCGCGGTGATCGTCGCCGTCCGGTGGGTGGCGGGCCGGACCGGCCTGCCGGCGGCGGCGCTCCTGCCACTCATCGGCATCGCGTACGCGCTGCTCCCCGGCCCCAACATCGGCCTCGATCCCGACCTCGTGCTCATGGTCGTGCTGCCGCCGTTGCTCTACAGCGCCGCGCTCGACTCCTCGCTGCTGGACATCCGCCGGAACCTCCGCATCGTGGTCAGCCTCTCCGTGGTGCTTGTGCTCCTCACCGGCCTGGTCGTCGGCGTCGGGTTCCACCTGTTCGTCGCCGGGGCGACGCTGGCCGCCGGGGTCGCGGTCGGCGCCGCCGTCGCCCCGCCCGACCCGGTGGCCGCCCTGGCCGTGGGTCGCCGGGTCAACCTGCCGCCGAAGATGGTCACGATCATCCAGGGCGAGGGGCTGCTGAACGACGCCACCGCCCTGACGATGCTCAGCGTCGCGGTGGCCGCCGCCGTGGGCGGGCAGTTCTCCTTCCACGCCGCCGTCGGGCAGTTCGTGCTGGCCGCAGCCGGCGGGGTCGCGGTCGGGGCGGCCGTCGCCTGGGCGAAGCGGCTGGCGCGACCGCTCACCGCCGATCCGCTGCTGTCGAACGCGATCTCGCTCGCGACACCGTTCGTGGCCTATCTGCTGGGCGAGGAACTGGGCGTCTCCGGAGTGCTCGCCGTGGTGGTCGCCGGGCTGATCGTCGGCCACCAGACGCCCCAGTTCGGGTCCGGGGCCGCCCGGCTCCAGACCAACGCGGTGTGGCGGCTCGTCGACTTCCTCCTCGAAGGCTTCGTCTTCCTGCTGATCGGCCAGCAGCTACCCGAGGTCGTTCGGGGCCTGCGTCACTACGACACGTCGACGATCCTCACCGCCGTCGCGGTGTCGGTCGGCGTGGTGCTGCTCCTGCGTCCCACCTGGCTGGCGCTGACCCAGTCGCTCCCCCGGTCGCTGCACACCCGGCTGGGTGGCGTGTCCGAGCAGGACGACACCGACGACACCGGCGAGCCCGGAAGCGCCCGGCAGGTCGCCCGCGCCGACCGCAACGAACGGCGGCTGACCTCCCGCGAGGTGGTGGCGCTGAGCTGGTCGGGCACGCGCGGCGTCATCAGCCTGGCCGCGATCTTCACGCTGCCCCTCACCACCGACGACGGCTCGCCCTTCCCCGACCGTGACCTCCTGCTGTTCTGCACCTTCATGGTGGTGCTCGTGACGCTTGTCGGGCAGGGCATGACGTTCGCGCCGCTCGTGCGGATGCTCGGCCTGCGCGCCAACGCCGCCGACCAGGCCCGGGTACGCAACGAGGCCCGCTCGGCGGCGGTCGAGGCCGCCCTGGCCCGCCTCGACGAGGTGGCCGCCGACGAGCCGGACAGCGTGGTAGCGGTCAACACCATCCGTACCCAGCTGCTGGCCCGACTGGCGCGCTACCGCGGCCGGCTCGACCTGCTCCAGCAGAGTGGATCGGCCGAGATGCCCACGTCCCACGAGTACGAGACGGCGCTGCGGGTCCGCCGGACGACGATCGACGCCCAGCGCGAGGAGTTGGTGCGCTGGCGGGACTCCGGCCGACTGCCGGACGAGGAGCTGCGCGTGTTGGAACGCGAACTCGATCACGAGGAGCTGTTGCTCCCGAAGCGGCGCGGCTGACCCGTTCCGGGTGCCCGGAGCCCGTCGACCAGGATGGCGAGCAGCCGTGACCCGCGGGCGTCGAGTTCGGCGTCGTCCAGGCGCGACAGCCAGCTGATGAGCACGATGACGTCGGGGGCCTCGGCGTCGGCGCGGATGGTCCCGGCCGTGCGGCCGGCGGCGAGCAGCAGCTCGACCGCGTCGCCGATCGGCCCGAGGCTGTGCGCGGCCAGATCGCGCCACGTGGCCGCCTCCACGGCGGCGAACACGTCGCGCTTGACCCGGGCATAGGCGGCCACCCGGTCGAACCAGGCCGCGAGCGCGTCGAGCGGCGGGTGTCGCGCCAGCAGCCGCGGGGCGGCGGCGACCAGCTCGTCGACCTCCTGCCGGTAGACCTCGACCAACAGGTCCTCACGGGTCGGGAAGTGTCGGTACAGCGTGCCCTGCCCGATGCCGCACGCCTTGGCGACCGCGTTGAGCTTCAGCTCGCCGGGCTCGCGCACCAACTCCCGGGCCGCCGTCACGATGCGGCCCCGGTTGAGCTGCGCGTCGGCCCGTCGCGGAACGCCGCTCCGAGCGGAAGCGGACACGTGTCCGCTAGGCTTGTCGGGGTAACCGGACATGTGTCCACCCTAACCGAGGAGAACGCCATGACCATTCCCGGCAAGGTCGTCGCCATCACCGGCGCCAGCAGCGGCATCGGCGAGGCGACCGCTCGTCACCTCGCCGCGCTCGGCGCGACGGTCGTGCTGGGCGCCCGCCGCACCGAGCGGCTGGACCGCCTGGTCGACGAGATCACCGCCGCCGGCGGCACCGCCGCCGCGGTCCGCGTCGACGTCACCGAACCCGACGACCTCGCGTCGCTCGTCGACACCGCCGTCGCGGGGTACGGCCGTCTCGACGTCCTGGTCGGCAACGCCGGAATCGCCCGACTCGGCCCGGTGGCCGACCTCGACGTCGCGGGCTGGTCCGAGATGATCGACGTGAACGTCAGGGGCGTCCTGCACGGCATCGCCGCTGCCCTGCCGACGTTCCGCCGGCAGGGCAGCGGACACCTGGTCACCGTCGTGTCGACCTCCGGGCTCAAGATCACACCCACCCAGGCGGTGTACGCCGGGACGAAGAACGCGGTCCGCACCCTGCTCGAGGCGCTGCGGCAGGAGAGCACCGACGGCGTCCTCCGCACCACGTCGATCTCCCCCGGTTACGTGCGTACCGAGCTGATCGACAACGCCGCGGCCGACCCGGTGGCGCGCGAGCAGGCCCGGCAACACATGGCCGACCTCGGCATCGACCCGACGGCGGTCGCCCGGGCGATCGCCTTCGCGATCGACCAACCGGACGACGTCGAGATCGGCGACCTGACCATCCGGCCCACCCGCCAGGGATAACCCGATCGCCTGCTGTTTCAACCAATCGGTTTACACGATGGGTGAACGGGTGTAGGTTCGTTTCAACCAGACGGTTTCAAGACTGGGGAGGCGCCGATGCAGGCGGACACGCTGTCGCGGGTCTTCGCGGCACTTGCCGACCCGACCAGGCGCGACATCGTGGCACGACTCACCGCGGGCGACGCGACAGCGAACCAGCTCGCCGAGCCGTACCCGATGACACTCCAGGCGGTCTACAAGCACCTCAGGGTGCTGGAGGAGGCCGGGGTGGTGAGCCGACCGGCGGGGCCGCAGCCCCGGTCGGTGCGGCTGGAAGCGGAGGTCTTCGACCTGATGGACAAGTGGATCGAGCGCTACCGCCGCCAGGCCGAGGAGCGCTACCGCCGGCTGGACGCCGTGCTGGCGGAGATGGACCAGGACCAGACCGACCAGACCGAGAGGGGAAGCGCGGCATGAGCGCCATCGCCGGAACCACCATCGAGGCCGACCCGAAGGTGCCGATCATCCGGATGTCCCGGGAGTTCACGGCCACGCCGGAGCAGCTGTTCCGCGCACACACCGATCCACTGCTGTTCGCGCGCTGGGTCGGCCCCGACGGGATGGACACCACCATCGAGGAGTGGGACGCCCGCTCCGGCGGCGCCTGGCGCTACGTGTCCACCCGCGACGGGCAGCGGTACGCGTTCCGCGGCTGCTTCCACGACGTACGCCCGGACCGGATCGTCCAGACGTTCACCTTCGAGGGACAACCCGACGGCGTGGCGCTGGAGACGCTGTGGTTCGAGCCCCTCGACGACGGGCGCACACTCCTGCGCGCGCAGTCCCTCGTGGACAGCTTCGAGGCCCGCGACGCCTGGCTCGCCAGCGGCATGGAGGTCGGGGTCGACGAGGGCTACGCCAAGATCGACGGGATGCTCGCCGATGGCACTCTCTGACCGGCCCGCCGAGCGACACCGACAGATCAGCCACGGCTTCACCGACCGGGTCCGGGGCACCCGGTCGTGGGACGCGCCCGCGCCGGTCGCCGGCTGGACCGCCCGCGACGTGGTACGCCACCTGGTCGAATGGCTGCCGCCGTTCCTGGCCGCCGGCGCCGGCATCCAACTCCCCGCCGGGCCGTCGGTCGACGACGATCCGGTCGGCGCGTGGCAGACCCACACCGACGCCGTGCAGTCCCTGCTCAACGACCCGGCCACGGCCGACCGCCGCCTGTCGAACCCGCACCTCGGCGAACTGCCGCTGGACCGTGCGATCGACCAGTTCTACACCACCGACGTGTTCATGCACACCTGGGACCTGGCCCGCGCCACCGGCCAGGACGACCGCCTCGACCAGGACTTCTGTGCGCAACTGCTCGCCGGGATGGAGCCGATGGAGGAGATCATCCGCTCGTCCGGGCAATATGGCCCGCGCGTGCCGGTGAAGGAGGACAGCGACCCGCAGACCAGGCTGCTGGGCTTCATCGGCCGCGACCCGGAGTGGACCCCCTGATCCTCTCCGTCCCCCGCAATTCCTCGATCACGAAGGCGGTGCTACGCCTGGATCACGGACCACCGGGTCCTCCGACGGCCGCTCACAACAGGCGGTGCCGGCGGGTGTAGGCCGGGAACTCCGCGCCCGAACAGGGCAGGCGAGCATTCGTCGCCCGCAGGGCGTCGATCAGGTTGCCCGCGCCGGTCTCCGTCTGCTTGCCGCTCCGGCAAGCAGCAGCGAGAAGCCAGATCGTGCCATGGACCTCTGCGCCGAAAGAACGGGCAACCTTGCTGGCCTGCCGATCATCCGTGATCGCGATACCTCTCCGCAGCTCAGCGGCGGCCAGAACAGAAGCTTCGCCGAGGTTACGCTCCCCGACGCCAAGTCTTCTGGCCCAGGCGGCGAAGCACCTGACCTCATCAAGCGTGTCCAACTGCGCCCGTTTCAGCCAGTCCACCTCGCAGGCGGCCAGCAGTTCCGGTCGAATCGCGGCTCCGGCCCGCAGTTCCTCCGTGACCACCTGCGTCGTCCAGCAGTCGGCGTCGACGAGCAGGTCTTGTAGAACGTCCAGCCGGTCAGCAAGAGTGAAGTGGGACAGCAGCATCGTGTCGAGTACGAGGACCGACCCCGGCGGCATCGAATGATGACTCACGGAGCCGTCTCCAGGTCATCCTCCTCGGGCAAATCCGCATCGGTCAGCTCGCCGTACATCAACTCGATCGCCCTGGCTCTCGTGATCCTGCTGGCCCGCCATGCCTCGATGACCGCCTGCGCATAGCCCGGCGGCACCCGCACCGAAGCCAGGTCCGGCTGGGGTGCCCACCCCAGGGCCTCCATGAACTCCGCCCGCGTGGGCCGAGGGAAGCTCCACGCCTGACGTGTCGGGGCGTCGATCACCCCGGCCCGCTCAGCCTGCCGTAGAGCCAGCACCCAGGAGGTGCGGTATCGAGCGGCGTAGGAGATCAGCCACTCCCGACTCGCCCGCCCTCCGTTCACGACCCCGGTCATCGCATCGACCGGTAGCAGCAATTCCGCGGCGAATGCGTCGATCACCCCTTCGCGCTCCGCGCGGGAGGTACTGACTCCCAGGTCACTGGAGTATTCGTCGCCGACGACCAGGTGGCCCAGCTCATGTGCGGCGGTAGCTCGGCGACGGCCAGGGTCACCCTCTGTGCTCACCACCGCGACAGCCAGATCTCCCTCGACGAGGGACGCACCATCGCCCGGCAGGTCTGTCACCAGCACCCACTGCCCTGCGCGCTCACAAAGATCTATCACGCTCCCGACCGGCTCGTTCCCGAGATCGGTCTGCTGTCGCAACCATCGGGCCGCTTGTCTCGCGTCATCCTCGGATGCCACCGTGCCCCGGTATCTCAGCAGCGGCGCTGACCGCAGAGTGCCGAGTTCGACGAGTTGCTGCACATTCCGCAGCCACTCGACCAAGGCGATTTCCAGACGCTCGGAGGACCGCGCGGCCACCGTATCGGTCTCTTCGGTCAGCATCGCGGCCCGACGGGACAGCACCGCCGGCCGCGGCTCGATCAGGTACTCCATCGACACTCTGAGCGCACGGGACAGACGCGCCAGTTCGACCCCGTCGAGGCGTCTGTTTCCTGCCTCAACCTTGGCCAACATGGTTCGGTCGAGCCCCACGCCGTCAGCGAGGTCCTGCTGGGACATGCCTACTGACAGACGCGCCTGCCGCACCTGCTCGCCTATACGGCGCCAATCCTGCTGCTCCCCGGCCATGGTGCGATAATCGCACAAGCCGAGCCCGGAGTGGACCCACACAGGGTATGAGTTCACGATCAAGGGCAGCAGGCCACCGGCGCCAAAATGCACGAAAGGCCCCGTCCCGGCGTCAACCACCAGGACAGGGCCTTGCTCGTTGGTGCGCCGCCAGGGACTCGAACCCCGAAACCGCGGATTAAGAGCATGATCTTGGTCGAGTCACCGGTCCAACCAGGTCGCCTGAATCCATCTGTTCGCGGCCAGCGGACTAACCGGCCGAGCCGGCGTCCCAGTCAGTCCACCCAGCAACGGGCCCGTCCACGGCGCCCGAGCACCCGTCGAGCACCCTGGAGACATCTCGGCCGCCCGAGGAATGCCGCTGGGCCGGATTCCATGCCGATCGACGCCTCCCGTTGGGCGGCCGGATACCTGCCTTGGATGACGGGGGGCGGCTCAAGCCCCGGAGTTCGGCGTTCAACCCATTGATCAGTCCACGCGGCATCGATCCGGAAGCTGGCACGCCGGGCAAACACCGGACACGGGCGGCATCCCATCGGGCACAGCCGCGAGGGGGTCCCGCATGGCATCCGACGGAGTGACGAGCACTTCGACGGGTCCCGCGAAGACCGTGACAGCGCCGGTCGTGTCGTCGTGGCGGACCGCCGCGGTGGCAGTCTCGGCGTGGAGGGTCACGGTCACACGTACCGCCGCCGCTCGGGCCGTGATGACCGGACCGGCCGCCGTCGCTACCGCTACCGGGCGGCCCGGGCTGGGGCCGGGAGCGGGTGATGTCCAGCTACCTTCTGGTCTCGGTTTCTCCGGACTTACTTCAGGGTCTTGGGCGTGTCCCTGAATGATGAAGAACCCCAGGTCGGCGTTGGTCGTCTTGCCCAGGAATTCCTGCAACGCCGTGCGGTATGGCTCAAATGGCCACCGATGCTTCCCACGTTCGAGCCTGCCGATGTAGCGGGCGTCCACGGCGCTGCGGCATCCCGTGTGAGCGTGGGCATAGGCGTTGACCGCGTCGGCCAACTCCTGCCGGGACATCGGCCGCCCCGACCCCGACGGAGACCGCAACGCCAGCCGCGCTGCGCGAAGCAAGTGGTTAGGCCCCGGTTGATAGGCCACGAAGTTCTCTCCCGGTTCAATTCGTCTGCCGCCTAGATGGCATCCCGCAGGAGGTGGTACGCGGTGACGCGGACGAGGGCCTCTCGGGTGGTGCGGCAGTAGCGGGTCTCGCGGGGTGGTGAAGGTGCGGTGCTCGAAGTAGCGGTTGCCGGCAGAGGCGGGCAGCCGACGGACCGGGCGCCACCGGTCTTCCTTCGATAAGGGGCTATGCGCCAAGGGCGAGCCCGTAGGGTCGATCGCGTGGCCGAGACGCAGACCGAACCTGACATCTCCTACATCGCCAGCGTGACGCGGGTCCGTGCGGCGGCCGGCGTGATCCTCCGCGACCAAGCCGGTCGGGTGCTGGTGGTCCACCCGACGTACAAAGACGTATGGGAAGTTCCCGGCGGAACGGTGGAGCCGGACGAGTCTCCGGCGGACGCCTGCACGCGCGAGATCCGGGAAGAGTTGGGCCTCTCGGTGCCTGTAGGAGCGCTGCTGTGCGTCGACTGGGTGCCGGCGAGGCCGCCATGGGACGGCGGGCTCATGTTCGTGTTCGACGGCGGGGTGGTGACAGCGGACCAGATTGCAACGATGCGGCTGTGTCCGGAGGAGCTCGACCGATTCGAGTTCGTCGAGCCGGAGCGCTTGGGCGAGGTGCTGATCCCTAGATTGGCTCGGCGGGTTGTCGCGGCGCTCGCCGCGATCGGGCGTGGCGGTGTCTACCTTGAGGATGGAGTCGCGACCTCAAATAGATAGTCGGGCTGAGCGTGTGGACGACGCGGTGTGCGTAGCAGGTCAGGCGTGGCGGAGCTATCGGTTGCCGACGAGGTCAGGATGGCCTCGACGGCGTCGATGGTCGCGGTGGCCTGCCGCACGACCTCTCCGCCGAGGACGGCATCACGGAGGACTTCGTGCTCGCTCAGCAAGCCCTGTCGTCAGAACTCCTCGCGGGTGATGTCGGCGCCGAGGGCGGTGAACCGGCTGGTCAGGTCCGCGTGGCCTCGGTCGATCACGGTGCCGTTGCCGATGACGGTTTCGCCGTCGGCGACAAGTCCTGCCAGTACGAGCCCGATGCCGGTCCGCAGGTCTCGGGCGATGACCTCGGCACCGCGCAGTGGCTTGCCACCGCGTACCACGGCCTTCTCGCCGTCGACGGTGAGGTCCGCGCCGAGCTTGGTCAGCTCACCAGCGAGGGCGTATCGGGCGTCGTGGATGCGCTCACGGAACTAGCTTGTTCCGGGCGTTTGGGTGGCGAGGGCCATCAGCGGGGGCTGCAGATCGGTGGCGAACCCGGGGTGGGTGTCGGTGATGACGTTGATGGGGTGCAGTTGACCGGGTCGGGTGACGTTGGTGACTGCCCCGGCGGTGCCGAGTTCGATGCCCATCTGGTGGAGCTTGTGCGCGGCGACTCCGAAGTGATCCAGCACGGTGCCACCGACGAGGTTGATCGCGCCACCGGTGATGGCAGCCGCGATGGCCAGCACGCCGGCGTCCATGCGGTCCGGCATGATCGTGTATTCGACCGCGTTGAGTTCGCCGACCCCGTTGACGACGATGCGGCCGGTTCCCGCGCCGCTGATCTGGGCGCCCATGGCCGTGAGCATCGCGACTACGTCGAGGACTTCGGGTTCCAGCGCGGCGTTCTCGATGACAGTCCGGCCGGGCGTCAGGGCCGCGGCCATGATGAGGGTCTCGGTGCCGGTGTGCGAGGGCGTGTCGAGGTAAAGGTCGGCGCCGCGCAGGTTGCCGGCCTTAATGCTGATTGTGGTGCCGTGTTCCTCGATGTGCCCGCCGAGGCGGGCGAGTCCTCGGTAGTGGAAGTCAAGCCCTCGGGTGCCGAGGGCGCAGCCGCCGGCACCCTCGAAGATCACCTCGCCTCGGCGGTGCAGCACCGGGGCGAGGAACAACACGCTGCCCCGGAACAGGCGGGTGAGATCGGCTGGCAGCCGTGAGCTGGTGATCTCGGTGGCGTCGATGACGAGCAGTCGATCGCTCGGGTGGTACTCGACCTGAGCGCCGAGAAGTCGGGCGAGGTCGACGGCGAGCTGGACGTCGGTGATCGCGGGGACGTTGCGCAGCACCGTCTGACCACGTCGGGCGAGCAACGCGGCACCGATCATGGGAAGGGCCGCGTTCTTGGCCCCCTGAACGACGACGGTGCCGTTGAGAGGCCCGGCGGGGCGGACACGATAGCGAACTTCGGTCATGTGACGTTCCTTCAGCAGAGGTTTGGGGTGGTTGAGCAAGCGCGTGCGGGACAGTCGCCGGGTGGTCGGCGGTCACGTAGCCAGGGACAAGCCGGTCGGTCCTCGGCGGTACTGCTGTCCGCAGGTGGGGCAGATGAGGTTGTCGTCGAGGCGGTGGCCGCATCTGCAGGCCCAGCCGAGTTGCCGGGCTGGATTGCCCATGACGAGTCCGTGGTCCGGCACATCGTGTCCTACGACGGAGCCGATGCCGACCATGGCGTACTGGCCGATGGTGACGCCTGGGGCGATGACCGCGTTGGCGCCGATGGTGGCGCCGTAGCGGATCGTCACCGGTTCCCGCCGCCAGTCGTCGCGGCCTTTCAGGTTGCCGGCGGGGTTGATGGCTCGGGGTGCCGGGTCCTCCAGCAGGTAGACGCCGGGGGCGAGCATCGCACCGTCTTCGATGGTGGCTCCGAACACCCCGCATCCGTCCTGGATCTTGACCCGGTTGCCGATGACCGCTGCCGAGGCCACATGAACGCCCTTGCCGAGTACGCAGTCCTCGCCGATCCGGACGTCCCCGTCGACCTGCGCGTGGTGCCAGATCCTGGTTCGTGCGCCGACGTGAGCTGCGTCGGCGACCTCGGCTGACTCGACGATGAAGGGCGCGTCCGACGTGCGCTCGGCTGTCGGTGCTGGCGTCTTGGTCATGCCGAACGCTCCGCAGGTCTCAGCAGCCGTTCCAGGTCGTCCAGGGTCCGGACGCTGATCAGCTCGTCGTCGGATAGGGGACGACCGGTTCGTCCCTCCAGCAGCACCGCGAGCGTGAGCCGGTCGAGCGAGTCCAGACCGAGTTCGGACAGCCGCGTAGAGGCGGTAATGGTGTTGATGGGCCAGCCGCTGATCTCTGCGAGGACCTGTTGGGCCACGGTCTGTTGACCCAGAGCGTGCATGCTCATCGGATCCGCCCGGCGGCGTCGAGCAGCAGCGGCAGGCACTCGGCCATGGGCGCACGCTGCCAGAGTCTGCGGACGGCGACCGCCCTGGTCGAGGTGCCGGCGGCGAGTTCGTGCAACGCCGCCTCGATGAACCGCTCCAGCATCTCGTGTGTGCCCGGCGGGAGGTTGCCACCCGGTTGACACAACATGTCCACCAGGCCGCGGGCCGCGCCGCCGATGAGGTCGTCGAGTGCCGGTAGATGCATCGCACGCCGAGGGCTGTAGGGATGGGCGGAGGTCGAACCGGGAGCGGTGATCCCATCGGCGATGATGGCAGCGGCGTGCGGGGCCAGCAGCACCCCGCACCGATAGGTGCCGGTCGCGAGGTGGACCATCGGGTGTCCGGTGCGGCCGAACAGCGGCAGATGATCGAGAGTGACCGGCCAGTGCCCGACCCGGACCTCTACCAGCCCGGCCTCGCAAATGGTGGTGTTGAGTTCGGCGCTCGCATCGTGGATCAAGGTGGCGATCTCGTCCAGGGTGGCGGGCTGGCCATAGTCGGGCTCGGTGGAGAGCCGGTTCGTCGCGCCCAGGTAGATGGTGCCGTCGCCGCGCGGGACCATGTGGCTGCCGCAGGCAAAGCCCCGGTTCGGGGTTCGCACGGCAGCGGGCAACGAGAACGGGACGCGGGCAAGCAGCGACACGCCTCGCCCGGACCGCAGCGGAGGGGCGTCGACCTGCTCGGAAAGCGCAGGGGCGAGCAGACCCGTCGTCCCGGCACCGGCAGCGAGGACCAGATGAGCGGCCAGGACATTGCTGCCGTCAGCCCCGGCGACGATAAGATGCTCGCCGCGCTCCTTGACGGTGGTGACGGTGGTGTTGAGCCACCGGCAGCGGGGACTGGCCTTCAGCACCGTGGCCAGCGCCTCGACCAGGAGCACCGGGTCTACGCTCGCCTCGTCCGGCAGCCATAGTGCTTCGTGTGCTCGCACCTGCGGTGCCAGCCCCGGAACGGCGGTCGGCGACGCGAACTCGGCGCGGCACCCGTGGCCCTCGGCGGCCTTCGCGATGGCCCGGAGGTTCGCGGCGTCATCCGGCCCGTAGCCGTTGCCGATCACCCAAACGCCCGGGACAAGCCTTACCGTCTGCTTGCTGGCCGTACCGACGCGGTCCAGCCAGGCTTCGTACCCGGTCCGGGCGGCCAACCGTTCGCCAACTTCGACGCTGACACACTCGGGATCGTGGCTTGCCTCGACCTCGCTGAAGACGGTGAGCATCGCGCCGGCGGCCCGGGACGCCTGCCCTGCGTGGTCGCCGGTCCGAGGTCCGACCACGGTGACGTCCAGGTCCCGGCTGAGCAACTCGAACGCGGTGGCGAGCCCGAGCAGGCCGGAGCCGGCCACCGCGACGTCTGTCACGAACTGGTTCATGTCACTCACCTGTTCCATCCAGGGGATCGATGCGGGTGGCGGCGAGGGTGTGCACCTCGAACCGGAGACCACGGAACGCTGCCCGTTCGGCCGCCCGGAGTGGGTACAGCCGCGACAGCAGCACGTCGCGGTGGGTCGCGTAGCGACGCATGGGGATGTCCAGTTCGCAGACCTGCACGGTGCGGCAGTCGTATCCGTTGCGCCGCAGCGTCTGACGGGTGCGGGGGATGTCGGTCAGGGACGAATGCGTGAGCAGCAGCGTCCCGCCCGGGGCGAGCAGCTCGTCGAGGCGGGCGAGTAGGACGTTGTACAACGCCCGTCCGTCGCTGCCGCCGACCAAGGCTGTCTCGATGCCGTCGTCAGCGGCGTAGACCGTATCGTGCGGGAAGTGCGGCGGGTTGCAGACCACCAGGTCCCACGGTTCGGCGACTGCCAAGTTGGCGAGGTCCCCGACGATCGTGGTCACCTGGTCCGGCTGGATGCCGTTGCGGACCGCGTTGTCGCGGGTCACGTCCGCGCATGCCGGGTTGACGTCCAGCGCGGTCACATGTGCCGCGCCCGCCAAGGCTAGCGCCACCGTGTGCAGGCCGGAACCGCACCCGATGTCCAAGGCGCGGGCGCCCGCCACGGGCAGGTCAGGGTCGGTGTTAAGCGCGCTCAGTAGCGTGAGCCCCACGTCGGTCGGAAAGAGGACCGGCCCGTCGTCCGGCGTCTCGATCCGGGCCCGCTGGCCTCGCACCTCGACCTCCGCCGACAGCACGCCGCTGCGGGCCGGCGTCACCTGGCACAGCGTGTTCGCCGCGCCTGCCGGGATTCTCAACCGGAGCGTCTGCGGCGGCGCATTGATGACGTCAGTGCTGGTCATGAAGGTTCCTCCTCATCGGGAGAAGTCCTGGTGGCGACCCGGTAGGAGCGAACGTGCCGGGCGGGCCAGCCGAGGAATCGGTCAAAGACATCGGCGATGCCGCCGGTGTCGCTGGGATGGAGCTGGTGCAGATCGTCGATCGCGTCATGCAGGCACCCGGCCAGGTAGAGAAACAGGCTCAGCGGGCTGTCCTGGTACTCCGCCAGAAGGGCGAGCTTCGCCGCGCCACAGGGCCACCGTTGGCCGCATCGCCGGCACAACCACAGCGGACGTAACGGCAGATGTTCCTGCCCGGACGGCGCCGCGCGATCCGTTCGGACGCGCCGCTGATCCCGGTCGCCGGTCATCGCCGACCACCGTCCCGGACCTGCCGCTCGAACAGCTGACGCCAGGCATGCGTCAACAACGGCGGGTCAGCCGGCCGCGTGATTGTCCGTTGCCAGGAACCCTCCGTGATGAGCATCTGCCGCCAGGACAGGTCAGCCTTCGCGTGACGCGAGACGTAAATCGTCATGCCGGCCTCCCCCAGCAGCAGCCAGATGAGCGGTGGGCTCGCCGGAACAAGGACGAGCCCACCGCCGCACCTCGGCGGGCGGGAGCAGACCGCCGTTCACCCGCCCGCGCAGCCCCGATGGCGGTACGCAGGTGGGGAAGACACAGGGACGGAAGGATCCGGGGTGGTCCGACTCGGCCGCCCACGCCGTGCTTCGGTGCGCCGATCATCGATCCCTCCATCCACAGCGCTCGGTCAGAACCCCCGACACCGACATCGACACACGCAGGTGATCTGAGGCGAACTGAACGTAGCGGCGGCCTGGCCGAGAAACCGGGAAAATCCGTACCGGGTCCGGCGGTCATCGAAGGGCAAGGTGGACGGTGTGCGAGGAATGACAGACGACATGACGATCGGCCAGCGCGTCGCCTTCTACCGGCGGCGGCGCGGACTCTCCCAAGAGGTGCTGGCCGGCCTGGTCGGAAAGACACAGGAATGGCTGCGCAAGGTCGAGACGAACCGGGCCGACCTGGACCGCCTCTCGGTCATCCGCGCGATCGCCAAAGCCCTCGACGTGTCCCTCGGGGACCTGATCGGCGCACCGAGCCTGTTCGAGTGGTCCGACGACTCAGGTCGCGAAACCATCCCCGCGTTACGCGCCGCGCTCCACGACTACCGGCATCTCGCGCCCACGCTGGCCAGTCCGGCCGCCGTCGAGGCCCCCGCCCTGCGTGAGATCGAGAACGACGTCGCCGAGATCTGGACCGCCTACCAGCACTCGCGGTACGGCACCCTCGCCCGCCGGCTCCCCTACCTCATCCACGACTGCCTCACCGCCACCGAGGCGTACGACGGCGACGATGGCGAGCGCGCACACGCGATGACCGCCTACGCACACCAGCTCGCCGCGCTGTTCCTCACCAAGCTCGGCGAAGGCGATCTCGCCTGGACCGCAGCCAGCCGAGGACTTACCGCCGCCAACAGCAGTCAGGACCACGTCGTCATCGGCTCACTCAGCCGTTCCGCCGCGCACTCCCTGGTCTCGATCGGCGAATTCGCGCAGGCCCGTGGCCTCGCCGCCACCGCGGCGCAGTTCCTCGAACCACGGCTGACCAGGCCCACAGCGCAACTGTTGTCGGTCTACGGCAGTCTGCACCTGGTCTGCGCGCTCGCCGCTGCCCGGGACGACGACCGCGCATCCGCGGGCACTCATATTGCCGAGGCCGACGCCGCAGCCAGCCGGCTCGGCGCCGACGGCAATCACGTGTGGACCGCCTTCGGGCCCACCAACGTGTCGATCCACAAGACAACCGTGGCGATGGAACTCGGCGACGTGCAACGCGCCATCGCCATCGGCACGCCCCTCGATACCGGTTCGATGCCCATCGAGCGGCAGGTCCGCCACGCCATCGAGACCGCGCGAGCGCTAGCCCGCTGGAACCGCATCGACGACGCCCTCGGCGCACTCTTGGAAGCCGAGGTAATCGGCCCGGACCAGGTGCGCTACCACCGGCTGTCCCGCGACCTCGTCCGGGACATCCTCACCCGCCCCCGACCGCCCCGACTCGCCGTGGAACTCAGCGAGCGGATGGGCGTCCGGTCGGGACGACCCCGCTGGTAGCCGTGGTCAGATCAGCCGGCTCGTGTAGCCGGCCGCCACCAGGCGCTCGAAGGCAGCCCGTACCTCGTCCGGCATTTCCTGCGGGATCGCGAAACCGCGCTCGGCATATACCTCGATCCGCTGCGTGTCCCCGACCAGCATGTCCACCACTCGCCGCGGGTCACCGATGCTGCGCACGTAGTCGTCTAGTTCCAACGGATTCGACGCGCACACCACGTCGACCTCCGGCCACATCAGCTTGCAGGTCGCGTACGCCCGGCGCTGCTGGTACGGCCGCGACATGATCAGCACCGACCGGACCGTGATCTGCCACTCGGCGAGGAGGGCACGCGAGAACTCCAGGTTCTCGGCGGTGTTCGTCGCCCGTGGCTCCACGAGAATCGACTCCGCCGGCACGCCCTGCTCGACCGCGTACTCGCGGTAGTGCACCGCCTCGCCGCGCGGGAACCGCTCCACCGTCGTCGGCGCGTTCGCGCCGGTGAACACGATCCACGGGAACAGGCCCTGGTGGAACAGCCGCGTCGCGATCACCGCGACACCCAGGTCATGGCTGCCCAGCCCGATCCCCACGTCACACGGACGCAACTCGTGGTGCATGTCGTGGTAGCGCCACAGCGTCTCCACGTCTGCCCGAATCTCGCCGGGGATCGACTCCGCCGGCGCTGCCGTATGCCGGTGCATCAGCGCCTACCGGGCAGGACCGTCACCGGGTCCCCTCGTCGGGCCTTCCGAGGGCCGCCAGGCCCGCCCTCGCCACCTCCAGCGGAACGACCGCGGCTACCGGCTCGTCCCGCTCGCTCAGGTAGACGACCTGGCCCTCCCGCACACTCCGCAGAAGTTCCGGCAGCACCGCCGACACCGCGAGGTCGTCAGGGGTGGCATAGGTGCGGTCCGCGCTCGGTTCCCTCATGCCCTCAGCGTAGGGGCGACCAGGCAGTAGGACGAAGCCGACTCCACGCGAACGCCCGGTCCCACCCGCATCTTCGAACCATGATCAGCGCCGATCCAACCGGAACCACGTTCGGTTAGGCCGCCATGGGCATCACGTCTACCGTGGCCGAAACGGTCCAACGGCTCCCGAGCACCCACCGAGCGACCACCCACCAAAGACGTACGCGAAAAGGGCCCAAATCCGGTGTGAACCACCAGGTCGGGGCCTTGCTCGTTGGTGCGCCGCCAGGGACTCGAACCCCGAACCCGCGGATTAAGAGTCCGCTGCTCTGCCAGTTGAGCTAGCGGCGCTCATCGGCAACGGGACGAGACGTTAGCAGTCCCCGCGCCGGCCCACGACGGCAGGGGCGGCCTCATCGCACCACGAGCGTGACCTGGCCGGTCGCGGTCCCGGACGGGTCGACGAGCAGCGCGTACTCTCCGGTCGCCGGCAGCACTGTCGGCACGATGTCGCCGGTGCCGTTGATCACGCAGCCGGTGGCGATCGTGCTGCCGTCGGGGGCGCGCAGCGCCAGCACGCCGCACTGGTCGGGCAGCGTCGCGGCGGTCGCGGTCACCGCCACCGACGTGCCGGCGGCGGCGGTGAACCGGTAGCTGCTGACCGCGCCGGGCCGGTCGATGTCGGCGACCACCGGCGGCCCGCCGACCGTGAGGGGACCGTCCCGGTCCCGGCCGGTGACCAGACGCAGCGTGACGGTGCCGGTGCCGCGTTCCACCGGGTCGACGAGCACGGTGTACGTGCCGTCGGCGGGCAGGAGCGTACCGTCGACCTCGCCGACGCCGTTGACCACGCAGCCACTGTTCAGCAACTGTCCGTCCGCGTCCCGCAGTTCCAGTGGGGAGCACTGGTCGGTGAGCGTGCTGGCGGTCACCTCGACGAAGACCCGGTCCCCCTGGTGGCCGGTGAACCGGTAGCGCGCCCGGGCGCCTGGTTGCTCGATCGTCGCGGTCGTCGTCGGGCCGTTCGGCGCGAGGGTGCCCTCGCTGTCCCGGGCCACGTAGACGCGGACGGCGGCGCGACCGGTGTCACCGGGGGCGGCGGCGACACGCAGCGCGTATGTGCCGGTGGCGGTGAGGTCGACGCGGTCGACGTAGCCGGCGCCCCTGATGTTGCAGCCGCTCGCGATGTCCCGGCCGCCCGGGTCGACGAGCAGGTACGGCGAGCAGCGGTCGCCGATGCCGGGCGCGGTGACGTCGACGAAGACGGCGTCACCGGCGCGGCCGGCGAAGGTCAGCGGGTCACCGCCGGGGGTCAGGCTGGCGGTGGCGACAGGTACGGCGGTGATCGGCGTGCCGGCCGGCGGGGCGACCCGTTCGGTGGTGGCGCCGGCCACGGCGAATTCGGGACGCCCGCTGACGGCGACGTCGAAGACGCACTCGGCGAGCGGGCCGGGCGCGGTGACGCCGGCCCACCGGCACATCCGCTCCGCCGTGGCGCGCCGGGCCGGATCGAGGTCGGCGGCGGTCACCTCCCGCTCGGGGAAGCTCCGGTCGGTGAACGTGCCGGTGTTCTCCCCGTCGGCGTAGGGGAACAGCGAGCGGTCCGCGGTGATCCGCCAACTGTCCGCGTACGCCGGGTAGAGCCGGGCGAAGGGCACGGGCTGGGTGAGGGGCGGTCCGGCGGCGGGCGCGATGTCGTCGGCCGGGTCGCCGTCGAAGTCGCCGAGCAGGCCGCGTACCTTCCCGGCCCGGCCGTCGGCGAGGTGGACCAGCACCCGGTAGCCGTAGCGGCCGATCTGGTCCACCGCCGCCGCGGACCCGTCCGGCCACGTCACGTCGTACCCGTCGTCGGGTCCGGTGTCGGAGGGGCGGCGGGTGAGGCTGCCGCCGCCGGCCAGGTCGGTGCGGTCCGGCGGCGCGGCCAGCGGCGTCCCGTCGACGTGTACGCGGGTGGCGCCGCCGGTGAGGGTGAGCGCGACGCGGTGGGCGCCGAGCCGGAACGCCACCGCGGAGTTGACCGAGGCGGTGCGGGTGCCGGCCATCGGCGCCTGCCGGACCTGCACCTCAAGCGGGTCGCCGCCGGTGGACGCGACGAGCGTGAACTCGCCGACGGCCTGGAAGTCGTAGGCGACCCGGTCGAAGGTGACCAGGTGTGGGTCGCCGTTGCTGCCACCGCAGTCGGCTCCGTTCTCGCAGAGCTTCACCGGCCCCTTCGGCGGCGGCGTCTTCTTCGCCGGCTTCTTGCACTCGTCGAGGCTCTTCGGCAGCGTCTTTTCCTTGTACTGCTTGCGCGGCGACAGGCCCTTCGCGGCCCGGTAGCGGTTCTCCGCGAGCGTCGCCTTCACCTCCGCCGTGGGGATCCCGGTGCTCCCGCACTCGCCCGCCGGGACCGCGTCGCGGGAGATGTCGTCGGCGTGGTTCAGCTCGTGGTAGAGCGCGGCGCACGGGTCCCGGGCCACCCCGTCGTCGTACGGGTCGGTGGAGGTCGGGTTCCAGGTGACCGTGGACGAGCCCTTGCCGTCGGCGCTGTCCGGGGTCTCGAACGCGCCCGAGCCGCCCGGGGTGGGGATGATCCGCACCTTCGGGCTCTTCCTGTCCTTCAGCCGGGGCAGCACGCCGGACGGGTCCCCGCCCGGCTCGGCGAATCCTTTCAGGCAGCCGTCGACCGCGGCCTGAAAGTCGACGCCCTTGATCGGCACGCCCCCGGTCGGGTCGACCGTGTAGTCGGCCCGGGCCGGCCGGGATCCGCCGCCGACAAGCGCGCCGGCGGCGACCAGCAGCAGGGCCACGGCGGCGGCGGTCGGCCGCCGCCGGCGCGTCCACAGCACGACCACGAGCGCGGCCAGGAGCAGCAGCAGCGCCCCGGCGGCGGGCCAGAGCCAGCGGCGACCGGACGCACCGCGGTCGCTGACGGTGAACGTGGCGGTCCGCAGCTCCGTGGCGCCCGGGCAGAGGTTCGCGACGCCGGTGACCGGCAGGGTCACGTAGCCGGCCGTGACCTCGTACCGTCCGGAGGCGCCGACCGGCCAGAGCGAGTCCAGGCCGCCGCCGTCTCCGGTGGCGGCCACCGAACGGAGCACGACGTCGCCGGGCGCGTCGCCGTCGTGCAGCCGGACGCCGGTCAGTGCCACGGTCGCGGTCGCGCCGGGTCCGACGGTGGCCAGGCCCGCGGTGGCGACGGCGGCGATCCCGTCGTCGTGGAAGCTGCGGGCGAGCACCGGCGTGAGGTCGCGCCCGTCCCGGCGTACCCCGGTGATCTGGGCGGTGCCGACGGCGCTGGTGGGCAGCGCGCACGCCGACCCGGTGGAGTTGGTGACGGTGAGGTCCAGGCGGACCTGGTCGCCGGCGCGGTAGTCCGCCTGGGCCGGTCGCAGGGCCAGGCCGAGGCCGCCGTCGTCGGCGGCGGCGCTCGCCGTCCCGAACGCCAGGGCCGCCAGCGGTACGGCGAGCCCGGTCGCGAATCGCACCGTCCACGTCATGGTGGGGACTGTAGGGGCGCGGGGCCGCCGATCCCGGTGCTCTGTCGGGGACCGGTCCGTCCGGCGGCTGCTGGCGGGGGTGCTGGCGAGCGCGACCGAGCGGGCCGGTGCGGAGCCGGCGGGACGGGCCGTCGGTGGAGGCGTTCCTCGCGCCGGGCGTGCCGGCCGGTTGACCTTCCGTCGCCGCGAGCGGAGCACGGTCCGCGCTGACGCGACTCATTGACGATCACCGAATCGTGTAGGCATAATCGCATCGGAGCCGGGCTGGCCCACAGGCCGTACGACATGGTGCGTTCAGAGCCGACGAGAGCTGCCGGCCGGCGCATCGTGTCCACCGACACGACATCGCTGCCAGCGCGTCGCCGAGGTCGCCCGCCGCCCTTTCCACCGGCGCGCCTCGACGGGACACGGCGCGGACCGACTCCGGGCAACTCGATCCGCACGGCGCCGAGCAGCACCTCGACCGCCAGCGGAGACGACACCGATGAGATCCTTCCCACCCGGACGAACGACTGCCGCGACCGACTCGACCAGCCCGACCCGACCCGTGCGACGAACGGCGGCCGCGGTCGCCACCACCGCCGCGCTCCTGACCGCGGTGGCGTCCGGCCTGGCCGTCACCGCCGCGCCCTCGATGGCCGCCGCGTGCACCGGCTACGTGGCGCTGACCTTCGACGACGGGCCCACCCCCGGCAACACCACCACGCTGATCAACACCCTCAAGGCCGCCGGGGTACGGGCGACCTTCTTCAACGTCGGCCAGAACGCGCAGGGTAACCAGGCGCTGGTCCGGGCCCAGCGGGACGCCGGGATGTGGATCGGCAACCACAGCTGGACGCACCCCCACATGACCCAGCTCAGCCAGGCGCAGATGACCTCGGAGATCTCCCAGACCCAGCAGGTGATCCAGCAGGCCACCGGCACGGCGCCCAAGCTGTTCCGGCCGCCGTACCTGGAGTCGAACGGGACGCTGCGGGCGGTCGAGGCCCAGTTCGGGCTGACCGAGATCAACGCCGATGTGGACTCCCAGGACTGGAACAACGCCAGCACCGACCAGATCGTGCAGAACGCCCGGCGGCTCCAGGCCGGCCAGTCCATCCTCATGCACGACTGGCCGGCCAACACCATCGCGGCCATCCCGCGCATCGTCAGCGACCTCGCCGGCCGTGGCCTGTGCGCCGGCATGATCTCACCGGCCACCGGACGAGCGGTCGCCCCGGACGGCGGCACGCCCACCACCGCACCCCCCACCACGGCACCGCCCACCACCGCACCCCCGACCACCGCGCCGCCCACCACCGCACCGCCCACCACCCCGCCGCCGGACCCCTCGGGACCCTGCACCGCCACCTACCGGCTCGTCAGCAGTTGGACCGGCGGTTTCCAGGGCGAGGTGACCGTGAGCAGCACGACGGCCATCACCGGCTGGACGGTCCGGATGACCCTGGCCGGCGGGCAGAGCATCAACAACGTGTGGAACGGCGTGGCCACCGGCGCCAGCGGCTCGGTAAGCGTGCGCAACGCCCCCTACAACGGCACCCTCAACGCCGGCGGGTCGACGAGCTTCGGCTTCCTCGGCAACGGCAACAGCTCACCGGCGCCGAGCGACATCACCTGCGCCGGCGCGTAACGCCACCGCCGTCCCATCGTCCGGAGGACCACAGATGCCACGCACCCGTACCCGACTGCGGTTGGCGGTGGCGGTGTGCACCACCGCCGCCGTCGCCGCGACCGGCGCACTCACCACCGCCGTCTCCGCGCAGGCCGCCGCCGGCTGTCGGGTCACCTACACGGTGACCAGTCAGTGGCCCGGAGGCTTCGGCGCGAACGTCGACGTCACCAACCTCGGCGATCCGCTCACCGGTTGGCGGTTGACGTGGTCGTTCACCGCCGGGCAGGTGGTCGGGCAGTCGTGGAACGGCACGGTGACCCAGTCCGGCGGCCGGGTCACCGTCACCAACGCCGGTTGGAACGGCAACCTCGGCACCGGGGCCGGCACGCAGTTCGGCTTCAGCGGCTCGTGGAACAACACGTCGAACCCGGTGCCGACGGACTTCGCGCTCAACGGCGTCACGTGCACTGGACGCCCGACCCCCACCACTTCGTTCACCAGCACCCCACCCACCAGCGCTCCGCCCACCAGCGCTCCGCCCACCAGCTCTCCGCCCACCACCGCCCCGCCGCCGGCCTCCGGCGCGCTGGCGCAGACGAGCACCGTCGGGCGGGTCAGGGCGGCCGGAACCAGCGTCCAGTACACCTGGCCCGGCATCTACTTCGAGGGACGGTTCCGCGGCACCGGCGTCGGGATCGTCCTCAACGACAGCCAGAACGACTACGCCGTGCAGATCGACGGCACGACCGTCGCCACCCTGGTCACCCCCGGGCAGACCACCTACTGGGTCCGGAACCTCGCCGACGCCGACCACACCGTACGACTTGTCAAACGGACGGAGAGCCCGTGGGCCGCGGGCGAGTTCGGCGGTCTCGTCGCCGCCCCCGGCGGCGCGATCCTGGCCAAGCCGGCCGCCCGCAGCCGACAGATCGAGTTCATCGGTGACTCGTGGACCGCCGGCTACGGCAACATGTCGACGACCCGCGACTGCTCCGCCAACGGCGGGGTCACCCGAAACTCCAACGCCGACCTCACCTTCGGCGCCCTCACCGCGCAGAGCCTGAACGCCGACTACCAGCTCATCGCCTGGTCCGGCCTGGGCATGGTGCGCAACTACAACGGCGGAGGCACGGACAACTTCCGCACCCACTACGAGACCGACCTGCAGGCGCTCTGGAACAGCACGACGTGGCAGAACCCGGGCACCTGGAAGCCGCAACTTGTCGTCGTCGGCCTGGGCATCAACGACTTCTCCACCGCCCTCAACGCCGGTGAGCGGTGGACCACCCTCGACCAGCTCGCCGCCGACTTCCGCACCGCGTACCTGGGCTTCCTGGACAAACTGCGGGCCCGGTACGGCCCCGACACGTACATCGTGCTCACCTACCCGGACCTGTCCAACACGCCGCTCGCCTCCTCGATCCAGCAGATCGTCCGGGCCCGCGCCGACCAGGGCGACGCCCGGGTCCGCTCGCTCTACTACGACGACAACGCCCTGGGCCTGGACAAGCTGGGCTGCGACTGGCACCCCTCCCGGCGCGACGACCAGCTCCTCGCCGGGGCGCTCACCCGGTTCATCGGCACCCTGCCGCTGACCTGGTAGCTCGGCACACGCCGAGACCACCACCGACACCGAGGTCGGGCCCGACCACCTCGGGCCGGCTCGGCCCGAGCCAGCCCGTACCACCACCAACAGCCAGGAGGACGAGACATGACGCACGATCAGAAGCAGCCGGTGAGCGGTGAGCGGAGGCTGCTGCGCCGCCGAACCGTCCTGGCGACGATGGGCGCCGTGCCGGTCGCGGCGGTCGCGGCGGTCGTGGGGGCCACGGAAGCCTCGGCGGCGGCGGCGAACATCAATCCGTCGGCAACGCGGCAGACGATCCGAGGCTTCGGCGCGATGGCCCACGCGGCCTGGATCGGCGACCTGACGGCCGCCCAACGGGACACGGCGTTCGGCGTCGGCGAGGGCCGTCTGGGCTTCTCCATGTTGCGTATTCCGGTCGGCGAGAACCAGTCGGACTGGAGCCGTGACCTGGCGACGGCGAAGCGGGCGGTGGAACTCGGCGCGACGGTCTTCGCGTCGCCGTGGAATCCCCCCGCCAGCATGATCGAGACCTTCACCCGCGGCAGCCAGACCAACGCGAAGCGCCTCCGGTACAGCTCGTACGCCGCCTACGCCCAACACCTGAACGACTTCACCGCGTACATGCGCAACAACGGGGTGAACCTGTACAGCATCTCGGTGCAGAACGAGCCCGACTACGCGTACGACTGGACGTGGTGGACATCCGCCGAGATGGTGCGGTTCCTGCGGGAGAACGCCGGCTCGATCAGCACCAGGGTCATGGCGCCCGAGTCCTTCCAGTACGTCAAGTCCATGTCGGACCCGATTCTCAACGACTCCGCGGCGCTCGCCAACGTGGACATCATCGGGGCGCACCTCTACGGCACCTCGTACTCGAACTTCCCCTATCCCCTCTTCAAGCAGAAGGGCGCGGGCAAGGACCTCTGGATGACCGAGGTCTACTACCCCAACAGCAACGCGAACTCGGGGGACGCCTGGCCGGAGGCGCTCGACGTGGGCGAGCACATCCACCATGCCATGGTGGACGCCGAGTTCCAGGCATACGTCTGGTGGTACCTCCGGCGCAGCTACGGCCCGATGCGGGAGGACGGTCAGATCAGCAAGCGCGGTGCGATGATGACGCACTTCGCCAGGTTCGTCCGCCCCGGGTACGTGCGGATCGACGCGACGGCGAACCCGACGTCGAACGTCTTCGTCTCGGCGTACCGGAATGACAACACCGTCGTCATCGTCGCCGTCAACAAGAACACCTCGTCGGTGAGCCAGCAGTTCACCCTGTCGAACACCAACGCGTCCGGCAGTGTCTCGAACTGGCTGACCGACGGGAGCCGGAACGTCGCGCCCCAGAGCGCGCTCACCATGTCCAACGGCTCCCTCACCGTCACGCTCCCCGCGCGGAGCGTGATGACGTTCGTGACCAGCATCAGCGGCGGCACCTCGTCGCCCAGCCCGACAGTCACCCCCACCGCATCGCCCACGCCCACCACCTCGCCCACCACCTCGCCCACCCCCGGTGGCGGCACCGGACCCCGCGTCGCCTACACGATGAACACCTGGAACTCCGGCTTCACGAGCAGTATCAGCATCACCAACACCGGCACCTCGACGATCAACGGCTGGACGCTGGTCTTCACCCTGCCCTCCGGCCAGGCCATCACCTCGGGCTGGAACGCCACCTACTCGCCCTCCAGCGGGCAGGTGAGCGCCCGCAACGTCAGCTACAACGGCACGATCGCGCCCGGGGCCACCGTCGACATCGGTTTCCAGGGCACGCACACCGGCAACACCGCCGAGCCGACCGCGTTCACCCTCAACGGCATCCCCTGCACGGTGGCCTGACGGGCGGCAACCCCGGCTCCGGCCGGAGGTTAGGAAGGGCCCCCTCCTATCGCTTCATGTATAGGAGGGGGCCCTTCCTAACCGTTCTGTTACGCGTGCAGCGGTGAGACGCTCAGCGGTGGCGCTGGGGCAGGACGAGCAGCGTCACGGAGTTCGCCGGGTACGTCGCGCGGACGCCGCCGCGGGTCACCCGCAGGTCCTCGCCGCGGACGATCGAGGTGAGGTCGGCCGGACCGTAGGTGAACCGCTGGGCCTTACCACTGCCGTGGAGTCCGGCCAGCGCCAGCCGTGACGTCAGGTCCTCGCCCGTCTTGTTGACCACCATGACGGTGAGTGCCTTGTCGGACGAGCGTTGCGCGGCGTACACCGCGAGCTTCCCCTGGTCGCTGCTGACCGCCGACACGCTCACGTTCCCGAACCTGCTGCCGGCGCCGTCGTAGTTCCGGTACATCCGGAACGCGTACGCGCCGGGGTCGGTCGGTTTCGGCTCGCCCCAGATGGTGGCCAGGTCCAGACCCTCGCGCCCGAAGATGCCGAGCACGTCGGCCTGCGCGAGCGCGCCGTTGATGTCGTCGAGCGCGCCCCAGTTGTATTCGGTGATGGCGACCTTCGTGCCGGGGTAGTACTGCGCCACCCACGCCTTCATCTGGCGAATGAACTGCAACGGCGGCGCGTTCACCCCGCCGGCGCCGATCCACGACTCGTCCTGGTACGTCGGATCCCACAGCGACCTGGTGGAACGCAGCCGCAGCGCGTTGGAATCCGGGTCCTTACCCCCGCTGATCTGCGGATAGTAGTGCTGATCGAAGTAGTCGAGGAAGCGCTTCCCGCCGTGGGCGTCGCTGAACTCCCTCATGTTCTTCAGATACCACTGGGACAGGTTGAGCCCGCCGTGCGCCGCCGCGTCCGCGCCCGGCGCGCACCCGTCCACGCCGGACGCCACCCACTCGCAGTAGCCCCAACCGGACGGGCCGAGCACCTTCGCGCGCGGGTCGGCGGCCTTGATGGCCGCGGCGGTCGCCGTGCCCTTGCCGCCCAGCTCGTCGTAGCTCACCGGATCGGGATGCACGTCGCGGTGGGTGGAGTTCCACAGCACCGGCTCGTTGTCGAGTTCGTAGATCGACACGCCGCCACGTGCCGCCGGGCCGAACTGGTCCACGAGATGCGACACCATCTCCCCGGCGAACGACGCGTCCGCCGGGATCGAGGTGTCCGAGGGGACCGCGCCGACCAGGTTCGCGTCGGCGTGCCGGCCGTTGCCGCAGTTGGGGTCCCACTGGTCGAACGAGTCCTGCTCGGGAAAGCGGGTGGCCGGGAAGCCGCAGGCGAACGGGTGCGACGAGGGCGAGTCCTTCGCCACCCAGCCGATCAACGGCACGGTGACCACCTGCTTCGTCCGGCTGTCGCGGTTGCGCTGGACGAACGCCTCGACCGTGTTGTCCGGCCCGGCCACGATGTTCTCGAAATACCAGTCGCTGCCGGTGTTGTAGGTGTGATTCTTGAAGTTGTAGCGGCTGCTCGAATTGCCGCCCCAGCGGGCCACGGGCGTGCCGAGTTCGGCGACGAGCGCGGGATCACCGCCGTTCATGCCGTAGATGTCGGGGCTGATCGCGTGCCGGGCGGCGGAAACGTCCACCGCCAGGGTGAGGCCGGTGTCGGCCGCCGCCGGACCGGCGACGGCCTGGGTGGTCAACAACCCCGCCACCAGACTTCCGGCCACACCGATCACCGTGGTCGGACGTGGTTTGCGCCGTCGTTGCGTACCCATCAGAAACTCCCGCCGTCGATCGACCCAGGACGGGCCGAACCCGCATATACATTACTGCTCGTCAATATTTAGTCAACTCAGTGGCATTGAAGGGAATGACTGCCCTCATCGATCATTCGCGGAGAGTTGGGCGGGCCCAGCCGAGGAAGCGGTCGAAGACATGGCCGGCGCCGCCGTGCCGGAGCCGGTGCAGATCGTCGACCGCGTCGTGCAGGCAGCCGGCCAGGTAGATGAGAACCCTCACCGTGCCCCGACCGGGGATCACGCTCGGATGCGAGCGTTGACGGTCAGATCAAAGGGTGCGCGGCCTCGGCTGGACCGCGTCCGCCCCGGGCGGCCTGGCATATCCGGACCGCCGAGTCACCAGCCCGCTCACGCGGCGGCCAACCCCAGGGCCAACTGTTCCAGCCCTCGCGAGCCGACCTCCAACGCCCGACGGTGGAAGGCCCGCCGGTCGCCGGGGAACGAGGATCGGCCCGCCAACCACACCCGCTCACCGACCTTGTACGTCAGCGCCTGCCCTGGCCGGCCCAGATAACGCGCGAGTTCTCCCGACGCGTACGGCCCCTGATGGCATCTGTCCCGCAGCAGTCGTAGCGCCGCCTCCGGCGTCCACCGTGCGCCGTCGCCGGACGGCATCGGCAGCCGCAGGTGCAGGCCGACGTCGAGCACCACCCGGGCCGCCCGCAGCAACTGCATGAGGAGGTGCCCGAGGCGGGCGCCCGGCTGTTCGTAGTAGCCGATCTCGTCCATGAACCGTTCGGCGTACAGTGCCCAGCCCTCCCGGCAGCCGGAGAGCCCACCGAGCAGGTTCAGCTCCGGCCCGAGCCCGCCCTGGTACGCCTCGTGGCCCATCTGGAGGTGATGACCGGGCACCCCCTCGTGATAGGCGGTGCTGTAGGCAGACCAGGTGGGAAAACTCTCCCGGCCCTCGGGCAGGAACCACCAGACCCGACCGGGGCGCGTCAGGTCACGCGACGGCCCGGTGTAGGAGGTGCCGGCCGACCCGGTGACCCGGGACTCGATACGCCGCAACGGCGCGGGGATGTCGAAGTGCACGCCGTCCAACTGCTCGGTGGTGGCCTCCAACAGCTCCTGCAACCACGCGCCGAACGCGGCCCGACCGGGCAACACACCCACTGCGTCGGGCCGGTCGAGTCGCTCGATCACCTCGGGCACGCTCCCGCCGAGAACCTTCGCCTCGGCGACCAGCTCCGCCTCGATCCTGGTGAACTCGTCCCAACCCCACTCGTGCAGCTCGCGGAGATCCGGTTCGTCGGCGAGGAACGTCCGCACCCAGAGGGCGTACCGCTCCGGCCCGAACGCCTCGTCGTCGCGCGCCCGCGCCCCCAGGTCCGCGGTCAGCGTCGCGCCCAGTTTCCGGTACGCGTCCCGCGCGCCCTTCGCGGCTGCCCGCAACGACGCCCGTTGGGTGCCCCCGCCGTACCGCTCCACCAGCGCGGCGTCCTCGTCCGTCCAGGCGCGACAGCGCTGCGCCACGAGTTCCACCTGACGCCGGGTCGGCAGGTGGCCGCGCTCGGCGGCGAGCAGGAGACTGCCCGCGTACCCCTCCAGGGTCGCGGGGATGGCGGCGAGACGGGCGCCCACCCGCGCCCAGCCCTCCTCGTAGGCCGCGCCATCGACGTCCCGTCCGGGCACCCCGGCCTCGACGGCCTGGCGGATGAGCGAGAGCGGGCCGGTGGCTGCCACGTGCAACTCGCGCAGGTCTTCCCCGGCATCGTGGAAATCGACACGGGCACGCAGCCGTTCGGCGAGATGAGCACGCAACGGACTGCGCCCGGGAATGCTTTCCAATTCGCGCAGGGCGGAGACCGCAAGGTCGGCGCGGGCCTGATGCCCGTCGGGGCTGTAGTCGGTGAGCCCATCGACGTCCTGCTCGCCGACCTCGACCACGGCCACGCACGGGTCGAGGCGGGCCAGGTCGCGCAGCAGCCGACCGGCGAATTCCTCGATCACGAAGCGATGCTACGCCTGGCCGGACCCGACCAGGGGGTACGCGAAAAAGGCCCCGGCGGGCACGGAGGTGCCGATCGGGGCCTTGCTCGTTGGTGCGCCGCCAGGGACTCGAACCCCGAACCCGCGGATTAAGAGTCCGCTGCTCTGCCAGTTGAGCTAGCGGCGCTCGCTGACAACGGGAAGAACCTTAGCATGCCCGCTGAACGGGGTTCCAATCCGATACCGGGCTCACCCCTTCGGTCGAGCTTAACCGGCAAAAAGACACAAAATACCCTCACATGGCGGTCCGGGGAGCGGCTTTGGAGCGTCGATGGGGCACGATGTCCGCCAGGCACGCTACGACAGGGGTGGGCATGGGTAGGTTCGCGCGGGCCGGGGCGATGGTGGGTGCCCTGGCTCTCACGGCGACGCTGACACTGACCGGGTGCGGCGGCGACGAGGAGAAGCCGGCGTTCGTGCCCGGCCAGCAGCAGGTCGGTGACGTCTCGTCCACCGCGCCGGATCCGAGCGCCTCGCCGAGCACGTCCGACTCCGCGCCGGCGCTGGCGCTCTCGGTGAGTCCGGCCGACGGGGCGACCGGCCGGCCGGCCAGCACCGAGATCAGCGCCAAGATCCCGGGCGGCGGCACGGTGTCGAAGGTCGTGCTCACCACCGCCGACGGCAAGGCCGTCAAGGGGCGGATGCGACGCGACGGCTCCAGCTGGGTGCCGTCCGCCCCGCTGAAGTACGCGACGAAGTACACCGCCACGGTCACCGGCACCGATCCCGGCGGCGCGACCCACCAGGACACCAGCACGTTCACCACGATGGCCAAGCCCAAGTCGATGATCGGCTCCGGGCTCTACCTGTTCAGCGGCAAGACGTACGGGGTGGCCATGCCCGTGGTCGCCGAGTTCTCCCCCGGCATCCCGAAGAAGGACCGGGCCGCGGTGCAGAAGCGGATGTTCGTGCAGACCGACCCGCCGCAGCCCGGCGCCTGGCACTGGCTCGGCAACGGCACGCAGGCCTACTACCGCGCCCCGGAATACTGGAAGACGGGCACCACGCTGACGGTCCGGCTGGCGCTGGCCGGGATCCCGCTGAGCAACGGCCGCTACGGCAATCTGGACCGCAGCGCCACCGCGAAGATCGGTCGCGCGTTCGAGATGACGGTGGACAACGCGACCAAGCGGATGACCGTCAAGGAGAACGGCGCGGTGATCCGCACGCTGCCGGTGAGCCTGGGCAAGAAGAGCACCCCCTCCTCCAGCGGCACGATGGTGGTGATGGAGAAGAAGGAGTCCACCGTCTTCGACACCCGCGACGAGCCGGACCCGAACAACCAGTACGTCACGAAGATCGACTTCGCCCAGCGGATCACCTGGGGCGGCGAGTACATCCACGCGGCGCCCTGGTCCGAGGGCGTGCAGGGGCGCCGGAACGTCTCGCACGGCTGCGTCAACGTGTCGATGGCCGAGGGCCGCTGGCTGTTCGGGCGGACGATGGTCGGCGACCCGATCACGGTCAAGGGCACCGAGCGGCGGCTGGCGCCGGGCAACGGCTGGACGGCGTGGAGCATGACCTGGAAGGAGTTCGTCGCCGGCAGCGCCCTGCCGGTGCCGGAGGGCGGTCAGGGCTCGCCGTTCTGATGCGGCGTAACGTGGTCTGACGCGCTGCCTCGGGCAGCGGTCGGGACACGTCCCCGCAACGAAGCGCCGGACGACAACAGAATCGTTACATCGTCGTCGGGGTGTTCCGCTTCACTCCCGGCAACGGGCGGCCGGTCCGGCGCGTCTGACCAGACGATGGGGATCGGCAACACACTTGTGAGGAAGACATGCGAGCTGGCCAGGACGAACTGATCCGGGACGGGAGCGCCCGTCGCGGCGGGCGCCGCGCACTCGCCGCCGCGGTGCTCGTCGCCGCCATGGCGCTGACCTCCGCCTGCACCGGCGGCGGCGACAAGTCGTCGAGCTGGCAGGGCGGTGGCGACGGTGGTGAGAAGGCCCCGAAGGCGGCGGCCACCATCAGCGAGCCGGCCGCCGACGCCAAGGACGTGCCGGCCACCACCGCGATCACGTTCACCACCACGGAGGCGCAGCAGACCGCCGTCGAGCTGAAGGACGCCGCCGGCAAGGCGGTCGAGGGCGAGATGACCGCGGACGGGAAGAGCTGGCAGCCGACCGCCGCCCTGGCCTACGCCGAGACCTACACGGCGACCGTGACCGCCACCGGCGACGACGGCAAGCCGGCCACCGCAACCAGCACGTTCACCACCATGGCGAAGCCGTCCAAGCAGGTCCGGGTGAGCAGCTTCCTCGGCGACAACCAGGTCGTCGGCGTGGGCATGCCGCTGATCGTCAAGTTCGGTCGGGCCATCCCGGAGGACTACCGCGACGACCTCCAGCGCCGGATGACGGTGACCGCGAAGCCGGCCCAGGAGGGCATCTGGCACTGGATCAGCCCGACCGAGGTGCACTACCGGCCGAAGACCTTCTGGAAGGCCAACAGCACCGTCTCCTACACGGTGCGGGCGGGTGGGCTGCCGCTCGGCGACGGCTGGTACGGCCGCTCCGACCTGACCGTCGACATCAAGATCGGCCCGTCGTTCGTGATGACCGTGGACAACGCGACCAAGCGGATGACCGTCACCAAGGACGGCAAGAAGGTCAAGACGATCCTGGTGAGCCTCGGCAAGAAGAGCACCCCGTCGTCGAGCGGCACCATGGTGGTGATCGAGAAGCTGCGGCACACGGTCTTCGACACGATGGAGGAGCTGGGCCCGGAGGAGGGCTACCGCACCGAGATCGACTACGCCCAGCGGCTCACCTGGGGCGGCGAGTTCATCCACGCGGCTCCCTGGTCGGAGGGCGTGCAGGGCAAGACGAACGTGTCGCACGGCTGCGTCAACGTCTCGATGAAGGACGGCAACTGGCTGTTCAGCAACACCCGGCTGGGTGACCCGATCACGGTCAAGGGCACCGAGCGCAAGCTGAAGAACGGCAACGGCTGGACGGACTGGAACATGTCCTGGGATGCGTACGTGAAGGGCAGCGCCCTGCCGTACGAGCCGGCGGACGCGACGCCGAGCGCCGAGCCGACCGCCTGACGTCCCCTACCAGTCCCCTACGACGAAGCCCCCTCCGGTCGGAGGGGGCTTCGTTCTCTGGGGTGACTGATGGGAATTGAACCCACGACAACCGGGACCACAACCCGGTGCTCTGCCAACTGAGCTACAGCCACCATGCTCGCCGCTCCGGTCGACCCGGGCGGTGCGCGGACCAATAATAGCCATATCCCGGCCGGGCCCGTCCACCGGGTTCCGGGCCGGGGGTCAGAGCTGCGCGGCGATCCCCTTGGCGGTCTCCACGTCCGGCCCGGGCAGCGGCACGAACAGGGTCCGGCGGTAGTACTCCAACTCCCGGATGCTCTCCCGGATGTCGGCGAGCGCCCGGTGAGCCAGGCCCTTCTGCGGCTGGCCGAAGTACACCCGCGGGTACCACCGCCGGCACAGCTCCTTGATGGAGGAGACGTCGATCATCCGGTAGTGCAGGTGGGCGTCGAGCCGGGTCATGTCGCGGGCCAGGAAACCCCGGTCGGTGGCGATCGAGTTGCCGCACAGCGGCGCGGTGCGCGGATCCTTCACGTGGCTGGTGACATAGTCGAGCACCATGTCCTCGGCCTCGGCCAGGGTGACCGTGGAGCGGCGCACCTCCTCGGTCAGGCCCGACTTGGCGTGCATGGTGCGCACGATCTCCGGCATGCCGTCGAGCGCCGCGTCGTCGGCGTGGATCACCACGTCCACGCCGTCCCCGAGCACGTTCAGGTCGGGGTCGGTGACGAGCGCGGCGACCTCGATCAGGGCGTCCCGGCGCAGGTCCAGCCCGGTCATCTCACAATCGATCCAGACGAGAAGATCAGCCACCGGAACAGACTACGCGCCGCCGACCCGCCCGCGCCTCGGCCCGGTGGACCGGGTGGACCGCTAGGGTTTCCCCGTGCCAGCCGAATCCGTCGCCCCACCCGCCGTCAGCCAGGACGACGCGGGCGGTCGTACGGCCCGGCGGGTGGTCACGGTGCTGGCGCTCGCCGCGTTGCTGCCGGCGCTCTATCTGCCCGCGCTGCGACACGACTACTACGACCTGAAGATCTACATGCGGGCGATGGACTGGTGGGCGGCCGGTCACCCGCTCTACGACTACGTCCAGCCGGACCGGGTGCAGGGCGCGCTCTACTTCACCTATCCGCCGTTCGCGGCGCTGTTGCTGGCGCCGTTCGCGCACCTGCGGCTGGGGGTCGCCATCGCCGCCTTCGTGCTGCCGACGCTTGCCGGCGTGGTGGTGACCACCCGTTGGCTGGTGCTGCCGGTGCTGCGGCGGCACGGCCTGCCGGTCGGGTTCGGGCTGACGGTCGCGGTGCTGCTGGTGCTGGCGGTGGAGAGCACCCGGGAGACGATCACGCTCGGGCAGATCAACATGCTGCTGGTGGTGCTGATCCTGGCGGACCTGCTGTTCGCCGTACCGCAGGGGCGTCGCTGGGCCGGGGTGGGCGTGGGGTTGGCGGCGGCGCTCAAGCTCTTCCCGGGGATTTTTGTGCTCTATCTGCTGGCGACCCGGCGCTGGCGGGCGGCGGTGGTGGCGACGGTGACCGCGGCGGCGGCCACGCTGCTGGCGGCGGCGGTCGCGCCGGGCGACTCGTGGCGGTTCTGGACCCACGAGCTGTGGGCCACCGACCGGGTGGGCCGCACCGACTACACCGGCAACCAGTCGCTGTTCGGCCTGCTCAGCCGCATCACCGCGCCGGCGGAGCCGGGCCGGTTGCCGTGGCTGCTGCTGGTGTTGCTCGTCGCCGGGTTCGGCCTGTGGCGGGCGGCACGCGCGGCGCAGGCCGGGGACGCGCTTGCCGGCCTGACCCTGACCGGCCTGGTGGGTGGGCTGATCTCGCCGATCACCTGGACGCACCACCTGTACTGGTTCATCCCGGCGGTGGTGGTGCTCGTGGACGCGGCGCTTGACGCCGGCCGGGGAACGAGACGGCGTCGTGGCCTGTTCGCGCTGGCCGTGGGCACGGGCGTGGTGATCGTGTACGGGGTGGTGACGTTCCAGGACTGGGGCACCGGGACGGTGCACACCGATGATCCGGTCGACTTCGTCGTCCGCAACGCGTACGTGCTGTTGAGTCTGCTGTTGCTGGTCGTGCTGCCGGCCCGCCGACGCGCTGAGAAGGTCGTTGACCGTACAGACCTCGTGAAAGATGACGTTCGAGGGTAATATTGCCCCAACTACACCGAATCCCCCGGTGACGGTGGCCCTCCGCGTCGGCAGCGCGGAGGGCCCGCCGTTTCCGGGGTTGCGCCGACGACGGCCAGGTGCCGTTCCCGCGCGGACCGGGGACCCGGCTGCCGGCCCAGCTCGGGCAGCGAGGTGATCCCGAGCCGTCCGGCCAGCACCGGCACCTGCTCCGGCTCGACCACGAAGACCACCTCACGCGGCCGGTGCGGGCGCAGCAGCAGGGCCACGGCGAGGACCGTCAACAGCGTCCCGCCGGCCAGCAGCGCCCACACCACACCGGAGAACCAGCCGCCCCGCAGCTCGCCGCGCAGCGCCAGTTCCAGCCCGCCGACACGGGCGGCGAAGCCGTCGGCCGGATCGGCGTGCCGGGCGACGTGCCGGAGCCCGACGCCCGCCAGAAGTGCCGGAATTCCCGCGGCCAGCAGCAGCGCGCCGGCGATCGTGCGCACGAAACGCATTCGTGTCGTCCCTCTCGGTAGCCGAACCACCCGGCCGACCTTACCGAGGCCGATCGCCTGATCGCCGGACATCCACCGCACCCGGCCCACCGAACGCGACCGGCCCGACGGAAGGGATCCGCCGGGCCGGTCGCGAGGGTCGCGCTCAGGACTTCGCGGCCGACTCCCGCCGGGTACGGGCGAACGCCAGACCGCCGAGGACCAGGCCGGCCAGACCGGCGACCAGACCGGCCACCCCGAACGCGGTGCCCGCACCGGAGTCGCCGTCGTCGTCATCGTCGTCATCGGCGGCGGCAGCGGTGGCCGGCGCGCTCGCGCCCGCCGACGCGGGCGCCGCCGCGGCGAGCGCGAGCACCGGAGCCGGGTTCTCCGGCTCCTCCGCGCCCGGCGCGGGCTCCTCGATCCACCGCGAGACATTGCCGTCGGAGTAGGTCTGGAGCACCTTGAACACCATGGTGTCGACCTGCGGCAGCGGCCCCATCGACACCGGGAACTCCTGGAACTCGCCCGGCTTCACCCCGCCGTTGGCCGCCGCCGTGTAGGTGAGCTTGGAGACCGCCTCGGTGAGCTGGCTGCCGTGCACCTCGACCGGCGGGTCGACCTTGCGCTTCTCCACCGCCACCGTCCAGCCCGGCACCGGCATGGTGGAGACCGAGCCCACCGGGGCGTTGTCCGGCAGGGTCACCTCGACCTTGACGGTCGACGCCGTGTCACTCTCGTTCGGCACCCGGAAGGCGAACCGGCCGTAGCCGCCCTGCGTACCCTCCTTGGGGTTGATCGTGACATGCGCGGAGGCCGGCCCGGCCAGGCCGAGCACGGCCGCGGCGGCGGCGAGAGTCAGCGCGGCGGCGGTCGCGGGGCGCCGGAGACGGATCATCAGATGGGACCTTCCGTTACTTGATCGGCACGGTGGCGGTCACCGTGGCCTGGTCGATGTCGGACGTGCGGACGGTGAAGCGGAGCTGCCAGTCACCCCGGGCCGGCAGGCTGATCTCGCCGGTGGCGTGGTTGTCGCTCAGCGGCAGCAGCGGCACCGTGATCGGTTCGATCCCCGCCGACGGCAACGCGGCGGTGACCTTCCACTCCTGCACCGGCTGCGGCCGGTTGTCGGTGGTGTAGGCGTAGAGGTGAATCGAGTTGTTGCCGGTCTCGGCCGGGTCCACCTCCACCTGGAGCGAATAGAGCGGGCTGCTCAGCGTGGTGGAGAAGTAGCCGGCCGGCGCGCCCGCCACATCGGCGGACGCGGTGCGCGCCGGGGTGGTCTGCACGAGCGTGGCCGACACCCCCAGCACCACCGCGGTGATCACCAGCTCGGCCACCACGGCGCGTCGCATCGCACCCGGCCGGCCGGCGGCGACCCGCCGCCGCACCAGCGCCCGGGAGTACGCGGCCACGCCGATCACCAGCGCGAACAGCACGATCTTGGCGAGCAGCAGCCGCCCGTACGTGGTGTCGACGAGCGCCTTCGGGCTGGCCACCTCGATCAGGCCCTGCACGGTGCCGGCGAGCAGCAGCGCGGCCACCGCCAGCGCGGCCCAGCGGGACCAGATCGGCAGGATCGCGCCCAGCTCCCGCTCGTCGGCCCGGGGCAGCAGGAAGGCCGCCAACATCACCAGGCCGCCGAGCCACACCGCCATGCCGCCCAGGTGGATGGCGTCCACCACCACGGAGACCGCGGGCGCCGGCGAGGCGGCCGGGTGGCCGGCGAGCGGCCAGGTGAACAGCGTCGCCCCGCCCAGGACGGCCAGGATGATCCCGTCGGTGCGGCCGACCGGCCCGGCGAACAGCGGGCGGAGCAGGAACGCCGCCGCGGCGAGCAGACCCAGCCGGACCAGGTGGGTGGTGCCGTAGGCGCTGCCGAGCACGTCGCCGAGGCCGGCGGAGGTGACGTCGAACAGCCCACCGCCGTTGGTGTAGGGCACCTGGAGCAACAGCTCGGCGACGGTGGCGACCGCCAACACGCCGAGCCCGGCCCAGGCCAGCCGCGCCGGCCCGCGCCGGGACAACCGGCGCGGCCAGAGCGCGGCCAGCACCAGGGCCGGACCGAACAGCAGCAGCAACCCGACGTAGCCGACGTACTTCGCCACCTTGACCGCGTTCTCGACCACCGGGTTGGCCCGGTTGTCCGAGCCGGTGTCGGTCGGCGGCTCCGACGGCGCCCCGACCGAGTAGGTGAACGCGCCGGACACCGGGTGGCTGTCAGCCGAGATCACCCGGTAGCTCACGAGGTAGGTGCCGCGCCCGCCGGACGGGTCCACCGGAATGGTGACCTCCGCGCCCTGGAACGTCGGCTCGCCCCGGTCGGCCCGGGAACCGTCCGGGGCGATCACCCGCACCTTGTCGGGCACCTTGCGGACGCTCTCGCTGAAGGTGATCACCACCTGGGCGGGCGCCTCGGGCACCACGGCGGACGCGGCCGGACTGCTGCTCACCAGCACCGCGTGGGCGCTGGCCGGGCCGGCCGGGACGAGCAGCAGGGTGGTCAGGAGGAGCAGCAGCCCGGCGACGGTCCCGGAGCGGGCGGCGAGCACCCCGGGCGGGCGGCGTACGGCAGCAGTCATGACCGCCATGGTTCCCGAACGGTGCCGTTTCCGGCGAGCCGACCTCCGCCGGAAATTGCGGATGCCCGATCGGCGCGGCGCCGCGCGCCACGCCGAACCTGGTCGGAGGTCATACGGGGGTGGTCGGCCGGCGGGCGGAAAAAGTTCCCGGCGTGTGCCGGAACACGGAATGGGCCGAAGGACCCTGTGTCACACAGGTACGCCGCGTAACCTCGTCTGTCGTGATCCCCGCCCCGCGCGACACCGCCACCGACCGCCCCCGCGCGGGGTCCGCGGCTGCGCGGGAGGCGGCCACCACCTGGGCGTTGGCCGCCCGGGACGGCGACCCGGACGCCCAGGCCGCCTTCGTCCGGGCCACCCAGGCCGAGGTCTGGCGCTTCGCCGCCGCCCTGGTCGACCCGGACACTGCCGACGACCTGACCCAGGAGACCTACCTGCGGGCGTTCCGGGCGCTGCCCGGCTTCGAGGGCCGCTCCACCGCCCGCACCTGGCTGCTCGGCATCGCCCGCCGGGCCTGCGCGGACCACCTGCGTACGGTGGTGCGCCGCCGCCGGCTCGACGAGCGGCTCGCCGCCCAGGCCGCCACCGACCGGCCACACCCGGACCCGGCGGGGCAGCTCGGCGCCACCGACCTGGTCCGCCGGCTGCCCGCCGAACGACGCTCCGCGTTCGTGCTCACCCAACTGCTCGGCCTGTCCTACGCCGAGGCGGCCGACGTGGAGGGGGTGCCGGTGGGCACCATCCGCTCCCGGGTCGCCCGGGCCCGCGACGAACTCGTCGACGCCGTCGGCGACACGCTCGCCGGATAGCGGGAACCATCCGTGGCGCTCGGACGACGAATGACTGTGACCCCCTCCACCACCCGGGCCGGGCGCTGGCCGGCCCTGCGCCCCTGGCTGGGCTTCGCGGCCCGCCTCGGGCTGGCCGCCGTCTGGCTGGTCGCCGGCGCCACGAAGGTCGGTGACCTGGCCGCCTCCGGCCGGGCCGTGAACGCCTACCAGGTGATGCCGTACGACGTGGCCACGGTGATCGGGGCGGCGCTGCCGTTCGTGGAGCTGGCCCTGGGCCTGCTCCTGCTCGCCGGGCTGGCCACCCGGGTCAGCGCCGGCGTCTCCGCGGTGCTGCTCGTGGTCTTCGTCACCGGCATCGCCTCCGCCTGGGCCCGCGGCCTGGCCATCGACTGCGGGTGCTTCGGCAGCGGCGGTCAACTCGGCGCCGGCCAGGCGCCGAGCTACCTCCCGGAGATCCTCCGGGACCTGGGGTTCCTGGCACTGGCCGGGTTCCTGCTGATCTGGCCCCGCACCCCGTTCTCGGTGGACGGTTGGCTGGCGGGCGAAACCGTGGAGGACGACGATGAGCAGCCGTAAGGGACGCCGGGACGCCGCTCGGGTGGTGCGCGAGCAGATCGCCCGGGAGAAGCGGCGCAAGCGGACGCTCTGGACCACGATCGCCGCGGTGCTTGTGCTCGTCATCGCCGGCGGCATCGGCTGGGCCGTCTACTCCGCCCAGAAGTCGGACGACTTCACCGCCCCGCCCGGCGCCAACGACGCCGGCACCGGCATCGTCGAGGGCAGCGGCCCGGTCACCATCGACCTGTACGAGGACTACCAGTGCCCGGTCTGCAAGCAGTTCCAGCAGGTCAACGGTGAGACGATCAACCAGCTCGTCAGCGAGGGCAAGGCGAAGGTGGTGTTCCACCCGGTCGCCTTCCTGAACCGCTTCTCCACCACCGAATACTCCACCCGCTCGTCGGCCGCCTCCGGCTGCGCCGCCGAGGGCGGCAAGTTCCGCGAGTTCACCGACCAGCTCTTCGCCCGGCAGCCGGCGGAGGGCAGCGCCGGGCTCAGCAACGACGAGCTGATCGACATCGGCGCGGGCGTCGGGCTGAACCGGGACGACTTCGGCTCCTGTGTGCGGGACGGCACCTACACGTCGTGGACCGGGCACGTCACCGACGAGGCGAGCAGGTCCGGCGTGACCGGCACCCCGACCATCAAGGTCAACGGCACCGAGGTCCAGGACAAGAGCCCGGACGGGATCAAGGCGGCCGTGGCGGCGGCCGGTAAGTGATCCGGGCACCGCTGCGCCGGGCCGGGCTGGTCGCCGCCGCCGCGGCCACCGCCCTGCTGGCGCTCGCCGCGCCGGCCGCCGCGCACGGTGCGGACGCCCCCGACGGCACCGACTACCGGGCCGCGGTCACCGGCGTCGCCCCGCACCGGGCCGGGCTCACCGCCCGGATGGTGGAGGCCGGCGCGCGGCTGGAACTGACCAACCGCACCGGCGCCGACGTCACCGTGCTCGGCTACTCCGGCGAGCCCTACCTGCGGATCGGCCCCGGCGGGGTGTACGAGAACAGCCACTCCCCCGCCACCTGGCTGAACCGCACCATCGCCGGGGACACCACACTGCCGGCCGAGGCCGACCCGGCCGCCGCGCCGGCCTGGCGACGGATCGACGACGGGCCGACCTACCGCTGGCACGACCAGCGCACGCTCTGGCGCGGCGACGGGCCGCCCGCCGCCGTCGCCGCCGACCCCGGCCGCGAGCAGCGGGTCCGCGACTGGACGGTGCCGCTGCGCGTCGGCGACACCCCGACCGAGGTACGCGGCACGCTGGACTGGGTGCCGCCGCCCGACCCGTACCCGTGGTGGGTCGCCGTCACCCTCGGTTTCCTGGTGCTCGGCGCGGCCGGGGTGGTGCCCGGCGGCACGGCCGCCGGGGTCCGCGCGTTGCGCGCGGTGGGCGGACTGCTCGCCGTGGGCGGCGCGGCTGCCGTGGCGCTCACCGTCGCCCGGGCGCTCGACAGCGGCGCCCCCGGCACCGGCGGCGTGCTCACCGACCTGGTCACCGGCCAGGTGTGGACGCTGCTCACCGGCCTCGGCGCGCTCGCCGCCGGCGGGTACGCGCTGGCCCGCCGGCCGGCCGCCGACTTCGCGCTGGCGCTCGCCGGCGCGTGCCTGGCCCTGTTCGCCGGGATCGCGAACCTCGCCGTGCTGTCCCGGTCGGTGCCCCCGGCAGCCGGCCCACCGGCCCTGGTCCGCGTGCTCGTCGCCGTGGCCCTGGCCACCGGCGCCGGCGCGCTGGCCGCCGGCCTGCTCCGCCTGCGCACCGCCGCCCGGGCCGCGCGCGCGACCCGGCCCTTCGCTCAGGCCGGCCGGGGCGCGAAGCCGTAGGGCAGCTCCAGGCGGTGCGCGGCCAGCACCGCCTCGTCGGCGAGCAGCTCGGCGGTGGGCGCGTCGGCGACGATCCGGCCGCCGTCCAGGATCACCGCGCGGGGGCACAGCTCCGCCGCGTACGGCAGGTCGTGGGTGACCATCAGCAGCGTCACCGGCAGCGCGCGCAGCACCTCCGCCAACTCCCGCCGGGCGGCCGGGTCGAGATTCGACGACGGCTCGTCGAGCACCAGGATCTCCGGCCGCATGGCCAGCACGGTCGCCACCGCCACCCGGCGCCGCTGCCCGAACGACAGGTGGTGCGGCGCCCGGTCCCGGTGCTCGGCCATCCCCACCGCGGCGAGCGCCTCGTCGACCCGGGCGGACAGCTCCGCCCCCCGCAGCCCCAGGTTGGCCGGGCCGAACGCGACGTCCTCCGCCACCGTGGGCAGGAAGAGCTGGTCGTCCGGGTCCTGGAAGACGATGCCGACCCGGCGGCGCACCTCGGCGAGCGTGCCCCGGTCGGGGGTCACCGTCAGGCCGCCGACCTCGATCGTGCCCTCGGTCGGCGTGAGGATGCCGTTGAGGTGCAGCACCAGTGTGGTCTTGCCGGCGCCGTTCGGCCCGAGCAGCGCCACCCGGTCGCCGCGCGGCACGGTCAGGTCCACGCCGTGCAGGGCGAGGTGACCGTCCGGGTACGCGTACCTGACGCCACGGACGTCCAGGGAGGGCGGCTGCTGCACGTACCCGATCATTGCAGGACGAGCGCGGCGGCGGCGATGGAGGCCGCGATCACCGGGACCGTCGCGGCGACCGCCCACTGCCCGGCGGTGGCCGCGCCCGCCCCCTGCCACACCGCCGGCATCCGGCCGGTGTAGCCCCGGGAGACCATCGCCAGGTAGACCCGCTCGCCGCGCTCGAACGCGCGCAGGAACAGCGCGCCGACGCCGGCCGCGAAGCCGCGCAGTTGCCAGAGGAAACGCGGGTCGTCGCCCCGGGACACCCGGGCCACCCGCATCCGCCGGGCCTCCCCGACCAGCACCTCCAGGTAGCGCAGCATGAACGTGGCGATCTGGGTGAGGATCTGCGGGCACCGCAGCCGGTCCAGGCCGAGGATCAGGTCACGGGTCGTCGTGGTCGCCGCCAGCAGGAGCGACGCGAGTACGCCGAGCGTGCCCTTGGCCAGGATGTTGAACGCGCCGTGCAACCCGTCGACGGAGAGGCTCAGCCCGGCCACCTCGACCCGCTCCCCGGCACCGAGGACCGGCAGCGCGAACGCGAACAGCACGAACGGCAGCTCGATCAACGCCCGGCCGAGCAGCCAGCGCGGGCCGACCCGGGCCAGCGCGGCCACGGCGACGACGAGCAGCGCGTAACCGCCGAACGCCCAGTGGGCCTCCCGCGGGGTGGCGACCACCGCCACGGTGAACAGCACCATGGCGGTGATCTTCACCTCCGGCGGGAGGCGGTGCACCGGCGAGCCGGACTCGCGGTAGAGCACGTGCCCGTGCCCGGCGCCCATTCGTCGGCCCCCGGCTCAGCGGTCGCCGGTGGACCGGGACGCGCTCGTCCCGGCCGCCGAACCGGCCGCGGCGTCCACCGGGCCGGTCCCGCCGTCGCCCGCCGGGCCGGTCCCGGTGGCGCCCGCCGGGCCGGTCCCGGTGGCGCTCGCGGGGGCGCGGCGGCGGGCCAGCCAGAACAGGCCGCCGCCGAGCGCGAACGTGAGCAGCACGCCGAGCACCCCGGACAGGCCGGTGGAGAGGAAGTCGTTGCCGATCCCGCGTACGCCGTAGTCGGCCAGCGGGCTGTCCGCCAGCTCGTGGTCCCGGGCCTGCTGGGCCGGGCAACTCCCGCCGGTGATCTCGTCGTCGGCGTTCACCGTGCAGCCCTTGAGCAGGGACGAGTCCAACCCGTCCGGGTGCGACGAGGCGTAGTTGCTGACCACGCCGGCCAGCACCAGGGCGACAAGCAGGCCACCGAGGAGGAACGGCCAGGAACGCTTGCTCATCGGGCACCTCCGGCGACCGGTACGGCGGACACCGGCGCGGCCGGCTTCTTCAGGGCGCGCAGCGCGTACACCAGGTCGGGGCGGACCTTCGCGACGGTGACCACGGTGGTCGCGGTGATCAGGCCCTCGCCGATGCCGATCAGCAGGTGGGCGACGGCCATGGTGCCGGCCAGCCCGCCGAGGTTGCTGCCGAGGTCGGTGGTGCCGCCCAGCCAGTATTCGAGCACGAAGCCCTGGGATGCGACCACGACGCTGACGAGCGCGGAGACGAACGCGGTGACCGCCAGGCCGGCGGGGGTCCGGGGCAGCACCCGCAGCAGCAGCGCGATCAGCAGGTAGGCGGCGGCGGTGCCGAGGATCGCCATGTTGGTGATGTTCAGGCCGAGCATCGCGACCCCACCGTCGCCGAAGACCAGGGCCTGCACCACGAGCACCACGGCCACGCAGAGCGCGCCCACCCAGGGCCCCACCAGCAGCGCCGCGAGCGCGCCACCGAGCAGGTGACCACTGACCCCGGCGGTGAAGATCGGGAAGTTGAGCATCTGCACCGCGAAGATGAACGCGGCCACCAGGCCGGCCATCGGCGCGAGCCGGTCGTCGAGGTCGGCCCGGCCACGCAGCACGCAGAACGTGAGCGCGGCGAGCGCGAGGGCCGCGAAGATCGCGGCCACGGGACCGTCGATGATCCCGTTGGAGATGTGCATCGCCAGGGTTTCCACGGAGGCGAGCCTATTTCCCGTCGGGTGTTGTTGCCAATACCTTGCAACAAGGCATGGGAATGATCACCGTCGGCCGCGCGTCGCCGCCGGCCACCGCCGGAGGCGCGGCGGTATCGTCACCGCCATGACCGACCGTCTCAGCCCCGGCGACGCCGCCCCCGAGTTCACCCTCCCCACCGACGACGGCGGGACACTCTCCCTGGCCGACCTGCGCGGCCGTAAGGTCATCCTGTACGCGTACCCGGCCGCCATGACGCCCGGCTGCACGAAGCAGGCATGCGACTTCCGGGACTCGCTCGCCTCGCTCCAGGCCGCCGGCTACGAGGTGGTGGGCATCTCGCCGGACAAGCCCGCGAAGCTGGCGAAGTTCCGCGACCGGGACGCGATCACGTTCCCGCTCGTCGCCGACGAGGACCGGGCGGTGCTGACCGCGTACGGCGCGTACGGCGAGAAGCAGTCGTACGGCCGCACCGTCACCGGCGTGATCCGCTCCACGTTCGTGATCGACCCCGACGGCAAGATCGAGCGGGCGCTCTACAACGTCAAGGCCACCGGCCACGTCGCCAAGCTGCGCCGCGACCTCGGGCTCGACTGATCCTGTCGGGGGCTGCCGTTACCGTCGGCACGTGGTGCGTTACAAATACTCACCCGAACTGCTGGCCGCGACCGCCGCGCGGGCGCGCAACGTCACCGAGGTCATGCGGCTGCTCGGGGTGCGGGTCAGCGGCGGGTCGCACGCGCACATCAGCCGGCAGCTCAAACGCTTCGGCATCGACATGTCGCACTTCACGAGGCAGGCGCACAACAAGGGGCAGCCGAGCCCGCGGCGCACCACCTCGTCGCAACTGCTGCTGCGACTTCCTGCCGGCTCGCGGCGCACTCCCGGCACCCGGTTGAAGCGAGCGCTGGGTGACATCGGCGTGCCGCAGGAGTGCGAGGAGTGCCGCTGCGGCCCGATCTGGTTCGGCCGGCCGCTGACCCTGCACGTCGACCACATCAACGGGGACTTCCTCGACAACCGGCCGCCCAACCTGCGGATCCTCTGCCCGAACTGCCACAGCCAGACCGACACGTTCGCCGGCCGCAACAAGGGCGACGGCCGCACCGACACCACGGCGGACCAGACTGCGCACTCTCCCGACCCGACGCCTTAGACTCAGCAGGCCGGCGGGAGTGGCGTAACAGGCAGCCGCGATAGGTTTAGATCCTATTGTCCGAAAGGACGTGGGGGTTCGACTCCCCTCTCCCGCACCAACCGCTATGTCAGGCGCATCACGAACGCAGGCCACCACCGGGGCGCTGCCCGCAGGATGGCGGGCGTGGACCTGCGCTTCGTACTCGACCCCGACCTCACCACCGAGCTGCGCGAACAGCTCGTCGCCCTCTGGGTGGACGCGACGAACGCCGGCGGCGCGGTCGGCTTCGTCGCGCCGGTGACCGCGGCCGAGGTGCGCCCGGTCGCCGCGTCGACCCTCGCCGAGGTCGCCGACGGGCCGGACCGGCTGCTCGCCGGCTTCGAGGGTGACCAGCTCGTCGCCGTCCTCGTCATCGTCGACAACCGGTTCCACCTGAAGTCGCACTGGCGGGTGCTCAAGCGCGTCATGGTGCGCCCCGACACCCAGGGGCGCGGCCACGGCGCGGCGCTGATGCGCGAGGCCGAGCGAGTCGCCCGGGCGATGGGCGTGGCGGCGCTGCACGTGACCGTCCGCGACGGCCTCGGCCTGGACCGTTTCTACCGCCGCCTCGGCTACCGCGAGGTGGGCCGCCTTCCCGCCGCCCTCCGCCTCTCCTCCACCGACTCCCGCGACGAGATCCTCATGTGGCTGGACCTCCCGATGCCGGCCGAACCCTCCGACGGCTGATCAGAATCCGAACGGTCGGTAGGATGGCTGGCATGGAGTCCGTTTCTCTCACGGAAGCCACGACCCGAGCGACCGCCGTCCTTATCCGGTGATGTTTCCCCGCCGGGCCCCGAGTTCTCCACGAAGATCGACACCAGTTCGGCGAAGTGGTGGCATCCTTGCCGGCCGGATACCGCCACTTCGCCGAGCTGGCGTCCGGGCGGTCAGCCGCATGCGGTGGGGACGGTGGACGGGGTGATCGGGGCGGCGGCGTCCAGGGGTGCGGCGGTCTCCGCCGGGGTGGGATGGGACGGGGACGGGGACGTTGAAGCGCTGGGGCGCGGGCGGGGTGACGGGGAGCGGGAGGGCTTCGCCGAGCGGGTCGTGGTCGCCGCGCCCGCGCCGTACATCCGGGTGGCGCTGCGCTGCACCTGGCCGGGGCGCATCCGGATGCCGGTGGCGGTCGCGCGGTGGCCGTACACGTCGGTGACCCGGATCGAGTACGGGCCGGGGCCGGCGCCCGACGGGATCAGCCAGTAGTTGTAGTCCTGGCGGTCGGCCGCGCGCCACGAGCCGTTCTGGCGGACCTCGACCGAGCGCAGCGGGTTGCCGTGGTCGCCGACCAGGACGGCGAACCACCACTGCGACGAGCCTTCCTTGAGGCGGAAGGTGAGCGGGCCGGGTAGCGACGGGTTCACCACGGCCCGGTAGCTGACCTTCACCACACCCTGCACCGGGTCGGCGATCCGGGCGAACGCCTCGGCGGAGAGGTCGAGGTGGCCGGCGGCGCACTCCGGGCACTGGTCCATGACGAGCACCCGGACGCTGCCGCGGGGGCCGGTGACGTCGAGGAAGCCGCCGCAGGAGGCGCCGGCCGCGTACTCGCTCGGGCCGAGCGCGACGTACAGCCGGTTGGCCGGCGCGGCGGGCCGGGAGCAGTTGCCGCCAGCGCCCTTCGAGTCGTAGAAGGTGGCCTTGCCGGTGTGCGTGGCGCCGCCGACGGGTGGGGCGGCGAGCGGGACGGCGGCCCGGGGTGGGGCGGCGCAGGCGGGGGCGGCGCCGCCGCGTACCGCGAGGGTGACCGCGACCACGGCGGCGAGCGTGGCCAGGCCGGCGGCGACGAGCCGGCGGCGGGTCCGGGGCGGGATCCGGTGGCCGGCCGGGGTCCCGTCGCTGGCGGGGGTCGGTGGGTGGGGTGCGCTGCCGTCGGTCACGCCAGCCGATGCTGCCGGACCGCCCGGCCGCCGGACAAGCTGGCTAAGCGAAAGCTAAGACCGGCGGGCGCGCGCGACGGCGACGAGGGTCCCCGCGCGGGAACGCGAATCAGTAGCATCCTCGGCATGTCCGATCGCCACCCGTTCGCCGATCCCGACGCTCCGGCGCAGACCTCCGATGTGGAGGGCGACGGGCCGGTGGAGGAGCCGGCGCCGCGGCGCCGCCGGGGCCGGCGGATCGTCCTGATCGCGCTGCTCGTGGTGGCGCTGCTGGCCGGCGGCGGCGCGCTGGCCGGCGGTCTCTACTACCGGTCGGTCAACAGTTCGATCGACCGGGTGGACGCGTTCATCGGTGTCCCCGAGGAGTCCCGGCCGCAGGTCGAGGTCAAAGGCGCGATGAACATCATGATCCTGGGCAGCGACTCCCGCGATCCGGAGAGCACCGGCGGTTCGCGCAGCGACACCATCATCCTGGCCCACCTGCCGAAGGACCGCGCGAGCGCCCAGCTCATCTCGATCCCCCGGGACACCTGGACCGCCGTGCCGCGGTCGAAGGAGGGTCGCGGTGGCCGCGACGCGAAGATCAACGCCGCGTACGCCTGGGGCGGGGTGCCGTTGATGGTGCAGACCGTGGAGAAGTTCAGCGGCGTCCGGGTGGACAACGTGGCGATGGTCGACTTCGCCGGCTTCAAGGAGATCATCGATGCGCTCGGCGGCGTCGACGTCGACGTGGAGAAGGGCTTCACCACGAAGTACTCGCTGATCGGCACGCGCACGTTCGAGCCGGGCCGGCAGCGGATGGACGGGGCCGCCGCGCTCGACTACGCGCGGGAGCGGCACGCCTTCGCCGACGGCGACTTCGCCCGCATCCGGCACCAGCAGCAGGTGATCAAGGCGATCCTGGACCGGGCGGCGTCCGGCGGCGTGTTGACAAACCCGGCCAAACTCAACTCGTTCGTGCGGGCCACGTCCAGTTCGGTCGCGGTCGACAAGTCGCTGTCGCTCGTGGACCTGGCGATGGAGATGCGCGGGCTGCGCGGCGGCAACCTGACGTTCTTCACCTGCCCGGTGAAGGGCACCGGCCGGGTCGGCAGCGAGAGTGTGGTGTTCCCGGATCCGACCCGCGCCCGGACGCTGTTCCAGGCGGTCCGCCGCGACTCCGTCCCCGACATCCTCGCGGCCAGCGGGAAGTAGGGGGCGTCCCGGGGGAGGTTCGACCATGGCACGCCTACCGGCGTTCGAGCATCCGGCCGCGTCGTCGACGGGCGCCGCGGCGGTGACCGGCAGCATGGACACGACCACGGTGCTGCCGTACGCGGGGTCCCGGGCCTCGACGCGTACCCGCCGGTTGCGGGCCTGGATGGTGACGGCCCCGATCGACGTCGTGGCGCTGCTCGCCCCGCTGCTGCTGGCCCAGACCTACTGGCGGGGGACGCTCGTCAACGCCGCGCTCACGGTGGGGTTCTTCGCCACCGGCGGGCTCTACCGGCCGCGCCGGCACATCAGCATCCTGGACGAGTTGCCAAGCCTCGGCGGCCGGCTGCTGGCCTCCGGCGCGGTGGTGGCCATCATCGCGGCGCTGCGACACGACTCGGTGCTCTACGTCAGCGGCTTCATGCGGGGTGTCGCGCTCTCCGCCGGCCTGGTGGTCGTGGGGCGGGCGGTGAACACCCGGATCGTCCTGCTGGCCCGCCGGCGTCGCTGGGTGGAGCACAACGCGATAGTGGTCGGCGGCGGGCCGATCGGCGGCGAGCTGGCCCGGCTGCTGCGGCGCTACCCGCAGTACGGATTGCGTTTCGTGGGCGCGGTGGACGTCCCGTCCCGGCAGAAACCCGGGTCGCTGCCGCTGATCGGCACGCTCGCCGACGTGGAGAAGCTCGTCACGGTGGTGGAGTGCGAGGTGCTCGTCATCGCCGACCCGGACTGCTCCGAGTCGGAGCTGATGGAGGCGCTGCTCCGGCCGGCCAGCTCGCGGTGTGACCTGTGGGCGGTGCCGCGCCTGTGGGGGTCCCGGTCGCAGGGCGGCCACCCGGACCACATCGGGGCCATCCCGATCGTGAAGATCGGTGACACCACGCTGGGCGGGCCACGGTGGATGGTCAAGCGCGCGTCCGACGTGGTCTTCGCCGTGGTGGCGCTCGTCCTGCTGAGCCCGTTGCTGCTGCTCTGCGCGGTCGCCACGTTCCTCGACGGCGGTCGGGGGATCTTCTTCCGGCAGGAGCGGATCGGCCGCTACGGCCGGCCGTTCCGGGTGGTCAAGTTCCGTACGATGCGGCCGGCCGACGAGCACGAGTCGCAGACCACCTGGTCGATCGCGCACGACCGGCGGATCGGCCCGATCGGGCGGTTCATGCGTCGCGCCTCGCTCGACGAGCTGCCCCAGTTGTGGAACATCCTGCGCGGTGAGATGAGCGTGGTGGGGCCGCGGCCGGAGCGCCCGTACTTCGTGGAGAAGTTCTCCGTGGCCTACCCCGCCTACGCGATGCGGCACCGGGTGCCGGTGGGGTTGACCGGCCTCGCGCAGGTCAGCGGCTTGCGGGGGGACACGCCGATCTCGGACCGGGCGCGGTTCGACAACTACTACGTGGAGAACTGGTCGCTCTGGCTCGACATCAAGATCGTGTTGCGGACGGTCACCGAGGTGTTCCGGGGCGCCGGCCGCTGAGCGCCTCGGTCAGGTCGGTGCGCCAGTCTCCGGCCGGTGGCAGCTTCGCGGCGGCCCACCGGCCGTGGGCCAGCACGCTGTACCGGGGGCGCGGGGCCGGGCGCGGGAAACGGTCGCTCGTGGTCGGGCGGACCCGGTCCGGGTCGAGGCCCCGGAGGGTGAACACCGCACGCGCCAGGCCGTACCAGGTCGTCTCGCCGGCCGCGGTGCTGTGGTAGACGCCCGGGGCGGCGTCGCCGGCGAGCGCCGCGTCGGCGAGCGCGACGAGCCGCTCGGCGAGCCGGTACGACCAGGTGGGCTGCCCGCGTTGGTCGTCGACCACGTCGATCCGGTCGCGTTCGTCGGCCAGCCGCAGCACGGTGGTGACGAAGTTGCGGCCGTGGGCGCCGTACAACCAGGCGGTACGCACCACGTAGCCGGCCTCGGGCAGCAGCCGGGTCACCGCCCGCTCCCCGGCGAGCTTGCTCCGCCCGTACGCGTTGACCGGGCCGGTCGGCGCGTCCTCGGGGTACGGCCCGGTGGCGTCACCGCCGAACACGTAGTCGGTGGAGACGTGCACGAGTCGGGCGGCGGTCGCGGCGCAGGCGCGGGCCAGGTGCGCGACCGCGTCCCCGTTGACCGCGGTGGCGTCCCGCTCGCGGGTCTCGGCACCGTCCACATCGGTCCAGGCGGCGGCGTTGACCACCACGTCGTGCCCGGCGACGGCGTCCCGCACCGCCCGGGCGTCGGTGACGTCGAGGTCGGCGCGGGTGGCGGCGGTGACGGACCGGTCCGGCCGGGCGCGCAGCACCGTCACCAGGTCCCGCCCGAGCATCCCACCGGCGCCGGTGACGAGGATCCTCACGGGTGTGAGAGCTTACGCGACGGTAGTCTCCGCGAGTGCGTGGAATCCTTCTCGCCGGCGGCACCGGGTCGCGTCTCTGGCCGATCACCCGGGCCGTTTCCAAGCAACTCATGCCGGTGTTCGACAAGCCGATGGTCTACTACCCGCTGTCCACACTGGTGATGGCCGGGGTGCGGGAGATCCTGATCGTCACGACGCCCGAGGACCGCACGCAGTTCGAGCGGCTGCTCGGTGACGGCAGCCAGTGGGGGCTGCGCCTGGCGTACGCCGAGCAGGCCCGCCCGGAGGGCATCGCGCAGGCGTTGCTGCTCGGCGCGGACTTCATCGGTGGCGAGTCGGTCGCGCTGATCCTCGGCGACAACATCTTCCACGGCGTCGGGCTCGGCTCCCAGCTCGCGCGGCACGGCGACCCGGCCGGCGCGCGGGTGTTCGCCTACCCGGTCGCGAACCCGGCGGACTACGGCGTGGTCGAGTTCGACGCGGCCGGTCGGGTGCTGTCGATCGAGGAGAAGCCGGACCGTCCCCGGTCCCGGTACGCGGTGCCCGGCCTCTACTTCTACGACCACCGGGTGGTGGAGATCGCCCGCAAGCTCACCCCCAGCGCCCGCGGTGAGTTGGAGATCACGGCGGTGAACGAGACCTACCGGGAGTGGGGCGAGCTGACCGTCACCGTGCTCGACCGGGGCACCGCGTGGCTGGACACCGGCACGTTCACCTCGATGATGCAGGCCGCCGAGTTCGTCCGGGTGATCGAGGAGCGCCAGGGCATGAAGATCGGCTGTGTCGAGGAGGTCGTCTGGCGGTCCGGGTTGATCGACGACGAGCGGTTGCGGAGCCTGGCGCTTCCACTGGCCCGCAGCGGTTACGGCAGCTACCTGCTGGGCCTGCTGGCCGAGCCGCCGGCGCCTCGGAGCGGGTCGTGAGGATCCGGCCGCTCGGCATCGAGGGGGCCTGGGAGGTCACCCCGGTGCGGCACGGCGACCCGCGCGGGTTGTTCGTCGAGTGGTACCGCTTCGACCGGCTCGCCGAGGCGGTCGGACACCCGCTGCGGCTGGCGCAGGGCAACCTCTCGGTGTCCGCGCGCGGCGTGGTGCGCGGCGTCCACTTCGCCGACGTCCCGCCCGGCCAGGCGAAGTACGTGACCTGTGTCCGGGGGGCCGTGCTCGACGTGGTGGTGGACGTCCGGGTCGGCTCACCGACCTACGGCCGGTGGGAGACGGTACGCCTGGACGACGTCGACCGGCGGGCCGTCTACCTGGCCGAGGGGCTGGGGCACGGCTTCTGCGCCCTGACCGACGACGCCACGCTCAGCTATCTCTGCTCCACCACCTACCGCCCGGCGGGCGAGCACACCGTGCACCCGCTCGACGCCGACCTCGCCATCGACTGGCCGGCGGCGACGCCGCTGCTCTCCGCGCGGGACGCGGCGGCGCCCAGCCTGGCGCAGGCCCGCGCGGCGGGCCTGCTGCCGGACTACGACGCCTGCCGTTCCTTCACCGCCGGACGGGACACCCGCCCGTCGTCCTGAGCCGGGTCGTCCGGGGCAGGGCCGCCGTCCGGGGCAGGGCCGACCGGCCGGCGCCGCACGGCCGCCCGCGCCGCCGTCCACACGGCACGGGCGTCGGCGCCGATCGGCGTACCGGCGCGGCCGTTCGCCCGGGCCAGGGCCAGGGCGAGGCCGATCGCGAGTCCGCCGAGCGCGCCACCGGCGGCGTACGGCGGCCACCACACCCGCTCCGGCCGACGCGGCGCGACAGCGGGCGTCACCACCGCCACGTGGGCCTTGAGCCCCAGCCCGGCCGGCGGCAGGTCGCGTCGGGCGATCCGTTGCAGCTCGGCGGCGAGCGCGTTGGCGATCGCCGCCGCGGTGTCGGCCCGCCGGTCCGTCACGGCCACCTCGACGGTCAGGGTGTCCACGGTGGACCAGGCGACGACGCGGTCGGTCAGGTCGTCCGGCGGGTACGGCAGCCGCAGCGCGTCGATCACCGGGCGGGTCAGCCGCGGCGTGTTCATCATGGTGGCGTACGTCTTCACCCGCCGCTGCATGAGCTGGTCGGCCACCTCCTCGGACGGCGGGGGTTGCGGCGCGGCGGACCCGTCGGCCGCGAACGTGACGAGCAGCCGGGTCTGCGCCCGGTAGACGGGTTCGCGACGCCCGGCGAGCACGCCCGCGCCGACGCCACCGAGCAACGCCAGCGCCACCACGATCGGCCACGAACGCCGGAGCACGCGGGCGAGGTCCATGAGGCGGCAGACTACCGGGCGGACGGTCGCCGGCCGACGGCCGATTGCGGCGGGCCGCGCCGGTCGGGTAGAACAGGCCGGCGACATCGCATCCCGGGGGAGGACGACGTGGTACGACGCTACGTCTCCCCCGAGCGTCTCTATCTGGCCTCCCTCGGCCTGACCGGGCTCGCCGCGCTGGTCTCGGTGACCCTGCCGGCGGCCCAGCGGGGGGAGCTGGCCGCGAACATGGTGAGCGCCACGGTGGGCGCCGCGCTCGGCGGTCTGTCCGTCGACACGTTCCTGCTGTCCCGCCCGGCCGGCTGGATCATGTCCCGGGGTCGACTGTGGATCGTCGGCATCGTCGCCGGGTCGCTCGGGCTCACCGCGCTGGCGGCGGCGCTGCTGACCACGCTGGCCGGGCTGGGCAGCCACCCGGTCGGTGTGACGGCCGGGTGCGCGCTCACCGTCTTCAACACGGCGGGCGCGCTGGGGCTGCGGCTGCGCCGGTTCTGGTTCGTCTACGCCGTGCGGGCCGCCGGCGGGGCCGTGCTGGTCGCCGGGTACGCGCTGCTCTGGTCGGGTCGCCGGCTCGACGGCGGGGACTGGAGCGAGCTGTGGCTGGGCGTGCAGCTCGCCACCGCGACCGTGCTCGCGGTGGCGGTGCTGGTCTGGGCGCGGCGGTCCGGTCCGGTTCCGACGGCGAGCGCCGGGCGCGGCGACTACCGCGCCGACCTGCTCGCCGTGGGCCGTCTGCACGTCGGGGTGTGTGCGCAGATGCTGACGTACCGGCTGAGTCAGGTCCTGGTGGCCCGGTTCGCCGGCGCGGGCCCGCTCGGTGTCTTCGCGCTGGCCGTGGCGGCGCTGGAGTTCGCGCAGTCCGGGGCCGTGGTGCGGGCGCAGCGGATCCTGGCCGAGCGGGACCCGGACGCCATCGGCGACCACGGCCGCGAGGTGGTCAGGGGCGCGACGCCGATCGCCGTGCTGGCCGTGGCCGGCCTGGCGGTGCTCGGCGTGCTCTCCCCCGACTACCGGCACGCCTGGGTCTTCGGGCTGCTCCTGCTGCCCGGGACGCTGGCGCTGTCGGCCGGCAAGACGTGGAGCGCCGCGCTGCTCAAGCGCGCCGGCGAGCGGGCCACCACCGCCGTGGCCCTGGTCACCATGTCGGTGTCGGTCGTGCTGTACGTTCTGCTCATCCCGTGGGCCGGCGCGTTCGGCGCCGCGGTCGCCGCCTCGGTCGCCTACGTCGTGTACGCGCTCCGGACCCGGGCGCGCCTGCGCCGGGCCACGCCCCTCCTCGTCACTCGGATGGCCTAGCGGTGGACGTCTCAGTCGTGGTGTTGACCTGGGAAGACTTCGAGCGCACCCGGGCCTGTGTCAGGTCCCTGCCGGCCGAAGCGGAAACGGTGGTGGTGGACAACGGCAGCGCCGCCGGCATCGCCGACGCGCTGCGGGCCATGTGCGCCGGGACCGGCGCCACCTACATCCGCTCGGAGACGAACCTCGGCTACGCCCGGGGCATGAACCTCGGCGTCCGGCACAGCACCCGCTCGCGGGTGGTGCTGTCCAACAACGACATCGAGGTACGCCCCGGCGCGGTCGAGCGGCTGGCCGCGGAACTCGACGACCCGACGGTGGGTGCCGCGTTCCCGAAGGTGCTCGACGTGGACGGCGTGGACCGAACCGCCGCCGGCCGGTTCCTGACGGTTCGCGCCGGCGTGGCGCACGCCACCGGGCTCAGCCTCGTCGCCCCGAGGCTGCGGATCGTCGCGCCGCCGGAGCGGGGGGACTGGCTCTCCGGGCCGTTCGTGGCGATCCGGCGGGAGACGCTGGAGCGGATCGGCGGCGTCGACGAGTCGTCCTTCTTCTACTCGGAGGACCTGCGACTGTGCTGGGCGGTCCGCCGGCTGGGGCTGCGCCTGGCGTACCTGCCGGACGCCGTGGTCAGGCACGAGGACGACGCCAGCGCCAAGCGCCGGTGGCCGGCGGAGGAGATCGCCCGCCGGCAGACCCGGGAGTTCATCCGGGCCAGCCGCGAGCTGGCCGGGTGGCGGGGCACCGTCGCCTGTTCCGCGTACACCCTCGGGGTGCTGGCGCGGGCCGCGGTGGGCGGCGGCGCCCGCCGGGCGGTCGCCCGGGGCGCGCTGGAAGGCATGGCCGCCCGATGAGGGTGCTGTTCGTCTGCACCACAGGCGGGTCCGGCCGGCGGCAGCTCGGCGGTGCCGAGCGTTTCCTGACCGAGATGCTGCCGGCGCTCGCCGACCGGGGCGTGGACGTGGTCGCCGCCACCGGCGACGACGAGGTGGCGGCGGCGCTGCGGACCGCGGGCGTGCGGTGGCTGCCGCTCGCCGCCGCCGGGCGGGTCGACCTCGGCTACGCGCGGCGGATCCGGGCGCTCGTCGACGAACTGCGGCCGGACGTGGTCAGCGCGCACCTGCTCTCCGCCGCCATGCACGCCCGCGCCGGACTGGGCGTGCGCGGCCGGCGCACGCCGCTCGTGGTGACGCTGCACAACAGCCTCTGGCAGTATCGCGACGCGGCGGGGTCGCTGCGGGCGAAGGCGGCCGTGCAGGCGAACATCGCCACGGACCTGATGTTGCGCCGGCTCCGGCCGCACGCGACGGTCGCGGTTTCCGCCTTCGAGGCCCGGGAGCTGCGGGTACGCGGACGGGTGCGGGACGTGCGGGTGATCACGAACCCGCTGCCGGCGATCTGGCCGGAGGCGACCGACCGGCCCGGGCCCGCGCCGGACGAGCCGGTCCGGGTCGGCTTCCTCGGCCGGCTGGAACGGGAAAAGGGCGCGGACCTGCTGCCGGCCGTCGCGGCGGCGCTGCCGGACGTCGAGTTCCTGGTCGCCGGCGCCGGCGACCTGCCGCTCGCCGCCCGGCCGAACCTGCACCTGATCGGGCGGGTGGACGCGGCGCCCTTCCTGCACCGGATCCACTGCCTGCTGGTGCCGTCCCGGGTGGAGGCGTTCGGGCGCAGCGCGCTGGAGGCGATGTCGCTCGGCGTACCGGTGGTGCACTCCGGGGTGGGTGGCCTGGCCGAGGTCACCGCGGCCGGCGACGGCGTGCTCGCGTACCGGGCGGAGCCGACCCCGGCGGCGATGGCCGCCGCGGTGCGCACGGCCACCGGGCCGCAGGCGTGGGACGAGCGTCGCCGCGAGCTGGCCCGGGAGTACGCGACCCGGCACTCCTTCGCCGGCTGCGTGGACGACTGGCTCGACCTCTACCGGACGGTTTCCCGTGCCGCCGGCTGAACGTCGACTCTGGTCGGTCGCGCTCCCGTTCGCGCTCGGCGTGGCCCTGCTGCTGGCGACCTGGGACGCGGGGGCGGCGGTCACGCTCGCGTTCGCCGTCGGCGCGTCGGTTGCCGCCCGCGCCCGGATGTGGGCGCTCGCCGCGTGCGCCACCGTGTGGACCGCCGCGCTGCTCGCCGTGCGGGTGCTGCCCGGCCCGTACGACTCGTGGGCGGGTCGCGGGGTGCTGCCGGTGCTCGCCGGTTACGTGACCGTCTTCCTGCTGGCGTGGGCGGCCGGGCGGCGGCTGGTCGAGCGGCGGGACGGCGGACGGCCGCCGCCGGACCTGCCCCGGCCGAAACCGTCTCGCCCGGAGCTGTCCTGGCCGTCCGAGCGGCGCCTGCGGGCGTACCTGTTCGTGCTGCTCGGCGTGGCGGTGGTGACCGCGGCGGTCCGCTTCCGCGGCACCCTGCCGCCGCTGCTCGCCGACAACCCGGACGCCGCCCGGCAGGTGCTCCGCGAGCAGTCCAACCTGGTCGTCGGCCTGCTGTCCGAGGCGTGGACGCTCGGCATGGCCGTCTCGCTGCTGCGCGCGCTGTCCGGACGCCGGCCGGCGCTGCCGCTCTACTACGCGCTGACCGCGGTGTTCACCGTCGGCGCGGCGCTCGGCGCGAGCAAGAACTCGGTGCTCGTCGGCATCGCGCCGGCGCTGATCACCGCGCTGTCGGTGCGGCGTACCCGGGGTCGGGCCGCGGCGTTCCTGGCCGCGCGGACGCCCGTGGTGCTGCTGATCGGCGCGGCGGCGCTCGGCGCGGCGGTGTTCCTCGGCGGGCAGCGCACCATGGCCGGCACCGGCACGTTCGAGACCGAGTTCCGCGCCCGCTACGGCAGCAACGCGCTGACCAGCAGCGCCGGGTCGCTCGACCTGTCGCTGAGTTCCTCCACCGAGACGTTCGGGCGGGTCTGGTCGCAGCGGGCGCACCTGGAGCCCCGGCACGGCACCTACTCGCTGACGTTCCTCGGCTCTCGGGTCGAGCCGATCGTCGGCAAGGCCGACCTGTACGGCTTGACCGCCCAGCTCAGCCAGCCGTACCTGATGAACACCGCCACCTTCGTGGCCATCCCGCTGCTCGACTGGGGTCCGCTCGGCGCGGCGGTCTTCCTGGCCGTGCTCGGCCTGGCGGTCGGCGGGACCGAACGGTGGTTCGAGTTCTCCGCCGCGCCGGCCGGGCAACTGGCCCGGGCGTTCGTCGTCTACTTCGCGCTGTTCGGCGTCTACGAGCTGTACCCCCTGATCTATCCGACCTGGTTGAGCCTGGTGCCCGGCCTGGTGATCCTGCACCGGCTGGGGAGGACCACGACGTGACCGGGACGCCGTTCGACGGGCTGACGGTGGTGACCGTGCTCTACCGGTCCGCCGGCATGCTCGCCGAGACGCTGCCCACCTGGGTACGCGCCGCGGGCGACCTGCCGGTCCGGTTCGTCTTCGCCGACCACCAGCCGGCCGACGGGTGCGCCGACGTCGTCGCCGGTCACCTGCCCGCCGGCCGGTACGCCTACCTGCCCGACGGGTCGAACCCGGGCTTCGCGGCCGGCTGCAACCGCGCCGTGGCGACCGTCGACACGTCCCACGTGCTGCTGCTCAACCCGGACGTGTGGCTGCCCGACGACGCGCTGGCCCGGATCTGCGCCGCCGTCGCCGCGCACCCGGACGGCCCGATCGCGGTGGGCCTGGCCATGCACGGCGGCGAGTACGTGGGCATCGACCTGAACCCGCTGTCGCTCTTCATCGACCGGCCAGCCACGGTCGGCCGGGCCCCGCTCGGCCCGTCCGGCGGGGCGGCGGTGTTCCCGACCGCGCTGTTCCGCCGGTTCGACGGCTTCTGGGAGCACCTGTTCGCCTGGGGCGAGGACGCCGACCTGGCGTTCCGGCTCTACGCCGCCGGCCTGCGCACGCGCGGGCTGGACCTGGTGCTGCCGCACGCCGGTGGGCACAGCGTGTCCGGCGACCACGGGCTGTCCGGGTTCCGGGCGTACCTGCTGGCCCGTAACCGGCTGCTGGTGGCGGCGCGCACGTTCACCGGGCCGCTGCTGCTCGTCGCGCTGCCGGTCCTCGCGCTGGCGCACGTCGCGCTTGCCGCCCGGCGGATCCGGCAGGGCCTGCTGCGGCCGTTCCTGCGCGGCGTCGGGCGCGGGCTGGTCGAGGCGCCGGCCGCCCGCCGGCAGTGGACCGGCAGCCGGTTCGGCTTCGCGTCGCTGCGCGGCTTTCTCACCGCCCGGGAGGCCCGATGACGCACCAGTGGACCGTGGTGACTGTCGCCCACAACTCGGCCGGGACGCTGCGCCGCTGCTGGCGCGACCGGAAGCCGTACGAGTGGCTGGTGGTCGACAACGCCTCCGCGGACGACTCCGCCGCGGTCGCCGCCGAGCTGGGCGCACGGGTCATCCGGCTGCCGGCGAACGTCGGCTTCGCCCGCGCGAACAACGTGGCACTGCGCGAGGCCACCGGCCGCTACGTCCTGTTCGCCAACCCGGACCTGGAGGTACGCGCCGACGACCTGCCCGTGCTGGCCGGGCACCTGGACGTCCACGGCGGTCTGGTCGCGCCGCAACTGCTCGGCACCGACGGCACACCGCAGGCCAACGGGCGCGGATTCCCGTACGCCACCGCCAAGCTCGGCAACCGGAACGTCTGGCCGCTGTCCCGGCTGCACGCCTCGTACCGGCAGGTGGTCGCGCCGGGTGAGACGCGCTACGTCGCCTGGGTGATGGGCGCGGCGGTCGCCGGCCGGACCGCCGACGTCGCCGCGCTGGGCGGGTGGAACGAGCGGTTCTTCCTCTACTACGAGGACCACGAGCTGGGCCTGCGCGCCTGGCGGCGGGGCCTGGCGGTCGCGGTGCGCGGCGACGTGCGGTGGACACACCACTGGGCCCGCGCGACCAACTCGGTGCGCTGGTCCCGGGCGCACAACCTGGAACTGCGCTCCGCCCGCACCTTCTTCGGCATGTTCCCCGAGTTCCTGGTCGGACTTCCGCGGCCGGAGCGCCGGCACCGGGAGGCCGCCCGGCTGGTCGGGTCGCCGGTGCCCGACGGTGCCGGTCCGGTCACGCGGGGGACCTGAACGCGAACGGTGTTTTGGTAGCGTCTCGCCGTGTCCGTGACGCGCCCCCCGGCGGCGGTCCTCCCCGCGGCGTACTCCCCCGCGTCGCCGCTGCCCGTGCCGAACCGGGCGCGTCCGGTGGCCCGCCTGGTGCGCGGGTGGGCCCGGCTGGGCCGGTCCCCCTACTGGCCGATCGCCGGCCTGCTCGTGGTGCTCGGCGCCGGGCTGCGGATCCGGCAGTGGGCGTACGCGCGCAGCCTCTGGAGCGACGAGCTGTATGTGGCGCACAACCTGCGCGAACGCGGCTACCTGGAGCTGTTGCGGCCGTTGGCGTTCAGCCAGTCCGCGCCGCCGGGCTGGCTGTGGCTGGAACGGCTCGCACTCGACAGCCTCGGCGACGGCGAGCGGGCGCTTCGCCTCGTACCGCTGCTGTTCGGGCTGGCGTTGCTGCCGCTCGTGGCCTGGCTCGGCCGGCGGCTCCTGCCACCGTTGGCCGCCCTGGCGGCGCTGCTGCTGGTCGCGGTCGCCCCGTTCCTCATCGGCTACTCGAACGAGCTGAAGCAGTACAGCGCCGAGGCGTTCTGCGTCACGCTGCTCGTCGGGCTGGCCCTGCTGCTGTGCCGGGGCGCCCCGACCTGGGCCGGCGCGGCCCTGTTCTGGTCCGTGGCGCTTGTCGCGGCGCTCTTCAGCACGCTGTCCATCCCGGTCGCCGGCACGCTCGGCGCGCTGCTCGCCGCGCGGGCGCTCACCCGCGCCGGCCGCACCTGGGCGTCCCGGTGGCGGGAGCTGGGACGGTTCGTCGCGCCCGCGCCGGCCTGGGCGGTGGTGGCGCTCGTGGTGTACGTCCTGCTCCTGGCCCCGGGGCTGGACGACGCGCAGCTCGCCGCCTACTGGCACGGCAAGTCGATCTATCCGGCGCGTCCGCTGACCGACCTGCCGGCCACCGTGGACTGGTTCACCGCGACCTACCGGAGCCTGGCCACCGTGCCGTTCGTGGCCTGGTCGGCGTGGGTGGTCGTACCGCTGCTGGTCCTCGGCGCGGCGGTCGGTCGCCGCCGGCTCTCCGGCGTGGCGGTGCTGGTCCTGCTCGTGCCGCTGGCGGCCGGGCTGGCCGGGGCGGCCGGGGCGGTCTACCCGTTCAACGGCCGGTTGGCGCTCTACGCGGTGCCGGCGTGCCTGATGCTGGCCAGCCTGGCCGTCGCGCCGCCGGTGGCCCGGCCCGGCCTGCCCGGCCGGATCCGGTGGGCGGTCGGAGCGCTGCTCCTGCTCGCATTGGCGGTCCCGCAGCTCGCCACCGACGTGGTGGCCACGGTGCACCCGGCGCGGGCCTTCGCCCAGGGCGGCGGTGCCAACGCCGCCGACTACCGCACCGCGCTACGCCATCTGGACGCCCAGCGGCGCCCCGGTGACCTGGTGCTCGCCACCTCCGTCTCCTGGAACGCCCTGGCCTGGTACGGCCCACCGGCGGACGCCTACGTGGTCGCGGCCGGTCCCGGCGGCTGCCCGAACCGGACGGTGTCGACGCTGCTGGCCGGGCGGTCCCGGATCTGGCTCTTCCAGGCCACCGACTGGGCGGACGGGGCGAACCGGGACGTCATCGTCCGGCTCGGTGGCGGTGGTGTGGCGGTCACCGAGCGGCAGTTCAGCGGGGCGCGCGTGGTCCGCTTCGACCTGGCGGCGGGCGTCAGCAAGGGCAGCGACGTCTGCCTGGTGCCGCCGCCGCACGGCGCCCGGCCGCGTTAGCGGTGCCGGTCCCGTCAGCCGTGCCGGTGCCGTCAGCTGTGGCGGCGCCAGAGGTCGCGTAGGGCGTCCCAGTTGCCACCGAGCCCGGCCCCGCACGGCGTCTCCATGTAGATCGCGGCAACGCTGTCGTCCCGGCCCCACCAGACGCCGCAGACCGGACGCCCGTCCTGGCCGTTTCCGGCGTACTCGACGTAGCTGCCGGGGGCGTTGCTGGTGCCGCCGGTGACCTGCGCGGCCTCCCGCATCCCGGGCGCGAGCGCCCGACCGATGATGCCCATCTGCTGGCGGAAAGCCCGGGCGGCCTCCTTCTTCTCGGCCGACTCGTACGCCGCGAAGTGCAGCGACACGCCCAGATAGCGGCAGAAGACGTGCTGCTTCTCGCCGGCGGCGAGCGCCGGGCCGCTCTTCTCCGTGTTGATCGCGCAGCCGCCCATGTCGTCGAGCCAGGGCTCGGCGAGCGGCATCAGGCCGGCGTCGAACTTCGCCTTGTTCAACGAATACTGCGTGGCCTCGTAGAGCGCCGGGGAGGTGCTGGCCGAAGGGGTGGCCGGCTCGCCGTCACCGGCGAGCGCGCGGCCGGCGAGCAGCCCGGCGCCGCCGGCAAGCACCGCGGCCATGACCACGCCGCCGATCCACAGGCCGGTCCGGTTGCGCGGCGGACGCGGCACCGGGGTGATCCGCGGGCCGCCGGTCGCCACGAGCGGATCGGGGGCGGTGGCCGGGGCGGGGGCGGCCGGCACCGGCATGCCGGGCGACACCGGCACGCCTGACGACGGCGCGCCGGAAACCGGCTGCGTGGGGGCCATGGCCCACGGCTGTGGGCTCCACGGCAGCTGCGGCGGGGAGGAGACCGGCTGCGGCGGCGCCGAGACCGGCGGTGGCGGCGGGAGAATGTCGGCGGTGGCGGTGCGCTGGTAGTCCATGCCGAGCGACTGGAACAGCCGGTCGGCGGCGGTCGTGGCCTCCGACGGGTACGCCACCCAGGGCTGGTCGGCGGTGAAGTCGGCGTTGACGTAGCGGTGGCCGCCGGGCGTCTGGGCCAGCACGTTCGCGGCGTTGGTGAACGCCTCCCGCCAGCGCTGGTCGCCGGCCGCGGCGCCGTCGAGCGTCGCCACGGTCACCGGCCGGTCCTGCCCGTCGAGTGCCGCCCAGCCCCGGCCGACCTGGCACTCCCCGAGCACCTCGGTGAACCTGTACGGACCTTCCGGCTGCATCCCCACTCCTCCGCTCGCCCGCCGTGCGGATACTACCGAGAGGACGCTCGCCGGCTGGTCCGCCCACGCTGCTCATCCGCGCGGCGGCAGCCCGAGCGTTTCCGGGAATGTCGCCACCTGGTAAAGGTCGCGGACGTGCGCCTCCGCCGCCCGTAACGCCTCCGCGAGCGTCAGGCCCTCGGACGCTCGGCGGTGGAGGGTGTGCGAGCCGGCGGCGAAGGTCCCCATCGGCTGGTCGAGGTGGGCCTCGATGACCGATGTGACATGGCACGCGGACGGGGTGAAGCCGAGGGTGAGACGGATGGAGATCTCGTTGCTCAGGAAGGGGTGCAGCGAGATCGGCATCCGGATCGTCTTGCGGATGTCCGCCTGCTGCACCCCGTCCTGCTCGGTGCTGAGGATCAGGTGGGGGTAGAGACCACTGTCCGGCCCGAAGTCGTAGTCGAGCGTGACGCCGGTCGCGAAGTCGCCCAACTCCCGGTCGCACCGGCCGAGCGACGCCACGACGTCGCTTGCGACCGCCTCGGGTGCCGCGTCCCACTCGCGCACGGAGCTCAGACCCCCACCGTGTCCTCTGCTTAGTACGCCTTGATGGTCTTCACCACCCAGGCGCCCTTGTGTCCCTGGTAGCCCTTGTCGATCCGCTTGAGGACCAGCGTGACCGTGTACGCGTCCTTGGGTGTGGTCTCACCCTTCTTCGCGACCCGGCCCACAGGGTAACTGAACCGCTTGGTGTATTCGATCTCCGCGCCGGACTGCGACTTCGCCGCCCACTTGTTGATCTTGTCGATGTTGTCGGCGACAACCGCGTCCACGGTCTGCTGGTAGGTGTCGCCGTTGAGGGTGGACGCCACACCCTTGGCCTTCGGGTCCGTGTCGGCACGCGTCGTGATCTCGGCGTCGGTCTTCCCCACGTGGTCCTTCGGGTGTGCGCCCGCGACCCCGTGATCGAGATCGATCTTGCCGCAGTTGTGGGCGAGCACCGAGACGTTGCCGGCGAAGACGTAGTAGGTGTGCAGGTCCGCGACGTTGAGGTTGTAGACGGTGGTCCGCTCGGTGCGGGTCTCGACCTTGTCGACCTCGACGTGGCGCCCGTCCGCGGTGAGCAGCGACTGCCCCTGCCTCAGCTCGCCGGCCTTGACCCAGGCGTTGGCGTCGGTGGTCCAGAACGGGTGGTTCCAGGTGGCCGTGAGCGTCTCGGTCGCGGTGCCCCGGTCGCCGTCGGTGTCGATGGTGACCTTCGCCAGCACCTTGGTGCCCGAGCCCTTGATGGTCTCGATCACCCGGCCGGTCGCCGAGACGCCGACGAGCGCGTTCGCCGAGCGGACCTCGTCGCCGACGCGCAGCCGCTCGATGGCCTTACGACTGCCGTCGGCGAGCAGCACCTTCGTGCCCGGCGTGAAACTGTTCGGCACGTTGTCGCACTTCTTGGCGAGTTCGTCGAACACCCGCCACGCGTCGCGGAACTTGTCCCCGAGCCGACCCATGTTGATCCCGGCCGGCACCCAACCGGCGATCGGGATCGCACTGAGACCGGAGAGCACACCGCCCACCCAGTCACCCCGGGCGAAGGAGATGCCGGCGTCCACCCCGTCGCACGCCTCGCCGTACGCCGGCACCAGGCCGCACACCGCGAGAACGAGCTGCACGACGTCGAGGATCAGGTCCGGGTTGTCCTTGACGAACTCCTTGATGTCGTCGACCATCTCGCAGCCGGGCCCGGTGTTCAGCCCGGCGGTGGTGCACTTGCCCGGCCGGACGAGCGCGTCGGCGAAGTCGACGTAGACCTTCGCGCACTCCGCGGTGAGCTGGGACGGCTGCACCATGCAGCTCCAGGTCCGGTGCTGCTCCAGCGCCGTACCGTTGCCGTCCCAGGCGCTGCCCGGCGCGGTGTTCCGCTGGGCGGCCTCCCACTCCTTCAGCTTGGTGTTGTAGATCTGCTCCGCTTCCCGGGCCGCCTGGTTCGCGGCGGCGGCGTCGGCGCCGGCCTGCTTCGCCGCCTGCCGGGCGTCCCGGGCGGCCTGCGCGGCCCCCGCGGCGTCCTGGCGGGCCCGCTTCGCCGCCGCACCGGCCGTGGCGGCGGACTGGGCGGCCTGGTTGGCGCTGGCCTGGGCGGAGTTCGCGGCGTTACGCGCCGTGGTGGCGGACTGGGCCGCCTGGTCCGCGGAGTTCTTCGCCGCGACCGCCGAGGTGTTCGCGTCGTTCGCGTACTCCGCGGCCTTGTCCGCCGACGCCTTCGCCTGGTCGGCGTACGTCTTCGCCTCCGCCGCCTTACCCGCCGCCACCGCCGCGACCCGATTCGCCTCGGCCGCGTCCGACACCGCCGACTGGGCGTACCGCTGCGCCTCCGCGATCAACGTCTGCACCGCCGCCACGTGCGCGATCTGCTCCTGATCCCGCTGCGCGGCCTGGTAGCGGCCAGCCGTCAGGAAATACGAGATGTACGACGGCGGCCCCGCCAGAGCCACCTGCCCGGCCGCCTTCACCTGCGGCCCACCGGCATCCATCGTCCGGTAGACCTCAAGCCGCTCATCCGAGGTACGGGCCGAATACTGCCCCGAACGCAGGAACTCGTGCCGCTCCGCGGCCGTCCCCGCCAACGCCCGCTCCGCCGCCGCCGTCACCGTCGGCCCGGACGTCTCCAGAATCTTGTAGATCGCCAACCGATCGGCCGTCGACTTACCCGCATAGTTCCGCGTCCGCAGGAACGCCTGCACCGCCGCGTCGTCACCGGCCAACGCCGCCTGCGCCGCCGTCTTCTCGTTCCCGTCCGGCAACGTGTCGACCAGGTGCCACACCCGCGCCCGATCATCCTGACCCACCGCGACCCGACGACCGTCGGTCAACCACGACCGCAGCTCCACCTCACCACCGGTCAACGCCTCCGACGCCGACGCCTTGGTGTGCTCGCCACCGCTGGTCAACAGGTTGATCGCGGCGCGCCGGCCCCGGTCGAGCATGACCGCGGTGGTGGCACCCGACGCGGTCGCCTCGCTGAGCAGCTGACGGGTGGCCGGGTCGACCCGGTCCTCCTCCGCGGTGTCCCACAGCAACTTGCGGTTCCACGCCACCACGTCACCCACCGCGGCGTTCTTCGCCTGCTCGAACGCCTGCGCGTCCTGCGCCGCCAACACACCCTGCTCGGTGGACTCCGCCAACCGCGCGTCATCCTCCTCACGCGCCAGCCGCTCCAACTCGACAGCCTTGTTCGCCGCCTCCACCGCCGTGTTCGCCGCCTGCACCGCAGCCGCCGCATGCTTCGCCGACTCCGCCGCCGCCTTCGCCGCGTCACCCGCCGCCGCAGCCGCCGCCTCCGCCGCATCCGCCGCCGCCTCCGCATGCGCCGCCGCCCGCCGCGCGAACTCGAACGCCTCATCCGACGCCTTCGCCGCCGCCACCGCCAACGCGTACGCCCGATCCGCCGCCCGCGACGCCGCCGCCGCCTGCGCCTGCGCCCGCGCCGCCGCATCCCGCGCCCGCTTCGCCTGCGCCTCGGAGACGCCGGCCTGCGCGCCCGCCTTCCGCGCTTCCGCCGCCGCCGCGTCCGCGTTGGCGCTCGCGCCCTTCGCCGCGGTGCTCGCCGACTTCGCCTGGGCCAGCGCACGGTCCCGCTGGGCCCGCACCTGATCCAGCTCGCGCGCCTTGCGGGCCGCGTCCCGGGCCTGCTGGGCGGCCTGCCGAGCCGCCGCGGCCTTGCCCGCGTCCGTCCGGGCGTCCGCCGCGGCCCGCTGCGCACGCGCGGCGGCCTGCGCGGTCAGGGAGGCGGCGGTGGTCGCCTTCCGGGCGGCGTCGGACGCCACCCGCGCCGCCCGCATGGCGGCGTTCGAGGCGCTCACCGCGTCCCGAGCGGCGTCGGCGGCACCGTCCGCCGCGTCGGCGGCCCGACCGGCGGCGGCCGACGCCTTGGCCGCGGCCCCGCCCGCCGCGGCGGTCTCGTCCGCCGCGATCTTGGCCTGCTTCTTGGCCTCCTCGGCCGCGTTCGCCGCCCGGTTCGATGCCTCCGTCGCGGCGAGCGACTCCCGGGCGGTGGTCTCGCTGGCCTGCTTCGCCTGCTCGGTCAGGCTGCGGATGGAAGCCAGTTCCTTGTCCCGCGCGCGAGCGACGAACTGGCCGGCGGTGATGAACTCCCGCAGGTCGTCGGCCGAGCCCTGGAGGGCCTGGGCGGCTGCCGTGTCGAGCACCGGACCGGAGTTGTTGGCCCCGCCGGTGAGCATCTGAGTCGCCGCCAGCCGGTCGTCCGCGACCGCCGCCGCGTCCCGCCCCTCGGCGAGGAACTCGGTGAGCTGCTCCGGGGTGCCGTCGAGCGCCTTCTGCGCGGCGGCCCGCATGGTCGGCCCGCCGGATTCGAGCAGGCGGTAGGCCCGTACCCGCTCGTCCGCGGCCCACGGCGCGCGCCAGCCCCCGTCGACGTACGCCTGGACGTCCGCCGGCGATCCGGCCAGGGCCTGGAGTGCGCCGGCCCGCATCGCCGGACCGTCCATCGAGGCGAGCGACTCCGCCGCGGCACGCGCGTCGGCGGCCCACGCCTCGTCCACCCCGCCCTCGAGAAACGTACGTATCGCGGCATCGTCGGCCAGCAGCATCTCGGCGGCGGCGCGCTTGACCGAGGGGGTGCCCTCGGTCACGTAGGTGACGAGCACCTCCCGGGCCACCGCCGGGTCCCACGGATATTCCTCGTCCTCGGCGCTCGCCGGCGCCGCCTGAATGAACGATCCGACAAGCACCGCCGTCGTCGCGACGGCGACGCGTCGCACCCATCCGGGTGACAGTCGATGATTTTTGAAAAGCGCAGCCCGCATTGACTGTGCAGTCACAGCAACCCCCGTGGAAGCGAGACAAGACAGCCGGAATGCTATCGATCAGCAGCAGTGTCCACAAGGCCCGGTCGGACGCAATGATGGGCCGCCACCAATTGGCGACGGCCCATCATTTTGTATCGCCCGGTCAGTTCACCCGAAGCTCGACCAGGATGGCCTGCGGCAGGTTACCGCCCTCGCCCGGGTCGATCGGCACCGGCCGGTTCGGCGGGATGGTGAACTTCTTGTCGCCGTCCGGCAGTTTCGCCGTCGCCTCGACGGTCTCGTTGCCGGCCCGGATCCCGAAGGTCCCCGGGATCTCCAGGGTGAGATAGCCGGATGCGCCCAGCACCTTGAAGCAGTGGTAGAACCCGGAGACGTCGGGGATCTGCTCCACCTGGATCTCACCCACGGCGCACGGCTGGTCGTCGTCGATCGGCCGGGTCGCCGTCCACATGATGTGGCCGTCGCCCCTGAACAGCTTGATCCCGTGGTCCGCCAGGATCTTGTCGGCGCCCGGGTAGTTGAAGTCCTCCTCAAGGGAGGGCGGGGTGTCCGCCGCCGCCGACATGGTTGCCGGAACAATCACCGCGGCACCGCCGGCGGCCACCGTCGCCGCCACAGCCCATCGCGCGATTTTCATTTACCACTCCAATCAGGTTTGGCGCAGGAAGAACACCCACGGGTGACTTTCACATGCGCTCAGGCATTCAGGAAAAACCGTCGAGAGAACCGTCACCGACCTCTTGACGTTCTCTCGAAAAGACCCGTGCGACGAGGAAAGGTGGCCGCATTTCGACACCCTCGGTGCGGTGCCGGCCCCGGCCTGCCGCCGCTTACGCGGCCCGTCCCCCGGCGAGCGCTCGCGCCACGGCGGGGCGGTTGCCCGCCCCGATGCGCTCATCGGACGCCCACATGGCCTGCCGGCCATCGGTGCGGAATGCCTCAACCTGATCGGAAGACCCGGCGACCGCCTGGGCGAGAGGCCGTTGATCTGCCTGCCGCGCCTCGGAGAGTCGCCCGCCCTGGGTGGGACTCGATCTGACGTGGACAGCATGCATCGACCGTGTAGTCACGGCAACCCCCGTGGAAGCGAGACAAGACAGGTGCACGCTATAGACCCCTGTCACCCTGCACAAGCGGTCAAAGGGTGCTCACTCCCCGTCCGGTCCGGGCGCGCCGCTCCCAGCAGGGAAAACAGTTCCGAAGCGACCGGCCTTGCCAGGTGAAAGTTTTCATGCATAGAGTCGTGCCGTGAATGAAAGCGGTGCCTCCAGCGCCGATCGCCTGCTCGACCTCTTCCACGGCGTCCGGCTCACCCCGACCCAGCGGCGCATCGCGCACTGCCTGGTGCGGCACGCGGGCGCGGCGGCCTACCTGTCCGCGGCCGAGGTGGCCGAGCTGGCAGGCGTCAGCCAACCGTCGGTGACCCGGTTCGCCATGGCGCTCGGGCACGACGGCTACCCCGCGCTGCGCCGCCGGCTGCGGGAGCTGAACGCGCCAGGCGCCGCCCAGCCGGCCGCCGCCGGGAACGCGCTGCAACGGGCGGTGCACGCCGAGATGGACAACCTCGACCGGCTCGCCGCCCAGCTCGCCGACGCCGACCGGGTCGCCGAGGTGGGCAAGCTCCTCGCGGCCAGCCGCCCGCTGCCGGTGCTCGGGTTGCGCGCCGCCGCGCCGCTTGCCGCATACTTCGCGTACTTCGCCGCCAAGGTGCACCCGGACGTGCGGGTCCTCGACGACGGGGGCAGCCTGCTCGCCGACCGCCTCGACCAGGCCGTCGCGGCCGGCGCCACCGCGCTGCTCGCGTTCGTGCTGCCCCGCTACCCCCGGGAGACGCTCGACGCGCTGCGCGAGGCCCGCGACGCCGGGCTGACGGTGGTGGCGATCACCGACTCCCCGGTCAGCCCGGCCACCGACCACGCCGAGGTGGTGCTGCCCGCCGCCGTCGGCACCGACCTCGTCTTCGACCTGCACACCGCCCCGATGACCCTGGCCATGGTGGTGCTCCAGGCGATCTGCGACGCCGCGCCGGCCGAGGCTCAGGTCCGGCTCGAGGCGTTCGAGTCGTCCGCCGCCCGCCGCCAGTTGTTCCTCGGCTGAGAGGAGTACGAGATGCACCAGCCCGTCCGCGCCGCCCGCGGCACCGTACGCACCGCGAAGGGGTGGCCGCAGGAGGCCGCCCTGCGGATGCTGATGAACAACCTCGACCCGGAGGTGGCCGAGCGCCCGGAGGACCTGGTGGTCTACGGCGGCACCGGGAAGGCGGCCCGGGACTGGCCGTCCTACCACGCGCTGGTGCGGACGCTCACCGAGCTGCGCGACGACGAGACGATGCTCGTGCAGTCCGGCCGGCCGGTCGGGGTGATGCGGACCCACGAGTGGGCGCCGCGGGTGCTGCTTGCCAACTCCAACCTGGTCGGCGACTGGGCCACCTGGCCGGAGTTCCGCCGGCTCGAGTCGCTGGGCCTGACCATGTACGGGCAGATGACCGCCGGCTCCTGGATCTACATCGGCACCCAGGGCATCCTCCAGGGCACCTACGAGACGTTCGCCGCGGTCGCCGAAAAGCTCGCCGGCGCCCACGGCGACGGGCAGCAATCCAGCGGCGGCACGCTGGCCGGCACCCTCACCCTCACCGCCGGGTGCGGCGGGATGGGCGGGGCGCAGCCCCTGGCGGTCACCATGAACGGCGGCGTCTGCCTGATCGTGGACGTGGATCGCTCCCGGCTGGAGCGGCGGGCGCACGACCGCTACCTGGACGAGATCGCTGACTCGCTCGACGACGCGGTCGCCCGCGCGCTGGCCGCGAAGCGGGACCGGCGGGCGCTCAGCGTGGGCGTGGTCGGCAACGCGGCCACCGTCTTCCCCGAGCTGCTGGCGCGCGGCGTCGAGATCGACATCGTGACCGACCAGACCAGCGCGCACGACCCGCTGTCGTACCTGCCGGAGGGGGTGGAACTCGCGGACGCGCGGGACTACGCGGCGGCCAAGCCGGCCGAGTTCACCGACCGGGCGCGGGCGTCGATGGCGAAGCACGTGGCGGCGATGGTCGGTTTCCTCGACGCGGGCGCGGAGGTCTTCGACTACGGCAACTCGATCCGCGGCGAGGCGAAGCTCGGCGGGTACGAGCGGGCGTTCGACTTCCCCGGCTTCGTGCCGGCGTACATCCGGCCGCTGTTCTGCGCGGGCAAGGGGCCGTTCCGCTGGGCGGCGCTCTCCGGCGACCCGCGCGACATCGCCGCCACCGACCGGGCGATCCTCGACCTGTTCCCGGAGAACGAGTCACTCGCGCGGTGGATGCGGATGGCCGGCGAGCGGGTCGCGTTCCAGGGCCTGCCGGCGCGGATCTGCTGGCTCGGCTACGGCGAGCGGGACAAGGCTGGGGTGCGGTTCAACGAGATGGTCGCCTCGGGCGAGTTGAGCGCGCCGGTGGTGATCGGCCGGGACCACCTGGACTGCGGCAGCGTGGCCAGCCCCTACCGGGAGACCGAGGCGATGGCCGACGGCTCCGACGCGATCGCCGACTGGCCGCTGCTCAACGCGCTCGTCAACACCGCCAGCGGGGCGTCCTGGGTGTCCATCCACCACGGCGGCGGCGTGGGCATCGGCCGGTCCATCCACGCCGGTCAGGTCTGCGTGGCCGACGGATCCGCGCTGGCCGGGCAGAAGATCGAGCGGGTGCTCACCAACGACCCGGCGATGGGCGTGATCCGGCACGTCGACGCCGGCTACGACGACGCCCGCGAGGTCGCGGCGCGCACCGGCGTGCACGTCCCCATGGCCGAGGCGTGAGGAGGGGCCCCTTGTTAACGCATTCTGCATGGGAAGGGCCCCCGCCTAACCGGTTCCGGGAGCTGTGGGACGAGATCGCCCCGATCGGGCGGGACGGCGGCAGCGGCGGCTACCTGCGGTACGCGCTCAGCGAGCCGGAACGCGCCCTGCGGGGCTGGTTCCGGGAGCAGGCGGACCGGCGCGGCATGCCGGTCAGCGAGGACGGCAACGGCAACCTGTTCGCCTGGTGGGGCGACCCGGCGGCCGGCGACGCGGTGCTCACCGGCAGCCACTTCGACTCGGTGCCGCACGGCGGGGCGTACGACGGGCCGCTCGGCATCGTCAGCGCGTTCCTCGCCGTGGACGAGCTGCGGGCCGCCCTGGTCACCCCGGACCGGCCGATCGTGGTGGCCGCCTTCGTGGAGGAGGAGGGCGCGCGGTTCGGCGTACCCTGCCTGGGGTCGAGGCTGCTCACCGGCGAGATCGACACCGAGCGCGCGGCCGGGTTGCGCGACCAGGCCGGGGTGAGCTTCGCCGAGGCGTTGGGCGAGCGGCCGGCGGGCGCCGACCCGGTCCTGCTCGGCCGCTTCGCGGCCGTCGTGGAGCTGCACGTCGAGCAGGGCCGCGCGCTCGTCGACGCGGACGCGCCGGTCGCAGTGGCGTCCGCGATCTGGCCGCACGGCAGGTGGCGGTTCGACGTCACCGGCGAGGGCGACCACGCCGGTACGACCCGGATGGCCGACCGCCGCGACCCGATGCTCACCTTCGCGTTCACCGTGCTCGCGGCGAACAAGGAGGCCCGGCTGCGCGACGCGCACGCCACCGTGGGCCGGGTGTCGGTGGAGCCGAACGCGACGAACGCGATCCCGTCCCGGGTCACCGGTTGGCTGGACGCGCGGGCCGCCGAGGCGGAGACGCTGTACGGTCTGGTCGAGGCGGTACGCGCCAAGGCCACCGAGCGGGCCCGCCGGGACGGCACGGCGCTCACCTGCACGCCGGAGTCGACGACCCCGCTCGTCGCGTTCGACGGCGGGCTGGCGCGGCGGCTGGCGACGCTGCTCGACGCGCCGGTGCTGCCGACCGGTGCCGGACACGACGCCGGGGTGCTTGCGGCGCACCTGCCGACCGCGATGCTGTTCGTGCGCAACCCGACCGGGGTGTCGCACTCCCCGGCCGAGTCCGCCACCGACGCCGACTGCGCGGCCGGGGTGGCCGCCCTGGCCCGGGTGCTTGAGGAGCTGGCATGCCGCTGACCCGCTGGCTGGCCGAGTACGCCTGGCTGCCCGACCACGCCGAGCCGACAGCGGACGTGCTGATCGAGGCGACGGACGGGCGGCTCACCGCGGTCACGCCGCTGACCGGCGGCGGTCCGCCGGCCGCCGGGGTGGCGGTGGACGCGACCCGGCTGCCCGGGCTGACGCTGCCCGGCCTGGCCAACGCCCACTCGCACGCGTTCCACCGGGCGCTGCGCGGGCGCACCCACGCCGGTCGGGGCGACTTCTGGTCCTGGCGGGACCTGATGTACGCGGTGGCCGCCCGCCTCGACCCGGACTCCTACCTGGCGCTGGCCCGGGCCGCGTACGCGGAGATGGCGCTCGCCGGGATCACCTGCGTGGGCGAGTTCCACTACCTGCACCACGGCCCCGGCGGCACCCCGTACGACGACCCGAACGCGATGTCCGCCGCGCTGGTGGAGGCCGCCGCGCACGCCGGGATCCGGCTCACCCTGCTGGACGCCGCCTACCTGACCGGGAGCGTGGACGGCGCGGAACTGGTCGGGCCGCAGCGCCGGTTCGGCGACGGCGACGCGCTGCGCTGGGCGGAGCGGGTCGACGCGTTCCGCCCGGCCGACGGGCACGTCCGGCGCGGCGCGGCGATCCACTCGGTGCGCGCGGTGCCGGCCGGGCAGCTCGCCACCGTCGCCGGCTGGGCCGACCGGCACGGGCTGCCGCTGCACGTGCACCTCTCCGAGCAGCCGGCCGAGAACGACGCCTGTCGGGCCGTGCACGGCCGCACCCCGACCCGCCTGCTCGCCGACCACGGCGTGCTGGGCCGGCACACCACCGCCGTACACGCCACCCACCCGACCGCCGCCGACGTCACGCTGCTCGGCGACAGCGGCACCGGCGTCTGCCTCTGCCCCACCACCGAGCGGGACCTGGCCGACGGGATCGGACCGGCCCGGCGGATCGCCGAGGCGGGCAGCCCGATCAGCCTGGGCAGCGACAGCCACGCCGTGGTCGACCTGTTCGAGGAGGCCCGCGCGGTGGAGCTGGACGAGCGGCTGCGCACCCGGAAGCGGGGGCACTTCGGCGCCGCCGAACTGCTCGCCGCCGCGACCGTCACCGGCCACGCCGCGCTCGGCTGGGGCGACGCCGGCCGGCTCGCCGTCGGCGACCGGGCGGACCTGGTGACGGTACGCCTGGACAGCGCCCGCACCGCCGGGGTGCCACCGGTGGGCGTGTTCTTCGCGGCCACCGCCGCCGACGTGACGCAGGTGGTGGTGGACGGCCGGACCGTGGTGGCCGACGGCCGGCACCTGACCGTGGACGTCCCCACCGAGTTGCGGGACGCGATCGCGGCGGTGCTCTCATGATCGGCAGCCTGCTGGTGGACAACATCGGCGAGCTGGTCACCAACGACGGCCGCAACGGCGACCCGCTGGGGGTCCGGCGCGACGCCGCCGTGCTGATCGAGGACGGGCAGGTGGCCTGGGTCGGTCCGGCCCGCTACGCGCCCGCCGCCGACCGGCGGCTCGACGCGGGCGGCGCGGCCGTGCTGCCCGGCTTCGTGGACAGCCACGCCCACCTGGTCTTCGCCGGGGACCGGGCGGCCGAGTTCGCCGCCCGGATGGCCGGCGCGCCCTACACCGGCGGCGGCATCCGCACCACCGTGGGCGCCACCCGCGCCGCCTCCGACGACGACCTGCGTGCCGCGGTGGGCCGGCTGCGCGCGGAGATGCTGCGGCAGGGCACCACCACCGTCGAGATCAAGAGCGGGTACGGGCTGACCGTCGCCGACGAGGCCCGCTCGCTGCGGATCGCCGGCGAGTTCACCGACGACACCACGTTCCTCGGCGCGCACGTGGTCCCCGCCGAGTACGCCGACCGCCCGGACGACTACGTGGGCCTGGTGTGCGGGCCGATGCTGGCCGCCGCCGCGCCGTACGCCCGCTGGATCGACGTGTTCTGCGAGCGGGGCGCGTTCGACGCCGACCACGCCCGGGCGATCCTCGCCTGCGGGCAGGCCGCCGGGTTGGGCGTCCGGCTGCACGCCAACCAGCTCGGACCCGGACCGGGTGTGCGGCTCGGAGTGGAACTCGACGCGGCGAGCGTGGACCACTGCACCCACCTGTCCGACGCCGACGTGGACGCGCTCGCCGGCGCGGAGACGGTCGCCACGCTGCTGCCCGGAGCCGAGTTCTCCACCAGGTCGCCCTACCCGGACGCCCGCCGGCTGCTCGACGCGGGCGTGACCGTGGCGCTGGCGACCGACTGCAACCCCGGCTCGTCGTACACCTCGTCGATGCCGTTCTGCGTCGCGCTCGCCGTACGCGAGATGCGGATGACCCCGGCGGAGGCGGTGTGGGCCGCGACCGCCGGCGGGGCGGCGGCGCTGCGCCGCACCGACGTCGGCCGGCTGACCCCCGGGTCCCGGGCCGACCTGGTCGTCCTCGACGCGCCGACCCACCTGCACCTGGCCTACCGGCCGGGGGTGCCACTGATCCGCCAGGTTCTGCACAACGGAGTGCCGCGATGACCACCGTCACCATCCTGCCCACCGGGGTCACCCCGGCCGACGTGCTCGCGGTCGCCCGCGGCGCCGCGACGGTCGGGCTCGACCCCGCCGCCGTCGAGGCCATGGCCACCAGTCGGTCCATCGTGGACGGCATCGAGGCCGCCGGCCGCCCGGTGTACGGCGTCTCCACCGGCTTCGGGGCGCTCGCCAACACGTTCGTCGCGCCCGAACGGCGGGCCGAGTTGCAGCACGCGCTGATCCGCTCGCACGCGGCCGGGGTTGGCGCGCCGATGCCCCGCGAGGTGGTGCGGGCCATGATGCTGCTGCGGGTACGCTCGCTCGCCCTCGGCCGCTCCGGCGTCCGCCCGCTCGTCGCCGAGGCCCTGGTCGACCTGCTCAACCACGAGATCACCCCGTGGGTGCCGGAGCACGGCTCGCTCGGCGCGTCGGGTGACCTGGCGCCGCTGGCGCACTGCGCGCTGGCGCTGCTCGGCGAGGGCTGGGTGCTCGGCCCGGCCGGGGAACGGCTCGACGCGGCCGGGGCGCTGCGCCGGGCCGGGCTGACCCCGATCGAGCTGGCCGCCAAGGAGGGGCTGGCACTGATCAACGGCACCGACGGCATGCTCGGCATGCTGCTGCTGGCCGTGGCGGACGCCCGGCACCTGTTCGCCATGGCCGACGTCACCGCCGCGCTCGCCATCGAGGCGATGCTCGGCTCGGAGCGGCCGTTCCGGCCCGAGCTGCACGCCATCCGCCCGCACCCCGGCCAGGCCGCCTCGGCCGCGAACATCCACCGGCTGTTGCAGGGTTCGGCGGTGATGGACTCACACCGCGACGACCTGGCGCACGCGGTGCAGGACGCGTACTCGATGCGCTGCGCGCCGCAGGTGGCCGGCGCGGCCCGGGACACGCTCGACTTCGTCGAGGTGGTGGCCGGCCGGGAGCTGCGGTCGGTGGTGGACAACCCGGTGGTGCTGCCGGACGGGCGGGTCGAGTCGACGGGCAACTTCCACGGCGCGCCGCTCGGCTTCGCCGCCGACTACCTGGCCATCGCCGCCGCCGAGGTGGGCGCGATCGCCGAACGCCGGGTGGACCGGCTGCTCGACGTGGCCCGCAACCGGGACCTGCCCGCGTTCCTCTCCCCCGACGCCGGGGTGAACTCCGGGCTGATGATCGCCCAGTACACGGCGGCCGGCATCGTCGCGGAGAACCGCCGGCTGGCCGCGCCCGCCTCGGTGGACTCGCTGCCCACGAGCGGCATGCAGGAGGACCACGTCTCGATGGGCTGGGCGGCCACCAGGAAGCTGCGTACCGTGCTGGACAACCTGACCAGCCTGCTCGCGGTGGAGCTGCTGGCGGCGGTACGCGGACTCCAGCTCCGCGCGCCGCTGGAGCCGTCCCCGGCCGGCCGGGCCGCGCTTGACGCGCTCGGCGACACGATCGGCGCCCCGGGGCCGGACGTGTTCCTCGCCCCGCTGATGGAGGCGGCCCGGGCCGTGATCGCCACCCCCACCCTGCGCACCGCAATCGAGCACCACCTCGGCCCCCTCCGCTGAGCCTCCCGCGCTGGACCCCGCGCAGATTCACGGAAAGCGTGGCTATCCACGCGCGAATAGCCACGCTTTCCGTGAATCAGGGCCGGGCGGGCGCGGCGGGCGGGCGCGGCGGGTGGTTAAGGGGTGGGTGGGAGCACCTTGGCGATCAGCTTGGCCAGCTCGCGCAGGGCCTTGCCGCGGTGGCTCACCGCGTCCTTCTCCTCGGGGGTCAGTTCGGCGTTCGTGCGGGTCTGCCCGTCGCCCAGGAAGATCGGGTCGTAGCCGAAGCCGCCCTCGCCGCGCGGCGCGCGCAGCAGCCGCCCGGGCTGCCGGCCGTCGACCAGGTGTTCCTTGCCACCCGGCAGCACCAACGCGACGGTGCACACGAACGCGGCGCCGCGATGCTCGTCCGGCACGTCGCCCACCTGGTCCAGCAGGAGCTGGAGGTTGGCGCGGTCGTCGCCGTGCCGGCCGGACCAGCGGGCGCTGAACACGCCGGGCATGCCGTTCAGCGCGTCCACCGCGATGCCGGAGTCGTCGGCGATCGTCGGCAGGCCGGTGCGCCGGCAGCCCTCCCGCGCCTTGATCAGCGCGTTCTCGCCGAACGTGAGACCGGTCTCCGGCAGCTCCGGATATTCCTCGACGTCGTCGAGGCCGAGCAGGGCGACCCGGTGGGCGCCGAGCGCGCCGTCCAGGATCCGCTGCAACTCGACGAGCTTCTTACGGTTGCGGGTGGCCAGGAGCACCTTGGTGTCGGTCACAGGTTGAGCGCCTTCCGCTGCGCGTCGGCCAGTTCCGAGCAGCCCGCCACGCCCAGGTCGAGCAGGGCGTCGAGCTGGTCGCGGGCGAAGACGCCGGCCTCGCCCGTCCCCTGCACCTCGACGAAGTCACCGGTGCCGGTGCAGACCACGTTCATGTCCACCTCGGCGGTCACGTCCTCGGCGTAGCAGAGGTCGAGCATCGGCTCGCCGCCGATCACGCCGACGCTCACCGCGCCCACCGAGCGGTGCATCACCTTCTCCACCCGGCCGGTGAGCGACTTGCGTTCGGCCAGCCAGGTGACCGCGTCGTACAGGGCGACGTACGCGCCGGTGATGGCCGCGGTGCGGGTGCCGCCGTCGGCCTGGAGCACGTCGCAGTCGAGCACGACCGAGTTCTCGCCGAGCGCCTTGAGGTCGACGCAGGCGCGCAGGCTGCGACCGATCAGCCGGGAGATCTCGTGCGTCCGGCCGCCGATCTTGCCCCGGACGCTCTCCCGGTCCGAGCGGGTGTTGGTGGCCCGGGGCAGCATCGCGTACTCGGCGGTCACCCAGCCGAGCCCGGAACCCTTGCGCCAGCGGGGCACGCCCTCGGTGACGCTCGCCGTGCAGAGCACCCGGGTCGCGCCGAACTCGACGAGCACCGAACCCTCCGGGTGGGTGCTCCAGCCGCGGGTCAGGGTCACCGGTCGGAGTTGGTCGGGCCGCCGCCCGTCAGGTCGCGCCATGCCTGCACCCTATGCGGTACGCCGATCGCACCGCCTGCCGGTGCCCGCCGGCCCGCGACCGCGTCGTCAGACGTCGTAGCCGGCGCCGGCCCGGACCACCTCGATCGGCCCGGCGTACGCCCCGGCCGCCGACTCCACGGTGTGCGACTCGCTGCCCCAGGCGGGGACGAGATGGGTGAGCAGCAGCCGGCCCACTCCCGCCTTGGTGGCCGCCTCGCCGGCCTCGCGGCCGGTCAGGTGCAGGTCGGGCGGGTTGTCCATCCCGTCGAGGTAGCTGGCCTCGCAGAGGAAGGCGTCGGCGCCCTGGGCCAGGCGCAGCAGCGCCTCACAGGGCGCGGTGTCCGACGAGTAGCAGAACACCCGGCCGTCGTGCTCCAGCCGCACCCCGTACGTCTCGATGGGGTGGTTCATCCGGTCGACGGTCGCGGTGAACGGGCCGATCGGGAACGTGCCGGGCTGGAGGCCGTAGAACTGGTAGACGTCGTCGACCGTGGCGTCCTCCTGCCCGTACGCGGTGGCCAGCCGGTCCGGCGCGCCGGAGGGCGCGTACATCGGCAGCGGCGGGTAGGGGCCGTCCGGGGCGTACCGGCGCACCACCACGTACGACACGGCGTCAAGCATGTGATCGCAGTGCAGGTGGGTGAGGAGCACGGCGTCGGGCGAGTGCAACCCGACGTAACGCTGGAGCGTGGAGAGCGACCCCGGACCGAAGTCGATCAGGAGGCGGAATCCCTCCGCTTCGAGCAGGTAGGCCGAGCAGGGTGATTCGGGGCCCGGAAAGCTGCCGGCACAGCCGAGGACGGTCAGTCGCATCCGGTTGCCTCGATCTCACGGTGGGTAGTCGACGCGTCGGCAGCCGCCCCGCCGTTGATCACCATCGACGCGCTCGCCACGCTGCGCAGCCTACGCGGCAGCCCGGTCGGGCAAGAATCATCTACCGGAAGTTGTCATCAACGTGACACCCATACACGTCCGGATCCGGGACAACACGGCGATCCGGCCGGAGGGGGCGTCCCCACCGGCCGGACCACCGCGGGCCGTCAGGCCCAGAGTTGACCGTCGAGCGCGTCCTCGGCGTCCGCGAGCGTGCCGCCGTACGCGCCGGTGGACAGGTATTTCCAGCCGCCGTCGCAGACCACGAACGCCACGTCGGCACGGCGGCCGTCACGGACCGCCTCGTGCGCCACGGCCAGCGCGGCGTGCAGGATCGCGCCGGTGGAGAAGCCGGCGAAGATCCCCTCCACCTCGACGAGCTGCCGGGTGCGCAGCACGGCGTCCCGGGTGCCCACCGAGAAGCGCCGGGAGAGCACCCCGGCGTCGTACAGCTCGGGCACGTAGCCCTCGTCGATGTTGCGCAGGCCGTAGACCAGCTCGCCGTACCGCGGCTCGGCCGCCACGATCTGGATGTCGTCGACCTTCTCCCGCAGGAAGCGACCGGTGCCCATCAGCGTGCCGGTGGTGCCCAGCCCGGCCACGAAGTGGGTGATGCCCGGCAGGTCGTGCAGCAGCTCCGGCCCGGTCGTCTCGTAGTGCGCGCGGGCGTTCGCCTCGTTGCCGTACTGATAGAGCATCACCCAGTCCGGGTGCTCGGCGGCGATCTGCTTCGCGGTGGCGACGGCCTGGTTCGAGCCGCCGGCGGCCGGCGAGAAGATGATCTCCGCGCCGTACATCCGGAGCAGTTGCACCCGCTCGGTGGAGACGTTCTCCGGCATCACGCAGACCAACCGGTAGCCGCGCAGCTTCGCCACCATGGCCAACGAGATGCCGGTGTTGCCGCTCGTCGGCTCCAGGATGGTGTCACCGGGACGCAGCCGGCCGGCCTCCTCGGCCGCGCGGACCATGAACATCGCCGCGCGGTCCTTGATGCTCCCGGTCGGGTTCCGATCCTCCAGCTTCGCCCAGAGCCGCACCGGCGGCGCGCCGTCGGGCACCGTCGGGGAGAGCCGGGGCAGGCCGACGAGCGGCGTGCCCCCGCAGGCGTCGAGCAGGCTGTCGTACCGCGCCATGGCGGGCCTCCCCTAGCGGGTTACGGTGGCGCGCGCCGAGACCGCGTGCGACGCGATCGCCGCTGCCGCGGCGCTGTGCGAGGCGATCGCCGCTGCCGCGGCGAAGCCGAACGCGCCACCCGCCACGGCGGGCAGGATGGTCACGCTGTCGCCGTCGTTCAGCTTGGCGTCGAGCGCGCCGAGGAAGCGGACGTCCTCGTCGTTGACGTAGACGTTGACGAACCGGTGCAGCGCGCCGGCCTCGGTGACCAGACGTCCGCGCAGGCCGGCGTGCCGGGAGTCCAGGTCGGTGAGCAGGTCGGCGAGCGTGTCGCCGGTGCCCTCGACGACCTTCGCGCCGCCGGTGTAGCTGCGCAGGATGGTGGGGATGCGAACCTCGATGGCCATGGTGTCTCGTACTCCTCGTTCAGGGTCGTGCCGGGTGACGGAAAGGGAAGGGCGTGCCGGTGCTGGGGTCAGCGGCCGGAACACTCGTAGTCGACCGTCGCCGGGCTCTGCCCGAACATGTAGGACTGGACGGCGTTCGGGTCCACAGCGGCGTCCACGATCTCGACCGGCTCCTCGGTGACCACGCCGTCGACGATCCGGAAGGAACGGATCTCCTCGGCGTCGGGCTCACGGGTCGAGACGAGCAGGTAGTGCGCGCCCGGCTCGCCGGCGAAGGAGACGTCCGTGCGGGACGGGTATGCCTCCGTCGCGGTGTGCGAGTGGTAGATCACGACCGGCTCCTCGTCGCGGTCGTCCATCTCGCGCCACACCCGCAGGTGCTCCATCGAGTCGAACTCGTAGAAGGTCATGGAACGGGCGGCGTTGTCCATCGGGATGTGCCGGGTCGGGGTGTCGCTGCCGACGGGACCGGCGACCACGCCGCACGCCTCGTCCGGATGGTCCCGACGCGCGTGCGCCACGATCGCGTCGATGATCGACCGGTCGATGCTCAGCACGCCGACCAGCCTAGCGCCTGGCGCTGGCGAGCGGCGAGGTGGCGACCGTCACCACTCAGTCGATGAGCGCGTTGAGCAGGGACTCCTGGAGATATCCGAGATAGGCGTAGACCGACAGTTGGAACACCCGGGACGAAGCCGGGTCGGTGGCGACCGCGTCGTCGAGCTCCTCACCCAGGTCGGTGCCGTCCTTGATCTCCAGCCGCACGCCCATCGCCAGCCGGGCGTCGTTGAGCGCCCGCAGCCACGCCTCCGCCGCCTCCGCGTCCAGCCGCACCTCACCGCCGTCGTCGCCGTCGGGGAGCGCGGCGAGGATCGCGCCGGCCTGGTCGATCTTCGCGGTCTTGAGGTCACCCTCGGTGTAGCGGCGGAACTCGGCGGTGCCGGCGTCGTCGTCCGGGTAGACCTCGGGGAAGAGCCGGCCGACCACCGGGTCGCCGTGGTCGAACCCGTCGGTGAGCAGGCCGACCACCTCGGAGGCGACCTTGCGCAGCACCCGCACCTCGTCGACGGCGAAACTGGCCACGTAGCGGTCGCCCCGGCGACGGAACATGCTCATGATCTCTCCACCGTCGCCCACAGTCCGTACGCGTGCAGTTGCGCCGCGTCGTGCTCCATCCGCTCCCGGGCCCCGCTGGAGACCACCGCCTTGCCCTTGTGGTGCACGTCCAGCATGAGCCGCTCCGCCTTCTCCCGGCTGTATCCGAAGAGCTTCTGGAACACCCAGGTCACGTACGTCATCAGGTTGACCGGATCGTCCCAGACGATCGTCACCCATGGCCGGTCGGAGACCGGCACCTCGTCGGTGTCCGGCGTCTCGACCGGCGCAACCTGTGGAGCCGCCATGCCCCCCATCGTGCCACCGGATCCGGGGATCCGATGAACCGGAACGGCGCGGCGGCCGGGATCGCCCGCCGGGACCGCGGACACGGGGTCGGGACCGGCGACGACGGCCCCCGGCTCAGGCGAGCAGGATGCCGTGGTCGACAGCATCGGCGAGCACCGCGCCAAGCGAGAGCCGGATCACCTCGAAGCGGCGGGACACCTCGCGGGACACGTCGAGTTCGACCTCCCGCAGGGCGCGCTGCGCCCAGGACCGGGCGACGTTCGGGTCGTCGTTGCCGGGTGCCCGCCAGTGCTGCCAGCAGCCGCCGTTGAGCGCCACGCCGATCGGCGGGAGCACCTCGTCGCGCTCCGCGCCGGGCAGGCCGGCAAGGGCGTCCAGGGCCCCGGCGCCGGACAGCGCGGCGACCCCGGCCGTGCTGGTGACCAGGAGTACCCGGTCCAGCTCCCGACCGTCCGGGTGGTCGGCCAGGCCCCCGCGCACGGCGTGGGTGATCCGGCGGCGTACGCCCTCGGCGAGCGGACCGCCGAAGGTGCGGGCGGCGGCGTCGTCGAGGATGCTCCGGACCGCCTCGTCGCACTGCGCGGTGGCGAGCATCGACAACGCCTCCAGCTCACGGTCGAGCAACTGCGGCAGCCCGGCGCAACCGACCCCGAAGACGATCTCCTGCACCACCCGCAGGTGGATGTTCGCCAGCTCCAGCGCGAGGTGCTGGCGGATCCGCTGGGCGCAGGAGCGGGTTTGGCGGTCCAGCCGGTCGCCCAGATCGGCCGGGTCGACGCCGGCCAGCACCGGCACCCGGCCGTGCGTGCCGGGCGGCTCCGGCGGGCGGGCGGCGGCCCGGCGCAGCCCCTCGTCCACGGCCCAGCCGACAAGCGCCCGGCGCAGGTGCGGCAGCCCCGCCGGGCGGGCCGGGAACCACTGGGCCGCCGCGAGCGCCGGCACCGCGGCCAGCAGCGCCGCGCGGTGGGCCGCGATGGAGACCACCACCGGGTCGAGCCGGCCGGCGGAACCGAGCCGGACGGACGGCACGGACACCCCCGTACCCACCGCCGTCCCGCCGTCCGGCGCCGCCACCCCGCCGCTGACCCCGGGGGTGACGGCGAAGAACACCGTGACCCGGGCGTGCGCCACCTCGGCCAGCAGGTGCAGCTCGCCGGCGCTGAACGTCTGGTCGGCGGAGATCACGAAGAGCAACGCCCCGGCCCGGCCCACGGCGTCCCGCAGCACCCGGCCACCGGCCACGCCGAGGGCGGTGGTGTCCGGCGCGTCGAGCACCGCGAAGTGCCGCAGCAGCACCTCGGGCAGGCTGAGCTCGACCCGGCGCGGCGGCCGGGCCAGCGCGGGGCCGGCGGCGAGCGGGTCGGGGCTGTAGGCGTGCGGCTGGCGGTAGCCCGGCACGTACGCCGCCCGGGTGGCGACCGAAGCGTAATTGACAAGCAGGTGGCTGCCGCTCGGCACGACCAGGGTCCCGGCCGGCGTGCCGAGCAGACCGGCGATCAGCTCACGCCGGCCCGCGCCGGCCGGGCCGGCCACGACGACGGCGAGCGGCTCGCCCGGCCCAGGTTCGGTCAGGCCGAACCGGATGGGCAGCGGGACGCACCGCGGTGGGTCGGCGCGCCCGCCCGGATCGGGCACGTCGACCGCAGGGAGCGGACCCGGCTTCATCAGGCGGCCTCCCGGTGAGGCGACCGGGCCGGACCCGGTCGCGGGGATTTTCCCTGGCAGGGATGTCCGAAGCGTACGGGTGTCGCGCATCCGACACCGAACACATCTGCTACTCACGAATAACGGGCGAATTACTCAACTTCGCTGCGTGACCATCCGCGCACGACCGGATCATCATCGATATGCTGCGTCGATGAGCAGGTGGAAGTTCGTCGGCCGAACGGATGAACTCCACCGTCTGTTGTCGGCGATCGGCGGCCCGGACGGCCGAGGGCTGCTGTTCAGCGGCGACGCGGGGGTCGGCAAGAGTCGCCTGCTGCGGGAGGGGGTGGCCGCGCTCTCCCCCGAGCGGTACGCGATCTGGTCGGTCGCCGCCAGCGCCACCACGGCCGCCCTGCCCTTCGGCGGGCTGGTCCAGATGCTCCCCGCCGCCCAGCCGCAGGGCCTCTCCCCCGCCGGGATCCTGCGCTGGGGTGTGGACCTGCTCCAGGAGCAGGCCGCCGGCCGCCCGATCGTGCTGGCCATCGACGACGCGCACCTGCTCGACCCGCCCTCGGCGGCGCTCGTACACCTGATCGCCCGCGCGGAGAACGCCCGGGTGATCGGGACGCTGCGCAACGGCGAGCAGATCCCGCTGCCGATCCGCGCCCTGTGGACCGACGACCTGGCCGACCTGGTCGAGTTGGGTCCGCTCGACCGTGGCGAGACCACCGGGCTGCTCGCCGCGATCCTCGGTGGCCCGGTCGACGCCGGCTCCTCCGACCGGCTGTTCCGGCTCTCCGCCGGCAACCCGCTGCTGCTGCGCGAGCTGGTGCTGGCCGCCGACCACGAGCTCCGGCGCACGTACGGGATCTGGAAGTGGACCGGCCGGCTGGAGCTGGCGCCCAGCCTCACCGACCTGATCGACGCCCGGATCGGCCAGCTCACCCCCGGGGTCCGGGCGGTGGTGGAGCTGGTCGCCTTCGGCGAGCCGCTGGGGCTGCACCTGCTGGAGCAGGCGGTCGAGCCGACCGACGTGGAGGTGGCCGAGGAGCGCGGGCTCATCGCCATGGTCCGCGACGACAGGCGCCTCGACGTCCGCCTGGCCCACCCGCTCTACGGCGAGGTGATGCGCCGGCACTGCCCGGTCAGCCGCACCCGCCGGCTCCAGGCCACCCTGGCCGGGTTGCTGGAACAGGTCGGCAAGCGCCGTCGGGACGACCTGCTCCGGGTCGCGGTGTGGCGGCTCGACTCGGGTACGGCGCAGAACGTGGAGCTGCTGCTGGACGCGGCCGTGCAGGCGTTCGGCCGGTACGACGTGCCGCTTGCCACCCGGCTGGCCCGGGCCGCGCTGGAGGCCGGCGGCGGCACGGACGCGGCGGAGCTGCTCGCCACCATCCTGATGTTCGGTGACCGGCCGGAGGAGGCGCTCCGGGTGCTCGACCAGGTCGCCGGGGAGATCCGCGACGACCGGCGGCGCAGCCGTTGGTTGACCGTCCGGGGCATGGTCAGCTACTGGGGGCTCAACCGCGAGTCCACGGTGGAGGAGATCGCCGCCCGCGGCGCGGAGCTGACCGACCCCGCGGACCGGGCCCGGGTGCGCGCCTTCGAGGCCATCATGCGGTTGCACCGGATGGACATCGACGTCGCGGTGCGGCTGGCCCAGGAGGTGCTGGACCGCCCGGCCGCCCCGATGGCCGCCCGGGAACTCGCCCGCTGCACCCTCGCCCACCTCCAGGCCGCCCAGGGGCGATACCACCGCAGCGCGACCGCGATCGCCCGGGTGCAGGCCGAGGCGGCGTGCTGGCGGTCCGACATGCCCTACCTCCAGCTCGCCATGGAGCTGGCCCGGGGCACCCGGCTGGCGCTCTCCGGCGACCTGGCCGGCATCGACGCGATCGTCACCGACGAGTTCGCCGACCTGGCCGGCGCCGGCGACTTCCGGCTCGGCACCGGCTACCTGGCCATCCTCCAGGCGTACGCGGCGCGACTGCGCGGGCGCGGCGGAGACGCGCTCAAGACCAGCCTGGGCGCCTGCGCGGTGCTCGCCACCAGCCGGGTGTACGCCGGGCTGGCGCACGCCGAACGCGCCCAGGCCGCGGCGTTGTGCGGGGACGCGGAGCACGCGACCGAGGCGATGGCCGAGGCGGACCGGACGCACGCGCCCGGGATGGCCGTCCTCTACCCGTGGCTGGAACAGGCCCGGGGCGCGACGCAGGCGGCGGCCGGCGACCTGCCCGGCGCCACCAAGCACCTCTGCGCGCTTGCCGACCGGCTGCGCGAGGACGGCCTCTCCGGCCACGAGCTGCTCGTCCTGCTCGACCTGGTCCGGTTCGACCAGGCCGCCGCGCCGGTGGGGCCGACCTGCACCGACGGCGGCCGGCGCACGGTGGCGCAGCGCCTGGCCGAGCTTTCCGAGCAGGTCGACGGCGTGTTGCCGCCGCTTGTCGCCAGATACGGCCGGGCCGCGTCCCACGGCTCCCCGGACGACCTGCTCGCGGTGGCCGACGGCTTCGCCGACCGCGAGCTGGTCGTCTGGGCGGCCGAGGCGACCGCGATGGCGTTGCACCGGATGCGGGACGCCCGCGCCGGCGAGCCCGGGCCGGTCCGGGAACGCCTCGCCGACCTGCTGCGCCGCTGCGACGAGATCTCCACGCCGGCGCTGCGGCTGCTCCGCCCCGCGCTCAGCGACCGCGAGTGGGAGATCGCCCACCTCGCCGCCGCGGGGCTGACCAGCCGCGCCATCGCCGCCCGGCTCTATCTCTCCACCCGCACCGTGGAGAACCACCTGCAGCGCGTCTACAGCAAGCTCGGCGTCGCCCGACGCGGCGAGCTGCGGGCCGCGCTGCGCTCGATGCCGGGGCACGAGGGCACGGATCCGGCCTGAACTCTAGGCTGGGGTGGTGAGCACCCTTCGCCCCGCGCTGTTGACCGACCAGTACGAGCTGACCATGGTCAGCGCCGCGCTCTCCGACGGCACCGCCGACCGGCGCTGCGTCTTCGAGGTGTTCAGCCGGCGGCTCCCGGCCGGCCGCCGCTACGGAGTGGTCGCCGGCACCGGCCGGCTGATCGAGATGATCCGCGACTTCCGGTTCGACCCGGCCGAGATCGACTACCTCCGCCGCACCGGGGTGGTCGACGAGCGGGCCGCACAGTGGCTCGCCGACTACCGCTTCACCGGCGACGTCGACGGCTACGCCGAGGGCGAGCTGTTCTTCCCCGGCTCGCCGATCCTCACCGTGTCGGGCACGTTCGCCGAGTGCGTGGTGCTGGAGACGCTCGTGCTGTCGGTGCTCAACCACGACTGCGCGATCGCCGCGGCGGCGGCCCGGATGGTCACCGCCGCCCGGGGCCGCGCGCTCATCGAGATGGGGTCCCGCCGGGCGCACGAGGAGGCCGCGGTGGCCGCCGCGCGGTCGGCTTACCTCGCCGGGTTCCGGTTCACCTCCAACCTGGCCGCCGGGGAGCGCTACGGCATCCCGACCGCGGGCACCGCCGCGCACGCGTTCACCCTGCTGCACGACGACGAACGGGCGGCGTTCGCGTCCCAGGTAGCCACGCTGGGCAAGGACACCACGCTGCTCGTCGACACGTACGACATCGCCCAGGGCATCCGTAACGCGATCGCGGTGGCAGGTCCGGAGCTGCGGGCGGTCCGGATCGACTCCGGTGACCTCGCGGTGATCGCCCAGCAGTCCCGCGAGCTGCTCGACTCGCTCGGCGCCACCGAAACCAAGATCATCGTCTCGGGTGACCTGGACGAGTACGCGATCGCCGCACTCGCCGCCGAGCCGGTCGACATGTACGGCGCCGGCACCGCGGTGGTGACCGGCTCCGGCGCGCCCACCGCCGGGCTGGTCTACAAGCTGGTCGAGGTGGAGGGGCGGCCGGTGGTCAAGCGCTCCGAGCACAAGGCCACCATCGGCGGCCGGAAGGTGGCCGTCCGCCGGCACAAGCCGACCGGCACCGCCACCGAGGAGGTCGTCGTCCCGCAGGGGGTGCCCGACCGGCAGCCCAACGACCGGCTGCTCCAACACTCGTACGTGGTGTCCGGCGAACCGGTGCCGCTGCCCACCCTGGACGAGTCCCGGGAGCACCTGCGGCAGTGCCTGATCTCCATCCCGTGGGAGGGGCTCAAGCTCTCCGGCGGCGACCCCGCCGTGCCGCTGACCGTCGTACCCGCGACCTGAGGAAGGATCGACCAGATGGCTAACGCCCTGATCATCGTGGACGTGCAGAACGACTTCTGCGAGGGCGGCTCCCTCGCGGTCGGCGGCGGGGCCGGGGTGGCCGGCGACATCTCCCGGCTGCTCGCCGCCGACCCGGGCCGGTGGGACCACGTGGTCGCGACGAAGGACTACCACATCGACCCGGGCGCGCACTTCGGCGACCCGCCGGACTTCGTCGACTCGTGGCCCCGGCACTGCGTGGTCGGCACGTCCGGCTCCGAGTTCCACCCCGAGCTGGAGACCGGCCGGGTGGAGGCGGTCTTCCACAAGGGCGAGCACGCGGCGGCGTACTCGGGCTTCGAGGGGCACGCGCCCGACGGCGAGGGCCTGGCCGACTGGCTGCGCCGCCACGACGTGGACCGGGTCGACGTGGTCGGCATCGCCACCGACCACTGCGTCCGCGCGACCGCGCTGGACGCCGCGCGGGAGGGTTTCCGCACCACCGTGCTGCTGGACCTGACCGCCGCCGTCGCGCCGGAGACGCTCGACGTGGCGCTGCGCGCGCTCGACGGCGCCGGGGTGACCATGGTGGGTGAGCCTGTGATCAGGACCGCTTGACCGGGTAATCACTTGCCACTGTCGTACCCGACGCCCAGGATGGCGCGGGAGGTACGGCCGTCGTGAACATGAAGCCCTACCGGGAGGCGCTCGCCCTGCCCGGCCTGCGGTCGCTGCTGCTGGTGTCGGTGCTGGCCCGCATCCCGCTGACCGCGGTCGGGGTGACGCTCACCTTCTACGTGGTGCTCGACCTGGGGCGGGGCTACGGCGCCGCCGGCCTGGTCGGCGCCGCCGCGACCGTCGGCGCCGCGCTCGGCGCCCCGCTGCTGGGCCGGCTGGTCGACCGCCGGGGGCTGCGGCCGGTGCTGCTGCTCACCACGGTCGCCGAGGCCGTGTTCTGGGCTGCCGCACCCACCCTGTCCTACCCGGTGCTGCTGCCCACCGCGTTCCTGGCCGGGCTGCTCGCCCTGCCGGTCTTCTCGTTGGTCCGCCAGTCGATCGCCGCGCTGGTCCCGGTGGAGCAACGCCGTCCGGCGTACGCGCTGGACTCCATGTCGGTGGAGCTGTCGTTCATGGTCGGCCCGGCCCTCGCGGTGGCCCTGGCCACCGCCGTCACACCGCGCCTCACGCTCTGGGCGGTGGGTGCCGGGATCGTCGCCTCCGGCGTCTGCTTCTGGCTGCTGGATCCGCCGACCCGGGCGGCCGACGAGCCGGCCGGGCCGCAACGCCCGGTGCCCCGCCGGGAGTGGCTCACCCCGCGCCTGCTCGCCGTGCTGGCGGTCAGCCTGGCCGCCACCCTGGTGCTGGGCGGCACCGACGTGGCCGTGGTGGCGGTGCTCCGCGCCGGCGGTGAGGTCGGCTGGACCGGCGCGGTGCTGGCCGCCTGGGCGGTCGCCTCCCTGGTCGGCGGCTTCGCCTACGGCGCGGTCAGTCGCTCGTTCCCGCCGCTGGCGCTGATGGCGGCGCTCAGCCTCACCACGATCCCGGTGGGCCTGGGCGGGTCGCACTGGTGGCTGCTCTGCCTCGCGCTGATCCCGACCGGTGCGCTCTGCGCACCCACCATCGCCTCCACCGCGGACGCGGTGAGCCGGCTGGTCCCGGCCGGCGTCCGGGGCATGGCCATGGGTCTGCACGGTTCCGCCGTCACCGTCGGCATCGCCCTGGGCGCGCCGCTCGCCGGCGCGGTGATCGACGCGTCCGCGCCGGCCTGGGGCTTCGCGGTGACCGGCGCGATTGGCGTCCTGGTGGCCCTGGCGGTCCTGCCGGTCGAGCTGCGCCACCGCCGCGCCCGGTCCGCGGCGACCTCCGAACCCGACCTGGCGTCCGTCACCCCCTGAGCCGCTCCACCGACCGGCAGCATCCGCTGGTCACAGGTTCGACACGGTGTGCGGGGGTGGGGCCACGCTGGGTGGGGAGTGCGGGTGACGATGGGAGCGTTCCCAAGACGCCCCTTCGGGAGGACTCGCCGTGCAGCGCATCGTGTCCCGCCTGGTCGCACTCGCCCTGGTCACGGCGTCGGCCGCCTGCGCCGAGGCCACACCGGCACCCGAGCCGACCGGGCTCGGCGTCGGCGTCGGCTGTCCCGCGTTGGCCGGCAGCGGCAGACAGGTGGTGTTCGGCGACGAGATCCAGGCCGAGCTGGGCGGTGTCCTCCTCGGCTCCGGCCCCACCGGCGTGGTGCTGGCGCACATGGCCGCGGGTGACGTGTGCCAGTGGCTGCCGTACGGGCGGGAGTTGGCCGACCGGGGCTACCGGGTGCTCGCCTTCGACTTCGCCGGTTCCGAGGGCTCGCGGGCGCACGGGGTGTCGCTGGCCCAGCAGGTCACCGCGGCAGCCGACGCGCTGCGGGCGGACGGTGCCAGCCGGGTCGTGTTGGCGGGCGGGTCGATGGGCGGCAGCGCGGTGCTGGCCGCCGCGCCGACCCTCGACCCCACGCCGGTCGCCGTCGTCGCGCTCTCCCCGCCCGCCGGCTACGGCGACGCCGACGCCCTCGCGGCCGTCCCGAAGATCACCTCGCCGGTCTTCTACGGGGTCGGGGAGTTGGAGACGAGCTTCGCGGAGTCGACCCGACGGCTCTACGACGCCACTCCGCCCACCACCGTCCGGCAACTCGTGCTGGCGCCCACCGCCGCGCACGGGGTGAACCTGGTCGTCCCGGAGGCGGGCGGCGACGTCGACCTACGCGACCGCCTGGCCCAGTTCCTCACCACCCACGCCCCACCTTCCTGACCGCGCGCGGTTGCCGCCGGGAAGTCGGGCGGGTACGGGTCGGCCACTTCTTCGATCTTGGACTTATGGTGCCAGGATATGCCGGTTTCGGGGTGGTATCGGAAGTGCCCCAAGTCCAAGATCTGCGACCGCCCGAGGTCCGACCGGAAACAGACGCCGCTGCTGCACCATGATCGACTCCACTTCGGCGAGGTGGCGGTATCCCCCACCGCTCGACCCCACCACCTCGGCGGAACGGGTTCGATCAAGCACTACCTCCCGCGGGGGAGAACGCGACGGGCGCCGCGACCCGGAAGGGGTGCGGCGCCCGTCGCGTCGTTCGGGGCGGAGCGGTGTCAGCGCTGGTCGCGGTTGCCCGCGGTGTCCTCCTGGTAGCTGGCGCCACCATTGACCTCGCTGCTCAGCGGCTTGGCACCACCCTCGGGCGGGCCGGCCACGCTGTGCCCGGCGGCCAGCTCGGGGAACTTCAGGTCGAAGGCCGGCCGCTCGGAGCGGATCCGCGGCATCCGGTCGAAGTTGCGCAGCGGCGGCGGGCAGCTCGTGGCCCACTCGAGCGAGTTGCCGTGGCCCCAGGGGTCGTCGACCTCGACCACCGGGCCGGTCTTGTACGACTTCCAGCAGTTCCAGATGAACGGCAGGGTCGAGATGCCGGTGATGAACGCGCCGATGGTGGAGACCATGTTCAGCGTGGTGAAGCCGTCGTCGGCCTGGTAGTCGGCGTAGCGGCGGGGCATGCCCTCGGCGCCGAGCCAGTGCTGCACCAGGAACGTGGTGTGGAAGCCGATCATGGTCAGCCAGAAGTGGACCTTGCCGAGCCGCTCGTCGAGCATCCGGCCGGTCATCTTCGGGAACCAGAAGTAGATGCCGGCGAAGACGGCGAACACGATGGTGCCGAACAGCACGTAGTGGAAGTGCGCCACCACGAAGTAGGAGTCGTGCAGGTGGAAGTCGATCGGCGGGCTGGCCAGCAGCACCCCGGTCAGGCCACCGAAGAGGAAGGTCACCAGGAAGCCGATGGCGAACAGCATCGGCGTCTCGAAGGTGATCTGGCCCCGCCACATGGTGCCGATCCAGTTGAAGAACTTCATGCCGGTGGGCACGGCGATCAGGTAGCTCAGGAAGCTGAAGAACGGCAGCAGCACCTGGCCGGTGGCGAACATGTGGTGCGCCCAGACGCTCATCGACAGCGCGGCGATGGCGACGGTGGCGGCGACCAGGCCCTTGTAGCCGAAGATCGGCTTGCGGGAGAAGACCGGGATGATCTCGGTGATGATGCCGAAGAACGGCAGCGCGACGATGTAGACCTCGGGGTGCCCGAAGAACCAGAACAGGTGCTGCCACAGCATCGGCCCACCGGTGGCCGGGTCGTACACGTGCGCGCCGATGATCCGGTCCGCGGCGAGCGCGAACAGCGCGGCGGCCAGCAGCGGGAAGACCAGGATCGCCAGCAGGCTGGTGACGAGCATGTTCCAGGTGAAGATCGGCATCCGGAACATGGTCATGCCGGGGGCGCGCAGGGTCAGGATCGTGGTGATCAGGTTGACCGCGCCGAGGATGGTGCCCAGACCGGAGATGGCCAGGCCGACCACCCACATGTTGGCGCCGACGCCGGGCGAGTGCTCGGCGGTGCTCAGCGGCGTGTAGGCCGTCCAACCGAAGTCGGCCGCGCCACCGGGGCTGACGAAGCCGGCCACGGCCAGCGTGCCACCGAAGAGGTAGAGCCAGTAGGCGAACGCGTTGAGCCGGGGGAACGACACGTCGGGCGCGCCGATCTGGAGCGGCACCACGTAGTTCGCGAAGGCGAACACGATGGGCGTCGCGAAGAACAGCAGCATGATCGTGCCGTGCATGGTGAAGAGCTGGTTGTACTGCTCGGGCGACAGGAACTGCAGCCCCGGCCGCGCCAACTCGGCACGCATGATCAGGGCCATCAGGCCACCGATCATGAAGAACGCGAACGCGGTGACCATGTACATGATCCCGATCTGCTTCGCGTCCGTGGTGCGCAGCAGCCGCGCGATGGCCGACCCCTTGACCGGCTCGCGGACCGGCCAGGGCCGGGTCACGACCGGCTTGGGTGCGACGGTGGTCACGAGTGGCCTCCGGTTCTGGGTTGTCCCGCTCGGCGCGCTGGTCATCGGCGCAGCCGTCATCCGCAAGGAGGATAGTCCCCGGTAGGTGACCCCGCCGTCGGGGGTGGGCGGCTACGATCTCCGGTCTCTTACAGCGGGCCGGTGAGGAGCCGGTAGTGCTCCCCGAAGATCCGCCCGCCGCGTCCGCGCAGCAACGGGTCGCGCAGCGCCGGCGGCACGTCGCGGGTGCGGTTGCGGTCCCGGGTCCGGTCCCGCACCCAGCGGGTACGCGGCCGACGGCGACTCTCGTACGCGATCAGCGCGGCCTCGACGCTGCCGGCCGCCTTGAGCGACTCGGCGAGCACGACGGCGTCCTCCAACGCCATCGCCGCCCCCTGCGAGAGGGTAGGCGCGGTGGCGTGAGCGGCGTCACCGACGAGCAGCACCCGTCCATGGAACCAGCGCCCCAGCTCGACCTCCTCGGTGCGCTCCGCGTGCACCGTCTCCAGCGCGGCGAGCACCTCGGGCACCGGCCCGCCGTAGCCGTCGAACAGCTCGTGCATCCGGGCCCGCGGGTCTGCCGGCACCGTGGCGCCGGCCTCGTCGGCATAGCAGTAGAGCCGGCCGGCGCCGAGCGGCACCGTCAGGAAGCCGGCCCGCTGGCCGAGCAGCGCGGTCCAGTCGGCGACCGGTGGGCCGCCGCATACCACGGCGCGGTAGATCACCTGCCCGGCGGGACGGGGTGGCCCGCCGAGGGCGGCCAGGGCGCGCACCGTGGAGCGCGGCCCGTCGGCGCCGACGACCAGGTCGTACTCCCCGCCGGTGCCGTCGGTGAAGCCGACCGCGACGCCGCCGGGCAGCGGTTCGACGGTGCTCACCTCGGCGCCGTGCCGGACGGCCCCGCCGGCGCCGGTGAGCAGCACCCGGTGCAGTTCGGCGCGGGGCAGGGCCCGGCATTCGCCCACCCCGGCCCAGAGCGCGTCGAGGTCCACCTCGCACAGCGGCGCCCCGTCGGCGTCGAGGAAGCGCTGCCGGTGGATCACCTGCCCGAGCGGTCGCAGCGGACCGTCCAGGTCGAGCCGGCGCATCGCGCGGGCCGCGTTGCCGGGAAGGTAGAGACCGGTGTCGACGCGTTCGGTGGGGGGCAGCCGCTCGGTGACGTCCGGTCGGAACCCCGCCAGGCGCAGCGCCCGGGCCACGGCGAGGCCCGCGATGCCGGCGCCGACGACGAGGATGCGCAGGGGAGAACCACCCATCGTGGGGTACGCCTCCGGAGGGGGGTCGGAACGCGTCGGAGGCAAGACACTACTCGCCGCAACCGGGCGGCGGAAGTGCCGGTCGGCCCTGGTTCGCCCGCCCGTTCGTGTCGCGTAAAACGCTCATCTTAACCGGTTCATTTGCGGCAGAGTTTCAAACATGTAAATCTATGCTGGTCCATGGGAGCGCTCCCGCACGTATCCCACCGACCGACCGGCGCCCCTCGCGCCGACCCAAGGAGCATCATGCAGCGTCCACTCAGGGCCCTCGCCGCGGCCGGTCTTCTGGTCGCCGGCACCGTCGTCGCCGTCGCCCTCGGCGGCAGCGCCTCCGCCGACACCCAGATCTGCGAGCAGTACGGCTCGACCACGGTCGGCGGCCGGTACGTGGTCCAGAACAACCGCTGGGGCACCAGCGCCCAGCAGTGCATCAACGTCACCTCGTCCGGCTTCTCCATCACCCGGGCGGACGGCTCCGCGCCGACCAACGGAGCGCCGGTCTCCTACCCGTCGATCTTCTTCGGCTGCCACTACACCAACTGCTCCCCCGGCACGAACCTGCCGGCCCAGGTCAAGAACATCAGCAGCGCGCCGAGCAGCATCAGCTTCAACTACGTCGGCGGCGCGACCTACGACGCCGCGTACGACATCTGGCTCGACCCGTCGCCCAAGAAGGACGGCGTGAACCAGATGGAGATCATGATCTGGCTCAACCGGCAGGGCTCGATCCAGCCCATCGGCTCCCCCGTCGGCAACACCAACATCGCCGGCCGGAACTGGGAGGTCTGGCGGGGCAGCAACGGCTCCAACAACGTCATCTCGTACGTGTCGTCGTCCGCCGTCTCCAGCTACAGCTTCGACGCGATGGCGTTCATCAACGACACCCGCAACCGGGGCGCGATCACCAACGACTGGTACCTGACCAGCGTCCAGGCCGGCTTCGAGCCGTGGCAGGGCGGCGTCGGGCTGGCGGTCACCTCGTTCTCGCAGAGCGTCAACCTCGGTGGCAACAACCCGCCGCCCACCAACGGGCCGACCACGCCGCCGCCGTCGGGCAACGCCGCCTGCACCGTGACCTACAAGGCCAACACGTGGAACAGCGGCTTCACCGCCGACGTGACGGTCAAGAACACCGGCAACAGCACCATCAACGGCTGGACGATGAATTACAACCTGCCCTCCGGGCAGACGATCACCAGCTCGTGGAACGCCACCGTGACGCAGAGCGGCTCGGCGGTGACCGCGCGGAACCTCAACTACAACGGCACGCTGTCCCCCGGCGCGTCGACCAGCTTCGGCTACCAGGGGAACCTGAACGGCAGCTACTCGTCGCCGAGCAGCTTCACCCTCAACGGCACCACCTGCGCCCGGGGCTGACACCGGGACGTGCGGGGCGCGGTCCGTGCGGACCGCGCCCCGCACCATGTGCCGGCTCAGCCGGCGAGGGCGTCGATGTCGCGCATCTCCTCGGCGGTCAGCGAGAACCCGAACACGTCGGCGTTGGCCCGGATCCGCTCCGGCGTGACCGACTTCGGGATGACCACGATCTCGTGGTCGATGTGCCAGCGCAGCACCACCTGGGCCGGCGAGACGTCGTGCGCCTGGGCGATGCGCACCAGCACCGGGTCGGACAGGTCGCTCGTCGCGAGCGGGCTGTAGCCCTCAAGCGTCACCCCCCGGTCCCGGTGGGCGACGTGCGTCCCCCTGTCGTACTGCGACGGGCTCCAGCGGATCTGGTTGACCGCGGGCGTCTCCTCGGTGGCCTGGATCAGCTCGTCGAGCTGCGCGATCGAGTAGTTGCTCACCCCGACGGCGCGGGCCAGGTTCTCGTCGCGGGCGGCGAGCATCTCCCGCCACAGCGGGATGCTGTCCCCCGGCGCCGACGGCGGCCAGTGCACCAGCCACAGGTCGACATACTCGACACCCAGCGCGGCGAGGCTCGACTCGATGGTCTCCCGCTCCCGGCCCACCCGGTCCGGCGGCAGCTTCGTGGTGATGAAGAGGTCCTCCCGGCGCAGCCCGCTCTCCGCGACCGCGCGCCCGACCTCCTTCTCGTTGCCGTACATCGTGGCGGTGTCCAGGTGCCGGTAACCGGCGTCCAGCGCGGCGAGCACGGCCTGGTAACCGTCCTCGCCGGTGGCCCGCCAGGTGCCGAAACCGAGCAGCGGGATCCGGACGTCGCCCGGGAGCGGGAGGGTGGGTTGGTCGAGGTCCATGCCGACCGTTCTACCCGTGATCGTCGCCGGCATTCCGGCGGGCGGGCCGGGTCTGACGGAGAATGCGGGGATGGCGGACCGGCTGGCGGACTACCGGCGCAAGCGGGACGCCGCGCGTACCCCGGAACCGGTGCCCGAACGGGCCCCGGCCCGGAAGCGGGCCGCGCGGCGCGCCCCCCGCTTCGTCATCCAGCAGCACCACGCCCGCAGCCTGCACTGGGACCTGCGGCTGGAGCACGACGGCGTGCTGGCCTCCTGGGCGGTGCCGCGCGGCCTGCCCCGCGACCCGGGCCGTAACCACCTCGCCGTCCACACCGAGGACCACCCGATGGAATACCTGACGTTCCACGGCGAGATCCCCGCCGGGGAGTACGGCGGCGGGCGGATGACGGTGCACGACACCGGCACCTACCGCGCGGAGAAGTGGCGTGACGACGAGGTGGTCGTGGTGCTGGACGGGCGGCGCACGAAGGGCCGGTACGTCCTGTTCGCCACCGGCGGCCGGGGCCGGGACTGGATGGTCCGGCGCACCGACCCGGCGCCGGCGGGCTGGACACCGATGCCCGAGCTGGTCCGCCCGATGCGACCCGCCGAGGGCCGGCGGCTGCCGCGCGACGCCGACGCCTGGGGGTACGAGCCGCGCTGGGCGGGCGTGCGGGCGATGGCGTACGTCTCCGGCGGCCGACTGCGGCTGCTCGACGGCGACGACGCGGAGATCACCGGGGCGTACCCCTGGTTGCGGGCCATGGCCGAGGAGCTGGCGCCCACCGAGGTGGTGCTCGACGGCGTGCTGGTGCGCATCGACCCGGCCGGGCGGGTCAAGCCGCCCAGCAAGCGGGACGGCCAGTTCCTCGCCGTCGACCTGCTCTGGCTGGAGGGCGTGACCAGCCTGGACGTGCCGTACGCGCAGCGCCGCGAGCTGCTCGACTCGCTGGCGCTCGCCGGCCCGCACTGGCAGACTCCGCCGTGGTTCCCGGGAGTCGGCGCGGACGCCCTGCGGGCCGCCCGTGAGCAGAAGCTCCCGGGAGTGGTGGCGAAGCGCCTCGACTCCCCCTACGAGCCGGGCCGGCGCAGCCGGCACTGGCTGAGCATCGACGCGAGCTGAGGACCATCGTGCACCTGACGCACCTGGAGTGCCCGCGCTGCGGCCTGGAACACCCCGCCGACAAGTTGCAGAACCTGTGCGGGTGCGGCTCCCCGCTGCTGGCCCGCTACGACCTGGCCACGGTCGCCGCCACGGTGGCCCCGGAGCAGTTCGGGCTCCGCCCGGCCGACCTGTGGCGCTACCGGGAGCTGCTGCCGGTGGCGGATCCCCGGTTCGTCACCACGCTCGGCGAGGGCTGGACGCCGCTGTGGCACGCCCCGGCGTACGGCCACGAGATCGGGGTCGACGAGCTGATCGTCAAGGACGAGGGGCTGATGCCGACCGGGTCGTTCAAGGCCCGGGGCGCGGCGGTCGGCGTGAGCCGGGCCCGGGAGCTGGGCGTCGAGCGGATCGCCATGCCGACCAACGGCAACGCCGGGGCGGCCTGGGCGACGTACGCGGCCCGGGCCGGCATCGGCGCGACCATCGCCATGCCGTTGGCCGCGCCCACCATCTGCCGGCAGGAGTGCGTCGCCGCCGGGGCCGACCTGCGGCTGGTCGACGGCCTGATCAACGACGCCGGCCGGGAGATCGCCGGGCTGATCGCCGGGTCGAACGGACGGATCTTCGACGCCGGCACACTACGCGAGCCGTACCGGCTCGAAGGCAAGAAGACCATGGGGTACGAGATCGTCGAGCAGCTCGGCTGGCAGGTGCCCGACGTCATCATCTATCCGACCGGTGGCGGTGTCGGGCTGATCGGCATCCACAAGGCGCTGCACGAGCTGCGCGAGCTGGGTTGGGTCTCCGACCGGCTGCCCCGGCTGGTGGCGGTGCAGTCCACCGGCTGCGCGCCGATCGTGCGCGCGTTCGCGGCCGGCGAGGCGCGGGCCACCCCGTGGGCGGACGCGAAGACCGTCGCGTTCGGCATCACCGTGCCCGCTCCGCTCGGCGACGAGCTGGTCCTGAGCGCGCTCCGGGACAGCGCCGGCACCGCGATCGCGGTGGACGACGCGGAGATCCTCACCGACCTGCGCGACTTCGCCGCCCGGGAGGGGCTGCTGCTGTGTCCGGAGGGCGCGGCCTGCCTGACCGCCGCCCGGCACCTGCGCGCCGGCGGCTGGATCCGCCCCGGCGAGCGCGTCGTCGTCCTCAACACCGGCGCCGGGTGTAAGGAGGGGCCCCTTCTTAACACTTTCGGTAGAGGAGGGGCCCCTTCTTAACACGAGAAAACACGAGCGCGCACGAGCGCGTCAGGACGTCGGCGGCTCGTCCTTGCCCGCTTCCTCGGCGGCGTCCGCCTCCTCCTTCGTCCGGTGCACCGCGCCGTCGGCGTGCTCCGGCGGCCCGTACACGGTGTAGAGCACCAGCGGGTTCGGCCCGGTGTTGACGAAGTTGTGCTTCGTGCCGGACGGCACGACCACCAGGTCGCCGGCGACGACCTCCTGCTTCTCCCCGGCCACCCGCGCCTCGCCGGTGCCGCTGACGAAGGTGAGGATCTGGTCGATGCCCTCGTGCACCTCCTCGCCGATCTCGCCGCCCGGCGGGATGGTCATGATGACCAGCTGCGTGTGCTCCCCGGTCCAGAGCACGCGGCGGAAGTCGGGACTCTTCTCGGCGACGGTCGCGATCGTGAAATGCTCCATGGCCCGGTCATACCCCGTTCGCGTGCCCGCCACGCCGGGAGTGACGGATGGCGGAATTCCCCACGCCGGCCAGGTTTGGATCCGCTCCGGACGGGCAACTGCCGTCGACAAGACCGGCGCGGGTTGGGCCGGTCGAGCCAGGTCCCCGCTGACGTACCGCCGTACGGCTGCGACGGTGGGAGACGGCCAGAGCGCGGCGACGCTACGACCTGACGGTCGTGCGGCGCCGTGCGCTCGTTGTGCCGGGTCAGGCGAGCACGGCCAGGTGGAACGGGCGGTCCGCGTGCCCGCTGGCCGCGTGCGTCTCGACGAAGACCGCGTTGGCGATGCCGGCCCGGGGCGCCACCGTGAGCACACCCTGCTGGGCGAGCCCGCCGCCGGTGGCCGGACCCACCGTGCCGACGTACGCCGCCCGGGCGACGTCCTGGTCGAAGGCGACCTGGTACATCCCGGCGGCGAGCCGGGTGGCCGACGTGGCGCCGAGGCCGCGGACCAGCGTGCCGTTCGCGTCGACCACGGCGAACAGGACGCGGGCGGTCGCCGGCAGTCCGGCCGCCCCGTTCGAGTTGATCTCGGTGTCGACCCGTGCGACCTCCGGCACGCTCGGGGTGGGCTGGCCGGTCGCTCCCCTCCTCGATCTGGGGCTGGACATCGTGGTCCCCTCTCCCACCGGACGCCGGCGGAAGGCGTCCGTGGTGCGCCAGGCGATCAGCGCCGATCACTCTCCTGCTTCCGAAGCTATGCCGGCGCACCACCCACCAACCACTGACAGCACTGTCCGATCAAGGACAGTCAACGGCTGTGAGCTGCGAAAACGTCAGTCGTCCGAGTCTCGGGTCGGCACCTGGCCGCGGCACCGCAGCCGAAGCTCGTACTCCTGACCGCCGCCCACGAAGCGCACCTCGACGTGATCGTCCGGCCCCGCCTCGGCGTCCTTCGTCCGATATCCGGGCGCCGGGGACCAGGTCACCACGCGGACCCCGCCGGGCACGCACTCGGCGAGCACACTGCCGCCGGGCGTCACGAAGTCCCGCCGCGCGCCGGTCGCGGCCGGCGCGCCCGACCGCGGGCCGGCCGTCGTCGCCGCCGGGTTCGCACCGGTCGGGCTCGGCACACCCGGATCGGGTACGGCGAGCGCCCGCGCCACGTCCCGCTCGGTGCGTACCCCACCGGCCGTACCGGTGATGCCCGCGCCCACCAGGTCGACGGCGGCCAACCCGACGAGCGTGGCGGCGACGGTGGTGGCCAACCAGCCCGTGACGGCGAGGAGGGTACGGCGGTCCATGCCCCGAGTGTGCCCCGCGACCGGGTTGGGCGGGTCTCCGGGCGAGGCTAAGGTCCGGTTAAGGAGCCTCGGCGGCGTCCCCGGCGAGGGCTACTCTGCCTGCGTGGCGCGCCTGCTGCTCATCGAGGACGACCTGACCATCCGCACCCCGCTGCTGCGCGCCCTACGCGAGTTCGGGCACGCCGTCGCGGCGGCGTCGACCGCCCTGGACGGGCTGCGCGACGCCCTCGACGACCGGCCCGACCTGGTCGTGCTCGACCTCGGCCTGCCCGATCTGGACGGCGGCGAGTTGCTGCGGATGTTGCGCGCGGTAAGCGCGGTGCCGGTCGTGGTGGCGACCGCCCGCGACGACGAGGTCGAGATCGTCCGCCTGCTCGACGCGGGCGCCGACGACTACCTGGTGAAGCCGTTCACCGCCGCCCAACTGGACGCGCGGGTCCGCGCGGTGCTGCGACGCGCCGCGAGTGGCGGCGCGACCGAGACCGCGCTCGTGGTCGGCGGGCTGCGGATCGACAGGCGCGCACGCCAGGTCACGCTCGACGGCGCGCCGGTGGAGCTGACCCCCCGCGAGTTCGACCTGTTGCATCATCTGGCCGGCCGGCCCGGGCAGGTCGTCACCAAACGGGAGTTGCTCACCGAGGTCTGGCGGATCCCGTACGGCGGCGCCGACAAGACCGTCGACGTACACCTGTCCTGGTTGCGCCGCAAGCTCGGCGAGAGCGCCCAGGCGCCGCGCTACCTGCACACGGTGCGCGGCGTCGGGGTGCGGCTGGACGTGCCGGGGCGCGACGGGTGAGGGGCCGGTTGACCCTCCTGGTCGCGGCCGTCGGGGTGCTCGTCATGATCGCGTTCCTGGTGCCGCTCGCGGTGCTGGTGCGTACCGTCGCCGCGGACCGCGCGACCGCCCGGGCCACCGCCGACGTGCAGCGCCTGGTCGCGGTCGTCGGCACGGCCGCACCGGAGACCGTCGGGCTGACCGTGGACCAGCTCGCCACCGACACCGGCCGTGAGGTGAGCGTCTACCTCGCCGACGGAACCGTGCTCGGCGCGCGGGCGCCGCGCACCCCGGCGGTCGCGCTGGCCGCCCGGGGGCAGAGCCTGACCGTCGAGTCCGACGCCGGGCGGGAGGTGGTCGTCGCGGTGCAGGGTCGCCCGGAGGGGACCGGCGTCATTCGTACCGTCGTCCCCCCGGCCGAGCTGACCGCCGGCGTGACCCGCGCCTGGCTGGTCCTGGCGCTGCTCGGCGCGTTGCTCGTGCTTGTCGGCCTCGTGGTCGCCGACCGGCTGGCCGGCACCCTGGTCCGGCCGATCTCGGCGCTGTCCGCCGTCTCCCACCGGCTCGCGAACGCCGAACTCGACGCCCGCGTCGAACCGGCCGGGCCGGCCGAGCTGCGGGAGGTCGCCGGCGCGTTGAACCACCTCGCCGAACGGATCCAGGTGCTGCTGCGCGAGGAACGCGAGCAGGTGGCCGACCTGTCGCACCGCTTGCGTACCCCGTTGACAGCGTTGCGGCTGGAGGCCGAGTCGTTGCGGGACCGCGACGACGCCGCCCGCCTGACCGCCGCGGTCGACGGCCTGGAACGGGCCGTGACCGGCGTGATCCGGCAGGCCCGGTGGCGCAGCACGGCGGTGGCCGGGGGCAGCTGCGACGCGGCGGCCGTGGTCGGCGAACGGGTGACGTTCTGGTCGGTGCTCGCGGAGGACACCGGCCGGGTCGTGACGCTCGACCTCGCTCCCGGCCCGCTGCCGGTGCGGCTGGGCGGTGACGAGCTGGCCGCCGCCGTGGACGCGCTGCTGGGCAACGTGTTCGCCCACACGCCCGACGGCACCCCGTTCACGGTGCGGCTCGCGGCGGAGGATGACGAGGCGGCGCTGACCGTGGCCGACCGCGGCCCGGGGCTGCCGCCCGGCCCGGTGCGGCGGGGGGCCAGCCGGGCCGGGTCGACCGGGCTCGGCCTGGACATCGCCGAGCGGGCCGCCCGTGCGGGCGGCGGCCGGCTGGAGCTGTCGACGAACGCGGGCGGCGGGGCCCGGGTGGTGCTCCGGCTGGACGTCGCGCGTCCGCACTGACCGTCCCGCCGTGTCGCGCTGCGGCTGACTCGTTCCCGCTCCCCCGCCTCTTGAACTCAAGCTCTCCCTAGGCGCCGCTAACTTCATGATCACGCAGGTTGGGGGCGGGGGCGGTTATCGAGTGACGGAGCGCGTCGTGCTTCCGGGATCGGTGAGATCTTGGTGCGGAATGGCCCTTCTAGGGGCGTTTTCATACCAAGTCACCTGGTCTCTTCGGGACGCCGCGCAGGCGTGAAAACGGGCAACCGGCCGCACGGTGGTCTGCTCTCCGGCCGGGTCTCGTGCGCGCAAGGGCGGCCGGCGGTCGTTTCGGCCATGATCAACACCAGTTCGGTGAAGTGGTGGCATCGCCGGTGGTCGGATACCCCCACTTCACCGAACTGGCGTCCGGCCGACCGACGTCTCCCGAGCACCGCGGGCATCAAGACGGCCAAACGGGTGCAAGCTGGGTCAGTTTACCGGTCAGATCTCCAGCGGTCGGGGAGTGGATGATCGACCTCGCGAAGGGGTGTCCTCCGGTCCGCCGCCGGCAGCCCTTAACCCCGCCTTGTCTTTCGGCTAGCGCGACGCTCACCGCCCGGCGCGCATCGTCGACGGCAGGAATCGAGGAAAGGTGGTGACCATGCGACGCACTTCCCTGGTGCTCGCGGCGGCCGGTGGGGTCGCCGTGCTGGCGGTGACCGGCGTGGCGCTCGGCGTGACCGCGGCGGACCGGTCGAGCGGGCGTTCCACACCGGCCGCCGTGACGGTGGCGGACGACCCGGCCCGGGTCGGTGACGACGATTCGGCCGGAACGGCGCCCGGCGACGACAACCCGGCTCGGTCGGCGAACGGGGCCGAGGACGATCCGGCCCGGTCGACGAACGGAGGCGACGACAATCCGGCCCGTGCGGCGACGGCCGACGACGGGTCGGCCCCGGCCGCCACGAGCGGTGAGGACAACCCGGCCCGGCAGGGCCGGGACGACGACGGCACGGGCACCGCCCCGGCGGCCGGCCGCGCGGTGAGCCGGCAGCGGGCCGCCGAGGTGGCGCTGGCCCGTACCGGCGGCGGCCGGGTCACCGAGATCGAGGCGGAGACCGAGCACGGCCGTCCGGCGTGGAGCGTGAAGGTCGTCCGGGACGGATGGCGGCACGAGGTCAAGGTCGACCGGGGCACCGGCGCGGTCCTGGCGGCCGAGCGGCTACGGCCCGACGCCGACGACCGGGGCGGACGCGACGACCACAGCGGACGCGACGACCGGGGCACGGACGACCGGAGCGACGACCACGGCCACGATCACGGCGACGATCGCGACGACGACTGACGTGACGATCGGGGGCCGGAGGGCCGGGGGCCGGGCGCGGAGCGATCTCCGTACCCGGCCCTGCCGTTCTCACCGCAGCGTGCACCGCAGCTCGGACGGCGCCTGGTTGTCGCCGGAGGCGACCAGGCCCCAACTGGTGGAACCGCCGGCCGGTAGGGCGCCGTTCCAGGCCGCGTTCGTGGCGGTCACCCGCGCGCCGGTCTGGGTCGCGGCGGCGTTCCACGCGTTCACCAACCGCTGCCCGCCGGCGAAGACGACCTCACTGCTCCATCCGGTGGCGGCGGACGTGCCGGTGTTGCGCACGGTCACCTCGGCCTGGAAACCGCCCGCCCACGCGCCGGTGACCGTCCAGGTCGCCGCGCACCCCGTACCGGACGGGGGCGTGCCGGTGGGCGTCGGGCTCGGCGAAACCGTCGGGCTGGGCGAGATGGTCGGGCTCGGCGACACGGTCGGGCTGGGCGACACGGTCGGGCTGGGCGACGCGGTCGGCGACCCCGTCGAGCCGTCCGACGTGGTGTAGGCGACCGGCGTGTACGCGGCCGAGCAGGTGCCGCCGCACGAGGACGGCAGCGAGAACCGGTACACCCGGCCGCCGTTGATCAGCGCGCCGGTGACGTCCCGCACCCGGATCTGGAAGTCGGTGCCGTCCGCGCCGAGCACGTACGCCTGACCCATGTCGCTGTTCATGGTGGCGGCCCGCCACACGCCGCCGGACAGGTACTCCACCCCGTGGATGCCGTTGGCCAGGTGGGAGACCGCGATGGCCGGCCAGTAGCGTTGCGCGCCACGCAGGAACGCGATCCGGATGTCGCCGGAGTAGCCGGGCGCCGGCACGAACGACCAGGAGACCCGGCGGTTGTTCCAGTGGTTCGGATAGAGGTCACCGACCGGGACGCCGTCGCGGGCGAAGCGGTTCAGGGCGCCGGTGGACAGGTCCAGGTGGTTGCGGTCGTCCCGGCACCAGGCGTTGCCGTCGCCGCAGGAGTCGGCAACCACCATGGTCAGGGTCGCCCCGTTGTAGCCGTCGGCGACCCAGGATCCGTTGCGGCAGAACGGTTGCCCCGGCGCGCCGTCGTTGGTGCCGGTGCAGCGGTCGCCGATGGTCACCTGGACGAACCGGCCGCAGTTGAGTCCGTTGTTCCACAGCCCGATCCGGTCCGCCTGCGCCGGCGGCAGCGGCCGGACCGGATAGGACGTGTAGTCGCCGGGCATGTCATAGACGTTGAGCGCGACGAAGTCCGGCGCGTCCAGTTCGGACTGCGGCAGGCCGCAGCCGCCGTACGGGGAGCCGAGTCCGTCGAAGTGGGTGGCGTTGCCGGTCACCGGCGCGGGTGGGTCGTCGACCGCGAGCGCGGGCAGTTGACCGGCGACGAGCAACGCGGTCGCGGCGGCGGCCAGGGCCGCGGCGGACCGGAGGCGGGACTGCGGGGTCATGGGTTGGCCTTCCAGGCGGGCCGACCCGTGGCACGGGTCGGCTCAGGAGTGGTGGTTGCCCGTCCTGCCCGGCCGTGCCCGCCCAACCATGCCACCACCGCGACACTCGACGTGTCAATGTCATCCACGCCGTCCGCGCGAGCGGCTGGTGACGCAGAGCAATCGAACCGCTACATTGAAGTATGGTCCTCGCACCCGAAGGCCGACCGCCGGACCCGGTCTACCGTCCCGTGCTGTCCGGCCGGCGGGGTGAGTTGGAAGCTCTGACCCACCTCGACGACACCGTCGCCGCGCTGCTCGCACCGGTCGTCGACGTCCTCGCGAACGATCCGGGCACGGTCGACGCACTCGGGCGGCTGCCCGCCGGGGTCGTGCCCGCGGTGGACGTGTCGGCGCTGCCGGACGCCCCGGAACACGATCCGGTGCGCTGGGGCGTACCCGTGGTGCCGGTGATCGGCCTCGCGGAGAGTGACCGGCGGCTGGCGGCCCACGGGGCGGCGGCCCGGGCCTGGGCGGGGCGGGCGGTGATCCGGCTGCGCACCGGCCCGGACCGGGTCGGCCCGGATGCCGCCACCACGGCCGTGGAGCGGGTGTGGCGGTCGACCGGGTTGGTGCCGGAGCAGTGTGACCTGCTGCTGGACGCGGGTGACGTGTGCTGCCTGGCCGACGTCCGGATTGCCGAGCCACGGGTGCGGCGCGCGGCCCAGTGGGCCCGCCGGCACGCCTGGCGTTCGGTGACCGTGGCGGCGGGCGGGATGCCGCCGGCGCTGTCCCGACTCCCGACCGACGAGCCGGTTCGCCTGGACCGCTACGACTGGCTGCTCTGGCAGCGCCTGGCCGATCTGCGGCTGGGGTACGGCGACTACGGCGTGGGTTGCGCGGCGCGCGGCGCGGACGCCCCGGGCGACCGGCTGCCGACGCTGCGCTGGACGGCGGGCGGGGCGTGGTGGATCTACCGTTGGTGCCGGCGGGGCGGGCGGGGCGACGAGCGCTTCGCCGACCTGTGCCGCACGCTCGTGGCCGCGCCGCACTGGCCGGCGGCCGGCGCCGGCTTCTCCTGGGGCGACCACGAGGTCCTGCGCCGGGCCCGGCGCGGTGCCGGGGCGGGTTCGGAGTCCTCCTGGATCGCCTGGAGCACGTCGCACCACCTGGCGTACGTGCTGGCCGCGCTGGCCCGGACCGACCGGGAGCCGAGCGGCTCCTGGCGGGCCGACCAGGACATCCTGGAGCGGGGGCGTGCCGGCCGGCCGCAGCGCGGCGGGGAGTCCCGCCGCGCCGGCTGAGTCAGTCCTGCTCGGTGAAACCGAACTGGACGACGCCCTCGTCGTCGACGACCGCGTCGACGGAGGTGTCGTTGAGCAGCTCGGCGGCGTCGGAGTCCAGGAAGATCCGCGCCCCCTCGGTGTCCACCACCTGGTCGCCCTGCACGGGCTGCGGCACCAACTCGATGGAGAGCGAGCCGGCGTCGGTGTCGGCGGCGATACGCAGCCCACCCGCGTCGGCCAGGTCCTGCTGGGCGGCGAGGTCACGGATCACCAGAACGGCGTTGTCGGTCATGGTCAGCATGGCGGAACTCCTCGTGGCTGGTGAGAATTCGCGGGCGACTCGGCCCACGCGGTCGGCTCGCGACCGGCAGAAGCGGACGAAACGTCGTTCGCCGCACGGAAGCGGGGCGGTCGGACCGGCCCCTCACCACCCACGGTGCCCCCTGCCGGTGGATCCGTCAAATAGAGCGACGTGATCGGCCGCGGCCGACGTGAACTGGCGTTTTCCCACCGGCCGGCCGGCCGGTCCATAAGCTCGGGCCATGGACGACCCACGCAGGTACGCCGCCGAGTTCATCGGCTCGCTGCTGCTGATCTTCTTCGGCGTGGGCAGCGCCGTCTTCGCCCGGGTCCAGGGTGGTGTGGTGGTCGTGGCCCTGGCCTTCGGCTTCACCATGCTGGCGCTCGTCTACGCGATGGGACCGCTCTCCGGCAGCCACATCAACCCGGCGGTGACGCTCGGCGTGCTGCTCTCCGGGAAGATCTCCCCGCTGGGCGCGGTGGCGTACTGGATCGCGCAGTTCGCCGGCGCGACGGTGGCCGCGTTCGTGATCTGGGCCCTCACCCGATGGGGTGACGTGGTCGACCAGACCGGCGCGCTCGGCACCAACGGGTACGGCGCGCACATCAACCTGGGTGGCGCCGCCGTGCTGGAGACGGTGCTGACGTTCCTGTTCGTCCTAGTGGTGCTGGTGGTGACCGGTCGCGGCGAACACGCCGCGTTCGCCGGGGTGCCGATCGGTCTCGCCCTGGCCGCCGCACACCTGGTCGGGCTCACCCTGGACGGCACCTCGGTCAACCCGGCGCGGTCGTTCGGCCCGGCCCTGTTCCAGGGCGGCAGCGCGCTGCGCCAGCTCTGGGTGTTCATCGTCTTCCCGCTGCTCGGTGGCGCGCTTGCCGCCCTGGTCGCGCCGCTGGTCCTGCGCCCGGGGGCGGGCGGGCGTGGCGCGGCGGAACGGGTGGTCACTCCACGCCCCTGAGACCGGCGGACCGACGCTCAGGCGCCGGGGCGGTAGGGGTGCGGCTCGGCGGTGGGGTCGCCGCGCTCGACCAGCGCGTCGATCTCGGCGGGCGGCAGCCCGCGCAGTGCGAGCACCCGCCGCCCCCAGCGGTGCAGCCGGCACGGGTACGGGCTGGCGTCGTTGCGGCAGATCGTCCCGCCGGACCAGGTCCGGGGCGCGTGCACCACCACCGCCCGCACCGCGAACTGGACGTCCTCGACCGTCACGTAGGGCGGCAGCGGAATCTCCCGCAACACGCCGCCGTCGGCGGGAGGGCGGGCGGGGGCGACGGGCGCGAGGCGGCTCATCGGTCAAGCCTCCACAAAGGATGGTGGGACGGGACATCGGAAAGGTACGCCGCCCGGCCCGGCCCACGACGGACAAACTGTCCCGGCGCGACGGCCCCGTGTGCGGTCAGCGCAGCGCCACGGCCTGGAGACTGACGTTGCCACACTGCCCGAGCGACTCCTCCACGGTCCAGCTCACCAGCAGCTTCGCGCCGCGTGGCGCCCGGAACCGGAGGGTGAAGTCGGCGGTGAGCGCGGTGTGCGGGTCCTCCATCCGGATCGTGCTCACCGGGCCACCGGTCACCCGCACGTCGAGCCGGCCGCGTGCCATCCAGAGCCCCGCGTAGAGGTGCACGGTGCGCGGTTGGCCGTTACCGGCCACCGTCAGCCGGAAGCTGCTGCCCCGGTCGCAGGCGTAGACCCCGGACATGGTGCCGCTGTCCGAGGCCACCGGGACGCCGTCCCGCCAGGCGTACTCCTCCGGGTTGTTGCGGTAGCTCACCCGTTTGCCCCGGCCGCCCTCGTCCCGGATCTCGCCGGAGCCGCCCTTCTTGCGGACCGTCCGGTCGGCGCCGAGCAGTCCCCACTGGACCCAGTCGACGGCGCCCACAGCGGTGAGGTCGACCAGGGCAGGCACCTCGGCGCGGCTGACCTCGACGGTCGGTGGGGCCACCGTGGACGGAGGCGCGGTGGACGGTGACGGGCTCGGCGACGGCGTCCGCTGCCGCGGTCGCAGGCCGGGGGTGGCGACCGCGGCGTCGCCCTCGCTCGGCAGCCCGACCCGGCCGGTCGGCGCCACCGGCAGCATCGCGTTCTCCTCGCGCGGCGAGTCGTGCCGCTCGGTGCCGAGGTAGGCCACGAGCGCCGCCAGGCAGAGGAACGCGGCCAGGCCCTCCAGCATCAGCCGCCGCCGGCGCCGCAGCCGGCGCAACGCGGACCGGGTACGCGGGCGGCCCTCTCGGTGCGAGCCGGGGCCGGTTCGCGAACGGTCCTCCTCGCCCACCACACCCTCCGCTTCGTGTCCCGCGGCGACGCCGGAAGCGGCGGAGCGCGACGGGCTTCACGCTGTCACCGGCCGGCCGTTTGCGCCATATGTGAACCGACGGGCGTTTCCAGTTCGTTACCAAGAGGTAGCTGAGCCGGCGGTCAGCTTACCGTGATCGCTTCCAACGACACCCCGTCGTTCTGCCCGCCGGTCACCGAGAGCGCCCGCCAACTGATCAGCAGCCGCTCGCCGCGCGGTGCCCGGAAGTGGACGACGTACTGGTAGAACTGGTCGCCCCGGGCGAGCGCCACCTCCCGGACCGCCGGGTCGCCACCGCCGGAAAGCGAGACGTCGAGCCGCGCCCCGGCCGAGAAGACGCCGACGAACAGGCGTACGGTCCGCAGGTCTCCGCTGCCGGCCACGGCGAGCGTGAACCTCTTCCCGGCGCCGCGTTGGAAGACGCCCGCCCGGGTGCCCTCCTGCCGTGCCACCGGGGTCCCGTCGGTCCAACTGAGACCCGACACCCCCGCGTTGTGTTCCAGCCGCTCGCCGCCCGGGTCCTCGATCTCGCCGGTGCCGCGCTGCTTGCGCTGGACGCTGTCCGCGCCGCTGCCACCCCAGTGCCGCCAGTCCCGCGTGCCGAGCAGGGTGAGCGACACCGACGGCGGCACCGACTGCTGGTCCAGGTTGAGCAGCGGCCCGCCGGGCAGGGCCGGGTCGCCGGTGACCGGCACGACGGTGGGGGGCGCCGCCGTCGGCGGCTGCGTCGAGACCGTCGGCGCCGCGACCGGCGCGGTGCTCCGACGATGCTCCGGCGCCGGTGACCGGGCGGAGTAGGCAAGCGCCACCACCGAGACGGTGAGCGCGGCGGTGGCCAGGAGGACCCGCCGGCGCCGCCGCCGGACCCGGGCCGCGCCGACGCGGGTGGACGCGGTCCCGGACGCCGGCCGGGCCGCGGGCCGGCGACCGCGCGGCAGGCGGCTGGATGCCGCGCGCAGCCGGGTCGCGAGCGGGCCGGTCAGGCCGACGAGCCGTGTCCGGAGGCTCTCCGGGGCGGTGTGCCGGCCGGGTGTCGCCGGTCGCCCGCCGCCGTCCTTGAACGGGTAACCGCCGGCCGGCCGGGGCCGCGCCGGGGCCTCCCGCGAGACGGCCCGACCGGATCCCGGCGTCCGCCGGCCGGGTGCCGGACCGACCACGTCGAGCCCGATCGGAGCCGGCCCGACCAGCGGAGCGTGCCCGGAACCAGGGCCGCTCAGCCCGGACCCGGGGCCGCCGCTCAGCCCGGACCCGGGGCCGCCGCTCAGCCCGGACCCGGGGCCGCCACTCAGCCCGGACCCGGGGCCGCCACTCAGCCCGGGCCCGGGGTCGCCACTCAGCCCGGGCCCGGGGTCGCCACTCAGCCCGCGCCCGGGGTCGCTCGACGCGGCACCGCCGGCCGCCGGGCCGACGAGCGGAGGTCCGATCGGAGAAGGGCCGACGAGCGGGGGTTCGACAAGCGCAGGACCGACGGGCGGAGAGCGGGTCGGCTCGGGTTCGGTCGGCTCGGGTTCGGTCGCGGCGAGGTCCGGATCTCCGGGCAGGCGACGCGGGCCGGCGGGCGGCGGCGGCGTGGCGGGCGGCTCGACCGGCACGTCGGGCAGCCAGCCACCCACCCGGATCCCGGCCTGCGTGATCTCGTCCTCAGCCACCGCCCCTCCCTCGGCTGCCGGAGCCGGCGGCCGTCAACGCGGTCCACCGCAGGGCAGGATGACACACGCCTCGATCTTCGAGAAGTCGTCGGCGCGGGCCAATTTTCCCGACGGCCGGCACCTGCCGCGCGTCGGTCCGGCGAAAACCCTCGCCCCCTCGCCGAGGCGGCGGGCTGCGGACGGCGGACGGCGGGCGGCGGGCGGCGGGCGGCGGGCGGCGGGCGGCGGGCGGCGGGCGCCGAGGCAAGCCGGTGAGGCGACGAGGCGGCAAGCCGGTGAGGCGACGCCGCTGTCCCGGCGAACTCAGCCGACCTGGAAGCCGAGTGCGTGGGCCAGCGCCACGGCCTGCTCGACGTCGACCCGCGCCCCGGCGCGCTCGACAGTGGTCGGGTCGAGCCCGGACAAATCGCTGCCGCGCAGGTCGGCGCGGGTCAGCTTGGCGCCGCGCAGTTGGGCGCCGGACAGGTCGACCCCGGTGAGCACCGCGCCGGTCAGGTCGGCGCCGGACAGGTCGACCTCACGCATCCGCACGTCGGTGATCCGCGCCCCGCGCAGGTCGGCTCCGGGCAGGGCGACGAAGGACCAGTCGCCCCGGTCGACCCGCAGCGGGCGCATGTCGCACCTGTCGAAGCTGCTGCCGACCAGCTTGCAGCCGGTGAACTCGGCCTCGAACAGGTTGCACCGGGTGAACGTGCAGCGGGTGAACGCCGAGTCGGTGTGCCGGGAGGCGTTGAACGCCACGGTGCCGAAGACGCACTCGGTGAAGACGGCGCCTCGGGTGGCCGCCTCGGTGAGGTCGACGTCGAAGAACTCGCACCGCACGAAGTGCCTGTCGACCAACTCTTCGGCGTACCAGTCCTGCTGGCGGTAGGTGGCGTCCTCGACCGGCTCCGGCATGCCGTCGACCCTAGTGCCGGCGGCCGACACTTCCGACCAGGCGTACCGGCGGGTAGGTTCGCTGCGTGAGCGTCGCAGTGAGCACCGATCCCGGCCGTGTCGGCTTCGATCCCGCCCGGTTGGCGCGGATCGACGAGCACTTCGCCCGCTACGTCGACGACGGCCGGCTCGCCGGCTGGCAGATCGTGGTCACCCGCCGCGGCGAGGTCGCCCACTCCACGGCGTACGGGCTGCGCGACCGGGAGGCCGGCACGCCGGTCGAGGCGGACACGCTGTGGCGGATCTACTCGATGACCAAGCCGATCACCTCGGTCGCCGCGATGATGCTCTGGGAGGAGGGCCGGTTCGAGCTGACCGACCCGATCAGCCGCTGGCTGCCGGAGTTCGCCGACGTCCGGGTCTACGACAAGGGTTCGGTGCTCAAGCCGTACACCGTGCCGGCGACCGAGCCGGTGCGGATCTGGCACCTGCTCACCCACACCGCCGGCCTGACGTACGGCTTCGCCCAGGTCTCGGTGGTCGACGGCCTCTACCGGGCGGCCGGTTTCGACCTGGGCGTGCCGGCGGGGGCGGACCTCGCCGCGGCGTCCGCCGGCCTGGCCCGGCTGCCGCTGCTCTTCCAGCCCGGCACGAGCTGGAACTACGGCGTCTCCACCGACGTGCTCGGCCGCCTGGTCGAGGTGGTGTCCGGCCAGTCGCTCGACGCCTTCTTCTCCGAGCGGATCCTCCGTCCGCTCGGGATGACCGACACCAGGTGGTGGGTGGACGCGGCGGACGCCAAGCGGCTGGCCGCGCTCTACACCCCGCACCCGGCGACCGGCCAGGCGGTACGCGCCGACCAGATCGGCCGGGCCGCGCTGGCGGAGCCGGGCTGGCACTCCGGCGGCGGCGGGCTGGTGTCCACGGCCGCCGACTACCACCGTTTCACCCAGTTCCTGCTGCGCGGCGGCGAGCTGGACGGGGTCCGCCTGCTCGGCCCGCGCACGCTGAGCTTCATGACCCGCAACCACCTGCCCGGCAACCGGGACCTCGCCTCGTTCTCGCCGGACGGCTTCGCCGAGACCGTCCTCGACGGGATCGGTTTCGGGCTGGGCTTCGCCGTGGTGCTGGACCCGGTCCCGGCGCGGGTGCCGAGCAGCGTCGGCCAGTACTACTGGGGCGGCATGGCCAGCACCGCGTTCTGGGTGGACCCGGTGGAGGAGGTCACCGCGCTGCTCTTCACCCAGCTCATGCCGTCGAGCGTCTATCCGCTGCGCAGCCAGTTGCGCCAGCTCGTCTATTCGGCGCTCGTCGACTGACCGCCCCCGGCCGGTTCGGCGGAACGGCACCCGGGCGGCGGTCCGCTGCCTAGCCTGTGAGACATGAGCGACATCGTCGTGTTCGGCGCGGGTGGGACGGCGGGCTCCCGGATCGCCGCCGAGGCCGTCGAGCGGGGGCACCGGGTCACCGCGGCGGTCCGCCGGCCGGAGGCGGTCGGCTACCTGCCGCCGGGCGTCCGCACGGTGACCGGCGACGCGACCTCGGCGCGGAGCGTACGCGAGCTGGCCGAGGGCGCGGACGTGCTGGTGGTGGCGATCGGCGGCGGTGAGCGCGAGTTGTGGCGCGACGCCGCCCGGACGCTCGTCGACACGCTGCGCGACCTGCCCGACCCGCCCCGGGTGATCCACGTCGGCGGTGGCGCGACGCTGCTCACTCCGGCGGGCACCCGCTATCTGGACGAACCGGACTTCCCGGCCGACTACCGCGACTCGGCCGAGGGTCAGGCCGACGCCCTGGAGTTCTACCGCTCCAGCGCCGACGGGGTGACCTGGACGTACGTCTCACCGCCACCGCTGGAGTTCCACCCCGGCGAGCGGACCGGGCACTACCGCACCGGCACCGACCACCCGGTGACCGACGCGCAGGGCCGCTCGGTGCTCACCTACGAGGACCTGGCCGTGGCGGTCGTCGACGAGATCGAGAGCCCGAGGTTCGGCAACGCGCGGTTCACCGCCGCGTACTGATCAGTCGGCCAGCCGGGCCGGGAACCCACCGGTGGCGATCGGACCCCAGGACTCGATCGTCACCCGGATCAGCGACTTGCCCTGCGCGACCATGGCGGCCCGGTATTCGTCCCAGTCCGGGTGCTCGCCGGAGATGCTGCGGAAGTAGTCGACCAGCGGCTCCACCGCCGCCGGCAGGTCGAGCACCTCGGCCACGCCGTCGACCTGCACCCACGGGCCGTCCCAGTCGTCGGAGAGCACGCACGCCGAGACGCGCGGGTCGCGGCGGATGTTCGTCACCTTGGCCCGCTCCGGGTAGGTGGAGATGACGAGCCGTCCCTCCGCGTCGACGCCGCAGGAGACCGGCGAGGACTGGGGGCGGCCGTCGGCGCGGGTGGTCATGAGCACGACGCGGTGCCGGGGGCGGAGGAACTCGGTCAGGGCGTCCCGGTCGACCCGGGTGTTGCGGGCGATGCTGCGTGGCATCCCACGGTTCTACCAGGCCGGCGGGCGAATCTCAGCGCGGACGGGCGGCGGCCCGGCGCGGGGAGACCTGCTCGGGCACGCGCGGGCGGGCGGTGGGCCGCCAGGCACGGCCGTTGGCATAGATCACCCGGAAACCGAGGTACGCGGCGAGCGGCGCCCAGTGCGCGGAGCCCATGCGCAGCTCGGCGGCGTTGTGCCGCTGCCCGTTGGCCAGCACGTCGAGCAGCACGGTCTCGAAGGCGGCCGACTCGACCCAGTCCACGTCGCGGGTGAAGCCACAGATCAACGCCGCGCCGGTGACGTCGAGGAAGCCGCGGAGCGTGGCGTCGGAGGCGCGCAGCACCGAGCAGCTGCCGAAGTAGAGACGCCGCCCCTCGCAGCGACCGGCCATCCGCTCGGCCACGTCGGACAGCTCGACCGAGTCCCAGTCGGTGAGGCAGAGCCGGCTCGGCTCGCCGTGCATGGCGAAGAAGCCGACCCGGTGGTCCGCGTACTGCTTCAGCAGCCAGCGGTCGAGGAAGTAGAACAGCTCGTCCCGGGTGGCGGCGTCCTTGTGGATGTAGCGGATCCGGCCCAGCCGTTCGAGCAGTTCGAGTGTGGGCAGGACGGACCCCCGCTCGTTGAGGTCGCGGTGCCACTGCCCCTCGACGCAGAACACGCCGCCACGTGCCAACGCCCACCTCCCCGCGCGAGGGTCGCCGCCCGGGTCGGTCCGGGCCCGGGAGCTGACGTTACCCGCCCCTCCCGCCCTCGCCGAATGAGAACAATTTCCGCTTATCGCCACGAAAGCGCTCACGGGGTGTCACGGTGAGGAGGAATCCACTTTCACACCGGGAGGCTCCTGTGCGCGTCAACACCCTGAAGCGGGCGGCCGTCGCGTTCGCGCTGGCCCTGCCCGGGGCCGCCGTCGCGACCGCCGTCGCCGCGCCGCCGGCCCACGCCGACGGCTGCTACACCTGGCCCCGCACCCTCACCCAGGGACGATCGGGCACCGACGTCCGCGAGCTCCAGATCCGGGTGGCCGGCTGGGCCGGGTACGGCGACATCGTCCACATCGACGGTCAGTACGGCCCGGAGACCGCCGCCGCGGTCAAGCGCTTCCAGGCCGCGTACGGGCTGCGGGTCGACGGCATCGCCGGCCCGCAGACGTACGCCAAGATCTACGCCCTGCAGGACGACGACTGCACGCCGAAGCACTTCAGCTACGCCGAGTTGGACAACGGCTGCGGCAAGGGCGGGTGGAGCGGTGGTCCGCTCTCGTCGTCGGCCACCCGGACGAACGCGCTGCGCACCATGTGGAAGCTGGAGGCGCTGCGCCGCAGCCTCGGCGACAAACCGCTCTACGTCACGAGCGGATTCCGCAGTGTCGCCTGCAACCGGCAGGTCGGCGGCGCCGCCGGCAGCCAGCACCTGTACGGCGACGCGGCCGACCTGACCTCACGCAGCCGGACGCTGTGCGAGGTCGCCCGGTCGGCCCGCGACCAGGGCTTCAGCGGCATCTTCGGACCCGGCTACCCGGACCACGGCGACCACGTGCACGTGGACTCGCGCCGGGAGAACAAGCAGGACGGGCTGGCCAACACCACCGACTGGTCGGCCGCCGACTGCGGCGTCAACTGACAAGGCGGGGCCCCCTATTAACGCCTTTTGTATAGGAGGGGGCCCCGCTTAACACCCCGGTCGAGCGGCGGGGTCAACTCGCCCGGGGCCAGCTCGGGCGAGTGGCGGGTGCCGGCCGGCCGGCGGCGGGACGCGGTCCGGGCCGTACCGGCGGCGCGGCGACTCGCGGGACGGGGCCGCGTGGCGCCTGGCCGGCGACCGGAACGGCGGTGCCCGGCCGGGCCGCCTGACCCACGCCCGGCCGGGCAGTCTGGGGCGAACCCGGTCGGGCCGCCTGCGCGGTGCCGGGTCGGGCAGCCTGGCCGGGGCCCGGTCGGGCCACCTGGCCGGCACCCGGTCGGGCCACCTGGCCGGCGCCGGGTCGGGCCGACGGGCCAGCGCCGGGTCGGGCCGACGGGCCGCTCAGCACGAACGGGAACGGCACGTGCACGAACGGGTTGCCGTGCCGGATCAGCGCGTCGATCTGACGCTCGTTGAGACCGTGTGTCTCCAGCACCCGACGCCCCCAACGGTGCAACCGGCACGGGAACGCCGCCCCGTCGTTGCGGCACTTCGGCCCCGCGGGCCATTCCTCGGCGGCGTGCACCACCACCGCCCGCACCGCGAGGCGGACGTCCTCGGGGGTCAACGACGCCGGTACCGGCACGTCGCCCAGGATCTGGTCGATGGGATCCCTCGACTGCTCACCAACTCGCACGGCAGGCCTCCCGCAGCTCGGCAGCGGTGCGGCGGACCGGCCGCACCACATCCTCGCCCACTGGTACGGCCGGACACCGGCGACAGTTCAATCGCGCCCCGCGTTGAGCAGTTCCTCGGGCCCGAGCACCATCACCGCGGACGAGGTCGGCCTCTGGGATCGTTCGTACCGGTCGCAGATCTTGGAAGCTCCCGGCCCCTCAAGGGGCACTTTCCTTCCAAGGTCTCCACCCGACCACGCCGATCATGAGGTTAGCGGTGACGAAACGGACAAACGGTGCCGCCAACTTCATGATCAACCCGGCAGCGGGGGTGGGACGGGGGTGCGGGCGGGGGTGCGGGTGGGGGTGGGGTCATAGCAGGTTGGCGTCCTGCACCAGCAGCGCCACCTGCACGCGGTTGTTCAGGTCGAGCTTGGCGAGCAGCCGGGAGACGTACGCCTTCACCGTCGCCACGCTCATGAACAGCTCGGCGGAGATCTCCGCGTTGGTCCGCCCACGGCCCAGCAGCAGTGCGACCTCCCGTTCCCGCTCGGACAACCCGTCCAGCAGCCGCATCGCCCGATCCCGTTTGGGATCCGGGCCCGGTGCCGGCGCGGCGCCGGTGACGTGCGCGATCAGCTTGCGGGTCACCGCCGGAGACAGCGTCGCCTCCCCCGCCGCGACCCGGCGCACCGCCGCCACGATCTCGGCCGGCGGGGTGTCCTTGAGCAGGAAACCGCTCGCCCCGGCCCGCAACGCCCGCAGCACCTGCTCGTCGGCGTCGAACGTGGTCAGCACCAGCACCTCGGGCGGGTCCGCCGCCGCCCGCAGCGCCTCGGTCGCGATCAGCCCGTCCACCCGGGGCATCCGGATGTCCATCAGCACCACGTCCGGGGCGTGCGCGGCGACCGCCGCGGGCACCTCCGAGCCGTCGGCGGCCTCGCCCACCACGACCAGGTCGGGAACGCCGCCGAGGATCATCGACAGCGCACCCCGGACCAGCGGATCGTCATCGACGATCAACACCCGCACCGGACTCATGAGGGGATCGTCCAGGGCAGCCAGGCGGTCAGCCGGAAGTTGCCGTCGGAGTCCCGTCCGTGGTCGAGCCGGCCGCCGGCCAGGGTGACCCGCTCGGCGACCCCGACCAGCCCGGTGCCGGTGCCGGGGATCGACGTGACCGGCCCGCCGACCGGCCACGGGTTGCTGATCTCGACCGCGAGCCCGTCGCCGGGAGCGCCGGACAGCCGGACCGTCACCACCGCGCCCGGCGCGTGCTTGCGGGCGTTGGTCAGCCCCTCCTGCACGATCCGGTACGCGCTGCGCCCGATCGCCACCGGCACCGCGTCCGGTTCGGTCACCTCGTCGACCACGCTGACGCGTACCCCGGCGTCACGACTTTCGGCGACCAGCGCGGGCACGTCGCCGAGCGTCGGCTGCGGCCGTTCCGGGGTGGCCTCGGCACGCACCTCGGTCCGCAGCACCCCGATCACCTCGCGCAGGTCCTGGAGGGCGGCGTGCGCGCTGGCGCGGATCACACCGGCCGCCCGGGCGACCTCCTCCGGGGGCGCGTCCGGGCGGAACTCCAGCGCCCCGGCGTGCAGGCTGAGCAGCGAGATCCGGTGGGCGAGCACGTCGTGCATCTCCCGGGCGATCCGGCCGCGTTCGAGCCGGCGGGCCTGGTCGAGCCGGAGCTGCTGCTCGGCCTCGGCCCGCTCGGCGCGGTCGCGCAGCGACACCACCAACTGGCGGCGGGCCCGGACGAACAGCGCCCAGGCCACCGCGACGCCGATGAACAGTGCGGTCCAGGCCACGGCAGCCCAGGGCGGCAGCGCCGGGGAGGGGCGTAGCGTCTCGTAGGGCAGCGCGGTGACCACGTTCCAGCCGACGAGCGCCAGCCCGATCGGCAGCGGCCGGTGCACCAGCACGGTGAACAGCACGACCAGCAGCACCACGCCGGCGGTGATCGAGAAGAGCGTCAGCGGCGCGGTGGCCACCGCCAGCCCCACCGGCCAGCGGCGGCGCAGCCAGAGCCCGCCGGTGGCCAGCAGGCCGGCGATCAGGTCCACCCCGATCAGCCAGTCCGGCCCGGCGTTCAACGCGAAGTCCGGGCTGCCGCTGACCGCGTCCTCGTGGGCGATGAGCACCCAGCCCAGCGAGATCAGGAACAGCAGCCCGTCGACGAACCAGTCCCGCGGGGTCCGGCGGGCGGACCGGGCGGGCACCAGGGAGCCCGGCAGGAGCCAGGGATGATCGGGTGCGACGGCGCTGCTCACCTGCCCAATGCTAGGGAGCCGACCGGACCGGCGCCCAGCTACCAAAGTCGACGCCTACGGTGAACCGAGGTCGGTACGGGCACCGACCGCCGGCCGCAGCGAACGGCCGGGCGGCCCCGGCAGGCTTCTCGGCATGATTGACGTCGACCACCTGACCAAACGGTACGGCCCGCACGTCGCCGTCGAGGACGTCACGTTCCGGTGCGAACCGGGCACCGTGACCGGTTTCCTCGGCCCGAACGGCGCCGGCAAGTCCACCACGATGCGCATGATCTGCGGAATGACGCCGCCCAGCTCGGGCGGGGCCACCGTGGCCGGCCGGCCCTACCGGCAGCTGCCGAACCCGGGGCGGGAGATCGGCGTGCTGCTCGACGCCTCGGCCCAGCACGCCGGGCGCACCGGCCGGGAGACGCTCACCCTGGCCGCCCGCACCATGGGCGTGGACCGGGAGCAGGTCGCGGCGAAACTCGACCTGGTCGGGTTGAACGGCACCGCCGCGCGGCGGCGGGTCGGCGCGTACTCCCTGGGCATGCGGCAGCGGCTCGGCCTGGCGGTGGCGCTGCTGGGCGACCCCCGGGTGCTGATCCTGGACGAGCCGGCCAACGGCCTCGACCCGGAGGGCATCTACTGGATGCGCGGCCTGCTGCGCGACTACGCCGACCGGGGCGGCACCGTGCTTCTCTCCTCGCACCTGTTGCGCGAGGTGGAGGCGGTGGCCGACCGGCTGGTGGTGATCGGCGGCGGCCAGGTGGTCGCCCAGGGCGGCAAGGACGAGCTGCTGGCCGGCGCCGGCACCCTGGTCCGCGCCCGGGACCAGCACGCCCTGCGCCTCACCCTGGACCGGGCCGCGCTGCCGGCCACCGCCGGCACCGACGGCGGCTTCGTCGTCCGCGCCGAGCCGGGAGCCGTCGGTCAGGCCGCGGCCGACGCCGGGCTGGTCCTCACCGAGCTGCGGCCCGCCGGCACCGGCGGGCTGGAGCAACTCTTCCTCACCCTCACCGCCGGCTCGTCGACCAAGGAGGCCGTCCGATGACCACCGCCACCACCACCGCTCCCCCCGCCGCCCAGGCGCGGCACGAGCCGGCCGCCGCCGGCCCCTCGCTGGCCCGGCTGACCGAGGTGGAGCTGCGCAAGCTCGCCGACACCCGGGCCGGACGCTGGCTGCTGATCACGATCGGGCTGATCGCGGTCGCCATCGTGGTGGTGCAGCTCTTCGTCACCGACGCGCCGGAACAGACGTTCGCCGCGTTCTTCGAGCCGTCGCTGCTGCCGGTCGGGCTGCTCCTGCCGGTGCTGGGCATCCTCTCGATCACCGGCGAGTGGTCCCAGCGCACCGCGCTGACCACGTTCGCGCTGGTGCCACGCCGGGAGCGGGTGATCGTCGCCAAGCTCGCCGCGGTGGTGCTGGCCGCGCTCGGCTCGGTGCTGGTCAGCCTCGCCGTCGCCGTCGCCGGCACGCTCGCCGCCAAGGCCACCGGTGGGGCCGGCGCCTGGACGTTCGACTGGCAGATGCTGCCGTACGCGGCGGTGTTCCAGGTGGCGAACGTGCTGCTGGGCGCCGGGTTCGGTCTGCTGCTGTTGAGCACGCCGCTGGCGATCGTCACCTACCTGCTGCTGCCGACCGTGTGGAGCGTGCTGGCCGCGATGATCGAGGGGCTGCGGGAGCCGGCCCGCTGGCTGGACACCACCTCCACGATGGAGCCGCTGCTGGGGTCGGACGTGACGGCCGGGCAGTGGGGCCGGCTCGGGGTCTCGTTGGCGGTCTGGGTGCTCCTGCCGCTGGTCGCCGGGCTGATCCGTACCCTCCGCCGCGAGGTGTCCTGACCCGTGGCGGTCCTCAGGTGACGATCACCGCGGCCAGGGTGGCGAAGGCGGCGGAGAGCGCCACGCCGGTCCACCGTCGCCACGGCGGCGCCCCGGCGACGGCCGGCAATCCGCGCCAGCGACGGACCGCGAGCGCCGCGGCGACCCCGGTCAGCGCCGCTCCCAGCGGCCAGAGCCAGCCGGGCACGATCGACCAGTCGCCGAGCCGGTGGCCGAGGGCGAGGTAGAGCACCGCCCAGACAGCGGCGGAGAGCAGGGTGAGCCGGTCCGGCCCGCGTCGGGCGGTGCTCCACAGCGACAGGCCGCCGAGGAAGGTGAACGCCAGCGCCAGGATCGCGCCGATCCAGCGGGGCAGACCTGTCGACTCGCTCGCCGCGTCACCGCGGACACCGAGCAGCCGCAGGCCGAGCGCGTCGACGTCGCGGGCAGTGTTGGCGAGCACCACGATCCCCCGGCCGGCGGTGCGGTCGTATCCGACGTACGCCCGGAAGCCGCCGGTGCCGCCGTTGTGCCAGACGATCTCCCGGTCGCCGTACCGGCTGGTGAACCAGCCGTAGCCGATCCGGCGCCCGCCCTCGTCGGCGAAGCGGGGGGTGGCGGCGTCGGCCCCGGGCGCGGTGCCGGCGAGCATCGCGGCGGTGAGCCGGGCCAGGTCCTCGGCGGTGGACCAGACGCCGACGCCGGCCGGGGCGTAGCCCGCGCCCAGCCACTCCGCGGTGGGTCGGCCACCGGTGGTGGCGCCCTCGGCGCGGCCGGCGGGCAGCTGGCCCCGGTCGGTGGCGACGACGGTGGCGGTCATGCCCAGTGGGCCGAGCACGTCGCGCCGGACCAGCTCCGGGTAGCCGACGCCGGCCTGCGCGGCAAGTCCCTGGCCGAGCAGCGACGGGCCGAGATTGGAGTACGAGACCGTGCCGCGCTCGCCGTCCCGCTCGGTGCCGGCGGCGTCGGCCACGACCCGGTCCACGTCGTCACCGGCGTACGCGTTGCCGGCGGTGACCGACGCCCACCAGTTCCGGGCCAGCGCGGCCGGGCCGGTCGGCAGCCGGGGCAGCCCGGAACGGTGGCTGGCCAGCTCGGCGAGGGTGGCCTCGCCGGCCGGGCCGGTCACCTCGGGCAGGACGGTGCGGAGTGGGTCGTCGGGGCGGACCGCGCCGGCCGCCACCCGGCGGGCCAGGAGCATGCCGGTGAGCGGCTTGCCGACCGAGCCGATCTCGAACGGGGTGCCCGGCTCGACGGCCGGCCCACCGGGCGCCCGGTCGCCGAGGCCGGCGACGCGGACCCGACCGCTCTCGATCGAGGCCACCGCGAGACCGCGCCAACCCCGCGGGTCGTCGACGGCGGCGCGGACGGTCGCGGCCAGGTCGGCGTCGCCGGTCTGTCGCGGGCCGAGTTCCGGGGCGCGGGGCATCAGGCCGGTGGCGACGGCCGCCGCGACGAGGCCGGCGACGGCGGTGAGGACGGTCGGGGTACGCATGGTGCTGCCTTCCGTCGGGGGTGGGTGGGCGGTCAGCGGCGGGCGGCGGTGAGGATGGCAAGCAGCGGCACCACCCGCTCGGCTGGGATGTCGTAGTGTCCGCGGGCCCCGCTGCGCAGCCAGCCGGCGGCGGCGAGCTGCCGCAGGTGGTGGTGGAGTTGCCCGGTGGTGCCGAGGCCGTCGAGGTCGGCCAGCTCGGCGGTGCCGTGCCGACCGCCAAGGATCTCGCGCAGCAGCCGCAGCCGGACCGGGTGGGCCAGCGCGGTGAGCGTGCCGGCCAGCGCCGGCCAGTCGCCGTCGAGCAGGTCGTCGACGCCGGCGCCGTACTGCCAGTCGTAGTGCCGGTCGGCGGTGCGCACGGTGCCGGTGTAGAGCACCGCGCCGGCGCTGTCGGTCGGGAGCCGCCGCTTGAGCCCGTCGAGCGCCCAGAACACTTCCGCCGGGTCGGCCTCGCCGGCCGCCGGGTCCGGCGCCGTCGCCCGGCCGGCGACCAGCCGGGCCACCTGGGCTTCGAGGGCCGCCAACCGTTCCTCCACGCTCGCCATGACCCAAAGCTACGCTAGTACGTAGGTACGTGCAAACGAAGGAAGCCGCATCCCGCGGGGGATCGTGGCTTTTCGGCATCAGACCGAACCGTTCGGGCATGTTCTTCGTACAGACCAGTGGGTCGTGGGCGCGCAACTCGGAGGCACAGTGTCAGTGGTTCGGACTGATCCATTCGCGGGGACGATCCTCCAGGTGGGCGTCCTGGCGGGTCTCGCCGGCACCGTCGGCCTGGGCCGGGCGGGCTGGGCCGCCGGCCTCGTCTACGGGATGGTGCTGCTCGCCGTGCTCGACCGTGGCCGGCGCCGCTCGGGCGCGGACCGGCTCGGACCCGCCGACTGGGTGACGCTGGGCCGGGCGACGCTGGCCGGCGGCGTGACCGCGCTCGTGGTCGACTCGTTCAGCCGACCGATCGCGGTTCCGGTGCTGGTCGGGCTCACCGCGGTCGCGCTCTCCCTCGACTGGGTCGACGGGCAGGTGGCCCGGCGCACCGGCACGGTGAGTGCGCTCGGCGCCCGGTTCGACATGGAGGTCGACTCCTTCCTCGTCCTGGTGCTCTGCGCGTACGTGACCGGCCAGGTGGGACCGTGGGTGCTGGTGATCGGCGCGATGCGGTACGCCTTCGTCGCGGCCGGCTGGGCGCTGCCCTGGCTGCACGGTTCGTTGCCGCCCCGCTACTGGCGCAAGACCGTCGCCGCGACCCAGGGCATCGCGCTGGCCGTGGTGGCGGCCGGGGTGCTGCCGGCGCCGCTGGCCGTCGCGGTGCTCGCCGGCGCGCTCGCGCTGCTCGTCGAGTCGTTCGGCCGCGACGTGTTCTGGCTGTGGCGGCACCGCGCCGGGACTGCTCACCCGGCGGTCGCCCGGCTGGAGGTCGCGCGCCCGGAGATCGCCCGCCCGGAGGTCGTGCGCCCGGAGGTCGTGCGCCCGGCGGCGGCCCGCCCGGCAGCCGCCCGTCCGGAGGTCGTGCGCCCGGCGGCGATGCGCGCTCCCGTGTCGGCGGCTCGCCGGTCCGGCTGGGAGCCCGACGCCCCCGTGCTCGTCGGCCGCGCCGAGGTCGGCGGGCGACGCTCGTGACCGGCGACGCCCCGACCACGCCCGAGCCGAACCACCCGACCGGCGACGCTCCGACCACGCCCGACGCCGCCACGACCGACGCCGCCGCGAGCCAGGCCGCCGACGTGGGGGGCCGGCGCCGCCGGATCCGATCCGTGGCGGCCACCACGCTGGCCGCCGGGCTCGTGCTTGTCGCGCTCGTCGCGCCGACCGACGTCAACGACCTCACCCCCGCCGCGTTCCTGCGCATCCCGGTGGAGGGGCTGGTCGCGGTCGCCCTGCTCCTGGTGCTGCCGCCGAGACCGCGCCGGATCGTGGCCACGGTGCTCGGCGTGCTGCTCGGCCTGGTCCTCGTCCTGAAGATCACCGATCTGGGCTTCTCCACCGTCCTGGACCGCCCCTTCGACCTGATCTCCGACTGGGCCTTCCTCGCCGCCGGCGCGGAGTTCCTGTCCGAGTCGTACGGGTCGGCCGCCGAGGTGGGCGCCGTGGCGGTGGCCGTGGTCGCGGTCCTCGCCGTACCGGTGCTGGTGACGCTCTCGGTGCGGCGGCTCGCCCGGGTGGTGGCCGGCCATCGGGCGGTGAGCGCCCGCGCCGCCGCCGCGCTCGCCGCCGCATGGGTCGCCTGCGCCGTGCTCGGCGCGCAGATCGTGCCGGGGCTGCCGGTCGCCGCCGACACCGTCGCGACCGGCGTCTATGACCGCGGCCGGCAGGTGAACGCCGGCCTGCACGACCAGGAGCGGCTGCGTACCAAACTCGCCGGCGACCCGTTCCGGAACACCCCCGGCGACCAGTTGCTGACCGGGTTGCGCGGCAAGGACGTCCTGGTCGCGTTCGTGGAGAGCTACGGCCGGGTGGCGGTGGAGGACCCGGAGCTGGCCCCTCAGGTGGACGCCGCGCTGGACGAGGGGACCCGCCGGCTCGGCGCGGCCGGCTACGGCAGCCGCAGCGCGTTCCTCACCTCGTCCACCACGGGCGGGGGCAGTTGGCTGGCCCACGCCACGCTGATGACCGGCATCCGGGCCGACAACCAGCTCCGCTACACCAACCTGGTACACAGCGACCACCTGACGCTCAACGGCGCGTTCAAGCGCGCCGGGTGGCGCACCTCGCTCGTCATGCCGGCCCTCACCCGGGCCTGGCCGGAGGCCGACTTCTTCGCCGCCGACCAGGTCTACGGCGCAGACGACCTCGGCTACCGGGGGCCGACGTTCAGCTTCTCCTCGCCGCCGGACCAGTTCACGCTCGAGGCGTTCCAGCGTGCCGAGCGGACGCCCGGGCACGCCCCGGTGATGGCCGAGATCCCGCTGCTCTCCAGTCACATCCCGTGGACGCCGGTGCCGAAGCTCGTCGACTGGGACTCCCTCGGCGACGGGTCGGTCTTCCAGGGCACCAACCACGCCGACCGCGCGGACGAGGGCACCCGCAGGGCGTACCGGAATTCGATCGTCTACTCACTGCGTACCCTGGTCTCCTACGTGGAGCGGTACGGCGACGACGACCTGGTGCTGGTCTTCCTCGGCGACCACCAGCCGGCCCGGGCGATCACCGGCGAGGGTGCCGGCAAGGACGTGCCGATCACCATCGTGGCGAAGGATCCGGCCGTGCTCGACCAGATCTCCGGCTGGCGCTGGCAGGACGGCCTCAACCCCGGCCCGGACGCCCCGGTGTGGCCGATGGAGGCGTTCCGCGACCGGTTCCTGCGGGCCTTCGGACCGCAGTCCAGGACTCACAGTTAGGAACGCCGTGACGGTGCTCGCACGGGCCTGGGGGATCACCAGGTCCCTGGCCATCTACCACGGTCAGCCGGCCAAACACCGGCGCGCCCGGGCCCTCTACGGCCGGTTCCTCTCCCCCGGCGACCTCGGCTTCGACATCGGCGCCCACGTCGGCGGGCGGGTACGCACCTGGCGGCGGCTGGGCGCGCGGGTGGTCGCGGTCGAGCCGCAGCCGGACTGCCTGCGGGTGCTGCGCCTGGCCTTCGGGCGGGACGCCCGGGTCGTGATCGAACCGACCGCGGTCGGCGCCCGGCCCGGGCAGGCCCGGCTGGAGCTGTCGTCGGCGACGCCGACGGTGTCCACCATGTCGTCGTCCTGGATCGACTCGGTCACCGCCGATCCGAGCTTCGCCGGGGTGCGGTGGGACCGGTCGGTCGAGGTGCCGGTGGTGACGCTCGACGACCTGATCGCCCGGCACGGCGTACCGGCGTTCTGCAAGGTCGACGTGGAGGGCTTCGAGGTCGACGTGCTGGCCGGGCTGAGCCGGCCGGTGCGCGGGCTCTCCTTCGAGTACCTGCCACCGGCGCACGACGCCGCGCTCACCGCGCTCGATCTGGTGGAGCGGCTGGGCGCGCGGGCGGGCGGCTACCGCTACAACTACTCGCCGGTGGAGACGATGCGCTTCGCCGCCGACGAGTGGCTGGACGCCGCCGGCCTGGTGCGGCTGCTGGAGACGTACCGGCCGGCCGGCCGCTCCGGCGACGTCTACGCCCGGTTGGCGTCGGCCTGATCTAGGCTGGCGGCCATGGCTCGCTACGCCGCCCTGCTGCGGGGCGTCAACGTCGGCAGCACCCGGCTGGCGATGGCGGACCTGCGCCGCGTCGTCACCGACCTCGGGCACACCGACGTCAAGACCTACCTCCAGAGCGGCAACGTGGTCTTCACGAGCCCGCCGGCCCGCGCCGAGACCCTGGCCGAGGGCATCGCGAAGCGGCTCGCCGACGAGTTGGGCCTGCGGGTGCCGGTCCTGGTCCGCGACGGCGGGGAGCTGGCCGCCGTGGTCGCTGCCAGCCCGTACGCCGGGCGTCAGGACGACCCGACCCGGGTGCTCGTGGCGTTCCTGTCCGCCGCGCCCGAGCCGGCGCGGGTCGGCGAGCTGGCGGTGCCGGCCGGCGAGGACCTGGAGTACGCGGTGACCGGCCGGGAGGTGCACCTGCACTACCCGGCCGGCAACTACGGGCGGACGAAGTTCACCACCGCGTACCTGGAGAAGAGGTTGGGCGTGGTGGCGACGGCGCGCAACTGGAAGTCGGTGCTTGCCCTGCGCGACCTGACCGCCGACTGAGCGCGGCTCAGAACCGGTATGCGGTGTGGTATTCGGGTACCAGCACGCGGCTGCGCGGTGAGACCCGGCGCACCTCGGCGATCAGGGCGTCGAGGCGGGCGCGGTCGGTGGCGGCGACAGTCGGCGGGTTGACCAGCTCGGTCTCGAAGTTGTCCCAGTGCACCGGCACCACGGTCTTCGGGTGGTCGAGCGCGGCCATCAGCCGGGGCACGTAGTCGGCGACGGACGTGGTGGCGGCGGAGGCGATCATCGCGACGTCCGGCGCGAGCCCGGTCAGCTTGCGTTCGTCGAGGTCGCTGGCGCCCATGAAGAACACGGCCGGCCCGCCGTCGACCCGGATCTGGTAGGCGAGCGTGTCCCCCTCCGGCAGGTCGGAGATCGTCTGCGGAAGGGGCGGCTGGCTGACCCGGACGCCGGGGAAGGCCATCGACCAGGTGGGGTTGCGGCTGTGCAGCGAGCCGACCACCTCGACCGTGTAGCCGTCGAAGTCGAGCACCTCGCCGCCCTTGACCGGGGCGAGCTGCCCGGACGGCACCCCGTACGCCAGCCCCAGGTGGTAGGCGGTGAGCGTGCCGAAGACCCGGGCGCCGGTGCGGGTGGCGATGTGCGGCACGTCGTTGAAGTGGTCCCAGTGGGTGTGGGTGACCAGGATGTTCTCGGCCCGGTCGGCGAGCCGGTCGACCACGTCGGCGGCCACGGTCAGCCGGGTGTTCGGGCGGAAGCCGCTGCCGAACAGGCCGGTGTCGTAGCGGCTCAGGTACGGGTCGACGAGCACGGTCCGGTTGCCGATGTCGATCCGCCAGCCGGCCGTACCCCACCAGCGGAAGCTCACCGCGCCGGGGCGGGGTCGGCCGGCGGGCCCGGTGGCGGGGGCGGTCGTGGTGGTGGCGGCCCGGGCCGGGGCGCCGGCGACGAGGCCGGCGGTGGTGACGGCGGCGGCGCCGACGGCGGTGTCGCGCAGGAGGCGGCGGCGGGCGTAGCCGGGCTTGTGGTTCTCGGGCATGGATCGTCCTCCCCGTTCGGGATCGGTGGTGCGGTAGGCCCACCCCACCACCCGACCGCCGCCGCCGTCCAAGATCAAGCGGCGCAAGGATCGATATCTGGTGCGATATCACCGCAGCTCAGAGGCGGTTGAACCGGGACCGCCCGGCCAGCAATCAGCGCAGCGACTCGACCGCCGCGAGGGCGGTCTCCCCCATCGCCAGGTCCGCGTCGATGCGGCGGGTGCTCAGCCGCTCGGTGCGCGCCAGCACCGCGATCGCATACCGGCGGCCGTCGGGATACTCCGCGACGCCGGCCTCCAGGTGCAGGCCGGGCAGGGTGCCCGTCTTGCCGGCGACCCGGACCCCGGGCGGGAACCCGGCCGCGAGCCGGGTCCAGAAGAGCTGCCGGGCCATCAGCTCCCGCACCATCGCGCAGGCGGCGGGCGGGCCGGCCTCGTCCCGCCACACCAGCCCGAGCAGCCGGGTCAACTCCCGGGCGGTGCTGGACGAGGTGTGCTCCGGGTCGAAGACCCGCATGGTCCGGACCCGCGCCGGCGGCAGGGTGGGGAAGATCCGCGCGAAGTCCGCCTCGGTACGCGCGCCCACGTCGGCGAGCATCGTCTCGACCAGTTGCCGGGGGCCACCGACGATCCGGGTACGCGGCAGGTCCAGCTCCGCGGCGAGCATCGGCAGCACGTCCGGGCCGACCCGACGCAGCAGCAGGTCGGCGGCCGTGTTGTCGCTCACCGACATGGCGAAGTACGCGAGGTCACGCAGGGAGACCTCGACGTCGTCGGCGCATCCGGCCACCCCCCAACCGCCGAGCCGGTCGGCGGCGGTGACGAGCACCCGCTCGGTCGGGTCGAGCTGGCCGGCGGCGACCTGCCGGGCGAACTCCAGCACCAGCAGGATCTTGAAGACGGACGCGATGACGATCCGCTCGTCGGCCCGCAGCGCCACCTCGCGCGCCGGGTCGTCCACGTCGGCGACGTGCAGGCAGCCGCTCAACCCGGCCCGCTCGAAGATCTCCCCGACCCGCTCCGCCGCATCCACCCCGACACGGTAACCAGCGCGGAGCTAGGGTGGCGCGGGTGGACCTGCTGCGACACCTGCGGCACTTCGTGGTGGTCGCCCGCGAGCTGCACTTCGGCCGCGCCGCCGAGACGCTCGGCATGGCGCAACCGCCGCTGAGCCAGTCGATCCGGCGGCTGGAGCAGGAGTTGGGCGCCACCCTGTTCGACAGGTCGCAACGGCAGGTCCGCCTCACCACCGCCGGGCAGTTGCTGCTCGGCGAGGCCGACGACCTGCTCGCCGGCGAACGTCGGCTGCGCCACCTCGCCGACCAGGTGCGCCGGGGCACGCTCGGGGTGCTGCGCGCCGGCGTACCCCCGGAGACCCCGGCCGTGACGTTGCGTGCGCTGCTCGACGGGCTGGCCGCCCGCGCGCCCGGGCTCGACCTGGACCTGCACGAGCTGGCGAGCGCCGAGCAGCGGCGGATGCTGGCGGAGGGGCGGCTCGACGTCGGCCTGCTGCACCATCCGGTCCAGGAGGCCGGGCTGCGGTTCGGCGAGCCGGTGGACGTGCCGGTCGGCGCATTGCTACCCCGGGTGTCGCCGCTGGTCCGGGCCCGCGAGGTGGCGCTGGCCGACCTGGCCGGGCTGGATCTGGTCACCGCGCCGCCGGCGACCGCGCCCGGCTGGCACGAGCACCTGCTGTCCGTGTGCCGGCAGCACGGCTTCGTCCCGCCCCGGGTGCGCCCGGCGCGCAACCCGGAGTTCCTGTTCGGGCTGCTCCTGGCCGGCGGTGCGGTGGCCGTCGAGCCGGCGGCGCTGGCGCGCCGGGAGCCGCGTATCGCCTGGCGACCGCTCACCGGCACGCCGCTGGTCCGGCGGATATCCGCGGCCTGGCCGAGCCGGGCGGCGCACCCGGCGGCGCCGATGTTCGGTCGACTCGCCGCCGAGGTGCTCGCCGCGCCGGAGACGCCGGTCGGGCCGGCTCTCATCGCGCCGGCGGCCCGCCCGTGGCCGGTGCTGTTCGACGCCGGTCGGGACGGAGAGTTGTCGCTCTGATCTCCCGGAGTTCACCCGACACCCACTATATTGCCGATCATGAATATCAGGAGCATCACCCGCTCGCGACCCGGGCGGCTGATCACGGCGGTCGTGCTGACCGTCACCGTCACCACCCCACTCGTGGTGACCAACGCGGCGTCGGCGGCGGCCACCCTGACCGTGGCGCAGGCGCTCGCCGCCCAGGACGGCCGCACCGCCACCGTCACCGGCTGGGTCATCGGCCAACCCACCGCCACGACCACGGTGATCACGTCCGGCTACACCGCGGACACCGCGATCGCGATCGCCGACCAGGCCGGCGAGACCAGCACCGGCCGGATGCTGTACGTGCAGGTCACGGCCGCCTGGCGGAGCAACTTCGGGCTGCTGACCAACCCGTCCCTGCGGGGCCGGCAGGTGACCGCCACCGGCACCCTGACCGCCTACTTCAGTCACGGCGGCCTGAAGAACCCCTCCACGATGAGCCTGGGCGGCGGCGCCACGCCGAGCCCGACCCCGAGCGGCACCACCTCGCCGAGCGCCTACTACGCGGCAGCCGCCGGCAAGACCGGGCCCGCGCTGCGCACCGCCCTGCACAGCATCATCAGGACGCAGACCCGGCTCACCTACGACCAGGTGTGGGAGGCGCTCAAGGACACCGACCAGGACCCGGCGAACCCGGCAAACGTCATCCTGCTCTACAGCGGACGCTCGCAGAGCAAGAACGCGAACGGTGGCGGCGCTGACGACTGGAACCGGGAACACGTCTGGGCCAAGTCGCACGGTGACTTCGGCACCGCCACCGGGCCCGGCACCGACGTGCACCACCTGCGACCGGAGGACGTGTCGGTCAACTCGGCGCGCGGCAACAAGGACTTCGACACCGGCGGCAGCGCGGTCGCCCAGGCGCCCGGCTGCTACACCGACGCCGACTCGTTCGAGCCGCGCGACGCGGTGAAGGGCGACGTCGCCCGGATGATCCTCTACATGGCGATCCGGTACGAGGGCGACGACGGCTGGCCGGACCTGGAGCCGAACGACTCGGTGGCCAACGGCAGCACGCCCCGGCTCGGGCGGCTGACGAAACTGCTGGCCTGGCACGACCAGGACCCGCCGGACGCCTTCGAACAGCGCCGCAACCAGCGCATCTACGAGCGCTGGCAGGGCAACCGCAATCCGTTCGTCGACCACCCGGAGTGGGCGCGGGCGATCTGGGGGTGACGGACGTCTCAGACGTGAGGATGCCCCCCGATCGGGTAGGTACAACGGGTGGCACGGCCCGGGAGCCGCCACGTGGAAGCGCTTCCGGGCCCCCCGAACGATCGGAGATGAGACACGACATGGGCATCAGCGTTCCGGACATCTCGCTCAACGACGGCAACTCCATCCCGCAGCTCGGCTTCGGGGTGTTCCAGATCGACCCCAAGGACACCGCCCGGGCGGTCGGCACGGCGCTGGAGATCGGCTACCGGCACATCGACACCGCGCAGATGTACGGCAACGAGGCCGAGGTGGGGCAGGCGGTGCGCGCCTCCGGGCTGGACCGGGGCGACGTCTTCGTCACCAGCAAGCTCAACAACGGTTTCCACCGCCCGGACGACGCCCGGAAGGCGTTCGAGCAGTCGCTGCGCGAGATGAAGTTCGACTACCTCGACCTGTTCCTGATCCACTGGCCGCTGCCGACGCTCTACGACGGCGACTACGTCTCCACCTGGAAGGTGTTCGAGGAGTTTCAGCGCGACGGCAGGGTGAGGTCGATCGGCGTGTCCAACTTCCAGGTGGCGCACCTGGAGCGGCTGGCCGCCGAGGCGGACGTGGTGCCGGCGGTCAACCAGGTCGAGGCGCACCCCTACTTCGGCAACGAGGAGGTGCGGTCGTACGACCTGTCGCACAACATCCTCACCGAGGCGTGGTCGCCGATCGCGCAGGGCAAGGTGCTCGACGATCCGACCGTGGTCGACCTCGCCGAGCAGGTCGGTCGAACCCCGGCCCAGGTGGTGCTGCGGTGGCACGTGCAGCGCGGCGACATCGTCTTTCCGAAGTCGACCACCCCGAAGCGGATCGAGGAGAACACCGGCATCTTCGACTTCACGCTCGACGACGCCGCGATGGAGCGGCTCACCGCGCTGGACAAGGGCGAAGCCGGTCGGCAGGGCCCGAACCCGGACACGTTCGACTACGTGCCGAGCTGAGCAGTGCCGGAGGAGGGGCCGACGCGGCCCCTCCTCCGCGCCCCGCGGCGGGCCGGCCCCCGTCAGATCCGACCCGCCGAGTCCCGGTCCTCCTCGAACGACCGGCCGGCGTGCGCCCTGCCATTGCAGCCGACACCTCCATCGAGGGGTACTGATTCGATCCTGCTCGAACGGCGCCCCCGCGCCGGCCGGCTCCCCGGTACGCTGCGAGCGTGATGGTCGCGCGGTTGGACGGCCTCAGCCTGTCCCGGCTCCGGCTGGCCGCCTCGCCGGTCGCCGAGGCGACGCACTGGATGCGGGTCGCCCTGACCCGGTCCGGGCACCCGGTCCACGGCGACCCGGGCCCGGTCGCCCGCGCCGCGCTGCGCCACCCGGACACGGCGCTGGTGGCGCAGTTGCTCACCCCGGTCGGCCAGCCCGGCTACATGCCGGATCTGCTCACTCCGAAACCGGAGTCGGGCCCCTCGGCGACCGTCCTGGAAAGACAGTTCGCGGCGATCGCGGCCACTCCGGCCGAGCAGGTGTCCGCGCAGGTCGCGGCCCGGTACGGCCGCCGTCCGGTGCCGCCGACGGTGCGGGCCGCGGTGGCCGACGGCGCACTCGCCACGCGGGTGGCGGCGGGCCTGCGCCGGTTCTGGCAGGAGGCCCTGGCCGAGCGGTGGCCGCAGGTGCGCACGCTGCTGGACGCCGAGTTGGCCGAGCGGGCCACCCGGATGGCCGCCGGCGGAGTCGGTAGCCTGCTCGACGACCTGCATCCGACGATCCACTGGACGGCCGGGACGCTGACGGTCGAGAGCCGGTTCCGCACCGAGACGACGCTGTCCGACACCGAGGTCGTGGTAACCCCCTCGGTGTTGGCCTGGCCGCAGGTCACCGTGCAGCTCTGCGACGCCCGGGACGCCGTGCTGACCTACCCGGCTGCCGGTCCGCCGCCGTCCGGCCGCCGGGGACGCCTCGGCGACCTGGTCGGTGTGAGCCGGGCCGACATCCTCGCCGACCTGGACGTGCCGCGCTCCACGGGTGAGCTGAGCCGGCGGCACCACCTGGCGCCGGCCACCGTCTCCTACCACCTGGGCGTGCTGCTCCGCTCCGGCCTCGTGCGCCGCCGGCGGGACCGGCACCTGGTGCTCTACCAGCGCTCGACCTCCGGCGACTCTCTGGTCGACCGGCCGTTGGTCGGGGTTTGACTTCGCGCGCGCTCGAAGGGGCAGGGTGGCGGAAACGCTCCGACGGGGAGGAACTTCCATGCGTTACCGCACCATCGGCACCGACCCGGCCACCCGCCGCCAGGTGAGCGTGCTCAGTCTCGGCGCGATGCTGTTCGGCACCGCTACCGACGAGGCCACCTCGTACGCCATCCTCGACCGCTACGTCGCCGCCGGCGGCACGTTCGTCGACACCTCCGACAACTACGCCTTCTGGCACAACGGCGGGCAGGGCGGGGAGAGCGAGGAACTGCTCGGCCGTTGGCGGCGCAGCCGTGGGATCGGCGACGAGATCGTGTTCGCCACCAAGCTCGGCGCCCGTCCGCTCGCCCCCGGCACCAGCTACCTGGACAACCCGGAGGGGCTGTCGGCGAAGGTGATCCGCGAGTCCGCCGAGCGCAGCCGGGAACGGCTCGGCGTCGACCGGATCGACCTGCTCTACGCGCACATCGAGGACCGGACCGTCCCGCTGCGGGAGACCGTCGAGGGTTTCGCCGGGTTGGTCGCCGAGGGCACGGTCGGGCTGCTCGGCGCGAGCAACCACCGCGCCTGGCGGGTCGAACGGGCCCGGGCCCTCGCCGCCGCGTCCGGCCTGCCCGGATACGAGGTGCTGCAACATCACCGCAGCTACCTGCCGCCGCGGGTGGACCTGCCGAGCGACCTCGACCCGGACGGCGACGTCGGCTGGGTCGGCCCCGACCTGGCCAGCTATCTGCGGGCCGAGCCGCAACTCACCCTGGTCGCGTACTCACCGCTGCTCAAGGGCGCGTACGCGAAGCCGGAGCGGCTCAGCGAGGCGTACGCGCTACCAGGCACCCCGGCCCGGTTGGCGGCGCTGCGCGCGGTGGCCGCCGAGACCGGCGCCACGGTCAACCAGGTCGTGCTGGCCTGGCTGATGGGCGGCGAGTTGCCGGCGATCCCGCTCGTCGGCTTCTCCTCGGTGGCCCAACTGGACGAGGCCCTGGGCGCGGTGGACCTGGAACTGACCGCCGAGCAGCGCACCCGGCTGGACGGGGCGCACTGACCGGTCAGCGCGTCAGATCGGTCCTTACGGCAGACCGCGTTCGACGCCGGGTTGTCCACCGACGGGTAGGCGTGCGCGTGGCGGCGATCGCCAACCGCCGAGGCGGCCTCGACCACCGCGCGCACCGCGGCGGTGGCCAACCCTCGACCCTGGTGCCCGGGGAGCACCGCCGGTGTGCGCCCGCACCTCGGGGCTGTTCAGCGCCCGCAGCAGCGCCAGGTCGTCGGCGCTCCATCGGACGATGCGTACCTCGCTCATGCCGCCGATCGAACCAGCCACCCCTGACCGAAGGCCCGCCAGATCGCATCTGGCGGGCCTTCTGGCGCCTCGTGGGTGAGGCCGGCAACCAGGGAGGGCGGCATGACAGCGTTGCGGCTCGCCGTGATCATCGGCAGCACCCGGGAGGGGCGGGTCGGCGACCGGATCGGTCGCTGGTTCGTCGCCGAGGCCCGCCGCCGCGTCGGGCTGGCCGTGCACGAGCTGGACCTGGCCGGGTACGCCTTCCCGGCCGCACTGCCCGCCGCGCGCACGCCGGCGATGCGGGAGTTCGCCGGGGAGGTGGCGCGGGCGGAGGCGTTCGTCGTGGTCACCCCGGAGTACAACCACAGCTTCCCGGCCTCGTTGAAACAGGCGATCGACGTCGCGTACGACGAGTGGCAGGCCAAGCCGGTCGGCTTCGTGTCGTACGGCTGCCGGTCCGTCGGCGTGCACGCGGTCGACCAGCTCCGGACGGTCTTCACCGCGCTGCACGCGATGACCGTGCGGGACACCGTCGGCCTCGACCTGCTCGACGGCGAGCCCACCGGGCACGCCGAGGAACGGCTCCGGCAGGACGTCCGGCTGCTCCTCGACGAGCTGAGCTGGTGGGGGCTGGCGTTGCGCGAGGGTCGCGCGGCACGCCCGTACGCCTGCTGAGAACCACCCACGGAGAGAGGTATAGATCATGAGTAACCGGAACACCGGCCTGGCCGTCGAGGCCGACGGCCTGGTCCGGTCGTTCGGCTCGACCCGGGCGCTCGACGGGCTGGACCTGCGGGTCCCCGCCGGCACCGTGTACGGGATGCTCGGGCCCAACGGCGCCGGCAAGACCACCGCGGTGCGCGTGCTGGCGACGCTGCTGCGCCCCGACGGCGGCACGGCCCGGGTCTTCGGCCACGACGTCGTCGCCGAGGCCGACGCGGTCCGCGCCCGGATGAGCCTGACCGGCCAGTACGCCTCGCTCGACGAGGACCTGACCGGCGCGGAGAACCTGGTCCTGTTGGGCCGGCTGCTCGGGCTGAGCCGTCCGGCCGCACGGGCGCGGGCCGAGGCGTTGCTCGCCGCGTTCGGGCTGACCGAGGCGGCGGGCCGGCAGGTGAAGAAGTATTCCGGCGGGATGCGGCGGCGGATCGACATCGCGGCGAGCATCCTGAACACGCCGGACCTGCTGTTCCTCGACGAGCCGACCACCGGGCTGGACCCGCGCAGCCGCAACCAGGTGTGGGAGATCGTCCGGGCGGTGGTCGCACACGGCACCACCGTGCTGCTGACCACGCAGTACCTGGACGAGGCCGACCAGCTCGCCGGCCGGATCGCGGTGGTCGACCACGGCCGGGTGATCGCGGAGGGCACCCCGGGCGAGTTGAAGTCGTCGGTCGGCTCCGGCACCGTCCACGTGCGGCTGCGGGACGCCGGGCAGCGGTCCCGGGCCGAGCAGGTGCTGCGGACGGTGTTGAACGTGCCGGTGCAGCTCGCGGCCGACCCGGTGGCGCTCACCGCCCGGGTCGGCGAGGACGGCACCGACCTGGAGGCCGGCGAGCAGGCTTCCCGCGCGCTGGGCGAGCTGGCCCGGGCCGGGATCGTGGTGGACGACTTCTCCCTCGGCCAGCCGAGCCTGGACGAGGTGTTCCTGGCCCTGACCGACCACCCGGCCGTCGAGGCGGACGAGCGGGACGACGAGCTGGAGGCAGCCCGATGAGCGACACCGTGACCACCACCGGGCCGGCGCCCTCCGTCTACGTGCCCTCCACCGAGGCGCTGGCCACCGTGCTCGCGCCCGCCGAACGACCGGCCCGGCCGAGCGCGCTCGCCGCGTCGCTGACGTTCGGTTGGCGGGCCGTACTGAAGATCAAGCACGTGCCGGAGCAGCTGTTCGACGTGACCGCGTTCCCGATCATCATGGTGCTGATGTTCACGTACCTGTTCGGCGGCGCGCTCGCCGACAACCCGCGGGCGTACCTCCAGTTCTTCCTGCCCGGCATCATGGTCACGAGCGTCGTGATGATCACCATGTACACCGGGGTGGGGTTGAACAACGACATCGAGAAGGGCGTCTTCGACCGCATCCGTACCCTGCCGGTGTGGCGGCCGGCGGCGCTCGTCGGCATGATCTTCGGCGACGTGCTGCGCTACATCCTGGCCGCCGTCGTCATCCTCGGGGTGGGGCTGGTGCTCGGGTTCCGTCCCGACGGCGGCCTGCTCGGGGTGCTGGCCGGGATCGGCCTGTTGGTGATCTTCTCGTTCGCGTTCTCCTGGGTGTGGACGTTCTTCGGCCTGGTGCTGCGCAGCGAGAAGTCGGTGATGGGGGTCAGCATGATGGTGCTGTTCCCGCTGACGTTCCTGAGCAACGTGTTCGTCGAGCCGGCCACCATGCCGGGCTGGTTGCAGGCGTTCGTCAAGGTCAATCCGATCACCCATCTGGTCGCCTCGGTCCGGGCCGTGATGGCCGGCTCCACGGACGCCACGAACACGATGTGGCTCCTGCTGTGGAGTGCCGGTTTCGTGGTGGTGTTCGGCACGCTTACCATGCGCCGCTACAACCGCCGCTGACCTATTTACGGTGGCGGGGTCCGCCGGGCGCGGACCCCGCCACCTCGGCGTAACGCCGCGGAGGCGGGGCGACCAGGGTTTGTTGTCCGGCCAGATCTTCAGTCGTCCAAGCGGCAGGAACATGCTCCCGACAGGCGGGAACCCGCGCTTGATCGACCCCATTTCGCCGAGGTGGCGGGGTCGAGCGGGCTTGGTTACCGCCACCTCGCCGAGATGGTGTCGATCAAGACGCCGGCCACCCCTTCGCTGCGGGCACGGGCGGGCGCGGTGCGTGGGTGGGGGTTGGCGGTCAGAGTTGCCAGGGGACCGGCTCGGCCGGCAGGTAGCGGCAGGTGCCACCGGTGGTAACCGACTCGCGCAGGTGGGCGGCGAGCGCCGGGTGCCGCTGCTCGATCCGCCGCAGCGTGTCCCGGATCCGGCCGGTCACCGCCTTACGCGCCCGTTCGGCCTGGTCGCCCAGTCGACGGGTGCGCCCGGCCAGCCCGGCGGCGGCACGCAGCTCGTCGAGCAGGGCCGCGCGTTCGGCGTCCAGGGCCGCCAGCCGCCGCGTGTCGTCGCGCGCCGCAGCCCGGTCGATCTCGTCGTCGAGCCGCCGCAGGTGCTGCCGGTAGCGCGCCTTCGCCTCGTCGTCGAGCACCGGGTCGGCGCCGAGCCGGCGGGCGGCGACCAACTCCACGCCGGCCGCAGGGTCGAGCAGCTCGACCGCGGGCACGTCCACACCCGGTCGACTCAGCAGCAGCCGCAGGTCATGCAGGCCCTTCGCGTCGGGGAGGTGCACCACCGCGCCCGCGTAGGCGAGCCGCCACACCGACCCGTCGAGGCAGAACTCCGGCCCACCCGCACCCGCCTGCCCACCCGTCCCGTCGTGGACCTGGTGCCCGGCCGCAGCCAGCCGGTCCTGCGTCGTCGCCGCAACCAGCCGCTCCACCGGCGCCGCGGCCAGCCGCTCCACCCGAACCACGCCCGGCGCGGACGCCTCGACCAGCCGCTCCACCACCTGGGCCATGCCCGGCGCGGACGCCTCGACCAGTCGCTCGACGACCTGGGCCATGCCCAGCGCCCGCGCCTGCGCCACCGTCTCGGCCCGCAGCCGGGCCGCCTCCACCGTGTCGCCCGGCCCGCCCCGCCCAATCAACGCCCGGACCAGACCGGCCCGGCTCAGCACCGACCAGGGCCGGGCGCCGAGCCGGTCGGCGGCGTCCCGGGCCGCCGCGTAGCCGGCGACCGCGTCGTCCCACCGCCGTTCCGCCGCGTCCACGGTGGCCAGCCAGAGGTCGACCGGGCCGCCGATGTCGCAGCCGAACAACGCCACCAGCCACCGCCCGCGGTGCGGCGCCAGGGCCGTCCGCGCCTCGGCGCATCGGCGGGGGTCGCCGTCCACCGCCGCCGCCTGGGCCCGCAACCGAAGCCACAGCGTCGACACCGGGCGGGGGTACGCGGTCCCGGCGGCCTCGATCCCGCCGATGATCCGGCGTACGGTCGCCGCGTCGCCACGTTCGGCGGCGGTGATCCCCCGGAGCAACTCCACCTGCGGGTGGTTGGCCGGGCCGGGCCGGTCGAGCAGAGCCTCAGCCTCGGCGAGCCGCCCCCGCAGCACCAGCAGCGACCAGCGCAGGTGGTGTGCCATGAAGGCGTGTTCGGAGTGCTCCCACTCGCCGTAGCCGTCCAGCTCGGCATAGCTTGCCTCGGCGGCGGCGAAGTCACCCTGGAACGCGGCGATGATGCCGCTGTCGACGGCCGCCGCCATCCGCTGCCGGGCCACGTCGCCCGCGCGGCACCCGGTGACGAAGGCGCTCAACTCGTGCCGGTAGCCCGGATCGCCCAGCTCAAGCAGCGCCACCCAGCGCAGCGAGGTGGCCCACAGCTCGGTCTCCCGGTCGCCGCCGCGGCGGGCCACCTCCCGGATCTCCGCAGTGACCACCGCCCGCTCCGGCGCGGTGCCGAGCCCCCAGGTGGTGTCGTGGCGGGCCCACAGGCTGAAGGTGAGCGCCTCGTCGTCGCGGCCGTGCCGGGCCAGCGTCTCGGTGGCGGTGATCAGGTCGGTGACCAGGGCCGGCGTCGACCGCTCCGGGTCGGGCGGGCCGATCAACCCCGCGTACGCCTCCCGGACCAGCGCGTCGGCGTCGAGCCGGCGGCGGGTGGCCGCGTGCTGGCCGTGGACGGTGAGCGCCACCCGGGCCAGCAGGACCGGCTCGTCGAGCCCTCGGGCCAGCGTGGCGGCGTCGACGAGCAGCGGCTCGGCCTCCCCCGGTGTCCCGGAGTGATGCAGCAGCCCGGCCAGTTCCAGCAGCACCCGGACCCGCCGGACCGGCTCGTCGGTGACGTCGAGCGCCCGCCGGAAGTGCCGCACCGACTCCGCCACGGCGAGCCGGCCGCTCGCGTCCCGCGCGGCGGCCACCAGCAGGTCACCGGCGCGTGCCGGGTCCAGCTCCGCGCCGGCGAGCCAGGCGTGGCGGGCCAGGTCGGCCGGGATGAGCCGGCCCACGAGCGGGTCGGAGTCGACGGCCCGGACCACGGCGGCGTGCCGGGTGCGCCGTTCGTCCTCGGACAGCCCGTCGTAGAGCGTCTCCCGGACCAGGTCGTGCACGAAGGCGAACCGGCCGCCGCCTCGGGCCAGCACCAGCCGAGCGGCGGCGGCCCGGTCGAGCAGCCGGTCCACCTGCGCGGCCGGACCGGGTACGCAGGCGGCGAGCGTCTGCCGGTGGAACTCGCGGCCGAGCACGGCGGCCACGGTCAGCGTTTCGACCACCGGGGCGGGCAGTTGGTCGAGCCGGCGGCGCACCGCCTCCCGTACGCCGGGCGCGATGGTGTCGGCGAGACCACCTGTGTGCCAGAGCCGCGCGGTCTGCTCGACGAAGAACGGGTTGCCGCCGGTGCGTCGGTGCACCTCGTCGACGAGGCCCGCGCCGGGTTCCCGGCCGGCGGTGCGGCTGATCAGCGCGGCCACCTCGTCGCGGCGCAAACCGGCGAGCGTGACGGTGGTGGCCTTGGCGGTCAACGGCAGCAACAGTGGCCGCAGCGGGTGGTCGCCGGCTTCGACCTCGGCGTCGCGGTAGGTGCCGATCAGCAGCAGCCGCTCGAACCAGGTGTGCTGGGTGGCGAACTGGAGCAGCCGCAGCGACGCCGGGTCGGCCCAGTGCAGGTCATCGAGGACCACCACGACCGGTCGGTGCTGGGCGACGGTGACGAGCGCGCTTGTCACCGCGTCGTGCCGGACGAACTCGGCCCGCTCACCGTCCTCGGGCGGGCCGCCGCGGTCGACGATCGCGTCGTCCGCGGCGGTTCCGTGCTCGCCGAGCAGGGCCGCCAGCCCGGCCGCCGCGGCCTCCCGCGCGGCCGGCGGATCGTCGGTGGACCGGGCCAACCGGCGCAGCACCTGCAACCAGGGCCAGTAGTCGGGGGCGGTGTCGGAATCCCAGCACGCGGCGCCGAACACCAACGCCCCACGCCCGCGGGCCTCGCCGGCTGCGGCCGAGACCAGGGTGGTCTTGCCGATGCCCGGCTCGCCCGTGACCAGGACCAGGCCGCCGTGGCTGTCGATCACCCGGGTCACCTCGGCGCGCAGCAGCCCCGCCGGGTGTTCCCGGCCGATCATCTCCTCGCGCGACCGCGGCTCCATGGCCTCCCGACGCTAGCCGACGGGTCCGACACCCGAGGGCCGCCGACACCGCGGTGGGCGTCAGAGGCTGCCGCCTCCGGTGCTGCGCAGGTTGCTGCCGTCGGTCGGGTTGCGGTGGTCGTCGAGCCGGCGGCGCGCCTCGGCCGACGCCGCCAGGTCGCGGACCCGGCCGGCCGGGTCCGCCGCACTGCGTCGCAGTCGGCGCCAGATCGCCAGGGCTACCAGGACTACCACGACGACGAGAATGACGATGAGCCAGCGCATGACGTCCTCCATCCGTCCGTGACGGGAGTTGTGTCCAGTGTGAACGGCCGGTCAAGGGAGGCGGGCGTCGGTGACCACGTGCGAGCAGGCCGGGCAGGCCGCCGGCCCCTGCTCGGCGAACCACCGGCAGGTACGCCGGATCGCGCACCTCGGCAGCGTCTCCTCGGCGGGCGGCGCGGTCTCGGCGTACGAGGCGGCCATCCGGGCGCCCAGACCACAGTGCGAGCCGGTCCAGAAACCGCAGGACGAGGTGACGCAGGGGCCGGCGAGCCGCACCCGCGACTCGATCGGCCCGGCGGAGTCGTCGACACCGGCGAGCGCCACCTCGGCCGGCACCGCGGGCGTCACGTAGGCCACCCGGCCCGCCGGAGTGATCATGCCGAGGAACACGGTGGCGTTGGACGCCGGGGTGCTCGGGCACATCCGCTCCGGTGGGCCGGCGGGCGGGGCGACGTCGGTCACCGCTGGATCCAGAACCCGATGTCGTTGATCTTCTGGCCGAGATCCTGCGCGAGCACGCCGTCGAGCACCCAGAGCCCGTACCACTCGGGGCGCAGCTTCAGGTTGCCGTGGCCGAGGGTGAGCGGGTTGACGAGCTTGGCGTTTGCGGTACGCAGGGCGGCCAGGCCGGCCTTCTGGATCTCGCCGGCGATCAGGGTCTGCTGGTCTGCGGTCAGGTCGACGCCGTCGACCACGAAGCGGAACTCGTTGCGGGCCATCGTGTTACCTCCGGTCACTCGTACGATTCGGTGCCCAGCCCGCGACGCAGGCTGGTCCGGGTGAAGGCCGCCCAGCCGGCGTGCGAGGCGGCGTCGGCGGGCTGGCCGGCGCGGGCGAGGACCCGGCCGGCGTGCTCCGGCCAGCGCCCGGCGGTGGCCGCCGCGTCGCCCCAGAGCTCGCGGCAGGCGGCGACCGCGAAGGCGATCTGCTCCGACGCGCCGGTGAACCCGGCCGGGCCGTCGCCGACCCGGATCGTGCCGTCCGGCCGGACCCGCACGCTCGGGAAGTGGTGGTGCAGGCTGGCGAGCGTGGCCAGGTGCGCGGCGTCGCGCCGGGCGGCGGCGAACCCGGCGTACGTCTCGTCGTCGCGTCGGTAGCGGATCGCGTGCAGGACCAGCGCGTCGCCGGCCGGCTCGATCCGGGCGACCACCTGCGTGGGCGCGCTCCACGAGCGGGGGGAGTTCGCCGACCAGAACGCCAGCCACACGGCGAGCCGGGCGTGGAAGTCGGCCTGCACGCCGACCGCCGACGCGGAGCCGCCGGGTGAGTGCAGCACGGCGGCGGCGATCCGGTCCCGGGTGAGCAACGGCGTTCCGGTGCGGGCCGGAGCCGCCGCCGCGGTGCCGGTGGTGGAGGCGACGGTCAGGCCGGTCAGGGTGACCGCCGAGGCCGCCGCGGCGCCGGCGAGGAGTCGCCGGCGATCGAACGGGTGTCCGTTGTCGTTCATGGTCGGCCCTTCGTCGACGCCCAGTGGGTCGACGCTATCGACCGGAAAAGATCAGTTGAACACCAGGCGTGACGGGAGGTTGACAGCAAAATCGGGGATTCCCGGCGGCGTGAATAGCGTTCCTGTGCCCGGGTCGCGGCATGGGACGCCCCGGGGCGTGGCACGCACGGCCGGGTTACCGCACGCACGCCCGGGTCACCGCACGGGACGTCGCACCGCTCAGGCGGGGAAGCGTTCGTGCCCGAGCACGGCCAACAACCGGAGCTTCTCCGCGCCCTCGCTGCGCGGCGGCGCGGTCAGCACGAGCAGCGCCTGCGACTGGTCCTCGGTGAAGAGCACCTGGCAGTCCAGCTCGATCGGGCCGAGTTCCGGGTGGATGAGCGTCTTGTGGTCGGCGAAGCGCTGGGCCACCTCGTGCCGCTCCCACAGCTCGGCGAACTCCGCGCTGGCCGCGCGCAGCACCCGTACCAGTTCACCGGCGCGTGACCGCGGACCCATCGACCCGTACGCGGCGCGGAGGTTGGCGACCTGGGCGCGGCTCTGCCGGTCGTGGTCCTCGGCCGGGTAGCGCCGCCGCTCCCCCGGGTCGGTGAACCACCGGTAGATCCCGCTGCGGGCCGGCCCGGTGTGGCCGGAGTTGTCCCCGAGCAGCGCGGCGGCAAGCGGGTTCTGCACGAGCGTCTCACCCAGATTGGACAGGATCAGCGCCGGCGTGTCGGCCAGCCGGTCCAGCACCCGCAGCAGCGCCGGGGCGACGTGGGTGGCGGTGGCGACGGCTTCGGGCGGGCTGTGCCCGGCGACCCGGAACAGGTAGTCGCGCTCGTGGCCGGTCAGCCGCAGCGCCCGGGCCAGCCCGGCGAGCAGGTTCGGGCTCGGCTGTGGGCCGCGCCGCTGCTCCAGCCGGCTGTAGTAGTCGGTGGACATCACGGCGAGCGCGGCGACCTCCTCCCGCCGCAGCCCGGGCGCCCGCCGTCGGGCACCCTCCGGCAGCCCCACGTCGCCGGGGCGCAGCGCCTCTCGGCGGCGACGGAGAAAGTCGGCCAGGGCAACGCGGTCCATGGTCCGAGTATCCGCCGTCCGGCCGCGTCATCCAGGGATCCGCGATCCCTCGATCGCTGATCTCTGCACCGACCACGGCGGCTGGGCCATGCTGATCACATGGACATCTCCGGAAACACGATCTTCATCCCGGGCGCCACGAGCGGGATCGGCCTGGCCCTGGCGCTCGCCCTGCGCGACCGGGGCAACACGGTGATCGTCGGCGGCCGGCGTACCGAACTGCTCGACGAGATCGCCGCGGCCCACCCCGACCTGGACACGGTGCCGATCGACACCACCGACCCGGCGAGCATCGCCACGGCGGCGGAGGCGGTGCTGGCCCGGCACCCGGACCTCAACGTTCTGGTGGCGATGGCCGGCGTCATGCGGGTCGAGGACTGGCGCTCGCCCGAGACGTTCCTCGCCTCGGCCGAGGAGGTGGTGACCACGAACGTGCTCGGTCCGATCCGGCTGATCGGCGCGTTCGTCGAGCACCTGCGGCAACGCGGGGACGCCACCATCGTCACCGTCTCGTCCGGCCTGGGGTTCGTGCCGCTGCGGGTCACCCCGAGCTACAACGCTTCCAAGGCCGCGATCCACATGCTCAGCGAGTCGGTCCGGCTCCAGCTCGCCGAAACCGGCGTACGGGTGGTCGAGCTGGTGCCGCCGGCGGTGCGCACCGGGCTGCTGCCCGGCCAGGAGAGCAGCGAGTTCGCCATGCCACTGGACGAGTTCGTGACCGAGGTGGTGGCGCTGCTGGAGGCGCAGCCGGACGCCACCGAGATCCACGTCGAGCGGGTGAAGTTCCTCCGCCACGCGGAGGCGCGCGGCGACTACGACCAGGTCGTCGCCACCCTGAACGCGGCCGACCCGCACGCCGCCACCTGAGGTGTTAAGCGGGGCCCCCGCCTATACCGGAGACGTTAAGCGGGGGCCCCTCCTTGTAACACTTGATATCGACGGATCCCTATCTATAGGCTGTCGGCGTTCCCGCACACCCCCCATCCCCCAGGAGTGTGAACCATGCGTACGCCGAAGCTGTCCCGGATCCTCGCCACCCTCGCGGCCGTGACGCTGACGGCGCTGGGCGCGGTCGCCGTCAACCCGGCACCGGCCTCCGCCGCGGTCCGCAACGTCTGCTACAACACCAGCCAGGCTGGCCCGTTCGCCAGCTACGCGGTGCAGGCGGCATCGATCTGGAACAACTACACCAACAACATCAACATGGCCCAGTGCGGGTCGAACCTGATGATCTACTACACCTACGGCGGCGGGTCGTACGCCCAGCGCACCAGCCTGGGCAACGGCCGCGTGGTCATCGACTACTACCAGGCCCAGCAGTACTCCCCACTGCGCATCATGACGCACGAGATCGGCCACATCCTCGGCCTGCCGGACAACTACAACGGCAACTGCGCCATCCTGATGTCCGGCGGCAGCGCCGGCACCGGCTGCACCAACCCGTACCCCAGCTCCGCCGAGGCCGCCCGGGTCGACTCGCTGTTCGGCTTCGCGGCCCGCAGCGCGACGTCCGCCCAGGTCTTCAGCGACAGCTGGCCGGCCGCCACGGTGGTCGGCGCCGGTCGCTGACGACGCACCGGTGACGGGGTCGGCGGGTCACCGCCGGCCCCGTTCGCGTGTCTTCGCCACCGTCCGGCCGGTCCGCTGGCGCGGCGCTCGCGCGGCCGGTGGCTCGGCGGCGAGGTCGGCGGCCCGCCGGCTCAACGTCTCGACCCGCTCGCGCAGCCGGCCCACGGCGTCGCCGTCGGGCTCGGACACCTCGTCGAGCAGCCCGACGTAGTCGCCGGCCAGCCGCCGGTACGCCCGACCGCCCGGCCCGCCGGCCCGGTCGAGGTCGATGATCTGCTGGGCCAGGACGGCGGTGGCGGCACTCAGCGCGGCCCGCTCGTCGGCACGCGCGTCCCGCCCGGCCCGCCGCGCGTCGGCCAGCCGACCGGCTCGCCGGCCACCCAACCAGAGCACCGCCGCGCCGGCCACCACGCCACCGATCGCGCCGCCGGCCAGCAGGTAGCGGGGCAGCGACGGGCTGATGGTCCGCCCGCCGTCGGGCATCAGGCCCGTGCGGACCAGCCGGTCGTAGTTGAGCACGATCACCTTGAGCGCCTCGACCGGCCGGTCCACGAACGCGTCCGCCCCCTGGCTGATCACGGTCTCCGCCACCATCGAGCGGCCGATGTCACGCGGGCCGTCGCCGCCGACGCGGGAGCAGCCGTACGTGTCCCAGTCGTCGTCGTCGCGGCTCATCGCCAGCACCAGCGTGCCCCCGGTGGCGCGCTCGGTGTCGTCGCAGACCTCGCGCAGGTCGGCCCCCGGCGCCATCATCAGCACCACCAGCCGCCGGTTGCCGATGACCCGTTCGGCGGCGGCCCGGTCCACGTCGACGCCGGGCGCCGCGTAGACCGACGAGGCGCGCACCTGCCGGGCGACCGGCCCGTCGAAGAGGCCACCGGACCAGAGCGCCCAACCGGCCAGCACCAGGCAGGCGAGCACCGCCCGACCGAACGCGCTGCCGACCAGCCGGCCGAGCAGCCGGCGCGCGACCGCGGTCATGACAGCCTCCCCCGCAGGTAGACGTCCGGCCGGTAGCCGGGCATCCGCACGTCCCGGGCCACCTGGTCCAGTTCGGCCTCCGCGCCGGCGAGCAGCCCGCGTACGTGCTTGTCGGGCAGCCCGTCGTCGAACGCGGACCGGGCGGACCGCAGCCGGCCGACGCCCCGCACCAGCGCCGGGTCGGTACGCGCGTCGGTGAGCAGGGACAACTCCACGGCCAGCGCGGAGAGCCCGGCCAGTCGGGCCGGGGTGCCGCCCGGCCCGACATCGCCCGGTCGGCCCCGGCCGGCACCGCGCACGGTGCGGATCGACAGCACCACGAACCCGGCCACGCAGCCGGCGAAGAGCCACGGCAGCGCCGGCAGCGCCACCCGCAGCGGATCCAACGGCCGGTACGGCAGCGGCCTGTCGAACAGCCCCGCGTACCGCACGTCGGTGACCCGGGCCAGGTACGCGCCGAGCACATTGAGCTGCGGATAGTCGTATCGGCTGAGCCGGCCGGCGTACTGCGCGTAGAAACTCGCGCCGGCCACCTCGGCGAACTCCGCCGCGCCCGGGCCGTGGTATTCGATCCAGCCGCCGTACATCACCACGAGCGGCCGGTCCGGGGCGAGCCGGTGCAGCGCCGGCCCGTACGCGGGCAACGGCGCCCCGTACGGCTGGATCGGGAGCGCCACGAACCAGGCGTCGCCGGGGAAGGCTTCCTTCGCGGTCTTCTCCGGCAGCCGGGGCAGCGTCGCGCCGGGAGCGGCGTACCGGCCGGTGGCGCGCAGCGCGGCGGTCACCGGGGCCAACTCGGCGGCGGTGGGGTCCCGCCAGCGCAGGTCGTCGCGGTCCGGCGGGGTCGGCTGCTTGTGCAACGCGGCGAGCAGCGTGACTATCTGGCTGGTGACGTCGCCGGTGGCGAACTGTGACCGCCAGCTCGGCAGGTCGTCCGACGTGGCCAGGTAGAGACCGCCGCTGACCTCGGTGCCGACGATCCGGATCTCGGCGTTCTCCACGTCCTTCACCCGCCGGCGTTCCGCCTCGTCCAGCCCCGGCGGGGCGACCAGGATCCGGGTGTCGCCGACCGCCGCCCGGACCCGCGCCTCGTCCCAGCGCGCGACCGCGCCGGGCAGGCGGACCACCGGATCGGCGGCCACCATCGCGGTCATCTCCGCCACCGACGGCACGGTGGCGTCGCTCAACTCCCCGGCGGAACCCTCCGCGGGCAGCGAGGCGGTCGACGGCGACTGCCCGTAGCTGACCTCGACGCTCTGCCGCTGCGCCACCAGGAACACCACGAGCACGACCGCCGCGACGACGAGCAGCGACCAGCGCAGCACCTCCAGGCGTACCCTCACCGGCCGGCCCGCCACAGGTCGTCGGCGCGGCGGGCGTGCTCGGCCGCCTCCCGCGCCGCGTCCGCGCCGCCGCCACGCGCGGCGGCGAGCATCTCGGCGCGGGCCAGCAGCCGCTCCGCCTCGGGCACCGGCGCGGTCGCCGCGTCCCGGCTGACGGCGGCGTCGTCGATCGCCGCCCGCGCCGACGACCAGGCGACCCGCCGGCCCCGGTCCCGGGCCCGGCGCCGAGGCAGCAGCGTGGCGAGGAACCCGGCGGCCACCGCCACCACGGCCCCACCCAGCCAGGTCAGCACACTCGCGGTCATGATCCCTGTCTAACGCACCGCCGCCAGCCGCGCCCGTCGGGGTGCGACCCGCCGGCCTACGACGACGAGTAGCCCTCCTGGAAGCCCTCCATGAACCCCCCGGCGAACCCGGAGACCACGCACCCGGCACAGCACAGGATCACCAGCAGCGCCGGCACCGCGACCCAGAGGACCGTCGACCAGTTGATCCCGTCCTCCTCTGGCTGCGGCGGGTAGTACGCGGCATACGGCGGCTGCTGTTGGTACGGGTCGTAAGGATGCACCCGGCCATCCTGCCCACCGCCCGCCCCCGCCGGAAGATCCGAACGGACCGCCCGGCCGGCCCGCCCGTCGCTTCCGACCCGTGCGCGTACCCAGGTGTGCGTACTCAGGCCCGGTGCGCGTCCAGGTGGGTGAGCACCGTCTGGTTGGCCTCCCAGCCGTCCGGGAACTTCACCGGCACGTCCAGGTGCACCCGCTCGGTCGACGGGTAGGCGTCGAGCAGCTCACCGATGCCGGCCCGGGCCACCACCACGCAGGCGTGCCGGTGCCGGGACGCCAACACGCACAGCCGCCCCGACTCCAGGTGGAACGCGGTCGCGTCGCGCCGCCCGGAGAGCGGGTGCAGCACGATCGTCACGTCGTACTCCCGGCCCTGGAGGCGGTTGGCGGTGTCCACGGTGATGCCCGCGCCGGCCGCGCCCAGCCGGGACCGGATGGCCGCGACCTGGTCGCGGTGCGCGGCCCCGACGGCGATCCGGTCCGCGGTCACCGGCGCGCCGCCGGGCGCAGCCTCGCTGACCGCTACCGCGCCGCGCCGCAACACCCGCAACGCCAGCTCCGCGCAGGCCGCGGCGGCTTCCGCGTCGGTACGCACGGTGTGCCGGGCGGGCAGCTCGTGCAACGCCCAGCCGGTGGCGGCGGCCAGCTCGACCGAGGCGTCGTAGCCGTCACCCGGGCCGGTCTCGGTGAACGTCAACGCCCGGTCGGCCGGCCCGGTGCCGGCGCGGAACCCGGTGAACGGGTAGAACGCGGCGGAGACCACCGGGGCGGCGGAGGCGGGCAGCCGCCACGACACCGGCAGCCGGTGCACCGGCAACTCCGGGTTGTGCCGCAGCAGCGTGGCCACCGCCGACTGCATCGGATCCCAGGTCAGGCCGGTCCAGCGGGCGGTCTCGACGGTGGAGAACGGATCGAGCTGCCCCGGGTCGCCGACGAACAGCGCCCGCTCGAACCGCCCGGCCACGCGCAGCAGCGCGTCCGCGCGCATCTGGTACGCCTCGTCCACGATCGCCCACGGCCAGCTCCCCTCGGTGACCGTGGCCCACTTCGCCGCCGTACCGATGGTGACCGCCGGCCCGCCCAGGTCGGCGACCTTCGCCGCGACCCGGACCGCCGGGTGGTTCCGCACCCGCCCGGTGGGCTGGTAGTCGGTCGCGGAGAGCCGGCCGACGCGCAGCTCCGGCGCCTTCCGGCCGAGCCGGTCGATCAGGTCGTCCACCTGCTCGTTGGTCTGCGCCACGATCATCAGCGGCGCACCGGTGGCGGCGGTCTCCACGGCGGCGCGCACCACGAGGGTGCTCTTGCCGGCGCCGGGCGGCGAGTCGACCACCACCCCCCGGTGCGCACCCTCACGCACATCGCGCAGCACACTCTCCACCACGTGCAAGGCGGGGGCCCTTCTTAACGCATTCGGTATAGGCGGGGCCCCTTCTTAACACGCGCCGGGTAAGACTGCGGGCATGAGTGAAGCGCCGGTGCTCTACCTCATCGTCTGTGCCGCTCCCCCGGCCCAGCGGATCGGCGAACTCGCCGAGCTGCTGGCGGCCGACGGCTGGCGGGTCTGCCTGATCGCCACCCCGACCGCCGCGAGCTGGCTCGACCGCGACGCGCTCGCCGACCAGACCGGTCATCAGGTACGGGTCGAGTGGCGTCGCCCCGGCGACCCCGAGCCACACCCGCCGGCCGACGCCGCGGTGGTCGTGCCGGCCACCTTCAACACGCTCAACAAGTGGGCCGCGGGGGCGAGCGACACGTTGGCCCTGGGCATCCTCAACGAGCTGCTCGGCACCGGGCTGCCGGTCCACGTGTTTCCCCGGGTCAAGGCCGCGCTGGCCGCGCATCCCGCCTATGCGCCGAACCTGCGGTTGTTGCGGGAGGCGGGGGTGGTGGTGCACGACGGGGAGGTGCTGCGGGCGCCGGACGAGATGACGCCGAGCCGGTGGGCGGCGGTGGTCGACGCGCTGCGCGCGGCGCGACCGCCGATGTAACCGACGCGTCGTCGCCAAGCCAGCGGAACACGCCCTGCTCATCTTTTAACAACGCGCAGTACTCGGGTAACGTGACGCAACCTGTGAGCAGTAACTACGCATCACTGGCGGAGCAAGCTACCGCAGTTTCTCGACCATCGACGAAGCGAGGAGCCTCAGATGTCGGCAGCCAAGCCCCAAGCGGTAGTACTGCTAAGCGGCGGTCTGGACTCGGCCACAGCCCTTGCAGTGGCCGTCAAGGAGGGGTTCGAAGCCAACGCCCTCAGCTTCCGCTACGGCCAGCGGCACACTGTAGAACTCGAAGCCGCTGCCCGGGTCGCTAAGGCCCTGGCGGCGACGCGACATGTTGTTGCGGACATCGACCTTAGGGTGTTTGGTGGATCCGCCCTGACCGACGACGAACTTGCTGTGCCCCACCATGAGCGCGCCGAGGAGATTGGGAGCGAGATCCCCGTCACCTACGTGCCTGCTCGAAACACCATCTTTTTGTCGTTCGCGCTTGCTTGGGCAGAGACCTTGGGGGCGTCGGATGTCTTCATCGGTGTAAGCGCTCTTGACTACAGCGGCTACCCGGACTGCCGACCTGAGTACATCGCGGCATACGAGCGGATGGCCAACCTCGCCACCAAGGCAGGCGTCGAGGGCACGCAGCGCATGAAGATTCACACACCGCTCATCGACCTAACGAAGGCAGACACCATCCGGCTAGGTCTCAGCCTTGGCGTCGACTACTCGCTCACCCACAGTTGCTACGACCCGGTCGGAGGCCGCGCCTGTGGCACCTGCGACTCCTGCCTGCTCCGCACCCGAGGCTTCGCCGAACTCGGTATGTCAGACCCCGCCGTCGGCAGCACGGCATGAGATCCGCGTACCGCATTAAAGAGATCTTCTACACGCTGCAGGGCGAAGGTACTCATGCCGGGCGGCCCGCGGTTTTCTGCCGGTTCACAAGCTGCAACCTCTGGACAGGCCGCGAGACCGACCGTCATCGCGCCATCTGCCAGTTCTGCGACACAGACTTCGTAGGTACTGATGGGCCAGGAGGGGGCCACTTCCGGTCGGCTCAGGATCTGGCGGCAGCGGTGGCAAAGGCGTGGGCTGGTGCAGCCCACCCGAGGAGCAGACCATACGTTGTTTGCACTGGCGGAGAGCCGCTTCTGCAACTCGATGCTGCTGCTGTCGACGCTCTTCATGACGAAGGCTTCGAGGTGGCTATCGAGACGAACGGGACGCGGCGCGCACCCGCTGGCATCGATTGGATCTGCGTAAGCCCCAAGGCCGGCAGCGAGCTGGTCCTCACCGACGGTCATGATCTCAAGCTTGTCTACCCCCAGCCGGGGGCGGAGCCTGAACGATTCGAAGGTCTGAACTTCGCTAACTTTCTCCTTCAGCCGATGGACGGGCCCGACCAAGCGGCGAACACCCGGGCCGCCATCAGTTATTGCCTCGCCCATCCTCAATGGTCGTTGAGCCTGCAGACACACAAGTACATCGGGATTGCTTGATGGAAATCTTCCGTGAGTTCACCTTCGAAGCTGCTCATCGCTTGCCGCATGTGCCCGAGGGGCACAAGTGCGCTCGCCTCCATGGGCACTCCTATCGCGTTGAGGTACACGTGCGCGGCGAGGTCGGAGCGTCGTCCGGATGGGTGATGGACTTCGGCGACATCAAGACAGCATTTCGACCCCTCCTGGATCAACTGGACCACTACTACCTAAACGAGGTGCCGGGCCTCGAGAACCCGACCAGCGAAATGCTGGCGCAATGGATCTGGGCGAGACTTGTCGATCAATTGCCGCTGTCGGCCATCGTGGTCAGGGAGACCTGCACCTCGGGTGCGGTCTACCGGGGCGATGCCTCGTGACGGAGGCGACGGCCGACGAAAGTTCGCCGGGTGTCCCTGCAGACAGCAACAGCCCGTCGCAGGCGCCAGCCCGCGTTCATATCGTCGTCACCTGCGCGAACCGCAAGAACCTGGCAGTGCCTGCGGCGCTGCGGGTCAGGGCGCTGTCGAACTACGCCCCTAGGCAGAAGCTCGCAGAGTGGACCCGACGACTGTCCGAACCTAGCCAGCCTTCCATTGCCGCAACGTCGCTCTATGCTGGCGAGCACTGGGCCGTCGCACGTCAGCTGGTCAATCCGAGAAGCGTGGAGACGCAGCTCTGGATCTGCTCCGCGGGGTACGGGCTGGTCCCCGCCACCGCGCAGCTTCGCCCCTACGCCGCGACCTTCGCGTTGCGCGAAGCAGACTCGGTCGGACAAGGTTCGACCGAGAACCGCGACTGGTGGCGGGGACTAAGCGAGTGGGTTGGCCCGGAACCCGGTACGCCCCGATCGTTCTACCATCTAGCCCGAATGAATCCCGACGAAACGATCATCGCCGTCCTATCGGATACCTACCTTCGGGCGTGCAGTGATGATCTCCTGAGGGCGGCGGGGCGGCTACGGGACCCGCAACGGCTGACAATCGTTGGGCCGGCTCAGGCGGACCGCGACTTGGACGAACTGGTCGTCGGCGTGACCGCTCGCATGAGACCGGCAGTCGGCGGCAGTCTGCTCGCCCTTAACGTGCGCGTTGCGCAGCGCCTCCTGGGCCGAGTCACCGCGGAGCCTCGCACCCACCGCCGCTCGTACTTCCGGGCGTTGGCCCACGAACTGGCAGCCGTCGCGCCCCCGCAGCCGCCTCCGCCTCACCGTGAGCGCATGACCGACGACGAGGTTAAGGCCTTCATCCGGCCACTGGCGGAGGCCGGGCCAACCTCGGCGACGCGCCTGCTCAGACAACTACGGAACTCCGGCAAGTCATGTGAGCAGGCACGTTTTAAGCAACTGTTCGACGAGATCTCGCTGGAAGTGCATTGCTGATGGCGCCCTCACATGACTCGAAGAACATCGCACGCCGTGCGCTGCGAATCGCTCAGCCGGGCACTCCAGCGCTCTACCTCTTCGCACTGCAGGCGGAAGAGGTACTCCAAATCGCAGACATTTCCCGCGTCAGCCGAGACGACGCCGGGAAGTTGATCGGCTACCAACGCCCGCAGGTACGGAAGCACATACAAGAGATCGTCGAGTACCTCGACACCGAGGCTGCCGTCTTCCCCAACCCCATCATCTTGGCCCTGTCGTCCAGCGTCCGGTTTCAGTCGAGCAGAGGGCCGGGTGCCGCAGATGGACTCGCGACCTCCGGGCTACTTAGCATCCCCCTGCCGCAATCCGGCAAGCCGAAGCCCGCATGGATCGTCGACGGACAGCAGCGAGCCCTGGCGCTGTCCCGTACCCAACGGCAGCAGTTTCCGGTACCAGTGACGGCGTTCGTGGCGGACAGCGTCGGTTTCCAGCGCGACCAGTTCCTACGCATCAACAACACCCGCCCACTGCCACGCGGCCTGGTGACCGAACTCCTGCCGGAGGTCGACAGCCCGCTACCACCTCGACTCGCAATCCGGAAGGCACCCTCGGCACTGTGCGACGTACTGAATGCCGACAAGGCGTCGCCGTTCTGCGGGCTGATTAAGCGGGCGTCGACCAGTCGGCAGCAGGCACCGAACGCTGTCATCACAGACACCGTCGTTGTCGAGATGATCCAAGAGAGCCTCACCTCGCCGGCGGGCTGCCTCTTCCCCTACCGCGACGTCACCCGCAACGAGACAGACTTCGACGGGATCCTCCAGGCGCTCTGCACCTATTGGTCAGTAGTGCGTGACACGTTCCCCGAGGCATGGGGCAAGCCGCCCGCCAAGAGCCGCCTCATGCATGGGGCCGGCATACGAGCTATGGGACGGCTGATGGACCGCGTGCTGGGCACGGTTGATCCACGCCTCCCCGAAGCACCCGAGTTGATCAGCAAACACCTCGCCGTGATCGCGCCGCATTGCCAATGGACGGGAGGAAGGTGGGACGAACTCAACCTTCGCTGGAACGAGATTGAGCACGTGTCCCGCCATGTGCAGGAATTGTCCAATTACCTCATCCGCGTCTACCTGAACGAACGGGCGGGAATTCGATGAAGTTCTTCTTCCCCGACAGCCAGGACCAGGTAGACCCCACGTTCGACTTTCAAACCGAGGAACGCGACCCGTTCCGAGTGCGCCAACGCGATGACCTGTACGCCCACGAAGTGCTAAAGCCACCGCCGTTCAACGGCCTCTTGGTCTCCAAGGCAATCGTAGATGGGACTGCCGGCACCAGCACCGGCAAGTACACCCTGCCCCAGCGCCACAGGCTTTACCGGCAAGGGGCGCGTGAGTTCTTCCGCCTCGATAATGGCAGCGCGCCGTTAAAGATCATGGGTGACTGCGGAGCTTTCTCGTACGTTGGTGAGGATTATCCTCCCTACACTGTCGAAGAGGTCGTCAGCTTTTACGAGGGGTGCGGGTTCGACTACGGCATCTCCGTCGACCACGTCATCTTCCAGTACGAGCCGAAGGCCCTTCGCACCGACGAGGCAGCCAAGGAGTGGGTCCGACGGCAACAGATCACCCTCGATCTCGCCGCAGAATTCTGGCAACGTTGTTCAGCCAGCGACGTTCACTTCACGCCCCTTGGAGTGACTCAGGGTTGGAGCCCGGAGTCATATGCCGATGCAGTGGTGGAGCTGCAACGGATCGGGTACCGACGGATCGCGGTCGGGGGCATGGTGCCGCTGAAGACGAAGGAAATCCTCGCCTGCCTCCGCGCCATCGACGATGTACGCCTGCCCGACACCGAGTTGCATCTCCTGGGCATCAGCCGCGTCGGCGATATTCCAACGTTCGCTGACCACGGCGTGACGAGCTTCGATAGCACGTCGCCCTTCCGCCAGGCGTTCAAGGATGACCGGGACAACTACTACGCGCTCGACCGGACGTACGTGGCGCTTCGCGTCCCTCAGGTCGACGGGAACGCGAAGCTCAAGGCGCGGATTCGCTCCGGTGAGATCAGCCAGGGGCGGGCCATGCAGTTGGAGCGGGCCGCGCTGGCCCGCCTTCGCGAATTCGATAGGGGCGAGATCGCCATCGAGGCCGCCTTGGAGGCGTTGGACGCCTACAGCGCAGTGTGGGACGGTAAGGCAAACAGGAGCAGCCAGTACCGCGACACGCTCGAAAATCGGCCGTGGCAGGCATGCGACTGCTCGATCTGCAAGAAGGTCGGCATCGAGACAATCATCTTCCGTGGGGCGGAGCGCAATAAGCGCCGCGGCTTCCACAACCTACACGTATTCGGGCAGCGACTGCGCCGGCAGCTTGGAGATGACGATCGTGACTAAGCAGGCAGACAAGAGCGCCATGGCCGCGAACTCTGGGGACGTCCTACATCTTCCGGCTCTTGAGATCAGGCAGGGACCCAACCGCCGTCTGTACACGTTCGCGGTGGACGGCAAGCAAGTCCCGTCGTTCGCCGCCGTCTCGCGCGTCCGACGCGACAGTCAGCAGCAACTGCACGGCTACCAACGGCCTGAGGTCCTGGCACACGTGGCGGCGATCCGCCGCTACGTAGAGTCCGACGACAGCCCTCTACTGCCGAACGCAATCGTCGTGGCTTTCGACGACCGGGTTCGCTTCATCCCTGCGGACACCGCCAGCGACGGACCTGGCTACGTCCGGATGGGAACCCTCGTGGTACCCGTGAGTGAGGACTGGGAGGACGCCGACAAGCCTGGGTTCATCGTGGACGGCCAGCAGCGTTGCGCGGCCATCCGGGATGCGGAGGTCTCGGACTTCCCTATCTGCGTCACCGCCTTCATCACTGCCGACCAGGCCGACCACCGGTCGCAGTTCATCCTCGTCAACTCCACCAAGCCACTGCCCAAGGGCCTGATCCACGAGTTGCTCCCGGCCGCGTCTGGGCCGCTGCCGAACCAGCTACGGGTGCGGCAGCTCCCCGCGACGGTCCTTGAACGACTGAACTTCGAAGAGCGTTCGCCACTACGTCACATGATCCAGACGCCAACCAATCCCACGGGCGTCATCAAGGACAACTCCATGCTGCGCATGCTGGAGAACAGCATCTCGGATGGTGTTCTGTACCGGTTCCGGGGAAGCGACGGGTCGCTGCCGAACATTGGACTGATGGTGACCGTACTGAGCGACTTCTGGACGGCCGTGCGAGAGGTATTCGGTGAGGACGCCTGGGGCAAACCCCCTCGCAAGTCGCGTCTGATGCATGGCGCCGGGATCATCAGCATGGGCTACCTGATGGACGCCATCGCCGACACAAACGGCAGCGGCGAGGACGTGCCGGACGCTCAGGCATTCGCTGCCGGGCTGAAGACCGTCAAGGATTACTGTCGCTGGACCGAGGGCACGTGGGATCTGGGCGACGGAATTCCGCGCCGCTGGAACGATATTCAGAACACTCCGCGGGATATTCAGCGGATCACGGATTTCCTGGTGTCCACATATTATGCCAAGCAGGGAAAGCGACACGATCGGTCGAATCGTCTCTTTTAGCCTGCACTCCCGGAGGTATATCCCACCCCGCAGCCGGTGTCGATAATCTAAAGCCGTTTGGGCCCAGAGCGTCGGCACCTGCTGCCTCTTATGCCGGCTGCCACCACAAATCAAGATGAGACGGATGCCGCAATCGCTCCACTCTCGCTAAGCGCGGCAGTGACAGCACGCAGCAACGACGCAGATCCGGCACCCTCGGCCTCACGGATCCTGGCATCAGGACGCGCAGTCGACCGGATGAAGCCTGTGGCGGCGTGCGTGGCGCACCGGGTAGCCATGACGATGATGTCGGCCCGCTGGACCCACTGCTTCAACTGCCGGCTTCCAACGTGATCGTTACTGAGTTGCACGTTCAACGCCGGCGCGAATCTTTCTAGAACGCTGCTCGCACGTCGCAGTGCTCCTTCGTCCAGGGAGTACAGGAGGACCTGGCCCGCTGAGGTGGGCGTCGAATTGAGGCTGGGCGATTGGGTTGTCGGGGATGTCCAGACAAGCCCAAGATCGAATTCGTCGTTGATGAGGCGAGCCAGCGCAAGCTGGTCGGCCTCCAGCCTGCCACGCTGAAGGGCCAACGGCGCCAGGAGCAACTGAAAGAGCCGCAGGCGTGCTTCGTTGTCAGGGCTGGGAGCGCGAGCGACCACGTCACAGATGTCCAAGACGACCGAGGCCTGGCTAACGCTGATCCAGCGGTCGCTCTCTGCTCCAAGGTCGTCCAGCAGACTTCTGTACCCGGCCGCCGGCAGGCCACCACGCAGGGTGATCTCCAACAGAGCGACGATGCCGGCCATGTCATTGGACCGGAACCGATTATGGGTCAGCGCGTTGGTTAGGAATGCCTGTGCTGTGTGGCTGGCCGGCTGCCCGTAGCCATCGCTGTCGACGAAAGCTCCGACAATCATCCAGGCGCGTTCGGCGCCGTCGTTGTCGAGGCCGTCTAGCAGTTGGGCGAGGGCCGAATCGGAAGCGGCTGCGGGCGGCCAGGAGCGCCAAGCCTCCTCGGCGATCAGCGCACCAATATCCTGGGAGTTGGCGATGGCCCGCACCAGTTCGAGCCAGGATCCTACGCGAGCCGCACTGGGCCGTATGACGGGTGGCGTGTTGTCTTCCAGGCCCTCGGCGGGGGCCTCCTCGGTGGTCGTGGGGGAAAGAGGCGGGAGCGTAGCTGGGCGCTCGGCGACCGAGGCTGGATAACCGGCGGAATTTAGCAGGTCGGGCCAGGCCGCGCCGAGGCGCTGCCACGCGTCGCCTTCGTGTCGCAGCCGATCCCATAGTGCGCGATCGGCTGTGGCGGAGGCCGCGAGCGCGATCACAGCAAGTGCCTCGACACCGAAACCGGCCAGCGGGCCATCGGCGAGTGCTGGCACCACTTCACCGTGCAGGACCACTGCCTGCCGTGCCGCCTCGGTGTTACCGTCGGCCAGCGGGCCGGCGAGCGCCGTGGAGTGGATCGCATCCAGGATCGCCTCGCGGACCGGGGCCGGTGGACGGGTGGCGACCACGTCGCGCAGTGCAGGCAGGCGCAGCAGCTCGCCGTGGCTGCCCAGCCGGGCTAGTCGCTTGATCGCGAGATAGGTGAGGTTCATCCCGCTGAGGCCGGTGCCCTCGAGTCGGGCCAGCAGTTCGGCGGTGGCCCGGTGGTCGCCGGCGGCCATTGCCAGGTCGAACTCGGCCAGCAGTCGCCCCACTGGCACCGGCTCACTCCAGTAGGTGGCTGGCCGCTGTTTGATGGTCCGACGCATTCGGGCGAGTGCCGCCCACACGTCGCGGGAACTCTCCTGCGGATGCTCTAGGACGTACACCCGCCGGTGGCCGACGAATGCAGCCACCGCGTCGTCAACCAGATCGCCAGCCCGCAGAGCCTCGGGCCGGCTGACGAAGGCGGCGTGGCTAGGCACTACGAATGCGGTGAGCCACTCCCGCACCGCTGTTGCCTGGCGCCTGAGCCGGGGGATGACGTAGACGTACTTGCGCGGGTTCCCGGGTTCGTTGCGTGGCAGGATGTACGGCACGTCGGACTGGTCGGTCAGCAGGGCGAGGTAGTCGGCGAGGAACCCGGCGGCCGGCGAGCGGGGATCCCGCATCGGCCACGCCGCATTTCCGGGGCCGAAGAAGTGGTCCAGAAAGGTGTCGACGTCCATCACGGCCTCACCTGGCGGTGCCGAAGCGGCGAGTGAAGTCGATCCGGGCGGTGCTGGCGATCGCCGGATCGACCCGGTAGCTGACGATCTCGTCATTGACACTCATGCCGCGGTAGGTGAAGTTCATCGAGCCGGTCATCAACCAGTCGTCGCCGCAGAGCGTCTTCTCGTGCACGTCTTCGGCGCGCATCGCCTGTGCCCGTCCCGGCGCCGTCTGCCTGAGCAACCGGTCGACGAAAACGTCGTTGAACGGGTCGGGTCGCGTCACCACCGACAGTCGTCCACCGCCGTGGGTGATCGCTGCCAGTACGTCAGAGAAGGTGTAAATGCGGCTGGACGGGTCGGCGAACACGCTGTCGTAGGCGCCACCACGGTTGTCAATGATATCGACGTCGCCGACCCACGGCGATACGAGCCACAGGTGGCGGCTGGGCGTCATCAACTCGGCCAACAGCACAGTCGCCAGGACTCCGTCGATCCGAACCCCGGTACGCCCGCTGGTTCGGACCACCCGCTCCTCGCTCATTGAGCGAACTCCCGGATCTCGACCACGCACCGCACCTTTCCGGCCTCCCGATCGACGGCGCGGACTTCGCCGTACACCCGCAGCGCCCCGTGGTCCACTGCGATGATGACTACCGTACGCATGGCGGCGGTGAAGTCCGTTATCCGTTCGACCGGCGCGATCAACTGCACCGCCCCGCAGGCCGTGATCTCATCGATGTACCGTTCGCGCCACCGTGGCTCGGTGACGTTCACTCGGCTCAGGCGCTCGTCGTGGGCTGCCTGCACGAGCAGGCGGTCGGTCAGTGCGGGCGGCGCGTACGGCTGGTAGTGGACCAGGCGCTGCGACCGTGCCTCAGCGCCGCGTGGCCACAGTAGGCTGTACACCTGGTCGGCTCCGAAGCGGCGCGGGTCCAGACCGGCAATCCTGATGCTGCCCGTTCCGACCAGGTACGCGAAGACGGCCGCCTCCATCTCGAACCCGAGGCGATCCTGGGTGCTGTCCCAGGCGTGCATCAACTCGAACACCAGTCGGTCAGTTCCCGCGTCGGTGCCATGTCGCAGCAGTCGGGTGGACAGGGCTGCCACCGCCTGCTGGCGCGGATGCCCGTCGATGGCCGCCCAGGCTTGGCGTAGCGTGACGAGTGCCTGCTCGGCCTCCGCGGCGGAGGCCGGGTCGCGCAGCGTGGACACTGCCTGCGCGGCCGTGGACTGGGAGTCGGCCACCACGTGCCGCAACAGGTGAGTCAGTGTGTCGTGCAGGTATTCGTAATCGCTGGGCGCCAGCGCGCTGTCGACGAGCGCCCAGAACCGGCGAGGATCCTCCTGGTAATAGGGAACCAGTTGGGTGATGACGCCGAGACCGCCGATGGCTGTCTCACTCAGCCAAATCGTTGTGGGGCTGTCGGGGTTGTCCGGCGGCAGGACATCAACGATAAGGTCACCGTCCTGGGCATCCGGGCATGCCCGCTGCGCGGCGGCCAGGATCCCCGCCGCGACCGTGTCTCGATAGGCGCGCTGGGCCAGGTCGGCGGTCAGCGTAACGACGTCGTCGCACCACAGCAGTCGGCTGTGCCGGTCCACGGCGGCGATGACCGCAGGCCGGCGCGCCAGGTCGCTCAGGTCGTTGACCAGGCGGCTGGGGGTGGTGCTGCCGTCACTGCGGTAGATGGCGTTGAGCACCTGATCAATGTGGGCCGCCCACCGGCCGCCGGCCAGCGCCCGATGCGCCTGCTGCGCGTCGGTATCGCTGTCGCTGGTGAGCCGCAGCGCGTAGGCGGTGGTGTAGACCAGGGCCAGCCAGCGGCGCTGGAAGGCGTTGGCGTCGTCGTCCAGTTCCGGGTCTACGGCCAGGGCGGCCTTGAACACGATGGACCGCCACTGGGGTGAGCGCAGGTGCGCAGCGACCGCCTCGTCGCGGGGATCCAAAGGCGCCACAGTGAATCGAATCGCGTCGACGTCCAGGCTGAAGCCCAGCGCGGCCGGCTCACCGCGGTGCTGGTACCGCACCGTGCTGGTCACCGTTGTTGTCCGTCCGTTGCCTGTGACCGTGGTACAGGCAGCAGCGGTGGTCATCCGGCGGATCTGAACCGGATTACCGGCGGCGCCGGTGGCGAATCCCACCGACAGCACCCGGTCCTGCCAACGCGAGGGCCGGGGGATGGCGCCCTCGTAGAGGTGATCGGGGACGAACTGAGACGCCCAAACCGGAACACCCTGTGACTGGTCGCCCACCTCCGGCGGCGGTTCCGCCAAGGTAATCAGATGCGGACGCAGCACCCGTACCGCGGGCTTGCCCGCCGGCTCCCACCAGCCTTCGTCGTCGTACTGCGCGGTGAACGAGGAGATTTCCAGAACTCCCGCAGCCTGCGGGTCGGGCAGTGGCAACCAGGTGCGGTCGTGGGCGCTGCGGTACCCGTAGCGGCGACTCACCCGGCCCGGCACCGCCTCGCGTAGCGCCCGCTCGATTGGCATTGACTCGTCGTCGGCGTTGAACGGCAGGCGGAAGTGCACCTCGGGCACGTTGAGCGGATCGAACAGGGTGCGGGTTACGAATTCCGGCAGCAGGGATCCGGGCCGCGCTCCTGGCTCGGGCGCGTACGCGCGCCAGCGCGACTCTAGGCGTCGCAGGATCGTCGGAACGACGCTGAGCAGCAGCGAGCGTGGCGGTTCCCACAGTAGCGCGGTCACCTCGTCGGCGGAGATGTCCAATGCCCGCCGCAGCCAGCCAGCCAGGTCGGCCTGAACGTTCGCGTCCTCCAGCAGTACCTGCAACTGCTTGAGGACCGCCTCCGTACCAGGGTGCGCGTCCGGCGACTTGCGATCCGGCGCCCGCAGCAGGCGCCGGGAGTCACACTGAGTGCGCCGGCCGACCCAGTCCAGCATCGCCTGGGTTGCCTGGATTTTGAGCACGAATCGGTTGCCTACCGGCAATCGCCTGGGGGGCAATTCTGGGGCGAACAGTTGGTCGTAAGCCTGATAGGTAAGCCGGTCGCGCCCGAAGTCCGACAGCGTCACCACTGTCCAGGGCCGGGTAAGGCGCCGCCGACCGGCCCGGCCGCGCCGCTGTAGAAACGACGCGGCGTCACGCGGTGCCTTGTGCTGTATGACAAGTCCGACACGGTCGTCGTCCACGCCGACCTCCAGCGACGCGGTGGCCACCACTAGGTCGGCGTCCTGGTCCACTCCGCTATCCTGCGAGGAGGTGCGGGTGACCCGTAGGCCGTGGGTCAACGCCTGCGGGTCGAGATGCCGGCCGATGCGGTGCACCAACTCCCAAGACTGGCCGTCGATGTACTGGTCGTGGGTGGCGCCATTGGCCGAGCGGAGCCCGGCCAACACTTGGGGCCTCCGGCGTGGCCCCGCCGTCCGGCCCCCCTCGGCGTCGGTGAGGTCGTTGAACAGGCGGTTGGTCACGTCCAGGTCGTCAGTGAACACAAACCCCCGCGACCCGTACAGCAGTTCGGCCCCGCGCACGTCTAGGGTGCGGGCATGCAACATAGCCGCCTGGATCGTGGTCGACAGCGGACTGACCCGGGATACCGGATCTACCCGTAGCGCCATCGCATACTCCCGGCCCTCCTCCTCAAAGTCCGACGGGCGGGGAGTGAGGTAGTCGACCTCGTGGCGGTCGATGCCGGTGAGCTCACTGAAAAAGTCGGCGGCGTCGCGCAGCGTCGCGCTCAGGCCCACCACGGTGGCCTGGCGGCCCAAGCCGCTGCGCCACCGTCTAAGCAGCAACGCGACCTGGGCACCGTGCATCACGCCGTAGGTATGCGCCTCGTCCAACAGGACCAGCTTGGGTACCTTCCGGCCGGTCCAGCCCAGCAATGGAGCCTGACGCGGGTCAGTGCTGCTGATATTGAGCATCTCGGTGGTGGTGAACAACAGGTCCGGCGGGTCGCGGTGCAGGCCGTCCCGGGTGAGGACCAGGTGTACGATCACCGATTGGACGCAACGCTGATCGGTGCAGCGTAGGTGCTCCCGTGGCGGCACGGCCGTTCGGTCGGCTGCGGCCCACACGAGGTCGCCTCGGCAGGTCGGGCACTTGAGGTAAGGGCAAACGGCATCGCCGCCGTGTCGACGCCAGGCCCCATCATGACCGTGGCCCAGCCGCCGATCGTCGGCCTGGTACACGGTGTCACCGTAGAGGACGCCGATGCGCAGCGGCCGGCTACCGTATGCCCGCTGCGACTCGTTCACGGCGGCGACGTTGGCTACCGCCTCGCGGAGTTGGTCGCGCAGCAGTTCGTTGCGCGGGTAAAGCGCCAGGGTATGCACTCCGCTGCCGCCGGCGTGGGCGTGGTCGGCGATCGCCATCAGCGCCGGCAGGTAAAAGGCCAACGTCTTGCCGCTACCGGTGCCCGCGCCGACGATCGCCGCACGACCGACCCCGGCGGCGAGGTGGCGGCGGATCGCGGTGCTGGCCTCTACCTGGAACCGGGCCAGCTCACGCCCGGCGAGAAGCGCCCGCACTACCGCACTCTGACGCTCGTCCAGACCGTCCTCATCCGATGATGACAGCGTCGCCAGCACCGACTCGGCCGGGATGTCCCGCTTCGGGTATCGACGCCGGGCCACGTGCAGACGGTAATCAGCGACCAATTTCGGTGATTGGTCCCACCAGCGGCCAGTGCGGTTGGCGGCCGGGAACATCTGACGCAGCGTGGCTGTGAGCCGCACGGTCTCGGCCAACCTGGTCCGGTAACTACGTGGGGAGGATCGAGGAACTTCGAGTAACAGGCCGAGTCGCTCCAACTCCTCCAGCACCTCGTCGGCGAGCAGGTCAGGGGCATCGGGACCAAGCAGGCGCTCCTCAATTACGGCCAGCACCTCGTCGCGGGCGACAACGCCACTGGTCACTCCCCAGCTGAGCAGCGGCAGTTCCAAATCTTCCAGGTCGTCGAGGACCCCGGACAGGAACCGCCGGCTGTCGATCATGTGGCCCTCCGCCGGACCTCGACGGTGCCGGCGAGCTGCCGGTCGTACAGCAACTGCAGGTCGGTCGGTGTCAGTTTGTCCAGCGTTGTCCCGACCTGCAGACGGCGTAGCAGCTCGAGCACCTCGGGATCGGGATCAGGGGCGTTGTCGAGTTGTGCGCGCAGTTCGCGGTGACTGATTACGAACTGCTGAATAGCTGCCGCCCGGGGGTCGCCGCGGCGCAGCTTCTCCAGGTCGTTCAGGGCGTCCTCGGCGGCGACGGCCTCCCCGCCGGGGAGCATCACCAGCCGGTCCCGGCGCAGCTCTGCCAGGCGCTGCTCGCACCAGGTCCGCCATGTCTCCCGCAACGCCTGCCGCACCTGATTTTCCACCCGCTCCACCGTGCGGGCCGCGCCGTCGAGAGCCACCTTGGAGGGCAGCCCGTCGCCGGCGCGCTGACGGAACCGGTCTAGGCCGTCGTCGACGCTAGTCAGCGGAATGTCCGCGCCGTAGGCGTTCAAGCGACGCGCCGCCTGCAGCGTGGTGCGCAGTCCGTCCAGCTTGTCGCGCAGTCTGCTGATCCGGCTGCTCACGGCGACCGCGGTAGCCTCCTCCTGCTGGCCCAGGCCGATCCGGCGAGCCTCGGAGGCCAGCATCAGGGCCTTGTCCCGCACCGACTGGTTACTCATGGGATTCCTCTCCGGGGTGCGGATTCGCCACGATCTGCTCCCATTCGGTGCGGACCTGGCGCACCTGCTCGGCTAGGTCCTCTCCCAGCCCGCCGGTGCGCATGTGGGCCGCCTGCAGGCCGGCGGTCAGCCAGTCGTCGCCGGAGCGCAGGAACTCCATCAAGGCTCCCAGGTCGGCGCCGCGGTCGCGGCTGGCCGCGGTGATGCACGCTCTCCGCCACTGGGCATCCTCGGCCGACTCGACCCGCTCCAGGTCGCGGCGCAATTGCTCGACGATCCGCCAGTCGCGGGTCCTCATCACGGTCAGTTGCGCCGGGAAGGTCTGCCGCATTTCGCCACCGGGGAGCAGCCCAACCTTCGTAGCCTCCTGGAACGCCTGATCGACAGCGTCGAGCGTCTCACCGACGCTCACGCCGATCGGCAGCCACTCGGCGAGCTGGCGACGGTGCTCCTGCAGCATGGCCAACTGGCTCTTCACCAGCGTCTCGAAATGGCGCAACGAGGAGGCAGCGTCCTTGTACCAGGGCGCCGCGGCCGTGCCAGGCTCCCAGGCCCAGTGTGCGGCAGCCTTTCGCACCAGCGACAACGCCCGGCCGCTGTCGAGGATGCGGACGGCACCGGAGGAGCCCTGCGCAACTCCCAGCAGTTGCCGCAACTCTGCCACCAACGCGCGGCGGTGGATCCGATGTTTCTCATAGGCGTCGACCCAGCGGGCAGTGCGCAGTGCGGCGTCGGCCAGACTCCACGAAGCGCCGTCATCGAAGGCCACGGCCATCAATTCGGCGTCGCTCATGCCGGGCCATGCCCGCCCGGCCAGCGACGCGCCGACCAGCGACGCCGTCAGACCCGCCGTCAGGTGCTCATCATCCGCAGACCGTACCCGCTGCACCGCCCGGATGAGGTCGCCCTGGTACCGGTCAGCGAGCCGGGCCAGTCGCGGCAGTGCGGCGGCGTTGCCAGGGTCCTCCGCCCCTTGGTCCAAGGTGAGCAGATGGCGAAAGAACATAGCGTTGCGCGCGTTGCGTGTGAAGCGGATCGGCGCGCCTGCGTTCTGGGCCTCAGCCTCAGCATCCTGAATGGACACGACACTGGATTTGGCCGGCCAGGCCGCGCGCTTCGCGTCGGCACTCGGCTCGGCCATCAGCGGTGTGCTCCAGTCACACCGGTTGACTACCGCGGTACTGATGATGCGCCGGACGGCTGCTGCGGTGTTTTGGAGCAGCGGGCGGCGGCCTGCCTCCCACTCGGCGACGTCCTCAACCATAGTCCGCAGCGAGCGCGACCACTTGTCCCGTAGGTCGGCAGGCGCCTGTTGCGACACCTGCAATGTGGTGCGGCCCGGCGTGGCGGTACTGGACGCGTCGGTTGCGCGTCTGCCCGGCGGCGGGGTGGTGGGGGCAGTCGACGCGGTGGAAAGGGTGCTGATCGCGAACGCCTCGTGGATGCCGGGCTCCAGGTTGCGCAGCTCCGGTGGCGCATCGCCCCAGAACTCCAGCAGCAGCGCCCGCCGTTCGTTGTCGACCGGATCGAGGTCGGCGATGTTCACCTTCACCTCCGGCGACAGCGCCAACTCATCGCGGGCCAGCGGAAACTGCTCGCGAAATCGGGAGCTGGGGAACTGCCCGTTGGCCAGTGACTCGGCGTCCTCCAGTACCGGCCGGATGACCCGTCCGATGATCCGGCGTGGGTTGAAGGTCTCGTCCTCGCCGGCGGTGCTCTTGATGGCCCGACGGAGGGCCGGCCAGTTGAACGGGAACAGGCCGTACCCGCTCTCCGACGCGCCGAAAGCCTCGTGGCAGGAGGTGCGGAACCTGCATTCACCGCCGCCCACACCCCTGCGGGGGTCGTTTTCGCATGCGTTAGGCACCGGGGCGTTGTCGGCCACGCCAGCGGCCTCCAAGTTCTCCGCGCCGAGCCGGGCGGCGTTGAGGTATCGGCCGATGAAGTCCATCGTGTAATCCGGACCGTCGCTGTCGGGATCGAACGCGGCGTCGAGGTCGTAGACGTACGGGGTGGCCGCCTCAACCCGCGTCACGACTGTCTCGGCGAGGTTGCGGTAGTAGCCGGTGGTCACCGCCATCAGCGTGCGAACCGGGGCCAACACCTGCCGGCCGTCTCGCACGCCGGCCTCGATCAGCGCCTCCAGCAGGTCACGCTGCAGCCCCTGGATGACCGCGAAGTCCTCGATCAGCAGGACGATCTCCTTGCCCTGCTTGTGGTACTCCTCGCGGATGGTCAGCATGGCGTCCTGCAGTCGCCCGCCGAGCTTGAACACCTGCTGTACCGCGGTGGAGAGATTCTCGGTGATCAGGGCGGCGGCGGCCATCTGCAGCCGCGGCCGATCCATCATCAGCGCGAGCAACGACCGCACGTTGCTGGCGGCCGCGTCGATGTCGGCGATGTGCGGCAGGTCCTCCGGGGTGAACTGCGTTGGTCGGTCCGACTCGCCTTCACCCCGATCGTGTAGCAGGCTGGCCGCCAGGCGGGGAATCAGCGCACCGTCCTGGGTCAGGTAACTACCGACGTGGACGTCGCGCAGCACCATGGCCAGCCTCGTGGGGCCGACCAATGCTCGGCGACTCTTGTCGGTACCGGGGTCGGCCGCGGCGACCGCCTCGGCAAGGGCGAACAGCAGGTGCCGCTGGAGAGCCTGCTCATCCATGCCGCTGGCCAAGTCGTCGACCTGCCGGCGCAGTTGGGTCAGCTTTTCGCTGACGATGTCCTCGCGGTCGAGCAGGATCCGGACCAGGGCGCGCAGGCTGGTGCTGGCCTTGGGAACGTGGATCACTACGAGGTTGTCGGCAGACCGCCGTCTCGTGCGTTCGTACACCCAGCGCACCAGGTGCGACTTGCCGGTGCCGGACTGGCCGATGACGGGCATAAGCAGCACGCCATTGCCCAGGGGGCGGTTTAGGAAGTCGTCAAGGACGTCCTCCTCGGTGACCGCTATGCCACCCACATCGGCTCGTAGTTGCGGGTCGCGTCGGCTGATCCGCAACGGCACGTGGGTGGCCAGGAACACCGAGGTGGACGGGCTGACTGCTTCGGTGCTCAGCGTGGCGATCGCCGTAGAGGCCTTCCAGCAGACTCGTTCCCGCAGGTCAGCCATTGTCGTCGGCTCCAATCTCGACGTCGGTGAACCGGCCGACTCCACCGGCGGCGCGAGGGTCGCTGAATTGGACGCCGCCGATGGCGTCCGAGGGCGCGCTCAATATCAACCAGCCTTCTTCGCGGCCCCGTTGCAGCGCGAACGACAGCACGGCCGCCACGTCGAGCGGGCCTGGCTTGAGGCCCAGCGCCCGGCTGAACCGCCCACCGGGCAGCACAGGCAGCACCTCGAGCAGCCCATCGACAAACTCGCGTGCGCGCAAGTGCGTGCCCGACCGCCACTGCTCCCGCACCGTGCGCCGCACCGCCCGGGTGCAATCGGGCACGAGCGCCCGTGCCCCGCCCGCCTGCAGCAGCGGCGCGTCGGCGAAGCCCAGCGCGGGCGCCCAGTAGGTGAAGCCGTTCCACCGCTCTTTGTTCCGCAGCGGATTACCGAGGTCATCGGCCAGTGCCTTGTGCTGTTCGACGCCGAAGGTGTTCACCGTTACCCGGGTCAGCTGGCTGTCCAGGGTCAGGAACCAGCACAGTGAGCGCAGCAGATCCTTGCCCTGGGTCTGCGACGGGTCGGTGGCCAGTGTCTCGGTGCTGACTCGGGTGAGAACGCGCTGGCGCAGCAGGTCGTAGAAGGCTTCGAGGTCCTCGCCGTCGACCGCCTGCGCCTCGGCGGATAGCGCGAGAACATCCTCGGCCCGCTCGACCAGGCCGAACTCCTCGGCGGTGCGTGTGGCTCGCTCGAAGGTCCGCTGCTTGTCACCCTCAGGGACCAGGCTCGGAGGGCTGAGAATAGCCTCGGCGTCGGCCAGCCGCTGCCGCTTCCGGGGCTGGCCTGCGAGGTGGCGGACCAGGGCCCACAGCGGTCGCGGCAGCGACGATTCGACGTTGATCAGCGCTACCACGCGGAGTCCCTTACCAGGATGTCGAGTGAGATGGATCTATTCATGTACCGCAACGGCGTATCCGGCCGGTGCGGATCGGGCAGATCAGCCGGATGGACCAGGTAGGTCGGGTCGGGTCCGGTCAAGCGTTCGGCCAATGCCGCCGACAGCGGCGCCCGCGCGTCGTCCAGCAACCAGACCAGCGGGCCGTCGTAGGCGCCGAGCATGCTGTGGTCGCCGTCCACGATGATTGGGTGCGGCGCGGCCCGGCGCTGCGCCCGGCGTACCACCGCCGCGGCCAAGGCGGGTCCACCAACGACGACGTAGCCACGGCGAGCGAGCGCCTCGATCAGATCCGGTACCAGGTCGAGGAAGTGGGATCGCTGGGACCAGGCGATGCTCAGCAACGGGCTGCCGCCCCGGTACCCAGCCAGTGGATCGGGCGGGTGAGGCCAGCGGGCGCTGTCGGGCCATGGCTCGGAGCCGCGGCGGCGCAGGCCGCTCGAGTCGGCAGCCCGGGCGGTACGGCGGCAATAGGGGCAACTGCGGCAGAAGCGCGCAGTCGGCAGCACCCCGCCGTCCCAGGGCACCCGGTAGTGCTCGGCCAGTACGTCTGCGACGCAGCGGTCCCCTTTCAATAGAGCGGACAGTTGGCGCAGCGCGGCTCGCTGTTGCTCCTTTACCTGGTGCCGCTGGGCGCTGAACGTCTCCTCGAAGTAGGCGCGATCGTTGAGCCGGCCATCCAGTTCGGTGACCACCCGCAGCACCGGGTGGCTACCTGCCGGCGAAAAGTCGTCATTCTGGCCCCACCGCTGGGCAGGCGCTTCCTGGCGGATCAGGTGGGCCCGCTCCATCAGGTTGAGAAGTTTGACGTTCCACTGCATGTTTCGGGCGGACTCGTCGTGCAGGTGAGGGGGCAGCTGGATCAGATCGATCTCCAACCTGCTGTCCGGCAGCCACCGGGCTTTGTCTCGCATGGCTTGCCACCGCAGCCAGCCGCGGTCGTCACCTATGAGGATCATCCGATTAACCCGCTCGGCCAGGTTCAGATCGCCGGGAGCCGTCGCCAGGTACGCGACGCAGGGGCGGCCGTCTCGGCCTCCGCGCCCCACCTCCTGGTAGTAGCGGTCGATGGTCTCGGGTAGGCACGCGTGAACGACCGCGCGGACATTGGGCATGTCCACGCCCAGACCGAACGCCGAGGTGCCGACGACGACGTCGAACCGGGTCTCGGCCGGCGTGCCGGTGGCGTCCTCGCCGCGCCATCCCGCAAGCACCGCGCGTCGCTCCGCCTCGGTGGACTCACCAGTCAGCCGAGTGATCCGGCCGAAGCCGGCCCGGTCCAGTCGGTCGCACCAGAGTTCGGCGTCCTCCCGGGTGGTGGTGTAGAGGATCAGCGGTCGGGGCAAGGCGCCGACCGCCTCTAGCACCGCCGCATCACGCACGTTCCGATCGCCGAACTCGTCGACAAAATAGATCGGCTCCGGTCGGGTATGCGATGCCCAGACCACCTCCACGGGTCCCGGGCCGCCGAAGGTACTGGTCAGCGTCTGAACCTGTGTGGCGGTGAGTGTGGCGCTCATCGCGACGGTTACCACCTGCCGGCCAGACGGAGCGTGGTCCAGCCAGGAGCGACGTTTGGCGGAAATCGCCTGGAACTCTGGCCGGAAGTCGTTGCCCCACTGCTCGACGATGTGCGCCTCGTCGATGACCAGATGTGTCAGGTGCCCGGCTGCCGCAGCGGCGTCCAGCGCGCTATTCAGGCCGGTCATCAGCGCCTCGGGAGCGGCGATCACGACCCGCTGTTGGCCTGAGCGGATGTCCCGGCGAATCGCCTCCTTCGTCGCCTGGTCCTGGCCGCCAGTATAGGCGTACGTGCGCGCTGCCCCCGCAGCGTCACCGCACTCATGCAGGTGCTGGCGGAGGCGCCGCTCCATGTCCAGGGCGAGGACCACGGTCGGCACCACCATCACCGCCACGCCACCGTGTCGCGTCGCCAGTAACACGCTGGCCCACGCCACCTCGGTCTTACCCTGTCCCGTCGGCAGACAGGCGATGACGGTGGCGCCGGGCGGCGCCGTAGCTACAGTACGGGCGGCCTGTCGCTGCCCCTGAGAGGTGTAATGCGTAAACCGTGGCCCCAGCGCCTCAGTCCAGAAGGGGTCCGCCGGCACAGTCAGTGCACGGCCAGCAGCGCCGGCGTAAACCTGGCGCAGGTCAGTCATGCCGGTCTCATCACTGGGAGGAGCCCATGGCTCAGCGCTGATTCTCAGCCCGTCCCGGACGGCCATTGTCGCGCAGAGCGCCGACTCCCATTGTCGGGCATGCGGCAGCGCAGGATCCAGGGGTACCACCAGCGACAACTGGGCTCCGGTGCGGGCGTGGTGTTCCAGCAGCACCTGACGGGTCAGGGCGGTGACGTCCCGCCACCGGACGGCGCCGCGGGCGACCCCGGTCAACGCATCGCGTAGTCGCAGACACGTGCCAGCAGCGGGAATGTCGGCGTGGCCGCCTGGCCACGCCCGCCAAATCGACTGCGCGGTGGCCCAATCATCGAGGGGCACGGCCGGCTCCCCACAGGTCGCCGCCAGCGACACAAATCGCGGCCATAACCCGCAGCTTCGGCGTGTGCAAGCCATCGATGAGAAGGTCGCTCAGCACGACGTCGGTGAGGTAGCTTTCGGTGTCTGACAGCAGCCGGCCGGCGGCCTGCCGGGCCAGCGCCTGCGCCCGTTGGACAGCCAGTGTCCTCTTGCCTTCCTCGTAGGCTGCGGCAGTCCGGTCACGTACGCGGTCGCCCTGGGCGACTAGATGCCGGGCGGTGGCCTCGGCACGGCGAGCGGCGGTGGCGAAGCGGTCAGCACCGCCGAAACTGTCCAACAGCGGAATGATTCGATCAGAGTTGAGGTTGACGTCTCGCTGGTGCGGATACGGGGCGTTCAACCAGCGCAGCAGGGCCTCGTCGGTGACCTGCACACCCGCGGCGTCCAACCAGATGCGGTCCATGAAAGGCGGCAGCAGCAGGTCGGCCTGACGCCGGATGGCATGTCGGGCTTCCGCACCCGCCGCCGGGTGGCACAGCGCGGCGTCCAAGTCAGCTTCCGCCATGACGTCGAAACCAAAGTGAACTGATTCCTGCGACCGTCCCGGGCGCCAGAGCGCGGAGGCCTGTCCCCGATCGTCGATACCCACGACGGCGGCGAGCAGTTCGATGAGGGGGTTGCCGATGCGGAACAGTCGCACTCCGGGCTGGCGCATGCTGACGTTGCGGTTGAACGCCCCGGTCATGCTGTCGGCCGGCAAACGACTGCCTTCATGGGCCAGGATCAGCGGTGAGATGAGTGGTGGATTCCGGTGGTCGACTCCGATCGTGACTACCGGCCCGCTTTCTGGCTCGGCCGTCAGCCGCAGGCCGCCGCTGGCGCCGTGGACCAATGCGCGCAGGGCGCGTTCGTGCTGCGGCCAGCTTTGTTCCATCCGGTCGATCCGCTTAGCCAGGCGCACCCCCAGCGTGGCGTGATGGACGGACTCCAGCGCGTCCATCGCCTCAATTTCCCGGCGCTCGCGCACGAGCGCAGAAGTGATCTTATCGGCGAGTGCCGTCATTGCTGTCGGTCCCTCGCGCAGGGCCATCTCCCAGGCTTGGACCTGCAACTCGTCCAACATGTCTTGCAGGGCCGACAACGAACCGTCGAATGCGCCGAATGCCCGTGTCAGCAACTCACGCCAGGCCGCGACGAACGATTCGTCCGCGTTGCCGCCCGCCTCGCAGTACTGGGCGGCGGGCTCGCCGTTTGCGCCGAAGCAACCGGCGAACCGGTCCACCCGGCCCAGTCGCTGCTCCAGCCGATTAGGCGACCAAGGGAGCCGCAAGTGAACGACGACATCGGCGTCCTGCAGGTTGAGCCCGTCCTCGCCGCTGCCGTCAACAAGCAGGAGTGCCCCGCCAGCGCGCCAACGGTCCAGGTCACCGGCAACCTCGGCGGCAGTACGGGTGCGGCTATGCCGCAGTACCGTCCACCTGGTACGTCTAGCCAACACCGCCCCGAGGTTGTCGGCTAACTGGCCCGCGCCGCAGAATACAACCGGCCGTTGTCGGCCTTTGACTGCCTGGGCCAGGCCGTTGAGGCGCGGCGCGGCGCTGGCTGCGGCGTCGGCCAACTCGGTCAGGGTCTGACGTTCGAACGGTAGCGGCCGCGCTTGCCGCAACAATGCCCGCTCGGTCGCCGACAGGCCGGCTCGGTCGGCGGCGGCCGCCTCGCCGTCGAGCCGCCACCGAAGCGCGTCAGCAAGGTCGTCGGACAGTTCGTCGGCCCGGCTAGCGAGCACCGCCAACACCTGGCCATACTCGCGTGCGCGTTGGTCCTCATCATGGTCCAGCAGCCACTGGGCCACCCGCTGCTGCCAGCCCAGCAGTGCCTGATAGACGAGGTCCGCCCGCTGGCCGCCCAATGTCAGGCCGTCAGGGCGGCGACGACCGCTGACCTCAAACGGCAAGAGATCGTCGTCGGTCTTGCGCAGCACCTGCGTCCGACGGTGCCGAATCATCCGCCGGTGAAGCCGGTAGGTCTCGCTGATGTGTGCGCGCAGCACCTCCAGGGCGCCGGCCAGCCGCGGCCGGTCGGCCTCGTCGCGCAACTCGTCGTCCTCCGTGAGGAACTGGCGGACGCCTCCGGCGAGGCGAGCGAAGGTGGCATCGTCGGGGATCAGGTCCGCGATCTCCAACAGCACATCCGGCAACAGGATCTCGAGATCCGCGTTGAGCCCGTGGACGGCGTTAGCAAGTCGCCGCCGATCGGCGAAGCGCTGTCGGAACTGTTCGAGATCCGCCCACCGGTACAAGTGGGGGTCAAGCAGGTGCAGCAGGCTCAGATGCAACTCCGGGCGAGCGGTCGCTGGCGTCGCCGACAGCAGGATCAACCGGGGAACCGCATGGGCCAGGGTCGCCAGTTGCGGATACGGCTCGTCATCTGGGTTGCCGGCCCGGGTGAGGTTGTGCACTTCGTCGATGACGACCAAGTCGAATCGGTGATACTCGTTCCAACGATCCGGTGTTTCATGCTGGCCGATCCGGATCTCCGCCTGAGGGAAGTCCTCGGTGAAGAATTTGGTGCGCAGTTCGCTACTCCACTGCCGACGCAGGATGTCGGGGGCGAGAACAGCGATTCGGGCGGTCGGATGATCGATGAGGTGCTGCCGGATGACCAGCCCGGCCTCGATGGTCTTGCCGAGGCCCACCTCGTCAGCCAGCAAGTAGCGCTGCACGGGATCGGTGAGCACGGTAAGCGCCGCGTCGATCTGGTGCGGGTAGATTTCGATGGCGGAAGATACCAGCGCTGAGAAGTTCGCGGAGGCCGCGCGCTGGCTGACGAGGCTGTGCAGCATGGGTAGACGCGCTCGACGATAGTACGGGGATTCGTTCGCCCCTACGGCCAGCACTTCGATTGGAGAGCGGACGGGGCGGTGCCAGCGCACCCGTAAGTCGGCACCCGACACCCGAACGTCGAACTCGCTGTTGGGAAGTCGGATGGCGTAGTCGTCCGGCCCACCGGCAACCACTCGGCCGGCGCGCCACATGCCGGTCCCGACGTCCCGCCAGAACACCCGCGTCTCAGCAGGCAGGATGACCGGTCGACATTCACCGGCGGGTAGCGACCAGGTGGCGACTACGGGCTCGGCAATCGATTCGAATGCCTCAACCTCCACGGCGGCGCCAACTTGTGCTCTGACCCTGGCAATCCCAGGGATGCGCGGATGTTGCACAAACTGCCCAGGTGTCATGATCGGGTAGCGTGCCGACGGTATATGAGCGGAGGCATGTAAGGGCCTCTCAGTGTCACCAAGCATTAAGGACCTTCTGGACCGGCACGTGCGAGTTTGAGCGCAAACGGGGAAATCAAGACCGAGATCTGAGGTACCGCTGTCGTCATGGAGGGCGCCTCGGAAGATCGAGGCAGCAGCGCCGCGAGCGTGAGCTGACCCCGACGTGCCGAGGCGGCTAGTAGGCCCGACCCCCCACTTGCCGACACCCAGCGGCCCGTCGAACTTGCCTCGGTAGCTCCCGGAGCGCAAGTCTGCGAGGAAAGCGCTAACGACGAGTTCCACTTCGACTGCCGGTGACACTTCCAGCCCAGCGAACATCGACCTCACCTCCCCACAAGGCGTTCCTGGACCCTACCGGCGGGAGTCCTCCCAGCGGGACCCCCAGGCAGTCAGCCGATTGGCCTGCCTGAGCTGGCCTTCCTGCGTTGTCAATAACCTCCGCAGTTGATATCGCTACGCGACAAGTATCGCCGGACAGTCTGCCCGATCGGCAGGTCACTGCCCCTCGCTGTGCCCGGCGGTCCACGAGGGCATGCGGTGCGGGAGGCCACCGGGCCATGAAACTCGTTCCATCGGTAGATGTGATCTTGTCCAACATCCGACATGTGCTACTACTAGGCCGTGTTTGGTAAGGGTCATAGCCACTGGTTGATGGCGGCGATGGTGACGGTGGCCTCGTAGCGGACGGCGAGTTTGTCGTATCGGGTGGCCATGGCGCGGTGTTGTTTGAGAGGGTGGTTCGGTAGCTTTCGTCCATTGTGGGTTCGGCCCGGCATGTGAAGGTGAGCCGTGGTCGTAACCGGTGACGTGGTGGCCGCGTTGGGCTGATCATGGGTGAGCGTGCGGCGTATCCGAGTGACCTGACCGATGAGCAGTGGGCGGTGGTCGGGCCGTTCCTGCAGGCGTGGAAGGACCGGCACCCGTCGGTGTCGGGGCATCAGGGCCGTTACGAGTTGCGGGAGATCGTGAACGCGATCTTCTACCAGAACCGGACCGGGTGCCAGTGGGCGTACCTGCCGCACGACCTGCCGCCGAAGTCGGCCACCTACTACTACTTCGCCCTGTGGCGTGATGACGGCACCGACCAGGTGATTCACGATCTGCTGCGCTGCCAGGCACGGGAGAAGGCCGGCCGCCGGGAGGATCCGACCGCGGTGGTGCTGGACACTCAGTCGATTCGGGCGGCCAACCACGTCCCGGCCGCCACGACCGGCAAGGACGCCGCGAAGAAGGTGCCGGGCCGTAAGCGGGGCCTCGCGGTCGACGCCCTCGGGTTGATCATCGCGGTGGTGGTCACCGCCGCGTCGGTCACCGACAACGCGATCGGCGTGAAGCTGCTGGACAACGTCCTCGCGCACACGCCGACGGTGACCAAGGCATGGGTCGACGCCGGGTTCAAAGACGACGTGCAGATCCACGGCGCGGTCCGAGGTGTCGACGTGGAGCAGGTCCTGCGGTCCGACACGACCGCCGGGTTCGTGCCGATCAAGCGGCGGTGGGTGGTCGAGCAGACCAACGGCACGCTGATGCTGCACCGCCGCCTGGTCCGCGAGTACGAAAGCCGACCCGCCTCCGCGGTGTCCCACACCTGGTGGGCCTCGACAGCGAACCTCATCCGCCGGCTGACCGGCACCGCCACCACGTCCTGGCGCGACCCAGGCCACCAGCGGTGACCCAGCCGTCGCTGCTGACCCTGCTCACTGAACGCGAAACCGCCGCCGGCCTCGCCGTCGAACGGCTCCGCGCCCAGATCGCCTCCCTCGACGAGCAGCTCACCGCCGCCGAGACCGAGGTGGCCGAACTCGCCATCACCCGCAAGACGCTGCTGAGCCTGGGCGGCCCACTCGACGCGGTCGCACCTGCTGACCCGACCATCGCCAGCCCCGCCTACCAGCAGATCCTCGCCGTGTTCCACGCCGGGACCGCACCGATGCGCGCCAAGGACATCTGCAAAGCGCTGGGCGCCGGGACCACCGCGAAGGACACCGAGAATCTCCGCGCCAAGCTCAAACGCCTCGTCGCCCGCCAGATCCTCACCGAACCCGACGCCGGACTGTTCACCCTGGCTCCACCGACGACGTCCGCGTAACCCCACCAACCAGGGCCGCTAACGAACCACCAAGTCCGCATCGGACATAGCCTCCCGAACCACCCTCTGAGCAGGTTGATGCCGCATTCCACGGCGTGCCGCTGTCGGTAGGCCATCGGGTCGAAGGCGGGTGGCCGTCCGCCTTTGGAGCCTTTGGCCTTACGGTGGGCGTCCTGATCGGCCTTGCTCGGGATGCACGCCCTGATCCCGCGGGCGCGCAGGTGCCCGCGGTTGCCTTTGCTGGTGTACGCCTTGTCGGCCAGCACCAGGTCGGGACGGGTGCGGGGACGGCCACCACCGAGCCGCTTCACGCGGATCTTGCGCAGGACCGGGATGAACTGCGGGCTGTCCCCGCGCTGCCCGCCGGTGATCACCATTGCCAGGGGTTTGCGGCCCTGCTCGCAGGCCAGGTGGGTCTTGCTGGTCAGCCCGCCCCGGGATCGGCCGAGTCCGTGATCGGCGGGCTCGGTCTGCAGGCCACCGGGCGGCTCTTTCTGCAGGTGGCCGTCGCGGCGGGCGCCAGCGGCGTGCTGGTGGGCCCGGCTGACGGTCGAGTCGACGCTCAACGCCCAGTCGATTCTGCTCGCGGCGTCGGCGTGCGCCTGCAGCCCGGCCAGAATCATCGCCCAGGTGCCGTCGCGCTGCCAGCGGCGGAACCAGTCGTAGAGGGTCTGCCAGGGCGGGTACGCCTCGGGCACGTCCCGCCACGGCGTTCCGGTACGCACCCGCCACCGGATCCCGTCGATGATCTGTCGCTTGCTCCACTTGGGCGGTCGTCCCTTGCCCGACCTGGCAGGCAGGGCAGGCTCCAGCGCCGCCCACTGCGCGTCGGTCAGATTGTGCCGCCTCGTCGCCGCTACGCTGGGCACGAGGTCTCCGGTCGGTCTTCGGTTTGCTTGGTCGCTAACCGATCTACCGGAGACCTCAACCCTTATCGATCACGCCACGCCGAAGCCCGGGACAATCCCCTTACCAAACACGGCCTAGATCCCGGCTACATCGGGCAAAAGGCCCGCCGAGCCGCGCTCGTGACGGCGCCACGGCCTGCACAAGCCGCGCTCGGGAGTGTCCGGAGCGGACTTGCCCGCGTGGAATTCCCCAGCAGGCTGCTCTGAAGCACCAGCCACGTCAGCGGAATCAGAGGGCCTGCCAGTCGAAGCGGGGAACGCAATACCTCTTTCATACCCCCGGGGCTCATGTCCGCCATGGCCGTTCGAGCGTTATGAAGTGCTCACCCAGCGAGCCGCGCCGCCTGGGGCGGGTCGGTTCAGCAGGTGACCGAGGCCGGTCATGGTGGACTGGAAGTCGACCCGGTCGGCGGCGTGGAACCGGCGGAAGAAACAGTTCGGCACACGGGCCTGAGTGCAGCGGGTGCGAAAGAGCAGGTCCTGCACCTGCCGGGCCACCCCGAGCAGGTCGGCTGCGGCCGACGCGTCACGGACGGCGGAGGTGATCCGTTCGTTGACGACGGCGCTGGCCCGGTCACGTTCGACGGCGACGTCGCGCTGCCCCCGGTAGATCTCGACGCCAAGCAGCAGCGCGCCGAGCGACGGCACGAACCAGGCGAGCAGCAGGTGTGCCACGGTCAGGTCGGCCAGCACCCCGTAGACGACGCCGGTTGCCGCCCAGGCCGCCACGACGGCGAGCACGGTGTGGGCGTAGCGGCGGCGCAGCCGGGCACCCCAGCCGAGGCTCTGCTGCTGGCAGGCGAGCACGTCGTAGGGCGCGGGCAGGTCGGGGATCTCGTAGTAGTCACGTAGGTAGCGCTCGGTGCCCCGGAACGCGCGGTCGAGCCGGCTGATCTCGGGGGCGGTGACCCGTTCCCCGGCTGCCACCTCGTTCCACGGCAGGCCGAAGAGATCAACGTCGAACATCTCCTGGATGGTGGCGGCCCGTCGGAGCTGTCCACGTGACCAGGAGGCGAGCCCGAGCGCGTTGGTCACGGCCCACAGCGCGCCGAGCGCGGTGACGACTGTGGTCGACACGCCGGTGAAGGCGACTGTCGCGCCGGCGCCGGCGATTCCGGCGGAGGCCGACGTGCGCAGCCCGTCGAGGCGTTGGGCGCGGGAGTAACAGACCGACATGGCCCGGAGCATCGACATCATGCCCGGCTCGGTCTGACGTCGCCTGAGCAGGGAATCAGTCCGGTCCGTCACGTCACTCTCCCGACCCAGGTCACCCCTCGGCAGTCGTTACCCTACCGATGATAGTCATTTGTGCCAATGAACCAGTTAGCAGCCGCTTCGCGGGACTTAGTGTAGTTTGAGCCGACACTCAACCCTCATCTCAGAAGGCTCAACGACCACGATGGACGAAGGTCTCGACGTCGCGCCGACATCATTGCCGCAGGACCCGCGCGTGCGGGCGGCGCTACGGGAACTGGCGGCGGACGAAGGCGGCGTCGCCGCTGTGCTGCCGCACGCGGCGCCCCTGCGCGGCTACACCGACGCCTACCTGTTTCCGATCAGCCTGGCGAGGCCGACCGGCCAGGGACGCACCGGAGATCACAAGAAAATGGTCAAGGTGCACCCGGCGGACGCGGATGGTCCGCCGGAGTCGGACCGGCACGCCCTGGCGAAGCGGGAAGGCGGCGGCTTCGCCGAACGGCACATGGTCGGGCGGCACGTCGGATGGCATCCGGTCGGCGACGGTCGTCACCTCTCCTTCCAGGACGTCGCCAACGGCGGTGACCGGGCGACCCCGATGGACCGGATCGAGGACGACGATGTCCTCGTCGAGGCCCTCGGCAAGGTGGTCAGCGCCCTGCACCTGGACTGGAACCGTCCCGCGGGAGACCACGGACCGTCCACCGACGTCACCACCGTGCGGGCGTACGTCCGTCGGGAGTTGACGGCGGCGAAGGCGCTGGGGGCGGTCCGGTCGGCCGTGGACCGGCTCGGGTTCGGCGACCTGGACCGGGACTGGCTGGAGATCGACGGCGAGATGCTGCCGAATCCGTTGCGGCTGGCCGAGCCGGGCGGGCTCTTCGGCGACCTGTCCATCCGCTACCTCCGGGGTTTCGCCCACGGCGACCTGCATGGTGGCAACGTGCTGATCCCGGAGTCCGTCGACGGTGGGCTCCACCCGGGCCGGTTCGTCCTCGTCGACCTGGAGTCGTACGAGAGCCGCGCCTCGCTGACCCGCGACCCGGTCGTCCTGCTCCTGTCGCTGCTTCTTCCCGCGGTGGCGCCCCGGCGCGACCCGGACGGACAGTGGCCGTCCGGTCTGCCACGTAAGCAGGCGGACGCTCTCCTGCGATATCTGGTCCGGCCGGATCAGCGCACGCCGAGCCAACTGCCGGGGGCACTGGCCGATCTCGTACGGCTCACCTACGAGGCCGGGACGGCGTACGCCGAGCGGAGCTGCTGGCGAGCGGAGTGGCGCACGCAGTACCGGCTGTCGCTGGCCGTCCACGCACTCGTCGCCATCACGTACGACAACCTGGGGCCGGCGGGCCCGTCGTGGTGCCTGCGGCTGGCCGCGTCCGCGTTGGACGCCCACCGCGCGGAGCATCACCCGACGCTGACGCCGCCGGCCGCAAATGTCGACGCGCCCCGGCCGCCGGCCGCAGGTGTCGGCGCGCCCCGGCCGCCGGACGTGGCCTGGCCGCGGGTCGACGGGCCGGACTATCACCTGCCTCCGGGCCCGGGACACACGCCGGGTACGCGGGCACGGCACCGGGCCAGGATCGGTGGCAGGCGTCGGATCATGGTCTACGTCGCGCTGGTCGTGCTCGGCGGTTGCCTCGTGCCGTACGTGGCGGCGGAGGGCTCGTCGGACCGGAACGTCACCCCGCCGGCGCTCCCGTCCGTTCGGACCGAGACACCGCCGACGAGCCGTGGCGACGAGCGTGTCCCGCCGTCGTTCGCGCCGGTGAGCCCGGGCCGGTTCGCCTTCACCTGCCTGCGGGTGTGGTCCCCGGACGACCTGAGGCCCCATTCGGACGGGCTGGACCGGTTTCGGGAGGAGCGGCTCTGGTGGACCCGGGAGAGGACCGGCCGGCGTACCGTCCAGGTCGTCGACCACGGCCGTCGGTCACGGCCGAAGGTCTCCACGCTCGGCCGCGGCGAGCTGACCGGAGCGCCACCGGCGCCGTCGGAGCACCTGGCCAGGCTGCGTGCGCAGGTCGCCGAACTGTTGGAGCGGAAGCCGCCGGAGCTGCGCAACGCGGCCGGCACGCTGGAACTGGTCGCCGAGATGCACCAGTTCTGGCCCCTGTCCCGGGCGCAGCGGGAGGCGCTGCGGTGGCTGCTCGCCGAGACCGAGGGCATCATCGACGGTGGCAGCTACCCCGACCGGGCCGGCCGGGACGGGCACGCGCTCAGCGCCGACAACGGCGAGGGCCAGCGGGAGACGCTCCAGTTCGACGAGCGGACCGGCCGGTTGCTCAGCCACGAGAAGATCGACGCCGGCGACGAGACGCTCGCCTACTACCTGTTCGTGGACAGCCGGTGGACCGACACCATCGTCGACAGTCCGTGCGCCGACCCGAAGCCGGCTAACAGGGACGGTTGACGTAGTTGGCCCAGTCCCGGTCGGGCCCGGCGTCGGCGAGCACCCGGCTGCGGGCACTGACCGTGAACAACGCGGTCTGGTTGTAGAAGAACGTGACCGATCCGCTGGGAAGGTTGTAGTGCGCGGACGCCACCCGGAACTGCCACTGCCAGGTGGCGAGGTTCTGCCGGCCGCAGTCGGAGAGCTTGCCCCGGGGATAGCCGAAGTCCGGCCGGTCGTAGAAGCAGTACCAGCCCAGCGGGCAGTCGGCCGTCGCGTAGGTGCCCGCGGGTGCGCGCAGCGTGACCAGGAGCGCGCCGTCGCCGTAGCTGATCTCGTTGGCGCCGACCGGCACGCCGCCCGGGTGGGCCGCGAGGTAGTCGGTCATCTCGCGGTTCGCGGCGGCGACCCCCGGCGCGGGAAAGCCACCGAGGGGAGCGATCAGGACACCGCCGAGGACGGCGGCCAACACCATTCGGTACGCGGAAAGAAAAGCCATTCCACAACCCCCGCAGGAAATAGATGAATCCCTCTATCGAGCCAGAATAGGGAGGCGTCTTCCCTGATCACCAGCCCCGGGGTGGGTGCACCCTGTCGCCATGCCGATATGTGTCCCGCGCCCGCACAATCGGTGGAACTTCCAATCAGGACGCTTTCCTGGTGCAGTTGCGGAATGCATTTTCGTCGCTGCGGTCCGGCCCTCAGCGGCACCCGAGCGTGGGCAGGTGCAAACGGTCGGCGGGCACGCCGGCGATCGGCAACCAGCGCCGGGCGGCGGCGAGCATGGCCGGCGGCCCGCACACGTACACGTGCTGTTCGGGACGGTGGTGGTAGGCGGCCAGGTCGAGCGCGGTGCCCCGCTCCCCCGGCTCGGCCTCCGGGTCGGCGGAGAACGCCGGCACGATGGTCAGCCAGTCGTGGGCCTGTTGCAGCATGTCCAGCGCGATCGCGTCGTACAGGTCGGCGAACGTGCGCGAGCCGACGATCAGCGTGACCCGTCGGCGGTGCGCGGTGGCGGCGACCTGTTCCACCAGGGCGCGCAGCGGCGCCAACCCGGTGCCGCCGGCCACCAGCAGCACATCGTCGGCGCCGTCGACCAACTCCAGGCCGGAGTCGGTGGGCGGCCCGAGGTGGAGCAGCTCGCCGGGGCGTACCTCATGGACCAGACCGCCGGACACGGACCCGACGGCCAGCGCGCGGACGTGGAACTCGACGGTGCCGTTCGCACGCGGCGCGTTGGCCGGCGACAGCCACCGCCACCGCCCCGGCCGGCGCGGCGTGCACACCGGCACCGCCTGCCCGGCCCGGAACGGCAGGCGCCGCCACGGCCGTACCGTCAGCGCCGCGACGCCGTCGACGTCGCGGTCGTGGCCGATCACCTCGGCCGCCCACCAGGCCGGGCCGTCACCCACCCGCGCGGCGGTCCGCTCGACCAGCCGCCAGGCCCGCCGCCAGCGCACGCCGGGCGAGGCCAGCAACGCGGCGCCGATGGCCGCCGCGTGCCAGGACCGCAACCCAAAGCTGTGGTACGCGGACCCGAGCGCCCGCAGCAACGCCGAGCGCCCGGCGTGGTCGTCGCCGCCGTCGAGCAGCCGGAGCAGGGAGGCGTGCAGCAGCGGGACGTCCCGTTCCGGCAGCAGCCCCGGACAGCGCTCCTCCACCGCCGCCCGGAACCGGTCGGCCGACGGGTCGGTCTCCTGTGGCATCTCGGTGGTCGGGGTGCGTTCGTCGGCGGGTACGGCGGACATCGGTGGGCGCCTCCGGGTCGGGTGTCGTGGAGTGGCGCCGGGGCGGGCGGGGTCGGCGGGCCGCCACTGTCGGGGGACGCGGCACCACCGGAGCCCAGCACCCGCCCCGGGCCATGCGCCGACTGTCGACCTTGGTGGCCGGCGGTCGTATGTCCTCGTGATCGTCGACGGCATGCACGCTCGGTATGCGTACGCTTACGCTCGCGCTCGGCCTGTCTCGGTATGCGTGACATGCATAGCGGCACACCACGGAACGGTTTGAATGGTTAGGCTCGATTTCGGACACAGCCACCCGCGTGGAGCGAGGTTGCCGGTGACACACGCGAACTGTCCCCGCTGCGGCGGACGCCTGGCCCGCGACAACGACAGCGGCCGGTGCGCGCCCTGCCAGGCCGCCGAACGCGACCGACTCAGCGTGCCACCGGTGGTGCCGGAGTCGTTCTGGGAGCACGAGCCGGTGCGGATGGCGCTGGTCGGACGGCACCTGGGGCGAGTGATCCGGGCGTACCGGAATCACCCGTACCACGGACGGAGCCCGCTGCCGCAGAGCGTGGTGGCGGGGTGGTTGGGGATCACGCAGGCGCAGTTGAGCCGGATCGAGAACGGGCCGGCGCTTGTGCATCTCGACCGGCTAGCGCACTGGGCGACGCTGCTGGGAATCCCGCCCACCCGGCTCTGGTTCGCTACCGGCACGCACTCTCCGGCAGACACCATCGTCACTGCGAACTCCGCGGGGCCAGATGAGGGAAGGCGTGCGCTGTTGGCCGGCATCGCCGCTGTGGCGACGGGCGCCGGACTGGTCGGGGTAGTCGGAGATGTCAAGCCTCGCAGCATCGGCAGCGCGGATGTAGCGCGGCTGAACGCCGTACTGGACCTGTACCGATCGGTGGACCGCGAGAGCGGCGGCGGCTTGCTCTGTCGAGAGATCGCCCGGTTCGCCGAGTCGGTGTACCGCATGCTCGACTGGTCACATCCGGCAGGGCTGACGCCCCACCTGGTCGCGGCAGTCGCGGCGGCTCGCCACTTGGCCGGTTGGACCGCGCTCGACGCGGGCCGACACTCGGACGCCCAGCGGCACTTCGTCGCTGCAGAGCGGGCGGCAATCACCGTTGATGACGCCGCTGGCCGCGCTGATCCGCTACTCCCAGGCCAAGCAGTTGCAGCATCTTCGACATAATCGGGATGCCCTGGCGACTCTCCAACTGGCTCACGCCCAGCTTGGTCAGCGCGCCACGCCCGCCATGAGTGCGTTGCTCTGCGGAGCGGAAGCTGCGTCGGCTGCCGCGCTCGGGAACCATCAGGGCGCGTTGAAGATCCTCGGCCGGGCCAGCGACCATTTCGAGCGCATCGATGCCGAGCGGGAACCACCACAGATGGCGTATTACGATCGGGGTGAGCTTCTCGCCCAGTACGGTCGCGTGTACCGGGACATCGCTCGGCACGCTGGCACGCACGCTGACCAGGCTGTGCGGAGCGTGGAAGGCGCTATCGCCGCCCTCGGGCCGGCGAACGTCCGCAGCATCGTCCTCAACGAGGTCGGGCTGTGCAGCGCTCTTTTCCTCGCCGGTGAGCCTGAGCGGGCCGTCGACGTCGGTGCACGTGTAATCGAGCGGTCGGGCGTGCTGACGTCCCGCCGGGTGATCGACCGAGTCGTCAATCTGCGTCGTGACCTCAAACGGCACCGCCGGCTTCCTGCGGTCGCGGAGTTCGAGCATGCGCTCAAGGCGCGGGCTGCGGCGACGGTATGAGCGGCCGATTCTCCCAGGAGGTGATGACCCGGGCGATGCGCGAGATCGCAGCCGGTCTTGGCGTCCCGACCGAAGATGCCCAGCTCCTGCGCCTGACCAACAATGCCGTGTTCGCCCTGCCGCATGCCGGGATCGTCATCCGGGTCGCCCGCACACATCGCCTGCGAGAGCGGGTCACGAAGGTGGTCCGCCTCGCACGGTGGTTCGCCGATATAGATGCACCGACCATCCGCCTAGCACCCGAGGTCGTGCAACCCGTCGAGGTAGGTGGTCTTACCGCATCGGTGTGGACCTACGTCCCCGAAAATGCGTCGGCTCCGACGGTGGAAGACCTGGGTTCAACCTTGCGACGTTTTCACGCACTCGGCTCTCCGCCGTTCCCAGTCGCTGCCTGGGATCCGATTGGAGACGCCCGTCGACGCCTGGCTGATGCCGACGGACTGAGCACGAAGGACCATGACTATCTCCTGGCGTGGTGCGACCGCTTGGAGCCAGAGGTCGCCGCGCTCAGCCAGCGTTCGGAGCAAACGCTTATTCATGGCGACGCCCATGTCGGCAACCTGCTCCGGAAGCCATCTGGACGGGTCGTCTTCTGCGACTTCGACGCCACCTGCCTTGGACCGTGGCAGGTCGACCTGGCGGCGGTCGCAGTGGGCGCGGCGCGATTCGGGGCTTTCGAGGCGCGCGGCAGGCTCACTAACGCCTACGGCTACGACATCACCTCCGACCGGGACTGGACAGTCCTGCGGGAGGCGCGCGAGCTTAAGATGATCGCAGCCGCGGCCCCTCTTCTCGCTAGTTCAGCAGGGGTGGCGGCTGAGTTCGCCATCCGGTTACGCTCCGTAGAGCAAGTGGATTCCACTAGGCGCTGGACGCCGTTTGCCGATCTCCCGTAACTCGATATTCGAGGCGCATGCCGAACAAGCGACAAGTTGGAACGCTAGAGTTCGGCCGTTTACGATCACACCGAGTCCCGGACGGCAGCAAGACCACAGGTAGCGAGCCTCAGTGGCCAAGCGCCGAGGACGGGCTATGGGAGACGGATCTGAGAGGGTGGTTCGGTAGCTTTCGTCCATTGTGGGTTCGGCCCGGCATGTGAAGGTGAGCCGTGGTCGTAACCGGTGACGTGGTGGCCGCGTTGGGCTGATCATGGGTGAGCGTGCGGCGTATCCGAGTGACCTGACCGATGAGCAGTGGGCGGTGGTCGGGCCGTTCCTGCAGGCGTGGAAGGACCGGCACCCGTCGGTGTCGGGGCATCAGGGCCGTTACGAGTTGCGGGAGATCGTGAACGCGATCTTCTACCAGAACCGGACCGGGTGCCAGTGGGCGTACCTGCCGCACGACCTGCCGCCGAAGTCGGCCACCTACTACTACTTCGCCCTGTGGCGTGATGACGGCACCGACCAGGTGATTCACGATCTGCTGCGCTGCCAGGCACGGGAGAAGGCCGGCCGCCGGGAGGATCCGACCGCGGTGGTGCTGGACACTCAGTCGATTCGGGCGGCCAACCACGTCCCGGCCGCCACGACCGGCAAGGACGCCGCGAAGAAGGTGCCGGGCCGTAAGCGGGGCCTCGCGGTCGACGCCCTCGGGTTGATCATCGCGGTGGTGGTCACCGCCGCGTCGGTCACCGACAACGCGATCGGCGTGAAGCTGCTGGACAACGTCCTCGCGCACACGCCGACGGTGACCAAGGCATGGGTCGACGCCGGGTTCAAAGACGACGTGCAGATCCACGGCGCGGTCCGAGGTGTCGACGTGGAGCAGGTCCTGCGGTCCGACACGACCGCCGGGTTCGTGCCGATCAAGCGGCGGTGGGTGGTCGAGCAGACCAACGGCACGCTGATGCTGCACCGCCGCCTGGTCCGCGAGTACGAAAGCCGACCCGCCTCCGCGGTGTCCCACACCTGGTGGGCCTCGACAGCGAACCTCATCCGCCGGCTGACCGGCACCGCCACCACGTCCTGGCGCGACCCAGGCCACCAGCGGTGACCCAGCCGTCGCTGCTGACCCTGCTCACTGAACGCGAAACCGCCGCCGGCCTCGCCGTCGAACGGCTCCGCGCCCAGATCGCCTCCCTCGACGAGCAGCTCACCGCCGCCGAGACCGAGGTGGCCGAACTCGCCATCACCCGCAAGACGCTGCTGAGCCTGGGCGGCCCACTCGACGCGGTCGCACCTGCTGACCCGACCATCGCCAGCCCCGCCTACCAGCAGATCCTCGCCGTGTTCCACGCCGGGACCGCACCGATGCGCGCCAAGGACATCTGCAAAGCGCTGGGCGCCGGGACCACCGCGAAGGACACCGAGAATCTCCGCGCCAAGCTCAAACGCCTCGTCGCCCGCCAGATCCTCACCGAACCCGACGCCGGACTGTTCACCCTGGCTCCACCGACGACGTCCGCGTAACCCCACCAACCAGGGCCGCTAACGAACCACCAAGTCCGCATCGGACATAGCCTCCCGAACCACCCTCTGAGGACTACGACGCCAGCGGTGCGAACGCAGCGCGGCCGGAGCTTCTGGGCGGCCTACGGAGCTTCCTGACCGACTACCTCACGCCGCCGGCCCGGCCCGCGCAGTCCCTCGCGCAGCTACGACGGCCTGTTCGGCGCATCCACGATCTCTACCAGCGAGCGAGTTACTCGTCGGCCGCCCGTCTGCTGCCCGACGTGCTACGCCAGGCAACCGAACTGACCCACAGCCCCTCGGGGCCTCACCGCAGGGACGCCTTCCGCCTGCTCGCCGCCGGCTACCTCGCGGCAGCGAAGCTCGCCGCGAAGATCGGCGACGGAGAGACCGCCCTGCTCGCTGCGGATCGGGCCGCCACCGCCGCGAAGATCGGCGACGACCAGGCTCTCGTGGCGATCGCGGCGTACCAGGCCGCGTGCGGTCTCCTACGGATGCCGGGGCGAGCGGGGGAAGCTGCGGAGATCACGCGCAGAAGCATCGACCATCTCGCCGTCGGCAACCCGACGGCCAATCCCGACGTGCTCTCCGCCCACGGGGCGCTGCTCCTCCTCGCCGCCGTGATGGCCGCCGGGCAGGACAACACCAAGGAGTCCGCCCAATACCTGTCGCAGGCCGAGCGGCTGGCGGCCGACCTGGGCGCGGAACGGAACCGGCTGTGGACTGCCTTCGGCCCGACGAACGTCGCCATCCACTCCGTCTCCGCCGCTGTCCGGCCCCGGAAGGCCAACCACGCTCTGGAACTGGGGGCGCGCCTCGACACCTCACGGCTTCCGTCCGTCATCGTCGGGCGGCGGGCTCAGGTGCACATCGATCTGGCCGCAGCCGCGTTCATGTCGTCGACAGACAGGTCCACTGCGGTGCTGCATTTGTTGAAAGCCGAGCGGGTAGCCGCCGAGACGGTTCATGCGAACGTCCAGGCGCGGGCCATCCTGCTCGACCTCATGACCAGGGAAAGGCGAGCGGCAACCCCCGGGCTGCGACCCCTCGCACAGCGGGCCGGCCTGCTGACATAGCAGGTCAACCTCGCAGCTCTTGCGTGCGACCTGTCGGTCCATCGCCTGTCGATGATCTGACATCGGGTGGGCGAAGCGCCCGACATCTACCGGTTCCCCGCCTGTGGTGGCTTTCGCAGGGCCTGCCTCGCGGTTAGCTTGCCGTGGTGGGGGATCTTGAGCAAGGCATCTACGAGCACCTGATCACGCAGGAGCTGGCGAAGCGGATCCAGGGCGTTGACCGCTCGCTCGTCCAGGACGAGAAGCTCGACCCGGCCGACTCGCACGACGTACTCGCCCGCCACCTCGCCGCCCTCGCGCGACGTGCGCTACTCGCGGTCGGTGGCGGGGAGAGCAAGCTCGCCCGGCAGGTGGACCTGGCGAACCGCATCGCCGCGCACATCGCGCAGGCCGAGCCTCGTGCCGTCAGCACCGACGACCAGGTGGCCGACGCTCAACGCCTGCTGCACGCCATCGCCGCCCCACCCATCCCGCCGGCCGCGCCGGTCTTCCCGATCCGCCCCTCCACGCCGCTGTCCACCGGCGCGCTGCTCGTCAACGGCCGGCACCAACCGCGGATCGGGCACGAGGTCAGCCACGAGATGGCCTCGGCGGACGCGGTCGACCTGCTCTGCGCCTTCATCAAATGGCACGGGCTGCGCATCATCGAGCCGGCGATCACCGATCTCATCGCCCGGGGTGGCCGCGTCCGGGTCATCACCACCACGTACATGGGTGCCACCGACCAGCGGGCGCTCGACCGGCTCGCCGAGCTGGGCGCCGAGGTCAAGGTGTCCTACGAGACGCGGACCACCCGCCTGCACGCCAAGGCGTGGCTGTTCCGGCGCGACAACGGCACCACCACCGCGTACGTCGGCTCGTCCAACCTGTCGAAGGCCGCGCTCGTCGACGGCGTGGAGTGGAACGTACGCATCTCGAACCTGGAGCAGCCGCACGTCATCGACACCTTCGAGGCGACGTTCGCCGACTACTGGCACGACTCGGCGTTCGAGACGTACGACCCGGCGAGGGACGCCGAGCGGCTGCGCGTCGCGCTACGCGGGGAGCGCGCCGACAACGCACCAACCGAGATCGCGAACCTGGATGTCCGGCCGTTCCCGTACCAGCAGGAGGTCTTGAACGACCTCGACGCCGAGCGGGTGGTACACGGGCGCTGGCGGAACCTGGTGGTGATGGCGACCGGCACCGGCAAGACGGTGGTGGCGGCCCTGGACTATCGCCGGCTGCAACGGGCCGGGCACGTCGACTCGCTGCTCTTCGTCGCGCACCAGGAGCAGATCCTGCGGCAGAGCCGATCCGTGTTCCGTCAGGTCGTGGGTGACGGCAGCTTCGGCGACATGCTGGTCGGCGGCGAGCGGCCACGGCAGGCACGGCACATCTTCGCCTCGATCCAGTCGCTGCACCGGCAGGAGATCGACCCCGAGGCGTACGACATGGTGATCGTCGACGAGTTCCACCACGCCGAGGCACCCACGTACACGCGGCTGCTGGAGCGGCTTCGGCCGCGCGTACTCCTGGGATTGACGGCGACCCCCGACCGGAGCGACGGCGGCGACGTGCGCCGGTGGTTCGACGGTCGCGCGTCGGTGGAGTTGCACCTGTGGGAGGCGTTGGAGCGGCAGTTGTTGGCGCCGTTCCAATACTTCGGGCTGCACGACGAGGTGGATCTGACGCGGGTGCGATGGAAGCGCGGGCAGGGCTACGACAAGGCCGATCTCGACGGCGTCTACACCGGCAACCACGCCCGGGCGCGGCTCATCCTGCAAGCGGTCCACCGGATCGCCGACGTGGGACGGATGCGGGCGCTCGGCTTCTGCGTCAGCATCGGACACGCCGAGTTCATGGCCGACTGGTTCACCAGGCACGGCGTACCGGCGGCGGCGGTGACATCGACGCGCGATCGCGGCGAACGACACACGCTTATCGACCGGTTCCGTAAGCGTGAGCTGCGGGTGCTGTTCACGGTCGACCTGTTCAACGAGGGCGTCGACCTGCCGATGGTCGACACGATCCTGATGCTGCGGCCCACCGAGAGCGCCACGATCTTCCTTCAACAGCTCGGCCGCGGGCTGCGGCTGGACGACGACAAGCCGTGCCTGACCGTGCTCGACTTCATCGGCGGCCAGCACGCCAACTTCCGCTTCGACATGCGGTGGCGGGCGCTGGCCGGGGTGAGCCGGCGGGCCGTCGAGGCGGCCGTACGCGAGGACTTCCCGTCGCTGCCGAGCGGTTGCCACATCGAGCTGGACCGGGTAGCGAAGGAGATCGTGCTCGCCAACCTGAAGTCGGCGCTGCCGACCTCGAAGAACGCGCTGGCGGCGGAGCTACGGCAGCTCGGTGATGTGAGCCTGTCCGACTTCCTGCGGGAAACCGGCCTGGAGATCGAGGACGTGTACCGGTCGTCTGCTGTTGGCGGCTGGGCGGGCCTGCGACGCCTGGCCGGTCTCGATCCTGCACTTGGCGGCCCGGATGATCGTGACCTCGGTCGGGCTTTCGGTCGGATGCTGCATGTTGATGACGTCGATCGGCTGGACCTCGTCTGCCAGGTGGCGGCGGGTCGATCGCCCGCCGGCGGACGGCTGTTGGACATGCTGCACTTCAGCCTCTGGGGGCCGGCGGTGCCGTTGGCCGAGCGCGATGCGCGGCTCAAGCGGCTGTGGGCGGAGCCGGCGCGCTGCGCGGAGCTGCGGCAGGTCGCGGCTGTGCTGCGCGATCGGATTCATCGGGTTACCGAGCGGCCGGCTGCGGAGCGGGTGCCGCTGCGGGTGCACGCCCGCTACAGCCGGAACGAGGCGTGCGCTGCTTTCGGCATGGCGAACCCGGGTTCGCTGCGTGAGGGGGTGAAGTGGCTGCCGGACGAGAAAGCCGACCTCTTCTTCGTCACGCTGGTCAAGTCGGCGGAGCACTACTCCCCAACCACGATGTACGCGGACCGGGCCATCACCGAACGGCTGTTCCAGTGGGAGTCACAGAGCACCACGTCGGCGGGGTCGGCGACCGGGCGACGGTATGTCAACCACGTAGCGCAGGGATCGACGGTGCACCTGTTCGTGCGCGAGACCAGAATCGCCGATCGCGACCTTGGCGCGCCTCCGTACCTGTACGCCGGGCCGATGACGTACCAGGAGCACAGTGGCGACCGGCCGATGCGGATTCTCTGGGAGCTGGGGCATGCGCTGCCTGCTGACACGTACGCCGCCGCCCGGACAATCGCGGCGTAAACAGATGACAGGGGCCGGCGAGCCATTACCCCGGTCGTTGATCGAGCTGACACAATCGCCAAGTTGTCAGCCGGTAGGAGGCGGCGTGGGCTTCGACTCACTCATGACCGACCACCCGGGGTGGCGGTCCGTCTATGGTCGCCACGTGCGCCTCCTGACCGCGGACAACGAAACGTCTTGGCTGGTCGAGGCGCATGGGCAGGAACTGACCTGGACAACGCTCTCGGGAGATGACCCGACGCCGGCCACAGAGGTCTTCCGGCTTTCCTTATCGGCCCGGTCGCAGGCCACGGTCCTTGACGCCTCCTTGGCAGAGCTCGGTGACGTAGCTAGGCTCCGAAACCCGAGCCTCTGGGACGCACTGGCCACCGCCATCGTCCGTCAGGTCATTCGAGCTGGGCAGGCACGGAAGCTTTATCGCGAGTTCTGCGACCGCTTCGGACCCACCGTCGCACGATCCGATGAGACGGACATCCGCGCTTTCCCATCCCCGGAGCATGCGCTAACTCTGAGCGATGGTGATTTCACTGAGAGTGGGATGGCCTTCAAGCGCCGACCACTGCGGCACGCGGCTGAGGCATTCATGGCACGTGCCGAACAGTGGACGGGCCTTGCCCCATCGGTCCTGGTCAAGGAGCTTCAGACCATCCCCGGTGTTGGGCCGTGGAGCGCTGGCGCTGCCGTGGCCGACTGGAGCAACGACTGGACCCTCTATCCCTACGGCGACCTGGCCGTGCGCACCTGGGCCCGCCACGCCGACCCTGGCACCGCCTGGCCCGCTGACGACTCGACGTTCGCGGCACATTGGCGGCGGGTGACCGGTGACCAACTCGGCGCGTACACCCTCCTCACGCTCGCTTTCGGATGCCGGCAGGTCGGAGCAGTGTGAACAACCGATCCTCGGCAGCCGGTCGGGGGCCCCGCTCGATCTGCTCTTGGTAAACGCGCCGCTGCGAGACTACGCCTTGCGGCCACGGGTCAATGACTTCACGCTGCCGGTCCTGGGGATGGGATACATCGCCACGGCTGCAGCGGCTGATGGCTTCAACGTGGGGGTTCTCGACGGTGAGGCGTCGGGTCTCGGCATCGAGCAGATCATCGGAATCATCGACGAAGCGGCACCACGCTGGGCGGGCTTCAATCTCCTGGCGCCGACCTACGAATTGAGCGCCCGCATCGCCGCGGGGATCGATCCGGCCATCCACGTGATGGTGGGCGGTCACCAAGCCAAGGCCATGCCGCAGGCGGTCATCGGGGATGATCGGTTCCGCCAGCTTGAAGCGCTCGTCGTGGGTGAGGCGGAGAGCCGAGTCGTGGAGCTGCTGCACGACCGCGGCCACCGGTCGCGACTGCCCGGCGTCATGTGGCGCGACCCGATTCTCCGAACGCCGGTGACGGGCGGCATGCCCGGCTCGATGGGACACCTGGCGCCGGACATCAACGCGCTGCCCTTCGTCGACCGCCGATTCTTCGCCGCCGACCCCTACCAACCGGCGGGCGGTCCTCTGGAAGCGGCAATGGTGGGCGCTCGGGGATGCCCATACGACTGTTCCTTCTGCGGCGCGGCGGTCAGCGCGAATCCTGATGTGACCATTCGGACCCGGGACCCGATGAACATCGTCGCTGAGATGGACCAGTTGCATGCCAGCTTCGGGGTGACCGCCTTCCGGTTCGTCGACGACCTTTTCCTCGGCTACGAACGGTTCATCCGCCGCTGCATGGCGGCCTTCACCGAGGTCGACGTGGGCAGTCGGTACATCTGGGACGCGACCGGCCGGATCAACGTCCTGGCCCGCGCCGACGACGCGCTTGTCGAGACCTTGGCGGCTAACGGCTGCCGCGAGGTGGCTCTGGGCATCGAGTCCGGTAGCGAGCGGGTGCTGAACCACATCGGCAAGCGGATCAACCCGGACTTGACACGGCAGGTGGTACGCCGACTCACGAAGGCCGGCATCGGAGTCAAGGGCTACTTCATTCTCGGCTTGCCGACCGAGACCCGCGAGGAGTTGGACGCCACGGTTCGGCACGTCCACGAGTTGTGGGAAATCACCGATGACGCGCCGGGTCGGTTCCGGGCCAGCGTCTTCGAGTTCCGCCCATATCCGGGTACACCCGAGTGGAACCGGCTGCTCGCTACCGGCCGTTACGACCCGGAGCGGCTCCTGGACTACGCCGCGGTCGACCTCACCGACAACGGACTGGACGAAGCAATGCGGGAGCGGGATGAGTTCAACTTCTCGGTCAACCTCCAGTTCGGTGAGGTAGCGGTCGCATACGTTCGGCAAAAGCTGGTCGAGCTGGCTCGGGCTCAGCATGATCGGCTGGTGCGGTCGTGACCGGCCTGTTCGTCGTTGTCGACGGTCCGAGCGGAGTTGGGAAAACCACCATCGCTGCGCTGCTCGTCCGGCTCCTCGCCGATGAAGGTTGGCCGGTGCACCCAACGAAGGAACCGAGCAGTTCGGCGCTCGGCCACACCGCCCGTCACGGCACAGACGAGTACCACGGCCTGGCGCTCGCGTGCCTCGTCGCCGCCGATCGTTACCATCACCTGGAGACGGAAATCCGGCCAGCCCTCAGGGCCGGGAAGGTCGTCGTCTGCGACCGCTACCTGCCCACCTCGCTGGTGCTGCAACGACTCGACCGGGTCGAAATCGACTACATCTGGCTACTCAACCGCCATGCCGATCGCCCTGATCTGACCATCATCCTCACCGGTGACCCGACCCGGTCCCGGACTCGCGCGGCGGAGCGCGGAATTCACAGCCGCTTTCATCGGGGCGGACCGGAGGTGGGCCGGCAGGAACGTGACCTGTACGCGCAGGTGGCTACCGAGCTGAATGAGGCCGGCTTCCGGGTGCACGTGCACGACGTCGGAGAGCAACTCCCGGGCCAGATCGCCGCCGCGCTGCTCGGTGAGATAAGGCAAACCCACGCCGATGTGTCGGATGCTCAGACCGCGACCGCCGACGCTGACCTGATCAGTGAGTCGTAGCTTTCCGTGCTGCGTTCCAACTCAACACCGAGGGAGCGGGCGAACCGATCCAACTCCGCCTGCACCTGCCGCGCCGGCTGGCCGCTGCTGTCCATCACCTCGATCTCGAAGAAGGCTCCGAGCCCGTCCACCTCGTCCAGGCAGAGCACCATGTCGTCGAGCCGGGCGGTACGGCGGGTCTTCACGATCCGTACCGTCGGGTAAAAGCCCATGGCCAGGATCGCCGCGTGCATCTCGCGGCGGCCGAGCACCTCGGTCTCGTGTTCCTGGCAGGCGAGTTCGTTGTCGAGCGGCGTCTTGACGCAGAACAGATGCCGACCGTTCTGGGTACGCAGCCGGGCGAAGGCCCTGCCCTGCTTGCTCTGCCCGTAGCTCCAACCGTTTGCCGCATATGCCTGGTCGTCCTGGTGCGATGCCGCTGAAAGGTCGACTCCTCGGACGGCGAGCGCCCGGATCAGCGCGGCGGGCTCTGTGACCCGATACTTGACCTCGATCTCTCGGATGCCGTCGGTCATCCCGTCTCCCTGGCTGTGGGCCACCGCGTACCGGGCGTACTCAACCACAACGGCGATCTCGCCGGATGACGACACCCCGAACCGCCAATAAACGTGCGAAACCGCAGCACGTGACGACGGCCGAGCGCGCGGTAGCCTTTGCACCGGAACTCCAATTCCCGGCTCAAGAGATGTGTCGCAGTAAGGGCCGGGGACCCGCCCCCACGTGCGGGAGGAGAGGGCGACAGTCGTTGCACGCTGCCCATCTCCAGGAGCACAACCATGGACCTCGGCCTCGGCCTCCCCATCAGCGATCCGCGCCGCCTCACCGACTGGGCACGACGCGCCGAGTCGTGCGGGTTCGACACGCTCGCCCTGCTCGACCGGCTCGCCTACCACAATCCCGAACCGCTCGTCGCGCTGTCCGTGCTGGCCGGCGCCACGTCACGGATCCGGCTTCAGACGGAAGTGCTGCTCGGCCCGCTACGCGCCACCGCCATGCTGGCCAAGCAGGTCGCCACGCTGGACGTGATGTCCGGCGGTCGGTTCACGCTCGGCATCGGCCTCGGCGGTCGGGAGGACGATCACGCCGCCGCCGGCACGCCCCTCGCCGCTCGGGGCCGGCTGCTGGAGGCCCAGCTCACCGAGTTGCGCCGGATCTGGCGCGGCGAGACCTTCCGGGGCACGACCATCGGCCCGCGACCGGAGACGCCGGCCGGGCCACCAGTCCTCATCGGCGCGTTCGCGCCCGCGGCGCTGCGTCGGGTCGCCCGGCACGGTGACGGTTTCCTCTGCGCGGCACCGCTCGCGTGGGCCGGCAGGTTGGTACGCACGGTCCACGACGAGTGGGCCGTCGCCGGGCGCGGCGGCCGGCCCCGGCTCGTCTGTCAGGTGAACGTGGCACTCGGCGCGGCCTTCGCATCGGCCCGCTCGGCCGTCGCCGCCTACTACGGCCGCGACGACTGGGGCGTGCCGATCTCCGATCCGCGCAAACTGGCGGACACCGTTGCCGCGTACCGTGACTTCGGCGCCGACGAACTCGTCCTCTACTGCTACGCCGACGACCCGGCCCAGGTGGATACGCTCGCCGGCGTCCTCGGCCGCGCCTGAACCATGGGGGTGCCGCCCCGGCGAGAGCCGGCTCGCCGGGGCGGACCACCTGTCAGACCGGGGCTTGGCTGAGCGGTTCCGGCTCGGTGTGCCGGCCACCCCCACCGCCGCCACCGCCGCCGCCGTTACGCCGCTCGTCGCCGTGCCCCGGCCACCATGCCTTGTGTCCGATCAGTCCGGTCAGCGCCGGCACGAAGAACATCGACATGACGAACGCGGACAGCACGATCCCGATGGCCACCGCGAAGCCCATCTGCTGGAGGAACGAGATCGGCGCGAGCATCAGCACCCCGAACGTGCCGGCCAGGATCAGCCCGGCCGCGGCGACGGTCGGCCCGGCGTGTTCCACGCCGATGGCGGCGGCCTCGTGCGGTTCGTTGCCCTCCCGCGCTTCCTCGCGTAGTCGGGCGATCATCAGGATGTTGTAGTCCGTGCCGATCGCCACCACGAACAGGTAGAGGATGATCGGCAGCTGGAACGTGACGCCCGGGTTGCCCTGGAGCCCCTGGAACACGTAGACGGTCGCGCCGAGCGTGGCGGCGAAGTTGAGCAGCACCGCGATCACCAGGTAGACGGGTGCGACGAGGCTGCGCAGCAGCAGCCCGAGGATCAGCGCGATCAGGCCGGCAGCCACCGGCAGGATCACCGACAGGTCGCGGTTGTTCGCCGAGTTGATGTCGGCGAAGATCGCGGTCGGGCCGCCCACGAGTGCCTTCGTGCCCTGCGGCGCCTTGGCGTGCAGGTCGTCCCGCAGCTCGTCGCGGACCAGGCTGATCGCCTCGTTGGAGACCGGGTTCTCATCGAGCAGCAGGTTGATCCGAACGACGCTCGGGTCGGTGGTGCTGCGTTCCGCCGGCTGCACCCGGGCCACGCCCGGCGCGCTCGCCGACGCGGCGGCGAAGTCGTTCACCTGCTGGTCGGTGAGGGGGCTGCCGTTGCCGGTGGTCAGGTAGACCTCGGTGGGCGCGAGCGCGCCGGCCGCGAAGCCGCGCTGGAGGTCCTTGGCGGCCCGCGCCGACTCGGTGTCCTGCGGGAAGCCGGCGCTGAAGTCGTAGTCGGCCTTGTAGCCGAGCACCCCGGCGGCGAGCGCGACGAGCAGCACGCCGGAGGCCGCGGCCACCACGGCGGGCCGGCGGCCGACGAGGGTGCCGAGCCGCCGGGACAGGCTCGCCTTCGGCGTCCGCTGCCACGCCTTCGACGGCCAGAACACCCACCGGCCGAGCAGCGACACGATCGCCGGGATCAGGGTCAGCGAGGTGACGAGCATGACGGCGACGGCGATGGCGAGTGCCGGACCGAGCGAGCCGAAGAAGCCGAGCGAGGCGAGCAGCAGCACCAGGAACGCGACGATGACCGCGCCCGCGGCGGACGTGATGACCTCGCCGACCCGCTGCACCGTGACGATCATCGCGGTGCGCTTGTCGTCGCCGGCGCGCAGCCGTTCGCGGTAGCGGAACAGCAGGAACAGGATGTAGTCGGTGCCGATGCCGAACAGCACGATCAGCAGGATGGTCTGCAAGTCCTGGCTGACGTTGAGGTCGAACGCCTTGCCGGCGGCGGCGACCAGCCCGGTGGTCACGGACATCACCACGCCGATCACCACCACCGGAAGCAGCGCGGCGATCGGGCTACGGAAAATGATCAAGATCAGACCGATGATGAGGACGATGGTGGCCACGCCGACGATCGCGAACGCCGAGTTGAACGTGTCCTCGTTGTCGACGAAGCTGGCCACGTCGCCGGCCACTCCGGCGGTCAGGCCGCTGCCGGACAGGTCCGGCCCGAGGGCGGCACGCATGTCGCGTACGGCGTCGAGCAGGCCCGGGTCGTCCGGCGTGGCGGCGTCGAGGCCGACGGAGATGATCTGCACCGACTTGTCCGGCGCGACCGCCTGCGGGCCGGTGAGATAGCCGGAGGTCTGCGGGATGTTCCGGGCCTTGAGCGCCTGGGCGAGCTGCCCGACGCGCGCCTCGTCGGCCGGCGTGAGCGGCTTGCCGTCGTCGCGTTTGACCACGATGGTGGCGGTGGCGGTCGCCGACTGCGGGAACGCCTTGCTGGCCAACTCGGTGGCCTGCACCGACTCGTAGGAGTGCGGCAGGAAGCTCTCCTGGTCGGCCGAGGTGATGTCGCTCAACGTCGGGCTGGTGGCGATGATCGCGATCGCGGCGAGGAGCCAGCCGCCGATCACCCACCAGGCCTTGCCGACGACGAATCTGCCCAGTCGCTCGAACATCGTGTCCCCCGTGATTCGGACTGTGTCCTCCGCATCCTACCGTCGGTGACCAATCCTTTTCGGACGCCGCGCGACCTTCCGATGAAGATCCGGGTGTCGGTGCCGGAGTGTCGTAGGTGGCTCGTAGCCTGACGGGCATTGACGATCGCAGGGAGGCGACGTGCTCGACCACTTCTCCATAGCGGTGCGCGACCTGGGGGTCAGCGGCGCCTTCTACGACGCGGTCCTCGCCCCGCTCGGCGGCCGGCGGATCATGGAGCCGGGCCCGATCGGGTACGGCGTCGACGCGCCCGACTTCTGGGTCGAGCCGGCACCGGCCGACGCCGCCCCGGCGCCGCTGCACATCGCGTTCACCGCGCCCGACCGGGCGGCCGTGCACGCGTTCCACGACGCCGCGGTGGCCGCCGGCGCCGAGGTGCTGCACGCGCCGAAGGTGTGGCCGGAATACCACGCCACCTACTACGGCGCGTTCGTCCGCGACCCGGACGGCAACAACGTCGAGGCGGTCTGCCACCGGCCGGAGTGAGCGCGGTGGAGATCGAGCCGGTCGAGCACGCTCCGGTCCGCGCCATCCGCCGGGCCTGGCTGGCCCAACGCTGGCACGACCTGACGTTCCTGCACTGGGCGACGCCGCCGGAGCGGGTCGCGCCGCTGCTGCCCGCCGGCACCCGGCCGGACACGATCGACGGTGTCACCTATGTCGGGCTGATCGGCTTCCGGATGGTCGGGGTGGGGTTCGGCCGGGGGCCGGGCGTGCCGTTCTTCGGCACGTTCTGGGAGACGAACGTGCGGCTCTACTCGGTCGACGACGCCGGCCGGCGGGCGGTGGTGTTCCGCTCGCTCGACGCCTCCCGGCTGGTGCCGGTGCTTGTCGCCCAGATCGGCCTGCGCCTGCCCTACAAGTGGTCGGCGATGCGGCTGGACCGCGCCGGCGACACGCTCACCTACCGCTGCCGCCGCCGCTGGCCCGGCCCGGCCGGCGCGCGCAGCCGGATGACCGTGCGGGTCGGCCCGCCGATCCCCGAGCCGACGCCGCTGGAGCACTTCCTCACCGCGCGCTGGGGCCTGCACACCCGGGCGTACGGACGCACCCGGCACCTGCCGAACTGGCATCCGCAGTGGCCGTTGCACCGCGCCGAGCTGCTGCACCTGGACGACGAGCTGGTCACCGCCGCCGGCCTGCCCGCGCCGGACGGGCCGCCGGTGAGCGTGCTCCACTCCCCCGGCGTCCCGGTCGTCTTCGGCGGCCCCACCGCACTCCCCTGATTCGGTCCTTGGTCAAAGCAGGAACGAGAGCGCCACGCAGGAACGAGCGCGGAGTCAGCGCAGCGGGTCGTGGGTGCCGCGCGGGACGTCGGGGCGGCAGCGGCGTACCCGGTCGGCCGCCATCCGGCCGCCCACCGCCAACCCGTGCCGTTCCACCGCGGCCAGCCCGTACGCGCTGCACGTCGGCGTGTAGCGGCAGGTCCCCGGCCAGCGGTGCGACAGCCAGCGCCGGTAGCCGAGGATGGCGGCCCGCCCGGCTCGGTCGACCGCCGGCGTCCGCACCACGCCGGCGGTCACCGAGCCGAGGGTCAGCAGCGTCGAGAAGAGCCCCAGGTCGCAGCAGCCCGGCCCGTCGCAGTCGGGCAGGTCACAGTCGCACCCGCGGTCCTTCTTCTTTTTCCGGTGGTGCCGCTTCCGCATGATCACGATGCCATGATGCGACACTGCCGCCAGCCGAGGACCAGCCGACCGGAACGGGTCCGGTGAGGTCGGGTCGGAGGCCCGCCGGCTCCCTAACGTCGAGGGCGTCATCAGGAAGGAGCATCGGGTGCTGGATCGGCTCAACCAGGCCATGGACCACCTCGAACAGCGGCTCGACCAGCCGCTCGACGTGGCCGAGCTGGCCCGGATCGCGTGCGTGTCGGAGCACCACTTCCGGCGGCTCTTCTCGGCGCTGGCCGGGATTCCGCTGTCGGAGTACGTGCGCCGCCGCCGGCTCACCCTGGCCGCCGCCGACGTGCTCGCCGACCGGGCGTCGCTGCTCGACGTGGCGGTCCGCTGGGGGTACGGCTCGAACGAGGCGTTCGCCCGCGCGTTCCGGGCCGTGCACGGGGTCGGCCCGGCGCAGGCGCGGCGCGACGGGTCGGTGCTGCGGTCCCAGCCCCGGATGTCCTTCCGGCTCGTCGTCGAAGGGAGTATCAGCATGGACTACCGAATCGTGACCAAGGACGCTTTCCGGCTCGCCGGCCGCAAGGCCCGGGTGCCGCTGGTCCACGAGGGGATGAACCCGCACATCGTGGCGTTCGTCAAGAGCGTGGACCCGGAGACCGTACGCCGGATCGAGGCGCTGTCCGACCAGGAGCCGCGCGGGATCGTCAACGTCAGCGACGACCTCGCCGGTGACCGGGCGGAAGGCACCGAGTTGGACTACTGGCACGGGGTGGTGACCGGCGCCGAGGTGCCGGACGATCTGGACAGCCTGCCGGTGGAGGCCGGCGACTGGGCGGTCTTCCGCAGCTCCGGCGCATTCCCGCAGGCGTTGCAGTATCTGTGGCGGGACGTGTTCACCCAGTGGTTCCCGTCGAATCCGTACGAGATCCGGCCCGGGCCGGAGATCTCGCAGGTGCGGATCGCCGAGGGCGGCGGCACCGCCGACGCGGAGCTGTGGATCCCGGTACGCCGGGTCTAGCGTCACGCCGTGTCCGCGGCCTGCGCCAACTCCGCGGCCTGCGCCAACGCGGCCGGCACGTCGTGCACGTGGTAGGGGTGCTCGCTCGGCTCGATGCCGGCGAGGAACATCGCGTACACGGCGGCCAGCCGCAGCGGCGCGACCGGCCGGAGCAGGTCGACCGCCCGGCGCGGGTCGCAGCCGGGCGCGTCGGCCCGCCACCGGTCGGCCCACGCGTCGACCACTCGGGCGGCGGCGGGCGCGTCGAGACCTTCGGTGAGGCGCAGGATGTCGAAGCCGGGGTGGCCGACGAAGGCGTCCGCCCAGTCGATGACCACCCGCCGGGCGTCGTCGCCGCGCACGTTCCCGGGGTGCAGGTCGCCGTGCACAAGCGTGTCCGGCAGGCCGCAGTCGCGTAGCCGCCGGAGCCGCTTGTCGAGCCCATCGAGCAGCCTCGCGGCCACCGTCACGTCGTGCCCGGCCAGCCGCTCCCGCACCCACGCACCGAGCCCCACCCCCCGAAGATCGGGTACGCCCGCCGCGACCAGCCGGTCCACCGCCCCCACGCTCCGGAGCTGCACGCGGTGGTGCGCCGCCGCGACCCCCGCCCGCACCCCTTCCCCCGCCCCGTAGAGGTCCTCCCCAGGCACGTCCTCCAGGAGCACCCGCCCTTCCTCACCCACAGCCAGCACCACCGGCCCGGCCTCGATCCCCTCCTCGGTGCTCAAGGAGTTCGCGTCCCCCGGAAGATCAGCTCCGACACCAACTCCTTGATCAACGGGGCGAGCGCGGAGGGGCGAGCGGGTGGTCAGCCAGGTCAGGACGGTGGGCTCGTGGGGGGCGAAGGTGGGGAGCTGCTTCAGCCACGCCGGGCCCTCGGGGGTGTCCAGGCGCCAGATCGCGGAGAGGTTCCAGGTGCGCTGTTGCGCCACGGCGGTCACCGGGCGGCCGAGGCGGCGCAGCTCGTCGACGGCCCAGGCGACGCTGCGGGCCGGGCCGCCGACCTGCGCCCACGGCTGGCGCAGCGGATGCGGCGCGCGGTCCACGGTCGCCGGTTCCAGGGGTACGCCGCCCGCCGCTCCCGGCCCGGCCGGCGCCCCGATGAGTTGGGCGAGGTAGCGGACGTGGCCGCCGGGTGGGTGCGGACGATCGGCGTCGAGCAGCCGCAGCACGGCCACGTCGACGCCGTGCCGGCGGCGGGCACCGTCGACGATCGACGCGACCTGCTGCCACCACGGGTCCGGCACCTCGAACGGGGGCAGCGCGCCGAGCGGCCGGCCGGCGGCGTCGACCAGGACCACTGTCACGGCGCGGGACACGGCCGGACGCTAACCGAGCACCCCTACGGGACACGACTGATTTCCTCCGGGAGCGTTCGGGCGACTCCCGGTTGTCCCGCGGACGGACGACGGACAGGCTGAGGCAATGAGCCTCCTCGATTCCCGGACCGGTCCCGCGTACCGATGGTTGCGGCCGGTCGCGGTGACCGCCGCGCTGCTGCTGCTCGGCTACGGACTGCTGCGCCGAGTCGATTACTTGGACGGGCACAGCGACAAGGGCGCCTGGGCGTGGAACATCGGGCACGGTCAGTTCCTGCTCGGCGTGCTCGGGTTCGCCGCGCTGATCGTCGGGCTGCACGGCCTGCTGCGTACCCGCTCGACCCGGCTGCGGACGCTTGACGACGTGGCCGCGCTGGCCGGCCTGGTCGGCGCCGCCGCGTTCGTCTGGGTGATCCTCGGCGACCTGTTCCCGCGCTTCGCCGACGCGGTGGCCACCCCGGACGTGGTGCTGTTCGGCGGGCCGGTGCTGTTCGAGCTGGGCCTGCTGGTGCTGCTGTGCCGGGCGGCGGCGACGCGGCTGCTGCCGGTGTGGGCGCCGGTGCTGGTGCTGGTCGGGTTCGTGGCGATCGCGGTGGACCTGGACCTGCTACCGGTCGGCGCCGTGCTGGTCCTGGCCGGCCTGCTGCCGCTGCGCGTCCGGGGTGTTAAGCGGGGGCCCCGCCTATACCAAAAGCGTTAAGCGGGGCCCCCGCCTTACCCCTCAGCTCCACACGCTGCGGCGCGGCCCCCGGTGGTCGGCGCAGGCGTCGGGCTGCCCGCCGGTCCGGCTGATCGTGCCGTCGTGGCACTGCACCAGCCAGCCCCGCCCGGACCAGAAGCCGGGCACGCACTCGAACCAGTCGCAGACCCCGGCGGCCGGCTTGCGGATCCGATCGCCGCCGCAGTAGTCGTACCCGAAGGGGTTCGGTGGGGCGCCGCAGCGACGCTCGGCGACCGGCTGCCGGGCGGGGTCGCGCGGCGGCGCGGACCGGGTGCCGCGCGGCGTCGGGCTGGTGCTGGGCCGGACCTGGACGGCGGGGGCGACCACCGGCGGCGGGGGCGTGCCGGTGGCCGCCGGGGTGGCGGCGGCGGCCCGCTCCGACCCGGTCCGCGTCGGCGGGTCGGCCTCGACGAGCATCGCCGGCACGGCAAGCGCAAGCGCCACGCCGACGGCGATGGTCCGCCGGCCACCGGGCACCAGCGTGGAGATCCTGGCCTGGGCCGGGGTGAGCACGGCCGGTCGGTGCGGGCGCAGTTGCGCGTGTTCGTCGATCAGCTCGTCCAGCTCGGCGACGACCGCGGCGCGCTGTTCGATCGCGTCGGCGAAGGCCAGGGTGAGCGTGAACCGGAAGTCGGCCACCGCGCCGGTGGGCAGCAGCAATCCCGAGGTACGCCGCCGGTCCAGCACCTGGATCAGGGTGACCGGCGCGGCCGGGTCGTGGGACAGCCCGGTCATCCTGCCGTACGTCCAGTCGCGCCGGCCGCGTCCGCCGAGCAGCGCCAGGCGCCGGTTGGTGAGCACGGCCAGCCCGGCGTCGACCACCTTGACGCCCTCCGGGCGCCGTGGGCGCAGCACCGGCGGGTCGGGGTCGACGAGCAGTTCCGGGGCCGGGAGCACGGCGGTGTGCCGCACCTCGACGAGTTGCGCGGCGGGCAGCGTCCAGAAGACCACCTCGCCGGGGGCCAGTTCCATCGGCAGGCCGTCGCCGGCCCGGACCGAGCCGTGGAAGGAAACCGCGAGGGTACGCAGCCGCCGCAGTTCGTCGTCGCGGCGGCGCCACGCCTCGTCGGCCGCGCGGAAGGCCCGCTGCCGCCGTTCGTTCTGCCGGTGCGCCCACCGGTAACGCCATGTGGAACCCGTCGAATCAGTCATCGCCACGCCGACTCCTCCGCCGCGCGAGCCCACCATTCGGGGTGTTCATCCCTATCAACGGCACTGCGGGGGTACAAAGACACGCGAAAGTCGCCGATTAGACCGAACGGCTGATTGACCCGCTTCCCGCCGGGCGTCGCTTCGCCATGCGGGCGGGCCGACTCGTCGGTAACGTCAGCCGCAGGGGCGGGGCGTACGCGGCCCCCGGTGACGAGTGGAGGTGCATCGGTGGGCGACCCGACCGTCGTGGTGGGTGTGGACATCGGCACCACGAGCAGCAAGGCGGTCGCGTTCGACACCGACGGGCGGCAACTGGCCAGCCACTCGATCGGCTACCCGCTTGAGGAGCCGAACCCGGGCTGGGCCGAGCAGGACCCGGACGCCATCTACGAGGCCGTGGTCGGCGTGATCCGCGCGGTCGTCGACGAGTTGGGCGCGCCGATCGCCGGCTTGTCGTTCAGCACCGCCATGCACAGCCTGATCGGGCTCGACGCCGAGGGCAACCCGCTCACCCCGTCGATCACCTGGGCCGACTCCCGAGCCAGCGCGCAGGCCGAGCGGCTCCGGGCCGCGCCGTCCGGGCTGGGCCTGCACCGGCGTACCGGCACCCCGGTGCACCCGATGGCACCCCTGCCCAAGCTGGTCTGGTTCGCCGAACAGGAGCCGAAGCTGCACGAGCGGGTCTCCCACTGGGTCGGCATCAAGGACCTCGTGTTGCGGCGGCTCGCCGAGGCGCTCGTCACCGACCACTCGGTCGCCTCCGCCACCGGTCTGATGGACATCCACCGGCTGGCCTGGGACACCGAGGCGCTGCGCATCGCCGGCATCACCGAGGAGCAGCTGCCCCAGCTCGTCCCCACCACTCACGTGCTGCCCGGGTTGACCGCCGAGGCGGCCCGGGCCACCGGCCTGCCGGCGAACACCCCGCTCGTGGTGGGCGCCGGCGACGGGCCGCTCGCCAACCTCGGGCTCGGCGCGGTGCGGCCCGGCGTGGTCGCCTGCTCGATCGGCACCAGCGGCGCGATGCGGGTGATGGTGGAACGCCCCGGCGTCGACCCGCTCGGCGGCGTCTTCTGCTATGCGCTCACCGAGGACCGGTGGGTGGTCGGCGGCGCGATCAACAACGGCGGGATCGTGCTCCAGTGGGCCCACGACGCGCTCGCCCCGGAGCTGGGCGAGCAGGCCGAGGAGGAACTGCTCGACCTGGCCGCGCAGGCGCCGGTCGGCTCCGGCGGGCTGATCATGCTGCCGTACCTGCTCTCCGAGCGTGCCCCGCACTGGAGCGCGCTGCCCCGCGGCGCGTACGTCGGGCTGACCCACGGCCACGGCCGCGCCCATCTGGTGCGGGCCGCGCTTGAGGGGGTCTGCCAGCAGCTCGCGCTGGTCCTGGCGTCGGTCCGCGCGGCCGGCAACGAGGTACGCGAGGTCCGCGCCAGCGGCGGCTTCGCCCGCAGCCCGCTGTGGCGGCAGATCCTCGCCGACGCGCTCGGCATGCCGGTGCGCTTCCCGGCCGGGCACGAGGGGTCCGGTTTCGGCGCCGCGCTGCTGGGCATGCAGGCGCTCGGTCTGATCCCCTCGATCGAGGTCGCCGCCGACCTGGTCCAGATCGACGAGACGGTCCGCCCCGACCCGGCCGCCGCCGCCACGTACGGTGCGCTGCTCCCGCTCTTCTCCGAGCTGTACGACGCGCTCGTGCCCACGTTCGCGTCGCTGCGACGGTTGGCCCCGAGCCTGCCGCCGGAGCCACCTCCCACCGCTCCTCCCCGCTGACCGAACAGAGGTCGTGATCGCCGTGGTAACACTGCTCGCCGCACCGGCGGAACCACTCACCAACGCCGGCAACACCCAACTCGTCCTCGCCGCGCTGCTCGGCATCGCCGCGGTGGTGCTGCTCATCGCGTGGGGCAAGGTGCACCCGTTCCTGGCCCTGATCCTCGGCGCGGCGGTGCTCGGCGTGGTCGCCGGCGTCGCCGCCGACAAGATCGTCACCTCGTTCAGCGGCGGGGTCGGGTCCACGGTCGGCGGGGTCGGCCTGCTGATCGCGCTCGGCGCGATGATCGGTGGCATGCTGGCCGAGTCGGGCGGGGCGGACGGCATCGTCGAACGGGTGGTCGCCCGGGTCACCGGCGGCGCGTTGCCCTGGGCGATGGCCGGTGTGGCGGCGCTCATCGGCCTGCCGCTCTTCTTCGAGGTCGGCGTGGTGCTGCTGGTGCCGATCGTGCTGCTGGTGTCCCGCCGGGTCGACGTGCCGCTGATGAAGATCGGCATCCCGGCGCTGGCCGGCCTGTCGGTGCTGCACGGCCTGGTGCCGCCGCACCCGGGCCCGCTTGTCGCGATCGACGCGCTCGGCGCCAACCTCGGTCAGACCCTCGCCTTCGGCCTGCTGGTGGCGATCCCCACGGTGATCATCGCCGGCCCGGTCTTCGGCAACTTCATCGCCCGGTACGTGCCGGCCACCGCGCCGGAGGCGCTGCTGCCCACCCGCCGCGACATCGCGGTCGCCGCCGATCGCAGCCCGACCCGTCCCGGGGACGGCCGGGCCGACGCCGACGGCGACCTGGTCACCGAGGACGACCTGATCAACCCTGGCGCCGGCCGTCCCGGCGCGTCGATCGACGAGCCGGTCGGGCCGCGCTCACGCCGCGCGCCGGCGCTCTGGGCCGCGGTGGTCACCGTGCTGCTGCCGGTGGCGCTCATGCTGCTGCGGGCCATCGGTGAGCTGACCCTCGACGAGGGCACCGCCGGCCGCAAGACGCTGGACATCATCGGCACCCCGATCGTCGCCCTGCTCGCCGGCGTCATCTTCGCCATGATCTTCCTGGGCTACCGGACCGGCTTCAGCCGCAGCCAGGTCTCCGGCTTCCTGGGCGGCTCGCTGCCGGCGATCGCCGGCATCCTGCTGATCGTGGCCGCCGGTGGCGGCTTCAAGCAGGTGCTCGTCGACGCCGGTGTGGGCAACCTGGTCGCCGACGCCGCCGAGGGCGCCAACCTGTCGCCGCTGCTGCTCGGCTGGCTGGTCGCGGTCGGCATCCGGGTCGCCACCGGCTCGGCCACCGTCGCCACGATCACCGCCGCCGGCATCGTCGCGCCGTTGGCCGCCACGCTCCAGGGCCCCGAGGTGGCGCTGCTGGCCCTGGCGGTCGGCTGCGGGTCGCTGTTCTTCTCCCACGTCAACGACGCCGGCTTCTGGCTGGTCAAGGAGTACTTCGGCCTGACCGTCGGGCAGACCATCAAGAGCTGGTCGGTGATGGAGACCATCATCTCGGTGGTCGGTTTCCTCGGCGTCCTCCTGCTCGACGTCTTCGTCTAGCGCGGCTGCGGCTGCGGCTGCGGCTGCGGCTGCGGCTGCGGCTGCGGCTGCGGCTGCGGCTGCGGCTGGAACAACGAACGACGGGCGACGGAGACCTGCGCGCCGCCTACAAACTTGATGGCGTAGATGGATCAGCATGTCAGCCATCGGCTCCCGCAAAACGGCGCGGCAGCACGGTCGCCATGCTGATCCATTCGCGCCATCAAGTTTGTAGGCAAAGCTCGCGCAGCTCCACCTCGGTCAGCCGGGCCGGCGGAGGGCCGGCGAAGGGCCGGCGGTGACCCAGGCACACGTCTCCGACCTGGGCGGCCCCGGCCCTCGGCAGACTGGTCAAGTGCGCCGCCTGGGTCCCGGCATCCACTCCACCGGCCTTTGGCCGCACGGCGGTCGAGGCCACAACCCGGACGCTCGCCGTGACCTGGTCGGCGTCCGGCTGAGAACCCCCGGCCGGTCGTCGTGCCACCGACTCGGGCCGCCCAGCCGGCGTCAGGCCCGGCTGATCGCGTTGGCGTGGATCGCCTCGTTCAGGTAGGCCGCCATCCCGGGCCGGATCGCCTCGAAGTACGCGGTGAACCGCGGGTCCGCCACATACATGTCGGCCAGGCCGGTGTGGAGTTCCAGCGGGCAGTCGTACCACCACTCGGTGATGAGCTGCCGGTGCTCCTCGGCCAACGCCATCGCCTCCGGCCCGTCGGCCGGCGCGCCCGACTCCATCAGCGCGGCGAACCGCCGCCCCCAGTCCTCGTTCACCTCCTTGTTGCGCAGCCAGTCCTCCTTCGAGTAGCGGCTGGCCCGCTCCTGCGACTGCCGGTACGCATCCGTGTCACCCCAGCGCTGCTGGACCTCCTCGGCGTGGTCGTCCGGGTTGAAGTCCCCGAACACTTCGAACCGCTCCTCCGGCGTCAACCTGATGTCCAACTTTCTCGCCTCCATCGCGCGTTCGATCGCCGCCACCATCTCCTGGAGCTTGCCGATCCGCCCGGACAGCAGCTCGTGCTGCCGGCGCAGGTGCGCCGCCGGGTCGGCGTGCGGGTCGTCCAGGATGCCGGCGATCTCGTCCAGCGGGAAACCCAGCTCGCGGTAGTAGCGGATGAGCTGAAGGCGGTCCAGGTCCGCGTCGTCGTAGCGGCGGTAGCCCGCCGGCGTGCGCCCGCTCGGCCGCAACAGCCCGATCTCGTCGTAGTGGTGCAGCGTGCGGACCGTCACCCGGGCCGCCCGCGCCACGTGTCCCACCGTGTACGCCATGGTTCCCCTCCCTTCCGCCACCAAGGCTCCTGCCTCCCGCAGCGTGAGGGTCAAGTCACCCGGAGGAGATCTTTTCGTGGACAAGCGTGGGGAGCAGGTCGGGCAGGGCCGTTGGACGGCCGTACCGCCAGCCCTGACCCTGCCGGCAGCCGATCGCGGTGACCGCCGCGTGCTGCGCGCCGGTCTCCACCCCCTCGGCCACCACCGCCAGGTCGAACGCGCCGGCCAGCCGGTTGACCATCTCCACCGTGGCATACGCGCGGGCGTCGCCGGCATCCAACCGGGACACGAAGGAACGGTCGATCTTCAGCTCGGTGGCGGGGATCCGGTGCAGGTAGCTCAGCGAGGAGTAACCGGTGCCGAAGTCGTCGATGGCGATGCGGATGCCCAGGTCACGGAGCTGCGCCAGCCGGTCGAGCACCGCCTCGCTGCCCTCGATCAGCGCCGACTCGGTGAGTTCGAGCGTGAGCGCCCGGGGCGGCAGGCCGGCGGCGCCCATCGCGCCGGTGACCGTGGCGATCAGGTCGGGTCGGCACAGGTGGGCGGCGGCGATGTTCACCGCCACGGTCACCTCGGGCGCGCGCTCCCGCCAGGTCGCGGCGGCCCGGCACGCCTCGTGGATCACCCACCGGTCGATGGCCAGGATGAGCCCGGTCTCCTCGGCCAGCGGCAGGAACCGCGCCGGGGTGAGCACGCCGAGCCGGGGATGCCGCCAGCGGACCAACGCCTCGGCGCTGCGTACCGTGCCGGTGGCCAGGTCGACGATGGGCTGGAACTCCATCAGCAGTTGACCCTCGTCGACCGCGCGGCGCAGGTCGGCGATCAACTCGGCCCGGCTGACCGCCGACTCGCGCAGCTCCGGCGTGCACGTCCGGTACGCGGACTTGCCGGCCGCCTTCGCCGCGTACATGGCGATGTCGGCGTCGCGGAGCAGGTCGGTGTGCGAGCTGTGCTGCGGGCCGTACTCGGCGATGCCGATGCTCGCCGACGGGTGGACGCCGAGGTCCTCCTCGCCGGGCAGCGGTTCGAGGGCGGCGAGCAGCCGGACGGCGAGTCGCTCGGGCGGCACCGGCCGGTCCCCGGCGACGAGCACGGCGAACTCGTCGCCGCCGAGCCGAGCGATCATCCCGTCCGGGCCGATCGCGTCCCGCATGCGCTCCGCGGTGGTGGTGAGCAGCCGGTCCCCGGCGGCGTGCCCGAACCGGTCGTTCACCTGCTTGAAGCCGTCCAGGTCGAGCAGCACCACGGCGACCGGGCCGCCCTGGCGCAGCGCGCGGCGCAGCCGCCGGATGAAGGTCAGCCGGTTGGGCAGGCCGGTGAGCTGGTCGGAGTAGGCCAGCCGGCGCAGCCGGGCGACCAGCCGCAGGTTCTCGTTGGCGGCCAGCCCCTGCCGCAGCGCGAGCACCCCGAGCAGCGCCATCATGCCGACGAAGACCAGGTGCGGGGTCTGCCCGGTGGGTCGCCGGGACAGCATCACGGCCACGATCGCCCCGCCGACCGGCAGGTACGGCAAGGCGACCCGCCACCACGGCGGCAGCGGCGACTCGCCGGCGGCGTCGTCCTCCCCCTCCCCGCCGCCCGGCGGCGGGTGGCCGGTGGCCAGGCCGACCAGCAGGTAGCTCAACGGCCAGCAGACGTCGACCGGATGCCCCGGCGCGTAGTTGCCGTGCGCGACCAGGGAGACGTAGACCGCGTCGGCGCCGGCCCGGATGGCCAGGCCCGCGCCGATCAGGGTGAGCGCCCGCCACATCGGGCGGCCCGGCCCGGCGACCGCCACCAGGATGGTGAGCTGCATCAGGTCGAACATCGGGTAGAGCAGCCCGAACGTGCGCAGCGGATCCGACACGTCGGAGTCGGCGAGGTCGCGGAACACCACCACCCAGCCGACCGGGATGAGGGCCAGCGCGACGATCACCCCGTCGAGCAGCGTACGGGCCTGTCCGACCAGGCTGCGCCCGCCGGCCCGGGAGAAGAGCAACGCGGCGGTGCCGGTGACGATCCCGGCGGTGAAGAGCCCACCGACAAGCGGCGTGTGGGGCAGCTCGATCCCACCGAGCCGCTCGACCGTCCACACCGTACGGCCGAGCGCGGCGAGCATCATGGTGACGGCGAGCAACGCCCAGAACCGCCGCAGGTTGACCGGATGCCGGCGGGCCGCGCCGACGCAGAGCACCGCCGCCCAGCTCGACACCGCCATCGCGCCGAGGTCGCTCACCAGGGCCGCGCCGGGCAGGCCGGCGACCAGCCAGGCCATCTCCCCGAGTACGACGACGACGGCCGCGACGAGTCCGACACGGCCGGTGAGCGTTGGACGGGCCGGCGCCGCGGCGGCGAGGCTCACGTCGTGCGGGGGGACAACGATGCGCTCCGGCTCTCTTCCAGACGTGCGCCCTCGGCGACGAGGACCGGACGGCGGACGACGAACGGCGCAAGCCTAGTCAGCACCGCGTGCCGCCGCCAGGGTCGTGGGGTGTCGGTCACCGGACGTGACGCGGGCCGCCTCAACCAGGTGGAGACGGCCCGCATCCTCAGTGGACTTCGGTGCCAGTCACCAGCGGCGGGTGCTGTCCGGCCAGGAGTCGTACGGCCGGGCGGAGAGGATCGCGTCCCATCCGCCGCTGGCCGTGCCGGTCGGCGTGTACGCGGTCAGGTCGGCGCCGCTGCCGTCGTACGGCGAGGCGTCGAGGTAGCCGGTCACCACGCCGTTCGCGTCCCGCCGGTAGTAGGCGCCGTTGCCGGGCGAGAACATCGAGGTGAATCCACCCCAACCGCTGGCCGCCAGGTCACTCCGGGCCCACGGCGCGGTGCCCGCGGCCATCTTGTACATGGCGAGCTTGCTGTCGTTGGTGGTGCCGATGATCCGGTCCTTGCCGGCGGTCGCGAGCGTGGGCAGGTTGAAGCCGCCCCCGCTGTTGTAGACCGCCACGCCCACGAGGTCGGCGGCGACGGCCGGCTTCGCCTTGGTGACGGTGTAGCGGCGCAGGATCGAGCCGCCGGCGATGCCGTACAGGGTGCCGAACCCGTCGTAGGCCAGGCGGTCGTGCGTCCAGCCGCTGCCGGAGCCGGTGACGGCGGTGCGGGTGAACGTCAGCGGCTGGGTGCCGGTGACGTCGACCCGGTGGAGGGCAGCGCCGTCGGTGACGAGCAGGGTGTCCGAGTTGAGCGTGGCCAGCGCCTTCGGGGTGAACCCGAGCGTGGCCTGGGAGACCGTGCTGGCCACCTTCTGACCGGTGACCGGGTCGAGCGCGGTGTAGGAGATCCGGCCGTCCGGCCGGGCGCCGAAGACCGACACGACGCCGGTCCACGGCCGGGCCGACAGCAGCACCTGGTCCCACCCGCTGGTGCTGACCGGGGTGCTGAACTTCGTCAGGTCGGCGCCGCTGCCGTCGACCGGGTTGGCGTCCCGGAACCGGTCCAGGCCCCCGGTCGAGGTGCGGGCGAAGTACCAGCCGCCGCCCGGCGACAGCACGTGGGTGTAGCCGGCCCAGCCGGTCGCCGCCAACGAACTGCGGGAGAACGACTCGCCGGCCACGGCCGCGCCGTTGATCCGATAGGACGTCAGCTCACCGGTGGCGACCTGGCCCATCACCCGTCCGGCAGCCGGCGAGGTCAGCGACACCTGGGTGAACCCGCTGTTGGCGACCGTGACGGGGCGGGTCAGGTCGTCCCGGCTGGCCGGCTTCGCGGTGGTCACCGTGCGCCGGATCAGCTCCCCGTCCCGACTGTCGACGTAGTACAGCGATCCGTAGCCGTCGTAGGTCATGTTGATGAAGGGTGACCAGCCCGGGTCCACCGAGACCACGTCGAAGGTCAACGGGTCGACGCCGGTGACGTCCACCCGGCGGAGACGACCGCCGCTGTCGATGACCAGGATGGTGTCGGCGTTCAGCGTGGCCATCGCCGTCGGCGTGAAGCCGAGCGTCGCCGCGGACACCCGGTTCGCGCGCAGCTCGCCGTTCGCCGCGTCGATCATGCCGTAGGTGAGCTGGCCGGCGGCGGTCAGGCCGAAGATCTGCACGTCGGCGGTCTGCTCGCGGATCCACGCGCCCAGGTCGTCGACCCGGGTGACGGTGGCACCGTCGCGGGTCTCGGTCTCGCCGAGGCAGCCCTTCTGCCAGGCCGTGTTGCCGATCGCGGCGAGCTGCGCCGCGCCGCCCACGGTGCGGAACGCCGGACCGCCGGCGTCGCCCCGGCAGAGGGTGGCCCCGGCCGACGCGCCGGTGACGTCGGCGGTGGCCGCGTCGACGCCCTGCACGGTGAAGTCGGCCGCGTGCAGCCGGTCCGGCACCCACTCGGTGGCGGTGCGCCCGTAGCCGGCGATGGTGAGCGTCTCCGACGCGGTGGGCGCCGTGGTGGCGAGCGCGACCGGGGCGACGCCGGTGATCGGGTCGGCGAGCCGGAGCAGCGCCAGGTTGCGGTCCGGGTGCGGGAGGACGGCGACGGCGGCGCGCTCGTGACCGGCGGTGGAGGTCAGGTCGGTACGCCCGACGAGCACGGTGGTCGGGCGGGCCGGCGCCCCGGCGGCGGCCGGCGTGCTGCCGTCGGTGAGGCAGGACTTCGCGGTGACCACGAAACTCGGGTCGACGAGTGCGCCGGTGCAGGCGCGCAGGTCACCGAAGGTGATCTTGGCGGTGAAGGCGTGGACGCCGTCGGGCACCGGGGTGGCGCCGCTGACGGCCGAGGCGGCACCGCCGCCCAGCAGGGTCGAGACGGTGACCACGCCGAGGAGAGCGGCTCCCCACCGGCGGGTGGCATGAACGTTCAACGAATCCCCCGTTGATCGGACCGGCACGGACCGGGGGCTCCGGTCCGGGTCCGCAGGATGTTAGCGGTCCGACACGCCGCGTGTTGCACGCCGGAACATAAGGGATCAAGAGCGGCATCCGCTCAGGACCACGCCTCCGCCGGCGGCGGGTCGCCGGGATCACCCGGCGCGCCCGGCGGCCCGCCGTGCGTCCACGGTGTCTCCTCCGGCGCCGGAAACGCGCCGCCCGGCAGGAAGCCGTCCGACAGGCTGGTCAGGCAGATCCGTTCCCCCACCTCGGGCACACTGCCCGGCGGCGCGGTCAGCCCGCGCCCCATCCCGCCGGACAACTCCACCACCACCTCGGTCTTGCCGTCGCCGCCCGGGGTCACGAACACCACCTTCGCCTTCTGCCCCGGCCGGGCCGGCGACCACAGCGTCGCGCCCACCGGCATCGGCACCGGCTCGGTGGTCACCACCTGGATCCGCGGGCGCAGCACCGGCCGCTTACCGGAGTCGTCCACCCGCTTCGGGTCGGCGAGCGTCACCTCGCCCACGAACGCCTCCCCGGCCAGCCGGTGCTCGGCCATCACCAGCGGATCGTCGTACGCCCGCTGCACCGACCACGCGGTCAGCGCCCGCTCCAGCCGCTGCAACCGCAGCGCCGCCACCACCGCGCCGTCGCGACGCGGCTGCGGACCGCCCCCGGCGTCCACGTGCTCGGCGTACGCGGAGAACGCATCCCGGTCACCGGCCCACCGGCCCGCCACCCGCGCCCCCGGCGGCAGCGCCCGCAGCAACCCGACGCCGCGCCACATCAGCTCCCAGGTGGGCGCGAGCTGCCCGCGCACCAGCCCGACAAGCTCGTCGTACGCCGCGGCGCGAGCGGTCGGGTCGCCCTCGGTCCCGGCGTACGCCTCGATCGCCGGGGCCAGCCGATGGTTGTCGAAATCCGGGTCGGTGGCCGGACCGGCCGGCGGGCACGACGCCGGATCCTCGGCCCGGGCCGCCGCCTCGGCGCCGGTGAACCCCGACGGCGGGTCGAGCCAGCCGAGCACCGCGGGCAGGTGCAGATCCTCCACCGCGCTCTGCCCGGTCGCCCAGTGCAGGGTCAGCGCCTCGGTCAGTGCCACCAGCGCCGACGAGCCGGGGTGCTCGGCGCGCTCGGCGAAGAACGTCAGCCAGCGGCCGAGCAGCGGCACCGACGGGTGCACCGGGTAGTCGCCGTCCGGGCGGCGGAACCGGGTGGACCGGCCGAACAACCGCAGAAACGTGACCCCGGCGGGGTTCGGCACCAGCAACTGCGGGGCGTCGACGTACCGGTGGCGGACGTCCCGGCCCCGGTCCACCGCCACCGCCTCGGTCACGCCCCGGAACGAGTCCAGGTAGGGCAGGACGACCCCGGCCAGCTCGGCGGCGAAGGCGAACCGCTGATCGCGGTTGCGGGGCTGCGGCACGACGAGCAGCCGGGCCTCGTCGGGCGCGGCGCCGACCATGGCGGCCAGCGGGGCGTTCGCCTCACCGGCCAACGCCAGCGGCACCAGCACCAGGGGCCGCTGGGCCAGGTGCAGATGCCGGACCGTGGCCACCGGCTGCGCCCGCCCGGCGGCGACCGCCTGCGCCCGGGCCAACGCGCGCAGCGTGCTCACCGCGGCTCCTCGACACGAGACCCGGTCGCCGGCCGGCGCGCGCTTCGGGGCGTACTCACGCGCGGTTCCCAGCGCGGGTCTCGGCGCGTACTCACGCGGGGTTTCCGGCGCGGGTCTCGGCGCGTACTCACGCGGGGTTTCCGGCGCGGGCCTCGGCGCGCAGGCGCGCGGCGGCCCGGAGCAGCGCGGCGGCCTCCGCCTGCTCCGGGTCGGGGGCGCGTACGCCGTCGGCGAGCGCCAGCACGTCGGCCACCTCGACCACCCCGCCGAGCGCCTCGCGAACCTGCCGGCCCAACGCCTCGGTCCGGTCGCGCGCCTCGTGCCGGCAGAAGTAGGCGAGCTCGCAGGCGGCCAGGCACTCCGGGGCGTACCGGGCCGGCACCTCGTGCAGCGCGGCGGCCAGCGTGGCCGGGTCGGCCGCCGGGTCGGCGGTGAAACCGGCCGGCACGGCGGCCAGCAGGTCGTCGACGCGGGCCATCCGGGCCAGTTGGCGGCGCAGCACCAGCAGTTGTCTACGGACGTCGAGCAGGCTCGCCACCGGCCGGTTGGCGAAGTCGCGCGGGCAGATCAGCACCACCTCGTGCGAGACCAGCTCCGGATCGTGTCCCTCGGCGGCGAGCAGCTCGCGCAACGCCAGCACGTAGACGGCGGACTGGATGGCGGCGGCGGCCACCTTCGCCGGGTCGGCCTGCCCGTCGATCACCGGGAAAGACTTGATCTCCACGACGTGGAACCGGCCGCCCAGCCGGGCAGCCACCAGGTCCGGCTCCAGGTGCACCCGCCGGCCGGCCACCTCCAGCCCGAGCAGCGGATGGTCGAACAACGCCGGGCCGTCACCGCCGACGGTCAGCGCCACCCGGGACCGCTCCGGCCGATCGTCGTCGCCACCGAGGTCGATCCAGGTCGCGCCCGCCGGCACCGGTACGCCGAGCCGCTCCGCCACCAGGCGCAACAGCTCCACCCCGCCGTCCGCCTTGACCTGCGCCTCGAAGGCGTTGCCCCGGGTGATCGCGAAGCGGGACTGCCCGAACCGGGCCGGGAAGCCGAGTCGCTCGGCGAGCGCCGGCTTGTCCGCCCCCGCGCTGTCCAGCACGGCCCGCCGGGTGCAACCGGGGTTGCCGGTCACCGCGGCGATGGTGCGGGCGTTGTGCCGCCGCGGCGGCCCCCCACCCCGAATCTCCCCCAGCCGATCTTCCACCCCTGAAGTGTAAGGAGGGGCCCCCGCTTAACGCCTCCGGTAGAGGAGGGGGCCCCGCTTAACACCCCACCCGGCGGATCAACGGTCGGCGGAGCGGTTCCAGGGGGAACGCGGGGACGACGCGCCCGCCACCGGCCGGCGGCGACGACGGTGCCGGCGGCCGGGCGTGCACGGTGGGCGGGTGGCGGTGTGGACCGGTACGGCGGGCGGGGTGACCGGCGGCCGGCCGATCAGCCAGCAGAGGAAGTTGGTCACGGTCAGCCGACCGGGAGGCGCTCGGCGTCGGCGCGGGAGATGTCGTACTGGGCGCCGCAGAACGTGCACTGCTGCGCGTAGCGGGTGCGTACCGGGATCAGGGGGATGAAGAAGAGGCTGAACTTGGTCACCCGCCGGGTGATCACCTGTGCGGCGTGGTCGCCGCAGTGCCGGCAGACCTGGTTGACGACACCGGACCGGTCGACCTTGGTCCGCAGCCCGAAGATGAAGAACATCGCCCGCCATTACCCACCCGAGGCAGGTGTTAAGCGGGGCCCCCGCCTATACCGAAAGCGTTAAGCGGGGGCCCCTCCTTACACCCTCAGAGCCAGATGGGGTGCCAAGTGGGGAGTTCGTGGAAGCGGCGCAGCTCGGCCAGGCCCGCCACGGTGCCACTCCACGCCGCGTACGGGGGGTTGCCCTCGTCGAAGCCGGACTGCACGAACGTCAGCTTCGTCCGGCCGCCGGACTCGGCCAGCTCCCAGTTGGTCACGCCGGTCGGTCCCCAGTCGATCGAGATGGCCCGGCCCGGGGTGACGTCGAGCACCTTGGCCGCGTAGCCGCTCTCGAAGCCGCCCATCGCGTACCGGCCGCCCTCCCACGGCTCGATGCCGATCGGGTAGCCGAACCAGGCGCTGGCCTGCTCGGAGTCGGTGAGCGAGGTCCACACCTTGTCCATCGGCGCGTCGATCAGCAGCTCGCCACGCAGGTCGGCCGAGGTGAAGTCGGTGCGCGGCAGCAGCGGACGCCCCTCCAGGTGGGCGTTGAGGTTGGCGATGGACAGCGCCCAGTACGTCTGGAGCACGCCCCGGATGGTGCTGCCGTCCATCGCCTCGGCGAAGGTGAAGTGGCTCTGCCGCAGCGTCAGCAGCGTGGCCTCGCCGTCGGGCGCCAACTCGATCTCGGTGGTGGTCTCGACGCCGTCGAGCGTCCAGGCGAAGCGCAGCGTCTTGTCGTCGGCGTGCAGCAGTCGCTGGTGTGGCGCGTCGCCCTCGGGTGTGAAGCGGCCCCAGAACTCGTACCGCCGGGGCAGGTCGACCTCGGCGTGCTCCGCCAGCCACACGCGTAGTTCGGCCGGGTCGGTCAGGGCTCGGCGGACGGTCGCCACATCGGCGGCGAGGCGGGCGCGGACGATCATCGGCTCACTCATGGTTGTCACCTTTCGGGTAGCAGGCCACGGCGAGTTTGAAGGCGTCTCCCTCGACGCCGCCGTAGCGGGTGAACAGGTCCCGCAGCGTCGTCTGCAGGTCGTGCAGGAATTCCTGGCGTCGCTCGGCGGGCACCCGGATCTCACCGGAGACGCCGATCGACGGCAGCTCGGGGGCGGCGCGATCAAGCGCGGCGATGTCGGCCTGGACCTCTTCCATCAGGTCGAGCAGGTAGCCGAGGCTCAGCTCGTCGCGCACCCGGCGCCCGTCGCCGATCCGGCCGACCAGCCGCGGGGACAGCCAGTAGGACCGGGCGACGGCCTGGTAGATGCCTTCGGTGATGCCGCGCACCCGCCGTTCGGCGACCTGCTCGGCCAGCCCGGCCGCGACCAGCTGCTTGACGTGGTAGTAGACGCGTTGCGGCGTCTGCTCCAGCCGGGCCGCGACCTCGGTGCAGGTGCGGGGCTCGGCGAGTTGCCGCAGCACTTCGATGCGTTGCGGCTTGAGCAGGACTTCGGCCTGCTCACGTTCTTCCAGGTACAGGACATCTCTCATGGCAAAATCAGTTTGAACGTACAAAACTTCTTTGTCAATAGGTTCGACGAGAGGCCGCGCGGTCCGCGCGGCCTCTCGTCGGTACGGGTCAGGGCGTCCAGTCGGGGCGCAACGGGTAACCGTTGACCCCCTCCGGGCCGTTCTGCGTGGCCAGCACCTGGTGCAACTGGATGCCGTTGCGCTCGAACGCCATCCGGGAGCCGGCCATGTAGAGGCCCCACACCCGGGCGGTGCCCGTGCCCACCTCGTTCACGCAGAAGTCCCAGTTGTCGACCAGGTTGCGGCACCAGCCGGCGAGCGTCAGCGCGTAGTGCTGGCGCAGGTTCTCCTCGTGGTGCACCTCGAACCCGGCGTCGTGGATCTCGCTGATCAACCGCCCCGGGCCGGCCAGCTCGCCGTCCGGGAAGACGTACCTGTCGATGAACGCGCCGGAGCGGTGCGGGGCGCGGTTGTCCGCGCGGGTGATGCAGTGGTTGAGCAGCCGCCCGCCCGGCTTGAGCCGGGACCTCAGCGCGCCGAAGTAGGCCGGGTAGTTGCGCACCCCGATGTGCTCGGTCAACCCGATCGAGGAGATCGCGTCGAACTGCTCACGCGGCGCGTCCCGGTAGTCGAGGTGCCGCACCTCGGCGAGATCGCCCAGCCCCTCCCGCTCGATCGCGGCCTGCGCCCACTCCGCCTGCGCCCGGGACAGCGTCACGCCCAGCGCCTTGACACCGTATTCCCGGGCCGCGTGCCGGACCATGCCGCCCCAGCCGCAGCCGACGTCGAGCAACCGCATCCCCGGCTTCAGCGCCAACTTGCCGGCGACCAGGTCGTACTTGGACCGCTGTGCCTCCTCCAACGTGTCACCCGGGCTGCGGAAGACTGCGCAGGTGTACGTCATGGACGGGCCGAGCACCTTCTCGTAGAAGGCGTTCGACACGTCGTAGTGGTGGGAGATCGCCGTGCTGTCCCGCACCCGCGAGTGACGCAGGCCCGTCATCACCCGCCGCCAGCGCGGCGCCGCCTCCTGCGGCGGGGGCGGCGGCGGTCGGAGCCGCTCCCAGCCCAGCCCCCGGACCAGGGCAAGCGCGTCGGCCACCGGCGGCATCCGCAGCGGCATCTCGTCCTTGAGCACCCGCAACGCCTCGTACGGGTCGCCCGGGTGCACGCCGTCGAGGCCCAGGTCGCCGCTGACGTAGGCCCGCGCCATGCCCAGGTCGCCGGGCGCGGTGAGCAGGTAGGACAGGCCCCGCTCGGTGCGGATCGACAGGGTGATTCCGGCGTCGGCCGGGCCTACCTCGCTGCCGTCGTAGGCAGTGACCCGAACCGGCAGGTCGCCGCTGGTGACGGCGCGGATCACGTCCGCGACTGTGGGTCCGGTGCGCCGGCCGCCCGACGGCGGGCCGGCGGGGGCGCTCGCCGCCCCTGGTGTTCGGTCGGTCAGACTCATGCTCGGGATACCGCCTTCTCGTACAGTCCGGTGAGTCGGTGATCCGGGTCGTAGCGGTCCTTCACGGCGCGCCAGGTCTCCCCGCCGTAGAGCCGGTCGAACGCGGCCCGGTCGTAGTACGCGTCGGAGTAGAGCGACTTGTGGCCGCCCGTCTCCGACACCATGTGCTCGATCTGCCGGTTCACATCCCCGTCGGCGGCGCCCGCCGCGATCGGCACACTTCCCCAGAAGCCGATGTTCACATAGGTCTCGCCCGGTTGGAGCGGATATAACGGCCAGGCCCGGGCCGATCCCGGGCCGGCCGGCTCACGCAACCGCAGCGGGCAGAGCCACACCGGGTTCATCTTCACGTTCCCCGCGAACCAGCGCAGGAACTCGGGCGTGCGGGCCAGCGGGATCTCCACGTCCTGCACCACTCGCTCGCGTGCCGGCCGGCCCCGCCACCTGTCGACCCGGGCGGCCACCTGGTGCCGGTGCTCCAGCCGGACGATCCGGTGGTAGACGTCGCTGCGCCGGTAGCGCTGCGGCCAGAGCCGCCGGAGGACCGGATGCTGCACGCCGAACGCGGACGAGCACCAGAACCAGTCGGTGTCCCACCGCCAGAGATAGTCGTACGCGGTCAGCACGTCGCGGGTGCGGCGGCGCAACGAGCGGTAGTAGATCTCCTGGCCGGTGTAGTCGGACGGGCGGCCCTCGGGCTCGTCGGTGAACGCGCCGAGCACCAGGTAGGACTCGCCGGGGCTGAACATCACCCCATCCATGGCGTCGACCGGCTCACCGGCCCAGGAGCCCGTGGCGACCACCTCGCCGATCGCGTCGACAAGCTCCTCCAGCCGGGTGAACCGGATGTTGCGCAGCGCCACGTGCCGGCGGACCGGTTGCAGCTCGATGCGCAGCCGGGTGGCGTAGCCGAGGCTGCCAAGCGAGTTCGGGAACGCCCGGTGCAGGTCGGCGTGCTCACCCTGCGGACGGGTGGTGATCAGCTCCCCCGCTCCGCTGAGGATGTCCATCTCCAGGACCGACTCGTGGGGCAGGCCGTTGCGGAAGGACGTGGACTCGATGCCCAGCCCGGTCACCGCGCCGCCAAGCGTGATCGTGCGCAGTTGCGGCACGACAAGCGGCATCAACCCGTGCGGGAGCGTCGCGTCGACCAGGTCCTCGTAGGTGCACATGCCCTGCACGTCGGCGGTGCGGGCCGCCGGGTCCACGGCGAGCACCCCGGTGAGCCCGCTCACGTCCAGCCCCGGCGTGCGGGGCGCGGATCGCGGGCGGAAGAGGTTCGAGGTCTGTTTCGCCAACCGTACGGTTTCACCGGCGGGCACCGCGGCGTAGGACTGCCGCAGCGTGTCCACCGCCCGTTCATGATCACGGACAGCTCGCATGAGAGCACCTTACGCCCGGCCCCGACAATTCGTGGGATGTAAACACCCGCTCGCCGGGGCGACTGGCCCTCGGCGGCCCGGTGGGTCAGGATGCCTCCATGGCCGAGCCGCACTCCGACCCGTCCGGCACCGTCTACGGCGCCCGGCGCGCACGTGGCGTCCGACTGCCGGGGGACCCGCTGATGCGGATCGCGCTGGGCGTCGCCCTGGTCGGCGTACTCCTGGGAGTGTTCTTCGCCACTGGCGTGCTCGGCGGCGGGGCCGACCGGGCGGTGGTGCCGGCGGCGGCCGCGCCCACCCCGGCGGAGAGCGAGTCGAGTCCGGCGCCGCCGCCCACCACGGAGGCCGCGCCGTCGCCGTCGCCGAGCGCCGAGCCGACCACGCCGGCCGCGCCGGTGGCCACGCCGAAGGTGATCCGCGGCGTGCCGTCCGGGCGCTGCGTCGGTGTCACCGGCGACGACCCGGAGGGCGCGCAGGCCGCGCTCGCCGACTGCACCGGCGGGCCGGAGCAGCAGTGGGTGGTCACGCCGGTGACCGCCGACACCTACCTGCTGGTGAACGCGGCAAGTGGCAAGTGCCTCGACGTCAACGAGGCGCGCACCGACGACGGCGCCGACGTGCAGCAGTGGTCCTGCAACGGGCAGGCCAACCAGCAGTGGAAGCTCAACCCGACAGGCGCCGGCCCGGTGCTCCTGGTCGCCGCGCACAGCGGCAAGTGCGCGCAGGTCGACGACGCGGGCACCGAGGCCGGGCGGGAGCTCGAACAGGCCCCGTGCACCGGCGCCGCCGAGCAGCAGTGGGCGCTCGGCTGACCGGTCAGCCCCGATAGCTCCAGGCCCGCCGGCCGGCCGCCACCGGCAGCACGAACGTCGGCGTCGCACCGCGCCGGCGCAGCAGCAGGGAGAGCCCGGCCGCGCCGATCGACAGCGCGCCGGCCACGTACCAGGCCACCGCGTAGTCGCCGAGCCGGTCCCGGACCAGGCCGGCGCCGGTCGCCGCGACCGCGGCGCCCACCTGGTGCGCGGCGAACACCCAGCCGAACACCACCGCGCCGGACGCGCCGAACCACTCCCGGCACAACGCCACGGTCGGCGGCACGGTCGCCACCCAGTCCAGCCCGTAGAAGACGATGAAGACCACCATGCTCGGCCGGGCCGAGCCGGCGAACAGGCTCGGCAGCACCAGCAGCGACGCCCCGCGCAGCGCGTAGTAGGCGCCGAGCAGCAGCCGGCTGTCGACCCGGTCGGTCAGCCAGCCGGAGGCCACCGTACCGGCGATGTCGAAGAGCCCGACCAGGGCGAGCAGGCCGGCGGCGGTCGTCTCCGGCATGCCGTGGTCGTGCGCGGCCGGCACGAAGTGCGTACCCACAAGCCCGTTCGTGGTTGCGCCGCAGATCGCGAAGCCACCGGCGAGCAGCCAGAACGGCCGGGTCCGCGCGGCGGCGGCGAGCGCGCCGACCGCGCGGGCCGCCGCGCCGCCCTCCGCCCGGGCCGGCGGGACGACCTCGGTCGCACCGTAGGCCGGAAGGCCGAGGTCCGCCGGGTGCTCGCGCAGCAACCACACCACCAGGGGTACGACGGCGAGCGCGGCCCCGGCGACGACGAGCGCCGCCGCGCGCCAGCCGTGATCGCGCACCAGCACCGCCAGCAGCGGGAGGAACACGAGCTGCCCGGCGGCCCCACCGGCGGTGAGCACGCCTGTGACCAGGCCCCGGCGGCGGACGAACCAGCGCCCGGTGACCGTCGCCACGAAGGCAAGCGCCATCGAGCCGGTGCCCAGCCCGACCAGCACCCCCCAGCAGAGGATGAGCTGCCAGCTCTCGGTCATCGCCACGGTCAGGCCGCTGCCGGCCGCCACCAGCAGCAACGCGCCGGCCACCACCCGGCGGATGCCGAACCGGTCCATCAGCGCGGCGGCGAACGGGGCGGTGAGTCCGTAGAGCAGCAGGTTGACCGAGACGGCGGCGGAGATAGTGGCGAGCGGCCAGCCGAACTCGGCGTGCAACGGGTGCAGCAGCACCCCGGGGGTGGCGCGGAAGCCGGCGGCGCCGACCAGGGCCACGAACGCGACCGCGGCGACGAGCCAGGCCGGATGGAGTCTTCTCACCCGTCGAGTCTCGGGCTGCCGGGGTGGGTGCGACGAGTGGCCGGAAAGCCATCGTGCGCAACAATCGGGCCATGCCCCTCGTACCGCACCGCGTCGCCGTCCTCGCCCTGGACGGCGTGGTCGCCCTCGACCTCGGCACCCCGGCGCAGGTCCTCGGCGCCGCCCGCACCGAGGACCGGACCCCGCTGTACGCGGTCACCACCTGCACCGCCGACGGCCGGGCGGTGCGCACCACCGCCGGCTTCCAGGCGCTCCCCGACCACGGGCTCGACCTGCTGGAAACCGCCGACACGGTGATCGTCCCCGGCATCCACGCCGGCCCGCCGCTCACCGACGGCACGGTGGCCGCCGAGGTGGCGACCGCGCTGCGCGCCGCCCACCACCGGGGCGCCCGCATCATGTCCATCTGCACCGGCGCGTTCGTGCTCGCCGCCGCCGGCCTGCTCGACGGCCGGCCCGCCACCACCCACTGGGCGTACGCGTCGCGCTTCCGCCGGCTGCACCCCGGCGTGCGGCTCGACCCCGAGGTGCTCTTCGTCGACGACGGCCGGGTGCTCACCTCCGCCGGGGTGGCCGCCGGCGTCGACCTCTGCCTGCACGTGATCCGGACCGACCACGGCAGCGCGGTGGCCAACCGGGCCGCGCGGCGCTGCGTCGTACCGCCGTGGCGCGACGGCGGCCAGGCGCAGTACATCGAACGGCCGGTGCCCCGCGCCGCGCAGGCCGGCACCGCCGCCACCCGCGAGTGGGCCCGGCGACGGCTGCACGAACCCGTCGCGCTGCGCGAGCTGGCCGCGCACGCCCGGATGAGCGTCCGCACGTTCACCCGGCACTTCCGCTCCGAGACCGGGCTCAGCCCGGCGCAGTGGCTGCTCCAGCAGCGCACCGAACACGCCCGGGTGCTGCTGGAGACCACCGACCTGAGCGTCGACCGGATCGCCCGGGACGCCGGCTTCGGCACCACCACCGCCCTGCGCCAGCACTTCCACACCCGGGTCGGCGTGTCCCCGACCGCCTACCGCCGCACCTTTCGCGCGCCCTCGGCCCCGGTTCCGGTCTCAGGCCAGGTGGGGCTGGCGACGTAGCGCGCGGAGCTGGGCCAGGTGCATCGGCAGGTGCACCCGGATGTGCAGGTCCATGGCCCGCCCCCAGGGCAACGATTCGTCCACGTCGAGGTCGAAGCCCTCGCGCAGCACCGTCTCCACAGGCGTCTCGGCGGCCGGGCCGAGCCGCTCGGCCAACGAGCACAGTTTCCGGCTCGTGGCCCGGAGCAGGACCGCCAGCCCGTCCAGCCCGCCGCACTCGGACACCAACGCGTCGAGCTGCGGGCGGTGCACGGAGTCCAGGTCGTAGTACGCGAACGGCGACCCGGCCAGCACCGCCTCGGTCGCCTCGCTCATCAACTCGTCGTTGGCGGCGAGGTGCGCCACGATCTGCTCGGCGCTCAGCTCGCCCTCCGGCGGCGGCCCGAACCCGCCCGCGTCCACCTCCGCGAGCAGCTCGTCGTACGCCCGCCGGAGCGCCGCGGCGTCCACCTCGTCCATCCCCGCATCCAACCCTCGCCACCACCGCCCGCACCCCGACTACCCCACCCACGTCACCCGGACGAGCGAAAGGCCGGCACCCCGTTGCTCCAGGATGCCGGCCTGCACGTTGTCTCAGCTGTTCCAGTGCTTGGTGACCAGGTCGGTGGCCTGCTTCTCCCACTGCGCGTACGCATCCGGGTAGGCGGACACCTGGACGGTCTGGGCGGCCTCGGTCAGCGGCATGTCCTGCCAGCCGTCGACCTGCTTCAAACCCTTCAGGAACGCCAGCGTCGAGTACTCGGGGTCGGTGATCTGCTCCGCGCTACCCCAACCGGAGGACGGGCGCTGCTGGAACAGACCCAGCGAGTCGTGGTCGTTGGAGTCGCCGAGGTGGCCCAGGTTCTCCAGCTTCGACTCCTGCAAGCTCGTCGCGATGGAGATGACCGCGGCCCGCTCGGGCAGGCCGGCCTTCTTCGTCGCCGCGATGATCGCCTTCACGTTGGCGGTCTGCTCGTCGTTCACGGTGATGGTGGACTGCTCACCCTGCGCGCTCGCCACGGCGACCGGCTTCCTCATCGCGGCGTGGGCGGGGGTGTCGGCGTGGGCGGCGATCGGACCGGCGAACACACCACCGGTGAACGCCAGTCCAGCGACACCCAGAACGCTCTTCCGCAGGATTCCGCCGCCAGAGTGTCACCCACCACGCCCGAACCGGACATCTAACCCAACCGGTTGCACACTACGCACCCCACGCGCGCCGGAGACGTCCATAACGCTCCACCCACACCCCACTCGGCCCACGACTGGAGCGCTATGGACGTCTCCGGCGGCCGCAGACGTCCATAGCGCTCCACTCGCGCCCCCCGCTCGGTTGATGACTGGTGTGTTGGGGCGTTGCAGGCACCTGTGACCTCAACCGCGCGCCCTTCCGCACCGGAGCGGGCCGGAGTGCCGGGCGGCCGAAAGCGGATCATCTCGTCTTGGAGTTGTGGCACCTCTGGTATCCGGCGATGGAACCACAGACCAGAACGGCGGGGAGCACCTGGTCAGCGGCGGCCGTGGCGGGCGCGGAGGTAGTCGGAGACCACGTACTCGCCCAGGTCGTCCAGGTCGGGGGTGAACATCCGGCCGCCTGATCGGCGGGCCACCGCGTCGACGAAGCGGCGCAGCCCGGGGTCGTCGCCGAGCATGAACAGGTTGAGCGTGGCCCCGTACCGGGTCAGCCGGTCCACCTCCCGGATCGTCGCCTCGATGGTCTCCGGCAGCGGCGGCCAGTTGAAGTACGCCTCCCCGTCCTCCGGGTCCAGGTGCGCGGTGGGTTCGCCGTCCGTGACCACCAGCACCACCGGCTCGGCGCCGGAGTGGCGGCGCAGGTGCCGGCCGGCCAGCCGCAACGCGTGCTGGAGGTTGGTGCCCTGCTGCATGTCCGGCTCCGCCGCCGCCAGCTCCTGCTGGGTCAACGGCATCGCCTCCCGCCCGAAGCCGACGATCTGCAACGCGTCCTGCGGGAAGCGGGTGGCCATCAGGTGTGACAGGGCCAGCGCGGTCTGCTTCATCGGACCCCAGCGCCCCTGCGAGATCATCGAGTACGACAGGTCGACGCAGAGCACCACCGCCGCGGACGCCCGCCGCTCGGTCTCCACCACCTCGAAGTCCTCGACCGCGAGCTGCACCGGCACTCCGGTGCCGGCGCGGCGGACCGCGCGGGTGAGCGTGCGCACCACGTCCAGGGGCTGCTCGTCGCCGTACTCCCAGGGGCGGGACCCACCGCTGACCTCGCCGGCCGCGCCGGCCGAGCGCAGGTCGTGCTGGCCGCGCGGCCCGGCCGTGAGGTCGGCGAAGACCCGCCGCAGCGCGGTGCCGGCGAGCCGGCGCAGCGCCTTCGGGCTGAGCGTCAGCCCGTCCGCGTCCCGGCTCACCCAGCCCTGGCGGCGCAGCTCGCGTTCCAGGTCGCGCAGGCGGCGGACGTCGTCGGCGGCGTCGCGGCCCAGCGTCCGGGTCACCGCGTCGACGTCCACGTCGTCCAGGGTGGCGCCGGGCTGGTCCTGGTCGAGGGAGTCGAGCAGCTCGTCGAGTTCGGCGATCTCGTCCAGCGCGCCGGCCGCCTCGCCGTAGCCGAGCGGCTGGTCGCCGCGGACCCGTTCGCCGCGCTGCCAGTTCAGGTCGGGGCGCAGCGACCGCAGGTGACCGTCGAGCTGGGACAGCTCACCGGCGAGCCGGTCGCCGAGGGACTGGCGCATCAGCCCGGCCAACTCCTCCCGTTGCCGGTCCGACAGCGACCGCATCAGCCGCTCCCCGGCCGCCGCCCGGCGGGCCAGCACGTCGATCAGCTCCTCGACGTTCCGGGGCCGTTCCGGGAAGAACTCGCCGTGCCGGCGCATGAACTCGGCGAACGCGTCGGTGGTGTCCTCCGCGCGGGCGTGCCGGGCGAGCAGGGCGTTGAGGTCGGCCATCATCTCGGCGAGCTGCCGCTGCGTCTCCGGGTCGCCGGCGGCCCGCGCCGCGTCCCGCAGCCCGGCGAAACGCTGCTCCAGCACGTCGCCACGCAGCCCGTCGAGGATCCGCTGGTAGGTCTGCCGGGCCTCGGCGCTGGCCCAGTCGTACCCGGCCAGCTCCGACACCGCCCGCGCGGTGGACCGGGGCAGGTTGTCCAGCACCGCCTCGGCGAACCGGGCGTCGTCGCCGTCGCGTCCCCGCAGCTCGTCCCGTTCGGCGGCGAGCGCCTGGTCGAGCAGCGCCTGGGCCCGGGTCACCGCGCCGTCCAGGTCGCCCCGGCGCAGCGCCTCCCGACGCAGCCGGCGGGCCCGGGCGGCGAGGTCGGCCAGGCCGCCACGCCCGTCCGGGCCGCGCCGCAGCAGGTCACGCAGCGCCTCCCGCAGGCTGCCGCCGTTGAGGACCTCCGCGCCTACCGCGTCCACCGCGGCGCGCACGTCGTACGGCGGGGCGAGCGGGTCGGGGCCGCCGCGCCACTGCCCGTACCGGAACCGGTTGCCGGCCACGGTCAGCCCCGGCCGCCGTAGACGGTGCGCCCGGACTCGGTGACGTCCTTGCCCAGCCGGCGGGTCAGGTGCAGCCCTTCGAGCACGAACTCGATGCCGGCGGCAGCCTCCTCCGGGCTGGGCGCGTCGCCGAAACCGAGCCGGTCGAGCACCTTGGCCAGCCCCGGTACGGTGCCGACCTGGCGCAGCAGTTCCGCCGAGGAGACCAGCTCCCCGGTCTCGACGGCGCCGCCCTCGGCCACGAGCGCGGTGAAGCCGGACAGGTCCAGCCCGGCCAGCCGGGTCCGGAACGTCTCGGCCGTGGCGGTACGCAGCAGGTGCGCGAGGACCTCGATCTCGCGTCCCTCCTCACCGCTTTCGAACTCCACCTTCCCGCGCAGCGTCGAGGTCACCGACACCGCGTCCCCGACGCGCGCCACCGGCGCCTCGGGTGTGAGGCGGGGGCCCCGGTTAACGCTTTCGGATGTGGCGGGGCCCCCGCCTAACACCTCGGCGGAGGCGGAGGCGGCGAGTAGGCCGGAACGGCGCAGCGCGGCGGCGGCCACGGTCTCGGCGGCGGCGATGGCGAACCGGGCGGACACGCCGGAGCGGGGGTCCACCGACGGCGACTCCCGCACCTCGCGGGCGAACCGGGCGAGCACCTCCAGCACGTGCTCCGGGACGCCCGCGACGAGGTCGGCCTCCTGCCGGATCAGCGCCAGCTCCAGCTCCAGGTCGAGCGGGTAGTGGGTGCGGATCTCGGCGCCGAAGCGGTCCTTCAGCGGGGTGATGATCCGGCCGCGGTTGGTGTAGTCGTCCGGGTTGGCGCTAGCGACGAGCAGCAGGTCCAGCGGCAGCCGCAACTGGTAGCCGCGAACCTGGATGTCGCGTTCCTCAAGCACGTTGAGCAGCGCCACCTGGATCCGTTCGGCCAGGTCGGGCAGCTCGTTGACGGCGAACACACCCCGGTTGGTGCGCGGCACCAGGCCGAAGTGGATGGTCTCCGGGTCGCCGAGGGTGCGCCCCTGGGCGAGGCGGACCGGGTCGACGTCGCCGATCAGGTCGCCGACGCTGGTGTCCGGGGTGGCGAGCTTCTCGCCGTAGCGCATCGAGCGGTGCAGCCAGCCGATCGGCAGGTCGTCACCGGCGGAGTCGACGAGCGCGCGGGAGGCCGGGGTGAGCGGGCGCATCGGATGCTCGTTGAGCACCGAACCGGGGATCACCGGGGTCCACTCGTCGAGGAGCCCGCCGAGGGAGCGGATCAGCCGGGTCTTGCCCTGGCCACGCTCGCCGAGCAGCACCATGTCGTGGCCGGCGAGCAGCGCCCGCTCGACCTCGGGCAGCACCGTGTCCTCGTACCCGACGATGCCGGGGAAGCGGTCCTCGCCGGCGCGCATCCGGGCCAGGAGGTTGTCGCGGAGTTCCTGCTTGACGGTGCGGTAGTGGTGGCCGGCCGCGCGCAGCGCGCCGAGCGTGCCGGGCAGGTCGGCCGGCGGGGCCGGGGAGATCTGGGTGTGAACGCTCACCCGCCCCACGCTAGCTCAGTTTTTCCGCACCGCCCGGTGGTCGGTCCCGCCCCGTGACCGGGACCGACCACCGGGGGTGGTCAACGCCCGCAGCGCCGGCACACGCCGCGGCGGCGCAGCAGGTAGGCGTACGTGGCCGCGCCGAGCGCCACACCCCAGAGCGGCCAGAGCAGCATCGGCAGCGTGGTCAGGCTGAACCCGCCGGTCAGCTCCCAGAACCGGGGGGCGGTGACCAGTCCGAGTGAGCCCGCGGTGACCGAGAGCGCGACGAGCGTGGCGGGCGCCACGGCAAGCGACACCGGCACCCGTCGGCCGGCCAGGCCGACCATCCACCTGGGGAACCGTTCACCCCAGGGGCGGACCAGCCCGAGCGTGAGCACCGCACCGGCCACCGCGAAGGCGCCCAGCCCGGCGCCCGCCCAGACCAGTCCGGTGTCCCGCATCTCGTCGAGGAAGTCGCGGGAGATGCCGAGCGGGATGCCGGCGGCCCAGGCGAGCCGGGTGAGCGCGTACAGGGTGGGGATGATCGCGGCGGTCCAGGCCGCCAAGCGACCCCAGCGGGCCGCGGCGGCCGGGGTGGTCCAGCCCCGGTCCGCGCCGTCGCGACCGCAGGCGGCACAGGCCCCGGCGGTACGGCGTTGCCAGCCGAGCGTCGCCAGGGCGAGCAGCACCCCGCCCGCCATGGCGGCGGTCTTGCACAGCAGCGTCCAGGTGAACACGTCGGCGTAGTCGACGGGCGGCCAGCCGAACGGTGCGCCGACGAGCAGGATCGGCGCGTAGCCCAGGGTGATCAGCACCCGGGTGTCCGGCACCACCACGGCCAGCACGAACGCGACCGTCCAGCCGTAGCCGAGCAGCAGCGCGCGCAGCGGCCGTGCCGGCTGGGCGGCCGGACCGGCCATGGCCAGCGCGACGACCGCGGCGGTGAGCAGCAGCGCCGCGAACAGCGCCGGCCCGACCGACACCGGCACCAGCCGGAGCAGGTTGACCTGGCGGTCCCGGTCGTGGACGCCGAACGGGTAGCCGGCGCCGGTCCCGGCGGAGATCAGGGCGAGTACGCCCCAGAGCGCGAGCCAGCCGGCGGCGAGCGGCGCGGTCCGGGACCGGTGACGGATCGGTACGAGCAGCGTGGCGGTCATGGTTCGAGCCTCGACTGTCGACGTTCCGCAACCCTCCCGTGGCGGGGTGAAGCGTCTCCCCCGGCCGGGGGACTCAGCCGGTCGGGACCACGAACCCCGACTCGTACGCGGCGATCACCGCCTGGGTGCGGTCCCGCACCCCGAGCTTGGCCAGCACGTTCCCGACGTGTGTCTTGACCGTCTCCACGCCGAGCACCAGCCGGGCCGCGATCTCCGGGTTGGACAGGCCGGCCGCCATCAGCCGCAGCACCTCACCCTCCCGTTCGGTCAGCCGGGCCGCGTCCAGCCGGTCCCCGCCGCTCCGCCCGTACGCGCCGACGAGCTGCCGGATGGCGGCCGGGAAGAGCAGCGACTCGCCGGCCGCCACCACCCGGATCGCCTCCACCACCTCGGTCGGGCGGGCCCGCTTGAGCAGGAAGCCGCTCGCTCCGGCGCGCAGCGCCTCGTAGACGTACTCGTCGTTGGCGAACGTGGTGACCACGAGCACGCGCGGCGGGTCGGCGGAGGCGGCGAGCAGCCGGCGGGTGGCCTGGATGCCGTCGATGGCCGGCATCCGCACGTCCATCAGCACCACCCGCGGTCGCAGCTTGGCCACAAGCGGCGGCACCTCCGCGCCGTCCGCCGCCTCGCCGACGACGCGCAGGTCCGGCTGGGCGTCGACGATGGCCCGCAGGCCGACCCGGATCAGCTCGTCGTCGTCGACGATCAGCACGTCGATGGTCACCCGTTTTCCTCCGGCGACGCCGGCAGGGTGGCGTGGACCCGCCACCGCTCCCCCGCCGGGCCGGCGACGAGCCGCCCGCCGAGCAGCAGCACCCGTTCCCGCATGCCGTCCAGCCCGCGCCCGCCGCCGGTCGCCCGTTCCGCGCCGCGCACGGCGTTGACCAGCTCGATCTCCAACCCTTCCGGGGGTACGGCGACCCGCAGCGTGACCGGCCCCCGGCCGTGTCTGGCCGCGTTGGTCAGCCCTTCCTGCACGATCCGGTAGCCCTCGCGGGACACCACCGCGGGCAGCGCGTCCAGCGGGCCGGCGACCCGGGACTCGACGACCAGCCCGGCGGCCCGGGCGGCGGCGACCAGCCCGTCCAGCCCGGCCAGGGTGTGCTGCGGCGCGGTGGGCGCGGCCGGCCGCCCGGAGTCGGTCTCGCGGAGCAGCCCGAGCACCTGGTCGAGGTCGTCCATGGCCCGCCGGCTGGTCTCCTCGATGGCCCGCAGCGCACGCCTGGTGAACTCCGGGTCGGTGTCGAGCAACTCCCGCCCGGCGCCGGCCTGGAGCGTCGCCACGGTCAGCGCGTGCCCCACCGAGTCGTGCAGTTCCCGGGCCAGCCGGTTGCGCTCGGCCAGCCGGACGGCGCGGGCCTCCAGCGCGGCGATCCGCTCGGCCTGGGCCGGGCCGAGCAACACCGGCGCCATCGAGGCGGCGAGCGCGCCCAGCCCGGCCACCGCGTAGCCGAGCGCGACGAGCACAGCCACCCCGGCCAGCCCGGCCGGCACCGGGCGGGCCGGGTCGAACGGGCCGACGCGCTCGTCCGACACCGCGCCGACGTCCACCCCGACCAGTCCGGCGACGAAGACGAGCGCCATCGGGAACGCGCTGATCGCGGCGAACAGCACCGCCACGCCGGTGCCGAGGTGCACGGCGATCCAGAGCGCGGAGCGCAACCGCGTCTCCCGGTCGAGGCGGTGGCCCGGCAGCGGCTCCGGCAGGTCGACCGCGAGCAGCGCCCGGGCGGCGGCGATCTCCAGCGCCCGGCTGCCGGCCAGGAACACCGGCACCACGGCCAGCCCGACGCCGACAAGCAGCAGCCCGATCCCGAGCGGGCGCGGCACCCCCGCACTCGTCAGCAGTCGCGCGAACGCCACCACCAGCAGCACGTACGGCAGCGCGAGCACGCCGCCGAGAAGCAGGAACACGGCCCGCCGCCAGGTGCTGCCGCGCACCAGCGGCGCGAACACCCCCCGGACCGTCATCAGGTCATTGTCCCGCCGCCGCCCGCCGGGCGACTCCCCCGCGTCGGGGAGATCAGTCCGTCAGCGGTGGTCCCGCACGTAGCGCTGCGGGTTCTTGTCGCGGAACGGCAGGTCCCGGCCGTTCTTGTGCTCGCCGTAGAAGGTGAGCCAGCGCGCCCCCAACTCGGCCCGCAGTTCCGCGCTCGCGTGCCGGCGGAAGTCGGGCAGCGCCTCGTCCTCCTCCTCGGCGAGATGTTCGCTGTTCTCCCTACGGGCGTTGCCCACGGCCGTCCACCAGGCGTCCGAGCCGACCTCGTGCAGCTTGGCCTCGGCGATCGCGTCGCGGATCTTGTTGTGGTCGCCGATGGCGTCGGCGGTCTCGTCCTCGCCGTCGTCGCCGTGCTTCACCAGGTGCGGGTAGAGGATCGCCTCCTCCGCCTCGGCGTGGATGTCCAGGTGCAGGGCGAGCGCCTCCCAGACCGCAAGCATCTCGGCCGGGTCGCGGGCGTCGTCGAGCCGGGCGAAGCCGCGCCGGAAGGCGGCGTGGTCGTCCAGGATCAGTGCGGTGATGTCGTCCATGTGGTCACTTTCCCAGTCGGGCGCGGATCATCCGGGGCACCGCGGCCAGGCCGGTGACCGGCCGGAACGCGTGTGCGGCGGCGACCAGCGCGGCGTACTCGTCGTCGGTCAGGTCGATCTCGGCGGCGGCGGCGTTGCGTTCCACCTGCTCCACCCCGGACGCGCCGGGGATGGCCACCACGTTGGGGTGCCGCAGCACGTACGCCAACGCGATCTGGCTGGGCGTGGCGTCGTGCGCGTCGGCCACCTCGCGCAGCGTGGCGATGAGCTGGGCGCCGCGCGCCAGGTTCTCCGGCAGGAAGTACGGGTTGGCGCGGCGCACCGCGCCGGCCGGCGGGTTCGAGGCGTCGTAGCGGCCGGAGAGGAACCCCTGCGCCAGCGGGCTGTACGCGATGACGATCCGGCCGGCCTGCTCCGCGTACGGGATCAGGTCCTCCTCCGGGCCGCGGTCGATCATGCTGTAGCGGACCTGGTTGCTCAGCACCCGGCGGCCCAGCGCGGCCTCGGCGAACCGCCACCGGCGCAGGTCGTAGTTGCTGACGCCGACCTCGCCGACCAGCCCGACGTCCTGCAACGAGCGCATACCGCGCATGGTGGTGGTGTCGGCGACCACCGGGTTGGCCTGGTGCACCTGGTAGAGGTCGATGCCGTCGACGCCGAGCCGGGCCGCGGAGGCGACCGCCCGCTGCTGCACCACCGGCGCGACCGGCAGCAGCGGGAAGATCTTGCTGGCCACCACGACCTTGGCCCGGTCGCCACCCAGCGCCGCGCCGAGGATGCGTTCGCTGCGGCCGAAGCCGTACATCTCGGCGGTGTCGAAGAGGGTGACCCCGAGGTCGAGCGCCCGCCGCACGATCTCGGCGGCCCGGCGTTCGTAGTCGGGGCCGTAGCCCCACTCGCGGGAGCCGAACTGCCACGTGCCGAGGCCGATCTTCGAGATGGGCTTGGGGGTGTCGAGCCGCACGAAACGCATGACCTCGACGCTACCCGCGCCGGTGGCAACCACACGTCCGTTCGCCGGTGGCGGCAGAATGATCTGGTGACCTACCTCGCCAGCGACGACCGTTACGACTCGATGCACTACCGGCGCAGTGGCCGCAGTGGGCTCAAGCTGCCCGTCATCTCCCTCGGGCTGTGGCACAACTTCGGGCCGGACCGGCCGTTCGAGCGGCAGCGCGACATCGTCCGCCGCGCCTTCGACCTCGGCATCACCCACTTCGACCTGGCCAACAACTACGGCCCGCCGCCGGGCGCGGCGGAGGAGGCGTTCGGCCGGCTGCTCGCCACCGACCTGAAGCCGTACCGGGACGAGCTCGTGGTGTCCAGCAAGGCCGGCTACCTGATGTGGCCCGGCCCGTACGGCGAGTGGGGTTCCCGCAAGTATCTGATCTCGTCGCTGGACCAGTCGCTGCGCCGGATGGGGCTGGATTACGTCGACGTCTTCTACTCGCACCGCGTCGACCCGGAGACCCCACTGGAGGAGACGATGGGCGCGCTCGACGCGATCGTCCGCTCCGGCCGGGCGCTCTACGTCGGCATCTCCAACTACAACTCGGAGCAGACCGCCCGGGCCGCCGAGATCCTCCGCGACCTGGGCACCCCGCTGCTCATCAACCAACCCTCGTACTCGATGCTCAACCGCTGGACCGAGTCCGACGGGCTGCTGGACACGCTGGCCCAGGTCGGCGCCGGGTGCATCGCGTTCAGCCCGCTGGCCCAGGGCCTGCTCACCGACCGTTACCTGGACGGCATTCCGGCCGACTCGCGTGTGCGGACGAGCGTCTTCCTCAACGAGAGCGACCTGGACGAGGCGAAGATGGCGACCGTCCGCGCGCTCGCCGAGGTGGCCCGGCGGCGGGGGCAGACCCTGGCCCAGCTCGCCCTGGTGTGGGCGCTGCGCGACCCGCGGATGACCAGCCTGATCATCGGCGCGAGCAGCGTCGCCCAACTGGAGGGCAACGTCGCCGCGCTCGACGACCTGGACCTCGCCGGGGAGGACCTGGCCGAGATCGAGCGCCTGCTCGGCTGAGCGTCACCAGATCCGGCGCCGCCCGGCGCGGTGGTTGCGCACCCCGCACGGCCGCCCGGGCGGCGGCCCGCCGGCCCGTCGCCGGCGCAGGCCGACCACCGCGGCGAGCATCGCGGCGACCACCACCGCCGCCGCGCCGATGACGAGCGGCCGGGACAGCGGGCCGGTCTCGGTCACCGCCGCGACCGGCACCCCCGGCTCGTCGCCGGTCGCCGCCTCGGCGAGGGTACGCGGAGACGCCGCGCCCGTCGCCGGTGTCGCCTTCCGGGTGGCCCGTGCCCCGGAGCCGCCCGAGGCCGCCCGGAAGACGACGTCGGAGCAGGAGTAGTAGGTGTCCTGGGTGTTCGAGTTCTGCCAGACGACGTAGATGAGGTGCCGCCCGGTGCGTCCGGTCGGCAGCCGCCCCGGCATCTCGTACGCGCCGTCGCGGATCGGCGGGTCGGTGACCGCCAGGAACGGCTTGCTCTCGACGTCCGCCCAGGTCAGTCGCCGGTCCGGGGCGTACGAGTCGGTGGTGACGTAGAACCGGAACGTGCCCTTGTGCGGGATCGTGGTGCGGTAGCGGAAGGTGTGCCGGGCGCCGGCGGTCAACGTGGTGGCCGGCCAGTCGGCCCGGGGCAGGTCCAGCCCCCGGTAGGCGGAGAGGCCGCCGCTGCACAGCTCCCCGTCCGGGATGCGTTCCCGGTCCCGCCCGTCGATGCGCGCCACCCGGATGTTGTCCCACTCGCGCACCGCCGCCCCGGCGGCGATCGCGGCCCGGCAGGCGGGCGTCTCCGCCCGGCCCCCCTCCGGTCCGCAGGCCGCCCCACGGCTCATCGGGCTGGTCGGCGCGCCGTGGGCGCTTGCCGGCACGGCGGTGAGCGGCAGCGTCGCGGCGACGGCGGCGAACGCGACGAGCGCGCGACGTGTGCCCATGTGATCGACCTCCTGGGCGTTGGTACGGACGCGGAACCGCAATGGTTCGATCCCCATCGGTGCCATGACCGGCCAGGCTCGGCCGACCGAACGGACAACCGGGGCGGCGCGGTGCCCCGGGCGGGCCCTAGAGTGACGGCACCCTGTCATCGAGGAGTGCGCCTTGTCCGAGCCGGAACAGCCTTCCGAGCCGCCCCGCGCCGCCACCGCGGACGGGCCTCCGCCGGGCGACGCGCCTCCCGCCATCCAGCCGTACCTGCTGGTGCTGCCCACGATGGAGGGCGCACCGCCCCCGGTGCCGTGGCCCGGCGCGGAGGGCTGGGCGATCCCGGTCACCGTGCCCCCCGGCACCCAGGGGTACGCGCTGTTCCTGCCGCTGGTCCCGGGCGGCGCGCCGACGCCCGGCGTGCCCAGCCAGGCGACCGCCCCGGCCGTGGAGAACCCGACCAGCGCGAGCCCGACCAGCGCAAGCCCGACCAAGCCGGCGGACGCCGCCCCGGCCGCGGAGAACCCGACCGGCGCAAGCCCGACCAAGCCGGCGGACGCCGCGCCTGCCGTGGAGAGCCGAACCGGCACGAGCCCGACCAAGCCGGCGGACGCCGCACCGGTCGGGGAGGACCCGGCCGGCGCGAGCCCGACCGGTCCGACGGTCTCCGCCGCGACGGGCGCCGGGCCGGTCGCCCCTGGGGCCGCCCCGACGACCGCCGCCGTGCATACCGTGCCGACGGCGGGCGCGCCGGACAGTCCGCCGGTGACCGCCGGGCACGTCTCTCCGACCGTCCACGGCGCAGCGGCGCCGCCGGTGCCCGGACCGGGACACCCGGACCCGCGGCCCTGGGTGCACTACCCGCCGGCGCCGGGCTGGGCGGCCCGACCGCCGACGCCCCGCACCTCCTTCCTCGGCGCCCGGTGGCCCGGCCCGAAGCCGGCCACCGGCCGGGCGGTTCCGCTCGCGGTGCTGGCCGGCGCGCTCGGCAGCGCGATCTTCGTGCCGCTGAGCCGGGTCGGCATCGGCTGGTTCCTCGGCTGGCTCACGCTCACGGTCGCGGTGCTGCTGGCGGTCCGGCCCCGGGCCGCCGAGCTGCCCCGCACCGACCGGCTGATCCGCGCCGGCTGGGCGGTTGCCGCCCTGGCCCTGCTCGCCGTGCCGGCGTTCCGCAACGCCTGGTGGCTGGTGACGTTCTGCGTGCTCGGCGCGCTGGGCTGCGCCACCCTCGCCATCGTCGGCGGCCGGCTGGTCCGTTCGATCCTGTTCGGCCTGCTCGCCACGCCGTTCGCGGCGCTGCGTGGCCTGCCCTGGGTACGCCGGCACGTCGCTGCCTCGCCGCAGGTGACCACCGTCCGCAAGGTCACCGTCTCGGTGGTCGCCACGCTCGTGGTGCTCGTGGTCTTCGGCAGCCTGCTCGCCTCGGCCGACGCGGCGTTCGCCGAGGCGCTCGGCGCGCTCGTACCCGAGGTCGAGGTCGGTTCGGTCTTCCGCGGGCTGTTCCTGGCCGCGGTGGGCGGGCTGATCGCGGTCGCCGCGGTCTACACGCTTGCCGCCCCACCCGACCTGTCCACCGTGGACCGGCCGGGCCGGCGCCGCCTCGGCCTGCTGGAGTGGGCACCTGCCATCGGGGCGTTGACCCTGCTCTTCGCCGGCTTCGTGGTGGTGCAGTTCACCGTGCTCTTCGGCGGCCAGCGGCATGTGCAGAAGGTCGCCGGGCTCAGCTATGCCGAATACGCCCGCAGCGGTTTCTGGCAGCTGCTCTTCGTCACGCTGCTGACCGTGGCGGTGCTCGGCGGCGTGACCCGCTGGGCCGGCCGGGAGCGGTCGGTCGAGCGCACCCTGCTGCGCGTACTGCTCGGTCTGCTCAGCGCGCTGAGTGTGGTGATCGTGGCGTCGGCGCTGTCCCGCATGTGGGCCTACCAGAAGGTCTACAGCTTCACCGGCGAGCGGATCTTCGTGATGGCGTTCGAGCTGATGCTGGGCGCGGTCTTCCTGATGATCCTGGCGGCCGGCGTGCGGTGGCAGGGCCGGTGGATCCCCGGCGCCACGGTGGCGCTGGCCGTGGCGATGCTGCTCGGCCTCGCGGTGCTCAACCCGGAGGACTACGCGGCCCGACGCAACACCCTGCGGTACGAGCAGACCGGCAAGATCGACGCCTGGTACCTGCGGGCGCTGTCCGCCGACGCCACGCCCGCTCTCACCCGGCTCCCCGACCCGGTGCGCCGGTGCACGCTGAGCTGGATCGCCGACGAACTCGACGAGCCCGATCCGTGGTACGCCTGGAACCTGGGCCGGCACCGGGCCCGCCAGGCCCTCGACCGGGTCGGCCCGGACGCGGTCGGCGGCCCGAAGGACTGCCGCCGGGCGGACCAGTTCGACCTGCCGAAGACCCGGCGTCCCCGCTGACGCCGCCGGCCGGGCCGCGCACGTCGCGGTCCGGCCGGACCGGCGCGCCTCTCCGCTGGCGGCCTCCGGCTGCCTCGACCGCCCGTGGTGCTCACCGGCCCGCCGGCGGGTTGCCGCCGTCGACGTGGTGCCGGGGGCTCACGCCGTACCGCCGTTTGAAGGCCGCGCTCAGCGCGAACGAGCTGCCGTAGCCGACCCGGCGGGCGACCGCGCCGACGGTCGCGTCGGGCTCCCGGAGCAGATCGGCCGCGAGCGCCAGCCGCCACCCGGTGAGGTACGACATGGGTGGCTCGCCGACCAGTCCGGTGAAGCGCCGGGCGAGCGACGCCCGGGAGATCCCGGTCGCCGCGGCCAGGGACGCCACCGTCCACGGGCGGGCGGGATCGTGGTGCAGCATCCGCAGCGCGCGGCCGACCACCGGGTCGGCGTGCGCCCGGTACCAGGCGGGCGCCGCCCCGGGCCGGGCGAACCACTCGCGCAGCGCGGCGATGAGCAGCAGGTCCAGCAGACGGTCCAGCACGGCCTCCTGACCGAGGTCGTCCTTGACGATCTCGGTGGCCAGCAGCGGGACCAGCGGGGAGTCCCAGGACGCGCACGGGACGACGGCGAGCGCCGGCAGCGCGTCCAGCAACCGCCGGCCGACCGCGCCCCGGACCGGGTACGTGCCGGTGAGCAGCACCGTCCGGCCGTCCGGGCCGTTGCCCCAGGTGCGTACGCCCAGCCGCGTCATCTCGTACAGCTCGCGCCCGTCCGGTGTGGTGCAGCGCTGGCCGGGGTGGACGACCACCTGCGGCGGCGTGGCCGGATCGTCCGCGACGGTGTACGGAGCCGGGCCGCGCACGATCGCCACGTCCCCGGTGCCGAGCCGGGCGGCGGCGCCCTGCCCGGGCACGAGCCAGGCGTCCCCGCGCACCACCGCGACGAGGGTGAGCGGTGCCTCGTCCCGGATCAGCATCGACCAGGGCGGGGTCAGGATCGAACGGAGCAGGAAGGCGCCCCGGGCCCGGGGACCGTCGAGCAGGCCGGCGACGACGTCCACGGAGACGATTACACATGCAATCGCGCGTCCTGACCATGGGGCGTCTCACCGTCCGGCGGTGAGATGAGCACATGCGACTCACACAGCACCTGTCGTTGCTCGGGGCCACTCTCGGGGCCGGCTTGACGGCCGGGCTCTTCGCCGCCTTCTCCTACGCCGTGATGCCGGCGTTGCGGGGCGCGGACGACCGGACGTTCGTGGACGCGATGCAGCGGATCAACGTGTCCATCGTCAACGGCTGGTTTCTGTTGATCTTCCTGGGCACGCCGGCGCTCACCGCGCTGTCGGCGGTGCTGGCCGCGCGCGGCGCGGGCCGTCCGGCCCTGCCGTGGATCCTCGGCGGGCTCGCGCTCCACCTGGTGATGGTCGGCATCACGGCGGCGGTCAACGTACCGCTGAACGACGCGCTCGCGGCGGCCGGCGCGGACGACCTCGACGGCGCTCGGCAGCGTTTCGAGGCCACCTGGGTCACCTGGAACCTGGTCCGAACGCTGGCGAGCACCGCCGGCTTCGGCGCGCTCTGCTGGGCGCTCGTGGTCGCCGGCCGCTGAGGTAAGCCACGCGGCGGCGATCTCGGTCTCGCCCTTGTGGTGGCCCGAAGTGGTCGAGATCGTCAGCGCAGGAGGAGCGCGCCGTGGCAGCCAGCGCACTGAGTTCCGGCTGCGATCAGTCGTCCCTACGCCGACCGAACACCCGCTCGGTCAACCGCCCGGAGAGCTTGCCCGTCGCCGATCTGGCCAGGTCGAAGGTTTCGTTGCCGACGCGCCTGGCGACGTCGACGCCGTCCGCTCCGGTCTCAAGCGCCCTGTCACGCAACTCCATGGCCGCGTCCGCCCATCCCCTCGCCTCCGACGCCTGTCGAGTGCCCTCGATCCCGAGCCGCCCGTGGAAGTCGACGACGGCGATCGAAACGTGGTTGCTCGACTGCACGACGGCCGGCGAGTCCATCGGATTCAGCAGCACCTTGCTGTTGGCCTTGCCCGCAGCCGCATCCATTCGGGCCATCAGGCGCTCGGTACACCGTGAGATGAGCTCGATCCGGTTCTGCCGGGCAGTCTTCAGCCCGAGGCGATGCCCGTTCACCTCATCCGGGGTCGCGTCCAGCACCCGGTCGAGCTCCAGCACGGCGATCGCGTCCTGGAGCTGAAAACAGCGGGCCAGCACGGCGAGCCACTCCCGCGCCCCCGACTCTGCCTCCCTGGCCGCCTTGGCCAGGTCACCGATGTTCGTCTTGCGCTCCAACTTCTCTGCGATGGTGTCGAGTTGACGCAGGGCGTACGCCTGGGTCTCCGCGACCGTCGCCGGCGCGGCCTGCACCTTCGACCAGGTGATCTCGTCGACCCGGCCCCGCTTCTCCCGGATGGTCATGGACTCCTCGATGACGAAGCCCACCCCGATCATGCGGGCCAACATCGCGTCCTTCTGCGCGCGCAGCACATCGTCGACCTTCTCGTCGATCGCCGCGAGGTAGTCGGTGATCTCGTTCATCGTCTGCTGCATCGCCAGCTGGGCCATGATCCCCGCAGCGCCCGCCAGAAGCGCCGGACTGGCCGCCATCGATCCCGGCCCCTTCGTGATCTGGAGCCAGGACTTGATCGAGCCGGGCTTCCCCACCATCGCATGGCTGACTCCGGGAGTCTTGCTCGGCATCAGCCCGTGCCGGTGGACAAGTTGCGCCGATTCCTTCGTCAGCTTCACCCAGCGACCCGAGTTGGCGGCAAGCTCGGACCCGACCTGGGCGGCTGCGGCTCCGGCGTGCAGAGCAGTTCCGAGCCGCTGCAGCCCGAGTTCCCGCGACGGCAGCCCCTCAGCCACGAGGAATTGCTCGACATCTGTCGGGTGCCCAATGACCGCCAGGCCATCACCGTCGCTGATCAGCTGAATCTCGTTGTCCAACGTCGGCTCCTGGCGTGCGGGGGAGAGAAGCGGTGACGGTCCACCTGCATACGCCGGCCGACGACCGAGCGACGGCCAGCTTCCGAACCATCCAACACCACCGACGTCGATGAGCCACAGCGCCGACCGGTGGAGAAGTCCGCGCCGGGCGGGTACGCCCAGAACCCTGTTGTGGGATCGACCAGCGGGGAACGGCGTGGGAAGCGATGGGACACCGCCCATGCCGTGCCACCCCGTCCGGAGGATCTGTGACGACCGAGCGGCGTCGCGACCCTTGATTTTGGCGCATATCGAACATATGTTCCAGAGATGGCATCCGCTCGTCGCTCCCGTCCCCGACACCGGCCAGGATGGCTGAGCGACGTGCCCAGCGCAGGGCCTACGATTGAGTCCATGGACACGGCGATGATCGAGCGGGCCTCCCTGGTCGCGCTGCTTCGCCTGCCTCGCGCGCGCTGGTCGGAGATCGCGCTCGACATCCAGGAGAACGGCAGCGCCGAGGCAGTCCTCGACCGCACGGTCGGCCACTCCGACACGCTCTTCCCGGACGGAGACTCGACCGCCGATCTGATCAGCGCAGCCGCCGCCGAGATCACCGGTTGGCAGGCGGATGGAATCGGCGTCCACGCCTTCTTCGACGACACCTACCCGGCCCAACTGCTCGGCATCCGGGAGATGCCACCGCTCCTGTTCAGCCGAGGTGATCTACGGGTCCACGACCAGGCGGTGGCAGTCGTCGGCAGTCGCAAGGCAAGCGAGGATGGGCTGCGGATAGCTCGCGCCGTCGCCACCACGCTTGCCGGTCGCGGGGTGACCGTGGTCAGCGGGCTGGCCGCCGGCATCGACACCGCCGCGCACTCATCTGCGCTGGAGGCGGGTGGGCGCACGGTCGCGGTCGTTGGCACCGGCATTCGCCGGTACTACCCCTCGGCGAACCAGCGCCTGCAGGACCACATCGCCGAGGTCGGGCTCGTGATCTCCCAGTTCTGGCCCGACGCCCCGCCGAGCAAGCAGAGCTTCCCTATGCGCAACGCCGTCATGAGCGGGTACGCAGTCGCGACGATAGTCGTCGAGGCGGGCGAGACCAGCGGCGCACGAATCCAGGCCCGCCTTGCCCTGCAGCACGGCCGTCCCGTCGTGCTGACGAGCCCGGTCATGCAGTGCGACTGGGCCAGGACGTTCGCCGAGAACCCGGGCGTCTACGTCGTCCACGGCACCGCCCATCTGCTGGAAGCCCTCGACGACATCCTCAGTTACCAGCTCACCGACGCCGGCCTGGAGAACTTCCCTGACTTCGCCCTCCGCTGACCAACGCTGGACCATCATCAGCCGGCACGTCCAAGTCCAACGCGGTTATCTACGCAACCCGCTACCGGCATACTCCTGGATCTGCCCGACATGCCGGGGTGTGCGAGGCGATGGCTATTCACTCTGCTTTCGCTGCCAGTCCCACCTCACCCGGTCTCAAGGCGTCCTCGCAGACCTCGTGCTACCGATCTCCTACTCGCCACGCACGTCGCAACACCACCACAACCTCCGGACGTACAAGGGCACGGCTCCGTCCGGGCAGGCTCGCTGGAGTCTGCTTGCGCTCCTACTGCTCTTCCTCCGTGATCATCTCCCGTGTGCGGCGGCCCGTGCCGGAGCCTTACCGACGCACGTGATCGCCGTACCGAGCACCCGCAGCCGCGCTGGCGCGCACCCGCTGGCCGTCCTGGTAGGCGAACGCCTCCGGCTGCCCTGGATCATGAGCGCCGTCAACCCGCGCTACGGCCCTGACGATCATGATTTTCACGCCGACTGGTTCACGCCGCTCATGCCCGCGTCAGTCGCGCCCGTCCACGCACTGGTTCTCGAGGACACCTGGACAACTGGCGCGCGGACACAGTCCCTGGCGCACGCGCTGAAGATCCTCGGCGCTACCACTGTGACCGCTGTCGTCCTCGGTCGCCATGTGGATCCGCACTTCGATCCGGCCAGGCAATTGCTCAATGTGATCGCCAGCCCGGTCTTCGACACCACTCGCTGCGCTGCGGAGGATTAGCTGAGGCCAGCCCGCCCCGTTCCAGGCGACCCGGGAGTTCGACCCGGCAGGTGTCGGCGAGCGTCGGCCGGGCGGGCTCACCCGGCCGACGCTCGCCTGACGTTCGGTCCGCCGGCTCAGCCGGCCACTTCGTCCTCGACCACGTTGCGCAGTTCGCCGAGGCCCTCGATGGTGCTGACGACGACCTGGCCGCTGCGCAGGAACACCTTCGGGTCGCGCCCGTCGCCCACGCCGCCGGGTGTCCCGGTGGCGATGACGTCGCCCGGCAGCAGCGTCGCGAAGGAGCTCAGGAAGGCGATGAGCGCCGGCACCGAGTGGATCAACATGCGCGTGTTGGAGTGTTGCATCTGTTCGCCGTCGATGGTCAGGCTGATGTCGAGGCCGGACGGGTCCGGAATCTCGTCGGAGGTCACCAGGTAGGGCCCGAGCGGCCCGGTCTGGTCGAAGTTCTTGCCGGGCGTCCACTGTGTCGTCCGGCGCTGGTAGTCCCGAGCGGTGAAGTCGTTGAAGATCGTGTAGCCGGCCACGTGGTGGTAGGCGTCCTCGGGCGCGATGTGGCGACCCGCCCTGCCGATGACGACCGCCAGCTCCACCTCCCAGTCGAACCGGTCCGACAGCTTCGGGTTGATGACCGGGCCGTACGGCCGGGCGAGGGTCGTCGGGGTGCGGACGAAGATCTCGGGTGACTTGGTCACCTTGTTACCGAGTTCCTCGACGTGTTCGAGATAGTTCCGCCCCACGCACAGGATCTTGCCGGGGTCGGGGATCACCGGGAGGAGGTCGGCGTCGGTGAAGCTCACCGGCTCCGTCGCGCGGCTCGCGGCCTCGGCCAGCGCCTCCGGTCCGGACCGGAGCAGTTCCAGCACGCTCGATTCGAGCCGCCGGAACGCGCCGTCGCGCTCGACCACGGCGATCGCGCCCTGTGGGGTGTCGACGGTACCTAGTTTCACGAGTGCAGCCTCCTCTGCATGACCGCCGGCGGAAGTGACGTGGACTCACCGTCCGCGCAGACGGTGATCGGGTTGCGCAACGTGCCGATGCCGGAGCCGTGCAGCTCGATCGCGCCGTTGTGGTATTCCGCCATGTTGTTGTCGCGCAGGTGCCGGCCGGGCACATTGCTGACCGCGCCGAGCGCGACGACGTCGCCCGGCTCCAGCGTCATCCACTCGGTGATGGTCACCAGGGCCTCGGCCGGGGTGAACCGCTGTTCGCCGATGGTGCCGTCCTGGATGGTCAGCCGCTTGCCGTCGGCGTCGACCATGTCGGTGGTGAGCCGGATGCTCCCCAGGTCGGGCAGGGCGGTGAGCGGGATCAGCCACGGGCCGATGGGCGAGAAGGTGTCCACGCCCTTCGCCCGTGCCATGGGCCGGTTGATGAAGTCCTCGACGCCGTCCTTGCTGGAGATGTGCAGGATCACGCCGTCCTGGAGACCGAACGTCGACGCCGAGTAGTCGCCGAGGAGCGACACGCCCGCGACGTGGTCGAGCGCGTTCTCCTTCGTCAGGCGTCGCGCCTGCCGCCCGATGATCAGGCACATCTCGCCCTCGGGTTGGACCGGTCCCATCTGCGGCTCGACGAGGATGTGCTCCTCGTGACCGATGACGGCACTCGGCGCCTTGAGGAAGAACTGGGGCCGGGGCCAGACGCCGCCCCATTTCGGTTCGAGCAGCTCCACGTTGGAGTTGGCGCGGTTCGAGTTGACACACACGATCTTCGTCGGGCGGGGAATCGGGGCCAGGTAGCGGGCCGAGCCGGCCGGGAGGGTGTAGTCATCGGACCGGCCGGCGTCGATCGCTTCCTGGCACAGACCCAGGAAGTACGTCATGGTCTGTCCGGCCGATATCAGGTCGAGCATGTCGCGGGGGAAGCCGACCGGGCCCAGGTTGAGCCCGGCCGACATGGCCGCCAGGTCGACGAGGGACTCGTCGGCCTGGACGGCCACCACCCGACGCACGCCGCCAACGAGCTCAGCAGTCGTCAGTTTCATCGGTATCGTCATCCGTCCTTGTAGTTCTTGGCGTACTCGACCCACTTCTTCACGTCGATGTCGCCCATGGCTGCGGCGATGTCGTTCGTGTACATGACGGTCGGGTCCTTGACCGTGAGGTCGTTGAACTCGAGTACGGCCGCCCACTGCTCCGCGGTGAACTGTCCGAGGTCCGGCGTCTGCTTCTCCAGGTCGAATCCGTACTTCGCGGAGCGGGCCGCCAACACCGGCAGGTCCGCCTCGATCTGCTTGTCGATCGACAGGCCGGGCGTGATGAACTGGGGATACACCTGGTAGAACTTCCTGATCACGGCCTCCGGGTTGACGATCGTCATGATGGTGGCCCGGGCGATCATGCGGGCGAACTCGACGGCGAGTTCCTTGTTCGACTCGAGCCACTTCGTGTTTGCGGCGTACGAGGCGCCGAAGGTCTGCGACTTGGGCGCCGAGGCGGTCAGGTCCCGGAACTCGAAGCCCTGCGCCTTGAAGGTCCCCCACCGGATGTCGACCTGCGACATCGCGTCGACCTTTCCTTCCTGGAGCGCCTTGGCCGCCGCCGCCCCGTTGCCCACCGCGATGAACGTGACGTCGGACGCGGCGAGGCCGACCGACTTGAGCGCGCCGATCGCGAAGGACTGCTCGACGCCGCCAGCCCCGTTGATGCCGACCCGCTTGCCCTTGAGGTCCTCGTAGCCCTGGATGGGCGAATCGGGCTTGACCATGATGTTGAAGGTGTCCGACCGGGCCAGCTCGTAGAAGTACTTGACGCCGATGTCGCCGTTCTCCGACACGGGCGTGGCCAGGGCCGCCGGAGCCGGCGACGAGACGTTGGCCTGTCCGGTCGACAGCGCCTGCACGCAGGCGCCGGTTCCGGACACACTCGTCACGTTGATGGTGAACTTGTCGGTCAGGCCGAGTTGCGGGCCGAGGAAGATCGCCGACGAGTTGCTCGCCAGGGTCGGCGAGCAGTGATATTGCTGGATGACCGGCTTCTCACCGGCATCGGTGCTCGATCCGCCGTCCGATTCCGAACACGCACTCACCGTGAGTGCGAGGATCACGGGGACAACGGCCCATCTCGCTCTACGTACCATCGCTTTTTCCTTTCGGGTACGAAGTCTGCTTCTGGCCCCGGCTTTGAGGTGGCGGGCCAGCTCACGCCGATCAGTCGGCGTCGTCGCGGCCGAATCCGGCCGTGGCCAGGGCAGCGGCACGCGCGCCGTCGGAGACCGCGTGCAGAATGTTGCGTGGATTCCGAGAGTCCCCCGCGTTGACGACGACCGCCTGGCGCGGCAGGCGATCGCGCAACCGTTGTACGTCGAATGGTTTGGACCGCACGCCGGCGGCCCACACCACGCTTCCGGTCCACAGCTCGGCCGGCGGGCCGAGCCGGGAGATCAGCACACCGTCCGGTTCCGGCGTGCAGACGCATGACTCCTCGATGGTGACGCCGAGATCGTCGAGCGTGGCCCGGACGTCGGATCGGGACAGGTTCTCCAGCCCCTGGGCCAGGCCGGCGCGCATCGACCGGGTCACCAGCCGCACCGGGTGGCCTCGTTCGGCCAGGAGCATGGCCGCCTCGCACCCGGTCGGTCCGCCGCCGACGACGACGACCGGGCCCGGTGGCAGCTTCTCTCCGGTGCGCAGCAGGTCGTACGCGGTCATCGAGTGCGGGCCGTCCGGCGTGTGCGGGTCGACGCCGACGGCGACCACCACGGCGTCCGGCGCCGCATCCGCGACGGACTCGACGGTGGCAGTCGTCCCGGTCCGGAGCAGGGCGCCGGCGCGCCCGGCCTCGTCGACGAGCCAACGGCGCAGGCTCTCCAGCCGGTGTTTGAACGGGGGGATCGCACCCCAGATGAGCTGCCCGCCCAGCTGGTCACCGGCTTCCCACACCTCGGCGTGCCAGCCGTCGAGCGCCGCCCGGCGGGCCGCCTCCAGCCCGGCGGCGCCCCCGCCCACCACGATCATCTTCCCGCCCGGTTCCGGACGCGCGAGGTGGATCCGCTCCCGGCCGACCTCCGGGTTGACCGCGCACCGGATCGGCCGGTCGAGTTCCTGGCGCACCCGGCTGCACTCGTTGCAGGAGATGCACGGCCGGATGCGGTCGACGGTGTCCCGGCGAACCCGCGTCAGCCAGTCCGGGTCGGCGATGAGGGCACGTCCGAGCGTCACGTAGTCCGCCACGCCGGTCGCCAGTAGGTTTTCGGCCGTCGTGGGGGTACGGATGACACCGACCGCCGAGACCGGGATGGACACGACCGCACGGATCTCGCCCGCGAGTCCGGCCTTCCAGCCCTCGGCGAAGGACATCGGCTCGATGGCCGCCCGCAGGGCCTTCCATCGTCCCTCGGCACCGGCCGAGGTGTCCACGACCGGCGCGGAGGCCCCGGCGGTGATGTCGAGCATCGCCACGCCCAGCGCTTCCAGACGCCGGGCCACCTCCTTGGACTCCTCGAGGTCGCGGCCACCGTCGAGGAACTCGTCGGCGCTGAAGCGGTAGATGATGGGAAAGTCGGCGCCGGCCCGGGACTGGATCTGCTCGATCACCCGGGTCGCGAACCGCATCCGGCCGTCCAGATCGCCACCCCAGGCGTCGGTACGCCGGTTCCGCAGCGGAGACAGCATCTGGGCGAGCAGGTAGGTGTGCCCGCCGTGCAGGTTGACCGCCGAGAAGCCGGCCCGTTTGGCGCGGGCCGCCGCCTCGCCGAACTCGACGCACAGCCGTTCCAGCGTGGCGTGATCCGCCTCGACCGCGAGGGTGTGACCGCCGAGAAACGTCGTCGCGCTGGGTGCGACGGGCGCGACGCCTCTGGTCTTGCGCAGGGTCGTGTTGCCACCGGCGTGGCCGATCTGCAACGCCACCGGCGTGTCGAAGAACTCGACCGCATCGACGAGCTTGTGCAGGGCCGGGATGACGTCGTCGCCGTCGATCCGCAGCGACACCGTGCCGGCGTTGCCGCGCGGAGCGTCGACGACCGTCATCTCCACGGTGATGAGTCCGGGCCGCGACCGCGCGCGCCGCGCGTAGTAGGCGATCATGTCCTCGCTGACGGTGCCGTCGGCGTTCGCCAGGTTTGTCGCCATCGGCGACATGATCACCCGGCTGGACAGGTCCAGGGCGCCGATCCGCCCGGGCGCGAGCAGGTGCGGGTAGGAAGTCATCCGTACGACTTCTGATCGAAGACCCGGATGTCGTGGCCCGGAAGCACGGTCGCGTCGAGACCTTCGATCTTCTCGTACGACCGGTAGTAGTCGCCCAGGTCGACGTAGGTCCGCGACGGGATGTGCCGGTGCGATCCGATGCCTTCCCAGTTCTCCCGCAGCGAGCAGTGGTCGCCCGCGAGGACGTACCGGCCGGTCCGGGTCTCCACGGCGAGGCCCATCATGCCGGGCGCGTGTCCGGGCAGGTGGATCGCCCGTACGCCGGGTGCCAGGTCGACGTCCCCGTCGACGAGGCGCAGCCGTCCGGCCACACCCATCCACTGTGGCGTGAGGCCGGTGGTCGGCGCTTCGTAGACCGCGCCGTGCACCGGGTACGGTGCGGTCGCGTAGGCGACCTCCGCGCGGTGCGCCACGAACTGGGCCGCGCTGAACAGGCTGTTGTTGGCGCAGTGGTCGTAGTGCAGGTGGGAGAGCAGCACGGTGCGCACCGACGCCGGGTCGACACCCGCGTCGGTGAGCGCGCGGAGCGGCTCCTGCTCCGGGGTGCGACGGAACGGGCGGTGGTGGGCGCTCACCCACTCGGGCGTCCCGGAGCCGGTGTCCATCACGAGCGTGCCCCAGCCGCCGGTCACCGCCCAGATGATGCTGGGACTGTCGACCCGTTGACCGGCCTGCATGCCCCAGAGGAACGCGGACTTGTCCACGTCCGGCGCGACGCCGACCAGGATGGGGGTGATGACGTTGGCGGTCACCGCCCACCTTCCCAGAACAACACGCGCTTGCGGATCGCCCGCAGCCCGTACAGCGCGATCAGGCCGAGGATCGCGAGGTTGAGCAGGATCGCGAAGACGGCGGCGGTGGCGAGGTTGTTGTTGGCGTTGAGCAGCTGGACGCCGAGTCCCCGTTGGGCGCCGACGAACTCGCCGACGATCGCCGAGATGATGGAGTAGACGATGCCGACCTCCAACGCGGCGAACAGGAACGGCATGGCGGCCGGGAGGGTCAGCATCCGGAAGGTCTGCAGCCGGCCGGCCTGGATCGAACGGAAGAGGTCCCGCTTGTCCTTCTCGACCGACCGGAAGCCGGCCATCGAGTTGATCATGATGGGGAAGAAGGTCACGGTGACGGTCAGGAACACCTTCGACTCGAGCCCGAACCCGAACCACAACACGAAGAGCGGCGCGATGGCCACCTTGGGCACCGCGTTGAACATCGCGATGTACGGGTAGAGGATCTTGTCGATCACCGGCGCCTGCGAGATGAGGAACCCGAGCAGCAGTCCGACGATGGTGCCGATGGTGAAGCCCAGCACGATGGCGATGAGTGTCGCCTGGGCGTTCTCGGCGAAGCCGGCCAGACCCGGTGTCGTCCACCCGGTCCACCACGCGTCCCAGACCGCCGCCGGGCTCGGGATGATGATCGGCTTCACGTCGAACCCGGTCACCACCAGGTGCCAGATCAGCACGCCGGCGCCGAGCACCGCGATGGTGCGTACGAACCCGATCAGCAGCTCCCGGCGGCGTCGCGCCTTGCTTGACCGGGTCGACACCGACGAGTCGGCGAGGGACGGGTTCCTCGTGTTCAGCGAGATGTCGGTCACGACGTCGCTCCAGTCGTCGATGCGGTCAGGTCGGATCCGTCCACGAGCACGTGCCGCACCTGGGCCGTGAGCGAGGCGAACTCGGGAGTCTCGGTGATCGCCATCGTGCGTGGCTTGTCGAAGGGCACCTCGATGTCGGCCAGGATGCGACCGGGGCGGGCGCCGAAGACCACCACCCGGTCGGCCAGCAGGACGGCCTCCGAGATGCTGTGGGTGACGAACAGCGTTGTCTTCCGGCTCTCGTGGGTGAGCTGGGACAGGTCCACGTTGAGCTGCTCGCGGGTGAGCGCGTCGAGGGCGCCGAAGGGCTCGTCCATCAGCAACAGGACCGGGTCGGAGACCAATGCGCGGGCGATGGCGACGCGTTGCTGCATGCCACCGGAGAGCTCACCGGGGTACTTGTTCTCGAAACCGCCGAGCCCGAAGGACTCCAGCAGGCCGCGGGCCCGCTCGGTCGCCTCGCGGCCGGCCTTCCGCTTCACCACCAACGGCAGTGTCACGTTGGCGAGCACCGATCGCCACGGCAGCAGCACGGCGGCCTGGAAGACGAAGCCGGCGTTCGCCGTCGGCTTGTCGACGTTCACGCCGTCGATGAGGACCGCGCCGTCGGTCGCGTCGTCCAGGCCGGCCACGATCCGCAGCAACGTGCTCTTGCCGCATCCGCTCGGACCGACGATCGCCACGAACTCACCCGGACGCACATCGAGCGAGATGCGATCCAGCGCGTGCACTGAGGTTGAGTCGGCTGCCTCGTAGACCTTGGAGACATCCCGGATCTGGATGGGCTGCGAAGTCTGGACGGCGGGGGTCGTCGTCGCCATGTTGAAACTCCCGGAGTCGATGTTCGCTATACGCAGACCCGGCCGTGCTCGACGACAGGTGTGTCGTCGATCCAGACGTTGGGCTGCAGGATGAGAAGGTCGATGTGGATGGGACTGGGTGGTCCGCCGGAGCCCACAACGCTGTGGCCGAGCGCGAAGTGCACCCGGCCGATCCCCTTCTTGTCTTCGGTGATGTTTCCGGTGAAGCGCGCCATCGCGTTCGTGCCGATGCTCAGCTCACCCAGATGCCGACCGTTCTCGGCAGCATCGATGATCTTCACGAGGTCGGCGGCCTGCGCGCCGCCCGTGACGTCCGTCGCCCACCCGTTCTCGAACCGCACCGCGAGCGGCTGGTCCAGCCGGCCCAGCATGTGCGCGCTGCCGTCCGCGACGAGGACGCCGTTCGCCGACCCCTCCGCCGGGGTCAGCCAGCACTCGCCGCTGGGGAAGCCCGAGACCTGGCCGGGCTCACGCGCGAAGGACGCCCCGCGGCCGACCCGTACGCCCCGGATCGACGCGGTCAGTTCGGAGCCGTGGTCGCTTGTGACCCGCATGGTGGCGCCCGCCTCGGCCAGGTCGGCCAGCCGGCTGGTGACGGCGTTGACCTCGTCGTAGTTCGCGAGCGCGGCACCGGCGACCAGATTCTCGCCGCGGATGCCGGTGAGGACGAGACCGCGTGCGCCGCGTTGCAGCGCGTCGTTGAATTCCTCGTTGAAGCCCAGCGCCGTGGTGGTGGGGGCGAGAATGACGTCGGCGCCGGCGAGCGCGGCGCGCACCACGGCGGTCGCCTTGTCCCCCGCCTGTTGCCGCGGTGGCATGACCACGACGGTCGGCTCGCCGCGGGCCGCGAGGACCGCCGCCGTGAGGGCTTCGACGACGGCGAAGTCCGAGGCCAGGTCCGCGACCACGGCGACCTGCTCGCCGGGTGCCACGGCCACACACGACCGGACGATCTGGTCCGCAACCGAACTGAGCCTCAATCGCCCCAGATCCATCAAGCACTCCTGACTTCGACCGGTGTTGCTTTCACAGCGGCGTGTCTTCATCAGCTCAGACAGCTCACACCACAGCGTTCCTTTCCGAAGAACGCTGTTCCACTTGGCCGAAGAGTAGACCCCGACCCCGGGGCCGTCAACGGTCGAATCTTGGCCGTGAGCAGCAGGGCTTTCGCACCGCGCCGGCCCGTGGCTGCCGATTGAGATGACGCTTCCACCACCGGCCGGCGTGCGGTACGGTCGCCGGTGGAACTCCGTTTCCCTGGAAGGAACAGTCACTTCCGTGGATGCAGAAGCCTTTCAGTGACCCGTTGGCGTCGGACTGTTCCACGCCCAAGGCGGCGGTCTTCCCACGAGTGAACGGAATCGTATGAGCCCACAAAGCGCATGGCGGATGCTCCGGGAGTCGAAGGTCGTGGACCTCTCGCATCCGTACCGGGTCGGCATGCCACAGTCGCCGAACCATCCGCCGTTCCGGCTGGCGCTCGAGCGCCGCCACGGTGACCTCGTCCGCGGCGACGGTGCCTCGGCGGCCAACGAACTCATCGTCATCGGCGGCCACGTCGGCACCCACGTCGACGCTCTGGCCCACGTCTCCAAGGACGGACGTGTGCACGGCGGCCAGTCGGCACACGCGTTGCAGAGCAACAGGGGATTCGCGCACCTGGGGATCGACGAGTTCGAGCCGTACGTGGGACGTGCCGTCCTGCTCGACGTCACCGCCGTACACGGCGTCGCCAGCCTCCCGCCCGGGTACGAGGTCACCGTCGACGATCTCGAACGCGCGCAGCGGGACGCCGCGGTCGAGATCGAGCCCGGCGAGGTGATTCTCGTCGGCACCGGCTGGTCGCGGAACTGGGGCGACAAGGCGTTGTTCACCGGTCAGGAGTTGGGCGCCCCCGGCCCCGGACCGGCCGCCGCGCACTGGCTCGCCGAGCACCGCCCCCGGGCCGTCGGCGCCGAGACGATCGCCTTCGAGCACATCCCGGCCGGAGACGGCCACGCCCTGCTGCCGGTGCACTCCATGCTCCTCGTGGAGCGGGGCGTCAACATCGTGGAGACGATGAACCTGGCCCCGTTGATCGACCTGGGGGTGACCGAGTTCGGCCTGGTCCTGAACCCGCTCAACGTCGTCGGCGCGACCGGCGGGCCGGTTCGGCCGCTGGCGGTGGTCCCCGCATGAAGCCGACCATCGCCCAGACGCTCGCCGAGTTCGCGGCGAGCCACCGTGACGACGTGCCGGCGGCGGTGCGGACCGACGCGGTCGGTCGACTGCTGGACGTGGTCGGCAACGCGCTCGCCGCGCGGGAGGCGGACGGCGCGACCGAGCCCGCCCAGGTGATCCACGCGGTGGCGAGCCGCCGCGGCGGGCTCGCCGAGGCCGGCACGCTGTTCGGCGCCGACCGGCTGCCGGCGTCGGCCGCGGCCCTGGTCAACGGGACTCTGGCCCACGCGCTCGACTTCGACGACACGCATCTGCCGTCGGTGCTCCACCCGAGCGCGGCGGTCGTACCCGCGGCCCTCGCGGTCGCCGAGGCGGCGAAGTCCTCTGGTCCGAGCCTCCTGGCGGCCGTCGCGGTCGGCGACGAGGTCTGCAACCGGCTCGGCCTGGCCTCGTACGTGCCACGGCTGCGCAACTCCAGCTTCTTCGAGCGCGGCCTGCACGCCACCTCCATCTGCGGCACCGTCGGCGCGGCCGTGGCGTCGGCGATGTTGCTGGGCCTCTCCGACAAGCAGATCAGCGACGCCATCGGCATCGCGGCGAGCATGGGCGCGGGTCTGATCGAGGCGAACCGGACCGGCGGCACGGTGAAGCGGATCCACTGCGGCTGGGCCGCGCACGCCGGCGTCGAGGCCGCGACGTACGCCGCGGCCGGCATCACCGGACCGCCCACCGTCATCGAGGGCCGTTTCGGCTTCCTCCAGGCGTTCCTCGGCGACGACCAGTTTCCCGAGGAGATCACGAAGGATCTGGGCGAGCGGTGGGAGGTGCTGCGGACGGTGTACAAGCCGTACCCGTCGAACCACTTCACCCACCCGGGCATCGACTGCGCGCTCGCCCTGCGCGCCCAGGGGATCTCGGCCGCCGACGTGGTCTCGGCCGAACTCGGTGTCGCCGCGGCGCCGTTGCGGACGATCGGCGAGCCACGGCCGGAGAAGATCCGGCCACGGTCCGGCTACCACGCCAAGTTCTCCGGACCGTTCGCCATCGCCACGGCCATGCTCGGCGGCGGCGGCCTCGGCGTCTACCTGGACGACTTCACCGACGCCGCGCTCACCGACCCGGCCCGGCTCGCGCTCGCCGCGAAGGTCACCGTGGTGGCCGACCCGATCTGCGACGACGAGTTCCCGCACGCGTTCAGTGCGGTGCTACGCCTGACGACCCACGACGGTCGCACCCACGAACACCGGGTGCACTCGTCCCGGGGCGGCCCCGACCATCCGCTGTCCACCGAGGACATCGAAGCCAAGTTCATGCTCAACGCGACACGCGTGCTGCCGTCGCCCGAGGCGGCCGACGTCGCCCGCCGGATCCGCGACCTCCCCGCCACGCCGCGGGTGACGAGCATGCTCGCGGCCGGACCCCCGGCCACGACGCGTACGTAACCAGAAGGAGACCCGTGGAGATCGAAGCGAAAATCAGCGCGATGGGGTTCACGTTGCCCGAGCTGCCCGTGGTCAAGACCCGGCGGGTGCGGGCAACCCGCTCCGGCAACCTCGTCTTCCTCGCCGGCCACGGCCCCTTCAAGGACGGCGGCTACCCGTTCAAGGGGCCGGTGCCCGAGGCGATCACCGTCGAGGAGGCCGGCCAGGCGACCCGGTACAACGCGCTGGCCCTGCTCGCCACGCTCAAGGGCACGATCGGCGACCTCGACCGGGTGACCCGCATCCTCAAGGTGGTCGCCTTCGTCAACGCCGTACCCGGATTCAACCGTGCCTCCGAGGTCGCCAACGGATGCTCGGACCTGCTGATGGATCTGTACGGCGAGCGCGGCCGGCACTCGCGTTCCGCGATCGCGGTCGCCGGGCTGGGGTTGGACATCTGCTGTGAGACGGAGATGGTCGTCGAGGTGGCCGACAGCGGCGCGGAACGGTGAGCGCCGTGCCCCTGCGGGACCTTCTCGCCGAGCGGTGCGACGCGATCAGGGCGGCGCCCGACGAGGTGCCGCTCGACGTGACGACCGGCCGCCTCGTCGACGGTGTCGGCGTGACCCTGCGCGGCAACGCGACGTCGTCCACCCGCATCGCCCACGCGTACCTCGGTGTCCCGGACGGTCCGCCGCTCGCCCGCCTCGACGCGCTGCTGACGCTGGCCGGGGCCGAACCGGCCCGGGCCGCGTTCGGGCTCGGGGTCGCGGCCGGCGCCAACAACTGGGCCGACACGTCGTTGCGGTCGCTCGCCCACCCCGGGGCGGCGGTCCTGCCCGCGCTGCTCGCGGCGGCGGCCGGGCGGGCGGTTCGCTGGCACGAGCTGGCGACGGCCGTGGCGGCGGGCTACGAGGCGATGGAGGTCGTCGGGCGGGCCCTCAACGACGGCGTTCCCCGGTTGAGCAGCCAGCGGGCCGGCTTCCGCAGCGCGGCCCTGTGCGGCGCGTTCGGCGCGGTCGGTGTGCTCACCGTTATCGGCCAACTACCGGTGGCGACGAGTGCGGCGGCCTTCGGCATCGCCTGTGACCTGGTCGGTGGGCTCACCAGACAGGCGCGCGGCGCCGACTCGGCCATCCGCATGCAGGCCGGCAGCGCCGTACGCGCGGGCTTCGAGGCGGTCGCGCTGGCCCGCGCCGGCGTGCAGTCGGCCCCCGACGTCTTCGAGGCTCCGGACGGTTTCCTCCGCGCCCACCACGCGACGGCCGGGTCGCCGACGGATCCGCGGCCCCGGTGGCACATCCGCGACGCGGCGCAGAAGTTCCACTGCGCGCCACACAACTTCGCCACCGCGCTGGACCTCGTGCGGGTCGTCGCGGCCGGCGGTCAACAGGCGCTCGTCGAGGTGCGCGTGCCGCAGGAGCACCTCGATCTGGCCCGGTCCTCGTCCGCGTTCCCGGACACGGCGGCGCAGGCGGCGTTGAACCTCAGGTACTGCTGTGCCCGGGTGCTCGCCACCGGCGACTTCCTCTGGCCGGACGACATCGCCGCCGGCCTGCGCGACCAGGCGACCCGGGCGAGGTTCGACGACGTCACCATTCGTGGCGACGAGGTGTTGAGCGCCCGACTCGAGGACGATCGGGAGGTCTGGCCCGCCGTGGTGCGGGTGACGTCGCGGGACGGCCGGGTCGTCGAGCACCGCGCGGACCATCCGTTCGGCACCACGTTCGACGACCGGGTCGCCGAGGCGGCCAGGTCGAAGTTCGACCGTGACGCCGCCGCCGGCGGGGTGCGCGAGCCGCAGCGGTGCCGGGAGGAACTCGTCGCCGCGGTAGCGGGCGACGCCGCCGTGGTCGACACCCTGACCGGCATCATCCGTCGCGAGTCCCGGGTGGCGGCATGAACCTCGAACTTTCCGGCCGGGTGGCACTTGTCACCGGCGGCACCCGGGGCATCGGCCGCGCCATCGCCGAGACCCTGCGCGCCGAAGGCGCCCACGTCATGGTGGTCGGCCGGCCGAACCCGGCCGCCGCCGGTGAGGACGACGACACGCTGCGCGCCGACCTGCGTGACGAGGCGGCGCATCGGCCCCTCGTGGAGAGCGTGATCGCGCGGTACGGACGCCTGGACGTCCTCGTCAACAACGCCTCGCTGCCGGCGCGCGGACCCACGTTGGGTGGCTGGCTGGAAATGGTGGAGACCAAGGCCTACGGCTACTGGTCCATGGCGATGGCCGCGCTACCGGCACTGCGGGAGCACGGCGGCAGCGTCGTCAACATGTCTGGTGTCGCCGCGATCCGACCGTCCGGCGGCAATCCGCAGTCGGGCGCGGTGAACGCCGCCGTCGAGCACCTCACCGCCCTGCTCGCCGTGACGTTCGCCGCGCACGGCGTCCGGGTCAACGCGGTGCGACCCGGCAGCGTCGACTCGCCGCGACGGCGCACGCATCTCGCGGAGGTGGCGAGGTCCACCGGGCGGTCGACCGAGGCCGCGTTGGCCGACGAGGCGGCGAACATCCCCCTGGGTCGGATGACCTCACCGGACGAGGTCGCGACCGTCGTGGCGATGCTCTGTTCGCCGAGGTCGGGCGCGACCACCGGCCAGGTGGTCGCCGCCGACGGCGGCCTCGGACTCGCACCGCTGATCGGTTGACGATGAACCGGCCCCGACGCCTACCCGTCGACCCGTACGTCGCCGCGATGGTCGCGACGGTCGCGGTCGCGACGGTGCTACCGGCCCGCGGCGTCGTCGCGACGGTCGCCGGCTGGGCGACCACCGCCGCCGTCGCGCTGCTGTTCTTCCTGTACGGCGCCCGCATCTCGCGGCGCGAGGCGTGGACCGGCGCCGCGCACTGGCGGTTGCACCTCGCCGTGCTCCTGACCACCTTCGCGCTCTTTCCCGCGTACGGGCTGCTGCTCGGGCTGCTCTCCCCCAGCGTCCTCGACCCTCAACTCCACCAGGGGCTGCTGTTCCTGTGCGCGGTGCCGTCGACCGTGCAGAGCGCGATCGCGCTCACCTCGATCGCCGGCGGCAACGTGCCCGCCGCCATCTTCAGCGCGTCCTTCTCCAGCGTCGCGGGCATCGCGCTGACCCCGCTACTCGTCGGCGCCATGATGGGCGGCGCCGGCGACGTGCACCTCTCCCCGGCGGCGTTCGCCGACATCGCGCTCCGGTTGCTGCTGCCGTTCGTCGCCGGTCAACTGGTCCAGCCCTGGCTCGGCGGCTGGATGAAACGACACCGGAAACCGCTCACCGTCGTCGACCGCGGTTCGATCCTGCTCGTCGTCTACACCGCGTTCAGCGCCAGCGTCGTCAGCGGCGTCTGGAGCCGCGTCAGCGTCTCCGACCTGCTGGTGCTCCTCGTCGTCGAGGCCGCGCTGCTCGCCGCCGTCCTGCTGACGCTCGCCACCCTGCCCTTCGACCGCCCCGACAGGATCGCCATCGCGTTCTGCGGGTCGACCAAGAGCGCGGCGGCCGGCCTGCCGATGGCGACGGTCCTCTTCTCCGGCCCGGCCGCCGGCCTGCTCATCCTGCCGCTGATCATCTTTCATCAGCTCCAGCTCATCACCGGCACCGTCCTCGCCCGCCGCTGGGCCGAGCGCGGGCGGACCACGCCGGGCGACGATGCCGCACCGCGGGCCGAGCCGTCGCCGTCGTAGCCCGACACACGGCACGAACCGGCGGGCTACCGCGACGTCCGCCGTGGTCCGGACCGTCGCTCCCGCGGCCTCACCCGCCGCCGCTGGTCGCGCTCACTGCACGAGCCTGGCCGTTCCCCTGAGCGGATCATCGTTCCAGCGACGACCGGCGTCTAGCCCTCGAAGCCCAGCCGCGCGGAGAGTTCCCCGGTCTCGACCAGCAGCGGCTTGGCGAGCTCGTCGATCCGGCCGCGGATCCGCTCGACCGGGCCGCACACGCTGATCACCGCCACCGGCTTGCCCTCGTGGTCGAGCACCGGCGCGGCGAGGGAGCCGGCGCCGGCCTGCCGCTCGCCGAACGACACCGCGTAACCCCGCTCGCGGATCAGGCGCAACTCGTCCCGGAGGTGACTGGCGTCGATGAGCGTGTGGTCGGTGAGCGCGGGCAGCGGACCGGAGGTCAGGTACGCCTCGCGCTCCGCCTGCGGGAGATAGGCGAGGAACACCTTGGAGGAACTCCCCGCGTGCAACGGAAACGCCTCGCCGATCTGGACCTCCATCTTCACGTCCCGCGCCGGCGTCACCTGGTCGAGGTAGACACGCAGGTCACGGACCCGGATGGAAAGGGTCGAGGTCTCCTTCGTCTGCTCACTGAGACGGCGCATCGGCTCGCGGGCGAGCTGGCGCACGTCGACACGATCGAGGAAGGCACGGCCGAGGGCCAGCGCGGCCGGACCGAGCACGTACCGCCGGCTCCCCTCGTCGACGGTGACGAGCCGCCGGCCGCAGAGCGTGGTCAGGATCCGGTGCACCACGGCCTTGGAGACGCCGAGTTCGCGGCCGATCTCCGAGACGCCGAGGTTCGTCACGCCGGAGCGGGAGAACAGCAGCAGCACGTCGAGCGCCCGTTCCAGGCCGTTGACGGTACGCCCGTCAGGTCCGGCCTCGGTCCGCTGGTCGATCGTCAACTCTTACTCCAGAGGTAGGCAGGGGACATGTCCGGACACGTACCGGTAGCTGCGCAGCGCGCAACTCTATCACCCACCGGAACATCGTACCTCTCTCCGGCACGATGCCGAGCACCGCCGTGGACTGGTACGTAGCCTTCGAAGCCCTCGACTGCCGGGCGGCGCCGCCCCCGCCGTCGGGAGTCTCGGAGTCGTGCCTGTACGGGAGCATAGGAGATGTGTGAACGGTAGCCTTCGGGATGCTTCTACGGTAGCGTTACGCCATGCTGTCATATCAGCTACGGGCCGTCGATCAAGAGCTGGATGAGCTGCTCGGCGGTTTGCCTGCCATCAGTCTCGAGGGGCCGAAGGGCGTCGGGAAGACCGCGACGGCCCAGCGTCGCGCCGCCACCGTCTTCGCCATGGACGACGCGACACAGCGGGAACTGCTCACCGCCGATCCGCAGCGCCTCGACCGAGCCCTGGCGCCGGTCCTCATCGACGAGTGGCAGCGCGAACCGGCGGTCTGGGACTTTGTGCGGCGCAGCGTCGACCGTAACCCCGCACCGGCCCGGTTCCTGTTGACCGGCAGCGCCACCCCGACCTCCGCGCCGACACATTCCGGAGCCGGGCGCATCGTCCAGCTCCGGATGCGACCGATGAGCCTTGCCGAGCGGGCCCTGGTCGAGCCGACGGTCAGCCTTCGGGAGTTGCTTACCGGACGGCGGCTGGCCGTGAGCGGGGGCACTGCGCTGAGCCTGGTCGACTACGCCGAGGAGATCGCGCGATCCGGATTCCCCGCCATCCGTCAACTGCCACCACGCGCTCGCAGGGCACAGCTCGACGGCTACCTGAACCGTATCGTCGAACGAGACTTCCCCGAGCAAGGCCATCTGGTACGCCGCCCCGGCACCCTGCGCGGGTGGCTGGCCGCGTACGCCGCCGCGACGGCAACCACCAGTTCCTACAACGCCATCCTGGACGCGGCCACCCCGGGCGAGACCAACAAGCCCGCCAAGACGACAACGACCGTGTACCGCGACGTGCTGTCGCAACTGTGGCTGCTCGATCCCGTGCCCGGTTGGCTGCCCAGCCGCAGCGCCTTCAGCAGACTCGGCGCCGCACCGAAACACCACCTCGCCGACCCGGCCCTCGCCGCCCGACTCCTCGGTGTGGACGTACCCGCCCTGCTCGACGATTCAGCGCCGGACACGCCCGTCCGCCGGCCCGGTCCCCTGCTGGGCGCCTTGTTCGAGTCGCTGGTGACGCTGAGCGTGCGGGTCTACGCGCAGGCAGCTGAAGCCACGGTTCATCACCTACGCACCTGGGACAGCCGGCATGAGGTGGACCTCATCATCCAGCGCGCGGATCAACGAATCGTGGCGCTCGAGGTCAAGCTGTCTCCGTCGGTGAGCGACGACGACGTCCGTCACCTCACCTGGCTGCGTGGACAACTCGGCGACGATCTACTCGATGCGGCGGTCATCACCACCGGGCCTGAGGCGTACCGCCGCGCTGACGGAATCGCGGTGATCCCGCTCTGCTTGCTCGAACCCTGACAACCGGCGCGAAGTGCAGTGTCGGGCGCTGGGTGACCACGGCCGTGACCACGAGATCACAAGAAACAGGCACCAGTCACTGACTGATGCCTGTCACCTGCATAAACGCGAGGTGGAGCCGAGGGGACTCGAACCCCTGACCCCCACACTGCCAGTGAACCAGCCGGGCTGCCGGAGGGCGCCGGACAGTGCCAGCCCGTGCCAGGGATGCAGGTCAGGGGCCAGGCAATCGGCCGGGCCATGCCAACCGATACCGGGTCTTCCCGAACCGTCCGTGAGACGGTTGTGAGATATCACGACGCTCCACTTTGGGAGAGGCGTTGGAGTTCAAGACCAGCGCCTCTCCCTCCACCGGTGATGCAGATCACGGATTGCCCTCTAGATCATCGACACCGTGGGGTTTCTTCCTTGGGTCACTGTCGCTGCTGGTAGCACTCATGAGCCAAGCCCCGGCGTAAATCATGACAAGTCGCGAGTCAGTAGCTGTTCGCTCACCCAGTCCTGCGGTGCGGTGAGTTCGTCGCAGGCCAGCATGTCGAGAAACTGCTCCTGTCCGGTTCTCTCCGCCTCCTCGTCCTGCGGCGACCACCCGAACGGGTTGTCGTTCAGCATGAATATCGCGTGCTTCGCGTGGAGTTGGTCGTCGGTGAGGAGCAGCCGGGGGCGGTCCGGAAGCTCACGTGCGAACCGTTGGAGTTCGGGGCAGTCGCGGGCCGGCTGGGTGACCGCGACGATGTCGTACGGTGCCCGAAGTGCTTCCGACAAGGCGTCCAGCGATTCAGCCATATGCTGGTCTGCTCCCGCGATACGGCGCTTCACCTCGACGGGTACGAGGCTCCCGTCGGCGAACAGTAGGACGACATCGGCTTCCCCGATGTTCCTGTCGCCGTCGAAAAAGTTGACCCCGGGATGCGCTCCGACGAGGCCGTGTCGCTCGAAGAGCTGATCCAGCCACCGCAAGGCGAGGAGGTGTCCCAGGCTGTCCGTTTCCAGGACGCGCCGCAGGGCTTCTCCGATGCGGTAGGTGAACTTGAGGAGTTCCGGCTCGTAGGGCTGCACAATCGAGCGTCCACAGCCGGGGCAGGCTACCGGTGGTGGGACCGAGGCCATCGGCAGCCAGGACTTGGCCTTGCACTCAGGGCAGCCCACCGTTGCCCCACGAACGAGCAGATGGTGCCGCTCTGCCCACGCAACCCAGTTGACGGTCGCTTGCCTCCTGCGGAACACCTTGAGGAATTCGCTGAACGGCAGGGCGCGTCCCTCACCCGGAGGAGCGACCGCCGGGTCATCGCGCCCCAGGCGTACGGCGGCTGCCTCGATCTCCTCTTCGGCAACGCCCAGTGCTCGAAGTTCTCGATGCGCGCGCGTCCAGCGGTCCTTCCACCAGGCCATGCCGCTGCGCTCGGCGAGCTTGTACAGCAACTCGATCAGCGGGCGGTGCGTCAGGTATCGAATGCCCTCCACGCTTCCGATCGCGCGGATCAATGTTTCTGCCGCCACCCCTGGCTCGGACGGCTCGACGCGAAGCCCCCGGCTCTGCGCGACTGCGGCAAGGCTGGTCCACGTGGAGGGCCAGCGAACCGCCGCCGTTTCCAAGCGCTCAACCGATGGCACGTCGACTTGCGCGGACCCCGCCTGGAACCGTGGGCCGAACTCGGCACCGCGCATCGTAGGGTCGGAGGGAAGCAGGTGACGGCGGACTCTCACGTCGACAACCAGCTCGGGCGGGCGCCAGAAATTGCGAAAAGGTCGCAGGAACTCACGGTCCGCGTCGGAGAGGACCGCGATCTGTGTCTGTCCCTCCGACCATTGCGCGATGTCGTTACGGGACCTTCCCGGCGGAGGTCCGAAGGTCAGAATGTCCTCGTAGGCGACCACGCGCATACCGGCGGCGGCTGCCACGTCGGCAAATTGACCGGGAGCAACCGACGCGCTCGTCATGTAGCACCGCCCACCACCGAGCCCGAATGCGCTTACCCGCCCCGGCTCTCGCAGCTCTCGCAACGCCTGCTCGTTGACCGCTGCCAAGGGCAGCCCGATGGGCAACACTCGACGGTCGCCGTGCGCGGCGCGCAGGTTCCACAGCAACGCAAGATCCTCGACCGAACCGGGGCTCACCACGACGATGATGTTCGGGCCGGCGGCGCGACGCAGGACGTGAGGCTCTGGTAGCGGGCTCGCCCCTCTGCCCATGTAACCCGTGTCGAGTACCGACCCCGCGGCTAAGCCGATCTTGCTCACCATTCGTGGCGACATCGGCTCCTGGGCTTCAAGCCGCTGCAAAAGGTCGTCAAGCGAGCCCACAGCCGGCTGACGTTCGACCGGCATGACCTGCTCAAACCGTACGTCCACGCGCGTCATAGGTCGATCCATGAGGGTGGGGTCGGGCACCTCCGGCAGGACACCGAGAGTGGCGGCGTAGATCAACTCCCAGGGATCGCCGACCTCCAACACGGGCACGTGAACGGGACGCCACTGATCGCGAGGCGTGGCGTCGGCGATCACCATGACCGGGAAGTCCCACGGCCTGCTCTTCCTGACCCGGTACGGAAGCTCGGCGTCCACCTCCTGGAGGCCGCCCACCTGGTCAACCTGCTCGACCTCCAGAAGGTGGACGTACGGAGACGGCACCTTACCGCCGACGATAGGCAGTATCGGTTGACCACCACCTCCCCACGTCTGACAAAGCCAGCTAATCTCCTCCCGGAGTCGATCGGGCTGCCCGGCTTCAACAGGCCGCGCAGCGCGCTCCGGCCGCAGTCTCATTGTGATCTCGTGCGTACCGGAGAGGAGATCACTGTCAAGCAGTCCACGCATAGGCATCGAATCGTAGCCACAGCGCACAAGGTCCAGTCCAACACCCGGCCAGACCGCCGTTGCCGGAACCAAGGTGAGAGGCACCTGGCGCCGTTCACGGGTGGGACTGCCGGCTGGCCAAACCGACGAAGCCGGATGACTACATCACCACCCTGCACACCTACGCCGTGGCGCTTGACGGGTTATTCGGGCGTTCTGGACTGGCTGCTGCTGCACGCAGATCACCCGCGACTACGGCACACTGCCGGACAGCTTTGAACTCATGATCCACATCGGGGTGATCGACAACTTCAGCACGACCAAATCCGTGATCTGTTGGAGAGCGAGCGGACCGTCGAGCGATTCGCCGCGATCGAGCACAAGCGGTGGGCGCACAGCCAGCAGCGCTACGGACAACGGCCAGCGCGAGCGCGAGACGACATTCCTGGTCATCCCGCCGGGCTGGCAGCGCGCTGAGAGGCCCAGATCGAGACGCTGTGCGCGAGCCGTCCGAGCAGGGGAAGGACAGCGACCGCGAGCAGGTGCGCACTCGACGCGCTGACTCGATGAGGCGCCGTCTCACGACCCACCCGCGTCCAAGCCCGACGGCAAGCCCTCAACGGACCCGTTCCCGTGTGCGGCAGGATGAGCGTACGCCTGTGGGCGATTCAGGCCGAGATCACCGGCCACCGGGGGCAGATCTCGCACGTCCAGCGCGGCTACGACGCACGGACCACCGAAGGAGATGCGGTGAACGACGAGACCATGGAGAAGCCTGCCGGCGACAGTGATGAGAGCGAGAAGCGCATCGAGCTCACTCCGGAGCAGACGGAAGCCCTTCGCAGTTCCATGGCGAGCATCCAGCAGTCGCTGAACTCCCAGTTCAAGCTGCCGGCGTTCACTCTCCCCGAGTCAGCGTTCAAGAACATCATCGCGATCTCCGGCATCGTCCAAGCCCAGCGTGCCTTGGTGGCCGACGCGATCAAGCCGATGCTCGACGCGCAGGCGGCGTGGAAGAAGGAGATCTCGGGCAGCATCGCCAGCGACGTATTCAAAACCACCGTACTAGCCCAGTCGAACCTCGGCAGGATCGCCGAGCAGCTCACCAAGAACCTCGACCTGGGCGGTATCGCGGATTCGCTGACGGCCGTGTCCAGGATCACCTCGACGTTCGCCGAGCAGCAGTCCGCCCTGTTCAAGAACCTCGGGCCGGCGATCGCGGCCATGCGGGTCAGCTTCTACCCGCCGAACCTGCGCGCGATCGAAGGTCTGAAGTTCGCGGATGTGGAGGTGGTCGTCATGGTGGAGGGCATCCCGCTGTACGGCCTGCCGCGCACGGCCACCGCCGTCGCACTGATCCGGGCCGGCGGGGCGAGCGAGCGCCGGCGGATTCTCGGCGGTCGGTGGCGGACTATCTCGGCCGACTGCCGCACGGTCGTCCTGGGCTGCGCGTCGGGAGCGGTTGCCCCGTACGTCCCCTTCGCCGTGGCTGCGCTCGACGCCCTGGACGCCGGCCACACGGCAGCGGCACAGGCGCTTGCCGGCTCCCTCGTCGACGCCATCGTCACCGCGTACTTCGGGAAGGATCGCCACAGGTACACGCCCGACCGGAACGGCAAGCGCACGAAGGATGCCTACGACGAGTTCAACATTCGGCAGTTTGTCGCGTTCGCCCCCATGTGGCAGGCATACCAGCAGTTCTTCGTCGCCAACGGCGACAAGGTGCCTGCAACGTTCAGCCGCAACGCCACCGCGCACACGGTCAGCCCGCGCCAGTTCAACCGGCGCAACGCGGTTCAGGGCCTCATGCTCGCCTGCAGCCTGCTGTACCGCCTAGACGAGGAGGCCGCGTCGCTCGAGGCGGAAGCGTGACACGACGATCGCCGGCGACGGGCCCTCCCCCGTACTGTCGGATGCTGTCGGTAGCCTGAGAACCATTGCTCGTCTACGAGCATGACAGCAAGTCGAAGCAGAGGGTGACAGTGACCGCAGTCGAGCAGGTGTTCTTGGAGTGCGAGCGGGCCCGAGCTGACGGTGACTTGATCAAGCGGGTCTCGGCCAGTGACAAGGAGTACCACTTCCAGAACTGGGTACAGGCCCGCATCGAAGCCTGCACGCTGAACTACGACGAGCCGGGACGAAACACGTACCCGGACTTCCGACTGGTCGACCACCCGGAGGGCTACGAGGTCAAGGGCCTGGAGTTCCCGGGCCGTGAGGCCGACTACGACTCCAACTCGCAGGTGCCGACGGGCAAGCACAACGGCCGCGAGGTCTTCTACGTGTTCGGCCGCTACCCGAAGTCTGAACGCGGTGTCGATGAGTACCCGGTGGTCGACCTGGTGGTCTGCCACGGCAGCCTCCTTAACGCCGACCACGAGTACGTTCACAAGAACAAGTCGTTCCGCGGCTTCGGCTCCTACGGCGACATCCTCGTCCGCGACCGCAAGATGTACGTCGTGCCGACCCCCTTCGCTCTCGCCTCGGGCACCGCCGGGCTCGCCACGCTCATCCTCCCGGCCAACTACGCGATCCAGTCCGACCAGCTCGTCCACGTTGGCGACCTCGACCGCGTTGAGGTCGACGAGGTGCTCGTGTCCTACGAGTTCAACATGCAGACCAACGAGATGGTCACGCACAAGGAGCCGAACCCGAACGCCGGCACGGTCCATCGGTTCCGCGCCTACCGATCACGCGGCGCGGGTGACTCCAAGAAGGTCACGCTGAACGGATCCCGCTCGTGACCTCCGTCGTGCCAGCGCAGACCAGCTTGGAGTCGACGTTCCCGGCCGCGATGCTCAGCGCCGTCGGCACCAAAGAGTCCTGGCGCAAGGAGGTCCACCGCCCGGCCACCAGCACGCACAAGTGGTGGGCCAAGCGGCTGGGTACCGTCTTCCGAGGCATCCTCACCTCAGCCGCCACGCCCGAAGGCGATGACGCCGCGTCCGCGTACGGCTCGGCCGTCGACCTGGCGGGTGCCGTGGTGCTCGACCCGTTCTCGGGGTCGGGCGTGACGGGCGTCGAGGTGCTGAAGCTCGGTGGCCGCGCCGTCTGCTTCGACATCAACCCCGTCGCGACCCTGGTCCAGCGCCAGGCAATGCAGCCCTGGGACATGCAGGCTCTGACAACCGCGTATGCCGCAATCGAGGCGGCTTGCCGCGAGGAGATCGATCGCCTCCACCGGACCGAGGACGGCCGGACGGTCCTGTACTACTTCTGGGTCGCGACCGTCGAGTGCCCCGACTGCTCGGACCGCGTGCGCCTGTTCGACTCACCGGTCTTTTCCAAGAACGCCTACCCGAAGCGCGTCCCGAAGGCCCAGATCGTCTGTCCGGAGTGCCTGACGGTCCAGGAGAGCCGCTACGACTTCGAGACCGCCACCTGCCCGAACGGACACACGATCTCTCAGCGCGGGGCCGTCCGTGGCCAGGTGGCGACCTGCCGGCACGGCCACAGCTTCAAGACCCTGTCGGCGCTCAACGGCAGCCGGCCCGAGTACGAGATGTACGCGAAGATGGTCGCGAACCGGGACGGGTCGAAGGTCTACGAGGCCATTACTGACTGGGATCGTGACCTCTACGACGAGTGCGTGGAGTTGCTCGCCAGCTGGCCTGACACGGCTGTCCTCCCGCGAGGCGAACTCGCGCGCGGCAACAATACTGACCAGGCGCTGAAGTGGAACTTCCGCCAGTGGCGCGACTTCTTCAACGCCCGTCAGCTGGTCTCGCTCTCGATGATCGCGACTGCGATCCGTGACCTGTCGGGTCCGGCCGCTGAACGCGAGGCACTCTGCGCACTCTTTTCGGGCACCCTCGAGTTCAACAACCTGTTCACGTCTTTCAAGGGCGAGGGCACCGGCGCTGTCCGCCACATGTTCAGCCACCACATCCTCAAGCCGGAGCGGACGCCGCTCGAGGCCCATCCCTGGGGGACGGCCCAGTCGTCGGGGGCGTTCTCGACGCTCTACAAGAGCCGTCTGCAGCGTGCCCACGAGTACAAGGCGGAGCCGGCTGACCTCGTTGACGACGGCACCAATATCAACCGCGTCACTGGGCTCTCCGAGCCGTTGGCGGCGACGATCGCCGACTCCTGGGACTCGTTCTCGGCCACCACTGTCCAGGCCGCCTATGTCGCCACCAGGAACTCGGCGGACACGGACCTCCCGGAGGCGTCCGTCGATTTGGTCGTCACCGACCCGCCGTACATGGACAATGTCCACTACGCCGAGCTCGCCGACTTCTTCCACGCCTGGCTCCAAGCGATGCGGCCGTACGAGGGGTACGCCCAGACGCCCACGACCCGTCGGGCGGGTGAGGTCCAGCACGCGGACCCGGCCGAGTTCGGCAAGGCGATCGAGGCCGTCTGGGCGGAGTGCGCCCGGGTCCTGAAGCCTGGCGGACTGCTGGCCTTCACCTTCCACCAGGCCCGTATCAGCGGATGGGTCCAGGTGGTCGAGTCGCTGCGGCGGGCCGGCTTCGTGGTGACCGCCGTCCAGCCGGTCAAGGGCGAGATGACGACGAGCATCGTCAAGGCCGGCACGCGGGAGCCCTCGAACCTGGACAGCGTGATGGTCTGCCGTCGGGCCGTCGACGGCGCGACCAACCCGAACCGCTCGATCGAGGAAGCGCTCGCCACCGCGCAGAAGGAGCTGGCCGCTCTGCGGGACGCCGGCGTCGACGTCGGCGCGGGCGATGTCCGTTCGGTCGTGCGCGGATCCTTGCTGGCATATCTCGCATCCGTGGGCACACCCTTGGACGACGCCGTCACTACTCAGGTCGACGACCTAGCGACGGGAACCATCACCGCGCTGCTCCCCGCAGCCTGACCCCCGCGCGTCATCGACCTCCGTGTCGGAGCTGCGGCAGAGGATCGGTCCATGCCTCGATCGGCGTAGTTGGACGCAGAGTGACGCCGGCACGCTGGCGCTCAGCACGTTGCATCGTGCCGGTCAGCTCTGCGCCTGGCGACGGTTGGACGGGTGGATGCGCGCCGCGGCAATCTGCTCCAACTCCTTGAGCGACAGCAGGTAGTCCGGACGACCGAACCCCCGCTCGCGGCCGTCCATGATGCGACGAAACTCGGACAGCATCCGCAGGTACGTGTCGAGCACGCGCGAATGCGAGTTCCCGTTGTCGTTGCGCTCCAACTGGGGCTTGAGTTCCGTCCAACGGTCATCGCGCATCAGGAAGTCGACGTAGCTCGCCATGTGCCCTTCCAGCGCATCGTTGTGATCGAACCCCCGGAACTCGAGTTCGAACGCCAGCTCGTCGTTGACGGGCGTCCCCTCCTTCGAGAGATGGTCGATGCTGTAGGTGATGATGCGGAACATCTGGAGAATGTCCGACACCCGCCCGCAGTCCCGCTTCGACAGCTCCGTGTTGAAGCCTGCCACCTCGTACCAGTACTCGCCGGTAAAGCCAGCCTCAAGGATGCGCGCCCGCATCAGCTGGTAGGCGAGGTCACCGTCCACGTCGTTGGCGTCCTCCGGTAGCACGCGGCCGAGGATCCGGTGCAGAAGGGAGAGCACCTGCCGGTCCACGATCCGCATGCTTTCCGGTGCGGGCTCGTCGCCGTGCTTGCCCTCCCGCTCGTAAACGGGCACGACGGCCTCCATGAGCAGGTCGCGGACGAACTCGCTGAGGGTCACGCCCTCGTCGTCCGCCATCTCCTTGAGCTGATCACGGACTCGATCGTCCACTCGAATATTCAGCACAGCCATGCCAACCTCCCATCGTGTATGACGATACCGTAACACAGTCACACAGGGGCGCCTTCCTGGTGCCTTGGTTAGACGCAGCAGAAGACCCCGGCCACATCGGTAGCCAGGGTCCTCGACCCCCTACCAAGCCTCTCCGCGCTACTCGCGGCAACCGACTCCCGCGCGTCGTCGACTTCAGCTGTCAGAGGGCGTCGCCGAGCAGGACGCCGGCCAGCAACGGCCGAGGCCGGTCTCATCGCAGGAGGTCTCACGACTACCCAGGCCCGTTGCCACACCAGAACACATTCGATGTGGTGCGGCGCCCCGCCGACGGTCTCGGGCCCTGCGAACTTCGACGAGCCGGGCGGGCCAACAGGCTGACACAGCCACTACCACCAGGGAAAACACTCCGAAGAGAGCAGGGTTTGGGCTGCCCTGGCCATGCTCCGACCGTTGGAGCAGGCCCTCTCCAGGAGACCAACAGCCTCCACGTCGTGAGACGATGTGAGACGCAAAGCCAGCGACATTCACAAGCATCGCTTGAAAATGCCGCTGACCTGCGGTTTCGGGTGGAGCCGAGGGGACTCGAACCCCTGACCCCCACACTGCCAGTGTGGTGCGCTACCAGCTGCGCCACGGCCCCCTGCGGTCGGCCCGGTCGCCCGGGCACGGGAAGAACTATACACACGCCGCTCGGCATGGTCATCTGGCGGGGGTCCTCCGCGACGGGTCAGTTGAGCGCCACGTCCGGCGGGAAGTGGGCCACCGCCGCCATCATGCCGCCCTGCCGGCGCAGCACCATCGGCCAGAGATCATCCGGCCGGTCGACGAAGGCGTCGCCGGGGAGCGCGTCAAGCACGAACCAGGACCCTTCCTCGATCTCCCGCTCCAACTGCCCGGCACCCCAGCCGGAGTAGCCGGCGAACACCCGGATCCCACCGACGGCGTCCCGCAGCTTCTCCGGGTCGACCGAGAGGTCGATGGTGCCGACCGCGCCGGAGACTCGGTGGAAGCCCCGGACCGGTTTGACCGGGTGGCGCATCCGGGCCAGGCAGATGGCGGAGTCGGGCTGCACCGGGCCGCCCTCGAAGAGCACCGCGGGGTCGCGCGCCAGGTCGCTCCAGTCGCCGAGGACGTCGGCCACCGCGACCTCGGTGGCCCGGTTGAGGACCACGCCGAGGGCGCCGCCGGGCTCGTGCGCGACCAGAAGCACGACCGTACGGTCGAAGTTCGGGTCCTTAAGCACGGGGGTCGCGACCAGCAGCCGTCCGGTCATCGACTCCATGGCTCGGCCACCGATCGCCTGCCCCTCACCCTGCATGTCCGACACCCGTCAGCCGTGCGCCCGTGCGGGCCTGACGCCGTCGACCGTCCACGCTGTCAACGCCATGTCTCGCACCATAGCTTGCGTCCCGCCCGCTGGCTAAGGTCTGACCGGCGGGTGATCGCAACGGATCGAGGGAGGATCGGATGGCGACGGAGGCCGAACTGGCGGTGATCGGTGGGTCGGGTCTCTACGCCCTGCTCGACGGCGTGGAGCACGTGGTGGACACTCCGTACGGCGCGCCGTCGGATCCGATCACGGTCGCCGAGGTGGGCGGGCGACGGGTGGCGTTCCTGCCGCGACACGGCCGCGACCACAGGTATCCGCCGCACCGGATCCCCTACCGGGCCAACCTCTGGGCGTTGCGCGCCCTCGGCGTACGCCAGGTGCTGGCGCCGTGCGCGGTCGGCGGTCTCCGGCCGGAGTTGGGGCCGGGCACGTTCGTGGTGCCGGACCAGTTGATCGACCGCACCAGCGGGCGGGCGCAGACCTACTACGACCGGGGCGCGGTGCACGTGTCCTTCGCCGACCCGTACTGCCCGGCCGGGCGGCGGACGCTGCTGTCGGCGGCGGCCGGCCGGGGCGTGCCGGCGGTGGACGGCGGGACGGTGGTGGTGGTCGAGGGGCCGCGCTTCTCGACCCGGGCGGAGTCGCGCTGGTTCGCCTCGATCGGCGGCACGGTCGTCAACATGACCGGGCACCCGGAGGCGGTGCTCGCCCGCGAGTTGGCGCTCTGTTACACCTCGATCGCGCTCGTCACCGACCTGGACGCGGGTGTCGAGGCGGGCGAGGAGGTCACCCAGGAGGAGGTGTTCGGCGTCTTCGCCGAGAACACCGACCGGCTGCGCGGGCTGCTGCTCGACGCGGTCGCCGCGCTGCCCACCGAGCGGGACTGCCGCTGCGACGCCGCGTTGGACGGCATCACGCTGCCGTTCCCCCTGCCGTGAGCGAAGCGCCCGAAAAGTCCGCCTCGGCCCGCTAGATTCGGTGGGTCGGGGGCCGGCGCACCGAGCCGTCTCCGGCACCGCGGCCCGGGACGGAGGCAGCCGGCGATGGCGACGGTGCGCGAGGCCACCCACGACCTGCTGCGCGCGCTCGGGCTGACCACCGTCTTCGGCAACCCCGGCTCGACCGAGGAGCCGTTCCTCGCCGACTTCCCGAGCGACTTCCGCTACGTGCACGCGCTTCAGGAGGCGTCGGCGGTCGCCATGGCCGACGGCTACGCGCAGGGCACCGGCCGACCCGCACACGTCAACCTGCACACCGCGCCGGGCGTCGGCAACGGCATGGGCAACCTCGTCACCGCCTGGCACAACCGGACCCCGCTGATCGTCAGCGCCGGCCAGCAGACCCGCGAGATGCTGCTGATCGAGCCCCGCCTGGCCAGCCCCCGGGCGGTCGAGCTGCCCCAGCCGTACGTCAAGTGGGCCCACGAGCCGACCCGCGCGCAGGACATCCCGGCGGCCTTCATGCGGGCGTACGCCACGGCGGTGCAGCCGCCCGCCGGGCCGGTCTTCCTCTCCCTGCCGATGGACGACTGGGACCGCGTCGCCGGCCCGCCGCCGCAGGTGCGTACCGTCGCCACCCGGTTCGGGCCGGACCCGGACCGGCTGCGCGGCTTCGCCACCGCGCTCGCCGCTTCCCGCGCCCCGGCGCTGGTGCTCGGCGCTGCCGTGGACCGGGCCGGCGCATGGCCGGCGGCCGTCGCGCTGGCCGAGCGGTTGGCCGCACCGGTGTGGGCCGCCCCGGCGCCGGAGCGGGCCGTCTTCCCCGAGCGCCACCCGCTGTTCCGCGGCGTCCTGCCGTACGCGATCGGGCCGCTGTCGGAGGCGCTGCGCGGACACGACACCGTGCTCGTGGTCGGCGCGCCGGTGTTCCGCTACTACCCGCACGTGCCGGGCGACTTTCTACCCGAGGGCACCCGGCTGCTGCACGTCACCGACGACCCCGACGAGGCGGGCCGGGCGCCGGTCGGGGAGAGCCTGCTCGGTGACGCCGGGCTGACCATGGCCGCGCTGCGGGAGCTGCTGCCGCCGAGCGACCGACCCACGCCGCCGCCCCGCGAGCCTCCGCCGGAGCCGGAGCTGACGGACCCGCCCGGCGCGGACACGCTCTTCGGGGCGCTCGCCGCCGCCTGGCCGGCGGACGGGGTGCTGGTGCAGGAGTCACCGTCCAACCTGTCCGCGTTGCGCCGCCGGCTGCGGATCGACCGGCCGCGTTCGTACTTCACGATGGCCAGCGGCGGCCTGGGCTTCGGGTTGCCGGCGGCGGTGGGCCTGGCGCTCGCCGAGCGGGACACCGGGCGCGGTCGGCCGGTGGTCGCGGTGATCGGCGACGGCTCCTTCCACTACTCGGTGCAGGCGCTGTGGACCGCGGCGCGGCTGCGGTTGCCGCTGCCCGTCGTGGTCCCGGTGAACCAGCAGTACGCGATCCTCAAGGCGTTCGCCGAGCTGAAGCACACGCCGGGCGTGCCGGCGCTGGACCTGCCCGGGCTGGACGTGACCGCGGTGGCACGCGGCTACGGCTGCGCCGCCGAGGTGGTGTCACCGGACCGGCTGGGCGCGGCGCTCGCCGACGCGCTGGCCGCGGACCGGCCCACGGTGCTGGCGGCACCGATCAGCACCGAGGTCCCCCGGATCCTGTGACCCGGCCCGGGGCGGTCCAGCCGGATGCGGCTCAGCCGGGGCGGCCCGGCCCGGTCGGCTCAGCCGGGCAGCCCGGCCTGGTCGGCTCAGCCGGGCAGCCCGGCCTGGTCGGTTCAGCCGGGCAGCCCGGCCTGGTCGGCTCAGCCGGGGCGGACGGTCAGCGGGAGGCCGCTGCCGACGTCGAGCACGGTGCGGTCGCCGAGCGGGGCGTCGAGCGTGACGCTCACCGGTGCCATCTTCAGCTGCAGGGTGCAGACACCGGTGGGCCGGACCACCGAGGCGCCGACCACCACCACGTCCGGTCGTTCCAGCACCAGCGGGGTGGGCTCGCTGTCGCAGGCGCCGACACCGACGATGTAGTCGAGGCGGTCGCCCGCCACCGCCCGCAGCCCCTCCGCGGCGACCAGGCCGCCCGGCAGCGGCTTGCCGTCCGCCGCGCCGCTCGGCACCGCGCCCACCGCGCGCGGCGCGACCGCGAGCCGAGCCACCGGTACGGCCATCTCGTCCACGGTGAACAGCCACGCCGGCACCTCGGCCCGGCCCCGGCTGGTCCACACCGGCGCGCTGCCCAGCCGCGCCGCGGTCACGGTGAGCGGGACGCAGGGCGTCGGCGCGCTGGTCGACACCGGGCCCTCCGGACCGGGCTCGACGGTCGGCCCGCCCGGCTCCGGCGATCCGGGCCGGGACATCCGCGGTCCAGCGGGCCGCCCGTCGCACGGCGGCGGATCCCCCTGGTCCAGTTCGGCGTACGCGTCGGCGGCGCTGACCAGCGGCACCCGCAGCTCGCCGTCGGCGAACCGGATCACCCCGTCCGGCGGGACGGCGGCCGGCATCTTCACCTGGTCCCGGTACCAGCCGGCGTGGAACGCCACCTTCGTGTCGCCGGTGAAGCCCGGATCGCCGGTGAGCACGGTGGCGTCCTGGAGGGGGACGTACCCGTCGTGCCACTGCTGCCCCGGCTGCCAGCGTCCGGCCACCTCCTCGGCGCGTTGGGTGAAGGCGGCGGGCTGGTCCGGGCCGGCGGGCGGCGCGGTGCCGGCGCCGGGCGCGGCGCAACCGGAGAGGACCAGCAGCGGAAGCCCGAGCAGGGCGACAGATCGGCGCATGCGGATTGGACGCCCCACCCCCCGCCCCGGTTCCCCACCCACCCCACGGCACTCTTTCCGTGAAAGCGCGGGGACAGCGGAGGGGTGAGGTGGGAATGACTGTGCGCCCCGGTCCAACCGGACCGGGGCGCACAGGGTGGTGGAGGTGCCGGGAATCGAACCCGGGTCCTTCGCCGGTTTGTCAGGGCTTCTCCGAGCGCAGCTCGCTATGCCTCTACTCGGCCCCACCGCTCACGCGAGCAAGTTGGTGTGACGGGCCCAGTCGCTGATTGATCTCGCCGCACGGACCCCGCGACCGGGTCCGATTGGCCAGCCTTCTAGCTGATGCCGGCTAACTGGGTCGAAGGCGCTCCCAGGCCGACAGACTTGCTACTCGCCTCAGGCGGCGAGAGCGAAGTCAGCGCGATTGTTCTTGGCGCTTATTGGTTTCCGACGACCGATTCTCGAGACGACGTCGGCTTCCTCGGCTCGCTTCCCCTGTCGCTGCGTACGAAGTCGAAACCAGTCACCCCCTCGACGGGCTGCCCCTGTCGGCAGCACCACCAAGCCTAACGCCTGCCGCAACCGAATTCATCCCGAGGCCGGCCCACCGAGCCGGCAACCGGACGAACCGGACTTTTCAGTCATCCATCCCCTTGCCGCGCCGGCCCGCCGCCCGGGCGATCTCCCGGTCGGCGTCCCGCTTGGCGAGGTCCTGCCGCTTGTCGTACGACTTCTTACCCCGGGCCAGGCCGATCTCCACCTTCGCCCAGCCGTCGGAGAAGTAGACCTGCAACGGCACCAGCGTGAGACCGCTCTCCTTGAGCTTGCCCAGCAGCCGGTTGATCTCCAGCCGGTTGAGCAGGAGCTTGCGGGTGCGCCGGGGCTCGTGGTTGGTCCAGGTGCCCTGGGCGTACTCCGGGACGTGCATGCCGTGCAGGTAGAGCTCGCCGTCGCGCTCCTGGGCGAACGCGTCGACGAGCGACGCCCGCCCGGCCCGCAGCGACTTGACCTCGGTGCCGGTCAACGCCATGCCCGCCTCGTACGTGTCGAGGATGGCGTAGTCGTGACGCGCCTTCTTGTTGGAGGCGACCACCTTCCGCCCCTTTTCCCGTGGCACCGGCGCCACCCCCTTCTCCGATCGACTCGCCGGCGGACGACCGGCGAGCGAAGATCATGCTACCGGAACCACAAGAGCCCTCCCGCGCCGTTTATTCCGGCGCGGGAGGGCCCGCGGAGAGCCGTACGGGCAACTAGACCCGCAGGTAGAAGCGGAGCGTGACCCACGCGGTGATGGCGCTGACCAGGCCACCGACGGCGGCCATCAGCGGGAAGGTCAGGAAGATCTCGGACCAGGAGATCGGGGTGATCAGCCCCTCCAGGGCCGCCATCGAACTGCCCGCCGCCAGCGTCTTCACGCCGATCAGCGCGACCAGGCCGAGGATGGAGCCGATCAGACCGGCCACCACCGCCTCCAGCACGAACGGCGCCTGGATGAACCAGTTGGACGCGCCGACCAGCTTCATGACCGCGACCTCACGCCGCTTGCTGTACGCGGCCACCTGGATCGTGTTCGCCACCAGCAGCAGCGCGGCGGCGGCCATCACGATCGCCAGCGCCAGCGCGCCGTTCTGGATGCCGGTGAGCACACCGAAGACCTTGTCGAGCAGCTTGCTCTGGTCGACGATCGTGTCGATGCCCTCGGCGGTCTTGTACTGGTCGTAGATCTGCTTGTACTGCTGCGGGTCGTTGAGCGTGAGCCGGAACGACTCCGGGAGCTGGTCGGGCTTGACGGCGTTCACCAGGTCCGGCGCGTCGGCGTACATCTGCTGGAAGCGCTTGTACGCCTCGTCCTTGTTGACGTATGTGACGTCCTTGACCAGCGGGTCGGCGTTGAGCTTGGATTCCAGGTCGGCGCGCTGCTGCTCCTGGACGTCGGTCTTCAGGAAGATCGAGACCTGGACGTTCTCGTAGTAGAGATCCTTCATGTCGCCGACCTTCTGGTAGAGAAGGCCGCTGCCGCCCAGCATGAACAGCGACACCGCCATGGTGATGATCATGGCGATCGTCATGGTGACGTTGCGCCACAGTCCGACCAGTACCTCGGACAGGACGTACTTCATCCGCATCGGGATATTCCTCCGGCTCTCCGGCGTGAGGTGTTCGTCGTCGGGATCAACGGGTCGCCTGGTCGGCTCAGCCGTAGACGCCGCGGGCCTGGTCGCGCACGATGCGGCCACTCTCGATCTCGATCACCCGGCGCCGCATCTGGTTCACGATGTTGGAGTCGTGCGTGACCATCACGACGGTCGTGCCGGTGCGGTTGATCCGGTCCAGCAGGCGCATGATCTCGATCGAGGTGTCCGGGTCCAGGTTTCCGGTCGGCTCGTCGGCCAGCAGGATGAGCGGCCGGTTCACGAACGCCCGCGCCACCGCGACGCGCTGCTGCTCACCACCGGAGAGCTCGTGCGGGTAGCGGTGCTCCTTGCCGCCGAGACCGACCAGTTCCAGCACCTCCGGCACGACCCGACGGGCCACCGCCTTCGTCTTGCCGATCACCTCGAGCGCGAACGCCACGTTCTCGTACGCGGTGCGGTTCGGCAGCAACCGGAAGTCCTGGAAGACGCAGCCGATCGAACGCCGGAAGTGGGGGCGCTTCCACGAACGCATCGACGTGACGTCCTTGCCGTTGACGACGACGCGGCCCTTGTTGGGCGTCACCTCGTGCAGCAGCAACTTGATGATGGTGGACTTGCCGGAGCCGGATGGACCGATGAAGAAGACGAACTCGCCCTTCTCGATCGAGACGGACACGTTGTCGAGCGAAGGCCGGGACGCCTTCGGGTACGTCTTCGTCACTTGCTCAAGCTGAATCACGGGTCGAGAGTCTACGCGGTGTAACCGCAGAGCCAAGCCCCACGCCCCCCAGTTGCGGCGCGCGTCATCGATTTACCGGGTCAGACCGAGATCGATGACGCACTCCGTCCGGCCTCGATCACGCACCGTCAGCACTGAGCTGCTGCTGCTTCCGCCAGCGGATACCCGCCTCGATGAAACTGTCCAGCTCACCGTCGAAGACCGAGGACGGATTGCCCGTCTCCTGCTCGGTACGCAGATCCTTCACCATCTGATAAGGATGCAGCACGTACGACCGCATCTGGTCGCCCCACGAGCCGGCGGCGTCGGTCTTCAGGCCGGCCATCTTGGCCTGCTCCTCCTGCCGCTTGCGCTCCAGCAGCCGGGCCTGGAGCACCCGCAGCGCGGACGCCTTGTTCTGGAGCTGGGACTTCTCGTTCTGGCAGGTGACCACGATGCCGGTCGGGATGTGGGTGATCCGGACCGCCGAGTCGGTGGTGTTGACGCTCTGCCCACCCGGCCCGGAGGACCGGTAGACGTCGATCCGCATCTCGTTCTCGGGAATGTCGATGTGGTCGGTCTGCTCCACCACCGGCAGCACCTCGACGCCGGCGAAACTGGTCTGCCGGCGGCCCTGGTTGTCGAACGGGCTGATCCGCACCAGCCGGTGGGTGCCGGACTCCACGCTGAGCGTGCCGAAGGCGTAGGGCACCTTCACCGTGAAGGTGGCCGACTTCAGGCCCGCCTCCTCGGCGTACGAGGTCTCGTAGACCTCCGTGGGGTAGCCGTGACGCTCCGCCCACCGCAGGTACATCCGCAGCAGCATCTCGGCGAAGTCCGCGGCGTCCACGCCACCGGCGCCGGCCCGGATGGCGACGAGCGCCTCCCGGGAGTCGTACTCGCCGGAGAGCAGCGTGCGGACCTCCATCTCCTGGATGGCCTTGGTCAGCCCGGTGATCTCCGACTCGACCTCGGTCAGCGCGCCCGGGTCGGACTCCGCCTGGGCGAGCTCCAGCAGCACCCCGGCGTCGTCGAGCCGGGAGCGCAGGTCGCCCAGCTTGTTGATCTCGCCGTTGACGTACGACAGCTGCGACGTCACCTGCTGCGCCTTGGCCTGGTCGTCCCACAGGTCGGGCGCGGAGGCCTCCTGCTCCAGGCGGGCCTTCTGCTCGCGCAGCTTGTCGAGGTCGAGCACGGCCTCGATGTTGCGCAGCGTGGCGTCGAGTTCCTTGAGCTGTTCGGCGTAATCGGCAGCGGTCACGACAGACAAGACTACTGCGTACGTCCGGCGACTTGTCGCAGGTGGTCAGCCGGCCGGCGCGGTCTTCAGCCAGGACAGCGCCGCCCGGTGGTACGCGACGGCGAACTCCAGCGCGCTGGCGTCGTAGTTGTCGCCCTCCTTCTTCGCGTTCTTGACCTGCTCCCGCACCGCCGCCAGCGCCTCGGTGTGGTATTCGTTCGCCGAGACGTACAGGTTCTTGAGCTGGCTGGACGAGTGCAGGCTGCCGAACGCCATCCGCAACGCGATCGGGTTGCGGATGGTGTCCTTGCCGGGATTCTCCGCCAACCAGCGGGAGAATGTCCGTTTCCCGGCCGCCGTGAGCGCGTACGGCTGGCTCATCCGCGGCCCGGGCTTGCCGAGCCGCACCAGACCCTTCTCGGCCAGGACCGGAAGCTCCCGGTAGACCTGGCTGCGGGTCATCGACCAGTACGGCGCCAGCCGGCGCTCGGCAGCGGCCATCAACTGGCCGCCAGTCATCGGGCCGTCGTGCAGCAGACCGAGCAGGGCTGCCGCCGTCGGGTTGACTCCGGATTCCGCCATGCCCTCTAAGCTGCCACTTTGTCGACTCCTGCGTCCACGTTTTGCCGTTTTCGCCACTCCCAGGCGGTCCGAAGTGCACCGTGCACCGACGACAGAGGTTAGGCGGGGGCCCTTCTTAACAGACGTCTGTTAAGAAGGGCCCCCGCCTAACATCTCAGCCCATGTGGGGGTAGGTGTGGTCAGTGGGCGGCACGAACGTCTCCTTGATCGTCCGCGGCGACGTCCAGCGGACCAGGTTGTGCCAGGAGCCCGCCTTGTCGTTGGTGCCGCTGGCCCGGGCGCCGCCGAACGGCTGCTGCCCGACCACCGCGCCGGTCGGCTTGTCGTTGATGTAGAAGTTGCCGGCCGCGTACCGCATCCTCTCCGCCACCTGGTCGACCACCCGGCGGTCGGTCGCGAAGATCGACCCGGTCAGCGCGTACGGCGCGATCGACTCGGCCTGGGCGACCGCCTCGTCGAACCGGGCGTCGTCGAAGACGTGCACGCCGAGGATCGGGCCGAAGTATTCGGTGGTGAACGTCTCGTGCGCGGCGTCCGAGCACTCGAAGAGCGTGGGCCGGACGAACCAGCCGACCGAGTCGTCGGCGGTGCCACCGGCCAGGACGCGGCAGCTGCCGTCGCCCCTGATCAGCTCCAGCGCGGCGGTGTGCCGGCCGAACGCCCGGTCGTCGATCACCGCGCCGCCGAAGTTGCTGAAGTCGGTCACGTCGCCGTAGGTGAGCGCGTCCGCGGACGCGGCGAGCCGGTCCCGCAGCCCACCCTCCCAGATCGACCGCGGGACGTACGCCCGCGAGGCGGCCGAGCACTTCTGCCCCTGGTATTCGTAGGCGCCCCGCAGCAGCGCGGTGTGCAGCGCGTCCACGTCGGCGCTCGAGTGCGCGACCACGAAGTCCTTGCCGCCGGTCTCGCCGACCAGCCGGGGATAGCCCCGGTAGCGGGCGATGTTGTCGCCGACGGTCCGCCAGAGCTGTTGGAAGACCTTCGTGGAGCCGGTGAAGTGGATGCCGGCCAGGTCCGGGTCGGCGAGCACGACGTCGGAGACCTCCTCGCCGCGCCCGGTGACCATGTTGATCACGCCGGGGGGCAGGCCGGCGGCCTCGAACAGTCGCATGGTGAAGTGCGCGGCGAACTGCTGGGTCGGGCCCGGCTTCCAGACCACGGTGTTGCCGAGCAGGGCCGGCGCGGACGGCAGGTTGCCGGCGATCGCGGTGAAGTTGAACGGGGTGACCGCGTAGACGAAGCCCTCCAGCGGCCGGTGGTCGAAGCGGTTCCACACGCCCGGCGAGGACAGCGGCTGCTCGGCCAGGAGCCGGCGGGCGAAGTGGACGTTGAACCGGAGGAAGTCGATCAACTCGCAGGCGGCGTCGATCTCGGCCTGGACCGCGGTCTTGGACTGGCCGAGCATGGTCGCCGCGTTGAGCGTGTCCCGCCAGGGGCCGGAGAGCAGGTCGGCGGCGCGCAGGAAGATCGCGGCCCGCTCCTCGAAGGGCAGCGCCCGCCACATCGCCGCGGCGTCCTTGGCCGCCGCGACCGCGGCGCGGGCGTCGTCGTGGGTGGCGTGTCCGGTGACGCCGAGCACGTGGGCGTGCTTGTGCGGCTGAACCACGTCGATCGACGCGCCACCGGCCATCCGCTGCTCGCCGGCGATGGTCATCGGCAGCTCGATCCGCTCGGCGGCCAACTCGGCCAGCCGCCGTTGGAGCCGCTCCCGGTCGGCGCTGCCGGGCTCGTAGGTGTGTACCGGCTCGTTGCGCGGCTCGGGGACGGAGAACACGGCGTCCATCACAGGCTCCTGTGCGATCTCGACGGCGATGGCGAAACCGGACCCGCGGGCACCGACCGGGCGGCCGGGTGCCCGGACACCGCGCGGCGGACCGGTCGCGGCGGCGGGACCTGCGCCAATTGTTTCACGCGGCCCGCGCGCCGCGGGCTCGGCACCGCACGGCAGACGCCACCCCCGTCTCCGGACCCTCGGCTGGGCCGCTTCACGACCGACGAAACATCGGCGACAGGCCCACCCGACGAGCGATCCTTCGGCACCCTGCTGCCACCTGCCCGGCGCGGCCGCGGGTGGGCCGCCAGCCCGGGTGAGCGCGCCGCGCCGCGTACGCTGGGTGGCCGGTGACCTGCCCGGCCCGGCGCGGGGAGATCCGGCGTCCGTCGAAAGGGAGACGATGAGCAACCAGCCCGGCAGCTCCACGGCCGCGGAGCCGGACCAGCCCGAGGCCGTCGCGGCGCCCGCCGACGGCGACCAGGCCGTGGCCGAGGGCGCGCCGTCGGTCGGCCGACCGGAGTACGCGCCGGCCGCGTTGCCGCTGGCCCTGCTGTCGATCGCCTGGCTGGCGGCCATGCTCTGGTCCACCCGGGAGGCGATCACCTCGACCGCGGCCGGGGTCACCGCGATCAGCCTCTCCGCGTACGCGCTCCCCGGCGTGATCACCGCGGCGCTCGTCACCGGCGCCGCGATCGCCCTGGCGGCCACCAACCGGTTGGGCCGGGTCTCGCTGCGTTTCCTGGCCACCGTCGGCGCCGGCCTGCTCGCCGGGCTCGCCGCCGCGGTGGCGATCAACCTGACGTACGCCGACAACGCCACCACCAACACGATCGCCGGCACCACGGCGGCGGCCGCGATCATCGGCGGGGCGATGGCCGGCGCGCGCCAGGCGCGGGTGGTGGCCGGTCTCGCCGCCGCCACGCTCGCCGCGCAGGTCTTCGTGGTGGTGTTCAGCCGGGCCCGGGACCCGCTCTCCGAGCTCTTCGGAGCCGGCGACACCCAGCAGTCGGTGCTCGACGCCGCCAAGTGGGTGTCCCGGACGGAGTCGCTGCTCGCCGGGTTGCTCGCCGGCCTGGTGGCCTACCTCTACCTCGCCTGGTCGCACCGCCGGGCGGAACGCCGGGACGGTGCCGCGTCGCCGCTGCGCTGGCCGGCGTATCTGGTGGCCGGCGCCGGAGCCGGCCTGCTCCTGCTGCTCACGGAGGTGATCATCCGCGTCGGTGGGCGCGGTCTGCTCGACCTGGCCGCCGCGCTCAGCGAGGCCGACCAGGTGGCGCAGACCGCCCTCGGCACCTCCCGGGTGGACAACGGGATCTGGGTGCTCTTCGTGGGCGCGCTCACCACGCTCATCGCCTTCGGGCGCACGCTCGGGCCACGCGCCGTCACCGACGAGGACGAGGACGAGCCGGCCGCCTGAGTCCCGGCGTCCGCCTCAGCCGACCTCGCGCAGCAGCAGGTCCAGCTCGGTCACGTCGTACCACTCCAACTCGTGGTCCTCGACGCCGTCCACGGTGAACTGGGCGTCCGGGTCACCGGCCTGCGCCTCGGCCACCACCTCGACGGCGGCGGCCACGTCCTCGGCCGCCTCCGCGCCGTCCACGTGGATCGCGGCGACGGACGTCACCGAGACCGGCCCGGCCGGACGCACCACGCTGGAACCCAGTTCGCCGCCGTTGCGGCCGATCGCCCGGGTAGGCAGGTCGGCCGAGACCACCACCCGCCGACGGGACGCGGCGGGATCGCCCCGCAGCAGGAGCAGCGCGTCCTGGGCGGCCCGGGTGAAGGCCACGTACTCCAACTCCTCCTCGTCACCCTCGGCGTACCACTCGCGCAGCTCCGGGGTGACCGCGTGCGCCGCCTCGACGCTCAGGCCCTCGTCGCGCAGCCGGGCGAGCATCGGAACGGTCGCCGGCAGGTACACCCGGACAAGCTCGTCGGTCACCGGTCTCTCCCCGCACTCTCCGCCACGCGCCGGCGGGTGCCGGCTCCGGGCGCCGATCATGCCGTACGCCGTGACCGTCATACACCGACCCCCGCGGAAGGAGAAGCGTTCCGCCGGTGTGTCCGCCGAAGTGGGCCTGGGAGGTGTCACCGGCTGGTGGCAAACTGAGGCAAACGAAACCAACCCCGGGAGTCACCGTGGAGTCGAGGTTCCTGCTGCTGTCCGACGTCGCTGCCGAGCTGAACGTGTCGGACTCGCAGGTCTACCACATGGTGCGCAGCGGCGAGCTGCCCGCCATCAAGATCGGCGGCCGGGGTCAGTGGCGGGTCGAGCGCGCGCGTCTGGAGGAGTACATCGAGCGCAAGTACGCCGAGACCGCCGAGTGGGTACGCGGAAATCCGCTTGGTGAGCGCGACATGGAGTGACCTTACGCTGACCGTGGGCCATTGACTCGCGCAGTTGTCGTGCCCGAAAATGAGCATCTGTCGCAGGCAAACAAAGGCAAACGCAAGGATTCGAGGGCTGACATGGTTGACACCCGCCGTCCCCGGGCACCGCGTCCACCGGTCCGCCTCCGGCCCGCCCCGCCGCTCGACCCGCCCTGCACCGACGACGAGCCCGCCTGGAGCCATGCCGGCCAACTCGCTCTCGACCTGGTCGACCCCCGCTGGCGGGAGCCCGACCGGCCCGCCAACCGGGCACCCGACCGCGCTCCCGGCTGGCCCCGCTGGTCCGCCGTCGGCCCGCCGGGTGCCCGCACCGCCCCACCCGCAACCGGTTCCGCCGGCGGCGGCGCCTCACCTACTACCGGCTTACCCGGCGGCACCTCGTCCCCTACCGGCTCCCCCGGCGGCACCCCGCCCACTACCGGTTCCCCCGGCGGCACCCCGCCCACTACCGGCTTCCCCGGCACGTCACCCGCTGCCGGCTCCCCCCGCGGCGCGGTTGGACCGCGGCACCACGGTCAGGCGGTGCCCGGCGGGCCCGCTGCCACGCCCGAGGCCGCGTTTCAGGCGGTGCCCGGCGGGCCCGCCGCCACGCCCGAGGCCGCGCGGGCGGCGCACCGGTTCATCCGCACCTTCCTGGAGATCGTCAACGGCTTCCGGCCGCCCGGGCAGCTACGGCCGCTCTGCCTGCCCGAGGCCGTCGGCGCGGTGTCGGTCGAGCTGACCCGGGCGGCGCGCCGGGTGACCCCGGTCCGCCGCCGCACCGCCCGGCCGGCCCTGCACCTGCGCCGTCTGCGGGTCTGCGAGCCCCGGGCGGGCGCGGTCGAGGCCACCGCCGTGTTCGTCGGCGTCGGCGGCGCCAGTTGGGCGGTCGCCGTGCGCCTGGAGCGCCACCGGGGCAACTGGTTCTGCCTGGTCCTAAACGTCCTCTGAGCACTGCCGACCTGAGCAGGCCTGAGCGCGCCTGAGCAGGCCTGAGCGCGCCGATCATGAGGTTGGCGGCGGAATCCGAGAGGCAGTTTCTAAGCTTCAGTGCAACTGATCTTGGTTGGGCTGGAGGTGCTGGTGGCGAGGCCGGGTGTGTTGACGTTCGGGCATCGGCAGGTGTTGGAGCATCTGTGGGGTTCGGGGAGGACGATCTCGCAGATCGCGGGGCTGCTCGGGGTGCCGGTGTGCACGGTGTCGCGGGAGGTGGCGCGTCACCACAGTGCGCGGCACGGGACGAAGAATCCGCTCGGGCGGTCGTTGCCGCCTGGGCGGGCTCGTCGCCCGTATCGGTGGGGGTATCAGGCGCAGTGGGCGCAGCGGCGGGCTGACGCGGCCAGGCGTCGGCCGCAGCAGGGCAAGCTTGCGGTGGGTACGCGGCTGCGGCGGGTGGTGGCGGGGAAACTGGCCCGGAGGTGGTCTCCGAAACAGATCGCCGCGTGGTTGCGGGCCACGTTCGCCGACCGGCCGGAGTTGCAGGTGTCCCACGAGACGATCTACCAGGCGATCTACGTGCAGTCGCGGGGCGGCCTGCGAGCCGAGTTGACCCGGCAGGTGGCGCTACGGTCGGGACGCACCCAGCGGCGCCGGCAGTCGCGTGCCGCGGGCGCCGCCCGCAGCCGGCGGCCCTGGATCGGGGACCTGCACATCAGCAACCGGCCGGCCGAGGCCACCGACCGGGCAGTGCCCGGGCACTGGGAAGGTGACCTGGTCATCGGCAAGGCCGGCGCCTCAGCGATCGTGACCCTGGTGGAACGAGCCACCCGCTACGTGATGCTCGGCGCCCTGCCCCAGGGCCGCGACAGCGAAGCCGTCATCGGCGTCCTCACCGACCTGGCCACCCGCATGCCCGCGCACCTACGCCGCTCCCTGACCTGGGACCAGGGCACCGAAATGGCCACCCACCCGCACTTCACCATCGCCACCGGCTGCCCGGTCTACTTCTGCGACCCCCACAGCCCCTGGCAACGCGGCACCAACGAGAACACCAACGGCCTCCTCCGCCAGTACTTCCCCAAAAGCAGCTACGACTTCCGCACCATCGACCAGAACGGGCTCGACGACATCGCCCACGAACTCAACACCCGACCCCGCGAAACCCTGAACTGGAACACACCAGCCCAACGCCTCGCACAACTCATCGCACCCTAACGATTGCACTCACCCCTTGACCCCGCCAGAATCAACACCGCCGCCAACTTCATGATCACCACTGGAACCGGCCGCCCCCGCTCCGTTGATCAAGGAGTTGCGTCAGGATGTGAGCGGCGGGTGACGCAAACTCCTTGATCAACGCACAAGCGGCGCGGAGCGCGGAAGCTCGGAGCGCGGAAGCTCGGAGCGCGGAAGCTCGGAGCGCGGAAGCTCGGAGCGCGGAAGCTCGGAGCGCGGAAGCTCGGAGCGCGGAAGCTCGGAGCGCGGAAGCGCGATGGGCCCCGGCCGTAGCCGGGGCCCATCGAGCTGTACCTGAAGGTCAGTTGCCGCCGTTGGGTGAACCGTGGCAGCGCTTGTACTTCCGGCCCGAGCCGCACGGGCAGGGCGCGTTACGGGACGGGCCCTCGCCGCCGTCGACCTGCGGCGAGGCGGACCGCCTGGCGGTGCCCGCGGCGACCGCCTGGCCACTCGACCCGCCCGCGCCGGCCCGGGTCCGGCGTGGCGTCGAGGCGGCGGGACGCTCCGGCGTGGCCTGGCCGATGCCAAGCGCCGGTGCCTGCTGCTCGACCCGCTCGATCACCGGGGCGCCACGACCGGCCTCCCCGTCGACCGCCGGCGCGGAGTATTGCAGGCCCTGCTGCTGCGGTGCGCGGTTGAGACCCTTGGCGCGGATCTCCACCGGCTTGTCCAGCAGCTGCACCTCCTCCGCCTCCGGCTCGGCCTCCTCGACCTGCACGTCCAGGTTGTAGAGGAACCCGACCGTCTCCTCCTTGATGCCGTCCATCATGGTGGCGAACATGTCGAAGCCCTCGCGCTGGTATTCGATCACCGGGTCGCGCTGGGCGTACGCCCGCAGGCTGATGCCCTCCTGGAGGTAGTCCATCTCGTACAGGTGCTCGCGCCACTTGCGGTCGATCACCTGGAGCAGGACCATCCGCTCGAGCTGGCGGACCGCCTCCTCGCCGAGCTGCTCCTCCCGCCGGTCGTACGCGGCGTTCGCGTCCTCCTTGAGGCGGGCGAGCAGGAAGTCCTGGTCGAGGCCGGCCCGGGAGCCGACCTCCTCCTCCAACTCCTCGACCGTGACGGCGACCGGGTAGAGCTGCTTCAGGCTGGACCAGAGCTGGTCGAGGTCCCAGTCCTCCGCGTAGCCGTCGCTCGTCGCGCCCACCACGTACGCGCCGACCACGTCGTCGATCATGTTGCGGACCTGGTCGGACAGGTCCTCGCCGTTGAGCACCCGGAGGCGCTCGGCGTAGACCACCTGGCGCTGCTTGTTGAGCACCTCGTCGTACTTGAGGACGTTCTTCCGGATCTCGGCGTTCTGACCCTCGATCTGGGCCTGGGCGCTCTTGATCTGGCGGGTGACCATCTTCGACTCGATGGGCACGTCCTCCGGGATGTTGAAGCGGTCCATAACGGCCTCGACCGCGCCGGCCCGGAAGCGCTTCATCAGCTCGTCCTGGAGGGACAGGTAGAAGCGGGACTCGCCCGGGTCGCCCTGCCGGCCGGCGCGACCGCGCAGCTGGTTGTCGATCCGGCGGGACTCGTGCCGCTCGGTGCCGAGCACGTAGAGCCCACCGACGGCGGCGACCTCCTCCGCCTCGGCGTCGCACGCCTGCTTCCAGGTCGGCAGGATCTCCTCGAGCGCCTTGGCGTACTCCTCCGGCTGCTCGACCGGGTCGAGGCCGCGCTGGCGGAGCTCGTTGGCGGCGAGGAACTCGGGGTTGCCGCCGAGCAGGATGTCCGTGCCCCGGCCGGCCATGTTGGTGGCGACCGTGACCCCGCCCTTGCGCCCGGCCTGGGCGACGATCTCCGCTTCCTTGGCGTGGAACTTCGCGTTCAACACGGCGTGCGGGATGCCCCGGCGGCGCAGCATGTGCGACAGGATTTCGGAGTTTTCCACCGAGACGGTGCCGACGAGCACCGGCTGGCCCTGCTCGTGCCGCTCGGCGATGTCCTCGACGACGGCGTTGAACTTGGCCTTCTCGGTCTTGTAGATGACGTCGGGCCGGTCCATCCGGACCATCGGCCGGTGCGTCGGGATGGTCACGACGCCGACCTTGTAGACCTTGTTGAACTCGCCCGCCTCGGTCTGGGCGGTGCCGGTCATGCCGGAGAGCTTCTCGTAGAGGCGGAAGTAGTTCTGGAGGGTGATGGTGGCCAGGGTCTGGTTCTCCTGCTTGATCTCCACCCCCTCCTTGGCCTCGATCGCCTGGTGCATGCCCTCGTTGTAGCGGCGGCCGTGCAGGATGCGACCGGTGAACTCGTCGACGATCAGGACCTCGCCGTCGCTGACGATGTAGTCCTTGTCGCGCTTGTAGAGCTCCTTGGCCTTGATCGCGTTGTTCAGGTAGCCGACAAGCGGCGTGTTGACCGACTCGTAGAGGTTGTCGATGCCGAGTCGGTCCTCGACCCGGGCGACCCCGCGCTCGGTGACCGCGATAGTGCGCTTGGCGTGGTCGACCTCGTAGTCGCCCTCGCCGTCGGTGCCGGGCTGGAGGCGGGCCACCACGGTCGCGAACTCCTGGTACCACCGGGCGGAGTGCTCGGCCGGGCCGGAGATGATCAGCGGGGTCCGCGCCTCGTCGATGAGGATCGAGTCGACCTCGTCGACCACCGCGAAGAAGTGGCCGCGCTGGACCAGCTCCTCCTTCGACCAGGCCATGTTGTCGCGCAGGTAGTCGAAGCCGAACTCGTTGTTGGTGCCGTAGGTGATGTCGCACTCGTAGGCCGCGCGGTGCTCGGTGGCGGGCCGGTTGGGCAGCACCACCCCGACGGTGAGCCCGAGGAAGTCGTGCACCCGGCCCATCCAGGCGGCGTCCCGCTCGGCCAGGTAGTCGTTCACCGTGATCACGTGCACGCCCTTGCCGGCGAGCGCGTTCAGGTAGACCGGCATGACCGAGGTGAGCGTCTTGCCCTCACCGGTCTTCATCTCGGCGATGTTGCCGAAGTGCAGCGCCGCGCCGCCCATCACCTGGACGTCGTAGGGCCGCTGGCCGAGCACCCGGGAGGCGGCCTCGCGGCACACCGCGAACGCCTCGGGCAGCAGGTCGTCGAGCGTCTCGCCGTCGGCGAGCCGTTCCCTGAACTGGTCGGTCATGCCGCGCAGCTCGTCGTCGTCGAGGTTGACGTAGTCGTCCTCGATCGAGTTGACGGCGGCCGCGATGGCCTTCAGCCGACGCACCATGCGGCCTTCGCCGGCGCGAAGGACCTTTTCCAGAATCGACACGGATCAACGCTCCCCTAGACGGTCTCGAACCATCGTAGGCGCTCCGGCGCGGTGATGGTCACTGGTGGCGGCGGTCCGGACCCGCGAACCCGACATAATGCCGCGACCGCGCGGGCGGCGGCGGCAAATCGGGTTACGCCGTCCGCGAACGATCCGGCACCATGGCTCGGATGGAGCCTGTGGAGATCGTCGAGGACGGGCTGATGCTGCGCCCCTGGCGGGCGGCGGACGCCGACGCGGTGCACCGCGCCTGCCAGGACCCGGACATCCAGCGTTGGACCACCGTACCTCGCCCATACCTGCCCGAACACGCCCTCGCGTTCGTGACCACGGTCAGCGCGACCGCCTGGGCGGACGGCACCGGGGCGCCGCTCGCGGTCTGCGACGCCGGCACCGGCGAGCTGCTCGGCTCCTGCGGCCTGGTCTCCGTCGACCGGGCGCTCGACTCGGCCGAGGTGGGCTACTGGACCGCGCCGTGGGCCCGCGGGCGGGGCGTCGCGGTGCGCGCCACCCGGGCGGTCGCCCGCTGGGCGTTCGACGCGCTCAAGCTGCGTCGGATCACCTGGCAGGCCGAGATCGGCAACCACGCCTCCCGGCTGGTCGCGCTGCGGGCCGGCTTCCGGGTCGACGGAGAGCTGCGCCTGGCCCACCCGTCCGAGGAGGGCCGGCCGGAGGCATGGATCGGCTCGCTGATCCCGGCCGACCTGGCCGCGCCGGGCGAACCGGTCCCGTGCGGCCCGGCCACGCTCCAGGCCCGCCGCGCGGCGGTCTTCGGCCGGCCGCAGCCCGTCCTGTTCGCCACCGCGGGCGACACCGAGCTGCGGCTGCGCGCGCTCGAGGAACGCGACCTCGACGCGATCGTGACCACCTGCCGGGACGAGGACACCGTCCGCTGGACCACGGTGCCGCACCCGTACCACCGCGAGCATGCCGTGGGCTACCTGCGCGACCTGGTGCGGCCGGCCTGGGCCCGGGGTACCGCCGCGATGTTCGCCGTGGCCGACCCGGACGACCGCTACGTCGCCTCGATCGACCTGCGCATCCTTCCCACCGACCCGGTGGTCGCCGACGTCGGCTTCATGACCGCCCCGCACGCCCGCGGCCGGGGCTACCTGCCGGCCGCGCTGGCCGCGCTCTGCGCCTGGGGCTTCACCACGCTCGGCCTGGCCCGGGTCGAGTGGCGGGCCAACGTGGGCAACACCGCCTCCCGCCGGGCCGCCGAGAAGGCCGGCTTCACCGTCGAGGGCACGCTGCGCGGCGGCGTCCCGCACCGCGGCGAGCGCCCGGACGTGTGGATCGGCGGCCTGCTGCCGCAGGACCTGCAATGACGCCGGAGACGATCGAGGGGTACGGGGTGCGCCTGCGCCCGTGCCGTCCGGCGGACGCCCCCGAGATGGTGACCGGCTGCGCCGATCCGGAGACCCGCCGGTTCCTCCCGGACCTGCCGGACCCGTACGACGTGGACAGCGCCAGATGGTGGATCACCGAGGGCGCGCCGGCCGCCTGGGCGGCGGGTGGCTCGGCGTACACGATCGCCGACCCGGACACCGACCGGATGCTCGGCAGCGTCGGGCTGACCCCTCGCGCGCGGGACCGTGCGCATTACGAGATCGGCTACTGGGTGGGGCCGTCGGCGCGCGGCCGGGGCGTGGCCACCGCGGCCACCCGGCTGCTGGGCGAGCGGGCCTTCGCCGCCGGCGCGGCCCGGCTGGAACTGCTCACCCACCGGGAGAACGTGCCGAGCCAGCGGGTCGCGCTGGCCTGCGGCTACCGGTACGAGGGGGTACGCCGGGCGGCGAGCACACCGCGCGACGGCGTACGCCACGACCTGATGGCCTGGGTGCGCGTAGCCGGCGACCCGGCCGGGGCGACCCCCCGGCTGCTGCCGGACCTGCCCGGCGGCCGGCTCACCGACGGCGTGGTGACGCTGCGCTGCCTGGCGCCGGCGGACGCCGATGCGCTTCACCGGATGCACACGCTGCCGGAGGTGGTGGCGAACCGGGTGCCGCCGGTGGCCCCCGACCGGGAGTCGATCGCGCGCCGCTGCCGGCTCGCGGCCGGATACTGGCTGGTGGGTGACGCCGCCGACCTGGCGATCCTCGACGCGGTCACCGGTACCTTCGTCGGCGGCTGCGCCCTGGGGTACGACGAGCCGGCCGGCGGCCAGGCCACGCTGGGCTTCAGCCTGCTGCCCGAGACCCGCGGCCGGGGACTGGCCACCCGGGCGGTCCGGCTCGTCGCCGGTTGGGCGTTCGGCGTCGGGGTGGCCCGGCTCTGGGCCGGCACCCGGTTGGAGAACGTCGCCTCACAGCGGGTGCTGGAACGGGCCGGCTTCCGGCGCGAAGGGCTGCTGCGCGGGCGCATGCCCGGGCCGGCCGGCACCCGCACCGACGCGGTGGTCTTCGGCCGGTTGGCCTCGGACCCGGACTGAGCGGGGCCCCCGCGAGCACGCGGGGGCCCCGGATCGTCGGTCAGGGGTCAGGTGTCGAGCGTGAGAATGCCGTAGTCGTACGCGCGCCGGCGGTAGACCACGCTGGGGCGGCCGGACTCCTTGTCGAGGAACAGGTAGAAGTCGTGGCCGACCAGCTCCATCTGGAACAGCGCGTCGTCGACGGTCATCGGATCGGCGGGGTGGACCTTCGCCCGGGCGATGTGCCACGGCTGGTCGTCGGGTTCCTCATGGGCGCTCTCGTCGGGACGGTCGGCGACGGCGGTGGCCGTGCCGTGACCGTTGCGCGCCGCGAGGCCGGGCCCGTCGAGGTCGGCCACCGGCAGGCCGGCGGTCGCGGCGGCCACCGAGAGCGGAGCGTGCCGCCCACGGTGCACCCGGCGGCGGTCGGCCGCCCGGCGGAAGCGGGTGTCCAGCTTGGCGATGGCGGCGTCGAGCGCGCTGTAGAAGTCGTTCGTGCAGGCCTCGGCCCGGATCACCGGGCCCCGCGTGACGCAGGTGATCTCCACCCGCTGGCAGTGGTCGACCTGGCGCGGATTGCGCTCGTGGAACAACTCGACATCCACGCGAATGAGCTTGTGGTCGTAGCGTTCGATCTTCGCGAGCTTTTCGGCTACGTGCACCCGGTAATGGTCCGGCACTTCGACGTTACGGCCCTTGACCACGATGTCCACGTGACCTCCCTTGTTCGGACGGTCGTTCGGTCCGGATCTTCCGGTCGACGCGCCCGGGGTGAGCCCCGCTCGGCGTCGACCGGTGGTGTTCGGCTACGCCTCCTTCCGATGCCGGGGAAGGTGTGCATCCTCACTACCCCCGACACCGAAACGCTAACTCCTGTTCGGTCGTCAGTCACCCCCCGTGCCCGAAGGTGGTCGCGAAATTTAACAGCTCATACACCTTGGGGTGAAAGGGATACACGAAGCGTTACCGTCGGCGCCGCTTTTGCGTTGCCGCGAGCACCGCCGCGACCTTTGGCGTCATTCCCGCGCGGCGCAATTTACGGCTCACCGCCGCCAGGGTGGCGCCGGTGGTGACGATGTCGTCGAGCAGCACCACGGTCCCGGCCGATGGCGCCGGAGCCGGACGGCGCAGCCGGAACGCCGCCTCCGCCGCGGTGGCCCGCCCGGCGCTGTCCAACGCCACCGAGTCCGGCCGGGGCAGTGCCCGCAACGGCCGCAGCACCCGTACCGGCCAACCGGCCGCGCGCAGCCGGGCCGCGGCGGGACGGACCAGCCGCTCCAGGTGGTCGCCGTAACGGGACCGAGCGGCCCGGGCGGTGTCCGGCACCGCGACGAGCGTCACCGGGCCGGGTTGCCCCACCGCCGTCGCCACCACCTCGGCCAGCAACGCGCCCAACGGCCGGGCCAGCCCGTGCCGGCCCCGTTCCTTGTACGCCAGCAACCCCTCGCGCAACGCTCCGCCGTACGGCCCGAGCGCGACGCACGGCGGCAGGCCGGGCGGGACCGGGTCCGGCGTGGTCGGCGCGGGACGCAGCGACTCCAACTCGTCGACGCAGCGCGGGCAGAAGCCCTGCCGCAGGGCCGGGCCGCGCGCCGCGCAGCCGGCACAGCCGGTGGGCAGCACCAGATCGCTCAGGTCGGACCAGAGTCCCCCCAGGCCCGGCACCGGGGACCTCAGTAGAGGAAGAAGGGCGCGGTCGGGTTGGCCGTCCGGCTGCCCGCCGGCAGGTCCAGCACCTGCTCGGGCGTGACGAAGTCGAACGGGTTGTTCCGCCAGGCCCCACCGTTCGTCTCCCACATGTAGGAGAACGCCGGCAGCCCCCGGTCTCCACCTCCGGGATACGCCGCGAGCTGGGTCACCGGCGCACCGATCTCGGACTTCAGCGTGGATTCCCAGGCGCCGTCGATGGTGAGCTGGTGGATGGCCGAGCGACGCTCCGCATCGTTCCCGGCCAGGACCAGTTGGTCCTCCGTGATCCAGTCGACCGCCGTCACGCCGGTCAGCAGCGTCGGCAGCCGGCGGGGTGGACCGAGGCTGACCACGCCGCCCTCGACACTCACCGGTGCGACGTATACGGCCCCACCGGCGACGAGCGCGATCCGGTGGCCGTCGAGGGAGCCGGCGACCGCCACCACGCTCCCGGAGACGTTGAGCGGAACGAGGTTCATCTCGGCCGTCCCGTCGAACCGGTAGAGCTTGCCGTCAGCCGCCACCAGCCCCGCCGAATGGTTGCCGTCCAGGGAACGCAACCAGGTGGGCCGGCTCATCGACTGGTAGGTGCGGTCGCTGCGGGTGAACACCGCCACCGGCGCCGAGCCGGTGCCCACCTTGAGCTGGACCTTCCGGTCCGGCCCGGTCACCACCATGGCGGCCAGCACCTGTTCGTCGGCGCGGGCGAGCGACGCGGAGACCACGTTGCGGTTCTCGGCCGCCGGCAGCGGCACCGGGTCCCGCCGCTCGGTGCCGATGGCGAGCGGGTGGACGACGCCGTCATAGACGCTGAACCGGCTGGGGTTCGCACCGCGCGGGTACGCCGGATCCGTGTCGCGTTCCCGCTCCAGGTCGACGGTCAACCGTTTCTGGTTCTGGATCTTCAGATCGAGCTGGCCGGTCAGCTCCGGCAGCGACCACGCCAACTGGGTGCCGAGCCGGGCCAGCCGCGCCTCGGTGGCCCCGGACATGCTCAGGTTGACCTCCCACTGGGAGTCCGCGCCGGTGGCGTTGTTGATCGGCCGGGTGCCGTCCGGCAGCCCGGTGACACCGAACGCCAGCCAGTCGGAGGGGCCGCCGGTCAGCCACTTCACCACCTCGGTGACGCGCCGTTCGGCCGACACCGAGGACGGGAGGTAGCGCAGGTCGGGCACCAGGCGGGTCTGGTCCGAGTTCCAGAAGTAGACGGTGCGCGATCGGTAGTATTCCCGCAGCGCCGCGTCACTCGTCAACAGCACGTTCGGCAGGTTGGTGATGAGCAGCCCGGTCCCGGTCGGTTCGGCCCGGCGCAGTTGGAACACGTACTCGGTCTCGGTGGCCCCCGGCGGGCCCAGCGAGCCGTCGGCGCGCAGCACACCGACCTGCTGCACCTTGATCCGCACGGTGAAGATGCCCTGGGGGTTCGCCGGGGTGCTCTCCGGCTTGGCCCGCAGCCGGACCACGGTCAGCTCGACCTCGCTGGTCTGCGGCTTGCCGGGCAGCAGGTTCCGGGCTTCGGCGGCGAGGAAGCTCCGGGCCCGGGTGTACGCGTCGTCGCGTTCCCCGGCGGCGGCGGCCCGCAGGTAGTTCTCGATGAACGGCACCGGCTCGTCGCTGTCGGTGGGTGCGGGCGGCGAAGCCGGGGGGCCGTTGAGCGAACCGGCCTCGCCGGCGGGCACCGAGCCGTCGATCTGCACGCCGGTCTCGGCGGGGATGCCGCACCCGGCCAGCCCGGCGGGGAGCAGCACCCCGGCCAGCAGCACCGCCAGCAGCCGGCGCCGCGCACACCACGCGCTCACGGGCCCACCTCCACCCGCTCCGGGCCGTCGGCCGGGCCGATGGCCAGCGCCCCCGCACCGCTGCCCGGGCCGATGGCGAGCGGGCCGCCGGCACGCGGGCGGCCGAACGGCAGCGCGGCGTCGGCCGGCACGAGCCGCAGCGGCGAGGTGGTCAGCCGGTCGCCGGCCCGGGCCGGCAGGGTGAGCCGGAACTGCGCGCCCTGCCCGGGCGCGCCCCACGCCTCCAGCCAACCGCCGTGCAACCGGGCGTCCTCCAGGCTGATCGACAGGCCCAGGCCGGTGCCGCCGGTCTGCCGGGCCCGGGACGGGTCGGCCCGCCAGAACCGGTTGAAGACCAATTTCTCCTCGCCGGGCTTGAGACCGACGCCGTGGTCCCGCACCGTGATCGCCACCGCGCTCTGGTCCATGCCCAGGCTGATCCGCACCGGCTTGGCCTCACCGTGCTCGACCGCGTTGCCGACCAGGTTGCGGAGCACCCGCTCGACCCGACGCGGGTCGACCTCGGCGATCACCGGGGTGCCCGGCAGGTCCAGCTCGATGGCCACGCCGACCCGCTCGGCCAACCCGGACAGCCGCTCGGTCACCCGGTGCACGACCGGCACCAGGTCGGTCGGTTCGCTGTCCAGCACCGCGAAGCCGGCGTCGAACCGGCTGATCTCCAGCAGGTCGGTGAGCAGCTCCTCGAACCGGTCCAGCTCGGCCTGGAGCAGCTCGGCGCTGCGGGCCACCGCCGGATCGAACTCGTCGCGCTCGGCGAAGATCAGGTCGGCCGCCATCCGGACCGTGGTCAGCGGCGTCCGCAGTTCGTGCGACACGTCCGAGGTGAACCGGCGTTGCAGCCGGGACATCTCCTCCAGCCGGAGGATCTGCCGTTGCAGATTGGTCGCCATCTGGTTGAACGAGGCCGCGAGCAGAGCCAGGTCGTCCTCGCCGGAGACGACCATGCGCTGGTCGAGCAGGCCGGCGGAGAGCCGCTGGGCGGTGCGCGCGGCGACCCGGACCGGGGTCACCACGAGGCGGGTGACCAGGGCGGCCAGCAGGCCGAGCAGGAGCACAAGCGCGACGCCGGTGGCGACCACGGTGGCCCGGGCGTCGGCCGCCGTGGCGTCCTGCCGGGCCAGGGGTACGAGGTAGTAGAGCTCCACCTGCCCGAATTTGGTGGGCACCGGCGAGCCGTAGACCAGGTATTTGGTGCGGTCGTCGTTCAGCGTGCCGGTGCGGATCTGGTGGGCGACCTTGCCGGACGCCACGGTGGCCCGCAGCTCGTCGCCGATCACCTGGCGCACCGGCACGTCCGGGGACACCCGTGGCTCGATGAACGCGGTGAAGTTGTCGGCGGTGATCGCCACCACCACGCCGCTGGTCTGCGCCGGGTCCCCTCCGGCCAGGTAGTTGACCGTGCCGTCGATGGTGTCCTGGAGCTGGGCCTCCTGCGGCTGGCTGTAGAGGTTGAACTGCTTGGCCGCGTAGTCGCTGCCGTTGTTCAGCCGCAGCCGCACGTCGGTCTCGGCGTTCTCCAGCAGGATGTTGGTGATCTTGTCAGCGATCAGGTAGGCGAATCCGCCCACGAGCAGGCTCGATGCCACGAGTGTGATGGTGACCACACGCACCTGGAGCGAGCGCCGCCAGGCCAGGCGTACGCCGGCGGCGAACCGCGTCGAGCGACCGGCCAGCGCGCGCCAGAGCGCCCGCGCGGCGGGAAGCCGGCGGGACTCGGCGGTCGGCGGGTCGGGCAGCGGGGCGGTCACCACAGTGCTGCCCAGGTTATCCGGTGCCCGCCTTGTAGCCCACGCCTCGCACGGTGAGGATGATTTCGGGTCGCTCCGGGTCCGGCTCGATCTTGGCGCGCAACCGCTGCACGTGCACGTTCACGAGTCGGGTGTCGGCCGCGTGCCGGTAACCCCAGACCTGCTCCAGCAGCACCTCGCGGGTGAAGACCTGGCGCGGCTTGCGGGCGAGCGCGACGAGGAGGTCGAACTCGAGTGGGGTGAGTTTCACCTCCTCGTCGTCCCGGCTGACCGTGTGCGCCGGCACGTCGATGGTGATCTGGTTGCCGGGCGGACCGATGGTGAGCAGCTCCGGCGCGACGTCCTCGCCGCGGCGCAGCCGGGCCCGCATCCGGGCCACCAGTTCCTTGGGCTTGAACGGCTTGACCACGTAGTCGTCGGCGCCGGACTCCAGCCCCAGCACCACGTCGACGGTGTCGCTCTTGGCGGTCAGCATCACGATGGGTATGCCGGACTCGGCCCGGATCGCGCGGGCCACGTCGATGCCGCTCATGCCGGGCAGCATCAGGTCGAGCAGGACGATATCGGGCCGGCTGTCCCGGAACGCGGCCAATGCCCGTTCTCCGTCGGCGACGAAGGACGGCACGAAGCCCTCGCTGCGCAACACGATGCCGAGCATCTCGGCAAGGGCGGGGTCGTCGTCGACCACGAGTACGCGGGCTCTCATGGGGTTTATCGTTCCATCCCCGTTCATTCGGAGGTCGGAGTCTTCACGGCACGGTAACGCCGAGCGCGCCCGCGCACCACAGCCGACGGCGTGGCCGACCAGCGTGGCGTGCCGCGGCGGACGGATCCACCGGTTGCGGACCCGTCGTCCCCCATGATCCCCCGGTGGTCACCCCACCCGCCACCTCTGACCGGCCCTCTCCCCTGCCGGATCAGGAGAACAGGTCGCGCCCCCACCAGTCGGCCGCGTCCCGCACGCCCGGCGGGCAGGCGAACAGGCCGCTGGAGACGTGCCGCAGGTATTCGTTCATCGCGTCGTTGCGGGCCAGCCGCGTCTGGATCGGGACGAACTGCTTGCGCGGGTCCCGCTGGTAGGCGATGAAGAACAGCCCGGCGTCGAGCCGGCCCAGCCCGTCCGAGCCGTCCACGAAGTTGTAGCCGCGCCGCAGCAGGCGGGCGCCCCCGTTCTGGTCCGGGTGGGCGAGCCGCACGTGCGCGCTCTCCGCGATGGCCGGCTCGCCGTCGTCGCCCTTCGCGGCGAAGTCCGGCTCGTCGAACTCGTCGCGCCGGCCCAGCGGGGCACCGCTCCCCTTGGTCCGGCCGACGATCATCTCCTGCTCGGCCAGCGGGCTGCGGTCCCAGGTCTCGATCAACATGCGGATTTTCCGGGTGACCAGGTACGAGCCGCCGGTCATCCAGTCCGGGCCGTCGCCGGGCTGCACCCAGAGCTGCTCCCGGAGCAGGCCGGCGTCCTCCGCCTTGAGATTGGCGGTGCCGTCCTTGAAGCCGAACAGGTTGCGCGGCGTGGCCTGGTCCCGCGACGTCGACGAGGTACGCCCGAACCCGAGCTGCGACCAACGGACGCTCACCACGCCCATGCCGATCCGGGCCAGGTTGCGGATGGCGTGCACCGCCACCTGCGGGTCGTTGGCGCAGGCCTGGACGCAGATGTCGCCGCCGGACAGCTCTGGCTTGAGCGCGTCACCGGCGAAGTGCGGCAGGTCGGCCAGCGCGGCGGGGCGGCGGTCGGCGATGCCGAACCGGTCCCGGCCCTGGGCGTCGCGGAACAGCGACGGGCCGAAGCCCACGGTCACGGTCAGCTGCGACGGGGGCAGCCCGAGCGCTTCGCCGGTGTCGTCCGGCGGGGCCTCCGGCATGCCACCGACCGCGCCGATCACCCCGGCGTCCTTACCCGCGGTCATCCGGGCCGCCGCGGCGGTCCACTCCTGGAGCATCGCGACCAGCCGGTCCCGATCCTTGGTGACCACGTCGAACGCGACGAAGTGCAGCCGGTCCTGGGCCGCGGTGGTGATGCCGGCCTGGTGCTCGTCGAGGAACGGCACCGCGCCCGCCGCCGCACCGGTGGCCGACGCCTGATCGCCGCCGGCGAGCAGCGCGCCCGCGCCGGTCGCCACTCCGGCGACGCCGGCCACGCCGACGCCGGCGAGCGTCATCGCATGCCGCCGGGAGACCCGGCGATCGGCCCGGGAGTTGCTCGGCTCGCTCGTCGCGTCACCGCCGGCCGCGGTGGTCATCGCGCGACGGCCGCCGCGATCTTGCTGACCGGCTCGGCCAGCGCGTTGATCCGGTCCGACAGTTCCTTCAGCTCGGTCTCGCTGAGCTGGGTGTGCAGCTTCCACCCGTCGCCGGCCCGGTGCTTGCCGAGCGCGGCCTCCACGTCGGCGAACTCGCTGTCGAGCTGCTTGACCAGGTCGGGCGCGCGCTGCTCCAGAGCGGGCCGCAACGCGCCGACGGCCGCCTTGGAGCCTTCCAGGTTGGCGTTGAAGTCCCAGAGGTCGGTGTGCGAGTAGCGCTCCTCCTCACCGGTGATCTTGCCGCTGGCGACCTCGTCGAGGAGCGCCTTGGCGCCGTTGGCGAGTTGGAGCGGGGTGAGCTTCTCCTCGTTGGCCTTGGCCACGATCGCCTTGACGTCCACCAGCAGCCGGTCGGCGATCGGCCCGTCCTTGCTGACGTCGCCGGTGGTCCAGAGGTCCTTCTCGATCCGGTGGAAGCCGGTGAACTCCATGCCCTCCTCGACCACCTCCTCCCGACCGTCGATCTTCGGGTCGAGGTCGCCGAAGCTCTCCGCGACCGGCTCGATCCGCTCCCAGTAGGTGCGGGCCACCGGATAGAGCGCCTTGGCCTTCGCCACGTCGTTGGCCTTGACCGCGGCCACGAACTCCTCGGTCTTCGTCAGCAGCGCGGCGGTCTGGCTCCGCACGTAGCGCTGGTAGCTGGCGGTGGCCTCGGTCAGCGCGGCGTCGGGTGCGACGCTCTCGGCGGTGCCGCTGACCTTCAGCGCCCCCCGGATGCCCCGGCCGCTCATCCCCGGCTTGCAGGCGGTCTCGTAGGTCCCGGCGGGCAGCTCGACCCGCAGCTCACGGCTGAGCCCGGGGGCGATGTTCTCCACCTCGCCCATCACCCGGTCGCCCGCGGCGTAGACGTAGAACTCGTTGACCTTGGAGCCGTTGTTCGTCACCTTGAACGTCACCTGACCGGCGTCGATCTCGGTGCTGCCGACCTCGCAGGCGCTGTCGGTGGCCGTGACGGCGATCGGTCCGCCGGCGGTGGCGTCGGCGTCGTCACCGCCGCCGCAACCGGCCAGTCCGGCGACGGCCAGCAACCCGGCGGCGGCGGGCGCGACGATTCGAGTGGTACGCATCGGTGCGAAATCTCCTCGGAGACGGGCGGGTCAGGCGCGCGGGGACGGGGCGGTGGCGGCCGGCTGCGACCGCTCGGCCGAGGCGTTCCCGGCCGGGGCGGCGGGCTGGGCGGCCGGCTCGGTCGGGGTGGCCGCGGCCTCGGTGGGCTCGGCCGGCGTCGCGGACTCCGGGGCCACGGCGGGCTCGGCCGGAGGCGCAGCGGGCCGGGCCGGCTTGCGCAGGAAGAGCACGAGCACCGGCACCGCGTACGCGACCCAGGCGATCAGCTCCAGCACGGTCGGCGCGGCGGTGATGTTGAACATGCCGGCGAGCAGCGCGCCGTACCAGGCGTTCGGGTCCAGCGTGGCGGAGATGTCGAAGGCCTGGTTGTTCAGGCCGGGCAGCACGCCGGCCTCCTGGAAGTCGTGCACCCCGTACTTGAGGATGCCGGCGGCGACCAGGATCAGCAGCGCGCCGGTCCAGGTGAAGAAGCGGCTCAGGTTGATCTTCAGGGCGCTGCGGTAGAGCCCGAAGCCGATCGCCACGGCGGTGACGATGCCGCCGGCCAGGGCAAGCAGCGAGCTCAGCCCGGTGCCGCCGGCCACGCTCTCGGCCGCGGCGTAGAAGATCAGCGCGGTCTCCAGGCCCTCCCGGACCACCGCGAGGAAGGCCATCCCGGCGACCGCCAGGGAACCCACGGCGAGCGCGTCGGTGAGCCGACCGCGCAGTTCGCCCGCGATCGTCCGGGCCGCCTTGCGCATCCAGAAGATCATCCAGGTCACGAACACCACGGCGGCGACGGACGTGACCGCCTCGAAGAACTCGCGCGACTCGGAGGTCCGCAGCAACGAGGTCGAGGTGTACTGGATCAGTGAGCCGAAGCCGACGGAGAGCGCCACGGCCAGGCCGACGCCGGCCCAGACCTGCGGCAGCCGGTCACGTCGCTGCGACTTCACCAGGAAGGCGACCAGGATGCTGACCACCAGGGTCGCTTCCAGGCCCTCCCGTAGGCCGATCAGGTACGTGGCGAACATCGGTTACTCCGCAGTAGGTGAGGGATGCCTCAGTTAACTTAGGACAGCCATACCTTGCTCCCGTTCCTCCACCACGTCAAGTTGTTCATGGCAACGTCACCCCCCGCACCGTCGAGACCCGGCGTCGTCGGGCCCGCGTACGCGAAAGGGACCGGGACGACCGCGCGGCGGCCGACCCCGGTCCCTCCCGGGAGTACGAACTCAGTAGCGGTAGTGCTCGGCCTTGAACGGGCCCTCCGGGGAGACGCCCAGGTAGGCGGCCTGCTCCTTGGTGAGCGTGGTCAGCTTGGCGCCGAGCGCGCCCAGGTGCAGCCGGGCGACCTTCTCGTCCAGGTGCTTGGGCAGCACGTAGACGCCGGTGGGGTACTGGTCGGTCTTGGTGAACAGCTCGATCTGGGCGATGGTCTGGTTGGCGAACGAGTTCGACATCACGAAGCTCGGGTGGCCGGTGGCGTTGCCCAGGTTGAGCAGGCGGCCCTCGGAGAGCACGATGATGGCGTGGCCGTCGTCGAACCGCCACACGTCGACCTGCGGCTTGATGTTCTCCCGGGTGACGTCGGAGCGCTTCGCCAGGCCGGCCATGTCGATCTCGTTGTCGAAGTGGCCGATGTTGCCGACGATGGCCTGGTGCTTCATCCGGGCCATGTGCTCGTTGGTGATGACGTCGAAGCAGCCGGTCGCGGTGATGAAGATGTCGGCCTGCTCGACCACGTCGTCCAGCGTGGCGACCTGGTAGCCGTCCATCGCCGCCTGGAGCGCGCAGATCGGGTCGACCTCGGTCACCACGACCCGGGCGCCCTGGCCGCGCAGCGACTCGGCGCAGCCCTTGCCCACGTCGCCGTAGCCCATGACGACTGCCATCTTGCCGCCGATCAGCACGTCGGTGGCCCGGTTGATGCCGTCGATGAGCGAGTGGCGGCAGCCGTACTTGTTGTCGAACTTGCTCTTGGTCACCGAGTCGTTGACGTTGATGGCCGGGAAGAGCAGCGTGCCGGCGCGGTGCATCTCGTAGAGGCGGTGCACTCCGGTGGTGGTCTCCTCGGTGACGCCCTTGATGCCGGCGGCGATCCGGGTCCAGCGCTGGTTGTCCTCGCCGAGCGAGCGGTGCAGCAGGTCGAGGATGACCGCGTACTCCTCGGAGTCGGCGGACTCGACCGGCGGCACGGCCCCGGCCTTCTCGAACTCCGCGCCCTTGTGGACGAGCAGCGTGGCGTCGCCGCCGTCGTCGAGGATCATGTTGGGGCCCTGCCCGTCCGGCCAGGCCAGCACCTGCTCGGTGCACCACCAGTATTCCGGCAGCGTCTCGCCCTTCCAGGCGTAGACCGGGACGCCCGCCGGGGCCTCCGGGGTGCCCTCCGGGCCGACCACGATCGCCGCGGCGGCGTGGTCCTGGGTGGAGAAGATGTTGCAGGACGCCCAGCGGACCTGCGCGCCGAGCGCGATCAGGGTCTCGATCAGGACGGCGGTCTGGACGGTCATGTGCAGCGAGCCGGTGATGCGGGCGCCGGCGAGCGGCTGGGCCTCGGCGAACTCGCGCCGGATCGCCATCAGGCCGGGCATCTCGTGCTCCGCGAGCCGGATCTCCTTGCGCCCGAACTCGGCGAGCGACAGATCCGCCACCTTGTAGTCGCCCTCGGCGAGGGTGCTCGGCCGGGCGCCGCTGGGGGCCGCCGGAAGCGTGCTGGTCATGGAAGCTCCTGTCGAAGGAAGTGCTGCGCAGCTTTTCACCTTACGCGCGTGGGACGGCTCACCCGGGCCCGGTCGGCCGGGCCGGCAGACGACAGCGCACGGGGCGGTCGGTCGTGAACGGACTTTCCGCCCACGGCTCGGCCGCCCCGTGCATCCCCCCGGTTTGGTTCCCCGCGCGTTCCCGGACCTTCGTCGCGACAACGCTGCGCACCCATAAAGTAACAGCGAGTGCTCGCAGCGTCGGGTTGTTTCCGCGAAATCAGCGGATCAGCGCAGGCCGCAGGTGGCCACGAACGCCGCACCGTCCCCGGCGAGCGTGAGCGCGGCACCCGCCGCCGTACCGACCGCCGACTGCCCCGCGTCCAGCGTCACCTCGCCGACCCCGTCGGCCACGGTCAGCCGGCCGGCCCGGCAGAGCACCACCCGCGGGCCGGGCAACGTCAGCCGCGTCCCCGTCGCACCGGCGCTCACCGTGACGTGGTGCAGCGCGAAATCCTCCACCGGCACCGGCCAGGTCAGCACCCCGGGCGCCACCGGCTCCGGCCGTACCACCGGGTCGGCCAGCACCTCGAACCGCAACACCCGCAGCAGCTCGTCCACGTCGACGCGCTTCGGGGTCAACCCGCCGCGCAGCACGTTGTCGCTGGCCGCCATGATCTCCACACCGGTGCCGCGCAGGTAGGCGTGCAGGTTCCCGGCCGGCATCCAGATGCCCTCGCCGGGCGACAGCCGGACGCGGTGCAGCAGCAGCGCCACCACCACGCCCGGATCGGCCGGATACCCGGCCGCAAGCGTGCGCACCAGCGCGGCGTCCGGCGACGCCGGGCCGGCGACCGCCCCCGCCAGCACCGCCGCCACCAGCCCCGCGCGCTCCGCCGCGGGCCAGCTCAACAACGCGCGCACGGCCTCCCGCAGCCCCGCCGGCCCGGTGCGCAACGCCGCCACCACCGGCTCCAACGCGGGTACGCCGAACGCGGCGATCGCCGCCGCCGCGTGAGCCGGGTCGCGGAAGCCGCAGAGCGCGTCGAACTCCGAGAGCGCCACGAGCAGTTCCGGCTTGTGATACGGGTCGACGTAGTTCACCTGCCCGACGTCGGCCGCGTGCCCGGCGCGGGCCTGCTCGGCGTCCGGATGCGCCTGGAGGCTCAGTGGCGCGTCCGCCGCCAGCACCTTCAGCAGGAACGGCAGCCGGGTGCCGAACCGGCCCACCAGCCGCTCGCCCAGCCAGTGCTCCGGCTCGGCCACCAGCAGATCGGTGAGGCTCACCGGTCGACCGTCCCGGTCGACCGTGGCCGGCGCGCCCGGGTGGGCGCCCAGCCACAGCTCGGCCTCCGGCCCGTCGCTCGGCGCCGGCCGGCCCTGCAACTCGGCGATCGCGGTGCGCGATCCCCAGGCATAGTCCCGGATCCGGCCCTGCAACAACTCCATCGGTCAGCTACCGGACCGTCCGGCCACCTCGTCGACCGCCGCGGCCTGCGGCGTGGTCGCGCCGGCGTCGTCGACCGCACCCTCCGGCACGGCGGTGTCGGCCGCCTGCCCGGTGCCCGCCCGCTCCGCCGCCACGCTGTAGATGTCCGGCTCCAGATAGATCACCCGGGCGATCGGCACCTCGCGGCGGATCCGCGCCTCGACCGCGTTGATGCCCCGGGCCAGCTCCTCGGCGCTCTCGCAGGGCGGCACCCCGATCTTCGCGGCCACCATCAACTCCTCCGGGCCGAGATAGAGCGTCTTCATGTGGATGATCCGCTCGACCTCCGGGCCGCCGGTGACCGCCCGCTCGATCTTGGCCAGCTCGCTCCGCTCGGCGCCCTCACCGAGCAGCAGGCTCTTCGTCTCGATCGCCAGCGTGATCGCGATGATCACCAGCAGCACACCGATCATCGCGGTGCCGGCGGCATCCCACATGCCGTTGCCGGTCGCGAGCGTCATGCCGACACCGAAGAGCGCGAAGACCAGACCGATCAGGGCGCCGAAGTCCTCCAACAGCACCACCGGCAGCTCCGGGGCCTTGGCCCGGCGGATGAACCGGATCCAGGTCTGGTTGCCCCGGATGTGGTTGGACTCCTTGATCGCGGTGCGGAAGGAGAAGCCCTCCATCACGATCGCGGCGAGCAGCACCGCCACCGGCACCCACTGCCAGCTCTCGATCGGGTGCGGATCGGACGCCTTGTGGTACGCCTCGTAGAGCGCGAACAGGCCGCCGAGGCTGAACAGCACGATCGACACGATGAACGCGTAGATGTAGCGCTCCCGCCCGTACCCGAACGGGTGCTGCGGGGTGGCCTCCCGCTTGGCCCGCCGACCACCGATCAGCAGCAGGCCCTGGTTGCCGGAGTCGGCCACCGAGTGGATCGACTCGGCCAGCATCGACGACGAGCCGGTGAGCAGGAACGCGACGAACTTGGTGACGGCGATGCCGAGATTCGCCGTCAGGGCGGCGATGATCGCCTTTGTGCCCCCGTTGGCGCTCATTCTCCGCCTCGCTCGATGCCGCACGTGTTCACTGGTTTGCCAGCTCCTTCATTTCCGTGATGGCCGGAACCGCCATCGGGTCCAGCCCGTGTGCCAGGGCGAGGTAGACCGAGGCGAAGTCGGGGACCGCCACCAGCGACGCGAGCCGCTCCAGCGCGGAGCCGCCCTCGGCGGTCACCACGTCGCAGCGCACCCCGCGCCGTTCGGCGAGCGTCTGCACCGCGTCCGCGCGGCGCTCCTCCACCGCCAGCGGCTCGTCGGTGTCGTCGTCGGCGTTGAGCCCGCCGTCGCGCAACAGCACCAGCCGCAGCCGGATCCCGTCGGCGTCGGAGTCGTCCGGATCGGCGAAGATGTCCCGCTCGCCCTCCGCCAGTCCGCCGAAGACGCCGTCGAGCAGGCCCACCCGGCCCCGACCGGCCTCACCAAGCGCGCCGCTGACCACCGGATAGCGGGCGTTCGCCGACAGCGTGTCACCGAACCGGCGGGCCGCGACCGTGGCCAACGGGGACGACCCCCAGACGATCGGGAGCGAACCGGCCAGCCCCAGCGCGAGGGACTTCGCCGGGTTGACGAAGGACTCGGCGGTCGACCGGCACCTGTCGGCGTCGGCGTCCAACCGGGCCGCGGTCTCCGCCAGGTCCGCCTCGTTGACCTTCACCAGCCCGAGCGCCCGGGCGGCGAGCAGGACGGGCACGGTCAGCGCCCAGAGGCTGGCCCGGGCCGGGGCACGCCGGGGCACCGGGACGAACGGCGCCCGGGCCCGCTCGGCCACCGACTGGAGTTGCGAATCAGGCGCGCCGACCGCGACCAGCCGGGCCCCACGCCGGTGCGCCGCCTCGGCCGCGCCCAACGCCTCGGGACTACGGCCGGAGGCGCTCACCGCGATGACCACGTCCGCCGCGCCCACCCAACCCGGCACGCCGGCGCTGCGGTGCGGGATGACCGGCACCGGGCAGCGCGGTCCGGCGACCGTGGCCAGCACGTCCCCGGTACGCCCGGCGGTGCCGATGCCGGCGATGACCACCGCCCGCGGTCGACCGTCGTCACCGAGCACGCCCAGGTTCGCCTCGGCGGCCAACGCCGCCGACTCGCGTACCTGCGCGCCGGCGGAGGCGGTGAACCGCAGCATCCCGCCCGGGTCGCGCTCGGCCAGCAGCGCCGAATTGTCCAGCAATGCCTCGTCCGCGTGCCGGTGTCCACTGACCCCGGCCGTACCGTCCATCACCGGGACGACCCGCCGCGCGCGTCGTCGGCGCCGGGGCCACCACGTGCCTCGTCCAGGAGCAGCACCGGGACGTCGTCCCGCACCTCGAAGACGCGACCGCACTCGGTGCAGGTGAGCGTCTGCGCCTGCGGGTCGTAGTCGAGCGGGGCGTGGTGCGTGTCCGGGCAGGCGAGGATCTCGAGCAACTGCGGGTCCAGGGCCACGGCGCGGCTCCTTCCACGTATGCGGTCTCACCGGTCGGCGGTGCCGTCCGGCGCACGCGATCTTAACGGCGAACCGGCCCCGGCACCGGAATGTGTCCGGCACCCGCCGACCGGCCCGACGGCCGGGTCACACCGTCACCACCCACGGTCACGGTAACCCCGCCCCCGGTCGGGTTCCGGCTCAGTCCGGCAGCCGGGGCAGGACGCTCGTGGCGTCCCCGGCCGGCGGGGCCGGAGGCGCACCGTACACGTTGCCGGCCGGACGGGGCGGCGTCGCGCCGCCGTACACCGTCGGGGCCGGCCCGGGCGTCCCGGAACGGTAGGTGGTGCTGCCGCGCGGCAGCGGGACCGGAGACTCGTCGGCGGCCGGGCCGCCGTCCGTCCGGTCCGCCCGGCTGCGACGCACCAGCAGGACGATCAGTGCGGCGCCGACGACGACAAGCGCGATACCGAACCACATGATGAGGGAACCTCCGAAGGACGATTCGTCGGCAGCGGCGTCGGTGGCGTCGGTGGCCGGGCCGACGGCGGCGACCACCGCCGACGTACCGGCCGTCTCGGCCGGCGTGGACGCGGCGGCGCTGGGCGTGGGCTTGCGGGTCGGGCTCGGGCTCGGGCTCGGCGGACGCTTCGCACCCACCAACCGGGCCGAGCCGCCGGCCCGACCGAGCACCTGACCGTTCGCGGCGCTCGCCTCGCCGGCCAGCTCCAGCCGCCCGCCGATGGCGCCGGCCAGGAACGTCACCCGATAGCGCACGTTGGCGGACCGCCCCTTGCACAGCGGCCGGTCGACCGGCGCCACCTGGGCGGTCGAGACGGCGCCACCACCCCCGGCGACCGACACCGCCACCCAGCGTCCGCCGGTCGCCACCTCCACCCGGACCTGATCCGCCCGCAGGCCGTCCAACCTCAACCCGAGCGCGGTACGCAGCAGCACGCAACCCTCGGTGCGCTTGCGTACCCCGATCGTCACCGCGCCCGCCGAACCGCCGGCGGTGAACTTGCCGGCCGAGCGCAGGCTGACCCGGTCGCCCTCGGCCATCGCCGGGGACGCCGGGGCGGCCACCAGGCCGCCCAGCATCACGCCGACCGTGGCCCAACGCGCCGCGTGCCGCCTCGCCGACATCTCCACCTCACCGTTCCCGTCCCGGACGAAGATCCGCCGGTCAGGTTACTACCGGGTCTCCCGAACACCCGCCCATCGAGCCCTCGACATGTGTCCCGCGACACCCAACCGAAGTCAGCCCAGGTGGCCCGCTCGCCCTCGCGTTCCACGCCGTCCCACGCCGGCGATGGCGTTGGCGTTGGCGCTTCGAGATCTGACCGGGCAAACAGATGCACCTTGCCCCTGTTCGCACCATTTTCACGCCTCCATAGTGGTGGGTTACCTGGTACGCAGCCGCCGGCCGAGGGCGCCTGCCTACCGAGATTCAAGCGGGCGACCGGCCCAGCAGCGGGGAACCACTCCCGAATGATCGAGATGGTGGCCAAGGTCTTGATCGACTCCACTTCGGCGAGATGGCGGTATCCCAAGCGCTCAACCCCACCACCTCGGCGGAATGGAGTCGATCAAGCGAAGGTTCCTGCCTATCGGGAGCATCTTCCCACCAAATGGACGACTGAGTGTCTGACCGGAAGCAATCGCGCCTTGCCCTGGCCGCCCCGCTCTTTCGCCGCCGCAGCGGCTCGAAGGACCGGGCTACTTGATAGCAAATAAACCCAAAAGGGAACTTTCCTGACTAGATCTCCGCTTTCCTGTCAGATGGGAGGTGTATCCCTGTCGGTGCGGCGGGTCGAGTGCCCCGAGTAGGCGGGAGCGTTACGCGCGCTCGGTGTCGCTGCCGGGGACGGCGGTCGCGATGCTGGGGTCGGCTCCCGGGTCGCCGGCCCGCTGGAGCTGCTCCTCGAACATCACGAAGGTGCGCCGCCGTATGCCAGTCACGAGTGCCGCCTCCTCCGGGGTGAACGCACGCCGCTCGGCGACGGCCTGCTCCTCGATGGCCCGCACGGTCTCGTAGAGCGCGAACACCGACCCGTCGCCCCTCAGACTCAACCCACGCTCTTCCTCAACACGCTGCACAAATCGCTCAACCGACCGTACGAAGACCTCTCCACCCATGGCGGAAACAATCTCGCCGATGATGTCGTCAGCAACCTGCCAGCCGCCCGTTTGGAGATCCAACCTCCAAGCGGTCAGACCACCCTCCGCTGTCGGCGTGATCTTCACTGGGGTGTCGTTGTAGTCGTAGTAGCCGGCGAGGCTGAGCCCGTCCGCCGCATCCTTCATTACTGTCCACCGCTCAGGGTCGATTGGAGTGCGGCCCAGAAGTGCTCACGCTGGTGCCGGACGATGCCCTTTCGGATCGCTGATTCCGCGACAGTCAGATTACGGCCCTCGCTCCGGGGCACCGCCTCCAGGTCACGCCAGACCTCGAACAGGGAGTGCTCCCATTCCGCCACGCGGTCCAGCGCGGTCAACTGCAGTCGGAACTCGCCAATGTGTCCGGTAGAGGTCCGCAGCAGGAACTGGATGTCTCGATATCCACTGTCCTGAGGTACACGGAACCGATCCTCGAATCGCGCCACCTCAAGACGGGGATTGGTGCACAGACTCGCTAGCCCAGCGTAGAGATCATCCACTGTCTCGTACGACACCCTGCCGGCGGCCAGATCTCGGAGGCGGTCGGCCCTGCCACCGTTTCGGGCAATCTTGTCCTCAGCTCGAACGCGATCCTTCGGCCCGGGCCGTGGCTTGTACTCGGCCCCGTTCGTCGACAGGCCCGCCAGCTCGCAACCGAGTGAGTCGAGCTCGTGCTGCGCTGCCACCGCATCTCGATACAGCTGATCCAGGTAGGACTTCGCATATGTCGGATCGGTAAGGTGGTCCCGGTCGAAGCCCGGCTGGACCGGTACTGGACGCGCACCATCAAATCTCCGACTTACCTCGATCTGTGCCAGGCGGAGCGGAGTGGCCTCGACGGAAGGTACGGCTGCCGAGGCGACGGCCTCGGCACCCCTGGTCCGGACCTCGTCCAACACGTCCTGCAGGACGTCGATGGCCTGCTGGTGGCTGGCCAGGTGGTGCAGGGTCACCGGCCTGGCGGTCAGCGAGTTCGCGAGTTCCGGAGTTGCCAGCATCATCCGGACCAGGTCGGGCCGCTCCGCGAGCTGCCCTACCAGCGTCTCGGCCAGCAGTTCCTCCCGCCGTGGCGGTGCCTCCCAACTCTGGTCGAGCATCCGCTGGACGCGCGGGTCGGCGAGCAGGCCGGTCAGCTCACCGGCGGCGGTCTCGTCCAAACCCGGTACGAGCCGTCGGAGCGTCGGCCCGTCGGCGTGCTGCGCCAACTCGACGGGCGTCACCCCGGCGGCGAAGGCGTCCTCCAGGCTGCCACTCGTCGCCAACGCGTCCCGGACATAGAGCCCGGCGGCGATCCGGGCCGCGTGCGCCTCCCGGTGCGACCGGCGGACCCGATCCGGCTCCGGCTCGCCCGGCGACACGCCGCCAGGCGACACACTGCCCGGAGGGACGCTCCCCGGGGAAGCACTGCCGGAAGGCGAGATGCCCGCCGGGCGGTGGAAAGTGGTGGACTCGCCGAGCAGGTGGACACGGTTGAAGTCCGGCGGCGGCCCGCCGTCGTACGGCAGCGGGTCCGGAGGACGTGGCGGTGCCGCGCGGTGCCGCGGCTCGGGCAGCACGTTGTAGGCGCCGGGCGGTCGACCGGCGAGCGGCATCGGCCGGCCGTCCGGCCCGAGGACCAGCGCGTCGATGCCCACCACGTTGCTGTCGAGCGGAACGCCGCGGTGGCGGTAGAGCGGTTGGCCCGCCACCACCCCCGTCTGCGGATCGAGGTAGAGGACCGTGCCGTTCTGGTTGAGCGCCACCCAGGCGTGCGAACCGCCACCCTCGAAGCTGGTGATGAGAAAGGCGTAGCTGCCGTGACCGCCCGCCGCCAGTTGCGCGTGCAGGTCGTGATAGCCGCTCTCGACAAGGATCCGCGGGTCCCGGCCGGGGCGATCGGGCCCGCACAGGTCCTGGAAACGCCCGCCGGTCGTCTCCTCGACCCGCAGCGGTCCGTCCAACTCGCCGCCGACCGGCCGATGGACGTCGCCCGCCAGGTAACCATCGAAGGTACGCGGCGCGGCAACCCGCGGCCGGCCGTGCACCCACGTGTCGTAGAGCGAGAGCGTGCAGTCGAGGCAGTTGATGCCCCGGGTGGCATCGGCGGCCGGCCCGCCGTCGTTCGCCAGTCGGAACCACCCACCGCGCCGGGGATCGGCGGTCCGGACCACGGTGCCGTCCGGGTTGCGGGGCATCTGCCGTTCGAGGTCGGTCTGGTGCAGGGCGAGCGGAGGCCGAAGGCCACCACGCCGACCGTAGGGACGGGACCGGTCGACCGGCGGTGGGTGGCCGTGGCCGGTGAGCGCGGAGTGGTCGGCCGTCTCCACCGCGCCGAGGGCCAGGTCTGCCACGTCGTCGTTGATCCGATAGAAGTCGAGATCGTCCTCGACCATCACCCGCTCGGGTGCCTGCTTCCCGGCGAGGACGTGCCGTGCCTCTTCACGCAACTCAGACGCCTCGATGCCGGCCTCATGCGCCTCTCGGTGCCAACGCTCGGCTGCCAGGGTGCGTCCCGCTCGGCGGAGTTCCGTAGCCTGTGCCGCCCAGTCGCTGGCCCGCTCCTCGTGATAAGCAGCGCGTTCGTGGAGCCAGTCCGCCCTCGTCTGACGCCGACGGTCCTCGAACCAGTCCCGTTGAGATCGCAGATAACCTCGATAGCGACGCCGATCGAAGGCTTCCCGGTCGGCCGCCAGGCGCGCTGCCCTCTCCTGCTGGGCATGAGAGCTCGGGGGCGTCGAGTCGAGTGGGCTGGAGACGCCCGGTAGTGCAGGTGTCGAGTGCTGTGGGGCCAACGTCTCCAGAAGCGGGAAGCGAGCATTCGGCACGTTCCGTACATCAGGGGACACCGCCGGCCCCGGCGGAACTGGTGCGGGGACCGATGGGGCGGTCACCGGCCCGGGCTGCACGGGACCGGTCATCGGCGAAGCCCGGTCCGGAGACGGGGGCGCCGCCGCATGCGAAGCCTCGGCGGCCGATGTGCTGGACGAGGTCGGAGCCGCGGGCGCCTGCACCGACGCCGACTGGTGTGGAGAGCCGGTGTCGGGCACGACGGACGTGGTCACCGAGCCGCCCCGGGTGTCGGCCGGACCGGCCAGCGAGGTGCCGGCGGCGGGCACGTCGGTGGCTACCGAGGACAGGGTCGGACTCGCGGTGTTGGACAGGTGCACCGGACTGGCCGTCGCGATGCTCGGCCCTGCGCCCCCCGCAGCAGTCGGCGCTGGGGTAATCACCTCCGGGTCCGGTCGCGTCGGGTCGGCCGGGGCGGGGTGGTGCGTCGCGGTATCGGCCGTCGGCAGGGCCACCGGTGGCGAGGTGGCGGCCAGGGGGTGACCGACGGCCGGATCGCCGGGGTGGGCGGGGGACGGTCCGGTGGACACTTGCGCCGGGGCGAGTCCGGCCGCCTCGATGCCGGGCGGCACGTCCAGGCCGACCGGCGGAGCGGTGAGGCCGCCCAGTTTTCCGTCGAGCCGGTGGTGCAGCGCCGTGTCGGCCTGCCCGGTGGCGGATCCGCTCACCCCGGAGGCGGCGGCGCGGGCCAGATCCTCCACCGACGGGCCCTGGCCGGTGGCAAGGCCGGCCGCGGTCTCGGCGAGGCTCTCGCCTGCCATCTCCCGCCCGAAACGCTCCCCGATCTGCGCGAACCGCCCGCTCGCATGCCGCCCCAGGCCGGCGAGGGGCGCGGCGGCGCCACCGGCGAATCCGCCCAGGCCCGACGCGCCCACGTCGGTCAGGTCCAGGCCGTCCCGGCGACCGGTGGAGTTCTGGTACGCCTGGGTCGCCAGACTGGTGCCCGCCTCCTGCCCGGCTTCCATCAGACCACCGAGCACCGCCTTACGGGCGAGCCCCCGGGCGCCGCTCTTGACAACCTCCTTCGCGGCCCGTTCGCCCGCCTCTTTCAGCCCTTCCCTGATCGCCTTGCGAGCCAGTTGAGCGACAAGCCGTTTGAAGATCTGCTGCACGGCGACCCGGGTGGCGGCGACCGCGGCGCCGGCCGCCGGCGACGCCGCGCCCAGTGTGAGCGCCGTGACCACCGCGAGGGACAGCAGCTCCACGACCAGGATGCCCAGCTCGATCCAGGCTTCCAGCTTCGCGCCCTCGATGTCGCAACCGCAGGAGTCGACCAGCCGCCCCAACTCGTCGGTGGCGGCCACGAGGACGTGCAGCGGGGCGTCCTCGCCCCCGGCGACCTTGTCCCAGGCCGTGTCGAACGCGTGGGCCACCAGCCCGACCCCGCCGTACCCGCTCTTCACCTCGCCGGCCGCCGCGGTGGCGTCGTCGCGTGGGCCGGCCAGGACGCCGGCCACGCCGTACCACCGGTCGGCCAGGTCCCAGACGGCGCGCTCGTCGCCCTCCGGCCACTCCACGCCGACCACCCAGTCGAGTGCCTCGTAGATCCAGCCGGGCACGTCCCAGGGGCAGTAGTCGAGCGGATGTGGGATCGGGCTGGGCAGCATGCTCACGCGCGGGTCCTCCGGTCAGCGCCAGGGCCGATGCGGGTTGTGCCGTTGGTGCGGGAGCTTCCCGAGATCGCGGGCGGCGCTCAGGTCCGTCTCCACGGTCGCGGTGACCGAACGGACCACGTCGGAGCCGATCCCGTCGAGCGACCGGCCGAGCAGTTCCCACGCCCGCAGCAGCGTCTCGGCGTACCCCTGGTATTGCTTGTCGAACGCGGCGCCGATGTCGTCGCGCCCCCACGGGCGCCGCGCGCCCGCCGCGGCGATCGGATCTCCGGTCTCGCGCCGGGCCGCGGTCACCGCCCTCCCGGTCGCTGCCAGGTCGGCGCCACCGCGCCGGGCCCGGTCCGCGTCCAGCCAGATCTCCTCCCGGGCCACCTGTCACTCGCCGCGCGCGGCGACGGCGTCGGCCCGGCCGAGCAACGCACCGAAGTCATGGGTACGCAGGAAGTCGACCGACGACGAGCCGGGTGGCAGATAGCCGGAGACAAGCTCACGGGTGGCGTCGGACGCGGCGGAGGACGCGCGCAGCACGGTTTCGGTGATCTTCCGGCTCAGCGCCCGGGCGTCCCGGTCGTGGAACACACCGGGGCTCACCTCGACGCTGATCAGGTCGCCCCGCGCCCCGACCACCGCGGTGACCTGACCGTCGGCGGAGCGTTCGGTCACCCGCAACTCGGTCAGCTCACGCTGGAGTTCGTCCAGACCGGACCGGAGTCGCTGGTATTGCCCGTACACCTCGTCGAACCGCGCCCGAAGTGCACGGTTCGCATCCCGATCCACACTCTCGGCCACCACCGCACCCCTCCCGTCACCGTGGGTAGGGCCGACCATACCGGGTGCCACGAACTCCGTGGGGTCCGGTAATTTCAGGTGGTGATCGAGCGACAGCAGGCCGAGCAGATCGCCTCGGTGTGGGCGCGGCGGGACTCCGACCGCCTCGGCTTTCCCTGCACTGCGATGATCGAGGAGTTCGACCTGGGCTACGTGATCGTGTCCACGGTGTCCACCGAGGCTCGTGCCCTGCCCGGCGACCTGCCGACCACGGTCATCGACAAGGAGACCGGCGAGGTGTCCACCTGGCCCCGGGTGCCTGCGGACGCGGTCGAGCAGATGTACCGCCAACGCCGGCCGAGCGAGCCCCGCGCTCCCCGCACCGTCGATCCGGCCGGGCAACTGCTCCGCGAGCTGACCCGGTTGCCCACCCCCGGCGCCGCGGCACACCTCACCCTGGACGGCCGGCGGCACGTCGCGCAGGGCGCCAAGGGCGACGTCGAGTTGCGGCACCATCCGCTCGTCCGGTCCTACCTGGACGACCTACCCGCCGGCCACCTGGTCCGGGGCGGTGAGCGGCACGCCGAGATGATCGTCGTCTCCGACGCGCTGCACGAACACGACCACCGCCGCGCCGCCGAAGGGCTCCCGCCGCTGTCCGACGAGGATGCCCGCCGCCTGTTGGCCACGGGCCGACTCGAGTGCTTCCGCGTCCGCGAATCGGGTGATCCCGCCGGCGGTCCGTCCGACCTGCGCTGCGAGTCGTGCATCCGGTTCCTCGTGCATTTCGACGTGCTGCCCTGGCCCGAGCTGGCCTACGCCGAGGAATGGCGCCCGGATCCGCAGACACCCCCCGATCGCGACCGGTTCCCCACCGAGGTCGCGGACGCACTCGTGGTCGCCGGCTGGCGGCCGCACTTCGGGGATGAGGTGTCGGCTGCCACCTCGGTCCGGAAGGTCACCGAAGTCAGCGGGACGCAGCACGCCCATGCTTCCTTCCCGGCCGCCCTGGCGACGCTCACTGCCTTTCCCGGTCTGGTGAGCGCCCGGCAAGGTCCAGGTGAGGCGGTATGGATCTCACGTTTCGAAGTACGACCGCGAAAGGTCGCGCACAGCGCCGACACCCTTGCCGACTTCGGCGCGGTCCTGGGCACCCGCCTCTTCCCGCTGGGCAGCGAGCGTCAGGAGAGCATCCTCGCCGTCGACGAGCAGGGCCGGGTCTTCGCGCTCGACCAGGCCGGCGAGTGGTTCCTCGGCACCGACATCGACGCCGCACTCACCACGCTGCTGCTCGGCCGTGCCCCCGCCCGGGTGCGCGACGACGGCACCTGGTGAGCCGCGGGCTTCAGCGGCTCACCCCGACCGGCGCGGGTCTCAGCGCAGCAACTGCACCAGGTTGCGGCGGACCAGATTCTTGCCCGGCTCGCGGATCGCGTCCATGGCCGCCGCGTTGAGCAGGACGCAACTGCCCGAGGGCCCGGTGATCGTCACGGTCACCACCCGGTTGTTGTCCAGGTTGGTCACCCGCAGCCGGGTACCCACCGGGAACTGACCGCTGGTGGCGGCCGGGGCCCCGCCCTCGGCGGAGAACGTGATCGCCCCGGTGCAGGCGCTGCCGCCGACCGGCTGGGCGTTGCCCGGGCGGGTCTCGACCGGCTGCGCCTCACCGGGAACCGGAGCGGTGCCGTCGAGACGTTCCACCACGTTGCGGCGGATGACGTTCTTGCCCGGCTCGCGTACCAGGTCCATGGCGGCGGCGTTGAGCAGCACGCAACTGCCCGACGGCCCGGTCACCGTCACGGTCGTGGCCTTGTCGTTGTCCAGGTTCGTCACCCGCAGTCGGGTGCCCACCGGGAACCGGTCACTTGTCGCCGCGGGCGGGCCGCCCTCGGCCGAGAAGGTGACCGACCCGGCGCAGACCGCTCGCCCGGCCGGCGCGGTCTGCGCGAAACCCATCCCCGTGCCCACCGAGACGACCACGCTGGCGGCCACCGCCATGGTCGCCGCCAGCACATGCTTGCGCTGCACCTTCACGTTCTCTCCCGTCGTCGGTGTCGTTCGATGCCTGGTACGGATGGGAGGGCCGGACCGTTCATTCCACCGGACCGATGTACACGGAGAGCGACGAGTGTGATCTGTCCGAGATCTTGCAGCTCGCGTCCGGTGCGCCGATGGGATGCTGAGGCACCCGCACCGGACCGGAATCCCACCTCTCGACAGGAGTCCCCGTATGTTCGTCGCGCTCGTCACCGCCGCCACCGTCGGGCTCGCGCCGGGTGCCGCCGTCGCCGCCTCGGAACCCACGATCTCGGTCAACTGGCTCGGCACCGCCGACGTCCGCGCGCACACCGCCACGGTGGGCGGACGGTTCGACTGCGGCGACGAGCGCGGCCTGGCGTACATCGAGGTCCACCTCGGCCAGCGGGTACGCCGTGCCTCGGTCACCGGCTTCGGCTTCGGCGTGATCGGCGCCTGCACCGACGAGCGCACCGCCGGCACCTGGACGTCGACCATTCCCGCCGACCAGGGCGCCTTCCGGGGCGGGCCGGCCAGCGTCACCGCGCGCCTGGTCGTCGAGCCCAACTCGCTCACCGAGACCACCGAACCGCTGCGCCTCGTCGCGAATTGCTCCCACCACCGGGCGTGATCCGGTGATGGGCGGCCGGCGGTGTATCGGATAGCTGACAGGACATTGCCTTCGACCAGCAATTGACCGTTTCCCCGACGGAAAAGGGCCGAGTACAGGATCGAGTTTCCTGGTTGTCCTGTCCCACAGTGTCGGCATGCCCTCTTCGAGATCTCGAAAGCTGCGTACCCTGGCCGCCGCCGCTTCGGCGCTCGGTCTCGCGATCGTCGCGATCGTCTGGGGTCTGCGTGGCGTGGAGGTGACCAGTTGGCTGGCCGGTGTCGGTAGCTTCGTGGCGGCCGTCGCGTCGCTCTCCGCCGGCACCGGCGGCCAGCTCCCCCGTCGGCTGGGGCACCGCTTCACGGCGAGCCTCGGCGGACGGATCCGCCGGGTGGCCCTCTCCGGTGAGGGCGACAGCACATTCCACGCCACGAGTGGCGGTGTGATCGAGGACATCCGGGCGACCGGGACGCCTGTCACGTCGACGGCGCTTCCCGAGCCCGCCCCGGCGCGGGACGACGCCGTCGCCACCGAACCCGTCATCCGGGTGGTCGACGGTCTGATCGACCGCGGCGATCAGTTGCGTGCGGTGCTGGGTGGCATCCGCGAATCCGGCCGGGGGACCTTCGCGGTGGTCGGCGGGCACGGCATGGGCAAGAGCTCGTTCCTGTCCCTGCTGCGCGACGCCGTCCGCCGGGAGTTCCCGGACGCGGTGCTGATGCCGATGCGACCGCAGGAGTCGCCGGAGTTGTACGGGCTCAGCGACGCCTACAGCGGCCAGTACGGGTCCGCGGTCACCCCGGCCGTCGCCGCCCTGCTCCTGGACAAGTCGGCGCAGTTCCTCGGCGACCTGGTGCAGGACGTGGTCGGACAGTTCGGCACCTTCGTCGTCGCGAAGGAGGGGGTGCCGCGTGCGTCGAACGTCACGATGAACAACACGTTCGTCGCGAAGTCCTGGGGCGCCATCTCCAACGCCCAGGTCGACGTCAACGTGAAGGGTCCGGCGGAGAGCGCCATCGAACGGCTGAGTCGGGCCCAGCGACGCGTCGACGACGCCTTCCTCGCCGACTGGCGCGCCTTCCTGGCCGGCCGGCGGGCGATCCTCATTCTCGACGGATTCGAGACGCTCATCGACGACGCGGTGGGACAGTGGTTCGTACGGCTCGCCCGACGCCTGCCGGACACCGCGGTGGTGCTGTCGCTGGTGCCGCGCGAGTATGCGGAGCACGGCCGCCGGGTCCTGGATCCGGACCTCATCGAGGAACTTCCGCGGTTCACGGTGGCCGAGGCGCACTCCTACCTGACGTACCATTTCGGCGACCGGGCCGGGATCCGCCTGGCGCAGGCGGTCACGAAGTTCACCGGCGGTCATCCGTACGGCCTCCGGCTCGTCCGGCAGTTCATCACCGCCCATCTCGACGAGGCGCTGGTCCCGGGCCGCCTGCGGGAGATGTTGATCGACCTCTCCGACGGCGGTGACCCGCAGCTCGACCGGCTGGTCCGCGAGGTGATCCAGCCCGACCGGAACCCGAGCGTGTGGCGGGTGGCCGAGGTGGCGTCGCTGTTGAACAGCTTCGACGTGCCGATGCTCGTCGACCTGCTCGGCAGCGAGGATCCCCCGGCCGGTCCGGAGCAGGTGAGCAACGCGGTACGGCAGATCGAGCGGCTCGGTCTGCTCGATCCGCTGTCGGTCGCCGGTCGGTTCCGCCTGCACGACTTCATCCGGCCCGCGATGTCCGAGGCGGTCCGGCGGTTCACGCCGGACCGGTGGACGCGCATCCACAGCCGGGCGGCCGGTTACTACTACCGCCAGATCACCGAGATCGAGTCGAAGACGGAAACGGCGTACGGGTCCTGGTTCAAGTACGAGGACGCCGTGTGGCAGATGCACGAGACCGAATGGATGTACCACTCCGCCCAGTTGTCCGGCGATCGGGACCTGACCCGGGCGCAGTTCGTCGTGCTGTTCCTGGAGGCGTTCTGGTGGTGGGGCCTGTACGTCGACTTCGCGTTCTGCCACCAACTGCTGGAGAGCTGGCAGCGGGCGGCGCAGAACGACATGGACCGGGATCTGCTCGACGAGATCCGCCGCTTCCACGCGAACTATCCGACCGGGCCGGACAAGCCGGCGGGTGAGCATTGGACGGAGGCCCGGCACGCCCTGCGTACGGTGGGAGAGCTCTGCGGGGTCCGCCACGGCTGGCAGGCTCCGGGCCGGTCGCCGGAAGCCGAGGGGGTCTACCGTCGGGCGTGGCTCTACCTGCGGCTGTTCATCGCCCACACGTTCTGGTACGACAATCGGTTCGCCGACGCCGAGCGGGCCTACCGGCAGTTGGAGTCGGAGTTCGCCGACCTCGACGACGACTGGATGGTCGCCTGGCTCTACTTCGAGTGGGCGGAGGTCGCGTACGCGGCGGGTGACCGCGGGTCGGCCGCGGCCCGGTGCCGCCTGTCGAGCGGGATGATCCGCCGGGTGGCGGAGGCGGGTGAGGTCGACTCGGAGTTGCTGGCGTACGTGCACCGGCTGCTTGCCGACCTGTTGCACGACGCCGATCCGGTCGCCGCCGCGCGGGAGTACGGGCAGGCGGTCAAGCGGGCCTTCGTGTTCCATCGCATGGCCAACTCGCTCGATCCCGTGGTCAGCGCTCCGGACGAGTACACCAGCCAGTTCTACGAGGAGATGACGACCCGGGCGGCGGGCCGGGTGCCCGGGTGGGCGGGGCACGGCTCCTTCCCGGACATTCTGGCGGCTCTGGTCGAGCCGACAGCCGGCGATGCACCGGACGTCGCGCGCCTCGACGCGGACGGTCCGGCGCTGGCCGCCGCGCTCTTTCCGCGTGGGCCCCGGCCGAATGAGCTGTACCAGCGCAGGGGGCCCTTCACCGACTACTGGGGGGACGTGGTGGAACGGCTGGACCTGGACGCCGGGGTCGAGCTCGACACCATCGACCGGCTCACCGAGGCACTGCGGGGCTGATCAGTCGCCTGTGGTCAGCCGGAGGCGGTCCACCAGCCAGTCGGCCTGCCAGCGTCGTTCCTCGTCGTGGCGGTCACCGCCCGGTTCGGGGCGGCGGGCCTGCGCTGCCCGTGCCGCGACATAACCGAGCGCGGGGGCCGGGTAGGTGCTGGCCATCTCGACCGCGTCGGCGAGGTAACCGCACACCAGGGAGGCCGGTTGTCGACCGGCCCGCGCCGCCGTCTCCTGCCGGCGCAGCGCCAGCTCCCGCAGGCCGGTGAGCGGGCCGGGGCCGGGGGGTGACCCGCCGGCCGGTGACGCCAGCAGCCGTTCGGCCGCCTCGGCCAGGTGACCGTCGTCGAGGTCGCCGCACTCGGCGGCGGCGTGCCCGGCCGTCCGGCCCACGCATGCCCGGGCGAACGCGGCCGACGTGTCGGGGTTCCATTCGGACACGCGAGCCGACAGTCGGGCACGTCGCCCGACGACCTTGCGGCCCACCACGGTGACCGGCCCGTCGAACTCGATCGACCACAGTTCGTCGTGGAGCCAGTAGGGCAGGTCCGGGACCCGGCAGGCGTGCAGCCCGCGGTGGCACGGTGAGACCTCGGTCGTCTCCAGCCAGTCGGTGGACCAGACGTGGCCGGAGAAGGGCCCGACCCGGCCCGCGCCGAGAAACTTGTAGTACGTCACGACGGGGTGCCTCCGGGCGTCGGGGCGGCCAGGTGCTCCGGGACGTGCCGGCCGGGAAGCGCGGCGAGGCTGCTCCGGACCAGTTGTGCCTTGCGGACGTGCTGAAGGCAGGAGGGGCAGGTCAGCAGATGCATCTCCACAAGTTCCCGCGAGTCCGCGGCCATGGTGCCGTCGGCCAGCCGGGCGGTGAGTGTCACCACCCGGTCACAGCGCAGGAAGGCGTCCATCCTGTTCCTCCCCGTCGAGTCGCTTGTCGATGAGCGCGACCACCTCGGCGCGGGCGGCGCCGACCAGTTCCTGGTATTCCTGTTCGTCGCGCCCGACGAGGGGGGCCGCCTCGGCGGGCGCGACGCCGAGCACGTCGGCCAGGACGAGGGCGACCCGTGGCAGCGGGGGCAGCCGCCGGACGGCCTGCGCGACCAGGTGCTTCAGCGGCATGTCGTCGGTCCACTCCGGCGGGTCGGTGCGCCACCACCCGGCCCACGGGTCGTCCTCGCCGGCGAACCACCACTGGAGCACGCCCTCGTCGGCCGGATCCGCCGAGACGAAGAGCAGCCCGTCGTCCGACAACGCGTCGAGCAGCGCGGTCAGCACGGCGACCCGTGGTCGGGGCAGCCGTTCGCCGGCGGCGAGCCGGGCCAGCACGCGCGCCCAGACGGCGTCGAGCACGGCCCCGGCACGGTCGTCGGTGGCGAACAGGTCGAGCGCGGCGGCGGTCGCCGGGTAGTCCCGGCGGAGCAGTTCGGTCGCCACGTCGAGGGTCGGTATCTCCGCGTACCGGTCGGGGGGCAGCGGGGTGAGCGCGGCCGGCTGCCGTTCGACGGCCGCCAGCAGGGCGGCGAATTCGGGGTCGTCGTGGACGTCCGGCCCTTCGGCGTCTTCGTAGTAGCCGACGACGAACGACCGGACGAGGTCCTGCGGGACCGCCGCGTCGCCGGGACGGGCGGCGAGGAACATGCCGCGTTCCCGGGGCTCGTCGTCGCGTACCCGTGGTTGGACGAAGGGGACGGGCAGCAGGCCGAAGCCGGCGCGCTGGTAGAAGCGCAGCCGGGCGGCGGGGTCGCCGAAGTCACCGGCGGCGTGCGCGCGGGGGTCCTCGACCTCGGCGAGCACCACCTCGGCTTCGGCGCGCCGCCGCCACGCCGGCAACACGTGGTCGAGCAGGACCGCACCGACCCCGCTGCCCCGCAGGCCGGGGCGGACGGCCAGATAGCTCAGCAGCAGCACCCGCTCGAAGGTGTCGGTCACGATGACGCCGACGGGAGAGCCGTCGTGCAGGGCGACGGCGGCCCACGTCGCGTCGCACGTGGCGATGGAGTCGAAGCTCACCAGCTGGTCAGACGGGAAGCTGGGCTCGAGAACCTCCTGGTATGCCCGCCGCAGCAGCGCGGGGTCCGGATCCGTCGACAGGTCACGTAGATGGATCCGCCCGAGGGCCGCGTCGACGGTCGGCGGGATCATGTCCACATCCTCAGCCCCGGATGACCCACCCCGCAAGTGGCCTGAAGTCTCGGGTGTCAGTGGTTGGGCGGGATCACCCGGAGATGGCCCCGGCGGCCCTGCTGGGGGGTCGGGGGCTTGGACTTGTCGTCCTCGGGCGGACGGGGTGGGGCCGGGCGGGCGGCCTCCCGGACCGCCTCGGCCAGCGCGACGAGGTCGTCTGTGGTGGGCGGCGGCGGCTCGAACTCGCCCTCGTGCCGCACCACGTCCCATCCGCGCGGCGCGGTCAGGCTGCGGGCGTGCTGCTCACACAGGTCATACGTGTGCGGCTCGGCGAACGCCGCGAGCGGGCCCACCACCGCCGTCGACTCGTTGTAGACATAGGTCAATGTGGCGACCGCTTGCCGGGGGCAGCCGTTACGGGAGCAGCGCCGTGGTGACCTCACGTGCGGCAGGGTATCCCCATTACCGGGTTCGGCGCACCGCTTCGCGTTACGACACGCCCGTCATGGTGATCACAATCTGTCCGCCTCGGCGCACCGGCACGCCGGGCGGGCCGCGCGACGGCGAACGGGCCCGCTCACCGGGCTACCCTGTCGGTCATGACGAGCCCGCAGAACCGCCGCCCCGGCTCCGGCCGGCGCACCCATCGCGACCGGCACGGTCGAGGGCTGCGCGGGCGGCTGGTGCCGGCCACCGTGCCGCTGGCCCGGACCAAGGCCGAGGTCTTCGACGACCTGGTGCTCGACACGGTGGAGACGCTCGAACGCCGGTTCGCCAAGGAGCTGGCCGGGGTGGAGTTCGCCGTCGAGGACGTGCCGCCGGATTTGAACGTCTACGACTCGGACGTGCTGGAGGACGGCGAGGTGCCGCTCGCCCGGCTCCTGCCGGGCCGCCCCGGCCGGCAGGAGGTGCCGCCGCGCATCGTGCTCTACCGGCGGCCACTGGAGTTCCGCGCGATGGACCGGGAGGACCTGGCGGATCTCGTGCACGACGTGATCATCGAGCAGGTGGCGAACCTGCTCGGGGTCGACCCCGACGAGTTGGCCTGACCCACGTCGACCCACGGGCCGGGCGGCCCCCACCGCCCCGGCCCGTACGCGGGTCAGGCGGCGACGCGCCGCTTGAGCTTGCGCCGCTCCCGTTCGGAGAGGCCGCCCCAGATCCCGAACCGCTCGTCGTGGCCGAGCGCGTACTCCAGACATTCCGTCTTGACTTCACACCGCGAGCAGATGCGCTTCGCCTCGCGGGTCGAGCCGCCCTTCTCGGGAAAGAACGCCTCCGGGTCGGTCTGCGAGCAGAGCGCCCGCTCCTGCCACTCCGGCGCGTTCCCGAGCAGGTCGGCCACCTCGAGCTGGCCGTCCATCAATTGCCTCCTTGTCGCGCACCGGCGTCATTCGCCGCTGCAACCCCCCACGCGAAAGGCGTGCGTGTCCGTACGGGCACGATTTGATGCGTTCCGTGCGAACAACCCCATTCAAATTACACGCGTGTAATGCGTGCGCCGTCAAGCCAAACTTGATAATGGAGTCGCCCTCCCGACACGACCGGGACGACCGCTGCGGTCGCCCGTAGCCTCGCAACCTGCCCTATCGATTCAGACCCCGGACGAGTAACGCCCCTGCCGGCGAGTTGCCCCAAGTTTTCTGCCGTGGCGCGACACCGGCGGGCCGACCGGGCACCCCCGCCGGCCGTCGCCCCAAGATCACCAATGGTGGGGGAAAGGGTAACGCGCTCGACCGGGTATCGCTCGTCGAGCCGGCCAACGTCGACCGCGCCCCGTCCAACATGTGGACGGGGCGCGTAGGGTGGACGGAGCGGTCGATCAGTCGTTTCTGGTCGGTGAGCTGGTCGGCCAGACGAACTCGGCGATCGACCCGCCGGGGACGGAAATCGTGCCGGCGGGCGTGTCCTCGTCCCACCAGACGGTATAAACGCCCGCTTCCAGGTCCGGGTAGACCGCACTGTGGAACACGCCGTCCTGGACATGCCGTTCCCGCACAGCGGAGTGGGTACGCGGGCCGTCCCGGTCCGCACGGCTGATCTCGATCTCGCGCCCGTGCAGGTCCCGCCCGGTGTGGATGATCAGCGCGCCGGAGTCGCCACCGAGGTCCAGCATGACGCTGCCACTGAACGACGGCCCGAGGTCGTGGTGCCGGTGGTTGTGCATCCCGCGCCCCGTCAGGACTTCTTCGCCGGCGGGTTGTTGAACCCGTCGTACGGCGTACCGAGGAACGGGAAGTCGGCGAGGAACGGCGCGGTCACGTCGGTGGCGTCCAGACCCGGCGTGACGGCCGCCGCCGCCGCGTCCGGCTTGAACGTCTTGTCCACAAGCGGCACGGTGAGTCCGGCGATCGCCCGCAGCGCGATCGTCACCACGTCGTCACCGACCCGCCGGCCGTTCGGGAAGCCGGCCAGGTCGCCGCCGAGCACCCCGAACCGGTCCGGCTTGGCGCTGGGTCGGATCGCCGTGTTCAACCGCAACATGTCGGCCTGCGTGTCGCCGGTGGTGTTGGCGAAGCCGTTGATCAGCCCGGCCGGTACGCCGGTCAGCAGGATCGCCACCAGATCGGCACGCGGCTTCTTCGCCTTGTTCAGCTTTTCCAGGTTCGGAAACACCCCCGGGTAGAGCACCGGCAGCAATGCGGCCAGCTCCGGCCGCTCGACGAACCCGGCGAACCGCTTGTCGTCCGACGGCGGCAACGTGTTCCACAGGTCCTTCTTGGACATCGGCACGATGACCTCGTTGAACAACGGGTTGCCGAGGCGTGACACCTGGACGAAGGGGCCGGTGGCGGTGTCCGCCGACACCCGGTCCCCGAGCACCCGGACCTGCTGGCGGGACGCGCTGGTCCAGACGCCGATGGTGGACGCGCGGTCGGCGTAGCCGTACCGGCTGGCCTTGCGGCGGACCTTGCTCAACGGCACCTGGACGGCGATGCTGTGCACGTTCAACCGGTCCAGCGCGTTGACCGGCTCACCCTCGGTCTTGAACAGCTTCTTGCCGGCCACGTGCAACTGCTGGAACGGCCGCAGCGTGCCCAGGTCGAACACCGCGCCCAGGTCGACGAAGAAACCGTCGGCCCGCTGGCCGGCGAAGACCTTCTCCCCGGTGGACAGCTTGAACGTGGCCTGCCGCACCAGGTTCTGGTAGTTCGGCGTGGACAGCGGGCCGACGTTGCACGGCGGGCAGGGCAACTTGTTCGCCAGCACGTGCTCGCGGCCGTCCGCCACCCGGGTCAGCTTGTAGAACTGCCGCCGGTTCCAGTTCTTGCTGTCGAGCGACTCGATCGGGCCGGTGTTGTAGAGAAAGCTGTTCTGGTTCGTGATCTCGGTGGTGAACTCGAAGCGGTACGTGACGTCCGGGTAGCCGTCGCCGTCGTTGTCGACGTGGATCTCGTACCGCACGTCGTCGCCGAACTCGAAGAAGTTGGGACCGCCGGACGGAAGCTGAACCGGCACGTAGTTGGCGATCAACGTGACCGTGTCGGGTCGGCTCGGGCTGACGAACGCGTACAGGTCGGAGCTGTCGGCGACCGGATCCTTGGCGATTTCCGGGGCCTCGCGGTGAGAGGACATGGCGGACCAAACCTTCGTCGGGGGACGTGAGTCGGACCGGCGCCGGGAGCCCGCGCCGGGAGGGAGCGGGATCAGCGACGGGCGGCGCGCACCAGACGGTCGGCCAGACCGCGGTCGCGTACCTGGACCCGGGTCGTGCCGACGAAGACGTCCATCGTGCCGGTGGCGGCGTCCCGGAGATGGACCACGATCGGCTCGTCCCGCCGGCTCGCGGACGGGGAGTTCTGGGCGGCGGACAGGCCCGGCACGGTGAGGGCAGCCGCGCCGAGCGTGGCGCTCGCGGCGGCGGTAAGCGTCTGCCGGCGCGTCAACCGCGGCCAGGTCCGCCGCTTGGGCGCGTCGGTGGTCTCGTCAGAGCTCATCGGCAACCTTTCCGGACCGGCGCCGTAGCGCCGCGGGGGCCGGGCACCCGGACGCCGCCGGATCCCCGGGCTGGGGTCACCGGCGGCGGTCCTCGCCGCAACCGCCGCCGGCATCCACAGGTACGGCGCGGGGCGGAAAAAGGTTCGACGTCAGGCGTCGACGTGACCGTACGCGGTCGTCCGCTTGCGGAACGGCCGCCCGGCCGCCGTGGCGATCCCCCGCAACTGCTCCTCGGTACGCGCCGAACCGTTGCCCGAGCCGGCCATCCGGGAGATGGTCTCCTCCATCAGCGTGCCGCCGAGGTCGTTGCAGCCGCCCCGCAACATCTCCACCGTGCCGGCGTCGCCGAGCTTCACCCACGAGCACTGGATGTTGTCGATCCGGCCGTGCAGCAGCAACCGGGCCATCGCGTGCACCACCCGGTTCTCCCGCCAGGTCGGCCCCGGACGGGCGATCCCGGCCAGGTAGATCGGCGCGTTGGTGTGCACGAAGGGCAGCGCCACGAACTCGGTGAAACCACCGGTGCGGTCCTGCACCCCGGCCAGCACCCGGAAGTGGGCCAGCCACTGGCCGGGATGGTCGACGTGGCCGTACATCATCGTGGAGCTGGACCGGATGCCCAGCTCGTGGGCCGTGCTGACCACCTCGACCCAGGCGGAGGCCGGCAGTTTGCCCTTGGTGAGCACCCAGCGCACGTCGTCGTCGAGGATCTCGGCGGCGGTGCCCGGGATGGTGTCCAGACCGGCCTCGCGCAGGCGGCCCAGCCATTCCCGCACCGGCACGCCCGCCTTGGCCGCGGCGGTGACGATCTCCATCGGGGAGAACGCGTGCACGTGCATCCCCGGCACCCGCGCCTTGATCGCGCGGACGATGTCGGCGTAGCCGGTGACCGGCATCTTCGGGTCGATGCCGCCCTGGAGGCAGACCTCGGTGGCGCCGCCCGCCCACGCCTCCTCCGCCCGGTCGGCCACCTGCTCCAGGGAGAGCCGGAACGCGTCGGCGTCGCTCTCCCGCTGGGCGAACGCGCAGAACCGGCAGCCCACGTAGCAGACGTTCGTGAAGTTGATGTTCCGGTTCACCACGTACGTCACGTCGTCGCCGACCGCGTCCCGGCGCGCGTCGTCGGCGATCCGGCACAGCTCGTCGAGCGCCGGCCCGTCCGCGCCGAACAACGCCAGCGCCTTCGCCTCGTGCGCCGGCGCCAGCAACGCGGCCGGGTCGTCCGCCGCCAGCCGCAGGCCCGCGCGCAGGTCGCCGTCCGCGCCGTCGTTTCCGGGTACGCCGACCGGGCGGGTGATCTTGTTGGCCACCTCGGACCAGTCGCCGTAGACGCTGTCGAAGTCGCCCCGCCGGTCCTCGGTGCGCCCGGTGACGTCGATGGTGGCGTGCAGGTCGGTCCGGCCGCCGAAGACCTCCTCCGGCTCCTGCCAGGGCCGCCCCACCGGACGGGCCTCCTCCACCGCCAGCCCGGTGACCGGGTCGGCGAGCGCGGTGACGTGCGGCACCAGGCGCGGGTCCAGCCACGGCTCGCCGGCCCGCACGTACTCCGGGTAGACGGTCAACCGCTCGCGCAGCGTGAACCCGGCGCTCGCGGTACGGGCGGCCAACTCGTCCAGGTGCGGCCAGGGCCGCTCCGGGTTGACGTGGTCGGGCGTGACCGGCGAGACACCGCCCCAGTCGTCGATGCCGGCGCGCAGCAGCAGGTCGTACTCGCCGGCGATGAGGTTCGGCGGCGCCTGGATGCGGGCCTTCGGGCCGAGCAGCAGCCGGGCCACCGCCACGGTGGCGGCCAGGTCGTGCAGCTCCGCGTCCGGCATGCCGCGCATCGCGGTGTCCGGCTTGGCGCGGAAGTTCTGCACGATCACCTCCTGGAGGTGGCCGTACTCCCGCATCGCGCGGCGGATCGCGAAGAGCGCGTCGACCCGCTCGGTGAGGTTCTCGCCGATGCCGATCAGGATGCCCGTGGTGAACGGCACGCCGACCCGGCCGGCGTCGTCGAGCACCCGCAGCCGGACCGCGGGCTCCTTGTCCGGCGAGCCGAAGTGCGGGCCGCCCGGCTCCGACCAGAGCCGGGTCGCGGTGGTCTCCAGCATCATGCCCATGCTCGGCGCGACCGGTTTGAGCCGCTGCAACTCCGACCAGGAGAGCACGCCCGGGTTCAGGTGCGGCAGCAGGCCGGTCTCCTCCAGCACCGCCACCGCGCAGGCACGCAGGTAGTCGAGCGTCGAGTCGTACCCCCGCTCGTCCAGCCACCGCCGGGCCGCCGGCCACCGCTCCTCCGGACGGTCGCCGAGCGTGAACAGCGCCTCCTTGCAGCCCTGCGCGGCGCCCTCGCGGGCGATCGCCAGCACCTCGTCGCGCTCCAGGTAGGCGGCGGGCAGCCGGTGCGGCACGGTGGCGAACGTGCAGTAGTGGCAGCGGTCCCGGCAGAGCCGGGTCAGCGGCACGAAGACCTTCTTGGAGTAGGTGACCACGCCGGGCCGGCCGGCCTCCCGCAGCCCGGCGTCGCGGATGTCACCGGCGACGCGGAGCAACTCGTCAAGCGCCGTGCCCCGCGCGGTGAGCAGCGCGGTCGCCTCACCCATGTCGAGCGCCCGCCCGGTGGCGGCGCGGCCGAGCGCCCGCCGGACCTCGGCCCCGTTCGGAACGCGCCCACCGTGATCACCCATCCCCCCAGCCTATGCACCCCGCTCAGGTGTAAGGAGGGGGCCCTTGTTAACGCATTCGGTAGAGGAGGGGCCCCCGCTTAACACCCCGCACGGCGCAGCAGCGGGCGAGCGGCGGGAAGGCCGCCGCCCGCCGCTCGCTCTGGCTCATCGGGGCTGGTTCGGGTCCTCGCGGTCGAAGCGCTGGGTGCGCTCGTCGTCGGCCGGGGACGCCGACTGGCCCGGTTCCCCGGGCTGGCGCGGGATCGCCTGGGTCGGGTCGGCCGACGGCGGCTGGCCGAACGGCGGCGCCGGCGGCGTCGAGCCGGGCTGGGACCCCGCCGACGGGCTGCCGGGCTGGGACCCGGCCGACGGGGCACCGGACTGCGGACCGTCGAACGGCGAGCCGGGCTGCGGGCCGCCGAACTGCGGACCGGCCTGCGGGCCGCCGAACTGCGGACCGGCCTGCGGGCCGCCGAGCTGCGGACCGGCCTGCGGGCCGCCGAACTGCGGACCGGGCTGCGGGCCGCCGAACGGCGGGGCCGACTGCGGGGCGTGCGGCGGGGCGGTGTTGAACGGCGGCGCCGACTGCGGCTGGCCGTATGGGCCTGCCTGCGGCCAACCGGGCTGCGGCGGCGCGCCCGCCTGCGGGTAGCCCGCCGACGGGTGACCGGGCTGCGCTGGCACACCGGCCGGCGGGTACCCGCCCGGAGCCGGGTAGCCGCCGGGCTGCTGCGGCCACCCGGGCTGGGCCTGGCCGTAGACGCCGGGCTGCGGCTTGGGCTTCGGCACGTAGTAGAGCGTGCGCCAGAGTTTGAACACCACGTACGCGGCGACCGCGAAGATCGCCAGCCAGGCCGCCCGGGTGAGCAGCCCGAGGAACGCATCGAGCACCTCACCGTCGGCGAGCCGGCCGAGGAGCCAGATCAGGAACGTCAGCACCCCGAACACGGCGGATACGCCGTACTCGATCAGCGCCACCAGGGTGATCAGTTTCGCCTTCGCCAGCGTCGGGCGAATGTGCGTGGCGAGGAGGACGGCGAGCAGCGGCAGGACCGTCGCCTCCAGGCCGACGAAGGCGTAGAAGGTGCTGCCGGCCCGGCTGCCGAACGTGCTGTAGTCGTCGACCGGCACCAGCAGGCGCAGCAGGCCGACGAAGAGCAGCACGGCGTTCGCGCCGAGCAGGACGAGCGCGGCCAGTTCGCGCAGCGGCTTGGTCAGTTGGCTGGCCTGCGCGGCGTCACCGGACGCGGGCTCGGCGGGGCTGGTCACGGACTCCCCCAGGGGACGAAAGCGGACAGTTGGCGAAGTGAGCCTAGTCTCTCCGGCCACCGGGCGATCGACGGCGGCACGTGCGGAAGGATGGACGGCATGCGCATCGTGGTACTGACCGGCGGCATCGGGGGCGCCCGCTTCCTGCTCGGCGTCCGGGCGTACGCCCGGGAGGTGGGCGCCGAGGTGACCGCCGTGGTCAACGTGGGCGACGATCTCCTGCTGCACGGGTTGAAGGTCTGCCCGGATCTGGACAGTGTGCTCTACACGCTCGGTGGCGGCGCCGACCCGGAGCGTGGCTGGGGCCGGGCGGGTGAGACCTGGACGGTCAAGGCCGAGCTGGCCGCGTACGGCGCGGAGCCGAGCTGGTTCGGCCTCGGCGACAAGGATCTCGCCACCCATCTGGTCCGCACCACGATGCTCAACGCCGGCTACCCGCTGTCCCAGGTCACCGAGGCGCTGGCCAGCCGCTGGCAGCCGGGCGTACGCCTGCTGCCGGCGACCGACGAGCGCCTGGAGACCCACGCCGTCATCTCCGACGGGCAGGGGCAGCGGGCGATCCACTTCCAGGAGTGGTGGGTGCGCCACCGCGCCGACGTACCGACGCAGCGGTTCGTGTTCGTGGGCGCGGAGGCGGCGAAGCCGGCGCCGGGCGTGGTCGAGGCGCTCGCCGCCGCGGACGTGGTGCTGATCGCGCCGAGCAACCCGGTGGTGAGCGTCGCGCCGGTACTGGCCGTGCCGGGCCTGCGTGACGCGGTGGTCGGCGGCCCCGCGCCGGTGATCGGGGTGTCGCCGATCATCGGCGGCGCGCCGGTACGCGGGATGGCCGACCGTTGCCTGGCCGTGCTCGGGGTCGAGTGCAGCGCGACCGGCGTGGGTGGCCTCTACGGCGCCCGCTCCGCCGGGGGCCTGCTCGACGGCTGGCTGGTCGCCGAGGAGGACGAGGGCGCCGCGGTGCCGGGCGTGGTGGTCCGCTCGGCGCCGCTGCGGATGACCGACGAGGCGGCGACCGCCGCGATGGTGCGCGCCGCGCTGGAGTTGATGTGAAGCTGGAGATCCTGCCGGTGCCGGGCATCGGCCACGTGACCGAGGGCGACGATCTGGCGGCGCTGATCGCCGGTGCGGCGCCCTGGCTGCGCGACGGCGATGTGCTGGTGGTCACCAGCAAGATCGTCTCCAAGGCGGAGGGCCGGCTGGTGGACGTGCCGGCGGACGGCCCGGAACGCCTCGCCGAGCGGGACCGGGTGCTGGCCACCGAGACCGCCCGGGTGGTCGCGACCCGGGGCGGGACCCGGATCGTGCAGACCCACCACGGGTTCGTGATGGCCTCCGCCGGCATCGACGCCTCGAACGTGGACAAGACCCGGCTGGTGCTGCTCCCGGTGGATCCGGACGCCTCGGCCCGCGCGTTGCGGGCGGCACTGCGCGAGCGGTACGGCCTCGACGTCGCAGTCGTCGTCAGCGACACCATGGGCCGCCCATGGCGCAACGGGCTCACCGACGTGGCGCTCGGGGTGGCCGGGATGCCGGCGATCCGCGACCACCGAGGCGAGGTCGACCCGTACGGCAACGAGCTCCATCTCACCCAGATGGCCGTAGTCGACGAACTCGCCGGCGCCGGCGAGCTGATCAAGGGCAAGTGCGATCAGGTGCCGGTCGCCGTCGTCCGTGGTTACCTCACCGCGACCCGGGACGACGACGAGGGCGCCCGGACCCTCGTGCGGGACGCTTCGCTTGACCTCTTCTCGCTCGGCACGGCCGAGGCGCGGGCCGCCGGCCTGCGGGCGGCGGCCACCCTGCCGGACGTGACCGGTCCGGCCCCGGCCGACCCGGCCGCGGTGGACCGGGCGATCGCCGTGGTCGCCGACGCGGTCGCCCCCGGCACCGTCTTCACCCACGTCACCGACGAGGAGGTACGCGCCGGATTCACCGCCACCGTGTCCGGCTGGCCGGCCACCGCCACCGGCCTGGTGCTCGGTGCGGCGCCGACCCCGGTCGACCGGGCGGACCTGGTCCGGTTCGGCGCCGACCTGCAACGCCTGCGCACCGCGCTGGCCGCCGAGGGCGTCGGGTCGGTCCTGCTGCCGCCCCCGGCGGGAAGCACGGCCAGCGCCACGCTGGCGCTCTGACCGCCCGAGCGCGAACCGCCCGGACCGCGTGACCCGCCGAGCGGCGTCGGTCAGGCGTCGAGGACGGCGCGGCCCAGCGGCGTCAGCGTGTGCAGCACGGTGTTGCGGTCCCGGTGGCTGACCAGCAGCCCGGCGTTGCGCAGCACCGAGGTGTGTTGGCTGGCCGCGGCGGCGGAGATGCGCAGCCGCCGGGCCATCTCGCCGGTCGTGCAGCCCTCGTCGGCGACCTGGAGCACCGCCGCGCGGGTGCGACCCAGCAGCGCGGCGAGCGCCTCGCGCTGGGCGGCGGCGTCGTCCCGGCTGCCGCCGGTGTCGGAGGTGAGGCCGCCGAGCCGGTCGACCGGGTAGACCAGCACCGGGGGCAGGCTCGGGTCGAGCAGCGCCACCGGGTTGCCGGTGCAGAAGAACGACGGTACGAGCAGCAGGCCCCGGCCGTCCAGGTGCAGCTCCCGGGTGTCCGGGTAGTCGAGCACCTCGAGCACGCCGTCGGCCCACCGCATGGTGGGTCGCAGGCTGGCCAACAGCCCCTCGGCGCCACCGTCGAGCATGGCCCGCGCGCGCCGTGACCGGTCCGCCTCGACGGCGGCCTGGACCCGCGCCCAGTACGGGGTGACCGCGAGCGCCTGGTAGCGCGCCATGGTGTCGGTGAGGTCCTGCAACGCCTCGGGCTCACCCCGGGCGAGCGCGGTCGCCGAGGACGGCAGCGAGGTCTCTCCGGCCAGGACGGTCAGGTCGCGGCGCAGCATGCCGAGCGGGGTGCCGCGGACCGCTTCCAGCCCGGCCTCGAAACCGTCCCGGCTGGCGGACGGGGTGAGGAAGTCGGGAAAGTAGCCACGGGGCGGGTTGAGCGCGAGGAGCAGCCGGTAGCGTTCGGCCCCGGTGTCGGTCCGCAGACCGCGCGCCACGCCGCGTCGCCACGTCGTCGACAGCGGGTCACGGCTGCGCCCCTGGAGCAGGTGCAGGCTGAGAACCAGTTCCCACAGCGGGTCCGCGGCCGGGGCGACCCGGGTCCGCAGGATGTCCTCGCGCGAGAAAATGATCTTCAACATGGATCGCTCCCGGGTGGACGGCGGAGGTGCCCGCCACCCCTTGCACTTTACCCGCCGGCACTAATCTCCATTTTTAAGCGAGACGTGAAAGACCTCGACGTTGGGCGTACCGGTTCGGCAAACTCTCCCTTGCCCGCCGACGCCGGGGCGCGATGCCGACCCGGTCGCCGGTCGACGGGCGTGGCCGGACGGCACCACGAGGGTCTGCGGATCGCTCCGCAGGGGTGCCGTCCGGCCGTCGCTCATCCGATCCAGAGCGCCACCCGGTGGTCCTCGTCGGTCACGTAATAGCAGCGTCCCGCCACCTCGGCCAGCCCTTCCACGTGATGGAACGGCGCCAACTCCGCCACCAGCTCGGCGCCCACCCGGGCGTCCGCGCCCCAGCTGTGCCGGAACCGCACGTGCCGGGACGTCACCTCACCGCCGTGCGGGTGGTCGTCGAGCAGCACCGAACCCTTGCCCAGCGCGTCGATCGAACCGATCACGGCCGCGTAGCCGCCGTCGTCGGTCGGCGTGATCGCGCGGAACCCGGCCAACGCGCCGGCCGGCGTCACCCCGGTCAGCGCGTACGCCCCGAGCGCCCGCGGCCAGCTCGCCACGTCGGCGTCGTCGAACATCCCCGCCACCCCGGCCAGCTCGACGTAGATCGGCTCGCCCGCGGCGGTCACCGGGAAACGCAGCCCGAGCAGCACCGTCCCGGCCGGGGTGAACGCCGCCGCCTCGACGTTGAGGGGCAGGTCGTCCTCCGCCAGCCGGCTCACCCAACCCTTGGCCCGCGCGACGCCCCGGGCCACGGTCTCCACCACGAACCGTTGCCGGACCCGGTCGCCGGGCGGCAGCGGGGTCAGCGGGGCGGCGACGAGCGCGTCGTTGATCGCCCGGTGCAGCCGGAAGCGGTTGCGGACCACATGCACGGCGAGCGACCCGGCCACCGCGTCGTCCTCCCGGAACCGGGCCACGAAGGCGCGACGGGGCCGCAGCGGCCCGGCCTTCGACCCGAAGTGCGAGCCGAAGACGTACACCCAGCCGTCGTGGTGGGCGAGCGCCTCGCCGTCCTCGGTGCGGCCGTTCTCCCGGCCCGCGTCGGCCGGCACGTGGTACGCCAGCCACTCGCCGTCGTCGCGCTCCAGCAGCAGCGCCAGGCACTGCTCCACCGGCCCCTCGTCCAGCACGGTCCAGAACCCACGCCGCGCGCCGTAGGCCCGCAGCAACGCCGGCGAACGGACCGGCAGCAGGTCACTTGCCTCGTTGCCAGCCACCAGGAACTCGACGAGTCGCAGGGTCACCGGGTCAGGGTACGGAGACGACGCTCGTACAGTGTCGGGGTGTCTGATCTCACCGCGTACGCCGACCTGCACGCCGACGCCGTCGCGGCGCTGAGCCGCTGGACGGCGACCAGCCCGGCCGCCGCCGCGAACCGGGACCGGACCCTGACGCTGCTGGCCGCCGGGCCGATGGCGATGGGCCGCGCGCACCGGCCGGGGCACGTCACCGCGAGCGCGCTGGTCCTCGATTCCACAGGCGACCGGGTGCTGCTCTGCCTGCACGGCAAGTTCCGGCGATGGGTGCAGCTCGGCGGGCACTGCGAGCCCGGCGACCGGACGCTTGCGGCAGCCGCATTGCGCGAGGCCACCGAGGAGTCCGGGATCGCCGGCCTGACGCTCGATCCCGACCCGATCGACGTCGACATCCATCCGGTCGCCTGCCAGGGCGGCTCGCTGCACTACGACGTCCGGTACGCGGTCTTCGCCCCGGCGGGAGCGACGGAGCGGGTCAGTGACGAGTCCGAGGCGCTTGGTTGGTTCCCGCCGGACGAGCTGCCCGAGCCGCTCGCCGACGCGACCGCCCAGCTGGTGGCACCGGCGTTGTCCGCCCTGGCCCGCCGGGCCGCCGGCTGAGTCGCACACCGGCGGCCGACGGGCCGAAACCGGCCCTTAGATCAGGCCCTCCTCGCCGCGCTCCTTGAGCTGATCGACGATCTTCTTCACGTCCTGCGCCCGGTCCCGGGGACAGACGAACACGGCATCCGGAGTGTCCACCACGATCAGGTCGTGCACGCCGACCGTGGCGACGAGGCGGCCGGAGTGCGGCACCACCACCGTCCCGGAGGTGTCGTGCAGCAGCACGCCCGGCTTCGCGTCGCCGCCGAGCACCACGTTGCCGTCGTCGTCGGTCGGCAGCACCTCACCGAGGGTGTGGAAGTCGCCGACGTCGTTCCAGCCGAAGTCGCCCGGCACGGTGGCCACCCGGCCGGCGGTCGCCGCGCCCTCCATCACCGCGTAGTCGACCGAGATCTTCGGCAGCGTCGGCCACACCGTGCCGAGCACGTCGTCCTGTTCCGGGGTGCCCCAGGCCGCCGCGATGGCGGTGATCCCGGCGTGCAGCGCCGGCTGCTGACGGGCCAGCTCGGCCAGGAAGACGTCCACCCGCCACACGAACATGCCGGCGTTCCAGAGGTGCCGGCCGGAGCGGACGTAGACCTCCGCCACCTCGGCGGCGGGCTTCTCCTTGAACTCGCGTACCGGACGCAGCGGCCCGCCGTCCACCGGGTCGCCGGTCTCCAGGTAGCCGTAGCCGGTCTCCGGCCGGGTCGGGGTGATGCCCACCGTCATCAGCAGCCCCTGCTCGGCGCCGCGGATCGCCTGCCGCACCACCTCGGCCCACCGGGTCGGGTCACCGATCAGGTGGTCGGCGGCGAACGAGCCCATCACCCCGGCCGGGGCACGCTGGGCGATCACCGCGGCGGCCAGCGCGATGGCCGCGCAGGAATCCCGCGGCGACGGCTCCACCAGGACGTTCTCCTCCGGCAGGCCAGCCAGTTGCCGGGCCACCGCCGCGGCGTGCGCGGCCCCGGTGACCACGAGCGTGCGCTCCGGTGTGGTCAACGGCGCCAACCGGTCGACCGTGGCCTGCAACAGCGAGGCGGTGGTGCCGGTCAGCGGGTGGAGAAACTTGGGATGGCCCGCGCGGGACAGCGGCCACAACCTTGTGCCGCTGCCGCCCGCCGGGATGACGGCGTAGAACATCAGCACATCATGCCCGAAGCGGGCGAGCCGCCACGGCCGTCGCCGGGGATCCGCAGCGGACGCTCAGGAACGCGCCCGCCGCCAGGCGGCGATGTGGACCTCCGCGCTGGACTCCCAGGTGAACTCCTTGGCCCGGTCGAAACCGGCCTTCGCCAGGGAGAGCCGCCGCTGCTCGTCGTCGAGCAGGGCGCCCAGGTCGGTCGCGATCTGGTCCGGGTCCTCGCTTGTGTACGCCACCGCGTCGCCGCCCACCTCGGGCAGGGAGAGCCGGGGCGTGGTGAGCACCGGCGCGGCGCACGCCATCGCCTCCAGGATCGGCAGCCCGAAGCCCTCGCCGTACGACGGGTAGGCGGCGACGAGCGCACCGCCGAGGAAGCCCGGCAGGTCGGCGTAGCGCAGATAGCCCGGGCGGAGCAGCCGCAGGTGCGACGGGACCTCGGCCACCGCGCGGTCGATGTCGTCGTCGTGCCCCTGGCCGCCGGCCACCACGAGCACCGGCGGGTTCGGCCGGTCGGCCACCGCCCGGGCCCAGCCGCGGATCAGGTTGGGTACGTTCTTGCGCGGCTCCTTGGCCCCGAGGAACGCGACGTAGCTGTTGTCGCCCAGCCCCAGCCGGGCCCGGACCCGGGCCTTCTCCTCGTCGCCCGGCGCGTGGAAGGCGGCCTGGTCGACGCCGTGGTAGGCCACGTCGATCCGGGTCGGGTCGGCGTCGAGCAGCCGGATCAGCTCGTCCCGGGTGGCCTTGCTCGGCACGATCACCCGGGCGGCGCGGCGCAGCGAGGTCTTGATCGCGCTGCGGAAGAACGTCCGGCGCGACTTGTCGTAGTGCTCCGGCTCGGTGAAGAACGTCGCGTCGTGCACGGTGACCGTCACCGGACACCCGGCCCGCAGTGGGCAGGTGTAGAACGGCGAGTGCAGCACCTCCGCGTTGACCTGCTGGGCCAGCAGTGGCAGGCCGGTCTGCTCCCAGGCGAGCCGGGCCGGGCGGTGCGCCACCGCCGCCGGCGCGGGGATGATCTCGGCGCCGGGCAGCATCCGGGTGTAGCGCTCCAGGTCGGTGCGGAGGCTCACCACGGCCAGGTCGACGCCGTCGCCGCAGACCCGGCCGAGCGCGCCGAGCAGGCCGTCGACGTATCTACCGACGCCGCCGCGATCGGCGGGGACACTCGTGGCGTCGATGAGAACGCGGGGCGGGCGACCGGCGGTCACGGGGCGACTCCTCAGGTGGCGCGTTTGTGGGGAACAACACTGTCGGCAAGCCTACGCCGGACCGGGTGTCCCACGCTGACTGCGACCCGACGGTACGCCGACTTGTCGTTGTCATCGAGTACGTACCCGGGCGGCGTATCGTTCGCGCCGATGGCCGACAACATTGCCCGGGTGTTCGCCGACGCGATCGCGACCGACCCCACCCGACCGCTGCTGACCTGGTACGACGACGCCACCGGCGAACGCACCGAACTTTCCGGCGCGACGCTTGCGAACTGGGTCGCCAAGACCGCCAATCTGCTCGTCGACGAGGCCGGCTGTGCGCCCGGCGACCCGGTCGGGGTGCTGCTGCCGCCGCACTGGCAGACCGCCGCGGTGCTGCTCGGCTGCTGGTCGGCGAAACTGACCATGATCGACACCCCAGGCCCGGTGGAGGTGCTGTTCACCGCCGTCGACCGGGTCGACGAGGCGAGCCGGTGGCCGGCCGGCGAGCGGTACGCCCTGGCGCTCGACCCGTTCGCGCTGCCGATGCGGCAGGTGCCGGCCGGCTGCACCGACTTCGTCGCGGCGGTACGCGGGCACGGCGACCACTTCACCCCGTACCCCTCAGGTGGTGCGGCGGACGCGGCGCTGCTGGCCCGCGCGGAGGCCCGCGCCGCGGAGCTGGGTCTCACCGCCGGCGACCGCCTCCTGGTCGACGTGACCCGGCACCCCGACCCGGTCGACTGGCTGTTGACCCCACTGACCGTCGCCGCCAGCGTCGTCCCCTGCGCCCACCTCGACCGCGCCCGACTGGACGCCCGCGCCGCGACCGAGAAGGCCACCCACACCCTGGCCTAGGTCAGGGGGCGGCGCGGCGCTCGGCGAACGTGGCGAAGACCGTGAGGGACTCCGGGTTGGCCAGGGCGCCCTTCGCGGCGGCGCGGTCGACCGGGGTGCCGGTGAGGATCTTCTTGACCGGCACCTCCAGCTTCTTCGCGCTCAGCGTGCGCGGCACGGCGCGGACCTGGTGGATCTCGTCCGGCACGTGCCGGGGCGACAGGGCGGTACGCAGCTCGCGGCAGATCTTCTTCCGCATCTCGTCGTCCAGCTCCAGGCCGTCGGCGAGCACCACGAACAGCAGCAGCTCCCCCGCGCCGCCCTCGTCGTCCTCCAGGTGCACCACCACCGAGTCGACCACCTCGTCGAGGCCCTCCACCACGGAGTAGAACTCGGCGGTGCCGAGCCGCACCCCACCCCGGTTCAGCGTGGCGTCGGACCGGCCGGTGATGACGCAGCCGCCGCGCTCGTTCACCGTGATCCAGTCGCCGTGCCGCCACACCCCGGGATAGACCTCGAAGTACGCCTCCCGGTAGCGGGCGCCGTCCGGGTCGTTCCAGAACCCCACCGGCATGCTCGGCATCGGCTCGGTGATCACCAGCTCGCCGAGCTGGCCGATGACCGCCGAACCGTCGGCGGCGCGGGCCTCCACCTTCGCGCCCAGCGCCCGGCAGGCGATCTCACCGGCGTGCACCGGCAGCAGCGGCACCCCACCGACGAACCCGGTGCAGACATCCGTGCCGCCGGAGAGCGACTGGAGTTGGAGACGGTCGCCGACGTTCCCGTACACCCAGGTGAAGCCCTCGGCGGGCAGCGGCGCGCCGGTCGAGCCGAGACCGCGCAGCGCGGACAGGTCGGCGAACTCCCGCGGCACCAGCCCGGCCTTGCGGCACGCCAGCAGGAACGGGGCCGACGTGCCGAAATAGGTGGTGCCGGTCTCCGCCGCCAGCCGCCACAACGCGCCCAGGTCCGGGTGGCCCGGGTTGCCGTCGAACAGCACGATCGCCGCGCCCACCGCCGGCCCGGAGACCAGGAAGTTCCACATCATCCAGCCGGTGGTGGTGAACCAGAAGAACCGGTCCGCCGGCCCCAGGTCGTGGTGCAACGCCAGCATCTTCAGGTGTTCGAGCAGGATGCCGCCGTGGCCGTGCACGATCGGCTTCGGTAGGCCGGTGGTGCCGGAGGAGTAGAGCACGTACAGCGGGTGGTCGAACGGCACCGGCGTGAAGGCCAACGGCTCGTCGGTCTCCGCCGCCAGGTCCGCCCAGGCGAGCGCGCCGTCGGGGGCCGGGCCGTCCGGATCGAGGCACGCGATGCCGACGGTGTGCCGCAGCGACGGCAGCGCGGCCCGGACGGCGGCCACCTCGGCGCGCCTGTCGACCGGCTTGTCACCGTAGCGGTAGCCGTCGACCGCGACCAGCACCGTCGGCTCGATCTGCTGCCAGCGGTCGGTGACGCTGCGGGTGCCGAACTCCGGCGCGCAGGAGGAGAAGATCGCGCCCAGGCTGGCGGTGGCGAGCAGCAGGACGTACGTCTCCGGGATGTTCGGCGCGTACGCGGCGACCCGGTCGCCCGGGCCGACGCCGAGCCGGCGCAGGCCGGCGGCCACCCGGCGGACCCGCTCGCGCAGCTGCGCCGCGGTGAGCGTCTCCGGCGCGCGGGTCTGCCCGTGCGCGATCACCGCCGGGTCGTCGTCGCCGAGACCCGGCATGCGCAGCACGTTCTCGGCGTAGTTGAGCGTCGCGCCGGGGAACCAGCGGGCGCCGGGCATGGACCTCCCGGCCAACGTTGCGGTCGGGGGCGTGTGCGCCACCACCTGGAAGTAGTCCCAGATCGAGGACCAGAACCCGTCCAGGTCGGTGACCGACCACTGCCACAGCGCGTCGTAGTCGGCGAACTCCAGCCCCCGGTGCGCGGCCAGCCAGCGCAGATAGTCACCGATCCGGGACCGTTCGCGCACGTCCGCCGGCGGCGTCCACAGCACGTCACCCACTGTTCCAACCTCCCCTGAGGCCCGGCACGACACTGTGCATGGGCCGTGGCGCCATCTTGCCCTACCCGGTGCCGCCATTCTCCGCACCGGCCCCCGCCTGCGGGGCGTGCCCACCCCACACCCCCCACCCCCTCCCCATGTGGGTGTAAGGCGGGGGCCCCGCTTAACGCATTCTGCATAGGCGGGGGCCCCGCTTAACACCATCGCGGGACGGCGGCGCCGCCGCCCGGTGCGCAGGCGTGAGGTGTTAAGCGGGGCCCCCGCCTCTACCGGAGGCGTTAAGCGGGGCCCCCGCCTTACACCTCAGGCGGCGCGGTGGGCCTGGATGGCGCGGCGGCGGGCCAGCCGGTGGGCGCGCCGGATCTCCGCCTCCCGGAAGCGGCGCTCGTCGTCCGGTGACTCCGGCAGCACCGGGCGCACCGCGCGGGGCGCGCCACCGACGTCCACACCCACGAAGACGAGGTACGCGGTGGCGACCCGCACCGGCTCGTCCTCGGCCGAGTCCCAGCGCTCGGCGACCACCCGCACCCCGACCTCCATCGACGTGTTGCCGGTCCAGTTGACCTGGGCGTGTGCGTGCACCAGATCGCCCACCCGGACCGGCTCGGAGAAGACGATCTCGTCGATGGACGCGGTGACCGCGGTGCCGCCGCTGTGCCGGGCGGCCGACGCGCCGGCCACGTCGTCGACGAACTTCATCAGCACCCCACCGTGCACGGTCCCGTACAGATTGACATCGACAGCAGTCATGATGCGACTCAGCGTGACGCGGGAGTACGAGGTCGGCTTACCCGGCGGGACCGCGGGATGATCTGTCATGCCGGAAACGGTACGGTGCGCGGATGCGACATCTCTGGAGCTTCCTCGCCGGGTTGGTGGTGGCGCCGGTCACCTGGGTGCTCGTCACCCTCGGTCAGGACGGATCTGGGCGGACCGTCAACCGCTGGGTGGAGATCGGTACGTACAGCACCCCTAACCTGATCGAGCCGGCCGTCTATCTCGGCGTGGCCGGCATCCTGCTCGGCCTGCTCGGCACGCTGCGTTTCTCGCCGCTCGGCCCGCTCGTGGCGGGGCTGCTGCTCGCGGTCCCCTACCTCTGGCTGTTCGTCGCGCCCTTCACCGTGCGGGACCGGGTGCCCGGCGACCTGAAGCTGCTCGGTGATCCGTTGCCGCTGCGCCAGCCACTCGACAACGGCACGCTGTTCCTGATCGGCATGCTGTTGCTGATGGCCGTGTTCAGCGGCCAGCGGTGGCGGAGTCGACCCGTAGCGCAGCCGGACGGGGCGGAGCTGACCCCGGCCGTTGCGCCGGTCGAGCCGGCGGCCGCGTCAAGCGACTGGTCCCCGCCGCCGGCGCCGCCGAGGGATCCGGACACGGCCCCGCTCACGCTCGCCTATCCGGACACCCCCACCGAACCCCTGCCGCGCCGGACCGGCGGCGAGTCGCCGTGGTCCGCTCCCCCGCGCGGCGGAGCCCGGCCGGACGGCCCCACCGACCCTCGTTGACCGGCGCGGGCGGGCCGGAGTTCCGGCCCGCCCGCCAGAGCATCATCAGCACCAGACGGAGAGCCAGTCCGTCAGGTCCAATGTCCGACGCGCCCAACCAAACTTAACACTAACTTCGCACCTGGCTCGCGTAGTGTGAAGTTAAGTGATGCCATGCAGATGTGATTGCTGACGACGTCAACGAGATGCTCGCCGCTCTGCGCCGGATAGGCGGTGAGCCCTCGGGGGTCGAGGCGAAGCGGGCTGCCGAAGGGCTACCGAAGTCCGTTCGCGAAACGCTCTCCGCCTTCGCGAACACCGACGGCGGGACGATCCTGCTCGGCGTCGACGAGCAGAGTGGGCTCACCCTCGTCGAGTTGACTGATCCCGCCGGGCTCCGGAACGCCCTGGTGCAGATGTCACGAGACGACCTCACACCCCCACTACGCATCAGCACCGAGATCGTCGAGGTCGACGGGCATCGACTGGTGGTCGCGGAGGTGCCGGCCGCCCCGGCGGACCAGCGCCCGGTCTACGTTACGGCGCAGGGCACGGCCCGGATCCGGCCTCCGGCGTAAGGTTCCTCGACAACCAGACAGTCCGGGGCTCCATCCCCGAAATGATGGAGACCACCCTCTCGGTACTCCGCCGCAGCCTCGCGGTTCGCGCAGTCATCAGCGATCACGGTGGACGCAGGGACGAGGTCGAGTACCCGCTCGAAGCCGTCCGCGAGGCAGCCGTCAACGCCCTGCTGCACCGCGACTACAGCCCCGTGACAAGGGGCACCCAGGTGCAGGTTGAGCTGTTCCCCGACCGCCTTGTCGTCCGCAGTCCAGGTGGCCTCTACGGGGGCGTCGTCATCGACGAACTCGGCGAAGAAGGCATCTCGTCGTCGCGCAACGCCGTCTTGGCGAGCCTCCTCGCAGACACCTACCTCCCGTCGTCGAACGAACTCGTCGCCGAAAACCGGTCTTCGGGCATCCCCGCGATGCTCGCGGTAGCGCGACGCCGGGGCCTGCCACGGCCGAACTTCAGGAGTTCCGTCTCCAGCTTCGTGGTCACCATGGCCCGCTCCGAACTCCTCAATCCCGAAGTTCGCCGCTGGATCGCCGGGCTGCACGCACACTTGCCCACACCCGCGCATGAGATCGCCCTCGCGATGCTGCGCGAGAACTACCTCACGAACGAGATGCTGCGGCAATGGGGCGTTGACCGCATCGCTGCCGGTCAAGTCCTGAGGGATCTCGTTGACCAAGGACTGGCCGTGAAGGAGGGCGGACGGCGCTACGCACAGTACGTACTCGACCCCACCGCAGTCGGTCGGGCAAGGGAGCCTGACCTCTTCACCAACCTCCCGCCTGACGTCAGCGAAGCGCTCAGGAGCCGGGGAGAAGCGGCAGCAGGAGAGCTTGTCGAACTCACCGGACTGTCACGCACCGCCGTCCTCAACCACCTACGGACGCTGGTCGGGGCTGACACCGTCATCGCCGTCGGAGCAGCACGAAGCCCCAAACGACGATACCGATGGGTCGGACCCCTCCCCGATCAAACGTAGCCTCCTCAACCCTTCAAGAGCTGCCGGGCCATGACGATCCGCTGGACCTGGTTGGTGCCCTCGTAGATCTGGGTGATCTTGGCGTCCCGCATCATCCGCTCCAGCGGGTAGTCACGGGTGTAGCCGTAGCCGCCGAGCAGTTGGACCGCGTCGGTGGTGATCTCCATGGCGGCGTCCGAGGCGAAGCACTTGGCCGCCGCGCCGAAGTAGGTCAGGTCCGCGTCGCCCCGCTCGGACTTGCCGGCGGCGGCGTACGTGAGCTGCCGCGCCGCCTCCAGCTTCATGCCCATGTCGGCGAGCATGAACTGGATGCCCTGGAAATCGGCGATCGCCTTGCCGAACTGCTTGCGCTCCTGGACGTACCCCTTGGCGTAGTCGAGCGCGCCCTGGGCGATGCCGATCGCCTGGGCGGCGATGGTGACCCGGGTGTGGTCGAGCGTCCGCATGGCGGTGGCGAAGCCGCTGCCCTCGGCGCCGATGATGCGGTCGGCCGGGATGCGGACGTTGTCGAGGTAGACCTCGCGGGTCGGGGAGCCCTTGATGCCGAGCTTCTTCTCCGGCGCGCCGAAGCTCACGCCCGGGTCGGACTTCTCCACCACGAAGGCGGAGATGCCCTTCGAGCGGGCTGTGGGGTCGGTCACAGCGAAGACGGTGTAGTACTCCGAGACGCCCGCGTTGGTGATCCACCGTTTCACGCCGTTGAGCACCCAGTGGTCGCCGTCGCGTACCGCCCTGGTGGTCATCGAGGCCGCGTCGCTGCCCGCCTCCGGCTCGGAGAGGCAGTAGGAGAACATCGCGTCGCCGGCCGCCACCGGGGTCAGGTATCTGCGCTTCAGCTCCTCGGAGCCGGCCAGCAGCAGCGGCATGGTGCCCAGCTTGTTCACCGCCGGGATCAGCGACGACGAGGCGCAGGCGCGGGCCACCTCCTCGATCACGATGGCCGTGGCAAGCGCGTCCGCGCCGGCGCCGCCGTACTCGACCGGGACGTGCGGTGCGTGGAAGTCGGCCGCGCGCAGGGCGTCGTAGGACGCCTTGGGAAACTCGCTTGTCTCGTCCGCCTCCGCGGCGTGCGGGGCCACCTTGGCCGCACAGACCTCACGGACCGCCTCCCGGATCGCCTCGTGCTCCTCCGGCAACCGGTAGACGTCGAACGACTGCTCTGCGGCCACATCGGCCCCCTTTCACGGCTATCATGCGCAGTCTGTGCTGCCCGGGGGCCGCCGACTGCCGCAGACTGAAGGATAGCGACCGGGCTTCGACCGGAGCTACCGGCGGGTAGGATCGCGCCCGAGCGTCGCCCACCCGACCCACTACCCTCACACCAGAATCAGTTCCCCTCGGTGCCCGGCCCAGGCGCCCCAGCAGAATGCGACGCGAGGATGCGCCGCCAGTGCGAGCGGAGAAGACAGGCGTGACGATCCCGTACCCGAACTCCCAGCCGATGCCCGCCATCGCCGCGGTGACCCCGCCCTCCGGCGCGGCCCGACCCCGGGTGACCTTCCTCGGCACCGGTTACCTCGGTGCGACGTACGCCATCTGCTACGCCGAGCTGGGCTACGAGGTGCTCGGCTTCGACGTCGACGCCGACAAGATCGCCAAGCTGAACGCCGGTGAGGTGCCGATCCACGAGCCCGGCCTGGACGAGCTGCTGCGGCGCAACCTGGCCGCCGGCCGGCTGCGGTTCAGCACCGACATGCAGGAGACCGCCGACTTCGGCGACGTGCACTTCATCTGCGTCGGCACCCCGCAGCGGGCCGACGGCATGGGCGCCGACCTGTCGTACGTCGAGGCGTCGGTGACCAGCCTGGCCCAGCACCTGACCCGCAAGGCGCTGATCGTCGGCAAGTCCACCGTTCCGGTGGGCACCGCCGAGTGGGTGGAGCAGCTGGTCGGCAAGCACAGCCCGGACGACCTCGGGGTCGAGGTGGCCTGGAGCCCGGAGTTCCTCCAGGAGGGCTTCGCCGTCGACGACGTGCTGCGGCCCAACCGGATCGTGGTCGGGGTCAAGAGCGAGTGGGCCAACGGCATGCTCTTCGCCGCCCACAAGGGCGTCTTCGACCTGGCCGCGACCGAGGACCGCGAGGTGCCGCTCGTGGTCACCGACTTCGCCACCGCCGAGCTGGTCAAGGTCGCCGCGAACGCGTTCCTGGCCACCAAGATCTCCTTCATCAACGCGATGGCCGAGGTCTGCGAGGCCGCCGGCGGCGACGTCACCCAACTCGCCCGTTCCATCGGGTACGACCCGCGGATCGGCAACCGCTTCCTCCAGGCCGGGCTCGGCTTCGGCGGCGCGTGCCTGCCCAAGGACATCCGCGCTTTCCAGGCCCGCGCCCAGGAGCTGGGCGCCGGTGAGGCGCTGCGTTTCCTGCACGAGGTCGACCTGATCAACCTGCGCCGGCGTACCCGGGTGGTGCAGCTCGCCGCCGAACTGCTCGGCCGCCGCTCCGGGCCTGCCGGCCCGGACCTCTCCGGCACCCGGATCGCGGTGCTGGGCGCCACCTTCAAGCCCAACACCGACGACGTACGCGACGCGCCCGCCCTCGCGGTGGCCGCGCTGCTCGGCAAGGCCGGCGCCGACGTGCACGTCTTCGATCCGCAGGGGATCGAGAACGCGCGCCGCGCGGTGCCCCACCTGGCCTACGAGGAGACCATGACCGACGCCGTCCAGGGCGCCGACCTGGTCTGCGTGCTGACCGAGTGGGCCGAGTTCCGCAACGCCGACCCGGTGGCGCTGGGTGAGCTGGCCAACGGTCGCAAGGTCGTCGACGGGCGCAACTGCCTCGACTCCACACTGTGGACGCAAGCCGGCTGGGAGTACCGCGGCCTGGGCCGCCCCTGACCGATCGACGTCGGGCCGGCCGGCCGGGGACCAGGTACCCGGCCGGCCGGCTCTTTTTGTTGTCCGGAACGCGCCCGCAACTGTCGAAATCCCGGCCCGGTCAGGGCATGCTGCCACTGAGAGGTCCACAGTGCGGGGCGTGGGCGGACGGGAGACTGCCGTGGAGAGCTTCAGGTGCGCGTCGTGCGGGCGGGAGATCAAGCCCGCCGCCGTCTGCCCGCACTGCGGCGCGGAGCAGCCCCAGTGGGCCGAACACCTGGCCGACATCGAGCGCTCGATCGCCGAGATGAAGGCACGTGACGCCGAGATCGCCCGCGAGCAGCGGCAGATCGCCGCCAAGATGCAGGCCGCGCTCTTCCAGCGCGACATCCTGGCGCACGCCGGCGAGGAGCGGATCAAACAGGCCACCCGGCCGCGTAAGGTGCTGCGCAAGCGTCCCGGGCGCCGGCCGCCCACCGCCGCGACCGGCGCGCCGCCCCGGGTGCCCCGGCAGGGTACGCCGCCGCCCACTCCGGAGGACGTTCCCCCGCCGCCGCCCCGCAGTCGGCCGCAGTGGCTCGACGCGGACGACCCGGAGCACCCGCCCGAGGCGTCCTCCCGCGAGGTGCAGAACATCCCGCTCGGGCTCGCCGGGCTGCTGCTCGGCGTCGCGGCGGTCGTCTTCGCGGCGGTCGCCACCAGCTCGATGGACGCGCTGGCCCGGCTCGGCGTGCTGCTTGTCGCGACCGTGCTGATGCTGCTCGCCCCGCCGGTGCTGGCCCGCCGCGGGCTCACCTCGACCGCCGAGACCATCGCCGCCGTCGGGCTGCTGCTGGTGCCGCTCGCCGGGTACGCGGCCTGGACCGTCGACCGGATCGGGGGCGGCACGTCCGGCGCCGCGTTCGCCGGAGCGATCTTCCTGGTCACCACCCTGGTCGCGGTCGGGTACGCGTACGGCACCGGGCTGCGCGCGCCCCGCTTCGCCACCGTGCTCGCCGCCCAACCGGTGCTGCCGCTGCTGGCGTACGAGCGGATCACCGGCCCCGCCGGTTGGGCCCTGGTGCTCACCGTGGTGGCCGTGCTGGACCTGGCGCTGGCGCGGTCCGCGGTGATGCTGGAACGGCCGGTCCGGTCGGACCTGCCGACCGCCACGCCGAGGGCCACGGTCCCGCGTCGTCAGGGCGCCGACGACGACCGGCCCGAGTCGGCGCCGGAGGAGTCCGCCGAGGTGCTCGGCGGCGACCCGCCCGCCGGCGCCAGCGCCGCGCCGGCCCGTCCGGTGCCGTGGTTGCGCGAGGCGACCTGGCTGCTGCACGGCGTGGCGGTCGCGCTCGCCCTGGCGTACGCGGTCACCGCCCTGCTGCGCGCCTCCACCGTCGCAGCCGCCGCCGGCGCGGGCACGGTGCTGCTGCTGGCCGCGCTGACCGCGCTGGCCGGCACGCTCGTGCTGCGCCGGCCGCCCCTGCCGGACCTGGGCGCCGGCATCGTCACCCTCGCGGTCATCGGCGCGCTCGGCCGGGTGGCCTCGGTGGCCCTGCCCGGCCGGTCCCTGCTGTTGATCGCCGCCGTCATCGCGCTCACCGGCGTCGCCGTGCGGGGCATGCCGGAGGTGACCCGCCGGGGCCCGCAGCTCGCCTCCGCGGTGGCGTTGACGGTGAGCGGCCTGGTGGTCGCCGGCGGCGCGCTGCGCGCCGGGCTGGCGCCGGTCCGGGCGGCGCTGCCGGCCTGGTCGGCGGACCTGAGCGGGTGGCACGCCGAGCTGGCCCGGGCGGTCGGGCCGACCGGCTGGCAGCTCGCCGCCAGCGCCCTGCTGCTCACCGTCGCCGCCGTGGTCGCGCTGCCCCCCGAGATCCGACGCGAGTTCGCGGTGGTCGGCGCGGCGCTCACCGCGCTCGCCGTGCCGGCCTCCCTCGGGCTGGGCTGGGCGGCGGCCTGCTGGCCGATGCTGCTGACCGCCGTCGCGATCGGGGTGCTCGGGCTCAGCGCCGGCACGGAACGCGCCGCCGTGGCGCACGCGGTGACCGCGGCCGTGCTGGGGCTGGCCGGGGCCGGGGCCGCGCTGGCCCGGCCCGCGCTCACCGCCGCCGCGCTGACCCTGCTCTTCCTGGCCGGAGCGTTGGTCTCGCTCGCGCCCCGGGTCCGCCTCGCCGCCGCCGCGACGGACACGGTCTGCGCCTGGGCCGCCGGCGGCGCCGCGTTCGCCCTGCCCGGCGCGGTGGCCGCGTTCGTCGCCGCGAGCGTGCCGACGCCGCCGATATCCACCCCGGCCAACCTGCGCGAGATCACCGTCCCGATCCTCGCCGCGAGTTTCCTCGGCGTCTGCGTGACGCTCGCCTACGCCGCCCTGGTCCAGGTGGCGCAGCGGCAACTGAGCATGCCGCACGCGCTGGGGACGGTGTTCGGCGCGGTGGCCGTCGTCGCCGCCGCGTTCGGCGCGCCCGGCGCGACCTCGGCGGACGCCTGGGTGGGCGGTCTCCTGCTGATCGCCGCCGCCATGCTGGCGCTGGCCCCGCGGATCGACGCCCGGAGCCGCGCCGACATGTCGTTCGACGGGTCGGACCTGGCCCTCGCCGCCACCACCGTGGCGCTTGTCGCCACGCTGGCCCGGATCGCCGCGGTGCTCGCGCCGGGTGGCCAGCTGGTGGTGGCCGCCGCGCTGGTGCTCGTGGTGGCCGTCGCGGCGCGGGCGCTGCCGGAGGAGTGGCGGCGCGGGCCCGTCCTCGGCATCGCGGCCGGTGGCACGTTGATCGGTCTGGTCGCGGCCTGGAGCGCGCTGCGCGGTGGGTTCGGGGTGCTGGCCACCCCGGGGCCGATCTGGGCGGGTGACCTGAGCGGCTGGCCGGCCGCACCCACCGGCGGGGCCGCGTGGCAGGCGCCCGTCGCGTTGGCGCTGCTGGCGGTGACCGCCGCCGTTCTGCTGCCGCCGCCGTGGAAGTACGACGTCTCGGGTGTGGCCGCGGTGCTGGCCACCGTGGGCGCGCCGGCCGCGTTCGACCTGCCCTGGTGGTCGCCGGTGCTTGTCGGCTGCATGGTGGCCACGGTCTACGGGATGGCCGCGGCGGCTGCGGCGGACCCGCGGGCGGCGCTGTCCCGGGCCACCGTGGCCGGGGTGGTGGCGCTGCACGCCACCGGCGCCGGGCTGGTCCGGCCCTGGACCACCGCGCTGGCGCTCAGCAGCGTCGCGTTGATCGGGGTGACGGTGGCGGTCCTGGCCCGGACGCTCGCGCCGGCGCTCGTGGACGACTTCCGCACCGAGGGCATGCCGCCGCACCTGGTGCAGGTGGGCGGCGCGGCGGCCGGGTCGGCCCTGCTGGCGCTGCCCGGAGCGGTGGCCGCGCTGTCCGCCGAGTTCGGCCGCCCGGCGCAGGTGGTGCTCACCGCCGCGCTGGCCGCCGCCAGCATCGGCCTCGCCGTGATCGCGGCGGTCCGCCGGCAGGTGCCGCAATATCTGCCGTACGCAAGCGTGGCGGTGGTCGGCGGAGCCACCGTCACGGCCGCCGCCGCCCTCCTCGTCCACCTGCCCGCAGGCGTGTTCGCCGCCGCCGCGGCGCTGCTCGGCGTGCTCGCCGAGCTGGTACGGGCGGCCACCGTCCCGCCGGCCGGTTCGGCCCGTCCGGTCCGCCGCTGGTCGGTGCTGCTGAACGGAGCGCTGCGCCGGGACCCGGACGCCGGCACGGAGCTGCGGTGGCGGGTCAGCCCGGCCGCCGGGGCGCTGGCCGCGGCGGCGCTGCCCACCGCGCTGGCGCTCGTCACCCTGGCGCCGTCGCTCGTGGTGGCGTTGTTCTCGACGTTCGCGGTGCTGGGTCGGGTGTGGCAGGGACCGCCGCCGGAGTTGCTCACCCCGCCGCCGGAGGCGGTGAACCCCACCCACGTGCTCACCGCGCTGCTACTCACCGCGACCGCGGCGCTGGCCGCGACCGGTTTCAGCGGCGGTCGCCGCTCCCGGGCGGTGCCGGTGGTCCTGCCCGGCGCGGCCCTCACGCTGCTGATCACGCCGGTGGCGCTCGGCCAGGGCTGGCCGGTGACCGCGCAGGCCGGGCTGGTGGTGTTCACCATCTCGATGCTGGGGCTGGCGTTGACCCCGCCGCCGGCACTGGCGGAGCCGGGCCGCTCGATCCGGGTCGCCCGGGTGCTCGTCTTCGCCATCGGGCTGGCCGCCGGCGGCGCCGGGCTCGCCGGCGCCCTCGCCACCCGTCAGCTCACCCTGATCACGTTGGGTAGCGCGGTGGGTGTGGGAGCGATCGCCGCGTTCTTCGGCACCACCCAGCGGGCCCGCATCCTCGGCTGGCTGTTCGCCTCGCTGATGGCTCAGCTCTTCGTGCTCACGCTGGGGCTGGTGGCGGGGCTCGCCGCGGTGTGGTCGGCGTTCGGGGTGCTCGCGGTGGGCGCGGCGTTGCAGGTCTTCGCCGCCACCCTGCCCCGGCTGCGCCGGCCCGAGGCGTACCGGGAGGCGGCCACGGTCGAGTGGAGCGGCTACGGGTCGGCGCTGATCGCGCTGGCCCTGGCGTACGACTCGCCCCGGCACATCGCCGCGCTGCTGGCCGCCTGGGGCGCGGTGCTCGGGGTGGCGGCCAGCCGCCCGGGGCGGCGGCCGATGGAGCGGAACCTGCTGTTCTGGGCGGTGGTGGCGTGCGAGATCACCGCCTGGTGGATCCTGATGCGGGTGTCCGACGTGGCGCTGCCCGAGGCGTACACGCTGCCGTTCGCGGCGCTGGCCCTGCTGGTCGGGGTGCTGCAACTGCGCCAGCGGCCCGACCTGTCGAGCTGGGTGGCGTACGGGCCGGCGCTGGTGACCGCGTTCCTGCCCACGTTGGCGATCGTGCTGGCGACCGACTCCACCATGCTGCGCCAGGTGCTGCTGCTGTTGGGTGCCGTGGCGGTGCTGATCTTCGGCTCGACGAGCCGGCAGCAGGCGCCGGTGATCGTGGGCGCGACGGTGACCGCCGTGGCCGCCGTGCACGCGCTGTTCAGCCTCGGCCCGTGGCTGGTGCTGCTCCCGGTCGGCCTGGTCCTGCTGGTGCTCGGCGCCAGCAACGAGCGCCGGCGCCGCGCCCAGGAGCGTCTCCAGACCGCGCTGCGCGGCATGCAGTGAGCCGTGGGCGGCCGGGTCAGCCCAGCGAGGCGCGGAGCGCGGCTTCCTTCTCGGCCACCAGGTCCTCCAGGCTCGCCTGGTAGGCGACCATCCGGTCGCGCAGCGCCGGGTCGGACGCGCCCAGGATGCGGACGGCGAGCAGCCCGGCGTTGCGGGCGTTGCCGATCGACACGGTGGCGACCGGCACGCCGGCCGGCATCTGCACGATGGACAGCAGCGAGTCCATTCCGTCCAGGTGTTTCAGCGGCACCGGCACGCCGATCACCGGCAGCGGGGTGACCGACGCGACCATCCCGGGCAGGTGGGCCGCGCCGCCCGCCCCGGCGATGATCACACGGACGCCCCGACCGGCGGCCTCCCGGCCGTACTCGATCATCTTGAGCGGGGTGCGGTGCGCCGAGACCACACCCACCTCGTGCGGTACGCCGAACTCGTCGAGCGCCTCGGCGGCGGCCCGCATGGTCGGCCAGTCCGAGTCACTGCCCATGATCAGCCCGACGGTGCTCACGGTGCTCGCCTTTCGTTCGCGACTGCGGGGCTCGCAAGCTCACTCCTCGCGCTCACGGCGCTCCCTCGTGCAGCCAACGGGCGGCCCGCGCCGCCCGGGCCCGTACGTCTGTGAGATCGGTCCCGAGCACGGTGACATGCCCGATCTTGCGGCCCGGCCGCACCTGCTTGCCGTACAGGTGGACCTTGGCGCCGGGCTCGGCGGCGAACAGGTGGTGCAGTCGCTCGTCGATCGACATCCCGCCCGGCTCCCCGCCGAGCACGTTCGCCATCACCACGACCGGCGCGGTGAGCGACGTGTCCCCCATCGGATAGTCGAGCACCGCCCGCAGGTGCTGCTCGAACTGCGACGTGCGGGCGCCCTCGATGGTCCAGTGCCCCGAGTTGTGCGGGCGCATGGCCAGCTCGTTGACGACCAGCCCGGTGGGCGTGTCGAACAGCTCCACCGCGAGCAGCCCGACCACACCGAGCGCGGTGGCCAGGTCGATGGCGAGCTGCTGGGCGGCGACCGCCTGCTCCTCGGGCAGGTCGGGCGCGGGCGCCAACACCTCGACGCAGATGCCGTCGGACTGCACCGTCTCCACCACCGGGTACGCGGCGACCTGCCCGAACGGCGAGCGGGCCACCTGCACGGCAAGCTCCCGGCGCAGCGCCACCCGCTCCTCGACGAGCAGCGGCGTGCCGCCGGCGAGCAGCGTCGCGGCCAGCTCGGCGGCCTGGTCGGCGTCGTCCACCATCCAGACGCCCCGGCCGTCGTAGCCGCCCCGGGCGGCCTTGAGCACCACCGGCCAGCCGGTCTCGTCGCCGAACGCGACCAGGTCGGCCGGGGCCTCCACCGGACGCCAGGCCGGGTTCGGCGCGCCCAGCTCACCGAGCCGCTCCCGCATCACCCGCTTGTCCTGCGCGTGCACGAGCGCCTCGGCCGGTGGGAAGAGCTTCACGCCCTCGTCGGCAAGCGCGCGGATGTGGGCGTTGGGCACGTGCTCGTGGTCGAAGGTGACCACGTCGCAGCCCTTCGCGAACGTGCGCAGCGCGGCCAGGTCGGTGTGGTCGCCGTACTGGACGTCGGCGGCGACGAGCGCCGCGCCGTCGTCGGGGGCGAGCGCCAGCACGCGCAGCGACTGGCCGAGGGCGATGGCGGCCTGGTGGGTCATCCGGGCCAGTTGGCCGCCGCCCACCATGCCGACGACGGGGAGTCCGGTACGGGAGTCCATAGCGCCGCCAGCCTAGCCGGGGCGGCGACCGGCCCGACCGCGAGGGCGGCCCGCCGCGGGCGGCTCAGCCGAGCTGGGCGACCAGCTCCTCGACCGAGGTCACCGGCCGTTGGCAGACGAAACCCCGGCAGACGTACGCGGTGGGTTGCCCGTCGACGAGTGGCCGACCGGCCAGCAGCGGCACACCTGGCTGGTCCGGGGCGCCGGCGACCACCACCGCGCCGGGCGGGGCGTGCCGGTGCGCGGCGGCCAGCAGCGGGTCGCCCACCGGGTCGTCGGTCGCCACCGCGATCTCGTACGGCCCGGAGAGCAGCGCCTCGCCGACCGTGGCGGCGTAGCCGGTGAACCGGGCGTGCCGGTCGACGATCGGCGCGACGGTGGACAGGGTCGCCTCCGCCGCCTCCCGGTAACGGGTCTCCCCGGTCAACGCCGCGTACGCGACGAGCGCCGCGACGATCGCCGAACGGCCGGACGGTGTCGCGTTGTCGGTCGGGTCGGCGGGGCGGGTGACCAGGCGCTCGGCGTCGTCGGCGGTGTCGTAGAAGGCGCCGTCGGGCGCCGCGAACCGGGCCAACGCCACGTCGAGCAGCTCACCGGCCAGGGTCAGCCACCGGCCCTCGCCGGTGAGCTGGTGCACCGCGCAGAACGCCTCCGCGACGCAGCCGTAGTCCTCGAGCACCCCGGCGGGATCGCCGACCACCCGGTCCCGGGACACCCGGCGCAGCCGGCCGTCCACCAGGTGCACGGCGGCCAGGTGCTCGGCGGCGTCGCGCATCGCGCCGTCGGCGACGATGACCACGCCCTCCATCAGGTTGGCGTCCTCGTCCGCCGGGTCCGCGTAGAGCGCGGCGACCTGCTGGAACTCCGCGAGCGCGGTGATCGCCAGCCCGTTCCAGGCGGCCACCACCTTGTCATCGCGGGCCGGCTGGGGACGGGTGTCCCGGGCGGCGAGCAGCCGGCCCACCACGTCCCGCCAGCGGGCCCGGACCGCCGGGTCGGCGTCGTCGACGTCCCGGGCGAGCTTCAACACGCTCGCGCCTTCCTCGAAGGTGCCCTCCTCGGTGACGGTGAACAGGTCGGCGGCGAAGCGGCCGTCGTCCTCCCCCAGCACCTCGACGAGCTGGGCGGGCGTCCAGACGTAGGTCAGCCCCTCGACGCCCGCGGTGTCCGCGTCGAGCGCCGAGGCGAAGCCCTCCCCGGCCCGGTGCATCTCGTCGGCGAGGAACCGGGCGGTGTCGCGGGCCACCCGGCGGGCCAGCCGGTCGCCGGTGAGCCGCCAGAGCTGGGTGTAGACGCGCAGCAGCAACGCGTTGTCGTAGAGCATCTTCTCGAAGTGCGGCACGGTCCAGTGGCCGTCCACCGAATAGCGGGCGAAGCCGCCGGCGAGCTGGTCGTTCAGGCCGCCACGCGCCATCGCCTCGGCGGTGTGCCGGACGATCTCCAGGCTGCGCGCCGACCCGGTGCGCCGGTGGTGCCGGAGCAGGAAGAGCAGGTTCATGTGCGGCGGGAACTTCGGCGCGCCGCCGAACCCACCGTTCGTCTCGTCGTACTCCTTGGCGAGCTGGGCGGCGGCGGCGTCGAGCAGCTCGGCGGTGAGCGGGGCGGTCACGCCGCCGACGGCCTGGGCGCCGCCGATCGCCTCGACCACGGCGGCGCCCTGGCGCAGCACCGCCTCGCGCTGGTCCCGCCAGGCGGTGGCGACCGAGTCGAGCAGCCGGACGAAGTTGGCGCGCGGGAAGTAGGTGCCGCAGAAGAACGGGGTGCCGTCCGGGGTGGCGAAGACCGTCATCGGCCAGCCGCCCTGGCCGGTCATCGCCTGGGTGGCGGTCATGTAGACGGCGTCGACGTCGGGGCGCTCCTCCCGGTCGACCTTCACGCAGACGAAGTCGTCGTTCATCAGCCGGGCCACGGCCTCGTTCTCGAACGACTCGTGGGCCATCACGTGGCACCAGTGGCACGCCGCGTAGCCGACGGAGATGAGCACCGGCACGTCGCGCCGCTTCGCCTCGTCGAACGCCTCCGCGCACCAGGGCCACCAGTCGACCGGGTTGTCGGCGTGCTGGAGCAGGTAGGGCGAGGTGGCCTCGGCGAGTCGATTCACCACCCGACCCTATCCGCCGTCCGGTGACACCGCCGCCGGACCGGTCGGAGCCACGGACCGTCCTTCCGCTATTCACTTTCGTCTATTTGAATCGGCGCATGCCCGGCGTACCCCCCGCCGGCACGTCCGAAGGAGACGGTCATGCGCAGAATCCCCGCCCTGCTCGCTCTCGCCGCCCTCGCCGGCCCGGCCCTGGCCCCCGGCGCCGCGTCCGCCGCGGTGCCACCGCAGACCCGGTGGTCCGCCACCGCGGGCGTCGGGATCCACAACACGTACGAGCGCGGCACCTACACCTATCTGGCCCAGGCGCTCGACGCCCGCCCCGCGCTGATCGAGCTGGACGTCTGGCCGGACGTGCTCACCCGGCAGTGGCGGGTCAGCCACAGCAACCCGCTCGGCAACGACAACAACTGCGTGGCCGCCACAAGCGCCGCGCAGCTCTACACCGGCACCCGGAACAAGAACCTGGAACACTGCCTCGACGACATCCGGCTCTGGCTCGGCGCGCACCCCGACGCCGGCCCGCTGATCCTCAAGCTGGAGCTGAAGACCGGGTTCAGCGGCCGTACCGGGCAGGGGCCGGCCCAACTCGACGCGGTGCTCGCCGCGCGGCTCGGCGACCGGGTGTTCGGCCCGGCCGACCTGCTCGGCGGCCACCCCACGCTTGACACCGCCGCCCGCGCGGACGCCTGGCCGACCCGGGCGCAGCTCGCCGGCAGGGTGCTCGTGGAGCTGATCCCCGGCACCGTCGAGGAGGGCAACCCGACCGACACCCTCTGGACCGACGTGGAGTACGCCCGCCACCTGGCCGGCCTGGCGGCGGCCGGCACGCTGGGCACCGCCCGGGCGTTCCCGGCCGTGCACCGGGCCCAGGCCGGCGACCCCCGATCCCGGTACGCCGACGCCACACTGCGGCAGTGGTTCGTGCTCTTCGACGGCGACGCCACCGGGTACGTCACCGGCGGCATCGACACCGCCTGGTACGACGCGAACCACTACCTGCTGGTGATGACCGACGCGCAGAGCGTCCCGCCCGCGGTGGGCGCCGGCGACGCCGACGCGGCGGCGGCCCGGGTCGCCCAGTTGGCCGCCGCGCATGCCAGCATCGCCTCCGCCGACTGGTCGACGCTGCCGTCGGTCCTCGACGACGTGCTGCCGCGCGGCTGACAGTCAGCCGATGTCCGCGTCCCTCAGCAGGGGCGTGGCATGCCATCAGCTCCACTCTCCCGCGAACGTATTCACCTGTGCCAGCACCAGTTCGATCGGCCGTGGCTCCTCGTCGGGCGGATTGCCGTAACGGGCCAGCAGCTGCTTGATCTTGCTCCTGATCCGCGCCTGCACCTGCTCTCGATCCGAGTCGTACGTGTCGATCTCGCGCCGAACACCGCCCCAGTGTTCTTGTGCATGTCCTTGATCGGCGTGCCGCTGAAGGCGGTGTGCGGCAGGGCGTCGTGCAGGTGCCGGGCGTAGCCGTCCAAGAAGTCGTAGTGGCTGCGGTGCGCCTCGTCGACCATCACCACGACGTTGCGCCGCTCGGAGAGCCTCGGGCGGCCACGGTCGGCAGCCCGCTCCGCGTCGGTCAGACCGAACTTCTGGAGGGTGGTGAACGGAGGATCCCGCCGATAGGTCGATCGCGGAGTTGGTCTCGATATCAGGTCGCCCGCCGCACCAACCGCCGCAGCGACCAGGCGAGGATACGGGCCTGATCGAGGTCGAGCGGATAGTCCTCGACCAGGTCGGCCGCGTAGAGCCGCAGGTTGACCCCGACCAGCGGCACTGGCAGGCCATCCATCCGAAACAGGCTGCTCGCCGCGTAGATGACCCGGTCGTTGCCCCACGGCGGGATCTCGCTTGAGTAGTGGATCCCGTCGCGATGCGTCGCACACCAGGCGGGATGGTCCGGCGCGAACGGTCGAACACCCGCGCTCCTCAGGTCGTAGGGCTGGGCCATCGAATCTCCTCTACGCGACCTCGTTTACTGACGGCTACCGATCACAGTCGCTGCGTGACTCACACTTGAACATGGCACAACAAAAGTGCATGTGCAATAGTTGTCCGACGTGGCCTGCGCTTCGATGAGGAGGACCCCTTGCCCGAGTCCCGTCCCACAGTTCGTCGACGTCGGCTTGGCCTCATCCTCCGAGACCTGCGGCTTGCAGCTCGGTTGACCGGCGAGGAGGTCGGCCAGCGGATCGAGCGCTCCGCTTCCTGGGTCAGCCGGGTGGAGCGCGGGCGCGTCGGGCTACGAAGCCGTGACCTCGGCGAACTGCTGGACGCCTTGGAAGTGGCCAGCGAGGAGACCCGCGCGGAGCTGATGCAACTCGCCCGGGAGAGCAAGCAACACGGCTGGTGGAATCGTTACGGCCAGACCATCACCGGCCCGTACGCCAGCTTCATCAGCTTTGAACACGAGGCAACGGCTCTGCTGTGCTACGAGACGATCGTTGTCAACGGCCTACTTCAAACCGAGGCGTACGCCTGGGCTTTGAATGACCGAGCGACTTCTGTGCAGGCGAGCGAGGACGCGGATCGACAGATCCAGATCAAGCTGAACCGGCAGCAACGTCTGACGGGTGAGAATCCGCCAGAGCTGTGGGTCATCCTCGACGAGGCGGTGCTGCGGCGGCCCTTTGGCGGCCCGTCCGTGATGCGGGACCAACTTTTGCATCTGGCCACCGCCGCCGACAAGATGCCGCATGTCTCGCTCCAGGTGCTTCCTCATCGCCAGGCGATCTTCCCCGGCATGATCGCCTCGTTCACTCTCATGGAGTTCCCAGCCCCGGACACCAGCATCGTCTTCTCGGAAGGCTTGACGGGCGCGGTGCACGGGGAGGCGGAGGAGGCCGCTCGCTGTACGATCATCTTCAACGAGTTGCGCGCCGCCGCCCTCAGCAAGAGGGATTCGATCGAGTTGCTGCGGCATTCGGCGCGCGCGATTGATTGAGCGTGGAGGAACAAGCCATGGCATCGTTCGGCGCGACGTGGCGCACCAGCACCCGCAGCGGCACCCAAGGCCAGTGCGTTGAAGTTCGCTACCTTGACGGTCGGATTGAGGTCCGTGACAGCAAGGACCGAGAAGGAACCTCCCTCGCTCTGAGCACCGCCGCCTGGACGAAATTTGTCGCCTCCCTCGGCAACAATCGGCAAGACAGGGTCTAATTGAGAAATGTGCTTCTGAATCGAGCTTCCCACTCGTGCTTCTCCCGGGAGCAGCTTCGACAGCAGCACATCCTTAGCTCTACCAGAACTCTTCGTGCGTTACTCTCGGTCTGTACACCCCGGGTGTGGCCTCTGGTTCAAGCCCCCCGGGGTAAGCCATTTTCTGGAACTCGATCGCATCGCGGCTGCCAGGTTATCCGGTGAACGCTTCTGGATCACCGTTGCAGTCTCAGGAGGCGCCGTCGGCGCGCAGGGGGAAGACGTTGGCGCGGGCGGTGTCGCGCAGGGAGCCGAGCACGGCGCCGATCTTGTCCGCCGGCATCGGCTTGAAGAAGTGGTAACCCTGGGCGGCCGTGCAGCCCAACTCGGCAAGCGCGGTGCGCTGCTCGGCCGTCTCCACGCCCTCGGCCACCACCCGCAGGCCCAGCTCGTGGGCGAGCCCGACGGTGGTACGCACGATCGCCGCCGCCTCCGGCGAGTCGGCCATCCGGATGACGAAGGAGCGGTCCACCTTCAACTCGTCCACCGCGATCCGGGTGAGGAACGTCAACGAGGAGAAGCCGGTGCCGAAGTCGTCCACGGCGAGCTGCACGCCCATCGCCCGCAGCGTCGCCAACACCTCGTCGATGATCTCCAGCTCGCTCATCACCACCGTCTCGGTGATTTCCAGGACCAGCCGGTGCGGCGGGACCTGGTGCCGGCGCAGCGCCTCCTCGATCTCGGTGGGCAGCCGCGGGTCGAGCAGGCTGCGGGCCGACAGGTTCACCGAGATGGGCACGTCGAGCCCGTCCCGCGCCCACCCGGCGGCCACCTCCAGCGCCTTGTTCAGCACGTAGCGGGTGAAACTGCCGAGTTGCTCGCTGTTCTCCACCGGACGGATGAAGTCGGCCGGGCCGAGCCAGCCGCGGCGCGGGTGCCGCCACCGGATCAGCGCCTCCACCCCGGTCGGAGCGCCGGTGGCCAGGTCGACCGCCGGTTGCAACGCCAACACCAACTGGTCGTCGGCGGCCAGGGCCTCCCGCAGCTCCGCGAGCAACGCCAGGTGATCGGTGCTCGCCGCGTCCCGGGAGCTGTCGTACGCGGCGACGCTGCCCCCGCCCGCCTTCGCCTGGTACATCGCGATGTCGGCGCGGCGCAGCAGCTCGGTCAGGTCGGCGGCGCCCGCGTCGGCCACCACCACGCCGACCGCCACCTCGACGGACATCCGCACGCCGGCCACCTCGGTCGGGGCGGCGAGCCGTTCGGCCACCTCGCGGGCCTGGCGTAGCGCGTACGCGAGCGGTGCCGTCCGGTCCTCGACCACCGGGACCGAGGTCAGCAGCAGCGCGAACTCGTCGCCGCCGAGCCGCCCGAGCAGGTCGCCGGGCCGGGTCAGCACGGCCAACCGGTTGGCGGTCAGCCGCAGCAGCTGGTCGCCGGCCGCGTGCCCGAGCGTGTCGTTCACTTCCTTGAACTGGTTCACGTCCAGCAGCAGCAGCGCCACCGGATGGTCGTGCGGGCGTTGCCGCAGCGCCTGGTCGCCGCGGGTCAGCAACGCCGCCCGGTTGAGCAGCCCGGTGAGCTGGTCGTGCACCGCGTCGTACGACGATCGGGCGGTGACCAGCCGCAGCTCGCGGTGGGTCGCGGCGTCGTGCAGGGCGGCGGCCAGGGCGTCGCCGAAGGCGGCCACGCCGTCGTGCTCGCGCTGGCTGGGCGGTGCGGACCGGGCGAAGCGCACCCGCAACCGTCCCACCTCGACGGCGCCCACGGCGAGCCGCCGGACCAGCTCGTGCTCGCCCGACCCGTCGCCCGCCGCGGGTGTCACCTCGCAGTCGCGCACCTGCCCGCCGAGGTCGGCCCGGTAGCGACGCCAGCGCCCGTCGCCACGCGCCACGTCCACCTCGACCAGCTCGGCTCCGAACAGGGCGAGGGCGCCGGACACGGCGGAGGTCGCCACGCCGCGTTCGTCGAGCTGGTTGAGCGCGGCGGTGGCCTCGGCGAACGCCCGCCAGGTCCGCCGTTCCTCCTCGGCCCGGAGCCGGTGCCGGTAGGTCTGTTGGAGCAGCCACAGTGGCGGCGGCAGGAGCAGCAGCCAGCGCGGGTCGAGTTCCAGCAGCGTGACCACCACCAGGCCGACCGCGACGTTGCCGACGAACATGAGCAGCTTGCCGCGGAGCGCGGCCAGCAGCGGCGGCCCGATCGGGATGTCGTGCCGCAGCGCGATCGTGGCGGCGCCCAGCCAGGCGGTGGTGAGCAGGTAGGTCACGGCGCCGACGCTCAGGGCGAGGGCCAGCTCCGGGGTGGGCGCGGCGAGCAGCGGCCGGCCGAGCGCGCTCGCGACCGCCCCGGCCAGCGCCGTGGCGGCGGTGAGTGAGGTGGTGATGCGCACCAGTTCCAGCGCCGGGCGGCGGTCGGCGGCCAGGGACATGGCGGTCCAGGCGGTGCCGGCGCCGAGCAGCGCCGCGGCCGGAAGCCAGCCGGCGGGCACCAGCCAGAGGCAGACCACGAGCGCGGCCTCACCCCAGGTGATGCTCACCATGCCCGCCGCGGTGCGGAAGCGCAGCCGCGCGAGCTGGGCGACGGCGAACGCGACCGCCGCGAGGCCGAAGCGGGCCGGGCCGGGCAGCGGGTCCCCGGCCGGCAGGTGCGCCGGTGCGGCGAGACCGAGCACCGCGGCCAGCAACGCGGTGACCGCGACCGCTGCGGTCAGCAGCACGACGCTCAGCGGCGTGCCGCGCAGGCCGAGCCGGTCGGGGGGACGGTCGGCCGGCTCGGAGGTCACGGCCCCGCCCCGGTGGGACGCGGAATCGGGGCACGGTCGGGGGCCGTTGCTGCCTTCGACATCGGCGCCCCCTTCCACGCAGGGTCCGGGGCCTGACGGTCCCCCCGGCGGAAGGCTAAGCCAAACCCGGTGGCCGCAACAGGGGTCGAGGACCGGTCTGGGCGTGATTCATGCGGTGTTCAGCTGTTGCGGCGCTGCTGGGGGCCGGTGGGAGCATTCGTCGGTGAATCCTGCCCGTCGGGTCCATCTGTCGGATCGACGACTGCCGCCTCGGCCCGGCCGGGCTCGGCCTGGCGCGGAAAGCGGTCCGGCAGGCGGCGCAGCCGGGCGTTCATGTTGCGGATGAGCAGAACGGTGACGGTGGCCAGCGCGATGATGAGAAAGAGGCCCATCGGGCCGGCCAGACCACCCGTGCGGGTGTCACCGAAGTTGTTCTCCGCGAGCACCTGGGCGGTGGTCAGCATGGTGTTCCTCCGATGTGCGGCTGGCCACCAGGGTAGCCCTCGGGGGTGTCAGCCGGCACGGCACGTCTCGCGCACCCCGGCGAAGAGATCGGACTCCGGGAGCGGGCTGTCGACGAGCGAGCGGGCGAGTTGGAAGTCCTCCGTCGGCCAGGCGCGCTGCTGCAGGTCCATCGGCACCTGGAACCAGAACCCGTCCGGGTCGATCTGGGTGGCGTGGGCGCGCAGCGCGTCGTCGCGGACCGGGAAGTAGGGCGCGCAGTCGACCCGGGTGGTGATCCGCTCCCCCTTGTCGGGGCGCTCCTCCCACCGCTTCATCCACTCGCCGTACGGCGACTCGAAGCCGGCGGCGAGCATCGCCTCATGCAGGCTGAGAATCTTGGCGCGGGAGAAGCCCACGTCGTAGTAGAGCTTCAGCGGCTGCCACGGCTCGCCCAGCTCCGGGTGGCGGTCGGGGTCGCCGGCCGCCGCGAAGGCCGCCACGGTGACCTTGTGGGTCATGATGTGGTCCGGGTGCGGGTAGCCGCCCTCCTCGTCGTACGTGGTGACCACGTGCGGGCGGAACTGTCGCATCAGCCGGACCAGCGGCGCGGCGGCGACCTCCACCTCCTGGAGCGCGAAGCAGCCCTCGGGCAGCGGCGGCAGCGGGTCGCCCTCGGGCAGCCCGGAGTCGACGAAGCCGAGCCATGCCTGCTCGACGCCGAGGACGGCGCGCGCGGCGTCCATCTCGGCCCGGCGGATGTCGCCGATGTTGGCCCACACGTCCGGTCGGTCCATCTTGGGGTTGAGCACGCTGCCCCGCTCACCGCCGGTGCACGTGACGACCAGGACATCCACCCCCTCGGCGACATATTTCGCCATGGTGGCGGCGCCCTTGCTCGACTCGTCGTCGGGATGGGCGTGCACCGCCATGAGACGCAGCTGCTCTGCCACCTTCGGCGCTCCTCGTCTGTGCCCGCCGACCGACATGCGTCGGCCGGCTGACCTGCCGGAATCTCCCCCCGCGCCCGCGAAAGCCCCCGTGTTGGCCGGTCGGGACCGCCGCCGGGGTGGCGAGGACCACCCGGACCCGTCGGGGCCGACCTGCCATCCTTGACTCAGCACCGGGCTGGGAAGATGGACCCTGCCATTCTTGCCGATGCCGCCGACAACAACGCCAGGAGATGCCCGCCGGTGAGCGAGACGCACGCCACAGTCGCACCGGAAGCGCCGGTCTTCCCGCCGGGCCGTTACGGCCGTCGCCGGGAGCCGGGTCGCCGCCGGCCGCTCGCGCTCGCCCTGGCGGTGACGGCCGTGCTGGCCCTCCTCGGGCTGGGCGCGCTGAAGCTCTACCAGCAGTACGGCGATCCCGACTACCGGGGCGAGATGATCAGTTACACCGGGATCACCGACTCCCGGGTCGTGGTCGACTTCCGGGTCACCGTGCCACCGGGCGGGGCCGCCACCTGCCTGCTGCGGGCCCGTTCCCACGACGGCGCCGAGGTGGGCCACGTCGAGGCCACCGTGACCGCCGAACCGGGTCGACGACACGTCCGCGCCCGGCAGGAGGTGCCGACGAGCGCGCGACCGTTCATCGGCGAGGTGTTGCGCTGCCGACCGGCCGGCTGAGCCGGACGCCGGCGAGCCGCCGGCACCCACACCCCGGGTCCCATCGCCGGCACCCGGGGCGCTGGACCACACCCGGACGGGTGCGGCACTGGTAACTTGGTGGTTTCACCTGTCAGCCAGTTCGCACCAACCGAGGAGATCGCCTGTGTCCACAAACGGAAACGAGGCGCCCGCCACCTGGCTGTCCCAGGACGCTCACGACCGCCTCCAGGCCGAGCTCGACGAGCTGATCGCCAACCGGCCGGTCATCGCCGCCGAGATCAACGCCCGGCGCGAGGAGGGCGACCTGCGGGAGAACGGTGGCTACCACGCCGCCCGCGAGGAGCAGGGCAAGGCGGAAGGGCGCATCCTCTACCTCAAGGAGCTGCTGCGCACCGCCAAGGTCGGTGAGGCGCCGGACGCCGACGCGGTGTCGCCCGGCATGGTCGTCACCATCTACTTCGACGACGACGCCGACGACACCGAGACGTTCCTGCTCGGCTCCCGCGAGATCGCCTCCACCACCGACCTCACCGTCTACAGCCCCGAGTCCGCGCTCGGCAAGGCGATCCTCGGCGGCAAGGCGGGCCAGACCTGCACCTACACCGCGCCCAGCGGCGCCGACATCAAGGTGACCGTGGTCTCCTTCGAGCCCTACTCGGGCTGACCCGCCGGCGGACCCGCGCCGGCCGGCTCGGGTCCGACCCGACCGAGGCTGACAGGCTCCTCGGACCCGAGCCACACCGCCGAACGCCCCGACCGGTTCCTCCGGTCGGGGCGTTCGCGGTCATGGCCGACCGTCACCCCTCGCCCGCGAAGACCACCTGGTAGCCGCTGGCGCGCAACGCGCTGATCAGTGTGTCCGAGTGCGCCACCCCGCGGGTCTCCACGGAGAGCGCCACCTCCACCTCGCCGAGCCGCAGGTGCGGGTTGGCCCGCTGGTGCACCACGTCCACCACGTTCGCCCGGTGCTCGGCGATTTCGCTGAGCAGCGAGGCGAGCTGTCCCGGCCGGTCGGTGCAGCGCACCGTGACGCGCAGGAAACGCCCGGCCGCGGCCAGGCCGTGCTCGATCACCCGGAGCATCAGCAGCGGGTCGATGTTGCCGCCGGAGAGCACCGCCACCACGGGCGTGGACACCTCCACCGCACCGGCCATCAGCGCCGCCACGCCTACCGCGCCGGCCGGCTCCACCACCTGCTTGCCGCGCTCCAGGAGCATCAGCAACGCCCGGGAGATGTCCTCCTCGGTGACCGTGACGACGTCGTCGACGAGCTTGCGGACGTGGGTGAAGGTCAGCTCGCCGGGGCGGCCGACGGCGATGCCGTCGGCGATCGTGCCGAAGGAGGGCAGCCGGACCGGCTCGCCGGCCACAAGCGAGGGTGGGAAGGCGGCGGCGCTCGCCGCCTGCACCCCGATCACCCGTACGTCGGGACGCAGCGCCTTGGCCGCCACCGCGATGCCCGAGACGAGCCCGCCACCACCCACCCCGGTCACGATGGTGCGCACGTCCGGGCACTGCTCCAGGATCTCCAGCGCCACCGTGCCCTGGCCGGCGATGACGTCCGCGTGGTCGAACGGGTGGATGAACACCGCGCCGGTCCGCTCCGCGAAGGTCTGCGCCGCGACGAGCGACTCGTCCACCGTGTTGCCGACGAGTTCGATCCGGGCGCCGTACCCCTTCGTCGCGGCGACCTTCGGCAGCGGCGCGTTCACCGGCATGAAGACGGTGGCGTGCGTGCCGACCAGGTCGGCGGCGAGCGCCACCCCCTGGGCGTGGTTGCCGGCGCTGGCCGCCACCACGCCGCGGGCCCGCTCCGCCGCGGAGAGCCGGGAGATCCGCACGTACGCGCCCCGCACCTTGTACGACCCGGCGCGCTGCACGTTCTCGCACTTGAGCCAGACCGGCCCGCCGAGTTCGGCGCTGAGTGGCCGGGACGGCTCCAGCGGGGTGGTGCGGGTGACGCCAGCGAGCAGTTCCCGCGCGGCCTGTACGTCGGCGAGACCGACCAGTTCCGTCATGCCCCGATCGTGCCATTCGCCCCCGGCGGGACCTGCGCCGACGTCGGACCCACAGCCGCGTTCAGGCGGCGGCCGGCGTTCCGACGCGGGGATAGCCGGGTGCGTGCCGCGCCCACGGCGCCTGCATCTCGAACTGGCCGGCCACGCCGAGCAGCAGCAGCTCCGAGCCGGGCGGCCCGACGAACTGCACGGCGGCCGGCAGCCCGTCCGGGCGACGGCCGACCGGGATCGTGATCGCCGGCAGCCCGGCGATGTTCCACGGCGCGGCGTACGGGGCGTACCTGATGTTCGTCGTCATGTTCGCCAGCCAGGAGCGGCCGGACCAGCCGGCGGCCTCCGGCGGCGGCCCGGCCAGCGCCGGGGTGAGCAGCAGGTCGACCGAGTGGTCGGCGAAGAAGTGCACCGACCGCTCGCGCCAGGCGGCCCGGTCGGCCTCCCGGACGTACCCGCGGCGCTGCGCCCACTCGCCGAGCGCGACGTGCCGGCGGCTGCGCCGCTGGAGCCGGCGCGGGGCCACGCCGGCGGCCCGCACGTCCGCGGCGGCGGCGGCGAACCAGGTGGCGATGCCCTGGAGGCCGAGCCGGGTGGGGTAGACCGGGTCGGCGGGGACGGTGTCGTGCCCGGCGCCGGCCAGCAGCCGGCCGGCGGCGGCGACCGCGTCCCGGTTCGCCGCGTCCGCGGAGACGCCGCGCACCGGGGAACGCAGCGAGACGCCCACCCGCAGCCGCGGCGGCGGCACCAGCGTGGCCGGTCGGCGCCCGGCCAGCACCGAGAAGCCGACCACCGCGTCGGCCACCGTCCCGGTGAGCATGCCGTGCTCGGTGAGGCCGAACCAGTCGTCCGCGCCGAGCTGGCAGGGCACCACGCCCCGGCCGGGTTTGAGCCCGACCAGGCCGCAGCAGGCCGCCGGGATCCGGATCGAGCCGAACCCGTCGTTGCCGTGCGCCATCGGCACCATCCCGGCGGCCACCGCGGCGGCGGCGCCGCCGGAGGAGCCGCCGGGGGTACGCGCCGGGTCCCACGGGTTGCGGGTCACCCCGCTGTCGTCGTCGGTGAGGGCCCACAGGCCCAGCTCCGGCATCCGGGTCACACCGAGGATCACCGCGCCCGCGCCGCGCAACCGCCGGACCACCTCGTGGTCGGCCTCCGCCACGCCGGTACGCATCGCGGCCGACCCGTTCCAGGTGGGCAGGCCGGCCACCGGCGTGTTCTCCTTGACCGCCACCGGCACCCCGGCCAGCGGCAGGTCGGCCAACTCCTCCTGCTCGTCGACCTTCTCCGCCTCGGTGATCGCCTCGCCGCCGCGTACCGTGCGGAACGCGGCGAGCTCGGCGTCGGCCCGGGACACGTGGTCGAGGTGGTCGGCCACCACCTGGGTGGCGGAGACGTCGCCGCGGCGTACCGCGCGGGCGATCTGCTTCGCGGTCGCCCCGACCCAGGTCGTCGGCAAGATGTCCGGCACTGCCACCCTCCGTCGTCCAGCGGTCAGCCCAGTGCCTGCTCCAGATCGGCGAGCAGGTCGTCGACCGTCTCGATGCCGACAGACAGTCGCACGAGATCGGCGGGAACTTCAAGCGGCGAGCCGGCGGCGCTCGCGTGTGTCATCCGGCCCGGATGCTCGATCAGGGACTCCACCCCGCCCAGCGACTCGGCGAGGACGAACAGCCGGGCCCGGTTGCAGATCTCGACGGCGTGCTCCTCGCCGCCCGCCGCGCGGAACGAGATCATGCCGCCGAAACGACGCATCTGCTTGGCGGCCACCTCGTGACCCGGGTGCGACGGCAGGCCCGGGTAGAGGACCTGGGCGACCTTCGCGTTGCCGTCCAGCCAGGCGGCGATCCGCTCGGCGTTGTCGCAGTGCCGGTCCATCCGTACCCCGAGGGTCTTGAGACCGCGCAGGGTGAGCCAGGCGTCGAACGGGCCGTTAACGGCGCCCATCGCGTTCTGGTGATAGCGCAACTCCTCGCCGAGCGCCCGGTCGGCGGCGACAAGCGCGCCACCGACCACGTCGGAGTGACCGCCGACGTACTTCGTGGTGGAGTGCACCACCACGTCCGCGCCGAACGCGATCGGCTGTTGCAGGTACGGCGAGGCGAACGTGTTGTCGACCACCAGCAGCGCGCCGGCGTCGTGCGCCACGGCGGCCAGGGCGGCGATGTCGGCGATACCGAGCAGCGGGTTCGTCGGCGTCTCCACCCACACGATCCGGGTGGCGCCGGGCCGGACCGCGGCCCGGACCGCGTCCGGGTCGGAGACCTTCGCCGGGGTGTACGCCAGGCCCCACCGCTCGGCCACCTTCGCGAACAGCCGGTAGGTGCCGCCGTACGCGTCGTCCGGGATCACGACGTGGTCGCCGGGCTTGCAGACGGTCCGCAGCAGCGTGTCCTCGGCGGCCAGGCCACTGGCGAAGGCGAGCCCCACCGGACCGCCCTCCAGCGCGGCCAGGCACTCCTGCAGGGCGTCCCGGGTGGGGTTGCCGGAGCGGCTGTACTCGTAGCCCTCGCGGGGCGCGCCGACGGCGTCCTGGGCGTACGTGCTGGTCTGGTAGATCGGGGGGATCACCGCGCCGGTGCGGGCCTCGGGGTCCTGGCCGGCGTGGATGGCGAGCGTCTCGAAGCCGTGACTCATGCCCGAGACGTTAGTCCGCCGGTCCGCTGCGGCGCGGAGAACCCGGCGCGTCGGACCGGTCGGCCATACTGGTTCGGTGAGTCCGACCGAAACGCTGCCCTCCCGCCTGCACGGCGCGGTCGACCGGATCCCGGCCTCGCTGGAGATGCTGGTCGGTCCGCGATCGGGCCGGGTCAGCCTGCCCGTGCGGCTGGCCTGGTCGGGTCCGACAGATTACGACATCGGCGACCCGCACGAACGGCTGACCTTCTACTGCCTGCTGCTCGACTGCGGCCAGCGTCGCGACATCGTCAACTACGTCAACGCCGCTCTGCTCCGTCAGGATTGGCCCCGCATCCGACGGCTGACCGCGCGCCGGGTGACGCGGCTCTGGGAGCGACGACTGCCCGCCCTCACCGCCGAGTAATGGACGAGTTGCATCGTCGTCTGTTGAAGATTGGTTTTGACGCCGGCGACGACCTGGGCTTGGTGCTCGCGGGTGGTTACGCCATATGGGCTCACGATCTGGTCAACCGGCCCTCCCAGGACATCGACTTCGCCACGGCCGCCGCGATGCCGCTCCCTGCCGTGACGGACCGCCTCGCCGCCGCCTATGTCGCAGCCGGGTTCTCCGCTCGGATCATCGAGTCGACGCCTCGGATGGCTCGCCTGCTGATCTCGAACGATGTGTCGTCGTGCGAGGTCGACGTGCTCAAGGAGGCGCTCGCGCCACCGGCCCGAATGACTGTGGGCCCGGTGTTGGCCTTCGAGGACGCTGTCGGGCTCAAGGTTCGCGCGCTGCACGACCGCGCCGCCCACCGGGACTACATCGACGTCCACGCCGCGAACGGGCGACTCGCGTGGTCCGAGCTGGAGCGCCTCGGCGCCCGTCACACCGCGGGCTTCTCGCTGGACGAGTTGGCCGATCGGTTGGGTGGCGTGATCGAGCGGGACATCCGAACCTTCCATTCATACGGCCTCACCGAGCCACAGGTCGACGAGCTGCGCACGTGGGCGCTGCGCTGGGAGGCGGACATCCGGAGGCGCCTCGCCAACGGCGAGACCGGCCCGCCCGGCATCCCCGACGACGACTGGGACACCTACCTGGACCGACCCTGACCAACCCACCCCGCGTCGATCATGAAGTTGACGGCGGCCCCGGTCCGAAACGTCGCCGCCAACTTCATGATCGACACTGCGGGACGGGGGCAGGGCGCGCCCGGCGGGACCGGCGAGGTGGGCCTAGCCTGAGCCGATGAGCGGGTGTGTGTTCTGCGGGATCGTGGGCGGTGCGGTGCCGAGCTTCACGGTGACGGACGAGGCGGACGGGGTGGCGTTTCTCGACACCCGGCCGGTGTTCAAAGGGCACGTCCTTGTGGTGCCGCGTACCCACCTGGTGGCGCTGGCCGACCTGCCGGCCGACGCGCTGCCCGGCTACTTCCGGCTGGTGCAGCGGATCGCGGTGGCGGTGGAGACCGGTCTCGGCTCCGGTGGAACGTTCGTGGCGATGAACAACAAGGTGTCTCAATCCGTCCCGCACCTGCACACCCACGTGGTGCCCCGGACAAAGGGTGACGGGCTGCGCGGCTTCTTCTGGCCCCGCACCCGCTACGCCGACGACGACGAGGCCACCGGCTACGCGCAACGGATCTCGGCCGCGCTGGCCTGAGCGCGGGACGGGCGGGTAAGGAACCGGGGACCGGCGCTGTTGCACACGCTGGGAAAGCCACGAGAGGAGTCCCACCGTGTTCCTCCGCCGCATGAAGGCCGAGATGATCGCTCCTGACCAGGCCCTGCCGGGCCGCCCGCTCGCCATGCCGGTCGCCGACCGGCACGAGGTGCTGCCATCGTCGCTGAAGGGCCCCTTCCCCGAGGGCGCGCAGGTCGCCGTCTTCGGCATGGGCTGCTTCTGGGGCGCCGAGCGCCTGTTCTGGACCCTCCCCGGCGTGATCACCACGTCGGCCGGTTACGCGGGCGGTTTCACCACCAACCCGACGTACGAGGAGGTCTGCTCGGGCATGACCGGGCACGCCGAGGTGGTCCAAGTGGTCTACGACCCGTCGAAGATCGCCTACGAGGACCTGCTCAAGGTCTTCTGGGAGAACCACGACCCGACCCAGGGCATGCGCCAGGGCAACGACGTGGGCACGCAGTACCGCTCGGCGATCTACACCACGACGGACGAGCAGCGCGCCACTGCGCAGGCCTCGCGGGACGCGTTCGCGCCGATCGTGGCGCGCGCCGGCAAGGGTGAGATCACCACGGAGATCGCCCCGTTGGGCGACTACTACTTCGCCGAGGACTACCACCAGCAGTACCTGGCCCCGACGAAGAATCCGGGCGGTTATTGCAACCATGGGCCGAACGGGTTGAGCTGCCCGGTCGGCGTGGCCCGTACCGGAAGCTAGGCTGGCGGACCCCGGGCCTGCGGTGTTCGTCACACCGTGGGCCCGGCGCGTTTCCGGCATCCGAGACAGCAGGGCAGGAATCGAAGGCGTGACGGGCAACCACCCTCGGTGACGGCGCACTGTAGCAAGCTGTCACACGTTCGTCATCGTCTCAACAGGCGAACTGCAACAAGCTCTGGCAGCATTGGCTCGTATGTGCGGACTTGCGGGAGAGTTCCGCCGTGACGGTTCACGTGCCGACGTTTCGGCCGTGGAGCGGATGGCGGCCACGATGAGTGACCGAGGGCCCGACGACAGCGGCGTCTGGTCGCAGGGCCCGACCGCGCTGGGACACCGGCGCCTCAAGATCATCGACTTGTCGGCGGCGAGCGGCCAACCGATCGTGGATGCGGGCTCGGGCCTCACCGGGGTCTTCAACGGCTGCATCTACAACTACCGCGAGCTGCGCGCGGAGCTTCAGGCGAAGGGCCACCGCTTCTTCTCCGCCGGCGACAGCGAGGTCGTGGTCAAGGCGTACGCCGAGTGGGGCCTCGACTTCGTCGACCACCTGATCGGCATGTTCGCGGTGGCGATCAGCGAGCGCGACACCGGCCGTCTGGTGCTGGCCCGGGACCGGCTCGGCATCAAGCCGCTCTACCTGGCCGAGAGCCCCGGTGTGGTGCGCTTCGCCTCCACCCTGCCGGCGCTGCTGGCCGGCGGCGGCGTCGACACCACCATCGACCGGGTGGCGCTCGCCCACTACCTCAGCTTCCACAGCATCGTGCCGCCGCCGCGCACCATCCTGCGCGGCGTCACCAAGCTGCCGCCCGCCACCGTCAAGGTGTACGAGGCGGACGGCACCAGCCGGGAGCGGGTCTACTGGGACCCGTCGTTCGGCCGGGCCGACGAGCGGGCCGGCTGGTCCGAGCGGGACTGGCAGGACGCGCTGCTCGACTCGCTGACCACCGCCGTGCGCCGCCGGATGGTGGCCGACGTGCCGGTGGGCGTGCTGCTCTCCGGCGGCCTCGACTCCAGCCTGGTGGTCGCGTTGCTCGCCGGCGAGGGGCAGGGCCGCTCCGGCCTGGCGACGTTCTCCATCGGCTTCGACGCGGTGGGCGGCCGGGAGGGCGACGAGTTCGTCTACTCCGACCTGGTGGCGAAGACGTTCGGCACCGACCACCACCAGATCCGGGTGCCCACCGGCGACCTGCTGCCGCCGCTGGAGGCCGCCGTCTCGGCCATGAGCGAGCCCATGGTCAGCCACGACTGCGTGGCGTTCTGGCTGCTCAGCCAGGAGGTCGCCCGGCACGTGAAGGTGGTCCAGTCGGGCCAGGGCGCGGACGAGATCCTGGGCGGCTACCACTGGTACCCGCCGCTGGCCGGGGTGGACCGGGAGGCGGCGCTCGACACGTACGCCAAGGCGTTCTTCGACCGCGACGCGGCCGGACTGGCCCGGGTGCTCAACCCGGCGTGGCTGGCCGACGGCGACCCGGCGCGTGAGTTCGTGGCCGCGCACCTGGGCCGGGCCGGCGCGCAGACCGCGGTCGACGCCGGCCTGCGGATCGACACCCAGGTCATGCTCACCGACGACCCGGTGAAGCGGGTCGACAACATGACCATGGCGCACGGGTTGGAGGCCCGGGTGCCGTTCCTCGACCACGAGTTCGTCGAGCTGGCCGCGAGCTGCCCGCCCGAGCTGAAGCTGGCCCAGGGCGGCAAGGGCGTGCTCAAGGAGATCGGCCGGCGGGTCCTGCCGCACGAGGTCATCGACCGGCCCAAGGGCTACTTCCCCGTACCCGGACTCACCCACCTGGAGGGCAAGCTGCTCGACCGGGTACGCGACGCGCTCAGCGCCCCGGAGGCGCGCCGTCGCGACCTGTTCCGCGCCGACTACGTCGACGCGCTGCTCGCCGACCCGAATGCCGAACTGACCCCGTTGAACGGAAACAAGCTGTGGCAACTGGGACTCCTGGAAATGTGGCTCCAGAGCCACGGAATCGACTGACCGTGACCGACACCCTCGCCACCGGCACGGCACGCACCGACCGGGAACGGGTGCTGGGCCGGCGCCGGGAACGCACCGGCCCGGGCGGCGACCCGGTCGCCCCCGGTACGCCGGAGCCGCGCCGGCCGTCGCCCGAGTCCGCGGACGCCTCCGGCGTGGTGCTCGACTGCGGTTGGGGCCGGCTGGTCTTCGGTCAGACCTTCACCGACCAGCTCCACGTGGCCGACGTGCTGCGCTCCGAGGCCAACGGCGCCCGGGACATCTGCATCTACCTGCGCGACCCGCACGTGCTTGTCTCCCGGCTGCCGGACGAGCTGTTCATCGACCCGTCGCTCACCTACCGGCTGCCGCTCGGCGAGCGCCGGCCGGCGGCCACCGAGGGTGAGGACATCCCCGGGCTGGCGATCCGGCCGCTGCGCGACGCGGCCGACGCGGACGCGGTGAACCGGATCTACGCCCGCAACGGCATGGTCACCGCCCCGGTCGAGGTGCTCGTGGAGAACGCCGCCACCGACCGGTTCCTGCACCTGGTCGCCGAGGACGCGACAGGCGAGGTGGTCGGCACCATCACCGGCGTGGACCACGTGGCGGTCTTCGCCGACGCGGAGAACGGCGCCAGCCTCTGGTGCCTGACGGTGGACTTCAACACCGCGCCGCCCGGCACCGGCCAGGCGCTGCTCACCGCGCTCGCCGACCGGCTCGACGCGCGCGGCCGGGCGTACGTGGACCTGTCCGTGCTGGCCGAGAACTCCGGCGCGATCCGGCTCTACGAGCGGCTCGGCTTCCACCGCACCGGCACGCTCTGCGTCAAGCGGAAGAACCCGATCAACGAGCGGCTCTTCCTGCCCGCCATGCCGGAGGGGTACGACGAGCTGAACCCGTACGCGAAGATCGTCGCGGACGAGGCGATGCGGCGCGGCATCCGGGTGGAGGTGACCGACCCGCACTGGGGTGAGCTGAAGCTGACGAGCGGCGGCCGGACCATCCACACCCGCGAGTCGCTGTCCGAGCTGACCTCGGCGGTGGCGATGAGCCGCTGCGACGACAAGCGGGTCACCCGGCGCATCCTCACCGAGGCGGGGCTGTCCGTGCCGCGCGGGCGCACCGCCACCGGCGAGCCCGACGACGTGGCGTTCCTGGCCGACGTCGGCCCGGTGGTGGTCAAGCCGGCGCGGGGTGAGCAGGGCAACGGGATCACCGTCGGCGTGCGGACGCCGGAGGCGCTGACCGCGGCCGTCGAGCTGGCTCGGCGGTTCTGCCCGGACGTGTTGATCGAGGAGTTGCGCGCGGGCGAGGACCTGCGGGTGGTGGTGATCGACCACGAGGTGGTGGCCGCCGCGGTGCGCCGGCCGGCGCAGATCACCGGCGACGGGGTGCACGACGTCACCGAGCTGATCGAACGGCAGAGCCGCCGCCGGGCCGCCGCCACCGGCGGCGAGTCCCGGATCCCGATCGACGGCATGACCCGCGAGGTGGTGTCCGAGGCCGGCTACCGGATGCACGACGTGCTCCCCGAGGGGCAGGTGCTGGCGGTCCGGCGGACGGCGAACCTGCACACCGGCGGCACCATCCACGACGTGACCGCCGAGTTGCACCCGGCGATCGCGGAGGCGTGCGTGACGGCCAGCCGGGCGCTCGACATCCCGGTCACCGGGCTGGATCTGCTGGTGCCCGCCCCGGACGCGCCGGAACACGTCTTCATCGAGGCGAACGAACGGCCGGGTCTGGCCAACCATGAGCCGCAGCCGACCGCCGAACGGTTCGTCGACCTGCTCTTCCCGGGCACGCGGGCACCGCAGCGACTCTGGTCGCCGGCCGGTGCGGCAGGCTCTGGGGCATGACCGCACGGAAACCCGAACCGCTCAAGCTCGACCTCGAATACCTGCGCCAGGTGCTGGTGGAACTGCTGGAGATCCCCAGCCCGTCCGGGCGTACCGACCACATCCAGCAGTACGTGGGCGAACGGCTCTCCGCGCTCGGGATCAGCTCCACGCTGACCCGGCGCGGGGCGCTGAGCGCCTGCCTGCCCGGGCCCCGGTCGACCGGGGCGGACCGGGCCGTCGTGGTGCACACCGACACCATCGGCGGCATGGTCAAGCGGCTCAAGGAGAACGGCCGGCTGGAGATCAACCCGATCGGCACGCACAGTGCCCGCTTCGCCGAGGGCGCGCACGTGCGGGTCTTCACCGACGACCTGGACCGGGTGGTCACCGGCCAGATTCTTCCGCTGAAGGCGAGCGGGCACCGCTACAACGAGGCGGTCGATCTCCAGGGCGTCGGCTGGGAGCTGGTGGAGGTCCGGGTGGACGAACCGGTGACCGACGAGGCCGGCCTGCGGGCGCTCGGCATCGACACCGGAGACTTCGTCGCGCTGCTGCCCAACCCATCCATCACCCCCAGCGGGTACGTCAAGTCCCGGCACCTGGACGACAAGGCCGGCGTGGCCGCGGTGCTCACCGCGTTCAAGGCGATGGTCGACGCCGGTGTCACCCCGGCGGTCAGCGCGCACCTGCTGGTCACCGTCACCGAGGAGATCGGCCACGGCGCCAGCCACGGGCTGGACCCGGACGTGGCGGAGATCGTCTCGGTGGACGCGGCGGTGGTCGCGCCCGGCCAGCAGTCCCGGGAGAACGCCGCCACCCTGGCCATGGGCGACGGGGTGGGGCCGTTCGACTACCACCTGACCCGCAACCTGGCCTCGATCGCCAAGGAGCACGGCGTCGACCTGGTCCGGGACGTGTTCGACTACTACCGCTCGGACGCGGCGTCGGCGGTCGAGGCCGGGGCGCACGCCCGGGTGGCGTTGCTCGGCTTCGGCGTGGACGCCACCCACGGCCACGAGCGCACCCACCTGGACGGCCTGCACCACCTCACCCAACTGCTCTGCCTCTATCTGCAGAGCCCGCTGGTGTTCCCGGAGTGGGACGCCGAGCCGGAGGGCGACCTGGCCGACTTCCCGTCGCTGGCGGTGCAGCCCGCCCACATCGACGGCCCGCGCGAGGGCCCGATCGGCGTGGAGTAGGCGTCTGTGATCGAAATCCGTTGCCGAGGCCGCCGGGGAGTGGATAGCGTGGCGGTACACGGGAAAGGAGGTGGTCCAGACTTGTATAGCAATCGGACTCGTGAGGTGGCTGTCCGCTAGCCGCTGTCCTCGACAGTGAAGAAAGATCGTCGAGACCGTGTGGCAGCGGTGCGGCGAAACCACGACAGCCACCCGACCCCCGGGGTGCCGGCCACAGTCCAGCCGGCCCGCGCGTGAGCGCGGAAGCCCCGGGGGTCGCTTCATGTCGGGAGGCGGCCTTGTCCATGCGTGAGCTGGTGGTGCTGGGCACGGCCAGCCAGGCCCCCACCCGGGTCCGCAACCACAACGGCTACCTGCTGCGCTGGGACGACGAGGTGATCCTCTTCGACCCGGGCGAGGGTAGCCAGCGTCAGATGCTGCACACCGGCGTCACCGCCACCGACCTGACCCGGATCTGCGTCACCCACTTCCACGGCGACCACTGCCTCGGGCTGCCCGGCATGATCCAACGGCTCTCCCTGGACCGGGTGCCCCGCCCGGTGGCCGTGCACTTCCCGGCCGGCGGCGCGGAATACTTCGCCCGGCTGCGCCACGCGTCGAGCTTCCACGAGACCGCCGAGCTGGCCGTCGAGCCCATCCACGCCGACGGGCAGCGCGTCGCGCTCGGCATCGGCACGCTTGAGGCCCGCCGGCTGCGGCACCCCGTCGAGACGTACGGCTACCGCCTGGTCGAGCCGGACGGCTGCCGGCTGCTCCCGGAGCGGCTGTCCGCGTACGGCATCGCCGGTCCGGCCGTGGGCGAGCTGCTCCGCGCGGGCCACCTGGACCTCGACGGGCGTCGCGTCAGCCGCGACGAGGTGAGCGTCACCCGACCGGGGCAGCGATTCGCGTTCGTGATGGACACCGGGCTCTGCGACGGGGTGTACGCCCTCGCCGAACACGCCGACCTGCTGGTCATCGAGTCGACGTTCTGCGAGTCGGAGGCCACGCTCGCCGCTGAGGTCGGCCACCTCACCGCCGGCCAGGCCGCGCGGGTGGCGGCCGAGTCGGGGGTACGCACGCTCGTGCTCACCCACTTCTCCCAGCGGTACGCCGACCCGCGCCGGTTCCACGACGAGGCCCGGGAGCACTTCACCGGGGAGTTGGTGATCGCCGAGGACCTGGGCACGGTTCCGGTGCCACCCCGACGGGTACCGTCGCCCGGGTGACGCTCTCCCTACGCCCCGCTACCGAGGCCGACCTGATGGCGGTCGGCGCTCTGCACCAGCGTTCCCGGGTGGCGGCGTACTCGTCGTTCCTGCCGCCGGAGGCGCTTGCCGACCCGACCCCGGAGGCGATGGGCCGATACTGGGTGGAACGGCTCACCTGGGAGGGCATGGACCACCGGATGACCGTGGCCGAGCGGGACGGGCGGCTGGTGGGCTTCAGCTACCTGGGCCCGGACGACGAGGGCGACCCGGCGACCGGGCTGCTCCACGCCATCCACCTGGAGCCGGACGAGCGGGGCCGGGGCACCGGCCGGGCGCTGATGGTGGACGCCCTGGACGCGATCCGGGCCCGTGGTTGGACCCGGGCCGCGCTGTGGGTGCTGCGGGACAACGCCGCCGCACGCCGCTTCTACGAGCGCGGCGGCTGGCACGCCACCGGCGGCCACCTCACCGAACGCATCGGCCCCGTCACCGTCCCCCAGCTCCGCTACACCCGTCCGGTGTAAGGAGGGGCCCCCGCTTAACGCATTCGGTAGAGGAAGGGCCCCCGCTTAACACGCGCTCACGCGCCTCGCTCAGCGGGCGCCGAGGTGGGCCAGCAGGTCCTGGCGGGTCAGCACGCCCCGCGGCTTGCCGTCGACGAGCACGAGCGCCGCGTCGGCCTTCTCCAGCAGCCCGACCGCCTCGCTGACCGGCTGCCCCCCACCGATCATCGGCAGCGGCTCGCCCATGTGCCGCTCGATCGTGTCGTGCAGGTGCGCCTGGCCGGTGAAGAGCGCGTCGAGCAGGTCCTTCTCGGCGATCGAACCGGCCACCTCGCCGGTCACCACCGGCGGCTCGGCCTTCAGCACGGGGAGCTGGGAGACGCCGTACTCGCGCATGTAGTCGATGGCGTCGCGGACCGTCTCGGTCGGGTGGACGTGCACCAGCTCGGGCAGGCCGCCCGGCTTGCTGCCGAGCGCGTCGGCCACGGTCGGCTCGGTGCCGGCGTCGGCCAGGAAGCCGTACCGGGCCATCCACCGGTCGTTGAAGATCTTGGACAGGTAGCCCCGACCGCCGTCCGGCAGCAGCACCACGACCACGTCGTCCGGCCCGGCCTTGCGGGCCACCTCCAGCGCGCCCACCACGGCCATGCCGCAGGAGCCGCCGACCAGCAGCCCCTCCTCGCGGGCCAGCCGCCGGGTCATCTCGAACGACTGCTTGTCCGACACCTCGACGATCTCGTCGGCGATCCCGCGGTCGTACGTCGCCGGCCAGAAGTCCTCACCGACGCCCTCGACCAGGTACGGCCGGCCGCTGCCGCCGGAGTAGACCGAGCCCTCCGGGTCCGCGCCGATCACTTTGACCCGGCCCTCGGACGCCTCCTTCAGGTAGCGGCCGATGCCGGAGATGGTGCCGCCGGTGCCGACGCCGGTGACGAAGTGGGTGATCCGGCCCTCGGTCTGCCGCCACAGTTCCGGGCCGGTGGTCTCGTAGTGCGAACGCGGGTTGGCCGGGTTGCTGTACTGGTCCGGCTTCCACGCGCCGGGGATCTCCCGGGCCAGCCGGTTGGAGACGTTGTAGTAGGAGCGCGGGTCTTCCGGCGCGACGGCGGTCGGGCAGACCACCACTTCGGCGCCGTACGCCCGCAGCACGTCCTGCTTGTCCTGGCTGACCTTGTCCGGGCAGACGAAGACGCAGCGGTAGCCCTTGAGCTGGGCCACCAGGGCCAACCCGACGCCGGTGTTGCCGCTTGTCGGCTCCACGATCGTGCCGCCCGGCCCGAGGATGCCGGCCTTCTCGGCGTCCTCCACCATGCGCAGCGCGATCCGGTCCTTGACCGAGCCGCCCGGGTTGACGTATTCCACCTTCGCCAGCACGGTCGCCTGGATGCCCTCGGTGACGTTGCGCAGGCGGACCAGCGGGGTGTTGCCGATCAACTCGACGACGTTGTCGTAGTACTGCACCTCGTTGTGCCCTTCGTCGCGCCGCCGTCGTGGGGCGGTCGGTCAGCCGGTTTCGTCGCCAGCGTACGTGCCGTCAGGGGGCCACATGCCCGGGGATGACGGAGCTACGGCGCGCCTCCCACTCCAGGAACCGCTCCGTCTCGGCGAGCACGCTGCCGGCCAGCCAGGTGACCATGACCGCGTCGTCGGCCAACCCGAAGATCGCCAGCGGGATCTCCGGCAGCAGGTCGATCGGGGAGACGACGTACGCCGCCGCCCCGGCCATCAGCGCCAGCCGCAGCCCACCGTCGTACTCCCCCCGGCTGGTGGCCCGGATCATCCGGGGCAGCGCCGCCATCCGGGTGCCGAGCGACGGCCCGCGTCGCGCGCCGGCCGCCAGTGCCCGGGCCAGCGCGGCGAACGCGGCGCTGCGCTTCAACGTCTTCCCCATGTTTCCGCCTTTCTCCGCTGGACCAGGGTGCGTCACCCGGGCAAGCCCACCCCACTGGTACCCAGAACGGTCACCGTCCAGCCGCCCGATCAAGGACAGCGATGGTCGTGCCGGCGCGATACTGTCGGCTCATGGGGGACGCTGGTTCCGTGGCGCCGGTCCGCCGGCGACGCGCCCGGCAGATCGCCCGCCTGGCGGCGATCGGCACGGGCGCCACGGTGGCGGCCACGGCCGCCACCGGCGGGGTGCTGCTCGGCCAGGCCCGGCGGGCCCGCCGCACCATCCCGATGGCGCAGGCCCCGCCGCCGCGCTGTGACGGCGTCTACGGCGCGAGGTTCCCCGGCCCGCCGGTCACCATGGTCGTCCTCGGTGACTCCTCCGCCGCCGGCTACGGCGTCTACCGGCGTCGGGAGACGCCCGGCTCCCTGCTGGCCACCGGGCTGTCCCGCCGCCTGCACCGGCCGGTCCGGCTGCACCGCTTCGCCGTGGTGGGCGCCCTGTCGGCCGGCCTGAAGCCGCAGGTCGAGTCCGCGCTGGAGGTCGAGCCGGACATCGCCGTGGTGCTTGTCGGCGGCAACGACGTCACCAACCGCACCCCGCTTGCGCTGGCCGTGCGCTATCTGGTCGACGCGGTCCGCACGCTACGCGCCGCCGGCTGCGAGGTGGTCGTCGGCACCTGCCCCGACCTGGGCACTATCCGGCCGATCCAGCCTCCGCTGCGCTGGCTGGCCCGGCGGTGGAGCCGGCAACTGGCCGCCGCCCAGACGGTGGCGGTGGTGGAGGCGGGTGGCCGGACGGTCTCCCTCGGCGACCTGCTGGGGCCGCGGTTCGCCGCCGAGCCCGGCCGGATGTTCGCCTGGGACCGGTTCCATCCCTCGGCGGAGGGGTACGCGATGGCCGCGGCGGCACTGCTGCCCACCGTGCTCTCGGCGCTGGAGGCGGCGCCCGAACGCCGTCCTTCGCTCAGCGGTCTGGAGGGCGTACGGTCGCTTCCGAAGGCGGCTCAGGAGGCGGCCCGGCACGCCGGCACGGAGGTCACCGGCGCCCAACTGCGGGGCCGCGACCGCGGGCCGGGCGGCCGGTGGGCGCAGCTTCGCCGACGGGCCTTCTTCGGTGTCGGCGCGGTGTCGGCGACCGGCGCCGCGGCCGACCCGGCCACACTTGAGGGAACGGCATGAGCGAGCGCAGCGAGCGAATCAGCAAGCTCAGGGCGAACGTGCCTCATGACGGCACGCAGCGAAGCGGAGTGGCGGCATGAGCGAGCGCAGCGAGCGAATCAGCAAGCTCAGGGCGAACGTGCCTCATGACGGCACGCAGCGAAGCGGAGTGGCGGCATGAGCGAGCGCAGCGAGCGAATCAGCAAGCTCAGGGCGAACGTGCCTCATGACGGCACGCAGCGAAGCGGAGTGCCGGCATGAGCGAGCGCAGCGAGGTGATGGCATGAGCGGACCGAACGAGACGGCAGCCCGGTGGGGCCGGGCCGCGGCCCTGTCGCTGCTGGCCGGCACCGTGGGTGGCGCGGCGGTGCTCGCCGGCCAGGCCATCGCCGCCCGCAGCCGCGAGTACGCCCAGCCCGAGCTGGGTCTCGTGCTGCGCGCCACGGTCGGCCGGGCCGATGCGCCGCCGCTGCGGCTGGTGCTGCTCGGCGACTCATCGGCGCTCGGCGTGGGTGTCGACCGGTTCGAGGAGACCATCGGCGGCCAGCTCGCCCTCCTACTTGCCGAGGGGCCGGCCGGCCGGCGGGTGCACCTGTCGAGCGTCGGGGTTTCCGGCTCCCGCGCCAACGACCTGGCCACCCAGGTGGCCCGCGCGCTGCTCGGTGAGCGACCCGACGTGGCGGTGGTGCTGATCGGGGCGAACGACGCCACCGCCCTGACCCGCCCGGCCGACGCGGCGGCCTACCTCGGCTCGGCGGTGCGCCGGCTCCGCGAGGCGCACGTCGAGGTCGTGGTGGGCACCTGCCCCGATCTCGGCGCGGTACGCGCGGTCGCCGCCCCGCTGCGCCAGGTGCTCGGCTGGTCCGGGCGGCGGATGGCACGGGCCCAGACGGTGGCCGTGCTCGACGCCGGCGGCGCCGTGGTCGACCTGGGGACCGAGACCGGCCCGGTGTTCCGGGCCGACGCCGGCACGCTCTGCCACGACGGTTTCCATCCGTCCGCGGACGGCTACCGGGTCTGGGCGCACGCGTTGCTCCCGGCGGTCGCGGCCGCCGCGGCGGTCGCGTTCCGGCACCACCGACGGCCGCCGGCGGGGTGACATTTCCCGCCCGGCGCGCGGCTTCCACCGCAAGTTACCCGCAGGTTAACGTTGGTTCATGCCGATTGAGTCGCCCCGCGACGCCGTCATCGTCGCCACCGCCCGGTCCCCCATCGGCCGCGCGTTCAAGGGTTCCCTGCGCGAGGTCCGCCCGGACGACCTCGCCGCCACCATCGTCCAGGCCGCCCTCGACAAGGTCCCGGCGCTCGATCCCACCACCATCGACGACCTCTACCTCGGGTGCGGTCTGCCCGGCGGGGAGCAGGGGTTCAACATGGCCCGGGTGGTCGCCACCCTGCTGGGCCTGGACGGGCTGCCGGGCGCCACGCTGACCCGCTACTGCGCCTCGTCGTTGCAGACCACCCGGATGGCGATGCACGCGATCCGGGCCGGCGAGGGCGACGTGTTCGTCTCCGCCGGGGTGGAGATGGTCTCCCGGTACGCGCGGGGCAACTCGGACACGCTGCCGCCGGAGGCGCAGGCGCTTGTCGGCGGCGGTTGGGAGAATCCACGCTTCGCCGAGGCGCGGGAGCGTTCGCAGGCCCGCGCGCAGGCCGGCGCCGAGGTGTGGACCGACCCGCGGGAGGCCGGCGCGCTGCCGGACGTCTACCTCGCCATGGGTCAGACCGCGGAAAACCTGGCCCAGGTGTACGACGTGAGCCGCGAGGACATGGACGCGTTCGGCGTCCGCAGCCAGAACCTGGCCGAGAAGGCGATCGCGGACGGCTTCTGGGCCCGCGAGATCACCCCGGTCACGACGCCGGACGGCACCGTGGTCAGCACCGACGACGGCCCGCGTGCGGGGGTGACCCTGGAGGCCGTGGCCGGGCTCAAGCCGGTGTTCCGCCCGGACGGCCGGATCACCGCCGGCAACTGCTGCCCGCTCAACGACGGCGCCGCCGCGGTGGTGATCATGAGTGCCGGCCGGGCGGCCGAGCTGGGCCTCACCCCGCTGGCCCGGATCGTCTCCACAGGCGTCACCGCGCTCTCCCCCGAGATCATGGGGCTCGGCCCCGTCGAGGCGTCGAAGCAGGCGCTGAAGCGGGCCGGCATGACCATCGACGACGTCGACCTGGTGGAGATCAACGAGGCGTTCGCCGCCCAGGTGATCCCGTCGTACCGGCAGCTCGGCATCCCGGAGGAGAAGCTGAACGTGGCCGGCGGCGCGATCGCGGTCGGCCACCCGTTCGGCATGACCGGTGCCCGGATCACCGGCACCCTGCTCAACGCCCTGGAGTGGCACGACCGGACCATCGGCCTGGAGACCATGTGCGTCGGCGGTGGCCAGGGCATGGCCATGGTGCTCGAACGGCTCAACTGAGGCCGATTCGCGACGGCGCGAACCGGGTACCGCACTCGGCATGGCGACCGTCGTGGAACGCGAGCGCAAGTTCTCCGGCGATGATGGTTTCCAACTGCCCGACCTGACGGGGTGCGGTGGCGTCGCGACGGTGTCCGACGCCACCGCCCTGGAACTGGACGCCGTCTACTGGGACACCGACGACCTGCGGCTGCTCCGCAGCGGCCACGCGCTGCGGCGGCGTACCGGCGGGCACGACGCCGGCTGGCACCTGAAGGTGGGCGCGGTCGGTGGCGCGCGGGTGGAGCACCAGTTCCCGGCCGGCGCGTCCGGCGCCGGCCCGCCGGCCGAGCTGGCCGCGCTGATCCGGGGCGCGTCCCGGGGCCGCCCGGTGGCCCCGGCGGCCCGGGTCGTCAACCACCGCCGGGAGCGGCGGCTGCTGGCCTCCGACGGCCGGGTGCTGGCCGAGGTCGCCGAGGACGACGTCCGGTCCGAGGACCTGCTCGACGGCACCACGCAGAGCTGGTACGAAGTCGAGGTCGAGCTGGTCGACGGCGACGAGGACCTGCTCGACGCGGTGGCCGTCCGGCTGTCCGGGGCCGGCGCCCACGAGGTGCCGGTCAGCAAGTCGCACCGAGCGGTCGCGCACCGGCTCGCGCGCTTCGACACCCGGCCGCCCGCCGACGCGGCCGGGCCGGTCATCGGGTACGCCCGGGAGCAGCGCGACACGATCGTCGCCAACCACGCGGCGGCGTACCAGGGGGACGAGGACGCGGTCCACGACATGCGCGTGGCGGTCCGACGGCTCCGGGCCACGCTGCGCACGTTCCGCGGCCTGTGGGCCCGGCGGGAGAGCGAGGCGGTACGGGCCGAGCTGCGCTGGCTCGGTGGCGAGCTGGGCGCGGTGCGCGACCACCAGGTGATGGCCGGCCGGCTGGCCGCGGCGGTGCACGAGCTGCCGGACGATCTGGTGCTCGGTCCGGTCGCCGCGCGGACCGGCGAACGGTTCGCCGCCGACCTGGCGGAGGCGACCACCGCGTTGCGGGCCGCGCTGGACTCCGACCGCTACCCCGAGCTGCTGACCCGCCTGGACCGGCTGCTCGACGGCCCGGCGCGCGAGGTCGACAGTCGTTGGACAGCCCGCCGGGTACGCCGCGCGGTGCGCCGCGCCGACGAGCGGCTGGACCGGGCGCTCGCCGGTGGCGGCCCGGCCGGCGACGCCGCCCTGCACGAGGCGCGCAAGAAGTACAAGGCGGCCCGGTACGCGGCGGAGGTGCGCGAGCCCGCCGTCGGGAAGCCGGCCACCCGCCTGGTGAAGCGGTTCAAGCGGCTCCAGGACCTGCTCGGCACGCACCAGGATTCGGTGGTGACCCGGGAGGTGCTGCTCCGCCACGCGCTCCGGGCGTACGCCGAGGGCGAGAACACGTTCACCTACGGCCTGTTGCACGCCCGCCAGGCCGAGACCGCCGGGCACGACCTGCCGGCGGTGCTGCGGGCGCGGGACCGGGCCCGGCGGCGCAAGGTACGCCGCTGGCTGACCCGCTGACCGCTGGGCCACCGGGCGCCGTTATGCGTTGGCAGATTCCTCCGACGGTCCTAGCAACGACCTTTCTCACTCTCCCGGCGGCCCTCCGCCGGCTCCTGCGTCAGCTCCGGCCCTGAGACGGCCTTCCCGTGCGGCGGCGGGAGGGCCTATGTCGGCGCCTAGAAACTTGATGACGCAGATGAGTCAGGACAGCGCCTCGGTCCGCTTGGACAGCGGCCGTGTCCAACCGGACCTTGCCCCACCCGGACTCCATCCCCGCCCGGCCCTCGCCCGCCCGGCCCTCGCTCCCGCCTTGCCCGACGCCGCACCTACCCGGCAGGGCAACTCCGGACCTCACACTGCCGGCTGATCCATTCACGCCATCAAGTTTGTAGCGCCCGGAGAGGCACCCGTTCGGGTAGAGGCGTCACCTCACCGCGACGACCGCCGTGTGACAAGGCCGGCTTGCGACATCCCGGCCGGTCACAGCGTCAGGTCGCCGAACTAACGGAGTTCTGTGCACTGGAAATGCCGCCACTTCGGCGGGTTGGGCCGGGAAGAACACCCGCAATCAGGGCGAAGCAGGAACCTCCAGACCACGCCAGCGCCCAAAGGCACGCCGGCATCCGAAGGCACGCCGGCATCCGAAGGCACGCCGGCATCCGAAGGCACGCCAGCGCCCAAAGGCGCGCCGGCATCGAGGTGCACCGTGTCGGACGGCTGCCGCTAGAGGGCGGAGCGGGTGCGGGTCACCGCTTCGGCGGCGCCGGCCAGCACGGGTTCCGGCGGCGCGGCCAGGGCCAGGTCGGCGGCGACCACCCGGAGCTGGTCGGTCAGGGCCAGGTCGCTGGGGAGCCGGGGCACCTCCCGGCGCGGCTCGCCGGCCACGTCGGCGGCCAGGTTGGCGAGTTCCTGGACGAGCTTGTGCACCAGGTCCGCCCGGGACACGTTGCCCCCCTCGGCCGGCGCCGACCAGCGCGGCTGCTGCCAGTGCCCGACCTGTCGGACCAGCAGGGTCACCGCCCGGTCCAGCTCCGCTGCGCTCATCGTCGCCGAGTCTACGGTCGGACGGTCGGAGGAACGACGACGCCCGCCGCCGCGGGTGCGGCAGGCGGGCGTCGGCGGACGGGCGGACGGGCGACGGTCAGTCGTCACCCTGGAGGTAGCTGAGCAGCCGCAGGATCTCCAGGTAGAGCCAGACCAGGCCGACCACGATGCCGAACGCGGCCGTCCAGGCGTAGCGCTGCGGGAGGCCCATCCGGACCCCCTCCTCGATCTGCGCGAAGTTGAGCACGAAGCTCAGCGACGCCACCACGATGCAGACCAGGCTGAAGCCGATCGCGAGCGGGCTGCCGTCGCGCAGGTGCGTGTTCACGCCGAACAGCGACAGCACCAGGTTGACGAGCATGACGCCGAACAGGCCGGCGATGATCGCCATCATGATCCGGGCGAACTTCGGGGTGGCCCGGATGATGCGCGCCTTGTAGATGATGGCCATCAGGAAGAAGACGCCGAAGCTGGCCGCCACCGCCTGGAGCACGATGCCGTTGTAGGCCGACTCGAACGCCTTGCTGACCAGGCCGACGAAGACGCCCTCGACGATCGAGTAGGCCACCACGAGCGCCGGGTTGGCGATCCGGGAGAACGAGATGATCAGGCCGAGCACCAGGCCGACCACCGCGGCGCCGATCCAGGCCACGCCGGCCAGGGAGTCCGGCACGAGCACCCACGCCGCGGCACCCGCGGCGCCGAGCAGGGCGAGCATGAGGACCGTCTTGACCACGACGTCGTCGATGGTCATCGGGGTCACGGCGGGTGGGGCCACCGGCTGGCCGTAGGCGCCCGGGTAGGGCTGCTGCGGCGGGTACTGCTGGGGGTATCCGGGCTGACCGTACGGCCCGGGCTGGGCGTACCCGGTCGCCCGCTCACGCTCGGCCGCCTGGCCGAGCCGGGCGAGCACCGGGTTCGAGGACTTCACTTCTCAGGCCTCCCTCAGGGGGTCGTTCGCACGCAGACGTGCGCCTCCAGGGTAGACGGGGAGGCCAACCCGTGTGCGGCGCGAAGCTGTGGGAAACCTGAGAGTTCGGGGGTGCCCGGGGCGGGGGTCGAACCCGCACGCCTTGCGGCAGCCGCTTTTAAGGCGGCCGTGTCTGCCGTTCCACCACCCGGGCGGGTGACACCGGCGCGTCGACGCGCGTGGCGGTGCAGATCTCACCGTAGCGGCTGCGCCGCGCCTCGGCGTACCCCGGCGGTGTGGCCGTTAGGGTCGGGGCCGTGACCAGCGCCGCCCGCCCGGCCCCGGCGCCCGGCCCGGACCAGGCGCTCCACCCCGCGCCGCCAGCCGTCGGGGCGCGGCTGGCCCGGGCGCGGGCCGCCGCCCGCCGGCACCGCGCGGACCTGCTGGTCGGGCTGCTGTTCGTGGCGTTCGCCGGCTGGCTCACCCACCGCCTGTGGCCGGCGCCGGGCACCCGGATGCTCGCGCTCAACCCCGCCGACCAGACGCTCTACGAGTGGTTCCTGGCGCTCGACGCGCGTGCCCTGCGCGGCGACCTCAGCCTGGTCACCGACCGGCTCAACGCACCCGACGGGGTGAATCTGCTGGCGAACACCTCGGTGGTGGCGCTCGGGATGCCGCTGGCGCCGGTCACCCTGGCCTTCGGTGCGCCGGTGACGTTCGCGCTGCTGGTGGCCGGCGACCTGGCCGGCACGGCGGTCGCCTGGTATCTGCTGTTCAGCCGGGTGCTGGGGGCCCGCCGGCTCGCCGCCGCGCTCGGCGCGGCGCTCTGCGGTTTCGGGCCGGGGATGGTCTCGCAGAGCAACGGCCACCTGCACATGACCGCGCAGTGGCTGGTGCCGGTGATCGTCTGGTTGGTGGTCCGGCTGCTGCGCGCCGCGGATCCGGCCGGCCGCCCGGACGGCCCGGACCGCCGCCGGATGGCCTCCTCGGCGGTCGGGCTGGCCGCCGTCGTCAGCGTGCAGGTCTTCGTCGGCGAGGAGGTGCTCTTCCTCACCGCGCTCACCCTGGCGGTGATGGCAGTCGGGTACGGGTTGGCCGACCGGGAGCTGGCCCGTCGCGCGCTTCCCGGTTTCGCCGGTGGGCTGCTCTGCGCCGCCGGACTGGCGCTGCTGGTGCTGGCGTACCCGCTCTGGGTGCAGTTCGCCGGCCCGCAGGGCGTGGCGGACGGGATGTTCCCGGCGGCCTACTTCTCCGCCGACCTGACCGGCTGGGTCCGGCTCTCCGCGCTCACCGTGTTCGGCAGCCCGGAGTCGGTCCGGCTGACCACCGGACCGGCCGAGTTCACCACGTTCCTGGGCTGGCCGCTGCTGCTGGTCGCGGCCGGCTGCGCGGTCTGGTCGGGGCGGCGGGCCCTGGTGCGCGCCATCGTGGCCGCGGCGCTCGTGATGGCCGCGCTCGCGCTCGGCCCGGAGGTGGTGGCCGGTGGCGAGCGGACCGGCGTACCCGGCCCGTACGCGCTGCTCGACGGCCTGCCGGTGGTGGACGGCGCGCTGCCGACGCGTTTCGCGCTGGCCGTGCTGCCACTTGTCGGCGCCGTGCTCACGCTCGCCGTGCACCGGGCGCTGCGCGAGCCGGGTCCGGCCCGCCGGCTGGTGCCGCTCGCGGTCGGCGCGGCCCTGCTCAGCGTGTTCCCCACGCCGCTGCCCACGGTCGACCGGCCGCCGCTGCCCGAGTTCGTCACCGGCGGTCACTGGCGGCAGTGCGTACGCCCCGGCGGGGTGCTGGTGCCGGTGCCGACGGCCACCCCGCGCGATCCCGGACCGATGCGCTGGGCCACCGCCGCCGGAGTCGAGTTCGGCATGCCGGAGGGCTTCTTCATCGGCCCGTACGGGCGGGGCGGCTCCGCCACCATGGGCACCTGGCAGCGCCCCACCTCGGCCCTGCTCGCCGACGTGGCCCGCCGGGGCGTGCCGCCCGCCGTCGGCGACGGGCAGCGCCGCCAGGCGGCCCGGGACGTCGCGGCCTGGCGCGCGTCGTGCGTCGCGCTCACCGACGACGCCCCGCACGCGACGGCGCTGCGCCGCACGTTGGAGGCGCTGTTCGGGCCGGGCACCCGGGTCGCCGACGCCTGGACCTGGCGGTTCAGCCCCGCGTAGCGCCGACCGGCGGGGCGGACGCCTCGGCGAACTCCTCGCGCGGGTCGTGCAACTGGCCCAGGGCGACCACCTCACGCTTGAGGAAGAACGCCAGCGACCAGTCGACCACCACCCGGACCTTGCGGTTGAGCGAGGGGATCCGCGACATGTGGTACGTCCGGTGCATGAACCACGCCGGCCAGCCGGTCATCTTGATGCCGTATACCTGCGCCACGCCCTTGTGCAGGCCGAGGCTGGCGACGCTGCCGACGTGCTTGTGCTTGTAGTCGACCGGCTCGCGCCCACGAACCACGTTGGCGATGTTGTCGGCCATCCGGGCCGCCTGCCGCACCGCGTGCTGCGCGCTCGGCGAACAGAAGTTGCCCGGCTCCTTGGTCAGGTCCGGCACGGCGGCGCAGTCACCGGCGCTCCACGCGCCGTCGACCACCCGGTCGCCGTCGACGACCTGGAGCGTCGGGAGGCAGGTGACCCGGCGGCGCTCGTCGCGCGGGAGGTCCGTCGCGTCAAGCATCGGCGACGGCTTCACGCCGGCGGTCCAGACGATCGTGTCGGAGGGGAAGCTGTCCCCGTCGGAGAGCCTGACCACCCCGTCGACGCAGGACTCCAGCCGGGTGTCCAGCCGGATGTCCATGTTCCGCTTCATCAGCTGCTGCACCGTGTAGGCGCCCATGTCCCGGTCGACCTCGGGCAGCACCCGCTGGGTCGCCTCGACGAGCACCCAACGCATCTCCGCCGGCGTCAGCTCCGGGTAGTAGCGCAGCGCGTCGCGGGCCATGTCCTCCATCTCGGCGAGCGCCTCGATGCCGGCGTAGCCGCCGCCGACGAAGGTGAACGTCAGCGCCCGGCGGCGGACCTCCGGGTCGGTGGTGGCCGCCGCCACGTCGAGCCGGTCCAGCACGTGGTTGCGCAGGAAGATGGCCTCGCCGATGGTCTTGAACCCGATGCCGTTCTCGTGCAGGCCGGGGATCGGCAGGGTGCGGGAGACCGAGCCGGGGGCGACCACCACGTGGTCGTACGGGATCTCCCGGGCCGGGCCGCTGATCGGCTGCACCACCGCGGTCTTGCGGTGGTGGTCGATCCGGGTGACCGTGCCGGCCACCACCGTGCACTTGCGCAACTCCCGCCGCAGCGGCACCACAGCGTGCCGAGGGGAGATGTTGCCCGCCGAGGCCTCCGGGAGGAACGGCTGGTACGTCATGTGCGGCTGCGGGTCGACGACGACGACCTCGGCCTCACGCGAGCTCAGCTTCTTGGACAGGCGCAGAGCGGCGTACAGGCCGACGTGCCCGGCACCCACGACAAGGATCCGCTTCGGATTCACGCCTCCATCTTTCCCCGGGGGGCTCGGGTAATCCCGCGCGAGACCCCCTTCTGTGACGGAGCACAACCGGTGTGACCTGCGCAACGTGCCCGGGATGTCCCGTCATCTGCGACGCAGCAGCCACCCCAGCAGCGCGCTCAGCCCCACCGCGACCAGCAGCCCCGCCACGGTCGCCGCCTGCGTGCCGCCGCTGCCGCCGACCCCGCCGAGCCAGGCCAGCACGATGCCGAGCACGGCGCTCGCCAGCACCACCCCGCCGGCCCGGGTTAGCCAGCGCAGCACCAGGTCCGGATCGATCAACCCGTCGTAGGGCAGCAGCGCGGCGAGCGCACAGAGCGTGTGCGCCAGATAGAGCAGCGTGGCCACGGCGAGCAGCCGCCACAGCGCCGGCGGCCGGTCGAAGCCGAGCGCGGCCAGCAGCCAGCCGGCGACCGTGACGAGCGCGGCGAAGGTCGGCCAGATCCGGCGTGGCCCGACCGCCGGCAGCACCGCGGCCACCGTCAGGGCCAGCAGCGCCCGCGGGGCCAGCGCCTCCGCCGGGTACGCGAGGAGGAAGCCGGCCAGCACGACGAGGAAGATGCCGCCCCGCACCAGCAGCGGCAGCGCGCTGACCCGCGCGGCCCGGTACCGCAGCCCGCGCACCCGTTCGACCACGCCGTTCATCGTGCCCGCCCTTCGTTCGCGACTGCGGGACTCCGCTCCGCTGCGTTCCTCGCGCTCACCGGCCCCCCACCCGGGGGGCGGTGGCCAGGCGGGCCACGTCGCGCAGCACCTCGTCCAGGCTGCCCGCGCCGGCCCACCGCACCACCGGCACGCCGTGCTCGCGGAGCTGGCCGATCATCGTGTCCCGGTCCAGCCGCCACAGCCGGTACGCCACCTCGGCCCAGCCCCGGTCCTTCGGCACGGGCAGCTCGGCCGGCAGCGTGTCCACCGCGACCACGAACCGGCCACCACGCGCCAGTCGGGCGAGCATCTGCGCCGACCGTTCGTCGAGCAGCGGCGTGAGCACCACCACGAGCGCGTCCGAGGAGAGCACCTGCGGGCCGAACACCTGGTCGTACGGCTCGTGCGGGGAGGACTCGGCGTGCACGTCGAGCAGCCACTCCAGCACCGTCAGGTATTGCCGCCGGCCGGTGGCCGGGCGCAGTCGCCGGGCGGCCGGACCGTACTCCAGCAGCGCCACCCGGTCGCCCCGGTGCAGGTAGTGCTCGGCGATCGCGGCGGCGGCCCGGACGGTGGTGTCGAGCACCGACGCCGGTCCGCGTACGCCGCCGGACCGGCCCGCCTCGGCCAGCACGTCCAGCAGCACCACCACCTCGGCGTCCCGGTCGGAGAGGGTGGCCGCGACGTGCAGTTGGCGGGCCCGCAACGACACCCGCCAGTCGATCCGGCGCAGCCGGTCCCCGGGCGCGAAGACGCGTACGCCGGCCAGCTCGCCGCTCTCCCCCGGCCGCCGGGACCGGTGCCCGCCGACCAGCCCGGCGGCCCGGGGCATCGCCTCGACCGCGTCGAACGGCTCGGTGCGCGGATAGACCCGGGCCCGGATCGCGTCGGTGATCACCGCCCGGGAGACGAGCAGCCCGTCGGCGGCGGCGACCCGGACACCGGCCGGGCCGACCGGGTGCCGGCCCCAGCGCAGCGCGGCGCCGGTCAGTTCCAGGTCGACCGCGCTGCCCGGGGGGACGGAGGTGACGAACGGCCGGTCCGCGCCGCCGGAGCGGCTCACGTCCACCGCGGCGCCACCGAAGCCGACCTGTTCCACCCGCAGCCACGGGGACATCCGGGTCCGCACCACCGCCATGTCGTACCCGATCAGGTCCGGGTTGGCGACCGCCACCGTGGCGGCCATCGGCGCGCCCTCGACCAGGTGGGTGTCCCCGACGCTCAGCTCCAGCTCGGGCTGGACGGCTGGGCGGCGGCGCAGCGCGTACGCGGTGCCGAGCGCGAACGGCGTGGCCAGCACCACCAGGTCGATCCGGCCGAGCAGCACGGCCGCGACGATCAGCACGCCGGTGAGCAGCACGGCCCGGCCGAGCGCCCAGGTGGGCGCCCAGCCCCCCGCCGGCTCGGCCCGCGCGTCCATCAGCGCCCGGCGGCGTAGCTGGGCAGCGCGCCGCTGGCCGGGGCGGGCGTCGACTCGAGCACCTCACCGACGACGAACGCCGGGTCCACCCGGCGCAGCCACATCTCCGGCCGCAGCGTGATCCGGTGCGCCAGCGCGGGCGCGGCCACCGCCTTCACGTCCTCCGGCACCACGTAGTCCCGGTTGGCGAGCACCGCGCGCGTGCGGGACAGCAGCAGCAGCGCCAGCGAGCCGCGCGGCGACGCGCCGACGAGCACCGACGGGTGTTCCCGGGTGGCCGCGGTGAGCGACACGATGTACCGGCCGATCGAGTCCTCGACGACCACGTCCTCGAGCGCGGCCTGCATGGCGCGTAGCGTGCCGGCGTCCACCACCGGCTTGATCTCGGCCTCCTCGCGGCGGCGGGCGATCCGCCGGCGCAGCACGTCCCACTCCTCGTCGTGCGTCGGGTAGCCGAAGGAGACACGCAGCAGGAACCGGTCGAGCTGCGCCTCGGGCAGCGGGTAGGTGCCCTCGTATTCGATCGGGTTGGCGGTGGCGAGCACGTGGAACGGCTCGTCCAGCCGGTAGGTCACGCCCTCCACCGAGACCTGCTTCTCCTGCATCGCCTCCAGCAGCGCCGACTGGGTCTTCGGCGGCGTCCGGTTGATCTCGTCGGCGAGCAGCAGGTTGGTGAAGAGCGGGCCGGCCCGGAAGGAGAAGTCGCCGCTGCTCTGGTCGTAGAGGAAGGAGCCGGTGACGTCGGCGGGCAGCAGGTCGGGGGTGAACTGGAGCCGGCGGAAGTCAAGCCCGAGCGCCTGCGCGAAGCACCGCGCGGTGAGTGTCTTGCCCAGGCCGGGCAGGTCCTCCAGCAGCACGTGGCCGCCGGCGAGGATGCCCGCCAGCACCAGTTCCAGCGCGTCGCGCTTGCCGACCACGACGGTGCCGACCGCGTCCAGGACGGCCCGGGCGAGCCGGCCCACCTCGGCGGGGGGCATGCTCCGGTCCACGTCGTTCATCAGAGTTTCTCCAGTTCGGCGACGATCGCCGCGAGGTCGCGCGGCGTCGGGGGGCGGCGGGCGGGGGTGCCGAGGAACGTCCAGAGCGGCTCGCCGAGCAGGGCACGTGCGCGAGCCGGGTCGGACTCGCGGGTCACGCCGTGCCGCTGGCGCAGCCGCTCGTCGGCCAATTCGCCCAGGCGGGGCAGCACCCGCTCGGTGAACCGTTCCCGGTTGTCGGAGCACCAGTCGAGTGGTCGTTCCCAGCCGTTGATGGCGGTCCGCAGCGCGTCCCGGGCGGACCAGTTCCAGGTGCCCGGCTCCTCCCCGCCGGCGGAGCTGCGGACACCGGCGCGGGGCGGCGGCGGGGGTGAGAGCGCGGCGGTGACCCGGCGGACGGCGAGCACCGCGAGCACACCCGCCACGATGATCCAGATCGGCACGCGCAGGCCGACCGCGCGCAGGCCGACCACGATCACCACCACCACGGCGGCGGTGATCGCGGCGGTCCGCAGCAGCATCCGCGCCCGACCGCCGGAGGGCCGTTCCGCGTCCCGGGCCGGCTCCTCGGCGGAGCCGAGCAGATCGTCGATGCTGGTGCTCATACCGGACCCGCCACGCTTGTCAGCTCGCCCCGCAGCCGCCGCAGCGCGGCCCGGGCCTGGTCCCGCATGCGCTCGTCGACCGCGTGGGTGGCGTAGCGGGCCTCCCGGTAGACGTGTGCGAAGCCGTCCAGCACATCGGCGCTGGCGATCGCCGGGATGCCGGCCGCCGGGTCGCCGCGCAGCAGCCGGCTGACCAGGTCGGTCGGGGTGTCCCCGGTCTGCCGGGGCACACCGGCGTCCTCGGCGGCCTCCTCCAGCCGCACCCAGCAGGCGATCACCGCGGTCCGCGGGTCGGTGGACCTGTCGTCCAGTTCCTCCAGGCCGGCGTCCAGGGCCGCCACCACCTCGCGCGCGGTGCCCTCGGCGGTACGCCGGGTGCGCCTCGTCGCCACCGCGCGGGTCCGGCGGCGCGGCAGGGTGCGGACGATGCTCCACAGCGCGTAGCCGACACCGGCCAACACGATCGCGGACAGCAGCGCCACGGCGGCGGTGCCCAGCCAGTCGGGCACTCCGCCCGAGGAGGGCTCGCCCACTTCCCGAGGCTCGATCCGGATCGAGGGCACCGCCTCGGGCGACGGATATTTCGGCGCGTACGGGACGCCGGGCGGGATCCGGCTGGCCCCGATGGCGGAGTGACCGGCGGCGAGCGCGGCGACCGCGAGCAGGGCCGCCACCGCCGCGACCGGCCACCACCTGCGCAGCACGCCGAAATCCATTCCACCGCCTCAGGTGTGTCAGTCCACCCCGGACAGGTGCTTCGCCCGGGTGAACACGTCGTCCAGCATCGAGGGCGTGAGCCGGCCGGTGAACGTGTTCTGTTGGCTGACGTGATAGCAGCCGAGCACCGCCGGCACGGACTCGCCGGACCAGTGTGCCCCATGCCCGAACGCCGGTCGCGGTGTGGGCGGGCGCTGTCCGTACACCTGGCGTAGCACCGGCCACCACGCGGCCCACGCGAACGCGCCGAGGGCGACCACGACGCGCAGCGTGGGGCGTACCAACTCGACCTCGCGGTGCAGCCACGGCGCGCAGGTGTCCCGCTCGGCCGGGGTGGGTTTGTTGTCCGGCGGCGCGCAGCGCACGGCGGCGAAGATGCGGGTGTCCCGCAGCGTCAGGCCGTCGTCGGCGGCGACGCTCGTCGGCTGGTTGGCCAGCCCGGCCCGGTGCAGCGCGGCGAAGAGGACGTCACCGGAGCGGTCGCCGGTGAAGATCCGGCCGGTGCGGTTGCCGCCGTGCGCGGCCGGTGCCAGGCCGAGGATCGCGATCCGCGCGTCCGGCGGGCCGAGGCCGGGGACCGGCCGCCCCCAGTAGTCCTGGTCGCGGAACGCGGCCCGCTTGACCCGGGCCACCTCCTCGCGCCACGCCACCAGTCGGGGGCAGGCGAAGCAGTCGCTGACCGCGCCGTCGAGGTCGGCCAGGTCGGTCGCCCGCGCCGCGCGGGAGACCACCTCCTCGGGGGTACGCGACTCAGCCAAGCTTCGCCCGGAACAGTTCCAGCGTGCGGGCCCACGCGGTGGCGGCGGCCCGCTGGTCGAAGTGCTCCGGCCGGTCCTCGTTGAAGAACGCGTGCGCGGTGCCCGGGTAGTCGAACGTCTGGCAGGTGCCGCCGGCTGCCTCGATGGACCGGCGTACGCCCTGCACCCCGTCGGCGGCGGACAGGCCGTCCGCCTCGGAACAGTGGATGAGGGCGGCCTTGCCGGCGTAACCGGCCCAGTCGTCGCTGTCGGCGGGCATGCCCTCCCAGGGCAGCCGCGGGTAGAAGCCGGCGGTGGCGACGATCCGCTCGGAGGACGTGCCGGACCACAGGGCCAGGCTGGCGCCCGCGCAGAATCCGGCGCAGCCCACCTTGCCGGCGACCTCGGGCCGGTTGGCGAGGTATTCGGCGGCGGCGGCGATGTCGCTCGCCGCCTCGTCCATCTGTGTGCTGTTCAACATCTGCCGGGGCTCGGTCGGCTTGACGGCCGGGCCGCCGTGCCGGAAGTCGGGGGCGAGGGCGACGAAGCCGGCCTCGGCGAACCGGTCGACCACGGCCCGGACGTGGGGCACCAGCCCCCACCAGTCCTGTATGACGATGACCGCCGGGCTGGCCGCACCGCCGGAGGGTATCGCGAGATACCCCTCGCTCGTTCCCCCGTTGCCGGTGAAGCTCACCATTTCGCCCATGGGCCGTCCTCCTAGCGGTCAGTCAACGTTGGCTGGTCGCACAGTTGGGTGTCACGTGCCGGTAGCGTGCCACGCGATCATGGGCCCGGGGAAGACGGAACAACAGTGGCATTCACCTCCTGCCAACCGGTGCCCGCACAGCAGCCGCGTCCGCCTCACGGTGGTAGGCGAGGCGGACACGGGACGGCGTTCGTGGGTGCGACCGCGACGGTCAGTTGGTGGGTGTCGGAGCCGGCGACTCCGATTCCGTCGAAGCGTCGGGGGCGGGCGTGCGCGTGGGCGTGGCGCTCGCGGTCGGCGCGGGTGCGCTGGTGCGCGTGGGTGCGGGCGGGGCCGGCGGCCCGAACGGGGCGAGTTCCGGGCAGTACGGGTAGGCATTGCGCGGCGCGGGCACGGCGCCGTACGAGTCGAGGCAGTTGGGCCAACCGAGGCGGATCGGCACGCCGTTCTGGTCGAAGAGCTGGGCGTCGCGGATCAGCCGCCCCTGCTGGTCGTAGACGAAGACGTCCTCGATCCGGTCGTACCGGCGATCCACCGCCACCTGCTCGTAGTCGGCGGGGTTGACGCCGCCGGCGCGCTGGTCCACCTCGGCGAGCACGGCGACCGAGAACAGCAGCAGCGCGGCGGTGCCCAGGTGGTGCAGCCGTCGCGGCCACCCGGCGAGGTCGGCGGAACGGTGGCCCCACCACACCGACGCGACGACCGCGCCGATGAGCACCAGCAACCCGGCGGAGGTATTGGTGCCGAGCCGCGGCACCAGCCCGACCTGCCCATCCGTCATCGCGGCCACGAGCAGGGCGGCCAGCCAGCCGCGCACCAGCCACCAGGCCGGGCGTAGCGGGCGCAGGAAGTCGCTCACCGTCTCGTGCCCGAGCACCGGGCCGAGCTGGCGGTCCATCAGGCGCAACTGGGTGACCGCCTGCTCCCGCACCTCGGCCAGGCGGTGGAAGCGCGCCGGTCGCTGCCCCTCCCCGGCGCCGGCGGCGGCGCGCAGCTCGGCCGCGTACGCCTCCGGCGTGCCGAGCCGGTCGACGAGCGTGCCGTCGCCCTCGGCGGCCACCTCGGCGAGGTGTTCCGGAAGGTCCTCGGTCAACTCGTCCCGGAGCGCCGGCGGGAGGTCGGCGAGCGCGGCCCGCACCCGGTCGACGTAGTCCGTGATCTCCTGCCCAGTGACGGTCATGCCGCCATCCCCCGATCGTCGAGCAGTGCGTCCATGGTGGTGGCGAACGAGCGCCAGGTCTTGCCGGAGCGGGTGAGCTGGTCCCGCCCGGCGGCGTTCAACGAGTAGTACTTGCGGTGCGGCCCGGATTCGCTCGGCACCACGTAGGTGGTCAGCAGGCCGCCCGCGAAGAGCCGGCGCAGGGTGCCGTAGACCGAGGCGTCGCCGACCTCGGTCAGGCCGGCCTCGCGCAGCCGGCGGAGGATGTCGTAGCCGTAGCCGTCCTCGTCCTTGAGCACGGCGAGCACGGCGAGATCGAGGACACCCTTGAGGAGTTGCGTCGCATCCACGCTCAACACACTAGTGCGCATTACAGAATACCGTCAAGAACGCCATGCCTTCGGCCCCACCGCCGGTGATCAAGGAGTTCGCCAGCGGTGAATCCGGCGCAAACTCCTTGATCACCGGAGCGGGGGGCGGGCGGCCCAGCCGACAAAGCGGTCGAACAACTCCTGCGGGTTCGGGTTCTGTCGGAGCAGGTCGGCGGCGGCGTCGAACAGGCAGGCCGCCATGTAGATCGACAGGGCGACCCGGTCCCGCCGGTAGTCCATCAGCAGCAACAGGCGGGCCGGCTGGCACGGCCAGGGGCCCGCGCACACCCGACAGAGCCAGCACGGCCGCATCGGGAGGTGCGGTCGCACGACCCGGCGACCGCGATCGGGTACGGAAGAAGCGCTCATCCCCCGATCGTGTCGACTCCCGTTGACGGTGTCAATAGTCTCCGTAGTTGTCGCCGTCCACAGACTGCGCCGCTGCCATCGTCAAGGCGTGGAGTTGGTGGGCGTGTCGGAGATCCGAGCGATGCTTGGCAACGTCTCGCGCCAGCGTGCGTCCGTGATCGCTAATCAGCGCAACTTCCCTGAGCCGATCGCCGTGCTGGCCATGGGCAAGGTGTGGCGGAAGTCGGACGTTGAGAAGTGGGTGCGGGAGCACCGGCCGGACCTGTCTTCCGACTGATCCGCCGATCACGGAGTGGTGGCACCTCCCATGTCGGCCTCGTGGCCACGTCACCCGGCCCCGTCGCGGACCCCGCGCAAGTGCTCAAACGGGCAACTGCGTGCAAGCTGGGCGTGTTCTCCGGCCGGATCTCGTACGAGGCAGCGCGATTGGCGAGTTTCGGTCAATGATCGACACCAGTTCGGTGAAGTGGTGGCATCCCGCCCGGCCGGATACCGCCACTTCGCCGAGCTGGCGTCCGTCCCGCCTGACCTCCCGGCAAGTGGGACGGCTAACCCGAAAACTGGACCATCGCACCCGGTGCGATCGAGTGGATCACTCGGCCAGTCGCCGCAGCAGCTCGGTGTCACGTTCGACGACGTCGCGCGCCAGGTCTCCGGTCTGCGCCTGGCGGGAGCGGGCCGCGGCATCGACCGGTGCTCCTGGCCGAAGAGCCGTCCGGCCCTCTCCAGGCGAATCGACCAGACCAGGCCAGTCGCCAGGCGAATCGACCACGGCTACGCGAGGCTCCAGGCGATGCCGTCGAGGATGTCGTGTTCGGAGGCGACCACCGACGACATGCCGGCCCGCTCCATGATGATGCGCAGCACCAGCGCGCCCGCGCCGATCACGTCCGCCCGACCGGGGTGCATCACCGGCTCGGCCAGCCGCTGCTCCCGGGTGGCGCCGAGCAGGTAGGCGGTCACCGACGCCACCCGGGCGTACGGCACCCGGGCGTGGTGGATGCGGTGCGGGTCGTACTCCCGGAGCCCTTCGGCCAGGGCGACCACTGTGGTGACCGAACCGGCGAGCCCGACGAGCGTGGCCGCCTCCCGGCCGGGCACGGCGGCGAGCGCCCGGTCCACCGCCGCCGCGATGTCCGCCTCGGCGGCGGCGATCTCGGCCGGGCCGGGCGGGTCGCCGTGCAGGTGCCGTTCGGTCATCCGGACGCAGCCGATGTCCACCGAGATCGCCCCGCGCACGCCACCGGAGCGGGTGCCGACCACGAACTCGGTGGAGCCGCCGCCGATGTCGACCACCAGGTACGGCGGCTCGGCGTCGGCGGGCAGGCCGCGCACCGCGCCGGTGAACGAGAGGCGGGCCTCCTCGTCGCCGGTCACCACCTCCGGCGGTACGCCGAGCGTCCGCTCGACCATGGTCCGGAAGTCGTCGGCGTTGGAGGCGTCGCGGGAGGCCGAGGTGGCGCACATCCGCACCCGGTCGACGCCCGCCTTTTCGATCTCGGCGGCGTAGTCGGCGAGCGCCACCCGGGTCCGCTCGATCGCCTCGGGCGCGAGCGTGCCGGTGCGGTCCACGCCCTGGCCCAGCCGCACGATCTCCATCCGCCGGCTGACGTCCACGAGCGGCGCCGACGGCCCGGCGGACGGATCCGGCAGGTCGGCGATCAGCAGTCGGATCGAGTTGGTCCCGCAGTCGATGGCCCCCACGCGCGCGCTCACGCCGCCCACCCTACGACAGGTGCCGCCGGCCGTCGGCGATCATGAAGCTGGCGGCGACAAACCGGACAGCGGACGCCGTCAACTTCATGATCACCGCAGAGGGGGCGCGGGGTCAGAGGCGCAGCAGCATGCGGGTGTTGCCGAGGGTGTTGGGCTTGACCCGTTCCAGGTCGAGGAACTCGGCGACACCTTCGTCGTAGGAGCGCAGGAGCTGCTCGTAGACGGGCTGCGGGACCGGGGCGCCGTCGATCTCGCGGAAGCCGAACGCGCCGAAGAAGCCGGTCTCGAACGTGAGCACGAAGATCCGGGCGACGCCCAGCTCCCGCGCCGCGTCGATCAGCTCGCCGACGATCCGGTGCCCGAGCCGGTGCCCCCGGCAGGACGGGTCCACCGCCACGGTGCGGATCTCGGCCAGGTCCTCCCACATGACGTGCAGCGCGCCGCAGCCGACCACCGTCCCGTCCGGCGTCACCGCCACCCGGAACTCCTGCACGTCCTCGTAGAGCGTGACGGTGGCCTTGCTGAGCAGCCGCCGGTCGTCGGTGTAGGTGTCCACCAGCCGGCGGATGCCGCGTACGTCGGCGGTCCGGGCGCGGCGGATCGTGACCTGCTCGACGGTGGTCACGGTGTGGGGACGTCCACGCAGGGGCCGGCGGCCCACCACTTCTCCACCAGCGCCAGCGTCTCGTCGCCGAGCGGATTGACCCCCGGCCCGGCGCCGAGCGCGTGGCCCATGTGCACGTGCAGGCACTTCACCCGGCCGGGCATCCCACCGGCGGAGATGCCGGCGATCTCCGGCACCTCGCCGATCGCCTCCCGGCGGGCCAGATAGTCCTCGTGCGCGGCCCGGTAGCGGGCGGCCAGCTCCGGGTCCGCGGCGAGCCGGTCGGCCATCTCCTTCATCAGCCCGGCCGACTCCAGCCGGCTGCACGCCGCGGTGGCACGCGGGCAGGTCAGATAGAACAGCGTCGGGAACGGCGTGCCGTCGGCCAGCCGGGGCGTCGTCTCCACCACGTCGGGCAGGCCGCACGGGCACCTGTGGGCCACCGCCCGGGTGCCGCGCGGCGTGCGTCCGAGCTGCGCGCCCACCGCGGCCAGGTCGGCCTCGGTGGCCGGCTGGCGCTCCGGCGGGGGTACGGAGTCCGCCGCCGGATCCTGCGGTGGTACGACGTTCAACGGGTCACGCCTTCCTCGGTCGCTCACTTGTCGGGACGCTCGGCGTTCGCCGCCTGCACGCTCGACCACAGGGTGTCGTACCACGGCTCGGGCGACGCCGGCGCCCCCGGCTTCGCGCCCTTGCCGGCGTCCCGGGCGGCGCCCTCGGCGTCCCGCAGCACCACGAGCGCCGTCTCACCCGGCCGGATCATGAAGAAGCGTTCCCGCGCCTTGGTCTCGACGTAGGCGTCGTCCTTCCACTTGGCCGCCTCGGCGGTGAGGCGCTCGATCAGCCTCCGCTGCTCGGCCTGGGACGCCTCCATCCGCTCGATGTCGGCCTGCTGGTCGAGATAGACCCGGACCGGATAGGTGTACGCCAGGGCGAGCGCGATCAGCACCGCGAACAGCACGGTGGCGCGCCCGGTGAAGCGCCGGGGTTGGGGTGCGGTGAGCCGCTTGACCGTGCCACCGGCGGCGGTACGCCGGGCCGCGGCCGGGCGGCTCGCGGAGCGTACGCCGTCGGCGGCCCGGGGTGCGCCGGGTGACCGGCCGGCGGCACGCGACTCGGCGCGGACGCCGCCGTCACGGGCCGTCGACCGGACCCGGGCACCGCCCGCCCGACCGGCCTGTCCCGGCCGGCGGACGGGCCGCTGGCCGCCCGGTGTGCGGCGCTGCTGCATCGGTCACACCCCTCCCCCGGAGCGCTGCCTCAGGCCGAACGGTAGCGCGGGAACGCGCCCGCGCCGGCGTACCGCGCCGCGTCGCCCAACTCCTCCTCGATCCGCAGGAGCTGGTTGTACTTGGCCACCCGGTCGGAGCGGGCCGGCGCGCCGGTCTTGATCTGGCCGCAGCCGGTGGCGACCGCCAGGTCGGCGATGGTGGTGTCCTCGGTCTCGCCGGAACGGTGGCTCATCATGCACTTGAAGCCGGCCCGGTGCGCCAGGTCCACGGCGTCGAGCGTCTCGGTGAGCGAGCCGATCTGGTTGACCTTGACCAGCACCGCGTTGGCGGACCGCTCGGCGATGCCCCGGGCGATGCGCTGCGGGTTGGTCACGAACAGGTCGTCGCCGACGATCTGGATCCGGTCGCCGAGCGCGGCGGTCAGGGTGGCCCAGCCGCTCCAGTCGTCCTCGGCGAGCGGGTCCTCGATGGACACGATCGGGTAGTCGCCAGCGAGCTTGGTGTAGTAGTTGCTCATCTCCTCGGCGCTCTTGGCGCTGCCCTCGAACGTGTAGGTGCCGTTGTCGAAGAACTCGGTGGCGGCCACGTCGAGCGCGAAGACGATGTCGGTGCCCAGCCGGTAGCCGGCCTTCTCCACCGCCTCGGCGATCAGGTCCAGCGCGGCGGCATTCGTGGGCAGGTTGGGGGCGAAGCCGCCCTCGTCGCCGAGACCTGTCGACAGGTCCTTCTTCTTCAGCACCGACTTCAGCGCGTGGTAGACCTCGGCGCCGGAGCGCACCGCGTCCCGGAACGTCGGCGCGCCGATCGGCGCGATCATGAACTCCTGGATGTCGACGTTCGAGTCGGCGTGCGCGCCGCCGTTGAGGATGTTCATCATCGGCACCGGGAGCAGATGCGCGTTGGGGCCGCCCAGGTAGCGGAAGAGGCTCAGCTCGGCGCTGCCGGCGGCGGCCTTCGCCACGGCCAGCGAGACGCCGAGGATCGCGTTGGCACCCAGCTCGCCCTTGTTGTCCGAGCCGTCGATGTCGATCATCTTCTGGTCGATCAGCCGCTGCTCGCTCGCCTCGTAGCCGATGAGCTGGTCGACGATCCGGTCCTCGATGTTGGCGACCGCCTTCTCGACACCCTTGCCCAGGTAACGGCCCTTGTCACCGTCGCGCAGCTCGACCGCCTCGAAGGCGCCGGTGGAGGCGCCGGACGGCACCGCGGCGCGGGCGATCGTGCCGTCGTCGAGCCCGACCTCGACCTCGACCGTCGGGTTGCCCCGCGAGTCCAGGATCTCCCGGGCGACGATTCCCTCGATGGTTGCCACTGAGTCGCTCCTCGTTTGTGTGTACCGGTCCGGTGTGGGCCGCGACGGTGCGGCTGAGGCAGGTGTTGAACGCAGCGTATCGGTCCCCGCCCTCCGGCACGCCGCTCGGGGCGGTCCCCACGGCGGCCACTGAGACGGACATTCCCGCTTTACCGGTCGTCAACCGGCAACGGGTTTGCGAGAGGTTGCGTCGATCGACAAGGCTGGGCATCATGCCTGCCGCCTCGACGACACTCCGCGTGCTCGCCGCCTCGGTCATCGCGTCGCTCTCGGTCACCGGCTGCCAGGCCCTGGACGGCGCGGGCGTCGCGCTCGGGCGGGCCGACCTGGTCAACGACCTCGCCGCGCGGATGGACCGGGCGCTGGAGCAGACCTGGGCCGCCGACTACCAGCTCGCCGGGGGACAAACCGCGTCGATCGCGCAGACCAAGGATCCGCTGCGCTCCACCTACACCTGGTCGGGCGGCAAGATCACGGTGACCCAGGAGGCGGTGACCCGGTGCACCAGCGCCGCCGGGCGCACCTCCTGCACCGTGTCCCCGCCGGTGCTCACCGCCGGCAAGCCGTCGGTGATCGTCTACGACGAGGCGCGCAAGCAGGGTCTGGTCACCCCGCCCGCGGTGATCCGGCTGCTCACCGACGCGGCGCTGCAACCGGAGGCGGCCATCAAGCAGACCGACACCACGCTGGCCGGGCACCACGCCACATGCGTCGACGTCACGAGCGCCGGGGAACGCTTCACCGCCTGCGTGACCACCGAGGGAGTGCTCGGCAGCTTCACCGGCACGCTCGACGGCAAGGCCGCCGAGGTGACGCTCAGTCGCTACACCGAGTCGGTCGAGCCGTCCGCGTTCGCCGTGCCGCCCGGCGCCGGCGTGGTGGACCAGCGCACCAAGAAGACGTCCTGACCCGTCACACCCCCAGCAGCGTGCGCAGGTGGCGCGGCGGCGGGCAGTTGTGCGCCAGCATCGCGTCGTGCCAGTCACGCACCGGCACGCCGTCCGGCCGGGAAGCGGCGATGTCGGCCATCTCGCTGTAGCCGACGAAGTAGGTGGAGAGCTGGGTGGAGGTGAGCAACGCCCGCCGCCACTTGCCGGCCGCCTCGCCCTCCTCCTGGAAGCCGCGCCCGGTCATCAACGCCATCGCGTCGGCCTCGGACAGGTCGTCGCAGTGCACGAGCTGGTCGAGGAGCGCGTTGATGGTCATCCGGAGCTGCATCTTGAGCTGCTGCAACCGCACCGGCAGCCCGCCGAAACCGAGCCCGGCCATCAGCTCCTCGGCGTAGACCGCCCAGCCCTCGATGAACACACCGGACTCGGTGAGCGCCCGCACCCGGGTCGGGCCGGCGTAACGCCGGGCGTGGGCGAGCTGGAGGAAGTGGCCGGGCATCGCCTCGTGCACGGTCAGATTGCGGATCATGTGGTCGTTGTATTCCCGGTAGAACGACTCGACCCGCTGCGCCGGCCAGCCCGCCGGAGTGGGCGCGATGCAGTAGAACGTCGGCAGGTCTGCCGTCTCCAGCGGGCCCGGCGCGTCGCAGTAGGCCACCGCCACGCCCCGGGCGAACTCCGGCATCTCCTGGATCACACACGGGTCGTCGACGAGGCTGACCAGGTCGTGGAGGCGGACGAAGTCACCCGCCTCGTCGAGCGTCACCGAGGCGAGGTCCACGATCGTCGCGTCTGCCGGGTGCTCGGCGGCCAGCAGGTCCAACGCTCGGCGTACCGTCTCGTCGTCGGCCGGACCACCGACCAGCTCGACGGCCGCCGCCCGGATCTCGTCGGTGACCCGGTCGAGGTTGGCCCAGGCGCGGCGCTGCACCTCGGCGGCGCCCAGCTCGGTGTCGAGCGTGTGCCAGAGCCGCGCCTCCCAGCGCCGCCGGCCCAGCCGGGCGTCACGCCCCGGGCCGGCGTCGGCCGCCAACCCCGCCCGCAGCCACGCCACGAACTCGTCGAGCGCGGCGATCGCCGCGGTCGCCGCCGGCCCCACCCGGTCGCGCAGCGCCGGCGCCTGGGCGAGCAACGCCGGCACCTCGTCGCGCACCAGCGCCGCGGTGCCGGCGAACTGGCCGACCGCCGTCTCGGCATGGACCCGCGGCATGTCCCGCAGCGTCGCACGCGCGGTCGCCAACGCATCCGGCACGGCGGCGAGGCGCCCGGCCAGGTGCGCCAGCCGCTCCTCGACCGGAGCGTACGGCCGGGCCAGCAACGCGTGCAGCAACGGACCCGGGTTGTGCCGCAGCGGATCCCACTCGTGGCCGCGGATCTCGGTCGCCTCGAACAGCCCTCGGTCGACCAGGGCGCTGAGCAGCGCGTGGTCGACGCTCTCGTCGGCGTCGAGCACGTCCGGGTCGATCTCGGAGAGCGCGTCGGCCGCGTCCTTCAGCATCGCCCGGTCGGCGGCGAGCGCGTCGGCGGAGAGATCGGGCAGGCGGTCGTCGTAGCGGTGGTCCCCGGCGGAGGTGGCCAGCCCGGGCCGGCTCTCCAGCAACGCTTCCACGATCCGCTCCGCGAGCGGCACGAACGCTTCCATGCCCGAACCCTACCGACCTACCCCGACGTTCCCGAGGGCTCCGGACTCGGGGGTCAGGTCGGCTGGTCTCCGGTGGCGCGCTCGGCCGCGCGGACCGCGTCGGCGTACGCCAGCGCGGCGCGACGCAGCGCGGCCTCCGGGTCGATGCCGGCCTGCCGGGCGGCGGCGACCGTGGCCAGCAGACTCGCGCCGAGCCGCGCCTCCGGGTCCACCTGAGACTCGGCGAGCGGCGGCGGCACGGCCAGGCCGACCCGGCCGGCGCGGTCCAGGATCTTCGCGGCCAGGGCGAGCGCGGGCTGGCTCAACGCGACACCGTCGAGCACCGAGTCACGGGTCTTCTCGGCCCGCTTGATCCGCTCCCAGTTCGCCTCGATCTCCTCGATCGAACCGGCGTGCTCGCCGGAGAACACGTGCGGGTTGCGCCGCACCATCTTGTCGACCAGGGTGCCGGCCACGTCGTCGACGGTCCAGCTCTCGCCCTCCGGCAGATCCTCGGCCAGCCGGGCGTGCAGCAGCACCTGGAGCAGCACGTCGCCCAGCTCCTCGCGGAGCGCGTCGGTGTCGTCGGCGCTTATCGCGTCGTACGCCTCGTAGCACTCCTCGATCAGGAAACCCGCCAGGCTGCGGTGGGTCTGCGCCCGCTTCCACGGGTCACCGCCCGGCGAGGCCAGCCGGTCCATCACCTCGACCGCGTCGAGCAGCCGGGCGCCCGGCGGGTCCCAGGAGCCGTACATCAGCTCCAACTCGGCCAGCCCGGGCTGACGGGCCAACCGCAACCCCAGCTCGCGGGCGAGCGCCTCGTCGCCGGCCGGGCCGGCCAGCCACACCGCGCCGCCGTGCGCCGCGGCGGCGTCCAGCAGGGCCTGCGTCGCGCCGTCGGTCACCACGCGCACCTCGGCGCCCGCCGTCCGGACCGCCCGGGTCAGCTCGCTCTCCGCGCCGGTGAGGACCGGGGCGGCGCGTACGGCGTCCCAGGCGGCCGACGTCAGCAGGCCGGCCGGCAACCGGGGCGAGGTGACCAGCAGGACGATGCGTGCGGTCATGCTCCGGGCGCCGCCGACGGGTCGACCACCGGCACCGACTCACCGGCGTCCGGCTCCGGCGTGGAGACGTCGGTGACCGACGAACCGGGCTCACCCAGCGGCACGGCCACCGCCGGCACGTTGCCCTTGAAGCTGAGCAGCGGGAAGGCCAGCGGGCGGTAGCGCGGGTTGACCGAGACGTCGTACCCGCCGATGGCGTCGGCGAGCGACTTGCGGGTGCCCAGGGCGGAGCGGAGCTGCTCGCCGTCGAGCTGGCGGGCGGCGTCGGCGTCCGAGACGTCCGGCGGGATGGCGCCGGCGGCCCGGCCGGCGGAGATCACCGTGGCCAGCTCGTCCGGCGTGGGGGCGGCCTGCTCGGAGGCCGGCAGGCCGGACATGCAGGTGTAGAACTCGGCCACCTTCTTCGGGTACGCCGCGTCGGCGGGCAGGCCGGTCTGCTCCGCGACCTGCTCCGGGGTCACCTGGCCCTGCGGCTGGTAGCCCTTGTCGGCGGAGAGTTCGCGGCACACGTCCGACAGCACGAGGGTGGCGACCACCTGGTCCCGGGCCGGCAGCAGCGCATCGGCCTGCGGTGCGGTGGCCGGCTGGCTGGCCAGGCCGTCCCGGACCTCGTCGAGGATCGAGGTGACCTGATCCTCGGTGACGCGGGTGTCGCCGACGTAGGCGGCGACCCCGGGCTCGGTACGGCAACCGGAGAGGGCGACGAGGCCGACCGCCACGCTGGCGACGGCGACAAGACGGCGAGCACGCATGACGGTCACTCTCTCACGCCCCGTATCCGGCTGTGACGCCGCCCACCTCACCGCGCCCCCGCCCCCGCCGGCTGCACCGCCGGCTCGCCCAACACATCGGAGAGGAGTTGCGCGCACCACTCCAGCAGCGCCTGGTCGCGCAGCGGCTCGCCGCCGATCCGGCGGGTGCTGGGCCGGGGCACGCTCACCTGGTCGGCCGCCTGCTTGTAGACCGAGTCCGGGTGGTAGCGCTTGAGCCGCATCTGCTTCGAGTCGGGCAACGGCAACGGACTGAACCGGAGGTGCTTGCCCTGCATCGACACGTCGGACAGGCCGTAGCGGCGGGCCAGCAGCCGGAAGTTCGCCACCGCGACCAGGTTCTGCACCGGCGTGGGCGGCTCGCCGTAGCGGTCCGTCATCTCGGCCACCACCTCGCGCAGCCGCTCGGCGTCGCGGGCCTCGGCGAGCTTGCGGTACATCTCCAGCCGCAGCCGCTCCACCCCGACGTAGTCGTGCGGCAGGTGCGCGTCGATCGGCAGGTCGATCTTGACGTCCGCCTCCTCCTCGGTGCTCTCGCCCTTGAAGGCCGACACCGCCTCGCCGACCATCCGCACGTACAGGTCGAAGCCGACGCCCTCGATGTGGCCGGACTGCTCGCCGCCGAGCAGGTTGCCGGCGCCCCGGATCTCCAGGTCCTTCATCGCCACGTACATGCCGGCGCCCAGCTCGGTGTGCTGGGCGATGGTGGCCAGCCGCTCGTGCGCGTTCTCGGTGAGCGGCTTGTCCGCCGGGTAGAGGAAGTACGCGTACGCGCGCTCCCGGCCCCGGCCGACCCGACCCCGGATCTGGTGCAACTGGGCCAGGCCGAGCAGGTCGGCGCGCTCGACGATGAGCGTGTTGGCGTTCGGGATGTCGATGCCGGACTCGACGATCGTGGTGCAGACCAGGACGTCGAACTCCTTCTCCCAGAAGCCGACCATCACCTTCTCCAGCGCCTCCTCGCCCATCTGGCCGTGCGCCACCGCGACCCGCGCCTCGGGCACCAGCTCCCGGATCCGCCGGGCCGCCTTGTCGATCGACTCGACCCGGTTGTGCAGGTAGAAGACCTGTCCGTCGCGGAGCAGCTCACGGTGGATGGACGCGGCCACCTGCCGGTCGTCGTACGCCCCGACGAACGTCAGCACCGGGTGCCGCTCCTCGGGCGGGGTGGCGATGGTGGACATCTCCCGGATGCCGGTGATCGCCATCTCCAGCGTCCGTGGGATCGGCGTGGCCGACATGGCGAGCACGTCGACCGAGGCGCGCAGCGTCTTCAGGTGCTCCTTGTGCTCGACGCCGAACCGCTGCTCCTCGTCGATGATGACCAGCCCGAGCTGCTTGAACCGGGTGGCCGCCTGGAGCAGCCGGTGGGTGCCGATGACGATGTCGACGCTGCCGTCGGCGACCATCTCCAGCGTCCGCTCGGACTCCTTCGGCGTCTGGAACCGGGAGAGCTGCCGGATGTTCACCGGGAACTGGCTCATCCGCTCGGCGAACGTGTTGTAGTGCTGCTGCACCAGCAGCGTGGTGGGCACCAGCACGGCCACCTGCTTGCCGTCCTGCACCGCCTTGAACGCCGCCCGCACCGCGATCTCGGTCTTGCCGTAGCCGACGTCGCCGCAGATCAGCCGGTCCATCGGGACGGTCTGCTCCATGTCCCGCTTGACCTCCTCGATGGCGGCCATCTGGTCCGGCGTCTCCTGCCAGGGGAACGCGTCCTCAAGCTCCCGCTGCCACGGGGTGTCCGGGCCGAAGTTGTGCCCCTTGGACGCCTTCCGGGCCGCGTAGAGCTGGATGAGCTGGGCGGCGATCTCGCGGACCGCCTTGCGCGCCCGGGCCTTGGACTTCTGCCAGTCCGAGCCGCCCATCTTGTGCAGCGTGGGCTGCTCGCCGCCGACGTAGCGGGAGAGCTGGTCGAGCTGGTCGGTGGGGACGAAGAGGCGGTCGCCGGGCTGGCCGCGCTTGCTCGCCGCGTACTCGATCACCAGGTATTCCCGGCTGGCGCCGTTGACGGTGCGCTGCACCAGCTCGACGTACCGGCCGATGCCGTGCTGCTCGTGCACCACGAAGTCGCCGGCCCGCAGCTCCAGCGGGTCGATGGTGTTGCGCCGTCGGCTGGGCATCCTGCGCATGTCGCGGGTGGAGGTGCCCCGGCCGCCGGTGACGTCGTTGCCGGTCAGCAGCACGAACCGGGACGCCTCGTCGACGAAGCCGGCGGTCAGGCAGCCGCAGGAGACGAGCAGCTCGCCGGGGGCGGGCGCGGTGGGCACCTCCTCGGTGAGCCGCGCGCCGAGGCCGGCGTCGCGGAGCACCTCGACGGCCCGCTGGGCGGGACCGTGCCCCTCGAAGACGAGCGCGATCGACCAGCCCTCGCCGGCCCAGCGCTTCAGGTCGTCGACCACCCGGGCGGTCTCGCCGTGGTAGAGCGGGGCCGGCTGGGCGGCGAGGCTCACCGCGATGGCGTCGTCGGGCGTGACGTCGACCTCGGCCGGCGCGTCCTCCCACGGCTGCCGGGCCGGCGCGGCCTCTTCGACCATAATTCGGCCTCCGCGCCGGTAGCCGGCGCTCCGGACCGAATGAGGGTCGGCCTCGACCAGGCCGAACGGGGCGAGCGTCCACCAGGGCTGGCGCAGGGCGCGGGCCTGCGTGCGTACCTCGGCCAGGGTCTTGAAGGCGGCGGCGCCGAGGTCGACCGGGGCCTGGCCGCCGACGGCGGCTGCGGCCCAGCTCGCCTGGAGGAACTCCTCCGAGGTACGGACCAGGTCGTGCGCTCGGGTGCGGATCCGCTCCGGGTCGCAGAGGAGTACGTGGGTGCCGGCCGGCATGCAGTCGACGAGCAGCTCCAGCGCGTCGGCGCCGATGAGCGCCGGGGCGAGGGACTCCATGCCCTCGACCGGGATGCCCTCGGCCAGCTTGTCGAGGATCTCGGCCAGCTCGGGGTGCTCGGCGGCGAGGGCGGCGGCCCGCTGCCGCACGCCCGGGGTCAGCAGCAGCTCGCGGCAGGGCGGCGCCCAGAGCTGCGGTACGCCTTCGATGGTCCGCTGGTCGGCGACGGCGAAGGTGCGGATCTCCTCCACCTCGTCGCCCCAGAACTCGACCCGGGACGGGTGCTCGTCGGTGGGCGGGAAGACGTCGAGGATGCCGCCGCGCACGGCGTACTCGCCGCGCTTGGTGACCAGGTCGACCCGGGCGTACGCCATGTCGGTGAGCCGGCGGGCGACCTCCTCCAGGTCGGCCTCCTCGCCGGCGGCGAGCTGCACCGGTTCCAGGTCGCCGAGGCCCTTGAGCTGCGGCTGGAGCAGCGACCGGACCGGTGCCACGACCACTCGCAGCGGCCCGGTGCGCCCGTGCGCGTCGGCGGCGTCGGGGTGGGCCAGCCGGCGCAGCACGGCGAGACGCCGCCCGACCGTGTCGGAGCGGGGCGAGAGCCGCTCGTGCGGCAGCGTCTCCCAGGACGGGAAGACCGCCACCTGCTCCGGCGGCAGCAGGCTGCCAAGCGCGGAGACCAGGTCGTCGGCCTCGCGGGTGGTGGCGGTGACCGCGAGCACCGGCCGCCCGGCCCCCTGCTCGTCGGCGGCGACGGCGGCCACGGCGAACGGTCGCAGCGCGGCCGGGGCGGTGAGGTCGAGCCCGTCGACCTGGGCGGCACCGGAGCGCGCCAGGTCACGCGCCCGGGCCAGCCCGGGGTCGGCCAGGGCGGCGGCGAAGAGTCCGGTGAGCATCAGCATTCACTTCCAGCGCTTGACACGACGACGACCCCGCGTCCAGCCGGACGGGGGGTGCACCCCCCGACCTTATCCCCTCCCACACCTCCCCCACCCCGGCTTGTTGACGGGGCGGAGGGGGCGTGGTGCGGTGGGCGGATGGGCGAGTATCGGGCGGGCCCGGGCGGGCGGCGGCTCGTCGACCTGAGCCACGAGATCGGCGACGGGATGGTCACGCTGCCCGGCTGGCCGGCGCCGCGGATCACCGAGTGGCTGACCCGCGAGGCGTCCCGTCAGCGGTACGCGCCGGGCGTCGAGTTCCACGTCGCCCGCATCGACATGATCGCCAACACCGGCACGTACGTCGACACTCCGTCGCACCGCTACGCCGACGGGGCCGACCTGGCCGGGGTCGGGCTGGACCGGCTGGCCGACCTGCCCGGCGTGGTGGTGCGCGTACCCGCCGGCACCCGGGCGGTGGACCGGCTGCTGCTCGCCCCCTACGAGGTGGCCGGGCGGGCCGTGCTGCTGCACACCGGTTGGGACACCCACTTCGGCACCGACCGATACTCCGCCCCGGACGCGCCGTTCCTGACCGGTGACGGCGCATCCTGGCTGGTCGCAGCGGGTGCCACGCTTGTCGGTATCGACTCGATCAACATCGACGACATGACCGCGGCGGCGGCCGGCGAGCGCCCGGCACACAGCACGTTGCTCGCCGCCGGCATCCCGATCGTGGAGCACCTGACCGGCCTGGGCGCGCTGCCGCCGGCCGGCTTCCGGTTCACCGCCGCGCCGCCGCGGGTGGCCGGCATGGGCACCTTCCCGGTCCGCGCCTTCGCCGTCGTCTGACCGCCCGCTGTATGCGTCGATCGGTAAGTGGGGGCCGTCAAGGGGTTCATGACGTTGGCGACGACAAGTCGGACGCTCCGCGCCGCCGGCCGGGTCGGTAGCGCTGGCGCGGCTCCGCCGTGTGAGCGTCCGGTGAACGTCACACGTGCCCGAGCACCCCGACACGCGCACGACGCCCAACCACCGACAGTCCCACATGGCGCACGACCTCTCCCGCATCCCGGAAGCAGGAGAGATCTTGGAAGCTGAGCGCCCCTCCAGGGGCCATTTCCCTCCAAGATCCCGGACAGTGCCATCACTCCCGGGAATCGCAGCCCTCACATTTTCAACAAATAAGACATACCCCGCCTCCACAAGCCCGAGATCAACGAAGCGGTCAAGCCCAACCTCCGCCCCCCATGGGCCAAGCCGGGTGATCATGAAGTTAGCGGCGAAGTTGATCTCCTGAAGCGCCGCCAACTTCATGGTCGACGTGGGCGGGTGCGATGCGCGAGTTGACCAAGGAGTTGGGGTGCTGGAGAGCGCGTTCGGCGACACGAACTCCTTGATCAAGCGGGCGGGGTGGCGGGGGCTGAGATGCCCGTGACAGTCCACCGAGCCGGTGGGACGGTGGGGGCGGTCAGGCAGCGCGGGTTGCGGTGGGGGTCAGGTGGCGGAGCAGGTGTTGGGACGTGCGGATCAGGGCGCGGGACTGGGGCAGGTCGATCGGCCATCGCTCGACGTCCTCACCTGCCGACAGCTCCAACAGCAGGCCGGTCGGCGACGCCGGGCCGACGTCCATCCGCCAGAGGCCGACTCCGGCCTGGATCACCTCGTCGCCCCGGACCGCCGTGCCGACGAGGCGGGACAGGTGCAGACCGTTGCGGCCGGCGCAGTCCGGGCCGCGCAGGCACCAGGGCGGGTGGGCGATGTTCGATAGATTGCTCATGGGCCGGGGCGTCCTTCCCGGTCAAGGCCCGGGGAGCGGAGTGCCACCTCCACCCCGGGCCGGCTTATGCGCCGTGGGGACCTGCCACGGTCACCCAGATGCAACCTACGACTACCTGTCATGCCAGGTCAATACCTGCCACCACATTTGATTGACGCTCCGTCGTCCGCCGTGATCACATGGGTGCACCTGCCACGGAGTCGACCCATGCCTGCCTACACCAAGAAGCAACGCCTCATCGAGACCTTGACCGAGCGCATCGAATCAGGCGACTATCCGCCCGGCGCGAAGCTGCCCTCCGGCACCGAGTTGTGCGCCGAGTTCGACGTCTCCCGCCAGGTGGTGCGTTCCGCCATCGACTGGCTGAAGGCGCGGGGACTCGTCGAGGGCGCGCCCGGCGCCGGCGTGTTCGTGCGGGAGCAGCGCGGTCAGTAGCGCACCGCGATCCGCCGATCGACCGCGTCGACCCGGATCTCCCCGCCGTACGGGATGATCAGCTGCGGGTCGGTGTGACCGAGGTCGACGTCGAAGACCACCACCGGGTCGCCGGTGTACGGCCCGATCGCCCGCAGGATCGCCGCCCGCTGCGCCTCGCCCCAGGCCAGCCGCTCCGCGACCGACAACCGGTGGTCGAAGTCCCACGCCTTCGGTCGGCCGACCACGATGGCCGGGAAACCGGCGAGCAGGCCGCGCTCGCCCAGGTTCCGCACGATCCGGAAGACCTCCTCGGCCGGCGGCATCTCCTCCGAGGTCTCCAGCACCAGCACCGAGCCGGCCAACTCGGCGGCGGACGGCACCCGGTCGGCCGCCGCCAGCCAGTGCAGGATCTCCAGGTTGCCGCCCCACGTGCGCCCCTGGACCACCCGGGCCGGCCCGTGCCAGCGCCAGCCCTCGCCCGGCAGCATCGGCGGTTCCTCGGTCAACGTCGTCGGGTCCTGCCAGTCGAGCGGCTCGTCGCCCCACTCGGCGGCCGGGGTCAGGTCGTACCAGCCGGTGGTGAACAGCGCGGTGCGCAGCGAGTCGAACGTCAGCGGGTGTGCCCGGCCGGAGCGGCCGAGGTGCACCAGCACCGAACCGCCGTGGTAGGCCACGATCCCCAGCCGGTACAGGTGGTTGAGCACGTTCGTGTTGTCGGAGTAGCCGAAGTACGGCTTCGGGTTGGCCCGCAGCACGTCGTCGTCGAGGAACGGGGTGACCGTGATCAGGTCGTCCCCACCCACGGTGGCGAGCACCGCGGTGATCGTCGGGTCGGCGAACGCGGCGGTCAGGTCCCGGGCCCGGTCGCGCGGGTCGGCGCCCATGACGCGGGTGGTCGGATATTCCACCGGCTCCAGGCCGAGGTCCTCGCGGAGCCGGCGCAGGCCCAGCTCGTACACGTAGGGGAAGAGAGCCGGCAGGCCGGCGGAGGGTGAGACGACCGCGACCCGGTCGCCCGGCTGCGGCTTGGTCGGGTAACGCGGCGGTGTCATGATCGGACGCTATCGGCCCGCACCAGCGATTTCAGCCCGGCGAAACCCCGCAAGCCAGGCATATGAGGGCAATAGGCTGAGGCCGTGGACGACGAGCCGGAGCTGCGGACCCGGGACTGGCTGCCCCGCACGGCGGCGCTGGTGCTCGGCACCCTGGCGCTCGCCAGCGCGTTCATCGCGGCCTACGTCGGCGCGCTGCACAAGCCGGACCCGAAGGACGTGCCGGTCGCCGTGGTCACCACCGACCAGCAGGCCCAGGCCGTGATGTCGGCCGTCCGCGCCCGCACCGACACCATCAAACCCGTCGGGTACGACAGCCAGGAACGCGCCGTCGGCGGCCTGCACGACCGATCGGTGTACGCGGTGCTGCACTCGGACCCCGGCGGCGGGCTCACCCTGGCCACGGCCAGCGCCGGCGCGCCCGCCGCCACCGAACTCGTCACCGACGTGTTCACCGAGGCGGCCCGGCAGGCCGACGTGCCGCTCCAGGTCACCGACGAGGTGCCGGTCTCCGGCGGCGACCCGCGCGGCCTGGTCCCGTTCTATCTGGCGGTCGGCGTGGTGCTCGGCGGCTACCTGGCGTCCACGGCGCTCGGCATCTCGCTCGGCACCAGCCCGCGCGACCTGCGCCGGGCCGGACTGCGGATCGCCACACTCGCGGTGCACTCCATCCTGCTCGGCATGATCGGCGCGATCCTGGTCGGGCCGGTGCTGGACGTCTTCGGCCACAACGTGCCGGCCATCGCGGTGATCGGCGCGCTCGCCGCGTTCGCGGCCGGGATGGTCGCGGCGGCCGTGCAGGCGTGGCTCGGACTGCTCGGCACCGGCATCGTGATCCTGCTGCTGGTGGTGCTCGGCAACCCCGGCTCCGGCGGCATCTACGCGCCCGAGTTCCTGCCGCCGTTCCTGCGCGGGATGCACCGCTGGAACGTGCCCGGACTCGCCACCGACCTGTTCAAGTCGGCCGTCTACTTCGACTGGCGCGGCGGCGGCTGGGCGTTGACCGGGCTGCTGGTCTGGGTGGTCGCCGGCCTGGTCGGGCTGCTCACCGCCACCATGTTCCGGGCCCGCCGACGGGCCACCCGGACCGCGCCGGGGCGGCACGCCGCCGGCGCGCGGCGCGCCGAGGGCTGACCGGCCGGCGCGTCCCAGAGTGCAGATCATCACGTCGTCCCCCTCCTGCGGTCGGGGCGTACGCGACTACCATCCAGGGGAGTCGGACAGCGCTGTCCTTCGTCCTCGCGTAAGGAGCGCACCGTGACCGACCAGCACGACCACGACGGGCCCGACGCCGCTCTCCGAGCCGACATCCGCCGCCTCGGCACGCTGCTCGGGCAGACCCTGGCCCGCCAGGAGGGCCGACCGCTGCTCGACCTGGTCGAGGAGATCCGCGCCCAGGTCCGCGCCGACGCGCCGGCCGCGGCCCAGCGCCTCGCCGGGCTCGACGTCAGCACCGGCACGAAGCTGGCCCGCGCCTTCTCCACCTACTTCCACCTGGCCAACATCACCGAGCAGGTGCACCGCGCCCGCGACCTGCGCCGCCGCCGCGCCACCCACGGCGGTTGGCTGGACCAGGCCGCGAAGACGATCGCCGAGCGCGGCGTACCGGCCGAGGAGATCGCCGCCGCGGCCCGCCGGCTGGCCGTCCGCCCGGTCTTCACCGCCCACCCCACCGAGGCGGCCCGCCGGTCCATCCTGTCCAAGCTGCGCGCCGTCGCCGACGAGCTGGACGCCGAGACCGCCAACGCGATCCTCTACGGCGCCAGCGACGAGGGCCCGGCCAACCGCCGCCTCGCCGAGCTGCTCGACCTGATGTGGCAGACCGACGAGCTGCGGCTGGACCGGCCGGACCCGACCGACGAGGCCCGTAACGCCATCTACTACCTGCGCGACCTGCACGCCGAGGCCGCGCCGCAGGTCCTCGACGACCTCGCCGACACGCTGCGTACCCTCGGCGTGGAGACGTCGCCGACGGCCCGCCCGCTGTCGTTCGGCACCTGGATCGGCGGCGACCGGGACGGCAACCCGTTCGTCACCCCGACGGTCACCCGCGAGGTGCTGCGGATCCAGCACGAGCACGGCATCGAGGCCACCGAGAAGGCGATGGACGAGCTGATCAGCGAGGTCAGCGTCTCCCGCCGGCTGCGCGCGGTCTCCCTCGACCTCTCCGCCAGCCTGGCCAAGGACCTGGACGCGCTGCCCGAGGTGGCGCCCCGGTTCCGCCGGGTCAACGCCGAGGAGCCCTACCGGCTCAAGGCCCGCTGCGTGAAGGCGAAGCTCGCGAACACCCGGGTGCGGCTGCGCGCCGGCACCCCGCACGTGCCGGGCCGGGACTACCGGGGGTCGACCGAGCTGGTCGCCGACCTGGAGCTGCTGCGCGCCTCGCTGGCCCGCAACTCCGGCCAGCTCACCGCCGTCGGTCGGCTGGCCTCCACCATCCGTACGGTGTCCGCGTTCGGGCTGCACCTGGCCACGATGGACATCCGGGAGCACGCCGAGAAGCACCACGAGGTGCTGGCGCAGCTCTACGAGGCGGTCGGCGAGGTGTCCGACTACCCGTCGCTGAGCCGGCTGGAGCGCGCCAAGCTGCTCGCCGACGAGCTGACCGGCCGCCGGCCGCTCTCCACCCAGGACAGCCCGCTCACCGAGTCGGCCCGCAAGACGTTCGACGTGTTCTCCGCGATCCGCGAGGCGCAGGACCGGTTCGGCCCCGAGGTCATCGAGTCGTACATCATCTCGATGACGCTCGGCGTGGACGACGTGCTCGCCGCCGTGGTGCTGGCCCGCGAGGCGGGCCTGGTCGACGTGCAGAGCGGGCGGGCCCGGGTCGGCATCGTGCCGCTGCTGGAGACGCCGGCCGAGCTGGACTCCGGCGGCGAGCTGCTGGACGAGCTGCTGTCGCTGCCGGCGTACCGGGCGCTCGTCTCGGCCCGGGGCGACGTGCAGGAGGTGATGCTCGGCTACTCCGACTCCAACAAGGAAGCGGGCATCACCACCAGCCAGTGGTCCATCCACCGGGCCCAGCGGGCGCTGCGGGACGTGGCCGCCCGGCACGGCGTACACCTGCGGTTGTTCCACGGCCGGGGCGGCACGGTCGGCCGGGGTGGCGGCCCCACCCACGAGGCGATCCTGGCCCAGCCCTACGGCACGCTCGACGGCGCGATCAAGGTGACCGAGCAGGGTGAGGTCATCTCCGACAAGTACACGCTGCCGGCGCTGGCCCGGGAGAACCTGGAGCTGACCGTGGCCGCCGTGCTCCAGGCGACGCTGCTGCACACCGCGCCCCGGCAGCCGGCCGAGATGCTGGAACGCTGGGACGCGACGATGGACGTGGTGTCCGCCTCCGCGTTCCGGTCCTACCGGTCCCTGGTCGAGGATCCGGACCTGCCGGCCTACTTCTGGGCGTCCACCCCGACCGAGCTGCTCGGCGCGCTGAACATCGGCTCCCGGCCGGCGAAGCGCCCGAACACCGGCGCCGGCCTGTCCGGGCTGCGCGCCATTCCGTGGGTGTTCGGCTGGACGCAGACCCGGCAGATCGTGCCGGGCTGGTTCGGCGTGGGCTCCGGGCTGGCCGCCGCTCGGGAGGCGGGCCTGGCCGACGTGCTCGCCGAGATGAACCGGAACTGGCACTTCTTCCGCACGTTCCTGTCGAACGTCGAGATGATGCTGACCAAGACCGACCTGAGCATCGCCCGCCGTTACGTGGAGACCCTGGTCCCGAAGAAACTCCACCCGATCTTCGCGAAGATCGAGGAGGAGTACGAGCTGACCAAGCGGGAGGTGCTGGCGGTGACCGGCTCGCCGGCCCTGCTGGAGAACTCGCCGGTGCTCCAGCGCACGCTCGCGGTGCGGGACACCTACCTGGAGCCGCTGCACCACCTTCAGGTGGCGTTGCTGCGGCAGTATCGCGAGTCCGGCGCCGCCGGCCGGGCGGTGGCCACCGCGCCGGGCGGCCGGCGCGCCCCGAACGACGGCACGGCGCTGGAGCGGGCGCTGCTGACCACGGTCAACGGCATCGCCGCCGGCATGCGCAACACCGGCTGAGGTGTAAGGAGGGGCCCCCGCTTAACGCATTCTGCATAGGCGGGGGCCCCTTTTAACACCTGGCTCCGGTTAGAAGTCGCCGCCGCCGAAATCGCCGCCGCCGAAGTCGCCGCCGCCGAAGCCACCGAAGTCACCACCGCCGCCGAAATCACCGCCGCCGAAATCGCCGCCGCCCGGGTCACCGCCGCCGAAATCGCCGCCCTGGTCGCCGTAGTCCTGGCCGTCGCCGAAGCCGTCCTGGAACCCCTCCTGATAGCCGGAGTCGTAGCCGTAGCCCGGGTCGGCGAACGCGGGTGAGAAGAGCGCGTCCGCGATCAACATGCCGCCGATCACCCCGGCGCCCGCGCCGAGCGCGGTCTTCCACCACGGCGTCGAGTACCAACCGGCGGGCACCGGCCGGCCCTGGAGCCGGCCGCCGGGGTAGTAGTAGGGCGTCTGGGCGCCCGGCTGCGGGCCGGCCCGGAACCGCTGGCCCTGCACGTCGACCTCACGCTCCTTGGTGAGCGCGCCGGCGCCGCGGGCAGCCGCCAGCGGCGGCAGTTCCGGGCCCGGGTCGATGCCCATCGCCGTCCGCGCCGCGCGGATGTACGCCAGCCCCTCCAGCGCGGTCTCCCGCGCCAGCGCGAACTGGTTCGTGGTACGCGCCTGCTCCAGTTGCGAGCCGGCCGCGTTGTACCGCTCACCGGCGTCCGCGAGCGCCTGCCGGACCGCCGGCTCGTCGCCGTGCAGGTTCATCAGCTGGCCGCCGAGCCGCTCGTACCACCGCTGCGCCTCGGCGCGGGCGTCCGCCAGCTCGTTCGCCCGCCGGGACCTGCTTCCCCACCGCCAGAACACCAGCGCACCTCCGAGCATCAGCACCAGGAACAGCCACAGGGCAATGTCCATGACCTCGAACGTACCCACCGCGCGCACGTCGTACCCGTTTGGCAAGCTCTCTGGCATGAGCTTCTCGACCCTGGCCGTGGTGGTGCTCTGCCTCGCCGCCGGCGGCGCGGTGGGCTGGCTGGCGGCCCGGGCGCGCTCGGCGGCGGAGGTGGCCCGGCTGGAGGCGACGCTGGCGGCCACCCGGGAGGGCGAGGGGCGGTTGGAGCAGTCGATGCGGGCGCTCAGCTACGAGGCGACCGCGCAGTCCCAGGAGGCGGTGGCGCGCGCGGTGGCGCCGCTGCACGACACGCTCCGCCGCTATGAGCAGCGGGTCGCCGAGCTGGAGCACGACCGGGTCGACGCGTACGCCGAGCTGCGCGAGCAGGTCCGCGCGATGGGCACCGTCTCGGGTGAGTTGCGCACCGAGACCAAGCAGCTCGTCGCGGCGCTGCGCGCACCGCAGGTGCGGGGCCGCTGGGGGGAGCACCAGCTTCGCCGGATCGTCGAGGCGGCCGGCATGCTTGAGCACTGCGACTTCAACGAGCAGGTCACCGCCGCCACCGAGCATCAGGGGGTCCGGCCCGACCTGGTGGTGCGCCTGCACGGCGGGCGCACGGTGGTGGTCGACGCGAAGGCGCCGTTCGACGCCTACCTGACCGCGATGGAGGCGCGGGACGAACGCGGGCGGGACACCCAGCTCGACGCGCACGCCCGGCACCTGCGGGCGCACGTGGACAGTCTGGCCGCCAAGTCCTACTGGGCCGCGTTCGACCAGACCCCCGATTTCGTGGTGTTGTTCGTGCCGGCCGATCCGTTCCTCGACGTCGCGTTGCAGCGCGACCCGGCGCTGCTGGAGCACGCGTTCGCCCGCAACGTGGTGCTGGCCACGCCGGCCACCCTTGTGGCGCTGCTGCGCACGGTCGCCTATTCGTGGCGGCAGGAGGCGCTGGCCCGCAACGCCGCGACCGTGCACTCGCTGGCCCGTGAGCTGTACGGGCGGTTGTCCACGCTCGGCGACCACGTGGGCAAGCTGGGCAGCTCGTTGAGCGGGGCGGTGACGGCCTACAACCGGGCGGTCGGTTCGTTGGAGTCCCGGGTGTTGGTGAGCGCGCGCAAGTTGGCCGAGCTGGGCGTCTCCGGCGACGAGCTGGCCGCTCCGGCGCAGGTCGAGCTCGCGCCCCGGCAGCCGCAGGCGCCCGAGTTGTTGGCCCAGCCGTCCACATCGGCCGAACGGCCGGCAGATATCGACGTCTAACACAGTCAGGTGCGACGATGACGGTCGATCTCGTCACGGAGTGGTCACAAACCTTAATCCACTGGTGACACGGCCGGTCGTGCCACGCAGGATCTGCGTCACACGTGCCCTGCCCCTGAAGGGCCCTGTTCTCTGGAGGAAGAGAACGTGAGTCAACCCCTCAACCGGAGTCGGCGCCCCTCCGCCGCGCTCTTCGCCTCGGTCCTCGCGGCCGGGGCCATCACCGTCGGGGGTGGCGCCGGCACCGCGAGCGCGGCCCCCGCCGCCCCGCAACCCTCGCCGCCGACCGCCGCGAAGGCCCTGGGCGCCCACGACGCCAAGCTGCTCGACGCGGCGGAGGCGAAGCACGCGCCCACCGTCACCATGATCATCGCGGCACGGAAGGGCTCGGCCAAGAAGGTCGTCGACGGGCTCGCCGGTCTCGGCGCCACCGTCAGCCAGCGCTACGACCAGGTCGGTTACGTGCTGGCCAAGGTGCCGACGGCCAAGGCGCTCAAGGCCGCCACGCTGCCCGGCGTCGCCGCCGTCGACCTCGACGAGACCATCACGCTCCCCGACCCGGCACCAGAGGCCGCCCCGAACGGCGCGAAGGCGGCCGAGCAGGGTGAGACGCTTGCCGGGCCCGGTGCGGGCACCGGCGCGGTCAACCCGTACATGCCGACGAACGAGACCGGCGCGGAGGCCTTCAAGGCCGCGCACCCGGAGTGGGACGGCCGGGGCGTCACCATCGGCATCATGGACTCCGGGGTCGACCTGGACCAGCCGGCGCTGCAGAAGACCACCACCGGCGAGCGCAAGATCGTCGACTGGGTCACCGCGACCGACCCGCTTGAGGACGCCTCCTGGCGACCGATGATCACCCAGGTCGCCGGTCCCACGTTCACCACCGGCACCGGCGCCTCGGCCGTGACCTGGACGGCACCCGCCGGCACCTACCGGTTCAACCAGTTCAGCGAGGCGATCACCGCGGCCAGCGACCCGGCCGGTGACGTCAACCGCGACGGGGACAAGACCGACACGTTCGGCATCCTCTACAACCCCGCGAACGGCGACATCCGCGTCGACGCGAACCAGAACCGCGACTTCACCGACGACGAGGTGATGCGGCCGTACAAGGAGAAGTTCCAGGTCGGCCACTTCGGCACGGACAACCCGGACACCGCGGTGCGGGAGCAGATCCCGTTCGTGGTCGAATACCGGCGCAACGTCGACACCACCCCGGTGGGCGGCCCCGGCCTGGTCGACTACGTCAGCATCGGCATCATCGAGAGCACCCACGGCACCCACGTCGCCGGCATCACCGCCGCCAACGACATGCTCGGCAACAGCGCCTTCGACGGCGCCGCCCCGGGCGCCAAGCTGGTCTCCGCCCGGGCCTGTTCCTGGGGCGGCGGCTGCAGCGCCGCCGCGCTCACCACCGGCATGGTCGACCTGGTGGTCAACCGCAAGGTCGACGTGGTGAACATGTCGATCGGCGGCCTGCCGGCGCTCAACGACGGCTCGAACGCCCGCGCGGTCCTCTACAACGACCTGATCAACATCTACGGTGTGCAGCTGTTCCTCTCGGCCGGCAACTCCGGCCCGGGCGTGAACACCGTCGGCGACCCCTCGGTCGCCACCGACGTGGTCAGCGTCGCGGCGAACGTCAGCCGGGACACCTGGCTGGCCAACTACGGCTCGGTGGTCCGCAAGGACAACGCGCTGTTCAACTTCTCCTCCCGCGGCCCGCGTGAGGACGGCGGCTTCAAGCCGAACATCACCGCGCCCGGCTCGGCGATCTCCACCGCGCCGACCTGGCAGCCGGGCAACCCGGTGCCGGAGGCGGGCTACCCGCTGCCCCCGGGTTACCAGATGCTCAACGGCACCTCGATGGCCTCCCCGCAGGCCACCGGCGCCGCCGCGCTGCTGCTGTCGGCGGCGAAGGCGACCGGAACCGGGGTCACCCCGGCCGCGCTGCGCCGGGCCGTCTACACCTCGGCCGAACCGATCGAGGGCGTCCCGACGTACGCGCAGGGCTACGGCATGCTCAACGTGCCGGGCGCGTGGGACCTGCTCGCCGCAGGCGTGCAGACCCGCACCTACACCTCCGCGGCCGACGTCTGCACCGAACTGTCGCCGAACCTGACCCGCTACGACCGGGCCTCCGGCACGTTCGTGCCGAACCCGAACGTCGGCACCGGCATCTACAACCGCTGCGCCGCCGACCGGGGTGGCCAGGCGGTCAAGGAAGGCCGCTACTACGAGGTCGAGCTGACCCGGACCAGCGGGCCGAACAAGGGCATCCGGCACCTGGTCGACTTCCGCGGCAACGACGGCACCTGGACCTCCCCCAAGGAGGTGTGGCTGCCGTTGAACACGACCGTCACGGTCAAGGTGAAGGCCAAGCCGATGACCGCCGGCGCGCACGGCGCGATCATGACCGTCGACGACCCGGCCACCTCGGTGGTCGACTTCGAGGTCGCCACCGTCGTCGTCGCCTCGAACGCGGTGGCCGCCCCGGCGTACTCGTACTCGGCGAACGGCTCGGTCGAGCGGAACGGGTTCACGTCCTTCTTCGTGACGGTTCCGCAGGGCGCGGGCGCGCTCCAGGTCAACCTGTCCGGCATCGCCACCGGTTCACAGACCCGGTTCATCGCCATCAACCCGTACGGCGTGCCGGTCGAGAGCACCGCGAGCACCGCCTGCTACACCAACTTCTCCGACGCCGCCGCCTGCAAGCCGCAGGAGCGGGACTACCAGAACCCGATCCCGGGCGTCTGGGAGATCGAGGTGGAGGCGCGGCGCACCTCGCCGGCGCTCGACAACCCGTTCCAGCTCCAGGCGCGGGTGCAGGGCGTGCAGGTGGAGCCGGCCGTGGTCCAGCTCCCGTCGGTCACCGCCGGCACGCCGACCCCGGTGAGCTGGAAGCTGACCAACACGTTCGGCCCGGTGCAGGTGACCGGCGTCGGCGGGCCACTCGCAAGCGTCCGCGCCGAGCGGCCGACCATCACCGAGGGCACCACCCAGGAATACACGGTGGACATCCCGGCCGGGACCACGTCGTTCTCCGCCCGGATCGGCAACACCTCCGACCTCGGCGCCGACCTGGACCTGTTCGTCTTCCGGGGGGCCACCGAGGTGGGCCGGTCGGCCGACGGCGACTCGGAGGAGGCAGTCACCCTGACCAACCCGGTCGCCGGCACCTACCGGGTGGTCATCGACGGCTACGCGGTGGCCGCCGGCGGCACGGCGTACGACTACCGGGACTCGTTCGCGTCCCCGGCGCTGGGCTCGCTCGCCGCGCCGAACACGCCGCTGTCGCTCGCGAACGGCGCCACCGCCACCCTGACCGGTTCGGTGACCGCCCTGTCCACCTCGTCGACGGGCCGTGAGCTGTACGGCGACATGGCCGTCACCACCGTCGAGGGCGCGGTCGTCGGCCGCGGTTCGGTGGAAATCAACGCGGTCGACTGACGTCCCGCCGGTACGACGGAGCCCCGTCCCCCGCATCCGGGGGGCGGGGCTCTTGCCGTCAGACGGGAGGGCCGTCAGGCGAGGCGGCCGTCGGCCGAGGCGGTCGTCAGGCGGGTTTGGCGGCGGCGCTGCGGCCGGTCAGGCCCGGCGGGCGGACTCGACCACGAACGGCGTGCCCTGCTGGCAGGTGGTCACCATGCCCGGCTCGGGGCGGCCGGTGACCTGCACCTTGGCGCCGGGCTTGAGCAGGTCGCGCGGGCCGCCGACCAGCAGGTGGTCGTCGAGCAGGAGGCAGTTCGGCTCGACCCCGGCACGGATGGTGCCGTTGAGGGTGGTGCCGCCGACGCCGGGCGGCGTCGACGGGCCGCCCTTCCAGGTGGGGTCCGGGCTGCTGGTGCTGGGAGCGGGTTCGGACTGGCTGGTCACCGTGGCGGCTCCCGTCGGGCTGGGGCCGGCGGGCTCGTCGCCCGGCTCGGCGCAGGCGGTCAGCGCGGCAGCGGCGAGCAGGGCGACGAGCACCGTCCGAGGAGTCTTCATGTCGGTTGGACGCGGTCGGCGGCGGATCCGTTCCCGGTCAGCCGCGGGCCGCGGCGGCCTTCATGTCGCGCTTGAGCTCCTGGGGCAGGGAGAACGTCAGCCGCTCGTCCGCGGTGGTGATCTCCTCGACGTCGGCGAAGCCGCGCTCGGCCAGGTGGGCGAGCACGTCCTGCACCAGGTCGTCCGGCACGCTGGCGCCGGAGGTCAGCCCCACCGTGCGGGCGCCCTCCAGCCAGGCGTCGTCGATCTCGTGGGCGAAGTCGACGAGGTGACCGGCGCGGGCGCCGGCGTCCACCGCCACCTCGACCAGTCGGACCGAGTTCGAGGAGTTGCGCGAGCCGACGACGAGCACCACGTCGCACTCGGGGGCGATCTCCTTGACCACGTGCTGGCGGTTGGAGGTGGCGTAGCAGATGTCGTCGCTCGGCGGCGACTGGAGCAGCGGCAGCCGGGTCTTGAGCCGGGCCACGGTCTCCAGCGTCTCGTCCACCGACAGCGTGGTCTGGGAGAGCCAGACCACCTTCTCCGGATCACGCACGGTGATCTGGTCGACGCTGTCCGGGCCGTCGACGAGCTGGATGTGGGCGGGGGCCTCACCGGCGGTGCCGATGACCTCCTCGTGCCCCTCGTGCCCGATCAGCAGGATGTCGTAGTCCTGCTGGGCGAACCGCCGGGCCTCGTGGTGCACCTTGGTGACAAGCGGGCAGGTGGCGTCGATCGCCTTGAGCGAGCGCTCCTTCGCCTGCGCGTAGACCTCGGGCGCCACGCCGTGGGCGGAGAAGATGACGGTGGCGCCCTCGGGCACCTCCTCGTTCTCCTCCACGAAGATCGCGCCCTTGGCCTCCAGCGTCCGCACCACGTGCCGGTTGTGCACGATCTGCTTGCGTACGTAGATCGGCGCGCCGTAGAGCTTCAACGCCTCCTCGACGGTCTGCACCGCCCGGTCCACGCCCGCGCAGTAACCGCGGGGGTTGGCCAGGAGCACGCGCTTGCCGGTCCGGGGAGTCGTCTGCGCATCAGTCACCCGACCATCGTACGTGCGCCGCGAGCACCCTGCCCCGGGCTGTCGGGCCCGCGCCGTAGGGTGGGCGGCGTGAGCGCGGGTGAGGTGGGTCGGAGCACGTCGGAGGAGCCGTGGCCGGTCCGGGTGGTCAGCCAGAAGGTCGGCGCCTGGATCGCCCGGCTCGGCTGGGTGTGGGTCGACGGCCAGGTGGCGCAGATCAGCCGCCGGCCCGGCGCCGCCACCGTGTTCCTCACCCTGCGTGACCCCTCGGCCGATCTGAGCCTGACCGTCACCACCAACCGCGATGTGCTCGACGCGGGCGCGCCGGAGCTGCGTGAGGGCGCCCGGGTGGTGCTGCACGCCAAACCGGAGTTCTACGCCGCGCGAGGGACGCTCAGCCTGCGCGCCGACGAGATCCGCCAGGTCGGCCTGGGCGAGCTGCTGGCCCGGCTGGAGAAGCTCAAGAAGCTGCTCGCCGCCGAGGGGTTGTTCGACCGGTCGCGCAAGCGGCGTCCACCGTTCCTGCCCGGCCGGGTGGGCCTGATCACCGGGCGCGCCTCGGCGGCCGAGCGGGACGTGTTGACGAACGCGCGACGCCGGTGGCCGGCGGTCGACTTCCGTACCGTCAACGTGGCGGTGCAGGGGCCGGGCGCGGTGCCCGACATCGTCGGCGCGCTCAAGGTGCTCGACGCCGACCCGGCGGTCGACGTGATCGTCATCGCCCGCGGCGGCGGCAGCCTGGAGGATCTGCTGCCCTTCTCCGACGAGGCGCTGTGCCGGGCGGTCTTCGCCTGCCGCACGCCCGTGGTCAGCGCGATCGGCCACGAGACCGACGCGCCGCTGCTCGACTACGTGGCCGACGTGCGCGCCTCCACGCCCACCGACGCGGCGAAACGGATCGTGCCCGACCTGACCGAGGAGGTCCGCCTCATCGGTCAGGCCCGGTCGCGGCTGGAGCGGGCCGTGCGCCACCTCGTCGACCGCGAGCAGCACCGGGTCGACCTGCTGCGCTCCCGCCCGGTGCTGGCCCGGCCGCAGGTGATGGTCGACCAGCGGGCCACCGAGGTCAGCGCGCTGCACGACCGCGCCGGCCGGTCCCTGGAGCACCGGCTGGGCGCCGCCGCCGACGACCTGCGGCACACCCTGGCCCGGCTGCGTGCCCTCTCCCCGGCGGCCACGCTCGACCGCGGCTACGCCATCGTCCAGCGGGCCGACGGCCACGTGGTCCGCGCAGCGTCCGCGGTGGCCAAGGGCGATCCACTTCGGGTACGCCTCGCCGAGGGCGAGCTGACCGCCACCGTCGACGGCTGATGAGAGGGGACCGATGACTGAAGCGACCAGGAACGAGCAGCTCAGCTACGAGCAGGCCCGCGCCGAGCTGGCCTCGGTGGTGGAACGGCTGGAGGCCGGCGGCACCTCGCTGGAGGAGTCGTTGGCGCTGTGGGAGCGCGGCGAGGAGCTGGCCGGCGTGTGCCAGCGCTGGCTGGACGGCGCCCGGGCCCGCATCGACGCCGCCCGGCAGCGCCCCGAGGAGTGACGCACCCCGCAGGCGCGCGCGGCCTCCGGGGTGCGTCGACGAACTGTCGCGCTCAGTTGAACAGCTTGTAGAGCTCCTGCGGCGCCTCGACGACCTGGTCGGCGGGTGGCTTCTGGGCCGCGGCGGCGTTGCCGTAGTCGGTGTAGGTGATCTTCATGTCCTGCGCGGCGCTCTGGCCGGCGGCCGGGATCTGGAGCACCAGTTCGCTGAGCCGGCCCTGCGGGTCGACCTTGGCGGTGAACGGCACCGACTGGGCCTGCGCCCCCAGCGCGGTGATCATCGCCGGGTCGAGCGAGCCCGCCTCGGCGGCCTTCGACACGTCGACGGTGCCCGCGTACGCGCCGTCGCCGGTCTGCCGTACCTCGGTGACGCCCTGGGTGAGCACGGCGCTGCCGGCCGGGTCGACCTTCTCGAAGTCGAAGCCCAACGCCCGGTTGCCCTTGATCCGGTTCTGGTCGAGGTGCTGGTACTTGCCGGTGTTGATGTTCTTCGCGCCGGGGATCTGGGCCGCGGCCGTGCCGCCCAGCTCCAGCTTGACCCAACTGTCCGGCTTGGCGTGGATGAGGTCCAGCTTCATCGACAGGTCCGACGACGGGTCACCGATCGTCATCCGCATCTCGGCGCTCTGGCTGGGCTCGTGCACCTGCCCCTCGGCGGTGGAGCCGGCGCCGGTCATGGTGAACCGGAAATTGCCCTCGCGGATCGCGTTCGTGGAGTCCAGCAGCGCCTGCTTGGCCGCGCTGCCGGACGTGGTGGCGCTGGGGGCGACGCTGGCGGACGCGCCGGGGGTCGCGGAGGCGTCGGAGGTCCCGGTCCCGGTGCCGTTACAGGCGGCCAGGCCGGGGATGAGCAGCGCCGCGGCGAACGCGGTGGCGCTGAAGCGTCGTATCTTCACGTCAACCTCTCCAGGTGGGTCATCCAGGCTCGTGTCCCTTCTGTTCCCGGAAGTGGCGTTCCGCAATCCCGACCGGGTGTCAGCGCAGCGACGTGGCGAGGCGACGCAGCTCGGTCTCCCCCGCGTCACCGACCACGATGATCGAGCGGTCCGGTTCCAGCAGGACGAGCGCCTGCTCGTTGCCGCGGGCGGTGTACCGCTGCCAGCTCAGCCCGTCGGGCAGGTCGACCGGGCCCTGTGGCTGGCCGTCGCTCAGCTCGGCCGGCAGCAGCTTCTCGGCGGGGACGTCGCTCTCCACGAGCTGCGCGCCCCGGCCCTCCGGGGTGACGTACCCGATCCGGAGCGTGGCGCCGTCCGCCTCGGTGCGGAAGCGGGCGGTGACCGTACGCCAGTCGGAGTCCAGCCCGGACGGCGCGGCGACCGGGAAGGCGTTCGCCGACCGGGCCTGCTCCAGGGCGGGCTCCGGGTCGACGGTGGCCGGCGAGTCGCCGCCGAGGAACCCGCGGTAGAAGGCGATCAGCAGGGCGATCGGGACCAGCAGGATGAGCAGCGACAGGACCATGTCCTTCGGCGACCGCTCGGAGCGGGCCTTGTCCCGGCCGGCGGGCGGCGCGGGCCGGTCCCCGGCGTCCGCGGGCGGCGCGGACCGGTCCCCCGCGGCGGCAGCCGGCCCTGGCGACTCGACGAGCGCGGGCGACCCGTCCGGCGGCGTCGCGTCGGCGGTGGGCCGCGCCGGCGGCTGCCCGTCGGGCGGGGTGGCGTCGGGCGGTACGCGGTCGGCAGGCTGTGCGGGTTCCACCCGGCCATTGTCGCAGCCGTTCGGGTGAGGTGATCCTGGCCTCCTCCGCCCCGCCGGGGCGGTGAACCTGAGATCGTGTGAGGATCAGCGACAAACCGGCGGCGGCGACGGCCGTGCTCCCGCCGGTCCACCCCGCAACGTCGCGAGGAGGAGGCCGCCATGACAACCACCAGGACGCGGACGCCCCAGGATCTCGACCGCAACCTCGCCCTCGATCTGGTCCGGGTGACCGAGGCCGCGGCGATGGCCGCGGGCCGTTGGGTCGGCCGGGGCGACAAGGAAGGCGGCGACGGCGCCGCCGTCGACGCCATGCGCAAGCTGATCAACTCGATCCCGATGCGGGGCGTCGTGGTGATCGGCGAGGGCGAGAAGGACAACGCCCCGATGCTCTTCAACGGCGAGGAGGTCGGCGACGGCACCGGTCCCGAGGTGGACGTGGCGGTCGACCCGATCGACGGCACCACGCTGATGAGCAAGGGCATGCCGAACGCGCTCGCCGTGCTCGCGGTCGCCGAACGCGGCGCGATGTTCGACCCGAGCGCGGTCTTCTACATGGAGAAGCTGGCCGTCGGCCCGATGTACGCCGACGTGGTCGACATCAACGCCGGGGTGGCCGAGAACATCCGCCGGATCGCGAAGGTCAAGGGCACCGACACCGCCGGGGTGACGGTCTGCGTGCTGGACCGGTCGCGCCACGACGACCTGGTGAAGCAGATCCGGCGCACCGGCGCGGGCATCCGGTTCATCTCCGACGGCGACATCGCCGGGGCCATCGCGGCGGCCCGGGGCGAGTCGGACGTGGACGTGCTGATGGGCATCGGCGGCACCCCCGAGGGCATCACCGCGGCCTGCGCGCTGAAGTGCATGGGCGGCATGATGCAGGCGAAGCTCTGGCCGAAGGACGCGGCCGAGCGGGAGAAGGCGATCGCCGCCGGGCACGACCTGGACCGGGTGCTGTTCACCGACGACCTGGTCACCGGCGACAACTGCTTCTTCGTGGCCACCGGCGTCACCTCCGGTGACCTGCTGCGCGGCGTGCGCTACCGGAACAGCGGGGCGTACACCCAGTCGATCGTGATGCGCTCCAAGAGCGGCACGATCCGGGTCATCGACTCGTACCACCGCCTGGAGAAGCTCGCCCTCTACTCGGCGGTCGACTTCGACGGACGCCCGCTGGCCGAGCAGGAGTGACGGCCGGGACGGCGGCACCACCGACGCTGTCGACCGGGCGGCGGGTCGCCGGCGTCGGGCTGGCCACCGCCGGCGGCGTCCTGGTGGCCCTCCAGTCCCGGATCAACGGCGAGTTGGGCGTACGGCTGGCCGACGGGATCGCCGCCGCGGTGGTCTCGTTCGGCCTGGGCCTGCTGGTTCTGCTGGTGCTGGTCCCCGCCACCCCCGGGGGCCGGCGGGGACTGACCGCCCTGCGGGGAGCCCTGCGCGCCGGCGCCCTGCGGCCGTGGCAGTGCCTGGGCGGGGTGTGCGGCGCCTTTCTGGTGGCGGCCCAGGGGCTCACCATCGGCGCGCTCGGCGTGGCCGTCTTCACCGTCGCGGTGGTGGCCGGGCAGTCCGGCAGCAGCCTGCTCGTCGACCGCGCTGGCATCGGCCCGACCGGCCGGCAGCCGGTCACCCCGAACCGGTTGATCGGCGCGGTGCTCACCGTGCTGGCCGTGCTGCTGGCGGTGGGCGACCGGCTCGGCGACCCGGGGGCGCTCGCGCTGGCCCTGCTGCCGCTGGCCGGCGGGGTCGGCATCGCCTGGCAGCAGGCGGTGAACGGCCGGGTCCGGGCCGCGGCGGACAGCGCGGTGACCGCCACGCTCGTCAACTTCGCCGTCGGTACGGTGGCGCTGCTCGCCACCTTCGTGGTGGAGGTGGCGGTGCGCGGTTGGCCGACCGGCCGGCTGCCGAGCGAGCCGTGGCTCTATCTCGGCGGCCCGCTCGGCATCGTGTTCATCGCGCTTGCCGCCGCGCTCGTCCGGTTCACCGGGGTGCTGCTGCTCGGCCTGGCCACCATCGCCGGGCAGATCGTCGGCGCGGTGCTGCTGGACGTGGTGCTGCCGACCGCCGCCAGCCACCCCGGCGTGAACACCCTGCTAGGCGCCGCCCTTACCTTGGTCGCCGTCCTCATCGCCGCCGTCCGGAGGTAAGGCGGGGGCCCCGCTTAACGCTTTCGGTAGAGGCGGGGGCCCCGCTTAACACGAGGCGTTAAGCGGGGCCCCCGCCTAACGCGCGGACGGGGTGCGCAGGCCGGCGACGATCTCCTCGATGACCCGGTCCAGCGGGGTCGGCTCGATGCCGAGCGTTTCGGTCGCCGCGGTGGAGTCGAGCACGAACGGCCGGGCGAACTGGTGCGCGGTCTCCCGCAGTTCCCGGGCGTACGGGTTGACCACCCCGGCCGCCCAGAGCACCGGGTAGGGCATCCGGGTCAGCCGCGGCGCGGGCGCGCCGGCCCGGGCGGCCGTCCGCTCGGCCACGTCCCGCATCGAGGTGGCCGGCGCGCTCGGCACGTGCCAGGCCCGGCCCCAGGCCCGCGGGTCGGTGGCGGCGGCGACGAGGGTACGGGCGACGTCCGGCACGTACGTCCAGGTGTGCGGCGCGTCCCAGTCGACGGGCAGGAACACCCGCTTCCCGGCGAGCACCCGGGGCAGCACCATCATGGCCAGCGAGACGCCGCCGACGCCGATGTAGTCGGAGCCGCGTACCTCGGTGACCCGGGCCCGACCGGCGCGGTGCGCGGCCAGGGCGTCGGCCCACATCCGGTTGCGGACCCGGCCCTTGGTGCCGGTGGCGGCGAGCGGGGTCGCCTCGGTCATGGGGGCGTCCACCGGGCCGTACCCGTAGAGGTTGCCGACGGTGGCGAGCACCGCGCCGCTGCGTTCGGCGGCGGTGAGCAGCGCGGCGGCCAGCGGCGGCCAGTCCGTCGCCCACCTGTGGTACGCCGGGTTGGCGCAGTTGTGGAGCGCGACCGCGCCCTCGGTCAGCGCGGTGAGCCGCGCCGGGTCGGCGGCGTCGGCGGCGATCCGCTCGACCGCCGGGTCTTCCGGGCCGGCGCCACGCCGGGTCACCATCCGCACCCGCTCGCCACGCTCGGTGAGGAGGCGGGCGGTGGCGGTGCCGACGGAGCCGGCGCCGACGATCACGTGCAGGGCCATGGCGGGTCCACCTTCTCTGAAGCAGTAGTCCGAAGCGAGAGCACCGCTCTCGAAGAAGAGCATGACTCGGGACGAGGCCGAATGTCAAGAGCAGTGCTCTCTCTTTTGATTGCCGCTCTCATCCGTGGCACAGTGAGGTCATGGTCGCTCCCTCGCTGCGTGCCCGGGTCCGCGCCGGCATGATCGAAGAGATCAAGGCGGTCGCCCGCCGCCACCTGGCCACCGACGGCGCGGATCTCTCCCTGCGCGCCGTCGCCCGGGACCTCGGCATGGTCTCCTCGGCCATCTACCGCTACTTCCCCAGCCGGGACGACCTGCTCACCACGCTGATCCTGGAGGCGTACGACGCGCTCGGCGACGCGGTGGAGGCGGCGGACGCCGCCGCCGACCCCGACGACCCGCGCGGGCGCTGGTTCGCCGCCTGCCGCGCCGCGCGCGCCTGGGCGTCGGCCCACCCCGCCGAGTACGCGCTGCTCTACGGCAGCCCGATCCCCGGGTACGCGGCACCGGACGACACGATCGCGCCGGCCCAGCGTCCCCCGATCACCTTGCTCGGCATCCTGCGCGACGGGGTGTCCACCGGTCGGCTCGTCCCACCGGACGAGGAGCTGCCCGAGCCGCTGCGCGGCGACGTGGCCGAGCTTGTCGACCAGACGGGCATGGCGCTGCCGCCCGCGCTGATGGCCCGTGGCATGGCCGGCTGGACCCAGCTCTTCGGGCTGATCAGCTTCGAGCTGTTCGGCCGGATCAACCGGGCGCTACCGCACCGGGACGACTACTTCGACCACCAGGTCGGCCTGATGGCCGACCTCATCGGCCTGCCCTGACACCGGTCAGCCCGACGGACCGACTCCCGGCGCCGATCGCGGGTACGGCGGATCGGGTGGGTATGGCAGGTACGGCGGGGGCCAGGGCGGAGCGACCGGCGGTCGCCACGGCTCGACAAGCCGGGCCGCCCGCCACCCGAGCAGCAGCCCCGGCACGACGGCCAGCCCGGCGAGCGCCACGGCCGTCCAGGCGTACACCGGCCGGCCGTAGAGCCATCCGGTCAGCGGCAGCCCGGCCAGCACCAGGGTCAGCACGGCGGCCAGCAGCACCTCCACGATCCACCGACCCGGCGCCCCCCGTGCCCAGTTCGGAGCCAGCGCGAGCGACGTACCGCCCACCAGCAGGACAGCGCAGGTCAGGGCGGCCACCGGCACGACCAGGTCGTCGGAGAGCCAGATCGGGATCATCGTCATCGCGACCAGGAACAGGAGCGACAGGAGAGCGATCGGCAGCGACCAGCCGAAGCCGGCGGCGTGGCCGGCCCGCATGCCCGACACGACAAGCACGAGGACGGCCAACGTGAACGTCAACATCACCGCCCGCAGCGGATCGTCGTGCCGTTCCGAGGGCGAGATCGCGTCCAGCGACGGCGGGCTCCGCCCCCACCGGTCGTCGGTGAAGCCGATCCGCCGCCATTTCCCGTCGGTGCCCCGCACCGCGAAGCCGTCCCGACCGTTGGCCACGAGCACGACATGTCCCCCACCGTCGGCGTCCAGCACGGCGAGATCCTGGCCGGCGATCCGCTCCCCGCGCGGCCCGGGCTCGGCGTAGCGGGCTTTCAACAGCTCCCGCTGCTCCTCGGTGACCTGCCAGGACAGTCGCCAGGTCCGGCCCGCGTCGTCGCTGGTCTCGACCCGGATCCGGCCGGGCACCAGCCGGTAGCAGAGCCGAGGCGCGGCCACCGAGCATGCCTGCCGGGCGGGTTGTGCGAGATCTTCCGGCCGCGACGGCAGGAGCGCCTTCTCGGCGGCGGTCGGATCACGCCACGTCACGCCGGCGTCATCGCTCATCCGCCAGTTCGGGAGGCGGCCACTGGGGTCGCTGCCCAGGCTCTCCCCGATGCCCGCCGCCAACCGGCCGTCGACCACCGTCGCGTCAATCGCGTCGGGATACCAGACCGCGCTGGTGGCCGCCACCGCGAGGGTCGCCGCCGGCAGCAGTACGAGCAACCGGACCAGCCGGGTGGCGCGGCGTCCCACCGGGTCACGACGGGCCCGCCGCCACGCCCACGCGGCCACCGCGAGGGCCGGCAGGGCGAGCAGGTCGGTGCGGTCGGCCCGGACCAGTGACGGTCCACTGACCGCGGTCCACAGCTGCGAGGCGGTCGTCGCGGCGTACCCGCTGGTCTTGACCAGGGCGAAGCCGACGCCGACCGAGCCGAGCGCCACCGCGGCGGCGACCCCGACTCGGAGCCGGGGCACGACGAGCGTGACGAGCGCGGCCACCAGGGGCGGCGCGAGCACCAGGCCGGCGACGTCGCTCAGCTTGCCGGTGACCGGCCCGGGCCGGGCCGCCTTGAGGACGTGGTCGTTGAGCACCAGGACGACAAGCGCGAGCACGGTCACCGGCTGGCCCAGCCAGGCCAGCGCGATCCGGGCGCCGTCGGACGCGGCTGGCTCGGGACGAGTCATCCGTCCATCGTGGCCGCCGACCGTCTCGGTGCGGCCACGCTGCGGTGTGGATCCAGCCTCACGTGCCGTCGGAGGAGTGGCCGGGGAAGAGGTGCGCGGAGGGATCGATGACCACCGCGGCGTTGTTGACCGCGGTCGCCGCCTCGCCGAAGCCGGTGGCGATCAGGCGGACCTTGCCCGGATATTCGGTGATGTCGCCGGCCGCGAACACCCGCGGCAGGTTGGTGGCCATGGCACTGTCCACCACGATGTGCCGCCGGTCGAGGGTGAGCCCCCACTCGGCGAGCGGGCCCAGGTCGGCGGTGAAGCCGAGCGCGGCCACCACCGTGTCCACCGACAGCGACTCCACGTCGCCGCCGCGTACGGTCAGCTCGGCGCCGGTGACGCGCTCCTCCCCGTACAGCCGGCTCATCTCGGCGTTGACCACGACCCGCACCGGCAGCGCGCGGACCCGCTCGACGGTGGCGGCGTGCGCGCGGAAACGTTCCCGCCGGTGGACCAGGGTCACCGACCGGGCCAGCGGGGCGAGCGTGGCCGCCCAGTCGAAGGCCGAGTCGCCGCCGCCGACGATGAGCACGTGCCGGTCGGTCAGCTCGGTCGGCTGCGGCACGAAGTAGACGATCCCGGCGCCGGTGAAGCTCTCCGCGGCCGGCAGCGGCCGGGGCGTGAAGCTGCCCAGGCCGCCGGTCACCACCACCGCGCCGCAGCTCAACTGCTCACCGCCGGCCAGCCCGAGCACCGGTCGCCCGTCGACGTGCGAGAGCTTCTCCGCGCGTACGCCGAGCAGGTATTCGGGGTGGAACGGCGCGGCTTGGGCGACCAGGTTCGCGACCAGTTCCCGGCCCTTGACGGCGGGGAAGCCGGCGACGTCGAGGATCAGCTTCTCCGGGTACATCGCGGTGACCTGACCACCCGGCTCGGGCAGCGCGTCGATCACGGCCACGGAGAGCCCGCGGAAGCCGGCGTAGTAGGCGGCGAAGAGCCCGGCCGGGCCGGCCCCGATCACGGCGACATCGACCTCGCGCATGGCGTACCGTCACTTTCCGCCCGGGGTGGATCAACGCGTGCTGATGCCGACGGTAGGCGGAGGGGTGGCCGTGGGCAAGCACGTCCCGCCGATGGGCGAACGCGTCGTCAGGGCAGGGTGACCGGCGGTGACCCGAGCCGGTCCGGCGTGTCGATGTCGGAGCGGCGGCGGAACAGGATCGCCGCGACCACGCCGCCGAGCAGCCCGAACAGGTGGCCCTGCCAGGAGATCCGCTCGTCGGTGGGGAGGATGCCCAGCAACTGCCAGCCGTAGAGCAGCCCGACCAGCAGCACCACGGCGAAGTTCCACCAGCTCCGCTCTACCACGCCCCGGGTGAGCAGGAGGCCGAGATAGCCGAAGATCACCCCGCTCGCGCCGACCACCACCGAGGTCGGTGAGCCGGTGAACCAGACGCCCAGCCCGCTCACCAGGATGATCACCGCGGTGGACCAGAGGAACCGGCGGGTGCCAGCGGCCAGCACGAACGTGCCGAGCAGGATCAGCGGGATGCTGTTGCTGTAGAGGTGGTTCCAGCCGGCGTGCAGGAACGGCGAGAAGAAGACGCCGTCCAGGCCCTGGATCCGGTGCGGGATGATGCCGGCGGTGACGTCCAGGTTGAGGCGCAACCCGACGTCGAGCGCCTCGATGAGGAACAGCACCGGCACGACCGCGCACATGGCGACGAAGGCCCGGCCGAGCGCCGCGTAGAACGCGTCCGTGCCGAACCGGTTGGGGTCTCCGCCGCGAGGGCTGTCAGGCCAGGTCACCCACCAACAGCTATCAGCAAATGAACCCGGCCGCCAGTTGAGCGGTAAGACGACGGCGGCGGGACACGCGAATCTCCGCATATCCCGCCGCCGGTCGGCCGGTCAACCGGTCAGTACCAACCCTCGCTCTGCGACTGCTGCCACGCGCCGCAGGGGGTGTCGTACTTGCCCTTGATGTAGTTCAGACCCCACTTGATCTGGGTGGCCGGGTTGGTCTTCCAGTCGTCGGCCACCGAGCTCATCTTGCTGCCCGGCACGGCCTGCGGGATCCCGTACGCGCCGGAGCTGCTGTTGGACGCCTTCGGGTTCCAGCCGCTCTCCTTCTTCCAGAGCTTGTCCAGACAGGGGAACTGGTCGATGCCGAAGCCCTTGTCGAGCATGAGGGCGCAGCCGATCTCCCGGTTGCCGCTGTATTCCGAGCAGGAGGCGGGGATCTTCCCCTCGTACGGCTTGATCTTGGCGTCGGCCTCGGCCTTCGCCGCTTCCCGCTCCTTCTTGCGGTTCGCGGCGGCCTTCTCGGCCGCCTTGGCCCGCTCGGCGGCTTCCTTGGCCGCCGCCGCGGCGCGCAGCTTGGCCTGGTATTCCGCAGCCCGTTGCCGGGACGACTGCACGCGGTGGTGGGCCTGCTGCTCGCGCAGGTAGGTGTATTCGGCTCGGTCGACCTCGCGGCCGACCTGCGCGGTCAGGCCCTCCTGCTGGGTCTGACGATCTTCGCCCAGGTAGAAGCCGCCGGCAACGCCCACGGAGAGCAGTGCGACAGCGGCCGTACGGGCGCCGAACCGGCTCCACAGCCGACTCACGAAGTTTCCCTTCGTCGGAGGCAGGGACGCGGCACCACGCGTGGCCGGGGTTCGGCCGTGCCCGGGTGCCGCGAGCGCCCCGACCCGCCGGTCTCAGCCGACGCACCGGCCCTCGTGGCTCCCGCCACCGTGGCGGAGAATGCTCGACGAGTTTCAGGTGTGAATGGGACTCCAGGGACTGGAGTTGTCGGTGACGCTCGTTGGACACCATCGCGCACGGTGCGGCCGGTGGGAAACCGCAGAGCCCAAAAGTGATCTGCGCCACACCGAAAATGCGGACGAATGTGATCAGCCCGGGATGTCCTCCAGGAGATCGGTGACCATCGCGGCGATCGGAGAACGCTCCGATCGGCTGAGCGTGACGTGCGCGAAGAGGGGATGCCCCTTCAGCGCCTCGATCACCGCGGTGACGCCGTCGTGGCGGCCGACCCGGAGGTTGTCGCGCTGCGCCACGTCGTGGGTGAGCACCACCCGCGACCCCTGGCCGATCCGGGAGAGCACGGTGAGCAGCACGCCCCGCTCCAGCGACTGGGCCTCGTCGACGATGACGAACGCGTCGTGCAGGCTCCGGCCCCGGATGTGGGTGAGCGGCAGCACCTCCAGCAGCCCGCGCGAGGTGACCTCCTCCAGCACGTTCTCGTGCACCACCGCGCCGAGCGTGTCGAAGACGGCCTGGGCCCAGGGCGACATCTTCTCCGACTCCGAACCAGGCAGATAGCCGAGCTCCTGGCCGCCGACCGCATAGAGCGGGCGGAAGACGATCACCTTCTTGTGCCGGCGGCGTTCCATCACCGCCTCCAGGCCGGCGCAGAGGGCCAGCGCCGACTTGCCGGTGCCGGCCCGGCCGCCCATCGACACGATGCCGATCGACTCGTCCAGCAACAGGTCGAGCGCGATCCGTTGCTCCGCCGAACGCCCGTGCAGGCCGAACGCCTCCCGGTCGCCCCGGACCAGCCGCACGGTCTTGTCCGGCAGCACCCGGCCGAGCGCCGATCCGCGCGCCGAGTGCAGCACCAGCCCGGTGTGGCAGGGCAGGCCCGCGGCGGCATCCGCATCGAGCGTCTCGCCGGCGTAGAGCCGGGCGATCTCCTCCTCGGCCAGCTCCACCTCGGCCATCCCGGTCCAGGTCGGGTCGCTGGCCTGGCCGTGGCGGTACTCGTCGGCGCGCAGGCCCACCGAGGCCGCCTTCACCCGCAGCGGCATGTCCTTGCTGACCAGCGTCACCTCGCGCCCCTCGGCGGCGAGGTTGAGCGCCACGGAGAGGATCCGGGCATCGTTCGACTCGTTGCGGAAGCCGGGCGGCAGCACCCCGTCGTCGGTGTGGTTCAGCTCCACCCGCAGCGTGCCGCCCTGGTCGTTGGCGGGCACCGGCCGATCCAGCCGGCCGTGCCGCACGCGCAGCTCGTCCAGCATGCGCAGCGACTGCCGGGCGAACCAGCCCAGCTCGGGGTGGTGCCGCTTGCCCTCCAACTCGGAGATGACCACAAGTGGCAGCACCACCTCGTGCTCGGCGAAGCGGTGGAACGCCGCCGGGTCGGAGAGCAGGACCGAGGTGTCCAGCACGAAGGCCGGGCCCGCTGGTCGAGGCTCCTCGGTGACGGCGGCAGCGGCGGCACGGCGGCTGCGGGTGGTCCGACGGGTCGTGGCGGGCGCGGCCGGGGTCTGGTCGGCACCGGCGGGGGTACGGCGAGTGGTCACAGGCCTGCTCCGCGGATGGGCACCCGGCCACCCGAGTTCCGCCTCTTCCGGTGCCCGGCGGACACGGGGTCGGATGCGGGCCCCGTGCGCGAGGTTCGCAGGTCCGGGCTGTCCGGCTGGCCCGGGAAAACCCCGCGCCATGCCTAGACGCTAATCGCCGTCGGCCCGCGCGGCTAGATGTCCGCGTGGATCATCGGTGAAGACGCCGGAACCAGCCGGGACGCGATGCCCCCTGGGCGCGTCCCGGCCGGCCCGGCCGGCCTCAACCCGACCGGTGGACCAGCGCCCCGGCCCGCGGCCCGGTGGCGGTCGCGCCGAACGAGGAGCCGGTGTACGTGGTGCCCGCGCGGGCCGCCGTTCCGCCGGGCGCGGTGACCCGTACCGCCGGGGCCACGGACCGGGCGGTGACGGCGGCGGGCGCGGCGGTGCCGGCGAACGGCGTGGCCGGACGCCCGACCGACGTCACCACGGCCGGGGTCGGACCGGACAGCGCCGACGCGATGACCGCCTGGGCCTCCCGACGCCTGCGGTTCCACGCGCCCCGGTCGCCGTCGAAGTAGCCCTGCCGGTAGCCGAACCGGTAGCCGATCCGATAGCTGAGCTGGCCGTGCAGCCGGCCGGCGGCGTAGCAGGTGGCGCCGAGCACCAGCACGAGGACGACGGCGAGGAAGGGGCTCACCGCTCGTCCGCCCCGGGCAGCGGGTCGACCACCAGGAGCCGTTCCAGGTCGGCGGTGCTGACCTCCTCGACCAGCTCGACGCTGATCCGGCACCCGTCGAGGATCACCTCGGCCACGGACGCCCGGCGGATCTCGCCGCCGGAGTCGTAGACCCGCACGCTCAGCTCGGGACAGCCGAGATGGGTACGCCAGGCGTCCCACTCCGCCCGGTCGCCGACGCTGAGTGAGAGATAGCGGCACCCCCGGGCGAGGTAGAGGCGCCACGGGGCGCTCAACCCGGCGGAGACTCCGTCCGCGATCAGCCCGAATGCCTGGGCTCGGGTCGCGACCTCGGTCACGAGACCCCCTCCGCAACCGCGGAGTGACGCACGTGAGCACTAACCGTCTCAAGCACGTGACACACCGTAAGTTGTCTCATGGGCGTGACAGTATCAGCTTTTCGGCCGTTTGCCGTCGTACTCGCGTCTATCTATTCTGCCCGGGTGACACCCCTGAAGCGCGGTTCTGGATCGTTTACCGAAGGGCCCGGATTGGCGTCACGTAGGCGTGACACCAGCGTGCCGAGTCACCCCGGCGTAACGGACTGGCCGTACCGTCACGGGGTGACCGAGACGGCCAACGCACGGAAGATCGCCTTCGCCACCTTCGTCCGCCGGGCGCTCGACGACGCCCGCGCCATGCGGGCCTGGAGCGGCACCGAGGTCTCCCGGCGCACCGGCGTCTCCCGACAGACCATCAACCGCTGGGTACGCGGAGACTGGGCCAGCGATCCCGAGGCCGAACGGGTGGTCGCGTTCTGCGAGGGGCTCGGCCTCGATCCGGCCGCCGCGTTCGCCGCGCTCGGCTGGGACCGGGCGACCGGCCCCCGCGCCACCCCCACCCCTCCTCCGATGGACCCGGACGTGGAGGCGCTGCTGCGCCGGCTGGTCGACCCGAGCGTCTCCGACGCGGAGAAGTTCCACATTCGAGAAACCATTCGCTACCTCGCATATCGCCCAACTCTCTCGGCAAATGTCCGAAATAGGGGCAAACAGGCCGGGTAGTTCCTCAGATGGCGAAAGAACGGAAGGTCGGGACCGATCAATTCGCCTCGGGGACGGATCGGACCCGATAGCGTCCACGTTTGTACTGCTAGGGGCTCGTCATCGGCGGGGGGACGGGACACAGCCGAACCCAGCCCTGCGGGACAGAAGGAGGGGTCTGTCCATGACCCTGAAATGGTTGGCAGTCGTGGTCGCCGTGGTGTCGGTGACATCGTGCGTGACCGGCAACGTGGTCGTCGGCGTGCTGAACGGCGGGCAGCTTCCGCTCGTCGTCAATCTGCTCGCGCTCACCACGGCCGGCACGGCGGTGATCCTCGCCGTCGTCGCCGAGTTGCACGAACGGCTCAACGACCGGGTCAGCGCGCTCACCGAGTTTCTGGTGGCGCGACTCAACGAGATCGAGGCGCACACCGGCGACCGGAACACCGGCTTCGTGGAGGGCTACTTGCTCAGCCACGGGCCGGAAGCGGCAGTCGTGCCGTTCGGGCGCCGGGGACGAGGAGCCGCCGAACGCTGACTCCCCGGTCGTCCCGAAGTCACATCTCGGCCACGAATACGCCGCCCGGCGCGGGGTACGCTGACGCGCGTGCCGCCGTTGAATCTGGGCAACCAGCCGCCGAAGACTCCGTTGGACGCCGACCACGCGTGGCGTGCCACCGCCGCCCGCGCCCGTGACGTGGTGCTCTTCTTCGACTTCGACGGCACACTGGCGCCGGTCGACGACGACCCCACCGCCGTCCGGCCCGCGCCGAAGGTGCTCGCCGCGCTGGAGGCGCTCGCCGCCCGCGTACGCCGGATCGCCATCGTCTCCGCCCGCCCGGTGGAGTTCCTCCGCGACCACTTCGGCGGCCTGACCGACGTCGACCTGTACGGGCTCTACGGCCTGGAGCACAGCCACTCCGGCGGCGAGACGGTCACCGAACCGGCCGCCCTGCCCTGGGTGCCGACCATGGCCGAGCTGGCCGAGCAGGCCGAGGCCGAGCTGCCGCCCGGCGTCCTGGTCGAGTTCAAGCGACTCTCCGTCGCGTTGCACTGGCGCACCGCCCCACAGCTCGGCGACCTGGTGCAGGAGTGGGGCCGGGCCCGGGCCGAACGGCTGGGCCTACGCTGCCAGGCCGGCCGCATGGTGCTGGAGTTGAAGCCCCCGGTCGACCGGGACAAGGGCATGGTCATCGGCGAGACGGTCCGGGACGCCGGCGGCGCGTGGTATTTCGGCGACGACGTCTCCGACATCAAGGCGTTCGCCGCGCTCCGCGCCCGCGCCGCCACCGACCCCGACTTCCTCGGCGTCTGCGTGGCCGTGGCGAACCCGGAGACCGGCCACGAGGTGGCCGACGCCGCCGACCTCACGCTCGACTCCCCGGCCGCCCTCGGCGACTTCCTCACCGCCGCCCTGCCCCACCTGCGCTGACCGGGCGGCGGCAGAGGTCAGACCCCGTAGCGGCGTTGCCGGGTGGCGTAGGAGCGCAGGGCGCGAAGGAAGTCGACCTTGCGGAAGTCGGGCCAGTTCAGCTCGCAGAAGTAGAACTCCGAGTGCGCGCTCTGCCAGAGCATGAAACCGGAGAGCCGCTGCTCGCCGCTGGTCCGGATGATCAGGTCGGGGTCGGGCAGCCCCTTGGTGTAGAGATGCTCCGAGATGTGGTCCACGTCGATCATGGTGGCCAGCTCCTCGATCGTGCCGCCCTGGGCCGCGTGCTCCAGCAGCAGCGAGCGGACCGCGTCGGCGATCTCGCGCCGGCCGCCGTACCCGACGGCGATGTTGACCTGCGCCCCGCCGTCGCGGTCCCGGGTGCGCTCCGCGGCGCCCTTCAACGCGGCGGCGTGCTGCGCCGGCAGCACGTCAAGCGCGCCCACCATGCGCAGCCGCCAGGGGTTGCCCTCCTCGGCCAACTCGGCGGTGAGATCCTCGATGATCTGGAGCAGCGGGTCCAGCTCGGCGGCCGGCCGAGACAGGTTGTCGGTGGAGAGCAGCCAGAGCGTCACGTGCCCGACGCCCGCCACGTCGCACCAGCGAAGCAGTTCCTTGATCCGCTCGGCGCCCATCCGGTGGCCGTCGTTCGGGTCGACGAAGCCCATCTCCCGGGCCCACCTGCGGTTGCCGTCGCACATCACGCCGACGTGCGCCGGCACGGGTTTACCCGCGAGCTTCGCCGTCAGCCGGCGCTCGTACACGGAGTAGAGGAGGTTCCGCAGAGTCATCACCTTGCAGGGTAGCGACCCACGGGAAAGATCAGTGCCGCGGTGGCGCATCGCGGGACGGCGCGTCGCCTGTCCTCTCGGTCAACATGGCCTCGACCCGGCCGCTTCAGCTCGGTGTCGACCCCGGTCACGTGGCCGGCGCGGACGCGGCACGGCGGCGGCGATCGCGCCCGGTCACGTGGCCGGACGCGGACGCGGCACGGCGGCGGCGATCGCGGCCAACGTGCGGGCGTCCAGCCGGCCGTCGCCGAGCCCCAACTCCACCACCGTCCGGTAGACCCGCTCGTCCCGGCCGGCCGCGCCGACCGCCGCGTCCACCACCCACCGCCGCCGGGCCAGCCACGCCGCCGCCGAACTGTGCCGCAGGTGGGTGCCGAGCCGGGCACGCAGCATGACCGCGTACCGGCGGGCCGCGTCGGCGGGCGCGACGGCCGCCGCCGTCCCGGCCAACGCGCCGGACCGCAGCGCGTAGAAGATGCCCTCGCCGGTGAACGGGTTGATCAACGACAGCGCGTCGCCGGCCAACAGCACCCGGCCCCGGCCCGGCGCCGGCCGGTGGGTCGAGAGCGGCAGGTGGTGCGCCCGCAGGTCGGTCACCGTGCCCGGATCGACGCCGGGCAGGAGCGCGGCCATCCGGTCCAGCAGGTGCGCGCGGGTCAGCGGCTCGCCGCGCAGCACCTCCCCGTACCCGACGTTCGCGCGCCCGTCGCCGATCGGAAAGGCCCAGGCGTACGCGGGCCAGCGCGCCGCCGACGTGACGATGAGCTGCTCGGGCTGCTCGGGCTGCTCGGGCTGCTCAGGCTGCTCGGGCTGCTCAGGCGGTCTGGGCGGGCTGGACCAGCCGGACGGGCTGGACCAGCCGGACGGGCTGGACCAGCCGGACGGGCTGGACCAGCCGGACGGGCTGGACCAGCCGGACCGGGTGAGCGGGCCGGGAGTGAGTGGGCCGGGAGTGAGTGGGCCGGGAGTGAGTGGGCCGGGCGGCGCGGGCGCGTACCCCCGGATGGCGAGGGCGAGATGCCGATCCGGGTTCACCTGGTGCCCGAGCGTCCGGCGCAGCACCGAACCGGCGCCATCCGCACCGACGACCGCCCGCGCGGCCAGCTCCCCATCCAGCACCACCCGGTCGGCGTGCACCTCCACCCGGCGGACGGCGTGCCGCCGTAGCTCCGCCCCGGCCTCGACCGCAGCCCGGACCAGGCGCGCGTCGAACACCCGCCGGGGCACCGTGTACGCGGGTCGGGGCAGCGCCCGGGCCACCGTGCCGCCGCCGGGGCCGACCAGGCGCAGCGCCGGCAGGGGCGCGTACCCGTCGACCACGCCGGTCACCCCCAGCTCGGCGAGGACGTCCAACGCGTGGGCGGCGATCCCGTCCCCGCACGCCTTGTCCCGGGGAAAGTCGTACCGGTCGAGCAGCAGGACGCGCTCCGCCCCGGCCCGGCGCGCGGCGATCGCGGCAGCGGCCCCGGCCGGCCCCGCCCCCACCACAACCACATCCCACACCCCACCACCACCCATCCCCACATCCTCCCCCGCTCCCCCCACCCACCCCGCTCCCCACGCCCACCCCACTCCCCACGCCCACCCCACTCCCCACGCCCACCTTGATGATCATGAAGTTGACGGCATCAGCAGAGATCAACACGGCGGTCAACTTCATGATCACCGGCCTGTTCTCCGTGAGGGCGGGCTTGGGGCGGCCGTGTTCGTCGATCTTGGACTTGTGGTGCCACGACATGTCGGTTTCGGGGTGATATCGGAGGTGCTGCAAGTCCAAGATCTGCGAAACTGACCGGGGCGCTGAAGGGTGATGCCCCTGGAAGGGCTGGCACTGAGGGGCTGATGGCGGCGGCGAACCACGCACGCGGTCTCCGGGCGTCATCTCGGCCCGGTCCGGCGTTCATGACGTTGGCGATGCAGGGGCTCCACTGTCGCCGCCGACGCGCAGAGCCCCCCGACAGCCCACTCACAGACCACCACCCGGCAGCAACCACCCGGCCCCAGACTCAGACCCGGCCCGGCCCGGCCAGCGGGGTGATCAAGGAGTTTGCGTCCCGGGGCGGGAGCGGCGTGACGCAAACTCCTTGATCGACGAGGTGGGGGTGGGGCGGGTGGGGGCGGGTCAGGGGGTGGAGCGGTGTAGGGAGTACAGGCAGAGGGCGGCGGCGGTCAGCAGCGGGGCACCGTCGCGGACCAGGCCGTCGGAGCCGAGCAGCCACCAGCAGAGCGGGAGGTCGAGCGCGAGTACGCCGAGCGTCACCACCACGAGCGCGCGGCGGGCCCAGCCCTTCCCGCGCAGCAGGAACGCGGTGCAGAGGAGCACCGCGTAGCTGGCCGCGATGCCGGCGCCGATCCAGGCCAACACCACCGGCACGGCGACGAGCCGGCCGTCCAGCAGTGAACCGGTCGCGACCAGCGCCGGCACCAGCATCAGCGGGCTGTAGGTGAACGCCGCGACCCGGGCGGTGAGCAGCCAGCCGTTCGCCTGCGGGCGTTTCGGCGCCACCTCGCGCCAGGCGATCGTCCCGCCCTCGACGACCAGGCCCTTGCGGTGCCGGACCAGGTGCCCCCGGACCGCCTCGGAGCGGTAGAGCAGCACCACCACGGCGACGCAGAGCGCGGTGAGCGCGGCGAAACCCACCAGGCCGGGCAGCGCGGGCACGCCCGCCCGCGGCACGATCAGCCGGCCCACCGCGAAGACAGTGGTCACGGCCAGGATCAACCCGAACGGCCGGGCCGCCACCCGACCCCGGTTGACGTGCCCGATCAGGATCAGGAAGCCCAACGACCGGAGCATCGCCCAGCCGGTGCGTACCGCGAGACCGAACTCCTGCTCCGGGGCGTACCAGTAATTGAGCAGCTCGACCACGACGGTGGCCGCCGCCGTCACGGCGAGCAGCGTGGTCAGCGCCCGGACGGCGGACGGCCGCCGGACCTCGACAGGTTCGACGGCCGTCCTCATGGCATCCGATGTTGCCCGGCACGGGCAACCTACACACCTGCTACTTCTGCGGCTCCGCGTCCAGCCGCGCGCGCAGCGCGTCCAGCTCGGCCCAGAGCACGCCGGGGAGCTTGTCGCCGAACTTCTCGAACCACTCGGTGACCAGCGGCAACTCCCGGCGCCACTCCTCCGGGTCGACCTTCAGGGCGATCCGGACGTCCTCCGGGGTCATGTCGAGGCCGTCGACATCGAGCGCGTCCTGCGCCGGCACCATGCCGATCGGGGTCTCCACCGCCTCACCCCGGCCCTCCAGCCGCTCGATGATCCACTTGAGCACGCGGGAGTTCTCGCCGAAGCCCGGCCAGAGGAAGCTGCCCTCGGCGTCCTTGCGGAACCAGTTGACGTAGTAGATCTTGGGCAGCTTGGCCTCGTCGCCGTCGGTGCCCTTGCCCATCTCGATCCAGTGCCGGAAGTAGTCACCGGCGTGGTAGCCGATGAACGGCAGCATGGCCATCGGGTCGCGGCGCACCACGCCGACCGCGCCGGAGGCGGCAGCCGTGGTCTCCGAGGAGAGCGTGGCGCCCATGTAGACCCCGTGCACCCAGTCCCGCGCCTCGGTGACAAGCGGAACGGTGTCGCGCCGCCGGCCGCCGAACAGGATCGCGTCGATCGGCACGCCGTTCGGGTCGTAGTAGTCCTCGGCCAGGATCGGGCACTGGGTGATCGGGGTGCAGAACCGGCTGTTCGCGTGCGAGGAGAGGTTCTCGCTCTCCGGCGTCCAGTCGTTGCCCTTCCAGTCGACCAGGTGCGCCGGCGGCTCACCCATGCCCTCCCACCAGATGTCGCCGTCGTCGGTGAGGGCCACGTTCGTGAAGACCGAGTTGCCCCGGTCGAGCGTCCGCATGGCGTTGGCGTTCGTCTTCCAGTCGGTGCCGGGCGCGACGCCGAACAGGCCGTACTCCGGGTTGATCGCGTAGAGGCGGCCGTCCTGGCCGAAGCGCATCCAGGCGATGTCATCGCCGATGGTCTCGACCTTCCAGCCCGGGATGGTCGGCTCCAGCATGGCGAGGTTGGTCTTGCCGCAGGCCGACGGGAAGGCACCGGCGATGTGGTAGACCCTGCCCTCCGGCGAGGTGATCTTGAGGATCAGCATGTGCTCGGCCAGCCAGCCCTCGTCGCGCCCCATCACGCTGGCGATCCGCAGCGAGTAGCACTTCTTGCCGAGCAGCGAGTTGCCGCCGTAGCCCGAGCCGTAGGACCAGATCTCCCGGGTCTCCGGGAAGTGCGAGATGTACTTGGTCTCGTTGCACGGCCAGGCCACGTCCTGCTGGCCGGGGGCCAGCGGGGCGCCGATGGAGTGCAGCGCGTGCACGAAGTCGGCGTCGTCGCCCATCGCCGCCAGGACCGACGACCCCATCCGGGTCATGATCCGCATCGAGGCGACCACGTACGGACTGTCGGTGATCTCGACGCCGAACATGGGGCTCTCCGCCTCGACCGGACCCATGCAGAACGGGATGACGTACATGGTGCGCCCGCGCATGCTGCCGCGGTACAACTCCGTCATCGTCCGCTTCATCTCGGCCGGCGCCATCCAGTTGTTCGTGGGGCCGGCGTCCGCCTCGTCGACGGAGCAGATGAACGTGCGCTCCTCGACCCGGGCGACGTCCGTCGGGTCCGTCCGCGCGTAGAACGAGTTGGGTTTCTTCTCGGGGTTCAGCCGGATCAGGGTGCCGCTGGAGACGAGCTCGTCGGTGAGGCGACGCCACTCCTCGTCGGAACCGTCCACCCAGACCACCCGCTCCGGGGTGGTCAGTTCCGCGACCTCACGGACCCAGGCGAGCAGTTTCGGGTGGGACGTCGGGGCCTGATCGATACCCCGCACAACAGCCGGAGCAACCATGTCACATCTCCTTGTGGTCGACGCTGACCGATCTATGGGATGCACGAGTTCTGGCGGGCAAGAGCGCCGCCGTCGTGGAAACCTGGGATTGGACTCAGCGTAAACCGGGCTGCGTCCCCAGTCAGTGGGACTGGTTGTGAAGAACTGCACAAGGTACGCCCACGCTGCGGCTTCACGATCTGATACCCGCTTTCGCGCGCAGTTTCACGCAAATCCTGCGGTGAACCTTCCCGGCGCCGGAGCGGAACACGTTCTCCGCATTCGTACCGTCGGTTACGCTCAGCTCACGGACCGGCGGATCACGCGGGGGGATGCCGGGGCAGCGGCGGCCGGCGGAGGCGACGGCCGCGAGGTTCCCGCCGGGCGACTCGCCGTTGCGGTCGGTCTCGTTCAGGACCAACCGGTACTCTCTGCGAGTGGCCACGACGATGACCGGGGATCAACCGGGGGCTCCACCGACCCGCCGGGGTCCGATCGGAGCCCTGCTCCACCGTTTCGGTCACCTCATCCACGAGTTGAGCAAGTTCGCCACCGTCGGCGGCTTCGCGTTCCTCGTCGACTTCGCGCTCTTCAACTACCTGGCGAGCGGTCGCGGCATGCCCCCGTTGGCTGCCAAGACCATCTCCACCGTGATCGCCGCGACCGTCGCCTTCGTCGGCAACCGGTTCTGGACCTGGCGGCACCGACAGCGTTCCCATCCCGCCCGCGAGTACGCGCTGTTCTTCTTCTTCAACGCGGTGGGTCTCGGCATCGCGGTGGCCTGCCTGGCGATCAGTCACTACGGCCTGGGAGCGCTCTGGCCGGAGGTGTTCCAGACGCCGCTGGCCGACAACATCGCCAGCTTCATCGTCGGCACCGGCCTGGGCACGCTGTTCCGGTTCTGGTCGTACCGACGGTTCGTCTTCGTCGAGGCGGGAACTCTCCCCGTTCCGGCACCGAGCCACGATCGAGAGTCCGGGGCGTGACCCACCGCCCATCCCGACCCGCTGGGCCCAGCCGGCCCTGCCCACTGCCCTAAGGTGTTCCGCATGCCTGGAGTCCGTCTGCTGCCCGAGCGCTGGCAGAAGTTCATCCGCGAGGCGGCCAAATTCGGCATCGTCGGCGGCATCAACACCGTCATCAATTACGCGGTGTTCAATGCGCTGGCGCTCACGATTTTCCGGGACGGTCAGCTCAAGGCGACGGCGATCGCGACCGTCGTGGCGATGATCACGTCGTATCTGATGAATCGGCACTGGACGTACCGGGATCGGCCGAAATCCGCGCTGAGGCGCGAATACGCCCTTTTCTTCGTGTTCAACGGCGCCGGCCTGATCATCGAACTGGGCGTCCTGGCCCTGGCCAAGTACGGCCTCGGCGTGCACGGCCTGCTGGCGCTGAACGTGGCGAAGACGATCGGCGTCCTGCTGGCCACCCTGTTCCGCTTCTGGTCCTACCGGACGTTCGTGTTCCAGCCGGTGCCCAAGCACGCCGAGGAGACCTGGCACGCGGTGCCCCGGGACGAGTGGGACAACGTCGCCGAGATGGACCCGGTGGCCGAGCTGGCCGAGTCCGTCAGCGAGCTGGAGGAGGAAGAGCCGCCCCTGGGCACGGGCCGCCCGGCGGGCGACTACGCCCCGCCGCAGGGCCGGACGGCACCGGCCGACGCCCTCGGCGGCGCGGTCGGCGCCAACCTGGACGCCGAACTCGCCGCCGAGCTCCGACCTCGCCGCGCCCGCCGCTGACGACCCTCGCCCCCGCTCCGGCGACCCGGCAGGGTCAGGACGGGTCGCGCAGCGACTTGCCCTCGGCCATGTCGGCCAGGATGTCGCGCATCTCGTCGTCGCCCAGGCTGTGCTTGTCGTGTTGGGCCTCGACCAGCTCGTAGAGCTTCGTCTGCACCCGGTCCACGTGCGGCACGTCGGCGAGCACCGACTGGCCCCGCTCGCCGGCCGACTCGATGGTCAACGTGCCGCACCCGAGCATCCGCTCCACGAAACGCTGGCTCATCGCGTGGTCGTTGATCCGGGTCAGCGGCAGGTCCCGCCGGTGCCGGGAGAACACCCCCTCCTGAAGGAGCACCCGCTCGTTCGTGAAGAGGTAGTGCGTGGTGCGCCAGACCAGGAACGGCCACAGGCCCAACCACAGGACCAGCACCACGCCGAGCCCGGCGATGGTGTAGAGCGCGATGGTGCCGCCGTCACCATCGGGCAGCAGGATCCAGGCGGCGACCAGCGCCACGACGGTGAGCGCCAGCACCAGGATCGGCCGGATGACGGCCTTCCAGTGCGGGTGCAGGTGCAACACGACGTGCTCGTCCTCGGTGAGCACGTCTTCGGGAAACGCCACTGCCAACCTCCTCGCAGAACCGGACGCGCTGACCGTAACTGGTCAGCGCACCCCGGCGGCATCGGCCGCGCGGGCGGCTACCCGGGGCGGGGGTGTTAAAAGGGGGCCCCGCCTCTACCGGAAGCGTTAACAAGGGGCCCCGCCTTTCACCTCAGGTGGAGGACGTCGCCGGCGGCGAGACGGAGCGTCTCGCCGGCCGCGTCGACCTGGAGCTGGCCGTCGGGGTCCACGCCGGTGGCGGTGCCGTGCACCTCACGGCCGTCCGGCAGCAGCACCCGCACCTGACGGCCGATCGTGGCGCAGCCCGCCAGATACGCCTCGCGCAGCCCGCTGGCCACCGCGTCGCCCTCGGCGTCGCGCCAACGTTCGTACCAGTCGGCGAGCGCACGCAGCAACGCCCGCAGCAGCGGATCCCGGTCGGTGGCGGTGGCGCCGGCGAGTTTGAGCGAGGTGGCCGGCAGGCCGGTCGGGTTCTCCGGCAGCTCACCGGCGCGCAGGGTCACGTTCAGGCCGATGCCGACCACGATCGCGGGCGGCTGGGCGGCCCCGTCGCCGGGCACCGCCTCGGCCAGCACCCCGGCGCACTTCGCGCCGTCGACGAGCAGGTCGTTGGGCCACTTCAACCGGGCGTCCAGCTCGGCCAGCAGCCGCACCGCCTCGACGAGCGCGACGCCGGCGAGCAGCGGCAGCCAGCCGTACCCGGTCGCGTGCACCGGCGACCAGCCCCGTTCGGCGACCGCCTCGCCCGGCCGGAGCAGGACGCTCGCGGCGATGCCGGCGCGCGGCGGCGACTGCCAGATCCGGCCGCGCCGACCCCGGCCGGCGGTCTGCCGTTCGGCGACCACCACCAGGCCCTCCGGCTCGCCGGCCCGCGCCGCGGCCACCACGTCGGCGTTCGTCGAGCCGGTCTCCGCGACCAGTTCCAGCCGGCGCCAGGGCCCGTGCGGGGCGACGAGCGCGCGCCGCAACCGGGCCGCCGACAGCGGCGGGCGATCCAGATCGGTGTACGGCGAGCCGGGCATTCCGCCAGCCTACGGCCCCGGGTGAGGCGCACTGCACAGCATCACTCACCTGAACCATCGTTATATTCCACGGGTGACTACCGAGACCGGCACCAACATCCACACGACCGCCGGCAAGCTGGCGGACCTGGAGCGACGGGTCGACGAGGCGGTGCACGCCGGGTCGGCGCGCGCGGTCGAGAAGCAGCACGCTCGGGGCAAGAAGACGGCCCGGGAGCGGATCGAACTGCTCCTGGACGAGGGCTCCTTCGTCGAGCTGGACGAGTTCGCCCGCCACCGCTCCACCAACTTCGGCCTGGCGCGGACCCGCCCGTACGGCGACGGCGTGGTGACCGGTTACGGCACCGTGGACGGCCGGCAGGTCTGCGTCTTCGCACAGGACTTCACCGTCTTCGGCGGCTCCCTCGGCGAGGTGTTCGGCGAGAAGATCGTCAAGCTGATGGACCTGGCCATGAAGATCGGCTGCCCGGTGGTCGGCATCAACGACTCCGGCGGCGCGCGGATCCAGGAGGGCGTCGCGTCGCTCGGCCTCTACGGCGAGATCTTCTTCCGCAACGTGCGGGCCAGCGGCGTCATCCCGCAGATCTCCCTGATCATGGGCCCGTGCGCGGGTGGCGCGGTCTACTCGCCGGCGGTCACCGACTTCACCGTGATGGTCGACCAGACCTCGCACATGTTCATCACCGGCCCGGACGTGATCAAGACGGTCACCGGCGAGGACGTCGGCATGGAGGAGCTGGGCGGCGCCCGCACCCACAACTCCCGCAGCGGCAACGCGCACTACCTCGGCACGGACGAGGAGGACGCGGTCGACTACGTCAAGGCGCTGCTGTCGTACCTGCCGTCGAACAACCTGGACGAGCCGGTGGTGTTCGACGCCCCTGCGGACCTGGCGGTCACCGACGACGACCGGGAGTTGGACACGCTGATCCCGGACTCGGCGAACCAGCCGTACGACATGCACCGGGTGATCGAGCACGTGCTCGACGACGGCGAGTTCCTCGAGGTCCAGCCGTTGTACGCGCAGAACATGGTGGTCGGCTTCGGCCGGGTCGAGGGACGCCCGGTGGGTGTGGTGGCCAACCAGCCGATGCAGTTCGCCGGCACGCTCGACATCGCCGCGTCGGAGAAGGCGGCCCGGTTCGTCCGCACCTGCGACGCGTTCAACGTGCCGGTGCTGACGTTCGTGGACGTACCAGGCTTCCTGCCCGGCACCGGGCAGGAGTGGGACGGCATCATCCGCCGCGGCGCCAAGCTCATCTACGCGTACGCCGAGGCCACCGTCCCGAAGGTCACCGTGATCACCCGCAAGGCGTACGGCGGCGCGTACGACGTGATGGGTTCCAAGCACCTCGGCGCGGACCTGAACTTCGCCTGGCCGACCGCGCAGATCGCGGTGATGGGCGCGCAGGGCGCGGTGAACATCCTCTACCGCTCGGAGTTGGCGAACGCGGACGACCCGGCGGCGGTGCGGGCCGAGAAGATCGCCGAGTACGAGGACACGCTCGCCAACCCGTACATCGCGGCGGAGCGCGGCTACGTCGACGCGGTGATCCCGCCGCACGAGACGCGCACCCAGATCGTCCGGGCGTTGCGGGTGCTGCGCACCAAGCGCGAGACGCTGCCCCCGAAGAAGCACGGAAACATTCCCCTGTAGGTGTAAGGAGGGGCCCCCGCTTAACGCATCCGGTAGAGGCGGGGGCCCTTCTTAACACGGCCGGGCTCAGCAGCCGGGGTTGGCGGCGACACACATCCGCTCGGCCGCCACCCGGGCCAGGTCCCGCAACTGCGACTCGCTGCCGTCCGACCCGTACCGCAGCACGCTCACCAGATCGCCGACCCGGACCACCGCCTGGGCCGTGACGGACGTACGGTCATCGAGCGGCGCGCCGGTGTCCAGGTTGCGCGCCTGGCCGACCGTGTGGCGCACCAGCACCGACTCGTCGCCGGCGAAGTCGCGGTCGACCTCCTGCCAGGAGTGGACGACCTCCGCGGTGATCGTCGTGCCCCGCCACGCCGTGGGTCCGCTCGACCGCCATTGCCGGCACGGCCCGAGCAGCGCGGGCAGTCCGTCGAAGAGGTGATCGGCCCGGTCCGGCGGCACCCGGTAGAGGTCCTGCATGGCGAGCACCTGACCCTCCCGCTTGTCGACCCCGCCCGGGCGCTCCCGGACGATGGCCACCGACCGCGAGTATCGGGACTGTTCCCACCGCGTCACCAGCCCCTGGTCCTTCCGGCAGACCTCAAGCATCTGGTCCAGGCGGATCTCCTCGCCCAGACCTGCCTCGTTCCACGGCCTCGCGATGGCCGGCCGCAGGTCCACCGGTTGCAGCAGCGCCTCGGCGGGCACCTCGGCGGCGATCCAGGCGGGTGCCGACGGGCTGGCCGCGGCCGGTGCCGACGCCGGTACGGTGGCGCCTCGGCTCGCCACGAACGCGGCCCCGGAGGTGAGCGCCAGCACCGCCACGGCCGCCGCGACCGCCGTACGCCGGCTGCGCCGCCGAGCGCGGGCCCGCAGCTCGGCCGGCTCCGCCCAGCGGACGGTGTGCAGGTCCCGTTGGACCGCCTCGATGAACGTCAGGTCGTCGTCACGCATCGGCGGGCTCCTCCAGATCCACGACCGCGAGCAGTTCCGCGAGCGCGGTGCGCCCCCGGGACAGCCGCGCCTTGACCGTGCCGACCGGCGCCTCGGTCTCCCGGGCCACCTCGGCGACCGGCATGCCGAGCAGGTAGTAGAGCGCGATGGCGGTGCGTTGCTCCTCGGGCAGCCGTCGTAACGCCGCCACCACCTCGACCGTGTCCGTGTTCGGGGCGGGGACGCTCTCCTGGGCCCCGTGCCGCAGGTAGGCCCGGGCCCGGCTGCGCAGGCTGCGCCACCGGCTCACCGCGATCCGGCTGGCCACCACCCGCAACCAGGCCTCCGGGTCGTCGTACCCGCGCACCGTCGGCCACCGCTGCCAGGCCCGGATGTACGCCTCCTGCACGGCGTCCTGCGCCTCGGCGAGGTTGCCGGTGAGCACGTAGACGAAGCCGAGCAGCCGTTGTCGGCTGCCGCGGTAGAACTCGTCGAACCCGTCGACGTCCGACACGCTGTTACCTCCCCCGGGGCGGTCGCAGGGGAGACGCCTGGCGTACCGGATGCGGTTGCGCGGTCAGCCGACCATTTTCTCCAGCTCGCCCGGCGGGAAGCCGCCGGCCGGGATCCGCTCCCGGACCGCCCGGCGCACCGCGACCTGCACCGCCGCGTTGACCGGGGTGGGCACCCCGTGCAGGCGGCCGAGCAGCACGATCTCGCCGTTGAGGTGGTCGGCCTCGGCGGAGCCGGCGCCCCGGGCCAGACTCTGCCAGGTGGAACCGCCGGACCGCGACTCGCCATCGACCGGCCGGTGCGACACCAGGTCGCCGCGTTCGGCGGCCTCCTCCTCCCGGGCGGTGTGCGGGATGCCGGCGGCGGCCAGCGCCGCCTCGCCCTCGGCGCGTACCCGCTGCGACAGGTGCTCGGGCACGTGCGGACCGAGCAGCGCCTGGAGGCCGTTGCCGAGGTTGGCCAGGAGTTTTCCGTACTTCCAGCGCATCACGTCGTCGCGGACCGGGGCGACGAAACCGGCGGCGGTCAGGTCGGCGGCGACCGCCCGGCTGGTGTCGTCCGCGCCGGTCGGGTAGCGCCCGAGGTGCAGCATGCCCGGATGCGGGTGCCCGTTGGCGACCACCACACCCGGCTCCAGGTGGGTGGCGGGCAGCCACACGCAGACCGGGTGCACGCGGGCGAAGAGGCGCAGCGCGGCCGTCTCGTTCGCCACGCCGTTCTGGGCGAGCACCACCGGCAGCCGTTCCCCCGCCGTCCCGCCGCCCTCGACCGGGGCGTCCACCCAGGTCGCCAGCGCGGCGACGGTGTCCTGCGACTTGACCGTGAGGACCAGCACGGTGTCCGCCGGCAGCGGCGGACCGTCCGGCCCGGCCACCGCCGGCGGTCGGGCGGTCACCGTGCCGTCGGGCCGCCGCAGCGTCAACCCCCGCTCACGCAGCGCGTCCAGATGCGCGCCGCGGGCCACGAGCGTCACGTCCCGGCCGGCCTCGGCCAGGAGTACGCCGATGGTGCCGCCAACCGCGCCCGCTCCGATGATCACGTATCGCACCCGTCCGATTCTGCCTCCCCCGGGCGCGTGCCGCTCGGGACCGTGGGTGTGCCGACGGCGGGTGCCGCGACGGCCGGGGGCGGCGGAGCCGGTGCGGGACGGGTCAGCCGGTGAGGCCGGAGTCGGCGAGGATCGGGCCGGTCAGCAGCAGCCCACCGGCCAGCAACGCGCCGAGGCTGACCAGCAGGAACAGCCCCACCCAGAACAGCGGCGGGAACGGCGTGAGCCGGGCGAGCTGGTCGGCGTCCGACTCCGGCATCCGGCCCCGGCTGCGCTGGCGGCGCAGCTCGAACACCGGCCGTACGCCGCCGAACAGCAGGAACCAGATCGAGGTCCAGGCGAACACGGCCTGCACCTGGGGCGAGGTGTACCAGGACACGGCGAGCACGACGCCGCCCGTGACGAGCACCGACAGCGCGCCGAAGAGGTTGCGGATCAGCAGCAGCATGGCCAGCAGCAGCGCCACCGCCAGCCAGAGCAGCAGGGTGATCCGGTTGCCGGCCAGCAGCCACGCGCCGCCGAGACCGAGCAACGACGGGGCGACGTACCCGGCGACAAGCGTGAGGATCATGCCCGGCCCGGTGGGTCGGCCGGCGGAGAGGGTCAGCCCGGAGGTGTCCGAGTGCAGCCGGATGCCGTGCAGTCGGCGGCCGGTGAGCAGCGCCAGAAGCGCGTGGCCGCCCTCGTGCGCGATGGTCACCGCGTTGCGGGCGATCCGCCAGGGCACCCGGGCGGCGACCACGGCGAGCGCTACCACCGCGGTGAGCACCACAAGCAGCGGCGGCGGGTCCGGCTGGGCGCTCAGCAACGTGTCCCAGAGCGTGGTGAGGCCGTCGATCAGGGGCATGGGCGGGGAGCCTACCGGGCCGAGCCGTGTCGTTCGACCGGCCGAGTCTCATAGAGTGTGAGACTGATCGGACGAGGCGCCGGAACGGAGGTGAGGTCGATGAGCGCAGCTCCGTGGGAGCCGCCGAGATCGCACGTTGAGCCGTTGACCGAGGCCGACTATTTCGCGCTGGGTGACAACCACGACCGCATCGAACTGCTCGACGGGAGCCTCATCGTGAGCCCTGCTCCGAGCAAGAGGCATCAACTGGTCTCCTGGAATCTCGTGGACAGCCTGCGCCGGGCCGCGCGGCCACTCGGGCTGTTGGTGTTCGAGGCGGTCAATGTTCGGCTCGGCGTCGACCGCATAGTCATCCCCGACGTCGTTGTCGCCGACACCGACGACGAAGGCGCGGTGGTGGAAGCGGGCGAGGTGAAACTGATCTGCGAGATCGTCTCGCCCGGTAACGCCGGTGCCGACCGGGTGGTCAAGATGCAGCTCTACGCGGTGGCCCGAATTCCGTGGTATCTGCTGGTCGAGCAGGACGGGGACAGCCAATTGCTGCGGCTGCACCGGCTCGACGGGGGGCACTACGTCGAGGACGGGGTGGCGAAGGCCGGCGAGACGCTGAGCGTGACCGAGCCGTTTCGGTGGGCCATGGACCCGGGAGACCTCCGGTGAACGGATGAAAATTTTCTTGCTCCCTATTGCGATCTAGGGCACTAACCTCCAAAGATGAGCGTCAATCAGTGACGTCCTCTGGAGGCACACCATGGCCCGTACCAGACTCTCCGTACGCCGGCTGCTCGCGACCGGCCTGACCGTGGCCGCCACCGCGGCTGCGGCCCTCGTGGCGACCGGCGGACCGGCCGCCGCCGCGACCACGCCCGGCGTCGACGTCTCCCACTACCAGGGCAGCATCAACTGGACCAGCGTGCGCAACGCCGGCATCCAGTTCGCCTACATCAAAGCCACCGAAGGCACCAGCTACAAGGACTCGAGCTTCAACGCGAACTACGTGAACGCCTACAACGCCGGGGTGATCCGGGGCGCCTACCACTTCGCCCGGCCGAACATCTCCGCCGGCTCCACCCAGGCCAACTACCTGGCCAGCAACGGCGGCGCCTGGTCCGCCGACAGCCGTACGCTGCCTGCCGCGCTTGACGTCGAGGCCAACCCGTACAGCGGTGGCACCTGCTACGGCCTGAGCACCACCGGCATGCGCAACTGGATCCAGGACTTCCTCAACACCTACCGCTCCCGCACCGGCCGGTACGCGGTCATCTACACCACGGCGAGCTGGTGGAACCAGTGCACCGGAAGCTGGACCGGCCCGTGGGCCAACCACCCGCTGTGGCTCGCCCGCTGGGCCAGCTCGCCCGGCACCCTGCCGGCCGGCGCGCCGGTGTGGAGCTTCTGGCAGTACACGAGCACCGGCAGCGTCTCCGGGATCAGCGGCAACGTCGACCGCAACTACTGGAACGGTGACCGCAGCCGGCTGATCGCCCTGGCCAACAACACCTGACGGACACGGCTTCGCAGCGGGATCGCCTCGTGTCGAGGCGATCCCGCTGTCGTCGTACCGTCTGGTCCCGGCTCAGGCGCGGCGGCGCGTGCCGGTCGGGACGGGAACCGTGGCGGGCCGGCGGGTCCAGCGCCACGCCGCGACGCCCGCGACGGTGAGGATGAGGACACCGAGGACCGCGACCGGCGCGGACATGCCGGCGGAAATCAGGAGCAGGACGGCGTCGCCGAGCGCGACGAGCATCCACAGTGCCAGCCGAGGGCCGGTGTCCCTGCGTCGGTAACCCATGTCGCACCTCCTTCCGTCGTCAGGGGTATCCATACCCCCCGCTACGGAAAGTCATGCCAACGAGTTGGGCGACGGCGGGATTACCGGGCGTCAGTTCTCCCGGTCCGGCACGAAGCCCCTGGTGATGACGTCGAAGGCACCGAGGTTTGCCTCCCAGTCCTTCGCCGGCACCTCCCAACGCAGCGCGTACCCCCGGTTGCTTGCCGTCGCCACGCCGCGGTTACGCACGTGAAAGCGGGTGCCGTCGTTGCGCGTCTCCAGCCAGTCCCAGTCGGCGCAGGTGCGGTAGTAGCCGTTGCAGCGCGTGATGCCCACCAACTCGTAGTTGCTCACGTAGTTGTGCCGGGACGACTCCTTGCTCTTCCAGTCGGCGTACGCGTCCTTCTCCGGCTTGGACGTCCACTGCATGAACAGGACCCGCTTGGCGCCGCCGACCTCGTAGAGCACGACCTGGTTGTTGCCGGGCCGGGCCTGCCAGCCGTTCGGGATCGGCACCTTGAAGCCGTTCGAGCCGGTGTAGTAGCGCCAACCGGTCGGCAGGGCGAAGGCCGACGCCGACGGGCTCGCCGACGGCGTCGCGCTGGGCGACGAACTGCTCGGGGACGCGCTGGCACTGGCGCTCGGCGATGCGCTGTCGCTGGCTGCGGGTGGGACGGCCGACGCCACCGAGGAACCGGCCGACGGCTTGCCGCCGTCACCGTCGTCGTCGCCGTTGTTGAGCAGCGGCACGGCCACCGCCAGGCCGACAAGCAGCACCAGGGCGAGCGCGCCGATCAGCAGGTTCCGCCGGTTCGGCGCCTTGACCCCCGGCAGCACCGTCGCCCGGCCGGTCGTCGGCGCCGGGCTGACCGGCGCCGGGCTGACCGGAACGGAGTCACCCGAGGCCGGACTGACCGGGGCCGGGCTGACCGGGGCCGAGCGCTGGGCAGGGGCGGCGGCCACCGGCTCACCGTCGAGCCGGGTCTCGTCGAGCGCCGGATCGACGCCGCCCACCCGCGTCTCGTCGACCTGCCGGCTCGCGTCGGCCTGCCGGTCCGCGTCGAGTTTCGTCGTCGGCTCGGCGACCGGCGGGCTCACCTTCGCGGTCGGGCCGGCGTCCGAGGTGGGCGCCGGCACCTTCGCCGTCGGGTCGGCGGCGGCCACACCCCCGGCCGCGGCGACCCCGGACGCCGAGGTGGCCGCGCGCTCGACCTGGTCGTCGGCCGGGCGCGGCGCCGGCACCAGCGGCGGGCGCGGCACGCGCGGACCGTTCGGCCCCGGCCGGCGTACGCCGTCAAGCAGCGAGATGCCTTTGACCCCCCGCCGACCACCGACCTTGCGCAGCATGCGCTCCGCCACCTCGGCGGTGATCCGCTCGTCCGGATCCTTGCGCAGCAGCCCCTGGAGCACCGGCTTGAGCGGCCCCGCGTTGCGCGGCGGCGGCATCGGCTCGGTGGCGAGCGCGGCGAGCGTGGCGATCGCCGACGGGCGAGCGTACGGCGACTTGCCCTCCACGGCGGCGTAGAGCGTCGCGCCGAGCGACCACAGGTCGGCCTCCGGCCCGGCCGTGCCGTCCCGCGCCCGCTCGGGCGAGATGTAGGCCGGCGAGCCGAGCACCATGCCGGTGCGGGTCACGTTCGGGTCACCCGGAATGGTCGCCAGGCCGAAGTCGGTGAGCACCACCCGACCGTCCTCGCCGAGCAGCACGTTGCCCGGCTTGACGTCGCGGTGCATGATGCCGGCCTTGTGCGCGGCCTTCAACGCGCCAAGCACGCCGAGGCCGATCTCGACCGCCTTGGCCACCGACACCGGGCCGTCCTCGGCGATCGTGTCCTGCAACGACTTCGACGCGACGTACTCCATGACGATCCACGGGTCGCCGTCGGTGCGCAGCACGTCGAAGATGCGGACCACGTTGACGTTGTTGAGCCGGGCGATGGCCCGCGCCTCACGCAGCGAGCGCTCCCGCATCTCGCGACGCTCGTCCGGGGTCAGACCGGGCGGCGGGACCAGCTCCTTGATGGCGACATCCCGGTGCAGCACCTCGTCCCGCGCCTTCCAGACGCGGCCCATGCCGCCCTGACCGAGCGGCGTGAGAAGCCGATACCGGTCAGCGACGAGTTGGGGAAGTGCGTTCGACATCGCAGAAACGGTACCCGGCCACCCTGACGCACACACCGCCGGCACGCCACTGTCTGCCGAAGGTCGACTTCACGACGCGTACCCTTGGGTCCATGTCTGCCGAAGAGCCGATGTTCCGGATCGTCCGTGGGGTGCCCACCGCCGAGGAGCTGGCCGCTCTGGTCGGCGCGATCATGGTGCGTACCCGGCCGGTCGCAGTCGCCGCGCCCGTCGCGGTGTCGCACTGGACGCGCAGCGCCCACCCGGTCGGCGCGACGCCCGCCGCCGGTCCCGGCGCGTGGCGCGCCGCCGGCCTTCCCCGCTGAAACCTTCCCCGCGTACGGAGCCCTGTCGGGGCTGCCGGGATCCGAGTGGAGCCATTAACCTCACTCTGGGAAACCGTACGGTGACGGGCAGGGAGGTCCGATGATCCCGGAGGACAACCGGCCAGGCGGCTGGCTGCGTGACTACGGCGGCATCGAGGCCGACATCCGCCAGATGAGGGAGTTCGCCGACCGGCTCCAGGACGAGGTCACCCGCAACTATGCGCCCCACCTGTCCTACATCGCCGACGACATGAAAGCCACGGTGCCCAACCCGGCCGACGCCTTCATCGAGCTGGTCCAGTTCATGCAGGCCCACCACGAGACGCAGAAAGCGGCCGTCAGCGCCGTGTGGGACCTGGCCCCCGCCACCGGCCGGCTGGCCGACGCCGCCGGCCGGATCGCCGCCCACTACGACGACGCGGACGCCTTCTCCTCCGCCCGGGTCGCCGACGTCGAACGGGCACTCGCCGCACCCCCCACCACCGTCGTACGCCCCACCCCGCCACTTGCCGACCCCACCGGCCCCGACCAGGGCCGGGTGGTCCTGCCGTGATCGAACGGGGCAGCGGACGCACCTCCGGGCTCACCGACTGGCGGCTGATGGACGTGCTGAGCATGTGGGCGTGCCTGCACGACCAGGACACCACCGGCCAGTGGAAGCAGGTCGCCGGCTGGCGCAAGGTCTGCGACCTCGCGCTCGCCCACCTCGGTCGGCTGCGGGAATACCGACGCGGGCTCGCCGAGGCGTGGCCACCCGAGACCAATGCCGCCGCCCGGGCGTACGTCGGCGAACTCGACCAGCTCATCGAACGCGTCCAACACACCCACGACGCCGCCGCCGCGAACTACGACGCGCTGGCCGCCGCCGCCCGCGCCATCGGCAGCGCCCGCACCCGACTGCAACCGCTCCACGACGAGTACGCGACCAAGTTGCAGCAGAAGCGGGCGTACGAGGCGATCGTCGCCGACCCGAAGGCGGTGGCAGGCAGCCGACTACCGGAACGGCCCCCGGTGACGGACGACGACCTGGAGCAGTTGAACGTACGGGCGCGCGGGTTGATGACGGGGTTGAGCGGAGAACTCCAGCAGGCCCAGGTCATGCTTCAGCGCCCCCCAGCACCAGTCCGCCCCGGTCGCCAAGTCAACGACCCTGATGCATACGGACAGGCCCCTCCTGTCATTCCACCAATTATTCCGGTTGCAGTTTCACCTCCAACAGGCAACCACCTCTCGACGAAGGCTGCAATTGCCACTCAAGAGGCACGGCCGCCAACATCCGCAGCAGGGGTCACCGGGCCAATATTGGGCGGAGCCGGAGCAACGCAAGCACCGATAACGTCGACCCAACCAAACAATGTGATCTCTCCGTCGGCGCCGGGGTTTGGCGCACAGTCGGCAATTACGCCAGTGAACGGCATAGCAGGCCGCCCGCCTATTCGACCCGATCCCCTCGTCCCGAACCCCTACCCTGGCGAAGCACCGACGAGCCGACCACCGCAATCCAAAGCTCTTCGACCCACAACTCCCAATGGTTTTATCGGCACACCATCGAGCCCGGGCATCAACCCGCCAGCACCGGGCACCCCACGGCGCGTTAATCCCGTAGGGGGAGTAATAGGCGGAGGTGGCGCAGGAACTGCCCCAAGCGGTGCCGCAGGCTCTAGGCCAGGGACAGGAAGATTCGCTCAACCAAATGGCGGTCAAAGCGCCTTTCCCGTAGGCGGTTCACCTACGGCCACACCAAGGGTCGGACAGAGGAAGCAACATCGTGACGACCCGGAGGTTGAGGCGACCTGGGACCTGGACCATCCATGGCAGACAAGCCAAGGCGTGACGCCCGTGCTGCTACCCCCTGAAGAAGAGGGGCCAATAGACCCTGGGCCGGCAATTGGCTTCGATCGGTGAATCGAACTCCTGCAGTCGCGATAGCCCTACTACTTTTAAGTGGAGTCGCGCCCGGCCATCTCGCAAAGGAAGCCCCAGTTGCCCCAGGAGAACGAATCAGAGTCGATCAGTGGCATCTCCGCTTCTTGAAAGCCGACGACGCCAACGCCATTAGCCAGGGCGACGGAGTAATTGTTGCAGTATTGGATACCGGAGTTGCCCCACACCCAGACCTTCGCGGCAATCTCCTGACCGGAACATCAACAATACCAGGGGCGCCCGGCAATGGATTTCTCGATGAGAATAGTCATGGAACGGGAGTGGCTGGCTTAATTGCGGCTCACGGTCAGTCAAATAAGATTGGCGCAAGGGGGATCGCTCCAGAAGCCAAGATACTGCCCATCAAATCCTCAGACGAGGCCAATACTGGAAAGCCAGACGACCTAGCGACAGGAATCGACTATGCGATCGCCCACGGTGCAGACATAATTAGCATCTCTAGCAGTGGCGGCACGAGCGCCAAACTAGTTCGAGCATTACGAGATGCATTATCGGCAAATATAGTTATCGTCGCGGCGGCTGGAAATCGACCCGGAGACGCATACGTAGGATATCCGGCCGTAGAACCTGGTGTAATCGCGGTCGGAGGTATTGATCGTGCGGGATTTCACGCTGCGGTTTCGGTCAGCGGTCCAGAGATCGATGTTGTCGCTCCGGCCGTCGACATCTACAGCACCAGCTTTGGCGGCAAGTACTCAAAGGGCACTGGAACCTCCAGCGCCACTGCGATCGTGGCTGGGGCCGCCGCGCTCATCCGATCCAAATATCCCGACCTCCCCGCCGAAGAGGTCGCACACCGGCTCACCGCCACCGCCATCGACAAGGGACCGCCGGGCCGCGACGACCAGTACGGCTACGGGGTCATCGACCTGGTCGCCGCGCTCACTGCCGACGTACCCCCGCTCGGTTTTGAATCCACCGGGGTGACGGCCCCGGCCTCGACCGAAGCCCGGACCGGCAATGGCCGTGACGACGGCACGGTCCGGGGCCTCGTGACCCTCGGGGTGCTGCTGGCCGCCGGCGGCGGCTATCTGATCTGGCGGCGACATCGACGTGCCGGGGACCCGCCGCCGAGGATCAGCCGGTAGCGTCGGCGGGGTGTCGACCTCCGTGCCGTTGCGCCTCGTGCTCGCCTCGCAGAGCCCCGCCCGCCGCAAGCTCCTCCAGGCCGCCGGGATCGAGCCCGACGTGCTGGTCAGCGGCGTCGACGAGTCACGGGTGGTCAGTGACCGGGCCGAGGATCTGTGCCTCGAACTGGCCCGGCTGAAGGCGCAGGCCGTGCTCGGCCGGCTGCGTCCCGGTCGGGGCGAGCACACGCTGGTGCTCGGCTGCGACTCGGTGCTTGCGTTCGACGGCGAGATTCTGGGCAAGCCGGACGACGCGGCGGACGCGACCCGGCGGTGGCAGCGGATGCGTGGGCGCAGCGGTGTGCTGCACACCGGGCACTGCCTGATCGATGTGGCGCGCGGGTCCCGTGCGGAGGCCGTCGCCTCGACCACGGTGCACTTCGCCGACATCAGTGACGAGGAGATCGCCGCGTACGTGGCGACCGGCGAGCCGCTGGCGGTGGCCGGGGCGTTCACCATCGATGGGCTGGGCGGCGCGTTCCTCACCGGCATCGAGGGTGATTCGGGCACGGTGGTGGGGCTCTCGCTGCCGCTGCTGCGGAGGCTTCTCGGCGAATTGGACCTGCGCCTGATCGATCTGTGGACGAAGGTCGCGCCGGGGGGCCAGGAGATCGAGCATCTCGGCTAACGTCCAGGCATGACCACGAAGCCGTTGCCGCTGACCCCGGAACTGCACGCCTACCTGGTGGCTCACGGGTCCGCCCCCGACGAGATCGTGCGAGATCTGGCCGAGGAGACCCGGGCAGCGCTGCCGGCCGAGGCGGGCATGCAGGTGGCACCGGAACAGGCGGCGTTCCTGACGTTCCTGACCCGGCTGCTCGGGGTGCGGCAGGCGGTGGAGGTGGGCACGTTCACCGGGCTGTCCTCGCTGGCGATCGCTCGCGGGTTGACCGAGGGCGGCCGGCTGACCTGCTTCGACATCTCCGAGGAATACACCGGGGTGGCCCGGCGGTACTGGGCCCGGGCGGGCGTCCAGGACCGGATCGAGCTGCGCATCGGGCCGGCCGCTGACACGCTGCGTGCGCTGCCGAGGGAGCGTCACCTCGACTTCGCGTTCATCGACGCGGACAAGGCCGGATATCCGGTCTACTGGGATGAGCTGGTGCCCCGGATGCGTCCGGACGCGGTGATCGCGGTCGACAACACGCTCCGGGGCGGGCGGGTGCTCGCTCCGGGCGACGCGGACGACCGGGCGATCGCCGCTTTCAACGACGCGGTCGTCGCGGACACCCGCGTCGAGGCCGTCATGCTGCCGATCGCCGACGGGGTCACCCTCGCCCGCGTCCGCTGAGCCAGTTCGCCGAGATGGCGGCATGCCAGCCCGCCGGACCCCGCCACCTCGCCGAAACGGAGTGGATCAAACGGCCCGACCCCGCCACCTCGCCGAGATGGCGTGGATCAAACGGTCCGGGAACCGGTCAAACGGGGGCAGGAGAAGGCGGGCGCAGGGCGCGGCCGAGGCGTACGGCCAGCAGCGCGGCCACCGCGATGAAGGCGGGCAGCAGCAGGAAGGCAAGATGCGGTCCGACGCCGTCCGCCACCCGGCCGAGCACGACCGGCGCGATCCCGAAACCCACCGCCATCGAGTACGACGACCAGCCCGCCGCCCGATCGGCAGCCGGGCCGGCGACGGCGAGCGCGATGGAGATGGCCAGGGGATAGTGCAGCGCGTTGCCCAGGCCGAGCACGACCAGGCCGGTGACCGCGAGCCAGCCGACCGGGCTGGCCCAGAACAGCGTGAACCCGGTGAGCGAGACGGCGAGCGCGCCGAGCAGCAGCGGCACCGGTGGCCAGCGCAGCGCGACCCGACCGCCGAGGGCCCGGCCGACGAACATGCCGCAGACGATCGCCGCGACCGCGGCCGACGCCCCGCCGGCACTCAGCCCGGCGTGGGTCCGGAGCACGTCGGCGGTCCACAGCGACAGGCAGACCTCGATCGACCCGGTGAACGACATCAACACCCAGGCGATCCAGTACGCCCGCGGCAGCCGTCCCGAACCGTGAGCGGTTCCCGTTCCGGTCGAACGCGAGCCGTCCACGACCTCGCGCTGCCCGGCGGCCGGTCGGGCGATGTCGGAGTCGGTCGACACCACGACGGTGCCCGGACCGGCGAGCGCGGGTAAGGCCGCCGGAGCGGCGGGCGCGGGCACAGCCGCCGGACCGTCGGGCGCGGGCACAGTCGCCGGACCGTCGGGGACGGAGACGGCAGGCGTGGCCCCGGCGGGGCGGGCGGCAGCCGCGGCAGCGGAGGCGCGCTTCGGTAGGCGTACCCGGAAAGTCAGGGCGGCGAGCGCGACGAGCGTGATCAGGCCGACCTCGACGGCCATCATCGGCCGCCAGCCGAGGCCGGCGTCGACGGTGGCGCCGATGGTCAGCGGCGCCAGGATGCCCATGCCGGCGCAGGCGGCGTTGGCCTCGGTGAGCGCGGCGGGGGCGGCGGGGCCGTGCCGGGCGGTGAGCACCACGTTGACGCCGCTGATCACCATCATGCCGAAGGTGGCGACGACCGCGACGGCGGCGATGGTGGCGGGCAGCGGGCGGAGCAGGCCGAGGGCGGTGACGCCGGCGGCCACTCCGGCGAGGCCGAGCCAGACGGCCGGGCCGCGCCCGAGGCGGCGGGCGACCGGGGCGAAGAGCGCGCCGCCGGCCAGGGCGCCGACCGCGATGCCGGTGCTGTGCAGGCCGGCCACCGCGGCGCTGGTGCCCTGTTCGTCGCGGAGCAGGGGTACGACGGGGCCGAACCCGTAGAGGAAGAAGCCCCACAGGCCGAGCTGGGCGTAGGTCAGCCAGGTGGTCCGGTCACGGGTGAGGCGGGGCACCGGCCCGACGCTACTGGCGCCGGCCGGCGTCCCGCCTTGAGTGAGAGGCAGCTCTCGTGGGGTGTTAAGCGGGGCCCCCGCCTCTACCGGAGGCGTTAAGCGGGGGCCCCGCCTTTCATCTCACGCTGCGGGCGAACTGGCGGGCGGCCCAGAGGACGCCGGCGACGGCGAGCACCGTGATGATGCCGAGCCCCTGCCAGACGTGGTCGTTGCTGAGGTCGCCGTCGAAGAGCGCGCGGGTGCCGTCGACCGCCCAGGAGAACGGGTTCCACTTGGCCACGCCCTGAAGCCAGCCAGGAGCGTAGGTGAGCGGCAGCAGGATGCCGGAGAGCAGCAGCACCGGCTGCGCGATGGTGTTCATCAGCGGGGCGAGCGCGTCCTCACTCTTGACCTTGAGGGCGACGCCGTAGGAGACGGCCGAGGTCATGAGCGCGATGAGGGCGAGCATCAGGTACGCCAGGAGCAGGTAGCCGATGAAGACACGCAGGTCGAACAGGAGCGCCAGCACGGTGATGATGACGGCCTGGGCGACGAGCGAGACCACGTCGCGCAGGGAACGGCCGAGCAGCAGCGCGAGCCGGCTGACCGGGGTGACCCGGGAGCGTTCGATCACCCCGGCACGCAGCTCGGCGATCAGGCCGAAGCCCTGGAACAGGCCGCCGAAGATGGCCAGCAGCACCAACAGGCCCGGTACGAAGATCTTGTACGCGGCGGCCTGCGTGGGCGCGTTCAGCGCCGGCTTGAGCAGCGGGGCGAAGAGCAGCAGGTACATCACCGGCTGGAAGACGCCGACGAAGAGCCAGACCGGGTTGCGCAGCAGCAGCTGGACTTGACGCTGGAAGATCAACCAGGTGTCGCGGGCGAGTTTCATGACAGGTTCTCCCGGGGTCAGGACTCGCGCAGCGAGCGGCCGGTCTTGGTGAGGAAGACGTCGTCGAGGCTGGGGCGGTGCAGCTCGATCGAGCGCAGCTCCAGCCCGGCGTGGTCGAGGCGACGCAGCACCAGCGGGATGGCGACGGCGCCCTCGTCGACGTAGAGGCGCAGCCCGCCCTCGTCGACGGTCTCCAGCTTCGTCACGTACGCCTCGGCGTCGAGCAGCTCGGCGGCCCGGGGCGTGGTCGCCGCGTCCAGGCCGACGACAAGCACCTCGCCGGAGATCTCGCGCTTCAGCTCGGTCGGGGTGCCCTCCGTGACCACCTCGCCATGGTCCATGATCGCGATCCGGTCGCAGAGCGCGTCGGCCTCGTCCAGGTAGTGCGTGGTGATGAAGACGGTCATGCCCTCGGTGCGGAGCCGGCGGATCTCGTCCCACATGTGCGCGCGGCTCTGCGGGTCGAGGCCGGTGGTCGGCTCGTCCAGGAAGACGATCCTCGGCTCGTGGATGATGCCGAGCGCGATCTCGACCCGCCGGCGCTGACCGCCCGAGTAGGTCTTGCACTTGCGGTCGGCGTACTCGCTGAGCTGGAAGGCATCGAGCGCGCGGGTGGCCCGCCGTTGCGCCTCGGCCTTGGAGATGCCGTAGAGGCGGGCCTGGAGCATCAACTCCTCGCGGGCGCTGGAGTCGTCCCAGGTGCTGCCGCCCTGCGGCACGTAGCCGATCCGCCGGCGCACCCCGGCCGGGTCCCGGAGCAGGTCGGCGCCGGCGACGGTGGCCTGGCCGCCGTCCGGCTCGATGAGGGTGGCGAGCATCCGCAGGGTGGTGGTCTTGCCGGCGCCGTTGGGTCCGAGGAAGCCGAAGATCTCCCCCTCGGCGACGTCGAGGTTGACGCCGCGGACCGCGTCGACGGTCTTCTTCTCGCGACCCGCGCGGGAGCGGAACGACTTCCGCAGCCCCCTGGTCTCGATCATCTCTGCTCCTGGTCCTCCCGGGCCGGCGTCGCGCGGCCACCGATAAGCGATTCGCGTCGAGGCTAACGCGATATAGCTCCTCTGGTCAACGTTGATTATTTCGTGTCTTCGCCGGTCCATCCCTCCCCGCGCTCCATCCCGGCGGGCAGATACGACACCCCCGACTCGATCCGCTCCGCGATCCGCACGCACCAGGCCATCTCCGCCTCCGCCCGGGCCAACCACAGCTCGAACATCCAGCCCACGTGCACCGGCTTGCGGGCGCGTACCCAGTCCGAGTCAAGTGACGCACGCATCGACTCGACGCCGGCCCGCAACAGGTTGGCCCGGTTACGCAACGCCGCCGCGGCCTCCTCGCGCGGCATCGCCGGCAGGAACGAGAACGCCGCCGCGAACGGGTCCGGCGACTCGTGGACCTGCCACCACTGGGCCCGCAGCAGCGTCTCGAACTCGTCCTCGCCCTTCGGCGTCACCTCGTACGTGGTGCGGGCCGGACGGGCGCCCACCTGCTCGACCGAGACCGTCCGCAGCAGCCCCTCGTCAGTGAGCTTGCGCAGCGCGTGATAGATCGAACCGGGTTGCACGTTGGCCCACTTGTCCGCGCTCCAACTCAGCAGCTCACGGCGTACGTCGTAACCGTGCACCGGCTGCATCCACCGGACCAGCCCCAGGATCATCATCCGCGTCGCCGACATCGGACAAGCGTAATAACCAAACTTGACTACAGTGCGACATCCCACACTGAGCGATCGTTAGGCCGCCCTGGCCCGGGGCTACACTCCCGAAATCGACCTCCCGGGAGGAGCCCCAAGGTGCGCAAGGTTCTCATCGCCAACCGCGGCGAGATCGCCGTCCGCGTCATCCGCGCCTGCCGTGACGCCGAGTTGGCAAGCGTCGCCGTCTACGCGGACTCCGACCGGAACGCCCTGCACGCCACGCTCGCCGACGAGGCGTACGCCCTCGGTGGTGACACCGCCGCGGACAGCTACCTGCGGATCGACAAGCTGATCGACGTCGCCGCACGGGCCGGCGCGGACGCGGTGCACCCCGGCTACGGCTTCCTCTCCGAGAACGCCGACTTCGCCCAGGCCGTCATCGACGCCGGCCTGACCTGGATCGGTCCCACCCCGCAGGCCATCCGCGACCTGGGCGACAAGGTGACCGCCCGGCACATCGCCCAGCGTGCCGGCGCGCCGCTCGTGCCCGGCACGTCCGACCCGGTGGCCGGCGCCGACGAGGTGACCGCGTTCGCCACCGAGCACGGCCTGCCGGTCGCCATCAAGGCGGCGTTCGGCGGCGGCGGCCGGGGCCTCAAGGTGGCCCGCACCATGGAAGAGATCCCCCACCTGTTCGAGTCGGCCACCCGCGAGGCGGTCGCCGCGTTCGGCCGGGGCGAGTGCTTCGTCGAGCGCTACCTCGACCAGCCCCGCCACGTCGAGGCACAGGTGCTCGCCGACAAGCACGGCAACGTCATCGTCGTCGGCACCCGGGACTGCTCGCTCCAGCGCCGGCACCAGAAGCTCGTCGAGGAGGCGCCCGCGCCGTTCCTCACCGACGCCCAGCGCGCCCAGATCCACGACAGCGCCAAGGCGATCTGCCGGGAGGCCGGCTACCACGGCGCCGGCACGGTCGAATACCTGGTCGGCGGGGACGGCACCATCTCCTTCCTGGAAGTGAACACCCGGCTCCAGGTCGAGCACCCGGTGACCGAGGAGACCGCCGGCATCGACCTGGTCCGCGAGCAGTTCCGCATCGCCGACGGCGAGAAGCTGCGCCGCACCGAGGACCCGACGCCGCGCGGCCACGCCATCGAATTCCGCATCAACGGCGAGGACCCGGGCCGCAACTTCCTGCCCGCCCCCGGCACCGTCACCGCGCTGCGGCTGCCCACCGGCCCCGGCGTCCGGGTGGACGCCGGCATCTCCGCGGGCGACGTGGTCGGCGGCAACTTCGACTCGCTGCTCGCCAAGGTGATCATCGTCGGCGAGACCCGTGCCGAGGCGCTGGAGCGGGCCCGCCGGGCACTCGACGAGATGGTGGTCGAGGGCATGGCCACCGCGCTGCCCTTCCACCGCCTGGTGGTCCGCGACGCGGCATTCACGAGCGAGCCGTTCACCGTGCACACCAGGTGGATCGAGACCGAGTTCGACAACACCGTCCCGGCCTTCACCGCCGTCGCCGACGCCGCCGAGGGCGCGGCCGAGCGCGAGACCGTCGTGGTCGAGGTGGGCGGCAAGCGGCTGGAGGTCGTCCTCCCCGCCGGCCTCGGCGCGGGTACGGCGGCAGTCGTGCCCGCCGCGCGCAAGCCGACCCGCCGTGGTGGTGGCAAGGCGGGCGCCACTGTCAGCGGGGACACGCTCGCTTCCCCGATGCAGGGCACGATCGTGAAGATCGCCGTGGCCGACGGTGACACGGTCGCCGAGGGCGACCTGGTCGTGGTGCTGGAGGCGATGAAGATGGAGCAGCCGCTGCACGCGCACAAGGCCGGCACGGTGAGCGGGCTGGCCGCCGAGGTCGGCGCCGCCATCACCGCAGGCGCCCCCATCTGCACCATCGAGGGTTAAGGAGGGGCCCCCGCTTAACGCCTCCGGTAGAGGCGGGGCCCCTTCTTAACACCCGGGCGGCGGGTGGTCTGGGCCACCAGCGGCGGCGGGGAACGCCCGGAGCGGGAATGATGGCCGGGTGCGGTTCCTTCATGGCGCGGTCCCCGCGCACGACCTGACCTACAACGACGTCTTCATGGCGCCCAACCGTTCCGAGGTGGGCTCCCGGCTCGACGTCGACCTGTCCTCCGGCGACGGCACCGGCACCACCGTTCCCCTGGTGGTGGCGAACATGACCGCCGTCGCCGGCCGGCGGATGGCCGAGACCGTCGCCCGGCGGGGCGCCGTCGCGGTGATCCCGCAGGACATCCCGATCGAGGTCGTCGCGAACGTCGTCGGGTGGGTCAAGCAGCGGCACCTGGTGCACGACACAGCGATCACGCTCGGCCCGACCGACACCGTCGGCGACGCCATCCACCTGCTGCCCAAGCGGGCGCACGGCGCGGTGATCGTGGTCGACGAGGGCGGTCGGCCGATGGGCGTGGTGACCGAGGCGGACACCGTGGGCGTGGACCGCTTCGCCCAGCTCCGGCACGTGATGTCCACCGAACTGCACACCGTGCCGGCGGACGCGGACCCGCGTACCGGATTCGAGCGGCTCTCGGCGGGCCGGCGGCGGCTCGCTCCGGTGGTGGACGCCGACGGCCGCCTGATCGGCGTGCTGACCCGCGCGGGCGCGCTGCGCGCGACGCTCTACACGCCGGCGGTGGACGACCGGGGCCGGCTACGCGTCGCGGCGGCGGTGGGCATCAACGGCGACGTCACCGGCAAGGCCGCCGCGCTGCTGGAGGCCGGCGTGGACACGCTCGTCGTGGACACCGCGCACGGGCACCAGGAGCGGATGATGCAGGCGCTGCGGACGGTCCGCAAGCTCGACCCGGCCGTCCCGGTCGCGGCCGGCAACGTGGTCACCGCCGACGGGGTACGCGACCTGGTCGAGGCCGGTGCCGACATTGTCAAGGTGGGCGTGGGCCCGGGTGCCATGTGCACCACCCGGATGATGACCGGGGTGGGCCGCCCGCAGTTCTCCGCGGTGCTCGACTGCGCGGCGGCGGCCCGCTCGCTGGGCCGGCACGTCTGGGCCGACGGCGGCGTACGCCACCCGCGGGACGTGGCGCTGGCACTGGCCGCCGGCGCCTCGAACGTGATGATCGGTTCCTGGTTCGCCGGCACCTACGAGTCCCCCGGCGATCTCTACACCGATGCCGACGGCCGGCGCTACAAGGAGAGCTTCGGTATGGCCTCGTCCCGGGCGGTGAGCGCGCGGACCGCCGAGGACAGCATGTTCGACCGGGCCCGGAAGGCGATCTTCGAGGAGGGCATCTCGACCGCCCGGATGTATCTCGACCCGAACCGGCCGGGCGTGGAGGATCTGATCGACGAGATCGTGTCCGGGGTGCGCAGCGCGTTCACCTACGCGGGGGCGCGCAGCCTGGACGAGTTTCACGAGCGGGCACTTGTCGGCGTGCAGAGCACGGCGGGCTACACCGAGGGCATGCCGCTGCCGACGAGTTGGTGAGCTGGTGAGCGTCAGGCGTTAAGAAGGGCCCCCGCCTCTACCGGAGGCGTTAACCGGGGCCCCCTCCTTAAATTAGTTTGGGGCCTGATGGTTTGGGGGCTAATCTGGCTCCCGTGAACATGGGTCCGCTCGTCCGCTTCCCCGATGCGCTGCAACACGCGCCGCTCGGCCGGCTCGTCTCCATCGCCGGCCACGTCGTCGAGCAGCACTGGGGGCGCTACCTGGCCGAGCACCACGGCCTCACCTCCGCCGGCATGCGCGTGCTGATGATCCTGCTGCGCTCCGGCGACATCACCCACCGCGACATGGCGGAGCTGTGCTTCGTCCGGCCGGCCACCCTCACCGGCATCGTCGACACCCTGGAACGCGACGGATTCGTCGCCCGGCGGCGCGGCCCCGAGGACCGCCGCACCGTCCAGCTCACGCTCACCGACAAGGGGCACGAGCACGCCCGCGCGATCATCGACATGATCCACAGCGACCGTCCGCTCACGTCGGTCGACGCCGACCCGGCCAAGCGCGCGGTGATCCGCGAGTTCCTCACCGAAATCATCACCGGCATGTCCGACGGGGACCTCCGTCGGTTGAACCGGGACAGCGAGTCCGACAGCGAGTCCGACACCGAGTCGCCAACGGGGAGACGTCCGTGCTGATCCGCCTGCTCCGCACCTACCTACGCCCATACCGCCGACCACTGGCCGCCGTGGTGGCGTTCCAGTTCGTCGGCACCATGGCGTCGCTCTACCTACCAAGCCTGAACGCCGACATCATCGACCGCGGCGTCGCCCGCGGCGACACCGACGAGATCCTGCGTACGGGCGGATGGATGCTGCTCGTCAGCCTGGTCCAGATCGCCTGCTCGATCGCCGCGGTCTACCTCGGCGCCAGGACCGCGATGGGCTTCGGCCGGGACGTCCGGGGCGCCATCTTCGGGCACGTCAACCGCTTCTCCGCCCGCGAGGTCGCCCGATTCGGCGCCCCGTCCCTGATCACCCGCAACACGAACGACGTCCAGCAGGTGCAGATGCTGGTGCTGCTGAGCTGCACCATGCTGGTGGCCGCGCCGATCATGAGCATCGGCGGCGTGGTGATGGCGCTGCGCGAGGACGTCGGGCTGTCCTGGCTGATGCTTGTCTGCGTACCTGTGCTGGCCGTGGCGTTGGGCCTGATCATCCGCCGGATGGTGCCCGGGTTCCGACTCATGCAGACCCGGATCGACACCGTCAACCGGGTGCTGCGCGAGCAGATCACCGGCATCCGGGTGGTCCGGGCCTTCGTCCGCGAGCCGTACGAGACCGACCGCTTCCGGGTGGCCAACACCGAGCTGACCGCGACCGCGCTGCGCATCGGCCGACTCCAGGCGCTGATCTTCCCGATCGTGATGCTGGTGCTCAACGTGTCAAGCGTCGCGGTGCTCTGGTTCGGCGCGTCCCGGGTCGACTCCGGTGAGATCCAGATCGGCGCGCTCACCGCGTTCCTGGCCTATCTGATGCAGATCCTGATGGCGGTCATGATGGCCACCTTCATGCTGATGATGGTGCCCCGCGCCGCGGTCTGCGCCGAACGCATCTCCGAGGTGCTGGACACCGACTCGTCGGTGGTGCCGGCGGCGGACCCGGTGACCGAGGTGTCCGGCCACGGCGAGCTGGAGCTGCGCGGCGCCGGCTTCCAGTACCCGGGCGCGACCGCCCCGGTGCTGCACGACATCTCGTTCCGGGCGCAGCCCGGCCGGACCACGGCGATCATCGGCTCCACCGGCGCCGGCAAGACCACGCTGCTCACGCTGATCCCCCGGCTGGTCGACCCGACCGCCGGCGCGGTCCTGGTCGACGGCGTGGACGTGCGGGAACTGGCCCCGGACGAGCTGTGGCGGCGGATCGGGTTGGTGCCGCAACGGCCGTACCTGTTCAGCGGCACGGTGGCGAGCAACCTGCGCTACGGCAACCCGGAGGCCACCGACGCGGATCTGTGGGCGGCCCTGGAGATCGCCCAGGCGCGTGACTTCGTGACCGAGATGCCCGGCGGCCTGGACGCGCCGATCGCGCAGGGCGGCACGAACGTCTCCGGCGGCCAGCGGCAACGCCTGGCCATCGCCCGCGCGCTGGTACGCAAACCGGAGATCTATCTCTTCGACGACTCCTTCTCCGCGCTCGACCTCGGCACGGACGCCCGGCTGCGGGCCGCCCTCAAGCCGGTCACCGCGGACGCGGCGGTGGTGATCGTGGCCCAGCGGGTCTCCACGATCGTCGACGCCGACCAGATCATCGTGCTCGAGGACGGGGGCGTCGTCGGAATGGGACGACACGACGAACTGCTGGAGAACTGCCCGACGTACGCCGAGATCGTGGCGTCCCAGCAGACCGCGGGGGTGGCAGCATGACCGAACGCACCGAGCGCAGCGAGGGCCGTGAGGGCATGCCCGGCCAGCACAGCATGACCGAACGCACCGAGCGGGCCGTACCCCAGCAGCAGAAGGCCGAGTCGAAGCGGCTGCCCCCGGCCGGGCGGCGACCCGGCGGCGGCCCGCCGCACATGAACATGGGGATGCCGGCCGAGAAGGCGATGCGCTTCGGGCCGTCGGCACGCCGGCTGCTGGGGCGGCTGCGACCGCACCGGATCCAGCTCACCGGCGTACTGGCGCTCGCCCTGGCCGGCGTCGGTCTCAGCGTGATCGGGCCGAAGGTGCTCGGCCACGCCACCGACCTGATCTTCAACGGGGTGATCGGCCGGCAGCTGCCCGCCGGCACCAGCACCGAGGCGGCGGTGGCCGCGGCCCGGGCCGCGGGCAACGGCAACTTCGCCGACATGCTGGCCCGGATGGACGTGGTGCCCGGCGCCGGGATCGACTTCTCCCGGCTGGGCCGGGTGTTGGCGCTCGCGGTCGCGCTCTACGTCGCCGCCGGCATCCTGACCTGGGGGCAGGGTTGGGTGCTCAACGGGGTGGTGCAGCGCACCGTGCTGCGCCTGCGCGCCGACGTGGAGGACAAGCTCAACCGGCTGCCGTTGCCCTACTTCGACAAGCAGCCGCGCGGTGAGCTGCTCAGCCGGGTCACGAACGACATCGACAACATCGCGCAGACGCTCCAGCAGACGTTGAGCCAGTTGCTCACCTCGCTGCTCACGGTCGTCGGCGTACTCGGGATGATGTTCTGGATCTCTCCGCTGCTGGCCCTGGTGGCCCTGGTGGCGATCCCGCTGTCGGTGGTCGTCACCGGTCAGATCGCGAAGCGGTCGCAGCGCAAGTTCATCGCCCAGTGGACGCACACCGGCGAGCTGAACGCCCAGATCGAGGAGGCGTACACCGGGCACGAGCTGGTCAAGGTGTTCGGCCGGCAGAAGGAGGTCGAGGCCGCCTTCCGGACCAAGAACGAGGAGCTGTTCCAGGCGAGCTTCGGCGCCCAGTTCGTCTCCGGGATCATCATGCCGGCGATGTTCTTCATCGGGAACCTGAGCTACGTGGCGATCGCGGTGGTCGGTGGCCTGCGGGTGGCCTCGGGCGCGATGAGCCTCGGCGACGTGCAGGCGTTCATCCAGTACTCGCGGCAGTTCACCCAACCGTTGACGCAGGTCGCGTCGATGGCCAACCTGTTGCAGTCCGGGGTGGCCTCGGCCGAGCGGGTCTTCGACGTGCTCGACGCCGACGAGCAGAGCGTCGACCCGGGCGAGCCGGCCCGGATCGCCGACCCGCACGGCCGGGTCGAGTTCGAACACGTCTCCTTCCGGTACGACCCGGACCAGCCGCTGATCGACGACCTGTCCCTGGTCGCCGAGCCCGGTCACACGGTGGCCATCGTCGGCCCCACCGGCGCCGGCAAGACCACCCTGGTCAACCTGGTCATGCGGTTCTACGAGCTGGACGCCGGGCGGATCACCCTGGACGGGGTGGACATCAGCACCATGCGCCGGGACGACCTGCGTGGTCGGATCGGCATGGTGCTCCAGGACACCTGGCTCTTCGGCGGCACCATCCGGGACAACATCGCCTACGGGCGGCCGGACGCCACCGAGGAGGAGATCCTGGCCGCCGCCCGGGCCACCTTCGTGGACCGGTTCGTCCGCAGCCTGCCGGACGGCTACGACACCGTGATCGACGAGGAGGGCAGCAACGTCAGCGCCGGTGAGAAGCAGCTCATCACCATCGCCCGGGCGTTCCTCGCCGAGCCGTCGCTGCTGATCCTCGACGAGGCGACCAGCTCGGTGGACACCCGCACCGAGGTGCTGCTCCAGCGCGCCATGGCGGCGCTGCGTTCCGACCGGACCAGCTTCGTCATCGCGCACCGGCTCTCCACCATCCGCGACGCCCACCTGATCCTGATGATGGAGCGGGGCCGGATCGTCGAGCAGGGCACGCACGACCAGCTCGTCGCCGCCGACGGCGCGTACGCCCGGCTCTACCGGGCGCAGTTCACCGGCGCGGTGCTCGCCGACGAGGTGCCGGCGCCGGCGGGGATGCGTCCGACCGGCGCGCCGATCGGGAACTGACGTGGACCCCGCGACAGCCTCGACACCGGGTCCCGCCCGGGTGACGGTCCGTCACCCGGGCGGGACCGGGTCAGGCCGGTGGGAGCAGGTCGGCCGAGCGGCTGGCGACCACGGCCCCGACGAGGCCCCACGCGGCGTCCGCGGCCATCGGCGCGAGCCGACGCCCGTCGCGCAGGCGCAGCGAGATCGCGCCGTCGGCCGCCTCCCGGGCCCCGACCACCCCGACGTACGGGACCCGGCGCCGGGCCGCGTCCCGGATGCGGGCGCCGAGCGAGCCGCCGGAGTCGACCTCGACCCGCAGCCCGACCGCCTCCGCCTCCGCACCCAGCCGCCGGGCGACGTCGGCCTGCGCGTCGTCGACCGGGAGCAGGAGCACCTGCACCGGGGCGTACCACGCGGGGAAGGCGCCCTCGTGCACCTCGATCAGGTACGCGAACAGCCGCTCCATGCTGCCGACCAGGCTCCGGTGCACCATCACCGGCCGTTTCCGGCGGCCGTCCGAGTCGGTGTACGACAGGTCGAACCGCTCGGGCTTGTCGAAGTCGAGCTGCACGGTGGAGATCGTCGACTCCCGGCCGGCGGCGTCCACGATCTGCACGTCGATCTTCGGGCCGTAGAACGCGGCCTCGCCGGGCGCCTCGACGGCGTCCACCCCGTCGAGCGCGGCGCGGAGCAGGTCCTCGGCCCGCGCCCAGCCGGCGTCGTCGCCGACGTACCGTTGCCCAGGCCCGCGCACGGACAGCCGGAGCCCGGCCGGCCGGACGCCGAGCGCGGCGTGCGCCTCGCCGATCAGCCGCAGGATCTCCCGGACCTCGTCGCCGACCTGCTCCAGCGCGCAGAAGTTGTGCGCGTCGTTGAGCGAGATGGCGCGAACCCGGGACAGGCCGCCGAGCACCCCGGAGCGTTCCGCCCGGTACATTCCGCCCAGCTCGGCGATCCGCAGCGGCAACTCGCGGTAGGACCGGCCACGCGCGGCGAACACAAGCGCGTGGTGTGGGCAGAGCGCCGGCCGGAGCACGAACTCGTCGTCGGCGCTCAACCGCATCGGCGGGAACATGTCGTCGGCGAAGTAGCCGAGATGCCCGGACCGCTCGAACAGCTCCCGTTTGCCGAGCGGCGGCGAGTAGACGTGCCGGTAGCCGGCCCGGCGCTCCAGCTCCCGGACGTACTCCTCGACGGCGTGCCGGGCGGCGGCGCCGGCCGGCAGCCAGATCGGCAGGCCGGCGCCCGCGAGCGGATCGGAGACGAACAGCTCCAGGTCCCGGCCGAGCCTACGGTGGTCGATCATGTCGCTCTCCTTGATCGGGTACGACCCGGAGGCGAGCGGTGCCGGAACGCCGCGAGGCCCCGGAGCGGATCGCCCCGGGGCCTCGTCGACGGAAACGTCAGTGCGGCGCGCCGGGAACACCCGGCGTCGTGGTCCTCTCCGCGCTGCGCATGCGGTGACGGTACGGCCGGCCGGCCGTACCGCGCGACCGCATTTCCGGCCGGCGGGTCAGCGCTTCTCGCAGGCGACGCCGTCCTTGTCCCGGTCGTGCTTGGTGTTCTTCGCGTAGACCGCGTTCGACACCGTGAAGTTGGTGACCGGCTTGGTGCTGCCGCGCACCTTGTCCTTCGCGCCCTTCTTGCCGACGCCGTGCTTGTAGGTCTTGTTGAGCTCGGTGCAGTTCTTGTATGTCTTCGCCGCCGCCTCCGCCGGGCCGACCGCGACGGCCACGCCGCCGCCGATCGTCAGGGTCAGGGCGAGCACACCCCGGAGCAGGGTGGAAACCATGGAGCCTCCTGTGCGCGAATGCTGCTAGGGCCCAAGATCGTATCTGGGATGCGCATCCGGGGAGGCTTGCTGTCGCAGGCCCGACAGCGGAGAGTGGGTGCGGGTCGCCGGCACGGGACCTGCCGGCGACCCGCGGCGGCCCGGTCGTCGGGAACGGGGGACCCGACGGCGCCGGTGCCGCGTCCCGCCAACGGTACGCCGGTGCGCACGGATCCGCCGCCCCGCTCCGCGTCCGGCCCACTCCGGCGGGGTGGCGGCCGTGGCTGAGCTCATCGCCCACGTCACGTCGCCCGCGTGGGCGTACGCGCTGCTGCTGGCCCTGCTGGTGGCGGACGCCTTCGTCCCGGTGGTGCCGACCCAGGTCATCATGATCACCAGCGGCGCGCTCACCGTCTACGGCGGGCTCAGCCTGCCGGTCACCATCGCGGTCGGCGCGGCCGGCGTCTTCGTCGGCGATCTGGCCTGCTATCTGCTCGGCCGCACCACGCCGACCCGCAAGGCGACCGGGCATGCCACTCCGGGTCGGGCCCGGCGTGCGGTCGCCAAGGCCACCCGCCGGCTGCGCGAGCCCGGGCCGCTGGTGATCCTGCTCTGCCGGTTCGTGCCCGGTGGCCGGATGGCGGCCTGCTTCTCCGCCGGCCGCAGCCGCTACCCGTACCGGCTGTTCCTGAGCTACGAGGCGGTGGCGGCGGTCGGCTGGGCCGGTTATGGCGCGCTCGTCGGCCACCTGGGCGGCACGGCGCTCACCGGGTCGGGGTGGCGGTTGCTGCTGATCGCCGGCGTGGCCGCGGGCGGGTTCGCGGCGGCGGGCTGGGCGATGACCTGGATCGGCACCCGCCAGGCCCAGTCGGCCGCACCGACGCCACGACCACGTGACGACAGCGAAGGAGAACCGATCATGAACAGTGGAACCAACTGGCGCGACGTCGGGGCGAAGGCCCAGCGGCTCGATCCCACCTGGAACGATCCCGAGCGGGTGGCCCGACGCCGGCAACTCCGGAAGCAGATGCTGGCGGCGGTGGACGGCGCGCGGCCCGGCCCGGCCGGCGAGGAGTCGGACCGGGCCGAGACTCCGGTCGACTGAGGTTCGCGGAATTTCGGAGGACATCGGAGAGGCGCAAACCACATCGCATAAGGTTTACTTATATTTGTCAGGTGTGGGAGATCAGACTGCATCCTGAGGTCGAAGCCTGGTTCCTCGACCTGTGCATAGGCGATCCGCGCACGGCCGAACTCGTCGAAGAGGCGCTCGACCTACTGGCAAAGCACGGCCCGGCCCTTGGCCGGCCGTTGGTCGATCGACTGAAGGGCAGCGCCTATCACCACACTTGATCAGCTCGAAGGAAGACCGGACATGACCGATTGGGCGAACTGGCGCGACGTCAAGGCGAAGGTTCGGGAGGTCGACCCCTCCTGGGACGACTCCGATCGGGTGGCCCGACGCGGCCGGCTCAGGGAACAGATGCTGGCCTCGGTCAGCGGCGCGCAGTTGGCGGAGATCCGTAAGCAGTTGGGCATGACGCAGGCTCAGTTGGCGGAAGCGGCGGGCCTGTCCCAGGCCCGGATCAGCCAGATCGAGCGCGGAGAGAGCGTCAACCTGGAGATACTGCGCGCCTACGTGACCGGGCTGGGTGGCCATCTCGATGTCGTCGCCCGGATCGGAAACATCCGGCTCGACGTGGCCTGACGCGCGTTCCACCGCCGCCCCGGTAGGGGTTGACCCGGGGATCGAAGTGGGTGACCGCCCCGGATCCGTCTCGGGCGGTTCCGGCGACAGGCTGGACCCATGCGTTCGGCCCGGAGCAGCGGCCTGCTGGCCCTCGGCGGGATCGCCCTGGCGGCGGTGCTCGCCGTGATCGGTCACGTCGAGGTCAACGACGACCTGAGTCCCCTGTCGCTGACCGTCAGCGACTTCGCCGTCTCCGACCGGGGCGGCGTCATCGACACCGCGATGGCGGTCCTGGCGGCGGCCACCGTCGTACTCCTGCCGGCCCTGCGCCGCAGCGGCGCGGACCGGGCCTCCCTCACGCTGCTGGCGGCCTGGTCGGGCGGGCTGCTGGCCGCCGCGGTGGTGCCCACGAACGCCCCGGGCTCGCCCATGGACACCGCGGCCTACGTGCACCGGTACGCCTCGGTGCTGTCGTTCCTGGCCCTGCCGGTCGCCGGCTGGCTGCTCGCCCGCCGACCCGGCGGCCCGCCCGCCCGGTGGCTGCGCGCCCTGACCCTGACCAGCCTGCTGCTGGCCGCCGCGATGATCTGGTGCGCCTACCCCGGTGACCGCGCCCTGATCGGCCTGGCCGAGCGCCTCCTCATCGTCACCGAGACCGCGCTCCTGACCACCGTCGCCCTCCACCTGGGTCGAGGGCCGCGCTCACTCCAACTCGTGCAGCATGAGCTGGCGGGCGGCCTCGGTGATGGACCCGGACAGGCTCGGGTAGATCGTGATGGTCTGGGCCAGCTCGTTGACGGTGAGGTTGTTCTCCACCGCCATGGTGATCGGCAGGATCAGCTCGCTGGCCTTCGGCGCCACCACCACGCCGCCGATCACCTGGCCGCTGGCCGGCCGGCAGAACAGCTTGACGAAGCCGTCGGCCAGGTCATCCATCTTCGCCCGGGCGTTGCCGGACAGCGGCAGCATGACCTGGCGGGCCGGGGTCTTCCCGGCGGCCACCTCGTCCTGCGACACGCCGACCGTGGCCAGCTCCGGGTCGGTGAAGACGTTCGCCGCGACGGTACGCAGGCGCAGCGGCCGGACCGCTTCGCCGAGCGCGTGCCACATCGCGATCCGGCCCTGCATGGCGGCGACGCTCGCCAGCGGCAGCACGCCGGTGCAGTCGCCGGCGGCGTAGATGCCCGGCACGTTGGTCCGGGAGACCCGGTCGACCGTGACGTAACCGCCCCGGGCCAGCTCGACGCCGTATTCGGCCAGGCCCAGGTCGGCGGTGTTCGGGATCGAGCCGACCGCGATCAGCGCGTGCGAGCCGGCGACCTGGCGGCCGTCGGAGAGCACCACCTCCACGCCGTCGCCGACCCGGCGGACGGCCTCGGCGCGGGAGTTGTTGAGGATGCTCATGCCCCTGTTGCGGAACACCCGCTCGATAGCCATCGCGGCGTCGGCGTCCTCGTGCGGCATCACCCGGTCCCGGCTGGAGACCAGCGTGACCTTGACGCCCATGGCCAGGTAGGCGCTCGCGAACTCGGCGCCGGTGACGCCGGAGCCGACCACGATCAGGTGCTCGGGCAGCTCGGGCAGGTCGTAGACCTGCCGCCAGGTCAGGATGCGCTCGCCGTCGGGCAGCGCGGTGGGGAGCTGGCGCGGGGTCGCGCCGGTGGCGACGAGCACGGTGGAGGCGCCGATCGGGTACGCGGGCGAGCCGTCGGCCGGGGTGACGATCACCTGGTGGGTGTGACCGAGCGTGTCCTCACCCAGCCGCGCGGTGCCGGCGACGAACTCCACCCCGGCCTTGACCAGCTTGGTGTGGATGTCGGCGGACTGGGCCAGGGCGAGCCGTTTGACCCGCTCGTGCACCGCCACGGCGTCGACCGTGACCGCCTCCAGGCCGTCGGAGTGCACCCCGAACTCCTCGGTGTCCCGATAGTTGGTGACCACCTCCGAGCTGGCGATGAACGTCTTCGAAGGCACGCAGTCGGAGAGCACGCAGGCGCCGCCCGCGCCCTCCGCCTCGACCACTGTGACATCGGCGTCCAGTTGGGCGGCGACGAGCGCCGCCTCGTACCCGGCCGGCCCGCCGCCGATGATCACGATCTGGCTCACTGAGCCGTCCTTCCGTTCGCGACTGCGGGGCTCCGCTTCGCTGCGCTCCTCGCGCTCACCACAGCCATCCTCTCGTCCGTCTTCACAGTGACTTTCTTCTCCCCGTCGCGTCCGACACGCACCGTCGTATTCTCCCCCACCGGCAGACCGGGCTATCGTCGTCGCCGTGCGTCTCTACGCCGCTTACGGCTCAAACCTGGATCCCGCTCGCATGCGCGCCTACTGCCCGCATTCGCCGATGGTGGGCACCGGCTGGTTGGAGGGGTGGCGGCTGACCTTCGCGGGCGAGGACGTCATCGGGTGGGAGGGCTCGGTGAGCACCGTGGTCGAGGCCCCGGGTGAGCGGGTCTTCGTGGCGCTCTACGACATCCACCCGTACGACGCCGCCCAGCTCGACGAGCTGGAGGGCGTGACCGCCGGGACCTACCGCAAGCTGACCGTCCGCGTCTCGACGCTGGACGGGGACGTGACGGCCTGGGTCTACGTCTTCGACGGGTACGAGGGCGGCCTGCCGACGTCGTGGTACCTGTCGGAGATCGCGAACGCGGCGGAGAAGGCGGGCGCGCCCGACGACTACGTCACCGAGCTGCGGTCCCGTCCGACCGGCACGGCGTCCGCCTAGCGCGTCTCCCACCCCGACAGTGTGCGCCGGTCGGCCGCCCACCCGCTCGGCGACCCCCGGCCCGGGGGTACCGGGTCACACCTGCGGGGCGGGCACGCTCCGCTCGTACATGTCGGTCCAGCGTTCCTCCACCAGCCCGACCGAACGGTAGAGGGTGACCGGCGCGGTCGGGTTGGCCAGGTCGACGCCCAGCCCGGCGCGGGCGCGGCCCTTCGCCGCGTAGACCGCGAAGGCCCGGCGCAGCAGCGCCGCGCCCACCCCGCGCCGCCGGTGGGCCGGCAGCACGGACAGCGTCCGGACCCAGCCGGTGTCCTGCTCCACCGCCTGGTCGGAGGACTGCAGGGCGCCGGCCGGCTCGCCGTCGACCTCGGCCACGAACCACTCGTCCCAGACCTTGCCGTACGACGGCAGCAGCTCCCGCCAGCGGTCGAAGCCGAGTGGATCGTGGTCGAGCGTGTCCCGGAACGCGGTGTCGTGGATCCGGTGGAACAGCCGCAGGTCGGCCTCGTCGTCGGGGCGCAGCGGCCGGACCGTCACCCCGGCCGGGGGTGGCGGCTCGGCCGGCAGATCGGCAAGCGAGCGGCTCATCCGGACGTACCGCTTGACCCGCTGGAACCCGGCCGCCACCAGCTCATCCGCCCAGCGGGTCTCCGGGGCGTACACGCCGGCGCGCGCGGTGAGCGCGGGCACGCCCCGTTCGGCGGCCCGTTCGGCGACCCGGTCGAGCAGCCGGGCCAGCAGCGGGGCGCGGAACTGCGCGCCCCGGTCCGGGTCGACGAGCACGTCCACCCACTCCCGGCCGACCCCGCTCGGGTTGCCCAGGATCGACCAGGCGACCGGCGTCCCGTCCGGGTCGGTGACCAGCCAGGAGTCCCGGGCCGGGTCGACGAAGGGCGCGGTCAGCGCGTCCCGTACGTCGTCGGCGTCGAAGTCCGGATAGCCCACGGCGAACGTGTCGGCGGCGTGCACCACCGCCAGGATCGCGGGCACGTCGTCGAGGGTGGGGCGGCGGGCCGTCCAACCGGCGGGGAACGTCACGCGGCAGATCCTGGCAGTCGGACCGCCGCCACGCCTCCCATTTATCCGTGCCGGGCGTGCAGCCGCGCGACGGTGAGCAGATCGACCAGCTCCGCGCCGCCGACCTGGCCGAGGGCGTGGAACGCCGGTGACACCAGGCGGTCGGTCACCGCCTCGGCCCAGATCCGCCGCCGCACCAGCGGCCCGACCGGCGGGTAGGGCGGCGTCCAGCCGCAGGCGGCGGCGCCCGCCTCCCCCTCCGGGCCGGCCAGCACCGCCTCCAGCGGGGTCAGCCCGGACGCCCGCACGGCCAGCAGGTAGGCCCCGGCGAAGTGCTCGCGCAGCAGCAGCAGGCCGACGGCCGCGCGGGCGCCCGGTGACGGGTCGGGCACCGGCATGGCCCGCCAGGCGGCGAAGAGCGGCATGGCGCTGCCGTCGGCCGCGTCGACGGCCCGGTCGAGCAGACCGGCGAGCCGGGCCGCCCCGGGCGCGTCGCCCAGCCGGTCCACCCCCCACCGGCAGCACTCGGTCAGGTTCGCGGCGGCCACCTGCAAGGGCGGCACCGCCCGCGCCGCGGCGTCCCAGCCGTCCGCCACCGCATCCGGGGCGATGAACCCGAGCGCCGCCGCCACCGTCTCGGCGCGTACGTCACCGAGCGCGCCGGCCCGGCCGGTGATGTAGAAGGCCCAGCCGGAGATGCCGAGCAGCCGGGCCCGGCGCTGTGTCGACGGGCAGCGGGAGAACGCCTCCCCGAGCTCCAGCACCAGTGGTTTGCAGGCGGCGGCGACCTGCTCCGGCGTCATCGGTGACCCACCGCCGTCCGTCCACCGTGGGCATCCATCACGCTCAGTCTGCCCGGTCGTCACCGGCTTCGGCATCCCCCTCTTCGGCGTCGAGCGCCTCCAACACGGCCTCCACCTCGCCGGCCCGCCGCCGGGCGGCGGTGACCGCCCGTTCCGCGCCCCGCCGGGCCAGCTTCGCCCGGCTCAGCTCCTGCTCGGCCACGGCCCGGCGGCGCTCCAGCTCGGCCAGCTCCGTCTCGATCCGGTCCAGCGTCGCGGCGCCGTCCCGTTCGGCCGTGTCCGCACCGGCCAGCTCCGCCTGGGCCCGGTCCAGGTCCGCGCGGGCCTTCGCCAGTTCGCGTGTCGCGGTCCGCCGCCGCCCGGCCCGTTCGGCCCGCGCCGCCCGCTCGTCGCGGGCCCGGCGCGCCTCGGCCCGCTCGGCCGCCTTATCCGGTACGCCGGACCCGACCGCCCGATGCGGTACGCCGGACCTGCTGGCCCGATCCGGTACGCCGGGCTCCTCCTCGTCCGCGGTGACCAGCCGGAGCTGGGGGCGGGGCACCTCGCCGAAACCGGCGTAGTGGCTGGACCGCAGCAGCCGACCGGCGCGTACCTGCTCGGCCACCTCGGTGTCGGAGAGCGCGGCGTTGAGCGTGGCCTCCACCTCGCCCAGCGGCAGCTTCCCGGCCGGCGGCGCGGCGGGCTCGTCGGCGGCCAGCCGGCGTACCTCGGCGACGAGCGCGCCCACGACGGCGCGGCGCTGGGCGGAGAGCTCCCGCAGCTTGCCGCCGCGCAGGTCGCGCTGCGCCGCGCGGAGCGACTCGGCGAGCTGGGCCAGGTCGGCGACCAGCTCGGGTCGCCGGATCGCGAGCAGGTTGACCAGCCAGGCCGCGACGGTGGGCCGGCGCAGCCGGCCGATCTCCCGGGCGGTGCGCGGGTCGCCGGCCTGGCGCGCCTGCGCCACCGCGGCGTCCCGGGCCTCGACGAACTTGTCCGGCGGGGTGGCGTACAGCCGCCGGACGATCTCGACGGGTACGTCAGGCATCGATCCGGGTGCCCGGCTCCAGACGGCGGTAGTCGGTCTTCGACAACGCGGTGTACTGCCGGTCGAGCACGCCGAAGCCGTTGGCGTTGAGCAACCCGTCGTGCAGGGCGTAGGCCCGCCGCGGGGCGACCGCGCGGATGAAGTCGACCACCTCGGAGAACTTCGACCAGGGCGCGTGTATCGGGGCGAACAGCGTGTCCACCTGGACGTCGTCGGGCACGAACAGCGCGTCGCCCGGGTGGTAGACCACGTCGGCGAGGAGATAACCCAGGTTCTCGATCACCGGGATGTCCGGATGGATGACGGCGTGCCGTCCCCCGTACGCACGCACCGGCACCCCGGCGGCGGTGAACGACTCTCCCGGCGCGACCGGGACGAGCGCCTCGGCGGCGTCACCGAGCACGCCGGCGAGCGAGGCGGGGCCGTGCACCGGCACCGGTCGCCGCTCCAGCGCGCCGGTGAGCGCGGCGACGTCCAGATGGTCCTGATGCTCGTGGGTGACAAGCACCGCGTCCACCCCGTCCAGCGCCTCGGACGTCTCGCTGAACACCCCGGGGTCGACGACAAGCACTGCCCCGTCGTGCTCCAGCCGGAGGCAGGAGTGGGCGTACTTGGTGAGTTGCATGGTGGCTCCTCGATCGTCGAATCGTGCCGTCCTCACCGCAGTCTGCCGGACGTGGCGCGACCGCGCGTGACGTCGGACGTTAATGGGATTCCCGCCGACTCCGACGCCTTTCCGGCCCGGGCCGGGCGCGCGCCACCATGGGATACTTGTCGCACCACTAAGGACTGTGCGTCGTGCGGGGATTCCGGCGGAAGGGAGTTCCGTTGAACAACGACGAGACCGGGCAGTCCCGGATCGAGGAGCTTGAGTCCAGGCTGATCACGCTCGCGCTCACCGGGGCGCTGGCGGTCAGCATCGCGGACAACATCTTCCACTTCGTCACGAACAAAGACTGGACGATTCCCCTCATTTTCCTGACCATGCTCGTCTTTCTCCGGTGGCTCGACATCACCCGGCGGCGGGTCCTCACCATCGCCACCGGGGCGCCGCTGCGCACATACGATTCCTCGTCGGCGTTCTACGGCGAGGCCCTGCACGCCATTTCCCGCAGTTCGAAATCGGTCTACGCCGTGTTCTCGCACGACACCGCCCCCGGTCAACAGACGGAGGAGTCCCGCCGCTATTACACCGGCACCATCCGCTGGGCGCGCAAGACACCGGGCAAGCGCTCCCTGCACCGGGTGATCCGCCTGCCGCACAGCAGTCCCGACATCCAGCAGTGGGTCGACGAGCAGGTCGACCTGGCCAGCAAGATCGAGAATTACCACATCAAGATCCTGCGTTATCCGCCCGGCATGGAGTTGGAGGGCGAGAATTTCGCGGTCATCGACTCCGTGGTGGTCTTCCTCGGCTTCGCCGTGGACGACCGTGGGGAGTTGCGCGGCTTCAGCATCCGCGACACCGGGGTGGCAGCCGCCTTCGAGCACCACTTCCGGGAGTTGTGGCGGCTCGCGAGTGCCGATCCGCAGCCGTCCTAGCCGGTCTGCTCCGTCGGGACGCCCAGCGCCGCCACGTAACGGTCCGGCCGCTCGGCCCAGTCGTTCGTCCACCGGGCGACGATCGCGTCGGCCGGCGGTCGGCCGGTGGCGGCACTGTGGAACGCCGGCTCCAGCGACTTGACGATGTCCGGATGCTCCAGCCCCCGGGCGACCCGCGCGGCGAGTCCCTTCTCGGCCAGGTGCACGAGGTGCCCGGCCACCTCGCGGATCTGCGGGTTGATCCCGTCCGGGCTGCCCTGCGCGGCCTTGACCGCGATCAGGTCCAGCGCCTCGGTCCGGAACTCCGACACCACGTCGAGCGCCGCCCGCCGGACCGCCGGCTCCTCGGCGAGACCGACGAAGAGCGCCGGGACGAGCGCGAGCTGAGCCCATGCCTGGCCGTCCGGCAGCCGCGTCTCAAGCGTCCGGCGCGGCCGGATCGAGGGCCACACCTGCCCCAGGTGGGTGCGCCAGTCGGCGATCGTGGGCCGGGTTCCGTCCCCGAAGCCGTCCCGCAGCGACTCGCGGAAACTGTGCGGGCCGCCCGGCACGTACCCGTGGTCGGAGCGGCGGTAGATCATCGGCAGCGCGCACAGCACCTGGACCAACTCCGCCAGGTCGGTGACGGCGTACAGGCGGGAGGCGAGATGCTGGCACCGCGCCGGGTCGATCCGACGCCAGTAGGCCATCCGCCGGGAGACGAGGCCGTCGTCCCGGTGCGGCCCGGCGAGCGCCGGGGCGTTCGCCAGGAGCGCGGCGAGGAAAGGCGAAACTCCGAGCAGCATCCGGAACTTCTCCAGATATTCGGCCTCGTCGAGCGCGTCCAGGCTCACCTGGGTGGACAGCGTCAACCCCATGACCTGGTCACCCAGCCGGCCGCCGTCGCCCAACTGGGCGAACCAGCGACGCATGATGCGGGTCCGCTCCTTGGGCGCCCAACTGATCCCGGCCGGGTCGTCGAAGGGCAGGTGCGCGCCGGTCAGCAGGCGGAGCCGCAACGGCTCGGCGACCCGCGCCACCTCGACCAGGCGCCGGCGGGCCGCGGCCACGCTCTCGCTCACCGACACCTGGGGCGCCGACGAGTATTCGATCGCGCCGGCCATCTCCAGGGTCAGCGCGGCGCCGTCCGGAAGCGACAGACCGACGAGCGCGCCACCCTCGTGGATCGGGTCGCCCCCCAACCCGTCGAGGAGCGCCACCAGCAGGGCCCGGGTGCCCGCCGGCTCGTCGTACGAGACGGACCGCCCGGTGTCCGGGCGGACCAGACCGCACTCGACCTCAAGCCCGATCCGGTGGCTGTGCCGACCGGTCGGCCGGAACCACCCGACCAGGTCGGGAATCTTCAGCTGTGGCTCGTCGTGTGGCACCACGCCCTGACTCATGGGTCACTCCCGCTCCCGGTCGCTCTCCCGACGGGGCCGAGCAGGGCTCAGCTGATCTTCGCCGGGGGCGCCAACCCTTCCGCCAACCCTACCGTCGATCCGGACGAATCCCGGAACCGCCACGGTGCGACGACGACCCAGGAATGGATGTGCTGCTCGGTCGCGAGCAGGTCTTTGCGCAGGTCGTAGACGAGGTGCCGGGGTGCGCCCGGCGGGTCGCCGACCCGGGTCCCGCGGAACGGCAGCACCGGCAGCAGCAGCGGGTAGTCGATCTGGCCGGTGCCGTTGCCGACCCCGATCTCCTGTTCCAGGAAGTCGCGGATGGTCGCCTGGACGTCCTCGATGTCCGCGACCGGGGCCAGCCCCGGGTCGGTCTCGGCGGGGTCCACGTCCGTCGGGCTCAGCGGCGCACGCCGCCAGATGAGCTGGAACGCCGGACGCTTCTCGGTGAAGCCGCGATCCCAGGGCCGGGGGCTCATCGAATAGACGTCGTAGGTGTGGTGGTGGTAGACCGTGCCCGCGCCGCCGATCTCGCGCAGCACCTCGTCCACCGCCTCCAGCCAGGGCAGAAGGGCCTCGACCCGAAGCCTGCGCCCCTCGCTGAGCAGGTATTCCCGATAGAGGTCCGCCGAGCCGACGTACGGGGTCGGTGGCAGCTGCTCGTCGACGAGGTGCCGGTTCGCGTCCAGCAGGAGACGCGACAGGTGGAACCCGGCCACCGCCACCCCCCGGGCGCGCCCGGCGACGATGTCGTCGACCAGGTGCCGGTAGATCGCGGCCGTACCCAGGTCGACGTTCTCGTGCACCAACTGGGCCAGTCTCGGGTAGTCGGCCGGGTCCACCGCGGAGAGCAGGTCGGCCGGCAGCTCGGTGCCGCCGTGCGGCACGATGTGCAGCTCCCGCAGCGGCTCGTCGGTGTTGGCGACGATCGTCCCGCCGCCCACCCGCAACCGGCGGAAGTGCTCCCCCGCCGGCCCGAGGTGCGAGTCCAGGTAGGCATGGCCGCAGTCCGTGCAGGAGTGCCGGCGCTGGTGGTCCAGGAACAGACTGCTGCGTTCCAGGTCGGCCATCGTCGCGCTGAGGTGCATGGCCATTCCTCCTCGTATGTCGCCCGATCGGCGCGCACCGCTTGTCGGGCACCGGCGGAAGCAGGGTGGGGTCGGTGGTCGATCAGCCCGTGACCACGCCGAGAGGCGCCGGCACCGCCCCGAGATGCCGGACGGGGTTGATCCGGGGCGGGCCGGTGGCCTCCGAGCAGAGGTCGGCGAAGAGCGTCAGAAGTTCGTCCGGCGACCAGGACCCGGCCGCTCCCGGCCGGCTGCCGAGATAGGTGGCGACCTCGGCGACGCCCCAGCCGTGGGCCTCCACCAGACCGGCGGCCAGGTGCCGCAGGTAGATCGCGGCGGGCTTGCGATGCTCGACCTCGTCACTGCACCACGGGGAGGTGAAGGTGAAGGCGGGAACGCCGTCGATGTCGCCCAGGTGAAGGAGGGTCTGGTAGCAGCCCGGACCGAGGGCCAGTCGCCCCTGTTCGAGCACGTCGGTGAGGTCGACGTCGTCGCCCGGTTCGAGGTTCATCTCCTGGGCCAGGATGTCGGAGAACTGCGACACGGTGAGCCGGTAACCCCGAGCCGGGGTGTCCCCGGGGCTGCCGTGGTCGTAGAAGGCCATCCCGCCGGTCCAGGCCAACGCCTCCAGGGCGAAGTAGATGGTGCCCGGCAGGCGTAACGCGCGGCTCTCGCTCGGCGGGGTCTTGTCCCGGCAACCGGGGTAGGTCAGCGCGCCCGCGGGCGGGCGACCGCCCACCAGGTAGTAGTTGAGCCGGCCCAGGCTCATGTTCGAGCCGTAGCAGACGTACCAGATGTGGGTGGGACGGACGGTCGCCGGCCCTGGGGTGAGCTCCGAGACGACGCTCGCCACCTGGTCGCGGAGTTCGCTGCGCCCGTCGGGCTCGGTCGACGGCCCGTGGCTCACCGCGGAGTCCCGTTCCCCGGCTCCCGCCCGGAATCGGCGAGCGCGGCCAGCGCGGTGTGCGCCATCACCCGGACCCCGCACTCGATCGCCCGCTCGTCGACGTCGAAGCCGGTCTGGTGGGTGTCGGGCGGATCGGTGACGCCCGGCGCGGTGATCCCCAGTCGGATCATCGCGCCCGGCACCTGCTCCAGGTAGAAGGAGAAATCCTCGCCGCCCATGCTCACCGGCGCCTCGACCACGTGGTCGACGCCGAGGGCACGGGTCGCGGCCGAGGCGATGAGCGCCGTCGCCTGATGATCGTTGATCACTGGCGGAAAGCCCTCGACATAGCTGACCTCGATGTCGGCGCCCGATCCGGCGAGGAGGTCGGGCACCAGGTTCGTGATCACCGCGCCGGCCTCGTGCCACGCCTCGCGGCTGAGGCTGCGCACCGTGCCCCGCACCGCGCCGTCCGCGGGGATCGTGTTGAAGGCCGTGCCCGCGCTGACCGCGCCCCAGACGAGCGAGACCGGCCGGCGCGGGTCCATCCGGTGGGCGAGCAACCCCGGAAGGCCCACGATGACCCGTCCCAGGAGGTCCACGACGTGCGCGGCGAGGTGCGGGCGAGCGGTGTGCCCGCCGCCGCCGGAGACGCGGACCTCAAGGGTGGCCGAGGCGGCGGTCAGCGGACCCGAGCGGACCGCGACCGTCCCCACCGGGAACTGCGGCGCGCAGTGCAGCGCGAAGATCGAGGAGACGCCGTCGAGCGCCCCGGCGGCGATGACCTCGGGCGCGCCGGAGGGCACGGTCTCCTCCGCGGGCTGGAAGATCAGGCGGACCCGGCCCGACAACGCGCCCCGCTCGGCGAGCCGGACGAGCACGGGGGCCAGGCCGAGCAACACCGTGGTGTGCACGTCGTGGCCGCACGCGTGGCAGACCCCGGGCACGGTGGACCGGTAGTCGACCGTCTTGCTGTCGGGCAGCGGAAGCGCGTCGAGGTCCGCCCGGAAGGCCACCAGCGGCCCGTCGGCCTCGCCGACGATGTCGCAGAACAGGCCGTTCCCCTTGGGCAGCAGCTGCGGCGTCAGACCGAGCCCGGTCAGGCGGCCGGCCACCAGCGCGGTGGTCTGGAACTCCTGACCCGACAGCTCGGGGTGCGCGTGAAGGTGGCGACGCACGGCGATCAGGCCCGGAATGTTCCCGGTCAGCACCTCGTCCGCGCCATGCGGCAGCGGCATCGTCCCGGGCTGGGCGTCCAGCCGGGACGCCGCCGGGAGGCCGTCCGAAGGCAGCGTCAGCGCACTCGTCACGTCGAATTCTCGATCACTGGAGAGGGTTGGATCATCGGGCAGAACAGCAGACAGCCTAGACCCCCGACGGTAACGCTGCGCAACCTCTTTCCCGTAGCGGTCGGACCGCACAGCGTCACGAATGCCCTGGTGGGAGCGTTCGGATATCTGCGGGACAGCAGGTAGATCGCGGTCGGACGCCGTCATCTGACCACCACCTCCTACACCGCGTAACCGACTCATCGAACATCAAATAGCTGGCCGCTGTTCCGAATTGTCGCATTGGTCGCACCGGTCGACCATGGCTCGGACAAGTCCCCGACAGCGGTCGGCCACTCGGCGAATCCCGACGGTGACATGATCGCCAGTCGGCCGCCCACACAGGCTGTCCGTCCCGCCCACCCGACCGGTTTACCCGCATCGCCAAATCACACACCCGGCCACAGACGCGACGACGGCCCACACCCGGCACCCGGAGGGCGCCGGCGCGGGCCGTCGTCGAACGCGTCAGAAACGGTCGGTCGGGCGATGAATGCCCCACACCTCGCGCAGGGTGCCACACACCTCACCGACGGTGGCTCGGGACCGCAACGCCTCCTTCATCGGATAGAGCACGTTGGCGTCCCCCTCCGCGGCGGCGCGCAGCTCGGCCAGCGCCCGCTCGACCGCGCCCGCGTCGCGATCGGCGCGCAGCCTCGCCAACCGCTCCGCCTGAGCCGCCTCGATCGTCGGGTCCACCCGCAACGGCTCGTACGGCTCCTCCTCCTCGATCCGGAACCGGTTGAGCCCCACCACCACCCGCTCACCCGCGTCGATCTCCTGGGCGATCCGGTACGCGGACTGCTCGATCTCCCGCTTCTGGAAACCGGCCTCGATCGCGTCCACCGCCGAGCCGTGGTCGAAGACCCGGTCCATCAGCCCGGTGATCGCCGCCTCCAACTCGTCGGTCATCGCCTCCACCACGTACGACCCGGCGAACGGGTCGACGGTGGCGGTGAGATCCGTCTCGTACGCCAGCACCTGCTGGGTGCGCAACGCCAGCCGGGCCGCCTTCTCGGTGGGCAGCGCGATCGCCTCGTCGAAGCTGTTGGTGTGCAACGACTGGGTGCCGCCGAGCACCGCGCCCAGGCCCTGCACCGCCACCCGGACCAGGTTGACCTCCGGCTGCTGCGCGGTGAGCTGCACGCCCGCGGTCTGGGTGTGGAACCGCAGCATCATCGACTTCGGGTTCTTCGCGCCGAACTCGTCACGCATCAGGCGGGCCCAGATGCGGCGGGCGGCGCGGAACTTGGCGACCTCCTCCAGCAGCGTGGTGCGGGCCACGAAGAAGAACGACAGCCGGGGCGCGAAGGCGTCCACGGCCAGCCCGGCCGCGAGCGCCGCGCGGACGTACTCCACGCCGTTGGCCAGGGTGAACGCGATCTCCTGCGCGGGCGAGGCGCCGGCCTCCGCCATGTGGTAGCCGGAGATCGAGATGGTGTTCCACTTCGGCACCTCGGCCCGGCAGTAGGCGAAGGTGTCGGCGACCAGCCGCAGCGAGGGCTTCGGCGGGAAGATGTACGTCCCCCGGGCGATGTACTCCTTGAGGATGTCGTTCTGGATGGTCCCGTTGAGCGCCTCCCCGGGCACCCCGGTCTCCTCCGCCACCAGTTGGTAGAGCAGCAGCAGCACCGAGCCCGGCGCGTTGATGGTCATCGAGGTGGAGACCTTGTCCAGCGGAATGTCGCCGAACAACGTGCGCATGTCCTCGATGGAGTCGATCGCGACGCCGACCTTGCCCACCTCGCCGTGCGCGATCGGGTCGTCCGAGTCGTACCCCATCTGGGTGGGCAGGTCGAAGGCGACGGACAGGCCCATGGTGCCGGCGCGGAGCAGCTGGTGGTAGCGCGCGTTGCTCTCGGTGGCGGTGCCGAAGCCGGCGTACTGCCGCATGGTCCACGGGCGGGACGTGTACATCGTCGGATAGACCCCGCGGGTGTACGGATAGTCGCCCGGCTCGCCCAGCCGGGACTCCAGATCCGCCGGAAGGTCGGCCGCCGTGTAGACGCCCCTGATCGGAAAACCCGACTCGCTTGACCGCGCATCGCTCATTACCGGATGGTAGGACGCGGTTGCCGCCGCAGGGGTGAGGGATACCGCACACCGGGACGCGGCCACCCACCGGAGGTGAGTAACTGCCCACATACCGTCGAGTAGATAAACGCCCGCCGCGTCGGGTTTCGCATCGGGCGTCGGAACCAGCAAGATAGAGGGGTTGTGTCCCAGCCCCCTCGATATCCCCCGGTGGCTTTTCTGTGACTCAGATTCCGACGTGGAGCGGTGGACCGGCCAGTCCCCCCACTGGACGCGCGGCGCCCGGCACCACCATCGGTGGGCGCTACTCGTTGCGCTCGCCGGTGGGCAACGGCGGCATGGGCACGGTCTGGCGGGCCACAGACACCCTGCTGCGCCGTGACGTGGCGGTCAAGGAAGTCGTCCTCCCGCCCGGGCTCGCCCCCAGCGACCGCGACGCGCTCTACGAACGGACGCTCCGCGAGGCCCGCGCCGCCGCCGCGATCCAGCACCCGGCCGTCGTGCAGGTCTACGACGTGGTCACCGAGGGCGGCCGGCCGTGGATCGTGATGGAGCTGCTGGACGCCCGCAGCCTCGCCGACATGGTGATCGAGGACGGGCCGGTCGCGCCCCGCGCGGTCGCCAAGATCGGCATCGCCCTGCTCGGCGCGCTGGAGGTGGCCCACGCGCTCAGCGTGCTGCACCGCGACGTCAAGCCGGCCAACGTGCTGATCTGCTCCGACGGCCGCTGCGTGCTCACCGACTTCGGCGTGGCCCGGATGCCCACCGACGTGCAGCTCACCACGCCCGGGATGGTGCTCGGCTCGCCGCACTTCATCTCCCCCGAGCGGGCCATGGGCCAGGAGTTCGGCCCGCCCAGCGACCTGTTCTCGCTCGGCGTGACGCTCTACACCGCGGTCGAGGGCCGGCCCCCGTTCGACAAGGGCGACCCGATCGAGACCATGCACGCCGTGGTCGAGGACCCGCCCGCCACGCCGCAGCGCAGCGGCCCGCTGACCGGCGTGCTGATGGGCCTGCTGGAGAAGGACCCGGCCCGCCGGCTGGACGTGCCGCGCGCCCGGGCCATGCTGCGTGAGCTGCTAGCCGGTCCGCTGACCAGCACCGCCACCGCCGTCAACTCGGTCACCGACCCGTACGCGGTGGTGCCGGTGCCGCGCCCCACCACGCCGCCGGCGATCGCCGCGGAGCCGAAGCCGAGCGGCCAGATCGGCGGCCGGGCGATGATCGAACCGGGCGAGTCGCTCACCGACCGGCTCGCCGCCCTGCGCCGCGGCGAGCGTCCCGCCGCGAAGCCGGCCACCGGCGCCGCGGCGCTCGACGAGACGAGCGCCGACGCGCTCGCCGGGCCGCTGCACACGCCCACCGGCGCGATGTCCGGGCCGGACGCGACCGAAGCGACCCAGCGCATCTCGCCGGACTCCACCGTCCGGTTCAACCAGGGCGGCGGCGCGGACGCCACGCAGCACGTCCCCACCACCAAACCGGCCACCTACGGTGGCGGCAACCAGTGGTCGGTGCCGGGCACCGGCCAGCCGTGGACCACCCCCGCCACCGCGCCCGCCGACGGCGCGTCCGGCGGGGCGAAGGGCCTCCTCGACCGGGTGAAGGCGTTGCCCCGCAAGGTGCAACTCGCCGCCGCCGGCGGCCTGGCCGTGGTGCTGCTGGTGAGCGTGATCGCACTGACCAGCGGCGGCGACGACGCTCCCCCGCCGATCGTCGGCGCGCTGCCGTCGAACTCGACCCCCGCCGCGCCGGAGATGCAGGAGCAGACCACCAAGGGCATCACGGTCCAGGTGCCGAAGGGATGGGACCGCAAGACCGGCGGCGTCTTCGTCGACTTCGTCGACCCGCAGGACAGCGGCCGGAAGGTGCGCGTGCTCGCCGAGAACTGGGGCGGCACATCGGTCAGCTGGGCCGAGTTCGCCTCGCGCAACCTGCGCGACAAGAGCAAGGCGTGCGACAAGCCCTACGAGCAGCTCGCGATGACGGAGACGACGCTTGCCGGAAAGCCGGCGGCGGAGTTCGAATACACCTGCGGCGACGGTGACACCAAGCGACACGGGGTGTGGCGCGGCGTGGTGCAGGACGACAAGGTCTACTCGTTCTACCTCACCTCGGGCGAGGCGAACTTCGCCGAGAGCAAGCCGATCTTCGACGCGATGGTCAATTCGTTCCAGCTCACGGCGGCCAACTGAGTCGAGGCCGACGACCGGTGATGGTCCGCCGCCGTGCTATCAAGAGGCAATGGCGGCGGACACCACTGACCTTGACGACCTTCGCGTGCGAGCCGAGCGCTGGCTCGCCGACGACCCCGACCCGGCCGACCGGGACGAGCTGCGCGCCGTCCTCGACGGGCTGCCCGGCACGGCCGCCGAGCTGGCCGACCGCTTCGCCGGCCCGCTGACCTTCGGCACCGCCGGGCTGCGCGGCCCGCTGCGCGCCGGCCCCAACGGGATGAACCTCGCCGTGGTCACCCAGGCCGCGGCCGGGCTGGTCGGCTGGCTCGCCGCCCAGGGCGGCGAGGGCCCGCTGGTGATCGGGTACGACGCGCGGCGCGGCTCGCGGGCGTTCGCCGAGCGCACCGCGCAGGTGGCCACCGGCGCCGGCCGGCCCGCGCTGCTGCTGCCCCGCCCGCTGCCCACACCGGTGCTGGCGTTCGCGGTGCGGCAACTCGGCGCCGTCGCCGGAGTGATGGTCACCGCCAGCCACAACCCGCCCCAGGACAACGGCTACAAGGTCTACCTGGGCGCGCGGCTCGGCGGCGAGCTGGGCGCGGGCGCACAGATCGTGCCACCCGCCGACGCCGGCATCGAGGCGGCCATCCGTGCGGTCGGCCCGCTGGCGCAGGTGCCGCTCGGCCCACCCGGCCAGGTGCTCGGCGACGACGTGGTCGCCGCGTACGTGGACCGGGCCGCCGCGGTGGTCGACCCGGCCGGGCCGCGCGACCTGCGGGTGGCGTACACGCCGCTGCACGGGGTGGGCGCGGCGGTGCTGACCGCCGCGTTCGCCCGGGCCGGCTTCGGAGTGCCCGGCGTGGTGCCCGAGCAGGCCGAGGCGGACCCGGCGTTCCCGACCGTCGCCTTCCCCAACCCGGAGGAGCCGGGCGCGGTGGACCTGCTCGTCGCGTTGGCCGACCGCACCGGCGCGGACCTGGCGATCGCCAACGACCCGGACGCGGACCGCTGCGCGGTGGTGGTACGCGACGGCGGGTCCTGGCGGATGCTGCGCGGCGACGAGGTGGGCGCGCTGCTCGCCGACCACCTGATGCGACGCGGAGTGACCGGCCTCTACGCCACCACCATCGTCTCCTCCTCGCTGCTGCGGGCCATGGCCACGGCACGAGGCATGCCCTACGACGAGACGCTCACCGGGTTCAAGTGGATCGTCCGGGCCGGCGGTGGTCACGAGCCGCTCGTCTACGGCTACGAGGAGGCGCTCGGTTACTGCGTGGCGCCGGAGCACGTGCGGGACAAGGACGGCATCACCGCCGCGCTCACCGTCGCCGAGCTGGCCGCCGGGCTCAAGGCCCAGGGTCGTACGCTCACCGACCGCCTCGACGAGTTGGCCGCCGAGTTCGGCGTGCACCACACCGACCAGCTCTCGGTGCGGGTGGACGATCTGCGGGTGATCGCGGAGGCGATGGCGCGGATCCGGGCGGCCACGCCGACCGCACTGCTCGGGCACCCGGTCACCGAGGCGTCCGATCGGCTCCCCGACGCGGACGTGGTGACCCTGCGCACCGAGGCCGCCCGGGTGGTCATCCGGCCCTCCGGCACCGAGCCGAAACTCAAGGCGTATCTGGAGGTGGTGGAGCCGGTGACCGGCGGCGACGTCCCCGCGGCCCGGCAGCGTGCCCGGGTCGCCGTCGCCGAGCTGCGCACCGAGATCGCCACCGCCCTCGCCCTCTGAGGTGTAAGGCGGGGGCCCTTCTTAACACCTGAGTGTTAAGAAGGGCCCCCGCCTCTACCGAATGCGTTAAGCGGGGCCCCCGCCTTACATGCTGGGCCGCTTGCCGAGGGCGGCGTCCACCGCCTGGGCCAGGGCGGCGATGACCAGGCTCACCGAGGGGCGTACCACGCTGTCGTCCACGCTCACCGTGCCGGAGAAGCCGGCGCCCGTGGCGATCTCCGCCAGGCGCTTGCCGGCGTCTTCCGCGGCGGGGCCGGTGAGCCCGAGCGCCGGCTCCATCCGCAGCACCGCGACAAGCGTGGCGAGGGCGGCGGTCCGCTCGTCCGGGAGCTGCCCGCTGGTGAGCGCCTCGGCCAGTCGCCGCCGGATGTCCGCCTCGACCGAGGCGTCCGTCACCGGGTAGCGGTGCACGTGGATGAAGCCCAGCTCGGTCTCGTCCACGTCGCGGACCACGCCGCGTTCGCAGAGGTCGCCGAGGATCCGGTCGCGCAGGCCGTGCCGCAGCCGCTGCACCCACGACGACGGCGTGTGCGGGGTGTCCGCGGCGATCTTGGCGAGCACCGCGTCCGCGATCGGCTCGCCGGTCGGTGCCGGATCGACCGCCGTCAGGTTTCCGTCGGCGTACGCGACGCGGCCGGCCAGGGCCAGCTCGACCAGTACCGCGGCGGCCATCCCCAGGTCCAGGCTGATCCGCGGCATGGCCGCCTTGCCGGTTTCGTCGTCATACGCGAGGAGCAGCAGTTCCTCGGCGAGCGCAACACCATTCATGGCCCGGAACGCTAGCGCCTTCCCGCAGCCCGCGCACCGACTTGCCGTGGTCAGAAGCGGGGCATGCCGCCGAACTGGCGGTCACCGGCGTCGCCCAGGCCGGGGACGATGAACATCCGGTCGTTCAGGCCCTCGTCGATGGACGCGGTGACCAGTCGCAGCGGCAGTCCGCTGCGCTCCAGCCGGGCGATGCCGACCGGGGCGGCCAGCACGCAGAGCACGGTGATGTCGGTGCAGCCGCGGTCGGCGAGGAGCCGGCAGCAGTGCTCCAGCGAGCCGCCGGTGGCGAGCATCGGGTCGAGCACCAGCACCGGCCGGCCGGTCAGGTCCCGGGGCAGCGACTCCATGTACGCCCGCGGCTCGTACGTCTCCTCGTCGCGGGCCAGGCCCACGAAGCCCATCGACGACTCGGGCACCAGGCCGAGCGCGGCGTCGGCCATGCCGAGCCCGGCCCGCAGCACCGGCACCAGCAGCGGCGGGTTGGCCAGCCGGGTGCCCTCGGTGGCGGTGACCGGGGTCTGGATCGAGTAGTTCTCGACCGGGAAGGAGCGCGCGGCCTCGTACACCAGCATGGTGGTGAGTTCGCGCAGTGCGGCCCGGAACGACGCGGAGTCGGTCCGGGCGTCCCGCATGGCGGTCAGCCGCGTCTGGGCGAGCGGATGGTCAATGACGTGTACGTCCACGATCGCTCAACCTACCGGTCCCCGGTCCGGCGCACGGTGGGTGCGGCCCGGCCAGCGACGCCGCTCACCACAGATCTGACGTGACCAAGATCACTCGACTCGCGGGTGCGTACTATTCGGGGCATGACGGCGACAGCGACGTCGGCCCGGTCGGACCTCTCCGAGCTGGGACGATCCGAGACCGCTCTGCGGACCTTCCTGCACGGCCTACCGGGCGTGGACCAGGTCGGCGCGGAGCAGCGGGCGGCCCAACTCGGCACCCGCTCCATCAAGACCACGGCCAAAGCCGAGGCGATCGACCTGGCGATCCGGATGGTCGACCTGACCACCCTCGAAGGGGCCGACACCCCGGGCAAGGTGCGGGCGCTCGCCGCCAAGGCCCTGCGCCCCGACCCGGCCGACCCGAGCTGCCCGCACGTCGGCGCGGTCTGCGTCTACCCGGCGATGGTCCCGTACGTGGCCGAGGTGCTGCGCGGCAGCGACGTGCACCTGGCCAGCGTGGCGACGTCGTTCCCGTCCGGGCAGGCCCCGCTGGAGATCAAGCTCGCCGACGTCCGGGCGGCCGTCGAGGCCGGCGCGGACGAGATCGACATGGTGATCAGCCGGGGCGCGTTCCTGGCCGGGCGCTACGCCGAGGTGTACGACGAGATCGTGGCCACCAAGGAGGCGTGCGGGGACGCCCACCTCAAGGTCATCCTGGAGACCGGCGAGCTGGCCACCTACGACAACGTACGGCGTGCCTCGTGGCTGGCCATGCTGGCCGGCGGCGACTTCGTCAAGACCTCCACCGGCAAGGTCCCGGTCGCGGCCACGCTGCCGGTGACGCTGGTGATGCTGGAGGCGGTACGCGACTTCCGCGCCGCCACCGGGCGGCAGGTCGGCGTGAAGCCGGCCGGCGGCATCAAGAACACCAAGGACGCGATCAAGTACCTGGTCATGGTCAACGAGACCGTCGGCGCCGACTGGCTCGACCCGGACTGGTTCCGGTTCGGCGCGTCGAGCCTCCTCAACGACCTGCTGATGCAGCGCACCAAGCTGACGACCGGCGTCTACGCCGGCCCCGACTACTTCACCCTGGACTGAACGCGATGTTCGAATACGCCCCTGCACCCGAGTCGCGCGCAATCGTCGACCTCAGGCCGTCCTACGGCCTGTTCATCGACGGCGAGTTCGTCGACGGCGAGGATCTCCACAAGTCGATCAGCCCGGCCACCGAGGAGGTGCTCGCCGAGGTCACCTGGGCCAGCGAGGCGGAGGTCGACCGCGCGGTCCGGGCGGCCCGGACGGCGTACGAGAAGGTCTGGGGTCCGATGCCGGGCCGGGACCGGGCGAAGTACCTGTTCCGGATCGCCCGGATCGTTCAGGAGCGCTCGCGCGAGCTGGCGGTGCTGGAGTCGCTCGACAACGGCAAGCCGATCCGGGAGTCCCGCGACGTCGACCTGCCGCTGGTGGCCGCGCACTTCTTCTACTACGCCGGCTGGGCCGACAAGCTGGAGCACGCCGGGTTCGGGGCGGACCCGAAGCCGCTCGGCGTCGCCGCGCAGGTCATTCCGTGGAACTTCCCGCTGCTCATGCTGGCCTGGAAGATCGCCCCGGCGCTCGCCGCCGGCAACACCGTGGTGCTGAAGCCGGCCGAGACCACCCCGCTCACCGCGCTGCTCTTCGCCGAGATCTGCCAGCAGGCCGACCTGCCGGCCGGCGTGGTCAACATCGTCACCGGCGCCGGCGACACCGGCCGGGCGCTCGTCGAGCATCCGGGCGTGAACAAGGTCGCGTTCACCGGCTCCACCGAGGTCGGCAAGGCCATCGCGCGTGCCGTCGCCGGCACCCGCAAGAAGCTCACCCTGGAGCTGGGCGGCAAGGCCGCCAACATCGTCTTCGACGACGCCCCGGTCGACCAGGCGGTCGAGGGGATCGTCAACGGCATCTTCTTCAACCAGGGCCACGTCTGCTGCGCCGGCTCCCGCCTGCTGGTCCAGGAGTCGGTCGCGGACCAGGTGCTGGAAGCGCTCAGGTCCCGGATGGCCCGGCTGCGGGTCGGTGATCCGCTGGACAAGAACACCGACATCGGCGCGATCAACTCGGCCGAGCAGCTCGCCCGGATCCGCGAGCTGTCCGACGCCGGCGCCGCCGAAGGCGCGCAGCGCTGGTCGCCGCCGTGCGAGCTGCCCGACCGCGGCTTCTGGTTCGCGCCGACCATCTTCACCGGCGTCACCCAGGCGCACCGGATCGCCCGCGAGGAGATCTTCGGCCCGGTGCTGTCCGTGCTCACCTTCCGCACCCCGGCGGAGGCCGTTGAGAAGGCCAACAACACGCCGTACGGCCTGTCGGCCGGGATCTGGACCGACAAGGGTTCCCGGATCCTGTGGGTGGCCGACCGGCTGCGCGCCGGCGTGGTCTGGGCCAACACGTTCAACAAGTTCGACCCGACGTCGCCGTTCGGCGGCTACAAGGAGTCGGGCTACGGTCGCGAGGGCGGCCGGCACGGGCTGGAGGCGTACCTCAATGTCTGAGCGGGTCGCGGTACGCAAGACGTACAAGCTCTTCATCGGCGGGAAGTTCCCGCGCAGCGAGTCGGGACGGTCGTATCTGGTGCAATCCGCGAACGTGTCGTTGGCCTCCCGCAAGGACGCGCGGGACGCGGTGGTCGCCGCCCGGGCCGCGGTGAAGGGCTGGGCCGGGGCGACCGCGTACAACCGGGGTCAGATCCTCTACCGGGTGGCCGAGATGCTTGAGGGCCGGCGCGAGCAGTTCGTGGCGCTCGGCGTACCCGCCGACGAGGTCGACGCCGCGATCGACCGCTGGGTCTGGTACGCCGGATGGTCCGACAAGCTGCCGCAGGTCTACGGCGGGGCGAACCCGGTGGCCGGCCCGTACTTCAACCTGTCCGCGCCGGAGCCGACAGGCGTGGTGGCGGTGGTGGCCCCGGAGGCGCCGGCGCTGCTCGGCCTGGTGAGCGTGGTCGCCCCGGCGATCGTCACCGGCAACACCGTGGTGGTGGCCGCCTCCCCGGCGGCCCCGCTGGCGGCGGTGACCCTGGCCGAGGTGCTGGCCACCTCCGATCTGCCCGGCGGCGTGGTCAACATCCTCACCGGGCGGCTGTCCGAGACGGTGCCGACGCTCGCCGCGCACATGGATGTGAACGCGATCGACCTGACCGGTGCCGCCGACGCCGAGCTGGCGGCGGAGCTGGAGGTCAAGGCCGCGGAGAACCTCAAGCGGGTGCTCCGGCCGGCTCCGGCCGACCACGACTGGTACGCCGACCCGGGCGTCACCCGGATGACCACGCTCCTGGAGACGAAGACCGTCTGGCACCCCAAGGGCGTCTGACCCCTCTCTACTACGGGGGGTAGGATTGGGGGGTGACTCGGCTGGGGGACCTTGAGCGTGCGGTGATGGACGTGCTGTGGGATTCGGCGTCCGCCACGCCGGACGGCGTGACCGTGCGCGAGGTCGCCGACGCCCTGGACGGGCGTGAGCTGGCGTACACGACCGTGATGACCGTGCTCGACCGGCTCGCCGGCAAGGGCATGGTGCAGCGCGAGCGGGAGGGGCGGGCCTGGCGTTACCGGCCCGCCGCCACCCGGGAGGCGCACATCGCCCAGCTCATGCTCGACGCCCTCGACCTGGGTGGCAGCCGGGACGCCGCGCTCGTCCGCTTCGCCCGCTCGGTGACCGGCACGGAGGCGGACGTGCTCCGCGCCGCGCTCGCCGCCGAGGCGGCCGAGGCAGGCCCGCACACCGGCGCCCGATCCCGCGCCGCAGGGCCGGAGGCGGCCGAAGCAGGCCCCCATACCGGCGCCCGATCCCGCGCCGCAGGGCCGGCCGGCGCCGAGGCCGGGCTGACCGGACGGGTCGAGGATGCGCGGCCCGCCGGGCCGGCGCTCGACGAGGCGACGGACCGGTAGGGCGACCGCCGTGGCGTACGCCGTGCACTTCGCCGCGACCGTCCTGGCCTGCTGGCTGACCGCGCAGGTCCTCGCCGCCGCGCGCTGGACGTGGCGGGCGCCTCGGGTGGCGATCGTCTGCTGGCAGGCGGTCGGGTTGGCGCTCGGGCTCTCCGCCATGGGGCTGCCGATGGCGGTCGGGCTCACCGCCTACGACCGGCCGACCGGGAGCGCGCTGCTGGCGCTCGCCGACGACCTGACCCACGGCACGCTGCCGGCCGGCGTGGGCGCGGCGCACCTCGGCCTGGTCGGGGTCGGCTTCGGTATCGGCGCGGTGCTGCTCACCACGACCGTGCGCGCGGTGCACGGCGCGGTACGCGCCCAGCGCCGGCATCGGGAGCTGCTCAGCCTGGTGGCGCGGCGCGACCCGACGGTGCCCGGCGCGCTGGTGCTCGACCATCCGAGTGCGGCGGCCTACTGCCTGCCCGGGGTGCGGCCCCGGGTGGTGGTCAGCGCCGGCACTGTCGACCTGCTCGACCCGGCGGAGTTGGCGGCGGTGCTGGCCCACGAGCGGGCGCACGCGCAGGAGCGGCACGACCTGGTGCTGCTGCCGTTCACCGCGTTGTGTCGGGCGCTGCCCTGGTTCCGCTGGGTGCGCGACGCGCACGCCCGGGTGGCGCTGCTTGTCGAGATGCGCGCGGACGACAAGGCCCGGGAGTTGCACGCGGAGGAGCCGCTTGCCGGCGCGCTGCGCCGGTTCGCCGCCGCCGGGCACCGGGTCACGCCGGCCGGCACGCTCGGCATCGGCGACCGTGACCTGGACGTACGGGTGCAGCGCCTGCTTGTCGCGGACCGTCCGCCCCGGGTGCTCGGCGCCGCCGCGTTGGCCGTTGCCGCCACCCTGGTCGCGCTGCCGATCTCCCTGTTCCTCAGCTGATTCTGGCGCCGCCCTCGCGCGCGTCCTCGGGCGTTCAAGCGGGGCCCGTTCCTCTACCGCAGGCGTTAAGCGGGGGCCCCGCCTTCGGTCTGTATGGGTAGATAGCCTACGTGTAGGGTGGCTACGACAAGAGAGCCAACCTGTGGGAGGACGGCCATGGACCCCCTGCTCCTCGCCCGACTTCAGTTCGCCACCACCACCTCGATCCACTTCCTCTTCGTGGTGGTCACGCTCGGGTTGGTCACCCTGCTGGTCGGGCTCCAGACCGCCGGCTACCTCACCGGCAAACCGGTGTACGAGCGGCTGACCCGGTTCTGGGGCCAGCTCTACGTGATCAACTATGTGCTCGGGATCGCCAGCGGGATCGTCATGGAGTTCCAGTTCGGGCTGAACTGGAGCGGCCTGTCGCGCTACGTGGGCAACGTGTTCGGCGCGCCGCTGGCCATCGAGACGCTCGTCGCGTTCTTCCTGGAGTCCACGTTCCTCGGCATGTGGATCTTCGGGTGGCACCGGCTCCGGCGCGGCGTGCACCTGGCGCTGCTCTGGGGCGTCGCGCTCACCGCGTACGCCTCGGCGTTCTGGATCATGGTGGCGAACGCCTGGCTCCAGCACCCGGTCGGCTACGAGGTACGCGACGGCGTCGCCCACCTGACCGACTTCGGCGCACTCGTCACCAACCCCACGTTCGGCTTCGCGTTCGGCCACGTGCTGTCGGCGAGCCTGGTCACCGGCGGCCTGCTGATGGCCGCGGTCAGCGCCTGGCACCTGCTCCGGCGTACCCCCGATTTTCTGCTCTTCCGCACCTCGCTGCGGCTCGGCCTGGTCACCGCGGCGGTCGCGGTCAGCGCGTTGCAGGGTTTCGGCTTCGCCCAGTTCGGCCCGGTCGGCCAGCTCCAGCCGACCAAGTTCGGCGGCGGCCCGGACCGGGACGCGACGGTCGCCGACTGGACCGCGCGGTTCGGCCCCGGCGACTGGACCCCGCCCGCGCTGTCCAGCGTCGGCCTCGGCTTCATGATCCTGATCGGCTTCGCCCTGGGCTGCGTCTGGCTCCTGCTGCCGCTGCTGTGGCGCGACTGGATCATCCGGCTGAGGTTCCCGCTCCGGCTGGTCCTGGTCGGGCTGCCGCTGCCGTTCGCGGCGGTGCTGCTCGGCTGGATCGCCCGGGAGGTGGGCCGCCAGCCCTGGGCGGCGTATGGGCTGCTGCCCACCTCGCAGGCCGTGTCGCCGGTGTCGCCCGGGCTGATGCTCACCTCGCTGATCGGATTCGGCCTGCTGCTCGGCGCGCTCGCGGTCACCAACTGGGTGCTGCTGGCCCGGCACGCCGCCCGGGGTGCGCTCGACCCCGCCCTGGGCCGCCCGCCCGCGCCCGACACCGACCCCGACCGTCAGCCCGTGTTCGCCTGAGGGAGCCCGCCGTGGAACTCGCCTGGTACGCCCTGCTCGGCCTCTTCTTCGCCGCCTACCTGGTGCTCGGCGGCTACGACTACGGCGTCGCCCTGCTGCTGGCCCGGCACCCCACCGGTCCCGGCGGAACCGCCCTCAGCGCCACCACCTCCGGCGGAACCGCCCCCGACGCCACCGCCGGGGGCGGGACGACGGGCCGGCGCGCCGCGCTCACCGCCGTCGGCCCGTTCTTCCTCGGCAACGAGGTGTGGCTGGTGGCCTCGGTCGGTATCCTGTTCGGCGCCTTCCCCACCCTGGAGGGCGAGCTGCTCTCCGGCTTCTACCCGGTGGTGCTCGGCGCGCTGACCGGGGTGGTGCTGGTGACCGCCGGCGTGCAACTGCGCGGCCGGGCGGGCGGCGAGGCGGCCCGGGCCGGCTGGGACCGGCTCGTCGTGGCCGGCGGCGTGCTTGCCGCGCTGGGTTGGGGCGCGCTGCTGGGCGGCCTGCTCCAGGGGGTGCCGCGCGCCGCCGACGGGCACGTGGCCGGCGTCGGCCACGTGGTCACCCCGTTCGTCGCCGCCGCCGGGCTGACGCTGCTCGCGCTCGTCGCGGTGCACGGTGCGACGTTCCTCACGCTCCGGCTGCCGGCCGGCGACACGACCGCGCACGCCCGCCTGGCCCGCGGCCTGGTGCCCGCCGCGCTCACCGCGGTCGCCGCGGCCACCGTCCTCGGCCTGCTCTCCGACCGGGTACGCGCTGCCGTGGCGCGGCCGGCGATCGCCGTACTCCTGCCGTTGGCGCTGGTGGCGGCGTTGCTGGTGGCCCGCGCGGCGCTGCGCCGGGGTCGGGCCGGGGTGGCCTTCGTGGCCACCGCGGCGGCGCTGGCGCTGCCCGCCCCGCTCGTCGGCGCCGCGCTCTGGCCCCGGGTCCTGGTCTCCACCACCGACCCGGCGACCTCGCTCACCGTCGCCGAAGCGGCGGCGAGCCGCCCGACGCTGGCGCTGCTGGGTTGGCTCGTGCTGCCGCTCGTGCCGGCCCTACTAGGCTTTCAGGCGATGTGCTGGTGGGTGTTCCGGGGACGGATCGACGGCAGGGCGCCGGTGTACTGGTGAACCGCCGTCCGTTCGACCCACGTCTGCTGCGCCGGGTCCCCGCGGCCCGGCGCGACCTCGCCGTGCTCGCGCTGCTCGGGGGCGCGACCGCACTGCTCGTGGTCGCCCAGGCCACCGCACTGGCCACGCTGCTCGCCACCGCGCTCGACGGGCGGCTGCACCGGCCGGCGCTCGCCGGTCTCCTGGCGGCGGTCGCGGCCCGGGCGCTTGTCGCCTGGGCGCAGGGCACGGTGGCGGCGCGGGCCGCCGCGACGGTCAAGGCGGCGCTGCGGGCGGATCTGCTGCACGCGGTCGGCCGGCACGGTCCGACCTGGGTCGCCGGCCAGCGGGCCGGGCAGCTCGCCACGCTCGCCGGTCGCGGGCTGGACGCGCTCGACGCCTACTTCACCGGCTACCTGCCGCAGCTCGTGCTGAGCGTGACCGTGCCGGCGGCGGTGCTGGCCCGGATCGTGTTCGCCGACTGGAGCTCGGCGCTGATCATCGCGCTCACCATCCCGCTCATCCCGATCTTCGGGGCGCTGCTCGGCTGGCAGGCGCAGGCCGCCACGGAACGGCAGTGGCGGCGGCTGTCGCTGCTCGGCGGGCACTTCCTCGACATGGTCGCCGGGTTGCCCACGCTGCGCGCGTTCGGCCGGGCCCGGGCGCAGGTCGACGTGGTGCGCCGGATGGCCGACGGGCACCGCGCGGCCACCATGCGGACGCTGCGGATCGCGTTCCTGTCCGCGCTGGTCCTGGAGCTGGTCGCCACACTCTCCGTGGCGCTGGTGGCGGTGCCGGTCGGGCTCCGCCTGCTCGGCGGCGGGATCACGCTCTCCACCGCGCTGCTGGTGCTGCTGCTCACCCCGGAGGCTTACCTGCCGCTGCGAGCCGCGGGCAGCCGGTTCCACGCCAGCATGGAGGGGCTCACCGCGCTGGACGAGGCGCTCACCCTGTCCGCGACCGACCCCGCCACCGGGCCCGCCGGCGACCACCGTCCGGCTCCGGACGGCCGCGGCGAGATCCGCTTCGAGGGCGTGACCGTCGCGTACGACCGGACGACCGCGCTGCGCGACGTCACGCTCACCATCCGGCCCGGCGACCGGGTGGCGATCATCGGGCCGAGCGGCGCGGGCAAGAGCACGCTGCTCAACCTGCTTCTCGGCTTCGTCGCCCCGACCGCCGGCCGGATCACCGTGGACGGCGTCGACCTGGCCGGGGTGGACCTCGACGCCTGGCGTCGCGAGCTGGCCTGGGTGCCGCAGCGGGCGCATCTGTTCGCCGGGTCGCTTGCCGACAACATCCGCCTCGGCGCCCCGGACACGGCCGACGACACGCTTGCCGCCGCCGTCTCCGACGCGGCGCTCGACGAGGTGGTCGCCGCGCTGCCCGACGGACTCGACACCCGGCTCGGCGAGCGCGGTCACGGCCTGTCCAGCGGGCAGCGGCAACGGATCGCGCTGGCCCGGGCGTTCCTCCGCGACGCCCCGGTGGTGCTCCTGGACGAGCCGACCGCCCGCCTGGACAGCGCCAGCGAGGCGGTGGTCCTGGACGCCACCCGGCGGCTGGTCGCCGGCCGGACCGCGCTGCTCGTCGCGCACCGGCCCGCGCTGCTCGCCGACGCCGACCGGATCCTGCGGGTCTCCGACGGCCGGGTCACCGAGCTGCACCCGACGGCCACCGGCACGGCGGTGACCCGATGACGGCCGAGCGGGCCGTGCTGCGCCTGACGGCCCTCGGTGCGGCGGTGACCCGATGACGGCCGAGCGTGCCGTGCTGCGCCTGGCCCGGCCGTACCTGGGCCGGCTGCTGGGCGCCGGCCTGCTCGCCGCGGCGACCGAGCTCGCCGGGCTGGCGCTGATGGCCACCGCCACCTGGCTGCTGATGAGCGCCGCCGGCCGGCCACCGCTGGACCGGCTCACCGTGGCGATCGTGGCGGTACGGGCGCTCGCGGTCGGCCGGGGCGCGTTCCGCTACACCGAGCGGCTCGCCGGGCACGACGCCGTGCTCCGCATGATCACCGACGTCCGGGCCCGGGTCTTCGCCACGCTCGCCGCCCGGCGCGACGCCGCCGACCGGCGCACCGGGGACGCGCTGAGCCGGTTGGTCTCCGACGTGGAGGCGGCTCAGGATTTGCTGCTGCGGGTGCTCGTGCCGGGGGCAGCGGCGGCCCTGGTCAGCCTGCTCGCCGTCGCCGGCGCCGCGCTGATCTCGCCACCGGCCGCCGGCGTGCTCGCGATCGGCCTGCTGGTCGCCGGGGTGGCGCTGCCGGCGCTTGCCACCCGGCTCACCCGCCGGGCCGCCGACGAGGTGGCCCCGCTGCGCGGCGCGCTCGCCGTGGACGCGGTCGACCTCACCCACGGCGCCGCCGACCTGGCCGCCTTCGGCGCGACCGGCGCCGCGCTGGCCGCCGCCCGGCGACGGGCCGAACGGCTGGCCCGGCTGGAACGCCGGCTCGCCGCGACCGGCTTCGCGGTGGACGCGGCCGGGGTGCTCGTGGGCGGCCTCACCGCCGCCGCGGTGGTGGCCGTGGCGCTGCGCGCCGGGGTGGGCGGGGTGCTCGTGGGCGTCCTCGCGGTGGGCGCGCTGGCCGCCGTCGAGGTGGCCCTCGCCCTGGTCGCGGCGGCCCGGCAGCGCACCCAGCTCCGGGCCGGGCTGGCCCGGGTGGCCGACCTGCTCACCGAGCCCGCCGCGCCACCGCCGGACGCCGCGCCGCTTGCGGACGCCGCACCGCCCGTGGACCCCGCGCCCCCGGAGGACACCGCACCGCCCGTGGACGCCACCGCGCCGCCGGCGCCGGGCGGTCATGACGTGCGGTTCGAGCAGGTGACCGTCCGCTACCGGGCCGGTGCCGCGCCCGCCCTGGCCGGGTTCGACCTCGACCTGCCGGCCGGCCGCCGGGTGGCCGTGGTGGGACCGAGCGGCGCGGGCAAGAGCACGCTTGCCGCGGCGCTCACCGGCGCGGTCCGCCCGGACACCGGCCGGGTCACCGTCGGCGGCGTGCCAGTGGCCGACCACCCGGCCGACCGTCTACCCCGGACGGTCGGCGGCCTGTTCGCCGAGGCGTACGTCTTCCACGCCACCGTGCGGGAGAACCTGCTGCTCGGCCGCCCGGACGCCGGTGCGGCGGACCTGGCCGCCGCCACCCGGGCGGCCGGGCTGCTGGACTGGGTACTCGACCAGCCGGACGGTTGGGAGACAGTGGTCGGCGAGCAGGGCGGGCAGCTGTCCGGCGGGCAGCGGCAGCGGCTGGCGCTGGCCCGGGCGTTGCTTGCCGCCCCGCCGGTGCTGGTGCTTGACGAGCCGACCGAGGGGCTCGACCCGACGGCGGCCGACGTGGTGCTCACCTCCGCCCTGGCCGCCGTCCCGGCCGGGCACTCGGTGCTGCTGATCAGCCACCGGCTCAGCGGCCTGGCCGGGCTGGACGAGATCGTGGTGCTGGAGGACGGCCGGGTGACGCAGCGCGGCCGGCATGACGAGTTGGTGGCGCGCTCCGGCTGGTACCGGGAGCAGTGGCTGCGCCAGGAGACCGCCGAGCGCGGCTATCTCGCGCTGACTCCCTGAGTCCTCCGGGGATTTCCCCGACGCGGGCGCTCGCCCACGGTGGCAGGCTGGTCCCATGCGGGTGGATCAGGGGGTACGGGTCGAGGACCGGCTGCGGGAGTTGTCCGGGCGTCTGCACGGGCCGGCCCGGCTCAAGGCCGATCTGCTGACCGAGGCGCGGCACGCGCTCGAGGACGCCGCCGAGGCGTACCGGGAGGGTGGTCTGCCGCGGGCGGAGGCCGAGCGGCGGGCGGTGGCCGAGTTCGGCAGCGTCGCCCAGCTCGCGCCGGGCTTCCAGGCCGAGCTGGCCGCCGGCGCGCTGCGCGGGCTGGCGCTGCGCACGCTCGCGGTGGCGGTGGTGCTGATGGCCGCCGGTGACCTGACCTGGCACGGGTCGAGCTGGAGCGCCGGCCCGCGACCGCCGGCGGCCTACCTGCTGCTCTCCACGTCGATGCACGGTATCTGGGGGGTGGTCGCCGGGCTGGCGCTGGCCGGGCTGGTGCTCGGCGCGCTCGCCGCCCGGCGGGATTCGCCCTGGCTCGTCCGGTCGGCCCGGGCGGTCGGCTTCGGGTTGACAGGTGGGCTGCTGGTCGGCGCGCTCGCCGGTGGTGCCCTGTTCGGCTGGTCGGTCCGCTTGTGGGACGCCGCGTTGACCTGGCCCCCGATGATCATCGGGGCGGTGGTGGCGTCGGCGGCCTGGTTCTCGCTGGCCCGGTCGGCTCGCTGGTGGCTGCTCAGCGCACGCCGGCCACGGGTGGCCGGTTAGCTCGCGGCCCGCAGGCCCGAGGGGCCGGGTATGCGGGACCGAGGGGCCAGGTACGCAGGCCCGAGGGCCGGGCCCGCGGGTCGGGTGGGTCAGGCCGGCGCGACAGGTGGTTCGTCCGCGCCGAGGAAGCGGCCGACGGTGGCGCTGAACTCCCGCCAGCCGGCCCGTTCCCCGGCGAGTGCCCGGCGGCCCGCGTCGGTGAGCTGGTAGGTGCGGCGTTCCCGGCCGTTGACCGTGCTCCATGTGCTTGCGACCAGGCCGGCCCGCTCCAGCCGGCGCAGCGCCGGATAGATGGTGCCGGTCGGCAGATCGAGCGTGCCGCCACTGCGCGCCCGCAGCGCCTCGATGATCGCGTAGCCGTGCTGCGCGCCCTGCTCGAGCACCGCCAGCAGCAGCGCGTCGAGATGTCCGTGCAGCGCCTGCGCCTTCATGTGTAGAAAGCCTACTTGTCCGGGCTTCGGGACGCCACCGGGGTGGGGTTCCCGTGCGCGACCGGTCGACCACTAGGGTATGTGCGCAGAGTCACTCGGCGGCGCGACGCCGCCGGGTGGGCACCCGAACGCACACGGAGGTCAGCGTGGCCCGCCAGTCGCCCCAACGGCCCGACGCCGACGAGCCCGAGCTCGACGACACCGCGTCGACCGCAGCAGACGAGGTCGAGGCCGACCGCCCGGCCGCGGATCGTGCCCTCTGGGACGAGGTGCGGATCGACCCGGTGGAGATCGCCCTCCCCGCCGGCACCGGCTTCACGCTGCGGGCCTACCGGTCGGCGCGCGAGCTGACCCCGACCGACGTCGCCGAGCGCGACCAGGACGACCCCTTCCTGGCCCGCCGCCAGGTCGTCGAGACCGAGGACGACGAGGAGGTGGTGATCCTCGACGAGGAGTTCGCCGCCCTCTCCGCCGAGGAGGACGACGAGGACGGGAAGAGCACCCGCGGAAAGACCGCCGACGCCGACGCCGACGCCGACCCGGCCGAGGAAGCCGAGGAAGCCGACGACGAGAAGGACGAGGACGAGGACGCCGCGGGCGACGAGGAGGTGCCGGTCTTCCTCACCCACAAGGGCCGGCTGCTGCTGTTCAAGACCCCCGAGTCACTTGTGACTTTCATCCGTTCCGGTGCGCCCACCGACCTGTCCCAACTGGACAGCTGGAATGAACTGTCCGAACGGCTGGAACCGGCCGACGTCGCCCCGCTGGACGACGACACCTACGAGCTCGATCTGGTCGTGGAGAACCTGCGCGGCGGGCACGACGCATGGGATCCCGCGCTCCTGATCGAAGCCGGCGAGATCGCCCGTGACCTGGCGTACGCCCTGCGGCTACCGGCCGTACTCGACATGCTCTCCGCCGGCTCCAGCCTGGACGATCTGGACGAGGCGCTGCGCGCTTCCGTCAACGGCGGAGTCGGTGGTTTCCTGGGCCGGCGGCGGCTGAAGAAAATCGGGGCACAAACCGCAAGTTTGGGTTGGCGCACCATTGTCGGCAAGATCTCTGCCGTCGTGGACTGGCGCGACTGACCCGGAGCGGGGAGCATCAGTCTCTGGCAGAACAAGACCTGTGTCCCGGGAGGAGGACGACGCTGTGGCGCTCGTGCGCGTGTACTGCGGTCTGGCCTCGGCAGATCCGGCCGACCGAACGGCTTCGGCCGAAACGACGCTGACGTCCGCTGTGGTCGACGACGCAGGCCGTCTGCTGCATGTCTGTGAGATCGGGGACGAGCCCGCCGGCTACGCCCGGTTGGTCGCGCTGCTGGTGGAGCGCTCCGGTGGGCCGAGCGGCGCGGCCATCGCCGCGGACAGCGACGACCACACCGTCACCTCACTGCTCAGCGCCGCCGGCCGACCGCTGGCGATCGCGGACGACGACTCGGTCGACGACTTCGCCGAGCGTTTCGCCGACGACGACTCGCTTGAGGAGATGCAGTCCTCGCCCGCCGAGCGTCGGGCGGTCGGGCTGGCCCGTGCGTTGCAGGCCGGAGCGTTGTCCGCGGTGACCCTCCCGGCGCCCCGCGACCTCGCCGGCTACAAGCAGGTCCTGTCCGCGCACGCGGCACTCGCCAGCGGGCGGCATTCGGCGGCGGTGACGCTGCGCGAGGTGCTCCGCGAGCTCTACCCGGCCGCGCTGCGCGCGTACCTCGACCCCGCCGAGCCGGTCGCCCTGGCCGTGCTCGACGCGCTGCCCGAGCCGAGCATGCTGACCGGCGCCATCGGCCGCGGCCGTGACCTCGGCGCGACCATCGACGCGGTGGCCGCGCAGCTCGCCGCCGAGGGCCTGGCCGACGCCGACACCGTGACCGAGGCGGTGACCGCGCTGCGGGTCGCCGTCTCCGAGACGCCCCGACGGGCCACCGTCAACCGGGTGCTCACCGCCGCCGTCGCCGAGACCGTTCGGCAGGCCGTCGCCTCCGTCCGGGCCTGCGACGCCGGCTGCGACGCGCTCGTGGGTGCGCTTGCCGAACGCGCCACCCCGGCGCCGGCCGCCGGCCGCCGGGCCGCCGCCCGCCGTGGTGAGCAGGTCGACGAGCTGACCCCCACGGCACCCGCCGGGCTGCGCCCGGTGCGCGCGCCCGAGCCCGCGCCGGCCGCCGAGCCGACCGGCCGGCGCAGCCGCCCCGAGCCGGACCTCGACGCCACCGATCCGGGCCGCCGCCGCCCCCAACCACACCCCGACGCCACCGATCCGGGCGGCCGGCGCAGCCGCCCCGAGCCGGTCCCCGGTGGCCGGCGCAGCCGCCCCGAGCCGGTCTCCGGCCCGGCCGCCTCGGCCTCCCCCCGTCCGCTCGGCCCGCCGCCGGTCGCGCCCGCACCGGTCGCACCACCGCCGGTCGCCCCGAACCCGGTCACCCCCGTCGCCCCGGCGGCGGCGCTGGGCCGGCCGACCGCCGCATCCCCGAGCCGCCCCGAGCCGACCGGCGTGCCGCTGCCGTCGCGGGTGGACGGGCCGACCAACCGTCCGGTCTCCGCGCCGCCCCCGCCGCCGCCCGGGATCACGCCGATCCCGCCGTCCCAGCGCGGCGTCGTGCCGCCGGCCGAGGCCGGCGAGCCGTTCCGCCCGACCCTCACCACCGCGGCGATCAACAAGGCCCGGGCCGAGCGGCAGCGCACGGTCATCCCGCCGCGCCCGAAGACCACGCCGGAGCCGCCGACGGGCGGGTTCAGCGCCACCGACCTGAGCATCCCGGTGCCGAGTTCGCGTCCCCCGGCGCCGGAGGCCCCGCCGGGATCCCGCGCCAACTGGCCCCTCGTCAACAACGGCGAGGACCAGGCCGACCGGGAGCGGGAGGCGCCCGCCTACCCCTACGGGCGGGGCGTGGACGCGCCGAGCGACCCGGGGCGGGTCACCCCGCCGTGGCTCGCCGACGACCTGCCGCAGGAGCCGCCGATGCTGCGGCTCGTCGAACCGCCGCCGCTTGCCGACCGGGCACTGCGCAGCGAGCTGGACCGGCCGACCGAGCCGGGCCTGGACACCCCGCCACTGCGGCTGGTCGACCGCGGCGACGCCGGCCGGACTGTCGCCCGCGCCGAGCTCCCCCCGCCGCTGGAGCGGCGTCCCGCGCCGAAGGAGCACCGGCCCCCGCCGGTTTCCGACGAGGGCGACGGCGACCTGCTGATTTTCGCGCAGGCCAGGTCCGCCTGGTTCGTCGGGCACGGCGACGAGGCCGACCTGGAGTGGACGTCCACCGCGGACACCGGCTGGCAGGCCGCCGAGCAGGCAGCCCGCCCGGCGGTCGGCTCGGAGACCAAGGCCGGCCTGCCCAAGCGGGTGCCGCAGGCCAACCTGGTGCCGGGCTCGCCACTGCGCGAGGAGCGCCCTCTACGGATCGTCCGCAACGCGGCCAGTCTCGCCGAGAACACCACCGGCTACTTCCGGGGTTGGCGGCGCGGGCAGGAGATCGGCGGTTTCGCCGTCGGCGGTCGGCCGGGCCGGGAGGCGGCCGGCGGTTGGGACTTCAGCCGGGACACCGGCGACCGCGACGACGAGCGGGAATTCGAATACCGCTCTGCGGGCTACCGGTCCTGACCCGAGCCGCCCCGCAGGGTGTTCCTGCCCACACCCGGACAATTTGACGCCGCCGCTTGTCGGCCGGGAGCATACCCGGCGGACCAGCGGCGGCGCGTGTTCGCCGTGGTGGGAAGGCGACTCCAATGGCGACACCGGCATTCGACTCCACCGTGCTCACCCGCCGGGGCGTCCTCACGGCCGCAGCCGGCAGCCTGCTGCTCGCCGGATGCGGCCCGCAGGGTCAGCGGCCGGACGAGGGCGCGGCCAGCGGCGCACCCGGCGACCAGGACATGGTCGTCGGCGCCAGCCTTGAGCTGAGCGGTCGCGGCGCGGCGCTCGGTCTGGTCCAGCGGCGGGCCCTGGAGATCACGGCGGAGTCACTGAACCGCTCCGGGATCCCGGTCGGGAACCTGCTCCGGTCGATCCGGCTGGAGATCCGCGACAACGGCAGCGACCCGCAAGTGGCCGCCCGACACGCCGCCGACCTGACCCGGACCGGGTCACACGCCCTGGTCGGTGGCGTCCTCGGGGAGACCGCCACCGCCCTCGCGTCGGCCGCCCAGCAGCTCAAGACGCCGTTCCTGGCGCTCGGCCACGCCGACCACATCGTGCTGCCCCTGGCGGACCGCACGTTCAGCTTCAAGCTCACCCCCGACGGCGCCGACGTGGCCCGTCGGATGGTGGACCTGCTCGAATCACAGCGGATCCGGCGGGTGGTCCTGCTGGCCGGGGACGGCCCGCACGGCGACTCGGGCGTACGGGCGGTACGGGAGGCCCTCGGCGCCAGCACCATGGACCTGGTGCGCACGCTACGCCTCCCGGAAACCGGGCGGAGCTTCCGTGCCGCCGCCGGGCGGGCGACCGCCGGGGACCCGGACGGCGTCATCGTCTGGAGCACCGCGCCCGACTCCGGTGCGGCGGCCCGGGAACTGCGGCGGGCCGGGCACCGCGGCCCGCTCTTCTTCGACCCCGGCGCGGTCGTGGACGACACACTCAGCCGCGCCAACGCGAAGGCGGTCGAGGGGGCGTACGCCGTGCACCCGGCCTGCCTGGGCGGTTCCGCGCTGACCGCCACCAGCGGCGCGCAGGTGGCCCGGCGGGACTTCGACTACCGCTACACCCAGCGCCACGGCACCTCGGTCGGCTTCGCCCCGTACGCCGCGGACGCCCTCCACCTCCTCGCCGCGTCGGCGCGCGGGGCGACGAGCCTCGACCGTGGCCGGTTACGGGCCTTCCTGCAGACGCAGATGGTCGAGGGCATCGCCGGCGGGTACGCGTTCACCGCCGGCCACCACGGGGGCATGGAGGCCGACTCGCTCGGCGTCTACCGGGTGTCCCAGGGCAGCTGGACCCGGTACGCCTGACCGTCGTACCCGGGACGCTCCGCGGGTGAACGCGGTGACGAACAGCAGGAAGCGCCCGGTGGCCCCACGGCCATCGGGCGCTTCCGCGCGTCGGTCAGGCGGGTGCGACGGCCCGCGAGCGCCGCATGGTGAGCACGTACTCGACAAGCGAGATCAGCACGTGCTTCGTCGACTCCCGGTTACGGGCGTCGCAGGGCACCACCGGCACGTCACGGGAGATCGCCAGCGCGTCCCGGACGTCCTGCGGGTCGTGGTACTGCATGCCGTCGAAGCAGTTGATGGCGATCAGGTAGGGCAGCCGCCGGTGCTCGAAGAAGTCGATGGCGGCGAAGCAGTCGGCGAGCCGGCGGGTGTCGACCATCACCACCGCGCCGATGGCTCCCCGGACCAACTCGTCCCACATGAACCAGAACCGCGTCTGACCCGGCGTACCGAAGAGGTACAGGATCAGGTCACGGTCGATCGAGATACGACCGAAGTCCATGGCCACCGTGGTCGTCGTCTTGCCCGGCACCTGCCGGGTGTCATCGACGCCCACACCCGCGGAGGTCATGATCGCCTCCGTGGTCAGCGGCGTGATCTCGGAGACCGAGCCGACCAGCGTCGTCTTGCCGACGCCGAACCCGCCGGCGATAACAATCTTCGCTGACGTCACGCGCCCGCTCGGCACCGGCGCCCGGTGCGACATGTCAGAGCCTGCGAAGTCCACTCAGCACCCTCTCCAGCAATTCAGTGCCCACCGCGTCGTCGGAGTCGTCCAGAATGGTCGGCTCGTGCACCGCGACCAGGCCATCCGTCGCCATGTCGGCGATGAGCACCCGGGCCACGCCGAGCGGAAGCTGCATCCGCGCCGCGATTTCGGCGAGCGACTGCACACGTCCGTCACACAACGCGGCGATGTACTGGTGTTCGCGACCTTGACCCCCGTTGCCGGTGGCCACTGCTCGGCCGCGCACCGTCGTCTCGACGAGCGCCTCCAGGGCGATTTCGAGCCGGGGACGGGTACGACCACGGGTCACGGCGTACGGCCGCACCAACGCTCCGGTTGGTTCGTCACGATCCGCCATGTGGCCGTTCACCTCCCTCGTACCCGGCACCGGCTCGCCCCGGTGACATCCGTCGCTGTCCTCGTTGTTTCCGCTCCTGACCCACCGGCCAGCGCGTCATTCAGCCCATCATCCCCACAGCCGCGCGCGGCTGTGGCGTCAGGGCATCGCCCACCCGGTCGACGAGCAGGGCCATCTCATACCCGACCTGACCCACGTCGCAGCTCCGCGCCGCGAGCACCGCGAACGACGAGCCGTCGGAGATGGACATCAGGAACAGGAAGCCGTTGTCCATCTCGACGACTGTCTGCAGCACCGCCCCGCCTTCGAAGCACCGCGCCGCGCCCTGGGTCAGGCTGACCAGACCCGAGGAGATGGCCGCGAGCTGGTCGGCGCGGTCCCGCGGAAGGTCACGGGACGAGGCCAGAAGCAGGCCGTCGGCCGAGACCGCGACCGCGTGCGCCACCCCGGGCACCCGGTCGGCGAAGTTGGCGAGCAGCCATCCGAGATCCTGCGTAGTAGTCATCCTTGTTGCTCCTTCTGCCCGCTCCCGGCCACCGGGCCTGAGCCAGACTGCGAGGACTGCTGCCCGCCCGGAGTGCCCTCCGGGCCGGTCGTGTTGCTGTCGGTGGGGTGGTTGCGGCCCCGCTGGACACCTCGATGGTAGGCCGAGAGCAGACCCCGTACGGCCTCCGGCGTCCGCCGCTGCACGGTCGGCGCCGGCTTGTCGATGCTGCCCGGCACGAGCTGTGCCATCGGCGTTCGCTTCGGCAGGCCCTTCTGGGTGGTCTCCGCGACCGGGACCTCGGTGGCCGCCGAGGCGGCCCGCCAGCCGTCGTCGGCCGCGGTCTGCCATGGCGAGGACTGCTGCGGTGCGGGCTGCTGCGGCGACGTCGGCTGCCGGGTGGGCAACCCTCCGGCGTACGCGGGACGGCCGTTGCCGTTCGCCGCCCGGTTGTCCCGCGGCGCTCCGCCGGCTGTCGGAGTCTGCGCCATCGGTGTGTTACCTGTCGTCGCGGATGTCTGCGGTACGGGCCGGCCGGCGGTGTCCACCTTGGCGAACTGCTGGGTGGGGGCGCCGTTCGCCGGCGCGGCCTGCGCCGGTGCCGTCGCCGGCGCCTCGTCGTTCGGCCCCGGTCGGCGGGTGCGGAACCAGGCGGACTCGAGCTCCCGGAAGATCGGCAGCTCCATCGTCTCGTCCGCGTACCGCTGGCGGTTGCCGGCCGGCTGCGGTGCGGCGGGTCGCGCCGCGGGGGCCGGCGTCGACGGCGCGGCGGCCGGTTGGGCGGCGGCGGTCGGCTGCGGAGCCGCCGCCTCCGGAGCCGCCGGCTGGGTCTCGGCGCGCGGGACCCGGGGCAGCTCGGTGGTCATGTCCAGGCTGGCGGACTGCCGCTCCGGCGTCGCCGGAGCCGGGGCCGGCTCGGCCGGGGCGACCGGCGGCCAGACCGGCGGGGCGCCCACGTGCGGCGCGGGAGCCGGGCGCGACGGCAGTTGGCCGGCCGGCGGCGCGGACACCGGGAAACCACCGGCGGGCTGGCCGGAGGTCGGCGCGGCCGACACCGGCCGGGTCGGAAGTGGGTTGCCCGAGACCGGCGCGGCCGAGACCGGGCGGCCCGAGTACGGGTCGTCCGCCCCCGGGCGGCCCGAGTACGGGTCACCCGAGACCGGGTGACCGGAGACCGGCGCGGCCGAGACCGGACGGCCCGAGAACCCTGGGAACGGGGTGCCGGACACCGGCGGCAGCGGCGGCGCGGACACCGGCGGGACCGGCGGCGCGGACACCGGCGGCGGATTGTACGGCCGGGCCTCGGGGCTGCTGGGCAGCTGCCGTGGGATGGTCGGCTGCTGGCCGCCGGTCGCCGGGTCGCCCTCGCCCGGGTGACGCCGCTGGGGCAGCGGGTCGATGGACTGGCCGTTCGCCGACCGCGGCGGGTAGCCGTCACCGCCGCTCGGGTTCGCCCCGGTCAGGTCGGACCACGCCGGCATGGCACGACCGGCACCGGCGTTGGCCGGGGTGCCGGCGCCGTTGCGGTGGCCCGGGTCGAAGGACCGGCCGCCGAGCGTGACCTGGTTGCCGGAGGCGCCGGGGTGCGACGGCGGCGGGGTGTGCGGGCCGTTGCCGAGCGCGGCCAGTGCGCCGAAGGCAGGTGCCGGGCCGGCGCCGAAGGCCGGCGCCGGGCCGCCCTGCTGCGGGCCGGCGGCCGGGAGGGCCGGCCCAGGCATCCCGCGACCGGCCAGGGCGCGCGGCACCAGGACCGTGGTGGGCAGCGTGACGTCGGCGACGGTGCCCCGGTCGGCGGCCGGCCGCAGCTCGACCTTGACGGCGTGCCGGGCCGCCAGCCGGGCGACCACGACGAGGCCCATCATCCGGGAGACCGCCACGTCCACCTGCGGCGGCGTGGCCAGGCGCTCGTTCAGGTCGTGCAGCTGGTCGGCGCTGATGCCGATGCCGCGGTCCTCGACGTAGAGCGAGGCACGGTCGCCGACCCGGCGGGCCTCGACCATGACGTGCGAGTCCGGCGGGGAGAAGGCGGTGGCGTTGTCGAACAGCTCGGCGACCAGGTGCACCAGGTCGTTGACCGCGTGCGCGGCGACCTCGATGTCCCGGTCGATCACGCCGAACTCGATCCGGGTGTAGTGCTCGACCTCGGACTGGGCGGCTCGGAGCACGTCGATCAGGGCGGCCGGCTCACGCTGCACGCGGGTGGAGTCCGCGCCGGCGAGGACCAGCAGGTTCTCGTCGTTGCGGCGCATCCGGGTGGCCAGGTGGTCGAGCTGGAACAGCTCGGCCAGGCGGTCCGGGTCCTCCTCGCCGCGCTCCAGCCGGTCGAGGTGGCCGATCAGCCGGTCGACCAGGATCTGCGAGCGGCGGGCCAGGTTGACGAACATGGTCGCGACGGAGGCGCGCAGGGCGGCCTGCTCGGCCGCGGTCCGGACCGCCTCCAGGTGGACCGCGTTGAACGCCTCGGTCACCTGGCCGAACTCGTCCTTGCTGCGTACCGGCAGCGGCTCGGCGATCTGGTTTGCCAGCTGCACCGGGGAGAGCTGGCCGGTCACCTGCGGGTCACGCAGCCGGGCCACCGCCTGCGGCAGGCCGTACTGGGCCACCGAGAGGGCGCCCTGACGCAGGTCGCGCAGCGAGCGGGCCATCGAGCGGGCGACCAGGTAGGCGAAGAGGATGGCCAGCAGCAGCATGGTGAGCAGCAGGCCGGTCTCGAGGAACACCTGGCGCTGCGTGTCCGAGCGGAGCTCGTCGGCCCGCTGGACCACGTTGCTGTCGAGCCGTGACTCGACCGCGCGGAGCAGCTTGGCGTTGCCGACCATGGCCTGGTCCCACTGGTCCGGCCCGAACGGCGCGTTCGCCATCGAGCCGCTGTTGTTCGCCGACATGAAGCCGGTGAGGTTGTCCGCCTTGCGCAGGTCGGGACCCTCGACGGTCTGGTCGAAGAACTCGGAGTCGGCGGGGGTGGCGACGGACCGGAAGGTCGCGAGCGCCTGGGCCTGGGCGGTGCCGCTGGCGATGAACTGCTCGCGCAGCGCCGGACTGTACTGGTTCTGGGTGAGCGCCTGGTGCACGACCACCCGGCGCTGGGCCAGGTATTCCTTCTGCCGGGCCACCGCGGCGGCGGCGCGCATCCGGTCGCTGAGGTCGTTGTCGCCGGCGAGCTGGGTGGCCGAGTCGCGGATCGACAGCAGGTCGTTGATCAGGCGCTCGTACGCCTTCTCCGCCTCGTCGATCTTGAGCTTGCCGTTCAGCACCTGGCTACGGGTGGCCGGCAGGTCCTTGAGCTGGTCGTCGATCTCGTTCAGCCGGACCTCGAAGTTGCGTGGCAGGTCACTGATCTCGCCACGCTGCCGCGAGTAGGGGCCCTTCGCCTGGTCCACCCGCTGGTTGGCCCGGTTGTACGCCTCCTGGTACTGCGCCCGGGTCTGGGTCTCCCGCGCACCGAGGAAGAGCACCGAGCCGACCCGCTCGTCCTGCATCGTGTCGGCCAGGTCGCCCGAGTATCCGATCAGGCTGGCCAGGTCACCGGCACGGTTGGCGCTGTTGAGCGTCTCCAGGTGGTCGACCAGACCGCTTGTGCCCACCACGACCGTGGCGATGGTCGGCACGATCATGATCAGACCGAGCTTGGACCAGATCGGCATGTCGCGCAGCCGGCTCGCCGGCCGGCTCAGCCGCGACAGGAAAGAGCCCGCCGTCGTTGGCCGTTTGCTCACGTCACCGCCCTCGCAAAACCGCGTCCGACGTCACCTGCGGGCAACGCCGAGCGTCCGACCCGGCGGGTCGGACCTCCGAGATTCCATCACGCCGCCCGGTAAAGAGAAAGCCCAGGTTGTCCCTCACCGAAGGTGTGATGAGATGTTGATGCAATTTGATAGCAATCTGTCCGGCCGGAGTCACTGAAGGTTATGGATCATCCGCACCGCGTCGTCCTCCTCGCCGGGCCATCCGGCTCGGGAAAGTCGTACATAGCACACCGAACCGGGCTTCCGGTGCTGTGTCTGGACGACTTCTACAAGGACGGCGATGACCCTACGTGCCCGCGACGAAACGGACAGGTCGACTGGGAGTCTCCCTTGTCCTGGGACGCGGACACGGCGGTGGAAACCATTGCCCGATTGGCCCGGGAGGGCAAGGCCGAAGTGCCGGTTTATGCGATCGGCGCGGACCGGAGGGTGGCTACCCGGCCATTTGTCGTCGACGGATCGCCGATCTTCGTGGCCGAAGGGATCTTCGCGGCCGAGATCGTCGCCGAGTGCCGACGCCGTGGGCTGCTCGCCGGGGCGTACGCGCTGCGCCGCCCGCGCGGCGCGACGTTCCTGCGCCGGCTCGCCCGGGACCTCGCCGAGCAACGCAAGGCGCCCCGGGTGCTGGTCCGGCGCGGAATCACCCTGCTGCGGGCCGAACCGGCCGTGCTGCGCCGGCAGACCGGGCTCGGCGCGGAGGCGGCCCGGGCCCGGGAGGTGCTGCGCGGAGTGGCCGCCCTGCTCGCCGGCCACCCGCACCGGTCGTGATCAGCCGATCAGCTTCGCGTACGCCGGCTTGATCACCTCATCGATGATCCGCAGACGCTCGTCGAACGGGATGAAGGCGCTCTTCATCGCGTTGATGGTGAACCACTGGAGCTCCTTCCAGCCGTAGCCGAACGCCTCCACCAGCAGCGCCATCTCCCGGGACATCGAGGTGCCGCTCATCAGCCGGTTGTCGGTGTTGACCGTCACCCGGAAGCGCAGGTCGCGCAGCAGCCCGATCGGATGGTCGGCGATCGACGCCGCCGCGCCGGTCTGCACGTTCGACGACGGGCACAGCTCCAACGGGATCCGTTTGTCCCGCACGTACGCGGCCAGCCGACCCAACGCGGGCGGGTTGCCCGGAACGATGTCGTCGACGATGCGGACGCCGTGGCCCAGCCGGTCCGCGCCGCACCACTGGATCGCCTGCCAGATCGATGGCAGCCCGAACGCCTCGCCGGCGTGGATGGTGAAGTGGAAGTTCTCCCGCTGGAGGTATTCGAACGCGTCCAGGTGCCGGGTGGGCGGGAAACCGGCCTCGGCGCCGGCGATGTCGAAGCCGACCACGCCGGTGTCCCGGTGCCGCACGGACAGCTCGGCGATCTCCTGCGAGCGGGCCGCGTGCCGCATCGCGGTGAGCAGGGTGCCGATCCGGATGGGCGTGCCCGCCTCGCCGGCCAGCGCGCTGCCCTCCCGGAACCCGGTGACCACCGCCTCGACCACCTCGTCCAGGGTCAGGTTCCGCTCCAGGTGCTGCTCGGGCGCGAACCGGACCTCGGCGTAGACGACGCCGTCGGCGGCCAGGTCCAGCGCGCACTCCCGAGCCACCCGGCGTAACGCCGGCGCGGTCTGCATCACGGCCACGGTGTGCGCGAACGTCTCCAGGTAGCGCTCCAGCGAGCCGGAGTTCGCCGCCTCGGCGAACCAGCGACCGAGCGCTTCCGCGTCGGTGGTGGGCAGCTCGTGGTCGGCCTCGGCGGCCAGCTCGACGATCGTCGCGGGCCGCAGGCCGCCGTCGAGGTGATCGTGCAGCAGCGCCTTCGGGACCTTGACGATGTCCTCGTACGAGATTGCGACCATGCCCAGACCCTAGTCACCGATGGTGCCGGCCGGGTCAGGGCCGCCAGCCGTACACCCGCTCGACCGCCAGGCGCAGCACCAGGCGGCCGTCGGCGACCATGGCGGCCCGGTAGTCCGCCCAGTCGGGATGCTCGCCGCGGATCCGGCGATAGACCTCGACCAGCTCCTCGACCGTCGCGTCGTCGGTCGCGGCGGCCGGCGAGGTCAGCGTCACAGTGCCCTCGGCCACCGCGTACGCCCCGCCGTCGGCGGTGGTCACGTGGAAGCTGGCCCGGGGGTCGCGGCGTAGGTTGCGCACCTTCGCCCGGTCGCCCGTGGTGGAGCACCGGATCAGGCCCGGCTCGGCCAGGTAGTCGAGGTTGGAGAGCTGGGGGCGGCCGTCGCGGCGCAGGGTGGCCAGGACCCCGCGACCGTGTGATCCGAACAGTTCCCACAGTCGCTCACTGGTTGCCATGCCTCAATCTAGATCCGTCGTCGGGCCGCAGGAATAGGATCTTCGGCGTGGCCGATCCCACTCTGCTCCCGTCGGTGCTGGCGCGGCTGCGCTGCCCGGTCTGCGGCGAGCCGCTGGCCGAGACCACCGCCGGCACCACCCGCGCGCTGCGCTGCCCGCGCCGGCACAGCTTCGACACCGCCCGGCAGGGATACGTCAACCTGCTCGCCGGCCGGGCCCCGCACAGCGGGGACAACGCGGAGATGGTCGCCGCCCGGGCCGACTTCCTCGCCGCCGGCCACTACGACACCGTGGCCGCCGCACTCGCCGCCGCCGCGACGGCGGTCGCGCCCGACGACCCGTACCCCCTGGTGGTGGAGCCCGGCGCCGGGACCGGGCACTACCTCGCCGCGGTGCTTGCGGCGCTGCCGGACGCCGCCGGCCTGGCCCTGGACGTCTCCAAGCCGGCGCTGCGTCGCGCGGCCCGGGCGCACCCGCGGGCCGCCGCCGCGCTCGCCGACACCTGGCAGCGGCTGCCCCTGGCCGACCGGTCCACCGCCGTGCTGCTGAACGTCTTCGCGCCGCGCAACGGCCCGGAGTTCCACCGGGTGCTCGACCCGGACGGCGCGCTGCTTTTGGTCACCCCGACCCCCGACCACCTCGGCGAACTGGTCGAGGCGCTCGACCTGCTGCGGGTGGACCCGGCCAAGGCCGACCGGGTCGCCGGCAGTCTGGGCGGGCACTTCGTCGAGGAGTCCGCCACCGAGCACCGGGCCCGGCTGGCGCTGACCCGCACCGAGGTCACCACGCTTGTCGGAATGGGTCCCAGCGCCTGGCACGCCGACCCGGAACGGCTCGCCGCGCGGATCGCCGCGCTGCCCGAGCCGACGCCTGTCACGCTCGCCGTCCGGCTCGGCACACACCGCCCCCGTTAGGTCGACAGGTCGACCTCTTCCCAGCCCGGCGGCTCGTCGTGGTACGGCCCACGCAGCACCACCGCCCACTCCAGCGCCCACCGGCGCTGCCCGATCGCGTTCGCGTCCACGAGCCCGGGCAGCGCCTGGCCGGCCCGCTCGGTCTCCAGGTAGGCCCAGTCCAGGCAGTAGTGCAGGTCGAGCAGGGCGGCGGCGTCGGCGGGATGCTGCGGAGCGGCCAGGATGCGGGCCCGCCACTGCGGGAACGTCTCGCCCGTGACCAGGTTCGGCATCCGCTCGACCAGGCGCTCGTCCACCGGCACGGTCGGGTCCAGTTGCTTGGCCAGGCCGAGCACCCAGGCAAGCGAGAAGAGCGCGTCGTGGTGCAGCACGAACGAGCGGTGATCGCCCCGGCCGCCCATCACGAACTGCCACTCCGGCGGCGTCACCATCTCCACCAGGTGCGACTCCAGCAGCCAGCCCATCGCCGCCTGCGCGGGCATCCCGAAGCAGCGGGCCAGGATCACGTGCAGCACCGCTATCCGGGCCTCGATATCCGGCGTCGGGCGTAGCTCGATCTCGTCGCCCGGCTCCCAGACCAGCGGGAACTGCGGCGGCGGCAGCGGAAGACCCAGCCGGGACAGCTCGTCGAGGCTCGCCTCACGGACGGCCCGGGGGTCGGGAGCGGATACGCGCAAGGTCAGTCCTTGTCTGCTCGCCTCGGCTCGTTGCCGGTCGGTCCCCCTGGCCTGCGAGGATAGCGGCTCCGACCGGGCCGGCACCATGGCCGGCCGGTCACCCGATCCGTTCGATGACAAGCGGCGTGCCGGCCGGGGCCGTCGGCGCCACCCGGACCGCCAGGCGTGCCTCGTCGAGCGCGGCCGGAATCCGCTCGGCGTGCTCGGCGCGCAGCTCGAACAGCGGGTCACCCACGCGCACCTGGTCGCCGGGGCGTTTGTGCAGCACCACGCCGGCCGGGATGCTCACCGGGTCCTCCTTGCGGGCCCGCCCGGCGCCGAGCCGCCAGGCGGCCACCCCGATCGCGTACGCGTCGACCTCGGTCACCCAGCCGTTCTCCGCCGCGGTGACCAGCTCGACCTCGTTCGCGGTCGGCATCGGGGCGTCCGGGTCGCCGCCCTGCGCCCGGATCATCGCGCGCCACGCGTCCATGGCCCGGCCGTCGCGCAACGCGGCGGCCGGATCGGTGTCCGGCAGGCCGGCGGCATCGAGCATCTCCCGGGCCAGGGCCAGCGTCAGCTCCACCACGTCGGCCGGGCCGCCACCGGCCAGCACCTCCACCGACTCGGTCACCTCGACCGCGTTGCCGACGGCCCGGCCCAGCGGGGTGGACATCTCGGTGAGCAGGGCAACCGTGCGCACCCCGTGCGCGCCGCCCAACTCGACCATGGTGCGGGCCAGCTCGCGGGCGTCGTCGGCGTTCTTCATGAAGGCGCCGGAGCCCACCTTGACGTCGAGCACCAGCGCGCCGGTGCCCTCGGCGATCTTCTTGCTCATGATCGAGCTGGCGATCAGCGGAATCGCCTCGACGGTGCCGGTGACGTCGCGCAGCGCGTACAGCTTGCGGTCGGCCGGCGCGAGCCCGTCACCGGCCGCGCAGATCACCGCGCCGACGTCGCCGAGCTGGGCGATGAACTCGTCGTTGGTGAGCGCCGCCCGCCAGCCCGGGATCGACTCCAGCTTGTCCAGCGTGCCGCCGGTGTGGCCGAGCCCGCGGCCGGAGAGCTGCGGGACCGCCGCGCCGCACGCCGCGACGAGCGGGGTCAACGGCAGGGTGATCTTGTCGCCGACGCCGCCCGTGGAATGCTTGTCCACGGTCGGTCGGGCCACCGACGACAGGTCCAGCCGCTCGCCGCTGGCGATCATCGCGGCGGTCCAGCGGGCGATCTCCGGCACGGTCATGCCACGCAGCAGGATCGCCATCGCCAGCGCCGACATCTGCTCGTCGGCCACCAGCCCCCGGGTGTACGCGTCCACCACCCAGTCGATCTGCCCGTCGCTCAGCTCACCCCCGTCCCGCTTCGCCCGAATGACGTCAACCGCCGTAAAAGCACTCACCACAAGATCCAATCAGTAATAGCGCGTGCGTGGTCCACCCGACCCGCGAACGGTGACCACGTCAGGCCTGGGCCGACCGTGCCCGGCGGAGGGATCAAGCCTGACCGCCCGGAGCCGGGCACGGTCGGCCCAGGCCCCCACCTCAACCCCAGCGAACCGGAATCTCCGTAGGAGGCTCACCCTCACCGGCCCAGAAAATAGCGCCGGACGCGTCCACCACGACCACGCGCGGCGTCCGCGCCAGCCCCCACTCGATCGCCCCGGTGGGATCGTCCCAGGTCGGGCCCTCCTCCAGCACACCGGTCTCGGCGCCCTCGGTGTCCCCCGCCGACCGCTCCCAGTACGCCGTCCAGACCTGCTGGCCGTCCGACAGGTCGGGGTGCACGAACACGGTGCCCCGGCCCCGCCAGGCGGCCAGCCGGTCCGGCACCACGGGCACCGGGTGCTCGCCGGTCACCGCCTCGATGTCGGCCACGTCGAAGGCGTGCGGCAGCAGCTCGGCCATCCGCAGCGGGGCGCCCTTCGCCTCGACCAGGCACTCCGGCCCGCCCTGCTCCCAGAGCAGCTGCCGGCACCTGCCGCACGGCATCAGTGGCTCGCCGGTCGCGTCGACGCAGGACAGCGCCACGATCCGGCCGCCGCCGGTGGCGTGCAGCGAGGAGACCACGCCGCACTCGGCGCAGAGCACCACGCCGTACGCGGCGTTCTCCACGTTGCAGCCGACCACCACGCGGCCGTCGTCGACCAGGGCGGCGGCCCCGACCGGGAACTTCGAGTACGGCACGTACGCGTGCCGCATCACCTCGGTGGCGGCGGCCCGCAGCCGCTCCCAGTCGATCTCCATCACGACTCCCATTCTGCCCAATTCACGCCGATCGGTCGCGGGTGTGGTCGGAGACAACGGTGCCCGGCGGGTCTGTCCCGCCGGGCACGGTGCGTCGCGGGCGGTCAGCCCTTGACGTACGGCTTGCCGTCGGCGGCCGGCGCCCGGACCTTGCCGACCAGCCCGGCCACCGCCAGGATCGTCGCCAGATAGGGCAGCATCGCCAGGAACTGGTCCGGAATGCTGCTGCCGATCGCGCCCAGATAGGTGGCGAGCTGGTCGGCGAAGCCGAAGAAGAGCGCCGCGAGCAGCGCGCCGGTCGGGCTCCACCGGCCGAAGATCAGCGCGGCCAGAGCGATGAAGCCCTTGCCGCCGATCATGTTCTTGGTGAACGAGTAGAGCGCCAGCGTGTACGACGCCCCACCGACGCCGGCCACCAGACCGGCCATGATCACATTTCGGTAGCGCAACCCGAGCACCCGCACGCCGACCGTGTCGGCGGCGGTCGGGTGCTCGCCCACCGAGCGGGTCCGCAGACCCCACCGGGTCCGGAACAGCGCCAGGTGGATGACCAGCACCAGCAGCAGGCCGAGGTAGAGGAAGATGTTGCCCCGGAACAGCGCCGGACCGAGCAGCGGGATGTCCTTCAGCAGCGGGATCTCCCAGTTGCTGAACCGGGGCGCGCTGTTGTACTTCTCCGCGTCGGTCGCCATCAACCGCTCGTAGAGGAAGCCGGTGACGCCGACCGCCAGCAGGTTGAGCACGATGCCCATGACCACCTGGTCGACCAGGTAGCGGATGGCGAACACGGCGAGCAGCAGCGAGATGAACGCGCCGCCGATCGCGGCGGCCACCAGGCCCACCCAGACGTTGCCGGAGATGCTGCCGAACAGCGCGCCGGAGAACGCGCCCATCAGCATCTGGCCCTCGATCGCCACGTTCACCACGCCGGAACGCTCACAGAGCACCCCGGCCAGCGCGCCGAAGGTCAACGGCAGCGCCAGGATGAACGTCCCGCGCACCACGTTGACAAGCGGCATGAAGTTGCGCCCCTCGGGCGCGGCGGAGACCTGCCAGCACAGGAAGCTCAGCACGAAGGCGACCAGCCCGGCGCCGAGCAGCAGCGTGAACCAGCGCTTGGGCACGCCGGCGAGGAGGGCGGCTCCGGCCGCGGCGGCGACGACCCCGAACAGGATCGCGCCGACCGTGCCGTTGATCGCCAGGGCGGCCCCGCCCTCGGTCTCGCTGAGCGTGAAGCGGGCCTGCTGGTCGGTGGCGAGCGCGCCGAACAGCACCGTCGCGAGCACGCCAAGCGCCAGCAGGACGGCGCCGGCCTTCCGGGCGCGCGTCCAGAAACCCTCGTCGACCGCGGTGACCGCGACGTCCGGGACAGCGGTGGTGGACATGCTCACCAGCCCTTCGCGAGGCTCGTCTGCAGCCGGGCGGCGCGGGCCGCCCGGAGCTGGAAGATCGCCTTCACCAGGGCGGGCGCGGCGATGAAGATGACGATGAGGGCCTGGAGCACGGTGACCAGCTCAAGCGAGATCCCGGAGTACGACTGCATCCGGTTGCCGCCGGCCTGGAGCGCCCCGAACAGCAACGCCGCCAGCAACACCCCCCACGGTTTCACCCGGCCCAGCAGCGCGACCAGGATGCCGTCGAAGCCGATCTGCGCGACCACGAGCGGGGTCAGCGCGGTAGCGGTGGAACCGAGCACCATGTTCGAGCCGCCGAGGCCGGCCAGCAGACCGGCGACGACCATCACCAGCACGTACGTCTTGGTCACGCTGATGCCCGCGGTGCGGGCCGCGTCCGGGTTGGCGCCCACCGCGCGCAGCTCGAAGCCGAGCGTGGAGCGGTTGAGCAGCCACGCGACGAACCAGGTGGCAAGCACCGCGAGCAGGATGCCGGCGTGCACCCGCAGGTTGTCGCCGAGCAGCCGGGGAAGTTGCGCGGAGGACTCGACCGGCTTGCTGATCGCGTCCGACCGGTTCGGGTTCTGCACCCCGTTCTGGACGATGATCCAGGACAGGAAGTAGACCGCCACGTAGTTGAGCATGATCGTGTTGATCACCTCGTGGGCGCCGGTGCGTGCCTTGAGGATGCCCGGTACGAAGCCCCAGAGCGCGCCGCCGAGCGCGCCGGCGATCAGCGCCACCAGCAGGTGCACCCCGGGCGGCAGCGGCAGCGCGAAGCCGGCGACGGCGGCCAGGATGACACCGATGGTCGCCTGGCCCTGGGCGCCGATGTTGAACAGGCCGCCGCGGAAGGCGAGCGCCACCGACAGGCCGGTGAACACCAGCGGCGCGGCGTAGGTGAGCGTCTCCGAGATCGGACCCATCGCGGCGGTGAAGCCGACCGCGTCCGGGTCGAAGATCGCACCCTTGAACAGGTTCGCGTACGCCTCGCTGACCACGTTCCAACTCGCGTTCAGCGCGTCCGCCGGGCGGGCGGTGATGTAGCCGTAGGTGGCCAGCACGTCCGGGTCGGAAACGATGATCAGCACGGCGCCGACAAGCATGGCGAGCACGACCGCGAGCACGGTGACGGTCACCGTGTTGGCGGCCCAGAGGTTGTCCAGGAAGAGCCGGCCCAGGCTGGGCCGGGCCGGCTCGGCCGGCGGCTGCTTCGTCGCGGTGGTGGTCGCCGGTTGCTCGGTGTCGCCGGACGGCGCGGTCGGCGTCGCCCGGGCTTCGGCGCGCGCCTCCTGCGACTCGGTCGCCGGCTCCTTGTCCGGGGAGCCCGACGCCGGGTTCGGGTTCGTCATGCCTCGTCCTCGTTACTGGGGCCCTCGGGGGCCGGGGCGGCGTCGCCCGCGTTCGGGGTCGCGGCGTCGCCCGCGTTCGAGGGCGTGGCCGCGGTGTCCGGGGTGGCGGCGTCGCCCGCGTTCGGGGGCGTGGCCGCGGTGTCGGGGGTGATGCCGGCCATCAGCAGGCCGATCTCCTCGCGTGGGGTGTCCGGGCCGACGATGCCGATGACCCGGCCGCGGTACATCACCGCGATCCGGTCGGCCAGGCCGATCACCTCGTCCAGCTCGCTGGAGACCACCATGACCGCGGTGCCGGCGTCCCGCTCCCGGACCACCTGGCTGTGGATGAACTCGATCGAGCCGACGTCCACGCCGCGGGTGGGTTGGGCGGCGATGAGGAGCTTCAGCGGCCGGGACAGCTCCCGGGCCACGATCACCTTCTGCTGGTTGCCGCCGGAGAGCGTGCCCACCGACGCGTCCGCCGACGAGGTGCGGACGTCGAACTGGTCGATCCGCTCCTTCGCCGACTTCGCGATCTCGTCCGGCTTCAGCGACAGGCCCCGGCCGAACGGCGGGCGGTCGTAGATGTCAAGCACCAGGTTCTCCGCGACGGAGAACTCCTTGACCAGACCGTCGACGCTGCGGTCCTCGGGCACGTAGCCGACGCCGGCACGGAGCACCTTCTTGGTGGACCAGCCCTTCGTCGAATCGCCGTCGAGGCGGACCGTACCGGCGAGCGTCGGGCGCAGCCCCATGATCGCCTCGATCAGCTCGGTCTGTCCGTTGCCCTGCACGCCCGCGACGCCGAGCACCTCACCGGCGTACACGGTCAGGTCGACGCCGTCGACGGCGCGTACCTGCCGGTCGTCGTCGACGACCAGGCCGGCGACCTCCAGGACCGGCCCGCCCGGCTGGGCGGGCTGCTTGTCCACGGTCAGCCGCACGTTGCGGCCGACCATCAGCGCGGCCAGCTCGTCCCGGCTGGCGCTCGGCTCGGCGGTGCCGACCGTCCGCCCGCGCCGGATCACGGTGATCCGGTCCGCGATCGCCTTCACCTCGCCCAGCTTGTGGGTGATGAACACGATCGACTTGCCGGCGGCCTTGAGCGACCGCATGACGGTGAGCAGCTCGTCGGTCTCCTGCGGGGTGAGCACGGCCGTCGGCTCGTCGAGGATGAGCAGGTCGACGTCGCGGGTGAGCGCCTTGACGATCTCCACCCGCTGCTGGATGCCGACCGGCAGGTCCTCGATCACCGCGTCCGGATCGACCCGGAGGTTGTACCGCTCGGAGACCTCGGCCACCTCACGCCGGGCCCGGCGGCGGTCCAGGAGGCCGGCGAAGGGCACCGTGACCCGCTCGGCGCCGAGCATCACGTTCTCGGCCACGGTGAAGACCGGCACCAGCATGAAGTGCTGGTGCACCATGCCGATCCCGGCGGCGATCGCGTCCGACGGGCCCCTCAGCTTCAGCGGCTTCCCGTCGACCAGGATCTCGCCCTCGTCCGGCTGGTAGAGCCCGTAGAGCACGTTCATCAGGGTCGACTTGCCGGCGCCGTTCTCGCCGAGCAGGGCGTGGATCTCTCCAGGCTCCACCGTGAGGTCGATGTGGTCGTTGGCGACCAGATCACCGAACCGCTTGGTGATGCCGCGCAGTTCGAGTCTCAGCGCAACCTCCTGGAGTGCGAGCGATGGTGCCGCGTAGCGACTGCCACGCGGCCACCACGCCGGGTGGGCGATCAAGGTGACCGGCCGCCCCGGGCGCGGGGTTCGGACCCCGTACACCCGGGACGGCCGGATCGTGCTACCTGGCGCCCGCCGGCCCCGCTGCCGATGATCTCACCGTGGCGGGCGGCGGAGCGGTCACTTGGTCGGCTGGGCCTTCGAGGTGACCGTGATGGTGCCGGCGGAGATGTCCGCCTTGATCTTGTCGACCTCGGCCTTCAGGTCCGCCGGGACCTTGCTGTCGAAGTCGTGGTACGGCGCGATCGAGACGCCGGAGTTGGCCAGCGTGCCCACGAAGCCCGGGGTGGACTGGAGCTTCTCGCCACCGGCGGCCTTCAGCACGGCCTCCTTGACGGCCTCCGGGATGTTCTTGACGACCGTGGTCAGGATCGCGGAGCAGTCCGGGGTGCTCTCGCAGCCGTCGACGTCCACCCAGACGACCGAGTACTTGCCGCCGGAGGCCTTGGCCGCGGCGGTGGTGCCGAGGCCGGAGCCGCCGGCGACCGGCATGACGATGTCGGCGCCCTGGGCGACAAGCGCGTCGGAGACCTTCTTGCCCTCGTCCTGCTTGACGAAGTCGTTGGTGAAGGAACCCTTCTGGGTGGCCTTGTCCCAGCCCAGCACCTGGACGTTCTTGCTCTTGGCCTTGTTGTAGTAGGCCACGCCGTCGGCGAAACCGTCCATGAAGATGGTGACCGGCGGGATCGGCAGGCCGCCGTAGGTGCCCACCTTGCCGGTCTTGCTCATCCCGGCGGCCAGGTAGCCGGCCTGGAACGCGGCCTGCGCGGTGTCGAACTGCATCGGGTAGACGTTCGCCACGCCTGGGTTGGCGTCCACGATCCCGAACTGCTGGTTCGGGTTCGCCGCGGCGGCCTTCTTGGTGGCGTCCTGCATCAGGCCACCGACGGCCAGGATGAAGTCGCACTTCTGGTTGACGAACCCGGTCAGGTTGACCTCGTAGTCCGCCTCGGCCTTCGACTGGACGTTCTTGATCTCGATGTTGTCGTTCTCCTTCTGCGCCTCCTGAAGGCCCTTCCAGGCGGAGGTGTTGAAGGACTTGTCGTCGATACCGCCGACGTCGGTCACCATGCAGGCGCTGTACTTCTTGCCGCCGGTGTCACCGGCGTCGTTGTTGTCGTCGGGGGCCTCACCACAAGCGGCGGCGCCCAGCACGAGGCCACCCGCCACGAAGGCGGAGGCGATCCGCATCCCACGCACAGAGCGCAAGACGTCTCCTTCCCATTGCCGACCGCGTCGTGCGCGGTGGCAGCCCTTGCGCCGGCCTGCGGTGTGCCGCCGGCGTCCCACGTTACGGACGGGAGCGTACGCCCGCGCCCACCCACCGGCCGACAATCGTGCACGACTGTTGAGCGTCCGTTACCCCGGTGTAACCCTTGCGTGGGGCAGATCACTAATCGGGCTGGTAGGCGTGCGCGCACGTGTCCCGAACGTCCGCTTTCCGGGACCTTCCGGGTGCCCGGCGGCCTATCGCCAGAACACCGCGACCGCCGCGTTGAGCAGCGTCAACCCGATGATCGCGAGGAAGTGGCCACGGTGCACGGACTCCCGCTTACGGGAGAAGAAAACCATGACGAAGATGAGCAGCGCGAGCACCAACTTGGTAACAAGCTTCGCCGGGGCCGGCTCGTCGCCGTCGCGCAGGGGCGCGGACAGTCCGAGACCGGTCAGGATCTGGATCACCGACCCCCACAGCATGGCCGCGTTGATCCGCAGGCGACCGGTGACGTACTGGGCGATCCCGCCGCCGAGCAGCAGCGCGAAACCGATCAGATGGACGTAGAGAAGGATCAGTCGAAGAGCTTCCACGCCGCCCATCCTCTCTCATCAACGACGCCGTGTAGTAGTGGGGCCGGCGAGGTGCCGTCATACCGTGACCTCCGCCGGCACCACCTACCTCGCCGGCGCTCACACGGGCTCAGGTGTTAAGCGGGGGCCCCTGCTATGCAGAATGCGTTAAGCGGGGCCCCTCCTTGCACGCCAGAGCTGGAAGGTGGGGCCGTCGGCGGGGAGGGGGGCGTTCGGGTGCAGCGCGGGCGCGCCGCCGTAGATGTTGTCGGCGGCGGGCAGGCCCGGCAGATGCACCGGGACGCCGGGGGCGCGGCGGGCCAGCGCCAGCACCGTGCCGGTCGGCGCCTCCCGGAGGAAGACGAGCGTGTCCGCGTCGGCGTACACCCACCGCAGGCCGCCGTGCCGCAGCGCCGGCTCGTCGCGGCGCAGCGCCAGCAGTGACCGGTACGCCTCGAACGTGCGCCGGTCCCAGCTCTCCGGCCGGTGCCACGGCATCGGGGTACGCGACCCCTCCCCGTTCGTGCCGGTGAGCCCCAGCTCGTCACCGGCGAAGACCACGGGCGTGCCGGGCATGGTGGCGAGCAGCCCGGCGGCCACCTCCTGCCGGGCCGCGTCGCCGACCACGGTGCGGATCCGGGCCGAGTCGTGCGAGCCGAGGAGCTGCCAGGAGTGCGTGTACGACCGCCAGGACACCAGCGACCGGTAGGCGTTCATGGTGGCCAGCACCGCGTCCGCGTCCCGCCGCCGCACCCCGCCGGGCGTGCCGAGGAAGTTCGGCACCGGATCGTCGCCGGCGCGCAGCCAGGACCACACCGGGTCGGTGAAGCCGACGTAGTTCATGGTCCCGTGCCAGCCGTCGCGGTCCAGGTCACCGGTGTGGTCGTGGCCGTGCTCGGCGAGCAGCAGCGCGTCCGGCCGGGTCTGCGCGACCACCTCGCGGAGCAGCCGCGCCACCTCGTGGGTGTACGCGTCCGCGCCCCGCCGGCCGGTCATGTTCGCCACGTCCACCCGCCAGCCGTCCAGCCCGTACGGCGGGCGCAGCCAGCGGCGCAGAAGCGAGTCCTCGGCGGTGGCGAAGCGGTGGCGCAGCTCCGCGCTGCCCCAGTTGAGCTTCGGCAGCGACGTGACCCCGTTCCACGACTCGTAGTCGGAGCCGGGGAGGTCGAAGTAGTACAGCTCCCGTTCCGGCGCGTGCACGTCGGAGACGGCGTCGGTGAACCACGTGTGGGCGTCGCCGGTGTGGTTGCTGGTGATGTCGCCGACCAGCCGCCAGCCCCGGGCGCGTACCGCGTCGGCGAGCCGGACCAGCGCCGCGTCGCCGCCGAGCAGCGGGTCGACGGTGTCGAAGCTTGATGCGTCGTACCTGTGGTTGGAACGGGCCGGGAAGATCGGCGTGAGGTAGACCGTGTTGACGCCGAGGCGCTCCAGGTGGTCCAGGCGCTCGGTGATCCCGTCGAGGTCGCCGCCGTAGAACTGGCGGGACGTCTCCGGGCCGCGCCCGATGACCGGCGTGTCCCAGTCGCACGGAATGGCCCAGTCCGGCGCGGGGCGGCCGTCCGCGGCGGCGGAGCGGGCGAACCGGTCCGGGAAGATCTGGTAGATCACCGCGTCCCGGGCCCAGGCCGGCGGCGGCGCGTGGCTGACCAGCTTGAAGTCGCCGTGGTCCGGCACGTCGTGGCCGGCCGTGCCGGCCGCGTTCAGCCAGCGGGCGCCGGCGGCGCCGTCGAGCAGGAAGCGGTAGTTGCTGACCGGGTTGCGGACCTCGACCTCGGCCCGCCACCACACGTCGCCGCCGGCGGTGCGGTCGACCACCGCCGCGGCGAAGCGCGGCTCGCCGTCGCCGGTGGTGCGCAGGTACACCTGATCGACGCCGGCGCCGACGGGCACCCGGACGAACACGGGGACGGTCTGCCCGAGCGCGGGCTCCTGCTCCGGCACGTAGGTGGCGGATCCGTCGTGGTGCGGCTGGAGGGACATGGTGCGGCCTTTCGCGTCGTACCGACAGGGAGTGGGGCGGGCACCCGCCGCGGTCGGTTCACCCGACCGCGGCGGTCCGCCCGAGAACCGCTCCGGTGTACGCCGACACGACGCCCTTGCCGCAGCGTGAGCCGAGGAGGCTCAGCCCTTGACCGCTCCGGAGGTGAGGCCGGAGACGATGTAGCGCTGGAGCAGTTGGAACACCAGCACCGTGGGGATCGCGGTGAGCAGCGTGCCCGCCGCGAACATCCCGAAGTTGTTGTTGCGTTCACCGGCCACCAGGCCGTACATGCCGACGGCGAGGGTCTTCGACTCGGTGTCGGTGAGGAACACGTTGGCGATGATGAACTCGTTGATCGACCCGATGAACGCGAGCAGGCCGGTCACCGCCAGGATCGGCGCCACCAGCGGCAGCATGATCCGGAAGAACACCTGCACGTGCGAGGCGCCGTCCATGGTCGCCGACTCGTCCAGTTCCTTCGGCAGCGTGTCGAAGAAACCCTTCATCAGCCAGGTGTTGGCCCCCAGCGCGCCACCCATGTAGAGCAGGAACAGGCCCCACGGGGTGTTGAAGCCGATGCCCGGATAGAGATCGGTGATCGTGGTGAAGATCAGGAAGATCGCCACGATGGCCAGGAACTGCGGGAACATCTGGATCAGCAGCAGCGTGAGCAGGCCGACCCGCCGCCCGGCGAACCGCATCCGGGAGAACGCGTACGCGGCAAGCGCCGACAGGAAGATCGACGCGAAACTGGCCACGCCCGCCAGCAGCAGCGAGTTGAGGAACCAGTGGCCGAACGCGGTCCGGTCGAACAGGTTGGTGAAGTTCTCCAGCGACGCCCCGGTCGGCAGCAGCTCGGTGGAGGAGAGCGTGCCGAGCGGGTTGAGCGCCGCGGAGATCACGAACATGATCGGGAAGAGGCTGAACAGCACCGCCAGCACCCCGACCAGATGCCGCCAGCCCACCTGCGCGAACCACCTGTTGCGCGACCGACGGGCGGCCGGCGTTTCCGCGATGCCTGTCACGAGTACACCTCCTCCTGCTTGCGGGTGCGCCGGAAGCTGATCGCCGACACCGTCGCCACGATCGCGAAGATGAAGATCGAGACGGTGGCGGCCAGGCCGTACTCCGCGCCCTGCGCGCCGAACGCCAGCCGATAGGTGTACGTGATCAGCAGGTCGGTGGCGCCGTTACGCGGGTTGTCCGGCGCGAACGGCCCGCCCTCGGTGGTGAACAGGATCGCGTTGACGTTGTTGAAGTTGAACGCGAACGACGCGATCAGCAGCGGCGAGAGCGCCACCAGCAGCAGCGGCAGGGTGACCGCCCGGAACGACTGCCAGGGGCTGGCGCCGTCGACCGAGGTGGCCTCGGTCAGCTCCCGCGGGATGGCCTGGAGCGCGCCGGTGGCCACCAGGAACATGTACGGATAGCCGAGCCAGAGCTGCACCAGCAGCACCGCGATCCGCGCCGACCAGGTGCCGCCGAACCAGTCGACGTCCAGCCCGAACAGGTTGTTCAGCAGGCCGAAGTCCGTGTTGAACATGTCCCGCCAGACCAGCAGCATCGCGAACGACGGCATGGCGTACGGGAGGATCAGCAGCACCCGGTAGACGTTGGTGCCCCGCATCCGGTGCGAGTGCAGCGCGAGCGCGATGGCCATGCCGAGCAGGAACGTGAGGCCGGTGGAGCCGATCGCGAACGCGAAGTTCCAGGCCAGCGTGCCGAAGAACGGCCCGGAGATGTTCGGGTCGGTGAGCACCGCGCCGAAGTTCTCCAACCCGACGTTCACCTTCCAGCCCTGGGTGAGCCGTTCCCCGTCGGCGGCGACGAAGGAGCCGACCTTCTCGTCGGCGGTCCACGTCCGGCCGCTCTCGCTGTCGGTGACGCAGTCGCAGCCCGCGTCGTACGCCCGGGCCGCCTTGCCCTCGTAGGCCCGGGTGAGGCCGTTGGAGCGGATGGCGCCGGCGTCGGTGGGCACGATCAGCGCGGTGACGGCGTCGCTGCGGCTGCTGGCCTGCCCGATGTTCAGCACGGTGTAGCCGTCGGCCGCGGTGATCCTGCCGCTGAGGCTGCTGACGGTGACCGCGCCGGCGTCGAGCGGACGCAGCCCGCCCGCGTCGCCGGCGAAGACCTCCTTGCTCTTCGGGTCACTGAGCAGGAAGACCAGGGCGCCGGTCGCCGGGTCGCCCTTCGTGGCGATGGTGAGGGCGTACTCGGTCGAGCCGGGAACCTGTTTCACCGAGGACGTCTGGATGGCGACCACCGCGTCGGCCTTGCTGCCCCGGTGGCCGTCACCGTAGTTCGTGAACGCGGTGCTCGCGGTGAACAGCACCGGGAGGATCTGGAAGGCGACGAGGAAGAGCGTGCCGGGGACCAGATACTTGGCCGGGATGTGTCGGCGGCCCAGGTAGAGGTAGAACAGCGCGACGGTGGTGGCGACCAGGGCGGCCAGCCCGATCCAGTGCTCGGCCTCGACGAGCGGGAACGCCGCCCAGATCGCGATCCCGGCCACCAGGCCGAGCAGGACCACCTTGACGACGAGGCCGGTCGCGGTGATCGGCGCGTGGTTCCGCGCGGTACGGGACGTGCCCGGGGCGGGCTCCCGGCCCGGGGTCCGCCTGGACCCCGGGCCGGACAGCGGCGCGCTCATTACTTGATCTGACCCTGGATGGTCTTGCCGGCGGCCGTGATCGTCCTGGCCGGGTCGGCGCCACCGATGACGGCGGCCTCGGCCTTGCCGAACGGGTCCCAGATCGCGGCCATGGCCGGGATCGCCGGGAGCACCTGGCCGTTCCTGCCGGCCTCGGAGAACTTGGCCAGGTCCGCGTCCTCGCCCTTGACCTGGTCGAAGGCGGCGGTCAGCGCCGGCGGGCGCGGCTCGGCCCGGTACAGCGCGACGGCCAGCTCGGGCTTGGTCACGTAGTTGGTGACGAACTCCTGGGCCAGGGCCTTGTTCTTGCCCTTGGCGGCGACGTAGAACGCCTGGACGCCCACGAACGGCTGGGCCTCCTTGCCGCCGGCGAAGCCGGGGACCGGGGAGATGTCGTACTTGATGCCGGCCTTCTTGGCGTCGGCGACGGCCCACGGGCCGGAGACCAGGAAGGCGCACTTCTTGCCGGTGAAGGTGGAGATCGAGTTCTCCGGGGTGATGGACCGCTTCAGCGCGCCCTCGCCCTTCTCGCCGAGCTTCGCGATCTTCTGGAACGCGGCGATCGACTCCGGCTTGCCCACGCCCAGGTCCGTCGGGTCGTAGTCGCCGTTGGCGGCGGTGCCGAACAGGTAGCCGCCGGCCGAGGAGTACAGCGGGTAGATGTGGTACGCGTCGCCGTTCTGGCCGGACTGGAGGCAGAGGATCTCGCTCGCCTTCTTCTGCGCCTTGAGCTTCTTGCCGGCGGCCACCAGGTCCTCGATGGTCTTCGGCGCCTCGGGGGCCAGCTCGGTGTTGCGGATCAGCGCGACGTTCTCGGTGGCGTAGGGCACGCCGTAGAGCTGACCGTTGAACGTGACGGCCTTGATCGCGGTCTCGTTGAAGCCGCTCTTCTGCTCGGCCGGGAGCTGGACCGGGTCGATGGCGCCGTTCTGGACCAGGTTGCCGATCCAGTCGTGCGCGCCGACCACGACGTCCGGGCCGCTGCCCTGCTGGGAGGCGGTGACGAAGTTGGTCTGCAGGTCCTTGGAGACGGCCTGGACCTCGACGGTGACGCCGTTCTCCGTGCCGAACTCCTCGGCGAACGGCTTGAGGGCGGCGGTGCGCTTGTCGTCGGCCCAGATGACCAGCTTGCCGCCGGTCGCCTTGCTGGCGGACTGCTCGGCGGCCGGTTTGTCGCTGCCGCTGTCACCACAGCCGGACGCGGCGAGCGCCAGGCCGAGGGCGGCGACCACACCCGCGGTACGGATGCGCATCGGTACTCCTGTCGTCATGGCGGCACGCCGGGGGAAGGGCTACCGCCAGTGGAAGATCTCTGAAAGTTCTTGCTGACCGGCGCGGGGATGCCGCGCCGCCGGTCTCGCATGTTGCGGGGACGTTAGCAAGAGGTTGCATGGAATGGAAGGGCTTGCAGAGACGTACGCAAGACTTTGCCGTTGAGCTACAGTGCGGCCATGCGCGCTCGACTGTCCGACATCGCCCAACAGGCCGAAGTCAGCGAGGCCACGGTGTCGCGGGTGCTCAACGACCGCCCCGGAGTGGCCCCGGAGACCCGGCAGGCCGTCCTCACCGCCCTCGACGTGCTCGGCTACGAGCGCCCGGCCCGGCTGCGCAAGCGCAGCGCCGGGCTGGTCGGCCTGGTCGTGCCCGAGTTGGACAACCCGATCTTCCCGGCGTTCGCCCAGATCATCGAGTCCGCCCTCGCCCCCACCGGCTACACGCCGGTGCTGTGCACGCAGACCCCCGGCGGCGTCCGCGAGGACGAGTACGTGGAGATGCTGCTGGACCGTCAGGTCTCCGGCATCGTCTTCGTCTCCGGCCTGCACGCCGACACCGCCGCGGACCACGACCGGTACCGCACGCTGATCGCCCGGCCGCTGCCGATCGTCATGATCAACGGATACGCGCCGGGCATCCCCGCGCCCTTCGTCTCCTGCGACGACCGGGAGTCCGCCGAGCTGGCCGTCGCCCACCTGGTCGCGCTGGGGCACCGACGGATCGGCCTGATCACCGGCCCGGACCGGTTCGTCCCGGTGCAGCGCAAGGTCGCCGGCTACAAGGCCGCGATGCGGCGCCTCACCGACATCTCCGACGACGACCTGACCGAGCTGACCGAGCTGTCCCTGTTCGGTGTGGAGGGTGGCGAGGCCGCCGCCGGCCGGCTCATCGAGCGCGGGGTGACCGGCCTGGTCTGCGGCTCGGACCTGATGGCGCTCGGCGCGATCCGGGCGGCCCGCCAGCGCGACCTCTCCGTCCCCGGGGACATCTCGGTGGTCGGGTACGACGACTCACCGCTGATGGCCTTCACCGACCCGCCGTTGACCACCGTGCGCCAGCCGGTCGCGGCCATGGCGGTGGCGGCCGTGCGGGCCCTGGTCGACGAGATCAACGGCCACCCCGCCCCGAACTCGGAATACCTGTTCCGCCCCGAGCTCGTGGTACGCGGCTCCACCGCCGTGGCCCGCCCCACCACCTCCCCCAGGCACCAGCGCCCGACCTCACCCACCCTGGCCATACCCGCCTGACCCCCCACCCCCACCCCGGCGCCCGGCGTCGGTGATCATGAAGTTAGCGGCGACATTTCGGACGGTGGTCGCCGCCAACTTCATGATCACGCGGCGGATGGCGTGGGGTGCGGGGTGGCGGGGTGTCTCGGGATGCGGGACTCGCGCCGAGGGTTAACGCGTCGGCCGGGAGGTGATCGGAGTCATTTCTTGCGCAAGGAATGCTTGACTCTTGCAGCGTAGGCGCGGCATTCTGCTCAGACACGCCACCACAGAACGGGAACCGCCGCCGATGACCTCCGCCCCCGCACCCACGCCGCTGACCTCCGACGACGACTGGTGGCGCACCGCGGTCGTCTACCAGGTCTACGTCCGCAGCTTCGCCGACGCGAACTCCGACGGCGTCGGTGATCTCCAGGGCATCCGGCACCGCCTGCCCTACCTGCGGGACCTGGGCGTGGACGCGCTCTGGCTCACCCCCTTCTACACCTCGCCGCAGGTCGACGCCGGCTACGACGTGGCCGACTACCGCGACGTGGACCCGCTCTTCGGCAACCTGACCGACTTCGACGAGATGATCACCGACGCCCACGCCCTGGGCCTGCGGATCATCGCCGACCTGGTGCCCAACCACACCTCGAGCGCGCACCCGTGGTTCACCGCGGCGCTCGCCGCCGGCCCGGGCTCGCCGGAACGCGAGCGCTACCTGTTCGCCGACGGCAAGGGCGAGCGGGGCGAGCTTCCCCCGAACGACTGGGAGAGCATCTTCGGCGGCCCGGCCTGGACCCGCGTGGCCGGCGGGCAGTGGTACCTGCACCTGTTCGACCCGGCCCAGCCCGACCTGAACTGGCGTCACCCCGAGGTGCGGGCCGAGTTCGAGGACATCCTGCGGTTCTGGCTCGACCGCGGGGTGGACGGCTTCCGGATCGACGTGGCCCACGGGATGATCAAGGCCGAGGGCCTGCCGGACGTCGGCTTCAGCTCGATGACCACTGGCCGGCGCCAGTCGGAGCTGCTCGGCAAGGGCCGGCTCCCCTACTTCGACCAGGACGAGGTGCACGACATCTACCGCTCCTGGCGGCCGATCCTGGACAGCTACCCGGGCGGCCGGATGGCGGTCGCCGAGGCGTGGGCCGAGACGCCGCAGCGGCTGGCCCGCTACATCGGCCCGGACGAACTGCACCAGGCGTTCAGCTTCGACTTCCTCGACGCCACCTGGTCGGCCGACTCGTTCCGCAAGGTGATCGACACGGCGCTCGCCGAGTCGACGATCGTCGGCGCGCCGACCACCTGGGTGCTCTCCAACCACGACCGGCAACGCCACGTCACCCGGTACGGCGACGGCGAGGTCGGCCTGCGCCGCGCCCGGGCCGCCGCGCTGCTGATGTTCGCGCTGCCCGGCTGCGCCTACGTCTACCAGGGCGAGGAACTGGGCCTGCCGGAGGTGCTGGACATCCCCGACGAGCTGCGTCAGGACCCGGCGTTCCGGCGCACCGGCGAGAGCCGGGACGGCTGCCGGGTGCCGATGCCGTGGAGCGGCGAGCTGGCCCCGTACGGCTTCGGGCCGGACGGCAGCGAGCTGAGCTGGCTGCCGGCCCCGGCGACCTGGCGGGCCCTCTCGGTGGCCGCCCAGACCCACGTGGCCGGCTCGACGCTTGAGCTCTACCGGGCGGCGTTGCGGATCCGGGGTGCGCACCCGGCGCTGGCCGACCTGGGCGGCGTCACCTGGCTGGAGACCGAGCCCGGGGTGCTGGCGTTCCGCCGCGCCGCCGGCGGCACCGACCTGACCTGTGTGGTCAACCTCAGCGGCGCCGACGTGACGGTCGCCGGCCACGGCCGGCCGCTCGTCGCCAGCGCCGACCTCACCGAGCGGGGCGACGGGCACGTCCTGCCGGTGGACGCGGCTGCGTGGTTCGAACGGCGTTGAGCCGGGTAACCCGCCATCGACCTGGCCGTCCGTTGTGCCCCGCGCCGACGGGCGGCTGGGCTGCCGACCCCTTGTGGTGGGGGGTGAGGTGGCGCCGGCCCCCGGGAGTCCGCTCCCGGGGGCCGGTGTCCATGCTCGACCGTGTCCGAGGTCAGCCGCCCTTGGCGGTGAGCAGCGCGGCGATCCGGGCGAACCCGGCCCGGACCTCGTCGGAGTCGGGCGGGTTCGCCGGCTGCGGCTCCGGCTGACGCTCGGCGGCCAACTCCAACTCGTCGTCGATGACGTCCTCGAAGTCGCCGTAGAGATCCGCCTGGTCGATCTCGGCGGCCTCGTCCGCGGCGGCGATCTGGGCGGCGGCGATCTCGCCGCGGATCTCCTCCGGCGTCAGCGCCGGCAGCAGCGGCTCCACCACCGCCATCAACTGTTCCTCGGCCACCACCGCCTCGGCCAGCGCCAACGCGTGCGGACGCTCGTACGGCCCGCAGACCACCGGCTCCCACTCGTCCTCGGCGGCGAGCGGGCCGAACGTGATGATCCACGGCAGGCCCAGCATCGGCGAGTCGTCCGGCAGGTCCAGTGTCACGAGTGCGCCCACGCGCCCATCATCGTCGTTCCGCGCCCACGCGGGGAGCGCAATCCCCCGACTCTCCCCGCTCAGGCGACCGCGCCCGGCCGCGCGGTGCTCATCCCCCGCCACCCGGGGTGCCCGGATCGGTCTCCTCGTCGAGCACGTCCGCCTCCACGTCCACCTCCCGCGCTCCGCCCTCGGCCAGGTCGACCACCCGGCCGTACCGACTGGTGGCGGCGAGCGCCGCGCCGAAGAGCACCAGTTGGTTGAGCAGGTAGAGGTAGAGCAGCAGGCCCACGGCGGTCGCCACCACCGTGTACGCCGGGTTCCGCTCGGTGCGCACCACGTAATAGCGCCCCACGGTGTTGAGCAGGGTGATCCCGACCGCGACCATCAGCACCGCCGGACGTAACCGCCGCCGGCTCATCCGCAGCCGGGGCACGGCCAGCAGCAGCGCGGCGGCGAGCACGGCGTTGACGAGCACGCTCAGCGCCGCGCTGACCGTGGTCAGGCCGACCGAACCGGTGCTGCGCAGCAGGAAACGCAGCAGCGACTCCAGCGCGTCGACGGCGGCGACCGAGACGAAGAGCAGCACGAAGACCGCGACAAGCACACCCAGATCGACCAGGCGGCGCACCACGATGTTGCCGGGTTGCTGGTTGAAGCCGTACATCAGCCGCTGCGAGGAGCGGATCGCCTCCACCCACCCGATCCCGGTGAAAACCAGGATGACCAGGCCGACCACGCCCACCGTGCCGCTGCTCTCGGAGATCTGCGCCGGGTCGAGGAAGGGCAGGTTCTCCCGGAGGAAATCGGCCGCCGCGCGGCTGACGTCCTCGTTGTCCCGCAGCACCGCGCCGAAGATCCAGTACGCGACGAGCGCGAGCGCGAACACGGCGAAGAAGCCGTAGTAGGCGATGGCGGCGGCGAGCCGACCGGCGAGCAGGTCGGCGTAGAGCGTCCCGGCCTGCCAGAGGTGGTCGAAGACCGGTGAGCGACCGCGGGCCGCGTCGATCCGGCGCCCCGCCGCCGCCTCGATCCGGCCGAAGACGTTCACCCCGTCATCCTCGCCGATCACCGCCCCCGGCGGAGGAGGCCCGGCCGGTCGGGTGTTCAGCGCCCGCCGCCGAGCCGGAAGTCGCGGCGGGGCTGCCACCGGGTCGCCCCGCTGTGCGAGAAGAGCGTGAACGCCTCCACCTCGAACAGCGCGGAGAAGTCGGCCAGGTCCTCGTACGCCTTGTCGAGCACCTCGGGCGGCACGTCCTGGGCCACCGTCACGTGCGGGTGGTAGGGGAAACGCGTCTCGCGGCGCAGCTCGGGGGCCGAGTTGATGGCGGAGGCGAGCAGTTCGCACTCGCTGATCCCGGCGGCCACCGTCACGAAGACCACCTGGGTGACCGGCCGGAACGTGCCGGTGCCGCGCAGGTGCAGGGTGAACGGCAGGTGGGCGGCGGCCACCCGGGCCAGGTGTTCCTCGACCGGGGGCAGCGCGCGTACCGGTATCTCGGTGGGCCCGAGCAGGGTGACGTGGGCCGGGACGGCCTGCGGGTCGCCGGCCTCCACCCGGCGGCGGGTGAGCAGCCCGCCCCACGGCTCGGGGATGTCGACCGCGATCCCGATCTGGATCGTGTCCTCGCTGTTGGGCGCCGCGTCACTGCCCGCCACGTCGCGTACCCTCCCTCCGGCCACCGCCTGCGTCACCGTCTCCGCTCCACCCCGGGCCGCTACGCGAACCGCACCGGCGGGAAGAAGCCGACCCGCTCGTACGCGGTGCGTAGCGTGTCGGCCGCCACCGCCCGGGCCTTCTCCGCGCCCTGCGCGAGCAGCTTGTCCAGCTGGGCCGGGTCGTCCAGGTAGCCGTTGGTGCGCTCCTGGACCGGGGTGACGAACTCCCGCACCACCTCGGCGAGGTCCTTCTTGAGGTCGCCGTAGCCCCTGCCGTCGTACGCCGCGACCAGGTCGTCCATGCTGCGGCCGGAGAGCGCGGAGTAGATGGTGAGCAGGTTGGAGACACCGGGCTTCCCGACCGCGTCGAAGACGATCTCGCGACCGGTGTCGGTGACCGCCGAGCGGATTTTCTTGGCCGACCGCGCCGGGTCCTCCAGCAGGTCGATGATGCCGGCCGGGGAGGAGGACGACTTCGACATCTTGGCCGTCGGGTCCTGCAAGTCAGTGATCTTGGCGGTGTCCTTCACGATGTGCGGCGCCGGCACCGTGAACGTCTGACCGAACAGCGAGTTGAACCGCTGCGCCAGGTCCCGGGAGAGCTCCAGGTGCTGGCGCTGGTCCTCGCCGACCGGCACCGCGTGCGCCTGGTAGAGCAGGATGTCGGCGGCCTGGAGGATCGGGTACGTGAACAGGCCGACACTTGCCCGCTCGCTGCCCTGCTTCTGCGACTTGTCCTTGAACTGGGTCATCCGGCTGGCCTCGCCGAACCCGGTGATGCAGCCGAGCACCCAGGTCAGCTGCGGGTGCTCGGGCACCTGCGACTGGACGAACAGCGTGCTGCGTTCCGGGTCGAGGCCCAGCGCGAAGAGCTGCGCGGCGGCCACCCGGCTGCGCCGCTTCAGCACCTCGGGGTCGTGCCCGGCGGTGATCGCGTGCAGGTCCACCACGCAGTAGAACGCGTCGTGGCTGTCCTGCAACGCCACCCAGTGCCGCAGCGCGCCCAGATAGTTGCCGAGGTGGAACGAGTCGGCGGTCGGCTGGATGCCGGAGAAGACGCGTGGGCGGACGGGTACGTCGGACATGGCGGCAATTCTGTCAGCAAGCCCCGGGATCCGTCATGACGGGCCGGCGGGTCGGACGGGTACGGGCGGGAGCGGGCCGCTGACCTCGCGTCGGGGCTCGGGCAGCCGCAGCGTGGAGACCGCCAGGCGGGACACCCGCCGACCGTCGAGCGCCAGCACCCGCAGCAGAAAGCCCTCCGGATCGGTGACGTCCGATCCGCCCGTCGGGTCGACCGCCACCGGCACCTCGTCGCCGGTCACCGGCAGCCGGCCCAGCGCGGCCATCACGTACCCGCCGACCGTCTCGTACGGGCCGGCGGGCAGCGGCACGCCGGTGCGCTCGGCGAAGTCGACCAGGTTGAGCCGGCCGTCGACCACGGCGGGCAGACCCGCGGGCTCCGTCCCGGGCGGGGCGTGACCCTCGTCGTAGATCTCCCCGACCAACTCCTCGACCAGGTCCTCGCAGGTGACGATGCCGGCGGTGCCGCCGTACTCGTCGACCACCACGGCCAGGTGGTGCCCCTCCCGGCGCATCTCGGTGAGCGCGGCGAGCACCCGTTTGCTGCCCGGCAGCCGTTTCACCTCGCGGATCAGCTCACCGACGGCGACCGTGCCGGCCGGCTCCGGGTGCAGCAACACGTCCCGCAGGTGCACCAGGCCGATGACATCGTCAGGGGTGCCGTCCACCACCGGGTAGCGGGTGTGCGGGTCGTCCCGGACCAGCCGCTGCGCCTGCGCCATGGAGTGCCCGGCGGAGAGGAAGACGACCTCGGTGCGAGGCACCATCACCTCGCGTACCAGCCGCGCGCCGGCCGCCAGCACCTCGTCGATGATCCGCCGCTCGTCCGGGTCGAGCACGGTGTTCGCCGCGACCAGGTCGCGCAGCTCGGCCTCGCTGATCCGTTCCCGCCCGGCGGTCGGACTCGCCCCGAGCAGGCCGGTGACCAGGCGGGTGGCGCCGTCGGCGGCCCGCACCACCAGGCGGGCCACGGCCCGGGCCAGCGGACCGGGTTCGCGTCGGGGCCGCCCCGGCGGTCGTCGCCGGGGCCCGGGACCACCCGCTTCCCGCATGACAAGCATGGTAGACATCGACCGCCGACGACCCGCCCCGATGTTCGGATCTGTTCGGCCCTGATGGTTTGTGGTGGAATGAAGTGACGCGCACTCGACCGCCGTCCCAGGCGTCCCGGCCGTAGGGTGATCACGGACGGCCGACACGGACGCGGCCAGGCAGGAGGACCCGACGTGAAACTGCTCGTCACCGGCGGCGCCGGCTACATCGGCAGCGTGGTGACCCGGATGCTGCTCGACCACGGCCACCAGGTGACGGTGCTGGACGACCTGCGCACCGGCCACCGCGAGGCGCTCGCCCCCGAGGCGACCCACGTCGACCTGCCCGTGCACGAGGCCGCCCGGGTGCTCACCCCCGACGCCGGGTTCGACGGCGTGCTCCACTTCGCCGCCCTGATCGCCGCCGGTGAGTCGATGATCCACCCGGAGCTCTACTGGGACACCAACACCGTCGGCTCGCTCGCCCTGCTCGACGCGGTCCGCGCCGCCCGGGTCCCGCGGATGGTCTTCTCCTCCACCGCCGCCGTCTACGGCAACCCCACCGAGCTGCCCATCCCGGAAACCGCTGTCAAAGCCCCCACCAACACCTACGGGGCGACGAAGCTGGCCGTCGACATGGCGCTCACCTCCGAGGCGATCGCGCACGAGCTGGGTGCCGTCTCGCTGCGCTACTTCAACGTCGCCGGGGCCTACCTGCGCGACGGGCAGGCCATCGGCGAACGGCACGACCCGGAGACGCACCTCATCCCGATCGCGCTCGACGTGGCCGCCGGCCGGCGCGAGAAGCTCCAACTCTTCGGCGACGACTACCCCACCGTCGACGGCACCTGCGTCCGCGACTACATCCACGTCGAGGACCTGGCCCGCGCCCACCTGCTCGCGCTCGACGCGGCCACGCCGGGCCGCCACCGGATCTACAACCTGGGCAACGGCAACGGCTTCACCAACCGCCAGGTCGTCGACGTGGTCCGCGAGATCACCGGGCACCCGCTGCCGGTCGAGGTGGCGCCGCGCCGCGAGGGCGACCCCGCCGAACTGGTCGCCTCGTCCGCGCTGGCCCGCGACGAGCTGGGCTGGGTGCCGGCGAAGCCGACCCTCCAGGACATGGTCGGCGACGCCTGGGCGTTCTACCGCGAACACATCGCGGGCGCACGCCCATGAGCGGCGACGTCGCCGTCCGCGCCACCGCCGGCTTCCGGCAGCGGTACGCCAGCGAGCCGGCCGGCCGCTGGGCGGCTCCCGGGCGGGTCAACCTGATCGGCGAGCACACCGACTACAACGACGGCTTCGTACTGCCCTTCGCGCTTCCGCTGCGTACCGTCGTCGCCGCGGCACCCGGCCCGGACGGGCGCTGGACGGTCTGGTCGGAGCTGGACGACGAGCCGGTGGAGTTCGACGCCGAGGCGGCCGACGAGCCCGGCCGGGTCGAGGGCTGGGCCGCCTACGTGGCCGGCGTGGTCTGGGCGCTGCGCGCCGCCGGCCTCGACGTACCGGGCGCGCGGCTCGCCGTCGCCTCCGACGTTCCGGTCGGCTCCGGGCTCTCCTCGTCGGCCGCCATCGAGTCGGCGGTGCTGGCCGCCCTGGTCGACCTCGGCGGGCTGGACCTGCCCGCCGAGCGGTGGCCCCGGCTCGCCCAGCGCGCCGAGAACGACTACGTCGGCGCGCCGACCGGGATCATGGACCAGTCCGCGGTCATCCGGGGCCGGGAGGGGCACGCCCTCTTCCTCGACTGCCGCACCGAGGAGATCGAGCAGATCCCGTTCGACCTGGACGCCGCCGGGCTGGCCGTGCTTGTCGTCGACTCGCGCGCGCCGCACCGGCACGCCGACGGGGAGTACGCCGCCCGGCGGAAGAGCTGCGAACGAGCCGCCGCGACACTCGGAGTGGCCGCCCTGCGCGACGTGCCCACCGCCGACCTCGACGCGGCGCTGGCCCGCCTCGACGACGACGAGACCCGTCGCCGGGTCCGGCACGTGGTCACCGAGAACCAGCGGGTGCTCGACACCGTCGCGTTGCTCCGCGCCGACCGGGTCCGCGAGGCCGGGCCGCTGCTGACCGCCTCCCACGCTTCGATGCGCGACGACTTCGAGATCACCGTCCCGGAGATCGACGTCGCGGTCGAGGCGGCGCTGCACGCCGGGGCGTACGGCGCGCGGATGACCGGCGGCGGTTTCGGCGGCTGCGTGCTCGCCCTGGTCGACGCGGACGCCGCCGACACGGTGGCCACCGCCGTCCGGACCGCGTACGCCGAGCGCGGCTTCCCCGCCCCCGGCACCCTGACCGTCCTCCCCGCCGGCGGCGTCACCCGGTTGTAAGGCGGGGGCCCTTCTTAACACCCGTGTGTTAAGAAGGGCCCCCGCCTATCAAAAAACCTCAGCCGCCTTCGACGATCATGCCGGCGGCGACGGTGCGGTTGGTGGTTTCGTCGATGATGATGAAGCCGCCGGTGGTGCGGTTGCGGCGGTATTCGTCGGCGAGTAACGGAACGGTGGTGCGGAGTCGGATCCGGCCGATTTCGTTGAGTTTCAGGTCGGTGGCGGTTTCGTCGCGGTGCAGGGAGTTGATGTCGAGGCGGTAGTGCAGGTCGCGGACGATCGCCCGTGCGGTGCGGGTGGTGTGTTTGATGGCGTATCTGCCGCCGACGTGGAGGGGGCGGGTTTCGTCCATCCAGCAGATCATCGCTTCGATGTCCTGGGCGACCATGGGGGCGTTGTTGGGTCGGCAGATCATGTCGCCGCGGGAGATGTCGATCTCGTCGGTGAGGCGGACGGTGACTGACATCGGGGGGAACGCCTCGTCGACGGGGCCGTCGGCGGTTTCGACGGCGGTGATGCGGCTGGTGAACCCGGACGGCAGGACCATCACCTCGTCGCCGGGTTTGAGGACGCCGGAGGCGACCTGACCGGCGTAGCCGCGGTAGTCGGTGACGGTGGTGGACTGCGGGCGGATCACGTACTGCACCGGGAAGCGGACGTCGACGAGGTTGCGGTCGGAGGCGATGTGGACGTGTTCCAGGTGGTGCAGCAGCGACGGCCCTTCGTACCAGGGCATGTTGTCGGAGCGGGTGGCGACGTTGTCGCCTTGCAGCGCCGACACCGGGATCACCGCGAGGTCGGGGGCGTCGAGTTTCGCGGCGAACGCGGTGAACTCGTCGGCGATCCGCTCGAACACCTCCTGCGACCAGTCGACCAGGTCCATCTTGTTGACACACAACACCAGGTGCGGCACCCGCAACAGCGAGCACAGGAACGCATGCCGCCGGGACTGCTCCACCAGACCCTTACGGGCGTCCACCAGGATCAACGCCAAATCCGCCGTCGACGCCCCGGTCACCATGTTCCGCGTGTACTGAATATGCCCCGGCGTGTCGGCGATGATGAACTTCCGCCGCGGCGTGGCGAAGTACCGGTACGCCACATCGATCGTGATGCCCTGCTCCCGCTCCGCCCGCAAGCCGTCGGTCAGCAACGCCAAATTCGTGTACTCGTCGCCCCGCGCCGCGCTGACCGCCTCCACCGCCGCCAACTGGTCACTGAACAACGACTTCGTGTCATACAACAACCGACCGATCAACGTCGACTTACCATCATCGACGCTCCCGGCGGTCGCGAACCGCAGCAGGTCCATCGGCCGCGCGGCGGTCTCACCGTCGGCCGGGGCCAGGGTGTCGACGCTCATCAGAAGTAGCCCTCTCGCTTGCGGTCCTCCATGGCGGCCTCACTGACCCGATCATCACCCCGGGTCGCACCCCGCTCGGTGATCCGCGTCGCGGCCACCTCCTCGATCACCTTCTCCACCGTGTCCGCGTCCGAGCGGACCGCCGCCGTGCAGGACGCGTCACCCACCGTCCGGTACCGCACCTGGGCGGTGAACGGCTGCTCACCGGCGCGGGCCCGGAAAAACTCGTTCACCGCGTAGAACATCCCATCCCGCTCGATGACCTCCCGCTCATGCGCGAAGTAGATCGACGGCAGCGGAATCCCCTCCCGGGCGATGTAGTGCCAGACGTCCAACTCCGTCCAGTTGGACAACGGGAACACCCGAATCGACTCACCCGGATGATGCCGCCCGTTGTACAACGACCACAACTCCGGACGCTGGTTCTTCGGATCCCACTGCCCGAACTCATCCCGGAAACTGAACACCCGCTCCTTCGCCCGCGCCTTCTCCTCATCCCGCCGGGCGCCACCGAAGAGCGCGTCGAACCGATGCTTCTCCACCGCGTCCAACAACACCGGCGTCTGGATCCGGTTCCGCGTACCGTCCGCCGCCTCACGGACCAGGCCCTTGGTCAACGCCTCCGGCACACTCGCCACGATCAACTGCAACCCCAACTCGGCCACCCGCTGGTCCCGGTAGTCGAGCACCTCGGGGAAGTTGTGCCCCGTGTCCACGTGCATCACCGGGAACGGGATGTTGGCCGGGGCGAACGCCTTCTGGGCCAACCGCAACATCACGATCGAGTCCTTACCACCGGAGAACAGCAACACCGGCCGCTCCATCTCCGCGACCACCTCACGCATCACGAAGATGCTCTCCGCCTCCAACTCGTCGAGCTGCGACACCTGGTACGCGGCGGGGGCCGTCATGACACGAACTCGATTCGCTCGGAACCGTACATCGGGAATCCAGACCTTTCCGGTCGGAGTCGTGAAGAAGAACGCTCAGGTTACCCGGAATGCCGCTGCAACGCTGCAAGCAACCGACTCGCGAGATCCTTGCGGCAGACCAGCAGATCCGGTAGGCGCGGGTCGGCCTCGTTGTATTTCAGCGCAGAACCGTCGATCCGGGAAGCATGCAGTCCGGTGGCCGTCGCCACAGCGACCGGAGCGGCGGAGTCCCACTCGTACTGGCCGCCCGCGTGGATGTACGCGTCGACCTCACCGGTGACCACGGCGGCGATCTTCGCGCCCGCCGAGCCCATCGGAACCAGATGAGCGCCGACGTCCTCTGCCAGATCGGTCAGGAAAACCGGCGGACGGCTACGACTGGCCGCCAACCGGATGGTCCGCACGCCGCCCGCCGACCTCGACTCCACGGGCATCGGCGGGTACGCAGGCGGGTAGTCCGTGCCCACCACCCGGTGCTGCGCCGGCAGGCCCACCGCGCCCGCCACCAGGCCGTGCGGCGTGGGCGCCCGCCGCGACCAGAGCGCCACGTGCACCGCCCAGTCCGCGCGCCCCTCCTCGGCGTACTCCCGGGTGCCGTCCAACGGATCGACGATCCACACCCGGTCCGCGGCCAGTCGGGCCGCCGCCTCGCCGCCCGCCCCGGCCACCCGCGAGCCCGCGTCCTCCTCCGACAGCACCGCGTCCGCCGGGCGCCACTTCGCCAACTCGGTCCGGATCAGGTCGTGCGAGACCTTGTCCCCGGCCGATCGCAACGCCTCCGCGTCCCCGAAGCCCACCTCCGCGCGCAGGTCCACCAACGCCTGCCCGGCCCGCGACGCCAGCCAGCGGGCGAACGCGCCGTCGATCACCGGAGGACTGCCCATGGTGTCACCGCTCCTCTCGCCGGCCTTCGCTCACCTCGCGCAGGCGCAGACTACCGGCCGGCTCCGGAGACGCCGGTCAGGCCCCGTGGTACAGGTTCTGCGTCGGCTCCACACCCTTGGTGACCACCGACTCCACCACGTCCGCCGCGCGATCCACCAGGAACTCCAGCTCCTTGCGCTCGGCCGAGGAAAAATCCGAGAGTACGAAGTCCGCCGGATCCTGCCGACCCGGCGGCCGCCCGACCCCGAAACGGACCCGCACGTAGTCCTTCGTGCCGAGGGACTTCGACATCGACCGCAGGCCGTTGTGGCCGCCCTCGCCCCCACCACACTTCACCCGCACCTGCCCGTACGGGATGTCCAGCTCGTCGTGCACCGCGATCACCCGGCCCGGCGGGATCTTGTGGAACTGGGCCAGGCCGGCGACCGGGCCACCGGAGAGGTTCATGTAGGTAAGCGGCTTCACCAGCACCAACTTCGGGCCGCCGAACCCCAGCCGCCCCTCGGCGGCCTCGGCCACCGCCCGCCGGTGCCGGCCGAACTTCGCGCCCACCCGGGCGGCCAACAGGTCGGCCACCATGAACCCGACGTTGTGCCTGTTGTTCGCGTACTCCCGACCGGGGTTTCCCAGGCCGACCACCAGCCACGGCCCCGCCTCGTCCGTCACCCCGACGCCCCTTCCCGCTCGCTACCCGCCCCGATACGCCGACAGGCGCCCCCGGACCCCCGGGGACGCCTGTCGCACAGCCTGCGGACCGGTCAGGCCCCGGTCTTCGCCTCGGCCGGAGCCTCTTCGCCCTCGGCGGCCGGAGCGCCCTCCGGAGCCTCGGCGGTCTCCTCGCCGGCGCCGGCCTCGGCCTCCTCGGTGGCCTCCTCGACCTCCGGGAGGGTGGCCTCAAGCTGCTCGGCGGTCGGGGCGGCGGTCACCGAGGCGACCGGCAGCTCCGCGTCCACGGCCAGCTCGACACCGGTCGGCAGCTCGACATCGCCGGCGGTGACCACGGTGCCCGCCTCGGCACCGTCGATCGACGCCTCCAGGTGGTCCGGCACCTTGGTCGCGTCGGCGGTCACCGACAGGGTGTCGTGGTCGTGCACGATCAGGGTGTCCCGCGCGGCCTCACCGGTCAGCTGGACCGGAACCTCGACGGTGACCTTCTCGCCCCGGCGGACCAGGAGCAGGTCCACGTGCTCGAAGGAGTCCCGGATCGGGTCACGCTGGATCGCCTTCGGCAACGCCAGCACCTGGGTGCCGTCGCTGACCTCGATCGCGAAGAGCTGGTTCGCGCCGCCCTTGCGGATCGCCGCGGCGAACTCCCGCGCCGGCAACGCGATGTGCGTGGGCTTCTCGCCGTGGCCGTACAGCACGGCTGGCACCTTGCCGGCCCGGCGGGTACGACGGGCACCACCCTTGCCGAACTCGGTGCGGGGCTCGGCGCTGATCTTTACCTCGGACACGGGGAAACTCCTGATGCTTCGCTGCGGCGGCTTGTCGTCTGGCGGTGCTGGGCGAGGGGCTCGCTGGGGCTCAAGGTCATGAACGACCGCCCGGAGCACCGCGTCGATGACGGCGCCTCCGCGCGGTGCTATTCAGCAGCCCGCCGGGCACCCTCGCCGTGGCAACCGGACCAGTCTACCCGAGCGGATTCCGGGCTCTCCGGCAGTCCCCGTATCACCGTCCCGTCCGGCGCGCCGGGCCACGGCCCGGCCGCCGGACGACACCGGCGGCCGAACCCGACGATCAGCTCAGACCACCGAAGAGGGTGGTCACCGAACCGTCGTCGAAGACCTCCCGGATCGCCCGGGCCAGCAGCGGGGCGATCGACAGCACAGTCAACTTGTCGAGCTGCTTCTCCGGCGGCAACGGCAGCGTGTTCGTCACCACGACCTCGCTGATCGGGCTGTTCTTCAACCGCTCGGTCGCCGGATCCGACAACAACGCGTGGGTCGACGCGACCACGATCTCCGCCGCCCCCGACTCCTTCAGGATGTCGGCCGCCTTGGAGATCGTGCCACCGGTGTCGATCATGTCGTCCACGATCAGGCACACCCGGCCCTCGACCTCACCGACCACGCGGTTCGCCACCACCTGGTTCGGCTTCATCGGGTCACGCGTCTTGTGGATGAACGCCAACGGGCAGCCACCCAGCCGGTCCGTCCAACGCTCGGCCACCCGCACCCGACCCGAGTCCGGCGCCACCACCGTCATCGGCCGACCCGCATAGCGGTGCTCGACGTACTCGGCCAGGATGTCCATCGCGAACAGGTGGTCCACCGGCCCGTCGAAGAAGCCCTGGATCTGCGCGGTGTGCAGGTCGACGGTGAGGATCCGGTTCGCGCCCGCGGTCTTCAACAGGTCGGCCACCAACCGCGCCGAGATCGGCTCCCGGCCGCGATGCTTCTTGTCCTGCCGGGAGTACGGGTAGAACGGCAACACCACGGTGATCCGCTTGGCCGAACCACGCTTCAGCGCGTCGACCATGATCAGGGTCTCCATGACCCAGGTGTTCACCCCGTGCGTCACGGACTGCACCACGAAGGCGTCCGACCCACGCACCGAGTCCTTGAACCGTACGAAGATCTCACCGTTGGCGAACTCGTACGCGTCGGTGGGCGTCGGCGCGACGCCGAGCACCTCACCGATCTCCTTGGCCAGCTCCGGAAAACCCCTCCCGGAAAAGAGCATCAGGCTCTTGCGGTTCTCGGCGACGATGCTGCCCATGGGCCCGTCTGCTCCCGTGTGTCGGTGGTGCCCGGCGGCGGTGGAGCCGGGGACTGTTCGGTTGCAGTATCCCCCGGGTTCACCGGTCCACCCACGGCCCGGCCGTCCCCGTGGATTCAGTCACCTTCGCTTGCCGCGCCGCCCGGCTCCGACGCACCCTCACCGGACCGACGCGCCGCCTCCGCAGCCGCCGAATCGGGCCGCTTGCGCAGTACCCAGCCCTCCACGTTGCGCTGCTGGCCCCGCGCCACCGCCATCGCGCCCGCCGGCACGTCCGCGACGATCACCGAGCCGGCCGCGGTGTACGCGCCGTCACCCACCCGCACCGGAGCCACGAACATGTTGTCCGCCCCGGTGCGCGCGTGACTGCCGATCGTGGTGTGGTGCTTGCGCACCCCGTCGTAGTTGACGAAGACCGTGGCCGCGCCGATGTTGCTGTGATCACCGATCGTCGCGTCCCCCACGTACGACAGGTGGGGCACCTTCGAACCCTCCCCGATCGACGCCTTCTTGGTCTCCACGAACGTGCCGACCTTCGCCTTGCGGGCCAGCCGCGACTCCGGCCGCAGGTACGCGTACGGCCCGACGCTCGCCTGCGGGCCGACCTCGGCGCCCACCGCGTGGCTGCGTACCACCCTCGCGTCCTCGCCCACCACGGTGTCGACAAGCGTGGTGTCCGGGCCCACGAGCGCGCCCGCGCCGACCACCGTGGCGCCCTGCAACTGGGTGTTCTGGTCGATCACGGCGTCCCGCTCCACGGTGACCGTCACGTCGATCCAGGTGGTGTGCGGGTCGAGAATGCTCACCCCGGTGCGCATCCAGCCCTCGTTGACCCGGTCGCGCAACAACTGGCGCAGCCCGGCCAGCTCCACCCGGTCGTTGCAGCCGAGCGTCTCCACGTGGTCGGGCGCGCAGTGCACCACCACCGGCTCGCCCGCGTCCCGGAGCAGGGCGAACACGTCGGTCAGGTATTCCTCGCCCTGATCGTTGTCGGTGGAGAGCTTGCCCAGCGCCTCCCGCAGCCGGGCCACGTCGAACGCGTAGATGCCCGCGTTGATCTCCCGCAGCGCGCGCTGCGCGGGCGTGGCGTCGCGCTCCTCGACGATCTGCTCGAACCGCCCGTGCGCGTCCCGCACGATCCGCCCCAGACCGGCCGGGTCCGGGACCTCGGCGGCCAGCACGGTCGCCGCCGCCGCGCCCCCCTCGTGCGCCTCGACCAGGGCCTCGACCGTCTCCGGACGCAGCAACGGCACGTCTCCGTTGATCACCACGACGGTGCCCGTCGCGTCCGGCGCCGCGTCCAACGCGATCCGGACCGCGTGCCCGGTGCCGAGCTGACGCTCCTGGAGCACCGGGACGGCCGTCGGGGCGACCTCGGCGAGGTGTGCCCGCACCTGGTCGGCGCCGTGGCCGACCACCACCATCGTGTGGTCCGCGCCCAACGGCCCGGCGGCGGCCAGCACGTGACCGAGCAGGGTACGGCCGAGAAGGGGGTGCAGCACCTTGGGCACGGACGACTTCATCCGCTTGCCCTCACCGGCGGCGAGCACGACAACGGTGCGGAGGTGGGGCTGGGGCACGACGTGGCTCCCGTCGGTATGGCGACAGTCTCGCGGTCATGCTAACCACGCGACTCGCCCCAATTCGCATCCGGCCGCACAAACGCCGTCCACCCGGGGTGAATTCGGCGAGTGAGCTGGGGTGCCTGGATTCGAACCAGGAGCTCAAGGCTCCAAAGGCCTGCGGGTTGCCGTTACCCCACACCCCATTGCCATGTCAAGACCTACGGACCAGCCTCCTCGGCTTCCCCGTCCGCGATCCGGAACAGCTCGGAGATCATACCTTCGATCCGCCAGTAGAGCGCACGGCTGCGCGGCACAGTGATCACGAGGCAGCCGTGATAGGTGTCTCCGGTGTTGCGCCGCATCGTTGTCGGGTTGTGCCGCTTCAGCGCGGTGCGGCGGAACCGTTCCAGTGGCAGCCGCAGCCGCTGCGCCCACCAATCGACGGCAGCCTCGGCATCAGCCGACTCATGGATGCTTACCCGGTAGGTCGGCACCGCCCGATCGACGCCGCAGACTTCGAGGAAGCGTAGGAACAACGCCAGCAGACCGGGGTCGGTGTTGACGAACTGCATCGTCACCGGTCGCCGCCACGGCTTGGACTTGGCCCCCTCGCACCAGTAGATCGCCGCGCCCAGCACCAGCAGGTCCCGTTCGCTGAGGCCACCCACCACACCGGCAGCTCTGGCCTGCTCGGCGGCCTGCGCCGCGTCCCGCGACTCCCGGTACGCGCTCCAGCGGGCCTCCGTCATCACCTTCGAGTGCGCGCGACGCCGCTCGGCCGTCGCCGCGTCCGGATCCAGCGGCAGGTGGCGCACCCACTGGTAGGCCGTCGACTTCGCCACCCCGAGCTGCTCCGCGATCTGGTTCACCGACCGGCCGCCCTTCCGCAGACGCACCGCCTCGGCGCGGTCGTCGTCCCGAGCGCGGGGTCGACGGGTCCATTCGGGAGGGGGAATTCCGCGCAGCATCGCGTAGACCCTGTCCCGACCGATGCCCAGCCGGGCCTGGATCTCCGCCACGGAGAGCTGTTCTTCGACGCGTAGACGGCGCGCCTCGATGGCAAGTGGATCGGTCACCACACGAAATTAGAACAGGTGTACGACAACGCAACGACCGGTCGGCCGGTGCGGCCCGGGCCTGGCAGGATGGGCGGGTGACCGACGTTCCCGGCAGCGACCGCAGTCGGCGGCGGGCTGTCCCGGCGACCAAGCCCTCCCGGGTACGCATGTCCGCGACCCAGCGGCGCGAGCAGTTGATCTCGATCGCCCGGCAGATCTTCGCGGAGCGCGGGTTCGACGCCACCTCGATCGAAGAGGTGGCGGCACGGGCCAAGGTCTCCAAGCCGGTGGTCTACGAGCACTTCGGCGGCAAGGAGGGGCTCTACGCGGTGGTGGTGGACCGGGAGGTCCGCTCACTGTTGGAGCGGATCACCACGGCGTTGACCGCGGGCCACCCGCGCGAGTTGCTGGAGCAGGCCGCGCTGACGTTGCTGACCTACATCGAGGAGGAGACCAGCGGGTTCCGGGTGCTGGTCCGCGAGTCGCCACTGATGTCCGCGACGGGCAACTTCAGCAGCGTGATGAACGACGTCGCACACCAGGTGGAGCACATCCTCGGCGCGGAGTTCCACAGCCGGGGGTACGACCCGAAGCTGGCGGAGCTCTATTCGCAGGCGCTCGTGGGCATGGTGGCGCTGGCCGGGCGCTGGTGGCTGGAGGTGCGCAAGCCGCGCAAGGAGACGGTGGCGGCGCATCTGGTGAACCTGGCCTGGAACGGCCTGTCGCACCTGGAGTCGAAGCCGGGCCCGATCAGGAGTTAGGGCCCTCGGCGACCGGGTGGTAGCGGCGGCGACGCTCCTCCTCGGCGTGCTCCGGCGGCCCGACCTTGTCGTAGAGGCCGGTGGCGAGCAGGATCAGCCCGAACAGCATGGACACGACGACTGTGGACATGGAGAAGTTCAGGAAGTTCGCCGACGTCTGCAGCACGGCCATCATCAGGATGCCGGTGACCAGGAAGACCACCCCGGCGGTGAGGTTCATGTAGTGCCCGAGGTTGTCGCGGCGGGACGCGCCCACGATCAGGACCGCGCCGAAGACCACCGAGACCAGCGAGAAGGCCAGGTTGGTACGCAGCCCGAGGGCGGTGCTGCCGTCCCGCCCGAACAGCCCGTCGCCCCAGGTCTCGAACACGCCCCAGACGCCGAAGACCAGGATGTAGAGGCCGATGAGCCCGGACAGCACCCGGTAGAACGGTCGCGCGGGGTGGTTCACCGGGAAGTGCGCCATGCTGCCCTCCAACCGTGGAGACCGATTCGGGGCAATTGTCACCCGAGCCACCCGCCTCCGTCCCGGAAAGACGCCGACGGCCCCGGCGCGGCGCGCCGGGGCCGTCGGGTGGTTCGGGATCAGAGCACCAGGCGGGCCTTCTGCCAGGCCTCGTGCTCGTCGTCGCTGCCGACCTTGCCGTACATGCCGACCACCAGGAGCACGAGCGACAGGGTCAGGACCACGATCACCGTCATGATCGAGAAGTTGAGGACGTTGGCGTCGGTCTGGAGGAACGCCAGCGCGGCCAGGCCGATGACCATCAGGGTGTACGCCATCCACTGGTTGACCGCCACGTCGAGGTTGCGGCCGATCACCACGCCGACCAGGATCACCACGCCGAGCAGCACCGACAGCAGCGAGAAGCCCATGTTGGTGCCCTGGCCGAGCACCTTCGTGTCGTCCTGGGCGAAGAAGTCGTTGCCGGCGCTGGCGATGACGCCGAGGGCGCCGAAGACGACGAAGTACAGACCAACGAGCCCGCCGATCGCCCGGAAGATCGGCCGCGCGGGGTGGTTGACGGGGGTGTGGGCCATCTCTGCGTCTCCAAAGACCGAACGGGTGAGAGTTTCCGCTGATTGTCCCCGACGGCGGTCAGTGACCCCGCACACCCCCCACTCTCAGCCGCCGGGCAGTTCCTCGGCCAGCGCCAGCCAGGTCTCCTCGGTGCGGTCCCGCTCGGCCCGCACCTCCTTGAGCTGGGCGTCCAGCTCGGCGACCCGGGCATAGTCGGTGGCGTTGGCGGCGAGCTGCTCGTGCAGGCCCGCCTCCTTCTGTTCGAGCTTGGCGATCTGCCGTTCCAGCCGGTTGAGCTCCTTCTTCGCGGTGCGTACCTCGGCGGCGGACATGCCGTCGCGGGCCGGGGCGGTCGTGCCGGGGGTGAGGTCGGCGGGCGCCGGGCCACCGGCCGCGGCGGCGCGCGCGAGGTACTCGTCGACGCCGCCGGGCAGGTGCACGAGCCGCCCGTCGCCGAACATGCCGTACGCGACCTCGGTGACCCGCTCGATGAGATAGCGGTCGTGGCTGGCCACCACGATGGTGCCGGGCCAGGAGTCGAGCAGGTCCTCAAGCGCGGCGAGGGTGTCGGTGTCCAGGTCGTTCGTGGGCTCGTCGAGCAGCAGCACGTTGGGCTCGCCGGCGAGCAGCCGCAGCATCTGGAGGCGGCGGCGCTCCCCGCCGGAGAGGTCGCTCACCGGGGTCCAGAGCCGCCGGTCGTCGAAGCCGAAGATCTCCGCGAGCTGGGCGGCGCTGATCTCCCGGTCGCCGAGCTGCACCCGGCGGGCCACCTCCTCGACCGCCTCCAACACGCGCAGGTGGCCGGGGAGTTCGGCGAGTTCCTGGGAGAGGAACGCCGCCCGCACGGTCTGCCCGGCGGCGAACCGCCCGCCGTCGGCGCGTGTCACCCCGGCGAGCATCCGCAGCAGGGTGGTCTTGCCGGCGCCGTTGCGGCCGAGGACGGCGATCCGGTCGCCGGGCCCGACCTGCCAGGTGGTGTCGTGCAGGATCTCCTTCGGGCCGGCGTGCAGGGTGACGTGCTCCAGGTCGTACACCTGCTTGCCGAGGCGGGCGGTGGCGAGCCGTTGCAGCGACATGGTGTCGCGCGGCTCCGGCACGTCGGCGATGAGCGCGTTGGCGGCGTCGATGCGGAACTTGGGCTTGGAGGTACGCGCCGGCGGGCCCCGGCGCAGCCAGGCGATCTCCTTGCGGAGCAGGTTCTGCCGGCGGGCCTCGGTGGCCGCGGCGATCCGTTGCCGCTCGACGCGGGCGAGCGTCCACGCGGCGAAGCCGCCCTCGTACGCCCGGACGGTCTGGTCGGCCACCTCCCAGGTGGCGGTGCAGACGGCGTCGAGGAACCAGCGGTCGTGGGTGACCACGACGAGCGCGCCCTTGCGGGTGACCAGGTGCCGGGCCAGCCAGTCGACGCCGCCGACGTCGAGGTGGTTGGTGGGCTCGTCGAGGACGAGCAGGTCGGCGTCGCGGACCAGCAGCGCGGCGAGTGCCACCCGGCGGCGTTCCCCGCCGGACATCGGGCCGATCGGCGTGTCGAGGCCGAGGTGGGGCATGCCGAGGCCGTCGAGGATGGCGCGGACGCCGGCGTCGCCGGCCCACTCGTGTTCGGCGCCCATGCTCTCGGCGAGCCACGCGGTGCCGAGCACGACGTCCCGCACGGTGAGGTCGGGTGCGAGGTCCAGGCGTTGCGGCAGCCAGGACACGCGCAGGTCCCGGCGGTGGGTCACCCGGCCGTCGTCGGGCTCCTCGGTGTGGGTGAGCAGCCGCAGCAGCGTCGACTTGCCGGCGCCGTTGAGTCCGACCACGCCGACCCGGTCGGCGTCGTCCAGGCCGAGCGAGACGTCGGTGAGCAGCGGCCCGGCGGCGCCGTACCCCTTGGACACCCGGTCCAGGTTGACGATGTTGGCCACTGGCTCACCTTTCACACGACTCAGGCGCCCCGGGGTCCGGGACGCCTGAGTCAAGGGTACGGGGCGTCAGACGATGCGGGCGCCGTGCACGGGCCCGTGCGCGACCCGTACCTCCCGGCACACCCCGGCGGCGGTCAGCTCGTCGGCGATCCGCCCGGCGTCGGCCTCGTCGGCGGCGAGGAACACGCAGGTGGGCCCGGAGCCGGAGACGATGCCGGCGAGCGCGCCGGCGGCCTCGCCGGCCTTCAGTGTGTCGGCGAGCGCCGGGCGCATGGTCAGCGCGGCGTCCTGGAGGTCGTTGCCGAGGGAGGCGGCGAGCACCCGCGGGTCGCGTTGGCGCAGCGCGCCGAGCAGCGCGTCGGTGCTGCCCAGCGGCGTGCCGGCGGCGCCGGTGTCGCGCAGCCGGTCGAGTTCGCGGTAGGCGGCCGGGGTGGAGAGGCCGCCGTCGGCGATGGCCACCACCCAGTGCCAGGAGGTGGGGCGGGCCAGCACCGGGCTGACCGCCTCGCCCCGGCCGGTGCCGAGCGCGGTGCCGCCGTGGATCAGGAACGGCACGTCGGAGCCGAGGTCGGCGGCGATGCCGGCCAGTTCGTCGCGGGACAGGCCGGTGCCCCAGAGCGCGTCGCAGGCCACGAGCGCGGCGGCGGCGTCGGCGCTGCCGCCGGCCAGCCCGCCGGCGAGCGGGATGTGTTTGCGCAGGTGCAGCCGGGCGTGCGGGGCGACACCGGCGTAGCCGGCGAGGGCGTGCGCGGCGCGCAGCGCCAGGTTCGTGTCGTCGAGAGCCAGCTCGCCGGCGCCCTCACCCTCCATGGTGAGCGTGAGGGTGTCGCCGCGGCGGGCGGTCAGCTCGTCGTAGATGGAGATGGCGTGGTAGACGGTGTTCAGCTCGTGGTAGCCGTCCCGGCGCAGCGGCCCCACCCCGAGGTGCAGGTTGACCTTGGCGGGCACCCGCACCTTGACCGGGCCGCTGGCCCCGCGCCGCTGACCGTCCTCGTCCTCCGGTCGCCAGGCCTCGGTCACCGGGTGAGCTCCCGTGGGCGCGGGCGGATGTCGAACGGCTTCTGCACGGTCAGCTCCTCGGCGGGTCGGGCAACGGCGCCAGCCTACTGGGCGGCGGCGGAGCCGTCCGGGGCCGACGCGGCGATGGCGGCGAACTGCTCGACGGTGAGTGACTCGCCGCGTGCGCCCGGGTCCACGCCGGCGGCGGTGAGCGCGGCGGCGGCCCGGTCCGCGCCACCGGCCCAGCCGGCCAGGGCGGCGCGCAGCGTCTTGCGGCGCTGGGCGAACGCGGCGTCGACGACCGCGAACACCGCCGTGCGGGGTACGTCCGGCCGGGGCGGCTCGCGGCGGGTGAACGCGACCAGGCCGGAGTCGACGTTGGGTACCGGCCAGAACACGTTCGGCGGGACCTTGCCGGCGGCCCGGGAGCGCGCGTACCAGGCGAGCTTGACCGAGGGGATGCCGTACACCTTGGAGCCGGGTCCGGCGACGAGCCGGTCGGCGACCTCCTTCTGCACCATCACCAGGCCGTGCCGCAGGGTGGGCAGTTCGGCGAGCAGGTGCAGCACCACCGGCACGGCCACGTTGTAGGGCAGGTTCGCCACAAGCGCGGTGGGCGCCGGGTCGGCCAGGTCGGCGGCGGTGACCCGCAGCGCGTCGGCGGGGTGCACGGTGAGCCGGCCGGCGTCCGGGCCGGCGAACCGGGCGGCGGTCTCCGGGAGCGCGGCGGCGAGCGCCGGGTCGAGTTCCACGGCGTGCACGTGCGCGGCGACCGGCAGCAGGGCCAGGGTGAGCGAGCCGAGGCCGGGGCCGACCTCCAGGGCCACGTCGTCCGGGGCGAGGCCGGCGGTGGTGACTATCCGCCGCACGGTGTTCGGGTCGTGCACGAAGTTCTGGCCGAGTTTCTTGGTCGGCGTGACGCCGAGCCGCGCGGCGAGTTCCCGGATCTCCGCCGGGCCGAGGAGTCCGGTCACGCCCCGTAGCGTAAGCGCCCCCGCTTCGCGGTAAGGCGGGGGCCCTTGTTAACGCCCGGCGTTGTGGCGGGGGCCCCGCTTAACACCACGGGCCGAAGGCGCGCTCACCGTTGGTGGAGATGGCGGCGCACAACTCGTCAAGATCAACCCCAGTGGTGTCGGCGAGGAAGCGGACGGTCAGCGGGATCAGGTACGACGCGTTCGGCCGTCCCCGGTGCGGCATCGGCGTCAGGTACGGCGCGTCGGTCTCGACGAGCAGCTGCGCGGGCGGGGTGCCGGCGGCGGCCTCCCGCAGCGCGACGGCGCTGCCGAAGGTGACCGTGCCGGCGAAGCTCAGCAGGTGCCCGCGGCGGACGCACTCGCGGGCGAAGTCGGCGTCGCCGGAGAAGCAGTGCATCACCACGGTGTCCGGCGCGCCCTCGTCGTCGAGGATCCGCAGCACGTCGGCGTGCGCGTCGCGGTCGTGGATGACGAGCGCCTTGCCGTACCGCTTGGCGATGGCGATGTGCGCCCGGAAGCTCGCCTCCTGCGCGGCCCGCCCGTCGGCGCCGGTGCGGAAGAAGTCCATGCCGGTCTCGCCGACGCCGCGCACCCGGTCCCGCCCGGCCAGCGCCTCGATCGCACGCAGCGCCTCGTCCAGGTCGTCCAGGCGGGGCGCCTCGTTGGGGTGCAACGCCACGGTGGCCAGCACCGCCGGGTACCGGTCGGCGACGTCGGCGCCCCACCGGGACGACTCGACGTCCACGCCGACCTGGACCAGGCGGTCCACGCCGACCCCGGTGGCGACGGCGATCGCGGCGGCCACCGGGTCGCCGCCGTCGCCGCCCGGCGGCGAGCCGTACTCGCCGACGGTGATGTCGAGGTGGGTGTGGCTGTCCGGCACGGGCACGGGCAGCGGCTCGGGCGCGGGCGGGAACTCGCCGGCCCGGCGGGCGGCGCGCTGCTTGCGGGTCTCGGTCTGCTCGGTCATCGCGGCCAGCATCACACACCCGCCACCGTCCGTTCACACGCACCACATCTGGCCGGCTTAGCGTCTCCCGGTGACCGTCACTGACCGGGCCGGCGGGGCCGCCTCCGAGCGGACCGGGCTGCGCGTGACGTACCACGGCCAGGTGTACCCGGCCGAGGAGATCGCCCGGGGCGCGGCGTACGAGCTGTTCAGCGCCGACGAGGCGCCCGGTTTCGAGTGGTGCCCCCGGCCCGGTGGCGGCCATCCGTGGCGGAAGTTCGTGCACGCGACCGAGGTGGACGCGGTGCGGGGCGCGGTGGAGCCGACCGAGGAGACGGACGCGCCGCTGCTGGTGCCGCTGCACCGGGAGCGGGGCTGGGCGTACGTGCACCAGCTCAGCCAGCGGCCGACGGCGGCGGGTGACCCGACGTTGGCGGCGGTGCGGGCGTCGGCGGTGATCAGGCCGGGCACCCGGATGGTGAAGGTGCTCTCCGCCCGGCAGCTCGCCGGTTACGTGCGGGGCTGGCTGCCGCACGGCTTCTGTTACCGGGAGCACGACGTGGCGCACCTGCGGACGCCGGCGGGGATGGCGGTGCTGCGCGGTGATCCGGAGGGCGGCGACGTGGCGTACGCGTTGCGCTGGCGGGCCGCCGACCCGGCCGACTACGACGTCCCGGTCGGCGCGGCGCACCGCGGGCTGACCGCCCTGCCGCCGCGGGACCGGCTCGGTCCGCCGGTGCTGGGCACCGGGTTCGTGCCGAGCGACGCCCAGCTCGTCCCGGAGTTCGTCACCCGGGACTTCGCGGACCTGCCGATGCCGGCGAACGCCACCCTGCTCGCCTACCCGGCCGAGGGGATGGAGGTGGTGCTCTACACCTATCAGGCGGAGCAGCGCGGCTGGCTGCGCCTGGCCGGCCCGCAGTGGCGGCACCTGCTGGCCGCGGTGCCCGGCCTCGCCGCCGACCAGGAGTACGTGCCGACCGGCGACGCGCCGCGCTCCACCCGGCTCGTCGGCGCGTACGCCGGGGCGGAGTACGAGGCGGTGGCCGACCAGCCCGGCGGGTTCCGGGTGCTGGCGATGACCCGGGCGGCCCGCTATCCGGTGGAGGCGGCGGCCCGTCGGCTGCGGATCGCGGCCTGGCGCGGCGTGCCCTGCCTGGTGCTGCGGGAGGAGGGGGGCTGGCTGCGGTTGCGGCTGCGCCGCCCGGATCCGGACGCGGTGGCGGTGACCGGGGCGCAGTGTCACGAACGGGGTGTGTACGAGGTCTGGGCGCCGGCCGCCGAGTTGACCGACGACCGGGTGGTGGATCTGCCGTATCCGCGCCACCACGATTAGCCGCCGGCTGGGAGGGAAGGCGTGGGCGTCCGAGTACCCACGCAGAAGGATGTTTCCGACATGCCTTTCGTCACCGTCGGTACGGAGAATTCCGCGCCCATCGACCTGTACTACGAGGACCACGGTTCCGGTCAGCCGATCGTGCTGATCCACGGGTTCCCGTTCAACGGGGCCACCTGGGAGAAGATGAGCGGTCCGCTGCTCGCCGCCGGATATCGGGTGATCACGTACGACCGGCGGGGGTTCGGCAGTTCCGCCCAGCCGGCGTTCGGCTACGACTACGACACGTTCGCCGCCGACCTGGACGTGCTGATGACCGAGCTGGACCTGCGCAACGCCATCCTGGTCGGGCATTCGATGGGCACCGGCGAGGTCACCCGCTACCTGGGCGCGTACGGGTCGGGTCGGGTGGAACGGGCGGTCATGATGGCCCCGTTGGCGCCGTACCTGCTGAAGGCCCCGGACGATCCGGAGGGCGTCGACAAGAGCATGTTCGAGGGGTTCCAGCAGGCGATCATCCAGGATCGGTTCGCCTACCTGACCCAGTTCTGCGACGTCTTCTTCAACGCCAGCGAGAACAAGGGAAAGCTGGTCAGCGACGAGGCGTACCACGCGCACTGGCAGATCGGCGCGCAGGCGTCGGCGAAGGGCACCCACGACTCGGTGGACGCCTGGCAGACCGACTTCCGCGGCGACCTGCCGAACATCGACGTGCCGGTGCTGATCATCCAGGGCGACAAGGACAACGTGCTGCCGTACCCGCTCACGGGTCAGCGGCTGGTGAACATGCTGCCCGACGCCAAGTTGGTCACGCTCAAGGGCGCGCCGCACGGCACCCCGTGGACGCACCCGACCGAGGTCAACAAGGCGATCATGGAGTTCATCGGCAAGCCGAGCATGGCCCCGGCCTGACCCGGGAAACGACGGCGGCCCCGGGACGCGCCCGGGGCCGCCGTCGTCGGGCGCTCAGCCGGCGAGGCGGGCCAGCTCCTCGTCGACGATGGAGGGGTCGAGCTTGCGGAACACCGGCTTGGGCGCCGCGAGCGGCCGACCCACTTCCAGGGGTACGGACTCCCAGCGCGCGCCGACCGTGTAGTCACCGGTGAGCACCGGGTACGCCGGCCCGCCGTCGAGGTCGTCGACCTCCTCGATCACCGGCATCGGCGCGTGGGTGCCGGTGCCGCCGAGCAGTTCGTGGATCTGCTGGGCGGAGTGCGGCAGGAACGGGGTGAGCAGCGTGTTGGCGTCGCTCACCACCTGGAGCGCGACGTGCAGGATGGTGCCCATCCGCGGCTTGTCGTCGTCGCCCTTGAGCTTCCAGGGCGCCTGCTCGGAGAGGTATTTGTTGGCTTCGGCGACCACCTTCATGGCCTCGCCGATGGCCTGCTTCTGCCGGTGCCGGGAGATCAGGTCACCGACGGTGGTGAAGCCGGCGCGGGCCACCGCGAGCAGCGCCTCGTCGGCCTCGGTGAGCCCGGCCGGGTCGACCGGCGGGATCGCGCCGAAGTTCTTCGCCGCCATGGACACGGACCGGTTGACCAGGTTGCCCCAGCCGGCGACCAGTTCGTCGTTGTTGCGGCGGAGGAACTCCGCCCAGGTGAAGTCGGTGTCGTTGCTCTCCGGGCCGGCGACCGCGATGAAGTAGCGCAGCGCGTCGGCGTCGTAGCGTTCGAGGAAGTCCCGGACGTAGATGACCACCTTGCGGGAGGAGGAGAACTTCCGCCCTTCCATGGTCAGGTATTCGCTGGAGACGACCTCGGTGGGCAGGTTGAGCCGGCCCAGGTCGCCGGGCTCGCCGTCCCGGGAGCCCGCGCCGGAGTAGCCGCCGAGCAGCGCCGGCCAGATCACCGAGTGGAAGACGATGTTGTCCTTGCCCATGAAGTAGTAGCCGCGGGCGTCCTTCCCTTCGGCGTCGGCGGACCACCACTTCCGCCACGCCTCCGGGTCGCCGGAGCGACGGGCCCACTCGATCGACGCGGACAGGTAGCCGATCACCGCGTCGAACCAGACGTAGATCCGCTTGTCGGACCGGTCCTGCCAGCCCTCCAGCGGGATCGGCACCCCCCATTCCAGGTCGCGGGTGATGGCCCGGGGCTGGAGGTCGTCGAGCAGGTTGCGGGAGAACCGCAGCACGTTGGGACGCCAGCCCTCCCGAGTGTCCAGCCACTGGCGCAGCGCGTCGGCCAGGGCCGGCAGGTCGAGGAAGAAGTGCTCGGTCTCCACGAACTCCGGCGTCTCGCCGTTGATCTTCGACTTGGGGTCGATCAGGTCGACCGGGTCGAGCTGGTTGCCGCAGTTGTCGCACTGGTCGCCGCGCGCGCTGTCGTAGCCGCAGATCGGGCACGTGCCCTCGATGTAGCGGTCGGGCAGGGTGCGGCCGGTGGACGGGGAGATCGCCCCGGTGGTGACCTTGGGGACGATGTAGCCGTTGCGGTACAGCCCGGTGAACAGCTCCTGCACCACCGCGTAGTGGTTGCGGGTGGTGGTGCGGGTGAACAGGTCGTACGACAGGCCCAGCGCCCGCAGGTCCTCGGCGATCACCCGGTTGTACCGGTCGGCCAGCTCGCGCGGGGTGACCCCCTCGGCGTCGGCCTGCACCTGGATCGGGGTGCCGTGCTCGTCGGTGCCGGACACCATGAGCACGTCGTGACCGGCCATCCGCATGTACCGGGCGAAGACGTCGGAGGGAACGCCGAATCCGGAGACGTGGCCGATGTGGCGCGGGCCGTTGGCGTAGGGCCAGGCGACCGCGGCGAGAACGTGACTCATGAGCGTCAAGCCTAGTGAGTGCCGGAGGCGACCCGCGAACCAATAGGGCCGGAGGCGCCGGCGTACGTCCGATTTGTCGCCGACACGCGCCCTGAGCTGCCCGGCGAGCCGACGGTGCCGGTGTGAAATGAACGTCGTGACCAGCAGACCAGCGGCACCTGAACCGTCGGCCGCCGCTCAGGCCGGGCGCGCCGCACGCGCCGCACCAGGCGTCCCGGTCGCCCCGCAGCCCCGGGTCGACCCCGCCGACCCGACGGTGGAGGTGGAACCGACCACCGGGGCGCCGGTGGACGCCGTGCCCCGCCGGGTACCGGTACGGCAGCCACGCTGGCAGCGGCGCCTGGCCCCGGCGGGCGACGACGCGGCCGGCTGGGCGCCGATCGAGGAGGTGCACTGGGACGGCACGCCGCTGCGTGACGAGCCGCGCCGCCGCGCCGGCCGCGCCCGCGCCCGGCGGGAACCGGCCCGCCCGGTCCATCCGCCGGACCCGCCCGCCGGCCTCGCCGTGCTTGTGTCGTTGAGCCTGCTCGCGGCGTTCTTCGCCTGGGTGAGCGCCGGCCCGCTCTGGCTGGCGGTGGGCCACTCGACGAGCGGCACGGTGATGATCACCGAGTGCGTGGGCGGCGGGCTCACCCAGCGCTGCCGGGGCATCTTCCTGGCCGACCACGACCGCTTCGAGGCCCAGGGCGTACGGGTCAGCGGCGTGCCGGCCGGGCGCACCGCCACCGGCAGCGTGCTGCCGGCCCGGATGACCGGACCGGACGGCGCCACCGCGTACGCGGACCGAAGCGTCGGCGGGCACCTGCGCTGGCTGCTCGGGCTGGCCCTGGTGGGGGGTTGCGCGGCCGGGATCGCCAGGTGGACCGGCGCGATCCGGCTGGCGGACCCGCGCCAGCGACGCTGGGCGGTGGGCCTGGCGCTGGGCGGCCCGCTGCTCATCACCGTCGGTTTCCTCATCACCGCCTGGTAAGGCGGGGCCCCCGCTTAACACGTCGTTGTTAAGCGGGGGCCCCGCCTCTACCGAAAGCGTTAAGCGGGGCCCCTCCTTACACCCTCAGCGGTGCACCAGCTCGTAGACCTCGCGACGGCGCAGCCCGTACGCGGTGGCGACCTCGCTGATCGCGTCTCGGCGGGAGGACCCGGCCGCCTCCCGCTCGGCCACCGCGGCACGCAGCGCGTCGTCGTCGGGACGGATCGCGGGGGTCGCCGGGGCGCCGGCGACGACAAGCGTGATCTCGCCGCGCACGTCGCCGGCGGCGGCCCACTCGGCCAGTTCGCCGAGCGGCCGGCGGACCACTTCCTCGTAGGTCTTGGTCAGCTCGCGGCAGAGCGCGGCGGGCCGGTCCGGGCCGAACGCCTCGGCCAGGTCGACGAGCGCGCCGGCGATCCGGTGGGTCGCCTCGAAGAGCACGAGCGTGCGTTCCTCGGCGGCGAGGGCGCGCAGGCGGGAGCGGCGGGCGCCGGGAGTGCGGGGCAGGAAGCCCTCGAAGCAGAACCGGTCGCAGGGCAGGCCGGACAGCGCCAGCGCGGTGGTGACCGCACTGGGCCCGGGGGCGGCGGTCACCGGGACGCCGGCTTCCAGCGCGGCCCGGACCAGGCGGTAGCCGGGGTCGGAGACGCTCGGCATGCCGCCGTCGGTGACCAGGGCGACGGTGTAGCCGGCGACGAGCACCTCGGCGAGTTCCGGGGTACGCCGTTCCTCGTTGCCCTCGAAGTAGGAGACGATCCGGCCGGGCACGGTGACGTCGAGGTCGCGGGCCAGCCGGGTGAGCCGGCGGGTGTCCTCGGCGGCGACCACGTCGGCGGTGGCGAGCACCTCGCGGAACCGGGCGGACGCGTCGGCCGGATTTCCCAACGGCGCGCCGAGCAGCACCAACCGCCCTACGTCGGACATTTCCCCCACGACGTGCGCTCCTTCATCGACGGTCGTACCAATTTCGGGGACGACTGACGCCACCGGGCACTCCGGCAGCCTACGATCGCCGGGTGACGAGTGCGTCGACAGCACAGGAGCCCTCCCCCACCACCGACCGGGCCGTCGGCTCGCCGGGCGACGACGACGGCGGGGGTGGCGGCGGCGGGATCCCGGCCGCGGTCCGACGCCGGCTCGCCACCGTCGACGACCGTCTCGGGCAGGGGCAGGCGTGGCTGGCCACCGCCGTGGTGGTGGCCATCGCCGCGATCCTGCGCTTCGTCGGGCTCAGCCAGCCGCCCGGCAAGATCTTCGACGAGACCTACTACGCCAAGGACGCGTACGGGCTGATCGACCGCGGCGTCGAGTGGAACTACAAGGACAACGGCCCCTCGTACGTGGTCCACCCGCCGCTGGGCAAGTGGTTGATCGGGATCGGCGAGTGGGCGTTCGGCTACCAGGACGCCGAGAGCAACGTCTCGGTGCCGGGGCACCTGACGACCACCGCGCCGGAGTTCGGCTGGCGCTTCGCCGCCGCGGTCTGCGGCACGCTGTCGGTGCTGCTGCTGGTGCGCATCGGCCGGCGGATGTTCCGGTCCACCACGCTCGGCTGCGCGGCCGGCCTGCTGCTCGCGTTGGACGGCTTCCACCTGGTGCTGTCCCGCACGGCGATCCTCGACATCTTCGTGCTGCTGTTCGTGCTGGCCGCGTTCGGCGCGCTGGTGCTCGACCGGGACGCCCGACGGCGACGCTGGGCCCGGGCGTTGGCGGACGGGCTCGATCCGACGGTGCCCGGGCGGGCCGGCCGGCCGCCGTCGGGCTGGCGGAACTGGCCGTGGTGGCGGCTGGCCGCCGGGGTGCTGCTCGGGTGCGCCTGCGCGGTGAAGTGGAACGGGCTCTACTTCCTCCCGGCGTTCGCGCTGCTGGTGCTGTTCTGGGAGGTCGGGGTCCGCCGCTCGGCCGGGGTCCGCCGGCCCTGGCGCGACGCCGTGCTCGACGAGCTGCCCTGGTTGCTCGTGGCCGGCGTGCTGATGCTTGTCACCTACGTGGCCACCTGGTCGGGCTGGCTGCTCAGCGACGAGGGCTACTACCGCCTGGCCAGCCGGTATCCGAACGTGCCGGGGATGAGCGACACGCCGTTCATCGGCCCGCTGATCAACCTGTGGGAATATCACAAGGCCGCGTACGGGTTCCACGCCCAGCTCGACGACCCGCACAAATACCAGTCCTGGCCGTGGCAGTGGCTGCTGCTGGGCCGCCCGGTGGCGTTCCACTGGTCCGGCACCGGCGACTGCGGCGCGTCGAGCTGCGCCTCCGAGGTGCTGCTGCTGGGCACTCCGCTGCTCTGGTGGTCGTTCCTGCCGGCGCTCGCCGCGACCGCTTGGCTGGGCCTGGCCCGGCGGGACTGGCGGGCCGGGGCGATCCTGCTGACCGTGGCCGCCGGCCTGCTGCCCTGGTTCTGGCTCGCCTTCGACGGCCGGACGATGTTCTCCTTCTACGCCGCGCCCGCGGTGCCGTTCATGGTGCTCGCGGTGGTCTACGTGCTCGGCGCGATCGTCACGCCCGCGCCTGTCACCTCGACGGCGGCGCCGCCCAGCGCCGAGCAGGTGAACGACCGCAGGCTGGTCGGCGGCATCATCGCGGGCGCGTACGTGCTGCTGGTGGCGCTCTGTTTCGCGTACTTCTATCCGATCTTCGTGGGCACGGTCATGCAGTATGCGGACTGGTCGGCCCGGATGTGGTTGGACGGCCGCTGGATCTGAGCGCGGGCAGACGCACGACGGCCCGGTGGGATTTCCCACCGGGCCGTCGTCGTGGCTCGTGATCGCCTCGCCGGCCGACTGAACGGGCCGGGACACGAAAACGCGCGCCCCGATCGCCTGCCACGGGGGAAGCGGGCGATTGGGGCGCGCAAGACAGAGCTTAACCACACTGCGCCGGGCGCACAACGGGTGCAGCGGAGTCAGATTTCCGACCGATACCACCCCCGAATGGTTTACGTCGAGCAGTTAACGGTCGGACCCCACCCGGATGATCTTCCAAAGTGGATCTCACTACACTTCGCCCGGTGATCAACAAGAGACGATCGACGGCCGTCCTGTTCGGACTGCTGGCGGCGACCGCGCTGATCGGTCCGAGCCCCGCCGGGGCCGACGACGAGACCACCGAACCCGCCGCCGAACCCCCCAAGGTCGAGCTGGTCCTGGACGTCAGCGGTTCGATGCGGGCCCGCGACATCGACGGACGCAGCCGGATCTCCGTGGCGCAGCAGGCGTTCAACGAGGTGGTCGACGGCCTGCCGGACGAGACACAGCTCGGCATCCGGGTGCTCGGCGCCACCTACCGGGGCAAGGACAAGAAGCAGGGCTGTCGGGACACCCAGCAGATCGTGCCGGTCGGCCCGGTGGACCGCACCCAGGCCAAGGCCGCCGTCGCCGGGCTCCGCCCGACCGGCTTCACCCCGGTCGGGCTGGCGCTGCGCTCCGCCGCGCAGGACCTGGGCACCGGCAGCACCACCCGCCGGATCGTGCTGATCACCGACGGCGAGGACACCTGCGCCCCACCCGACCCGTGCCAGGTCGCCCGCGAGCTGGCCGCCCAGGGCACCCGGCTGGTGGTCGACACGCTCGGCCTGGCCCCGGACGAGAAGGTACGCCGGCAGTTGCTCTGCATCGCCGGGGCCACCGGCGGCACCTACACCGCGGCGCAGAGCGCCGAGGAGCTGACCGGCCGGATCAAGCAACTGGTCGACCGTGCCCGGGACACGTACACCGCCGCGCCGGCGGTGGTCGGCGGCGCGGCGGACTGCGCGGGCGCGCCGCTGCTCGCCGCCGGCGTCTACACCGACCGGGAGGCGTTCTCCGAACACCGCTGGTACCGGGTGCCGGTACGCCCGGGGCAGGAGCTGCGCGCCTCGGTGAGCATCGCGCTGGACCGGCCGGTCAACCCGGACTACGGCGTGCTGCTGCGCGCGACCGCGCCGGACGGGCGGGAGCTGGTCCGCGGCGTCGACGCCGGCAGCGGCCGTACCGACGTGGTCTCGGCCGGGCTGCGCTGGTCGGCCGCCGAGGAGGAGGACGCGGCGAGCCCGGAGCCGACCCCGAGCGGGACGCGGGCCGCCCGGACCGTCTGCCTGGTGGTCAGCAACTCGTTCGCGCCCCGCTCCGGCGCCAGCGCCGAACCGGGTATGCCGGTGGAACTGACCGTGGACGTGGTCGCCGCCTCGCCCGCCCCGGACGGGCCGGACCTCGGCCGCGGCTGGGCGCTGCTGCTCCTGCTCACCCTGGCCGGCCTGGTCACCGGGCTGGGCGCCGGGCTGCTCACCCGCTGGTGGGTCGCCACCTGGAGGGAGAACTGAGGATGCGTACCCTGATCGGCGCCGCGACGGCCGCCCTCGCCCTCGCGCTCGCCCCGGCCGCGGCCCTGGCCGCGCCGAGCCCGTCACCGGGCGCGACCACCGTGACCAAGGCGGGCACCTCGTTCCTCACCGCCACGACCATCGACGCCGGCCAGCCGGTACGGGTGGGCGCCTCGACCGGCGACCACCTGTACTGGTCGTTCCGGGCCGACGCCGGGCAGGTGCACCAGCTCGACGTCACGGTCACCTTCCCGAAGCCGCGCACCGGCGCGTCCACCTGGACGGTCGAGGTCTTCGACGGGTTACGCCGCCGGCAGGCGTGCACGGCCGGCGCGCAGACCCCCACCGTGGACGCCGCGGCCAGCGCCGTGACGCTCGGATGCACGCTGCGCCGGGTGCGGCCGTGGGCCGAACCGTGGTCGGGCGACCCGCTGCCGGGCACCTACTACGTCCGGCTCTCCGTCACCGAGCTGCCCGAACCCGACCTGGGCCTGCCGATCGAGGTGGACCTGCTGGTCGATGCCGCCGACTCCGACGGCGCCTCCGGCGACGACGGTGAGCTGGCGGCGCCGCTGGTGCCGAACACCCGGGCCGGGACCGTGCTGGCGGCCGAGCCGACGCCCGAGCCGGTCGCCGAGGAGGAGACCGACCTGACCGGCTGGCTCCCCGAGGCCGGCTCGCGCTGGGTGTGGACCAGCGTCGGCGGGGTGCTCGCCGCCGTGGCCGGCGTGGTCGGCTTCGCCCTCACCCGGCGGCCCCGCCGCCGGTGAGACCGCGACCGGTGGCCGCCGGGCACCCGACACGGCGGCCACCGGAAGCGCTCAGACGGTACGCGGGCGGCGCGGCACCCAGCCGATGAACCGGTCCTGCAACGCGGTGACCGGCGCGCTCCGCAGGTCCTGCGTGGCAGCTGCCAGGCAGGACCCGAGATAGACGCTCAGCGATGCCCGGTCCACCTGGTACTCGATCAGCAGGTCCTGGCGTTTCGTGGCACAGGGCCAGTCGTCGCCGCACGAGCCACAGGTCCAGGCGGGCGTCACCGGCACGTGCTCGGCGGACCTTGGTTCCGACGCCTCCACACCGGGGGTCATCGGCCACTCCTTCCATCGATGTCGACGCTGCCACCCCCCGCAACGTTTCTTCAGCGCCCCATCGCGCTCCGCCGTTACGGTACGGTCACCGCGTGTTCCCGTCACCCACCGACGCTCGTGCATGACCTGTTGCCGCCCGCCGTCGCCGTCGCGGTCGCCGGCCCGGCCGACTGGGCCGGCGCGCTGCTGCCGGTCGAGCGGGCCGCGCTCGGCGACCGGGCGGTGCCCAGCCGCCGCCGCGACTTCACCGCCGGCCGGGTGTGCGCGCGCCGGGCACTCGCCGCGCTCGGCCTGCCGCCCACGCCGGTGCCCGCCGGCGCCGACCGGGCCCCGATCTGGCCGGCCGGCGTCGTCGGGACGATCACCCACACTGCGGGCTACTGCGCCGCCGCCGCCGCGCACGCCAGCGACCTGCGCGCGGTCGGCATCGACGCCGAGCGGCGTCGACCCCTCACCCCGGGGGTACGCCGAAAGGTGTGCCGCCCCGACGAGGAGGCGGACCTGGCCCGACTGCCGTCCGGACCGCCCTGGCCGACGGTGCTGTTCAGCGTCAAGGAGACCGTCTACAAGGTCTGGTACCCGCTCGTCGGCACCTGGCTGGGCTTCCCCGACGCCCGGGTCACGCTCGACCCCGACGCGGGGACGTTCCACGCCGAGATCGCGCCGACCCGGCTCGCCGACGCGCCCGTGCCCGATCCTCCGTCATCGATGTCCGGACGGTTCGCGGTGGACGACGATCTGGTCCGTACCGCCGCCGTTCTGACACGCCGGTGAGGGCCGGACGGCTTTGTCGCCGCCTGCTTGTACCGTCGTTCCGACTGAAAATTCCGAAGGTGCCCAAGGAGTACGGTGAGCCACCCTCAGCCTCCGTCCGGGTCACAGGACCCGAACCAGCCGCAGGAACCGCCGACCGAGGCGTTCCCCACCGCGCCGATGCCGCCGGTGTCCGGCAGCCCCTGGGCGCCCCCCGCCCCCGACACGCCGCAGGCGCCCACCTCGGGTGCTCCCCCGGCGCCCACCTCCGACGCGCCGCAGGCGCCCACCTCGGGCGCGCCGCAGGCGCCGGTCTCCGGCACGCCCTACCCGTCGCAGCCCGAGGCGTTCCCGCCCGCGCCGCCGACCGAGGCGTTCCCGGCCGCGCCGCCGACGCAGGCGTTCCCGCCGGCACCATCGACGCAGGCGTTCCCGCCGTCGCCAACGACCGAGGCGTTCCCGCCCGCGCCGTCGACGCAGAAATTCCCGCCCGCGCCGTCGACGCAGGCGTTCCCGCCGTCGCCGCCGACCGAGGCGTTCCCGGCTACGCCGTCGACGCAGGCGTTCCCGCCGTCGCCGCCGACGTCCGGCGCGCCGTATCCGCCCCCGGGTGGCGGATACCCGCAGGCAGCCGGCGGATATCCGCCTCCGGAGGGCGCGTACCCGCCGCCGGGGGGTTACCCGCCGCCGGGTGGGGCGCAGCCGGGCGGGGCGCAGCCGCCCTACCCGCCCGTCTCGGGCGCGCCGTATCCGCCGCCCGGGCAGTACCCGCCGGGTGAGGCGTACCCGACCGGGCCGTACCCGCCCCCGCCGGGGCAGCCGTTCGGGCCGCCCGCCAAGAAGTCCAACAAGAACGTCTGGATCACGATCGGCATCGTGGCGGTGGTCCTGCTGCTGCTCTGCTGCGGCGGAGGCATCTTCGCCATCTACAGCGGGGCGAAGAAGACCCGGGAGGCGATCGACGATCTGCCCACCCCGGGCATCACCTACAGCAACCCGGTCGACGACCCGCCGACCGGCGACCCGACCGGCGACCCGACCGCCACGCCGGAGCCGGGCAAGACCGACGACCAGACGTTCAACATGCCGGCCGGCGACAAGCTGATCATCAACGACGACTACGGCACCCTCGAAATCACGGTCGGCAACTTCCGGACCAAGGACGCCGCCTGCCGGGAGTACATGCCCGGGCCGAAGAACGGAACGTTCCTGATCGCCGACGTGACCGCCGAGGTCACCAAGGGCACCGGGGCGATCAACCCGTTCTTCTTCACCTGGCGGGCTGCGGACGGCACCGAGGAGAACGGCATCGGCGGCGCCTTCTCCGGCTGCGGCAAGCTGATGACCTCGGGCAACAACCTGCCGGTCGGCACCAAGCGCAGCGGCCAGCTCATCTTCGACGTGAAGGACAAGAACGGCGTCGTCGAGTACGAGCACCACCTGCGTACCGCCGGGTCCTGGAAGCCCTGACGCCCGCGCGACCCCGCACCGCGGGGGCCGGTCCCGCCCGGGACCGGCCCCCGCGGCCGTTCCGGCGGTGCCACCCGGCCGTTCGGCCATTTCCATGTGCGCGTGCCGGCCACCGGCCGCCAGGCTCGAACGATGACGAACGAGACCACCATCCCGCTGCTGCCCTGTCGGTCCCTGGACGACGTGGCGCCGTTCTACCAGGCTCTCGGCTTCCAGGTGACCTACCGGCAGATCCGCCCCAACCCCTACCTGGCCCTGCTCCGGGAAGACCTGAACCTGCACTTCTTCGGCATGCCGGAGTTCGACCCGGCCACCTCGTACGGCAGTTGTCTGGTCGTCGTGGACGACCTGGTCGGCCTGCACCGCGTCTTCACGGCGGGCCTGCGCGCCGCGTACGGCAAGGTGCTCGTCGCCGGCGTGCCCCGGATGACCCGGCCCCGGGTCCGCCGCAACGCCGACGGACACACCGGTTTCAGCATCGTCGACCCCGGCGGCAACTGGATCCGGTTCGTGGCCCGGGCCGCCACGCCGGACGTCGACGGCAGCTCGGCCGCCGGTCTGTCCCGGGCGCTGGGGAACGCGGTGGTGCAGGCCGACTCCCGCGGTAACCCCCGGCAGGCCGCGAAGATCCTCGATGGCGCGCTGACCCGTCCGGACGCCACCGACGAGCCCGCCGCCCTCGTGGAGGCGCTCGTCTACCGGGCGGAGCTGGCGCTGCTGCTGGACGAGCCGGAAGCCGCTCGGGAACTGCTGCGGCGGGCCGGGGCGGTGCCGCTCGACGAGGAGTCGCGCGCCCGGCTGACCGACACCCTCCAGCACGCCGCCGACCTGGCCGCCACGCTGCCGCCCGGCTGAACCCGGCGACTATCCGAGGTGGCCGGACGCCAGCTCGGGGAAATAGCGGGGTCCAGCCGGCGGGATGCCACCACTTCACCGAACTGGTGTCGATCATCGACCGAACTCGTAACCCGCCTTGCCTCGCCGACCGATCGGTCTGTCCAGCGCCGGACGGCCGGTCGGACCGGTGACGGCGACCGGTGTTCCCGGTCGGCCCGGGAGCCGTCGAGGGCTCGCCGCTCGGTCCGTTTTCCGCGACCTTCGGCATGACCGACGGTCGGAGCGTCGACACGGAGCGCACCGGTCGACCGCTGGAAATCGTTGTGGACGCAAGCAGACTGAGCTGCGTGACGCATCCATCACCGCAGAACCCGGCAACCGTCCCCGTCGGCGCAGGCCGGGCCCACCCCGCTCCGAAGCAGTCCCGCCGGCGTCGGCTCTCTGGCGGCGCGAAGGTCGCGGTCGTATCGACAGGTCTGCTGCTGCTCGCCGGCTGCGGCGGAGTGGCGACCGGGGCGAGCGCCGACGCTCCGAAGCAACCGGACAAGACGGAAGCCGCGCCCGCAACGACGGGTGTCGGGGCCACGGCACCGGCGGTCGTGGATCTGGCGACCTCCGCCCCGTCACCGACCGAGGCGAGCCCGAGCCCGTCCGCATCGCCCCTGGTTCGGATCACCACCGTCACCTCGACCGCGAAGATCGCCTACTCCACCCGGACGGTGAAAGACGGCACCCTGTCACGGGGGACGAAGAAGGTACGCACTCGGGGCGTCGCCGGCGTCCGCACCCTCACCTACCGGGTGACGGTCACCGATGGGGTCCAGACCGGCAAGAAGCTGGTCCGTTCGGTGGTGACCAGGAAGCCGATCACGCAGGTGGTCGCCGTGGGCACCAAGCAGACACGCAGTTGCGACCCGAACTACAGCGGAGCCTGCGTGCCGATCGCGAGCGACGTGGACTGCGCCGGCGGCAGCGGCAACGGTCCCGCGTACGTCACCGGCCCGGTCCGTGTCGTCGGCAGCGACATCTACGACCTGGACCGGGACGGCGACGGTATCGGCTGTGACGACTGACGTCGCGTGCGGACGGTCGGGTGGCACCCGTACACCTATGCTGGGCCGGTGATCCTCGCTGACGTCACCGGTTCCTGGGCCGGCACCAACGGCTTCCGGATGCTGCCCGCCGACCCGTTCGTCGAGTCGCCGGCCACGCTGACCGTCGCGACCGCCGCTGGCGGGCACCTGACCACCGTGGCGTACTCCTGGGCGCATCCGGACGACGGCCCGCAGGACGGGCTGCTGGTGATCGCGGTCGGCGCGCAGCCGGGTTCGCTCGTCGCCTGGTGGGGCGACTCGTGGCACCAGCAGCCGGGGCCGATGACGCTCACCGGTGACGCGGGCCCGGGCGACACGGTCGCGCTCACCGCCGAGTACGGCGGCGGGTGGGGGTGGCGGATCATCCTCGACGGCACCGAGCCGGCGACGCTGCGGCTGCGGATGGAGAACGTGGTCCCGGCGGACCAGGCCGGCCCGAAGGCACCGGCCGGCCCGTACCCGGTGATGGTCACCGACGTGCGGCGCGCCTGAGCCGTCAGGCGACGCCGTCGAGGATCTCCCGCAGCCGGCGGGCGAACGCCTCCGGCTGCCCGGCGTAGCCGCCCTCCTCCCCGAGGAAACCGCCGTGGTGGCTCGGGAAGACCGCCGGCAGTCCACCGAGCAGCTCGGCCGTCGCCACCGAGGTACGTCCGGTCAGGGTGCCCGCCGACTCCTCGCCCACCGCGATGACGACCCGGGTACGCGTCACGCGGAGCGCGTCGACGTCCGGCCGGTAGCTGGTGACCGCGGCGGACCGATCGGACAGCAGCGGGTCGTCCCGTGAGCCGTCGTCGTCGACCGGCATGCCGAATGTGGCCGGGTCCGGCGCGGGCTGGGCGAAGTAGTCGTCGGTGAACTCGCCCCGCCAGGACGTCATGGCGATGAACGCCGCCATGCCGGCGCCCCAGCCGTGCTTCTGGTACGCCTCCTGGCAGGCGGCGTTCGCCCGCGCGGCGGCCTCGGCGTCGGGGAGCAGCGGCACCAGCGGCGGCTCGTGCGCCACGAGCGTGGCCACCGTGCCCGGGTAGGCCGCCACCAGCGCGAGCGCGGTCACCGCCCCGCCGCTGCTGGCGAAGAGGTCGACCGGGCCCGCGTCGAGGGCGTCGACGACGGCGCGTACGTCGGTGGCCTGCACCTCCGGTACGGAGTCCATGCGGCCGTCCCGGCGCACGCTGCGTCCGAGCCCGCGCGGGTCGTACGTGATGACGGTCCGGTCCGGGAAGTACGAGGCGAGCGTGGTGAAGCCGTCGGCGCACATCGGCTGGCCGATCATGAACAGGGGCCGGTGTGCGCCGGCCGCCGCGCTCGGGGCGTGGACGTCGTAGACGAGGTCGACCTCGGGCAGCTGGAGCGTCTGGGTTGTGGTCATGCCCCGGTCGACCGTCGCCGGGCCGGAAAGTCATCGGTCCGGGTGCGGTTCGCGGCGGTGTCGGCTGCCCACAATCGGAAAAGGCCGTCTCCCACCACGGGAAACGGCCTTTGCACTGGGTGGAGCTGAGGGGATTTGAACCCCTGACCCCCTCGATGCGAACGAGGTGCGCTACCAGTCTGCGCCACAGCCCCTCCGCCGGCGAACCAGCGTCGGTCCCACCCGGCTTGCACCGGGCGGGCCGGCACCAAGGCTAACAGGCCCCACCCCCGCCACGCGAACCGCCCCGCCCCGCGCCACCCAGTCCATCGATCTTGGAATTGTGGCACCTCCGACAAGCCACCGAAGGGACAAACCCTGGCACCACAACTCCAAGATCGACGCGGGTCAGGCGCCTCGGCCGGACTGGTAGGGACGGCCGCGCAGGCCGCCGGCCCGGCGGTAGGACACCGAGCCGCCGCTCGCGGCCGGTGGCAGGTCGGACGGGCGGTCCAGGCCCATCGCGGTACGCCGGACCGCCTCCCGCTGGGCGGCCAGCCGGCGCTGCGCCTCCCGCCGGGCCGCCGCGCGTCGGGCCTGTTCGCGGCGCACCTCAGCCTGGCGGGCGGCCAGCCAGGCGGACTCGCGGGCGTCCGCACGCCGCCGCCGGCGCTCGGCCAGGGCCCGCTGCCGCAGGTGTACGACGTACGCGACGAGCAGCGTGCCGGTGACCGAGACGCTGATCCAGAACCCGGGGCCGACGAGCACCACGCCGACCAGTTCGACGAAGTTGAGCAGCAGCAGCGCGGCGAGCACCCGGCGTCGGCGGTAGACCGCGGGGGTGTGCCGCCGCCGGGGCGGGTGCCGTCGGCGGGACTGTGCGGGGATCGCGGAAACGGGCCGGAGCCGGCCGGAGCGCCGCCGGGCAGGCGGGGCGGAGACCGGCCGGCCAAGACCACCCGTGTCCGAATTTTCACTCAAGGTGACAATCAGGGAGCGCGGGGGGTGCAGCGGTCGCCGTCCGGGCACGGTGCGGCGACGACGCTGGCGTTGGAGCACCCGCGCCGTCGACTGCGCCCGCTCCGCCACCAGCCGCTCGGTGGCGTCGTACCGGCGGACCAGCGCCGGAGCGAGGGCGAGCAGACCGGCGGCGGCGAGGACGGCGAGGAGCACCGACGTCGGCACCCTCACCCCTCCCGTCACCAAGTTCGGGGCGAACGCCGCCCAGCCGCAACTTCTTCCGTCACCGCTCGTTAACGGCGCACATCATGCGGGCGGGCAGCGCTTGCCACAGCTTGCAGTTACTTGAGGTTACGGGCCACGGACCGGGTTCACCGTGCGCCGCGCCGGGCGGTCACGGGCCGAACGGCTCAGCGCCGGTTGTCACGTACGCGGTGCCATCGGGCCAGCAGCCCGCCCTCGGCGGCCACTTCCTCGCTGGTCATCGCGTATCCGATGTGGTCCCGCCAGGCGCCGTCGATGTGCATGTACCGCACGTGGTAGGCCTCCTCGCGGAAGCCCAGCTTCTCCACCACGCGCCGGGACGGGACGTTCTCCGGCCGGATGTTCACCTCGATCCGGTGCAGCCCACCGGGGCCGAACGCGTGGTCCACGGCGAGCGCGACAGCGGTCGGGATCACACCCTGACCGGCCACCCGCGAGTCCACCCAGTACCCCACGTAGCCGGAGCAGAACGCCCGCCGCACGATGCTGCCCACGTTGACGTGGCCGACAAGCCGCTCCTGCCCGTCGGAACGCAGGCAGACCGCGAACGGCATCCCGTCGCCGGTCCGCGCGGACTTCCGCTGGTCGGCGTGGACCAGGCGGAACGCGGCCGGCGAGTTCGTCTCGTCCCAACCGCCGGGCACATGGGACTCCCACGGGGCGAGCCAGTCCCGGTTCGCGCGCCGGATCGTCGACCACTCCACCGCGTCGGAACGCCGGTAGGGACGCAGCACCACCGGACCATCCACAAGCACCGCCGGCCACCCCGGCGCCCGCCGAAACCTCACCGAACCGAACCGTTCGCGACTGCGGGGCTCCGCTTCGCTGCACTCCTCGCGCTCACCGGCGCCGGTCCAACAACAGCACATCCACGGTGGAGCCCGCCGCGGCCGTGGTGACCCGCTCACCGAGCACCAGCAGGCCGTTCGCCTCGGCCAGGCCGGAGAGCGTGTACGGGCCGCCGGCCAGCGGCTGCACCGTGTAGCCGCCGCCGCGCCGCTCGGCCACGTGCGCGGGGCGGAACTCGCGCAGCCCCACCGGCGACGACACGGTCTCCAGCAGGTGCGCGCGGACGCTGGGCCGGAACACGGGCTCGGCGCCGGCGAGCAGTTGGATGGCCGGGCGGGCCAGCACCTCGAAGCCGATCAGCGCCGCGCCGGGCTCACCGGGAAGACACACCACCGGCACCTCCTCGGCGCCGACCGTACCGAACCCGAGCGCGGTTCCGGGATAGAGGGCCACCTCGGTGAAGGTGACCGGCCCGGCCCGGCCGCCGTCGCGGCGGGACAGGATCCGGCGGACCATGTCGCCCGGGCCGGTGCCGGTGCCGCCGGTGGTGATGATCAGGTCGGCCCGCAGCGTCTGGTCCTCCAGCAGGCCGCGCAGCGCCTCCGGGTCGTCGTCGCAGATCCCGACCCGGTACGCGAGCGCGCCCGCCTCCGCCGCCGCGGCGGTCAGCGCGTGCGAGTTGGTGTCCACCACCTGACCGGGCTGGCTGCCCCGGCCCACGTCGACGAGTTCGTCGCCGGTGGCCACGATCACCACCCGGGGGCTCGGTCGCACCACCACGTGCCCGATGCCGGTGGCCGCGAACACCGCGACCAAAGCCGGCGAGACGTACGCGCCGGCGCGCGCGAGCAGCGTGCCGGCGACCAGTTCCTCGCCGGCTCGGCGCAGGCCGTACCCGCGTCGGGGGGCGCGGAAGATCTCCACCGCGGCCATGCCCTGGTCGGTCCACTCCACCGGGACCACCACGTCCGCGCCGAGCGGCAGTGGCGCGCCCGCCGCCACCGAGAAGCAGGCGCCGGGGGTGAGCCGGACCGGTCGCCAGCTCGCCGCGCCCAGGTCACCGACGACGTTGAGCCGGATGCTGCGCCCGCCGGGCATACCGGAGGGGGCCGGGACGTATCCCGGCCCCCGGCTCCCTCCGGAGATGTCCTCCCAGCGCGCGGCGTACCCGTCCACCGCCGCCTGGTCGAAGGCGGGGAACGAGTGCGGGGCGACCACGTCCTCGGCGAGCACGTTGCCGTACGCCTGGGTCAGGTCGAGGTCGAGCGGAGGCAGCGCCCGTAACCTGCGCAGCACGCTGCCCAGGTAGTCGGCGAGCGGCGTCAACTCGTTCGCGGCCGCCTCGGCGTCGGCCGTCGCGGTCATGTATTGGCACCGCCGGACGCGTCGCGCAGGCCGTTCAGGACCGCGTCGGTGACGGTCTCGTCGCCGTTGTTGACGAACTCGGCAAGCCACTTGCGGAACTCGGCGCCCAGGTCCTCCCGCTCGGACGCGATCTGGACCACGGTCTGGAGATAGCCGAGCGGCATGCCGGTGTCGTAGCGGGTGCCCCGGTAGACGATCGCGTGCACCGGCACCCCCTCGGTGCGCAGCAGCTCCATCGCGTCGGTGAGCTGGATCTCGCCGCCGCTGCCCGGCTGGGTGCGCCGGATCGCGTCGAAGATCCGCCCCGGGAGCACGTACCGGCCGAGGACGGCCAGGTTGCTCGGCGCGTCCTCCGGGCTGGGCTTCTCCACCATGCCGGTGACCTTGACGACCTCGGCGATGTCGGCGTACTCCGACTCGGCCGGCTCGACCGAAGCGATGCCGTAGCGGCTGGTCTCGGCCGGGTCGACCTCGAAGAACGCGAGCACCACGCCGCCGGTGCGGGCCTGCAGCTCCAGCATGGCCGGCAGCAGCGGCTCGGACGGCTTGACGAACTCGTCGCCGAGCAGCACCGCGAAGGGCGCGTCGCCGACGTGCGACTCGGCGAACCCGACGGCGTGGCCGAGGCCGAGCTGCTCCGGCTGGCGGCAGGTGTAGATCGCGGCCAGTTCCTCGGTGCGTTTGACCGCGGCCAGCAGATCGGGCTTCTTGGCGAGCCGTTCCTCCAGGTCGGGCCGCCGGTCGAAGTGGTCGACCATCGAGGTCTTGCCCCGCCCGGTGATCAGCAGCACGTCGGTGATGCCGGCCTGGGTGGCCTCCTCGACGATGTACTGGAGGACCGGCCGGTCGACGACCGGCAGCAGCTCCTTGGGGACCGCCTTGGTGGCCGGCAGGAACCGGGTGGCCAGGCCGGCGGCCGGGATGACGGCCTTGACCGCGCGGGAGCGACCAGGGGTCGCTGAGGGGTTCGCTGAGTGCTCCGACATGCCGCGAGACTATCGGCCACGGCTCTGCCGCGGCGGCTGAGGACCGGAAGACGCGCCGCCCGGCGCGGCGCCCGCCTGCTCCGCCGCGCCGGCCCGGGGCAGCCCGTCGGGCGGGCTGACCGTGGTGGCGGCCACCGGAATCTCCTGCGTGCGCACCGGATCGGGGGCGGGCGCCAGCCGGTGGCCGTCCCGCCCGGCGGCCTTGGCCGCGTAGAGCGCGTCGTCGGCCGCGTCGAGCACCTGCTGGCCGCCGCCGGCGTGGTCCGGATAGACGGCGATGCCGATGGACACCGTCACCGGCACCCGCAGCGGCTCGGCGTCGTGCCCGTCGACGGACACCGGCTGGTCCCGTACCACCGCGCCGATCCGCTCGGCGACGATCGTGGCGCCCCGCGCGTCGGTCTCCGGCAGCAGCACCACGAACTCCTCGCCGCCGTGCCGGAACGCCAGGTCCACCTCGCGGATCACGCCGCGTACCCGGCGGGCGAACTCGACGAGCACGGCGTCCCCGGCGGCGTGCCCCCACGTGTCGTTGACCTCCTTGAACCGGTCCAGGTCGAGGGCGAGCACGCTGAGCATCCGGCCGAACCGGTTCGCCCGCTCCACCTCCCGCCGGATCGACTCGCGCAGGTAGCGGTAGTTCCACAGCCCGGTGAGCGGGTCGGTCAGGGAGAGCCGTTGTGCCTCCTCGTGCACCCGGACGTTCTCCACCGCCACCGCCGCGTGGCCGGCGAAGGTCCGCAGCGTGACCAGGTCGTCGTCGTCGAACTCGTGCCCGCCGAGCCGGTCGTAGAGGGCCAGTACGCCGAGCGCCGCGCTGGGCGGGCCGGCGGTGGGGTCGCTGTCGGCCGGCGGATGGCCGGGACGGTCCGCCCCACGCGGGTCGGCCACGCCGGGCGCGGCGAACGGCACCGCCACGTACGTCTCGCAGGACGGCTCCCCGGTCGGCGCGTCCGGCGGCGCCCACCGGCCACGCAGCGGCTCCCCGGTGGCGGCCACCGCCCCGACCACGCCGGCGCCGACCGGCACCCGCAGCGTCGCCGGGTCGGCCGGGTCGTCGGTCGGCCAGCGCCCGGTCAGCCCCTCCACGCACTGGCCGACGAGCACCCCGTGGCCGTCGAGCAGCAACACCGCGCCGGCCCGGGCGCCGGTGCCGGCGAGCGCGCTGTCCAGGATCACCCGCAGGATCCGTTGCAGGTCGTGCGTGCTCGCGAGCGTGTCGCCGAGCACCACCAGATGGTTGCGGAGCTGGTCCCGGCTGCTTGTCAACGCCGCCACGTAACTGCCGGTCTCCCGGGTCATCCGGTTGAACGCGCCGGCCAGCCGGCCGATCTCGTCCCGGCTGCGCACCGGCACCCGCGCGGTCAGGTCGCCGTGCGCCACCCGGTCCACCGCGCCGGCCAGCTCGATCAACGGTCGGGTGGTCACCCGGGCCAGCCGCCCGGCCGCCAGCACGGCCAGCAGCGCGGCCAGCGCGACGGCGGCCACCAGCGCGCCGTACAGGCCGGGCGGGCGGTCGCCGCGCACCGAGAGCACGAGCGGCAGCGGCTGCCCCGAGGACGGCCCGACCCGGCGCACGTACCGCCCGTCGCCGGTCCCGGCCACCCGATCCCCGGTGACCTCGCGGGCGGCGGCCAGCACCGCCGCGCGTACCCCCTGATTTTCGGTCGTGGCTCGCCCGGGGTCGTCGAGGAGGGTGACCTCGACGCCGGTCACGGCCGCGAGCCGCGCCACGAAGGCCCGGTCGACGGGCTGCGCGGCGGCGACCGCGCCGAGGTCGGCGCCGGCCGGGTCGCGGAGCCGGACCTGGACGGCGAGCGCGCCCACCGGGCCGGCCGGGACGCCGGCGCAGTCCTGCCAGGGGCCGGCCGGGCCGCCGGCGGTGGCGTAGCTTCTCCGGCCGGTGGCGTCGGCGATCACGACGGCGGCGGCCAGGCCGCGGCCGACCACCTGGTCGGCGGCACGCGACCGGGCGGCCGGGTCCGCGACGAGAGCGACCGCGTCGGCCGCCGCGCGCAGTTGCTGGCAGAGCGCGTCGACCGAGGTACGCACGCCGGCCGCGGCCAGCCCCAGCCGCTCGGTGGCGCGACCACGGTCGACCGCGCTCAGTGTGGTGCCGACGAAGAACGCGCCGAGCAGGACGGGGCCGAGGACCACCACGAGGAAGGCCATCGTCAACCGCCCGCGTAGCGTCAAGCTTGCCCCCGGAAGTACCGCGCCCCTTGGTGCGATGCTGACACAGAGCGACCGCTAGGCAAGCGTTGCGTCAGGAGTGTTGCGTGCCGGATTTTTCGGATGAGGTGCACGAGGCGAAACGGGAGCTGCGCGTCGCGCTGCTCGCCGCCCGCCGATCGCTGTCCGCGACGCGCCGGGCCGAAGCCGCGGCGTCCGTGCAGGCCGAGCTGATTTCCCTGGTACGCCGGATGCGCCCGACCCGGATGACGGCGTACGTGCCGGTCGCCTCGGAACCCGGCGGGCCCGACCTGCCCGAGATGCTCCGGGCCGCGCTGCCGGCCGACGCCGAGTTGCTGCTGCCGGTGCTCCGGGACGACCTCGACCTGGACTGGGCCGCCTACACCGGCCCGGAGTCGCTGCGCGCCGCCGGCCGAGGGCTGCGCGAGCCGACCGGCCCGACGTGCGGCCGGGCCGCCGTGGCCGGGGCGGACCTGGTGGTGGTGCCGGCGCTGGCGGTGGACCACCGGGGCGTCCGGCTGGGCCGGGGCGGCGGCTCCTACGACCGGGCGCTGGCCCGGGTGCCCGCCACCGTACCGACGGTGGCGCTCCTGCACGACGGCGAGCTGGTCCCGACGGTTCCGGCCGGCCCGCACGACCGGCCGGTGCACTGCGTGATCACGCCCCGGGGCGGGCTGGCGGCGGTGCCGGGTGTGGGACCGGGCGCTTCCGCTGGACGAATCCGGGTGCCATGACGCACCATTGGCACTCGAAGACCACGAGTGCCAGACCGGCCGTGCCAGATCCGGAGGAGAACGTGCCCACGTACCAGTACGCCTGCACCGCGTGCGGCCACCAGCTCGAGGCGGTGCAGTCCTTCTCGGACGCGCCACTGACCGAGTGCCCGGCGTGTGAGGGGCGGCTGCGCAAGCTCTTCAACTCGGTAGGCATCGTGTTCAAGGGCTCCGGCTTCTATCGCACGGACTCCCGTTCGTCCGGATCCGAGAACGGCGCCGGCGCCGGCGGCAAGGCGGGGAAGTCGGAGTCCTCGACTTCCTCCTCATCCTCATCCTCGTCCGACTCCTCGTCGGGCTCCGGGTCCTCGGGTTCGGGGTCCTCGGGTTCGGGGTCCTCGGGTTCGGGGTCCTCGGGTTCGGGGTCCTCGGGGGCCGGGTCGTCGGGTTCGGGGTCCTCGGGTTCGGGTTCGGGCTCGGGTTCGGCGAGCAAGTCGCCGGCGGCGTCCAGCTCCTCCTGACCGCACGCTTTCCGACAGTGGCCGACCCCTTCGGGGCCGGCCACTATCGTGCTCTCACCCCGCCCCACCCCCTCCTCTGATCATGAAGTTAGCGGCACGACTCGTCCGTTTTCGTCGCAATTAACTTCATGATCGCCGGAGACACCCATGACGTTCCAGTCGTGCCCCACCCAGCCCACGAGTGGAACGCCACGGGTGCGTCAAAGGGCCGGAGACACCCACAACGCTCCAGTCGTGCCTCAGCCGGCCCATGAGTGGAACGTCGTAGTGCGTGACGGCAGCTCCGGCACGGTTACCTCGACGACGGCGTTGTCGACCGGTCCACCCTGCTCGGGGTGGACCGGGGTGGACCTGGGTGAGTCGGGGTGAGCCGGGCGAGTTGGGGCGGGAGGGGGTGCCTGGACTGCGCCGTTGTCCACAGGACGACGGGGTTATCCACAGGGGGGAGGCGACGGGCGACGCGGCGGGGCGGGGCGCGCCTAGCCTGCTGACGGGATGGCGAGTCGCCGACGGTGGAGCCGGCGGAGGGGAGGCAGCGGTGGCGGATGCAGAGGTGACGTTGCGGCCGGTGCGCTGGCGCGTCCCCCGGGGCCGCACGCTGCTGCGGGTGACGCTTGTCGCGGTGCTGCTGGGGCTGGCCGCCGCAGTGCTGCAGACGCCGGCCGGCTGCCCGCCCAGGCCGCTTCCGGCCGCCCTCCCGACGCCCGCCGAGCCACGGCCGGACGGAGCCCTGACGCTGCCCGCCGGGGCGGTCGGCGTGCCGATCCGGTTGGCCGAGCCGGCTGCCCTCGCGGTGCTACGCCCGGGTGCCCGGGTCGACCTGCTGGTCGTGCCGGCCGGCGGATCGCGCGATCCCACCCTGCTCGCACCGCGCGCGTTGGTGCTCGATGTGGTGGGGGCCAACGGGGTGGTCGACGGCTCCTCGGCGCTCTATCTGGCGCTCCCACCGGAGCAGGCCCGACGCGCGGTCGGCCTGCCTGAGGGCAGTCGCTTCGCCGTGGTGGTACGCGGCTGACGCCGGCTCTCTCCCCCGAGTCGATGACGGCCAGCGGCCGGCGGTCGCTCGTTCTCGCTCCCGGTGCGGCGGTCGCTCGTTCTCGCTCCCGGTGCGGCGGTCGCTCGTTCTCGCTCCCGGTGCGGCGGTCGCTCGATCTCGCTCCCCAGTGCGGCGGGCGCCCGTCCTCGCTCCCCAGGGCGCGGCGGTCGCTCGTCCTCAGTCCCAGTGCGGCGGGCGCTCGCCGAGCAGCCAGTCGTCGTTGCCGCCGGGGCGCTCACCCCAGCCGCGGTCGGTGTCGTCGGTGGTCTGCTCGGGCAGCACGACGAAGTCTTCGCTGAGGTCGACCACGCGGTCGTCGTCGCGCGGGACCCGGATGCCGGGGTCGGTCACGGGGAGCAACGATACCGCCGCCGACCGACCGCCTCGACCCGCCGCGGTCCACGACTCGAGACGCCGGCTGGCGTCTCACCCGGTCCGACAGCGGTAGCGGGCCCCACCATGAGAGGGCCGTGCCCTGAGAGGGCCGTGCCAGGCGGCCAGGGCCTGCGCACGTGATGCCGTGGGTGAATTGCCGCTCGCCGCGTCGGGCAGCCGACCGGGCGAGCCGTTGGTAGCGTCGGTCGGCGTGACGACGCCGAGCGGTGGCAACCCCGACGACGAGACCTGGCGACGCCCCGAGCAGCCGGACGGGGCACCGGCCGTGGACCGGCCCGATGACAGCCGGCCCGCCGCGACGAGCCAGCCCCAGGAGGACGCGCCCACGCCGGAGACGACGATCGGCGCGGACGCGCCCCCGGCCGACGGCAACCACCGCGAGCACCACGATCCGGACGGCGCGGCCGGTCAGCAGGTGCCCGATCCGGGCACGCCCGACGGGGCCGGCGCGACGAGCGAGGCCGCCAGTCCGTGGTCGCGCGAGGGAGCCATGGAGAGCCCCTGGGCCAGGCCGGACGCGGCGACCCCGGCCGGCGGCTGGACCGCCACCGCCGGCCAATGGCCCGGTCCACCGGGCAACCCCGGCCCACCCTGGACCCCAGGACCCGGAGGCCCTCCCGGACACCCCGGCCCGCCCGCACACCACGCCCCGCCCGGACACGCCAGCGCGTACACCGGGCCGCCGGGACACGCCGGTCCGACCGCACACCACGCCCCGCCGGGACACGCCAGCGCGTACACCGGGCCGCCGCCGAGCACGCCGCCGCCACCCGGCTGGCGACCGCCGGTGCACGTGCGGGTGCCACCGCCCCGGCAGCTCCCGGCGCAGGACATGGTCGCCATGGACCGCTCGGAGCAACGTGCCCAGCAGCTCACCTACGGCATCGGCGCGGTCGTCGGCGTGGTACTGGTGCTGCTGACGTGCCTGCTGTGCTCCCGGCTGCTGTTCTAAGCCGGCCCGGCCGGCGGCCGAAAGGCCGGTGAGTCAGACGATGCCGTCCCACACCATCTTGGCCCCGCTGTCACCGGTCAGGTAGACGTAGATGATCGCGAACACGGCGAGGACGGCCGCCACGGCGGTGAGCGCCAGGGGCACCCAGCGGGGCAGGCTCTGGAGGCGGGCGAAACCCTTGGTGCTCAGCACCAGCAGCAGCGCCACGACCGCGAGCCCGAGCGTGAACCAGAGCAGGGTCTCACCGTACTCGGAATGCTCGTGGATCTTCGCCAGCCCTTCCGGCGGGTAGCCCCGCGACTCCAGCGCCTCCTCCAGCTCCTCGCCGGACTCGGTCGCCACCCAGGCCAGGATCGGCGTGACCACGGCGAGCGCCACCACCGCCCAGTCCAGCCGGTGCCGCCAGCGGGCAAACGCCCCGTACGCGACGGTGAGCAGCGCCAACAGCGGCACCAGCACCACCACCGCATGAATGACCAGGACGTGGCCCGGGAGACCGTTGACTTCCCTGAACACCGACACCTCCGGCGAGTGGACGGATTCGCGCGGTCAGCGTACGCCGAGGCACGTTCGCACATCGACACCCACGCTCGAATCGTCACAACGGTTCATCCCGGCGGCCCCGAGCCGTGCGGGTACGCACGGCCGGCGTGGCACTCTTGACCAGTGGACACCGAAGACCTCGGCCTGTTCGGACCGGGATCGGTCACGTGGAAGGTGCACGAGGAACCGATCCTGATCGTCGCCGGCCTGCGCTCGCTCTACCTGCAGGCGTTGCATCCGCGCGCGATGGCGGGGGTGGCGCAGAACAGCAACTACCGGGCCGACGCCTGGGGCCGGCTGGTCCGGACGGCGGGCTACGTGGCGACGACGATCTACGGCACCACCGCCGAGGCGGAGGCGGCCGGGCGGCGGCTGCGTGCGCTGCACGCCCGGTTGCGTGCCACCGACCCGCTCACCGGCGAGGTGTTCCGGGTCGACGAGCCGGACCTGCTGCGCTGGGTGCACGTCACCGAGGTCGAGTCGTTCGTGACCACCGCGCGGCGGGCCGGGCTGACGCTCACCGACGACGAGGTGGACGGCTACTACACCGAGCAGCGCCGGGCGGCCACCCTGGTCGGGTTGGACCCGGGCGACGTGCCGGGCACCGCCGCCGAGGTCGGGGCGTACTACCGGGACGTGCGTCCGGAACTGCGGATGACCCGCGAGGCGGCCGAGACCGCGGTGTTCCTGACCGCGCCGCCGATCCCGTGGAAGCTCAGCCTGCCGGTGAAACTCGGCCTGAGTCTGGGCCCGCCACGCTGGGCGTACCTGGGGGTCGCCGGCGCCGCGTTGGGGTTGCTGCCGCCGTGGGCGTTGCGGCTCTACGGCGGGCTCGGGCTGCCCACCACGGCGTTGTCGGCCGAGGTGGGTGTGCGGGCGTTGCGGCTGGCCCTGGCGGCGGTGCCGCGGCGCTACCGGGAGGGGCCGTTGCAACAGGTGGCCAAGGAGCGGGCGGCCCGGCTCGCGGCTGCCTGAGGAATCCTCAGTCGGCGTCGGCGAAGCGTTCGACCGCCGACCAGGGGTCCTTTCCGGGGGTCTGCGCGCCGGTCGGGCAGGTGCGCCGGTAGTCGCACCAGCCGCAGCGCGGCCCCGGCTCGGCGGGGAACGCCTCGTCGGGGTCGGCGCCGCCGGCCACCGCCCGCTCGGCGGCCATGATGTCGCCGGCGGTGTCCTCCGCGCGGGTGAGCTGCCGGTGCAGCGACTCCGGGGTGTGCTCGTGCGCGGCGACCGTGCCGCTCGGCAGGTGGTGCAGCTCGACCCGGCGGCACGGCCGCCGGAACACCCGCTCCGCCGCGTACGCGTAGAGCGCGAGCGCCTGCGAACCGCGGGCGTCGTCGGCGTCGAGCCCGGTGCGGCCGGTCTTGTAGTCGACGATGACCAGCTCGGGTCGGCCGTCCGGGCCGGGGCGGGAGTCGATCCGGTCGGTGCGGCCGTTGAAGGCCAGCACGCCGGTCTTCACGGCGACGACCCGCTCCACGCCGATCGGCTCGTCGGCCGGGTCGAGCCCCGCCACGTAGGACTCCAGCCAGGCCAGCGCCCGCCGGAAGGCGTCGCGCTCCTGCTCGTCGTCGCGGTAGCCCTCGCGGACCCAGGTGCCCTTGAGCAGGCCGGCGAGCGCCTCGGGGCGGCGACGGTCGGGGGCCAGCGCATACCAGTTCTTCAGCGCGGTGTGGACGCTGGCGCCGAGCGAGTTGTGCGCCCACGGCGGCCCTTTCGGCGGGGCGGGGCGGTCCACGTAGGCGTAGCGGTAGCGCCGGGGGCAGTCGGCGTAGGCGCCGAGCTTGCTGGGTGTGCAGACGAAGAGCCGTTCCGGCATGCCCTCGAAACCGAGCTGCTCGGCCTGCTCGGCGCGGGGCCGGGGCGCACGGCCGCCGGTGGGTCGTCCGGTCGGTGAGGGTCGTCGCACGCCTGAGATCCTGCCACCCGGCTACGACATCCGGCGCGACGGACTCAGGCGTTGAGGTATTCGGTCACGAACGCGGCGATCGCGTCCGCGATGAGCTGCACCGCGATGGCGGCCAGCAGCAGGCCGGCGATCCGGGTCAGCACCTCGATGCCGCCCGGACGGAGCACCTTGACGATTCCGCCGGAGAAGCGCAGCACCACCCAGACGGCGACCATCACGGCGACGATGGCGAGCGCGATGGCCACGTAGTCGGTGACGCCGCCGGCCTGCTGCACGAACAGCATGGTGGCCACGATGGCGCCCGGTCCGGCCAGCAGCGGGGTGCCCAGCGGCACCAGCGCGATGTTGGAGGTGACCTGCTGGCTCGGGTCGTCCGCCTTGCCGGTCAGCAGTTCCAGCGCGACGAGCACCAGCAGCAGGCCGCCGGCGGCCTGCAACGCAGGCAGGTCGACGTGCAGGTAGGCCAGGATCGTCTGCCCCGCCACCGCGAAGATCACGATGACCCCGAGCGCCAGCGCCACGGCCTGCCAGGCGGCCCGGTTCCGGTCGCGGGCGGGCAGCGGCCCGGTGAGCGCGAGGAAGATGGGCATCATTCCGGGCGGGTCGACGATCACCAGCAGGGTCACGAAGACCTCGCCGAAGAGCTTGAGATCCACGCGGACACGGTAGCCGCGCCGCCGGCACGCTTCAGCCTGAAGCGACAGGGGTCACCCCGCGGCCCAGCGCGACGATCCGCTCGTACGCCTCCGGGGCCGTGGTGTGCGCGCCGAGACAGACGGTCTTGTGCGTGCCGTGGAAGTCCGACGAGCCGGTGACCAGCAGACCCAGGTCGGCGGCGAGCCGGCGGACGTGCTCCCGTTCGGCCGGGCTGTGGTCCTCGTGGTCGGCCTCCAGACCGGCCAGTCCGGCCGCCGCCAGGTCCACGATCAACTCGTCGGGCACGATCCGGCCGCGTCGGCTGGCCCTCGGGTGGGCGAAGACCGGCACGCCACCGGCGGCCCGCACCAGCGCGACCGCGCGGAACACGTCGATGTCGTCCTTGGGCAGCCGGTACCGTTCCCCCAGCCAGTCCGGCCCGAACGCCTCGGTGGTGGTGGCGACCAGGCCGGCCCGGATCAGCGCCTGCGCGATGTGCGGGCGACCGACCGTCCCGCCGGCCGCCCCGGCCAGGATCTCCGACCAGCTCACCGGGATGCCGTCGGCCTGGAGCAGCCGGACGATCCGCTCGCCGCGTTCCTCGCGGGCCCGCCGGACCCGGGCCAGCTCCGCGACCAGTTCCGGCTCGTCCGGGTCGAAGAGGTACGCCAGCAGGTGCAGCGGGATCGCCGGCTCGACGCCGAACCAGCGGCAGGACAGCTCGGCGCCGCGGATCAGGGTGAGACCGGGTGGGCGGGCGGCGACGGCGGCGGCCCAGCCCGCCGTCGTGTCGTGGTCGGTGACCGCCACCACGTCGAGCCCGGCGTCGGCGGCGGCCCGGACCAGCTCGGCCGGGTCGAGCGTGCCGTCGCTCGCGGTGGAGTGGGTGTGCAGGTCGATGCGGGCGGGAACGCTCACCTGAGCGACGCTACGCCCCGTCCGGCGTGGCAGGGGTGTCGGCCACCACCACCGGACGCTGCCCGGGCGGCACCCCGTCGAGCGCCGACGCGGTCGGCCGCTGCCCGGCCAGCACCCGCCCGGGCTCGACCCGGACCAGTCCGCCGGCGGCGTCCACGTGCAGCGCCGTGCCGGCGCGGGTCCAGGCGACCGCGCCGGCCAGCGCCGGGCCGGCCGGGTGGGCCGTCGAGGTGGCTGCCAGGTCGACAAGCAGGGCGGTGCGGGCGGCGCCGTTGGCCAGCAGCCACCGACCGTCCGGCGAGACCGCGCCGAGCCCGTCGGCGGCCAGCTTCGGACCGCAGTCGGTGCGGGTCGGGGCGAGGTCGCGCGCCGGGTCGAGCAGGGCCAGGCAGGTTTTCCCCGCCGAACCGTCGGTGACCAGGCCGACCACCCGCCCGTCCGGTCGCATGCCGTAGACGGCGCGTACGTCCGGGTTCGCGGCGCCCGGCACCCCGCCCATCGCGCGCTGCCACACGCTCGTGCCACCCCGGCCGGGCCGGGCGACCAGCACGTCGTCGCCGGTGAAACCGATCGGCACGACGCCGGGCGGCGCGGCCACCCGGCTGGGCGCGATGAGCTGGCCGGCGACCACCCCGGCGGCGACCAGGTCCGAGCCGTCCCGCCAGGCCACCTGCCGGCCGTCTGGGGAGACCGCGACGGCATCCGCGGCGGCGAGCATGACCTGCGGCGCGCCGCCACCCGCCGGCACCCACCAGAGGGTACGGCCGGCAGCGGTGGCCGCCGAGGTGAGCAGCCAGCCCTCCCGGTCGTGGACCCGCTGCGCCCGTTCGACGTTGCCCACGCCGGTCAGCTCGCGCCGTTCGCCGCCGCTGGTGTCGAGCACGTCGCCGACGAGCAGGTCGAGCTCGGCACGGACCGGCCCCGGGCCGGACATCGGAGTGGCCGCGGTGGGGAGCGGGGAGGCGGAGGATCCGTGCGGGTCGCCGAGCACCACTGTCGACGTGTCGCCCCGCCCGCCCGAACCGCCGAGCTGCGCCATCCCGGTGGTGACGAGCACCGTGGCCACGCCGGCCAGGGCCAGCCCGGTGAGCGCCCGGCGGCGCCCGGCGCGGCGGGCCCGCCGCAGCACGTCCCCCGCCGGATCGGCGCGCAGCGGCCGGGTTGTGACGACGCGGCGGGACAGCGTCTCGCGCAGCGCCCGCTCCAGTTCGTCCTCGCCCACGGCGAGTGGACGCTCCGGGTTGCCCGTTCGGTTGTCGCCGGCGGGTCGGGTGCCGCTCATCGGGTCTCCACCGGGATCGGAACGGCGGAACGGACCGGCGCCGTCGGCGTGGCCGAGGTCGCCGGTGACGAGGCCGGGCGGGTCGCCGGTGATGAGGCCGGGCGGGTCGCCCGTGACGGGGCCGGGCGGGTCGGCGGGGCGTCGGGTTGCCGTGCGGTCCCGGCCGGGAGGCCGGGTGCGGTCGACTCGGCGGGTCGCCGCGTCGCCGCGGGTCGGGCTTGCGGACCGGCCGCGCCCCGGGGGACCGCCGAGGTGTCGAACTTCGCCGGGGAAGCCGCTCCCGCCTCGGCGGTCGCGTCGGCCGGCAGGCCCAGGGCGGCCTCGGAGCCGAGCCGGCGGCGCAGGGTGTTGAGCGCCCGGGAGGTCTGACTCTTGACCGTGCCCGGAGAGATCTCCAGCAGGGCGGCGGTCTGCGCCTCCGACATGTCCTCGTAGAAGCGGAGCACCAGCACCGCCCGCTGGCGGGCGGGCAGCGCCTGGAGGTGCCGCCAGAGCGCGTCCCGGTCGAGCTGTTGCTCGATCTCGTCGACGCCGGCCCGCTCCGGCAGCACCTCGGTCGGCCGTTCGCCGTGCCACCGGCGGCGCCACCAGCTGGTCGAGGTGTTGACCAGGACCCGGCGGGCGTACGGCTCGATGGCGTCGATCCCGCCGAGCCGTTTCCAGGCCAGGTAGGTCTTGGTCAGCGCGGTCTGGAGCAGGTCCTCGGCGGTGGCCCAGTCGCCGGCCAGCAGGTACGCGGTGCGCAGCAGGGCGCCGGAGCGGGCCGCGACGAACTCGCGGAACTCCTCCTCCAGCGGATCCCTGCTCGCCACGCTCACCTCCGCGCCCCCGTCCTGCCTGGCAGGCTCCCACGACCGGGTGGGCCAGGTCGACGGCGAAAGGTGCGCAGTCCCTCCGATTTTCGGCCGAAAAGTTTCAGGCGCCGTCGTCGGCCTTGGCCTCGTCGGCCTCCTTGCCCAACCGCGCCTCGACGGCCTGCGGCTCGTACATCTCCTCCACCACACGCAGGTAGAGCTCGTTCGGGTTGGGCAGGTTCTTGACCTCGCGCAGCGCCTGCTCCTGGCCGGCCGACTCCAGCACGAACGTGCCGTAGTTGAGGGCGCGACCGGTCGGGGTCTGCTCGTATTTCATGTCGGTGACCCGGACCAGCGGCATCATCGCGACCCGGCGGGTGATGATCCCGTTGACCACCATCACCCGTTTGTTGGTCAGGATGAACCTGTCGTAATACCAGTCGGCGACGCGCCACGCGACCCAACCCATGACGGCGAACCAGAGCAGCACCGCGACCGTGGTCAGCGCGCCGACGTCGCGCCCGGCGAGGAAGCCGGCGAGGTAGCCGAGCACGAACGTGGCCGCGATGCCGACGATGATCGGGGTGGTGAGGTGGATCCAGTGCCGCTTCCACTCGCCCCGGTAGCGCTCGGTGGGGAAGAGGTAGCGCGCGACGAGCGAGCTGGGCTCGTCCTCCAAGGGCAGCACGCGGCGCGGGGCCATGCCGGAGGCGTCGACCCGGAGACCGGCCAGCTCCTCCTCGGAGATCGGCTGCTCCGGGTAGCCCTCCGGGTCGCGCGCCCAGGCGCGACCGGAGCGGCCCTCGCCGGCATAGCCGGGACCGTCGCCGAAGGCGGCATCGCCCGACAGGGAGGGGCCCGCCCCGTAGCCGGAGCCGGAGCCGAAGCCGGGACCGTCGTCCGGGTCGATCCGTGGGATCGGCTCGGTGTCGCGCTCCCGGCGTGCCCGGTCGGGATCGTCCGGGTCGAAGGGGGGACCGGAAGGGCTTCCCATGGGTGGCTAGGCGACGAGGTTGGTGAAGAAGTCGCCGAAGCCCTGCGCGATGTCCATGATGCCGCCACCGAGAGACTTGAACACGTCGGCTGCCGAGTTTGGCCGGTAGGCGACGAAGAAGATCAAGAATGCGATGCCGGCCCAGGTGAGGACCTTCTTGACCATAGCGGGCCATCCTCTCGCGGAGCCGGGTCCGTTTACCGCAGCGGCACCCAGAGTATCAGCATGGTGTCTTACCGTGAATATCTGCGTCCGCTCCCCGACTCGCCGGTGCCGGCCGGTCAGGCCTGCCCGTGCAGGTACGGGGACGGTGCGCCGTACACGAGCTCGGGCGGTGTCCACTCGGTGAGGTCGTGCAGCACGACTTCTTCCGCGAGGAGGTGACCCGCGCTCGCCGGCCAGGCTATCGCATGGAGCCACATTCCCCGAGCCTCACCGGCGTACGCGCTTCGATCCGTTTCGGACCGCACGAGCCACAGTGGAGTGGGATGACCGCCCACACGGATCTTCGCGTGCGGCAGACGCTCGGGATGACCAGGGCCGGGATCGGTCAGCGCCTCCTCGACCTGGGGGCCGGGATCGGGTCCGGGCAGTCCCGCGAAGCGGGAACCGAGGCCGACACCGGGCTCCTCGGCGACGAAGATCAGGTCGGCCGGTCCACCGTCGAGCGGGGCCGGGCCGGCACAGGCGACCACCGTGGCGCGGACCCCGGCCCGGTCGTCGCCGGCCCAGGCCACGCCGGTCAGTGTCCAACCCGGCGGGAGCGGCCACGGGCACCACAGCGGCACGCCGACCCGGTCGGGCGGCGCGCCGTCGGCGGCCACCCGTTCGACCACGCTGGCCACGATCTCGGCGCCGATGTGCTCCGGCACGTGCAGGGGCGGAACCGGGCCGCACCGCAGGCACCGGTGCTCGCCGTGCATCAGGTCCGGCTCGCGCACCGGACCCGCGCATCTCGGACAACTCACCGCGACAGTCACACCCTCACCGTCGCCCCGGGACGGCGGGGCGTCAAGCGGGGCGGGCCGACGATCGTGGGATTTCCGTCCCGGGGCACAACTGCGGAGCCTCAGTCCGGGGGCGGGCCGGCGTACGACCGGACCCACGCGTGCATGGCGATGCCGCTGGCCACGCCCGCGTTGATGGACCGGGTCGAGCCGTACTGGGCGATCGAGAAGAGCGCGTCGCAGGCCGCCCGGGCCACCGGGGAGAGCCCCGGACCCTCCTGGCCGAAGAGGAGCACGCAGCGGCGGGGCAGCACGCCCGTCTCCAACGGCCGGGAGCCGGGCAGGTTGTCGATCCCGACCACCGGCAGCCGCTCCCCCGTCGCCCAGGCGACGAACTCCTCGATCGTCGGATGGTGCCGCACGTGCTGGTAGCGGTCGGTCACCATGGCGCCCCGGCGGTTCCACCGCCGCCGGCCGACGATGTGCACCTCGGCGGCGAGGAACGCGTTCGCGTTGCGTACCACGGTGCCGATGTTGAAGTCGTGCTGCCAGTTCTCGATCGCCACGTGGAAGTCGTGCCGGCGCCGGTCGAGGTCGGCCACCACGGCCTCGCGCCGCCAGTAGCGGTAGCGGTCCACCACGTTGCGCCGGTCGCCGGCGGCGAGCAGCTCCGGGTCGAGGCGCGGGTCGTCCGGCGGGTCACCGGGCCACGGCCCCACACCCACGTCGAACTGGTCGTCGGTCACGGTCTGCAGAGGGTACGGGCCGGCGGCGGACGCTCCTCAGCGCAGGTCGAGCGCGCCACCCAGCCGGTCCAGGAAGCGTCGGTCGGCGGGGCTCACCGGGGTCTCGCCGGCCCGGCAGACCCGGGCGGCCACCGATTCCACCCACTGCCGGTACGCGGCGGAGTCGGCCGGATCGGCCCGACGGCGCAGCACCCGCACCGCGGCCCGGGCGGCGGCGAGCAGGTCCACCATGTCGGTGAGGCGCTCGACCCGGTCGGCGGCGCCGTCGTGGCGGGCGTAGATGGCGGTGACCACGGCACGGATCAGGTCGCTGTCGAAGGCCCGGCCGGCGGCCACCGCGTCCAGCCCGGTCAGCCCGGCGGCGACCCCCCGCGGCGGACGCCCCGGGCCGGGCGAGGCGGCTGCGACGAGGACCCGGCCCGGCAGGTCGGTCAGCAGGTCCCACTCCGCCGCGGAGTAGGCGGCGGAGGTGAGCGGCGCGGCGCGGCGACCGGCAGCGGACGGCTCGCCGGCGACGGAGTGGCTCATGGGAACCTCCAGCCCGAGCATAAGCCCCGGGAGGGGTCCGGCAGCCCCGTCCCCGCAGAACGGGAACGGGGCGTCGCGGCCCGGGTCAGCGCGGCTCGGGGAAGCTCGGGCGCTCGGGGTCGACGCCGTCGGGGACGGCCGCCACCGCGTACTCCCGTTTGGGGACCATGACCTTGCGGCGGAAGACGCAGACCAGCGTGCCGTCCTGGTTGTAGCCCCGGGTCTCGACCGCGACCACGCCACGGTCGGGCTTGGAGGACGACTCCCGCTTGTCGAGCACCGTGGTCTCGCCGTAGATCGTGTCGCCGTGGAAGGTCGGGGCGACGTGCCGCAGCGACTCGATCTCCAGGTTGGCGATCGCCTTACCGCTGACGTCGGGGACCGACATGCCCAGCAGCAGCGAGTAGATGTAGTTGCCGACCACCACGTTGCGCTTGAACTGGGAGGCGGACTCCGCGTAGTGGGCGTCCAGGTGGAGCGGGTGGTGGTTCATGGTGAGCAGGCAGAAGAGGTGGTCGTCGTACTCGGTGACGGTCTTGCCCGGCCAGTGCCGGTAGACCGCGCCGACCTCGAACTCCTCGTAGTAGCGGCCGAACTGCATCCTGGTCCCTTCGACGGGCGGCGATGAGTTCGGCACAGCATGCCTTACCGCTGGTTAAGGCGGAGGCCGGGGCGCTCGCGCGGCGGATTTGTCACACCGGGCGCCACCTGGGGGGAGACGCAATGAGCGGCGGGGCCCTCCCCGGCACCCGCCGCCCACGCTCTGATGTGAAAGATTCTGCCGTACGGGGGGCGATGCCAACAGAGACCGGCGTCACATTTATCTTTTCGTAACAATACTCACTGTTACCGATGACCCCCGGGTAAGCGATCTCCGCAGGCCGGATACCCCCTCGTCAGGCCCCAAGTTACCGCTTCATGGCCGGAACTGAGCGTGATCTCCCTGGAAACGCTCCCATCACGTCCCGTCACGCAAATGCGTCCTGCACTTGCGTACCGCACGGCCGGTGTGAACAGATAAACTTCGATGCGTTGGGGATCCCCCGGGCCCACCTGGCGTTTCGTCGCGCAGGTCACGGGAATTCCAGTGGATCGACCTTGGTTCCACCGGACGTACGGCAATCCGCGGTGATCGGAGAGACGCAATGGCAACGGTTGAGCTGACCACGGCCAACTTCGACGAGGTGACCGGGCGCGACGGCATCGTCCTGCTCGACTTCTGGGCGGACTGGTGCGGTCCGTGCAAGCGCTTCGCCCCCGTGTACGAGCGCTCCTCGGAGAAGCACCCGGAGATCGTCTTCGGCAAGGTCGACACCGAGGCTCAGCAGGAGCTGGGGGCCAAGTTCAACATCAGCTCCATCCCGACCGTGATGGCGATCCGCGACGGCGTGATCGTGTACGCCCAGCCGGGCGCCCTGCCCGAGTCGGCGCTGGAGAACCTCATCGAGCAGGTCGAGCAGCTGGACATGGAGGACGTCCGCAAGAAGCTGGCCGAGCACAAGCACTGAGCGCGACTTCCGCCGCCGACCGGTCCCACCACGGGGCCGGCCGGCGGCGTTCTCGTTCCCGCCGACCGGCGGACGGACAGTCAGAAATGGCCGACTGAGGGACAGTTCCGGACTCTTCACTCCCGTATCGTCACCAGCTGATGGAGACCTTGACCCCGCGCGGACGCACCGTCCGGCTGGCCGCCACCCTGGTCGGGCTGGCACTGCTGCTCCTCGGCACCGTGCGGGGCACCGACGACGACTTCCCGTTCGGGCCGTTCCGGATGTACTCCACCTCCGAACCGCCGGACGCGCCCGCGCCAGACACGCGGGTCGAGGGCGTCGACCGGACCGGCGCGGTGGTGCCCCTCGGCCAGGACGCCACCGGCATCCGTCGCGCCGAGATCGAGGGCCAGCAGGCCCGGTACGCCGCCGACCCGAGCCTGTTGCGCACCGTCGCCGAGGCGTACGCGGAACGCCACCCCGCCGCCCCGGCGCTGGTGGAGGTGCGGATCGTGGTCCGGTGGCACGACATCCAGGGCGGGCGGCCGACCGGCGAGTGGACCGACCGGACGGCGGTGCGGTGGGAGACCACCGGATGACCGCCTGGTTCACCGAGGCGGTGCCGCGCGGCCGGGTCGCCGCCTTCCGCACCCTGATCTACCTCTTCGTCGCCGCCGACCTGGTCGTCTTCACCCCCTGGGTACGCGCCCGGGTGGATGTGCCCGGCGACCTCTACCGGCCGCTGCTCATCGGCCGGCTGCTCCCGCTGCCCACGCCCGACCCCGCCCTGGTCGGCGTGGTCTTCTGGGTGCTGCTGGTGGCCTCGCTGCTCGCCGCGACCGGCCGGGCGCCCCGGCTGCTCGGCTGGACGGTCTTCGCGCTCTACCTCGAGTGGATGATCGTGGCGATGAGCTACGGCAAGGTCGACCACGACCGGTTCGGGCTGCTCGTGGCGCTGGCCGCGCTGCCCACCGCCGGTCGGGCCCGGCACGGTGACCCCACCCGCACCGAGGCGGGCGGCTGGGCGCTGCGGGTCACCCAGATCGCGGTCGTCTGCACCTACTTCCTCGCCGCCTGGGCCAAGTTCCGCTTCGGCGGGCTGGACTGGGCGACCGGCTCGGTGCTGGCCCGGGCGATCATCCGGCGCGGCACCGACCTCGCCGACCTGATCGCGCAGGTGCCCCACCTGCTGATCGTGGCCCAGTTCGGCATCCTGGCGTTCGAGCTGCTCAGCCCGTTGGTGTTCGTGGCGCCCGCCCGGTGGCGGCCGGCGGTCGTGGGTTTCTTCTACTCGTTCCATCTGGCGACCATCGCGACCATCACGATCTCGTTCGCCCCGCACCTGGTGGCGATGACGGCCTTCCTCCCGCTGGAGAAGGTCCGCCCGGTGGTCCTGGTCCGCCGCCTGCTGAACCGCCGCGCCGGCCGGTCCGACGGCACGCCGCCCGCGACAACCGTGTCACCGTCCGCCGCGCCGGCCATGTCGCCGCTGGCGGGCGAGTCGTCCTGACCGGCCAGCTCCGTCCTGACGGGCCAGCCCCGAGGTGCGTCGGGGTCAGCCGGTCGGGCCGGGGCGGCCAGCCGGGCCGTACAGCCGCTCCCGGGCCTCCTGCGGCAGCGCGCACGCGGCGGTGCCGCCGGGCAGGCGGTGGCGGTTGCGGGCCACCCAGCGGTACGCGGGCCAGGCCGCGGCGCGTACCGGCGGGAAGCGCAGCCCGCCCCCGGCGACGCGCCAGAGCGGCCCACTGTCGCCGAGCAGCCGGGCGATGGCGTCCGGCCCGGCGGCACGGGATCCGTCGGCACCCACCCACTGGACCGCCTCCTCGCACTCGGCCTCGGTCAGGCCCAGCGCCGCCAGGTCGGCGAACTGCCACGGGACCACCCGGGCGCCGGTGGGGATCCGGCGCTCGATGAACTGCGCGCAGCGGGTGCAGAAAGCGCAGTCGCCGTCGTAGACGAAGGTCGACGTCTCCATGCCTCCATCCTGCACCCGCGGCGGGAGCGGCGGCGGCCGGTGTCCGGCGCGTCACTTGCGCTTCGTTCGTACGCATGTTCGAATGTGACCCATGCGCTGGGACAACCTCTCCGCTCCCCCGGACGAGGGGACTCCCGACGAGGCAGCGCCGGCGGCTCCACCCCTGCCGCTGGCGCTGCCCGGCGCGGTGGCCCGCACGTTCGACACCCCCGAGTTCGCCGGCATGACGTTCTACGAGGTGCGGGCCAAGTCGATCATCAACCGGGTGCCGGGCCAGTCGCGCGTGCCGTTCGAGTGGACCGTCAACCCCTACCGGGGGTGTTCCCACGCGTGCACCTACTGCGTTGCCGGTGACACGCCGATCCTCATGGCGGACGGCCGGACGCGACCGATCAGCGAGCTGACCGTCGGCGATCGCATCTACGGCACCGAACGGCGCGGCGCCTACCGCCATTACGTCGTCACCACCGTGCGCGACACGTGGTCGACGGTGAAGCGGGCCCACCGGATCACGCTCGCCGACGGCACCACGCTTGTGGCCAGCGGCGACCACCGCTTCCTGACCGAACGCGGCTGGAAGCACGTCACCGGCGGCATGCGGGGTGGCGGGCGACGCCCCCACCTGACCACACGCAACCGCCTGCTCGGCACCGGTCGGTTCGCCGTCGCGCCGAAGCGGTCCACCGACTACCGCCGGGGCTACCTCCACGCGCTGGTCCGCGACGCCGGCCGCCAATTCCCTCTCGACGACGCTGATGCCGCTGACCTGCGCCGCCGCTTCCGACTGGCCACCACCGAGCCGGAGGTCTTGGAGCGCGCCGGGCGCTTCCTCGCCGACGCCGGGGTCACCGTCGAGTGGATCAACGGCGGGGTCGCCCGCCGGTCCACGACGGCTCGCACGGCCGAGCCGGCCGCCGTCGAGAGCGTCGCCGCGCTGGCCCGCCCGCCGGACGAGCCGACCGACGACTGGTGGCTCGGCTTCCTGGCCGGCATGTTCGACACCGCCGGCAGTTGCCGGCGAGGCGTGTTCCGGATCGGCGTCGCCGGCGACGGGAGCCGGCGCCGCACGGCCGCCGCCCTCGACCGGTTCTCCTTCCGGTGGGCGCTCGACGAACCGGGCAACCGCAACGCCGCGCGCCAGGTCCGGCTGACCGGCGGCCTGCCGGAGCGGCTCCGCTTCTTCCACCTGACCGACCCGGCGGTGACCCGGAAGCGCTCGATCGAGGGCACGGCGCTCAAGTGCGCGGCGCGGCTCCAGGTGACCGCCGTCGAGGATCTCGGCTTGGAGCTGCCGCTGTGGGACATCACCACCGGCACCGGCGACTTCATCGCCAACGGGGTGGTCAGCCACAACTGCTTCGCCCGCAACACCCACACCTACCTCGACCTCGACGCCGGGGCGGACTTCGACCGCAAGGTGATCGTCAAGGTCAACGCGGGCGAGCTGGTCCGCCGGGAGCTGGCCGCCCCGCGTTGGCGCGGCGCGCACGTCGCCATGGGCACCAACGTGGACTGCTACCAGCGGGCCGAGGGGCGCTACCGGTTGATGCCGCCGATCCTCGCCGCGCTGCGCGACTTCGCCAACCCGTTCTCGATCCTCACCAAGGGCACCCTGCTGCTCCGTGACCTGCCGCTGCTGCGGCAGGCCGCCGAGGTGACCCGGGTCGGGCTGTCCTACTCGGTCGGCTTCGTGGACGAGACGCTCTGGCGGCTGGCCGAGCCGGGCACACCGAGCCCACGCCGCCGGCTCGACGCGGTTCGCCGGCTCACCGACGCCGGCTTCCCGGTCGGGGTGCTGATGGCCCCGGTCCTGCCCGGGCTCAGCGACGACGAGGAGTCGATCGATGCCACCGTGGCGGCGATCGCCGCCTCCGGGGCCGCCGACCTCACCGCGTTGCCGCTGCACCTGCGCCCCGGCGCGCGGGAGTGGTATGCGCGTTGGCTGGCCCGCGAGTTTCCGCACCTGGTGCCCCGCTACCGACAGCTCTACCAGGCCGGCGCGTACGCACCGGACGCCTACCAGCGGGAGGTGACCGCCCGGGTGCGGATGGCGGCACGCCGGCACGGGCTGCACCGGGGCGAGGTCGGCGACAACCGCCGGCTGCCCGACGCCTCGCCCGCTGCCCCGGCCGCCGAGCAGCTCTCCCTGCTCTAGCGCGGCGCGCGTTAGGCTCGGGTGATGCGTTCCGCCCAGCAGCTTCTCGCCGAGTCCGCCGTGATCGCCGTCGTCGGGGCGTCCCGTGACCCGGGCAAGGCCGCGCACCGCGTGCCGCTGGAGATGCAGCGGCACGGCTGGCGGATCATTCCGGTGAACCCGACCGTGGACGAGCTGTTCGGCGAGAAGGCATATTCGACGCTTGCCGACATCCCGCACCCGGTCGATCTGGTGGACGTGTTCCGCCCGGCGCGGGACGCGGTCGAGGTGGTCCGGCAGGCGGTGGCGATCGGCGCGCCGGCGGTCTGGTTGCAGCTCGGGATCGTCTCCGCCGAGGCGCGCCGGATCGCCGAGGAGGCCGGCGTCGACTACGTCGAGGACCGGTGTCTCATCGTCGAGCGGGCCGCCGCCGGCCTGACCCGGCGCGACTGACCGCGCTCGGCTGCGGCTCGGGGCCGAAGAGCAGGTCGAGCTGGGCGTCGAGGGCGGCCAGCGCGGTCTCCGGCGGATAGTGCCCGCCGAGCAGGTGAATGCCGAGCCCTTCCATCACGGCGAGCAGCCCGACCGCGGCCCGTTCCGGATCCACCCGCCCGTCGGTGGCGAGCGGCGATCCGGCGGCGAGCTGACCGGCCACGAAGGCCCGCAGCGCGGCCGTGTCGTCGTGCAGCGCGGCGGCCACGTTCGGCCGGACCGCGGTGTACGCGAGGAAGGCCAGCGCCACCCGGCCGTCCGCCTGTCGCGCCTCGTCCAAGGGCAGCAGCTCGGCAAGCATGGCCCGCAGCAGCGCCCGGGGCGCGGGCGTCGGGCCGAGCGCCTCGACCGCCCGGCGCACCCGGGCCTCGTTGCGCTCGCTGACCACGGCGAGCGCGAAGACCATCATCTCGTCCCGGGTACGGAAGTAGTGCTGCACCATCCCGGCGCTGACCCCGGCCGCGGCGGCGACGTGCCGCAGGCTGACGGCTTCCAGCCCCTGTTCGGCCGCGACCCGCATCAGCGCGTCCGCGATCAGCGCCCGGCGTTCCCGGTGGTCGACCCGCTTCGGCATGCCTCCATGCTTTCACAATACGACTGCATTGACTCGTGCGGCGAACGCCTTTACATTACGACTGTATTGAGAAGAGGAGGCGGAGCGATGTGGCGGTTGGCGCGACGTGTGGTGGCGTACGAATGGGGCATGTGGCGCAGCCTCACCCGATGGGTGCTGCGTCGCCCCTACCCGGTGGCGCCGGACGCGGCGACGTTCGCCTACGTCGGCGGCGTGCAGCCGATCCTGCTGGCCTTCCTCGTCCTGTCCACGATCGAGATCCCGATCCTGGACGTGATCCTGCGACACACCGTCGACTCGCCGACGATCCGGCACGCCGCGATCGGGATCGGCGTCTGGGGCGTGCTGTGGATGGTCGGGCTGATGGCAAGCCTCCGGCTACACCCGCACGTGGTCGATGGCACCGGCCTGCGACTGCGCAACGGGACCTCGCTCGACCTCACGATCCCGTGGGACGCCGTCGCCGGGGTGTCGGTGCGCCGGCGGTCGCTGACGTCCAGCCGCGCGTACCGGTACGACGAGGACGACCCGACGGTGCTCAACCTCGGCGTCGGCAGTCAGACGGCGGTCGACCTGGTGCTGCGGGAGCCGCGATCGGTGCCGCTGCCGAACGGGCCGAGCACCGGAGTCCGGGAGATCCGGCTGTACGCGGACGACCCGGCGGCGCTTGTCGACCACGCCCGGCGGCAGCTCTCCGCCGCCGACCACGTCACGCGCCGCCCGAAGCGTTAAGAAGGGGCCCCGCCTCTACCAAAAGCGTTAAGCGGGGGCCCCGCCTTACAGCTTGTACTGCTTGAGGAGGCCGCGGGAGATGATGGTCTTCTGGATCTCCGAGGTGCCCTCGCCGATCAGCAGGAACGGCGCCTCGCGCATCAGGCGCTCGATCTCGTACTCCTTGGAGTAGCCGTAACCGCCGTGGATGCGGAACGCCTCCTGGACCACCTCGGCGCAGTATTCCGAAGCGAGCAGCTTGGCCATGCCGGCCTCGACGTCGTTGCGCTGGCCGGCGTCCTTGAGCCGGGCCGCGTTGACCATCAGCGCGTGCGCGGCCTCGATCTTCGTGCCCATCTCGGCGAGCTTGAACGCGATCGCCTGGTGCCGGGCCAGCGGCTGGCCGAACGTCCTGCGCTGCTGGGCGTACGCGACCGCCAGCTCGAACGCCCGGATCGAGATGCCGCAGGCGCGGGCGGCGACGTTGACCCGGCCCACCTCGATGCCGTCCATCATCTGGTAGAAGCCGCGGCCGACCTTCTCCTCGCCGCCGAGCACGCTCGACGCGGGGACGGTGACGCCGTCGAGCACCATCTCGGTGGTCTCGACGCCCTTGTAGCCCATCTTGTCGATCTTGCCGGGGATGGTCAGCCCGGGCGCGGTCTCGCCGAACCCGGGCTCCTTCTCCAGCAGGAACGTGCTCATGTTGCCGTAGACCGAGTCAGCCCCGGTGTCGGTCTTGACCAGGGTCGCCACCACCGCGGAGTACGCCCCGTTGGTCAGCCACATCTTCTGTCCGTCGAGGACGTAGTTGTCGCCCTGACGGACGGCCCTGGACTTGATCGCCGAGACGTCCGAGCCGCACTCCGGCTCCGACATGGAGAACGCGCCGCGCACCTCGCCGGTGGCCATCCGGGGCAGCAGCCGGGCCTTCTGCTCGGCGGAGCCGTGCTGGGAGATCAGGTACGCCACGATGAAGTGCGTGTTGACGATGCCGGAGATCGACATCCAGCCCCGGGACAGTTCCTCGACCACGAGCGCGTAGGTGAGCAGCGACTCGCCCAAGCCGCCGTGCTCCTCGTCGATGGTGAGGCCGAACAGCCCCATCTCGCGCATCCCGTCGAGGATGTCGGTGGGGTACTCGTCGGCGTGCTCCAGCCGCTGCGCGTGCGGGATGATCTCCTTGTCGGCGAACTCCCGCACGGTTTCCAGGATCGACCGCTGCACGTCGGTCAGGCCGGGTGTCTGGGCGAGTCGGGCCATGTCAGCCTCCGGGGTCGGCGCATTACTCATGGGTAACTGAACGCTCGGTAAGTATCGGCCCCGGGGCCGGCCGCGCCAAGGTGACCGGTCCACACAACCACTGTGAAAAGGTTCACCGCTGCCTGTAGCGTCCGCAAGAGAGAGGGCGGTTGACCTGCGATCGAGAGGGCGCGAGCGTGACCGACGAGCAGCCACCGTCGCCGTACGAGCGACCGTCGCCCGACGAGCCGCCGGCGCACGGCCAGCCGTACGGGCAACCGCAGTACGGGCAGCAACACCCGCAGTGGGGACAGCAGCCGCCGTACGCCCCGCAGCCGCCCTACGGTCAGTACGGTCCGTCGGCCGAGGGCCCGCGACCGTCCGGCGGCCCGAACGTGCTCGCCATCCTGTCGCTCGTCTTCGCGTTCGTCTTCGCCCCGGCCGGCATCGTCTGCGGCCACCTGGCCAAGCGGCAGATCCGGCAGACCGGCGAGGAGGGCGACCAGCTCGCCACCTGGGGTCTGATCCTCAGCTACGTCTTCACTGCGCTCGGGCTGCTGGCCTGCTGCGGCTGGATCGGCCTGGCGTTCTGGGCCAGGGCGGACAACAACGGCTGGTGACCGTCAGCGGAACTGCGCCTCCCGCACGCTGTTGCCGCCGTCGACCACGAGCATCTGCCCGGTGATGTACGACGCGGCCGGCGAACAGAGGAACGCGATCGCCGCGGCCACCTCGTCCGGCGTGCCGGGGCGACCCACCGGCGTGCCGAGGCCCTGCTTGATCTCGACCATGGTGGACGCCGCGGTGTGGATGATGCCCGGCGCCACCGCGTTCACGGTCACCCCGTCGGCGATCATCTCCATCGCCAGCGCCCGGGTCAGCCCGACCACACCTGCCTTCGCCGCCGCGTAGGCGGCCTCGGTGGGCAGCGCGTTCACCGGCCCGGCGGTGGCGGCCAGGTTGACGATCCGGCCCCAGCCCCGCTCGGACATGCCGTTGATGAACGCGCGGCTGGACAGGAACGCGGTGGTCAGGTTGCGGTCGATCTCGCCGCACCACTCGTCGTACGTCAGCTGGGCCACCGGCCGCAGCACCTCGGGACTGGCGCGGCTGGCCAGACCCGCGTTGTTGACGAGCACCTCGACGTCGCCGAGCTGCTCGGCGACCGCGTCGGCGAGCGCGCCCACCTCGGACTCGTCGGTGAGGTCGGCGACGAAGCCGGTCACCCCCAGCTCGCCGGCGCGGTCGTGGATCCGGCGGGTGGTCGACACGATCGCCACCCGGGCGCCCAGGTCGGCCAGCCGGCGCGCGGTCGCGTACCCGATGCCGTCCGCGCTGCCCGCGCCGGTGACCAGGGCGACCCGGCCGTCAAGCCGCATGGTGGCGGTCTCCGGGAGCGGTTCGGCCCGGTCCTGGTCGGCGGCGACCGGCGACTCCCCGCCGCGCGGGCGGCGAACCGACCCCGGCCGGCTCATGTCCCGTCGCGACCGACCCCCACGTGCGTCAAGTGCCATGCCGAAGATCCTGCCCGCTGTGGACCTTCCGGGCAATGCGGCACCCGGAACTCCGGTCCACCGGGTTACGCGGCGGTGGCTACCCTGACCGGACCACGCCTCTGGAGATGAAACTGATGACCTATCCCCCGCCACCCGGTGGTTGGCAGGACCCCGCGGGGGCCGGCCCGCACTCGACCCCGCCGGCCGACCCCTACGCGCCGCCGGACCCGTACGCGGTCGCCAAGTCGCCCTACGCGCCGCCCGGATACCCGTCGCCCGGCGGCGACCCGTACGCGGTGCCGGTCGGATACCCGCCGCCGTACCCCGGATACGTGCCGCCGAGCCGGACGAACACGCTTGCCATCGTGGCCCTGGTGCTCTCGCTCGTCGGATTCACCTCCTGCATCACCGCGCCGATCGGCGCGATCATGGGCCACGTCGCCCGCAAGCAGATCCGGGAGACCGGCGAGCAGGGCGAGGGCATGGCGAAGGCGGCCATCATCGTGGGCTGGATCCTCACCGGCCTGCTGGTCGCGCTGATCATCTTCTACATCGTGATGATCGTGATCGCCGTCAACTCGGGCAGCTCCAGCAGCTCCAGCAGCTACTGACGCGACCGGGCCGCCCCCGCGCCGGGGGCGGCCCGGCGCACGGTCACTGCGCGGGCGGGGTGAACGAGGAGGTACGCGTCATCCCGGCGGCCCGCCCCTTGGCGGCGATCACCAGCGCCATCTTGCGGGACGCCTCGTCGATCATCTCGTCGCCGAGCATCACCGCGCCGAGCTTCCCGCCCGCCTCGGACGTGGCGTAGTCGTACGCGTCGAGGATCAACTCGGCGTGGTCGTAGTCGTCCTGCGCCGGCGAGTAGACCTCGTTCGCCGCGTCGACCTGACCGGGGTGCAGCACCCACTTGCCGTCGAAGCCCAGCGCCGCCGAGCGCTTGGCCACCTCGCGGAACGCGTCGACGTCCCGGATCTGCAGGAACGGACCGTCGATGGCCTGCTTGTCGTGCATCCGGGCGGCCATCAGGATCCGCATCAGGATGTAGTGGTAGGGGTCGCCCGGGTAGTCCGGAATCAGCGCGCCGACCACGAGCGACCTCATGTTGATCGAGGCCATGAAGTCGGCCGGGCCGAAGATGATCGTCTCGATCCGGGGCGACGCGGCGGCGATGGCGTCCACGTTCACCAGCCCGGCGGCGTTCTCGATCTGCGCCTCGATGCCGATCCGACCCACCTCCAGGCCCAGCGTCTTCTCGATCTGGGTGAGCAGCAGGTCCAGCCAGTGCACCTGCTCGGCGTTCTGCGCCTTCGGCAGCATGATGCAGTCCAGGTTCGCCCCGGCGCCCTCGACCACCTCGATCACGTCGCGGTAGGTCCACGGCGTGGTCAGGTCGTTCACCCGGACCACGCGGGTCTTGCCGGCCCAGTCCCCCTCGTTCAGCGCGGCCACGATGTTCTTGCGCGCGTCCGGCTTGGCCAGCGGGGCGACCGCGTCCTCCAGGTCCAGGAAGACCTGGTCGGCGGGGAGGCCCTGGGCCTTGCCGAGCATCTTGACGCTGGAGCCGGGTACCGCGAGGCAGGACCGGCGGGGACGACCGACAGCGGTCATGGATGCGCTCCTTCCCGCGTCCGGCGGCGACACGCCGACGCGGCGGTGGATGTCGAGAACTTAACGATCCCAAAGGACGGGCTACGCCACGGTAACCTCGTGCCGTGACCGGGGTGAATGGACCTGTGGAAGATCTCACTGAGCGGCGGATCGTGGTGGTGACCGGCGCCAGCTCGGGCATCGGGCTGGCCGCCGCGGTGGAGCTGGCGCGCCGCGGTGACCAGGTGGTGCTGGTCGGCCGGGACCCGGCGCGGCTGCGCGCCGCCGGAGAGAAGGTACGCGAGTCCTGCGGCGAGCAGCCGGAGCTGTTCCGGGCCGACTTCGCCGTCCTCGACGACGTACGCGGGCTCGCCGAGCGACTGCGCGCCGGCTACGACCGGATCGACGTGCTCGCCAACAACGCCGGCGCGATCGTACTCGAACCGATCACCACGGTCGACGGCTTCGAGCTGAGCATGCAGGCCAACCACCTCGCCCCGTTCCTGCTCAGCAACCTGCTTGCCGACCGGGTCCGCCGGATGGTGGTGACCGGCTCCGACGCGCACCGCAGCGGCGTGCTCGACCCGGACGACCTGAACGCCGCGCTGCGCCACTACCGGCCGTTCCGCGCGTACGGCACCAGCAAGCAGGCGAACATCCTGTTCACCGCCGAGGCGGCCCGGCGTTGGCCGCAGGTCCCGGCGTACGCGTTCCACCCCGGCGTGGTGAGCACCCGCTTCGGCAACGAGAGCCGCCTGGTGGCGTTCGGCATGCGGCTGCTGCCGTTCCGCACCCCGGAGAAGGGCGCCGAGACGCTCGTCTGGCTCGCCCGCCAGGACCCGTCCCGACTGGTCAGCGGCGGCTACTACGTCGACCGTAAGCCGCACCGGCCGCGTCCCAAGGCGGCCGACCCGGCGCTCGCCGCCCGGCTCTGGACCGCGAGCGCGAAGGCCGTCGGCGTCGAGGGCTGAGGGGCACCGCGACGGTCGGCCGGCTGGGACACTCGACGCCATGACGACGGGGAACGAGGTCCTGCTGGTCGCGCTTGTCGACCTGAGCGCCGACGCCGAGGCCGGCCGGCGGTACGAAGACGCCGTGCTGGCCCTGCTCGACCGGCACGGCGGGCGGCTGGAACGGCGGCTGCGCACCGGCGACGGGGAGACCGAGGTGCACGTGATCCGGTTCGCCGCGCGGGCCGGGCTCGACGCGTTCCTGGCCGACCCGGACCGCGCCGCGCTCCGCGCCGACCTGGGCGACGCCGCTCCGACCACCCGGGTGCTCGAGGTCCGCGACGTCTGAGGCGTCACCGCGCGACGTGCACCGGGACGCTGGTGACCACCACACCGGGCAGCGCCCGCAACGCGGCCCGCAGCCGCTGCTCGGCCCGGCTGTGCAGCAGCCGGTGCCGACGGCGGCGCAGCACCACCTCCGGCACGATCACGGTGAGCGTCAGCTCCGGGCGGGCGGCGTGCAGCGCCTCCAGATAGTGCGCCAGCGGCCCGATCACCGAACGGTACGGCGACACGATCGTCTCCAGCCGCAGGTGGTCGCCCCAGGCCCGCCACTGCTCCCGGAACCGGTCCGCCTCGGCGTCCTCCGGCGCGATGTGCACCGCCAGCGCCGGCCGGCCCAGTGACGCCGCGTACGCCAGGGCACGCAGCGACGCCCGGTTGAGCCGGGCCACCGGCACGACCACCAGGTGGCGTACCTGCTGGGGCAGTTCCTCGCCCTCGATGGGCCCGGCGGGGCCGGGCGGCGGCGCGGGCGGCGGATGCAGCGCGAGCGCGCGGTGCAGCGTGGCGTAGTGCCGGTGGATCCGCCGGAACAGCAGCACCAGCAGCGGCACCGCGACCACCACCACCCAGGCGCCCTCGGTGAACTTGGCGACCGCGGCCGTCAGCAGCACCAACCCGGAGAGCGTCGCGCCGACCGCGTTCACCACGAGCCGGCGGCGCCAGCCGCGCCCCCGCCGGCGCCGCCAGTGCACCACCATCCCGGTCTGCGACAACGTGAAGGCGAGGAAGACACCTACCGCGTAGAGCGGGATCAGCCGCTCGGTGTGCCCGCCGAACGCGACGAAGACCGACGCGGCGGCGAGCGCCAGCGCGACCAGGCCGTTGCTGAACGCCAGCCGGTCGCCCATGTGCAGGAAACGGCGCGGCGCGTGGCCGTCCCGGGCCATGAAGAACAGCAGCCGGGGGAAGTCGTTGAACGCGGTGTTCGCCGCCAGCAGCAGGATCAGCGCGGTGGTGGCCTGGAGGATCGCGTACCACGGGCCGGTCGGGAAGGTGACCCGACCGAGCTGGGACAGCACGGTCTCGTCCGCCCGGGGCACCAGGCCGTCGAGGTGGATCAGCCCGACCAGGCCGGCGAAGAGCGTGACGAGCGTGACGAGCATCCAACCCAACGTGGTACGCGCGTTGCGCCACTCCGTCGGGCGGAACGCCGGCACCGCGTTGGAGACCGCCTCGATGCCGGTCATCGACACCGCGCCGGAGGAGAACGCGCGCAGCACCAGCAGCAACCCCAACCCCTCCGCGGCGGGCACCGCCGGCGGTGGCGTCGGCGCGAACCCCCGCGCCGCGGCCTTCGCGTAGCCGACCGCAAGCACCGCGAGAACCACCGCCACGAAGGCGTACGTGGGCAGCACGAAGATGTTGCCGGCGGTGCGTACGCCACGCAGGTTGCCGGCGAGCAGCCCGACGATCACCAGCACCCCGAGCGGCACCGCCCACCGGGTGATCCCGGGCACCGCCGAGGTGACCGCGTGCACGCCGGCGGCCACCGACACCGACACGGTCAGCACGTAGTCGAGCATCAGCCCGGCTGCGGCGGCCAGTCCCGGCGTACGCCCCAGGTTGTCCCCGGCGACGAGGTACGACCCGGCGCCGTGCGGGTAGGCCGGGATGGTCTGCCGGTAGGAGAGCCCCACCCCGACCATCAGCACCGCCAGCAGGGCGGCCAGCGGCAGGGCGAGCCCCAGCGCGGCGCCGCCGGCAAGCACCAGCACGGCGAGCATCGCCTCCGGCCCGTACGCCACGGAGCTGAGCAGGTCCGACGAGAGCACCGGCAGCGCGACCAGCTTGCGCATCCGCTCGTAGAGGACGGAGCTGCTGGCAAGCGGCGGGCCGACAACTGCCCGGCGCAGTCGGGCGGCCACCCGGCCGGCCCGGCCGCCGGGCAGGTACGCCGGCCCGGTGGCGACCAGTTCGTCCGGCTCCGCCACGGTGAACAGGTCGATCGGGGTCAGCCGGCCGAACCGGGTCGGCCGGGGACGGTGGTCGTGTCGACCCAGCGTCGGGTCGACGGGCAGATCATCCGGGCGGCGAGGGCCGCGCCAGCGCGCGCCGATCCGGCCGAGCGCGGCCCGTTCCTCGGCGTCCAGCGGCGGGAACTCGGCCGACGGCGTGACGACGGTCCCCCGCTCCTCCGCGTCGTCCCGGCCCGCCTCCACCCTCCGCACTTTCGTGCAGACCGACCCGTCCGGTGAGCGGAATCAGTCGACGGTGACCGGATCGAGCAGGTCGAGCACACCGGTGAGTGAGGTCAGCGCCGGCCCGTCCCATCCGTGGTCGGCGTTGAAGACCAGATGATCGGTGAGGTCCGCGGCGGCCAGCCGGACGGCGCGCAGGCCCACCCGCTGCGCGCCGGTGAGTTCCTGGCTGCCGCCGTCCCCCACGTAGAGGCAGTCGGCCGGGGCACGGCCGAGCCGGTGACAGGCGGTCAGGAAGAGCGCCGGATCCGGCTTGCAGACGCCGACCCGCACCGAGAAGACCCGGGTGTCGAGCAGCGGCGCGACGGCGAGCTGCGGCAGGAATGCCGGCAGCTCGTGCGTGCAGTCGCTGACCAGCCCGGTCCGTACGCCCCGGCGGCGCAACGCGGCCAGCACGGGCACCGCCTCCGCGCGCAACCGGGTGTCGGCCCGCACCGCCCGGTGGCGGGCGGCGACGGCGGCCCGCACCGCGGCGTCCGAGGGGCGTACGCCGACCTGGGCGCAGACCCACCGCATGGTCGACTCGGCGTCGCCGAAGAACCCGCTGGCGCGTTCGTAGTAGCTGCCGTTGAGCACCTCGACCAGCGCCTCGGTCGAGCAGCCGAGCTGCTCCGCGACGGCGCGGTGGGCGTCGCCGCGCCGGACGCCGTGGGTGAGCGTGCCGAAGAAGTCGAACAGGACCGCGTGGAACCTGGGCATGGGGAGATGCCTCCGGTCGTCGAGCGGATCGCCGGAACGCGCATGATCGTAACGTGCCCATCACTCCCGGTCGCCCCCCGCTCGACGCGCTGACCCTCGGCGCGCTCGCGCTCGCGGTCGCCGCCATCTCGTCCTCCGCGCCGCTCGTGGCGTTCGCCGCCGCACCCGCCCTGGCCATCGCCTTCTGGCGCAACGTGCTGTCGGTGGCGGTGCTCGGTCCGGTCGCGGTGACCCGCCGACGGGCCGAACTCCGCGCGCTCACCGTCGGGCCGGGTCGCCGGGAGGGGCTCTACTGCGTACTCTCCGGGGTCGCACTGGCCGCCCACTTCGCCACGTGGATGCCGAGCGCGAAGCTCACCTCGGTCGCCGCCGCGACCGCGCTGGGCGCGACGCAGCCGGTGTGGCAGGGCCTGATCGCCCGCGGGCAGGGGCGGCGGCTGCCCGCCGCGGTCTGGGCCGGCATCGCGGTGGCGGTGCTCGGCGCGGCGCTCGCCACCGGCGCCGACGTCGCGGTCTCCGGCCGCGCGTTCGCCGGTGACCTGTTGGCCGTGGTCGGCGGCGTGTTCGCCGCCGTCTACACCGCGTTCGGTGAACGCGCCCGGGCCAGCGTCAGCACGATCACCTACACCACCGTCTGCTACGGCGTCTGCGCGGTGCTCCTGCTTGTCGTCTGCCTGATCGGCGGGGTGCGGTTGCACGGCTACGACGGCGGGACCTGGTTGGCCATCCTGGGCATGGTGGCCGGTGCCCAACTGCTCGGCCACTCGATGTTCAACTACGCGCTGCACCGGGTCTCCGCGACCACGGTCAGCGTGCTGATCCTGCTGGAGGCGCCGGGCGCGGCCCTGATCGGCTGGGTCTGGCTGGGCCAGTTGCCCCGGCCGCTCGCCCTGCCGGGGCTGGCGCTGCTGCTGGCCGGCGTCGCTGTGGTCGTGCTCGGCGGTGCGCGCGCCGGGCACCGCCCCGAGCCGGCCGCCGTGCCCGCCGACACCGCGCCGCCGCGCGGCTGACCGCCACGCCGCCGCGCCGCCACCGAACCGACCGCCACGCCGACACCCCACCGGCCGGCACCCGACCGGCCGCCGCGCCGGCACCCGACCGGCCGGCACCCGACCGGCCGCCGCGCCACCAGGCGGGCCGCGACCTCGCAGCGGTCAGCGGCGGCGGACCCGGTGCAGGCGGAACGGCTTGCGGACGGCCCGGACCACAGGCGCCGGCCGGGGCTGCTCGGCAAGCGCGCCGGCCGGCAGGTCGGCGCCGGTCACCGCCGTGCCGGCCGGGGTCAGCCGGCTGAGCGCGCAACCCTCGGCCGCCCACCGTGCCACCAGGTCGACGGCGGAACCGGAGGCGTTCAGCCGCTTCGCCGCGACAAGCGGCGCGGTGGTGTCCCACTCCTCGGTGCCGGGCCGCAGCCGGGTCACCCGGGCCGACCAGGAGACGATCCGGCCGCCGTGGTCGCCGCGCAACGTCACCTCGGCCGCGTCGCTGTCGGCCAGCCCGGGCGCGGCCTGTTCGCCGGGGCCGGTCACCACAAGCAGCGAGCCGTCCAGCGGCAGGCACCACAGCGCGTACGCCGGGCCGTCACCGACGCTGGCCCAGCACACCGCGGCCTTCTTCACCGCCTCGTCCACAAGCGCCGGCGTCACCCGCTCGTCCACCTCGTCGCTCACCCGCCCATCCTCCCGCATCCCCCGCGACGACGCGCGCGGCTCGCCTCCGCGTCGACGGCCCGACCCGCCGTTCCCCACTCCCCCGGCAACCCGGCACGCCCTCACCGTCCCGTCCCGCCCACGGCCGGCACGCCCACGGCCGGCACGCCCTCACCGTCCCGTCCACGGCCCGTCCACGGCCGAGCCCGGTCGACCCCGAAGCCCACGGCCCGCACGGCCTCGGGGAGTGCGACGACACGCCCGCTCAGCGCCTTTCGAGCTGATAGCAGAAACGACTCAGCCGAGTCGCTGACATCGCGCCGTCGACGACCGAGCCGCGCGAGAGCACCAACGACTCAGCTCGAAAGGCGCTGACGACCGAACCAGCGCCCAGCCGGCCGGAAGCGCAACAGGCCCAAGAGAGACGACCAGACCAGCGCCCAACCGACCGAAAGCGCAACAGGCCCAAGAGAGCGGCCCGGGCGGACGAACAGTCAGGCGCGAGGGCGGCGGACGGGAGCGGCTCAGCCGATGAAGGGCGGGACGGCGATCTCGCCGCGGGCCACCGGCATCACCTGCCCGGAGACGGTCGCGCCGACCGCCGAGCCGCCGGCCGCGGTCACGGTGCAGAACAGCGACGACGGCCGGTTGATCTCGATGCCCTGGCGCACCGCGTACGGCGTCCGGCCCTCGCCGGGCAGCAGCCCGCTGGCGACCAACCAGACGCCCAGGCCCAGGGCGGCCGAGCCGGTGGCGGGGTCCTCCGGCACGCCCAGCCCGGGCACGAAGACCCGGGCGTGCGCGGTCTGCGAGTCGGCGTCCCAGGAGAAGAGGCTGACGTGCTCCACGCCGTACCGCTCGGCCGCCACCGCGTTCAGCCTGGCCCGGGCCACCGCGTCCGGGCGTACCGGAAGGTAGGGGAATTCCAGGCCGCAGCCGGCGACGCGCGGCGGCGGGCCGGCGTGGTCGGCCGCGGTGAGGCCGGCGATCTCCAGCAGCGGCTCCGGGTCGAGTTCGGGGCCGAGCGTCGGCGAACCCCCGGTCAGCGTCGCGCTGGTCGCGGTCACCTCGATGGGCAGCACGCCGGCGCCGCACTCCTGGGTGACCCTGCCCACACCGAACACGCCGCGCCGGCTCGCGGTGACCGCGGCGCCGACGCTCGGATGCCCCGCGAACGGCAACTCGGCGGTCGGGGTGAAGATCCGGGCCCGGTACGTCGCGCCGGCCTGCGTGGGCACCAGCACGAAGACCGTCTCGGACAGGTTGAACTCCAGCGCGAGCGCCTGCATCTGCTCGGTGGCGAGCCCTTCCGCGCCGAACACCACGGCCAGCGGGTTGCCGGCGAACGGGCGGTCGGTGAAGACGTCCACGATCTCGTAGGCCAAGGTCGACATGTTGTTAGAGAGTAGGCCCTTAGGCTGGTGCCCGTGAGCACGCCGAACCGGGTCTACATCGCTCGACTCGCCGGAGTCGCCGTCTTCGACCCGAACGGCGACCAGGTCGGCCGGGTCCGGGACGCGGTCGCCCGGATCCGTGCGACCCAGCGACCGCCGGAGGTGGTGGGGTTGGTCGCCGAGATGCCGATGCGGCGACGCATCTTCCTCTCCATCAACCGGATCACCTCGATCGACCCGGACGCCGTGGTGCTCGGCAGCGGCACCCTCAACTTGCGCCGCTTCGAGAAGCGTCCGAACGAGTTGCTGGTCCTCCAGGAACTGCTCGACCGGCGGGTCCATCTCGACACCGGGCCGGCCGGCTCGGTGGTGGACGTGGCCATGGAGTGCAGCCGCGGCGGCGAGTGGGCGTTGACCCGGGTCGCCGTCCGCGAGCAGACCAACCGGCTCACCCGCCGCGGCCACCTGCACCAGGTCGAGTGGGACCGGGTCCACGGTCTCGGCGCGGTGGGCGACAACCGGGGTACGGCCAACCTGCTCGCCGTGCTTGAGGACATGCGCCCGGCCGACCTGGCCAACGCCCTCCAGGACCTGCCGGACGCCCGGCGCAACGAGGTGGCCGCCGCGCTTGACGACGAACGCCTGGCCGACGTGCTGAGTGAGCTGCCCGAGCGCGACCAGGTGGAGATCCTGGCCGCGCTGGACCGGGAACGGGCCGCCGACGTGCTGGAGGAGATGGACCCGGACGACGCCGCCGACCTGCTCAACGAGCTGCCCCCGCCGGAGCAGGACGTGCTGCTCGACCTGATGGAGCCGGACGAGGCCGACCCGGTACGCCAACTGCTGCGCTACGCCTCCGGCACCGCCGGCAGCGTGATGACCTCCGAGCCGGTGATCCTGCCGCCGGACGCGACCGTGGCCGAGGCCCTGGCCCGGATCCGGGAGCCGCAACTTCCGCCCGCCGTGGCCGCGCAGGTCTTCGTGACCCGCGCCCCGCTGACCACGCCGACCGGGCGCTACCTGGGTATGGTGCACTTCCAGCGGTTGCTCCGCGAGCCCCCGGCCGACCTGCTCGGCGGGATCGTGCTCAACGACATCGACCCGCTCCGCACGTCGACCCCGCTTACCGAGATCACCCGCCGGATGGCCACCTACGACATGGTGGGCATGCCTGTGGTGGACCGGAACAACCGGCTGGTCGGCGCGGTGACCGTGGACGACGTGCTTGATCATTCCCTGCCGCGCGACTGGCGGGACCGGGACGCGGCGCCGACCCCGTCCGCCACCGACGACGGGATCGTGGACGATGACTGAGCAGCGACGCGGCGAGCGGCTGGACCAGCCGCGCGCCCCCCGGGGCCTCCACCTGCCCCGGATCGACGCGGATTCGTTCGGCCGCTGGGCCGAGGGCATCGCCCGGGGGATGGGCACGGCCAACTTCCTCGTCTACATGACCCTGATCCTCGCCGCCTGGTTCCTGTGGAACACGCTGGCCCCGGCGCACCTGCGCTTCGACCCGTACACCTTCACGTTTCTGACGCTTGTGCTCTCCCTCCAGGCTTCCTACGCGGCCCCGCTGATCCTGCTCGCGCAGAACCGGCAGGCGGACCGGGACCGGGTCTCGCTCGACGAGGACCGGCGGCGGGCCACCATGCAGAAGGCGGACACGGAATACCTGGCCCGGGAGATCGCGGCGCTGCGGATCGCGATGGGGGACGTGGCGACCCGTGACTTCCTCCGTTCGGAGCTGGCCCGGCTGGCCGAGGAGCTGGACGAGGCGGCGGAGCGGCGGCGCAAGCTGGAGCAGCGGCGGCAGGAACGGGAGGCCCGGCGACCGGCCGGCGGCGACCCGCTCGACGAGCCCCGCGACGAGCTCGACGGTGACTACGCCCACGACGGTCGCTACGAGAGCTGAGCCGGCACCGACGTAGCATTACGGGCATGTCAGCACCCGTCAGCACCATCTCCGACGCGATCCAGGCCGCGCTGGCCACCGTCAACGACCCGGAGATCCGTCGGCCGATCACCGAGCTCGGCATGGTCCGCTCCGCCGAGCGGGACGACGACGGCGTGGTCCGGGTGGAGCTGCTGCTCACCGTGGCCGGCTGCCCGCTGAAGGACAAGCTCCGCAGCGACATCACCGCCGCCGTCGGCGCGGTGCCCGGCGTCAGCCGCGTCGAGATCATCTTCGACGTGATGAGCCCGGAGCAGCGCCAGGAATTGCAGTCGAAGCTGCGCGGCGGCGGCACCGCCGAGCCGGTGATCCCGTTCGCCCAGCCCGGCTCCCGGACCCGCGTCTACGCGGTGGCCAGCGGCAAGGGCGGCGTCGGCAAGTCGAGCGTCACGGTCAACCTGGCCGCCGCGCTGGCCGCCCGCGGCCTGTCGGTCGGTGTGGTGGACGCCGACATCTACGGCCACTCGGTGCCCCGGATGCTCGGCGCCGAGGGCGCGCCGACCCGCGTCGAAGACATGATCATGCCGCCGCAGTCGCACGGCGTGAAGGTCATCTCGATCGGCATGTTCACCCCCGGCAACGCGGCGGTCGTCTGGCGCGGCCCGATGCTGCACCGGGCGTTGCAGCAGTTCCTGGCCGACGTCTACTGGGGCGACCTGGACGTCCTCCTGCTCGACCTGCCCCCGGGCACCGGCGACATCGCGATCTCGGTGGCCCAGCTGCTGCCGAACGCGGAGATCCTGGTCGTCACCACCCCGCAGACGGCCGCCGCCGAGGTGGCCGAGCGGGCCGGCGCCATCTCGCTGCAGACCCACCAGCGGGTGGTCGGTGTGATCGAGAACATGTCCTGGCTGGAGCTGCCGGACGGCTCCCGGATGGAGGTCTTCGGCGCCGGTGGCGGCGCGACGGTGGCCGAGTCGCTGACCCGGACCATCGGCGCCCAGGTGCCGGTGCTGGGGCAGATCCCGATGGACACCCGGGTCCGTGAGGGCGGCGACGCGGGCCAGCCGATCGTGCTGGCCCAGCCGGACGCGCCGGCCGCGAAGGCCATGTTCGAGATCGCCGACCGGCTCGCGGTCCGCCGCGAGTCGCTGCTCGGCAAGCCTCTAGGCCTCAAGCCCACCACCCGCTAGACCCGGTCCCCGCTCCCCCGCCACCGCCCCTTCCCGGTCCACCGGGGAGGGGCGGTACGCGTCTCTCCCCCTCCGCGTCGATCATGAAGTTGGCGGTCGCCGGATCGGGGTGTCGCGCCGTCAACTTCATGATCACGCGCCACCGCCCCGAGTGGGGTGGGGTGGGGTGGGGGTGGGTCAGGTGGCGTCGTCGTAGGAGGGGCGGGGGGCGGGCGGGGTGTGGGTGGGGGCGGCGGGGGTGGAGGCGGGGGTGGCCGGGGTGGTCACCGCGGGGCGGGGGGCGGGGGTGCGCAGATCGGCCGCCCTGGCCACGTCCTTCAGCTCGTCGTGCACGCCGGTGACGTCGGAGCGCAGGTTGTCGTACATGCTCTGGAGCGGCTTCCGGATCGCCTGCTCGTCGTCCTCGCTGAGCAGGTGCTTGCGGATGAACGCCTTGGGGTGCAGGTCCTCCAGCTGAATGTCGGTGCCCAGCTCACGGCTCAGGTCGCCGGTGGCGTTACGCGCCATGTTCCGCAGGTTGCGGACCATCCGGAGGCCGTCGCTGATCACATTGGGAAGCCGGTCCCCGAAGATCAGCAACGCCAGGAGCAGCAGGACGCCGACCTCCCACATGTTCAGGTTCTCGAACACTCCGGCCTCCTCGTCCGTGTCAGGGCAAGACTACGCACGTGAGGGGACCTCCGGGGAGGGGGTGACCGGTCCTCACTTCGCGTCCGCGGCGAGCGTCACCGACGCGTTCTGCCGGGACGACCCGCGCCGGTACTCCACCGTCACCACCGAGCCCGGCGCGTACTTGCGCACCAGCGCCACCAGGTCGGTCGGGTCGGTCATCGGATGGCCGTCCAGCCGGAGCACCACGTCCCCGGTCCGCATCCCCGCCGCCGCCGCCGGCCCGGCCGGCTCGACGGCGTTGAGGCGGACCCCGCCGCCGGTGGCGCCGGTGCCGCCGACCGAGGCGCCGATCACCGTACGCCGGGCCTTGCCGGTGCCGATGATTTCCTCGGTGACCCGTTTTGCCTGGTTGATCGGGATGGCGAAGGCGAGACCGATGTTGCCGGCCTCCTGCCCGTCGGCCACCAGCGATTTGATCGTCGAGTTCACGCCGACCACCCGGCCGCCGCCGTCCACGAGTGGGCCGCCGGAGTTGCCGTGGTTGACCGCGGCGTCGGTCTGGATCGCCGCGTAGTAGCGGGTCGGGCCGCCCGGCTCGCCCGCCTGCATGGTGCGGTCCAGCGCGCTGACGATGCCCGCGGTGACGGTGTTCGCGAGCGACAGCGGCGAGCCCATGGCGAGCACCGGATCGCCCACCGCGAGCGCGTCCGAGTCGCCGAACTGCACCGGCGTCAGTCCGCTGCGGGTCACCTTGATGACCGCGATGTCCGACTCCGGGTCCTGCCCGACCACGGTGCCGGCGGCGGTGCTGCCGTCGTTGAACAGCACCGTGGCCTTGCCCGGGCCGTCCGCGACCACGTGGTCGTTGGTGATGATGTGCCCGTCGGTGCTCACCACGAAGCCGGAGCCCTCGCTGGTCCCGCCGAAACTGGCCACCCGGATGGTGACCACGCTGGGCAGCACCCGCTCGGCGACCCCGGCCAGTGACTCGGGTTTGCGCTGGGCGAGCGCCGGGGCCTGGCCGGTCTGCGCGCCGAGCGTCGGCACGTCCCCGCCGCGCAGGAACGCGTAGGTCAGGGCGCTGCCGAGCGAACCGGCAAGCAGCGCGGAGATCAACGAGATCAGCACCACCTGGCGCAGCCCCGGCCGGGTCGGCTGGTCCGGATCGGTGACCGGCTCCGGCTCACCGGACCCGGCGGGCGCGGCAGCCGGCACCACCACCGCCGCGGGCGCGTACGGATCCCGCCACGGGTCGGCCAGCGCGTCGGACCACCAGGGCGACGTCGTACCGCCCCCGGCGCCCTGCGGCGGCTGCCCGGGTGACGGGCCTCCCCCCGGCGCCCCGGCCCCGCCGGGCTGGCGCCAGTCCCAGCCGTCGGTCACGTCCGTGCCTCCCACTTCGTCCCGCGCGTCCCACGCCGGACGCCGGCGGAGCCGGACGACCGAGACGCGCGGGACCCATCCAGGATTGCACGAACGGCACGGGTGGAGTCAGGGGTTGCCCCCCCGTGATCGTCCGACGGCCGACTCGCGGCTGCGCGGGTACCGGCCCGGCTCTACGCTCACAGTGCCCACCCGACCCCTCGCACCAGCCCCGCACCCGGAGGTGTCCCATCGCCACGGTCGCCGGTCACGGCAGTTCGACGGCCCAGGCGCTGCAGTTCGCCGAGTCGTACGTCACCGAGGACATCGTGCTGCGCACGGCCCGCGCCCTCGCCCACGAGGTGGGCGTGGAGGCGGTGACGCCCGGCGCCGGCGCCGCGCTGCGACTGCTCGCCGCCGCCGGCAACGCCCGCGCGGTGGTCGAGATCGGCACCGGCACCGGGGTCAGTGGCGTCTGGTTGCTGCGGGGCATGCGCCCCGACGGCGTGCTCACCACGATCGACGTGGAGGTCGAATACCAGCGCATCGCCCGGCGGCTGTTCCAGGAGGCGGGCGTCCCGTCGGGGCGTACCCGGATCATCACGGGCCGGGCGCTCGACGTGCTGCCGCGCCTCGCGGACGGCGTCTACGACCTGGTCTTCGCGGACGCGGCGGCGACCGGCTTCGCGGCGTACGTGGACGCCGCGCTGCGGCTGCTGCGCCCCGGCGGGGTGCTCGCGCTCAACGGCGCGCTGGCCGCCGGCCGGATCGGCGATCCGGCCGCCCGGGACGTGGAGACGGTCACCGTGCGGGAGACCATCAAGGCCATCCGCGAGTCGGAGCACTGGGTGCCCGCGCTGCTGCCGGTCGGCCACGGCCTGCTCGCCGCCGTGAAAAGCTGAGGCCAGCCCGGCGTTCCCTGAACGCCGGAATCAGCCCAGCGTCGCCAGCCAGCGCAGCAAACCGCGTACGCCCCAGCCGGTGGCGCCCTTGACCAGCTCGCCGTGCACGTCGTCGGACCACGACGGGGCGGACATGTCCAGGTGCGCCCAGCGGCCCCGCAGGTCGCCGGTGAACTCGCGGAGGAAGAGCGCCGCCACCACCGAGCCGGCGCCCCGAGCCGGGGAGCTGTGCAGGTCGGCGATGTCGCTGGCGAGATATTCCAGGTAGTCGTCGGTCAGCGGCATCCGCCAGGCGCCCTCGCCGGCCGCATTGATCGCGGCCAGCAGGTCGGTGGCCAGGTCGTCGTCGTCGCTGTAGAGCGCCGCGTGCCGCTTCCCCAGGGCAACCGCGTTCGCCCCGGTCAGCGTGGCCAGGTCGACGAGCAGGTCGGGCTTCAGCTCCCGGACCGCGTACGCCAGTGCGTCGGCCAGCACCAGCCGCCCCTCGGCGTCGGAGTTGGTGCTCTCGCTCGTCAGCCCGCCGTAGTGCCGGATGACGTCGCCCGGCCGGAAGGCGGAGCCGCTGACCATGTTCTCGGCGAGCGGGGCGAGCGTGGTGACCCGTACCGGCAGGCGCAGCTCGGCCGCGCCGAGCGTCGCGGCGAGCACCGCGGCGGCGCCGGCCATGTCCTTGCGCATCAGCTTCATCGCCGGCACCGGCTTGATCGAGATCCCGCCGGTGTCGAACGTGATGCCCTTGCCCACCAGCACCACGTGGGTGCGCGCGTCGGCCGGCCGCCAGTCCAGCTCGACCAGGCGCGGGCTCCGCGCGGACCCGGCGCCGACGGCCAGGATGCCGCCGAAGCCCTCCGCCGCCAGTTCCTCCGGGCCGCGGACCCGCAGGTGCAGGTCGGGCCGCCCGGACGCGGCGGCGGCCACCTGGTCGGCCAACCACTCCGGGTGCTTCGTCGAGGACGGGGTGTTGGTGAGGTCCCGGGCCAGCCGGGTCATCTCGGCGGTGGCCCGGGCGGCGGCCAGCGTGTCGGCGAGCGCGTCCGGATCGGCCACCAGCACGTCGACCCGGGCCAGGGCGGCGGGCCGGGCGCCGGTCTCGGTGAGGCGGAAGCGGTAGGAGCCGAGCAGCAGCCCCTCGGCCAGTCCGCGCAGCGCCGCCTCGACCCGGCCGGACGGCGCCGCCTCGACCCGGCCGGACGGCGCCGCCTCGACCCGCTCGGGCAGCGCGATGGTGATCTGCGTCTCATCCTTCGCGGCGCGGGCCAGCGCGGCCCCCGCGGACCGCCAGTCCCGCTCGTCGCCGTCGCCGACACCGAGCAGCCAGAGGCGGCTCGGGGCGCCGCCGGGACGCAGGTGCTCGCGTATCTCACCGGCGGCGCCGGTGTGGCGGGCGACCGGCAGCAGCGCGGCCACCTCGGCCCGGATGTCGTCGCCGGGCGTGGTCGCGGTCGGCACCACCTCGGGCGGGGCGTCCGGGGCACCGGGACGAACGGGCAGGACGAGGGCGTCGGGTCCCGTGGACCCGCTCACCAGACGAATGGCCAGCACGCTGGAACGTACCTCCGAAAATGCTTCAAGGCGGACAGGTTGCCACTCACCGGCCGATGAAGGCCCTGAGCCACCGGCCAAGCCGGTGGCTCAGGGTAGGACGAACCGCCCGCACGACCGGAGGTCGTGCGGATTGCTCCTCGAATCAGCCGGCGGCCGCCTTCAGCGCGTCACCCAGTGCGGTGGCCTCGTCGGGAGTCATCTCGACGACGAGCCGGCCACCACCCTCCAGCGGGACCCGCATGACGATGCCCCGGCCCTCCTTGGTGACTTCCAGCGGACCGTCGCCCGTCCGCGGCTTCATCGCCGCCATGTTGTCTCCCCTCAGACCTACACCAGGGTCGGTGGGTTGCCCCACAGCCACATTCGCCAATCGCCAGCCGCAACCGTCGCGGAGGCGTCAACAAACGATTTTCCCTGATGAACACCGCCGGACCCAAACCGAAGCAGTATTGATGTAACAGCACCTAGCTTATCTTGGATAGGCCTGTCACAATGTGCGGTCATGCAGGCACGGTCGGCACTCTTCGACCTCTACGGCGACCACCTCCGCGCCAGGGGTGGCCGCGCGCCCGTCGCTGCCCTGGTCAAGCTGCTGGCACCGCTCGGGATAGCCCCACCGGCCGTGCGCACCGCGGTCTCCCGGATGGTGCGCCAGGGCTGGCTGGAACCGCTGCGGCTCGCCTCCGGACCCGGGTATTCGATCACCCCGAAAGCGGGTCGTCGACTGGACGAGGCGGCCTCCCGGATCTACCGGACCGGCCGGCACAGTTGGGACGGACGGTTCGATCTCATCGTCCTCACGGCGCCCCCGTCGCGCCGGGACCGGCAGCGGCTCGCCGCCAACCTCAGCTTCCTCGGGTACGGCACCCTCGACGACTGCACCTGGGTGGCCACCCGTCCGGGTGAGGACGTCGACCTGCTGCTCGCCGAGGCGGGTGTGCGCTTCGAGCGGTTCACCGCCGCGCACGCCGCCGGCACCCCCGGCGCCATGGGCGTGGTCCGTCGCGCCTGGGACCTGGCCGAGATCGGCCGGGCGTACGAGCGCTTCGTCGCCGAACAGAAACCGCTGCTGCACGGCGTCACGGTACGCAGCGGCGACGAGGAGGCGTACGCGGCCCGGTTCCGACTCGTGCACGCGTGGCGTACGTTCCTGTTCCGGGACCCGCAGCTCCCACCGGCGCTGCTCCCCGAGCGCTGGCCGGGCACCAGCGCGGCCGGGTTCTTCGACCGGCACGCGGCCCGGCTCCGGCCCGCCGCCGACCGGTACGTCGAGCAGTGCCTCGACGCCGGCAACCGCCTCGCCCGACAGAAGGGTCGTTAGACACGTGACCGAGCCGCTGCTCGTCGACCGCACCGACGCCGTCGTCACCCTGACGTTGAACCGCCCGACGGCGATGAACTCGCTCGACGTGGCGCTCAAGGAGGCGCTCCGGGACACCCTGGCCGAGTTGGAGACCGACCGCTCCTGCCGGGCCGTGGTGCTGGCCGGCGCGGGCGGTTCGTTCAGCGCCGGGCAGGACCTGCGGGAGCACGTGCAGACGCTGGAGTCGGCGGACACCGACCCGCTCGGCACCGTCCGGGCGCACTACAACCCGATCGCCGCCCGGCTGGCCAACCTGCCCAAGCCGGTGGTCGCGGCGGTACGCGGAATGGCCGCCGGCGCGGGCGCCTCGCTGGCGTTCCTGGCCGACTTCCGCATCGGCGGCCCGAAGACCCGGTTCCTGATGGCGTTCGCCGGCGTCGGGCTCGCCGCCGACACCGGCGCCTCCTGGACGCTGCCCCGCCTCGTCGGCCACGCCAAGGCGGTCGAGCTGCTCATGCTCGCCGAACCGGTGGGTGCCGAGGACGCCTGCCGGCTTGGCCTGCTCACCCGGCTGGTGGACGACGACGAGCAGGTGCTCCCGTCGGCGCAGGAACTGGCCACCCGGCTCGCCGCCGGCCCGACCGTCGCCTACGGGGCGATCAAGCGCCAGCTCTCCGTCGCCGACGCGGGCACCCTGGCCGACGCGCTTGCCGCCGAGGCGCAGGCGCAGGCGATCTGCGGGGCCACCGCCGACCACCGGGCCGCGACGATGGCCTTCGTCGGCAAGCGGAAGCCGGTCTTCGAGGGCCGCTAGTCGTCCTCCTCCGGGTCCTGGTTGGCCTCGGCGCCGAGCACGAACGCCTGCATGGCCAACTCGTCGCCGGCGGGCGAGACGAACGCGGGCAGCTCGCGCGGCCCCAACTCCTGCACGTACGACCAGAAGATCCGGACCGCCTCCGCCCGCGAGGCCGCCTCGATCGGCAGGTCCAGGCTGACCAGCCAGGTGCGCCGGGCCGGCGGCGGGCCGATCCGGTCGGCCAACGCCCGCCACCGCGCCGGGTCGAGCGCGGCCACCGGCCCGTCGGGGGCCGGGCCGTCGACCGCCACCGGCTCGTCGAGCGCCCGTCGGGTGTACGTCACCACGAACGCCCCGCCCGTCGCGTCGGACTGCGGGTCGTCCGGATCCTCCCGGCCCCCGGTGCCGGGCCGGGCGACCCGGCCGAGCGCCACCAGCCGCAACGGCGCCTCGATCAGCACCGCCACCCGGTCACCGGGGCGGGGCCGGCCCGCCCCCGGCAGCCCGGTCAGCTCCAGCACGTCGTGGTGCACCAGCCGCTCGGCCTGGTAGCGCTCGGCGGGCAGCAGCACCGCCCAGGCGCCCGCCGTGGGGTCACCGTCGGTCGTCCCGCTCGTCCGCGGCTCGGTGTCGGTCATGCCCCAATCCCATCACGCCGCGTCGTCACACCCCGGCCCGGTCACCGCTGGAGTGGCAGCCGGCGAGGTGGTCGTCGACCATGCCGGTGGCCTGCATCAGCGCGTACGCCGTGGTCGGGCCGACGAAGCGGAAGCCCCGCTTCTTGAGCGCCTTGGCCATCGCGGTGGACTCCGGGGTGAGCGCCGGCACCTCGGCGAAGGACCGGGGGCGCGTCGGCCGGGGCGGAGGCGCGAACGACCAGAGCAGCGCGGAGAGGCCCTCGGGCAGCTCCAGCGCGGCGCGGGCGTTGGCGATGGCCGCCTCGACCTTGGCCCGGTTGCGGACGATCCCGACGTCGGCCAGCAGCCGCGCCACCTCCGCCTCGCCGTAGTCGGCCACCTTCTCGATCCGGAACCCGTCGAACGCGAGCCGGAACGCCTGCCGCTTGCGCAGGATGGTCAGCCAGGACAGGCCGGACTGGAACGCCTCCAGCGTGAGCCGCTCGTAGAGCGCGTCGTCGCCGCGCAGCGGCCGGCCCCACTCCTCGTCGTGGTAGACGGCATAGTCGATGGTGCTCGCTCCCCAGGCGCAGCGGGGCAGGCCGTCGGCACCGGTCACCAGGTCAGTCACGCCGTACACCGTAGGTCAGGGCACCGACAGGCTGGATTGCCAGCTCAGGGCAGGCGGCCCTGCTCGACCAACCGGGCGAACCGCTTCAACGCCTGGGTCAGGCTGACCTTCGGGCCGGGCCAGAGCAGCGGCCAGGCGACCCGGCCGGCCGCACCGCCCGGCAGGTGGAACCACTCGTGCCACACCACCTGGGTTCGGCCCCGCTCCATCGGGGTGCACCGCAGCACGCCCGGCCCGCGCAGCAGCTTGCCGCAGTGGACGACGCCGACCTCGTACGGCGCGTCGACCCGGACCACACGCATCTCGTCGCGCAGCGCGGCCGGACCGAGCGCGGTGACCGCCTCGACCAGGCTCCCCTCGCCGCCGTCCCCCTCGACCACCCGGACCGTGGTGAAGGGGATCCAGTCCGACTGCCGTTCCCACGCCGTCAGGGCGGCGAAGACCCGCTCGGCCGGCGCGTCGACGATCACCGTGGCGGTGACCTCGGCGGCACCCGGCTGGGCCGCCTCGGTGAAGCCGGCGGAGCCCTCCGCGCCGGTCACGCCGACTCCGAGCGGAGCGGCGCCCCGCGTTCCCGGTCGTCGGCGTCGGTCGTGCGCACGCTCTCACCGGCCGGCGCCGGTGCGGCCCCGGTCGCGGGGGAGGTGGTGTCCTCCACCGCGGCGGCGGCCGGCGCCTCCGCCACGCCCGCCTCGGCGGTGGCCGGTGACTCGGGCGCCGACAGGTCGATGACCACCGGCCCGGTGCTCGACGGATCGGCGTCCGACGGATCGGCTTCGAGGCTCGTCGCGGCGGCCTCCTCGCGAGCCTGGCGCAGCGCGTCGGCGTCCTCGGTCCGCCCCTCCCGCAGCGCGGTGTTCTCGGCCTCCAGCACGCCGATCAGCTCGGACTTGTAGCCGATGTCGTAGGCGGCCCGCCGAAGCGCCGCGTCGACCTGGGCCATCCGGTATCCGCGCAGCGCGGTGTCGAACCGGACCCCGGTCACGTCCGACTCGCCGAGCGGGCGCGCGCCCGGCAGCGGCACCGACCGCCCGTCCGGCTCGGCCGGCACCAAGCCCGGATCCCGTCCGGAGACCAGCACCGTCACTCCGAACACCACAGCCGCGACGGTCAGCGCGACGACCAAGAGGAGCAGAACCTGACCCATGCAGAGATCGTGGCATGCGGGCCGCAATCGGGCGAGCCCTCCGGAGCCTCCGGTCCGGAACGAAGTGGCGAAAAACGCGAAGATCTTGGGACGAAAGTTCCCCCGGAGGGGCAGTTTCGTACCAAGATCTCGGAGCGTCGCCGTGTCGAGGGGCGCGTGGGTACGAGGGAGGGACGGGTATGGCGGGGAGCTTGCGGCTCGGCGGGCGGACCTTCACGCCGGGTGAGCTGGTGGTGATGGCGATCGTGAACCGTACGCCGGACTCGTTCTTCGACCGGGGCGCCACCTTCGCCCGGGACAGCGCGTTGCGGGCGGTCGAGCGGGCGGTGACCGAGGGCGCGGAGATCATCGACATCGGCGGGGTGAAGGCCGGACCGGGCGACGAGGTCGACGTGACCGAGGAGATCCGCCGGACGGTGGACACCATCGCCGCGGTCCGGTCCGCCTTTCCGGAGGTGGTCGTCTCGATCGACACCTGGCGGGCGGAGGTGGCGGTGGAGGCCGTCGCGGCCGGCGCGGACCTGCTCAACGACACCTGGTCGGGGGCGGACCCGGCGCTGGCCGAGGTCGCCGCGGCGACCGGCGCCGGGCTGGTCTGCTCGCACGCCGGCGGGCTGGCGCCGCGGACCCGGCCGCACCGGGCGGCCTTCGACGACGTGGTGGCCGACGTGGTCACCACGGTCACCGGGCTGGCGGACCGCGCGGCCGGGCTGGGGGTACGCCGGGACGGCATCCTGATCGACCCGGCGCACGACTTCGGCAAGAACACCCGGCACTCACTGGAGATCACCCGGCGGCTGGCCGAGCTGGCCGACACCGGCTGGCCGCTGCTGGTGGCGCTGTCGAACAAGGACTTCATCGGCGAGACGCTCGACCTGCCGGTGGCCGAGCGGTTGGAGGGGACGCTCGCCGCCACCGCGATCTCGGCCTGGCTCGGCGCCCGGGTGTTCCGCGCCCACCAGGTCCGCGAGACCCGGCGGGTGCTGGACATGGTGGCGTCGATCCGGGGGGACCGGCCGCCGGCTGCGACCCGTCGCGGGCTCGCCTAGGGCCTGTGTCGAAGTCGGTGCCCGGGGCTTGAGTTGTTGGGTGAGGGTCTTGGCGTGTCGGTGTTCGAGATGTAGCGAGGTCTCCGGTATCTGGTTCAGCGACCAAGCAGAACCCGAACACCGGAGACCTCGTGGACAGCCTAGCGGTGACGAGGCGGCATGACCTGACCGACGCACAGTGGGCGGCGCTGGAGCCGTTGCTGCCTGCGGGGCGTCGGCCAGGTCGGCCGTCGACATGGACGAAACGGCAGCTCATTGATGGGATTCGGTGGCGGGTACGGGTTGGCGCCCCGTGGCGGGACGTCCCGCAGTGTTACGGGTCCTGGGCGGCGGTGTACGCGCTGTTCCGGCGTTGGCAGCGCGATGGGACCTGGGCGAAGATCCTGACCGTGTTGCAGGCCCTGGCTGACGGGGGTGGACGCGTCGTGTGGGACGTGTCGGTGGACTCGACGGTCGCTCGGGCGCATCAGCACGCTGCGGGGGCGCGTAAAAGGGGGATCTGCAGGTCGAGCCGCCGGGCGGGGTCACGGTCGAACCGGACGACCACGCGCTCGGTCGCTCGCGCGGTGGGCTGACCACGAAGGTGCACCTGGCATGTGAGCAGGGGCAGAAGCCGCTGTCGATCGTGTTGACCGCCGGGCAGCGCGGGGACAGCCCGCAGTTCATCCCGGTGCTCGACGGGATCCGGGTGCCCCGCCTCGGCGGTGGCCGGCCCCGGACCCGCCCGGACCGGGTCCTGGCCGACAAGGCGTACACGTCGAAGGCCAACCGCCGCTACCTGCGTCGACGTGGGATCGCCGCGACGATCCCGTCGAAGGCCGACCAGGACGCGAACCGGCGTAAGAAGGGGTCCAAGGGCGGCCGGCCACCGGCCTTCGACCCCCAGCGGTACCGGCAGCGTCACGCCGTGGAGTGCGGCATCAACCGCCTCAAACGCCACCGCGCCGTGGCCACCCGCTTCGACAAACTCGCCGTCCGCTACGAGGCCACCGTGCACATCGCCGCGATCAACGAGTGGCTGTGACCGACTTCGACACAGTCCCTAGGTCTCACGTCCAGCGCAGGACGCCACGCCGCCAGGCGTAGAGGATGCCGAGCGCGACGATCGCCACGAAGACGCCCATCTCCACCACCGTGGTCGCGCCGAACCCGGGGCGGTCGAAGACGAGTGCCCACGGGAACAGGAAGACCGCCTCCACCGCGAACAGGACGTAGAGGTAGGCATAGACGTAGTAGCGGATCTGCATCTGGGCCCAGTCGCCGCCGACCGGGTCGAGCCCGCACTCGTACGGGGCCCGCTTGCCCCACGGCTCGGCCGGACGGGCCGGACGTAACACCCGGTTCGCGGAGAACGCCGTGACGAAGAAGAGCACGGCGGCGAGCAACAGCAGACCGAGCGTGGCGTACGAGCCGAGATATCCGGTCACGACCGGAGCGTACCGGTCCCGTCGAGGCGTCTCGAACACGTTACGAATTTGTTTCCTGGCGGGACTGGTGCCGGATGGCAACTGTGACCGAATAATGAGACCTCGTCACCGCCCCGGAGGTCAGATGACCCGCGCCCGCGCGCCCCGCCGTACCCTCGCGCTGTTCGCGCCCGCGCTGGTCGCCGCAGCCGCAGCGGTCGTCGCGGTGGCACCGGGATGGGCCGCGGCCACCCCCGCGCCGCCGGCCGGGGTGGTCCGGGCGGCCGGCCCGGACGTGCCCGGCGACCCGGGCGGCGATCCCGGCGGCGAGCCGACCGAGCCGACGCCCACCGAGGCGGCGACGACCACCACGGCGCCGGCGCCGCCGACCGAGGAGGCCCCGACACCCACCACGCCCGCGGCGCCGGCCGCCACCACGGCACCGCCGACGACGACGGCACCGGCCCCGCCGACGACGACGCCGACCACCACCGCGCCGACCACCACCGCCCCGGCGCAACCACCGGTCGTGCCGCCCGTGCAGCCCCCGCCGCCAACCCAGCCCCAGCCGGCCGCCGGACCGCTGGGGGCGCAGGTCAGCACGGACCCCGCCCCGACCGCATCGCAGGGCATGCGCGCCGTGGCCGGGCGGTCCGGCGGACCCGGTACGCCGGCGCGCCGGATCGCGATCGTCCTGATCGTCATGTCGGGGCTGCTCGTCGTGTTCGCGCTGACACTCGCCACCCGATCGCTGCGGCGCCGCAGCGACATCACCGTGGCGGACCCCACCGCGGACCGCTGACACCCCCCTAAATCTTGGTGAGTTGGATTACGGGGTGGGGTACTAAAGCCCGCAAAGCGGGGCATACACCTGCGCAAACGAGTCCCACACGTCGGACCTCCACCAAGGCCGCCCTAACCGTCCGACGTAGGCTCTGACGTGAGAAACGGAGCGGGCCGTGCCGGTGTGGGCGACGGCGCTCAGCGAAGCGAGGTGCGTGGAGTGACCAAGCAGATCCGTCAGCTGGACCGGGTGGTCATCCGGTTCGCCGGTGACTCCGGCGACGGCATGCAGCTCACCGGCGACCGGTTCACCTCGGAGACGGCGCAGTTGGGCAACGACATCTCCACGTTGCCCAACTTCCCGGCCGAGATCCGCGCCCCCGCCGGCACGCTGCCCGGCGTGTCGAGCTTCCAGGTGCACTTCGCCGACTACGACATCCTGACCCCGGGCGACGCCCCGAACGTGCTGGTGGCGATGAACCCGGCGGCGCTCAAGGCCAACCTGGCCGACCTGCCGCGCGGGGCGGACATCATCGTCAACACCGACGAGTTCACCCGGCGCAACCTGGCCAAGGTCGGCTATGCGAGCAGCCCGCTCGACGACGACTCGCTCGACGGCTACGCGGTGCACCCGGTCGCGCTCACCTCGATGACGATCGGCGCGCTGGCCGAGCACGACGTGTCCAAGAAGGATGCCGAGCGGGCCAAGAACATGTTCGCGCTCGGGCTGCTGAGCTGGATGTACTCCCGCCCGTACGCCTCGACGCTGCGGTTCCTGGAGCGCAAGTTCGCCGCCCGGCCGGAGCTGGTGGCGGCGAACGTGGCCGCGTTCCGGGCCGGGTGGAACTTCGGCGAGACCACCGAGGACTTCTCCGTCCGGTACGAGGTCAAGCCGGCCCGGATGCTGGCCGGCACCTACCGCAACATCACCGGCAACGCGGCGCTGTCGCTGGGCCTGGTGGCCGCCGGGGTGCGCTCCGGGCTGCCGGTGTTCCTCGGCGCGTACCCGATCACGCCGGCCTCGGACATCCTGCACGAGCTGAGCAAGCACAAGAAGTTCGGCGTGGTCACCATGCAGGCCGAGGACGAGATCGCGGCGGTAGGCGCGGCCCTCGGCGCCTCGTACGGCGGCTCGCTCGGCGTCACCACCACGAGCGGCCCGGGCGTGGCCCTGAAGAGCGAGACGATCTCCCTGGCGGTGGCGCTGGAGCTGCCGCTGGTCATCGTCGACGTGCAGCGCGCCGGGCCGTCCACCGGCATGCCCACGAAGACCGAGCAGGCCGACCTGAACATGGCCCTGTACGGGCGGCACGGCGAGGCGCCGGTCGCGGTGATCGCGCCGAAGTCCCCGTCGGACTGCTTCCACGCGGCGCTGGAGGCGGCCCGGATCGCGCTCACCTACCGCACCCCGGTCATCCTGCTGTCGGACAACTACGTGGCGAACGGCTCCGAGCCGTGGCTGCTGCCGGACGTGGAGTCGCTGCCCGACCTGCGGGTCGAGTTCGCCACCCGCCCCAACGGCGAGGACGGCACCACGTTCCTGCCCTACCTGCGCGACCCGCAGACCCTGGCCCGTCCGTGGGCGGTGCCCGGCACCCCCGGGCTGGAGCACCGGATCGGCGGCCTGGAGAAGGCCGACAAGACCGGCGACATCTCGTACGACCCGACGAACCACGACTTCATGGTGCGGACCCGGGCGGCCCGGATCGAGACCATTCCGGTGCCGGACGTCGAGGTGGAGGATCCGGACGGCGACGCCCGGGTGCTGGTGCTCGGTTGGGGCTCGACGTACGGCCCGATCGGCGCCGCCTGCCGGGGCCTGCGCCAGCGCGGGTTCCCGGTGGCCCAGGCGCACCTGCGGCACCTGGCCCCGATGCCGGCCAACCTCGGCGAGGTGCTGCGCGCCTACGACAAGGTGGTCATTCCCGAGATGAACCTCGGCCAGCTCGCCCACGTGATCCGGGCCCGATACCTGGTCGACGCGATCGGCTACAACCAGGTCCGCGGCCTGCCGTTCACCGCCGCCGAGCTGGAGACGATGCTGGAAGAGGTCCTGAAGAATGTCTGAGCCCGTCGCCCTGAAGCTCACCGCGAAGGACTTCAAGTCCGACCAGGAGGTGCGCTGGTGCCCCGGCTGCGGTGACTACGCCATCCTGGCCGCCGTGCAGGGCTTCATGCCGGAGCTGAACATCCCCCGGGAGAACACCGTCTTCATCTCGGGCATCGGCTGCTCGTCCCGCTTCCCGTACTACATGAACACGTACGGCATGCACTCGATCCACGGCCGTGCCCCGGCGATCGCGACCGGCCTGTCGGTGTCCCGGCCGGACCTGTCGGTGTGGGTGGTCACCGGTGACGGCGACGCGCTCTCGATCGGCGGCAACCACCTGATCCACGCGCTGCGCCGCAACGTCAACCTGAAGATCCTGCTGTTCAACAACCGGATCTACGGGCTGACCAAGGGACAATACTCACCGACCTCGGAGGTCGGGAAGATCACCAAGTCGACGCCGCTCGGCTCGGCGGACGCGCCGTTCAACCCGCTGTCGCTGGCGCTCGGCGCCGAGGCCACGTTCGTGGCCCGGACCCTCGACTCGGACCGCAAGCACCTCCAGTCGGTGCTGCGGGCCGCCGCCGAGCACCAGGGCTCCGCGTTCGTGGAGATCTACCAGAACTGCAACATCTTCAACGACGGCGCGTTCGAGCCGCTGAAGGAGCCGGCCACCCGGGACGACTTCCTGATCCGGTTGGAGCACGGGCAGCCGATCACGTTCGGCGCAGGCGGGCAGTTCTGCGTCGTCCACCCGCCGGGCGGCTTCGGGCTTGAGGTCCGGGAGACCGCGGTCACCCCGGCGGAGGAGATCGTCGTGCACGACGCCACGGTCGCCGACCCGGCGTACGCCTTCGCGCTGTCCCGGCTGCCCGGGCTCGACCTGCGTAACACGCCGATGGGGGTGTTCCGGTCGGTGCGCCGCCCCTCCTACGACAGCGTGGTGCAGGAGCAGGTCGCGTCGGCCCGGGCCGGCGTCGACCAGGCCCCGGAGGAGCAACTCTCGGCGTTGCTCGCCGGCGGCGACACCTGGACGATCCTCTGAGTCACCGCTGATCCGCACGGAAGGGCGGGCCGTTCCCCTCGGAACGGCCCGCCCTTCTCGGCGTCAACGCGGCTCAGGCGACCGCCGCGGCCGGCACCCACAGCTCGTCGATGGCCCGCTCGGCGGCGGCGAGGCTCGCCTCGTACAGCGGGATCAGCTCGGCCATCGCCGGGTTGACCGGGGCGAGAGTCAGCTCGGCCGAGATGAAGCGCGGTTCGAGGCCGGTACGCGACAGTCCGTGCGGGAGCCAGGGCTCGGCGTGGTCCCAGCCCGCCCGCGGGGTGCCCGCGCCGTAACCGCCGCCCCGGGTGCCGAACACGATGAGCTGGCGACCGCCGAGCAGCCCGGCCCCGGTGTCCGGGTCGAGCGCGATGCCGGGCGCGATCAGGTGGTCGACCCACGCCTTCACGCTGCTCGGCGGACCGAAGTTGTAGAGCGGCAGGCCGAGCAGGACGGTGTCGGCCGCCTTCACCTCGGCCACCAGCTCCTCGCTGAGCCGCCACGACTCGCGCTGCGCCGGAGTGTGCTGGTCGGGCGGCACCGCCCGGGCGAGGCCGCCGGCGGCGTCGAGGTGCGGCAGCGGGTCCCGGCCGAGGTCCCGGTAGGTGACCGTGCCGTCCGGGTGGGCGGCGTGCCAGGCGTCCGCCGCGCGGGCGGTGAGACGGCGGCTGACCGACCGCTCCCCGGTGATGCTCGAGTCGATGTGCAACAGGTGTGCCATTGCTGCTCCTCCGCAGATCGTTTGTGTAGCGCCAACTATTTATAGCAGATGGATGTTCCCTGCTCCGCGTAGACTGGGTCACATGTCAGCCGGGCCCACCCACGAGTCGGAGCGCCGCTCCGGGCCGCTGCTCCAGCACCTGGCCCGGCGAATGCAGCTGCGCTCGGAGTCGGCGCTGACGCCGCTCGGCCTGCGCCCCCGGCACCTGGTCGCACTCACCGTGCTGCGCGACTCCGGCGGCATCAGCCAACAGGGGCTCGCCGCGACGTTGCAGCTCGACGGCACGAACGTGGTCGGGCTGCTCAACGAGCTGGAGGCCGCCGGCCTGGTCGAGCGACGCCGCTCGCCGGAAGACCGCCGCCGGCACGTCGTGAGCCTCACCGGCACCGGCACGACGCGGCTCCGCGAGGCCGAGTGCGGGCTCGCCGGCGCGGAGGACGACGTGCTCAGCGCGCTGACCCCCGACGAGCGGAACCTGCTCTACGACCTGCTGAGGCGGGCCAGCCAGGGCTGCGCCCCACCCCCCTGCGCCGAAACCTGCTGACGGTGTAAGGAGGGGCCCCCGCTTAACGCCTGCGGTAGAGCAGGGGGCCCCGCTTAACAGCTCGTCGTCGACCGGGTCAGGCCGTGGTGGTCGCCTGGGGGCGGTCGTCGCGGACGTGGACCAGCATGTCGCCGGTCTCGATCAGCGCGCCGGCGCGGTCACTCAACGTGATCACCTTGCCCCGGCGGACCAGCGCGATCACCAGCGAATCCAGCTCACGCGGTGAACGTCCCACCTCGCTCCGCTCGGCCGAACGCATCGCCAGCGCCATGCCCTGGCCCGGAGTGAGCAGATCCTCCACCACGTCGATGAGCGGCGGAGCCGAGGTGGAGAGGCCGAGCAGCCGGCCCGCGGTCGCGGACGAGACGATCACGTGGTGCGCACCGCTCTGCTTGAGCAGCGGCGCGTTCTCCGCCTCCCGGACCGCCGCGATGATCCGGACCTGACCGGCGGTGAGCTGCCGGACGGTCAACGCCACGAGCACCGAGGCGTCGTCGCTGTCGGTCGCGATGATGACCGCCTTGGCGGTGCGGACGTGCGCCTCCTCCAGCACGGAGGAGCGGGTCGCCGAGCCCTCGATCGTCACCAGCCCGTTCGAGGTGGCCTGCCGCAACGCCGCCGCGCTCCGCTCGACCACCACGATCCTGGCCTTGTCCGCCCCGTTCTCCAGCAGCGCGGAGACCGCGCTCCGCCCCTTGGTGCCGTAGCCGCAGATGATGACGTGGTCCTTCACGGTTCTCCTCCACCGCGACAGGCGACGGCCGGTCCGGTACTGCTCGGTCAGGACTTCCAGGGTGGTGCCGACCAGGATGATCAGGAAGAGCACCCGGGCGGGGGTGACGAACAGGACGTTCACCAGGCGCGCCGAGGGGCTGGCCGGGGCGATGTCGCCGTACCCGGTGGTGGAGAGCGAGACCACCACGTAGTAGAAGCAGTCGAGCAGGGTGAGCCCGTCGCCGTTGGTGTCGCGGTAGCCGTCGCGGTCGAGCCAGACCACGAAAACCGTGGCGAGGACCAACCCGAGCGCGGCGAGCAGGCGCAGGCTCAGCGCGCTCAGCGGCCCCCGCCGTTGCGCGGGAAAATGGATCACCGTCGGTCCCGCTCCGCCACCGTCGCCTGCACGCCCTCAAGATAGCGGGTACGCCCCGAGCCGGCCCGGCGGGCGGGGAACCGATCCCGCTGCACGAGCGGCGCGGGACCTCGACACTCTGCCGGGAGAATCCCGACTGCCGCCGATCCGCGACCGGCCGGCCGGTGCCGGGGGCGCCGACCGGGCCGGTCCGTGTCGCCGGGACGGGGCATGATGGTGGCGTCGGCGAACGGCGACCGCGAGGAGGCCGGCATGTCGTTGCTGCGACGGGTGATCGGTGGGGTGCTGCGGCGGATCCGCCTGCGTCAGGGCCGCACGCTGCGCGAGGTGGCGCAGGCGGCAGGAGTCTCCCTGCCCTATCTCTCCGAGGTCGAACGTGGCCGCAAGGAAGCCTCCTCCGAGGTGCTGGCCGCGATCTGCCGGGCGCTCGGCATCCACCTCGCGGACCTGCTGGAGGAGGCGCGGGACGAGCTGCGCCGGGAGCGGCCCACGCCGGTCGGCTCCGGCGTCCCGCCGGCCCGGCTCGACCGGGTGCCCGCCGCCCGCGGCGGCCCGCACCTCCGGGTCGGCCCGCCCCGACTGCACGTCACCCGCCGCCCGGCCGGCCCGCACCCGGCCCGCCCGCACATTCCGGTGCCGGCGTACGCCGCCCGCCCGGTCCACCCGACCCCGCTGCTCGGCGGCGCGCTGCGCCAGGTGGCTCCGCCCCCCATGCCGCTCGGCCACGGCACGCCGGAGCTGCTCGGCACCGGCACCCGGATCTGGCTGATCCCGACGCCGGCCGCCCGCCCGCGCCCGCGTACCTCACCGGCACTCGCCCGGCGACGCGTCTGGGCGGCCCGACGACGCCCGGTCACGGCGTAGCCACCGGCTCACGGCCCCGGCGCTCGCGGCCCGGGCGGCCCGACGGCGGCCGGTCACGACACAAGCGCCGCGTCACGGCCCGGACGGCCCGACGGCGGTCGGTCACGAGATAAGCGCCGCCTCGCGGCCCGGGCGGCCCGACGGCGGCCGGTCACGACACAAGCGCCGCGTCACGGCCCGGGCGGCCCGACGGCGGCCCCGGCACGACGTGGCACCGGGTCGTGGTCCTGGCGCTCGCGGTTCGGGCGGGCGAAGGCCGGTCCGGGCGCGGCGTCGACGCGGGCCCGGCTTCTGCCGAGGGCGGATCTGCCCCGGGCAGAAAGCCTGGGCCGCGCGGGGGTGGCCGGCGGACGCTGGAGACCGCCGGATCGCCGGGCGGTCCCCCGCCCGCCGGCGCTACGGAGGTGGCGGTCATGGGTGGCATCTGGATGCGGGACGACGGGCAGCCGGCCTTCGGCGACCGGGTCTTCGAACGGCTGCTGAAGGAACGGATCATCTTCCTCGGCACCGAGGTCACCGACGACTCGGCCAACCAGATCTGCGCGCAGATCCTGCTGCTCGCGGCGGAGGACGCGGAGCGGGACATCTTCCTCTACATCAACTCGCCGGGCGGCTCGGTGAGCGCCGGCATGGCCGTCTACGACACGATGCGGTACGTGAAGAACGACGTGGCGACGCTGGCGCTCGGGATGGCCGGCTCGATGGGGCAGTTCCTGCTCTGCGCCGGGGCGGCGGGCAAACGGTTCGCGCTGCCGCACTCGCGGATCATGATGCACCAGCCGTCCGGCGGGATGGGCGGCACGGCCGCCGACATCACCATCCAGGCCGAGAACATGCTGCACGTGAAGCGCACCATGCAGGAGCTGATCGCCGAGCACAGCGGGCGCACGCTGGAGGAGATCCAGCGCGACTGGGACCGGGACCGCTGGTTCACCGCCGAGGAAGCCCGCGAGTACGGCCTCGTCGACCAGGTGCTCTCCCGCGTGGACCAGCTGGCGGCCTGAGCGGGCACGGCCCGGCCGGCGTGCCGCCGGCCGGGCCGCCCGTCTCGGTCAGGGGTAGCTGATCACCGGGCTGGTGCCGTACGAGCCGACGACCGGGGTGCCGACGTCGTTGATGGTGCGCTCGATCCCGCCGCTGCCGTCCAGGAACACCGTGATCGCGTCGTGGAACCGCACCCCGGCCCGGCGCGGCGCCTCGATCGCCCGGTCGCAGCGGATGTCCTCCCCCTGGTTGAAGTAGGCGTAGACGCCCAGACCCCACGCCTCGTGCGTGCGGACGTGGTTGGCCACCTTGTACGACGCCCAGCCGTTGCCGGTCGGGCTGCGCCATGCCGCCTGGCTCGGCGGGTCGTAGGGCAGCTCGCTCTGGTAGAACACGGTCCGGCCGCGCTCGCCGTTCCAGATGGTCTGCCAACGCTGGTAGTGCTCGACGAAGAGCCCGTACGCGGTCACGTCGTCACCGTTGACCACCACGCCGGTGCCGGCGGTGTTGACGGTCCAGCCGATGGTGCCCGGGTTGCCGTGGTCGCCGCGCCACGCCCAGATGTTGTCGATGAGCGTGTGCCGGCTGTTGATCACCAGGCTGGTCTCCGCCCGCCCGGCGTAGGGGCCGCCGATGCGGAAGAAGACGTCCTGCAACGAGATCGGGTTGCCGGCGTGCGACCGGTGGCAGTGCCGCCCGCCGACCTCGACCAGCACGTCGGACTCGACCGGCCCGGCGTCGACGAGCACGCCGGCGATCCGTACCCCGTCCACGTCCTCGATCCGCAGGGCCGCGTCGCCAGTGGTCGGCGCGAGACTGGGCATGCCGAGGCCGAGCACGACGGTGTTCGGGCGGCGGACCCGCAGCGCCCGGTCCAACCGGTAGACGCCGGGCGTGAGCAGCAGGTGCCGGCCCCGGGCCAGCTCGGCGTTGATCCGCTTCGCCGAGTCGGTGGGCCGGGCGATGAAGAAGTCGGTGAGCGGCAGCGAGGGCGTCGGCGCGCCGCTGGCGGCCCAGGTGGTGCCCGCGGTGTCGCGGCGCAGGCGGGGCACCGCCACCCGCCAGCGGCCCGCGCCGTCGACGAAGAGGTACGGCTTCTCCCGGGTCACCGGGCTGGTCGGCAGCGTCGTGTACGGCGGGTCGGGGAAACCCTGGGCGGGCGCGCCGACCACCCCGGAGAAGACCTGGTTCCACACGCCGTTGGTCCACTCGCCACCGAGTTCGCTGTCCCGGGTGAGCCACTGCTGCTGGGACCCGTTGATGGTGACGTCGTCCACCTTGGAGTCGGCGATGTAGCCGCCGCTGGAGTAGCCGCCGTTGCCGGGTTCCAGCCAGAGGACGCCCTTGATGTGGACCCGGCGCATCGGCGACGCCTGGGAGACGGCCCACTGGTTCGACCAGTCGGTCGGGGTGACGGCGAGGTTCTCCGCCGAGCGCCAGAAGTTGGTGAGTGCGGAGATCCCGGCCGGGGAGTTCGGGTCGGGTTGGCCGATCACCCGGACCGCGCCGTGGATCTCCACGTCGTCCGGGTGGGCGCCGAGACCGGCCACCGTCGTGTAGTAGCCGAGCCGGGCGTCCACCTCGTAGCGGCCGGGCTTGAACAGCACGGCGTACCGGTCGAGGCCCATCTCGTTGCGTTCCTGAGCGGCGAAGATCCGGTCCAGCGTGGACTGGATCTCCGCGACCGGCGTGCTCGGGTCGTAGACGAAGACGTTCGGGCCGAAGTCGGGCTCGTGGGCCGGTCGGGCGGGGCGCGCGGCCGGGGACGCGACGGCGGCGCCGGCCGGGAGGCCGAGTGCGGTGAGCGAGGTGAGGGAGGCCGCGGAGGCGGTGAGCGTGAGAAAGCGGCGGCGGGAGGGGTCAGGTGATCGCATCTGCCTGCCTGTTCGGTGATGGGACGGAGAGCGCTCTCTCGCCGTTCCTACCTCATCCCCGTCGATCTCGCCAGCCTTCCGGGTTCCGGAACCGGGACGCCGCGCACCGCGACCGGGCCGCGCCTGCCCGCCGCAACCGGCGGTCAGGCGCGCCAGTCGGTCAGGCGCGCTCGGCGCGCCGCTTCACCAGGTCGTCGACCAGGGTCTCGACGTAGTCGGCGGTCTCTTCCCAGCGGGTGACCGCCACGCTGCGGATGCCCATCGCCTTGACCGGGTAGTCGTTGCCACCCACGTCGAGCCGGTCCCCCACGAAGAGCACGTTGTCGATCTTCAGGTCGAGGTGTTCCAGCAGCTTCCGCATGCCGTACGCCTTGTCCACGCCCTTACGGGTGACGTCGATCGAGGTCGAGCCGCCGCCACGGACCTCCAGTTCGGGCAGCTTCGCGGCGACCGCGTCGCGTAGCCGCTGCTTCTTGCTGCCGTCCGGGTCCCAGCCGTACTTCTCGGCCGGCGGCGCGGACTGGCCCAGCGCGGAGAACGTGATCTGGCTGCCCCGGTCCTCGACGATGTCGCCCCAGGTCTTCGACTCCCACAGGCCGAGCGCCCGCGCCGACTCGGTGAGCGCGGCGATCACGCGCGCCTTGTCGGCCTCGCTCAGGTCCTCGGCGTAGACCAGCCGCCAGTCGTCGTCGGACCAGCGGTAGTAGCGGGTGCCGCAGGTCGGCATCAGATGCAGCCGGTCACGCTGCTCCCCGGTCAGGTCGAGGTGGGCCAGCACCTGCGACTGGAACTGCTCGAACCGGCCGCCGGAGATGATCAGAACGTCCACTTCGGTGAGCAGGTGGCCGAGCAGGTCCGCCATCCGACGATCGATCTGGGACTTGGAGATCGCCAGCGTGTCGTCGAGGTCGAATGCCACCACTCGAAGATCGTTCACGAATACCTCATGTGTCGTCGCGACGGGTCGGCTTAGCAGGGTACCGACATGACCTGACGCCGTCCTGAGCGCCCTCGTTGACGGAGGGTAACAATTTCGGCATGCCGGGTTGTGGAAAAGCGTTCGACAGCATCCGCGTCGACGGCCACGGTGAGGCGCATGCGCCAGGAGGAGATCTGGGACGACGAAGCCGCCCGGGACTACGACACGCCGGGCAGCGGGATGTTCGCGCCGGAGGTGCTCGGGCCGACCGTCGACCGGCTCGCCGCGCTCGCCGACGGCGGCCCGGCCCTGGAGTTCGCCATCGGCACCGGCCGGATCGCCGTACCCCTCGCCGAACGCGGCGTGCGGGTCAGCGGGATCGAACTCTCCGTACCGATGGTGGAGCGGCTGCGGACGAAGGTCGACGCGGCGACGATCCCGGTGGAGGTCGGCGACATGGCCGGCACTACCGTGCCGGGCGAATTCAGCCTGGTCTACCTGATCTACAACACCATCGCCAACCTGCTCACCCAGGCCGAGCAGGTGGCCTGCTTCCGCAACGCGGCCCGCCACCTCCGGCCGGGCGGACGGTTCGTGATCGAGCTGTGGGTACCGGAGCTGCGCAAACTCCCCCCGGGCCAGCAGGCGACCGTGTGGCACACCGAGGCCGGCTACATCGGCCTGGACACCTACGACGTGCTGCGGCAGCAGGTCGTGTCGCACCACTTCCGCTTCGGCGCCGGCCGGGAGGCGCGTGTCTTCCGCACCCCGCACCGCTACATCTGGCCCTCCGAGCTGGACCTGATGGGCGAGCTGGCCGGCTTCACCCTGGAGAGCCGGCACGCCGACTGGACCGGCGCCGAGTTCACCGCCGAGTCCCGCAACCACGTGTCGGTCTACCGGCTTCCCCCGCTGCCCTGACCTGCCCGGACGCCTCGCGGGTGCCAGTATCGACACGTGGACCTCGAACTCACCGGTAAGACGGCGCTCGTGATCGGCGGCTCCAGCGGCATCGGCGCGGACCTGGCCGAGGTGTTCGCCACCGAAGGCTGCGACGTGGCCGTGACCTACCGCGAGTCGGTGGCCGGCGCCGAGCAGGTCGCCACCCGGGTACGCGAACTCGGCCGCCGAAGCTGGGCCATGCCGCTGGACCTGGCACGGCGTACGGAGGTGACGGACGCGACGCGCCGCACGGTGGACGAGACCGGACCACTCGACCTGGTGGTGCTCTGCGCCGGAAAGAACATCGTCACGCCGTTCGCCGACGTGACCGCCGCCGAGTGGGGCGAGCTGGTCGAGGTGAACCTGACCGGACCGTTCCTCGCCCTCCAGACGCTCGCCCCGGCGATCCGGCCCGGCGGCTCCATCACCACCGTGGCCAGCGTCGCCGCCCACACCGGCGCGCCACACCACCCGCACTACGCCGCCGCGAAGGCCGGACTGGTCAACCTGACCCGGTCGATGGCCCGCGAACTCGCCCCGGCGGTCCGGGTCAACTGCGTGGCACCAGGCATCACGATCACGCCGATGGGCCGCGACACGATCGACGCGCTGGCGCCCGACTACGCCCAACGCAACCTGCTGCTCCAGGCGTACGCGACGAGCCGCCGGGTCGCCCAGGCCGTCGCGTTCGTGGCCAGCCCGGTCAACGAGTTCATGACCGGGACGGTGGTCGATGTGAACAGCGGGCGTTTCCTGCGGTAGGCGAGCCGGACGAGCCCACCCGGTACGAGGTGGAGATCCAGCTCGGTCCCACTGACGAGGTGCACATCATCCGCACCACCGAGTACTGGGACATCGAGCGGTCCCGTTACCCGCAGCCCTGGTCGCCCAGGACACATCACCAGCCGGTTCCTGACGATGACCAGTCTGCTCAACCGGGCCATTCCCCTTTTCGCCATCCAAATGCGCGCCCGCGATGGCATCGCCGACAACTTCGTGCAAATGCGACCGCGGCGCAGTCACGCGGTGTTGGAGATCCGGCTGCCGCGCGGTGGGGCCGGTACCGGATGAGCTTAGGCAGATCGTCAAACAAATGCACCAATCGGAATTCCCGCTCATGGGATTCGCAATAATTGATACATTGACGCGGCGCTCCACCTCCTTTACTCTGCCTCTTGTGACTCCCGGTCGAATCGGAGGAGTAGATCATTGAAGATCTGTTTCGTCGGAAAATATCCTCCGATCGAGGGCGGAGTCAGCGCACAGAACTACTGGGCCGCGGCAGCGCTGGCCTCACGCGGTCACGAAGTCTATGTCGTGACCAATTCAAATGAGGTCGAGGAACGTTTCCGGCAACGTCTCGACGGTGCCGAGGCGGCAGATTACGAACCGCAATTCCCGGCCACCGGCGGCGCGGTCAGAGTGATTCGTCCGGAGCCGATGACGCCACGTCGAATGGCGCACATCCCGTCGAGCAACCCGTTCGTGTCGAAGCTGGCCGGCCTGGCCGCCGCAACCATCCGCGAAAATGGCTGCGAACTCATCGTCGCCTACTACTTCGAGCCGTACGTGGTAGCCGGTCACCTGGCGTCGACGTTCACCGGCACGCCGATGATGGTCGAGCACGCCGGCAGCGACCTCGATCGGCTCATGCGCGTGCCCGAGCTGGCAACGGTCTACAAGGAGATCCTGCGGTCGGCGGCCACCGTGGTGACCAAACCGTCTCTGGTGCACCGCTTCCTCGGCATGGGGGTGGCCCGCGAGGCGCTGCGGTTCGGGCCTCCGTACCCGCTACCGACGTCGGCGTTCTCACCCGAGGCCGTACCCCTGGACCCCGGGGAGATCGCCGCGGCCTCGATCGACGAGTTCGGCTCCCGGTTCGATCCGGCGTTGCCGACGATCGGCATGTACGGCAAGCCCGGCGACCGGAAGGGCACCTTCGACCTGATCGCCGCGCTGGCTGTCCTCGCCGGTCGCGGGCTCCGGTTCAACGCGCTCTTCCTCAGCGGGCGGTCCCAGTTGGACCGGATGCGCGCCGACCTCCGCGCCGCCGGCCTCGCCGACCGGACCACGATTCTCGACTTCGTGCCGCCGTGGCGGGTCGGCCGCTTCATTCGCACCTGCGACGCCGTGTGCTTCCTGGAGCGGGACTTCCCGATCGGCATCCACGGCCCGGTGGTACCGCGGGAGGTGCTCGCCTGCGGCGTCTGCCTGGTGCTCTCCGGGGAGATCCTCGAAAAGCAGTCGTACGCACACCGCCTCACCGACCAGGGCAACGTTCTGGTCGTCACCGACCCCAAGGAACACGAGAAGCTGGCGGCCCAGCTCGAGATCGTCGTTCGGGACCCGGCGGGGGCCGCCCGCATCGGCGCGACCGGTGGTGCGCTCGGTGCCGACTTCGACAGCTTCGAGACCTTCGCCGATGCCTGGGAGTCGCTTGTCGACATCGAGTCGTCGGCTCGGCGGGTTCCCGCACCCCGCACCACGGCCGACCTGCTGGTCGAATTCACGCCGAAACTGGCCGAGTTGTTCGGGCCGGCGTGGCCGGGCGTCGTCGCCGAGTTCGAGGCGGCGTGCGACATCGACGCCGCTTCCGGCGACTTCGCCGCCGCGGAGGCGTTCTGTCAGCATCTGACCCGACGACTCGACCAAGCCGCGCTGGCCGCAGGCGTCAGTCCCGCTTACCTGGCCGACGCGCTGCGCTTCCAACAGGCCCGGCTCTGGGCCAGTCAGGACGGTCCACACGACCGGGACGGGCACGCCGGCATCCGGTTCTCCCCGGCGCTGCTGCGGCAGATGGCACCCCGTCGCGCCGGCACGGTCCGGGTGGAGTCGTTCGACCACAACGTCACCGACCTGTTCTGTCAGCCGACGGGCCCGGTCGGCGTCAGGACCACGCAGCCGGGTGAGCGGAGTGTCGTCTGCTTCGTCCGCCGACCGAACCTCGACCACCGCGAGCTGCGGCTCAACGCCGCCACCTATCGGCTGCTCGACCTCTGCGACGGCCACCGCACCGTCGGTGACCTGGTGGCCGCGTTGGCTCCAGCCGCGGAGGCCGACGTTCTCCGGGCCCTCGTCGACCTCCGCCGAGAGGGCGTCGTGGTGCTGGAGGACGCCGCCCAGGGCACGCCCTGATACCCCGGCGGCGCGGCCCGCGCCGCCGGTCGGCAACTGCCAGCGGGAGGGAGGTGAATCACATGGAGACCTTGGAGAACATCGTGTTCGAGATGGAGGAGCTTTCGCTCAGCAACGTTTCGGACATCGAGGCCCCCGGTTGCGCGAGCTGCTCGAGCTGCGGTGGGTGCACGGGCTGCGGCATGGAGAACTGACCAGCCCTCCCGCCCACGCCGCGCAGGCCCTAGGCCGGCACCGCAGCCCGCACCCTCACAAGCTTCCACAGGAGGATGCAATGAGCAAGGCTCTACCACGGCTCGGCGCCGGCCTGGGGTACCGCACGGCGCTACATCAGGACATCGTCGCCAACGCCGACCGGATCGACTTTCTCGAAGTCATCTCCGACCAATATCTGTACGCACCGCCGGAGAAGCTCCTGCGATTGTTGGAGCTTGGCGACGCGTTCCCCCTCATTCCCCACGGGGTCGGCCTGTCCGTCGGTACGGCGGCTCCCCTCGACGGCGATTACCTCGATCGGCTGGCGCAATTCGTCGAGGCGACGCGTGGCCACTGGTTCAGCGACCATCTGAGCTTCACCAGAACGCCCGATGTCGATGTCGAACAACTCACCCCCGTGTGGTTCACGGAGGAGAGCCTCGAAGCGGTCTGCCGCAACGTGCGGCAATTGAAGGCGCGAATCCCGGAACCGCCGTTCCTCCTGGAGAACGTCACCTACTACTTCCCGATCCCGGACAACGACCTCAGCGAGGCCGAGTTCATCACGCGGGTGCTCGAGGAAACCGACACCGGCCTGTTGGTCGACGTGAACAATGTCTGGATCAACTCAGTAAACCTGGGCTTCGACCCGTACGAATTCCTGAATTCGATTCCACTGGACCGGGTGGTGCAGATGCACATCGCCGGCGGGGTCGAGTTGGCCGGAATGCTCGTCGACACTCACAGCAGCGCCGTCAACGAGCAGGTGTGGGCGCTGGCCGCCCACGTCGTGGAACGGGCGCCGGTCAAGGCGATCCTGCTCGAATGGGATTCCGACTGGCCGGAGTTCGCCGAACTGCTGGACCACCTCGACCGGGCTCGCGACCTGCTGCCCGCCCCGGCGAAAGCCGGGTCATGAGCCTGCTCGACATGCAACGGGCGTTCAGCCGGCTGCTCACCGATCCCCACTTCGAACGGGAGTTCTTCGGCGAGGACGCGGACGCGCCATCAGGGTACGACCTGACCGAGCGGGAGCTGGACAGCTTGCGCCGGATGGACCGGAAGCGGCTCCGGCTGCACGCCGGCAACCTGGCTCACGCCCGGATGGGCCTGGCGCTCAAGTCGGCTCCGCTCTCCGCGCTGGTCCTGCACGGTCAACTCGATCGGCACCTGGTGCGCTTCTGCCGGGAGTACCCGCCGGTTCCGGCCGCGGAGAGCGCTGTCATCCTGGCCACGACACGGCTGTGCGACTTCGCCGAGCGGCTCTTCGCCGACGGGGAGCTGCGGCCCGCGTACGCCTGGGACCTGCTCCGTTACGAGAAGCACCTACTGGTGCAGGGATTCGGCGCCGCATCCTGTCACGACGCCGCCGAGTTCGCCCGTCGGCCGGCGCCGCCGGAGCTGCTCGGCGACTGTGTCCCGATCACCGGCGCGCACGTGCTCGTCGACCACTTCCAGCATGACCTGACCGCCCTGCTGCCCAGGTTGCAGGCCGGCGAGGTGCCCGAGGACGCCCCGCCGCTCGCGGAGCCGATGCGGATGATGTTCGTGAAGCGGCCGTTGAAGGCGCTCGTCCAGACCTGCCGGCTCAACGCCGGGATGGAGTCGGTGTGGCTCCGGTGCGACGGCACCCGCACGGTGGACGACATCGCGTCCCGCTACCCCGACCCGCAACCGGTCGTGACGGCGCTCCGCGCTTTGAACCGCTTCGGGGCGATCGCCTTCACCGCCGAAAGGACGTGTTGAGGATGTGCGGCATCACCGGGATCTTCGGTACGGCCGACCACTCGGCCCTGGCGGCGATGACGGACTCGTTGCGTCACCGCGGCCCCGATGACGAAGGCCGGTACCTCGGCAAGCTCACGGGCATGGGCCACCGGCGTCTGAGCATCATCGGGATCGACAACGGCGCCCAGCCGATCCGCGGCGACCGACGCGACGTGTACGTGGTGGCCAACTGCGAGATCTACAACTACCGGCAGCTCCGTGACGACCTGCGGCGGCGGGGACACCACTTCGGCACGGACTCGGACGCCGAGGTCATCGTGCACCTCTACGAGGAGTACGGCGACCGGTGCGTCGAGCATCTACAGGGGATGTTCGCGTTCGCGGTCGCTGACGGGGACCGCCTGCTGCTGGCCCGGGACCGCTTCGGTATCAAGCCGCTGCACTACGCCGAGGTGGGTGCGGGCCTGCTGTTCGCGTCGGAGGTCAAGGCGCTGCTACAGAGCCGGCTGCTGACCCCGCAGATCGATGAGGAAGCGCTGGCCGACACGGCCGTGTTCGGTCATCCCGCCGGTCCCGGCACCTTGCTGCGGGGCGTGGTGAGCTTGCCACCCGGCCACACGCTCAGCGCGGTTCTAACGGACGACCAAGTTGTCACTTCCGTCACCCGCTACCACACGCTGCCGGAGGCGGAAGCCGACCCGATGCCGTTCGCGGAGGCCGCCGCCGACCTGACGGAACTGCTGCGGGCCACCGTCCGGTCGCACCTGATGGCCGAGGTGGAGATCGGGATCACTCTCTCCGGCGGCCTCGACTCGACGATCCTCGCGCGGCTCATGCGCGAACTGCACGACGGTCCGATCCGCGCCTACACGATCGGGGACCACGCGGACCATCCCGACGTGGTCCAGGCCCGGCGGCTGGCCGCGCGACTCGGCCTGAACCACCATGTGTCGATCCTGACGTTCCAGGATTTCGTCGCGACCATCCCGCCCTACCTCACCGCCGCCGAGCAGCCCGCCGGTCTCGGCGGCATCGCGCTCAACTTCCTGTGCCGGCGGATCGGCGAGGACGTCAAGGTGTGCCTCAACGGGGAAGGCGCGGACGAGGTTTTCGGCGGCTACGGCGAGTACATCAACCGGTCGTTCCGGACCCGGCGGATGGTCGACCGTCTCGCCGCTCTCGAAGCGTCGGGTCGTCCGGTCAGCCGACGGGGGCGGGAATACCTCGATTCGCTCACCGCGGACCAGCCGTTCCCGCACTACCTGCGGAAGCTGTTCGCGGAGAACATGCGGGAGCAGCTCACCCGGGACCACCTCGAACTCCTGGACGCTTCGTCGATGGCGGCGAGCCTGGAGATGCGGGTGCCGTTCCTCGACCACCACGTGGTCGAGTTCGCGTTTCGTCAACCGCTGGCCCACCGGGTCGACTGGGAGTTGGGCATCACCAAGCGACTGCTCAAGCAGGCCGTCCTGAGGACCTGGGGTGACGAGGTCGATCTGGTGGGCAGTGTGCTGCGACGCAAGATCGGCGCGCCGACCTCGGTCCTCGGGCACCGGGAGCGGTTCATCCGCCTCTGCGAACAGGTGCTGCCGGCGGACTATCTCCGCGACGACGAGTACGGCGCGTACTTCGAACAGAAGTCCGACCTGCTGGTCTTCAACCTCTACCAGGAGATCTTCGTCCGATGCCGCGGCGTGCTTCCCGACGGGTTCACCATGCTGGACTTCATGGCGCAGCAGGCTCGCCGGCCGGCCCTGTCCGTGGCCGGCTGAGCTCGCCCGGCATGCCAACCGACGCCGCGCACCAGCGGGACGCCCTGCTCCGCGTCCTGGGCCTGCTGCGCCGGCGGTGGTGGGCGGCGGCGACCGCGGTGGCGCTCGGTGTCGTGGTCATCCTGCTGACCAACGCGCTGCCGCTGGTGATCCGGCGCATCATCGACCACGGCCTGTTGCCCGACGACAGCGACGCCACGACCGCCGGGCTCGCCCTGCTGCTCGGGCTCGCCGCCCTCCGCTGGCTCGCGGACGTGGTACGCCGAGAGGTCAGCGGCCAGGTCGGGCTGCGTCTGGAGGCGGATCTACGGGCCCGGCTCTTCGGGCATCTGCTCTCGCTGGACGCCGGTTGGCACGGCCGCACGGAGGCCGGGCGGGTGCTCTCCCTCGTCGGCTCCGACCTGCGAATCGTTCGCGCCTTCGTCTCCTACTCCGCCCTGTTCATCATCCTCAACACGCTGACCGCCGCCGCCGCCCTGATACAGATCTGGCTCCTGTCCTGGCCGGTCGGGGTGGCCGCCACCGCTGTCCTGCCGCTGTTCGGGCTGGTCACCATCGGCTACGGGCGTCGGACGTTCGCCGCTTCCGCCGGGCTTCAGGAACGGGTGGCCGCCCTCACCACGCACGCCGAGGAGAACGCGGCCGGGATGCGCGTCATCAAGGGCCTCGGCCGCGAGAACGAGGAAGTTGAGGCGTTCACTCGCCGGTCGGCCGAGGTCCGTGACCACAATGTCGCCCTGTCCGCGCTCCAGGCCCGTTACCTGCCGTGGACGATCGGCCTACCCGAGGTCGGCCTGGTGCTCATCGTATGGTTCGGCGGCTACCTGACGATCCGGGGATCGCTGACCGTGGGCACACTCGTGGCGCTGAGCACCTACATGGCTCTGCTGGTGTGGCCGGTCAGCTCCATGGTCGGGCTGTTCGGCTCCGCCCGGCGGGCCGCCGCCAGCGCCGCTCGGGTCTACGCGGTTCTGGACGAGCCCTTGACGGTGGCTGACCGTCCCGGTGCGGTCGACCTGCCCCGAGCGTCCGGTGGCGCCTCCGTCACCTTCGACGACCTCTGCTTCCGGTACCCCGGCGGGACCTGGCCCGGCCTGCGCCGGATCCGACTGCACGTGGCCGCAGGTGAACACGTGACAATCGAGGGCGTCGGTGGTTCCGGCAAGTCGGCGCTGGCCGGGCTGCTGGTGCGACTCTGGCTGCCGGACTCCGGCCGCCTGATGGCCGACGGCATCGACGTCGCCGACCTCACGCTCGGCTCGGTACGCGCCGCGGTAGGTTACGTGCCACAGGACGCCGTCCTGTTCAACGGCACCGTCCGCGACAACCTCCTCGTCGGTCACCCCACCGCGACCGCGGCCCAACTCGACCGGGCGCTGCGCCTGGCCGCCGCCGACGAGTTGGTGCGGACGTTGCCCGAGGGATTGCAGACCGTCGTCGGTGACCACGGACATCTGCTGTCCGGCGGGCAGCGCCAGCGGCTGGCCCTGGCCCGCGCAGTCCTGCCAGAACCCCGGGTCCTCGTCCTCGACGACGCACTGACCCAAATCGACACGGAGACCAGGCAACGCGTTCGCCACCGGCTCGATGAACTGGCCGGCGCGGTCACCATCCTGCACCTGACCCGACCCGGAGTTGGGGGACGACCCCACGGGCGGGTGGTCACCCTGACCGCCGACGGTGTGCTGCGCGAGACCACCGGCGCGGGCGGTGGTCACCGGTGACCGCGCGACGAGGTCGTGTGGTCGCGTTCCTGCGTCCGCTGCTCCGGACGCACCGGGGACCGGTCCTGCTCGGCCTCGGGGCTGCCATCCTCCAGACCGCTGCCGCGCTCACCATCCCGTACCTGATGAAGGTCGCCATCGACGACGGAATCCTGGTCGGGAACGTCACGGTGCTGTCCCTCGCGGCACTGGCCGGCGTCGTGCTGGCCGGCTTGGAGGTGCTCGCGGCCCGTACACAGATCCGCGCGGTGGCCCGTGCGGGGCACGGCATGCTCTCCAGCACTCGGGTCGCGCTCTTCGCGCACCTGCAACGGCTGCCGATGCAGTACCACGAACACAACCGTCCGGGGCGGCAGGTCGCCAGCCTGACCGCGGACATCGAAGCGATGAGTGGGTTGCTGACCCAGGGATTCGTCACCCTCTTCGTCAGTACGCTCACCCTCGCCGGTACGGCGGTCGTGCTCCTTCTGCTCGACCCCGGGCTGGCGGTCGCCTGCCTCGTCGTGATGCCCGTGCTGGCACTGGCGACGAGATGGTTCCGCCGTCGGTCGGCGGTCGCCTGGCGACAGGTACGGGAGACCGCGACCGCAGTCACCGTCGAGTTGCAGCAGGCCCTGAGCGCCATCGCGGTCATCCAGGCGTTCCGCCACGAGCGGACGACACTCGACCGGTTCGCCGCGGCTGACGGCGAGGAGCGGCAGGCCAAAGCCGCCACGGTCCGCACGGCCGGGGTCTACTTCCCCACCCTCGACCTCTGCTCGGCCCTGGCCACCGTCGCCGTCCTCGCCATGGGGGCTCGTTCCGTCTCGGCCGAGGGGCTGGAGATCGGCACCCTCACCGCCTTCCTTCTCTACCTGCGGGGCTTCTTCAGTCCGATCTACGAGTTGTCCTCGGTGTACGACACCCTCCAGTCCGCCGTGGCGGGGGCCGAACGGGTCATCGACATCCTGGCGACACCGGTGACGGTGTCCGAACCGGCGTCGCCGGCGCGACTCCCGGACCCACACGGCGCGGTCACCCTGTCCGACGTGACCTTCGCCTACCCCGACCACGACGGCCTCAGCGGACCGGACGTGCTGCACGACGTCGACCTGGCCGTTGCCGCGGGCAGCACCCTTGTCATCATCGGCCCCAGCGGCGCCGGCAAGTCCACGCTGGTGAAACTGATGCTGCGCTTCTACGACCCCCAGCGCGGGCGAGTCACCCTGGACGGGGTCGACGTGCGTCGACTTGCCCACTCGGACCTACGTCGCGCGATCGCCTACGTGCCGCAGGAGGGATACCTGTTCACCGGCTCCATCTCGGACAACATCAGGATGGGCAACCCGACGGCCACCGACGACGAGATCGAGGCCGCCGCACGCACGCTTGGAGTCTGGTCAGTCCTGTCCACCACATCTGAGGGGCTCGACACACCCGTCGGGGTGCGTGGTACGGCTCTGTCCGCGAGCCAGCGCCAGGTGATCGCGATTTTGCGCGCGTGGATGGCGGACCCGACGGTGTTGATCTGGGACGAGGCGACCAGCAGCCTGGATGTCGAGACCGACCAGAGGGTTCAGGACGCCACCCGCCTGCTCCGGACCGGGCGCACCATGATCGTCGTAACGCACGACCTGCTCCGGAGCCTGGACGCCGACTCGGTAGCACTGGTGCGGAACGGGCGGGTGGTGGCGTACGGGACGCCTGCGGAACTGCTGGCCACGGAGCGCTGGCTGTCCGAGGGCATCCAGCGGCCGACCCTCGCGACCCACGGCCAGCCCGCCGCTTATGCCGAGGAACCGGTGCCGACGGTCGGCATCCGGACGGACCTGAGTTGATCTCCGCTGATGCGCAGTGGGTGACACCACCGTGAGGGCAGCGACCGGCTGGTCAGCGCCTTCGTCGCATAGATAAGAGTCAAGGCCCCGGCCGACTTTTTGCTGGTCGGGGCCTCGAATTGGTGCCCCCGGCAGGATTCGAACCTGCGACACACGGTTTAGGAAACCGATGCTCTATCCCCTGAGCTACGAGGGCGCGAGCGCCTAGTCTAGCGACCTGGGGTTCACCTGGGGTGGCAGGGAGTGGCCCACGTTCACCCACGTTCCCCGGACCGCCGTTCGCCCAGCCCAGGACCACACCCCGAGTCTCCATGTGACTCTGGTTGATCTTGGCGGGCAGGGTGGAGTGGCCGGCGCGATGGGTTCGTGTCGGCGTGGAGCGGGCTGGTTCAGGCTGCGGCGCGGATCGCTGGCGCCGGTCGGGTGAAGGTTTTGCGGTCGCGGATGAGTGCCCAGAGGACATCGACGCGTCGTCGGGCGAGGGCGAGTATGGCTTGGCGGTGGTTTTTGCCTTCGGCGCGTTTCTTCTCGTAGTAGGCGCGCGAAGTGGGGCATTCTCTGGCGGCGGTGAAGGCGGCCATCCACAGAATGTGGCGCAGTCTTCGGTGGTATCGGCGGGGCTGGCGATGGTTCCCGGAGACCGTTCCGGAGTCGCGAGAAACTGGGGCCAGGCCGGCGTGGGCGGCGAGTTTGGCGGGGCTGTCGTACTCGGTCATGCCGGCGGTGTGGACAAGCAGTTCGGCGGTGAGCAGGGGACCCATGCCGGGCAGGCTCCCGATGATCGGCGTCAAGGGGTGCTGGTCGAGTTGCTCGGCGATGAGGTCGTCGACGGCGGCGATGCGTTGTTCGATGGCGAGGATCTCGGTGGCCATCTGCCCGACGACCACGGCTGCGGCACGTTGGCCGGGCAGGGTGACGGTCTGCTGCCGGGCGGCGGCGACCATCGCCTCGGCCACCTGGACGGCGTTCTTGACGTGCCGCGGCGGAGCAGAGCGGTGATCCGGTCGACGCCGGCGTGCCGGATCGCGGCCGGTGTCTGCCAGCACGCGAGGACCATCATCGGGGCCTTGCGGTTCAGGTCCACGGCCCCCGTTCGAGGGCGGGGCTGATCCCGGTGAGGAGTTCCTGCAACCGGAACAGGGTGGCGACGCGCTGCCCGACGAGGTCCCCGCGGTAACCCGTCAAAACGGTTAGCTCGGCCAGGAGCCGGTCAGACGGTTCCAGGACGGGGATGTCGGGGCGCATACGGATCGTCTGTGCGATGACGACCGCGTCGCGGGCGTCGGTCTTGTTCTCTCCGGCGAACGCGGCGGCCATGTGGAACGCGACGGTGCCGGAGACATAGCGGACCTGCACCTGGCGGCGCCAGAGCAGGGTCAGCAGGAGAGCGGACAGGCCGGTGGTGACGTCGACTGCCCAGCAGACCGCACGGCCGTGTGTCGACACCTCGGCCATGACGGTGAGCAGTGAGGTCTCGTCGTTGGCTACTCGGCGGGAGTAGACGAGCCGGCCTTCGCCGTCGACGGCGGCGACGTGGTGGTGGGTCTTGCCGATGTCCACGCCGATTCACAGCTTCGCCACCGTCGTACTCTCCTTCGTCGGTCGGTTTGCTCGAATGTGCCTCGTCTGGGTTCGGGTTAGCCGGCATCTTCTGTCAATGCGAACGCAGGTCGCGGATCTCCATCAGCGGTCTACCGAATCTCGCAGACGACGAAGCAGCGGGTGGCATCTCCTACCGTGAGCCAAGCGATCTCGACGAAACACACGCAGCCATACCCATCGCTCCCGGGCATCAGGGTCTACGGCCACCAGGGTCGCGCCCGTTCAACCCGGCCTGCCCGCGAGGCGAGAAGTGGGTGGCACCTCGAGGCTCAGCCACAATCACGGCGGAACACACACAGCCATCCCCACTCCCCGCCCTGTGGGCGCGACGGCGCCAGTCTGCCGCACCTGCCGCCGGCATCTCGGACTTGGTGTGCGGCCCGCGGGCATCAGACCCCCGTCGAGCGGGGGAAGGAGCACAGTGACTGAGAGAGCGAATTTCGGTGCATGGATCGCGTCGGTGTGCGGTGGCGGCGCGACCGCCCAGCTGGGAGAGCGGTGGCACGGGTTCACCCCATGATGCCGACGGGGGACCGCGCGGGGCGGTGACGCAGTGACCGCCAGGTCGGCAACGCGCTCGCCAGCACCGCCAGCAGCAGGCAGAGCCCCACCACCGAGCCGACCACCGACCACGGCACCACCAAGTCGACCGGTACGCCGGCCTGCTCGGCGAGGCCGGCACGGACGCTCAGCAGACCGACGAACGCGACAGCCCCGCCGAGCAGAGCGCCGATCAGCACCACCAGGGCGGCCTCGGCCGTGACCAGCCAGATGACCTGCCGCCGGGTCGCCCCGGCCAGCCGGATCAGCCGCAGATCAACCACCCGGCCGGCGGCGGCCATCAACAGCGTGTTCGCCACCGCGACAGCCCCATAACCGGCCGACACACCGATTAGCAGCAGCGTGAACAGCCAAACGAGGCGGTCCTCGGCGCGGTCCGCCTCGGCCGCCCACCCGGCCACGTCGACGATCCGCGCTCCGGCCGGAGGGTCGACCCGGTTCTGGACGTACACCGCGGAGGTGAGCGCCGAGGGGTCGTGCGACCGGACCATCGACCGGGGCAGGAGCAGGTCGCCGGGGATCGAGTCGTCGGTGACGACCGCGACGACGCGCAGCGACACCACCTCCCCATCGGCGAAGACCAACGCGTACGGCTCGGACGGCTGCCGGTTCGCCGAGGCGGGAAGGACCACCGTGTCACCACCGCTCAGGTCGTCCAGTGAGCCGGCAACCACGGTGAGCGCCCGGTTGGCAGCGGCGAAGCCCGCAGGGTCCACGCCGTGCGCGGTCAACGGCTGGTTCGCCGGCGACGAGTCCGGGTCGCTCTCGAAGACCGTCGTCGGCAGCAGGGCGGTCCCCCCAACCGCCGCGACGACCTGGTCCGACAGGCCCGGTGCGCGGTCGGGCACGACGACCCAGCCGGCGTTCACGTTGTCGGCCCGGCTCGCCGCGTAGGCGGCCGTGGTGGTGCGCACCATCCCGGAGATCAGCACCGCGAACGCGACCGTGAGCAGCACCGGGGCGGCGATCGACGCCGTCCGCCGGGTCGCGGTCGACGCCCCGGCCCGGACCAGCATCCCGATTGCACCACCCGGTCGACGCACCGGCGACCGCAGCAGCCGCACCACGGGGCCGACGGCTGCCGGGGCCAACACGGTGGCGCCGGCCACCAGGGCCATCACGGCGTAGAGGGCGAACGTGGCAGCGTCGCGGGCCTGGTCGGCGGTCGCCGTGCCAAGGCTGAGGGCGAGCCCCGCCGCGACGAGGAGCACCCCGGTGGCGACTCGCAGCCGTCCGATCGGCCGCTGTTCCACCGCCGCCTCGCGCAACGCCTCCAGCGGGCGTACGCGTGCCGCTCGGCGCGACGCCGACCAGACGGCCAGCAGCGCGATCATCGGACCGGCGACGATTGACACCGCGACCGGCCAGGGTTCGTACCGGACCCGGAAGGTCGCCGGCTCGAAGCCGACGTCGACGAGCAGCCCGCCCAACACCGGGGCGAGCGCTACGCCGGCCAGGAGGCCGGTGAGTCCGGCCGTGGCGCCGACGACCAGCGCCTCGGCGTGGACCATGCGGTGGACTTGACGGGGGGTGGCCCCGACGGCGCGTAGCAGGCCCAGCTCACGGCGACGCTGCGCGACGGTGATCGCGAAGGTGGAGGCGACCACGAAGACCGTGACGAAACCCGCGAGAGCCGCCGTGGCGGTGAGCACCTGCATGCCGATCCAGCGGGTGCGGGCATCCCCCCGAGGCTCCAGAGCGGCGCGGCCGTCCCCGGTCAACGCCCGCCCGTCGCGGCCGAGGACACCGCGAGCCGCCTTGGCGATCGCCTCGGGGTCGGCGCCCGGAGCGACCAGCAGGCCAATGGCCCGGACGCCGGGCGCGAGCACGGCCGCGACCTCGTCCGCGACGTAGACACCGGGCGCATCGACCAGACCGGTGACGGTGTGCGGCTCCGGTCCCGCTGCCGTGAGCAGGGTGACCGGCCCGCCGGGAGGCAGCCCGAGCGCGCTGTCGACGACCACCTCGCCGGCCCGCCGGGGCGGCTCGCCGGCCGTGAGACGAAGTCCACCCAGCCGGGTGCTGGACCAGCCGTGCCCCTGGTGAGAGTCCTCCCGCTGCGCATCGGTGGCCGGGGGCCGGCCGTTGACGAGCGCCTGGGCGTAGAAGGTCCGGTCCGGCACTGCCGCCGTAACGCCCGGCACCTCGGCCAGCCCGCTGGTGAGTTCCGCCGTCCTGGCGGCCGACCACGGCCGGGTGGGCGCGAACGAGTCGGTCGGCGCACCGGCCTCAGGGCTCTGCACCACGACCGCTGCGTACGCCAGCCGATCGGGCACCTGTGGGCGGCCGGAGGCGAGCAGCAGGGTGGTCGCCGTGACCAGGGTGACGCCGACGGCGACGGCGATGAACGCACCGGCCGACCGCCGGATGCTCAGCACGACGGCTCCACGGGACGCGCCGGGACCGTGTCCCGCTCGGCGATCCGCGCGGCGACGACCGCTGCGGTGATCCCGCCGGTGAACTCGTCGACGACGCGGCCGTCGGCGAGCAGGAGGACCCGATCGGCGTACGCGGCGGCGGTGGGATCGTGGGTCACCATCACGACGGTCTGCCGGTGGTCGTCGACGAGCACGCGCAGCAGCCGGAGGATCTGCTGGGACGCCGAGCTGTCCAGTGCCCCGGTCGGTTCGTCGGCGAAGACGACCGCGGGACGGGTGATCAACGCTCGGGCCACGGCGACGCGTTGCTGTTCGCCGCCGGACAGTTCGCTCGGCCGGTGCCCGGCCCGGTCGGTCAGTCCCACGGCGTCGAGCGCGGCGAGGACGTTCCGGGCCGGGGGACGGCGCCTCGCCAGGCGCAGCGGCAACTCGACGTTCTCGGCAGCGGTCAGCGTGGACACGAGGTTTAACGCCTGGAACACGAAACCGATCCGATCGCGGCGCAACCGGGTCAGCTCGTCCTCGTCCAGGTCGTCGAGACGCCTGCCGTCGATCGTGACGGTCCCTGCGGTCGGCTTGTCCAACCCGGCCGCACAGTGCAGCAGGGTGGACTTGCCCGAGCCCGACGGGCCCATCACGGCCGTGAAGGTGCCGCTGGCGAAGCTGGTCGTCACGCCGTCGAGCGCCGTCACTCGGCGTGCTCCGGTGCCGTACACCGCGCGGAGCCCTGTCAGGGTCACTGTCTGTGTGGTCATGACCGTCAGGGTGCCGGCTCCGGCAGGTGCCGCGCGTCGTGCCGGCGCGGGCACATTCTGGCCCTCCCCCGGGCGGAGCCCGGGTCCGGGACGAGCCTGACGTCGTACCCGAGGATGACCACCCGCAGGTGGACGCGGCCGAACCGGCCCACCGATACGCTTCGACAGGTGACCGCCCTCCTGCTGACCCGGCGGCTGCGGCCGGCGGAACTGGCCATCGTGGACGCCGTGCTCGCCGTGGCGGTCGGCGGGCTCCTCGGCCCGTACGCGGCGCTGGAATCGCCGCTGCACGGTGGTGTGCGCGAACCGCTCTTGGTGTCGGTGATCGTCGGGTTCGCCCTCGGGCTGCCGTTGGCCGTCCGGAGGCGGTGGCCGATCACCGTCGCCATCGTGATCAGCTCCGTGGCCACCGTCGCCCTGATCACCGGCGTGATTCCCAACTATGCCGCCGCCGCGCCCGGGCTCGCCATCGGCCTGTCCTTCTACACGGTGGCCGTGTCGACGCAAATGCGTCGGTCACTGCTGTGTGCCGCCGGTTGTCTCGCTCTGGTGAGCGTCGCCCTGGTGCTGACTGAGAGCGACCTCTGGTCGCGAACCGGCGGAGTCGTCTACGCCACCGTCATGATCGCGCCCGCCTGGTTGATCGGTTGGCTGGTCCGCGAGCGGCGTGCCATCGCCGCCCGTGAGGGCGAGCACCTGGTCCGCCGGACCGCTGCCGAGGAGCGATTACGGGTGGCCCGGGAGCTGCACGATGTCGTCGCGCACACGCTGAGCCTCATCGTGGTGAAGGCGGCCGTCGCCAATCACGTCGCCGGGACCGATCCCGGCGAGGCGGGGGCCGCCCTGCGGGTGATCGAGGAGACCGGCCGCAACGCACTGACCGACGTGCGTCGGGTACTCGGCGCGCTGCGCGAGGAAACCCCGTACGCCCCGACTCCCGGGCTGGACGAACTGCCCGCGCTGGCCCAGCAGGCGGCGATCGCCGGTGTCGACGTACGGCTTGACGTACGGCAGGAGGAACCGGCCGCAGCGGTGCCGGAGTCGGTGGGTCTGGGGGTCTACCGGATCGTGCAGGAGGCGGTGACCAACGTGGTGAAGCACGCGGCACCGGCCACCTGCAGAGCAACGGTGACCGTCACGCCTCGCGAGGTCAGGATCGAGGTGACCGATGACGGCCGCCGTCCGGTCCTGATCGGCGGGGAGGGGCACGGGCTGATCGGCATGCGGGAACGGGCGACGTTGCACGGGGGCGAGTTCCGCGCCGGGCCGCGCTCCGGCGGCGGCTACGCGGTGACCGCCACCCTGCCCTACCGGGTGGCCGCGTGATCCGGGTGCTGATCGCCGACGACCAGGCGCTGCTGCGCGGCAGCTTCCGACTGTTGGTCGATTCGACCCCGGATTTCAATACAGTCGGTGAGGCGGGCACCGGCGTGGAGGCCGTGGCGCTGGCCGCCGAGCACCGCCCGGACGTGGTGTTGATGGACGTGCGGATGCCGGAGATGGACGGCATCGAGGCGACCCGACGCATCTGCGCCGAGCCGGCGACAGCCGGCACCCGCGTCGTCATCCTGACCACATTCGACTTGGACGAGTACGTCTACGGGGCACTGCGCGCCGGAGCCAGCGGCTTCCTACTCAAGGACACCCCGCCGGCGGACCTGCTGACCGGCATCCGGGTGGTGGCCGCCGGCGAAGGGCTGCTCGCGCCGACGGTGACCCGCCGGCTGATCGACGAGTTCGCGCGTCGGCCGGAGCCGGCCCGGCCGCTGCCACGGCGGCTGGCGGAGGTGACCGAGCGAGAACGGGAGGTGCTCACACTGATCGCCCGCGGCCTGTCCAACGCGGAGTTGGCCGAGCATCTCCATCTCAGCCTGGCCACCGTCAAGACACACGTCGGACGACTGTTGACCAAGCTGGCGGTACGCGATCGGGCACAACTGGTCATCATCGCCTACGAAACGGGCTTGGTCGGGCCGGGCGGTCCGCGCTGAGGGCATCGCCCTCCGTGGGAAGACACCAAGCGTGCTTGGCCTAGCGTAGTAGGCATACCGGCATGGGCCGGTTCTCCGAGGATGAGCTGCAGGCGGTTGTCTCCCGGTACGAGGCGACGCGTGCGGCCGCGTTGACCGAGCGGGACGAGCAACTGCGGGCCTTCCATGCGGCCGGCTGGCGGCCGGTGGATCTGCAACGCGTCACCGGCTACAGCCGGGAGACGATCCGTCAGGCACTACGACCGGAAGTCCGACGGGCGACCAACCTCAACCGGCGCAGGACGTCACCCCAGCCGCCGGTGGACTACCGGCCCTACGGTGACCGGAAGCCCTACGTCGTGGCCGAAACCCTCACCGAACTGCACGGCCCGACCGAGGGAACGGTGACGCTTCCGCGTCACCTCGACTGGTCCGGGCGCGCCGAGTACGACCTGAACCGGCCCGCGCGCCTGGCCAGCATGTACAAGGTGGTGCTCACCGAAGCCAGCACGGTCGAGGACCTGAACACCTGGCTCGATGCCGACCTGCTCCGGCGGCTCTGGCCCACCCTCTGGCTGCCGCCCCAGCTCCGCCAACGCTGGGAGGAAGCCTTCCCCGAACTCGCCGCCACCCGCAGCGACGCGGCATAGCGGTGGACCCCTTCCACGAACGCCTCGCCCGTACCGGACTCGCGGCCGCCGACCGATACGGCTTCGCGCTGGCCGGCGGCTACGCGGTCCAGGCCGCCGGGTTCGTCGAGCGGCCCAGCGAGAGCGGCGGCCGGCCGGCGCGAAGGGACGGGCCTGTCCGGCGTCGACGAGTGCGGTGACCCGGGCGGCCGGCGGTTTGACGAGCAGGTTGCCGGGGCGGTGGTCCCAGGCGGCGAAGAAGACGCCCGACAGCCGCAGGCAGGGCAGGCCCGTCATCGTCGAGCCCATGACGCAGGCAGGTCCCGCACCTGCTCCCACAGCGCGCGCGACTTGTCAGTGCTCGTGCCGCGTCGTCTCCCTGGGGACAGGTCGGGCGCTGGGCACGCGTTGGTGCGCCAGCAGGTCCGGGCCGGGGTCGTGCCCTTCGGCCACGAGAGCGAGTCGGGCGAGGTAGTTCCCCCAGCCGCCGTCATGGGTGCTCGCCATCGGTCCGGACAGGCCGCGGTGGACGAGGTGCAGCTCGGTCCGGTCGCCGTCCGGGCCGGGTAGCGGTGTCAGGGTGATCTCGACGGTGGTCGAGCCGGGCGGAATGCCGACGTCCTGGCGATCCCAGCCGTAGGTGAAGACCACACTCCGGTCCGGGACAAGGTCGACGAACCGGCCGGACACTCTGTCGCCGTTGGCGTGCCGCCAGGTGATAACTCCGTCGACGACGCCGTCGACGTCAGCCTGCGGGGCCATCCACCGTACGAGGCCGTCGGCCGTGGTCAGGAGCAGGTAGACGCGTTCCGGGGCGGCATCGATGACGAGGGTGCGGTCGACAAGGCGGACACCGAGCCCCGGGTGCGAGGGCTCGTTGGATTCGATGGTCATCCGTCCGTCCCCGTGCGGCGAGCGGGGCGGCCGCGGCGGCGGTCGATCGTCTCGTCGTGCTCCGCGACCGTCTGGAGCCGTTCAAGGGCGTCGCCCCAGATCTCGTCGAGGACGGCTCGGACCTGCGCGAGTCGCGTGAAGTCGACCCGGTACAGCCGACGTTGCGCGTCCACCCGGACGCGCAGCAGACCGGTCTGCCGCAACAGCTTCAGGTGCGGGCTCGCGGCGGCCGGGGACAGTCCCGCGGCCTTGGCGAGCTCGGTCGCTGTGCGTTCGCCGTCCCGTGCCATCGCGAGCATCGCCCGCCGTCCGGCATGGCCCATCGCGCGGACGGCCTCTTCCACCTCGTCGTCACGTGCGCCGCCGGTGGGAGTCACGGCGTCCGGCCCATGGCCGCGAGCAGCCGGTCCTGCACCGAGGCGTCGGCGGCGACGGTGACTGCGGGGCCGACCAGACCGCGTGCCCGGCCGCGTTCGGGCATGTCGGGTAGGAACATGGCCACGCACGCCTCGACTAGCGCGGGGTCGAGAGTGCGGTTCTGTCCGGTCGCGACGGCCAGGTCCCACGAGTGGACGAGCTGGTCCATGAACGTGCCGGCCGCGGCCTCGCCGACGGACCACTCGAAACCCAGCGGCGACATGCACCGCCGCTCCAGCGCGCCCGGCTGGCGCAGCGCCGCGAGGCACTGCGCGACAACGGTCCGGTACGAGGCGTCCGCGTCAAGGTCGTGGCCGGTAGCCGCGAGCAGGTAGGCAGGCCCGCCCCGCAGATGGTCCAGCAGCGCACGCACGTCCCACTGGGCACACGGCGTCGGGCCGGCGAGCTGCTCGTCGCCCACGTTCTCGGCGAGGCCGACCGCACGCCAGGCCGCCGCCTCGAACAGTTCCACCGGTCCCATCCGACCCTCCTCAAGAATTTCCTTAATTAAGCTAATCCTTGATTACGGTGACCTGTGGTGTCAAGGGACGGCCCAGGGCATCCGTGAGGGCGCCAGAGTCCCCGGGTTGGCATGACGTCGGCCACCGTCGGCGTCGGTCGAACCCTGTCACGGAGCGTGAGTGGTCAACCCGCCCCGCGACGCCCTCCTCACCCTCGTCCAGCGCGCCGACCGTAACTTCGACCCGCGCATCTTCGCCGACGCCCTCGGACAAGCCACCCAGCTCGATCCCGACGACTTCGCCCAGTACGGCGTCACCGGCCCAGCCCAGGCTCAGCGAGCAGGTGGCGCGCGGCGAAGGCGGGACGGGCCCGGAGTAGCGAGACATCGGAGGCCGCCAGCGGCGCGTGCCGGCGAATGGTTGCGGTCGGGACGACAGGGTCACTAAGATTTGGTCATATGCACAAGGCGGACGCCCAGGGCACTTGTACAGGGCAATCGACCAAGGCGCCTGGCCGACCAAACGGAACGGCCGCACCCATCGACCAGGTCGGTGGAGCCGGCCGAACAGCGGAGGAACTCATGCCGGACACCGCGTCCACTCGCGGCCAGCGCACCAGGGAGGCTCTGTGCTCCGCCACCGTGGCGCTGGTGGCGGAGGTTGGCTGGGGCAACGTGACCACTCGACTGGTGGCCGATCGGGCCGGGGTGCCGGTGGGTGCGGTTCACTACCACTTCCGGTCGCTGAGCGAGCTACTCATCGAGGCCTGCACGCCGGTGCTGTGGCAACTCATCGACGAGGTGCGGGCCGGGTTGGGCAGCACGGCCGACCTGGAGACCGGGCTGGACTGGTTCGTCACCAGCCTGACCGGATACGCGGGCGACCCGACCGCTCTGCGGCTGCCGAGCGAGATCTTCCTGGCCGCCACCCGGAACGAGAGCCTGGGCGCTCGCATCGACGAGGCGATCAGGACGTTCCGGGAGGTCGTCACGGCGTGGCTGGACCGGTGCGGGCATGGGGCCGACGCGGAGGCGGCCGCCACGGTGCTCGCCGCGGCCATGGACGGCCTGCTGCTCTACCGGGCGGTGGGCGTCGCCGTCGAGCCGGCCGCGCTCGCCGGGATCCTGCGGCGGATCGTCACCCCGCCGTCATCGACATCGAATCCGATCGAGCAGAGAGGTACGTGAGAAATGCGGGCAATCATCTGTGGAGCCGGCATCGCCGGGTTGACCGCGGCCTGGTGGCTCGAGCGGGACGGTTGGCAGGTCACCCTGGTCGAGCGGGCGGCCGGGCTTCGCCACGAGGGCTATCTGATCGACTTCTTCGGCTCCGGCTATGACGTGGCCGAGCGCATGGGGCTGGTCCCCGCGCTCCGCCGCGCCCAGACCAGAGCGAAGGCCATCGAGTACGTCGACCCCGATGGACACGGCCGGGGCAAGCTGCGCTACCAGTCCTTCGACGTGGCGTTCCGGGGCCGGATCGCCACGATCATGCGCGGCCACCTGGAACGGGTGCTGCACGACTCGTTGGGCGACCGGGTGCCGATCCGGTACGGGACCACGATCGACGCGGTCCGCCCGGACATCCACGGTGTCGACGTGACGCTGAGCGACGACACGCAGCAGCGGGCGGACCTGCTGATCGGCGCGGACGGGATCCATTCCCGGGTACGGCGACTCGTGTTCGGCCCGGAGGAACCGTACCTGCGCTATATCGGGTACCACACCGCCTCCTACGTTTTCACCGATCCGCAGCTGCGGGACCAGATCGGCGACCGGTTCCTGGCGGTTGCCGTACCGAACCGCCAGCTCGGCCTGTACCCGATCGACGACCGGCGGCTCGCCGCCTGGCTGGTGCACCGGTCGCCGCAACCGGCGCTGCCGGCGGAACCGGCGGCGACCATCCGGTCCACCTACGTCGGCCTCGGCGAGCTGGCCGACCGGGCGCTCGCCCACTGCCCTACGGGTGCCGAGCTGTACTACGACCAGGTGGCGCAGATCGAGATGGCGGGCTGGAATCGCGGGCCGGTGACCCTGGTCGGCGACGCGTGCCAGGCCGTATCGCTGATGGCTGGCCAGGGCGCCGCGATGGCGATGGGCGGCGCCTACGTACTGGCTGAGGAGCTGCGGCGGGGCGGTGGGGTGCCGGCGGCGATGGACCGGTACGAGAAACGGATGCGGCCGTTCGTCCGGGCCAAGCAGCGAGCCGGCCGGCGAACCGCGCACTGGCTGGTCCCCAACACCGGATGGCGGCTGTCGGTGCGGGCCGCCGCGTTCGCCGCGGCCGCGCTGCCGGGCGTGCCGGCCCTACTGCGCCCCGCGCTGGCGACGTCGAGCAGCAGCGTTGTCACCTCTTCCGCCGAGCCGGTCGGAACGGCCCGATGAGACGGCTCGCCGCTCCCGCACCGCCCCACGGCCTGTTCCGGCTGCCCATCCTGCTCTACCGCGCCCACCTGGGCCGGCTGCTCGGCCGCCGGTTCGTGCTGATCGAGCACGTCGGCCGGCGCACCGGCCGGCTCGGGCACACCGTGGTCGAGGTGGTCGACCCGTCCACCGAGGGCTACGTGGTGGCCGCCGGCTTCGGCGCCCGGTCCGACTGGTACCGCAACCTCCGGGCGCATCCGCGGGCGGACATCCAGCTGGGCGGGCAGCGCCTGGCGGTCACCGCCGTGCCGCTGCCGGCCGTCGCGGGGGCCGAGCGAAGCGGCACAGGTCGACCCGGGTGACCTCCGCTGGAGAATCGCACACCGCACACATCAGCAAGATCGATAGCGGCCCACCGTGACCCCGGGCCCACCTCGCACCTGATCCCTCGCCACGCCCCGCACCGTAGGCGGCGATCTTCGACAGGTGCATCGTCAGGGCACCGGCCGCCTCGGTGCCGATGTACGCCGCCCGCGTCAGCCCGTAGCGAGGAAGAAGGGCGCCGTCAACGGCCCCACCGAACCCAGCAGCGCCGAGCTCAGCCCAGATGCGGCGCCCACCGCGGCGAACCACAGCCGCACCCGCACCCCGCCCGGCAGGCTCTTGTCGCCGGCCAGGCGTTTCAGCAGGCGCAGCAGGTCCGGCAGCAGCCGCAGCATCTCACCGAGGTCTGGGCGCGCATGGCGCCGCCCGGCCGACAGCAACGCCGCGATCAGCGCCAGCCACACCACGAGCATACCGACGGTGGCACCCACGGCGATCTTCCACACGGCGTCCATCAGATGCCAACTGTAGGGCGCCGGGTGGGTGCAGCAGCTCGGCGGTGGCTGCGCCGGCAGCCATGCCGGTGGGTCCCCGCGAGACCCGATTTTCGCGCCAACCCTTCATCGCAGCGGCTTGAATGGCTAGGTGCGGGTTGACCGGGACAGGCGGGACTGGCGCATCGGCAGCGCCGCCGACGTGGATTGGATCGCCGGTCACACCACTGCCGGCGTCTCGATCACCACCGCCATCCCGCCGATCTTCGACGCCTACGCCACCACGTACCAGGCCGACGACGTCACCGCCGCCGCCTACGAGCGGGCCCTGGTCGAGGTTCTCCTCACGCACACCCCCGACCAGCCCTGGTGGCTGGCCTATCTCGACACCGGCGCCCACGACGTCGTCCTTCCCCACGCCCCGCGGGTGTTCCTCTACTGGAACTGGCCGTACGTGCTGGTCGAGGCCGGACCCGAGGCGGCCCTCACCTGGCGCGCCGGCGGTCACATGCGCCACGCGCACGGCGCGCTACCCGACCTGTTCTTCCCCGCCGACCGGTCATGGCTGGTCTCCGCCCTCTGGGACGACACCTGGACCTGTGTCGGTGGCCCGGAACAACTGATCGACAGTCTCGAACGCGACCCGGTGGCCAACGCCCGCCGGGTCCGACCCGACGAGGACGCGCTGCCACCGGGGCTGACCCGCGAGTGACAGATTCCGCCGCGAGGGTGCCGATCACGACCACGGGACAGGCCGCCGCCGATCCCTCGCGCGTCCGGCCGCCGTGTCGGCTCTCCTGAGTAGGGTGGGAGGCTGTCCGCGCCCGGTGGGAGGTAGATGATGACGGCGCAGCCATCCCGACCGACGTTCGGGCTGGACGATTTCGCGCTCGACGACCGGATGCGACTGTTCGGTTACGTGACGGCGGAGAACCGGTTCGCCTACCTGTGGCTGCTGCGGGCGTTCGATTCGGCCCGGTCCAGTTACCACGTGGTGCTGCACACCTCCGACGTGGCCGCGGCGCTGGCGACGTTGCACGAGGCGGACGCGGACTGCCCGGATCCGGCGGGGCTGGAGTTGCCGCGGCTGCTCGACGCCCTGGTGGAGTGGGGGGTGCTCGACCGGGGGCAGGACGGTTCCCGGGCCACCACGCTCGCGGAGTACCGCAACCGGCACTCGGTGTACCAGTTCACCGAGGCCGGATACCGGGCGCACCGGGCGGTGGAGGCGGTGTTGTCGGCGAGCATGGCCGACTCGACGCTGTCCCGGCTGGTCTTCGCCGACCTCCTGGCTGACCTCGACGCGCTCGCGGTGGCCAACGAGGCCGGGGACGCCGAGGAGGTCTACCGCAAGTTCAACCGGCTGGACCGGGCGTTGGCCGACATCGCCGAGCGGGCGGCGCGTTTCTACCACATGCTTGGTGACCTGGGGCGGACCAACGACGTGCGGCCGGAGGTGTTCCTCGCGCACAAGGACGCCCTGCTGGCTCACCTGCGGGACTTCCACGACGAGTTGCAGCGCTACACGCCTCGGCTGCGCGCGGCGGTGCACGAGGTCGAGGCGACCGGCCTGGACCGGCTGATCGAGGCCGCCGCCGAGGCCGACGAGCGGCTGTTCCACACCCCGGTGCAGCGGTTGGAGGACTGGCGGCGGCGCTGGGCGGGGCTGCGGTCCTGGTTGGCGCCGCCGGGCCCGGAGCAACCAAGCGAGGCGGACCGGTTGTCGGACGCCACCATCGCCGCGATCGGTGACGTCCTGGCTCTGCTGCGCCGGGTCACCGAGGCGCGGCGCGGTGGGGTGAGCCGGGAGTCGCAGTTGCGGCACCTGGCCGCCTGGTTCACCCGGACCGGCACGCAGGAGGGCGCGCACGCCCTGTTCGATGTCGTGTTCGGCCTCGGCGCGCCGCGCCATGTCGGGGTGGCGCACCCGGATCCGGAGGCGATCGCGAGCCGGCTGTCGTGGTGGGAAGCGCCGGCGGTGGAGCTGTCCCGCACCCTGGTGACCACCGGCCGGGCACCGGGTCAGGGCCGGGGGCGGCCGGCCCGGCTGGACCGGGTCGACGAGCGGCGGCACCGGTTGCGCGGCGATCAGCTCGCCCGGGAGCGCCGGTGGGCCGACGCGGCGACGGCGCTGGCCGCCGAGGGCGTGGACGACCACCGGTTGGACGGGTCGCAGACCCAGGTCCTGCTGCGCCTGCTGGACATCGCGCTGGCTGCCCGGGTGGGTGGCCGGGCCGGGGTGCCGCTGGCGGCCGCCGCGCACGGCGTCCGGCTGACCCTCACCCCGACGCCGGGCCGGTTCACCACGGTGCGCACCGCCGAGGGCCGGCTGCATCTGGACGGGTACGCGTTGACGGTCACCGCAGCGCAGCACACCGCGGTCCGCCGTCCCGACCTGGTGCCGGCGTGACCGTGGAGGCCGGCGCGCCGCGACCGGCGGCGCACCGGGTCGCCGTCGACGTCCCGGAGTTCGAGTTGGCGGACTACCAGCGGGCGGTCCGGCTGGTCCTGCGTCACCCGCTGATCACGGCGACCTGGCCCGACGAGCGGGCGTTGCCCCGGGTACGGCGGTTCTCCGCCACCCTGCGCCGGGATCTCGCCGAGGCGTTCGGGTACCGGCTGGAGCTGCACGGTGCCACGGCCCGGCTGGTCCGCACGAAGGACCGGCTCGACGGCAGCCAGCCGGCGGTGTCGCGCACCGGGCGGCCGTTCGACCGGCAGCGCTACGCGTACCTGTCGTTGTGCCTGGCGGTGTTGGGTCGGGCCGGGATCCAGATCACTCTCAGCGAGTTGGCCGACTCGGTGGCCGCGGACGCCAACCGGATCTCCGGCCTGGGGTTGGATCCGGACCACGGCCCGGACCGGCGGGCGTTCGTGGACGCGGTCGGCTGGCTGGAGGAGCGGGGTGTGCTGCGGCTGGCCGACGGCTCCAGCGCCGCCTGGGCGAGTGACCCGGGGGCCGGGGAGGCGTTGTACGACGTGGCGCGGGACGTGGTGTTCGCGCTGTTCCGGCCGCCCCGGGTGCTCCAGCACGTCGAGTCGGTGTCGGCGCTGCTGGGCCGGGCGGTGGGCAGCAGCGGCAATGCCGAGCGACGGCAGGCGGCCCAGGCGGCCCGGCGGGCGGTGGTGGAGTCGCCTGTCGTCTACCACGCCGATGTCGAGCCGGCGGTCGCCAACCATCTGCGCGGCCCGGCGCTCGCCACCGACCTGGCCCGGCTGACCGGGCTGCGGGTGGAACGGCGGGCGGAGGGCGTGCTGCTGGTGGACACCGCCGGGTTCACCGGGGAGCGGTTCCCGGGCACCGGCTCGGTGGCGCAGGCCGCGGTGTTGCTGGGGGTGGAGATGGCCGACCGGGTGGCGGATCCCGACGGCCGTCGGGTCAAGCGGCTGGCCCCGCCCGACGGTCAGGCCCGGCAGCAGGCGCTGTCGGGCCATATCGACGCCGGGCTGCCCACGGCCACCCTGATCCGCCTGGACGACGCCGGTCCGGGCGAGCCGTGGACCGCCGAGGACCGGGGTGACCACGACGAGGCCGACGGCGCCGGCCGGTTGCCGTTCATCACCGACAGTTTCCTGCGCACCGCCGTCGGGGAGATCCTTCAGCGGTACGGGACCGCGTTCGGCGCCCAGTGGCACGCCGACCCGGAGCGGCTGCGGGTCGAGGCGGTCGCGCTGCTGGAGCGGTTCGGCGCGGTCACCGCCGTGCCGGGCGGGGTGGTCGTCCGGCCGCTGGTCGGCCGCTATCGCCACACCGTCGCCACGGTCAAGCCCCGCGCCGCCACCGAAACCCTGTTCTGAGGTAGTCGATCGTGATCGAGCAACGTACCGTCCGCCGGTTCGCCCCCACCCGGGCCGGGATCATCAACCTGTGGGACTACCGGGACGAGGAGTTCAGCTTCGTCGACGGGTGGCTGGTGCTGCGCGGGCCCAACGGGTCCGGCAAGACCAAGGCGCTGGAGGTGCTGTTCCCGTTCGTCCTCGACGGGCGGATCGAACCGCGCCGGCTCAATCCGTTCGCCAGCGAGGACCGGACGATGAAGTCGAACCTGCTCTACCGGGGGCAGGAGGTCACCCACGCGTACGTGTGGATGGAGTTCGGCGACGGTGAGCAGCACGTGACCGTCGGCATCGGGTTGCGGGCGCACCGGCACGTCGACCGGGTCACCCGCTGGCACTTCGTGGTCGACGGCCGGGTGGGGGTGGACTTCTCCCTGCTGGACGCCGACGACCGGCCGCTGACCCGCCGCGACCTGATCGACCGGCTGGGCGCCGACGCGGTGCGGGACTCCGCGGAGGACTACCGCCAGCTCGTCGACGCCCGGCTGTTCGGCCTCGGCCCGGCCCGCTACGAGCAGTTGCTGGATCTGGTGCTGACCCTGCGCAAGCCGCAGTTGGCCAAGGACCTGAACCCGGTCGAGCTGTCCCGCACGCTGCAACGGGGACTGCGTCCGGTCGAGGACCACCTGCTGGTGGAGGCAGCCCGCTCGTTCGACGACATGGAGGCGGTCGCCCGTACCCTCGAAGGGCTGGTGGCGGCGGACGGCGCCACGGTCGCGTTCCTGACGGTCTACTCGACCTACCTGCGCACCCACGCGCGGGCCGCCGCCGACGCCCTGACCGCCCGCCGCGACGCGGTCGCCACCCGGTCGACCGCACTCGACGACGCCCGTGGCGCGGCCGACGCGGCGGCGGAGGCGGAGTCCGCGGCGGATGCGGGGCTACGGGCTGTCGAGGGCGAGCCCGGACGGCTCCGCGCCCACCTGGACAGCCTGAAGTCCTCGGCGGCATACCAGTCCCACGAGCAGCTCGCCGACCTGCAACGGCACGTGCACGACCTGGCCGAGGCGGCCGGGCGGGCCGACGAGGCCGTCGTCGCCGAGGAGAGCGCGGCGGCTCGGCGGCGTACCGAATCGGAACGGGCCACGGTCGCGGCCCGGGACACGCGGGCGGCGGCCGACCGGCTCGCCGCCGATCTGCTGCTCGACGCCGAGGCGGCCGGGGTCGTGTGGGGCGCCGACGACGCCGGCGCGGACGACCTGGCGGCCCGGATGACCGCGCGGGCCGCCGCCCGCCGCGACGACGTGCGCGCCGTCCGCGCGCAGGTGGCGCGGCACGACCAGGCCGACCGGGACCATTCCCGCGCCGCCGCCGACGCGGCCGGCGCCACGGCCGCCGCCGCGGACGCCGAGCAGGCGGAGCGGCGCGCCGAGGACGCCGTCACGCAGGCCCGCGCCGGGCTGCGCGACCAGCTCGATCAGTGGGCGCGGAGCAACGCCGGGCTGCTGGCCGACGTCGCGCGCCCGGACCTGGCCGCCGCGCTGGTTGCCGCCGTGGACACCACCGGCGAGCCGGGAGCACGGACCTTGCGCGAGGTGTACGCCGAGGCCACGGCCAGCGCGGTGGCCCAGCGGCGGGACCGGCTCGCGGCGTTGGCGGCGCAGCGCGCGGCGCTTGCCGACCGGCGGGCGGAGGTGGCCGCCGAGCGGGACCGGATCGCCGCCGAGCACGACGACGCGCCACCCGTCCCGGTGACCCGGCCGGCGCCGCGCGCCGGGCGTCCCGGCGCGCCGCTGTGGCGGTTGGTCCGGTTCGCCGACGCGGTGACCGGCGCGGACGCGGCGGCCGTCGAGGCGGCACTGCACGCGGCCGGGCTGCTGGACGCCTGGCTGCACCCCGACCCGGGGACGGCGACGACCGCGCTGGCCGGCGACGACCTCGACGGCTACCTGCTGCCGCTGCCGCCGCACCGGCGGCCCACCGGGGCCACCCTCGCCGACGTGCTGGCCCCCGAGGTGCAGGACGACGTGCCCGCCGCGCGGATCACCGAGGTGCTCACGTCGGTGGCGCTGGCCGACGTGACCACGTCCGACGCCTCGCCGGTCACTGTCGGCGTGGACGGCCGGTACGCCCAGGGCATCGCCGCCGGCCGGTTCGCCAAGACCTCCTGCGAGTACATCGGCGCGACCGCCCGGGCCACCCGACGCGCCGTCCGGGTCGCCGAGTGCGAGCGGGTGCTCACCGCCGTCGACGCCGACCTCGACACGGTGGACCGCGACCGCGCGTCAGTCGAATCGCTGTTGGCGGCGGTGGACGCCGCCGCCGCGCAACTCCCGGCCCTCGCGCCGGTCCACGCGGCGCTGCGCGAGCTGGACCGGGCCGCCGCGACGCTGCGCGCCCGGCAGGAGGCCAGCGAGGTCGCCGCCGCCCGCCTCGACCAGGCCCTGGCCGAGCAGGCCGCCGCCGCGGCCGCGCTGCGGCGGAGCGCGGCCGAGCGGTCGCTGCCGGTCGACCGGCTCGACGACACCGCCGAGGCGCTGAGCCGCTTCGAGAAGCGTGGGGTACGCCTGGAGGGCGCGCGGACGGCCGCCGCGCGCGCCGCCGAGCAGGAGGACCAGGCCCGGCAGCGGCACGACGAGGCGGTCGACCGGGTCTCCGGCGCGGCGGAGACCGCACGCACCGCCCGCGCACGGCACCAGGAGAAGGCGGAGGCGTACCGGACGTTGCGCGACAGCGTGGGCGCCGACGCGGAACGGGTGCTGGCCGACGTGGCCCGGACCGCCGACGCGATCGTGGAGGCGGAGCAGTCCGTCGAGCGGGCCCGCACCGCTCTCGGCACCGCCCGGGAGCGGCGGGTCGCCGCGCTGACCCGGGTGGAGCTGGGTGAGCAGGCCCTGGTCGGGGCCGTCGCCGAGGCGCAGCACGACGCCCACCGGCTGCGCCCGTACGCCCAACCGGACCTGCTGGGCCTGCTGCGCTGCCCCACCGACCTGCGCTGGCCGGCGCAGACCCCGGACGACGAGCTGCATCCGCGGGTGGCGGCCCTGCACGAGGCGATCCTCGCCGCCACCCGGGAGCTGAGCCCCACCGAGACCTCGCTGAAGCAGAGCGCCACCCGGCTCACCAGCGCGCTCACCGAGCTGCAGGCGCAACTTCCCGCCGCCGGCCTCGACCACCGGCCCGAGTGGGACACCGACGACGGGGTGATCGTGGTCCGAGTCGCCGACGAGCAGGGCCTCACCCCCGTCGCCCACTTCGCCGACCGGATCGCCCGCGAACGTCGCGACCAGGAGCAACTGCTTACCGACTCCGAGCAGCGGGTGCTTGAGGACGCCCTGCTCGGGCAGCTCGCCCGGCAGATCCACCACCGGACCATCGAGGCCCGCGACCTGGTGGCGGCGATGGACAGCCAGATGCGCGCCCGGCGCATGTCCTCGGGGCTCACCGTCGGTGTCGGCTGGCGGCTCGCCGACGACCTCGACGCCGAGCAACGCGACGTGTGCAAGCTCCTCGAACGCGACCCGGCCCGGCTCGGTCCGGCCCAGCTCACCACCATGCGCCGGCACTTCGCCGCGCGGATCAAGACGGCGCGGGCCGCCGCGCCCGAACGGCCGTACCGGGAACTGCTCGGTGACGTCCTCGACTACCGGCAGTGGCGGACGTTCGCGTTCACCCTGCACCGGCCCGGCGGCGGCACGGAGGCGCTGACCCGGGCCCGGCACAGCCAGCTCTCCGGTGGTGAACAGTCGGTTTCCCTGCACCTGCCGCTGTTCGCCGCCGCCAACGCGCTGTTCGGCTCGGCGCGACCCGACGCACCCCGGTTGCTCGGCCTCGACGAGGCGTTCGCCGGCGTGGACGACACCGGCCGGGGCGAGCTGATGGCGCTGGCGAAACAGTTCGACCTGGACCTGTTCATGACCGGCTACGACCTCTGGGCCACCCACCCGGCGGTCAGCGGCGCCGCCCACTACGACCTGTCGCACTCCGCCGTGGAGCACGCCGTGTCCACCGTGCTGCTGGTCTGGGACGGCACCACCAACATCGCCGACTTCGACGGCACCCTGGCCCGTGCGCTCGGCTCCCCGGAGACCCGCCGCGCCCCCGGCGGCCCGGGCGATACCGACCGGGCCGGCGTCCTGCTCGACCTCACGGACTGATGACCGTCGGGCGCGGCGAGCAGCCGCCGGACCGCTCCGCCGCGCACCCGTCGCCGGCGCCGACCGGGCGGCGCCGGCCGGGAAGTCCGGCGGATCTCGTCGATCAGCCCGGCTGGCGTCGGTTGCTGACGGCCGCCCGGCGCAGCCTGGAACGCACCGGCGGCCGGCTCGACGCCACCGTGACGCTCGCCGCCCCCACCGACGACGAACGCCTGGTGGTCATCGGCATCACCGGCACCCACCGCTCCGCCGCGGCGGCCCGCCTCAGCGTCCGGCTCAGCGACCTGGACGAGCACCTGCACGCCGCGTACGGGGTCGGCCTGGTCGACGTGCTCACCACGACGGCCCCGCTGCGCGACCGGCCGTCCGACCGCAGACGCGAGGCGGTGGCCCGCGACGCCGTCCTCGCCGTGGCCGACGACGGCCGGCACGCCGGCACCGCCTGGTACGCCGAATGGCTCGACGGCCTGCGCCGCGACGGCACCCTGACCCGCGTCGTCCGCACCGGACTGCCGTTCGGGGACGTGATCCGCGTCCTGGACGCGCTGCCCGCGGCCGACGAGCCGATACCGGTCTTCGCCGACCGGGTGCTGGCGGACACGAAGGCCCTCACCGACGGGCCGCTGCGCGGGCTCGTCCTCCGTGCCGTCGCCACCTGGCAGCAGGCGGCGCTCCCGGTCGACGGTGAGCGGGAACGGGCGTTGTGGGAATCGGTCGGTCTGGTCCCGGACGACCTGGCCAGCCAGGTGCTGGTGCTCAACGTACCGGCCAGCGGCGGGCTGGTCGGGCGGTGGCTGACCGAGGCCGCGCGGGCCGGCGTGCCGATCCGGGTCACCCTGCACCAACTGCGCCTGGCACCGCTGGCCCTGGCCTGCGACGAGGTCCACGTCTGCGAGAACCCCGCCGTGCTGCGCGCGGCCACCGCCGCGCTCGGCGCCCAGGCCCCGCCGCTGATCTGCACCGAAGGGGTGCCGTCGGTCGCCGTGCACACGCTGCTGCGCGCTGCTCGGGCAGCGGTGATCCGGTGGCGCAACGACTTCGACTGGACCGGCGTACGACTGACGGGGGCCGCTCTTCAGCGTTATCCGGGCGCGGTTCCGTGGCGGATGACCGCGGCTGACTACCTGCCGGCGGCGGGCACCGGCACGGCTCTGCTCGGCGCGCCCGCCCGGACGCCGTGGGACGAGTCGCTGGGCGAGTCGATGCGGCGTACCGGCCGAGCGGTGATGGAGGAACGGCTGCTCGACCGGCTCATCGCCGACCTACGGGCGGCCGGAGCCGGATAACGCCGGGTATCCGGGCAAGGCCATCGTGATGATCACCACGTACGGGGAAATCTCCCCTGACGGAAGAGTAGGGTCGGCACCTGTCATCCCGGCGTCGCCCGGTGGTTCCTGCGGCGACCCCGACGGGTCCAGGTGGCGGGGTCCCCGGCCCGGCAGGTCCGACTGTCGCTGGTCGTCGTAGCCGCGCCCCGTCGGCGCGGGATGGAACTGTGCGCGTCCGCGTGACGCCCCGAGTGGAAATGGCTGTATGTCTTCTGTGCTGTCCGCGGTCTCCCGGCCGCGTCTGTCCCGTCCGTCCTGGCTGTCGCCGAAGGTGTTCCGCACCGAGGTCCTCGCCGGCCTGGTCGTCGCCCTGGCCCTGATCCCGGAGGCGATCTCGTTCTCGATCCTGGCCGGGGTCGACCCGCGGGTGGGACTGTTCGCCTCGTTCACGATGGCGGTCACGATCGCGATCTGCGGCGGCCGACCGGCGATGATCTCCGCCGCGACCGGAGCGATCGCCCTGGTGGTGGCGCCACTCGCGAAGGAGTACGGGCTGGACTACCTGATCGCGGCGGTGATCCTCGGCGGCGCGATCCAGGTGCTGCTGGCGGTGCTCGGCGTCGCGAGGCTGATGCGGTTCATCCCGCGCAGTGTCATGGTCGGCTTCGTCAACGCCCTGGCGATCCTGATCTTCGCCGCCCAGGTCCCGCACCTGCTCGGCGTGCCGTGGCTGGTCTACCCGCTCGTCGTCGTCGCGCTGGCGATCATGGTCGGGCTGCCCCGGCTCACCCGCGCCGTGCCGGCGCCGCTGGTCGCGATCGTGGTGCTGACCGTGGTCACGGTGGCCGCGCACGTGGCGGTGCCCACCGTCGGCGACGAGGGCGCGCTGCCGAACAGCCTGCCCACCCTGGGCCTGCCTGAGATCCCCTGGACCATGGACACCCTCACCCTGATCGCCCCCTACGCCCTGGGGATCGCGCTGGTCGGGTTGATGGAGTCGCTGATGACCGCGAAGCTCGTCGACGACATCACCGACACTCCGTCCAGCAAGACCCGTGAGTCCTGGGGGCAGGGTGTGGCGAACATCGTCACCGGGTTCTTCGGCGGCATGGGCGGCTGCGCCATGATCGGGCAGACGATGATCAACGTGAAGGCGTCCGGCGCCCGCACCCGCCTGTCGACGTTCCTGGCCGGCGTGTTCCTGCTGGTCCTGGTCGTCGCGCTCGGCGATGTGGTCGCGGTGATCCCGATGGCCGCCCTGGTCGCCGTCATGATCATCGTGGCGGTGTCGACGTTCGACTGGCACTCCGTCGCCCCGGCCACCCTCAGGCGGATGCCGTACGGCGAGACGACCGTCATGGTGGCCACCGTCGCCACCACCCTGGCCACCCACAACCTCGCCATCGGCGTCGTCGTCGGTGTGCTCACCGCCATGGTGATCTTCGCCCGGCGGGTCGCCCACCTGGTCGAGGTCACCAGCGTCCTGGATCCCGACGGCGGCACCCGGATCTACTCCGTGCACGGGGAGTTGTTCTTCGCCTCCAGCAACGACCTGGTCGGCCAGTTCGACTACGCGAACGACCCGGAGAACGTGGTGATCGACATGACCCACGCCCACGTCTGGGACGCCTCCTCCGTGGCCGCCCTGGACGCGATCACCACCAGGTACGCCGCCCGGGGCAAGACCGTGGAGATCGTCGAGCTGAACCAGCCCAGCGCCCGCATCCACGACACCCTCGCCGGGCAGCTCGGCGTCGGCCACTGATGGCCCCCGCCGACAGCCGGGGCGCCGGGCCGGAGCCGCACGCCTCCGGCCGCCTCATGCAGATCGGCGAGGCCGCCGAACGGGTCGGGCTGAGCATCCGCACCATCCGCCACTACGAGGAGGCCGGCCTGATCGTCCCCTCCGCCCGCAGCGAGGGCGGCTTCCGCCTCTACACCGAGCCCGATCTCGACCGACTCGCCGTCGTCAAACGCATGAAGCCTCTCGGGTTCACCCTCGACGAGATGCGCGCCCTCCTCACCGTCCTCGACGCCCTCGACACCACCACCGGCGCCGACCGCGCCGAACTGCTCGACCGGCTCGCCGCGTTCCACACCGCCGCCACCACCCGCGTCACCGCCCTGCGTGACCAACTCGCCATGGCGGAGGGCTTCGCCGGCACGCTCCGCGCCAAACTCGACCACCACGGCGGCCCTACGCGCTGAGCACCACCCCGCCGGCCCCGAGGTGGCTGCGGCTCATGTGGCATCCGACGCCGGATCGACCACGCCGTGCAGGAACACGTCGACAAGCGTCTCGACCGGAGTCTCCGCGCCGCCGTGCTCCCCTCGCCGGCCCATGAGAATGCCGAGGAACAGGGCGGCGAGCTGTTCGACAGGCAGTCGCAGCGCGGCCCGGTCGGGTTCGAGCAGTCGAATCACCGCCTGGCGGGTGCGCTCGACCGCCGCCGCCCGACCGCCGGTCGCGCTGTTGTCGGCCGGCCCGCGACGCTCACCTCGGCGACCGCTGCCGTGCAGCGCCCCGATCACCGCGCCCATCCGATCCAGGTAGGCATGCAGGGTCGCGGCGGCCTCGGTCAACCTGGCAGCCAGGGGCTGGTCCAGCGGCACCGCGTCGAGTTCGGCCAGCACGAGGTCGTTACGCAGGGCCGCCGACACACAGGCGTCCAACAGCTCATCCTTGTCGGCGAAGGCCCGAAAGACTGTGGCCTCACCGATCCCGGCCGCTTTCGCGATCTGCAGGGTGGTCACCGCGGAGCCGTGCTCGACCAGTAGTGGCAGCGCCGCTGCCACGATCATCTCGCGTCGATCCTGCGCGTTCATCCCCGGCGCTCTGCGCCGGCCGGGCGTCTCAGTCATGCCCACCAAGGTACGGAGTGAAGACTCACTCCGTCAATGAGCTTTCCTCGGCCATTGACAAAGGATCGACACCCGTGGAAGCCAAATGCCGATAGTGTTCTGCACCACACCGTCCGCGCGTCCTGAAGGGTCATGCCATGAGCGTTGGTCGTCGGCGGCGGCCGGGAACTGTCGCCGCCACACTGCTTCTCCTCGCCGGGGTGACGATCCCCGCCGGCCCCGCCGAGGCGGCGAAGAGGGGTCCGGACCTCGCGGTCGACGCCTCCGGGACCAGGATCCCGCTGGGCGTTGCCAAGAAAGTCGTCTATCTGAAGATCAGCAACCTGGGGGACGAGACCCCCGGCGACGTCGTCGTCAATGTCCGCCAGCCGCAGGAGGGCCCGGACCCACTGCCGGTCGCCCTGCTCTGGCATTCAGGGGGTGGTGTGGGCGAGTGCGACGGCGACTTCGGTGGGTTCTACTGCCGACTGTCGCCGGAGCTGATTCCGGGGCCGGGTGAGACCGTCGACGTTCCCATCGACGCGAATGTGTTCGGGGGTGCGGGACCCTACGAGGGCAGGTTCGAAGCCTCGGTCAGCATCAGGCCGGAGAAGGACGCGAATCCGGCTGACAACACCAGGTGGTTCCCGTTGACGCTTGTCGACGAGCCCCGTGCCGACCTCTCGTTGGTCGCCCGGGACGTGAAGCAGTCGGTGCGGCTCGGCGCCGACGGCCGGCCCCGGCCCACCGGGACGCTGAACCCGGGTGAGACGGGTGCGGTGTGGCACACCGTCGCCAACCAGGGCCGGAAGGCGGTCCGCGGGGTACGGGTCACGCTGCGCCTGCCCAAGGGCGTGACCTTCACCAGGCCGCCGACCCAGTGTGTGGTGGCCGACGCCGGGCGCTCGGCGGTCTGCACCTACGCGGGCCTCACCCTCGTTCCGGCTGCCGAGGACACCGATCCGAAGGACGCGATCTACTCGGCGGTCGAGCTGTACAACCTGGTGACGACTGCGGCATCCGCCACCGCTCCGGCGACGTTGCGGGGCGGAACCGTGCAGGTGGAGGGCCTCGCCGAGCGGGCGACGAACGACCGCTCCGAGCCTGCGCGGGCCGAGTTGCCGGCGAACGCCGTCGCCGTACGGGTGGCCGACGTGGACCACAGCGACAACCGGGACGGGTTCGCCGTGGTGCTGGCCGCGAAGAGCGGCGGTGGCGGTGGCGATGGTGGCGTCGGCGGCGGTGACGGTGGTGGCGGCGGTGACGGTGGCGGCGGGTTGCCGGTCACCGGGCCGCAGGCCGGGCTGATCGGCGGGATCGGCGTCGCGGCGCTGGCGGTCGGAGGTGCGTTGTTCCTCGCTGCCCGGCGTCGCCGGATGGTCCTGGTGACCCCCGAGGACGAGCGGCCGACGACCTGACCTGGCCTGCCGATGCGGTCCGTCTACGGTGGACGAACGATGGGCGGGCACGGTGTCCCGGTGGTCTCAGGCCGGCTCGCCCGGGAACCAGCCGGCCCGGCCGAGGGCGCCCGGCAGGCTGGCCTTGCCGAGCCGGTCACCGATCCAGGCCGCCGTCTCGATCAGCCCGCGGGGGTCGAGGCCGGTCTGGTGGCCGGAGCGGTGCAGGGCGTAGACCAGGTCCTCGGTGGCGACGTTGCCGGTGGCCGCCGGGGCGAAGGGGCAGCCACCGATGCCGCCGACGCTCGCGTCGAGGACGCTCACGCCGGCCTCGACCGCCGCCAGGGCGTTGGCGATGGCGGTGTTGCGGGTGTCGTGCAGGTGCAGGCGCAGCGGCACTCCGGGCGCCGCCGCGCCGGCTGCGGCCACCAGGTGCCGCACCTGGGCGGGGACTCCGACACCGATGGTGTCGGCGAGGGCGATCTCGTCCGGCTCGCCCTCGGCCAGCCGGGCGACGAGCTCGCCGACGGTCGACGGGGCGACGTCGCCCTCGAAGGGGCAGCCGAACGCGGCGGCGACGGTGACGCTGGCCCGGCGGCCGGCGGCGTGGGCGGCGGTGGCGATCTCGGACCACGCCTGGACCATGGTGTCGACGGAGGCGCCCTGGTTGCGCCGGCTGAACGTCTCGGTGGCGACCACGACGCAGTTCACCTCGTCCACCCCGGCGGCGAGGGCACGGTCGAGGCCGCGCCGGTTGAGCACCAGACCGATGTACGATACGTCGCTGCGGCGCGGCACCTCGGCCATGACGGCTTCCGCGTCGGCCATCTGGGGCACCCGGTCGGCGCGGACGAACGACACCGCCTCGACCCGCCGGGCTCCGGCGTCGACGCAGCGCCGGATCAACTCGATCTTGCTCGCTGTCGGGAGGATCTCGGACTCGTTCTGCAACCCGTCCCGGGGGGACACTTCCACCACGCGCACCATCATGTGTATACAATCTCAGACCGGCGGGCGGGCGGCAAGACACCGGCCGCGACATCGCTTCAGACCACGGAGGCACGGGTGACCAATGCCGGGCAGGACGCCTACGAGGCGTTGCGGAGCGCGATCCTGAACGGATCCATCCGCCCGCGGGAGCGGCTGGGCGAGGTGGAGCTGTCCTCGCAGTTCGGAGTCAGCCGGACCCCGATCCGGGAGGCCCTGCGCCGGCTCACCGCGGAGGGGCTCGTCGTCTTCCAGCCCAACCGGGGGGCCCGGGTGGCCGAGTGGTCGCTGAGCGACCTGGAGGACACGTACGAGATCCGGGCCCGGCTGGAGAGCTACGGCGCGGCCCTGGCCGCCCAGCGCATCGACGCCGACTGCCTGCCGAGGCTGAGCCTGCTCTGCGACGAGATGGAGCAGCGGGCGCAACGGATGACCCCGCAGGACCTGGACGACATCGCCACCCTCAACGCGGAGCTGCACGGTCTGGTCATCGGCGCCGCCGGCAGCCCTCGGTTGACCTCCCTGCTCTCGGCGGTGGTGGAGGTCCCGCTCGTCGTCCGGGCGTTCCGCCTCTACACTCCGGACGCGCTGGCCCGCAGCATGGCCCACCACCGTGACCTGGTGGCGGCCCTCGGTGCCCGCGACGCCGAGTGGGCGTCGAGCACGATGCGCGCGCACGTGCTGGCCGCCCGGCGGGTGCTGCTGGCCGCCATGTCCGACAACCCGGAGCTCTGAGCGCCCCGGGGCACGCCGCTCCGACCGGCCCGGCCCGGCCATCGGGCCGCCGGGCCGGTCAGCTCCCGGGTGCGCCCGGCTTGATGCAGGCCACCGCGCGGTCGGCGTCGAACGGGGTCAGTCGCACCTCAGTTTGTACACATCGGTCCTCCCCAACCGGGCACCGGCCGTAGAGGACGCAGCCGCTCGCCTTCTCCGTCGGGCTCAGCGGGTCGCCGATCAGGCGGGCCGGCGGCAGCTCCTGGTCGGGGTCCACGGGCAGCGCCGCGGCCAGCAGGGCTCGCGTGTAGGGGTGCTGCGGGTCGGCGAAGACCCGCTCCGAGGGGCCGGTCTCCACCACCCGCCCCCGGTACATCACCGCGATCCGGTCGCTGACGTAGCGGACGGTGTGGATGTCGTGGGAGATGAACAGGTAGCCCATGCCGAGTTCGGTCTGCAGGTCGGCCAGGAGTTGCAGGATCTGGGCGCGGACCGACAGGTCGAGCGAGGAGGTGGGTTCGTCGAGGACGATCAGGGACGGCTCGGTGACGATGGCCCGCGCGATGCCGACCCGCTGCTGCTGTCCACCGCTGAGCTCACCGGGGTAGCGCCGGGCCATCTCGGGTGCCAGCCCCACCTGGTCGATGACCCGGGCGACCCGGCTCCGGCGGTCGGCCGCCGGGGTCTTCGGCTGGTGGATGGCGAGTGGCTCGCCGACGATGTCGGCCACCCGCATGCGCGGGTTCAAGGACTCGAACGGCTCCTGGAAGATGATCTGCGCCTTGGCGCGCAGCCGGCGCAGCCCGGCCGCGGGCAGCGCGAGCACGTCGGTGCCCTGGAAGCGCACCGAGCCCCGGGTCGGCTCGATCAGGCGCAGGGCCAGCCGCCCCAACGTCGACTTGCCCGAGCCGCTCTCCCCGATGATGGCAAGCGTCTCGCCGGCGTTCACGGTCAGCGACACGTCGTCGAGGGCGTAGACCGTGGTGGTCCCGCCGACGGGGAACTCCTTGCTGACGTTCGTCAGCTCCAGCAGGCTCACCGGACCGCCTCCCTCTCCTGCGACAGGTGACACCAGTACGTCCGGCCCGAGGCGGTGGTCGTCGGCTCCGGGAACACCTGCCCGCAGGGCTCGAAGGCGTGCGGGCAGCGGGCCCGGAACGGGCAGCCGGCCGGATAGTCGACCAGATCCGGCAACCGCCCGGTGAGGTGCACCAAGGGCTGGCCCGGCCGGGGAACGGCCCGGACCAACGCCTGCGTGTACGGGTGCTGCGGGCTGGTGAGCACGTCACGGACCGTGCCGTGTTCGATGACCTTGCCGGCGTACATGACGACCACCCGGTCGCAGTACTGGGCCACCACCCCGAGGTCGTGGGTGACCAGCAGCATCGAGCGGCCGTGCTCCTGGACCAGGCCCCGGATGAGGTCGAGGATCTGCCGCTGCACGGTCAGGTCGAGGCCGGTGGTCGGCTCGTCGGCGATGACGAAGGCCGGGTTGAGCAGCATGGCCATGGCGATGACGACGCGCTGGGCCATCCCGCCGCTGAGCTGGTGGGCGTAGCCGTCGAGGACCCGGTCCGGGCCGGCGATGCCGACGTCGGCCAGCGCGTCGCGGGCCCGGTCCCGGGCGGTGGAGTCGGAGCGGACGCCGTGTGCGGCGAGGATGTTGGCGAACTGCCGGTGGATGCGCATCACCGGATTCAGCGCGCTGAACGGGTTCTGCGCGATGAAGCCGATCTCGGCGCCGCGCAACCGGCGCAGTTCGGCCGCGCGCAGGCCGAGCAGGTCGACGCCGTTGAAGCGGGCGGTGCCCCCGACCACCCGCCCCGGTGGGCGGACCAGGCCGAGGATCGACCGGATGGTCACCGACTTGCCGCACCCGCTCTCGCCGACCACGCCGACGATCTCGGCCCGGTCGACGTGGAAGTCGACGCCGTTGACCGCGTGCACCAGCCCGTCGGGGGTGTCGAAGCGGGTGGTGAGGCCGTTGACCTCCAGCAGCCGGGGCTCCCGGTCCGCGACCGCGCCGGGGGCGCTCATCGCTGCCTCGCCCGGCCGAAGGAGTCCTGCAACTCGTCGCTGATCGCGTTGAAGCAGAGCACGGTCAGGAAGATGGCGAGTCCGGGGAAGACCGATACCCACCACTGGCCGGTCGTCATGTTCTGCGCTCCTGTCTGGATCATCGCGCCCCAACTGGCGTCGGCGGCGTTGATGCCGATGCCCAGGAAGGACAGCGAGGCGATCACCACGATCGAGTGGGCCACCGCCAGCGACGCCTGGGCCAGGATGATGCCGGTCATGTTCGGCAGCACGTGCCGGAACATCACCCGGGGTCCGGTCGCGCCGATGGCGTGGGCGGCCTCGACGTAGCGGCTCTCCCGGATGGTCAGCCCCTCGCTGCGGACCAGCCGGACGAACCGCGGGACGTTGATGATGGCGATGGCCACCACGACGTTCTCGATGTTGTTGCCCATCAGGGCGACCAGGGCGATGGCCAGGATCAACAGGGGGAACGCCTGGAAGACGTCGAGCGCGCGGACCACGCGCTCCCCCCACGGTCCCCGGTGCAGGGCGGCCAGCCCGAGCATGACGCCGACCACGAGCGAGATCAGCATGCCGGCGAGGGCCAGCGGGATGTCCACCCCGGCCGAGGCCACCAGGCGGCTGAAGACGTCGATACCGAACTTGTCGGTGCCCATCCAGTGCGCGCCGTCGGGCGCGGCGAGGGTGTCGGGCAGCGGCTCCGCCGGATCGTACGGCAGCGGCGCGAGGTAGGCCGCCGCCAACATGCCGGCGAGGATGCCGGTGGGTACCCACAGGCGCAGGCGTCGACGACCGCGGCGGGGCTTGCGGGGCTTCGGCGCGGTGACCGTGGTGGGGTCGGCGGCCAGGGTCTCAGTCATAACGCACCCTCGGATCGAGCACCGCGACCAGGATGTCCAGTGCGGTGAATGCCAACAGGGTTCCCAGGCCGGCGGCGAGGATGAAGCCCTGCACGGCCGGCATGTCGAGCTGGAGGATGGAGTCGATCGCCCACTCCCCGAAGCCACCCCACGAGAAGATGGTCTCGATGATCGCCGCGCCGCCGAGCAGGGCAGCCAGCAGGATGCCGCCGTAGGTCAGGATCGGGGTGCGGGCCTGCCGGAAGGCGTACGCCAGCACGGTCCGCTCGGACAGGCCGCAGGCCCGGGCGAACTCGACCTGCTTGGACTCCAACGCGGGCACCAGGGAGGCGTAGGTGCTGCGGGCGAAGTACGCCGAGTAGTAGATGCCCAGGGTCAGCACCGGCAGAATCGAGTGCGCCACCGCCGAACGGAAGATCGTCATGTCACCGGCGATCAGCGAGTCGACGAGCAGGGCCCCGGTCACCGTCGGCGGCGGCTCGTCCATCAGACCGAGCCGGCCGACCGGGGCCGGCGCCCACCCGGCGAGATAGAAGCAGAGGTAGATCAGCAGCAGGGCGAGGAAGAAGTCGGGGATCGACTGGAACGTGGTGACCACGAAGCGGGAGCCCCGGTCGGCCAGGCTGCCCTTGTAGTACGCGCCCAGGGTGCCCAGGCCCACACCGAGCACCGCGGCCACGATGAGCGAGAGGATCACCAGCTCCAGGGTGGCCGGGGCGAAGCGCAGGATCTCCGACAGGATCGGCCGGTCGGTGTAGTACGACGATCCGAGGTCGCCGTGGACCAGGCCGCCGAGGTAGTCGACGAACCGCTCCCACAGGGGCCGGTCCAGACCGAGGCGTCGCTCGATCGCGGCCAGTTCCTCCGGGCCGGCGGCCGGTCCGGCGATGACCCCGACCGGGTTGCCCGGCAGCGCGTTGACCAGAAGGAAGGCCAGCACGATGACCGAGAGCAGCCCCACCGGCAGGAAGAGCAACCGCCGTCGGGCGTAGCCGAGGACCCGCATCACATACCTCCCGGTCCGAGCAGCGCCATGGCTTCGTCCAGGGCCAGCACCTCGGCGTACTTGGCGCCGAGGTCGAACAGTGCGGCCTGGTGCGGGCGCGGGTCGCGGTCCAGGCACGCCTCGGCGACGACGAGGGGGACGAAGCCGTGTTGCAGGGCGTCCACCGCGCTGGCCCGGACGCAGCCGCTTGTCGAGGCCCCACCGACGACGAGGGCGTCCACCCCCAGAACCCGCAGGGTGCTGGCCAGGCTGGTGCCGAAGAAGGCGCTGGCGTACTGCTTGGTCACCACCGTCTCGCCGGGGGCCGGGGCCAGGACCGGCGGGGCGGCGGCGAATGCGCTGCCCTGTTCGAAGACCCGCAGGGCGGGCACCTTGCGGGCGAAGAGACCGCCGTCCGCTCCGCCCGGGCTCAGTTGCACCCGGGTGTGGATCACCGGCACGCCGTGGCGGCGCGCGGCGTCGAGCAGTGTGGCGCAGGCCCGCAGGGCCGGCGGGTCGGTGTCGCCGGCGTAGAGCGGCGAGGCCGGGTCGAGGTAGGCGCGGACGAGGTCGACCAGGAGCAGGGCCCGGCGCGAGCCGCGACCCAGGTCGCCGCCGAAGCCGGCCCTGCGGTAGTCGCCCTGGAGGTCATCCACCGTGGCCGCCCCTAGATGACGCCGCTGGTACGCAGCGCGTCGATCTCGGCGGTCTCCAGCCCGACTATGTCGCTGAGCACCTCGTCGGTGTGTTCCCCGAGCTGCGGCCCGGCCCACTTGATCCGCCCCGGGGTCGCCGACAGCCTCGGCACCACGTTCTGCATGGGGAACTCGCCGAACTCGGGGTGGGCGACGCGGACGATGGCCTCCCGGGCGGCGAAGTGCTCGTCCGCGAGCATCTCCGGGGCGCGGTAGACCCGGCCGACCGGGACGTCGTGCTTGACCATCACCGCCATCAGCTCCTCGGTGTCGTGCTGCGCCGACCAGTTCGCGATGATGCCGTCCAGCTCGACCTGGTGCCGGCCCCGGCCGGCGTGGGTGGCGAAGCGCTCGTCGGTGCCGAGTTCGGCCATGTCCATGGCCGCGGCCAGCCGCCGGAAGACGGTGTCCTGGTTGGCCGCGATGAGCACCAGTCCGTCGTCGCGGGTGGGATAGACGTTCGAGGGGGCGATGTTGGGCAGGATGGCGCCGGTGCGTTCGCGGACGTGACCGGCCAGGGCGTACTCGGGCAGCAGCGACTCCATCATCGCCAGCACCGCCTCGTAGATCGCCGAGTCGACCTTCTGGCCCCGGCCGGTGCGGTCGCGGACCCGCAGCGCCATCAGGGCGCCCAGGGCGGCGAAGGTGCCGGCCAGGGAGTCGCCGAGGCTGATGCCGACCCGGCTGGGTGGCGTCTGCGGGTCGCCGACGACGTAGCGCAGGCCACCCATGGCCTCGCCGACGGAGCCGTAGCCGGGGCGGGCGGAGTAGGGCCCGTCCTGGCCGAAACCGGAGACCTGGACCATGACCAGCCCGGGGTTGGCCTCGGACATCTGCTCGTAGCCCAGGCCCCAGCGCTGCATGGTGCCGGGCCGGAAGTTCTCCACCACCACGTCGCACTGGGCGATCAGCCGCCGGGCCACCGACTGGCCCTCGGGGGTGCGCAGGTCGACGGTGATGGACTTCTTGTTGCGCGCCACGATCGGCCACCACAGCGACTTGCCGTGCGGCTTCTCCTGGCCCCACTCGCGCATCGGGTCGCCCTGACGCGGGGGTTCGCACTTGATGACCTCGGCGCCGAAGTCCGCCAGGAGTTGGCTGCAGAACGGCCCGGCGAGCAGGGAACCGAACTCGACCACGCGTACGCCGTGCAGCGGTCCCTCGTGGTGCAGATCGCTAGACATGAACACCTCTCATAGCAGCCACCAAGTGGTTGTTGTATACAACAGGCAGGCGGGACTCGATGTCAACAGCGGTTTCTTCCGGCCAGATTCAGATTCGCGCCCACATTCGGACGTTCATGCATACACAGAACGGTAGGGAGGCTCGACGTCCGTCACGCCCGTCCGCCCAGCCGCCGGCCGAGCAGCCGCCCGAACGCCAGCGCCGGCGTCACCGCCATCCCCCCGCAGAACGCCGCGCCGCTGGTGGCCCCCATGCCGATGGCCTCACCGACGGCGTGCAGCCCGGCCACGACCGCGCCACCGGGCCGCCGGACCCGCAGGTCGGTGTCGACGTCCAGCCCGCCGAAACTGCACAGCAGCGCGGCCACCGAGCGAAGGGCGTAGTAGGGCGGCCGGACCAGGGGGTACGCGGGCGCCCGGCGGCCCAGCGGGTCCACCCCCTGCCGCACCGCGAGGTGGTACGCCCGTACCGTCTCGACGAGCCCGTTCGCGTCGATGCCCGCCCGACGGGCCAGGTCGGCCAGGTCGTCGGCGACCCAGGCCACGTCCCCCCGCCGCGCCTCCGCCCGGAACCGCTCCTCCCCCCAGGCCGGCACCAGGGGTGGCCCCGCCGCCAGGGCCGCCGAGTCGCAGACGATCCAGAACTCGCCCCCCGGCTGCTCCTGCACGGCCCGCTCGTGCCCGGTGACGTCGTCGAGGTCCTCGGCGACGAACCGGCGCCCGGCCGCGTTGACCCAGATCTCCCGGGGCGGGCGCTCGACCGGCGCGAGGTGCGCCAACTCCGACCAGAAGTCCACCCGCCCCGGCTGGGAGCGGCGTTCGAGCAGGCCGAGCCGGGGGGTGTGCAGATCGGCGAAGCGGACCTCGGCCCCCAACGGCGTGGCCATCTCGATCGCCGCGCCGGTGGAGGTCGGCACCGCGTTGGTCACCAGCCGGGGCCCGCCCGGGGTCAGCTCACGGAACAGGTCCGGGTTGGCGCCGTACCCGCCGGAGGCCAGCACCGTGACTCCGGCGCGGACCTCGCGGGGGCCCTCGGGCGTGTCCAGGAACGCACCGGTGACCGCGCCGCCGGCGCTGGTCAGCCGGGTGGCGCGCGAGCGCAGCCGCAGGGTGACCCGGCCGGCGGCCACCTGCTCGTCCAGCAGCGGACGCAGCGTCTCCCGGATCGACCGGCCGTGCCCGGTCCCCCAGTAGGTCCGGGGCCGGGAGTACGGGGAGTGCCCGTGATAGACCACAGGTGTGCCCGGGGCGAACGGGAAACCGTGCTCGTCGAGCCAGTCCACGACACCGGCGGCCTCGTCGACCGCCAGCCGGATCAGCGCCGGGTCACCGCGGTGGTGCCCGATGCGCAGCACGTCGGCGTAGTGCCGGTCCGGGTCGTCGTCGATACCCGCCTGGCGTTGCCGCCGGGTGCCCGCGGCGCTCATGTGCCCGGCCGAGACGCTGAGCGTGCCGCCGATGTCGGTGCCCCCGTCGACAAGTTCGACGCGGAGCCCGGCCCGCGCCGCCTCGATCGCGCACGGCAGGCCGGCGGTGCCGGCCCCGATCACCAGCAGGTCGGCCTCCCCGCTCATCGCGCGCCCGCCCGGTCGTGCCCGACCCGGCCGGTGGTGACGAAGGACGACACCACGGCGGCGTACTCCTCCGGCACCCGCCAGGGCAGTTGGCCGGTGGTGTCGGTCAGCCGCACGGCGACGGCGTCGGGACGGATCGCCTGCGCCAGCGCGTCGCCGTCGGCGAGCATGTCGCGGGCGGCGGTCAGCAGCAGCACCGGGCAGGGCAGGGCGCGCAGTGGCTCGGTCGGGTCGTAGGCGAACGCGGCCCGGTACGCCCAGTTGTACCGCTCGAAGACCGAGGCAATGTTCGCCACCGCGAGGTTGACCAGCTCCGGCGGCCCCTCCCAGATGTCGAGGTAGCGGGCCCAGAGCTCGTCCAGGTGCCGTCCGGCCGGGTCGATCGGCTTGTCCGGCGCCCAGGAGGCGCCGAGGCGTTCCCGCTCGGCCCGGTCCAGCACCAGCCCCGACAGGATGGCGTGGGTGACCCGGTCGGGGCCGGCGAGCTGGGCGACGGCCAGGGCCAGCGAGGCTCCGGTGTGCTGCCCGGCGACGGCGAACTCGGTGACTCCGAGGGCGTCGACGGCGTCGAGCAGCAGGCGGGCGTAGCCGGGGATGTCAAGCGACTCGCGGGGCGGGTCGGAGAGCCCGTACCCGGGGGTGTCCAAGGCGAACGCGCGCAGCGTGCGGCCGAGGGCGGGCAGGGCCGGGGCGAAGACGTTCGACGCCTGCGGCGACTCGTGGAACAGCACCACGGCGGGTCCACCGGTGCCGGCGGTGCGGTAGTGGATCTGCGCTCCGGGCGGGCCGACGTATCCGCGCATGTCACTTCCCTCGGGGTCGGGGGGTGGGGGGTTCGGGGGGTGGCTCGGACGGGCCGGCGGTGGGCGGACGCCGTTTCGGGGCGGTCGAGCGCGCGGCGCGCCGGGTCGGGCCCCCGCCGGCCTTGCGGGCCGGTCGGCCGGCAAGCTCGGTGGGCGGCGACGCGGCGGGTCCGCTGGGCGGCGACGCAGGGGCGGGCTCGCCGGGCGGCGACGCGGCGGCGGGCCCGGGGTCGGGGTCGGGCGACTCGGCCCCGTCGGCGGCGGGAGGTGGCGCGGTGGTCGGTGGCGCAGGCGGCGGCGTCCCGCCGGCCCGGGGTTCACGCAGCAGGTCCGTCGGCACGGTGGGTCGACCGATCACGGTCGTCACGGCGGTCCCGCCGATCGCGGCCACCGCCCGCCGGGCGCTCTCCACCGCGGCCGTGACCGAGGCCATGTCGCCGACGAGGGAGACCGTGACGAGTCCGTCGCCGATGCGTCGTACGCCGATCAGCCGCACCTCGGCCGCCTTGCCCATCACGTCGACGGCGACGATCGAGGCGGTCAGTCCCCGTGTCTCGACCATGCCGAGCGCACCCGCATCCCACAGATCCACGTCAGTCCTTCACGTAGTTGAGCCACGCCTCGGTCTCCAGCCGGTCGACGATCGCGACGATGCTGGAGTCCACCGGCGCCTGACCGGGTTGCCGCAGCGCCAGCCGCGCGGCGCCACCCGTGGCGATCAGGACGACCTCGCCCCTGCCGGCGCCGACGGTGTCGACGGCGACGTAGGGCTCCCCGGCGGGCGTCTCACCCAGGGGCGCGACGACGAGCAGCTTGGCCCCGGTCAGCGCCTCGGACTTGACGGTGCTGACCACCGAGCCGATCACCCGGGCGACACGCATGCCGAACCACCTCGTTTCTCTAGCGTCGCTGCGACCAGGGCTTCGTCTCGAACGCCCGACGGACCGCCTCGCGGGCCGACTCCACCTCCGAGTGCAGCCCGGAGACCCACAGCCGGCCGAACTGGCCGACCCCCCGGACGTCGATGATCTTGACGCCGGCGGACTTCTCCACCTCGTTGCCGACCGCGGAGATGTAGGCGGCGGGCTGGCACTCGACCACGAGCATCGACTCGCCGGCCACCAGCAGGGAGCCCTTGCGGGACCGGTTGACCAGTTGCGCCTGGTAGGCGTCGATGTTGGAGACGACCTTCGCCGAGACCAGCTCCGCCGGCTGCGCGTCCGCCTCGGTGATCCCGAGCAGGTCCAGGATGGTCTGACCGGCCTGGCGCACGGCGTCCTGCGACATCGAGTGCAGCTCGGTCATGCCGTACTGCCGCTCGACGACCTGGGAGCCGGGGCGGACCCCGGCGGCCTTGACGGCGGCGTCGACCAGGGCGTAGACGTCGCTGCCCGGGGAGATCTCCAGGTAGAGCTCGGACATCCCCTCGACCACCGGGTCACCTGACATCACGCTGCCGAGCAGGGCGGCCATCTGCGGTTGGAGCCGGTCGACGAACGCGAAGGTACGCAGCTCGACGTCGTTGCGGGCCATCTCAGCGCCGGCCCACGAGCAGCGCGAGGGTGCCGCTGCTGCGCCGCTCACCGCTCTGCAGCACCCGGCCGGTGGGGGTGGAGACCTCCTCGACGCACTCCCGCTTGCAGGACAGCTCGGTGCAGTCGCCGGTGAACCCGGCGTCCCGGGCGGCCTGGACCAGGTCCATGTCCCGCATCGGGCCCCAGAACGGCTCGTTGTTGTTCCAGGTGTCCCAGTCGATGAGGAACTGCACGAGCGGGTCCAGCCCGGCGTAGCCCGGGAAGTCCGCGTGGATCATCATGCCGCCCGGGGCGAGCAGCCGGTGGCACTCCCGCAGCACGGCGCGGACCGCCTCCGGCGGCATCTCGTGCAGCAGGATGTGCGAGACGACCAGGTCGAAGTGCCCCGACGGGAAGCCGGTGGCCTCGGCATTGCGCTGCGCGAAGTGCACCTTGCGACCCAGGGACTCCGCCCGGCCGTGACCGTAGCGCAGCAGGGCCGCGCCGACGTCGATGCCGTGCACCTCCGCCTCGGGATAGGCGTCGACGTAGGGCAGCGTGGAGTTGCCGACGCCGCAGCCGATCTCCAGGATGCGCTTGGGACGGAAGTCCTTGTGCGTGGCCTTCAGGTAGTTGTTCACCACCGACTGGCCGTAGTCGTCGTTGAGCTCGCCCATCTGGCCGGTGGCGTAGACGTAGACGCCCCGGTCGTAGAGCGCCCCGGCGGTGACGTCGCCGGGGACGTACTCGCCCCGGTAGCCGCCGGGCATGGCGTGGATGTCGATGCCCCAGAAATACCAGGGCAGGACGAAGTCGGGGTCCAGCTCCAGCGAACCGAGGGTGCGTCCGGTCCGCTCCGCCCTGGCCCGCAGGTCGTCCAGTTGCCGGGCGATGCTGTCGGCCACCACGTTCCAGAGCAGGTCCTGGCTCGCCCGCCGCACCGAGCTCCAGAGCTGGTAGTACGGCTCGGGTTCCATCGCCCGGCGGACCGTCTCCCGGTCCCGGGGCGGGACGCCCATCTCCTGCTGGTAACGGGGCACGACGCGGTGCGCGTACAGCTCCCGTACCCCCGGGGTCACCTCGGTCGAGATGTGCGACTTCAACGCCCGGACGAACGTCTCCCGGGCCAGTTCGTCGTGGTTCTCCGTCGGCAACAGGCCGTGCCGCTGCTGTTGTTTCACTTGTCCTCCCCCACCTGCGCGAAGGCCTGCCGGATGACCTCCCGGTAGGACTCCGGGGTCTCCTCCCGCACGATCTCCTCGCGCCACTCGTAGAAGACCCGCAGCACCCGGGCGACGAACGCCGCCGCCTCGGCGTCCCTGGTCTCGGCGTCCCCGGCGGACGGCGTGAAGTCGTCCACCGCGCCCCGCTCCACCACCCGCCGGTCGGCCAGCAGCTGTTCCAGGGTCATCACCCGCTCGCGCAGCACCCACACCTCAGAGGTGAGGGTCACCATCGTGGAGACCAGGGCCTCCATGCCCGGCTCGGCGAAGAACTGGGGACGGGCGCCCTTGGCCTTCTTGGGCAGCAACTGTCCGGGCAGCGGTTGGGCCTGCTCGGGGCTGCCCACCCCGGGCCCGCCGTAGGCGCCGAGCGCCCGTAGCGTCTCGGTGGCGACCGTGGACGCGTCCGCGTCGGGGTTGGCCGACACGACCGCGGCGGCGATGGTACGGATGGTCCGCTCCGCCTCCTCCGCGGCCTCGCAGCCACACGAGCAGCCGTCGGCGTCGTCGCAGCCGCCCTGGGGCGCGCCGGGGGCGGTGCCGACGGGGGCGGTCGGCGCCGAGGCCGACGACGCGCCCGCCGGGCCGCGCCGGACGTCGACGCCCAGCCCCTGGGCGATGTCCTGGGCGTGCGGCGAGATCAGGTCACCCGGGCCCAGCAGGACCTCGCGCGGCCCGTCCGACCGGGCGACGTCTTCGATATCGACAGCAGTCCACACCCGACTCATGTCTCAACTCCTTCGATGAGCACGCGGGCTCTGGTCAGGACTTTGTTCCGCCTCGGCTCGACCCGGTCGGCAGGATCGCCTCGACCTCGTTGTGCGGGCGGGGGATGACGTGCACCGAGACGACCTCGCCGAGCCGGGAGGCGCTGGCCGCCCCGGCGTCGGTGGCGGCCTTGACCGCGCCGACGTCGCCACGGACGACGACGGTGACCAGGCCACCGCCGATGTACTCGGTGCCCACCAGGACGACGGTGGCGGCCTTGACCATCGCGTCGGCGGCCTCCACCGCCGCGACCAGGCCCCGGGTCTCGATCATGCCCAGCGCGGACATCTGCAGGTCAGCCATGACAGTTCTCCTCTGCGAGTTGGTCGGCGGGCGGGTGCCCGCCGTTGCCCAGGACCGTGGCGGTCTGGAAGTGGGGTGGTCTCATCGCACGGTCACCTGCCGGGCGATGTGGTGCACGAGCGCCTCCAGCGGGGACTGCGCCGGTCGCTTGTCGGGGGTCGGCGGCCCGCCGGCGTCGCGGCGGTGGGCGGGCGTCGCACCGGCCCGTGGGCCGGGAGGCGTCGACTCCTGCCGCGCCCCGGGGCCCGCCGGTTCCCGGGGTGGGGCCAGGCCGGTCTCGGTCAGGCAGCGCTCCCGCAGTTCCGCCAACGTGCCGCCCCGGTCGAAGCGGGGCAGGTCGCCACGGCCGGCCGCGAGTTCGGCGCGTAGCGCCCGGGTGCGCTCGGCGTCGACCCGGCCGTCGGCCAGGACCACCCCGTAGCGCCGAGCGCCGTCGACGGTGACCAGGCCCCGCTCGACGTCGTGGCGGACCTGCTCGGGGTCGCGTTCGAGCGGATCGCCCCAGCCACCGCCGCCCCAGGTGACGAAGTGCAGCAGGTCGCCGGGGCGGACCGCGACGTGGTCGCACTTGGCCGGGACCACCTGCCGGGAGCCGTCGGCGCGTTCCAGGAGCTTCGTGCCGCGTTCGCCGGGCTCGCCGCCGAGCACGCCCCAGGGTTTGGTGAACCACCTGTCGTCGTGGATCGAGACCTCGCCCGGTTCGAGGAACCGGTAGCCGACCCGGATGCCGTTGCCGCCCCGGTGCCGACCGGCGCCCCCGGAGTCCGGGACCGACTCGTAGGACTCGATGCGCAGCGGGTAGTACGCCTCCAGGTACTCGTTCGGCACGTTGGTGAACGAGGGCCACATCGAGTGTCCGTCGAAGCCGTCACCGACCGGCCGGGCGGGCACCCCGCCGAAGCCGATCTGGTAGAGCTGGAACCACTTGCCGTGCCGATCCAGGCCGGAGTACATCAGGTGCGGGCTGGAGGAGAAGCCGGCGGCGGCGAGGAAGTCCGGCTGGCACTGCCCGAGCAGCCCGGCGAGCACGTCGAAGAGCCGACCCAGGGCATGGGTACGACAGGAGATGGCCGCCGGTCGCCGGGGCTTGAGCAGGCTGCCCTCGGGGATGCGGACGTCGACCAGGGGATAGAACCCGTCGTTGAACAGGATCATCGGGTCGACGGCCATGATGGTGTAGACCCCGAAGAACATCCGCAGGACGTTCTCGTTGAGCAGGAAGTTGATCGAGCCGTCGGCCTGCTCGCTGGTGCCGGTGAAGTCGAGCACCACCCGGTCGCCGTCGCGCCACAGCGAGCAGCGGATGCGGAACGGCCCCTCGCCGCGTCCGTCGTCGTCGACGAAGTCCTCGAAGGTGACCGGCTGCTCGGGCACGACCTGGCGGAACAGCTTCGCCATCGCCTGCCGGTTGCGCTCCAGCAGCAACTCCAGGGTGGACAGGTAGGTGTCGGCGCCGAAACGCTCGCAGAGTTCCCGGACCCGGGTCTCGGCGGTGCGGCAGGAGGCCAGGACCGCGTTCAGGTCGGCCCGGTTCCAGCTCGGCAGGCGCACCTGGTTGAGCACGGTGTCCAGGAGTTGCTGGTCGAGCGTCCCGGCGCGGAACAGCTTCACCGGCGGGACGATGACGCCCTCCTCGTGGATCGACACCGCGTCGGTGGGCAGGCTGCCGGGGACCTTCCCGCCGACGTCGCTCATGTGACCGAACATCGCCGCCCAGCCGACCAGCGCCTGCTCGAAGTAGATCGGCAGCAGCACCAGCCAGTCGTTGGCGTGGCTGATGGCGCCGTCACAGGCGTACGGGTCGGAGGTGAAGAAGACGTCGCCCTCCTCGACCGTGCCGTCGTAACCGGAGAGGAAGCCGTCGATGAACGAGCCGAACTGTCCGGCGACCATCCGCCCGCGCCGGTCGGCGATCAACGGGAAGGCGTCGTGCTGCTCGCGGATGCCAGGTGACATCGCGGTACGCAGCACCACGGCGTCCATCTCGAAGCGGGCGTTCCGCAGCGCGTTCTCGACGATGTCGAGCACCGCGGTCTCGACCTCGACGCCGCGCGCCGGGCGTGCTGTCTCGACGATGACCGCACTCATCGGTTCCCTCCCTGCTCGGCGGGCAGGATGAGCAGGTTGCCCAGCCTGTCGACGCGCGCGACACAGCCCGGCAGGACCAGGCTCGTGGAATCCATCTCGACCACGATCGCCGGCCCGGCCAACTCGTTGCCGGCCCGCAGGGCGGTGCGGTCGTAGAGCGCGGCCTCCTGCCAGCCGCCGTCGACGTAGACCTGCTGCCGGCCGACGATCGCCTGCGCGGCGTCGCGGTCGCCGGATTCGATCTCGACGGGGGTGATCCGTTCCGCGTGGGACACCCCGACGGCCCGGATGTTGACGATCTCGTGCCGCTCCTCCAGGGCGAAGCCGAACAGGCGCTTGTGGGCCTCGTCGAAGCCGCCGCGCAGGTCGGGGATCATGGCCGTGCCCCGGCCCGCGTCGACCTCGACGGAGACCTCGAAGCCCTGGCCGTGGTAGCGCACGTCGGCCTCGTACCGCACCGAGCGGGCGTCGTCGGGAACTCCGGCCCGGTCGAACTCGGTGTCGATCTGGGCGGCCAGGTCGGTGAACTCCCGCCGCAGCAGCTCCTCGTCGACGTCGTCGAGCGGGCGGACCAGGGACCGGTTGGCCTCGGCCCGCACCCCGGTCGAGGCGTCGCCGTACGCGCAGAGCACCCCCGGCGACTGCGGGATCACCACCGGCCAGGAGCCGAGGAGCTTGGCCAGGGCGTTGACGTGCAGCGGGCCGGCGCCGCCGAAGCCGAACAACGCGAAACGCCGGGGGTCGTAGCCGCGCTGCACCGACACCAGCCGCAGCGCGCCGAGCATGTTCTCGTTGACGATGTCGATGATCGCGGCGGCGGCGGCCTCCACCGACACCCCGAGCCGGCTCGCGACCGTGCCGACCGCCGTGCGGGCCTTCTCCACGTCCAGCGGCATGGCGCCGCCGAGCAGGGCGTGCGGCAGGTAGCCGAGCACGACGTTGGCGTCGGTGACGGTCGGCAGTTCGCCGCCGCGTCCGTAGGTCGCCGGGCCGGGCAGGGCGCCCGCGCTGGCCGGGCCGACCCGCAGCGCGCCGGTCAGTTCGGGGACGTGGGCGATGGAGCCGCCGCCGGCGCCCACGGTCTGCACGTCGATCGACGGGGCGCGGACGGCGAGGTCGGCCACGGTCGTCTCGCGCCGGATGGCCGGGGTGCCGTTCTCGATCAGGGCCACGTCGGTGGAGGTGCCGCCCATGTCCAGGGTGAGCAGGTCCGGGTGGCCGGCGGCCGGGCCCAGGGCCACGGCGGCGGCGACCCCGCCGGCGGGTCCGCTCATCAGCAGGCTGACCGGGATGTCCTCGGCCCGCTCGAAGGTCATCAGCCCGCCGTCGGAGCGCAGCACCCGGCGCTCGCCCAGGAGCCCTTCGGCGACGAGTTTCGCGCTGAGGTTGCTCAGGTAGGAGCTGACGCCGGGGCGGACGTAGGCGTTGGCGACGGTGGTCAGGGTCCGCTCGTACTCGCCGAGTTCGGGCAGGACCCCGGCGGAGGTGGAGACCGGCACGCCGGGGGCCTCGGCGGCGGCGATCTCGGCGGCCCGCTGCTCGTGGGCGGGGTTGGCGTAGGAGTTGACGAAGCCGATGGCGAGGGCGTCCACGCCCTGGTCGACGAGCTGGCGGACGGCGGCCCGCACGGCCGCCTCGTCGAGGGGCTCGACCTGCTCGCCCCGGGCGTCGACGCGGCCCCGGACCTCACGGACGTCCTCCAGCGCGACCAGCTCGGCCGGCCGGTCCCACACGATCCAGCCGCCCAGGCCGCCGGGGACGAACGAGCGGGCGATGTGCAGGACCTGCCGGTAGCCGACGGTCACCACCAGGCCGACCCGGGCGCCCCGGCGTTCCAGGACGGCGTTGGTGGCCACCGTCGTGCCGTGCAGGAACTGGCGGATGTCCGCGGCGCGGGCCCGGGCGTCCGCCAGCACCCGGGTGACGCCCTCGATGACGCCGACGGACTGGTCCTGAGGCGTCGAGGGCACCTTGGTCCGGCGGGTCTTCCCGGTCGCCTCCTCGATCAGAAGAACGTCCGTGAACGTGCCACCGACATCGACTCCTAGGCGGTACATCAGTGCACATCCTGCTTTCTCTCGGCTTGCCGTTTCTCCGTCGTCGCGGCGTGGTCCCCGGCCCGGGGGTGCCGACCGGGCCGGGGGGTCACCGCGCCGGTGGGGACGCCAGCGGGGTCAGGAGACGCTGATGTCGTAGTAGTTGACGTGGCCCTGGGAGTAGCTGACGAACCCGGTCACGCCCTTCTTGAAGATGTAGTACTTCTGGGAGTCGACAAGCGGGATGGCCGGCATGTCACCCACCAGGAAGTCGTTCACCTGCTTGATCAACGCATCCCGGTCGGGACCCGGCTGGGTCTCCAGGATCTTGCGGGAGAGCTCGTCGACGGTCGAGGAGCTGTAGTTCTGCAGGTTGGTCAGCCCACCGGTGGAGTAGAAGACCTGCAGGTAGTAGGCGGGGTCGGGCACCAGCGGGGTGCTGGTGGCCAGCCAGCTCTGAAGCTTGCCCTCACGCTTGGCGGTGTCGAAGTCCGCGCCGGAGGCGACGTTGTTGAGCTTGACCTCGATGCCGACCTTGGCCAGTTGCGAGCGCAGCAGGACGGCGACCTGCTCGCTGTGCGCCCCGACGTTCGCCGCGTTGTAGGCCAGCTCCATCGGGAAGCCGTTGGGCAGACCGGCCTCGGCCAGCAGTTGCTTGGCCCGGTCGAGGTTCTGGGCGAAGGGCTGGCTGGCCGCCGGGGCGCCGAAGTCGTCGTGGATGAAGTCGTTCGAGGGCGTCGCATAGCCCTGGTACGCGGAGTCGACGATCGCCTTGCGGTCGACGGCGTAGGAGATGGCCTCGCGGACCCGCTTGTCGTCGAAGGGCTCGGCCTTGAGGTTGGGCACCAGCACGTCGATGTTGGGGTAGAGCACCCGTTCCAGCCGGGCCTGGTCGCTTTCCTCAAGTGAGGAGAGCTGGTCGAAGGTCATCGCGGTGGCGATGTCGACCTGCCCGCTCTGGGCCAGCTGGAGTCGGTTGGAGGTGTCGGCGACGGCGCGGACCACCACGTCGGTGACCTTGGGCTTGCCCCGGAAGTAGTTCTCGTTCGCGGAGAGCCGGACCTCCTTGCCCGGGTCGAACGAGCGCACCTGGTACGGCCCGAAGGTGGCGGTGTTCTCCCCCAGCCACTTGTAGGCGTACGGGTCGTCGGCGGTGGCGTGCTTCTTGGCCTCCACCGAGTCGTACATGGTCATGAAGAAGGTGCTCAGGATCGACACGCTCACCGCGTTGGGCTTGGCGACGTTGATGGTGAAGTTCTTGTCGTCGGTGACGGTGATCGGGTTGGCGGTGTCCCAGCCGCCGATGCCCATCAGGATCTTGGCGATCGGTACGCCGGTGCTGTTGACCATCCGGTCGACCGACCACTTCACGTCCGCGGAGGTGATCGGGTTGCCGAACTGGCTCTTGGCGTCGCGCAGCGTGAACGACATCTTCTTGCCGCCGTCGTCGAGCTTCCAGGACTCGGCGAGCTCGGGCTCGATCTGGTCCGGCGTCTGGAGTTTCGTCGCGCCGGCCTCGGGCTTCTTGAAGCGCACCAGGGTCCCGGCGGTGTTGGGGAGCAGGTCGATCGAGATGAAACCCTGATAGCGCTCGGAGTCGAGACTCGACAGGACTCCGGGCGCGGCGATCGTCAGCGCCTGGCCGGCGCCGGCGTCTGACTTCTCCGCATCGTCGGCGCCGCAGGCCGCGAGAGCCAGGCTCGCCACGGCGAGCACTGCCACGGCCCGCACCCGCACGGAACGCATTCCCATGCCGACACCTCCATATTGTGTGCAAGCTTGAATATGTCTAGCGCAACGAACCTGGTAAAGCGGATAACACGAGCGATGCTTGTATACAAATTTGGCCCTGTCAAGGCTCCATGCAGTCAGAACCCGAGCCCGGCGCTCACGCCGGGCGACGGGCCAGGAACCGACCGGCGTCCGGCCGGCCGACGAATCGCCCACGACGGGCGATCAGCTCCCCCCGCAGGTAGACCGCCTCGATCCGGCCGGGCACGTGCCACCGTTCGAACGGCGTGTAGTCACAGTTCTGCGTCATCGTCTGGGCGAGCACCACCGAGGCCGCCTCCGGGTCGAGCACGACCAGGTCGGCGTCGGCGCCCCGCCTGATGACCCCCTTGGTCGGGTACAGCCCGAACCGGCGGGCCGGCTCGGTGCAGGCCACCTCGACGAAGCGCGGCAGACTCAGCCGCCCGGGGCGTACGCCGTGGCCGTAGAGCAGTGGCACCCGGTGTTCGATGCCCGGCGCCCCGTTGGGGATCCGGCGGAAGTCCTCGGCTCCCAGGCTCTTCTGCCCGGCCATGCAGAACGGGCAGTGATCCGAGCTGACCACCCCGAGGGTGCCCTCCCGCAGCCCCTGCCAGAGCGCCTCCCGATGCTCGGCGGTGCGCAGCGGCGGGCTGACGACGTACTTGGCCGCCTCGAACCCGGGCTGGTGGTAGAGGTCGGCGTCGAGCAGGAGGTAGTGCGTGCAGGTCTCGCCCGCGACCGGCCGGCCCGCCCGCTGGGCCTCGGCCACGGCGGCGACCGCGCCCGCGGTGGACAGGTGCACGAAGTACAACGGGGCGTCGGCCAGGTCAGCGAGCATGATCGCGCGCCGCACCGCCTCCACCTCGGTCTGGGGTGGCCGCGACAGCAGGTGCGCCAGCGGTCCGGTACGGCCGGCCCGGACCAGCCGCTCGGCGAGGACATCGATGACGTGACCGTTCTCGGCGTGCACGCAGAGCGTGGCGCCGAGGCGGGACGACTCGGTGAGGATGGAGAACAGCTCCGCGTCGTCGAGCATCGCCAGGCCCTTGTAGGCCATGAACACCTTGAAGCTGGTCACGCCGTCGGCCACCGCGAGCGCCATGTCCGCCACCAGGTCCGGGTAGGGCGAGGTGACGGCCAGGTGGAAGCTGAAGTCGATGGCGGACCGACCGCCGGCCCGCCCGGCCCACCGGGCCAGCACCTCGGGCAGGCGCTCGCCGGCGCGCTGGAAGGCGTAGTCGACGTACGTCGTGGTGCCGCCCACGGCGGCGGCCCGACTGGCCGAGGCATGGTCGTCGGAGGTGATCGCCCCCATGAACGGCGTATCCATATGTGTATGCACATCGACGCCACCGGGGATGACGATCTTTCCGCGGACGTCGACCTTCTCGATATCCGCCGATGCGGGAATCCGGCCGACACTCTCGATGCGCCCCGAGTCCACGAGCAGGTCAGCCCGGTGGACGCCGTCCTCGGTGACCACCGTGCCTCCGACGAGACCGAACCTTCGCGGCATCTCTTCCCCGTTCAGTGCAGATGAGGAAACGCGAGTGACAGGCAGGCTAGGCAGTGGACCGTATACAACTCGATGGGGACGGCACAAGGAGTCGACCCGACCCCGTACCGACGCCGACGGGCCTGGTCACCATCCCGACCAGCCGCCTTCTTGCATACATAACGCTCCGCTGCGCTCAGTAGATGCAGTGGAACCCGCTGCTCAGTCCGGTAGGTTCGCCTGACACCCCTAGACGGGCTCCGCCAGATTACATACAATCTGGCGCAACGTGAAGGAGGTCGCCGTGACTCATACCGGCAAGCGACGGGTCACCATCGAGCAGGTACCCCAGCGGGTGTGGCGGGCACCGGACCTGCCCTTCGGACTACTCGTGCGGGAGATCAACGCCGACCCCGAGACCGGCGCGCAGACGCTCGTCGTCGACGTCCCGCCCGGCTGGCAGATGCCCGAGCACTGGAACAGCGCCGACATCGAGCTCCTGGTCCGCGACGGCGACCTGTCCATCGCCGGACGCCAGTGCCGGCGCGGGCACTACCTCTTCCTGCCCACCGGCACCGGGATCGGCCCGGTCTCCTCGACCGAGGGCGCCACGTTGATCTTCTGGACGGACTCGCCGTTCGAGGTACGCACGGACGAACGGCCCCCGCCGTCGAAGCCGCTCGGCGAGACCGTCGACCTGTTCGACAAGGCCAACTGGCTGCCCGTCCAGGAGGCGTTCGCAGGAGTGACCGACACCAGCAGCCACGGCGACCTCGAGGTCCCCACCCAGTGCATCAGGTTGCGCAAGGTCGAGGAGACCGGCAAGGACACCATCCTGTTCGTCCTGCCGCGCAACTTCGCCAAGACCGCGCTGGAGTTCCACCACAGCACGGAGGAGATCTTCTTCCTCGGCGGCTGGTGCGCCACCGACCCGGAGCACGTCTACCGCACCGGGGAATACCTGTGCTGGGAGCCGGGCGTCATCCACGGCGTGGTCACCGGCTGGGATGCCATCTGCCTGTCCAAGCACCACGGCCCGCTGACCAGCCCACAGATCCCGCTCGGGGCGACGAGCGTGGACGCCGAGCGGTGACGGCGCTGCCCGGCCGTGGCCGCCGGATCGCCGCCGCCGACGCCGGAGCGGGCGTCGCACGCCCGGCGTTCGTCGTGCACCGCGACGAGCTGGCCTACGAGCTGATCTCCAGCCTCAACCACAACGCCGACGACGAGGGGCTCGTGCACCGCCTCGTCGACCGGCAGCTCACCGGCGACCCGGACTGCGAGTTCCTCACCGGGGTCTACCGCATGGAGCCCGGCATGACCCACCCGCTGCACCTGCACGCCGACTCGGCCGAGTTCTACTACGTGCTGTCCGGCACCGCGCTGTTCCGGGTGGCCGACGAGGAGTTCGAGGCGGGCGCCGGCACCGCGATGTACATCCCCGCCGGTGTCGCCCACGCCATCTCCACCGGCGGCGGGCACGACATGGAGTTGCTCTACTCCTTCAGCACCCCGGACCTGAGCGGGATCGGCACCCGGTGGTTGTAGCCGCCGCGGACGGACCCGGCACGGAACAGGCCAACCGCAGGAACGGATCCGGCGACGCGCGGCGCGTCGGCTGACGAAGGGAACTACGGTGCGCAGCATCGAGCACTGGATCGCCGGGGCGCCCGTCACCGGCACCGACTACGCCACCGTGCACCAGCCCGCGACCGGGCAGCCCCAGGCCCGGGTCGCGGTCGGTGGGCCGGCCGAGGTCGACCTGGCCGTCGCGGCGGCGGCCCGGGCCTACGAGTCGTGGAGCGAGATGTCGCTGTCCCGGCGGACCAAGGTCCTGTTCCGGATGCGGGACCTGGTGGAACGGCACGAGGACGAGCTGGCCCGGCTGGTCACCGCCGAACACGGCAAGACCGTCGAGGACGCCCGGGGCGAGGTGATCCGGGGCCGAGAGGTCATCGAGTTCGCCTGCGGCATCCCGCAACTGGTCAAGGGCGCCTACTCCGACCAGGTCTCCACCGGCGTGGACTCGTACTCGCTGCGCGCCCCGCTCGGGGTCTGCGCCGGCATCACCCCGTTCAACTTCCCGGTCATGGTGCCGATGTGGATGCACCCGATCGCCATCGCCTGCGGCAACACCTTCGTGCTCAAGCCCAGCGAGCGCGACCCGTCGGCGGCCAACCTGGTCGCGCAGCTCTACGCCGACGCCGGCCTGCCCGACGGGGTCTTCAACGTGGTGCACGGCGGCAAGGCTGCCGTCGACGCGCTGCTCGACCACCCGGACGTGGCGGCGGTGTCGTTCGTCGGCTCCACCCCGATCGCCAGGTACGTGCACGAGCGCGCCGCCACCTCCGGCAAGCGGGTCCAGGCCCTCGGCGGGGCGAAGAACCACGCCGTGGTGCTGCCCGACGCCGACCTGGCCGACGCGGCGCGGCAGATCACCTCCGCGGCGTACGGCTCGGCCGGGCAACGGTGCATGGCGATCTCCGCGGTCGTGGCGGTCGGCCCGGCCGGCGACGAGCTGGTCGAGCTGCTGGACAAGGAAGCCTCGACGATCGTGGTGGGCCCCGGCGACCAGGAGTCCGCCCAGATGGGACCGGTCGTCACCGCCGAGGCCCGCGAGCGGGTCATCAGCAGCGTCGACGAGGCGCAGCGGGCCGGGGCCACGGTCGTCGTCGACGGCCGCGGGCTGCGGGTGGACGGACACGACGGCGGATACTTCGTCGGCCCGTGCCTGCTCGACCGGGTGACCCCGCAGATGTCCGCGTACCAGCAGGAGATCTTCGGACCGGTCCTGGTGGTGCTGCGGGCGCAGAGCCTGGACGAGGCCGTGGCGATCATCAACGCGAACCCGTTCGGCAACGGCACCGCGCTGTTCACCTCCGGCGGCGCGGCGGCCCGCCGCTTCGTCCGGGGCGTCACCGTCGGCATGATCGGCGTCAACGTCCCGCTGCCGGTGCCGATGGCCTACCACTCCTTCGGCGGCTGGAAGGCGTCCCTCTTCGGCGACACCCACATCCACGGCCCGGAGGGGGTGGCGTTCTACACCCGGGGAAAGGTCGTCACCAGCCGGTGGCCGGGCGGCACCGAGACGTTCCGCTCGGACTTCCACTTCCCCACCGCCACCTGAGGCGAGCACGACCCGGTCGGGCAGCGCCGTCACCGATCCTGGTGGGCGTGGTACGCGGAGATCCGCTCCCGAATGGCCAGCCGCTGCGGATCGTCGGTGTCGTCGAGCAGGTCGAGGGCCTCCCGGCCCCGACGGAGAGCGTTGTCGTGGTCGCCGACGGCGCAGAGAGCCTCCGCCAGTACGGCGAGGGCACGCGCCTGACGTAGCGGGTCGGCCAGTTCGTCGCCGATCGCCCGGGCGAGGGTGGCGTCGGCCAGCACGTCACGGTGCCGCCCCAGGCGGAGTTGGGCCTCGGCCGAGATGATGAGGGCGTCGCACCGGATCGTGTCGTCGGTGACCCGGTCGTGCAGGTCCAGAGCGGCGCGGCCGAGGTCGAGCGCGGTCTCGGGGTGGCCCGTGTCGAGGCTCAGTTCGGCGAGCCGAACGTGGTGGAGGCTCCGGCCCCGAAGCGAGCCGATCCGGTCCCAGATGGCGAGTGCCTGCTGGTAGAGAAGACGGGCCTGGTCGTACCGTCCGAGCTGGCGGTGGGCGTCACCGAGGTGGTAAAGCGTGTACGCCTCACCTGTCGCGTTCTCGGCCGCGCGACAGTCGGTCAGGACCTCCTCGAAGGTCTCGATGGCGGTGGTGGTCGCCCCGGTCCGTAGGTGCACGGAGGCGAGATTGTGCCGGCAGGCCGTCTGCAACTCGGCGAAGCCGTTCTCCTCGGCGAGACGCAGAGCCTCGGCGAACAGTCGGCCGGCGCGGTGATAGTCGTGGGTGGTGAAGTAGGTGGCCCCGAGGTTGACGAGGGTGCCCGCCCGGCCCGGGTCGTGACCGTCGGCAGTCGCGGCGTCGAGTGCGATGCGCAACATCTCCCGCATGTCCTCCTGACTTCCGGAGCGGTCGAAGACCTCGTGGACCGTGTCGACGGTCTGCCAGGCATGCCTGTGGAACCCCTCCACCGCCGCGCTGCGGACCAGGTTGAGCACGTTGGTCCGCTCCGTCTCGAACCATCGCAGGGCGGCGCCGTCCGAGGTGAACGTCATGGGTGGCACCACGCCCGGCTCGGGCAGGTCGGGCACGGGTGCACGGGTGGGCTCCAGGATGGCGACGGCGTTGACCGCCGTGAGCAGGTACCAGTCCAACAGCCGGCGCAGTGCCGCTCGCCGCTGCTCGGCGGGCTCCTCCGCCCGGGCCCGGTCGGCGGCGTACCGGCGTAGCAGATCATGCATCCGATATCGGCGGACGGTGTCGTGGCTGACCAGGTGGGCGCGGGCGAGCCGGTCGAGGGCCCGCTCGGCACCGGCGACGTCCACCGCCAGCATCGCCGCCGCGGCCTCCGCTCCGATGGTGCCGCCCGGAAAGAGGCCGAGGCCCAGGAAGAGCCGAGTGGGTATCGGAGCGAGCGCGTTGACCGACCAGGCGAAGACAGTCCGAAGGGTCATCTCATCGGTGTCGTCGCCCTCGATGTCGAGTAGTCGACCGGTGAGTTCGTCGGCGAGGTCGCCGAGTCGTGCCTGGGGCCGGGAGACCACGTGCTCGCCGATGACCCGTAACGCCAGCGGCAGACCGCCCGACAGCCAGGCCAGCGTCTCCAGTGCCGCGGGTTCGGCGTCGGTGCGTTCGGGTCCGATGATGCGGCCGAGCATGTGGTGTCGTTCCAGGTGCGACAGGGGTGCGACGGTGAGGCTGCGGATGCCGTGCCGAACACTCAACCCGCGGAGTCGATTGCGGCTGATCACCACTGTGAGGCTGGTGTCGGAGCGGGGCAGGAGCTGCTGCGCCTGGTCGGAGTCGACGACGTTGTCCAGCACGACGAGCATGTTCCGCCCGTCCATCAGCCGGTGGTACAGCTCGACGCGTCGATGGGCGTCGGCGGGCACCCGATCCGCCGGGACACCGAGGGCGACGAGAAAGCGGTGCAGCGCTTCCTGCGTGTCTACGGGCGGTACCGGGCCGTGTGCTTCGGCGTTGAGATAGAGCTGTCCGTCGGGGAACCACCCCTGCCTGCGATGTCCCCAGTGCCCGGCGAGGGTGGTCTTGCCCACTCCGGGCATCCCGGTCAACACCACCACCTTCGAAGTGCTCTCGCCGGCGGCGAGGGCGTCCAGCTCGTCCAGTAGGCCGCGGTGCCCGGTGTAGTCGGGCACGTCGTTCGGCAACTGCCGGGGCACCGGTACCGCCGCGCCCTCGGCGGTGAGGTGGTTCCCGGCGGACGTGCCGGGCAGGAGATCCGCGATGGTGAGCACCGGATCGGCTCGCATCGCACGGCGGTAGCGGCGGCGGTAGGCGGCGAGGAAGTCCCGCGCGTCGTAGGTGCGCCCGGCCGCATGCAGTGCGGTGATCCACAGCCTTGCCAGGCCCTCGTCGAGTGGGTTCTCGATCAGCAACGGTTCCAGCCGAGCCAGCACCCGGTTGTGCTGACCGATGGCCAACTCGCTTTCCGCCAGCATTTTCACTGCGCTGAATTGCCTTTCGCGCATATCCCGTCGAAGGTGTTCGCACCGCGCCCCGCGCAGGTCCGCGAGCGGATCTCCCCGCCACAGCTCGTCCGCTTTGGTGAGCAGGGCGACGCACCGGTCATGCTGATTTCGGTCGACCGCCTTCCTCGCCTCGGCGGCCAACCGCAGGAATCGGTGGTAATCCACCAGATCGGGATCGATGGCCAGCCGGTAGGCGCCGGTCCCGGGCACTCGAACCAGGGAGTCCTGCAGGTCGACCACCCTCAGGGCGGCCCGCAGACGACTGGCCAGTGTGTAGAGCAGCGGGCGGCGAGCATCGACAGCCGAGTCCTGCCACAGAAATTCCACGATCGTCTCCACCCGCACCGGATTGTCGGCGTGATAGAGAAGGACGGCGAGCAGGCCGCGCTGCTTTGCCGCACCCAGCGGGATCGACCGCCCCTCGACCGTAAGCTTCGTGGGACCCAGAATCGCGAACTCCATCAGCTCCGCCCCCACCATTCTTGATCGACATGTGCCTATTTCATTCTCGTTCCAGCGGTCAAGGGCTTCAAACCCTCCTCCGCGGAATCAAAAATCAGACACCCCACTTCCCAGCCTTCTGCAAGCCCGCTGCAAGGCGACCGGCAAGCTGATCCGCAACCGGCTCTTCGACGCTGAATCCCGCCGACATTCAATGCTGGAGGGACACCAATGACGTCGCTGGAATGGTCATCCACCCCCGTTGGCATCGACGCCCACCGCTGGGCAACCCGGTCGGGCTGCCGGACGGTGCTCGTCGTGGCGCACACCATCGCGAGCTGCCGGCGGCTCCTGGACGTGATCGAGTACGTCGAGAGCGACCCGAGGGTGCAGCTGGTCTTCACGGTGGCGCCGGACGTCTTCAACCATCAGGTGAAGCGATTCCTCGACCGGCTGGGCGCTCTCGTCCTCCCCTGGCACCAGGCCGTCCGGGAACGGTTCGATCTGGGTCTCGCCGCCGCCCACGGCGGACTCCACCACCTGCACGCGCCTCTGCTCCTGATGGCCCACGGCGCCGGGCACGGCAAACGGGTACGCCCCGGACCGCACGGCGGACCGGTGCTCGCCGAGCCGCCGGTGTACGGTCTCGACGCGCAGCGACTGACCCATGGTGGGCGGGTCCTCCCGACGGCCCTCGCCCTCTCCCACGATCACGAGTTGGAGGTGCTGCGCCGGCAGTGCCCGGAGGCGGTCGAGGCCGCCGTGGTGGTCGGCGACCCCTGCGCCGATCGGCTCGTCGCCAGCCTCCCCCGGCGGCGGGACTACCGGCGGGGCCTGGGGCTGGGCGAGCGGGAGAAACTCGTCGTGGTCTCCTCCACCTGGGGCCGGGACGGCGTCTTCGGACGGTGGCCCGACCTGCTTCCGCGGTTGATGACGCAGCTCCCGGCGGGCCGGTACCGGATCGCCGCGCTGCTGCACCCGGCGGTCTGGGACGCCCACGGACACCGCCAGATCCGCGCCTGGCTCCGGGACTGCCTCGACGTCGGGCTGCTGCTGTCCGACCCGACCGAGGACTGGCGCGGCCCGGTGGTCGCCGCCGACCACGTCATCGGTGACCACGGCTCCGTCACCGCGTACGCCGCCGCCATCGGACGTCCGACCCTGCTGCTACCCGCGCTGCGGTCGGTGCCGGCCGCCGGCACGCCTCAGCACCTGCTGGCCGCGGGCGCCAACCGCCTGGATCCGCGCCGGCCGATTCCTCCCCAGCTCTCCCTCATCACGGGAGTCGACGAGCAGGCGGTGATGGCCGCGCTGACCAGCCGTCCGGGGGAGGCCGGCGTGTTGTTGCGGCGCACCATGTACCGCCTGCTCCAGCTGACCGAGCCCGGCCGGCACCGACAGTCAGGCCCCGTGCCGGTGCCGAGCCTCGACCGTCGGGAGGCCCGGCATGACCTCGCCGGCTGAGCCCGTCGTCGTGGCACTGTCGGCCGGTGGGCAGGCGCCGCGCCCGGCCCGGTTGGCCGACATCGTCGTGGCCATCGTCGACGGCGACGACCCGGCCGAGGTCGGTGCGGGCCTGCTGACGGCGTATCCCGGGCTGGCCCTCGCAGTCGTCGGCACCCCGGCGGGGGAGGTCGCCGTCGGGGTGCGCGGCGATCCGCCGCTTCGCCTCGGCCGGTTGGCCGCACCCGGCCGGCTGACGATCGGGCTGCTCACCGTCACGGGTCGGCTGCTCCACCGCCGGTGGGTCACCGGAACCCTGCGCCACCGGCGCACCCGCGCGGAGGTGCTATCGCTCGTCCGCGTCGCCACCCAACTCGTCCAGCCGGCGGAGCACGTCGGGCAGCCGAGGCGCGGCGAGTGCGGCGAAGACGCTGGCGGCCTCCCGGTAGTGTCGTCGTGCGGTCTCGTCGTCGCCGCGCCGATGGGCGATGCGGCCGAGCAGGAACACCGCCTCTGCCCGTTCACTGTCGGCGCCGAGTCCGGCCATCCGGCGTACCGCCTCGGTTGCCGACTCCTCGGCGGTGCCCAGGTCGTCGGTGCCGAGGCGGGCATCGGCCAGGCCGATCAGCACCCGGGCGGCGTTGTAGGGGTCGACCTCGGACAGCTCGGCGAAGATCTGCCCGGCCTCCACCAACAGCGGTAGCGCTTCGGCCGGCCGGCCGGTCCGGGTCCGGAGCATGCCCAGGTTGAGACAGGACAGGCCCACACTCCGGACGTTCGGCAGCGTCCGCCGTCCGGCGAGGACCCGGGTGTACGCCTCCGCCGCCAGTTCCTCCCGGCCGGTATCGGCATAGAGGGTGGCCAGCCCCTCCTCGGCGTCTATGACGCCCTGGGCGTCGCCCACCTGCCGATACCTGTCGACCGCCGCCCGACCATGTCGCTCGGCCGCGTCATGGTCGCCGAGGCGGCTGTACGCCCGACCCAGCCGCTTGAGCATGACTGCCTCGGCCCACACGTTGCCCCAGGCCCGGGCGGCCAGCACCCCGCGCTCGTCGATCGCCAGCCGGTCCTCGTAGCCCTTGAAATAGAGCAGGAGTGGCCAGACCACGTCGCTGAGCTGCCAAGCCAACTCGTGGAGGCCCAGGTCGAAGGCGACCCGGCCGGCCTCCAGCAGGTTGCTCCGCTCCCGATCCAGCCAACCGAGGGCGGCAGCCCGGTCGGCGAACTCCGGTGGCCCGTCCAGGTCCTGTTGATAGGCGTACGGCAACCGTCGCCGGTAAGGGGTCACCACGAGATCCGCCCGACGGGCGGCGGCGAGGTAGAACTCCAGCATCGTGCGCACCGCCGCCAGCCGGTCGTCGGGCCGATCATGCTGCTCCGACATCTCCCGCGCGTACAGCCGGAGCAGATCGTGGTAGCGGAAGCGTTCCTCGGCCACCTCCTCCACCAGGTTCGCGTCCAGCAACTCCCCCACCACGGCGCCCACCCGGGCCCCGTCGGCGCCGGCCACCGCCGCGACCAGATCCATCCCGAACTCCGCCCCCGGGTGCAGAGCCAACCTCCGGTACAACATCGACGCCTCCGGCGTCAGCGCCTCGTACGAGAACTGGAACGTCGTCCGGACCGACAAACCGTCCACCACCGAAAGCCGGGTCAACCGCTGCGCCTCGTCGGCCAGCTCGGCGACCATCCGTCGTACTGTCAACTTGGGACGGGAAGCGAGCCGTCCCGCGGCCACGACGAGCGCGATGGGCAGACCGCCGCAGATGCCCGCCAGTTCCTCGGCCGGCGCGAACTCGCGGAGAATCCGCTCCCGGCCGACGGCCCGCCCCAACAGTTCCACCGCCTCCGGGGCCGGCAACGGACCCACCTCGACCAGGCGGGCGCCGTCGGGCAGCAACCCGGTCAGTCGCCGGCGGCTGGTCACCACGACCACCGCCGACGCCGACGCCGGCAGCAGCGCTCTGACCTGAGCCGCCGAGAACGCGTCGTCGAGGACCACCAGCAGGGACCTGTCCGCGGTCACCGTGCGGTAGAGGGTGACCTGTTCGGCCAGGTGCGGGGGAATCCGGTCCGGGGCAACCCCCAGGGCCCGGAGGAAGGCGGACAGCACCACGCCCGGGTCCAGAGGCTCGGTGCCGCTGAACCCCCGCAGGTCCGCATAGAGCTGCCCGTCCGCGAAACGGTCCAGCCTGCCGTGCGCCCACTGCCTCGCCAGTGCCGACTTTCCCACGCCGCCCGGACCGAACAGAACGGCGACGAGGTTTCCCCGCTCGGCGAGATACCCGTCCAGCGCGCACATCTCGCTGGTTCTGTTGGTGAAGTTCGGCGACGGTGCCGGTAGCTGCCGGGGGATCGGAGAACGGTCGACGGGAGCACCACCGAAATGCACGCCGCCGTGGATGACACCGGCCTGGACGCTCAATCCGGACACGTTCCCGGACTGTTCGTTCGACGTACCGGACGGCATCGTTCGCTCGGTTCCGCTGGAATCCGTTCCCAATCGCCGCGCCCCAACCCGCCCGCCGCACGTCCGACCCGGCCGGACCTAGAAGTTGATGTCCCCCTGTATGTCGCGCGCCTGCACGACCTTGCCGGCCGTCCCGCTGAAGTGGTTGACCACCTGGCCCTGGACCGCTACGACGCCTGTCCTCGCCAGCCTGCGCCACTCGTCGTCGAGGGCGGCGGCGAAGTTCGGGTCCCGGGCCATCACGTCCGCCAACGCTGAGGCGAGCGCGGCGTGCCGCCAACGCTCCTGCGGATGGGTGATCGCGGCGTCGAGCACCGCCGACTCTCGCGTCCCCGATCCGAATCGGCCGCGGACCAGACTGAACAGCGAACCGATCGCGCTCCGGGCGCCGACACCGAGCGCCTCCGCACCCTTGGTCGCCAGTGCGGTCGCGACAGCGAGGACGATCTGGTCATCCATGCACGGCCTCCCACGAACCACGACTCACATAGACGCTTCGCATTGCCGTTACCGGTGAGCCTAACGCCAGAGCGCACCCGGCAAGGGGCTCCCGCAGTCGACACAGATCGCTAGAATCGCTGCCATCCCCCGCATGTCATTTAAAAAATACACTTAATGGTACATAAAAGATACGTCCCAGAATGCGAAATCCGCTCGCACCCAATGTCGATCATGGGTACGGTGCCTCATGCAATTGATAAGCTTGCTTCAGGGCGCTGTCGACATCGCCCCCTCGTTACCCGTCCACCTCTTGGAACCGCTCGCCGACTCCGCGCTCACGATGCTCAGTTCCTGCGTGACGGGTTGGGATGACGCCGCGATGTCGACCCAGTGGTTCAAGTGGGTGGCCTTCCCGACGATGATCTAACGCACGGCTCGTCCACCCGTAACGCGTGCGCCGTCGGCGGCCGGCCACCCGAGTCGACCACAGATGGGCGGTGCCGGCACCTGTCGAGGTGCCGGCACCGCCTCGTTCCAGGAGACCGTGTCAGGGCCGCAGGGCATCCTCCGCGGCGGTCCAGGTCGACTCGTCCCCGACGTCGGCGACCGTGATCCCCCTGGCGATCTTCTCCAGCTCGGCCCGCCGCAGCTTGTTGTCGGAGCCCGTGGCGCTGACCTGGAGGACGACCTTGCCGTCGGCGCTCCAGATGTTGCAGAAGTCCCCGACCGACAGGCCGGCCTCCCGGACGCGACGGCGGTCCACCTCGTAGCACTTCGTCGCGCCCGGCTCCGGCGACTGGTTCGCGCTGGTGCTCGGTGTGAGGAAGATGTGGAACCCGTCGGTGATGACGCCCCTGGTCGCGTCGTAGGGCGCGGTCAGACCGGCGGTGGGCAGGGCCGGCCGGGTGTACGTGGCGCCGCCGTAGTCACCTTCGCGGGCCGTGGCGACCCCGACGAGACCGGGCATGGCGTGGGTGCCGGTCTGGAGCGGCAGGTAGCCGTCCGGCACATAGCCGACCGTGAACGGCACCAGGGCCGGCTTCGGACGGCTGGGTTTCAGGCCCTGGACCAGGCCACCCAGGTCCTCGAAGCTCGGCGTGGCCGCGTCGCCGGAGAACGAGGTGACCGCCGCCCAGGCGTTGTCGGCGTACTCCCAGGCGAACAGCTTGTTGCGCTCGTCCACCGGCTTGCTCGGGTCGAGGTCGACCGGCAGCGTAGCCCGCACGGCCCGGTGCCCGGCCACGGTGATGTTCGTGCCGCCGGAGACCCCGGCGGGGTCGAAGACGCCCGGCCGGTAGACGGTCAGGTACGCCCACAGCGACGGCTTCCCCCCGGCCTTCTTCTTCCGCTCGACGATGTTGCCCTGCGCCTCGGCCTCCTCCGCCGTCTGGGGCTTGTCGTTGGAGGTGTGCTTGTCGGAGTAGACGGAGGCGATCTGGTAGCCGGTGGACGTGACGATCGGGTCCTGCACGTGCAGCGTGCCGGCGTCGTACCCGCGGAAGGTGAAGGCGAACGGCGCGGCGTCGGGCCAGCCGGCGTCGACGGCCCTCGGCGGTGCCGCGCCGGCCGGGGCCGGCGTGGCCGAGGTGTCCCGCTCGCCGACCAGGGCCGGCAACAGGAACGCGCCGGTGACCGCGACCACGACGAGCCCGGCCGCGCCGGCCGACGCGAACCCGGCGCGGCGACGCCGCTGCGCCCGCCGCCCGGCCGCGACGATGTCGTCGGCGGTACGGGTCATCGGCGGCTCGCCGTCCGTCACGGCGTCCACGAACTCACGCAACTGCATTTGTCCACTCCTCCATCGGCTTCCCGGTGAGATTGACGTGTTCGCCGCCGAGCGACTCGCGCAGCTTCGCCAGGCCACGGGAGACCTGGCTCTTGGCCGTGCCCACCGTGCAGTCGAGGACGCGGGCCGTGTCCTCCAGGCTCAGGTCCAGGTAGTGCCGGAGCACCACCGCGGCCCGCTGCCGGGCCGGCACGGCGTCGAGCGCCGCCCGTAGGCGCATCCGCTCGTCGGTCCCGCCGGCCGGGTCCCGGAGCGCGACGTCGGGCATGGCGTCGCCGGCCGACCGCTCACGCCGCCAGGGGCGGCGGGTCTCGTCGACCGCGGCCCGATAGACCATGGTCTTGACGTACAGATCGGGCCGTTCCAGCTTCCGCCACCGCGGATAGAGCTTGACCAGCGCGTTGGCCACGGCGTCCTCCGCCGTGTGCCAGTCGCCGCAGGTCATGTACGCCAGCTTCCGCAGCGACGCCATCTGTGACGTCACGAACTCGCGGAATGCTTGCTCGTCTTCGGCTCTCACGTCGCCTGCCTCCTCGTGACGGAGGTAGAACGGAGGCGGCCCGCCGGAAAGTTGCACCGGGTGCGGAAATTTTGTCGCCGCTTCGCGCTACTCGGCCGGCTCCCTGCGGGCCGGGCCGGCGATCGAGTAGGCGACCAGCCCACCGACGGCGAACACCGCCGCCGTCAGCGCGGCGACCCGGCTGCCGGGTGGCTGGCCCTGCCACGTCGCGGCCGCCCCCCAGGTGCCGCCCTGCGGGTAGAGGGCCGCGACGGTGGTCCAGGCCAGCGGCAGGAACCACGACCGGGCGGTGCCGAACGTCGTCGCGCCGAGCGCGGTCAACCCGAGCAGGCCGGCGGCGTCGCGGGCCACCAGGGCGGCGGGTCCGAACCGGGCGCCGGTGTGCCGAGTGGCGAGCAGCGCCGCCAGGACGACCAGGAAAGCGGCGAGCAGATGCGCCGCGCGCCGCCAGGGCCAACGCATCGACGCGGTCCGGTCCAGGTTCTCGTCCGGGCCGCCGAGGGTGGACGCGAGCGCCGCGACCATCAGCACGACGGTCATGACGACGGTCATCGCGCTGGCGTCCCGCTCCTCGGCGAACGCCAGCCACAGCGCCCAGACCACGGCCACGCCGCCGATGGCCGCGGCCAGGGCCAGGGGTACGCGCCGGGAACGCAGGTACAGCAGCGTCCCGGTCACCCGGCCCTCCCGGAGAGCAGTCCGGCGGGGTCCTGGCAGGTCCGGAGCGCGTCGCGGACGGCCGTGACCCGGGCCAGCGCCTCGCCGTCGGGCAGCTCACGCAGCCCGCGCCACAGGGTGACCGCCTCGGGGTTGATCCCGGGATCCTCCTCGACCAGACCGGGCACCAGCCCGACGTCGGACCGCGGCTCGCGGCCCAGGAGCCAGGCGGCTGCCGCGCGTTCGACCACGTCGTTGCGGTTGCGGCACTGCCCGTCGTACCCGACTCCCAGCCCCCTGACGACCTCCGGCGCCACGGCGGCCGGGTGGGCGAGCCCGCCACGCTTGTCGATCCGGACCTCGATCGTGACGACGCCGTTCCGGGGGGCGGGCCAGTCCCCGTCGTGGGAGATCACCCGGGTGTCCTCGTGCACGGCGGTCGGCGCGTCCGGCAGTTTCGCCAACGTCGTCAGGCCCTCCCGGGCCAGCGGGGCAAGCGTGTCGAGCACCTGGGCGTGGACCCGGCTGACGCAGACCGTCGGGGTGTCGTCGGTGCAGACCAGTTCCCGCGCGACCGGGTCGACCGACCAGTTGAGCACGTCCGGGTCACGGGGGACGACCGCGGTCGCCGTCACCAGCCCGAGTGCCAGCGGCACCACCGCCGCGGTCCGGGTACGCCAGCCGCCGGCGAGGAACAGCAGCAGGCCGGCGCCGGCGAGCCCGGTCAGCCAGATCGCGAGCGCGCCGCTGACCCGGTTGTCGATCGTCTGGTAGTCGTTGAACTGGCTCGAGCCGTGGACCGGGGAGATCACCGCGGCCAGCCGGTCGGGCGGCCCGATGGCGGTGAAGAAGACGACGAGCACCCCGGCCACCCCCAGTGCCGGGGCGGTCACCAGGGCGGGCAGCATCCGCCCGATCCCCAGCCCGAGCCACCCCGCGGCGATCAGGGACAGCGCGCCCACCCCGGTGACCACGGTGAAGGTCAGCAGCGGCCGGTACGGGGCGGTGGTGACGATCCCGGCGAGGCCCGCGGCGGTCACCAGCAGGTAGGCGAGCGCGAGGGTGAGGGCCGTCGCGCCGAGCACCGGCAGCATCCGCGCGGCGCGTGGTCGGGCGGTGGTGGCGAACAGCTCGCCGACCTTCGCCCGGTGCTCCCGGCGGCCCTGCCACGCGCCGGCGGCGAGGGCCAGCGGCCACATCAGGAGCAGGTATTCCCTGGTGGTCATGGCCAGTGCCATCCAGCCGGAAGACCACCTGCCGGGTGTCGTGTAGAGCGCGCCGATCCCGACCACCATCGTGATCAGCGCGGCGCCGAGCGCGGCGGACCGGCGCAGTTCCAGGCTGAGAATGTTCATCGTCCCGCCTCCGCGCGATGCCGGCGCAGGAGCGCGGAGTAGCCCCGCTCGGCCGGGCTGTCGCCGGCGTGGCCCTGGTCGCCCTGCGCGCTCAACGCCTCGGGCGTGCCCTGCCACACCAGCCGGCCCTCGTGGACCAGGACGACGTCGGCGCACGCCGCCACCACATCCTCGACCAGGTGGGTGGAGACCAGTACGCAGCTGTCGGTGCCGAGGTCACGCAGCAGTTCGCGGAAGTCGAGGCGCTGTTCCGGGTCGAGGCCGACGGTCGGCTCGTCGAGCAGCAGGAGCCGGGGGTCGTTGACGATGGCCTGGGCGATGCCGGCCCGGCGCAGCATGCCACCGGAGAGCGTCTTCAGCCGGGCGTCGGCCTTGGCGGTCAGCCCGACCCGGTCGATGGCCCGCTGCACCGCCGCCGGGACACCGGCCTTCGGCATCTCCTTGAGCCAGGCCAGGTAGCCGACGAACTCGCGCACGGTGAACCGCGGGTAGTAGCCGAAGTGCTGCGGCAGGTAGCCCAGGGTGCGGCGGACCTGGCGCAGGTCGGAGCGGCCGTCGACCGGGTGCCCGAGCAGCGTCAGCCGGCCACCGGCCGGGGCAAGGACGGTCGCCAGGGCGCGCATCAGCGTGGTCTTTCCGGCGCCGTTCGGGCCGAGGAGGCCGTGCACGCCGGTGGGCAGGGCCAGATCGAGGCCGTTGACGGCCAGGTGCCGTCCGGCCCGGACCCGTAGCCCCTCCGCGTGGATCGCCCAGGGATGGGTGGTGGCGGTCGTCTCGACCGCGCTCACGGCGCGCATCGTCATGATCTCCTTCAGGGATCGCGATCTCGGGTGGTCAGTCGTGGTGGGCGAGTCGCCGGAATCCGTTGACCCGAAGCAGCGCCAGGACGGTCAGCAGTGCCGTGGCCAGTGCCCAGGCGCGCACGCTCCCCGCCGCCAGCACCACGGGCATCCGGGCGGCGGCCAGGCTGGGCGCGATCACCACGACCGTCCAGGCCGCCATCAGGCCGATCGCGGCCCGGCGTACCCCGGCGAGCGTGCCCAGCAGCAACGCGGCAGCGGCGAACGCCAGGCCGGGCAGCAGCATCAGGGCCAACGACACCCCGGCGCCGGCGCCGACCAGGGCGAGCGCGGGCACGACGAAGGCCAACACGGCAGCCGTACGCCGCAGCAGCATCGTCAGGCCGGCGGCGGGCGTGGCGGCGATCAGCTCCCAGGCCGGGTCGGCCCGACGGTTCCAGGCGACCGCCACGCCCGGCAGCGGAGCCAGCGGCGCGATCAGCAGCACCAGCGCGGGCAGCCCGGTCCACAACACGCCGAGCAGCGCGGCGCAGGCCAGCGCCACTGCGGTCACGGCCAGCCACGGCAGGAGCGTGCCGACGAACCAGCGGTGCCGCAGCACCGGCCAGGACCAGCCGCGCGCGGCGGGGGCCGGCGGCGTCGCGATCTCCCGGTCCAGGATCGTCGCCACCCGCTCGATCACGGCCCGGCTGTCCGCGGTGGTGCTGCCGGCGAGCCGGGCCCGGCAGTCGGCGCAGTCCTCCAGGTGCACCTCGATCGCCCAGACGCTCGGCTCGTCGAGGCCGGGATCGCCGGCGGCGTAGCGGTCGATCTGGGTGAGGCTGGGATGGGTGGTCATGACAGCGCCTCCCGTAGGGCGATCCGGGCTCGGCGTACGCGGGACTTGACGGTGTTCTCCGGCACGCCCAGCAGCACCGACGCCTCGCGCGGCGAGAGACCGTCGAGGACCGTGGCCCGCAGGGCGGCCCGGACCTCGGGCGGCAGCACGAGCAGCGCCTGCTCCAACTCCTGGCCGATCCGGGCCGCCATCACCTCGTCCTCGGCCGCCGGTGACGTGCTCGGCATCAGCGGCACCGGTGGCACCTGCGCCCGGCGCGCCCGCCGGCGGAACGCGTCGACCAGGCGGTGGGCGGCGATGGTCCACAGCCAGCCCACCGCGCTGCCCTGCGCCCCGCCGCTGCCCCTGGCCTGTGCCCCGGCGAAGCTGCCCGCCGCCCGCCAGACCGCGAGGTAGGTGTCCTGGAGCACCTCGGCGACCACGTCGGGGTCCGTGCACCGGCGCCGCAGCCGCACCTCCAGCCAGGGCGCGGTACGCCGGTAGAGCTCGTCGAAGGCCCGCCGATCTCCACGGGCCACGCGTCGTACGAGTTCGCCCTCGTCGGCCGCGTCCATGCCGGTTCTCACACCAGGTCAGACGACGGGACCGTTGCCCAAAGGTCCCGCTCGAATGTGACGGCCATCACTTCGGCGGGCTCGCCCGGCGGCGAGCGCCGGGCGGCCAGACCACAGTGACCGGGATGCCCAGTTGCCGGGCCCAGCCGACGGTCCGGTCGGTGGACGCCCCGTGGCAGCCGGCCTCGCCGTCCCAGACCGCCACCAACCGCTGCACCCGGCGCAGCAGGTCCCGGTTTGCGGCGGCGTACGCCGGGGTGCCCGAGTGGGCGTGACCGGTGTGAAACACGTGCGCCGCGCGTCCGAGCAGGTCGTCGAAGTCCGCGCGCTTCTCCGGCGGGATCGTCGCGTCCCGGTAGTCGAGGGCCGGCAGGACCACGTCATAGGTGCCGCCGCCGGCGAGCACGGCCCGGGTGAAGAGTTGGTCGGCGCCGGGCGCCAGGCAGGTGACGCCGTGCACCGGCCGGGCGCTGATCCGGCGCAGCTCGACCCGGAGCGCGTCGGCGACGAGCCGCTCGGTGGCGGCGGTCAGGTGGATGTGCCCGGTGACGCCGACCCGCACCGGTGGGCGGCCGGAGGTCACCGGCCGGGGCCCCGGGACTGGGTGGGCACGGTGGCGCTCAGCCGGATCAGCTCGAACCCGCTGTCGGAGAGCACGTCGGGCAGGGCGCGGATCTCCTGGCGGTTCTTCTCCTGCACGTCGGGGGTCAACTCGTCCCAGGGCCGCAGCGCGGGGTGCCGCCGTCGGGTGTCGTCACGGGGCTCACCGTACGCCCAGCCCTCGCCCGCGCGTTCCCGGCACCAGCGTTCGTGCTCCAGCCTGGCCAGGACGTCGATCCGGTCCTCGATGGCCTGCTCGGCGGACGCGTCACCGGCGCCGCCGCGCCGGGGCGCCACGACGCAGCCGAGGTTCAGCAGCTTGGCGGCGATGTCCTGGACGTGGGCGCGGTTGGCCCGCCGCAGGGACTCGGGCAGGCGGGCCCAGTCCACCATGGCGGCGGCCGGACCGGGCCGGGCCCCGGGGCCGCGGTGGGCCCGCAGGTAGCGGTCGTGGATCTGCCGGGCCAGCCGTTCGGTGAGGTCCTCGGCGATCAGCCGGGCGTCGCAGGCCCGGGTCAGCACCGGATAGAGGCGGAGTTTGCCGTGCACCTCGTCGAGCAGGTCGTGCCGCGAGTCGCCGTGGAACGCGGCGGCGAGCGCCGCCTGGCGGTAGACGGGCACGAACACCTCGCCGCGCGCCGCCTGCCAGAGGGCGGGGGTGTCCAGGACGAACTGCAGCCCGACCCGCTCGTCCGGCGTGCAGATGTAGATGCGGTCGTAGCCGTCGTCCAGGTGACCCGACCCGGCGAGGCCGTCCAGGTCCAGGTCGTGCGCGACGACGTCGCAGGCGGTGCTCAGGAACGGGTACCGGGAGGCGGCGAGGGCGAGTTCGGTGCCGGCGTCGGAGGCGACGAGGTCGACCCGCAGCGGCGCGGTGGCGGCACCGCGGGTACGCCAGTGTCGGGCGGTCTCCACAAGCAGGGCCCGGCGGAAGGCGCCGCCGCCGGCGATGAGGACGCGGGTCGGCCGGGCCGGCGCGGCGGGCAGGGGGTGGTGTCGGTGCAGGGCGCGGGCGGCGACGTCGTCGACGTGGAAGTAGTCGAGCCGCAGCCGGCTGGACCCGGCGGCGCCGAGGCGTCGGGCCTGGAGGGACAGGCACATCTCCGGGTCGCGGACCTGGACGTAGACCCGGGGCGGCTGGCGGCGGTCCTGGATCAGCCGGCTGGCCGTGTTCGCGACGGCGTGGTTGCGGTCGTCGTCGTCGGTGCAGGCGTAGATGGTGTTCGCGCGGGGCAGGCCGGCGCCGCGGAGCACTTCGGGGCTGGTGGGGTCGCCCACCACCCCGAGATATCGACGCTGCCGGTATTCCAGCGGCCCGAAGGGGACGGAGCGCACCACGACCACCCGTTCGCCGTCGGCGAAGAGCCGGTCGGCGAGCATCCGGGCGAACTGGGAGTCGCCGCAGACGAGGACGTGCTCGCGCGCCCGCCGGGCGCGGATGCGACGGATCTCGGCGGCCAGGAGCAGGCGACCGGCCTCGGCGACCGCGAGCAGCGTGAACAGCGGGGCGACGAAGCGGGCGACCTGGAGCTGCCACGGGTAGGGACCGGCCTCCTGGAAGGGCTCCGCGCCGAGGACGAACAGTTGCAGGTCGTAATAGATCACGTCGGTCAGGTCATGTGCGGTTTCCGGCCGGTCCAGCAGCAGCCGTTCGAAGCCGAGATAGCCGAGGACGAAGGCGACGACGCCGACCACCGCGAACACCGCGCGCAGCCACCAGCCGGTGGGGCGGGACGAGCCCGCACCGGGCTCGGTCATCGCACGGCTCTCGGGTCGGGCGGGCGGCGGCGGATCACGAATCGGCGTCGCGGCCACCCGGTTGCCACCATGGGCCTTATCGTATTGGACAAAGTCGATCGGGCCGGTGTTCACCGCACCTGCCCGAACGGCTCTTTTCGCAGGTGAACCCGAACCGGCGGGCGGCGAGGGTCCGCTGCGGTGGCTACGGACGGCTACCATTCGAAGACGGGCCGGAGGTGGCACACGCGCGGAGCCGGCCTCCGGTACGGGAATGTCTGGCGCCCAGACCGGAGCTACCGGAGGATCAGGAAGATGGACGCGAACGCAAGTCCACCTGCGGCTGGTGCGGTCAATCCGTTCTCCCCGACGGCCGTCGCCCGGGTCAGCGAGGACGGCGTGGCGGGCCCCACGGTGGTCACGGCGGCCATCCGGGACGCGGTCGGGCACCTGGAAAACTACCTCCGGACGGGTGCGAGCGCGACCGTCGCCGTGCTCGGTGACTACGGCACCGGCAAGACGCATCTGGCGGTCGAGCTGCTGGCCCGTACCCGGGCCGCCGGCGAGCCCGTCAGCGGGGCGATCTATCTCGACGCCCCGGCCGACACGTTCCGGGCGGTGAGCCGGCAGTTCCTGGGCCGGCTTTCCCGGGCGGCCGTCCGCGACCTCGTCGCGCAGCGGCAGGCCACCGACGAGGGTGGGCCGGCGGCCGGTGCGCTCGCCGAGCGGCTACGCGAGGAGTTGGCCGACGTCACCGCGGACCCGTCGTTCGGCATCGTGCTGGCGATGCTGCTGGAGCCGGCCACCGAAGCGGCGGCGTGGGACTGGTTGACCGGCTACCCGCCGGGGCCGGCCCTGGTGGCCGCCGGGGTCACCACGCGCACCGACGTGGAGGCCGCGGCGGTCGAGACGATGGCGGTGCTCGCGGTGCTGCACGCGCGGCGGCGAAGACGGTTCGTCCTCGTCCTCGACGAGTTGCACAACCTCCTGGCGGGTCGGCCCGACGACGAGGCGACGGCCCGGATGGCGGCGCTGATCAGCGCCTTCGCGTCGTCCGGGGCGCTGCTCGTGCTCTCCGGGCTGCCCGACCTGCTGCACCTGCTCACCCCCGAGGTGCGGCAGCGGATCGGGCCGATCGTGCGGATGTCGGCGCTCAGCGTCACCGATGTCGAGGAGTTCATCCGGCGGAGCCAGGCACGCACGTTCGGGCAGGCCCGCCTCGCGCCGTTCACCCCCGAGACGGTGGACTACCTGACGAACCTGGCCGACGGGGTGCCGCGCCGGGTGATCCGGCTCTGCTACGACCTCCACCAGCGGGCGACGCAGGCGGGCACGCCGGTCACCCATGTCATGGTCCGGGAGGCGGTACGGGTCCAGTTCGACCTGGCCAGCCGGCAGGACGTGGCCGCCACCGTGCGACGGGTGCTGACCCAGGACGGCTGGTCGTACCAGCGGGACCATCTGCTCGGATCGGTGCGGGACCTGCCTGTCGACTTCTGGATCCCGCTGGACGAGCAGGACGCCGGGTGCGGGGTGCTGCTGTCCGAGTCGATCCTCAAGGCCGAGGAGGTCGACGAGCTGCACCGGCGGGTGGTGGCCATCCGCGCCCGGGTGCCCGACAGCGAGGCGATCCTGGTCGTGGTCGGGCACCTGCCCGCCGAGTTGGCGGCGGAACTCGCCGCGACGTTCAGCGTGGAGCCGATCGTCTACGACCCGCAGACGTTCGCCGAGGACCTCTCGGGCAGCGTCAAGGCGTCGATGCGCCGGCTGGAACAGGTGGTCGGTGCGGACGCGCTGACGTCGGTGCGGCAGCGGGTCGAGCGCATCCACCGGCAGCAGAGCAACACCCAGCGCTCCATCGAGCGGCTGTCGTACCAGCTGGACGAGCTGCGGGGCGAGCTGGGCGGGCCACGGGTGGTCGTGGGCGGGGTCGCCCCGGGTCCGGTGGCCGTGGGCGGGCCGGAGCTGCCCGGCCGGGTGGCCCAGGTGTTCGTGGAGGCGGTGGGGGCGCTGGATCAGCTCACCGGCGTCGACCGGCAGCTCAACGACGCCTTCGCGCCGCGGCGCGGCGCGACCGCGGATGAGGGCGGGGCGTCGCTTCGGGCCCGGCTGCGGTCCCGGGACGTGCAACGGGCGTTGGGCACGTCGATGATGCTGCGTCGGCTGGTCGAGGCGTTCCGCGACGGGGTCGCGCAGTGGTACGACAGCCACCGACGAGACCCGCAGGCGACGGATCCGGAGCGGTTGGACCGGCTCTGCGAGACCTACGACGGGCTCGCCGAGTTCCTGCCGTTGTTCCAGCTGGACGTGCTCGGCGACCTGGGCGAGTCCGACGGCGCGGCGGAGCCGCCGGACCGTTCCCGCAGATGGTCGGAGGCCCGGTCGCTGTTCGACGGGTTGAGCGGGCGGGTCCGGCAGCTGATGGTGGCGCGCTGACGGCCCGCTTTCGTCACCGTTCCGGTTCGAGCGAGCCGGCGGCCGGGTCCTCCCGCATCCGGGGCAGCGCGACCGGGTCGGTGGGCGCCGGCTCCTCGGTGTCACCGGCGGGTCGGGCGCGGTCGAGCACCGCGGTGGCGAGGGCGTGCACCACGTTGATCACGACGATGGCGGTGGCGACGACGCCCACCGTGCCCGGGAAGTTGCGCTCCAGCACGAGGGCGAGGATCACCGCGGTCAGCCCGTTCTGCTGCCCCCAGGCCAGATACCGCCGGTCGGCGCTCGGCAGGTTGCGGGACAGCGGCAGCGACACGAGCATGTGCGCGGCCACCGCGGCGAGGCCGAGCACCACCCCTTCGACCAGGTGGACTCCCCGCACGAGCAGCATGCCGAGCAGGAACGTGGCGACGAGGTAGGCGGCCTCGGTGGACCGGCCGACCACGGGGCCCAGGCGCGGCCGGAAGAAGAGCCCGGCCAGCGCAAGGCCGAGCATGAGGAACTGCCCGGCGGCGACGAGCACGAGCACGATCAGCACGCCGACCGCGGTCCACCGCAGCACGGCAAGGCGGCGTGCGCTCACCGGCGCGCCCGGGCGGAGGCCGGCGGCCAGCAGGAGACGCCACAGCAGCCAGGCGACGGCGGCGAACGCCAGGTTGAGGGCGAAGCCGAGAACGAGGTCGAGCGGATCGTTGCCGAGCATGCCCGGTGCGGTGGTGGCCACGTCGCCGCGCAACTCCAGCGCGACCGCGGAGAAATAGATCGTGAGCAGCACCGTCACCGGATCGTCGAAGGACGCCCAGACGGACAGGATGGCGCGGGCGCGGGGGGACGTCCGGTCCGGGCGGCTCATGGCGGCCACGGCGAGCGGGTCGATCTGTGCGACGGCCACGCCCAGCACCAGCACCGTCGGATCGCGGAAGGCGAGGTACATCACGGCGGCGATGAGGGCCGCCTTGAGGACCACCCCGACGGTGACGGCGAGCAGCACGGTGGACAGGTGCGCGCGTACGTCGGCGAGGCTGAGGTCGCGGGTGCTGCCGATCAGCCCGACACCCAGCAGGACCGCCGCGAGCAGCAGGTAGGTCGGCGACTCTTCCAGCCCGCGGACGTGCCCGGCCCAGGCCAGCAGCAGGCCGGACAATCCGGCGGCCACCACGGCCGCCGATCGCGCCAGAGGTTTCACAACCGTCCTCCGGGCGGGTACGACGCCGAGTGGTCCATCGGGAGCTTATCGGCCGGACGGTCCGGCGGCGGGTTCGACGAGCCGGCGCGCCGCCGTCCACAACGCGTGATCGGCCTGGCTGACCCTGTCCTGGTCGAGGGTGACGCCGAACAGGTAGTCGCCCGTGGTGAGGCGGCTGTAGTAGACGGCGCCCATCTCCACGTCGAGCACCAGGCGCGCGACGTCACCGTCGACGGCCCGGCGCAGATCCCGGCTGATCTGCAGCACCAGGAGGGACAGGTCGGCTGCGAGCCGCTGGTAGCGGCTGCGCCGGTCGGCGACGGTGACGCCCCGGTTGAAGAACGGCGCCAGTTCGGGGTGCGCCAGGATGTCGGCGCTGGCCACCTGTTCTCCCGCCCGGTGGTGGCTGAGGTAGTGCAACCCTTCCGGCCGCAGGGCCGCGGCGAGCACGCCGTCGGGGTCCGCGGACCCGGTCACGCGGGGATGGACAGTGCCGTCGATGGCCTGCTGACCCGGGCGTGTCGTGTCGGTCAGCCAGCCGCCGGGATTCTGGGAGCGTTGCCGCATCAGCCGGCGCAGGTCGGTGGCGAGCCCGGACGCGGCGCGGTCGATCGTCTCGAACTGCGTCGGGTCGGCCGGCATGGCGCCGACGCCGGCCGGGGCGGGCGGCGCGGCGCCGGTCACGGCAGGCGCGGCGCCGAAGCCGACCACGTGCTCGCTGCCGACCACCGAGTTGCAGAAGACGAGGCCGGTGGCGGTCTGCGCGACCAGCCGGATCAGCGCGCCGGTCTGCAACTCCCACAGCCGCCGGTTGAGCTCGGTCGCCCGGTAGACCAGTTGCGCGCCGACCCGACGGTGGTTGTCGCGGTGCTCGGCCAACTCGTCGCCGTCCCGCCCCGGTGCCGGCCCGTGCGCCAGCAGGTCCAGGGCGAAGTCGAGGACGCCGGAGGTGTAGTGCGCCACGTGGTAGATGCCGGAGTCGGCGAGCAGCACCTCCCGGCACAGGTCCCGCTTCTTGCGGAACCCGGGGACGTCCTGCTCGGCGGACTCCTCGTGCAGGGCGGCGCGTGGCTCCGGAACGCTCACCTGGTCACTCCTCAGCTCTCCGGCACGTCGATGTCGGTGTCGGTCAGGGCGGACGGAGTGACGTCGCCGTCGCCGTCGCGTAGGCCGCGGATGGTGGCGGCGTTGGCGGCGGCGTCCAGGCTGCACGGGTGGCTGCGCCCGAGATAGTGCACGCTGTTCAGATGTGCCTCGTCCTGGATGCGCAGGGCCTCGTCCAGGTCGCCCCGCGCCGCCAGGTGGCCGGCCTGGGCGTTGATCGCCGTCAGGGTCCACGGGTGTACGTCACCGAGTCGCGCCCGCAGGGTGCGCAGGCCACGCTCCCCGTCCCGGACGGCCTGGTCGTGCTCGCCGGCGCCGCGCAGGAACAGCCCGACGTCGACCGAGCAGGCGGCGATGAAGGGGTGCCCGGTCTCCAGTTGCCGCTCGTAGCCGCGCAGGCAGCGGATGCCGTTCTCGACGGCGACGCCGAGGTCACCGGCCCGGTAGTAGTCCACGGCCATGCTCAGCAGGCTCGCGCGGGTCAGCGGATGGTCCTCGCCGAGGTGGCTACGGTAGCCGAGGTAGGTCTCCGAGCTGCGGTTCTTGGCGGCGACGGTGGAGCCCAGGCGTCGTTCGGTGACGGCGAGGGTGCGGTTGACCCGCAGCTCCTCGAGCGGGCTGGCGGCCGGCAACTGGTGGATCCGCTCCAGCGCCTCGCGCAGGGTCGCCAGCGACAGGTCGTAGGCGCCGACCTCGCGCTCCAGCGTGCCCACCACGCAGGCCGCCCGCCAGACCCGGGAGTCCTCCGGCCCCAACAGGGCCATCCGGCGGTCGCGTTCCATCCGGGCCAACCGCAGCGCCTCCCGGGCGTCGCCGGTGAGCAGGAAGGACAGGGCGAGGTTGTTGACCGCCATCCGGGTGTTCGGATGGTCGTCGCCGACGACCTTGCGGAACCCGGCGAAGGTGGCCTGGTCCTCGACGAGGGCGTCCTCGAAACGGCCGAGGCCGCGCAGGTCCCCACCTCGGCCGCGACCGGCGACAAGCGTGCGGTAGTGCCGAAGCCCGTAGCGGCGGCGCTGCTCGCTGAGCACCTGCTCGTCGAGGCGCAGGGCATCGGCGTACTGGCCGAGGGCGCGGTGCAGGTTGGCGGTCTGCACGAGCAGGCGCATGGTCAGTTGGTCGAGCTGACCGTCGGCGGTCCACCGTTCGCACAACGGCCGGACCAGATGCAGCGCCGACTGCCAGATGTCGCTGTCGCTCGTCAGGTAGAGGTAACGGACCTGCTTGACGACCCAGTGGCGGACCAGCCGGTGATCGGACTCCAGCGCGCCGGCCGGGACGAGGTGTCGTTGCAGCTCCTCGAAGACGTCGAGGTAGCGGCGGTCGTCGGCCTCCGGGTCGGTCGGCGCGTACCCGGCGAGGCCGTGCAGCACCTGGTCGTGGCGTTCCTGCCGGAGCGGGTCGGGGATGGCCTCGCGGAGCAGCACCTGGATGGCGCGGTGCATGCGCAGCGCGGCGCCGCGTCCCCAGTCGACGTCGTAGAGGCCGAAGCGCGCGCCGACGGTCAGTACCAGGTCGATCTCGCCGGCGGTGAGCAGCAACTCCTCGGCGTCGACGTCCGCGGCGGCGGCGAGCTGGGTCAGCATCGACGTGGAGCGCAGCAGCGGCAGCCCGATGCCCTCGGGGGAGAGGAACGCGGCGAGTTCGGCCAGGCGCACCGCCAGTGGCCCGAACTCGATGTCGTCGAGGGTGCGCAGCGTGATGTCCAGGACCCGGGCCACGGTGGAGGTGTGCGAACCAGGGATGCGTTCGTCGTCCTCCTGGGCGCTGTGTCGGCGCAGCTCGTCGAGCAGTTCGGTGACGCTGCGGCCCACCGCTTCCAGGTTGGGCAGACCCTCGTCCTCGAAGGCGCGGGTGCGTTCCCGGATCCAGGCGGTGGCCAGTCGCAGGGCCAGCGGCAGGTGTTCCAGCGCGGCGGCGATGGTCCGCGCGTCGTCGGTGCTGACGCCGAGCACCCGGCGCAGCATCGCGATGCTCTCGTCGCCGCTGAAGGCGGCGACCTCAAGCGGTGAGGGCAGGTCCGGGGAGCCGTCGTCCCGGGAGGTGATGAGCACGTGGCCGGTGCCGTCGCGGGGGCGCAGCCGCTGCACCACCTCGGCGTTGTCGGCGTTGTCATAGATCAACAACCATCGGGCGATGCCGCCGCGGGTGGAGAGCGCGGTGAGCGCCGCCTCCGCCGCCCCGGTGCCGTCCACGGCGTTGATCTCGTCGGCCAGCTCAGCGAGGCTGGTCTGGACCGTGTCCCGGTCCTGCGCCGGGATCCACCAGACCACGTCGTAGTCGTAGGCGAACCGGTGGGCGAACTCGCGGGCCAACTCGCTCTTGCCGACGCCGGCGCCGCCGGTGAGCGTCACCGGGCTGCCGTCGACGCCCAAGCGGTCACGCAGCCGTTCCAGGTATTCCTCCCGGCCGACGAAGGACCGGTTGCGGGGCGGCAGGTTGTGCCGCGGCCGGCGGTCCGGCTCGGCCGGGTAGCGTGGCGCGGTGCGCAGGTCGGCGGCGGAGGCGGCGGGGGCGATCAGGCCGAGTCGGCTCAGCAGCAGCGACTGCGCCCGGTCCTGGTCCACGTCGCGCAGGTCGACGACCCGCAGTGGGTCGATCTTCTGGTCGGTCTCGCGGCCGGTGACCAGAACGGCGAGCATCTCGGCGTCGTCGGCCTGCGCGGGCAGGGTGGACAGGGCGGTGCCGACCGCCCGCAGGACGTTCGGGGAGACGACGGCAAGCACGGTGGCGTCGCCCGGGTAGGCGGGCGGGGTGCCGGACCGCAGGGCGCGGGGATGGACGGTGACGCTGGCCCGGCGCAGATGCCCGCAGATCCAGTCCACCCAGGGCCGGTCGGCCGGGTCGTAGAGCACGACGATGTCGTCGGCGCTCTCCGCCCGTTCCAGCAGGACACCCCGGCGGTAGCGGCGCCGGATCCGCTCCGGCACGGCCGCCGCCCGCGTCACCGTGCCCTCGCTGATCCACGCCGTCATCCGTTCGTACGCCGACAGCAGGCTGCCGTCGGCGTCGGGCGGATCGGCAAGCACGGCCAGCACGTCGTCGTAGGTGTCGTAGGTCTGCTCCGGCACCTCGACGATCTCCACCGACCCGCCGGGCGACTGCGCGTCGGACTCGTCGAGCAGGCCGGCGAAGGCGCGGCGGGCGGTGTCGCGTGCCTCGCCGTACGACGGGTGGTTGACGTCGCGCAGGGTCGGCGCGGCGAGGATCCGGATGCCGCCGGCGGCCTGCCGGCGCAACTCCACGGCGAGCTCGGCGGCCTGGTGCATGGCCGGCCGCCGGGGCGGCATGCTGACCACCGCGATGTCGCTGAGCGCCGCGGCGTGGGTGATGCCGGGCAGGGTGAGGTCCACCGGGGTGTCGATGAGGACGTAGTCGTAGTCGGTCTGTCGCAGCAGTTGCCGGAGCCGCACCGGGTCGCCGTCGGGACGGGTCACCGCGTCCGCGCCGACGCCGACCATCGCGAAACCGAAACTCGATCCGGGCATCGCATAGTGGTAGAGCGTGCCCTGGTGCGGCGCGGCGGGGGCGTTCAACGCGAGGGCACGGTGCGACGGCCCGTCCGGGTGCGGGCTGATCAGCGTCGCCAGCTCGGGGCCGAGGGCGGTGGCGGCCGACGCGGCGTCCACCTGGAACGAGCGCAGGTAGTCGTAGACCCGCGGGGTCCGGGCGCACCAGTCCACCGCGAGGACACGCTTTCCGTTACCGGCGAGGATCCAGGCGATGTTGGCCACCGCGCTGCTGCGCCCGGTGCCGCTGGCGGGCGAGACGAAGGACACGATGGTCCCGGCGACGCCGGGGGTGTCGTCAGTCGCGGCCATCGAGTGCGCTCTCGAAGCCCGCGTACTGGTCGCCCGGGTCCGCGCTGCGGCGTTCCAGGCGATGCAGCGCGGCCACGAGCACCGCGCTGGGCACCGCGTCGAGCGCGGTCAGATCCACCTCAGTGAGATCGATGAGATCGGAACGCAACATGTCCCCCTCCGCGTCCATCCCCCGATCACCGCCTGTCTTCGCATGTGGCTCCGGGTGGTGTCACCACGGATTCGGATATCGACCGGTGGCCAGATCCGCTGCGTAGGTTCATGATAACGGTGCGCTGCATCCATGGTGGCCTGCATTCCTCGCCGCGCGCCGATTGAACGGCATCCGTCGATGTATGCTGGATGTTCCCGTAGCGGCCGGACGGCCCCTCACCTCACGGCGGAGTGGCTGATGCCCGGACCCGATCACGGCCCAAGGATGTCGGCCGTCCCGTTCCGGCAGTTCGTGCTCAAGCTGCACAGTCGCTGTGACCTCGCCTGCGACCACTGCTACGTCTACACCAAGGCCGACCAGGGCTGGCGATCCCAGCCCCGAACCATGCCGCCGGAGGTGCTGCACCGGACCGCCCAGCGCATCGGCGAGCACGCCCGCGCCCACCGGCTCCGTCGGGTCGACGTCGTCCTGCACGGCGGGGAACCGCTGCTGGCCGGGCCCGCGCGGATGCGCGCGGCCGTGACGACCCTCCGGCAGGCCGCCACGCCCGTCCCGGTCCGCGTGACGGTGCAGACAAACGCGGTACGACTGGACGAGACGTTCCTGCGCCTGTTCGACCGGCTCGACGTCCGGGTCAGCGTCAGCCTGGACGGCGACCGGACCGGGCACGACCGGCACCGGCGCGGCCCGGACGGCCGGGGCAGCCACACCCGGGTCGAGGCGGCCCTGCGTCGGCTGACCACCGACTTCCCGCACCTGTTCAACGGTCTGCTCTGCACCGTCGACCTGCGCAACGACCCGGTCACCACCTACCGCGCGCTGCTGACGCACCGGCCCCCGGCGGTCGACTTCCTGCTGCCGCACGGCACCTGGGCCGCGCCCCCGCCCGGTCGCGCCTCCGACCCCCGCCGCACCCCGTACGCGCGCTGGCTGGCCGCCGTCTTCGACGAGTGGTACCACACGCCCGGGCAGCGCACCGGCGTCCGCCTCTTCGACGAGATCATCCAACTGCTGCTCGGCGGGACGTCCCGGCTCACCGGGGTCGGCACCGGCCCGCTCGCCGTGGCGGTGGTGCAGAGCGACGGCGCGATCGAGTTGGACGACACGCTCGCCGCCGCGTACCCCGGCGCGGCCGGCACCGGGTTGCACGTGACCCGGCACTCCTTCGACACCGCGCTGCGGCTGCCGGTTGTCCGGGCCCAGCAGGCGGGCGCCGCCGGGCTGTGTGCGACCTGCCGGGCCTGCGACCTGCACCGGGTGTGCGGCGGCGGGCTGCGCACCCACCGGTACCGGGCCGGCACCGGCTTCGACAACCCGTCGGTCTACTGCCCCGACCTGTACGCCCTCATCGGACACATCCACCGGACGGTGGCCCGGGACGTGACCGCGGTCCGGGCGGCGTCGTGACCCTCCCCCACCACCTCCTGCCCGGAGGCGTCCTCGACGAACTCGCCGCCGGCCGGGGCGGGGCCGACGCCGTCGCGCGGTTGCGCTCCGCGCAGCACAGCAAGACCCTGCTGCTGGTCCGGGCGCTGACGCTGCTGCTGGGTGAGGCGGCCCACCCGGACCTGCCCGCGGTCGAGGCGGCCTACCGGGTGCTGGCCGGGTCGGATCCGCGGGCCCGGGCGGCGGCGCTGGGCCATCCGCCGGTCGCCGCCTGGGCGTTCGGCACCGCCTCGCTGCTGCGGAGCGGGCGGAGCGCCCCGTACCCCGGGTTGCTGGCGGCCGTGGCCGTGGTCGCGGCCGTCCGCGCCGGCGCGGACGCCGACCTCGACGTGCCGTTGCCGCCCGGCGGGCCGGGCCGGCTCGACCTGCCCGGGCTCGGCACCCTCGCCGTTCCGGCCGGTGCGACCCGCGCGTCGGTGCGGTGCGTCGACGGGCGGCTGCGGGTGCGTTGCGCGGGCGAGCGGGTCGAGGTCGACGACGTGCGGGCGGCCGGGCCGGGCTGGACCCCGCTGCCCCGGATGGGGTTCCGCCGCCAGGGCCTACCGCTGTCGCTGGTGGTGGACACCCCCGGTTGGCAGCACGTCCCCGGGGTACGCCTCGACGGACCCCGGACCGACCACAGGTGGCGGCACCGCCTCGACGGGGCGTGGCGGCTCCTGGTCGACGACCACCGGCCGGTCGCCGAGGAGGTGTCCGCCGCCATGCGGGTGCTGATACCCGTCCGCGCGCCCCGGGCCGGCACCCGCAGCGGCACCTTCCACCACGCGTTCGGGTCGGTGGCGATGTCGCATCCGCTCGACGCCCGGACCGCGGCGGTCACCCTGGCCCACGAGATCCAGCACCTGAAGCTGGCCGCGCTCGCCGACATGTTCGCCCTGCTCGAACCCGGGCCGACCGAGCTGTTCTACGCGCCGTGGCGCACCGACCCCCGGCCACTGGAGGGCCTGCTGCACGGCGCGTACGCCCACCTCGGGGTGGCCCGGTTCTGGCGTCGGCAGGCGGACACCGCCCGCACCCGGGCGCAGCGGCACCACGCCCGGGTCGAGGGGGTCAGGTGGAGCCGGGCGGTGGCCGACGTCCTGCCGGTCCTGTGCGCGCGACGCCGGCTCACCCCGGTCGGCCGGCGGCTCGTCGACGGGATGGCCCGGGTGCTCGACGGATGGGCCGGTGAGCCGGTCGCCCCCGACGCGGCGGCCGAGGCCGGGCGCCTGCTGGCGGCGCACCGCGCCCGCTGGGACCACCAGCACGCGCCGACCGGCTGACATCCGCCTTCCCGACCTCCACTACGCTGACTCCATGGGGGAGGGTAACGGCAACGCCACGCGCCGTGAGTGTTTCGTCATCGCGCCGATCGGTCCCGACGGCTCGGAGATCCGCCGACGCAGCGACCAGATCCTCAACTACCTGATCCGACCGGTGGTTGAGGCACGGGGCTTCGTCGCCGTGCGCGGCGACGAGATCGAGCGGGCCGGGCTGATCACCTCGCAGGTGCTGGACCGGATCATTCAGAACGAGCTGGTCGTCGCCGACCTCACCGACCAGAACGCCAACGTCTTCTACGAGTTGGCGGTGCGGCACGCGTTACGCCGGCCGTTCGTGCAGTTGATGGCGAAGGACCAGCAGTTGCCCTTCGACGTGCAGGGCATGCGGACCATCCTGGTCGACCACACCGACCTCGACAGCGTGGAGTCCGCCAAGCAGCAGCTGGGCCGGGCGATCGACGCGATGAGCAGCGAGACCGACATCGTCACCCCGATGTCCGTCGCGCTCACCCTGCAGGATCTGCGCGGCTCGTCCAGCCCCCGGGAGGCCGGGCTGTCCCAGATCATCGAGACGCTGCCGCAGATGATGGACATCCTCCAGGACCTGCACCGCCACCTGGGCATGGGTGGCGCGACCGGCGGCGGGTCGGACGACGAGGACCACAGGCGGCTGCGGAGCCTGTTGGAGTCGTTGGCGGCGCGCGGCGGGGTGACGGAGGACGAGCTGTCCGGGCTGTTGGGTGGGGGCAGCAGCAAGTTCGAGCGGTGGGTCGAGGCCCTGATCCAGCGGGCCGGACGAAACCACCACGCCGGCTGAGCACGGCGCGGGCGCGGGCCCGGGTGACGCATCGACGCTCACCCATTGAAGATGTTAACGATAACATGTAATCTTCCCGGCGACGGAGCGAAGGGCACGCTCCCCATCGGATCGCCGAGCCGCGAAGGCAACCGGGACCACCGTGTTCCCGTGCCGTCCGCCGGTGACCGTCCGGGCGAACCGCCGGCGCCGCGCGCCGCAGCGGACGCCGGGCGTCGAGCCGCTGCGCACCCCACCCGCACGTTCCCGCGCCCGGCCACAACTCCCGCCTCCACCCGCCCGGCCCGCGGTCGCGCACGGCACCGCCGGCCGTTCCGTCCCAGAGGGAGCGTCCCTTGTCAGAAATCAGACCGCTACTTCCCCGTTGCGCGGGGAGCACCGCCGCCGGCCTCCCGGCGGACGCCACCGAGAACGCCGTTCGGGCCGACACCGTCGCCGCCGGACACCGGCAGGAGGGCTGACCATGCGTACACGGAGGAGATTCTTCGTCGCGGCGGCCCTCGCGGTCGCGACGGCCGCGATCGGCGCGGCGACCGTCACCGGGCCGGCGGGCGCCGAGTCCAACGGCGGAGTACGGGTCATGCCGCTCGGCGACTCGATCACCGAGGGCACCCAGGTGCCGGGGGGTTACCGGATCGGCCTGTGGCAGCGGCTGAACAGCGCCGGATACCGGGTCGACCTCGTCGGCTCGCAGTACAACGGGCCGGGGAACCTGGGCGACCACGACCACGAGGGGCACCCCGGCTGGCGAATCGACCAGATCGACGCCAACATCGTCGGCTGGCTGCGCAACACCACTCCGCGGACGGTGCTGTTGCACATCGGCACCAACGACATCCTGCAGAACTACAACGTGTCGGGTGCGCCGAACCGGCTGTCCAGCCTGATCGACAAGATCACCGCGACCGCGCCGGATGCCGAGGTCTTCGTCGCGCAACTCATCCCGCTGTCCAATTCGGGCCAGGAGTCGGCGGTCCGCACCTTCAACGCCGCGATTCCCGGCATCGTGCAGAGCAAGGTGAACGCCGGCAAGCGCGTCCACCTGGTCGACATGCACTCCGCGCTCAACACGAGCGACCTGATCGACGGCATCCACCCGACCGCCAACGGCTACGACAAGATGGCCGCCGTCTGGTACAACGCGTTGCGCGCGGTGCCCGGCAGCATCGGCAACGTGGGCGGGTCGACCACGCCCCCGCCGACGACGGCGCCCCCGACTACCCCGCCGCCGACGACCCCGCCCCCGACGACTCCGCCGCCGACCACGCCACCGCCGGGTGGCGGGGCCTGCACCGCCACCTACGCCCTGGCCGGGCAGTGGCCGGGCGGGTTCCAGGCCACCGTGACCGTCACCGCCGGCGGCGCGGCCATCTCCGGCTGGACCGTCACCTGGACCTGGGCCAACGGTCAGACCATCAGCCAGTCGTGGAGCGCCACGATCAGCGGCAGCGGCGCCGCCGTCACCGCACGCAACGTCAGCTACAACGGCGCGTTGGGAGCCGGCGCCAGCACCCAGTTCGGCTTCCTCGGCTCCGTCAGCGGCGCCAACAACAACCCCACGCTGAGCTGCGCCGCAGCCTGACCACGCATCGGAGGAGAACTGTGCACCGCATCAGACGACTCTGGCTGGCCAGCCTGCTGGCCGCTCTCCTGACGACGACCGGAGCCGCGTTCGTCGCCTCGTCCGCCCAGGCCGCAAGCGGCTGCCGGGTGACCTACACGATCACCAGCTCCTGGTCGGGCGGCTTCGGCGCCAACGTGGACATCACCAACCTTGGTGATCCGGTCAACGGCTGGCGGCTGACCTGGGCCTTCGGCGCCGGACAGACCATCCAGCAACTGTGGAACGGCAACCACACCCAGTCCGGGGCCAACGTCACCGTCACCAACGCCCCCTACAACGGCGCGATCGGCACCAACGCCAGCGTGTCGTTCGGCTTCAACGGCGGCTGGACCGGCAGCAACCCGGTTCCGACAGACTTCGCCCTCAACGGCGTCGCCTGCGGTGACACCCCGCCGACGACCTCGCCGTCGCCGACCACCTCGCCGACCACCTCGCCGTCGCCGACGACGTCGCCGACGGCCTCACCGACTCCCCCGCCGACGACCACGCCCCCGCCCACCGACGGGCCGTGGCCGCCGTCGTCGACCTACACCAACCCGATCGTGTGGCAGGACTTCGCCGACGGCGACATCATCCGGGTCGGCGACGTCTACTACTACACGGCCTCCACCATGCACTACTCGCCCGGAGCGCCGATCCTGCGCTCCTACGACCTGGTGCACTGGGAGTACGCCGGGCACGCGGTGCCGAATCTGGACTTCGACTCGAACAACTACAACCTGACCGGGGGCCGGGCCTACATCAAGGGAATCTGGGCCTCCGCGTTCAACTACCGCAAGAGCAACAGCACCTACTACTGGCTCGGATGCGTCGAGTTCAACCGGACGTACGTCTACACCGCCTCGGCCGTGGACGGCACCTGGCAGAAGAAGGCCCGGATCAACAACTGCTACTACGACGCCGGGCTGCTGATCGACGACAACGACACGATGTACGTCGCGTACGGCAACACCACCCTCAGCGTGGCCCAGTTGTCGGCGGACGGCACCAGCCAGGTCCGCGCCCAGCAGGTGTTCAGCACGCCGTCGAGCGTCGGGACGCTTGAGGGCTCCCGGTTCTACAAGCGGGGCAACTACTACTACATCTGGGTGACCCGGCCGGCCAACGGCCAGTACGTGCTGCGCTCGACCAGCCCGTGGGGGCCGTACGAGATGCGGCAGGTGCTGCTCAACATGCCGACCCCGGTCTCCGGCGCCGGCATCCCGCACCAGGGCGGTCTGGTGCAGACCCAGAACGGCGCCTGGTACTACATGGCGTTCGTCGACGCGTACCCCGGTGGCCGGATCCCGGTGATGGCGCCGATCAACTGGAGCTCGGACGGCTGGCCCAGCGTCCAGACGGTGAACGGCGGTTGGGGCGCCAGCTACCCGTTCCCGAACGTGCCGCGGCCACCACGCCAGGTCAAGTCGATGATCGGTCCGGACACCTTCGCCGGCCCGACGCTCGACCCGCGCTGGGAGTGGAACCACAACCCGGACACCACGAAGTTCTCGCTCAACAACGGGCTGCGGTTGCAGACCGCCACGGTCACCAACGACCTGTACGCCGCCCGCAACACGTTGACCCACCGGATCCAGGGACCGACGTCTACCGCCACGATCCAACTGGACTACTCGACCATGCGGGACGGTGACCGGTCCGGACTGGCGATGCTGAGACATCTGTCGGCCTGGGTCGGCGTCCGTCGCGACAACGGACAGACCCGGGTGTCGATGGTCGACGGGCTCTCCATGGACAGCAACTGGAACACCACGAGCACCGGCACCGAACGGGCGAGCGCGGCGGTGTCCGGCGGCCGGATCTGGCTACGTGTCAACGCGGACGTCAGACCCGGCTCCGGCCGGCAGGCGAGGTTCTCCTACAGCACCGACGGAGTCAACTTCACCTCGCTCGGGCCGGCGTACACGCTGAACAACGACTGGCCGTTCTTCATGGGCTACCGGTACGGCATCTTCAACTACGCCACCTCGTCGCTCGGCGGTTCGGTCACCGTCAACCGTTTCGACCTCACCACTCCGTGATCCGACGCGGTGGGCCGGCGACCCTCGGTCACCGGCCCACCGCGCCCACCGGTCAGTGCCCCCGACCCGGTCGCGTCAGGATCACCTGGGCCGAGGCGGTCTTGGTCGGGTCGACCACCGACGTCGCCACGACGGTGAGCGACCGCGCCCTCTCCACAGCGGCCACCGAGAGCCGGCCGTCCGCGGAGACCGTCGTCCGGGCCGAGGTCGCTCCCCGGACCGACCAGGTCACCGCCGGACTCACTCCGGGGTTGGTGGTCACCCTGGCGGCGAACTTCCGGTTGCCGCCCTTCTTCAGGTGGGTGGTCGCGGGCGTCACCGACACCGAGTCGACGCCCGACCACAGGTGGTCCCGGGCGAAGATGGTGAAGAGCTGGCTCGCGGTCATCCCGTCGTGCGCGCCGGGCACCTGGGTCGTCGCGGCGGAGTAGCCGCGGGCCCGGAAGTTGTCGGCGACGGCGTTCTGCGCGTTGAGGTTGCCCTCGAAGACGCCGTTGCCGAGGAACACGAACAGGTCGTCGTCACCGACCGCCGCCGCGACGTTGTCGTAGTCCTGCGCGCTCAGGGCCGGGTTGCCGGAGAAGTGGCCGTAGAACGCGAACGTGGTCGGGTAGCCCCGGATGACGTGGGCGCCGGTCATGCCGCCGTAGGAGAAACCGGCGTAGGCGCGTCCCTCGCGCTCGGTCGAGACGTTGTACTTCTTCTCGATCAGCGGAAGGATCGTCTGCACCAGGTTGTTGGCGGCGTTGGTCTGGTTGTAGGAGGCGAAGCCGAGGCTGGTGCCGGTGAAGTGGTTGCCCATGGTGACCACCACCGTGGGCTCGATCTCGCCCTTGGCCGTCATGTTGTCCAGGATGTTCGGGACGTTCGCCGGCACCATGAAGTCGGTCTCGTCGCCGAAGATGCCGTGGGCGAGGTAGGCGACCTTGTACGGTTGCCTGCGCTTGGCGTCGTAGCCGGCGGGCAGGTAGACGCCGAGGTAGTGACCGCTGTCGCCGAGGATGGTGGTGTAGGGGATGTACCGGACGGTGCCCCGCTTCGCGCGGTCCGCGATCGGCAGCTCATACTCTGCCCGCTGCTTCAGCACCGGGTCGTTCTGCTTTTTGGCGTAGGGCACGTACACGGCGTCGAGGACGTCGTTGTTGCGGACCCGGAACGAGGCGTCGCCCGGCGGGCGGGGCTTGGTGGAGGCCGGGTCCCAGATCCGCTTGTTATCCCAGCCCCGGGTCGGGTCCCACACCCGGTACCAGTAGCTGATCCCGCCGGCGTGCAGCGGGAGCGAGACCGACCAGTTTCCCTTGGCGTCCCGGGTCATGTCCCGGAGGAACTCGGTGCCCCCGGCGTGGTAGCGCCCCGGCTGCCACTCCTCCGGCTGGTACCGCGTGGCGCCGGTGTTCAGGTCGAGCAGCGTCAGGTCGCCGGCCAGGCGTACCTGGGTGGCGTCGGGGTTGCGGTAGACGAACGTGACGGTGTACCCGGTCGGTGACTTGTGGTCCGGCTTGACGGTCGCGCCCGGCGCGACCGCCGGCCGGTGCTTGCCGGCGACGGCGGCCGGCGCGGAGACGGTGGCGCTGGCGCCTGCGGCGAGTGCCATGAGCGCGAGCATCGAGATCGCACGGCTGAGCCGGCGTCCTCCGATCGCCATTCTCATCTGAGTGTGCTCCTGTCATTTCTGGTCCGCTCAGGACCCCGGCGGGTCGTGTTCGGACACCGACGGCCGGGCGGTGGCTGGCCCGGAGAGTGCGACAGGGCCCCCTTCCGGACCCTTGAAATGCCTGGCTAAATCGCTTTAGCAGGGGCAGTCTCACCGGGTACGCAACCCGGTGTCAAGGGTCCGTGCGGGCGAGAGGCAGGCGAGAGGGCCGGGAACCCCGGCACCCGCGCCTAACCGGTGATCACCGGCCAGGCATAGGCCAGCAGGGCGCACGCCGCCCCGAGCAGAGCGAGCGACACGCCGCGGGTACGCACGGGCAACGCGGCGAGCGCGAGCAGGATGACCGCGACAAGATAGAGAAACGCTTGCACCGACATGGATGTCTCCTCGGGATCGACGGACGGGCGGTGTGCCCTCTACCCCCGCGAGCCCGGCCGGGAAACCCGCGCGGGACACCGGAACGGGGCACCGGGTGGGAGGATCGGCCGCATGCGACGCAGATCCCTGATCGTCGGCGCGGCGGCCGGCCTCGCCGCGCCCGTCGTCGCCGGCGCGACGCCGGCAGCGGCCGCCGCTCCCGACGCCACCACCGACCCGCCCCGCCCACGGCCGCGCACCTGGACGCCGAGCAACAGGGCCAGCGGGCTCACCACCCTGCCGGCCAACACACGGCAGGTCGTCGTGGTGACCGCGGCCAGCTGGAACACCAGCTACGCCACGTTGGAGACGTTCGCGAAGACCGACGGCCGCTGGACCCCGGTCTCGGCGGCGCTGTCCGCGCGGATCGGCTCCCAGTTCTTCAGCGACAACCACGTCGAGGGCGTGCCGACCACGCCCACGGGCGTCTACGCGTTCGGCCCCACCATGTACGGCATCGCTGCGGATCCGGGCGTGAAACACCCCTACCACCGGGTCGTCACCAACGACTGGTGGAACGAGAATCCGGCTTCGTCGGCCTACAACACGTTCCAGCACACGGCCACCGACCCCGGCGGCTACAGCGAGGCGCTGTGGAAGGAGAAGCCGGCCTACACGCACTTCGCGGTGATCACCTACAACATGGCACCGAACGTGTCGAAGCCGGTGCCGAACGCGGGCAGCGGGATCTTCCTGCACGAGTTCAGCAAGACGCCTTCCGGTCCCACGGCCGGCTGCGTCAGCCTGTCGCACGCCGACCTGGTCGGCGTGCTCCGGTGGCTGGACCCGGCGGCCCAGCCGAGGATCGTGATGTGCCCGCTGGACAGCCTCGGCCGCTACTGACCGGCCCGGCCTGAGACGTGCCGCGGCCCGGCGCGGAGCTGGAAGCTCCACGCCGGGCCGCGGGCTCGGGCGGGGTCAGCTGGCCGTGCAGCTGGCCGTCCCGCCGGGGCCGGAGCCGGTGCCCTGGAAGCCGAAGTTGGTCGACTGACCAGCGCCGATGTGTCCGTTGTAGCCCACGTTCGTGAACTTGACGGTCCCAGTGGTGCCGCTCGCCTGCGCGCTCCAGACGCCGGTGATCGCGGCGCCGCTGGGCAGCGTGATGGTCACGGTCCAGCCGTTGATGTCCGCGGAGCCGGCGGTGACGTTCACGCTCGCGGTGAATCCACCGGGCCACTGGTTGACCGAGAACGAGGCGGAGCAGCCGTTACCGGTCGGCGGCGGCGTGGTGGTGGGAGGAGCCGTGGTCGGCGGCGCGGTCGTCGGCGGGGCCGTCGTCGGCGGTGCGGTGGTCGGCGGCGCGGTGGTCGGCGGCGCGGTGGTCGGCGGCGCGGTGGTCGGCGGGTTGGGCGCGCCGTTGGCCAGGCTGTAGGCCAGGTCCGGCTGGAACGAGCCGGCCGTGTAGCGGCAGCCGTCCGCCTCGCCCGGCGGCTTCACCCAGAGGTACGCGTCGATGTTGCCGTCGCCGGTGTTCACCGTCGGGTACTGCCCGATGCGCCGGTCGGTGTTGTCGTCGGCGCACCAGTCGCCGCTGGCTCCGCCGTTGCGACTGGTGTCGATGACCTGACGCTTGCCCGAGATGCCCATGCCGTTGAGGGCGGAGATGACCCCGCGGCCGAAGTTCGCCTCACTCGAGGTGGGGTTGAAGTTCGACACGTTGGTGAAGAAGCCGTCGGCGTACTGCACGCCCGCGTTCCGGAGCCGGTTGGCCGTCTCGTTGGCGCTGTTCCACGTGGAGTGGCCACCGTCGAGGTACACCTTGGCGTTGGGGTTGCCCGCCTTGATGGTCCGGGTGGCCGTCGAGATCGCCTGGTTGCGCGCGTTCAGCTCGGCGCTGCTCAGGCAGGTCAGCAGGGCGAGCGAGTCGGTCTCCAGGATGATGATGGCGGTCTGGTTGCCCAGGCCGCGGGCGAAGTTGGACACCCACGTCTGGTACTGGTTGAGGTCCGGCGCCCCGCCGGCGCTCGCTCCGCCGCAGTCCCGGTTGGTGATCTCGTAGACCGACAGCACCGGGATCTGCTGCGCCGCGTTGGCGGCGCCGATGAACCCGGAGACCTCGGACTGGATGGTCGACGGGTTGAAGTTGGCGAACCAGCGGGCCTGCGGCTGGCTCGCGATCTTGTCCCGGATGACTGCGGCGCGCCAGTCGCCGGAGTTGGCGGCGGACCACCGGACGACCGCCGACGTCGGGTCGCGGTAGAGCGATCCGGACAGTGTGCCGGCGGAGGCGCCGCCGACGGTGAGACCGATGGCGGCGGCGGTGGCGCCCGCGACGGCCGCCATGCCGAGCGCCGCCGATCTGCGGCGGCGCAGCGGGGAGAGGATAGCCACGACGTGTTTCCTCCTGATCACATCGATGTATCTAAGTTCATGGGAGCGTTCCCATGGACGGTAGCGGAGCCGGACAGCGCTGCCAAGATGTGAAGCGCTTCGATAACGTTCGACGTGAGCACGGGTCGGCTACCCTCGCCGCCGTGGACACCACCGAGATCGACGCACCGGTCGTCAGCGTGACCGTCTATCCGGACCGGGCGCGCGTCACCCGCCGCGGCAGCCTCCGGCTCCCCGCCGGCGACCATCGGGTACGCGTCGCGCCGCTCCCGTCGGGCCTGCGACGGGACTCGATCCGGGTCGGCGGACGCGGCGCGGCCACCGTGCTCGGCGTGGACGTGACCGCCCGGCGGCAGGCCCGCAGCACCGACGCGCAGGTGGTCGACCTCGAGCGGCGGCGGCGCGAACTCGCCGACGAACTGGCCGAGGTCGAGGACGCCGACGGGGTCGAGGAGCAGCGCGGCGCTTTCCTCACCCGGTTGGCCGAGCGCGCCGGCGGCACGTACGCCCGGGCGCTCGCCGCCGGCGACGCCGCGCCGGCCGACGTGGCCGCCTTCACCGACGCGGTGACCGCGCAGCTCAGCGACGCCCGGTCCCGGCGGCGCGCGCTGGCCCGGCGGCGTACCGAGCTGGCCGAGCAACTGGCCGCGGTCGATCGCGACCTCGACGCGGCGCGCGGCAAGCGGGAGCCGGACCGACTGGCCGCCGACGTGACCGTCACGGTGGCGGACGACGACGCCGACGTCGAGCTGGAACTGACCTACCTGGTGGACGGCGCCCGGTGGCAGCCCTCCTACGACCTGCGGCTCGTCGACGACACCATGACCGTCACCTGGTTCGCGCTCGTCAGCCAGGGCACCGGCGAGGACTGGCCGGAGTGCGAACTCCAGCTCTCCACCGCCCGGCCGGCGGCGACGGCCGGCGTACCCGAATTGCCGCCCTGGTATCTCGACCGGTTCCGGCCGGCGGCCCCGCGGGCCGCGGCGGCGGACCCGCCGGTCGGGATGCCGCCGCCCCCGGCGCCCGGCGCGGCGCCGGTCGGCGGCGGACTCGCCCGGTCCGCGGCACTCCGGCCCCGGGTGCGGGAGAGCGTCGCCGAGGTGGAGCAGGGGGTCAGCGCGGCCACCTACCGGCCGGCCCGGCCGGTGGCGGTGCCGGCCGACGGCAGCGCCCACCGGGCCACCATCGCGGTGCTGGAGCTGCCGGCCCGGCTGGACCACGTGACCGTGCCGGTCCGCGCCGCCGAGGCCCACCTGCGGGCGACGGTACGCAACACGTCGGCGCACACGCTGCTCCCCGGCCCGGCGGCGGTGTTCCACGGCGCCGACTTCGTCGCGGCCACCCGGCTGCCGACGTGGGCGCCGGGCGAGGAGACCGAGTTGGCGCTCGGCGTGGACGACCGGCTGCGGGTGGAGCGGAAACTGCACCGGCGCACCGAGACGAAGGCCACGCTCTCCTCGACCCGGCGGCGGGAGGTGGAGCACCGGATCACCGTCGCCAACCACACGCCCCGCGCCGCGACGGTCGAGGTACGCGACCAGCTGCCGGTGTCCCGCGACGAGGCGGTGGTGGTGCGGGAGACGACGCTTGCGCCGCCGCCGGCGGAGCGTACCGAGCTGGGGGAACTGACCTGGCGGCTGTCGCTCGCGCCGGGCGACAGCGGCGAGATCACCTTGGGCTTCCGGGTGGAGCTGCCGAAGGGGGTCGAGCTCACCGGTTGGCGGGAGTAGACGTTAAGCGGGGCCCCTTCCTATGCAGAATGCGTTAAGAAGGGGCCCCGCCTTGCACCGTCAGTGGCGGCGACGTCCGTACGCGCCGGCGGCGATGTAGACGCCGACCGCGGCGAAGATGATCTGTAGCGCCAGCTCGATCCAGTCGATGCCGGCGGTGTCGTCCACGCCGAACAGGCCGGCGACGAGGGTGCCCAGGAGCGCGGCGACCACACCGATGACAAGCGTGAGCCAGATCGGGATGTCCTGCTTGCCCGGCACCACCAGGCGACCGAGCGCGCCGATGATGAGACCGATGATGATCGCGATGAAGAAGCCGGTAACTTCCACGGGAGTCGTCCTGTTCTTCCGAGGGTTTGACGTCCCGTTCGGTGCCCCGTTCGACGTGCGGCTCAAACGCGAGAGTCGCTTCTTTCACGCAACTGTCATGGCCGATCCGGCCCGGATCGACCCGGATCGGTCCGGTCAGCGGTCCGCGGGCTGCCGTCGCCGGGGCCCGCCGGGGCTGTCCTCCCGGTCGATCCGCAGCTCCCGCTCCAACTCGGCGACCACCGTACGCAGGTCGTCCAGGCGCTGACTGATCGCGATCCGGTCCAGTTCGTCCGGCACCCCGTCGCCGTCGGAGTCGTAGTCCGACGCCAACCCCTCGGTCATCTCCAACCGGCGCGCCTCCTCCATCGAGTTGACGATGACGGCGATGAGGATGTTCAGCAGCAGGTTGACCGCGATCATCACGAAGCTGACGTAGTAGAGCAGCGTCCACGACGACACCTCCAGGCCCTGTTCCAGCAGGTCGGGCAGCGTCTCCAGGGACAGCAGCACGAACAGCGTGACGAGCGAGCGGCCGATGTCGCCGTACTGCTCCGGGTAGCGGTCGCCGAAGATGAGCCAGCCGACCATCCCGTAGACATAGAGGGTGACCCCGGCGAGCGCGAGGAACGCCGCCACGCCGGGCAGGCTGCGCCACAGCGCCGTGACGATGGTGCGCAGGCCGGGCGAGAAGCGGACCAGCCGCAGCACCCGGGCCACCCGGACGAACCGCAGCACCGCCGGGTCGCCGTGCAGCCCCGGCACGAAGATCGCCACGGTCACCAGCAGGTCGAACACGTTCCAGCCGTGCCGGAAGAAGTCCTGCGGCCGGCGGCCGTACGCCAGCACCCGGATGGTGATCTCCACGACGAAGACCACCCGGAACATCAGCTCGGTCCAGCGCAGCGCCGCCGCGGTGGCCCCCGAGTGCGGGTACGTCTCGATGCCCAGCACCGCGCCGTTGGCCATGATCAGCACCACGATCGCGATCTCGAACGGCCGGGACGCGACGATCCGGGCACACCGGGCCGCCACCGTCCCGGACTCCGCGCCGCCCGGACGGCGCACCCCCCGCTGGGCCGGCACCTCAGCTCGCCGGTCAACCATCCCGACACCCTATGGGGCGGCCCCGGGCGGGAGCCTGGCGACCGCGCTCACAGCCAGCCGCGACGTTTGAACAGCAGATAGAGCGCGCCGCAGACGGCGAGCATCAGGGCGACCGCGAACAGGTAGCCGTACCGCCAGCCCAGCTCCGGCATGTGGGTGAAGTTCATCCCGTAGACGGTGCCGATCAGGGTGGGCGCGAACAGGATCGCCGCCCAGGCGGAAACGCGCTTGACCTCCTCGTTCTGCTCGAAACTCGCGGCGGTGAGACTGCGCATCTCCTCGTTCTGCGCCTGCGACACCAGGGTCGCGTTGACGGTGAGGATGCTCTGCAACAGGTGCCGGAAGCCGTCCACCCGCTCCACCACCTGGATGAGGTGGTCGGCCACGTCCCGCAGCCGGCGGCGCAGCTCCTCGTCCGTGCCGTAGCGCTCGAAGCCGCCGGTGAGCGCCTCGACGACCTTCAGCAGCGGCCTCGCCGCCCGCTGGAACTGGATCACCTCGCGGCTCAACTGGTAGATGCGACGGCTCGCGTTCGGGTCGCCGCCGAACACCTCGGTCTCCACCTCGTCGATGTCGTTCTCCAGCCCGGCCACCACCGGCGCGTAGCCGTCGACCACCCGGTCGAGCACCGCGTACAGGACCGCCTCGGGGCCGAGCCCGAGGACACCCGGGTCGGCCTCCAGCCGCCGCCGCACGGCCGCCAGGTCGGGTGCGCCGCCGTGCCGGACCGTGATCACGAACCCGGGTCCGAGGAACAGGTGCAGCTCGGCGAACTCGACCGCCTCCCGCGCGTCGAGATAGCGGGCGGCGCGCAGCACCACGAACAGGGTGTCGTCGTACCGCTCCAGCTTCGGCCGCTGGTGGGCGTTGATCGCGTCCTCGACCGCCAGCTCGGGCAGCCGGAACTCGGCGGCCAGCGAGACGATCTGCGCCCGGCTCGGCCCGCGCAGGCCGATCCAGGCCATCGCGCCGTCGAGCTGCTGGAGACAGCGGTACGTGTCGGCGAGGCCGCCCGGCGAGGCACGCCGTACGCCGTCGACGTAGACGCCGCTGTCGACCAGCCCGGCCGCCCGCTCCGGCTCGGCCGCGCCGGCGTCGATGGCGTGCTCGTCCAACTGCCGGCCGAACCCCTCCGAGGACCGGTTGTCCGCCATGCCCCTCCCCCGCTGCTCGGCCGGCTCGCCGAGTCCCCCGCGGCGGCCGGCGCAAACGTCAGGGCCGGTAGCGGTAGCCCATGCCCGGCTCGGTGATCAGGTGCCGGGGCCGGGCCGGGTCGTCCTCCAGCTTGCGCCGCAACTGGGCCAGGTACTGCCGCAGGTAGTTGGTCTCCTGGTCGTATCCCGGCCCCCACACGTCGTGCAGCAGTTGCCGCTGGCTGACCAGCTTGCCGGGGTTGCGCAGCAGCTTCTCCAGCACGGCCCACTGGGTCGGGGTCAGCCTGACCTCCGTACCGTCGTCCCGGGTGACGGTCCGGTCGGCCAGGTCGACGGTGTGGCTGCCGACGCGCAGCGCGGGGACGTCCGGCGCGGCCGGGCCCGACCGGCGGGTCACCGCGCGGATCCGGGCGAGCAACTCGTCCACCCCGAACGGCTTGGTCACGTAGTCGTCGGCGCCCGCGTCAAGCGCGGCGACCTTGTCCTCGCTGCCGGCCCGGCCGGAGAGCACGATGATCGGCACGGTGGTCCAGCCGCGCAGCCCGCGGATGACGTCGGTGCCGTCCAGGTCGGGCAGGCCGAGGTCGAGCACCACCAGGTCCGGCGGGTGCCCGGCGGCGGCCTTCAGCGCGGCGGCCCCGCTGTCGGCCACGTCGACGTCGTAGCCGCGGACCCGCAGGTTGATCCGCAGGGCGCGCAGGATCTGCGGTTCGTCGTCGACGACCAGGATGCGGGTCATGCCGGCGGCCCTCCTGACCCGTTGGCGGTCGGCAGCCGCAGCACCATGGTGAGACCACCGCCGGGCGTGGTCTCCGGGGTGATGCTGCCACCCATCGCCTCGGCCAGCCCCCGCGACAGCGCCAGCCCGAGCCCCACCCCGGTCTGGTTGTCCCGGTCGCCGAGACGCTGGAACGGCAGGAACACGTGCTCCCACTGGTCCTCCGGGATGCCTGGCCCGGTGTCGATCACCCGCAGCTCCACCCGGCCGGCGTGCGCGCTGCCGATGATCGTCGGTGGCCGGCCGGGCGGGCTGTGCCGCAGCGCGTTGGCGACGATGTTGACAAGCACCCGCTCCAGCAGGCCGGGGTCGGCCCGCGCCGCCGGCAGGTCCGGCGGGATGTCCGTGGTCACCTCGGCCGCCGCGGCACCCAGCTCGTCCAGGGCCCGGGGTACGGCGTCCTCCAGCCCGATCGCGGTCGCGGCGACGCCGAGGGCACCGGCCTGCAACCGGCTCATGTCGAGCAGGTTCGCCACCAGCCGGCCCAGCCGGTCCAGCGACTCGTCGGCGGTGGCCAGCAACTCCTCCCGGTCCGCCGCGTCGAACTCCACGTCGTGGCTGCGCAGGCTGCTCACCGCGGCCTTGGCCGAGGCCAACGGCGTACGCAGGTCGTGGCTGACCGCGGCGAGCAGCGCGGTCCGCATCCGGTCGGCGGCAGCGAGCGGGCGGGCGGTGGCCGCCTCCTCGGCCAGCCGCTCCTGGCGCAGCGCGACGGCGGCCTGGGCGGCGAACGCCTCCACCACCCGACGGTCGGCCGCCTCCAGTCGCCGGCCGGCGAGCACCACGCTGAGCCGCTCGTCGACAGGCACCACGGTCTCCCCCGCGCTCGGGCTGCCGGGGGGCCGCTCGCCGACGCTCGCCACCACCCGCCAGGCGGCCTCGTCGGCGGATCGGGTCGGCCGTCCCTCGGCCCCGGCGGTCAGCTCCAGCACGCTCACCGCGTGCAGCCCGAAGGTCTCCCGCAGCCGGTCCAGCAGCGCGGGCAGGGGTCGCTCCCCGCGCAGCACACTTCCCGCGACGGTGGCCAGGGTCTGCGCGTCGGCGGACGCCCGGGCCGCCTCCCGGGTACGCCGGGCCGCCACGTCGACCACCCCGCTCACCGCGACCGCGACGCCGACGAACACGGCAAGCGCGAGGAGGTTGTCCGCCTGGGCGATGGTGAGCGTGTGGAACGGCGGGGTGAAGAACCAGTTCAGCAGCAGCGAGCCGCCGAGCGCGGCGACGAGCGCCGGCCACAGCCCGCCGATCAGCGCCACCCCGACCACGCCGGCGAGGAAGAGCAGGATGTCGTTGGTCAGGGTGAGGTCGGGCAGCGTCCGCAGCAGCAGCGTGAGCAGCGGCATGCCGAGCACGGCGAGCGCGTACCCGAGTAGCCGGCGGCGGCGGGACAGCGCGGCCGGCGCCGCCCCGCCACGGCGCCCCCGCCCCGCCTCCGGGTGGGTGACCAGGTGCACGTCGATCGGGCCGGAGAGCGCGGTGGTGGTCACCCCGACGCCCCGGGCGAGCACCTGGGCGAACCGACCGCGCCGGCTGGCGCCGAGCACGAGCTGGGTGGCGTTGACGCCGCGGGCGAAGTCGAGCAGCGCGGCCGGGACGTCGGTGCCCAGCACCTGGTGGTACGTGCCGCCGAGGCTCTCCACGAGCACCCGCTGCCGGGCCAGCAGGGCCGGGTCCGCGCCGGCCAGCCCGTCGCTGCGGGCCACGTGCACGGCGAGCAGGTCGGCGCCCCGGCCGCGGGCGGCGATCCGGGCCGCCCGGCGGACCAGCGTCTCGCCCTCGGGGCCGCCGGTGAGCGCCACGACCACCCGTTCCCGCGCCTCCCAGGTGTCGGAGATGCCGTGCTGGGCCCGGTACGCGTCGAGCTGCTCGTCGACCTTGCCGGCCAGCCAGAGCAACGCCAGCTCGCGCAGCGCGGTGAGGTTGCCGACCCGGAAGTAGTTGCCGAGCGCGGCGTCGATCTTGTCGGGTCGGTAGATGTTCCCGTGCGCCATCCGGCGGCGTAGCGCCTCCGGCGTCATGTCCACCAGCTCGACCTGCTCGGCGGCCCGGACCACCTGGTCCGGCACGGTCTCGCGCTGGGTGGTGCCGGTGATCTGCGCGACGACGTCGTTGAGCGATTCCAGGTGCTGCACGTTGACCGTGGACAGCACGCTGATCCCGGCGTCCAGCAGCTCCTGGACGTCCTGCCAGCGCTTGTCGTGCCGGGCGCCGGGGACGTTCGTGTGTGCCAGCTCGTCGACGACCACCACCTCGGGTCGGCGGGCCAGCACCGCGTCGAGGTCCATCTCGGTGAACTCGACGCCTCGGTAGGTCATCGGCCGGCGCGGCACCACCTCCAGGTCGCCGATCATGGCGGCGGTGTGCTTGCGGCCGTGCGTCTCGACGAACCCGATCACGACGTCGGTGCCACGCTCGGCCCGACGTTGGGCCTCTTCGAGCATGGCGTACGTCTTGCCCACCCCGGGTGCCGCCCCGAGATAGATCCGCAGTTCCCCCTTACCCACCACCCCATCCTCCCCGAGTGAAAGGAAGGGGCCCCGCTTAACGCCTTCGGTAGAGGCGGGGCCCCTTTTTAACACCTGCCACCCCTCAGCGCGGCGGGAACTCCCGGTCCAGCGCGAGGTTGAGGTCCAACACGTTCACGGCGGGCTCGCCCAGGAAGCCGAGCGTCCGGCCGGCGGTGTGCTCCCGGACCAGCCGGCGGACCGCCCCCGGGTCCGCCGCACGCTCCCGCGCCACCCGGGCCACCTGGATCTCCGCGTACGCCGGGGAGATGTGCGGGTCGAGACCGCTGCCGCTGGCGGTGACCGCGTCGGCCGGCACGGCCGGCTCCGCCGGCGCGTCCCCCCGGACCGGGGTGACCACCCCGCCCTCGGCCACGTAGTCGTGGCCGGGCCGGGCCGCCTCGACCGGCACGCCCTGCCAGGTCGGGACGAACGGCGTCGCCGGCGCGACCTGGTTGACGCTGACCACCCGGGTGATCCGGCCGGTCAGGCCGTCGGCGCGGAACACGGCCAGCACCGCGCCGACCCCGTCCGGCGTGCAGTACGGGCGCCGCCCGTCCACGCCGTCCAGCTCACCGACCGCCTTGCTGCGCGCGCAGACCTGGGTGAGCAGGCTCGGCGTGGAGCCGGCGGGGTCGGCGGCGAGCGTGTCCACCACACTCTCCGGACCCAGGTTGCTGGCAGCGGTGGCGGTCGGGTCGTAGCCGGCGGCGGACGGCCGGGACTGGAAGTAGCGCGGGACGGGGTCACCGTCCGCGTCGGTGAACGACTGGCCGATCAGCGAGCTGCCGACGGTCCGGCCGTCGACGGTGACGAGCGAGCCGTCCGCCCGGCCGTCCAGGCCGGGGATCCGGCCGACCGCGACCAGAGCGAGCGGGTACGCGAGCCCGAGCAGCACGGTGAGGACGAGCAGGGCGCGCAGGGCGGCGAGGTGTTGGGCGAGCCAACTGGGCAGACGCATCACGAGATCCCCGGGATGAACTGGACGAGCAGGTCGATGAGTTTGATGCCGACGAACGGCACCACGATGCCGCCGAGGCCGTACCGCAGCAGGTTGCGGCCGAGCAGCTTCGAGGCGCTGGCCGGGCGGTAGCGGACGCCCCGCAGGGCCAGCGGGATCAACGCGACGATGACGATCGCGTTGAAGATGACCGCGGACAGGATCGCCGACTCGGGGCTGGCCAACCGCATCACGTTGAGCCGGTCCAGGGACGGGTAGATGCCGGCGAACATGGCCGGGATGATCGCGAAGTACTTCGCGATGTCGTTGGCGATGCTGAACGTCGTCAACGCGCCCCGCGTGATCAGCAACTGCTTGCCGATCTCCACGATCTCGATCAGCTTGGTCGGGTCGGAGTCGAGGTCGACCATGTTGCCGGCCTCCTTCGCGGCCGACGTGCCGGTGTTCATGGCCACCCCGACGTCCGCCTGGGCCAGCGCGGGCGCGTCGTTGGTGCCGTCGCCGGTCATCGCGACCAGCCGTCCGCCCTCCTGCTCCTTACGGATCAGGGCGAGCTTGTCCTCCGGTGTGGCCTCGGCGAGGAAGTCGTCCACGCCGGCCTCGTCGGCGATGGCCTTCGCGGTACGCGGGTTGTCCCCGGTGATCATCACGGTCCGGATGCCCATCCGGCGCATCTCGTCGAAGCGCTCCCGCATGCCGGCCTTGACGACGTCCTTGAGGTGGATGACGCCGAGGACTCGGGCCGGTTCGCCGGCGACGTGCTCGGCGACCACGAGCGGGGTGCCGCCGGTGCCGCTGATCGCGTCGACGAGCGCACCGATCTGGTCGGTCGGGTGGCCGCCGTGTTCGCGTACCCATCTCGTCACCGCCGCGGCGGCGCCCTTGCGGATCTGCCGGACGCCGCCGTCGGCGGCGGCCAGGTCGACGCCGCTCATCCGGGTCTGCGCGGTGAACGGCACGAAGGTGGCGTGCGGGATGAGACCGGGCTCGCGCTCGCGCAGCCCGAACCCGTTCTTGGCCAGCACCACCACCGAACGCCCCTCCGGCGTCTCGTCGGCCAGGCTGGACAGCTGCGCCGCGTCGGCGACGGTGGCCGCGTCCACGCCGTCCACCGGCAGGAACTCGGCGGCCTGGCGGTTGCCCAGGGTGATCGTGCCGGTCTTGTCCAGCAGCAGCGTGTTGACGTCGCCGGCCGCCTCGACCGCCCGCCCGCTCATGGCGAGCACGTTGCGCTGGACGAGGCGGTCCATGCCGGCGATGCCGATGGCGGACAGCAGCGCGCCGATGGTGGTCGGGATGAGGCAGACCAGCAGGGAGGCCAGCACGATGCCGGCGACACCGGAGTCGGTGATCGCCTGCGTGTCCGGTGCCGCGGCCTGGTAGCCCTTGGCGAAGATCGCCAACGGCTGGAGCGTGACGACCGCGAGCAGGAAGATGATCGTCAGCGCGGCCAGCAGGATGTTGAGCGCGATCTCGTTCGGCGTCTTCTGCCGGTCGGCGCCCTCGACCAGGGCGATCATCCGGTCGATGAAGCTCTCTCCCGGCTTCTGCGTGATCCGGACGACGATCCGGTCGGAGAGCACCCGGGTGCCGCCGGTGACCGCGCTGCGGTCGCCGCCGGACTCCCGGATCACCGGGGCGGACTCGCCGGTGATCGCCGACTCGTCGACGCTGGCGATGCCCTCGACCACGTCGCCGTCGCCCGGGATGATCTGCCCGGCCTCGACCAGGACGATGTCGCCCTGCTTGAGCTGCGGCGCGGGCACCGCCTCGTCCCGGTAGGCGTTGGCCGCCGCGCCCGGAGTCCAGCCGAGCAGCCGGGTGGCGATGGTGTCCTGCTTGGCCCGGCGCAGCGTGTCGGCCTGGGCCTTGCCCCGTCCCTCGGCGACCGCCTCGGCCAGGTTGGCGAAGAGCACGGTCAGCCAGAGCCAGATCGTGATGGCCCAGGCGAACACCGACGGGTCGACGACGGCGAGGACGGTGGTGAACAGCGCGCCGATCTCGACGATCAGCATCACCGGGTTGCGCCACAGGGTGCGCGGATCCAGCTTGCGCAGCGCGTCCGGCAGGGACGCGAGCAGCTGGCGCGGGTCGAGCAGTCCGCCGCCGACCCGGTCGCCCTGGCGGGCCGGTGTGCCGAGGGTGGGCGCGTCGGCGGTGTCGAGAGGTGCCGTCATGTCCTTGTCTCTCATGGTGGTCACAGCCCTTCGGCCAGCGGGCCGAGCGCGAGCGCGGGCAGGAAGGTGAGCGCGACGAGGATCACCGTGACGCCGACGACCATGCCGACGAAGAGCGGCCGGTGGGTGGGCAGGGTGCCCTCGGACGCGGGCGTGGGCTGCTGGCGGGCCAGCGAGCCGGCCAGCGCCAGCGCGAAGATGATGGGCAGGAACCGGCCGAGCAGCATGCAGAGGCCCAGCGCGGTGTTCCACCAGGGTGTGCTCACGGTGATGCCGGCGAACGCCGAGCCGTTGTTGTTGCTCGCCGAGGTGAAGGCGTAGAGCACCTCCGACATCGCATGCGGGCCGACGTTGAGCGCGGTCGAGTTGTTGCCGGTGGCGAACGCGGCGGCCGAGCCGGCGAGCACAAGCGCCGGGGTGATCAGGAAGTACGCCGAGGCGAACTTGATCTCGCGCGAGCCGATCTTCTTGCCCAGGTACTCCGGTGTGCGGCCGACCATCAGGCCGGCGACGAAGACCGTGATCACCGCGAGGATCAGCAGGCCGTACAGGCCGGCCCCGACACCGCCGGGGGCGACCTCGCCGAGCATCATGTTGACCATCGGCATCATCCCGCCCAGCGCGGTGTACGAGTCGTGGAACGAGTTGACCGCGCCGGTCGAGGTGAGCGTGGTGGCCGCCGCGAAAGTGGCCGAGTTCGACACGTCGAACCGCACCTCCTTGCCCTCCAGCGCCGCGCCCACCGCCTGCGGCACCGTGCCACCACCGGTCAGCTCGAAGACGTTGGTCAGGGCGATGCTGGCGAGCGCGAGGATCGCCATCACGGCGGCGATCGCGTAGCCCTGCCGGTTCTGCCCGACCATCCGGCCGAAGACCCGGGGCAGGCTGAACGGGATCACCAGGAGCAGGAAGACCTCCAGCCAGTTCGTCCACGCGGTGGGGTTCTCGAACGGGTGGGCGCTGTTGACGTTGTAGAAGCCGCCGCCGTTCGTGCCCAGCTCCTTGATCACCTCCTGGCTGGCCACCGGCCCGCCGGTGATCGTCTGACCGCCGCCGGTCAGCGAGGTCACGTCGGTGCCGCCGGAGAGGTTCTGCACCACCCCGCCGAGCATCAACACGACCGCGCCGAGCACCGCGAACGGCAGCAGGATCCGCAGCGTGATCCGGGTCAGGTCGACCCAGAAGTTGCCCAGTTCGCCGGTACGGCTGCGGGCGAATCCCCGCACCAGCGCCACCGCGACGGCGATGCCCACCGCGGCGGAGACGAAGTTCTGCACCGCCAGGCCGGCCATCTGCACCAGGTGGCCCATGGTCGACTCACCCGAGTACCACTGCCAGTTGGTGTTGGTCACGAACGACACCGCGGTGTTCCACGCGCCGTGTGACGCCACCGGGTCGAGGCCCAGCGAGAGCCACAGGTGGTCCTGCAGGCGCTGGAACGCGTACAGGAACAGGATCGAGACGGCCGAGAAGGCCAGCAGGCTGCGGGCGTACACGCCCCAGGTCTGCTCGACGGCCGGGTCGACCCCGACCAGGCGGTAGATTCCCCGCTCGACGCGGGCGGACCGGGTGCCGGAGACCACCCGGTACATGTGGTCGCCGAACGGCCGGTGGACGGCCACCAGCGCCACCACCAGCGACAGCACGAAGAGCACCCCGGCTGCGGTGGTGCTCATCAGAAGCGCTCCGGGAACAGCAGGGCGGCGACCAGGAACACGCCCAGTCCGATCGCCAGCACCAGGCCGACGGCGTTGACGGCGCTCACAGCTTCTCCACACCCCGCACCACGAGGGCGAGTGCCGCGAACAGCCCCACCGTCAGCAACACGAACAGCACGTCAGACACGGCTGACCACTCCTTGCGAGTTGTCCGCGCGACCGTCTTTCGGTCGCCGGGCAATCACAACGCCGGGTCGGCCCGACGGACAGGGGTCATGACGCGACCATCACGCCGGACGGCGGATTCTTGACGCGCCTTTCACGCCGGACGGCCGGAGCGGCACAAATCGGGCAGGGCGAAACGTCGGTGCGGTTCAGACGGCGCGGAACGCAGGACTCCGACCGGAGGCCGGGGGAGGTCGCCGAGTCACTCGTCGACCGTGCGGTGGACGGCGGCCGGAGCCGGCCGCCGTACCGCTTTCAGCGTGGCATCTCCCGCCAGCCGGTGCCGCTCGACCGCCAGGCCCCGGCGAGGATGCTCGCTGAGCCGCGGCTCGGGCACTGCTGGATCTTCGACCGACCGGCGGCGCCGCCGATCTGGGCCTGAACCTGCCAGCGCTGCCCGTCGGTGCAGATGTAGACGTCGCGACGCCCGCGCGGGATGCTGACGCCGTTCCACCAGTGTTCCTCGACGACCATCCCGTGACCGTACCGCAGGTGACCCGGTCCGGCCCAGACCTGGAAATCCCATCGACCGTCGCCGGCGCGCGGGTTAGCGTCCCGACAACCGTCACTCCGAGACCGCGAAGAGGGTGTTTTGGTGCCCGTGCCGACCGCGCCGAACCGGATCGACCTGCCCACGACCCTCTGCCATCGGAGTGACCACATTGGACCTGCCACGTAACTTCACCATCCGCGAGGGCGACCTCCGCATCCTCAACCCGTTCGACGAGGTCAAGCTGGCCACGCTGGGCCGGGCGATCAAGCTCGCGCCCGGCGCCGAACTGCTGGACCTGTGCAGCGGCAAGGGCGAACTGCTCTGCACCTGGGCCCGGGACCACGGAATCACCGGCACCGGGGTCGACATCAGCACCATGTTCACCGCCGCCGCCCGGGACCGCGCCGCCGAACTGGGCGTCGGCGACCGGGTCCGGTTCGTGCACGGTGACGCCGCCGCGTACGTTCCGGAGCGGCCGGTCGACGTGGCCGCCTGCGTCGGCGCGACCTGGATCGGCGACGGTGTCCCCGGCACCCTGGAGTTGCTCGGCCGCGCGCTGCGGCGCGACGGCATGGCGCTCGTCGGCGAGCCGTACTGGCGGCGGGACCCGCCGGACGCCGAGGCCGTGACCGGTTCGCACGCCCGCTCCCGGGACGACTTCCACGACCTGCCCGGCCTGGTCCGGCTCTTCGGCGAGTGCGGCTGGGACCTGGTCGAGATGGTCCTCGCCGATCAGGACAGCTGGGACCGGTACGCCGCCGCGCACTGGCTGAACCTGCGCCGCTGGCTGGACGCCAACCCGGACGACGAGCTGGCCCCGGAGCTTCGGCGGGAACTGACCGAGGATCCGCTCAGTTACGTCCGTTTCCAGCGTGAATATCTGGGTTGGGGGGTGTTCGCGCTACTGCGTCGCTGATGCGCTGCCCGACCGGCCGGCTCCGTGGAGGCCGGCCGGTCGGGCTTAGCGGACGGCTACGCAGGGTAAAGGAAGATCATGGGACAGTTGCGCACGTCGCCGCCACCGCCGCAGGCCACCCAGCTGGAGCGGTGGGTGCTCGACACCCCCGAGGAGCTTCGCGACGTACGGGCCTCGCTGCGCGACGCGTTGAACCGGCACGGGCTCGTGCAGGGCGAGGGCCTGGACGAGGTGCCGCACATGGTCCTGCTCGTCGCCACCGAGTTGGCCAGCAACGCGCTCCGGCACGGACGGCCGCCCACCATCGTCACGCTGCTGGCCACCGACGACCGCTTCCTGCTCGACGTCGCCGACCACGACGTCAGCTCGGTGCCGGAGCTGTCCGACATCAGCCCGCTGGACTCGGGCGGACGCGGGCTGTTCCTGGCCCAGTCGATCTCGCTCGACGTCGGCTGGTACGCCTCCGACAGCACCAAGCACATCTGGGCCGCGTTCTCCCGGTAGGGCTCAGAAACCGGACACCGGGTGCGGCACGTACGGCGCCTCCAGCTCCGCCACCTCGGCGTCGGTCAGCTCCAGCTCCAGCGCGGCCACCGCGTCGGTCAGGTGATGCGGCTTCGTCGCGCCCACGATCGGCGCGGTGACCGCCGGGTTGCGGGCCACCCAGGCCAACGCCACCTGGGCGCGCGACACCCCACGCTGCTCGGCCACCCGGCCCACCGCCTCGATCACCGCCCGGTCGTGCTCCTCGGTACGCGCGTAGAGCTTGCGGCCGAACTCGTCGGTCTCCGCCCGCGCGGTCGACTCCCCCGGGTCACGGGTCAGCAGGCCGCGGGCCAGCGGGCTCCACGGGATCACCGCGATCCCCTCGTCGCGGCAGAGCGGCAGCATCTCCCGCTCCTCCTCGCGGTAGAGCAGGTTGTAGTGGTTCTGCATGGAGACGAAACGGGTCCAGCCGTGCCGCTCGGCGGCCCAGAGCGCCTTGGCGAACTGCCACGCGTACATCGACGAGGCGCCCAGGTAACGGACCTTGCCGGCCCGGACCAGGTCGTGCAGCGCCTCAAGCGTCTCCTCGATCGGGGTGACCGGGTCGAGGCGGTGGATCTGGTAGAGATCGACGTAGTCGGTGCCGAGCCGCCGCAGGCTCGCGTCGATCTCGCTCATGATGTGCTTACGGGACAGCCCGCCCCGGTTCGGCCCCGGCCCCATCCGGCCGTGCACCTTGGTCGCGATCACCACGTCGTCGCGGTCGGCGAAGTCCTTCAGCGCCCGGCCGACGATCTCCTCGCTGGTGCCGTCGGAGTAGACGTTCGCCGTGTCGAAGAAGTTCACCCCCAGCTCCAGCGCCTGCCGGATGAAGGGTCGGGCGGCGTCCTCCGGCAGTGACCAGGGGTGGGTGCCCCGACCCGGCTCGCCGTAGCTCATGCAACCCAGGCAGAGCCGGGACACCTCCAGGCCGGTGGAACCGAACGTCACGTAATCCATGCCGTCCATCTCACCACCGGCCGGCGGCGCGCGCAGTCCGGTGGGTCAGTGGTCCCCGGCCGGGATCGGGTCGTCGTACTGGCCGGACGGCCCGGCCAGCGGCTCACCGCCCACGAGCGGCCACGCGTTCGCCGCGCAGCCGTGCAGGCCGAGTGTCTGCTGCACCATCACCGGCGCCGGGCCGCCGGCCCGGGGGCAGCGCTCGTGGCCCCGGCCCAACCGGTGGCCCACCTCATGGTTGAGCAGATACTGCCGGTAGAGGCCGAGGTCGGGCACGTGCGGCACCCCGTACACCCAGCGGGCCACGTTGACCACCACCTGGTCGCCGTTGCGGCAGGAGGTGTAGCGGTCGGTCCGGTCGCCGCAGAGATCGCCACGGGTGACCGGGGTGGTCAGCAGCACCGTGAAGTCGGCCGGCCCGCCCCGGCCCACCCGTTGCAGCCGCCACCGGCCGTCGCCGGTCCAGCCGCGCGGGTCGGCGAGCGTCGCCGCGACCTCGCGGGCGAAGCGTTCGACGTCCACGTTGCGGATGCCGTCCTCGACCGCGACCCGGTAACGCAGCAGCTCGCCGGAGCGCCCGGCCACCGCGCCGACCGTGTCGGCGGTGCGGAAGTCGCCGCCGCCCCGCAGCGGGTAGGTGATGCCCGGCGGCACCCTTCCGGCCGCCGGGACCGGCGGCGGGGCGCTCCTCGTCGGCCGCGCGGTCACCGGAGACGGGCGCGCGTCCGGCACCGCCGCCGGCACGGTCCGCTCCACCCCGACCGCGGCCAGCAGCTCCGGGTGCCGCCGCACGGCGTACCCCCCGCCGGCCGTGAGGCCGGTCACGACGACGACCGCGGCCAGGGCGCGGACGCCGGCCCGCGACCTCCGTCGCCGCCGGTGCACACCCCGGTCCTGCCCGCCCACGTCGCTCTCCGTCCGTCGCACCGCCCGCGCTCCGCAGGAGAGTACGGAAGAGCGGGCCGCACGGTTGAACGGGCGGGCCGGGTACGGTCGCTGTCGGGGTGGGCGACCGGCCGCCTGTCGGATCCAGGGAGCCACCCGTGTCATCAGCCGAGCCGCTGCTCGCCGACGCCCTCGCGGCGGCGCGCGGCACCGACGTACGCGCCGCCGAGCGTACCCTCGACGCCCTGGTGGTGGCCGACGGCGCGGCGGTGGACACGGCCCTGCTCACCCGGCTGTCCCGGGCCGTGGGCCGGCTCTGGCCGCGCGGCTGGCAGCCGGTCGACCTGGACCGGCTGGCCACCCGCCGGCTCAGCCCACGCGGCGCCCGGCTGCTGCGCGACGCGCTGGCCGCCCAGCGACGCGGGTTACCCGCACCGGTCCCGGCCTGGTTCGACGAGCAGCTCACCGAGCTGGGCGCGCGCTGGGACGCCGACGCGGGCTGGCTGGACCGCCGCGCCGACGGCGACCGGATCACCGCGCTGCGTGACGCGGTCGACGCGCTCGTCCTGGTCGAAGGGCTGCCGCCGATCGCGCTGCTCCGGCCGCCGCCGGGCGCGGTCGCCGTCCCGCTCGCCGCCGCGCCGGCCACCGGCTCCCGGATGCTCGATCGGGTACGCGCGTTGCTGGCCAAGGCCGAGTCGAGCGGCTACCCGGCCGAGGCGGAGGCGTTCACCGCCAAGGCGCAGGAGCTGATGGCCCGGCACAGCATCGACGCGGCGCTGCTCGATGCCACGGCCGAGCGGCCGGACCAACCGGGTGGGATGCGCCTCGGCACCGACGCCCCGTACGCCGCGGCGAAGGCGCTGCTGATCCAGGAGGTGGCGGCGGCGAACCGGTGCGAGTCGGTCTGGTCCGACGACCTGGGCTTCGCCACCGTGCTCGGTTTCCCGGCCGACCTGGCTGCGGTCGACCTGCTGCACACGTCGCTGCTGGTGCAGGCCACCGCCGCGATGCTGCGCGGGCGGAGCGGACGCGGCGCAGGCAGCGGGCGGAGCGGACGCGGCACGGACAGCGATCGGAGCGGACGCGGCATGCGCAGCGGGCGGCGCACCAAGGGCTACGACGAGTCGTTCCTGAATGCGTTCGCGCTGCGGATCGGGGAGCGGTTGCGGGCCGCAAGCGTCGCCGCGACCGAGGAGCGGGACGACGAGCGGCTGCTGCCGGTGCTCGCGAGCCGTTCGGACGCCGTCCGGAGCCGCGCCGACCAGCTCTTTCCCGGCACCACCCGGCACCGGCTCCAGGTGCGCGACAGCGAGGGGTGGTCCTCCGGCACCACCGCCGCCGACCGCGCCTCACTAGACGCCAACCGCCCCGCCCCCCGCCCCGTGCACGGCCGCCCGCCCCGTTGATCATGAAGTTCACGGCGTACGCTGTCCGTTTTGTCGCCGCCTAGTTCATGATCGACGCCGGATGAACACGTCGGTCATCGCTTCTGCAGGCTGATCGAGGCGTAGTGTGCGAACCGCTCCACCGCCCAATCGAGTTGGGCGCAGGTGTGCCGATCCTTGCACTGCAGGCAGCCCCTCCATGGGCGATCAGAGGGCACCCAGTGAACTTCGATGATGCGATGCGCTTCGAAGACTTCCCGTGCCTCCGAGACCGCACCCGGCTCGTCGATCGGCATGACCAGCCCTCCCCGAACAGTCACGAGTAGGCCGCCGTAGGGGGCAGAGTCCATGCGTCGTGCTCCCCCACGGCGGAACGACCGGAAACCTCGGATTGCTGAAGTCCAGGAGTGTCCGACCGCTGTCTCACTGTATCCACAGTCTCACTGTAGTCAAGTTCTCACTGTCTCCACTTTGTCGGATTGCCCGCTTGTCCTGAGCCGGTCCGGGCTGGAAACATGATCGCCGCTGAAGTCCAGGAGAGCCGATCATGCCGACGCGACCACCGCACTACCGGCGCGTAGCCGATGACATCGAGGCCAAGATTCGTTCTGGCGACTATGCACCGGGCCAACAACTGCCATCGGTTTCCGAGATCGGCGAGTTGTACAACATCGCCCGTTCTACGGCCTACCGCGCCGTGAAGGAACTGCACGCCCGGAACCTGATTTACGGGCAGCAGGGGCAAGGCGTCTTCGTAGCCGAGCCCGAGTAGGTTCCCACCCCTCCAGAAACCGCAACGCGACCTGTCGGATCGGGCCGGTCGGCTCCGACCCGTCTGCGAGGCGCCACCGACGGTGGCCCGAACCCGAGGAGTGGACCATGAAGTACATGCTGCTGATCTGGAACCGGCCCGGCTTCGTCGAGGAGCTGTCCGAGGCAGAGCGCAACGCGATCTTCGGCGAGGTCGACGAGATCATGAAGGAGCTGACCGAGTCCGGCGAGCTGGTCGGCGGGGAGGCGCTGGCCCACCCGTCGCAGACGCGGACGGTGCGGGCCACGGCCGGCGGCACCGAGATCACCGACGGGCCGTTCGTGGAGAGCAAGGAGCAGTTCGCCGGCTACCTGACGGTCGACTGCGAGACCCCGGAGCGGGCCGCCGAGATCGCCGCGAGCTGGCCGGACGTAAGGCACGGCTTCGGCGTGCTTGAGGTGCGCGCGGTGATGGAGCAGGCCGGGACGGAGATGTGACCTCCCGGGCGGTCGAGGACCTGCTGCGGACGCTCGCACCGCAGGTCCTCGGCGTGCTCGTGCGCCGGCACGGCCAGTTCTACGCCTGCGAGGACGCCGTCCAGGAGGCGCTGCTCGCCGCCGCCACCCAGTGGCCGGCGCAGGGCGTGCCGGACCATCCCCGCGCCTGGCTGGTCACCGTGGCCACCCGCCGACTCACCGACGAGTGGCGCAGCGAGCACGCCCGGCGGGAACGCGAGGTCGCGGTGGGCGTCCGGCAGCCGGCGTACGCGACGGTCGCCCCGCCGGCCGACGAGGAACCGCCGAGCCGGGACGACACGCTTAAGCTGCTCTTCCTATGCTGCCATCCGGCGCTGCCGGCCGGCGCCCAGGTGGCGCTCACCCTGCGGGCGGTGGGCGGGTTGAGCACCGCCGAGATCGCCCGGGCGCACCTGGTGCCGGAGGCCACCATGAGCCAGCGGATCCGCCGGGCCAAGCAGCGGATCGAGGCGGCCGGGGCGCGCTTCACGCTGCCCTCGGCGGCCGACCGGGACGAGCGGCTGGGCGCGGTGCTACGGGTGCTCTATCTGATCTTCAACGAGGGTTACACCGCGTCGAGCGGGGACGAGCTGCACCGGGCCGAGCTGACCGGGGAGGCGATCCGGCTGGCCCGGGAACTGCGCCGATCGCTGCCGGACCACGGCGAGGTGGCCGGGCTGCTGGCTCTGATGCTGCTCACCGACGCGCACCGGGCGGCGCGTACCGGCCCGGACGGAGAGCTGGTGCCCCTGGCGGAGCAGGACCGAACCCGCTGGGACCGGGCCGCCGTGGCGGAGGGGATCGCGCTTGTGACGGAGGCGCTGACCTGGTCCGCGCCCGGCCCGTACCAGGTGCAGGCGGCCATCGCCGCGGTGCACGCGGAGGCTCCCACCGCCGCGACGACGGACTGGCCGCAGATCGTCGCGCTCTACCGGGTGCTGGCCCGGCTCGCACCCAATCCGATGGTCACACTCAACCAGGCGGTCGCGCTGGCCATGGTGGACGGACCCCGCGCCGGTCTGGCCCTGCTCGCGCCGCTGGACGCCGACGACCGGACCGCCGGCCACCACCGGCTGGCCGCCGTCCGCGCGCACCTGCTCGAACTCGCCGGCGAGCGGGCGGACGCCCGGGCCGCGTACCTGGCCGCCGCCCGCGCCACCACCAGCCTGCCCGAGCGGCGTTACCTGGAGGTACGCGCCGCCCGCCTCGCCGTCGACCCCTGAGCCGCGCAAGATCCACACCAGGTCGGCGAAGTGGCGCTTTCACCACGCCGGGATGCCGCCACCTCGCCGAGCTGGTGCCGGCCAGGTCAGAACAGCCGCCCCCGGTCCGGGTGCGGCCGACCCCACTTCTCCTCCCAGCGCAGGAGCGCCGCCTCCCAGTGCGCGAGGTCCGGACGGAACTCTCGGACGAGGTTCGGGTTGCCGGGACTGTTGCGAAGAAACACCCAGTATTGCTCCAGCGCGTCCCGGAATTCAGCCAGCGAGTAGCTGCCCTGCTCGCTTTCGACCCACTGGTTGCTGATGGAGACACCCTCGGGTTCGAAGGTCACCTCGTAGTTCTCGCTGCTCCACTCTTCGAACGGCGGCCGGCCCTGCGACACGTCGCTCAGCATGGCCAGCGCATCGAGGCAGACCAGGGCATGGGTGGAAATGTCGGTGGTGAGCCATGAGCCCAACGCGTCGAGACGCTTGTCGTCGGCCTGGAAGACCGGCAGTCCGAACTGGTCGTAGTCGAGTCGCATGGAGCTCACGGATGGCCACCTCCTGTTGCCGGTAGGACAGGCCAACCGTGGGTGAACCCGCCGGACGAATTGTAGAAGCCCTCGATCGTTACGCCTTTGTAGGTCCCGCGCCACTTGTTCGGACCGGTCTGCACGGCGTTCTGGAACGCACCGGGAACGGCGTTGTCCACCTGCGCCGGCGTCCAATGGTCCGGGAAGAAGGTGCTGAGGCCCCCGTTACCCGCTTTCGCCTTCCACCTGCCGTTCGGTGGGTCGAGCGTGGCGTCGAAGAATTCAGGCTCGGCGCTGTAGACGCCGGTACGGGAGTCCCGCTCGATCGTGCCCGGCTTGATCCGCCGGTCGGGGAAGTCCTGGCCGCCGGGCCGGTAGTGGTAGCCCGATCCCTTGGGCATACCCGGTTTGACGTGCCCGCCGAACACGTGCTCGGTGAAGTGCGGGTTCATCCGGCCGGGCCGGCTCCGGGTCTTGGTGCGTTTGAGAAACCGCAGCGCGGCTCGCATCAGCCTGCCGCCGGCCTTGCCGCCGCTCATGTCAGCTCACCCGTCGACGAGTTTCCAGAGGACTTCCTGGACGAGGTTGCCGACGATCGTGCGGGTCAACTGCTGGAAGACCGGGATCTCCAGCAGCGAGGCGCCGAAGGTGACCGCCGCGGTGGCGATGGCCTGGGCGATCTCGATGGCCAGGATGACCAGTTGCACGATGACGGCGACCTTGAGGGCGAGCACGATCGCCGCGCAGATGATCAGGCCGGTGCCGGTGAGCACCGCGGCCGTCACCCCGTCGCGGAGGCTGTCGGCGGGGCTGTCCTCCCGGTTCCACCAGGTCTGGAACGCGGTGATGTCCTGGCCGGTGTGCTGCGTCCAGACCGCCGCCGCCCCGGTGTTCGCCTCGGCGACCACGCCGGAGAGGGTGCCGGAGAACCGGATCCAGGCGTTGCCCATCTCGAAGAGCTTGACCTCGTCCGCCTCCGGCCAGGTGTAGCCCAGGACGCCGAGCAGCGACCGCAGCTCGCCGGGCAGCTCCAAGCCCATCGTCAGCCTCCCAGTGACCGGCGCAGACCGTCGAAGCCCTGCGTGATCCTGGCTTCGACCTCGGCGTAACGCGCGGCCATGTCACCGAGATCGATGCCGGCTGCGGAGATCTCGTCGAGCGCGGTGTCGAAGCATTCGAAGGCGAACGCGGAGACCTCGTCGTGCGCGGCCCCGATCAGCGAGCCGATGTCGTCGGAGCCCCAGGGGCGACCGAATCCGGCCAGCTCGGCCCGGAACGCGGTGAGCGCCTGACCGAACCGGGTCGCCGCACCGCCCAGCGCCTGCCCGGATGCGCCGAGCGCGTCGGGGTCGACCTCGACCGGCATCAGCGACCGTCCCGCTTGGAGAGCCGGTCCTGCGCCTCGACGAGCGCGTCGGTGAACGCGTTGAACTGGCGGCCGGCGTCCTCCTGGATCCGGCGTAGCTGCTCGCCCAGGGAGCCCAGGTCAACCTGGCCGGGGACGGCGGCGGTGGCCTGTTCCTGGAGGTCGGTGAGCGCGGCGTTGACCGCCGCCTCGATCTCCTCGGCCAGGGTTTCGCTCGGCATGCGCATGACCCGTGGATCCAGGGCCACGGCGGTGAGCCGGCCGGGCAGGCCGGCGGTGACCCGGATCAGGCCGTCGGCGGCCTCACCGACGCCTTCCGGTGGCGCGGGCGGCGCACCGGCGTCGGCGGCGTTGTGCCGCTGCAACGCGGCCATGGTCTCGGACAGGACCCGGCCGAGGCCGGACGGGTCGGCGGGTTGGGCCATCGCACAGCTCCTGCCGGAATCGAGGTCGCTTCGCATCTTATGCACCGAACGCGAGCCGGGGTGGCCCCGGGTGAGCGACCGTGGATGGTCCTGGACAGCACGCCGGGCCGGCCCGAAGGCCGGCCCGGTGGTGGTGCGAGGCGTACGTCAGCTCTTGAAGGCGTCCTTGATCTTCTCGCCGGCCTGCTTGAGCTTGGCGCCGGCCTGGTCGTTGCGGCCCTCGGCCTCGAGGCGCTCGTTGTCGGTGACCCGGCCGACGCCCTCCTTGACCTTGCCCGCGGTGTCCTGGGACGTGTTGTCGATCTTGTCGTCGAGACCCATGGGAACCTCCAACTCAGCAGTTGCGTGACGACAACTGATTACCCCGACGGCCGCCGGCCCAATCCAACGTCACCCGATCGGGCGGAACCGCCGCAGCCGCAGGCTGTTCGCCACCACGAAGACCGATGAGAAGGCCATCGCCGCACCCGCCAGCATCGGGTTGAGCAGCCCGGCGGCGGCCAGCGGCAGCGCCGCCACGTTGTAGGCGAACGCCCAGAACAGATTGCCCTTGATGATCGCGAGCGTGCGCCGGGAGAGCCGGATGGCGTCCGCCGCGGCCCGCAGGTCGCCCCGGACGAGGGTCAGGTCGGCGGCCTCGATCGCCACGTCGGTGCCGGTGCCCATGGCCAGGCCGAGGTCGGCCCGGGCCAGCGCGGCGGCGTCGTTGATCCCGTCGCCGACCATGGCCACCACCCGACCCTCGCGCTGGAGCCGCTCGACCACCGCCACCTTGTCGGCGGGCAGCACCTCCGCGATCACCTCGTCGATGCCCACCTCGGCGGCCACGGTGGCGGCCACGGTGGCGTTGTCGCCGGTGAGCAGCACCGGGGTGAGCCCCAGACCGCGCAGCCGGTCGACCGCCGCCCGGCTGGTCGGTTTCACCGCGTCGGCCACCGCGAGCACCCCGCGGGCCCGCCCGTCCCAGCCGGCCAGGACCGCCGTGCGGCCGGCGGCCTCCGCGCCGGTCGCGGCCCGCGACACCTCCTCGGGTACGTCGAGACCGCGCTCCCGCAGCAGTCGGTTCCGCCCGACCACCACGCTCCGCCCGTCGACGGTGCCGGTCACCCCGAGCCCTTCGACGTTGGCGAAGTCGACCGCGACCGACGGTCCGGCCTGGGCCGCCGCCTCGGCGACCGCCCGGGCGATCGGGTGCTCCGAGGCCGCCTCCAGCGCGCCGGCCAGCCGGAGCAGCTCGGCGGCGTCCTCGCCGGTGGCGGGCCGCACCTCGGCCAGCGCCATCCGGCCGGTGGTGACGGTGCCGGTCTTGTCCAGCACCACGGTGTCGACCCGCCGGGTGGACTCCAGCACCTCCGGCCCCTTGATCAGCACGCCGAGCTGCGCGCCGCGCCCGGTGCCGACCAGCAGCGCGGTCGGGGTGGCCAGGCCGAGCGCGCACGGACAGGCGATGATCAGGACGGCCACGGCGGCGGTGAACGCGGCGGTCGGCCCGGCGCCGGTGGCGAGCCACCAGCCGAGCGTGCCGGCGGCCAGGGCGATCACGATCGGCACGAAGACGCCGGAGATCCGGTCGGCGAGCCGCTGCACCGCGGCCTTGCCGGTCTGGGCCTGCTCCACCAGCCGGGCCATCTGGGCGAGCTGGGTGTCCCCGCCGATCCGGGTGGCCCGAACGACGAGCCGGCCGCCCGCGTTGATCGTGGCGCCGACCACCGTGTCGCCGGGGCCCACCTCGACCGGTACCGACTCACCGGTGAGCATGCTGGCGTCGACCGCCGAGGTGCCCTCCTCGACCACGCCGTCGGTGGCGATCTTCTCCCCGGGGCGCACCACGAACCGGTCGCCGACCACGAGCTGGTCGACCGGGAGCCGGACCTCCTGCCCGCCGCGTCGTACCGCCACGTCCTTGGCGCCCAGTTGGAGCAGGGCCCGCAGGGCGGAGCCGGCGGTGCGCTTGGCGCGGGCCTCGAAGTATCGACCGGCCAGGATGAAGACGGTCACCCCGGCGGCGGCCTCCAGATAGATGTTGCCGGCGCCGTCGCTCCGGGTGATGTCGAACCGGAACGGGTGGGTCATCCCCGGCATGCCGGCGTCGCCGAGGAAGAGCGCCCAGAGCGACCACCCGAACGCGGCGAGCGTGCCGAGCGAGACCAGGGTGTCCATGGTCGCCGCGCCGTGCCGCAGGTTGACGAGCGCGGCCCGGTGGAACGGCAGCCCACCCCAGACCACCACCGGCGCGGCAAGCGTCAGCGAGAGCCACTGCCAGTAGTCGAACTGCCAGGCCGGGACCATGGCCAGCACGATCACCGGCAGGGTCAGCACGGCGGAGACCCACAGTCGGGTACGCGGGCCGCGCAGCTCGTCCGCCGGCTCACCGGCCACGGTCTCGCGAGCCGGCGCGGGCGGCGGCGGCACCACGGCCGTGTAACCGGTCTTCTCCACGGTCGCGATCAGGTCGGCCGGGGCGACCTCGTCGGCGTACCGGACGGTGGCCTTCTCGGTGGCGTAGTTCACCGTGGCCTCGACGCCGTCCATCCGGTTGAGCTTCTTCTCGATCCGGGCGGCGCAGGACGCGCAGGTCATCCCGCCGATGGCGAGTTCGATCTGGTTCGGCGCGGTGGGCAGCGCCTTTCCCGTGGCGGTCATCGGTGCCTCCTCGGTTGCGCGGGTCCGTGGACCCGTCAGGCCCCGGCGAGGTCGTAGCCGGCCTCGTCCACGGCGGCGCGTACGGCGTCCGCGTCAAGCGGGCTCTGACTGGTGACGGTGACCCGGCCGGTGGCCAGGTCCACCTGGACGTCGGTGACGCCCGGCAGCGCGGTCAGCTCGGCGCTCACCGCGTTGACGCAGTGGCCGCAGGTCATGCCGTTGACCTGGTAGGTGGTGTCCATCTCGCCCTCCGATCCGATACCCCCCAGGGGTAGGAGTCGAACGTTAGCATACCCCCGAGGGGTACGCTATCCTCGGCGCATGACCACGCCGCCCACCCCGACCCGGGGCTACACCGCCAGCAAGGACCAGCTCCTCGCCCGGCTCCGGCGCGTCGAGGGCCAGGTCCGGGGCGTCGAGAAGATGGTCGAGGACGACCGCTACTGCATCGACGTGCTGACCCAGATCTCGGCCGTCCAGGCCGCGCTGGACAAGGTCGCCCTGGGCCTGCTCGACGGCCACGCCCGGCACTGCATGCACGAGGGCGCCGCCGAGGGCCGGGCCGACGAGATGGCGACCGAGATGATGGCTGCCGTGGGCCGTCTCATGAAGCGCGGCTGACGGGCCCGTGGGCGCCGACCACGGCCGTACCGTCCCCGCGCCGCCGCGCGTACGCCGAATCCTCGTCGCGACCGTGGTGCCGCTGTTCGTGCTCACCGTGGTCGCGGCGCTGGCGCTGTGGCCCCGGCACGGACCGGAGCCGACGGGCGGCGCGAACGTGCCGCGTCACCACGGCACGGTGACCCGGGTGGTGACCGAGCCCTGCCCGCCGACCCCGGAGGAGCCGGCGGGCGCCGCCGGGCGGTGCGGCACCGTGACCGTCGCCGCGGAACAGGGCCCGGACGCCGGCCGGGAGGTCGAGACGCCGATCCCCGCCGGGCCGGGCGCGCCCCGGGTCGAGGTCGGTGACGAGGTGATCCTGGTCGAGCTGACCGACCCGGCCGATCCGGCGGCGACGACCTACCACATCGCCGAGCACCAGCGCGGCACGCCGCTGGTGTGGCTGGTGGCGCTCTTCGCCGCCGCGATCGTGGCGTTCGGCAGGTGGCGCGGGCTGGCCGCGCTGGGTGGCCTGGTGGCGAGCTTCGCCATCCTGCTCGGCTTCGTGCTGCCCGGGATCGGCGCCGGCCGGTCCCCGCTGCCGGTGGCGATCGTCGGCGCCGCCCTGATCATGTTCGTGGTGCTCTACCTGACGCACGGGATCAGCGCGCAGACGTCGGTGGCGGTGCTCGGCACGCTCGGCAGCCTGGTGGTCACCGGGGCGCTCGGCACGCTCGCCACGGCCGCCACCCACCTGACCGGCTTCGGCAGCGAGGACGCCACCACGCTGTCGATGTTCCAGGGCGACGTCGACCTGCACGGGCTGCTGCTGGCCGGCATCATCATCGGCTCACTCGGCGTGCTCGACGACGTCACGGTCACCCAGGCGGCAACCGTCACCGAGTTGGCGCGCGCCAACCCGGGGCTGTCCCGGCGGGCGCTCTACCGGGCGGCCACCCGGGTCGGCCGGGCGCACATCGCGTCCACGGTCAACACCATCGTGCTGGCCTACGCGGGCGCCTCACTGCCGCTGCTGCTCCTGCTGGTCGCCGACTCCCGCCCGGTGAACGAGATCCTCACCAGTGAGTTCCTGGCCCAGGAGATCGTCCGAAGCGCGGTGGCCACCATCGGCCTGATCGCCGCCGTACCTCTGACCACCGCCCTCGCCGCGGTCGTCACCACCGCCGGGCGGCGCGGGCCGGACGACGACCCGGCGCCGCCCGCCCCGCGGTCGCCGCGGGAGCGGGACGAGGCGCTTGAGGCGCTCGGCGGGGCGCCCGCCGAACGTTGGCCCGGCGACCCGAGGAGTACGCAGGCCGCATGGTGACACTCCGCAGCGTGACGGCCGGAATCAAACGCGATGCTGGTCACGCTGGGCAATGTCGAATTCTCGCGATTGGTCGGCTTCCGGACGTAGATCCCCGGTCGGGGTGTCGGGTAACCTCGCTGCCGGTCACCGCCGAAGGCACGCACCGGTGCCTGCGGTACCGCCGCCCAATCGCCTCCGGGCGAGCCGGGGAACCAGGTACATGGGGTGAATCCGCGCGAGCGGTAGGGGCCACTTCCGTCCCGAACCCGTCAGCTAACCCGGTCGGCGGCCGACGGAAGGGAACACTGTGACGGCACCCCTGCGCCGCTGGCTCACACCCGTGGTGGCCGTGCTCGCCTCGTGCGCCGTGCTGGCCGGGCCGACCCCGGCGACAGCCGCCCCGCACGCCGCCGCGCCCAGCCCCTCCGGGCACGCGGAGGACGACGACCCGCCGCTCATCACCGAGGCGATCGACTCCGCCAACCGGGCGTACCTCCAGGCCAAGACGAAGCTGACCACCTCGCAGAAACGCCAGAAGCTGCTGGCCGCCGAGGTGAGCGCGGCGGAGGCCGAGTTGGAGGCGCTCAGCCCGCAGGTCAACCAGATCGCGGCACAGTCCTATCGGACCGGTCGGATGGGCGCGATGGCGATGCTGCTGGAGAGCGACTCGCCCGACTCGTTCGTCAGGCGTGCCAACGCTCTGGACGAACTCAACCTCTTCAACGCGCAACGGCTCACCGCCATCAACGCCGCCAAGAACCGCGCCGCCCAGGCCAAGCTGGCCATCGACGCCGAGGTGCGCGAGCAGGAGAAGCAGACGAACGCGATGGCCCGGGAGCGGACCGAGGCGCAGAAGGCGCTGAAGCTCGTCGGCGGGCTGGGCTTCACCGGTGGTCTGGTCTCGGCCACGTCGCCGGTCGCCAAGGTCGGCCCCGGCCGCACCGCCGACGGCGGGTGGAAGTCGGAGTCGTGCAGCGAGAACGACCCGACCACCTCCGGCTGCGTCACGCCGCGCACGCTGCACGCCTACAAGGAGGTCAAGCGGGCCGGCTTCAACCGTTTCGTGGGCTGTTACCGCCCCGGCGGGCCGTGGGAGCACCCCAAGGGCAAGGCCTGCGACTGGTCGCTGCAGAAGAGTGGCTTCTCGCCGTGGCACAACAACGACACCCGCAGGTACGGCAACGAGGTGGCCGCGTTCCTCATCCGCAACGCCGACCGGCTGGGCATCTACTACGTGATCTGGAACCGGCAGATCTGGTTCCCGGCGACCGGTTGGAGTTCCTACAGCGGGCCGTCCAACCACACCGACCACGTGCACATGTCGCTGCTCTGACGCCACACACACGCGCGCGAAGGGGCCGCCCGCGGGCGGCCCCTTCCGTCTGTCCGGTGCGGTCAGCCGGCGAGCGCCGGATCCGCCGGCGCGGCCGGCGCGGGCAGCGGAGCCGGTGACTGCGCCACCGTCCGCACCTCGCCGCCGCTGAGCCGGTAGGACATGCCGACCACCGCGCACGCCCCGCCCGCCACCCGCCCGGCGAGGACCGTCGACCGGGCCAGCAGGGCCTCCACGGTCTGCGCGATGTGGACGTCGATGATGCCGTCGAGATCCTCGACCCCCTGCCGGGCGGCCCGGAGCAGGCTGGGCGAGACGGCGTCCACCACCGCGCCGAGGTGTCCGGCCGGGGCGGCGCCGGTGCGGACCGCCTCCCGGGCCGCCTGAACCGCGCCGCACGAGTCGTGACCGAGCACCACCACGAGCGGCGTGCCGAGCACGGTGACCGCGTACTCCACGCTGCCGAGCACCTCGGGACCGGCGGTGTGCCCGGCGGTGCGTACCACGAAGAGGTCGCCGAGCCCACGGTCGAAGATGATCTCGGCGGCGAGTCGGGAGTCGGAGCAGCCGACGACCACCGCGAACGGGTGCTGGCCGTCGGCGACCGCGGCCCGGCGCCCGGCGTCCTGGTTCGGGTGCTGGGGCACACCGGTGACGAACCGGTGATTACCGGCCCGCAGTTCGGCGATCGCCTCGTCAGGAGTGTTCAGGCTCATTGCTGCTCACCTCGTGTTCGCGCGGAACGACCGGGCCGGCCGGCGGTGTCGGCCTCGCGACCCACCGTCACACGCGGCCGGAAGGCACGTCAAGATTTCGTGATACGCGTTTCATACGTCGCCGTCCCGGCCCGCACCGCGGCCGGAGCGCCCGAGCCGGGAAAGCCATACCATGACCACCATGGCGACCACACCAGGCGAGGACGGGAGCCGCCGGAACTGGACCTTCCTCACCAACCACGGGCACGTGCTGCTGGTCATCGCGCGCAACCCCACCGCACGACTGCGGGACGTGGCCGCCGAGGTGGGCGTCACCGAGCGCGCGGCCCAAGCCATCGTCGCCGACCTGGAGGCCGGCGGTTACCTCCGCCGCACCCGGGTGGGCCGGCGCAACGAATACACGATCAACCCGACCGGCCGCTTCCGGCACCCGGCCGAGGCCGACCAGCAGGTGGGTGCGCTGCTCGACCTATTCGCCGCCGAACCGGCCCGGGACACCACCGAGCGGTGACCCCCGCCGGGCGCATGCCGTGCCCGCGTACGCCCGGCCGCGACGGTAATCTCACCGCGTGCGCGACAGCTTGCGGCCCGGCTGCCCACCCGCCCGGCACCGGACCAGGTCCGTCCTCTCCGGAGCCGCGGTGGCGGCGCTGCTCGGTGGCGCGCTCGCGGTGCCCACGCCCGCCGTGGCGGCGCCGAAGTGCGGGCCCACCGGCGGTCCAGCCCCCACCGAGGTGCCGTGGGCGCTGAGCCGGCTCGATCCGGCGGCGGCCTGGCGGGTCGGCAAGGGGCGGGGCGTCACGGTCGCCGTCATCGACTCCGGCGTCTCGCCGAGCCACCCGTTGCTTCGCGGCCGGGTGCTGCCCGGCGAGGACTTCAACCAGTTGGTCCACCTGCGCGGCCAGTGCGACCTGGTCGGCCACGGCACCATGGTGGCCGGCATCATCGCCGGTCGCGAGGGCAGCGGATCGCCGTACACCGGCATCGCGCCGGAGGCCCGCATCCTGCCGCTTCGGGTCCTGGCGGAGAACAAGGAGAACTTCGACCCCGACGTGCCGGGCGAGATCGGGCGGGCGATCAGCTGGGCGGTCGACCACGACGCCGATGTGATCAACCTGTCCCTGGTCACGCTCGACGAGCCCGCGCTGAAGTCGGCGGTCGACGGGGCCCTCCGCAAGGGCGTGGTGATAGTCGCCTCCGCCGGCAACCGGCAGGAGAACCGGGAGGACCGGCCGGCCTACCCGGCGGCGTACCCGGGGGTCATCGCCGTCGCCGGGATCGACGAGCAGGGCGGCCACGTCGGCAGCTCGGTCAGCGCGGACTACGTGGACATCGCCGGCCCCGGCCTGAACATCGTCGGACCCGCCCCGCAGGGGTCCGGCTACCGGGCCGAACCGCAGGGCGGGACGAGCTTCGCCACCGCGTACGTCTCCGGCGCCGCCGCGCTGGTGCGCGCCGCGCACCCGGACATCAGTCCGGAGGAGGTGGCCTACCGGCTCACCCGCACCGCCGACAACCCGCCCGACGGGCACAACGCCCAGGTCGGCTACGGGATGGTAAACCCCTACCGGGCGGTGACGAGCCTGCTGGGCACCCGGAACGACGCGCCGCTGGGCGCGATGCCGCCACCCGCGCCGCACGCCGACCCGCTGGCCTGGCAACGCACCGTGGCGATCTGGGTCGCGGTCGTCGGCGCGCTGCTCGCAGGCGTCCTGCTGACGCTGAAGCCGATCCTGGTACGCGGCCGGCGGCGCGGCTGGCGGCCCGGCCGGCGCGACCTGCCACGGAACGCCTGACCGGGGCGGTTCCCCGGCGCCGCCCGCCGGCCGGCGCCGCACGGAAGCACAGCGGCTCCGCCCGACACGAGCCGGAGCGGAGCCGCGACGGACCGGTCGAGGGTCAGTTGCCCCAGACCTTGGAGTTGCTCATCTCCGTGGTCATGTAGTTTTCGCGGGCGATGCCCACCGCGCCGCCGATCTCGTTGAGGACCTTGTTGATGTCCCGCACGGCGGCGTCCCACTGGGCCTGGTGCTGCTGGTAGGCGACCCGGTCCTGGCCCTCCCACTCGAGCTTGGTCAGCATGGCCCGCAGCGTGTCCAGCTTCTCGTCGATGGTCCGCGAGATGGCCTGCATCTGCTGGTTGCTGCTTTCGAGGACAGCGTAGTCAACCTTGATGCTCATCGATTCCTCCTCTGCCTGTCTTCGCGGATCACGGGTTGAGCGCAGCGTGGAACTTGTCCAGCATCTGCTGCTGCTCTTCGTCGTTGACCTGGTGGGTCGTGCCGGACTTGTCGAGCAGGTCCGCGATGTTGTCCATCGCCGTGAGCAGCTTGCTCGTGTCCTCGGTCCAGCGGTTCATCAGGCTCTGGAAACCCGTGGACGCCTGGCCCTTCCAGGCCATGGCCAGGTCGTCGACCACGTTCCACAGCTTCTTGAGCTCACCGTCGACATCGCTGCGCGTGGACCGCACGTCACTCGCGGCGGTGTGCAGAGAGGCTGCACTGACCTCGAACGCCATGCTCACACCCTTCCGTCATTTGTGGCGGCGGTTCCGCCGCGCCCTCCCCCGCGGCAAGGCCAACACACCCCACCGACGGACACATCATCCGAACCGTAGCGGACGACGTCCAACCCGCGCAGCCCTGCCGTCTCATCGTCGAAAACCGACAGGCCAGCACCGACAAGGCGATCCGGCGCGGACCGTACGAGTTGGACGGTACGGTCAGGCCGGCTCCGTCCACGCGGTCTGGATCAGCTGCTGGCCGTCGCGGCGACGCACAAGCGTGCCCCGGCCCGGCGGCTGCGGGCTGGGCCGCAGATTGCCGAAGACCGCACCCTCCTCGCGGCTGCCGGACATCAGCAGACCCGGCGAGTCGAGCTCCCGCAGGCGTTGCAGCACCGGCTCGTAGAGCGCCCGGGCCACCCCGCCCACCCGGCGGGTGATGATCAGGTGCAGGCCGATGTCCCGCGCCTGCGGCAGCAGCTCGTGCAGCGCGCTGAGCGGATTGCTGCCGCCGGACGCGACCAGGTCGTAGTCGTCCACCAGGATGTAGAGCTCCGGCCCCTTCCACCAGCTCCGGTCACGCAGCTGCGCGGTGGTCACGTCCGGGCCGGGCAGCCGGTTCTGCAACGCGCTGCGGATCGAGCCGAGCCCCTGGCTGAACACCTGGTTGGACGGCGCGTAGTCGAGCAGGTGATCGCCCTCGACCGCGCCCAGCAGCCCGCGCCGGTAGTCGGCGATGACCAGCCGCGCCTGCGCCGGGGTGTACCGCTCGGCGATCCCCCGGGCGATCAGCCGCATCAGGTTGGTCTTGCCGCACTCGGCGTCGCCGAAGACGGTCAGGTGCGGCTCGCCCGCCAGGTCCAGGTAGACCGGCGCCAACGCCGCCTCGTTCACCCCGATCGGAACGCCCGGGGCGGCCCGGTCCACCACCGTGGCCAGCTCGCCGGCCGTGAGCCGGCGCGGCAGCAGCCGGACCTTCGGCGCCGGCGCACCCGGCCAGTTCGCCGCCACGTGCCCGGCCAGCGCGACCGACGCCTCGGTCAGGTCTTCGATGTCCCGCTTGCCGTCGATCCGCGACACCGCGGTCAGGAAGTGCAGCTTGTCGCGGGTCAGGCCCCGGCCCGGCGCGCCCACCGGCACGTTCTGCGCGGCCCGCCTGTCGATCTCCGACTCGGACGGGTCACCGAGCCGCAGCTCCAACTTGGTGCCGAGCAGGTCCCGCATGTTGATCCGGATCTCCGCCCAGCGCACCGCCGTGAGCACCACGTGCACGCCGAAACCCAGGCCCCGGTTGGCCAGGTTGGTGATGGTCTGCTCCAGCTCCTCGTACTCCTGGCGCAGCGTGTTCCACCCGTCCACCACCAGGAAGACGTCACCGAACGGGTCGTCGGCGAACTCCCCGGCCGCCCGCCGACGCCGGTAGCTGGCCACCGAGTCGATGCCGTGCTGGGTGAACCGGTTCTCCCGCTCGTCGATCACCGCGACCACCTCGGCCACGGTCCGCCGGACCGCCTCGACGTCCCGCCGGCCGGCGACCCCGGAGGTGTGCGGCAACCCGTCCAGGCTGCGCAACGCGCCGCCGCCGAAGTCGAGACAGAAGAACTGCACCTCGCGCGGCGTGTGGGTGAGTGCCAGCGCGGCAAGCATCGACCGCAGCATCGTGCTCTTGCCGCTCAGCGACGCGCCCACGATCACCACGTTGCCGCCCGCCCCGGCGAGGTCGACCATCATCGGGTCCCGGCGCTGCTCGTACGGCCGGTCCACGATGCCCACCGGCACCGCCAGCCGGCCCCGGCCCGGCCAGTCGGCCGTGGTCAGGCCGAACGTCGGGTGCACGCTCAGTTTCGGCAACAGCTCGGCCAGCCCGGACGGCTCGGCCAGCGGCGGCAGCCACACCTGGTGCGCCGGTCGGCCCCGACCCTTGAGCTGGCCGATCAGCACGTCGAGCATGGCCACCGCCTTGCCGTCGCCGCCCTGCTCCGGCTCCGGCGCGCTCTCCGCGGCCGGTGCCGCCGGCGCCGGCACGTAGTCGACGCCGTACGGGACGATCCGGCGCTGCACCTGCGCCCGGGTGGAACGCTGCACCTGCCCCGGCGCCCGGTAGGGGCCGGAGACGTAGGCGGCACGGAACCGCAGCATGGTGGCCGTGTCGGTCTTCAGGTAGCCGTGTCCCGGCGCGCTCGGCAGCTCGTACGCGTCCGGCACGCCGAGCACGATCCGGCTCTCCACCGCGGAGAAGGTCCGCAGGCCGATCCGGTAGGACAGGTGGGTGTCCAGGCCCCGCAGCTTCCCCTCCTCCAGGCGCTGCGAGGCGAGGAGCAGGTGCACGCCGAGCGACCGGCCGAGCCGGCCGATCATCACGAACAGGTCGATGAAGTCCGGTTTGGCGGCCAGCAGCTCGGAGAACTCGTCGCAGATGATGAGCAGGCTCGGCATCGGCTCCAGCGGCTCGCCGGCCGCCCGCGCCTTCTCGTAGTCGTAGCGGGAGACGTAGTTGCCGGCCGCCCGCAGCACCTCCTGCCGGCGGTTCATCTCCCCGGCCAGCGCGTCGCGCATGCGGTCGACGAGCGGCAGCTCGTCCGACAGGTTGGTGATCACCGCGCTGGTGTGCGGCAGCGCGTCGAGCGAGGCGAACGTCGCGCCGCCCTTGAAGTCGACCAGGACGAAGTTGAGCTCCTCCGAGGAGTGCGTCACGGCCAGCGCGCCGACCACCGTACGCAGCAGTTCGCTCTTGCCGGAGCCGGTCGCGCCGATGACCAGGCCGTGCGGTCCCATGCCCTCGTGCGCGGACTCCTTGAAGTCCAACTCGACCACGTTGCCGTCCGGCCCCAGGCCGAGCGGGATGCGCAGCCGCTCCCGGTGGCTGCGCGGACGCCAGGTCTGCCGGGTGTCCACGGTGGCCGCGTCACCGACGCCGAGCAGATCGGGCAGCTCCATGCTGCGGGCCAGCGGCTCGTCGGTGCTGGCGCCCTGCTGCTGGGAGAGCCGGAACGGCGCGACCTGCCGGGCCAACCCCTCCGCCGCGGTCAGGGTCAGCCGGTCCGGTCGGCCGAGCCGGGACGTGGTGGCGCCGCGCACCAGGTCGAGCCCGGTGCCGTCGCCGGTGTCCAGGCAGAGCAGCCAGCGCCCGGCGTCGCGCGGCACCGCGCCGGACAGGTCGAACACGGTCGTGCCGAGCAGACCCGGCCCGGTCAGCGCGCAGGTCGCCGAGACCTCGCCGCCGTCGAGCACGACCACCACGTGACCGGCGGTGGTGAGCGGCTTCGCCTCGGGCGTGAACCGCGGTCGACCGCCCAGCTCGTTGGCGAGCGCCGACTCCGCCTCGCGGAGGCTGGCGAAGACCATCCGGCGCGCGCCCGCCGCGTCCGTCCGCCCCGGGTGCTGGGCGTGCGGCAGCCACTTGACCCAGTCCCAGGCCGGCTGCCGGTCCGGCGCGGCCACCACGACCACCAGCAGGTCCTCCGGGGCGTGGAAGGTGACCAGCTGGCCCAGCGCGGCCCGGGTCAGGTCGAGCACCGGCTCCCGGTCGCCGCGCAGCGCGATCCGGCTGAACGCGCGCAGCGACAGCGCGGTGGGCAGATCGGGCACGCTGGTGTGGGCCCGGACGAAGCGGCGCAGCGCGATCGCGCTCATCGGCTCCAGGTCCTCCACCGGTTTGGTCTCCGGCGGCACGATCTCCACCGCCAGCCGCTGCGGGCCCAGCGCGATCCGCACCTCGCCGAAGTCGTCCTCGGTGACCCGCCGCTCCCACAGCCGGCGCGAGGCGGCGATCGACCAGAGCGCGTCCGGCTCCGGGTGCCGCCAGGTCATCGCGGCGCGCTGCTGCTCGGCCGCCCGCCGGGTGCGCTTGCGCATCTGCGCCAGGTAACGCATGTAGTCGCGCCGCTGGGCGTTCAGCTCGGCCTTGTCGTTGCCGCCGTTGCCGAGCGTGCCGAGCGCCATACCCAACATGGACACCCCGAACAGCCCGCCCGCCACGTACGTCATCATGCCGCCGCCCCGGCCGGCGTAGAGGAAGGCCATCGCGCCGACGCCGCAGAGCATCGGCAGGATCATCAGCACCTGGCCCATGCCCTTGGCCTGCGGCTCCGGCAACTCGGGTGGGGATTCCAGCAGCACCTCGCCGCGCGGCAGCGCCGGCCCCGGTTGACGCGGAAGTCGGCGGAACACCACCGTACTCACGGCTCTCCCCTCCCCAGAAGGTCTGCCACCGCCGGTGCGCGCGTCGGGTGGGCGACCTGTGCGCCCGCCATCGTAGGTAATCTCCCGGGGGCGTCGTGGACCCGTAGGCACGGCGTCGACGGCCGGGTGGATCGCAGGCGAGCACGAGGAGGCCACTGTGGCGACGAAGACGGCGACCGGTGGGCTGAGCCGGATCACCATCGTGGCGCCGCGTACCAGGATGGATCTGGCGTTGCCGTCCGACGTGCCACTGGCCGACCTGCTGCCCACGCTGCTGCGCTACGCCGGCGAGGATCTCGCCGACGAGGGCGTGCGGCACGGCGGCTGGAGCCTGTCCCGGCTCGGCGGGCAGCCGCTCGACGGCGGGCGCACCGCCGCGCAGCTCGGCGTCCGCGACGGCGAGGTGCTCTACTTCAACCCCCGCGCCGACACCGCCCCCGAGATCGTCTTCGACGACGTGGTGGACGCGGTCGCGACCTTTACCACGCAACGGGCCGGCGCCTGGCAGGTGGGCACCACCCGGGCGTACGCGGTGCTCCTCGCCTCCTCGGCGCTGGCCGGCGGCGCGGTCGCGGCGCTGTTCACCGGTCCGCCGCAGCTGCCCGGCGCGGTGGCCGCCCTGGTGGTCGCGGTCGCGCTGCTGGCCGGCGCCGCGGTGCTGTCCCGGGCGGCCGGCGACAGCCGCACCGGGGCGGTGCTGGCCCTGGTCGGGGTCGGCTACGCGGGGGTCGGCGGCCTGCTGGTGCTCGCCGGCGACCGCCCGCTCGGCGACCTGGCCAGCCCGCACCTGCTGCTCGCCGGCACCGCCGTGGTGCTCTTCGGCGCGGTCGCCGCGCTCGCGGTCGGGGACCGGTTGCCGCTCTTTCTCGGCGCTGTCGGCGTGGGCGCGGCGGTCGGCTGCGGCGCGGTGCTCAGCCTCGCCTTCGGCATCGACGCGGCGGCCGGGGCGGCGGTGGTGGCGACCGTGGCGTTCGGCGCGTTGCCGGCGCTGCCGATGCTCGCCTACCGGCTGGCCCGGCTGCCGGTGCCGTCGATCCCGACCGGCCCGGAGGACCTGAAGACCGACACCGAGTCGGTGGACGGACCGGCGGTGCTGCGCAACAGCGAACGCGCCGACGCCTACCTGACCGGTCTGCTGTGGACCGTCGCCCTGCTGGTGCTCGGCGGTGAGGTGGTGCTCGCCGCCGACGGTCGGCTCCCGGCGGTCCTGCTCTGCCTGGTGCTGGCCCTGCTGTCGCTGCTGCGGGCCCGCCCGTTCCTCGGCCGGGGCCAGCGCACCCCGGTGCTGCTCGCCGGCACCCTCGGCCTCGGGCTGGTCGCCGCGGCGGTCTTCGGCGCGGGTTCGCTGCCGGTCCGGCTCGGGCTGATCCTGGGCGGCCTGGTCGTGGTGGCGGTGATCAGCCTGGTCTACGGGCTCACCGTGGCCGGCAAGCGGATCTCCCCGGTCTGGGGCCGCACCCTGGACATCGTCGAGATTTTGCTGATCATCGCCCTGGTGCCGCTGGCCGTCTGGGTCTGCGGCATGTACGGCTGGATCGTCAACCTTCGACCGTGACGGTGCCCATCGCGGTGCCCACCGGCGCGGTGGCGTAGACGCCCGGGCCGTGCTGGCCGTCCAGCGGGCGGGCCGGCACGCCGGCCCGCCGGGCCATCTCCCGGACGACCTTCACCAGGGCGTCGGCGTGCCCGTCCATCGCCGCCACCCGCAGCAGCGGAGGCACCCGACGGCCGCCGGGGAGCACCACGGCCGCGACCGTGTGCGACGGGGCGGAGGTGGAGGTGACCGCGTCGACGAGCGCGCCCAGCGAGCCGTGGGGACGCACCCGCAGCGCCAGGCAGCGCTGGGTCCAGCCGCCGCCGCGCACGCTGGTCCAGGTCTCGACCGGTGACTCCGGCGCCAGGTCCAGCCCGGCCCCGGAGACCACCGCGCCGTGCAGCTCGTCCCGGCCGAGCACACGGTGGCCGAGGCCGGCGGCGTTGAGCGCCTTGCCCAGCCGGCCGACCCCGGCGGCCACCGTCCGGTGCACGCCGCGCAGGCCACCGCCGCGGGTCACCGTCTCGGTGCGGGCATCGCCCACGGACAGGCGCAGCGCCACCCACACCGTGCGGTGCGCCGCGGGCGGCGCGCCGGGCGCCGGGTACCAGACGAGCGTGTGCGAGACCACCTGGGTCTGGGTGACCGGCCCGGCGAAGTCGGCGAGCACCGCGAGCGCCCGGTCCACGACGGTCGCGTCGATCGACCCGGCGGGCGCGCCGGGCCGGCCGGTCAGCGCCAGCGCGGCGAACCAGCCGCGGTCGTCCTGGCCGATGCCGAGCCGGGTGCCGCGCTCGGTCAGCTCCACCACGGTCAGCTCCGGCGCGAGCGCGGCCAGCCTCGGGTCACCGCCGGGCAGTGCGCCCCTGGCCCGACCTCGGCGGCGACGCAGCCGGCGGCGGAGCATCAGGTCCTCGTACCACCAGCGCCCGCCACGCCTGGCGAACGCCGCCACCACGGCCAGCAACGCCAGCACCACGACGGCGGCGAGCAGCCAGGCCGGGCCGGCGGTGGCGAACCAGACGGCGAGCGCGGCGCACTCCGCCACCACGAGCTGGCCCACGACGACCGGACCGAGCCGCCCCCGCCGGCGCTTGTCCACCGGCGGGACCGGCTGGTCCGCCGCCGGGGCGGTGGCCGTACGACCGGGTGGCGCCTGGAGCTGCGTCATCGGTGAGCGTCCCTTCTGGACCTGCCGGGCGTCCGCCGGCGGGGTGTGTCGTCGGTGGCGGACGGGGTCCGGCGCACCCCCGACGGCCCCTTATCGTAGGGAAGCCCGCGGCGCTGTTCGGACCTGATCGTCGCGGACCCACCCCCGCCGGAGGTTAGTCATGCGGACCCGCCGCGATCAGGTGCAGGCGTACCGCTTCGTCACCCGCCGGATCGTCTCGGCGCTGCTCGCCGGCGACCCGGAGACCAACGACCTGCCGATGCGCCGGCTCGGCATGGCGGTGTTCGGCAGCGTCATCGCCGCGGCCGTGGTGCTCGGCGGCGTGGGCGCGTACGGGCAACTCACCAGCAACTCCGCGCCGATCGAGACGAACACCGTGGTGATCGAGCGGGAGACCGGCGCCACCTACTGGTTCGGCGACGACCAGGTGCTGCACCCGACGCTCAACTACGCCTCGGCCCGGCTCGTCGTCGATGACGCCTCGGCGGAGGTACGCACCATGTCGCAGGCCTCGATCAAGGACCGGCCTCGGGGCCGGATGGTGGGCATCGTGGGCGCGCCGGACGACCTGCCGGACCGCAAGTCGCTTGTCGGGTTGCCCTGGTCGGTCTGCGACGTGCCGGACCCGACCGACCCGCAGCGGTCGACCACCCGGCTGGTGGTCGACCGGCCGCTGCCCGGCGGCACGCCGCTCACCGACCGGGCGGTGCTGGTCCGCACGAGCGAGGCCCGCTATCTGCTGACCGGCGGCGCCCGGCTGCGCGTGGCCGGTGACGAGCAGGCGCTCGTCGCGCTGCGGATGGCCGGCGCGACGAACCTCACCGTCGGCCAGCAGTTGCTCAACGCGGTGCCGGTGGGACCGGTGCTGCGTAAGCCCACGATCGACTCCGACGGCGGCCCGAGCGGGCTGACCGTGGCCGACCGGCCGGCCCGGATCGGCCAGGTCTACCAGGCCGCCGGCCAGTTCTACGTGCTCACCCGGCAGGGCCTGGCCGCGGTCGGTGAGATCACCGCGCGGCTGCTGCTCGGCGGCGGCGGGGCGATCACCGACATCACGCCGGACGAGGCCGGCCGGCTCCTCACCGACCAACGGCTGGAGCCCGAGGGGTTGCCGGCCCGGATACCCACGCTGCACGACGTCCGGGCCGGGCGCAGCGTGCTCTGCGCCACCTACCGGTCCGGTGCGGCCGGTCAACCGCCGGCCACCACGCTCGAGGTGTTCGACTCGCCGCCGGCGGAGCTGACCGCGTCGACCGCGGTGCCGACGCGGCAGGGCGACCGGGACGCGGTGCGCACCGCCGAGAGCGTGCTGCTACCCGGCGGCAAGGGCGTGCTGGTGCAGGCCACGGCCGGGGAGAGCGGCCAGCCGGCGGCCGGCGCCACGGTCTATCTGATCACCGCGCAGGGGATCCGCTACCCGCTCGGCACCGACAGCGGCGACGCGAAGAGCGCGCTCGGCTACGGCGACGTGACCCCGGTGGCGGTGCCCGCCTCGTTGCTGGCGCTGGTGCCGACCGGGCCGACCCTGGCCCGTGCGGACGCCTTGGCGTACTTCGACGCGGCGGCGGCCCCGCAGGCGACGCCCTCGCCCGGGGGCGGAGCCGCCCAGGTCCGGGGCGGTTGAGCGACCGGCGGTACGTCCGAAGTGGAGTTGGCTGGTCACGGGTCGCCCGCGATGGCGCGGTTCGACTAGCCTGAGCGTGGCCGACGGGCCATCGACGACAACGGGGATTGAGCCATGACCGGGCGCACGACAGTGGACGTACTGTCCTTGGAGGACTTCCACCTGCGGCTTGAGCGGCGTCTGCACCAGGCGGAGTCGGTGTTGCGCAAGCTCAACACCGAGATGCAGTGCCGCCCGCCGGCCCTCGGCACGTTCACCGACGCGACGGACAACTCGCGGCGCTACGCGGAGACCCACCAGAGCTACGTCGACCACGTGGACCGCCTGCGCCGGGCGATCCTGGCCGCCCGCGAGGCGACGCAGTCGATCATGACGAACTACAAGACCGCCGAGACCCGTAACGCCGCCGCCGCGGCCGACATCGCCGCCGCTCTCTCCGGGCTGAACGAGGCGATGAAGCAGCCGAAGGAGGATCCCCGTGTCTGAATACACCCAGCGCTACCAGCATGTCAGCCACGAGGAGCTCTACCAGGGCGTCAACGCCGGCGACCCGAAGCAGATCGACGGGCTGAGCGCCCAGTGGACCTCCCTCAAGGACACGCTCGACGACCTCGCCCGTGACCTGGGCGCCGACCTGGACGCGCTGGCGAAGACCTGGACCGGCGACGCCGCCCACGAGTTCCAGCGCCGGCTGACCATGGTCGGTGGCTACTCGGGCAACCTGGCCGAGGGCATGACGGGCATCCGGCAGGCCCTGGACATGATGGCCGGCGACCTGCGCACGGCCCAGACCACAGCGGAGAGCCCGGAGAAGACCGACGACAACGACAAGCTGCTCTCCGGCGCCGGCAAGGGCTTCCTGCTCGGCGGCGCCCCGGGCGCGCTGATCGGCGGCATCATCGGTCACCAGCAGGACGAGGCCGAGCAGGAGAAGGCGCACCAGCGGATGGTGCAGGTCGTGGCGAAGCTGGCCGAGGGCTACGACTTCTCCGCGTACGGCCGGATCGTCGTGCCGGAGCCGCCGCCCACCGATCTGCCCGGCCACCACGACCGCGACGATCCGACGCTGCACAACGGCCCGTCGGTGAAGACGCCGGCGTCGGGCCCGGGCCTGGGCAGCTTCGGTCCCGGGGCGAACGGCAGCGCGACCACGTCGGGCGTGCACCACACGGCCCCGACCAGCGGCACGCCGGGCGGCGGCGCACCGGGCGGCGGCGACCCGGGCAGCCACCCCGGCGCGGGCGCGCCGGGTTCGGTCCCGACCGGCGGCACGGTCGACCCGACCGGCACCTCGCTTGCCGGCGCCGGCCCGCTGACAAGCGTCACCGGCGGCCCGACGGTCGGCGGCAACCCGGCGACCGTGACGACCGGCGGGGGCGGCGGGCTCTTCGGCGGCCCCGGCGTGCTCAGCACCGGCTCGCTCGCCGGCACCGGCCCCACCGCGGCGTCCGCCGGCCGGCTCGGCGGCGCGCCCGGCGTGGACAGCCGGTCGGCGGCCGGGACCGGGCGGCTCACCTCCGGCCGCGGGCTGACGGTCGAGTCGGAGAGCAGGTCGACCGGCCGCACCAACGCCACCGGGCGGCCCGCGATGGCCGGCCGCAACGGGGTGCTTGGCGCGCGGGGCGGTCACGACGACGACGAGTCCGATGGCCGGCTGACCTGGCTCACCGAGGACGAGATGGTCTGGGGCGACGGCAGGGCCGCCCCGCCGCCGGTGCTCGGCGGCGACTGACCCGGCCCGACACCACGACACGACACCCCGGCGCGGCACCCGAACCGGGCGTCGTGCCGTTCGTCGTCGCGCGGAGAAGCGACCGTCCACAGCGAGCCGTGGGGTGGCTCACGCAACCCACAAGATCGTCGAGCTGCGCGATCGGCTGTTGACCGATAGGTTGATGTGGTGCTGCCCGTAGCGTTCGCCTCGTCCACCTGGACGGCGATGCTGCGTCGGATCGCCCGCACGGCCGCGACCACCCTGGCGTTGATCGCCGGCCTGCAGGGCATCGCCGCCACACCCGCCGATGCCGACGCCACGACGGCACGTCCCGCCGCCATCGCGGTGACCGACGCCCGTCCGGCGTCGACCGTCGACGCCGCACGCGGGGCCACGGTGGTTGCCGAAGCCGCGCCGTGGGCCGTCACCCACCCGGCCACCGGCCCGTCCGTCGCCGGCCCGACCGATGACGCGGTCGCCGCGCCGGTCGCCGTCGTCGACGTTCCGGCCGCCGCCGACCCGGGCCGGGCGACCATCGCCCGCCGCGGGCCGCCGCGCGCCTGACGGGCCACTTTTCCGGTACGCCCCGGCGCGGCCCCACCCGGCCGCCCGCCCCCAGCATCCCGCCGCGCCCTGCCGCGCACGCCGCCCGACGCCCGGGCCCCAGTCGTTGTTCGACATTCGTTCCACCATGAGGTGCCGTAGATGCAGACCGTCTTCTCCACCGTCCTGCCGGACGTTCCCGCCGCCGCCGTGATCTGGCTGGCCCTGCTCGCCCTGGCCGCGGTCGTGGTCGCCGCGCTCGTCGTCCGCCCGACCCGGTTCCGCTCGGTGCTCGGCGAACGGATCAGCGAGGCCGCCCGGCCGAGCAGCATCGACCTGGCCGAGCGGACCCGCGAGCAGGACCGGGAAAGCCGCCGGTACGCGGACGAGGTCGCCGTGGCCGCGTCCCGCGCGACGGTCACCGCCGAGCGCAGCCGCGCCGAGTGGCTGGCCGCGCAGGACGAGGCCGAGGCGGCGTGGCTGGCCTGCCAGGCGGCGGAGGAGGACGTCCGCCGGCTGGCCGCCGCCGCGGCGCTGCCGCTGCCCCGGACCGCCCGGACCCCGGCCGAGTACGCGGACCGGGAGCGTTGGCTGCACCGGGCGGCGCTCGACGCCCAGTGGCGCAAGGAGATCAGCGTGCGGCAGCTCAGCGACATCCTCGGCGGGCGCGGCTGGGATCCGAGCCGGCACCCGGTGGAGCAGGAACTGCTGCTGCGCCGGCTGGTGCGGGACAACCTCCAGGCCCGGCAGCACGCCGCGGCGGAGCGGGAGCAGGCCGCGTGGCGGGCCGCCGAGACGGCCGCGGCGGCGGCTCGGAGCCTGCGCGAGGAGGCGTTCGCGGCGCTGCACCCGGCCGTCGAGCCACAGGCGGCGCTCTCCATCGTGGGCTTCACCGGCCCGGAGAGCACCCGGGAACTGCCCACCGGGGAGATCACCCGCGAGTTGGCGCCGGTGGCCCGGGGGCGGGCCGCCGTGGCGGCGTACTGATCGTCGGGCGGTGCTGGCCGGGCTCGGTTAGCGTGGTGCCGTGTCCCGTGAAGCCTGGTTTCTCGTCGCGCTCGGCGCCGTGGTCGCGGCGGCGACGCTTGTCGGCGCGGTGCTGCTCGCGATCCGGGTGGTCCGCACCCGCCGCATGCTGGGTGCGCTCGGCGCCGGCGGCAAGGTCGCGTTCTACGGCGCGCTGATCTACACGATCTTGCCGGTGGACCTGCTGCCCGACCCGATCTATCTGGACGACATGGGTGTGCTTGCCGGCGCGTTGTTCTACCTGGGCCGGCTGGCCGCCAAGCACCGGGCGGCGCAGCGCGTCAGCCGGGACGCCCCGGCACCGACCCTGCCCGCCGCCCCGCCGGGTGGCGTGCCGCGTCGGTGACCGGTCATCAGTTCGACAGCCACGCGGCGAGTGAGGAGACGGCATGTCCGGCGGTCACCGGTTGGACCCGCACGACGGGCGGGTCGCCCGCTTCTTCGCCGACCGGCACCTGGCGACGCTCACCACGTTGCGCGCGGACGGCACCCCGCACGTCGTACCGGTGGGGGTGACCTTCGACCCGGACGCCGGGCTGGCGCGGGTGATCACCTCGGGCGGTTCGGCGAAGGCCCGGAACGTGGCCGCCGCCGGGCCGGCGGGCACGCCGGTCGCCGTGTGCCAGGTCGACGGCCGCTGGTGGCTCACCGTGGAGGGTCGGGCGGTGGTACGCCGCGACCCGGAGGCGGTGGCCGAGGCCGAGCGGCGGTACGCCGAGCGTTACCGCATCCCGCGTCCGAATCCGGAACGGGTGGTCCTGGAGATCACCGTGAGTCGTCTGCTCGGCAGCCTGCCCGGCTGAGAGGGTTCCGCGACGGGTCCCGGGCACCCCCGTTTCGGGGCGGCCCGGGACCCGTCGAGTGGTCAGCGCGCGGTGTCGCCCCGACCGGTGTGCTGCTGCGCCATGTCGACGCCCTTGTCGATCTGCTTGTCGTACTTGCCGCCGGTGCGCTGGTCCACCGCGTCGCCGGCCTTGTCGAGGCCCTTGTCGACCTGCTCGTCATGCTTGTCGGCGAAGTCCTTCGCCGTGTCCATGAAGCTGCTCATCTCAGATTCTCCCTTCGGTACGTTGAAGGCCTTCCCTGAGGCCGGGGGCGCAAACACCGGGCGCATGCCGGGCGGGCGGTGACGCCCCGGGTGTCGGATTCACCCTCGTCGGGTATCAACGGCCACGATCGAGGAGGCGACGTGGACGACGACGCTGGTACGCCCGGACCGGCACGCCCCGAACCGAGGCGAACGGAGCCGGCCCAGCCGGCACCCGCGCCGGCCGGGCCCCGGCAGGCCTGGTCGGGGCTGCCGTGGCCGGTCCGGACGGCGGTCACGTGGAGCGCGTGCCTGTTGGTGGTGGCGGCCGGGCTGTGGCTGCTCGGCAAGGTCGCGGTGCTGCTGGCGCCGCTGGCCGTGGCGCTGGCCGGCACGCTCTTCCTCACCGCCCTGCTCGACCCGGTGCTGGTGCGGCTGCGCCGGCTCCGGGTGCCGGCCGCGCTCGCCGCGCTGCTCACCGTCCTGTTGCTGCTCGGCGTCCTGGTCGGCGCCGGTGTCCTGGTCTGGAACCTCACCGCGAGCCAGTTCGGTGAGCTGAGCCAGCAGCTCGACGAGGGCCTGCAACGGAGCCGCGAGTTCGTCACCTCCACCCTGCCGGTCAGTGACCAGCAGCTCGACCGGCTCATCGAGCAGATCCGTCAGGGCCTGAGCGGCAGCGCCCCCGACCCGGTGGCCGGTGCGCGCAAGGCCGCCGAGGTGGCCGGCGCGATCCTGCTCGGTCTGGTGCTGCTCTTCTTCCTGCTCAAGGACGGCCGGTCGATGTGGCACTGGGTGCTGCGGCGGCTGACCGGGCCACGGCGGGAGGTGACCGCCGCGGCGGGGCGGGCCGGCTGGCGGACGCTCGGCGCGTACAGCCGGGGCACGATGATCATCGCGGCGATCGACGCCATCGGCATCGGCCTGGCCCTGGTCGTGTTGCGCGTCCCGCTGGCCCTGCCGCTGGCCCTGATCACGTTCCTCGGCGGGTTCGTGCCGATCATCGGCGCCACCGTCGCCGGCGCGGTCGCGGTGCTCGTCGCGCTGGCCGCCAACGGGCCCACCACGGCCCTGCTCACGCTGGCCGCGGTGATCGCCGTGCAGCAGATCGAGGGCAATCTGCTGGAGCCGCTCGTGATGCGCCGGCAGGTCCAGCTGCACCCGGCGGTCATCCTGGTGGTGGTCACCGCCGGCACGCTCGTCGCCGGGGTCGCCGGCGCGTTCGTCTCGGTGCCGATCGCCGCGGTGCTCTGGCGGGTGCTGGACACCGTGCAGCGCTGCCGATCCGGCGAGGCCGCCCGCACCGCCGAGATCGCCCGCTGACTCCGCCCGCTGACTCCGCCTCCGCTGGGCGGCCGGCGCTCAGGCCGGATGAGGTTGGCGCAGGTGGGTGGCGAACCAGGTGCCGGCCTGGTCGGCCACCTGCTCCAACGTGCCGGGCTCCTCGAAGAGGTGGGTCGCGCCGGGCACGATGCGCAGTTCCGCCACCTTGCCCAGTTCGTCCCGCGCCTGCTCGTTGAGCACGATCACCTCCTCGTCCAACCCGCCGACGAGCAGCAGCGTCGGCGCCCGTACCGCGCTCAGTGAGCTGCCGGCCAGGTCGGGCCGTCCGCCCCGGGAGACCACCGCGCCCACCCGGTCCGGCCGGGCCGCGGCGGCGACCAGGGCGGCGGCTGCGCCGGTGCTCGCGCCGAAGAGCCCGATCGGCAGGCGGCCCAGCTCCGGGTCGGCGCCCATCCAGTCGACGATGCCGGCCAGCCGCTCGGCGAGCATCCCGATGTCGAAGCGCAGGTGGGCGGTCACCTCGTCCTGCGCCTCCTCGTCGATCGTCAGCAGGTCGACGAGCACCGTGCCCAGCCCGCGCGCGTTGAGTGCCTGTGCCACCGCCACGTTGCGCGGGCTGTGCCGCGAACTGCCGCTCCCGTGGGCGAACAACACGACCCCGCCGGCTCCCGAGGGGACGGACACGTCCCCGACGAGCCCGCCCACCGAAATCTCCCGCACACCCCTCACCCCCGCTCCACCTCCCCTTACCCCCCTCCCCCGCGATCATGAAGTTAGCGGGTAAGAGAGCGCTCCCCCATGCCGCCAACTTCATGATCGCCGGGCCGGGCCGGGCCGGGCCGGGCCGGGCCGGGGCGGGGCGGGCGCGGGGGGAGGGTGGGGGTGGGTGGGTCTGCGCTTGTTGCGTTGACGTCGGCGGCAAGGTTTAGCGTCTGGCGTGGGACAGACGGGCGGAGGGCGCTGATGCGGATCGGGGAGTTGGCGGAGCGGGCCGGGACGAGCACCCGGACGCTGCGCTACTACGAGACCCACGGGCTGGTCCGGCCGCGCCGGTCCGCGAACGGCTACCGGATCTACGACGACGCGGAGCTGCGCGTCGTGCACGAGATCCGCTCCCTGCTGGCGATCGGCTTCGGGCTGGACGACATCCGCCCGTTCGTCGCCTGTCTCCGCGCCGGGCACGACTCCGGCGACGTCTGCCCCGACTCGGTGGCGGTGCTGCGGCGCAAGCTCGCCGAGGTGGACGACTACCTCGACCGGCTCGGCTCGGTCCGCCGCCGGTTGCACGACCAACTCGCCCGCGCGATCACCCATCGGGAGGAAACATGCCTCAGGACACGCAGGCCGGCCGACTGACCGCGGTCACCGACGCCACGTTCGCGGAAACCGTGCTGGCCGCCGACCGCCCGGTCGTGGTCGACTTCTGGGCCGAGTGGTGCCCGCCGTGCCGGGTGGTCTCGAAACACCTGGCCGAGCTGGCCGAGGAGTTCGGCGACGCGCTGCGATTCGTCGCGCTTAACACCGACGAGAATCCCACCACCGCCCGGGCCTACCAGGTGATGTCCGCGCCGACCATGCTCGTCTTCCGCGACGGCCAGGTCGTCGGCTCGACAGTCGGTTCGCGGCCCAAGAACCACCTGCGGCAGAGCTTCGCCCGCCACCTGGACGGTTGAGCCGGCGCCGGGCGGGAACGCGCGGGGTGACCACGGAACCCGACCGATCGCGAGGCTCATGATGGCGAAAAAGGACCGGTCCCGGGAGCGGGAACCCAGCGACCAGGAACGCCGCGAACAGGAGCTGGAAGGCTCGCCGGAGTGGGCCGACCGCGCCGCGTCGGCGCGTACCCCCGACGATCCGCGGGCGATGGCGCCGCGGGACGCCGGCGGGCGTCCGTCCAACGGACGCCAGTTCTGAGGTACGCACACCGAGCGGCCCCGTCGACGCGGGGCCGCTCGGCCAGCCGGCCCCTGCCCGTGGCCGGCCACCCGGGCACGGCCCAGCCGGCGCGGACCGGTCAGCCGGCGTGTTCCGGCAGGTGCATCAGTGGCGCGCGGCCCGGCGGCTGCTCCGGCTGCGGCCCCGACTCGTTTTTCTGCGGCACCGGCACGGTGACCGGCTGGCCGCTTGTGACCCGCAGCTTCTCGCCGTGGTGCAGCAGTTCCAGCGCCGTGTCCGGCCCGCCGTTGCGCAGCGAGTACGTCGTCTGGTGCGGCCGGACGTCGACGCGCAGCCGCAGCGACCGCCACTGCAACGAGAACTCCAGGCGGCTGAGTCGGCTGGAGAGCCGGGGCGCGAAGGAAAGCGTCCCGTCGTGGTCGCGCAACCCGCCGAAGCCGGCGACGAGCGCGATCCAGGCGCCGGCCAGCGACGCCATGTGCACGCCGTCGCGGGTGTTCTCGTTCAGGTCGTGCAGGTCCATCAGCGCGGCCTCGCGCAGATAGCGGTGGGCCAGCTCGGGGAAGCCCACCTCGGCCGCGAGGACCGCCTGGGTGCAGGCGCTCAGCGACGAGTCGCGGACGGTGCGCCGCTCGTAGTAGGTGAAGTTCCGCAGCTTCTCGGCGGCGCTGAACGCGTCGCCCCGCCAGTGCATGGCAAGCACCAGGTCGGACTGCTTGACCACCTGCTTGCGGTACAGGTCGAAGTAGGGGTAGTGCAGCAGCAGCGGGTACTTCTCCGGCGGCGTGTGCTCGAAGTCCCACTCCTGCAACCGGGTGAAGCCCTCCACCTGCTCGTGCACGTCGATCTCGGAGTCGTACGGGACGTGCATGTCCTGGGCGGCGTCCCGCCAGGCGGCGGCCTCCTCCTCGGTGACGCCGAGGTCGAGGGCCTGGTCCCGGTAGCGCATCGCGCAGTCGGCGGCGGTGAGCAGGTTCCGCTGCGCCATCAGGTTGGTGTAGACGTTGTCGTTCTTGACCGCGGTGTACTCGTCCGGGCCGGTCACGCCGTCGATGTGGAACCGGCCGGCGCGGTCGTGGTGGCCGAGCGAGCGCCACAGCCGCGCGGTCTCGACGAGCAGTTCCAGCCCGACCTCCCGCTCCAGCGCGTCGTCGCCGGTGACCAGCACGTAGCGGCGCAGCGCGTCGGCGATGTCGGCGGCGATGTGGAACGCGGCGGTCCCGGCCGGCCAGTATGCCGACGACTCCGCCCCCTCGATGGTGCGCCACGGGAACGCGGCGCCCTCCAGGTTCAACGTGCGGGCCCGCTCCTGCGCCTGGGCCATGGTGTCGTAGCGCCACTGCAACGCGTCCTTCACGGCGCTGGGCTGTGTGTACGTCAGCACCGGCAGCACGAACATCTCGGTGTCCCAGAACGCGTGGCCGTCGTAACCGGGGCCGGTGAGGCCCTTGGACGAGATCGGCCGCCGTTCCGCCCGGGCGCCGGCCTGGAGCACGTGGAAGAGGCCGAACCGGACCGCCTGCTGGACCTCCGGGTCGCCCTCGACCCGCACGTCGGCGGCGTCCCAGAACTCGTCGAGGTATTCCCGCTGCGCGCGCCGCAGCCCGTCCCAGCCGTCGAGGCGGGCGGAGGACAGGGCGGCGCCGACCTGGTCGCGCAGCGCCGGCAGGGACCGCCGGCTGGACCAGCCGTACGTCAGGTACTTGACCACGCGCAGCTTCTCGCCGGGCTTGAGCACGCAACCGATGGTGGTGCGGACCCAGTCCTCGTACCCCTCGGATTCGATCGTGGTGTGTTCCGGGCCGTGCACGTCGTGGCCCATGGCGGCGCCGACCCGCAGGCCGCTGACCTTGGTGCGGTGGATGAGCAGGCCGCCGTCGTCGGTGGTCAGCTCCTCCTCCGCCTGCAACGGTGACTCCAGCACGGCGGCCACGCGCGGGTCGCGGCTCTGCGGCGGCAGCGACTCGTTGGCCACCAGCTCGGACTGGAGGATCAGCCGCAGCGGCCCGTCGACGGCCTCCACCTCATAGTTGATCATCGCGACGGAGCGGTGGGTGAACGACACCAGCCGGGTGCTGCGGACCTTGACCTCGCGGCCGGCCGGGGAACGCCAGTGCAGCTCCCGCTGGAGCGTGCCGGCGCGCATGTCGAGGACCCGCTCGTGGGCGAGCAGCTCGCCGTAGCGGACGTCCAACGGCTCGTCGTCGACGAGCAGCCGGATCAGCTTGCCGTTCGTGACGTTGACGATGGTCTGCCCGGATTCGGGGAAGCCGAAGCCGGCCTCCGCGTACGGCAGCGGGCGCAGCTCGAAGAACGAGTTCAGGTAGGTGCCGGGCAGGCCGTGCGGCTCACCCTCGTCGAGGTTGCCGCGCAGCCCGATGTGGCCGTTGGAGAGCGCGAAGACCGACTCGGACTGGGCCAGCACGTCCATGTCGAGCCGCACCTCGCGGATATGCCAGGGCTCGACCGGGTAGGAGCGTTCCCGGATCATGCGGCCGGCTCCGTGGTGAGCAGGTCGGCGAGGTCGGTGACCACCACGTCGGCGCCGTGCGCGCGCAGCTCGTCGGCCTGGCCGACCCGGTCGACGCCGATCACGTACCCGAAGCCGCCGGCCCGCCCGGCGGCCACGCCGGCGAGCGCGTCCTCGAAGACGGCGGCCCGCGCCGGTTCGACGCCGAGCAGCCGCGCGCCTTCGACGAACGTGTCCGGGTGCGGCTTGCCCTGGAGCTTCTGTTCGCGGGCGACAACCCCGTCGACGCGGGCTTCGAGCCAGCGGTCCAGCCCGGCGGCGTGCACCACGGCCGCGCAGTTGGCGCTGGCCGAGACGACCGCGCGGCGCAGCCCGGCCGAGGTGGCGGCCTCCAGGTAGCGCACCGAGCCGTCGTAGACCTCGACGCCGTCGTGTTCGATCCGTTGGAGCAGGACGACGTTCTTGCGGTTGCCGACGCCGTTGACGGTGTCCGCATCCGGCGGGTCGTCGGGGGTGCCCTCGGGCAGCGTGATGCCGCGGGATTCCAGGAATGAGCGCACCCCGTCGGCGCGCGGTCTGCCGTCCACGTATCGGTTGTAGTCCGGCCCGGGGTCGAACGGGCGGAACGGCTCGCCGGTCTCGTCCGACCGACGCCGCAGGAAGGCGTCGAACGTCTCGGCCCAGGCGGCGTTGTGCACCTTGGCGGTCTGCGTCAGTACACCATCCAGATCGAAGAGACACGCGGTCACGTGCGCGGGTAGGCCCAGCATTGTTTGAATCTATCCAGGCGGCTCACCGGGCAAACACGGTTCGGGGCGTCAGCGGTGCGGGCGCAGCGTCCACGTAACGGTGAGCGACGAGGTGACGGTGCCGTCCTCGGTGCCGAGTTCCACCTCGACCGGGAACTCGGGCCGCCGCCCGGCGTCCAGCTCGGCGAGCACGTCGGCCGGCGGACGCCCGAGCCGCGCCGTGGCCAGCACCGACCCCATCGCCACCTTGCGGTAGCGGATGGTCGCGGTCACGGCCAGGGGTACGGCCCGGTCGAGCACCTGCCCGAAGGCGGCCATCACCACCGCGCCGGACGCGGTCTCACCGAGCGTGAACGTGGCGCCGGCGTGGGGGCCGCCCACGTGGTTGTGGTGCGCCGGATCGTCGGGGAGCCGGACCACGGCCCGGACTCCGCCGTCGGCCTCGGGCGCGACCTCGACGATCTGGATGCCGAGGGTACGGGCGAACGGCACGGCTTCGAGGAGGGCCGCCGCCACCTGCCGCGAGTCGATGGACATGCCCAGACGCTACTCGCCGGTAACTTCCCCGGCAAGCCCGCCCCGCCGATGCGGGGCTACGGCGGGATGGCTCATTGTCTCTTAATAAGAGACAATGATCTCCGCTGGACGTACCATTGTCTCTTATTAAGAGACAATAGGACATGAGATGATCTACAGAACGCCCGAACTCAGCGACCATGACCGTAATGTCCTGGGCGAGATCCACGACATGCGCCACACTCTCGCGGATGTCTTGCGCAGCCCCCGCCGTTGGACCGGCGGGCTACGACGCACCATGCTGGCCCGGGCCATCCTCGGCTCCAACAGCATCGAGGGTTACGTGGTGGCCGAGGACGATGCCGCCGCCGCGCTCGACGGCGAGGAGCCGCTGAGCGCTGACGATCGCACCTTCGCCGAAATCCGCGGATATCGACAAGCCTTGGGCTACGTGCTGCAGACCGCCGGTGACCCGTACTTCCGCTTCGAGACGTCGACGATCCGGAGCATGCATTACATGATGCTTTCGCACGACCTGGCCAAGAGCCCCGGCCAATACCGCAAAGGGCCGATCTACGTGCACGACGAGCGGACCGACCGACGTGTGTACGAAGGCGCGGACGCCGACGACGTCCCTCACCTGATGGAGGAACTGGCCGAAGACCTGCGGTCGGACGCCACCACCTCTCCGCTCGTCAAGGCATCCATGGCACACCTGAACCTGGTGATGATCCACCCGTTCCGGGACGGTAACGGACGAATGGCTCGCGCGCTCCAGACCCTGGTGCTCTCGCGACGAGCCATCGTGGAGCCCGCGTTCTCCAGCATCGAGGAGTGGTTGGGGAGCAACACCGAGGACTACTACCGGGTGTTGGCGATCACCGGCCAGGGGCACTGGAACCCGGAAGGGCAGGCGCACCTCTGGGTGTCGTTCAATCTGCGCGCCCATCACATGCAGGCCCAGACCGTTGCCCGCCGATTCCGGGAGGCGTCTGAGATCTGGTCGGAACTTGACTCGATCGTCGCCGAAAGAAAGCTTCCCGAGCGTGTGACCGATCTGCTCTACGAGGCGGTGCTGGGATACCGTGTCCGCCGCTCCGGGTACGTCAAGCTCTCCGATGTGGAGGAGAGGACGGCAACCCGGGACCTGACCAACCTTGCCGATCAGGGCCTGCTCGAAGCACGCGGGGAGCGGCGAGGACGACACTACGTTGCCGGATCGACGCTGGCCGAGGTGCGGGAGAGGGTCCGCGCCGCCCGGGCTCCAGTGAGCGACCCCTACCCGGACATGCCGGTCCGTCTCGCGACTGGGGCTGCCACGGCAGCCGAGCCCAGTGACAAACCATAGTTTTCACCGGCCCGTGATCTCGGCGACGCCGTCCAGGATCGTGCTCAGGTTGTGGTGGAAGGTCTCCTCGGCGTCGAGATGGGCGCCGTCGACGACGAGCCGGGCCATGGTGGGATAGCGGCCGGTGTCGAGCATCCGCCTCAGGTAGGGACCGAGCGCGGACTGCCACGCCGACACGTCGGTGCCGGTGGCCCGCGCGGTGCGGCGCTCGGTGATCTCCCGGCGGAGCGCGCCGACGAGGAACGCGCCGAGGGCGCCCGAGGCCCGCTGGAGAGCGCCGATGTCGCGTACGCCGGGGGCCCGGTTGAGCGCGGCGACGGTGGCCTCGCCGACGGCGAGTGCGTGCGGTCCCAGGTGTGGCCGCGCGCCGAGCAGGTCGACGAGCCACTCGTGGTCGAGGGCGGCCTCACGCGTCGCCCGGGCGATGGTCACCACGGCGTCGCGCCAGCCTTCGGCCTCGGGAACCCGGGCACCCTCCCCGATCCCGGCGGACTCCGCGATGCGGGCGTAGACCGAGTCGACCATCAGGTCGAGCAGTTCGGACCGGTTGACCACGTAGTCGTAGAGGCGCATCGGGCCCACGCCCAACTCCTTGGCGAGTTTGCGCAACGACAGCCCGTCGAGACCGTCCGCGTCGGCGAGCCGGATCGCCGTGGTGGCGATCCGCGCCCGGCTCAGCGCCACCGGCGCCGCCCGGGGCCGCGGCTCGGGCCTTTCCCAGACCGGCAGAGGTACGTTACCGTACGGCGTATCCATAAAATACAGCGTACGCTAAGGGAGTTGACGATGCGAATCGCGATCGCCGGTGGCGGCCTGGGCGGCCTGACGCTGGCCCGCATCCTGCGCCGGCACGGCATCGGCGCGGTGGTCTACGAGCGCGAGCCGCACCGCGCCGCGCGGACGCAGGGCGGGTCACTCGACCTGCACCCGGAGTCCGGGCAGCACGCCCTGGCCGCGGCCGGTCTCGAAGCCCGCTTCCGGTCCGCGGCCCGACCGCAGGGCGAGGAGCACCGCATCCTCGACCCGGACGGCCGCGTCCTCCTGCACCACGAGCCACCACCCGACACGTTCGACGGGCGTCCCGAGATCGACCGGACCGTGTTGCGTGACCTGCTGCTCGACTCGCTCCCCGGGGACGCGGTGGCGTGGGGCCGCCGGCTCGTCACGGCGACGCCACGGCCCGGCGGGGGTTTCGAGCTGACGTTCGACGGTGGCGACCGCGCCGACTGCGACGTCCTCGTCGGCGCGGACGGCGCACGTTCGGTGGTCCGGCCGCTGCTGACCGACGTCACCCTGTCCGCCGTCTCCGCCCATGTGGAACTCAACATCAGCGACATCGACAGGCGTTATCCCCAGCTCGCCGAGATGATCGGGCCCGGCAACTTCTGGTGCATCGGCGTGCGCCAGATCCTGTCCGCGCAGCGCCTCGGCGACGGCAGCGTCCGGGTCGGGATCTCCCTGCCGGCGGACGATCGCGATCTCGACGTCTACCGCAGCAAGCGGGCCCTGCTCGACCTGTTCGACGGCTGGAACCCCCACCTCACCGCCCTCATCGAAGCCGGCGACGGCACCCCGATCCCGCGCCGGATCGAGGCGATGCCCGCCGACACGCGCTGGGACCATCGACCGGGCATCACCCTCGTCGGCGACGCCGCGCACCTCATGCCGCCGGTCGGTGAGGGCGCCAACCAGGCGATGCTCGACGCCGCCGAGCTGGCCGCGGCCCTCGCCGCCGATCCCACGACGGCCATTCCGGTGTACGAGGAAGCGATGTTCGCCCGGATCCGACCGATCGCGGAGATGTCGGCGCGGGTGCAGGCGATGATGCTGTCCTCCACCGCAGCCGCCGAGATCGTCCGCTTCTTCACGCCCCGGGAGACCGAGCCGGCCACCGGCGCTTGAGCATCATCTCCAACCGAGGCATGTCGCCACCTCGCCGAAGTGGCGGCATCCCGGGCGACGCACCCGCCACCTCGCCGAAGTGGCGGTATCCCGGGCGAGGCACCTCGCCGAGGTGGCGAAGTGGCGGTAAATCCCGGTCAAGGCGCGTCGCCACCTCGCCGAGGTGGCGGTATCCCGGGGCGCGGTATGCCGCCACCTCGCCGAGCTGGAGTCGATCATGCCGCGGGCGCGGCGTCAGAGGTCAGGCGCGCTTGGTCTGGGCGACGAACGCCGCCCAACTCGCCGGTGTGAACGTCAGCGCCGGCCCCCGCCGGTCCTTGCTGTCGCGGACCCCGACCACGCCGGGCAGGTTGTCCGCCACCTCCACGCAGTTGCCGCCGTTGCCGCTGCTGCGGGTGCTCTTACGCCAGGTCGCGCCGGTCAGCTCCATCGTTTCGCCGCCTCCGAGATCGCCGCCAGGGTCGCACCGTGCGGCATCGCCTCCGCGCGGACGGATTCCCAGGTCTGCCGCAGCGATTTTACGTCCGCCGCGCGCTCCACGATGGAGCCGTGCAACTGGTTGTCCAGGTAGCCCACGTCGTCGCCGTCCGCCGGGGTGGCGAGCACGAACGCGCCGTTGAGCCCCGGGTAGGACCCGACCGTCTCCGGCACCAGGTGCAGGTGCACCCGCGGCCGGCGACCCATCTCGACCAGGTGCGCCAACTGCTCGCGCATCACCTTCGGCCCACCCACCGGACGGCTCAGTACCGAATGGTCGAGCACCACTACGAGTTGCGGCGGCGCCGGCCCATCCAGCACCGCCTGCCGGGCCATCCGTGCGGCCACCTGCTGCTCCAGCGCCTCGCCGACGAACTGCGCGGCACCCTCGTAGAGCGCGCGGGCGTACTCCTCGGTCTGCAACAGGCCCGGGACCACAAGCGCTTCGTAGCTGCGCAGCGCGGTCGCCTCCTGCTCGATGCCCACCCACTCGCGGAACCACGGAAGCAACGACTCCCGCACCAGCGCGGCCCGGATGCGGACCAGCAGGCCGCCGCCGTTGAGCACCTCGTCGCAGCGCTCGGTGAACTCGGTGCGCGGCGCGCGACGGCACTGCTCGACGGCCGCCACCAGCGATGCCGAATAGCTCACCCGCTCGGCGAGCGCCTCCTGGGTCAGCCCGGCCTCGGTGCGGAGCCGGCGCAGCTCACCGGCGAAGAGTTCCCACAATGACGCACGGCTCATCTGCACACCTCTGCACACGAAGGACGGCCGGTCGGACAGCCGGCGATGTGGGGGTGGAACGCCTTCCGACCCTAGCGGCGCGGTGACGAGACTGTCACGCAGCGAAGCCGGATTCGTCCGGAACCCGCGAACGCGAGGAGCGCCCCGTGATCAGTCACCAGCTCGGACAGCCGCCGGACGGGCCGGCGGGGGACCGCCCTTGCGCGTACCCCGGGCATGCCACGCCGCACACGCCGCTGCGCCCGATGTGGTGTTGCCGGGCGTGCGGCCAGCCGTGGCCGTGCGCGACCGCCCGCCTGTTGCTCCGGAGCGAGTACGAGGACAACCAGATCGGCCTGTCGATCTATCTGTGCGGGCTGTTCTACGAGGCGACGCGCGACCTCTACCGGCTCAACCCGGCGGACGCGCCCTCCCCCGCCGACATGTTCGCCCGCTTCGTCGCCTGGGGCCCACACCGCCGCGCGCCCGTCCCACCGCCGCCCGACGGGTGTTAAGCGGGGGCCCCGCCTCTACCAAATGGGTTAAGCGGGGCCCCCGCCTTTCACCTCCAGCCGACGTCGATGCGGTCGCCGCGCTCGTCGAAGAAGTGCAGCGCGTCCATCCGCACCTGCACCGCCAGCGGGTGCCCGGACGACACCTGCGGGTAGGGCGCGAGCCGCACCGCCAGCTCCGCCGGGCGGCGGTGGTGCCGGCCCGGGTCGGGCAGCACGCTCGTGCGGTTGCCGCCGCCCCCGCCGTTCGGGGCGGGCTCCGGCGCGACGGACTCCGCCGCCCGTCCGGTGAGCCGCTGCATCACCTGGCCGAACCGGCGCAGGCTGCGCTGGCCGGGCGCGGTCCGCTCGACCGGGGTGCCCATCTCGTCGACCACGATCGCGGTGGCGCCGATGTCGAGGAAGGCAAGTGACTCGTGGCCGTGGTGCTCCAGGTAGCGGATCCGGCCGTGCAGCACGTCGCCGGCCGTGTCGGGGGCCACCGGGGTCAGCGCCTCGGCGCGCAGGCCGACCACGATCCGCTCGCCGTGGTAATGCGCCACGGCGCGGCTGCGGATGTCGTCCCAGGGCAGGTAGAGCGACTGCTCACCGAGATTCAGCGCGATGTACCGGTCGAGGTGGACATAGACCGACGCCTCCAGCAGGTTCATCCGGGGGCTGCCGAGGAACGCGGCGACGTAGAGCGTCGCCGGTCGCCCGTACACCTGGGTCGGGGTGCCCACGTCCTGGAGCACGCCCTTGCGCATGATGGCGACCCGGTCGGCCATGGTGAGCGCCTCGGCCTGGTCGTGGGTGACGTAGATGGTGGTGACGCCCAGCTCCCGGGTGAGCCCGGAGATCTCCGCCCGCAGCTCGGCACGGAGGCCGCTGTCGAGGTTCGACAGCGGCTCGTCCATCAGGAAGAGGCCGGGCCGGCGCACGATGGCCCGGCCCATGGCCACCCGCTGCCGCTGGCCGCCGGAGAGCTGGCTCGGCTTGCGCGCGAGCACGTCGCCGATGCCAAGCGCGCCCGCCACGTCCTGGATCCGCTCGCCGCGTGATCCCGGCTCGACGCCGCTCAGGCGCAGCGGAAATCCGATGTTGTCGCCGACTGTCATGTGCGGATAGAGCGCGAAATCCTGGAAGACCATGGCGATCTTCCGGTCCCGCGGTGGTAGATCATTGGCGAGCTCGCCGTCGAGCAGGACCGCGCCCGAGGTCGGATCCTCAAGCCCGGCCACCATCCGCAGCACGGTGGACTTGCCGCAGCCCGAGGGGCCGAGCAGGACCATGAACTCACCATCGTTGACGTCCAGATTTATGGTGTCTACCGCGATCGTCCCGTCTTGGAACACCTTGGTGACATCTTTGAGCGCGACGGTGCTCACCGTCACCTCCCCAGTTGTTCGCCCGAACCCGGAACTGACTGTGGCCAGGATCATCGGGTTCGCACATCGGGTAAACGTGCCATGTTCGGTTCGTGACAGTCCTATTACGGGGTAATCGTCAAGCTCCACCGTTAAGTGACCTGCGAGTAACCACTTTCATGCCGGTTCGTCGAGAAACACCCGGCGTACCACCCGCTCGGCGGCCTGCCCGTCGTCGAGCGCGCAGAACCGGGCCCGGAACGCCGCCCGCGCCCGCTCGGCGGTTCCGGCCCGCACCGCGCCGGCTCGGAAGAGGTCCAGCAGCCCGGGGAAGTCCGTCGCGACCGCGCCCGGCGGCTCGGCCAGCAGGTCGAAGTAGACGCCCCGGGCCACCCGGTACGCGTCCCAGTCCGGGGCGTACACCACGATCGGCCGATCCAGCACGGCGTAGTCGAACATCGCCGAGGAATAGTCGGTGACGAGCACGTCCGCGGCCAGATACAGGTCCTCGACCCGATCGTGGGCGCTGACGTCGAGCACCCGGCCCGCCGCCGGCCCGTGCGGCAGCCGCTCCCGGTCGTGGAAGTAGTGGCTACGCATCAACAGCCGCCCGTTCGGCCCGAGCACGTCGAGCAGCCGGTCCGGGTCGAACGGTGGCCGCCAGCCGGGCAGGTGCTCCCGGTGGGTGGGCGCGTAGAGCACCACGTACTCCTCCGCCCCGAGGCCCAGCGCGGCACGGACCCGGCGGCACTCCTCGACGGTGGCGCGGGCCAGCCGGTCGTTACGCGGGTAGCCGACCTCAAGCGTGGTGTAGTCGGCCGGGTACGCCCGCTCCCACATCTGGGTGGAGAAGCTGTTCGAGGTGACGCTGTAGTCCCAGCGGTCCACCCGGCGCAGCAGGCCGGCGAAGTTCATGCCCGTCGCGCCCACCGGGTAGCGCTGCTGGTCCAGCCCCATCACCTTCACCGGCGTGCCGTGGTGGGTCTGCACGTGCACCGAGCCGGGGCGCTTGCGGACGAAGTCCGGAAAGTTGACGTTGTTGACCAGCCAGCGGGCCCGGGCCAGCACCCGGTAACACTCGCGGGTGCCGGCGACGACGTACTCCACGCCCGCCGGCAGCGCGGCCACCCGGTCCCGCCGGACGATCCAGACGCCGCGCACCTGCGGGGCGAGCCGGCGGGCCGCCTCGTAGACGGCCGCCGGGTTGCACGAGTAACCCCGGTACCAGTACGCCGCGTACACCGCCAGCGTCGGATCGATCGGCCGGTGCAGCTCGGCCCGGTAGTACTCGAGCAACGCGCCGTCCCGCGCCCGCCGCACCACCGGCACCAACCGCCGCCGGACCCGGCCCGCCGTCCGCCGGGCGGTCTCCCCGGTCTGGTGCGCGCCGCGCAACGCGCTGAACGTCCGCCACCGGCCGGCCGCCACCAGCCGGTGCTTCAGCCCCTCCACCCCGGGTGGGACCGGATAGCCCGCCGGCGGCCGGAACTGGAGGTAGTCGGCGTGCATCTGGGCGAAGAACGGCGCCCGCAGCTCGGGCGCGATCCGCGCGCCGTTGCCGAGCACGGTCAGGTAGTGCCAGATCATCCGCTCGAAGATCGCCGGCCGCAGCTCGTCCATCCCCCATGTGTCGATCAGCGCGAACACGCGGTGCCACTGGGCGAAGACCTCGAAGTGCCGGTCGCCCCGGGTGCGGGTGATCGCGCCGGTCCGCCGCTGCCGGTAGTGGAGACAGATCCGGTCCAGCACCCCGATCCGCTCGGCGGCCATCAGCGCCGGATAGCTGAACGACACGTCCTCGTACCATCCGGGGGCGAAGCGGAGCCCGCGCTCGACCAGGAACTCCCGGCGGACCAGCCGGTTCCAGGCGGTGTGCAGCAGCCGCAGCGTCTCCGGCCGCTCCGGCAGCGCGAACGTCGCCGCGCCGGGCGGGTCAGGGAACACGTCGCGCATGGCGCTGCGGGTGCCGACGTTGTTCCAGTGCGCCCGGACGTGATCCACGATCAGCACGTCCGGGCGGGTGTCGCGGAGCCGGTCGGCGACGTGCGGCAGGCAGCCGGGCACCAGCCAGTCGTCCCCGTCGACGAACCACACGTAGTCACCGGAGGCTCGGTCCAGCCCGACGTTGCGGGCCGGACCGAGCCCGATGTTCTCGGTGAGCCGGACCGCTTGGACCCGGGGGTCGCGGTCCGCGTACTCGGCCAGGATCTCGCCGCTGTCGTCGGGTGAGGCGTCGTCCACCCCGATGACCTCGATGTCGCCGAACGATTGGCCGAGGATCGAGTCCAGGCATTCCCGCAGGTAGCCCTGCACCCGGTAGGCCGGCACGACGAAGCTGATCAAGGTCATGCCGGCCCGCCCTCCGTCAGCCCGGCGAGCGCGCACCCCCACGGGCGCGGGTCGGCAGGACCACCCAGGCGAGGACCACACTCGCAACAAAAACCACGAAAAGGTACGCAGTAAGTGTAGCCAGAGCGAAGCTCACAAAACCGGTAATTGCCGCTGCGGTCAGCAGCAGTGAACGCCCCTCCCAGCCCAGCGTGGCGGTGTGCAACGGCGGGGCCGCCTGCCGCTTCTCCAACCGCGCCGTCAGGTCGTAGTGGTGCAGCGTGAGCACCAGCACGTACCCGAAGATCAACCAGACCGGCGCCCGCCCGACCACCCCCACCGCGATGGCGAACAGATACTCGGCGGCCCGCAACGCGGCCGGCACCAGCCAGTCCAACGGACCGTCGTGCCGCGCCCGCGCGCCGAGCGCCGCGACCAGCAGCACCACCAAGGCGACGGCCACCGGCCAGGCCGGCGGCGTACCGTCCCGCCGGGTCGCCCACCACGCCCAGACCAGCAACGCCACCGAGGCCAGCGCGCCGAGCGCCGCCGACACCAGCGGCCGACGCGCCACCGGCAGCACCCGGGCCAGCGGGCCGTCGTCACGGTGCAGACCCGCGTCGACAGTGGTCAGCACCGGCACCCGCATCCACCGCGCCCGCAAGGTCCGCAACCCCCCGGTGTACGCGAACGCCAGCGCGCCCCAGAGCAGCACCGCGCAGAGCGCCACGAGCGGCCCGAACAGCGCGGTCGCCACCGCGATCAACGCCCACCGCTCACCGATCGGGAACACCACGGTCCGCTTCAGCCAGTACGACACCGAGCCGGTGTCCGCCTGCACCCGGGTCGACGCGGCGTTCAACTTCCCGCCGATCCCGCCCGCGTCCCCGCCGACCACCTTCGGCCGCCGGGCCGCCTCGTCGTGCAGCGCGCCGTACCAGGTGTCGGTCATGTGCCGCACGGTCTGCAACGTCATCGCGGCAAGCGCCAACGCCCAGCCGTAGCGGAACCCTGCGTGCGTGGCCCCGAAGCCGAGCCCGGCGTAGACCACGTACTCCTTGAACCGGTCGGCCATCGTGTCCAGCCAGCCGCCCCAGGCGCTGAAGTGCCGGGTGTAGCGGGCCAACTGCCCGTCCACACAGTCGAGCACGAAACCCAGGTAGAGCAGGACCGCGCCGGCCACCAGCGCGGGCCGCCCGCCCGCGCCGAACAGCACCGCCGCCGCCACCGCGAACGCCACCGAGACCATCGTGACCCCGGTCGGCCCGATCCCGATCCGGGCCGACGCCTTCGTGACGTACGGCGACCAGGTGCTGACGAAGAACGTGGTGAAAAAGTCGTCGCGTTCCTTCACCGACAACCTCAGCTCGGCCCGGTCCTCGTCGACCGCCGCCACCGCCGCCTCGGCGTCCGCCCGTTCGGCCGCGTCGCCGACCCGGTGCGCCACGAGCAGGCGTACCCGGTGGGCGAAGATCAGCGTGCCCCGGGCCGCGAGTTCGGCCACGAGCCGGTCCACCGCGGCGAGCGGCCCGCCGACCACGGTCGCCGGCCCCGCCGCCTCGGCGCCGCCCATCGGCCCGGTCGAAGGTCCGGCCGCCTCGACGCCGCCGAAGGGCCCGGTCGACGGCCCGGCCGCCGCGACGCCGCCGAACGGCGCAGCCGCTGCGCGGGCGGCGTCGGCGAGCGCCGGCAGGTCGGCCACGCCGACCCGCAGCGCGCCACCGAACACGCCGGTCGCGTCCGCGTCGCCGACCGCGACCACCTGGCCGCGCTCCTCCCGCACCGTCGCCCGGCCGTCGGCCGGCGGATCGGTGAGCACGAGCGCCACCGTCGGCCCGACCGGGCTGGTCGCGAGATGCCTGAGTACGGCCGTGTGCGCCACCAGGTCGACACCGCTGACAAGCACCGGGCCGGTCGCGGCGGCCACCAGATCGGCCAGCTCGGACAGGTCGGCGGCCACCCGCACGTCGTCCGCGCCGGCCCGCCGCCACTGCGCGACCAGCGGCTCTTCGCCTACGGTGGCCCCGCCCGCCGCCGGTCCAATGGCTCCGCCCGACGCCGGCTCGGCGGCGAGCACGATCGCGAGCGTCACCGCTGCGCCGCGTCGGCGTAGGCGCGCAACGCCTCGTCGATCGTCCCGTCGACGGTCAACCGTCCGGCGTCGAGGTAGAGCCCCCGACTGCAGAACCGGGTGAGGTCCTTGTCGTTGTGTGACACCAGCACCAGCGTGCGCCCTTCCGCGAGAAGTCGCTCGATGGTCGCATAGCACTTGGCGCGGAACTCCGCGTCCCCGACCGCGGTCACCTCGTCGACCAACAGCACCGGGTGCGGCAGGTGCGTGATCACCGCGAAGCCCAGCCGCACCTTCATCCCCGACGAGTAGTGCCGCACCGACGTGTCGATGGCGCGTTCCACCTGCTCACCGGCGAACGCGACGATCTCGTCGAAGTGCCGGCGCAGGTACGCGGAGGAGAGCCCGTGCAGCCCGCCCACGAGGTAGAGGTTCTCCCGCCCGGTCAGGTCGCCGGAGAACCCGGCGGACAGTTCCAGCAGCGGCGCGACCCGGCCGTGCACCCGGATCGCGCCCTCGTCCGGGATCAGCACGCCGGCGATCAACCGCAGCAGCGTGCTCTTGCCGGTGCCGTTGCGCCCCACCACACCGACCGTCTCGCCCGGCTCGACCCGGAACGACAGGTCCCGCAGCGGCCAGAACCGGCCGGCGTCCGGGTCGCGGGCCCCCCGGTGGATGAGCAGTTCCCGCAGCCGGAGCTGGCGGCGGCGGTTGCGGACGAACCGGATGCCGAGCCCGTCCGCCTCGATGATCGCCGCCACTCAGAGTTCCTTCAGCACGGCCGGTTCCAGCCGGCGGAACGCCCACCAGCCGAGCACGAACACCAGCACGCTGCCCGCCACGGTCACGGTGAGCAGCCGGGCGTCCGGGAACTCGTCCGGATACCAGACCGCGTGATGCAGTTGGAAGATCCCGACCAGCGGGTTCAGCTCGTACCCGAGCTTGAGCCAGCCCGGCATGCCGGAGTCACGGACCAGGTTGAACGGATAGATGATCGGAGTGGCGTAGAACAGCAGCCGGATGACCAGCCGCATGGTCCGCTCGATGTCGCGCATCAGCACGTTGCCCGCCGACAGCAGCAGGGCCAGTCCGACGAGCAGCACGAACTGCACGCTCACCGCCAGCGGCAACGCGAGCAGGCTCCAGCCCGGGTGGATCTTCCCCTGGGCCGCGTAGAGCGCCGCGATGGCGACCAGGATCGGCAGGCCGGCCAGGTACTCGGCGAAACGGCCGGCGACCCGGCCGATCGGGAAGATCGGCCGGGGCAGGTTCATCGTGGTGATCAGCCGGGCCTGTCCGGTGAGCGCGTTCGCCGCCTCGGTCAACGCCGAGCTGGCCCACATCCAGGCGAAGATCCCGGTGATCAGGAACAGCGGGTACGAGCCGGCCGCCTCCCCCAGGTGCCGCCGGGTCGCCCCGGAATAGAGCACGCCGAAGACGAACCAGTAGATCAGGCCCATGCCGAGCGGTTCGATGAGCGACCAGAGGTAACCCAGCACCGACTGCTGGTACTTCACCGCGAGATCCCGCCGGACCAGGATGCGCAGCGAGGTGCGGGCGGACCAGAGCGCCGCGACGCCTGACGTCACCGCACCATCCTCGCGCCTTCTCCTGCCGGCGCGGCGGCGGTCAGCGGCGGATCACCCCAACGAGGTCAGCACTCGATCACGTTGACCGCGAGCCCGCCCCGCGCCGTCTCCTTGTACTTGACCTTCATGTCCGCGCCGGTCTCCCGCATCGTCTTGATCACCTTGTCCAGCGACACGTGGTGCACCCCGTCACCGCGCAACGCCAGCCGCGCCGCCGTGATCGCCTTGATGCTCGCCACCGCGTTCCGCTCGATGCACGGGATCTGCACCAGCCCGCCGACCGGGTCGCAGGTGAGCCCCAGGTTGTGCTCCATGCCGATCTCGGCGGCGTTCTCCACCTGCTCCGGCGTGCCGCCCATCGCCTCGGCCAGCCCGGCCGCCGCCATCGAGCACGCCGAACCGACCTCGCCCTGGCAACCGACCTCCGCACCGGAGATCGACGCGTTCTCCTTGAACAGCACGCCGATCGCGCCGGCCGCCAGCAGGAACCGGACCACCCCGTCCTCGGAGGCCCCCGGCACGAACCGGGTGTAGTAGTGCAACACGGCCGGGATGATCCCGGCGGCGCCGTTCGTCGGCGCGGTGACCACCCGACCGCCGGCCGCGTTCTCCTCGTTGACCGCGAGCGCGAACAACGTCACCCAGTCCATCGCGCGCAGCGGATCGCCGGGGCCGCTCTCCGTCTCCAGGCCGCGCCGCAGCTCGGCGGCGCGGCGACGGACCTTCAACCCCCCGGGGAGTACGCCGTCGCGGGTGCAGCCGTTCTCCACGCACTCCCGCATCACCCGCCAGATGTCCAGCAGCCCGGCGCGCACGTCCGCCTCGCCGCGCCAGGACAGCTCGTTGGCGAGCATCACCGCACTTATCGACAGGCCGGTCTCCGCGGTGACGTCGAGGAGTTCCGCCCCGGTCCGGAACGGATGCCGCACCGGCGTGTTGTCCGGCCTGATCCGGTCCGCCCCGGCCGCCGCCTCGTCCACCACGAACCCGCCACCGACCGAGTAGTAGCTGCGCGCCCGTACCTCGTTCCCGTCCGCGTCGAAGGCCGCGAACGTCATCCCGTTCGGGTGGTACGGCAGCGAGCGCCGGCGGTGCAGCACCAGATCCCGGTCCGGGTCGAAGTCGATCTCCTGGCAGCCCAGCAGGCTGAGCCGCCGCTCGGCCCGGATCCGCGCCACCCGCGACCCGACCTCGTCGGTGTCGACCGCCTCCGGCGACTCACCCTCCAGCCCGAGCAGCACCGCCCGGTCACTGCCGTGGCCGTGGCCGGTGGCGCCGAGCGACCCGAACAGCTCCGCCTGCACCCGGGCGACGTCGGCGAGCTGCCCGTCGGCCTTCAGGCCACCCACGAACGTACGGGCGGCCCGCATCGGCCCGACGGTGTGCGAGCTGGACGGCCCGATACCGACACTGAAAAGATCGAAAACACTGATCATCGCTGCACTTTCCTCGCCGTCGTCCCCGTTGTGCGGTTCCGAACCGGTGCGTGTGCCGCGCCCCCGCTGTCCGAGGGTCGACGACCGACGCCCAGGGTGGGGGCGCCCGACCCGCAAGCCTACCCACCCACCCAGTTGCCCACCCCCACCCCATACTCCGGCCCCCCTTTTCAGGCGGCGACCGGCCCCGCGCCGGCGTCTTGATCGACTCCACTTCGGCGAGGTGGCGGTATCCTCACCCGCTCGACCCCGCCACTTCGGCGAAATGGAGTCGATCAAGTGCGTGTTCCCGCGTCTCGGGAGCCCCTTCCCACGACCCGAACGACTCACCGGACCGCCCCGCCCAAGCTGTTCCACCTACGGCCTTTGGGTGCGTTCGTTGTCGCTCTGGCAACCACAACCGCACCCAAACCCCAGGGACCTCCCCACCACACCTTCCGGCACGGGCAGGGTTGGCGCGTCGGAAGGGGCGCTCCGGGGTAAGCACCTACGGGTGCCCGGGTCGCCGAATCCTCCTCGGGGCCGAGGGCGCGGCGCGCACCCCTTCCTACCGTGGAATCAGCGCGGCGGATCGCCGCAGAAGTGGGAGACGACGATGAGTCGCAAACTGGTCCGGCCCCGCGAGGGGCGCATGATCGCCGGCGTCTGCGCCGGCCTGGCGCAGCGGTTCGGCATGTCGGCCGGGATGGTCCGGCTGCTGTTCCTGCTGTCGCTGCTGCTGCCCGGCACCCAGGTGATCATCTACCTGATCCTGTGGGTGCTGATGCCGAACGAGGACCGCTACCTCGCCACCCGCTGAACCACTCGCTGAACCAGCCGCTGACCCGACCACTGAATCACCCGCTGACCCGACACACGCCCGCCCCGGCTGAACAAGGCCGGGGCGGGGCAGGGAACAACAAGTCAGGGCAGCGCGAAACCGAGGTCAGGGGGCCGTATAGGTGACGGTGACCTTCTCGTACCCGAGGGAGCGCAGCAGCCCCTCCAGCATCTTGCGGGTGTTCTCCTCGGCCCGGGCGGCCATGCCGCTGTCCCGGGCGGCCGAGGTGATGCGGTCCTCGGCCAGCTTGTAGATCTGCTGCTGCCGGTTGGGGTCGCCCGCCACCAGGTCGTTGAGCCGGTTGATCAGGCCGCGCTGCTCCTCGAAGACGTAGCTCTTGTCCATGTCCAGGTCGGTCTCGCCGAGCTGCGGCGCGGGGAGCTTGATCTCGACGGACTTGCCGTCCTCGGAGGCCACCACGGCCCCGTCGCCAATCTTCGCGAAGTCGACGTACGCCTCGACCCGGCCCGCCCCGACGAAGAGCGTGCGCTCGTTGAGCAGGAAGTCGGGCACGTTGCGCCGGTCCTTCTGCACGTCGACCACCACCTGGAAGTTGCCTTCCGCGGCGACGTAGCGGCTCAGGTCGCGGATCGACTTGAGCAGCGGCGGCTGGCTGCGGTCGGTCTGCTCCTTGGCGAACGGGTTGCGGAAGTCGGGCAGCAGGTTTGTCGCCTGCACGCCGAGCAGCACCACCACCGCCAGCGCGGCCACGCCGAGCACCCAGAGCAGGCCGCGCGCGGGGCTGCCGGCCGGGGGCGGCGGGGCGCCCGGCTCCGGCCCGACCGGCGGCTCCGCCCGGTCGTGCAGGGACTCGCTGGTGGGGTATTCCGGAAACTCCCTGGTGGGCTGGTTGATGTCACCATCGCGGGCCATCGCCACTCACCGTCCTCGTCCGACACATCGACTGACAATGACGGTACGGGTAGCGTGCGACACTCGCGCGTCGAGTGCCGCGATCGGGGAGAACCGCAGGTCAGGAGAAGGCGGAGAGGCCGGTCAGCCGCTGACCGATGACGAGCTGGTGGATTTCCGAGGTGCCCTCGTAGGTGAGCACGCTCTCCAGATTGTTGGCGTGCCGCATCACCGGGTAGTCCCCCGAGACGCCGTTCGCGCCGAGAATGGTGCGGCACTGCCGGGCGATGTCGAGCGCCTCCCGCACGTTGTTCAGCTTGCCCACGCTCACCTGCTCGGGCCGCAGCGCCCCGGCGTCGGCGAGCCGGCCCAGGTGCAGCGCCAGCAGCAGCCCCTTGTTCCACTCCACCGCCATGTCGGCGAGCTTGGCCTGGGTGAGCTGGAAGCCGGCGAGCGGCCGACCGAACTGGGTTCGGGTGGTCGCGTACGACAAGGCGGTTTCCAGGCAGTCGCGGGCCGCGCCGAGCGCGCCCCAGACGATGCCGTGCCGGGCCTCGGTCAGGCAGCTCAGCGGCGCTTTCAGCCCGGCCGCGTCGGGCAGTTGCGCGTCCGCCGGCAGCCGCACGTCGTCGAGCGCGATCTCGCCGGTGAGCGAGGCACGGAGGGACATCTTCCGCCGGATCTCGCGCGCCGTCACACCCGGCGTGTCCATGGGTACGACAAAACCCCGCACGCCGGAGTCGGTGCGGGCCCAGATCACGGCGACGTCGGCGATCGGCGCGTTCGTGATCCACATCTTGCCGCCGGTGAGGATCCAGTCGTCGCCGTCCCGGCGCGCCCGGGTGGCCATCGACGCCGGGTCGGAGCCGTGGTCCGGCTCGGTCAGGCCGAAGCAGCCGATCGCGTCGCCGGTCGCCATGGCCGGCAGCCAGCGTTGCTTCTGCTCCTCGCTGCCGAAGCGCCAGATCGCGTACATGGCGAGCGAGCCCTGCACCGACACCAGCGAGCGGACACCGGAGTCGCCGGCCTCCAACTCCAGGCAGGCCAGCCCGTACGCGACGGCGGACGCGCCGGCGCAGCCGTACCCGGTCAGGTGCATGCCGAGCAGGCCGAGCTTGCCGAACTCGCGGGCCAGCTCGCGGGCCGGCACGTCGCCGTCCTCATACCAGCCGGCGACGTGCGGGCGTACCCGGTCGGTCACGAGCTGGCGCACGACGGCGCGGATCTGCCGCTCCTCCTCGCTCAGTGACGCGTCGACGTCGAGCAGGTCGAGAGCGGTCACGCCGTCACTCGCCCTGCTCGCCGAGCACGAGCACCCGGGCGTGGATCTGGTTGCGCTGCTGCAACGCCGCACGCAACGCCCGGTGCAGGCCGTCCTCCAGGTAGAGGCCGCCGCTCCACTGCACCACGTGCGGGAAGAGGTCGCCGTAGAAGGTGGAGTCCTCCGCGAGCAGCTTGTCCAGCGCCAACTCGCGCTTGGTGGTGATGAGCTGGTCCAGCCGCAGTGGACGCGGTGGGATCTCCGCCCACTGCTTCAACGTGAAGTTGTGCTCCGGGTAGGGACGACCGTCCCGGACCGCCCTGAAGATCACGGCGCGCTCTCCTCCCCCAGGCCCGGCTGACGATGTGGGTGCCAGCCTAGCCGCTCAGCTCCACCGCCCCCGCCGCACCACATCATCCACCGGACGCCGCCCCCGGCGAAGCGACGGTGACCGATGGTCGACAGCTCGATAACCGATGGTGACGGCACCGATCGGGTGCAGTTCCGGCGGTACCCCGAAGGCGTCCCGGTACGCCTCGATCCGCTGCGGCGGGATGCCGAAGAAGCAGGCGCCGAGCCCCTCGTCCACGGCGGTCAGCAGCATCAGCAGCGCGGCGAAGCCGGTGTCCACGTACCAGTAGGGCACCGGCCAGCGCTCCTCGGCGCGGTCCGCCCAGCCCTTGTCCGGCTCGGCGTACCGGTCGAGGTAGGCGTCGCGGTTGGCGTGCGGCACCACGATCAGCGGCGCCCGGCGCATGCCGGCCAGCCAGCGTTCCCGGCCGCCGCCGTCCGGGGTGGCCGCCGCCCAGAACCGGTCCCGGTCCGCCGGCTCCTCCAACACGAGGAAGCCCCAGCCCTGGGCGAAACCGGCCGACGGGGCCCGGACCGCGTGCGCCAGCAGCCGGTCCACGGTCTCCGGTGGCACCGGCCGGTCGGGGTCGTAGTTGCGTACCATCCGGCGACGCCGGACGACCTCGGCGAACTCCACGCTCAGACCGCCGGCCGGACGCCCCAGGCACCCCGCCAGGTCTGCCCCGGATCGAGCGTGATCAGGTCCTTGCCGGACCGGAACGCGTCCGGCGGGCAGGTCATCGGCTCCACCGCGACGGAGCGGCGGTGCCGCTCACCGCCGAGCGTGTCCCCGGTGAACACCTGCCACCAGCCGAACTCGCGGTCCGCCCAGATCCGCAGCCCGGTCGTGCCGTCCGGCGCGCCGAGCGTCACCGCCGAGCCGCCGTCGGCGTCCCGCCGCACGTCACCGAAGGCCAGGTCGAGCACCAGGCCGCCGATCGAGCGGGGCGTGGTGAAGTCGTATTCCGTCCCGGCGACCTCGGTCGCCGCCACCGGCAGCAGCCGGCCGTCCACCAGCACCCGCCTGCGCCCCGGCACGCTCAGCAGCAGGTCGTCCACGGCGACCTTGGGCAGCTGGAAGTAGGGGTGCACGGAGAAGCCGAACGGCGCCGCCTCGGCGGCCAGGTTCGTCACCTCGTGCGCGGCGTGCAGGCCGTCCGGGCCGACGCTCCACCGGCTGCGCAGCCGCAGCGCCCACGGGTAGCCGGGGGTGGGCGGCAGGTCGTAGCCGATCGTCACGCTCGCGGGCGACTGCTCGATCAGCTCCCACCGGGCCCAGTCGACCAGGCCGTGCAGGGCGTTGTGCCGTTCCGGCTCGGTCAGGTCGAGCTGGAACGAGCGGCCCCCGAACGTGTACGCGCCGTCGCGGATGCGGTTCGGCCAGGGCGCCAGCACGTGGCCGGCCGAGCCGGGGCTCAACTCGTCCTCGGCGTACCCGTCGAGGTAGTCCACCCCGTCGTGGCGGTAGGCCCGCAGCCCACCGCCGACCGCCACCACGACGGCCTCGTGGCCGTCGGCGGAAATGGTCCACTGTGCCCCGGACGGTGCCTGCGCGTCGATCCCCATTCGGCGACCCTATCGTCAGCGGCGTTCCTCGGCGGGGGTGGTGGCGCGATAGCGCAGCAGCGCCGGGAACGCCACCACCAGCAGCGTCGCCAGCACGGCCGCGGCGATCCCGCCACCGACCATGGCGAAGCCGGTGCCGAACCCGGCGGCCGTCGCGCCGGCCCGCAGGTCACCCAGGCGCGGGCCGCCGGCCACCACCACCGTGTTCACGCCCTGGAGCCGGCCGCGCATCCGGTCCGGCGCGTACACCAGCAGCATCGACTGCCGCAGGGTCGCGCTCACCAGGTCGGCGGCGCCGGCCACGCCGAGCAGCAGCACCGCCAGCCAGAGCCGGCCGGCCAGCCCGGCGAACGCGATCGCCACGCCCCAGCCGACCACCGCCACGGCGAGCGCCAGCCCTTGCCGGCGGACCCGGCCGATCCAGCCGGAGGTGAGACCGCCGAGCATCGCGCCGATGGCGATGGAGCTGTAGAGCCAGCCGACCGCCGCGCCGCCGCCGAAGCGGTCCTGGGCCAGCTCCGGGAAGAGCGCCCGCGGCATGGCCAGGATCATCGCGATCAGGTCGATGGCGAAGGAGAGCAGCAGCACCGGCGTGGTGGCCAGGTAGCGGAAGCCGTCGACGATGCTGCCCAGCCCCGCCCGGCGGACGCCGCCGCCCGGCTCCGGCTCGGGCGGCATCGCCGGCAGCCGCAGCGTGGCCCAGAGCGAGACGGTGAACAGCAGCGCGTCCAACCCGTACGCGATGGGCAGCGCCGCGTCGACGCGCCAGCCGGCGAAGATCAGCCCGGCGGCCAGCGGGCCGAAGACGGCCGCGGCGGTAAACGTGGTGTAGTTCAGCGTGGTGGCCGCCGGGACCAGCTCGGCCGGCACCAGCCGGGGCAGGATCGCGCTGCGGGCCGGCGAGGTGATCGCGAACGCCACCGCCTGCACGCCCACGAGCAGCAGGAGCAGCACCGGGCTGCGCGCCCCGGCCAGGGACTGCACCAGCAGCCCGAGCGTCGCGGCCCAGAGCAGGGTGCCGGCGGCGAGCAGCACCCGCCGCCGGTCCCGGGCGTCCGCGACCGCGCCGCCCCAGAGCCCGAAGACCAGCAGCGGTACGAACCCGGCGACGCCGAGCAGCCCGACCCAGAACGAGCCGCCGGTGAGGTCGAACATCTCCACCGGCACCGCGACCGCGGTGAACTGGAAGCCGAACATCGCCACCGCGTTGCCGAGCCACACCCGCCGGTACGCCGGCACGCCCAGCGGACGCAGGTCGATCGCCCAGCGACGCGGTTCACGCGCCCGGGCTTTGGTGATTTCCGTCACGGCGCGAGCCGCTCGACGGCCCAGACGTCCCCGGTGGTACGTCGGAACCGCAGCCGGTCGTGCAGCCGGCCGGCCCGTCCCTGCCAGAACTCCACCGTCTCCGGGCGGACCCGGAACCCACCCCAGTGCGGCGGTGCGGGGACCGGCTCGACGCCGGTGAACCGCTCCGTCGCCGCCCGGTACGCGGCGTCCAGCGCGGCCCGGTCCGGCACCACCTCGGACTGGGTGCTGGCCCACGCGCCGAGCTGCGAGCCGCGCGGCCGGCTGGCGAAGTACGTCTCGGTCTCGGCCCGGTCGACCCGCTCCACCCGGCCGGTGACGGTCACCTGCCGCTGCATCGGAAACCACGGAAAGACCAGGCTGGCCCAGGGGTTGGCGGTCAACTCGGCGCCCTTGCGCGAGTGGTGGTTGGTGAAGAAGACGAAGCCCTCCGGGTCGTACCCCTTCAGCAGCACGGTGCGGCCACTGGGTCGGCCGCGGTCGTCGGCGGTGCCGAGCACCATCGCGTTCGGCTCCGGCAGCGGGTGCGCCACCGCGTCGGCGAACCAGCGGGCGAACTGCGTGGTCCAGTCCGCGGCCAGGTCCGCCTTGGTCAGGCCCAGGTCGGCGGCGTACTCGTTACGCATGCCGGCCGGGGCGGATGTGTCGCCTGTCACTCTCGCCGTCCCTCTCCCGGGCGCACCGGCGTCCCCCGACGCTGGCCAGGCCCCGACGAACAGTCTTCCCCCACCCGAACGGGTGTCCACCGGCGGGGATGTCGCGTGGCGCACAGTGGCTGTGGGTCGCGGACCTGGTTACCCACCGGGCAAGATGTCACGAACCACATCCCTGAAGGTCGCCTGAGCTGCGGGGCTGGATCAGCCCGCCGGGCGCACCGCACCGGAAGCCTGGAGACGACATGTCCGATTTCAAACCGGGCCTGGAGGGCGTCGTAGCCTTCGAGACCCAGATCGCCGAACCCGACCGCGCGGGTGGATCGCTGCGCTACCGGGGCGTGGACATCGAGGATCTGATCGGCCAGGTCTCCTTCGGCAACGTCTGGGCGCTGCTGGTGGACGGCCGGTTCGGGCCGGGCCTGCCGCCGGCCGAGCCGTTCCCGGTGCCGGTGCACTCCGGCGACATCCGCGTCGACGTGCAGTCCGCGGTCGCCATGCTGGCCCCGTACTGGGGGCTCAGCCAGCTCCTCGACATCTCCGACGTCCAGGCCCGCGAGGACCTGGCCCGGGTGTCGGTCACCGCGCTCTCCTTCGTCGCCCAGTCGGCGCGCGGGCTGGGCCTGCCGGCGGTGCCGCAGAAGGAGATCGACAAGGCGGAGACCATCGTCGAGCGGTTCATGAAGCGCTGGCGGGGTGAGCCCGACCCGCGGCACGTCAAGGCCGTCGACGCCTACTTCATCTCGGCCGCCGAGCACGGCCTGAACGCCTCCACCTTCACCGCCCGGATCGTCGCCTCCACCGGGGCGGACGCCGCGGCGTGCATCTCCTCCGGCATCGGCGCCCTCTCCGGCCCGCTGCACGGCGGCGCGCCGTCCCGGGTGCTCAGCATGCTGGAGGCGGTCGAGCGCGGCGGCGACGCCGAGGGCTACGTCAAGGGCGTGCTCGACCGCGGCGAGCGGCTGATGGGCTTCGGGCACCGGGTCTACCGGGCCGAGGACCCGCGCGCCCGCGTGCTCCGGCGCACCGCCAAGGAGCTGGGCGCGCCGCGCTTCGAGGTCGCCGAGGCGCTGGAGAAGGCCGCCCTGGCCGAGCTTCAGGCCCGCCGCCCGGACCGCGTCCTCGCCACGAACGTCGAGTTCTGGTCGGCCGTGGTGCTGGACTTCGCCGAGGTCCCGGCGCACATGTTCACCTCGATGTTCACCTGCGCCCGGATGGGCGGCTGGTCCGCGCACATCCTGGAGCAGAAGAAGCTCCAGCGGCTGGTCCGCCCGTCCGCCACCTACGTCGGCCCGGGCACCCGCAAGCCGCAGCAGGTCGAGGGTTGGGACGCCATCCCGCACAACGTCTGAGATAGAAGGAGGGGCCCCCGCTTAACGCATTCTGCATAGGCGGGGCCCCTTCTTAACACCCGCCCTGTGTCGTACGCCTCAGGGCTGGGGGTGGGACGAACGGCCGGTCGCGGCCGGTCGGGTGCGAGGATGGGGGCCGGCAGCGCTGCCGGCCGGGTTCGGATCCCGGCCGTCCCGTGCGCCCGGCGCACGAGCCGGTCGGCGCTCCGCGCCCGCAGGAAGGCCCGCCCTCGCCCATGCGGAAGGATCGAGACAACCGTGGCTGACGCACCGACCATCCGGATTCCCGACGACCTCAGGCCCGCCGACGGACGATTCGGCTGCGGGCCGTCCAAGGTCCGCCCGGCGGCGGTCTCCGCGCTCGCCGACGTCGCCACCAGCTACCTGGGCACGTCGCACCGGCAGAAGACGGTCCGCGACCAGGTCGCCCGGCTGCGCCGCGGCCTGGCCGAGTTCTTCTCCCTGCCCGAGGGCTACGAGGTGATCATCGGCAACGGCGGCACCACCGCGTTCTGGGAGGTCGCCACGTTCGGCCTGGTCCGCGACCGGGCCCAGTTCGCCAGCTTCGGCGAGTTCGGCGCGAAGTTCGCCAAGTCGGTCAAGGACGCGCCGTTCCTGGGCGAGCCGACCGTCCGCAAGTCCGAGGCGGGCAGCGCCCCCACGCTCACCGCCGAAGCCGGCGTGGACGTCTACGCCACCCCGCACAACGAGACCTCCACCGGCGTGGCGGTGCCGATCGGCCGGGTGCCCGGCGCGGACGAGGGCTCACTGCTGCTCGTCGACGCCACCTCCGGGGCCGGCGGCCTGGACGTCGACGTCTCCGAGACCGACGTCTACTACTTCGCCCCGCAGAAGTGCTTCGGCTCCGACGGCGGTCTCTGGCTGGCGCTGATGTCGCCGGCCGCGCTCGACCGGGCCACCGAGATCAAGTCGTCGGGCCGCTACATCCCGGCCTTCCTCGACCTGGTCACCGCGATCGACAACTCGCGGCTGGAGCAGACGTACAACACCCCGGCGCTGGCCACCATCTTCCTGGCCGCCGAGCAGACCGACTGGATGAACGGTCAGGGCGGGCTGGCCTGGGCGGCCAAGCGCACCGCCGAGAGCGCCGGCATCGTGTACGGCTGGGCCGAGCGCTCCGCGTTCGCCACCCCGTTCGTGTCCGACCCGGCGCTGCGCTCCAACGTGGTCGCCACCGTCGACTTCGCCGACGGGGTGGACGCGACCGCGATCGCCAAGGTGCTGCGTGCCAACGGCATCGTCGACACCGAGCCGTACCGCAAGCTCGGCCGCAATCAGCTGCGGGTCGCGCTCTTCCCGGCGGTCGAGCCGGCCGACGTCGAGGCGCTCACCGCGTCCATCGACTACGTGGTGGAGCGACTCTGATCACGTCGTGACGCTGGGTGGTCGCCGGGGCTCCGGTGGCCACCCACCGTGATCATCGCCGCAGCTCAGTCGCGACATGCCGGGGTGTCGTTATCGCCACCGCTGGGAAGATGAGCGTACGGTGGTGCGAGGACGCCCGGGTGGCCGGCTCGTGGCGTGACGGCCAGCGAAGCGGGACGGAGGCAAGCCCATGCGCCCAGTACGCTTCGTCGCCCTTTCCGAGGACGGCCAGGCCCTGGTGCTCACCGACGAGGTGGGCCGCCTGCTGGCCCTGCCCATCGACGAGCGCGTCGCCACGGCCCTGCACTCCGAGCCGGGCGGCGCCCCGCTCGCCGTGGTGCCCGCGTCCACCGACCCCACGCCGTCGCTGTCCCCGCGGGACATCCAGGCCCGGATCCGCTCCGGCGAGTCCGCGGAGGACGTCGCCCGCATCGCCGGCGTCCCGGTCGACCGGGTGCTGCGCTACGCCGGCCCGGTGCTCCAGGAGCGGGCCATGCTCGCCCAGCACGCCCGCCGCACCCGGCTCAAGGGCGCCGAGAAGCCGACCCCGTTGGCCGAGGTGGTGAACGGCCGGCTGGCCCAGCACGGCATCGACACCGAGAAGATCTCCTGGGACGCCTACCGCCGCGACGACGGCACCTGGCGGATCATCGCCACCTGGCCGTCCGGCAAGGCCACCGCGCAGGCGGTGTGGGATCTCGACAAGTCCCGGCAGAACGTCATCGCGCACGACGACATGGCGCAATACCTGTGCGCCGAGCGTCCCACGCCGATCCTCGGCCAGGAGCCGGCGCCGGAGCGGGGCGGTCACGCGCTGCCCGGCCCGTCGCGTGGCGAGCCGAGCCGGGGCGGGCACGGCCTGCCGTCCGGCGTCGAGCAGGCCCGACCGGGGCGGGACCCGATCCGCGCCGGGCGGGACGCGCTGCTCGCCTCGCTCGACCGGCCGCTCGGCGGCTCCTCCGGCCGTGGCCTCGACAGCCGCTCGCCGGCCGCGCTCGCCGGCTCCGACGCGCCCCGGCAACGGGCGGTCGCCGGGGGCGCCGCCGCGCTGCTCGGCGGCGGTCAGGGCTCGGCGTTCGACGACGACTCGGACACGCCGAAGGAGATCCCCGCCGTACCCTCGTTGGCGGTGCTGCGGCCCCGGCGCACCGGCGCCGCGCCGGCATCCGGGTCGGGCAGCGAGGCCGGCGAGGCCGGCGGCAAGCCGCGTAAGCGGCTGCCGAGCTGGGACGACGTCCTCTTCGGCAGCGGCCCGGCGGCCCGCGAATCCTCCTGATCCACAGGTCCACCCTGGGACGCGCGAAGTGAGGCACTCGAAGTGCCCGCGTGCCAGGGTGGACCCATGGAGTACACGAACCTGGGACGCACCGGCCTGTCGGTGAGCCGACTCTGCCTCGGCACCATGAACTTCGGGCCGCAGACGGACGAGCCGGACAGCTTCGCCATCATGGACCGGGCGCTCGAACACGGGATCAACTTCTTCGACACCGCGAACGTCTACGGCTGGAAGCTCGGCGAAGGCATCACCGAACAGATCGTCGGCCGCTGGTTCGCCCAGGGCGACGGGCGGCGCGACAAGGTCGTGCTGGCCACGAAGGTCTACGGCAAGATGGGCGAGTGGCCCAACGACCAGGGCCTGAGCGCCCGGCACATCATCCGGGCCTGCGAGGACTCACTGCGCCGGCTCCAGACCGACACCATCGACCTCTACCAGATGCACCACGTCTCCCGGACCACCCCGTGGGAGGAGATCTGGCAGGCGATGGAGACGCTCGTCGCGCAGGGCAAGGTGCTCTACGTCGGCTCGTCCAACTTCGCCGGCTGGCACATGGCGCAGGCGCAGGCCGCGGCCGGCAAACGCAACTTCCTCGGCCTCGTCTCCGAGCAGTCCATCTACAACCTGCTCACCCGGCACGTCGAGTTGGAGGTCATCCCGGCCGCCCAGCACTACGGGCTGGGCATCATCCCCTGGTCGCCGCTGCACGGCGGGTTGCTCTCCGGGATCATCCGGAAGATGGCCGACGGCAGCGCCGCCCGCGGCACCACCGGCCGCTCGGCCGACGCGCTGGCCGAGCACCGGAACACCATCGAGGCGTACGAGAAGCTCTGCGCGGACCTCGGCCACGACCCGGCGGACGTGGCGCTGGCCTGGCTGCTCTCCCGACCGGGCGTGACCGCCCCGATCGTCGGCCCGCGCACCATGGACCAGCTCGACCGCAACCTCGGCGCGCTCGACGTCCACCTGGACGAGCCGACGCTGACCCGCCTCGACGAGCTGTTCCCGCCGATCGGCAACGGCGGCCCCGCCCCCGAAGCCTGGGCCTGGTAGGTGTAAGGAGGGGGCCCCTATTAACGCATTCGGTATAGGCGGGGGCCCCTATTAACCGCTGCCGGCGGCGAGCGCGCGGCGGCAGGCGCGCGGCGGCGGTGGGCGGTGGGCGCGCAGCGGTCAGAGTGACCACGCGGCGAGGCGCGTGTAACGGTCGCGGGAGCCGAGCTGGCTGCGAACCAGGATCAGTTCGGCAGCCGGCCACGGCGGGCCGGCGTACCCGTGCAGCGTCTCCCGGTCGGCCCGGACATCGGCGGGGTCCACCCGATCGCCGGGGCGGGCGATGGTCAGGTGCGCGCGGAACGGCTTGTCGTCGTGCGGCAGCCCGGCCCGGCGCAGCCCGTCGCGGACCAGCCGGGCGAGCGCCTCCAGCGCGTCGATGTCGCCGCGCACGTCCACCCAGAGCACAGTGGACCGGCCCTGTCCGAAGCTGCCCCCACCGCCGAGGCGCAGCCGCGGTGAGCTGCCCCGGCGGTCCCGGAACGCCGCTGCGGCCAGCCCAAGCGTGCTCTCGACGTCGGCCAGCCGGTCGTCCGGCACCTCGCCGACGAAGGCAAGCGTGAGATGGAAATGGGCCGGGTCGGCGAGCCGGACGTTGACGCCGCTCGCGGAGGCGAAAGCGACCCGCAGCTCGGCGACCCTTCCCGTCAGGTCGTCGATGGCGGCCTGGGGTGGACAGATCGCCGCGAAGAGCCGCACCCGGTCAGCGGTGCCGCTGGTGGTGCGCCGCGCGGGCGGCCGGCAGGGTCAACCCGGCGGCGTGCAGCAGCCCTTCGACGCGTACCCGTTCGATCTCCCGGTCGACGCCGTTCAGCTCGGTGAGGTGCTCGGTGATGCCCAGGGCGTGGCAGGCGGCGCGCAACCGCTCGTCGTACGCCTCGATGACCGCGCCGTGCCACACCACCGACCGGTCGGCGGCGGCGAGCCGGTGCCCGCCCAGCCGGCGTAGGTCGTTCGCGAGCTGCTCCAGGGGGCGGCGGCCCTCCCGTTCGAACTCGGTGAGGTCGATGTCACGGGTCAGCGCCTCGGCCTCGACGGCCCGGTCGAGCCGGTCGATGGTGCGGCGCTCGCGGCGCTGCTCGCGCCACTCGGCCCAGCCGCAGGCGACCCGGTCGATGATCTCGTCGGCGCAGAAGATCAGCGCGAACAGGGCGGGCAGGCAGCAGACGGCAAGGATCGCCAGTGTCAGCAGCAGCGCCTGCCCCAATCCCACACATTGACGCTAGGCCCTGCCGGACGTACCCGCCACCCGATTGCCGAAACCCGGCTGCTACAGGTGTGCGGGGTGTTAAGCGGGCCCCTTCCGATACCGAAAGCGTTAACAAGGGCCCCCGCCTTTCACTCGGCGCCGGCGGACACCACGTAGAAGCGGGGCATCGGGAGTACCCGCAGCCGCAGCCGGGCGCCGGAGCGACGGAGTTGCCAGGTCAGCGCCAGCAACGCGGCGGCCAGCGAGATCAGGCCACCGATCCAGATGCTCGCGCCGGCGCCGAACCGTTCGGCCGTCCACCCGATGATCGGCGCGCCGACCGGGTTGGTGCCCAGGAACACCAGCACCCACAGCGCCATCACCCGGCCCCGGAAGGAGGCGTCGACGCCGAGTTGCACCCGCTGGTTGGCGGCCTGGGCGAAGAAGACCATGAAGAACCCGGTGGGCATCAGGAGCGCCACCACCATCCAGTACGCCGGGGCGAGCCCGACCAGTGTGCCGAAGCTGGCGCAGCCGATCGCGGCGCCGAGCACCAACCAGACCGAGGGGCGGCTGCGCCGGCCGGTGCCGGCGAGCGCGCCGACCAGAGCGCCGACCGCGAGCGCGGTGCTGAACAGGCCGAACGAGGCGGCCCCGGTCTTGAACACGGTCTTGGCCAGCGCGGCGAGGGTGAGCTGGAAGTTGAACAGGCTCATCCCGATCACCGACATGAGCATCATGGGCAGCAGCAGGTCGGGGCGGCGGGCGACGTAACGCAGGCCGTCCACCACCCGGGCCCGGTCCCGCTCACCGGCCGGCGGCAGGGCCTTGCGGTGCAGTTCGGCGGGGCGCATCTTGACCACGTTGACGAGCGGGGCGATCGAGCTGAGCGCGGTGAACATGAAGACCGGGCCGACGTCGAAGGCGGCGATGGCGAGGCCGGCGACGGCGGGGCCGACGATCCGGGCGGAGTTGAACACGGCGGCGTTGAGCGAGAGGGCGTTCGGCAGCAGCGGCACGCCGACCAGTTCGGAGACGAACGCCTGCCGTACCGGTGTCTCCACCGCGTTGGAGACACCGAGCAGGGCGGCGAACGCGAAGACGTGCCAGAGCTGCACCAGGCCGGTGACGACGAGCAGGCTCATGCCGAGCGCCAGCACGGTCCAGAACGCGTTGGCGATGAAGAGCAGCATCCGCTTGTCGTACCGGTCGGCGAGGCGGCCGGAGAGCAGGGTGAGCAGGAGTACGGGGGTGAACTGCAACGCGGTGACCACGCCGAGCGCGGTCGCGGAGTTGTCGCTGAGGTCGAGGACGAGCCAGTCCTGGGCGATGAACATCATCCAGACGCCGATCAGTTTGATCAGCTGTCCGGTGGCGAAGAGTCGATAGTTGCGGACTCGTAGGGACTGGAACATCGTGCTCAGCTTGGCCTGCACTCTTGGTGCGCCTCCTCGCGTCGGGTACGCCTCATCCACAGCGGACGAAGCGAACCGCGCGATGCGGTGTCAGGCGCGAGCGATCCCCTGGAGGATGTCGGCGGCCCGCCGTAGCGTGTCGCGTTCCTCCTCGGTGAGCGCGGCCAGCCGGTCGGCCAGCCACTCGTTGCGGGCGCGCTCGAACTGGTCGAGCACGGCCCGTCCCCCCTCGGTCGCCGCCAGGATGACCTGCCGTCCGTCGGTCGGGTGGGGGGTGCGCTGCACGAGGCCGCGCTCCTCCAGCTTCGCGACGATCCTGGTCATCGTGGGCGGCTGCACCCGTTCGACGTCGGCCAGTTCCCGTGGCGTGAGGGCGCCTGCCAGGTTGAGGCTGGTGAGCGCCGACAGCTGGGTGACCGTGAGGTCGCCGACCGGCCGGGCTTGTCGGACCCGCCGGTTGAGTCGGGTGATCGCATCTCGCAGCTGGGGGGCCAGCTGCGCCGGTGGCACGCGTTTCGCCGTCACCGTCCGCTCCGTCACACTAGTTAGCTTAACTAATGAGCCTGGCTAACGACGGGCGTTATGACCAGGCTCACCGGCTCACAGCAGCACGGACTCGATCGGCCCGCGCAGGAAGTAGAGGACGAAGAGCGCCGCCACGCCGTACAGCAGGGGGTGGACCTCCCGGGCCTTCCCCTTCGCCAGCTTCACCAGCACGTAGCTGATCACGCCGGCCCCGATGCCGTTCGAGATCGAGTAGGTGAACGGCATCAGCACGATGGTGAGGAACGCCGGGATCGCGATCTCGTAGTCGGTCCAGTCGATGGTCCGGACCGCCGTCATCATCAGGAAGCCGACCACCACCAGCGCTGTCGACGCGGCCTCGAACGGCACGATCGCCGACAGCGGCGCCAGGAACATGGCCAGCAGGAACAGCACGCCGGTGACCAGGTTGGCCACCCCGGTCCGGGCACCCTCACCGACACCTGCGGCACTTTCGATGTACGAGGTGTTGCTCGACACCGACGCCGCGCCACCGGCGGCGGCGGCGATCGAGTCGACGAGCAGGATTTCCTTGGCCCGGGGCGGGGTGCCCTGCTCGTCGAGCATGTCCCCCTCCTGGCCGATCGCGACCATCGTGCCCATGGTGTCGAAGAAGTCCGTGATCAGCAGCGTGAAGACGAACATCAGCGGGACCAGCCAGCCCACCCGGGTCCACGAGTCGAGCACGTTGAAGTTGCCGAGCAACGACAGGTCGGGCAGGTCCACCACCTGCTTCGGCAGTTCGGGCACGTTCAGCGCCCAGCCCTTCGGGTTCGGCTTGCCGTCGACGAAGGACGGGCCGATGTTGCCGATCGCCTCGACCACGATGGCCAGCACGGTGGAGGACAGGATGCCGATCAGGATCGCCCCGCGGACCCGGCGCACCACGAGCACCACGGTGACCAGCAGGCCCACCACGAACACCAGCATCGGCCAACTGACGATCTTGCCGTTGATGCCGAGCCCGACCGGCACGGTGCTGTTCGCCGCGTCCGGCACCCGCCGGACGAACCCGGCGTCGACCAGGCCGATGATGGTCAGGAACAGACCGATGCCGACGCCGATCGCGGTCTTGAGCTGCGTCGGCACCGAGCGGAACACGGCGGTACGCAGCCCGGTGAGCACCAGGATGCCGATCAGCACCCCCTCGATGACCACCAGACCCATCGCGTCCGCCCAGGTCATCTGCGGCGCGATCTCGAACGCCACGAGCGCGTTCACACCCAGCCCGGCGGCCAGCGCGATCGGGAACCGGGCCACCACCCCCATCAGGATGGTCATCAGGCCGGCCACCAGGGCGGTCGCCGCGGCGAGCGCCGGGATGGCCAGGGTACGGCCGTCGGCGTCCTCCGAGCCGCCGAGGATCAGCGGGTTCAAGACCACGATGTACGCCATCGTGAAGAACGTCGCGAAGCCACCGCGGATCTCCCGTCCGGTCGTCGACCGGCGGGCGGAGATCTCGAAGTAACGGTCGAAGGCGTTACGCGGGTGCGCGGGATCGGGCGGCGTGCCGTGGTCCGCCGGCGGGGCAATGGCCATCGGAGGTCCTCATCCTGTCGATCAACCGGTCTCGTCGCGCGCATCGTGCCAGATCACCCGGCGGACAGGGAAGGACGATCACGTACGCTGGGCCGGTGCCCGAGGAGCAGCCGCGGCCGGAGCCGCTCGACCCGCCGATGGTGCCGTTCGCCGTCGCCGGGCTGATCGTCTGGGCGGTGGCCGGTCTGGTGTTGCTGATCTTCTTCCGCGGCTGGCTCACCGCACACGGGCACCAGAACTGGCTCTGGACCTGCCTCGCCGGTTTTCTGTGGGGCTTTCCCGGGCTGGCCACGATGATGCGGCACGACGCCAACAGGCGTCGCCGACGGGCAACCGCCGATCCTCAGCGCTGACCGGTCAGGGCTGCCCGGCAGGCTCCGCCGGCTCGACCGCTTTCGCCGGCTCGACCGCCTCCGCCGGGCCCGGGGCCTGGCCGACGGGCATCGCCTCGACCTCGCTGTCGTCGTAGACGGTGGGCAACTCGTCGACGGGCGTCTCGGCCACCCCGACGAGCGTCTCCGAGTGCGCGCCGCAGCCGTGGTCGGCGCTGACCACCCGGCCGTCGTCGGGGGCGAAGAAGTTGCCGCACGCCCCGAACGCCTGCCGCAGCGAGCCGGCCAGCGGCAGGTAGAAGCCGCAGGTGCCGCAGCGGGCGGCGGCCGGGGCGGCGGTGGAGATGGCGGCGTCCGGCCCGTGGTCCCCGTCGTACCAGCGTTGGGCGGTCTCGGCGCGCCCTTCCCGGGACAGCACCCGGGCCCGGCCGAGGCCCAGCTCCCAGGAGGTCTCCTCCACCGCCGGGTCGTCGGAGAGCAGGTAGCCGGGGGCGAGCCGCTCGTCGTCGGCCGAGGTGGTGATCAGGTCACCCGGGCCCAGGTCACCCGGCTGGAGCCGCTCCTGCCAGGGCAGCCAACCCGGGGCGAGCAGCGCGTCGGGGCCGGGCAGCAGCACCGTCTCGCAGATCGTGACGTGCTTGCTGCGCGCCACCCGGGTCACCGTGACGGCCCACCGCCAGCCGCGGTAGCCGGCCATCCGGCAGTCGAAGTAGTGGGTGACGACCCGGTCGCCTTCGGCGACGGCCTGGAGGTGATCGCCGACGTCGGTCGGCTCCACCTCGGTGATGGCGTCGCGGGCCACCTCGACGGCGGCGGCGCAGACCTGGTCGAGCCGGGGAGCGCGGGCGGAGACGGGCCTGGTCACTCTTCCATTGTTCCCCATGCCCGTCGGCGGGTTCTCTCCGGGTGAGGCGGCGCGCGGGGAGCGGATGGGCGAGGATGGGTCACATGGCGCAGTCCTCCCGCTCCGGCCGCTCCTTCCTCGGGCGGACCGTCGGCACCGGCATCCGCGCCACCCGGCTGCTGCTGCGGGGCTCGCTGCACGGCGGACGCTGGATGACCCGTCGGGCCGGCACCGCCCGGGCCCGCAGCGCCGGCAACGAGGTGGGCATGGTCCGCCTGTTCGACCTGCACGCGGTCTCCTGCGCCGGGGACACGCTGATCGCCATCGGCCTGGCCGGGACGATCTTCTTCGACGTGCCGCTGGGCGAGGCCCGCAACAAGGTCGCGCTCTACCTGCTGGTGACCATGGTCCCGTTCGCCATGCTCGCCCCGGTGGTCGGCCCGCTGCTCGACCACTTCCGCCACGGCCGCCGGTACGCCCTGGCCACCACCATGCTCGGCCGGGCCTTCCTGGCCTGGTTGATCTCCGATTACATGGGCGGCCTCGGGCTCTACCCGGCGGCGTTCGGGGTGCTCGCCCTCTCTCGCGCCTACGGGGTGGCCCGGTCGGCAGCGGTGCCCCGGCTGCTCCCCGACGGGCTGGGACTGTCCCAGGTCGGAGCGCGATCCAGCGTCTACGGCACGGTCGCCGGCGCGCTAGTCGCCCCGATCGGCTTGGCCGCGTTCTGGTTCGGGCCGCAGTGGCCGCTCCGGGTCGCCGCGGTGATCTTCCTGATCGGCATGGTGATCGCGCTCCGGTTGCCGCCGAAGGCCGACTCGGAGCCGCCGGAGCGGATGCCGCGCCCGCTACGGGCGATGCGCCGCAGCGACGGCGAGCGCCCGCTGGGCCGGGGACGTCCCGCCGGTCGCCTGGTGATCGCCACGCTGATCGGAGCTGCGGCGCTGCGCGGGCTCTACGGCTTCCTGCTGCTCTTTCTCGCGTTCGCCATCAAGGCCGGCGACCTGACCACCGATTTCTTCGGCCGCGAGCTGAGCGCCCAGGCCGCGCTGGGCCTGGTCGGGGGCGCTCTGGCGGTGGGCACCTTCCTGGCCACCGCGCTCGGCACCCGGCTGCGCATCCATCGCCCGACCGCGATCCAGTCCAGCGGCACGATCATCGTGGCCGGTGTCGCGCTGCTCGCCGCGATCAAGTTCTCGCTGCCCATGGTGGCGCTGCTCTGCCTGGTGGCAGCGCTGATGAGTGGGATCGCCAAGCTGGCGGTGGACGCGTCGATCCAGGAGCGGATCCCGGAGCGGCTGCGGGCCAGTTCCTTCGCGCACTCGGAGACCGCGCTGATGCTCGCCTTCGTGGCCGGCGGCGGGCTCGGGCTGGTGCCGTTCACCGGCCTGATCGGGGTGGCGGTGGCCGCCGGCGTGGCCGCGCTGGTGGCCGTACGCGGTGTGCTGGTCGCCGGCCGCCTGCGCGGCGAGCGCCTGGTCGGCCGCCCCTTGGGCGACGACGAACTGACCAGCGGCCGCCCCTTGGGCGACGACGAACTGACCAGCGGCCGGCCCTTGGGCGACGACAAGCTGGCGGCAATGTCGCCGGCCGCCACGCCGGCCGAGCCCGCCGGCACGGCGCTACACGACCCGACCGGTACCGCGTTCCACGAGTCCGCTGTCACCTCGTTCGACGACCCGGTGCCCACCTCCCCGGCGCCGCAGCGAGCCGACGTGCCGGCCCCCGACGACGGGCTGGCGCCGCCCGGCTTCCACATCTACCGCCCCTCCTCGTCGGTCGGCGGACCGGGCACGACGGAGGACGAGAACCGGCGCGATCCCCGGGGGCCGGTGGCGTGACCGGACTGTTGGTGGTCACGGCGGTGCCCGCCGAGGCCGAGGCGGTCCGCGCCGGCCTCACCGACCCGAGCGTGACGGTGCGACCGGTCGGCGTCGGCCCGGCGGTCGCCGGCGCCGCCACGGCCCGGATGTTGGCGCTGGCCGAGGCCGCCGGCCGGCCGTACCGGGCGGTGGTCAGCGCCGGCATCGCCGGCGGCTTCGTCGGTCGGGTCGAGGTCGGCGCCACCGTGCTGGCCGACCGTAGCGTCGTCGCCGACCTCGGCGCCGAGTCGCCGAGCGGTTTCCTCCCGGTCGAGGAGCTGGGCATGGCCCCCGAGCTGCTGGGCGTCGGCCGCACCGTGCCCGCCGACCCGGCCCTGCTGGGCGCGCTGCGCGCCGCCCTCCCCACGGCCACCGTCGGCACGGTGCTGACGGTCAGCACGGTGACCGGCACCGCCGCGAGCACGGCGGCCCTCGCCGACGGGCACCCAAACGCTGTGGCCGAGGCCATGGAGGGGTACGGCGTGGCCGTCGCCGCTGCCCTGGCCGACGTCCCCTTCGCCGAGCTGCGCACGATCTCGAACCCGATCGGCCCACGTGACCGCGGCGCCTGGCGCATGCGGGAGGCGTTCACCGCACTCACCACCGCCGCATCAGTCCTGCGTTGACCGGCAGGTCGAGCCGCATCTCCGCCGCTCGCATCGACTCGACCCGGAAGCCGCAGACCCACAGGAAGCGCGTGCTGCCGCCCTCGGCGAATCCGTGCGCCGACCGCACCCCGCACCGGGCCATCTCGGCGGTCAGCGCGTTCACCAACCGTCGGCCGATGCCGAGTCGCCGGTATGCCGGCACGACCAGGATCCCGTCCAACACGATTTGATCCTGCTCGGGCACCGGATGCCCGAACAGCAACTCGTCGCTGCGCTCGTGTGCGCGCAGTTCGCCCACCAGCTCACCGTCGGGCAACTCGGCGACGAACCGCCAGGAGGTGGTCGGCAGCTCCGGGGCGAGGTGCCGACGGACCCGGAAGCCTTGCCGCACCCTTTCGCGAATCCGGTCGCGATCACGCAGCTCCCGGTCGAGGCGGTACGTCACCGCCGGCAGGGCGGTCCAGTAGCCGGCGGACAGGCTCGGCCAGTGCGCCCACCAGGCCCCCGGCCAGTCCTTCGGCTCACGCACCTCCCGGGCGTCCAGGTGCGCCGGGCAGTGCCGCCCCGCCGCGTCCCGCAGTTCCTCCTGCGGCGCCGCCAGCCCTCCGCCCGGCGCGCCGGGCCCCGTGGCTGGTTCCGGCGCGCCGGGCCCCGTGGCTGGTTCCGGCGCGCCGGACGTGACTGGCTCCGGCGCGACGTCCGGTGGTGGCGGCACGACGATGATCTGCCCGCCCGCACCGATGACCAGCCGCTCGATGGTCCGGAAACTCGGGCCTGCCGACCGGCCAGAGGACCCACCAGCCGACCGGCCGACCGATGGGCTCGGATTTCCGGACTCGATGCGCGCCAGGGTGGCCTGCGGCACCCCCGACCTCGCCGCCAGCTCGCGCTGGCTGAGATCGGCCGCCCGGCGTAACGCCCGCAGCGTCGCCCCCAGCTTGATGGCCGCTCCGGTGGCCGGTCCGGTGGCCGGCCCGGTGGGATGCTCGACGTCGGTCACCACGCCATGCTCGACCGTCGCCGGCTGTTCCTCCACCCCACTCGTCCGCCTGTGGACAACCCTGTGGAAAAGCAGAGCCCCTGGGGACGAAGGGGTGCGCGGGCTGCCTAGAAACTTGATGACGTGAGTGGATCGGCCGCAGGCGGGCGGGCGCGCCGAGCCAGGGCCGAATCCCACGCCTGGCAGGGAAGCTCGACGCGGCCGGATTGACCCCGGCCCCATCCGACCCCGGCCGAACCCTCAACCCACCAACCGACCCCGACCGAACCCTCAACCCCACCCAACCGAACCTCAACCCCACCCAACCGAACCCCCAACCCAACCCAACCCACCCCGACCGAACCCTCAACCCACCACCGACCCCGACCGAACCCTCGATCCCACCCAACCGACCCCTAACAGGATGAATCAACCCTGGCGAGGATTCGGTCGAGTCCCCCGACGGCGGGGCGAAGCCCGTCCGGGGGCCGATTCATCTACGTCATCAAGTTTCTAGGCACCCAAACCGCACCTCGCCGCGCGCCAGCTGCTGCTTGAGCTGGGTCTGGTCCACCCTGCACCTTCACCGCGGGGAACAATTCCTCGGCCTCCGTCAAAGCGGCACGGCCTGGACCCGGCACACTCCCTGGACCCGGCACACCCCTGGACCCGGCACTTCGAGCTGAACCCGCCACTTCGAGCTGACCGAGCTGACCCGGCAATTCGCGGTAAGCCCACGGCCTCGCAGGTCACATCGCGGAGCCGGGGCGGCGGGCGCTGGAGAGGGACGGAGCTACGGTGGGAGCGTGGCGCTCTCCCTGGCGATCTCCCCCTGCCCCAATGACACGTTCGTCTTCGACGCCCTGGTGCACGGGCGGGTGCCCGGCGCACCTCCGGTCGAGGTGACCTACGCGGACGTGGACGTCACCAACACGGCCGCCGAGCGTGGCGCGTTCGATCTGGTGAAGGTCAGTTACGCGGCGCTGCCCTGGCTGCTCGGCGATTACCACCTGCTGCCCTGCGGGGGCGCGCTGGGCCGGGGCTGCGGCCCGCTGGTGCTGACCCGGGGCGACCGGACCGACCTGTCCGGCGCGACCGTGGCGGTGCCCGGCGAGCGGACCACGGCGTACCTGCTGTTCCGGCTCTGGGCTACCGGGCAGACGCCGAGGCGGATCGAGGTGGTGCCGTTCCACGAGATCATGCCGGGCGTGGCTGCCGGCCGGTACGACGCCGGTCTGGTGATCCACGAGGCCCGCTTCACCTACCCGCGGCACGGGCTGACCGCCCTGGTCGATCTGGGCGAGTGGTGGGAGAGCGACACTGGGCTGCCGATCCCGCTCGGCGCGATCCTGGCCCGCCGCGGTGCGGTCGACCCGGTCGAGGCCGCCGCGTGGGTCCGCGAGTCGGTCCGGCATGCCTGGGCCGACCCGGAGGCCAGCCGCGGGTACGTGCTCGCACACGCGCAGGAGATGGAGCCCGACGTGGTGGACCGGCACATCGGCCTCTACGTCAACGAGTTCACCGCCGACCTGGGTGAGGCCGGCTTCGCCGCCGTGGAGGCGCTGCTGGGCCGGGCCGCCGACGCCGGGCTCGTCCCTCAGACCTCCAGCTCGCGCGCCACCGCGTGGACCAACTGAGCGATCTTCTGCGCGGCCTTGCGGTCGGGGAAGCGACCCCGGCGCAGGTCCGGCTGGACCTTCGCCTCCAACACCTTGATCATGTCTTCGACGAGGCCGTGCAGCTCCTCCGCCGGCCGGCGGCGCAACTCCGCCACGGACGGCGGCGCCTCCAGCAGCTTCACCCCCATGGCCTGGGCGCCACGACGGCTGTCCACCACGCTGAAATCGACCCGCTGGCCACCTTTCAGGTCGGCGACACCCGCCGGTAGCGCGCCCTTCGGCAGGAACACGTCGCCACCCTCGTCACTGGTGACGAACCCGTATCCCTTGGCCGCGTCGTACCACTTCACTCGACCCGTCGGCACCTGTCGAACCCCGCTCCACTCGAACCGTCTACCCCTCCAAGGCTAGCCCGATGATCCGGTCTACCGCCTGCGGGAATTCGACAAGATCATCCAGCACCAGGTATGCGCCGGCCGCACTCAACTCGTCCACCGGGCAGGGGCCGGTCGCCACTCCCACGCCCGGGATTCCGGCCGCCCGCGCCGCGGCCATGTCGGCCACGTGGTCACCCACGTAGAGCGTCGCGCCGTGCTCCCGCAGCGCGGTCGCCTTCTGCTCGGCGAACAGGTCCCCGACCAACTCGTCGACCGGCAGCCCGAGGTGGTCCAGGTGCAGCTTCGCCAGCCGCCCGATCTTGGAGGTCACCACCATCACCCGTCCGCCGCGCGCGTGCACCGCCCGGAGCGCGGCCTCCGCGCCCGGCATCGGCGTCGTCGGAGTGATCGCGTACGCGGGATAGAGCTCCCGGTAGAGCGTCACCGCCTCCTCGATCCGCTCCGGCGGGAACCAGTGTGCCAGCTCGGTACGCAGCGGCGGGCCCAGCCGGGACACGGCCAGATCCGCGTCCACCGGCACGCCCGTGCGCTCGGTCAACGCCCGGTACGCGGCGGCGATGCCGGGGCGGGAGTCCACCAGGGTCATGTCAAGGTCGAAGCCGACCATCAGCGGAGGCATGCCGAGAACCTACCCAGCGGGCTAGCGTGGTACGACGATGACCACCTCACTCGCCGACCACCTGCGGGCCCTCCCCGACGAGTCCCTGGCCGCCCTGCTCCAGCTGCGACCGGACCTCGTCGTGCCGGTGCCGGCCGATGTGTCCGCCCTCGCCCTGCGCGCCCAGTCCCGGGTCTCCGTGGCCCGGGCGCTCGACGGGCTGGACCAGTTCACCCTCCAGATCCTCGACGCCGCCCGGCTCACCCAGGGCCCCGAGGGCAACACCTCCACCGACGAGATCCTGGCCATGGCCACCGCCGGGCCACACCCGCCCGCCCCGACCGCCATCCGCGCCGCGGTGGACCGGCTCCGGGCGCGGTTCCTGCTCTACGGCCCCGAACACGACCTGCACGTGGTGGGCGGCGTCGACGAGGTCTCCCCGTACCCGGCGGGGCTGGGCCGGCCGGCGGCGGAGCTGGACCCGCGCGCGGCGGCCCTGTGCGCGGACCCGGCGAAGCTGCGGCGGACGCTGCTCGCCGCGCCGCCCTCGGCCCGGGCGGTCCTGGACCGGCTCGCCGCCGGCCCACCGGTCGGCACCGTGGCTCCGGGCGCGCTGGAGGCCCCCGCCACCGGCGACCAGGACGTGCTCCCGCCCGACCTGGTCAACGGTGGCGCGCCCACCGGCTCACCGATCCGCTGGCTGGTCGAGCACCGGCTGCTGGTGCGGATGTCCGGCGGCCCCAACGGCACCGTCGAGCTGCCCCGCGAGGTGGGCCTGGTGCTGCGCCGCGACGCCGGTCCGCTCGGCCCGCTGCGCACCGGGCCGCCCGAGGTCTCCGGCCCGCCCCGGGAGGTCAAGGCCGTGGACTCGGCCGGCGCCGGGCAGACCATGGAGGTGGTCCGGCACACCGAGGCGCTGCTGGAGGCGCTTGTCGCCGAACCGGCCCCGGTGCTGCGCTCCGGCGGCGTCGGGGTACGCGACCTGCGCCGGCTCGCCCGCGGCCTCGGGCTGGACGAGCCGACCACCGCGCTGATCTTCGAGGTGGCGTATGCGGCGGGGCTGACCGGCGAGCTGGAACTGACCGGGTCGGCCACCACCCGGTACGGCGGTGACCAGCAGATCCTGCCCACCGGGGGCTACGAGGTGTGGCGCGCGGCGTCGCTCGCCCAGCGCTGGGAGCAACTCACCCGGGCCTGGCTGGCGATGACCCGCCAGGTGGGCCTGGTCGGCCAGCGGGACGACCGGGACCGCCCGATCTCGGTGCTCTCCCCGGAGGCGGAACGCGCCGGCGCGCCGGCCGCCCGACGCGCCGTGCTCGCCGTGCTGGCCGACCTGCCGCAGGCCACTGCGCCGACCCCGGACGAGGTGCTGGAGCTGCTCGACTGGCGGGCGCCCCGCCGGGCCCGGGGGCGGGAGACCGCCCACCGCGAGGTGCTGGCCGAGGCGGCCCGGCTCGGGGTGACCGGGCTGGGCGCGCTCACCACGTACGGGCGGCTGCTGCTGGCCGAGCTGACCGACGCCGACGAGCGGGGCGACGACCCGCTGGGGTTGCGCTCCGACGCCGAGTCGGGTGACCCGTCGACGGCGGTACGCGCGCTCGACGGGCTGCTGCCCGCTCCGGTCGACCACGTGCTCGTGCAGGCCGACCTGAGCGTGGTGGTGCCCGGCCCGCCCGACCCGGCGCTCGCCGCCGAACTGGACGTGGTGGCCGAGCACGAGTCGGCGGGCGGGGCCAGCGTGCACCGGGTCACCACGGCGAGCATCCGGCGGGCCCTGGACGCCGGCTACACCGCCGACGACCTGCACGCGCTGTTCCGCCGCCGGTCCCGCACCCCGGTCCCGCAGGGGCTGACCTACCTGGTCGACGACGTGGCCCGGAAGCACGGCGGGCTGCGGGTCGGCTCCGCCGGTGGGTACGTGCGCAGCGACGACGAGGCACTGCTCACCGAGGTGCAGGCGGACCGTCGACTGGAGTCGCTGGCGTTCCGCCGGCTGGCCCCGACGGTGCTTGTCACCCCGTACCAGGTCAACCGGATGCTGCTGGCCCTGCGCGACGCCGGGTACGCGCCGGTGCCCGAGGACGCCAGCGGCGCGACGGTGCTGGCCCGGCCGAAGACCCGGCGGGCGCCGGGCCGCAGCCCGGTCACCGGCCGCGCGGTGGACCCGCTGGCCACGCCGAAGCTGCCGATGCCCCGCCTGCTCGGCGTGGTGGAGCAGATCCGCCGGGGCGACATGGCGGCCCGGGTGGCGCGGCGGGCGCCGGCGGTGGTCCGTGGCGCGGCGACCACCGGCCCGACGCCGGCGCACGGGCACGGCGACGCGCTGGTCGTGCTCCAGCAGGCGGTACGGGACAAGGCGCTGGTCTGGGTGGGTTACGTCGACGCGCACGGGGCGACCGCGTCCCGGCTGGTCCGGCCGGTGTCGATCGGCGCCGGCTATCTGCGCGCCGAGGACGACCGCACCGAGATGCTGCACACGTTCGCGCTGCACCGGATCACCGCCGCCGTGCTGGAGGAGTGACCCCTATTCGCCGTTGCGCCGCAGCGTGCCGATCACCGAGACGGCCAGCAGCAGCGCGAACGCCGCACCGGCCGACTCGCCGACCGAGTCGACGAAGCCCTGCCGCTGCACGAGCAGCCCGAACAGGAACCACCCGAACACGCCCACGGCGGCGACCGCGTAACCGACCATCGCCGCTGTGGAGACCTCCTGCTGCGTCCGCTCGTCCTCGGGAAGCACGTCCTGATCGACGGTCATGGCCAGTCCCTCCCCGCCCCGTGGTGGACCCGGCTTCCACAGTGACACCGACCGGACCGCGCGGACAGGGGTTAAAACCCTGATCCGGGTGGTCCGGTCACGGGTAGGGCGGGGCCGGCTGCGGTTTCGGGGCGGCTCAGGTGCCGGGACGGTGACCGATCACCACCACGCGGGTGCCGATCGAGCCCAGCTCCCAGAGGCGTACCGCGTCGCGGTGCAGCAGGTTGACGCAGCCGTGCGAGCCGATCGCGCCGTTGTGCAGGTAGGTGGTGGTCTCGTGGAAGCCGATCCCGCCGTTGAACCGCTGCCAGTAGGGCAGCCACACCTCGTACGGGTTGGACCACTCGCGCAGGTTCCGCCCGGCCACCGAGTAGGTGCCGGCCGGCGTGGCGTACCCGGACATGCCGGTGCGGGTGACGGTCGGGCCCAGCACCACCTTGCCGCCGCGCATCGCCCACACGGTCTGCCGGGTCAGGTCGACGCAGAAGGTGAGCCGGGAACCGGCCCGGCAGCGCGACACGTCGGTGCCGGCCAGCCGCTTCGCCACGTCGTACGTGGTGGGGCCGGCGCGCCCGGAGGCGGGGCTGATGCCGTACCGGCTCTGGAATTTCTTGATCGCGGCGCAGTCGGCGGCGGACTGCGTGCCGTCCACGCTCAGCGTCCCGAAACCGCCCAGCCGACTCAGGTAGCTCTCCACGGCCTTCTGGTGCTCCCCCTGCGGGCACCCGGCGGGCTGGCTCGGGGTGGCCTTCGGCTTCGGCTTCCTGGTCGCGGTCGGTGACCGGGTGGGTTTCGGCGTGGCCGTCCGGCTCGGCTGCGCCGACGGGGACGTCGCCGACCGCTCGGGCGTGGGCGGCGCGCTCGCCCCCGATGCTCCCTCCGTCAGCCCGACCGGCGCGGGGGTGGTGCCCCCGGCGCCCTCCGCCTGCGGATCGAGCGCACACGCGCCGACGCCGACCAGCACGACCACTGCCAGGCCGACGACCCGGGCGAGAAACCGGACACGCTGCATGGGCCCTCCCTGGACAGTTGTCCCGCTTTCTAGACGTGTGGGGTGAGTATGACGTTGCCTGTCCAGCGAGACTTTTTTCCGACCTCGCCGGGCGTGCAACACTTGATGGTCCGCCTTCGGCAGGTCAGCCGCCGTGCGGGCACGGATCCCGGGCGATGCGAGGAGAACGCGGCGTGAGCGGTGGACCACTGATCGTGCAGTCGGACAAGACGCTGCTGCTGGAGATCGACCACCCGGACGCGCAGTCCTGCCGGATGGCCATCGCGCCCTTCGCGGAGCTGGAACGCTCGCCCGAGCACGTGCACACCTATCGGCTGACGCCGCTGGGCCTGTGGAACGCGCGGGCCGCCGGCCACGACGCGGAGGGCGTGGTCGACACCCTGATCAAGTATTCGCGTTATCCGGTGCCGCACGGGCTGCTCGTCGACGTGGCCGAGACGATGGACCGGTACGGCCGGCTCCAGCTCGCCAACGACCCGGCGCACGGGCTGGTGCTGCGCGCCCTGGACCGGGTGGTGCTGATCGAGGTGGCGAAGAGCAAGAAGCTCGCGGGCATGCTCGGCGCGAAGCTCGACGACGACACCATCGCAGTGCACCCGTCCGAGCGGGGCCGGCTCAAGCAGGCGCTGCTGAAGCTGGGCTGGCCGGCGGAGGACCTGGCCGGCTACGTCGACGGCGAGGCGCACCCGATCGAGCTGGCCGAGTCCGGCAAGGACGGGGGCAGGGCGTGGACGCTGCGCTCGTACCAGCGCGAGGCGGTGGAGGCGTTCTGGGCCGGCGGCTCCGGCGTGGTGGTGCTGCCCTGCGGCGCCGGCAAGACGCTCGTCGGCGCGGCGGCGATGGCCGAGGCGAAGGCGACCACGCTGATCCTGGTGACGAACACGGTGGCCGGCCGGCAGTGGAAGCGGGAGCTGATCGCCCGCACGTCGCTGACCGAGGAGGAGATCGGCGAGTATTCGGGCGAGCGCAAGGAGATCCGCCCGGTCACCATCGCCACGTACCAGGTGCTCACCTCGCGGCGCGGCGGCGCGTTCACCCACCTGGACCTGTTCGGCGCCCGCGACTGGGGCCTGGTCGTCTACGACGAGGTGCACCTGCTGCCCGCGCCGATCTTCCGCTTCACCGCGGACCTCCAGGCCCGCCGCCGGCTCGGCCTCACCGCGACGTTGGTACGCGAGGACGGCCGGGAGGGCGACGTGTTCAGCCTGATCGGCCCGAAGCGGTACGACGCGCCGTGGAAGGACATCGAGCAGCAGGGCTGGATCGCGCCGGCGGAGTGCACCGAGGTACGGGTGACGCTCACCGACGCGGAGCGGCTGGCGTACGCGACGGCGGAGGCGGAGGAGCGCTACCGGATGGCCGCGAGCGCCCGCACGAAGCTGCCCGTGGTGCGGGCCCTGGTGGAGCGGCACCCGTCCGAGCAGGTGCTCGTCATCGGCGGCTTCCTGGACCAGTTGCACCAGCTCGGCGAATATCTGGACGCGCCGATCGTGCAGGGTTCCACCACGAACAAGGAACGCGAGCGGCTGTTCGACGCGTTCCGGGCCGGCTCGTTGCGAACCCTGGTGATCTCAAAGGTGGGCAACTTCTCCATCGACCTGCCGGAGGCGGCGGTGGCGATCCAGGTGTCCGGCACGTTCGGGTCGCGGCAGGAGGAGGCGCAGCGGCTGGGCCGGGTGCTCCGCCCGAAGGCCGACGGCCGGCAGGCGCACTTCTACACCGTGGTCTCCCGGGACACCATCGACACCGAGTACGCCGCGCACCGGCAGCGGTTCCTCGCCGAGCAGGGGTACGCGTACACCATCGTGGACGCCGACGACGTCCTCGGCCCGCCGCTGCCGACGGTCGAGTAGCCCGGCTTCCGGTGTTCCCGGCGTCCGTCCACAGTGGCAGAATCGGGCACCGTCACTGGAACACCGGAAGGGGCCCGAGTGAAACGCCGCATCCTGTCCGCACTGACGCTCGCCACCGTCGGCCTTGCCGGCGCGGCCGTGGCGCCCACGCCGGCCTCGGCGAGCGACGCGCCCGGTTTCGTCTGCAACCTCACCCAGAACACCTGGCTGCGGGACCAACCGCACGGCGGCGTGCTGCGCACCCTGACCGCCGGGCGCGGGTTCCGCGCCCACGGGGGCTGGGCCGAGGACAACGACGCCTGGGTGTACGGCCACGGCGCCGAGTACCCGTCGATCGACGGCTGGGTGCCGCTGGGCAACACCACCTGCTGATTCGGGCTGCTGATCAGGGCAGCGGAGGGGACGACCGAGGTGCGAGACGGCCGTCCCCTCCGAGGCGCGTCAGCCGCGAGGTTGCAAAGCTGCGGGTCGATGACGTCGTCGTCTCGACAAAAGCCACGTCAACGGCGTGCGCAGCAGCCCCGACGGCCCGGACGGGGCTGCCTTCCGGTCCCTGCAAACTTGATGGCGTGGATGGCTCAGCGGATGCCGATCAGGCGGCGCCCAGTGTTCGCAGCACTTACTGACGCGCCGCGCATCCAGGTTAGACGGTCAGTTACCGCCCTCTCACCGTTGGGTTGAGTACGCTGCCTCGGTGCTGCTCGGCTATCTCGATGAGTCCTACAGTGCGGATTGGTACTACATGGCTGCCCTGCTGTGTGACGGCACAGGAGCGCAAGCGATCACTACCGCGCTGGACGATGTCATCATCAAAGCCGTCAAGAGCCACGGCGTCGCCGAGGACGCCGAGCTGCACGGATATGAGCTGTTCCAGGGTGAAGGTTGGTGGCAGGATCTTGCTCCCCGCGCCCGGCTCGGTGTCTACAACGACGCGTTCCAGGCGATCGGTCAACATGCAAGAGCGATCATCCTTCGCGGGGTCCATTCCGCAGGGCTGCGGCAGCGATACCTCACACCGGAACCGCCGCACTCGATTGTTCTCCTGCATCTACTGGAGCGGATTGACGACTACGCCAGATCCCAGGGAGAACATGTCCTGGTCATCGCCGACGAGGTCGGTGAACAGGCAAAACACCGGTCAGACATGGCGATGTACCGCAGGTCTGGCACCTGGGGATACCGGGCGAAGAGGCTGACGCAAATCGTTGACACATTGCACTTCGCTCCATCGAGCGCTTCTCGCCTCGTCCAAGCGATCGATCTGGTCACCTTCCTGTACCGCCGCATGGAGTGCCACACGGAGACCACCTTGAGAGCCACCCGGGCCAACGACAACCTGTGGGCGCGCATAGAACCCAAGGTGCGGCATCGCCAGTGCTGGCATCCCGTCGCCCAGCAGCAGCGATAGATGCACGAAGGCCCCGCGTAAGCGGGGCCCAAGGCGGGTTCGGAAGAGAACTTCCTGCACCCATCATAGCGAGCCCCGACGAGGACAGACAGCTTTCCCTGAGTCCGAACCTCGCGCCTCACCCGATGGACGCCCTCTGCCTGATCTTCTACCGGCGCTCAGCTTCGAGGCAGATCGGCGACGAAGACGCCACGGCCGGGACGCCCCACCAGCAGGCCCTGCTCCCGCAGCCGCGCGACGGCTCGGCTGATCGTGGACTGCGACACGTCATAGTCGTCCGCGAGCTTTCGTCCGGAGGGAAGCTGAGAACCCGGCGGATAGGTGCCGTCCTTGATCTTCTTTGACAGGTCAGCGAGCAGCTCATCCATGGTGGGCGGGATAGGCACGTCGGGCCCCTTGCAGTCGGTTGGCCCGGCCAGTATCGATCAAGACGCTCGACAGAGGCAACGCATGTAGCACGGGTGACATAGGTGGGTAGATAACTCGGAGACGTGCTTGACATAGGTGACTCGGTAGCAATACCGTCGCTCTCGGTGATGCGGTGCTGTTGCGGTCGGTTGGCGCCTCTCGTACCGGTCTCGCATCGCCGTCGGGACCCCACGCATCCGCGACCCTCTCGAAGGGCGGTCACCTCGTGCGCAACCTGTTCCGCCGGCCGACCCGCCGGCCCGACGAACCCCCACCGCCGTACCGCTCTCCGCTCCGTCCCGCGCAGGTGCGGGAACGCTGCTTCACCGTGCGCCGGCGCGGGCTCGACCCGGTCGAGACCCGCGCCTTCCTGCACCGCGTCGCCGACGAACTGGCCGTCGCGCAGGCCACCGTGGTCGCGTTGCGGGAGGAGAACGTACGCGTCAAGAACGCGCTCCGCGCCTGGCAGAGCGCCCAGTCGGCGCGGCACCGCTACCGATGACCGAACGTTGGGTGATCCACCTGCCGGTGACCGCGCCGGACCTGCACCGGGCGCGCATCTTCGCGCGTACCGCCGCCCGGGTGCTGGCCCAGATCAGCGCCCGGGTCGAGCCGGGCGGGGTGACCGTGTCAGCGGAGGACGCGCAGTGCGTACGCCATTGGGTCTTCTGCGATCGGCCGTTGACGGACGGCGGTGGGCGATGTGCGCTGCCGGTGGACCACGTCTCGGCGTGCGCCCGACGCGCGCCCTGGCTCCGACGACGCTGATCCATCCGCACCATCAAGTTTCTAGTCAACCGACCGCATACCAACCTCGGGTTGAAGAGAGGGAGGCGCAGATGAGGTACACGGCCACTTGCGTGCGCTCGGGCGGCTGGTGGGCGATCACCGTCCCCGAGGTCACCGGCGTGTTCTCCCAGGCACGGCGTCTCGACCAGGTCGAGGGGATGGCCCGCGAAGCCATCGCTCTGCTCCTCGACGTCGACCTGGGGAGCGCAAGGGTCGAGGTGCGGCCCGAGATGCCCGTCGTCAGAGGCGGTGGGTGTGCGGCGGGGCCGGGTGCGCGGGGTTGGCGTGGATGAGGATCCGGGCGCCGGCGGATAGCGGCGCGAGCAGCCACTTCAACGGCTGCTCGTGCTCGGCCGGGTCGACGAGCAGGCGGTTACCGGCGCGCAGGTCGAGTTGCCCGGCGATCTCCGCGGCCAGTCGCCGCCACGCGCCGAAGCTGGTGCCGTCCGCGGTGGCCGGGTCGGCCGGGTCGACGGCGGTGTAGTCCGGCGGGTCGGCGGGGTGCCGCGACACCTCGGCCGACCAGTCCAGCCAGCCCGCCGGCACCGCGTCGAGCGCGCCGGGGCCGGTGCCGACCAGGTAGCGGTGCGTCCCCTCGGGTACGTCCTCCAGCCAGTCGTCGAGGCGGTCCGGGGTCACGAACACCGCGTCGTAGGGCCGGTCCGCGCCCGGCTCCAGCACCGGCAGCCCGGCCAGCGCCCGGGGCCGGAAGGAGACCGTGAGCCCGACCGACCAGGCCCCGAGCAGCACCGCCGCGGCGCGCCAGTGCGGCGGCAGCAGCACCGCCACCCGGTCGCCGGGGCGTAGCCCGCAGCCGTCGCGCAGCAACCCGGCGCTGCGGGCCGTCCAGGCGCCCAGCTCCGACGCGGTCAGCTCGGCGCGCTCGCCGGTGGCGTCGTCGAGGTAGCTGAGCAACGGCTCGTCGGTGGTGACGGGGGTGGGCGCGGGCGCTGTCATCGGACGTGCTCCTCCCTGGCGGGGTCGCCTCACCCTAGCCGGGCGAATCGGTCCACCAGGAGAGCCAGGCGTCGCTCGTGGTCGGCCCGCCGGAGCCGCCCGTTGCGCATCAGCGTGATCAGGCCGTGCAATCCACTCCAGAACGTCTCGGTGAATGTCCCCAGGTCGTTGTCCCCGGCGAACGGGCGCAGGGTCTCGGCCAGTTGGGCGAAGCCCCGGGCCAGGTCGACCGGGACGTCCTGGGTGGCGAAGGGCAACTCGACGGCGAGGGTGAACATCGCGTCGTAGAGGGCGGGCCGGCGCTCGGCGAACGCGACGTACGCCCGGGCGACGTCGGCCACCGCGCGGCGCGGGTCGGTCGCGGCGGTCCGGACGGCGGTGAGGTCGTCGGCGAGGTCCCCGAAGCCTTCCACGGCGACCGCCGCCATGATGGCGTCCTTGCCCTTGAAGTGGCTGTAGAGGACGGGCTGGCTGTATTCGATCTCGGCGGCGAGCCGGCGGGTGGTGACCGCGTCCCAGCCCTCCGACTCGGCCAGCTCGCGGGCCGTGGCGACGATCGCCCGCTCGCGCTCCGCCCGCTCCCGCTCCCGGCGCGCCTGAATCGACATGACCGAGACTCTAGCACCGCTAGCCAGACTGCCGATGCTCTGCTAGCGTCGCCTTCACATCTAGCAGCGCTAGCTTTTGGAGTCGGTCATGCTCAGCTCCCTCGCCTACGGGCTCGCCATCGTCCTCAACCTGTTCATCGTCTTCATCGGCGCGCGTTTCCTCGTGGCGCCCCGGGCCTCCGCCGCCGGCTACGGCGTCCCGGCGGCGGAGGGCGGAGGCGACCCCGCCTACCTCACGATCAAGGGCGTGCGCGACCTCACCTACGGCCTGGTCGGCCTCGCCCTGATCGCCTTCACCAACGCCGAAGCGGTCGCCTGGTTCATGCTCGTCGTCACGCTGGCCCCGCTCGCCGACACCGTCATCGTGCTCCGGCACGGCGGCACCCGCGCCACCGCCTTCGGCATCCACTTCGCCACCGCCGTGGTCATGCTCCTCGACACCGCCCTGCTGTTCGCCCTCTAGACGCCGGCCGCCCAGCGGCGTCGGCCACCGAAGAGAGCGCCCCCGGGTCCGCGAACGTCGACTTTGGTCGCGGACCCGGGCGGCCGATGGCCGTATCGGCGAGCCGGGCGGCTACGGCACGGTGCGGGCATGACGACCGAACCCCTGCGCCGCCGGCTCCTCCCGGCGATCGCGCTGCTGCTGCTCGCGCCCTGGTCGAGTCGTACCTCGGTGCGGGTCGCCGGTCGCGGCCCTGGCTGGGCCGCCCGGGGCTGGCCGTGGCCGCGCTGCTCTGGCTCGGCGGCAGCCTGCTGATCTTCGCCGACGACGGAGGCCGCAAGGGTTTCAGGCCTCGCCGGTCCAGCTCGTGTTCGCCGCCGGGGTGGCGCTGGCCCTGATCGCCGCCGCCCTGCTGCGCCGCCGTGGCCACGTCGACACCGGTGCCGCGACCGCGCCCCGGCCGGTGTGGGCGGGGCTGCTGGTCGCGGTCGCGTACGCCGGGGCAAGCACCCTGTCGGGCTGGCCGGGGATCGGGGTCGCGCTCGCCCTCGCCGCAGTCACCGCCGTCCTGCTCACGCGCTGGTCCCGGCGGCCCGGCTGGGGACAACTGCACGTACTCGCCGCCGGCTCGGCGAGCGTGCTCGCCGCGGCCGTCTCCGCGTACGACGTGCCGACCTACTCCCCGTCGAGCCCGGCCGCGGACCTGACGGGTGACGTGGCGATCAGCGTGATCGTGCTGCTCCTGGTGGGCGGCGCGTGGTGGCGGATCAGCGGGCGGGCAGCTCGGGACCGCCGTCGAGCAGCGGAGCCAGCAGGTCACCCTGCTTCGCCACCCGCGTGAGCACCTCGGCGGCGGTGTAGGGGCGGGTCGACGGCCGCTTCCCGGCCGCGCCGGCCTCCACCTCGTCCCAGGTCAACGGCGTGGACACGGCCGGCACCGGCTGGGCGCGCAGCGAGTACGGCGCCACAGTCGTCTTCGCCGCGTTGTTCTGACTCCAGTCGATGAAGATCTTGCCGGGGCGCAGGTTCTTCGCCATCTTCGACACGACCAGCTTCGGGTGCGCCTGCTCCAGCTCCCGGGCGACGCCCCGGGCGTAACCGGAGACGACCTCCGCGTCCTGCGTGCCGGCGATCGGGCAGCAGAGTTGCATGCCCTTCTTCCCGGACGTCTTCGGGTAGGCGTCGATGCCGTCAGCGGCCAGCCGGTCACGCATCAGCAACGCCACCTGGCAGCACTGCTTCAACGCGGCCGGGGCGCCCGGGTCCAGGTCGACCACCATCACGTCCGGGTGCGCGCCGATCTTCCACTGCGGCGTGTGCAGCTCCAACGCGGCCAGGTTCGCCAACCAGACCAGGGTGGGCAACTCGTCGCAGACCACGTAGTCGATGGTCTCCCGCCCCTTGCTCGACCCGGGGGCGGGCAGGTTCTCCGTGCGTACCCAACCGGGGGTCGCGGCGGGTGCGTTCTTCTCGAAGAACGAGCCGCCCTCGACGCCGTTGGGAAAGCGGATCCGGGTGAGCGCGCGGTCGCGCAGGTGTGGCAGCAGCACCGGGGCGATCCGGGTGTAGTAGTCGACCACCTCGCCCTTGGTGAAACCCGCCTTCGGGAAGAGCACCTTGTCCAGGTTCGAAAGCTCCAGCGCGCGTCCCTCGACGTCGACCCTGAACCGGTCAGTCGGCATCGTCGACCTCCTCGGGCGGCTTGTCCGGGCGCAGGCGCAGGACCCGCGGAAAGCGCAGCCGGCCGTCCGGGGTGCGCTGGCCGTACTTGACCTCCACCACGACCCGGGGTGATACCCAGATCGCGCCCCGCGCATCCTCGCGCGGCACTCCGGCGGCGAACGGCGAACCGGCGGCACGCAGCGGTTCCAACTCGCGTAGCAGCTCCCGCTCGATCGCCGCGCCGATCCCGCCGCCGACCCGCCCCCGGTAGACCAGCCGCCCGTCCGGCCCCGGCACGCCGACGAGCAGCCCGCCGATCCGGCGCGCGCCGGGCCGCCAACCGCCGACCACGAAGTCGCCGGTTACCTCCAACTTGACCTTCACCCAGTCCGGCGAGCGCACCCCGGGCCGGTAGACGGAGTCGGCCCGCTTGGCCATCACCCCCTCCAGCCCGTGCTCGCCCGCCGCCGCGTAGGTGGCCGGGCCGTCGGTGAAGACCGGCGGCACCGCCCACCGGGCGGCGCCCAACCCGAGCGACTCCAGCGCCGCCCGCCGCTCCCGCCACGGCCGGGGGGTCAGATCCACGCCGTCGAGCCGCAACAGGTCGAAGATCATGTACGTGACGGGTACGGTCGCCGCGAGCCGCGCCGCTTTCGCCGCATTACGCACGTGCATCCGCTCGGCCAGCGCGGTGAACGACGGCTGCCCGTCGGTGAAGAGCACCACCTCGCCGTCGAGCAGCGCGTCGTCGACCTGCTCGGCCAGGTTGAGCAGTTCCGGGTACGCGGTGGTGATCTCGACCCCGGACCGGGCGTAGAAGTGCCGGTCGCCGTGGGAGATGTCGGCGAGCGCGCGGACCCCGTCCCACTTGAACTCGTACGCCCACGCGGCACCCGCCGGGAGCTGCCCGGTCATCGCGAGCATCGGCTTCAACGGCGCGCCGGGCACCTCCTGACTGTAGTTGCACGCCGAAGGGCGTGCGCCTCGTTCGATCGTTTGCGATTCTGGTCTTCAGCCGGGGAGAGGAGCACGGGGATGCGGGCGATCTGGAAGGGAGCGGTGTCGTTCGGCCTGGTGTCGATCGGGGTGAAGGTCTACTCGGCCACCGAGGAGAAGGACATCCGGTTCCATCAGGTGCACCGCGAGGACGGCGGTCGCATCCGGTACAAGCGCACCTGCTCGGTCTGCGGCGAGGAGGTCACCTACGACGACATCGCCAAGGGATACGACATCGGCGGCGGCGAGATGGTCATCCTGACCGACTCCGACTTCGCCGACCTGCCGCTGAGCACCTCGCACGCGATCGACGTGCTGGAGTTCGTGCCGGCCGAGCAGGTCGACCCGATCCTCTACAACAAGGCCTACTTCCTCGAACCGGAGGGCACCGCCACCAAGCCGTACGTGCTGCTGCGCGACGCGCTCACCGACTCGGAGCGGGTCGCGATCGTCAAGGTGGCGCTGCGCCAGCGCGAGCAGTTGGCCACGCTACGGGTCCGTGAGGGCGTGCTGCTGCTCAACACCATGCTCTGGCCGGACGAGATCCGCCAGCCCGACTTCGGCTTCCTCGACGAGGACCTGAAGGTACGCCCGCCGGAGCTGGCGATGGCCAGCTCGTTGATCGACTCGATGGCCGGCGAGTTCGAGCCGGACGCCTTCACCGACGACTACCGGGCCGCGTTGCAGGAGGTCATCGATGCGAAGGTCGAGGGCCGCGAGGTGGTGCAGCCGGAGGAGGAAGAGGCCGCCCCGGCCGCCGCGGTGGACCTGATGGCCGCGCTGAAGGCGTCGGTCGAGCGGGCCCGGGCGGCCCGGGGCGAGGCGCCGTCCGGCGGCGGCGCCGAGCCGACCCCGATCTCGTCGGCCCGCTCGGCGAAGAAGACCGCCGCCAAGAAGACCCCGGCCAAGAAGACCGAGCCGGCGAAGAGGACGCCGGCAAAGAAGACCGCCGAGAAGAAGACCCCGGCCAGGAATACTGCGGCGAAGAAGGCCGAGCCGGCAAAGAAGGCCCCGTCGGCGAAGAAGGCCCCCGCGAAGAAAAAAACCGCCTGAGGTGTAAGGAGGGGCCCCCGCTTAACGCTTCCGGTATAGGCGGGGCCCCTTCTTATCACCCGCGGCCGAGCTTCTCCGTCGGCGTGACGCGGACGATGACACGTTCCTCGCCGGGGCGGCGCCACGGATAGGTGTCCTGGCCGAGATACTTCTTCGCCATCCGGTCGATGTGCTCGTCGGCGCCCTCGGTGACGAACTCGGCGGTGCCCTTGACCCAGAGGGTGCGGAAATCGTCAGCCTTGTCCACCACCGACACCGCGACCACCGGGTTGCGGGCCATGTTCAGGTACTTCTGCCGACCCTTGGCCGTGTTGAACACGATGTGTTCGCCGTCGGTGTCGACCCAGACCGGGGTGACGTGCGGGGTGCCGTCGGACTCGACCGTGGCCACGTGCGCGAGCTGCGGCTCGCCGAGCAGGGCCAGGTCTTCTTCGGTGAGGATCGCCATGGTCGAGACCGTACCGCGACCAGTTGTCGGCCATCGCCGGTTCGCGCCGGCGGCCCTCGGCCAGCGGCCTGACCTCGAGGGGTCTTCCGCGTCGAGGGCGGAGAGGCGCGAACGGTCGGATCGCGAGGTTCGTCACCGATTTCGCGGCGGGGCCCACCGAGGGTTGAGCTGTTAAGAAGGGGCCCCGCCTATACCAAATGCGTTAAGAAGGGCCCCCGCCTTTACTCGGTGTGGGGGTGTGGGCGGGTACCGTGTGCGCGCACCCACCCACTGCAGGGAGTCGACGTGAGCGAGCGTGTGGAGAACCGGTCGGAGGAGCAGGCCGCCCCGGCCACCAAGGCAGGGCGGCGGCTGGCTGCCCAACTGGCCGAGAAGAAGGCCGCCGAGGCGCGACGGCGACGGCAGTCGATGCTTGGCGCCGCCGCCGGTGTGCTCGCCGTGGTGGCCCTGGTCGGCGGCCTGGTCTGGTTGAACAGCGGGGACGACGACAAGCCGGCCACCGCTTCCTCGGCGAGCCCGAGCGCTCCCACCGACCAGGTCGAGCCCACCGCGCCGCCCGCCCCGGAACTGCCCGCCGACATCGACCCGGCGCTGAAGACCAAGCCGACCGTCAAGGCCGGCTCGGGCGAGCTGACCAAGCTGAAGGTCACCACGCTGGTCAAGGGCAAGGGCGCGCCGGTGAAGGCCGGGCAGACGATCACCACGAACTACGTGGGTGTCTTCTACAAGGACGGCAAGCAGTTCGACGCGTCCTGGGACAACGGCCAGCCGGCCACCTTCCCGATCGGCGTCGGTCAGGTCATCAAGGGCTGGGACCAGGGCCTGGTCGGCGTGCCGGTGGGCAGCCGGGTGCAGCTGGACCTCCCGGCCGATCTGGCGTACGGCGACAATGCCGAGGGCGGCCGTCCGGCCGGGCCGCTGCGCTTCGTCGTCGACGTGCTGGCTGCGCAGTAGATCACTCCAGGCTTCCGCCCGGTCACCAAGCGGCAGTAGGTTCGTGTCACCGTGGGCGGTCCACCGCCCACGGTGACCTGTTCACCCACGCGGAGGTGCACGTGGCGGCGCTGGACGACAACGGAACGGCTCGGCAGATGTGGACGCTCTTCGAGCCGGTCCACGCGGTGACCTACTTCCATCCTCGGGCCCGGGCCGCGTTCGAGGCGGTCGGGCTGCGCGGCTACTGGCGTGGCTACTTCGCCGGCCGGGCCGCGCCGCTCGGGCCGGTTGACGCGCCGACGGTGACGGCCGCGTTCTTCAGCTTCGCGCCGCCGATGGTGGCCCGGGCGCTGCCGTCGGTGTGGCAGCTGGCTTCGCCGGAGGAGGCGCTGCGGGCCCGGCTCACCGGGGCGGTGCAGGCGCTCGCCGAGTTCACCTACGAGCTGCCCGAGGCGCACCTGGCCGAGGCCGCCGGTCTGCTGGAGGAGGCGGCCGACCGGGTGGACACCGCCGGGCGGGTGCTCGGCGCGGTCAACGCCGCCCTGCCGCGCGGTGAATACCCGTTGGCCCGGCTCTGGCAGGCCGCCGCCACGCTGCGCGAGCACCGGGGCGACGGGCATGTCGCGGCGCTTGTCGGCACCGGCCTGGACCCGATCGAGGTGGTGGCCTGGCGGTGCCGGGTCGACCAGTCGCGCGAGTTCCACCAGCCGGCCCGGGGCTGGACCGACGAGGAGTGGTCCGCCGCCGAGGAGCGGCTTGTCGACAAGGGTTGGCTGACCGCCGACCGGGGTGCGACCGCGCATGCCACCGCCACGTTCCGGGCCGTGGAGGAGGCCACCGACCGGGCCGCCTCGGGGCCGTGGCGGGAGCTGGGCGCGGAGCGTACCGGGCGGTTGCGGGAGCTGCTCGAACCGATCGCGACCCGCTGTCGCACGATCATCCCGCCGCTGGCCCCGATCGGCCTGCCGGCGCAGCGGTCCACCGGGGCCACGCTGCCGGGGTGAGCCGGGCCGCCGGCTGGGGCAGGATGGGCGGCATGGTGGACGCGGTGCTCTTCGACCTGGACGGCGTGATCGTGGACTCGGAACCGGTCTGGGAGGAGGTCCGCCGGGCGTACGTGGCCGCGCACGGAGGCGCCTGGCAGCCCGACACGCAGCGCCGGTTGATGGGCATGAGCACCGGCGAGTGGGCCGACTACCTGAGCGGCGAGCTGGGCGTCGACAGGTCGGCCGAGCAGGTCGCCGCCGAGGTGGTGGCCGAGATGACCCGGCGGTACGCGCAGCGCGTACCACTGATCGACGGGGCCGACGCGGTGGTGCGCCGCATGGCCGCGCGGTGGCCGCTGGGGCTGGCCAGTTCCTCGCCGACCCGGCTGATCGCGGCGGCGCTGGATGCGACGGGCCTGGCCGACGCGTTCGGCGCGACGCTGTCGACCGAGGAGACCGCCCGGGGCAAGCCGGCGCCGGACGTGTGGTTGGCGGTGGCGGCGCGGCTGGGTGTCGACCCGGCGCGGTGCGTGGCGGTGGAGGACTCGTCGAACGGGGTGCGTTCGGCGGCGGCTGCCGGGTGCCGGGTGGTGGCGGTGCCGCACGTGTCGTACCCGCTGGATCCGGACGCCGCGGCTCTCACCGCGGTGTCGCTTCCCTCGATCGGCGCGCTCACCCCCGAGGTGGTCGAGGGGTTGTTGGGCTGAGGCGGGTGGCCTACTGGGTGTGCACGATCAGGCCGATGTGGGTGAAGTAGTTCAACGCGCCGAACAGCATGAACGCGAGGCCGGCCAGGGTCCAGGCGACGCCGGTCACGACGAGCAGCGGCCGGCGCATCTGGCGCAGCGCGAACGGAAAGAGCACCGCGCCGATGCCGACCAGGACGTACAGCCCCGAGATGAAGGTCGCCTCGATCCACGGGTAGTCGGCGAACTGCCCGCTGATCGGCTCCTCGGGCGGGGCGGCGAAGAGGGTGAACGCCCAGCCCGCCGCGGCGATGGCGAAGCAGCAGAGTCCGAGCGCGAAGACGAACAGCGAGATCGGCGCGGCCAGTTTCCGGATGAGTTCGAGTCGTCGGTCCACGGCGCCGTCGGCGGTGGTCGTGAAGAGTGGCGCGCGTCGCCACAGCACGAGGGCCGAGCCGAGCAGCAGCACGCCGAAGGCGAGCGCCGGCTCCCCGAAGATGATGTTGTCGAAGGCGAACCCGCCGCTGGCCAGCGGCCACGTCAGGGTCATGTGCAGGCCCGTGGCGGTGAGCAGCGCGCCGAGCACCGCGAAGGCCATCGACCAGCCTTCCGGCGCGATCTCCCGGCCGTCGACCAACTGACGGCCCAGCGCCACCACCAGCAGCAGCCCGACCCCGGCGGCGACCGACATGATCGTGTTGTAGGTGGGCATCTCCACCCAATTGATCTTCAAGCCGTCCTGCGCCAGAACGAACACGGTCGTCACCCTTTCGCGAGTTCGTGCCTGGTGCGGGTCCCCCGCCCCAGCCGGCTCAAACCGCGCCGGCGGCCATCCCGCGGGCAGGCTGAGCTGCGCGAATCAAAGCGGCCCGCCCGCTACCGGAGCGTCGAGCGGGGACCCTCCTTAGGGTGGGGGTAGCGCACGCGACGACGGCGGAGGGACGGCGATGAAGGCGATCGTGTACGAGCGCAGCGGTGACGCCTCGGTGCTCCAGCTGGTGGAGCGACCGGTGCCGGAGCCGGGTCCCGGCGAGGTGCTGGTGCGGATGGCCGTGTCCGGGGTGAACCCGACCGACTGGAAGGCCCGCCAGGCGTGGCCGCTGCCGGCCGGCTGGCAGATCCCGCACCAGGACGGCGCCGGGGTGGTCGAGGCGGTCGGCGAGGGCGTCGACCAGATCATGATCGGCGAGCGGGTCTGGGTCTGGGAGGCGGCCTGGCAGCGTCCCTGGGGGACGGCCGCCGAATACACGGTGGTCCCGGTCCGGCACGCGGTGTCGCTGGGCTCGGCCCCGTTCGACCTGGGCGCGGCGCTGGGCATCCCGTTCATGACCGCGCACCGCTGCCTGACCGCCGGCGAGTTCGTGCCGGACAAGTTGCACGCCGGCGCGTTGAGCGACCACGTGGTGCTGGTGCAGGGCGGGGCGGGAGCGGTCGGCAACGCGGCGATCCAGCTCGCTCGCTGGGCCGACGCCTGCGTGATCACCACGGTCAGCACTCCGGAGAAGGCGCAGCTCGCCGCCGCGGCCGGGGCCGATTTCGTGATCAACTATCGCGAGCAGGACGTGGTCGAGGAGGTCCGCAAGGTCGCGCCCGACGGGGTGCACACGATCGTCGAGGTGTCCGCCGCCCGCAACGCCGCCGCCGACGTACGGATCCTGCGCCCCGGCGGCGCGGTCTGCGTCTACGCCGACGACGGCGGCGACGAGGTGACGCTGCCGATCCGGCCGCTCATGGGTCCGAACGCGCGCTGGCAGTTCGTGCTCGTCTACACCGCGCCGAAGGTGGCGAAGGCGCAGGCGGTGACCGACATCGCGGCGGCGGTGGAGCAGGGCGCGATCCGGGTCGGCGAGGAGGCCGGCCTGCCGCTGCACCGGCACCCGTTGGCGGAGACCGCGGCGGCTCAGCAGGCGGTACGCGACGGCGCGGTGGGCAAGGTGCTGGTCACCACCGCGGACGAGTAGGAACGCGGATCAGATTTCCCCGACATCGGGACAGAGGCGAACAAGTTTCGCAAGAATGGACGGAGCGGGGCCACCCCGTAACGGACGGGCGGCCCCGGCGCGGTGCGAACGCCGGGGCCGCCCTCTGGGAGGAATGTCCGTTCGGAAAACATGTTCCTACCCGTGTTGGCGACGGTACGCCGGAAAGTGTTACGGCGCGGTCAGTTCCCGCACCTCAAGCCCGCCGTCGGCGTACCGCGAGCGCACCACCTTCTTGTCGAACTTGCCGACGCTCGTCTTCGGCACCGCGTCGATGAACGCCCAGCGTTCCGGCAACTGCCAACGGGCCACCGACCCGGCCAGGAAGTCCCGCAGCTCCTCCGCGGTCACCGAGACGCCCTCCCGGACCACCACCGTGGCCAGCGGGCGCTCGTCCCACCGTTCGTCCGGTACGCCCACCACGCACGCCTCCAGCACCGCCGGGTGCGCCATCAGCGCGTTCTCCAGCTCGACCGAGGAGATCCACTCCCCGCCCGACTTGATCACGTCCTTGGCACGGTCGGTGAGCGTGATGTACCCGTCCGGCGAGAGCGTGCCCACGTCCCCGGTCCGCAGCCAGCCGTCCCGGAACTTCTCCGGGTCCGGGACCTCGTCCCCGACGTACCGGGCGGTCACCCACGGCCCACGGACCTCCAGCTCGCCCACGGACGTCCCGTCGGCGGGCAGCGGCTCACCGAGCGGGCCGACGATCCGCGCGGCCACGCCCGCCGGAACCCGGCCCTGGGTGTAGCGGTAGCGCCAGGCGTCGTCGCCGGTGGCGCCGGCCGGTGCTCGCGACACCGAGCCGAGCGGCGACATCTCGGTCATCCCCCAGGCGTGGATGACCTCGATCCCGTGCCGGTCGTGGAAGGCGTGCATCAGCGCCGGCGGGCAGGCCGAACCGCCCACGATCACCTCGGTCAGCGAGGAGATGTCCACGTCGTGGCCGTCCAGGTAGGCCAGCAGGTCGGTCCAGATGGTCGGCACCGCGCCGGCCAGGGTAGGTCGCTCGGCGGCGATCATCGCGGCGATCGGCTCGGCCTGGAGGAACCGGTCCGGCATGATCAGCGAGGCGCCGGAGAGGAACGCCGCGTAGGGCAGGCCCCACGACATGGCGTGGAACATCGGCACGATGGCCAACTCCCGGTCCTTCGGACCGAGGCCGAAGCCCTCCGGCATGCAGACCTGGAGCGAGTGCAGATAGATCGAGCGGTGCGAGTAGGCCACGCCCTTGGGGTGGCCGGTGGTCCCGGACGTGTAGCAGAGCGCCGCCGCGTCCCGTTCGTCCACCTCCGGCCAGTCGAAGTGGTCCGGCCGGTCGGCCAGCAGCGCGTCCCAGTGGTGCACGGTGATCCGGTCGCCGGCCGCCGCCACCAGCGGGGCCGGGTCGCCGCCGCCGACCACCACCACGTGCCGCACCGAGCCCATCTCGCCGATCACCCGGGCCAGCAGCGGGATGAGCGTGCTGTCGACGAGCACCACCCGGTCCTGCGCGTGGTTGGCGATGTAGGCGACCTGGTCGGGGAAGAGCCGGAGGTTGAGCGTGTGCAGCACCGCGCCCATGCTCGGCACGGCGAAGTAGGCCACCAGGTGCTCGCTGTTGTTCCACATGAAGGTGGCGACCCGCTCGTCGCCGGTCACCCCGCACTCGTCGCGCAGCGCGTTGGCCAGCCGGGCGGCGGCGCGGCCCACCTCCGCGTACGTCATCCGGCGCGGTTCGGCACCGGTCCACGTCACCACCTCCGCCGTGCCGTGCACGGTGGCGCCGTGTTCGAGGATCCGGGAGACCTGGAGGGGGGCGTCCATCATCGTGCTACGCATGGGTGACAACGTAGTGTCGCCGTTCACACCAGCGGAACCCCCCGGAAAGACCGAGCCGGCCGGAATTGATGCGTAGATTGTCCGGGTGAGCATCTCGTGGGCGGACTCGTACGTCGGACAGCTCCGCGCCCTGGCCGGTGACCGGACCCTGATGTTCGTCGGCGCCCGCGCCGTGGTGCGCGACAACGCCGCCCGGGTGCTGCTGATCCGGCGCTCCGACAACGGCCAGTGGGCGTTGCCGGCCGGCGCGATGGAACTCGGCGAGTCGATCGCCGACTGCGCGGTCCGGGAGGTGCGCGAGGAGACCGGCCTGCGCGCGCTGCGGGTGAGCGCATTCGCGCTCTACACCGGGCCGGACCGCACCCACACCAACATGTACGGGCACACCTACCAGGTGTTCACCGCCGCGTTCCGGGTCGACGAGTGGGACGGCACGCTGTCCCGGTTCACCGACGAGACCACCGACGCCGGCTTCTTCCACCGGGCGGAGTTTCCCACCCCGCTCTCGTCCAGCGTGCCCGAGACACTCGCCGACCTGGACGTCTTCGAGCAGACCAACCGCCTGATCCTGAAGTAGGCGAGCCTCAGAGCATCGTCTGCGACTTCGCCTCCATCTCGGCGGCGGCCTCGTCCTTCGACTCCTTGGGGAGCGGCTTGCCGCCCGGGGCGGCGGCCTGACCGCCCAGCGGGTCGGCGCCGCCGGTGACGCCCCGCGGTCCGGCACCGCGTAGCTGGTGGTTCGGCATGGCCAGGGTGACCAGCACCGCCAGCACGGCGACCAGCCCGGTGGTCAGGAAGACCACGTGCAGCGCGTCGACGAACGACGCCTGGATCGCGGCGCGTACCGGGGCGGGCAGGGCGAGGATGGTCGCCGGGTCGTTGATCGAGATGTTCCCGGCGCCGCCGGCCGCCACCGCCGCCCGCTGCTGCGGCGGGAGCTGGGCGACCGCGCCGGGCAGCCGGTCGCCGAGCGCGGCGGCGAGCCGCGTCGACAGCACCGCGCCCAGGATCGCCACCCCGAACGACCCGCCGAGCGACCGGAAGAAGGTGGCCGAGGAGGTGCCCGCGCCCAGGTCGCGGACGTCCACCGCGTTCTGCACGGCCAGGATGAGGGACTGCATGCACAGGCCCAGCCCGACGCCGATCACCACCATGTAGCCGAACGCCACCCAGAGCGACGTGGTCACCTGAAGTTGCCGGAACAGCAGCATGCCGGCCACCAGCACGGCGGAACCGGCCACCGGGAACCACTTGTACCTGCCGATCCGGCTCATCGCCCGGCCGGTGAGGATCGACGTGACGATGATGCCGGCCATCATCGGCAGCATCAGCAGACCGCTGCGGGTCGGCGAGGCGCCCTTGACGATCTGGAGGTAGAGCGGAATGAAGATGATCGACCCGAACATCACCAGGCCGAGCACGAAACCGGCGGAGTTCGCGAGCGCGAACGTCCGGCTGCGGAACAGCCGCAGCGGCAGGATCGGCTCCCGGGTCCGGGCCTCCTGGACCAGGAACGCCGCGCCCAGCACCGCGCCGGCCACGAACAACCCGACGATCAACCCGGAACCCCAGGCGTACGAGTTGCCGCCCCAGCTCAACGCCAGCAGCAGGCAGCTCACGCCGGCGACGAGCAACGCCGCGCCGATCCAGTCGACCGTGTGCTCGCGGCGCTGGAACGGCACCAGCCGCATGACATGCCAGCAGACCACGATGGCGAGGATCGCCAGCGGCACGTTGAGATAGAAGATCCACCGCCAGTTGGTCTCCGCGAAGTAGCCACCGACGAGCGGGCCGGCCACCGACGACAGGCCGAACACGGCACCGAACAGGCCCTGGTAGCGGCCCCGCTCCCGGGGTGGCACCACGTCCGAGATGATGACGAACGCCAGCGTCATCAGGCCGCCCGCGCCGAGGCCCTGCACACCCCTGGTGACGATCAACTGGGTCATGTCCCGGGACAACCCGGCCAGCAGCGAGCCGACCAGGAACGCGCCGATGGAGAACAGGAACACCGGGCGGCGACCGTACAGGTCGGCCATCTTGCCGTAGAGCGGCGTCGAGGCGGTCGACGCCAGCAGGTACGCCGTGACGACCCACGAGTAGTGGTCGATCCCGCCCAGCTCACCGACGATGGTGGGCAGCGCGGTGCCGACGATGGTCTGGTCGAGCGCCGCCAGCAGCATGCCGGTCATCAGCCCGAACATCAGCAGGCGGATCTGGCGGGCGGGCAACGAGGGACGAGCGGCCTGGGCGGTCATCCCGCTTCCTATCCCACCGGGGGCGGATCATGCCCCCGGTGGGCGGGCGAGTTTCCTAGCCGGCGGTGTGCCGGCCCTCGGCGAACTCTTCGACGATCTTGGCGCAGAACGCCGGCAGGTCGTCCGGCTTGCGGCTGCTGACCAGCCCGTTGTCGGTGACGACCTCCTGGTCCACCCAGTTGGCGCCGGCGTTGGTGAGGTCGGTGCGCAGGCTCGGCCAGGAGGTGATCGTGCGGCCCCGCACCACGTCCGCCTCGACGAGCGTCCACGGGCCGTGGCAGATCACCCCGACCGGCTTGCCGGCGTCGAAGAACGACTTCACGAACCGGACCGCCTCCGGGTCGGTCCGCAGGAAGTCCGGGTTCGCCACCCCGCCGGGCAGCACCAGACCGTCGTACGCCCCGGCGTCCGCTTCCTTCGTGGTCACGTCGACCTGGTACTGCTTGCCGTGGTCCAGGTGGTTGAACGCCTGGATCGAGCCGGACTCGATGGAGACCAGCTCCACCTGGGCCCCGGCGTTCTCCACCGCCTCGCGCGGCTTGGTGTACTCGACCTCCTCGACGCCGTCGGCGGCCAGGAAGGCGATGCGCTTGCCCTGAAGTGTCGCTGCCATGCTGCTTCTCCTCTCCGGGGTGTGTCTGCACGGTTCCCCCGGCCGATGCCCCGAAACCGGGCGCATCGGGTGGCCGGCGTCGCACCCGGACCGCCGGGCGGCCAGGTTTGGCCGGTCGCCCCACGGGGACCCGGAGGGGCATGGCAGGAGCAGCGGCGGAAGAGCGCCGGCTGGCCACCGTCGTGGCGAGCTGGCAGGAACGTCCTGTGCTGGTCGTCGGCGACGCCATGCTCGACGAGTGGCGGTTCGCCGAGTCGGAGCGGCTCTGCCGGGAGGCGCCCGCGCCGGTCCTCACCCTGCGCCGCCGGATCTCCGCCGCTGGCGGGGCCGCGAACACCGCGGTGAACGTGGCCGCGCTCGGCGGCCGGGCCGTGCTCGTCGCCCCGGTCGGCGCCGATGTCGCCGGGGACGAGCTGCACGACTGCCTGGACCGGGCGACGGTCTGGGACCGTACGGTGAGCCAGCCCGGCCGGCCCACCCCGGTCAAGCGGCGGATGCTCGCCGGCAACCAGATCCTGCTCCGGGAGGACTCCGGCGGCCCGGAGGACACGCTCGACGAGGACGCGGTGGCCCGCCTGCTGACCGCGCTGCACTGCGCCACCGAGGAGCTGCGCGCGGTGGCCGCCGGACGGCCACTCACGCTCGTGGTCTGCGACTACGGCCTGGGCGGGCTGCCCTCGACGGTCCGCGCCTGGCTGGTCGCCAACCGCGACCGGTACGGCACGGTGGCGCTCGACGCGCACGACCTGGCCGACTGGCGCGGGCTCAACCCGACCGTGGTCACCCCCAGTTTCGCCGAGGCCACCCGGCTGCTGGCCCGCGCCGCGGCCGGTTTCGCCCACCCCGGACGGAACACCGTCCCCACCGGCGGTGACCTGCACCTGGACCACGCGGCGGACGACGACGGCCCGTCCGAGCTGGTGGTCGGCGCCGCGCCCGGCGGAGCCGGCGAACGGGAGGCGGACGCCCCGTCCGGGCCGACCGGCGAGCCGACGCCCGGCGAGGGGCGGGTGGCGTTGACCGGCAACGGGCTCAGTGTCACCGGCACCGGGGTGACCGTGAACGCGACGGCCGGTGCGGGCGTGGACCGGGCCGTGCTGGCCGAGTCGCGCCTGTCCGAGCTGCGCGCGCACACCGGCGCGGACGTGGTGGCGGTGACCCTGGACACCGAGGGCGCGGTGGTCGGCGGCGCCGACGGCTCACCCCGGCGCAGCCACAGCACCCCGGTCCCGGCCAGCCACGCCGTCGGCGCCGGGGACGCGTACCTGGCGGCCATGACGCTGGCGCTGGCCGCCGAGGCGGGCCTGCCGACCGCCGCGCAACTCGCCCAACTCGCCGCCACCATCACGGTCGCCGACACCGGCACCTGCGTGTGCCGGCGGGAGGACCTGCTCGCCGCGCTCGGCACCGCCGGCGGGGACGCCGGGCACCCGGCGCTCGTCGACGCCGGGGAGTTGGCCGCGATCGTCGCCGAACACCGCGCGGCGGGCCGGTCGGTGGTGTTCACCAACGGCTGCTTCGACGTGCTGCACCCGGGGCACGTCCGCTACCTGACCCAGGCCCGCGCGCTCGGCGACCTGCTCGTCGTGGCGGTCAACTCGGACGGCAGCGTCCGCCGGCTCAAGGGCCCGGACCGGCCGGTCAACCCGGTCGAGGACCGCACCGCCCTGCTGGCGGCGCTCGCCTGCGTCGACCACGTGGTGGTCTTCGAGGAGGACTCGCCGGTCCGGCTGATCGAGGCGGTCCGCCCCGACGTCTACGTCAAGGGCGGCGACTACCCGCCGGAGATGGTGCCCGAGGCGCCGCTGGTGCGCCGCCTCGGCGGGCAGGTGCGCACGCTCGGATACGTGCCGGACCGCTCCACCTCGGCGATCATCGACCGGATCCGGGCCCAGGCGGTCGAGAGCAGGCCGGCGTGACCCGACCGCTCGACCCGGGCACGCCCGAGCAGTTCCGCCGACCCCGGCGCGTCGACGTGCTGATCCCCACCCGCAACCGGCCCGCCGAGCTGGCGGTCACCCTCGCCGGGCTGGCCGCCCAGGAGGGCGTACCCGGTTTCGGGGTGGTGGTCAGCGACCAGTCCGACGGCGATCCCGCGTACGCCCACCCGGCGGCGGCCACCATGATCCGCGCCCTGCGGCACCGGGGGCACCCGGTGTTGCTGACCCGGCGGCTGCCCCGGCGCGGGCTGGCCGAGCACCGGTCCTACCTGCTGGCCCGGTCGGCGGCCGACGCGGTGCTCTGCCTCGACGACGACGTGTGGCTGGAGCCGGGCAGCCTGTCCCGGCTGGTCACCGCGCTGGCGGAGCTGGGCTGCGGGTTCGTCGGCAACGCGGTGCACGGGCTGTCCTACGTCGACGACGTGCGCCCGGACACCCACCGACACTACGAGGAGTGGCCGGGCCCACCGGAGCCCGAGCGGATCCGCCCGGGCACGCCGGAGTGGCAGCGGGCGTCGATCCACCCGGCGGCGAACCTGCTGCACGTCACCGAGAAACTGGCGCTGCCGGCGGACGCCTGGCGGGCGTACAAGGTGTCCTGGATCGGCGGCTGCGTGCTCTACGACCGGGCGAAGCTGGTCGACTCCGGCGGCTTCGACTTCTGGGACCGGCTGCCCGAGCGGCACCAGGGCGAGGACGTGGCCGCCCAGCTCGCGGTGCTGGAGCGCCACGGCGGCGCCGGCGTGCTGCCGAGCGGCGCCTACCACCTGGAGTCGCCGACCACTGTCACCGAGCGGGACGTGGAGGCGTGGGAGGTCGTGCTCAACGAGCCGGTGGCGGAGGTGTGAGCAGGTCACGGGCCGCCTCGATCACCTCGACGGCCGGCACGTCGGCGACGAACGACACCCGGTGCGGGCAGTTCCCGTCGCCGGGGCGGTGCGGATAGATCCCGGGCGTGCAGTCGACGCCGCAGACCGGGCAGCGGATGGTCCAGGCGGCGATCGGGCGGTGCCGGCCACGCAGCGGCGACGCCCCGTTGATCAGGTTGCCGATCCAGAAGATCCCGACGGTCGGTGCGCCCACGGCGGCGGCCAGGTGCAGCGGGCCGGTGTCGTTGGAGACCACCAGCGCGCAGTCCGCGTAGGCGGCGGCGAGCGCGCCGAGCCCCAGCGTGCCGACCTGCGGACGCACCGGCACGCCGGCCGCCGCGACCACCGCGTCGACCGTCTCCCGCTCGGCCGGGGTGCCGGTGACAAGCACCTCGTACCCGTCCCCGGCCAGCGCCCGGGCGACCTCGGCGAAGCTCTCCGGCGGCCAGCGCCGCCGGGTGTCGGTGGCCCCCGGGTGCAGCGCCACCCGGGGTCGGGTCGGCGCGCCGAGCACCACGGACGCCTCGGCCCGGTCGGCGTCGGTCACCGCCAGCACCGGGGTGATCGTGGTGGCCGGCGCCCCGACCAGGGCCACCACCTCCAGGTAGCGGACCACCTCGTGCTGGTAATAGACGTAGCGCAGCCAGCGGTCGAGCGGCGGCGCGTCCTCGGCCCGCAGGCCGGCGGTGACCCGGGCGCCGAGCCGCGCCACGAACGGGTTGGAGTTGGCGCCACCGCCGTGCACCTGCAACGCCAGGTCGAACCGTTCGGCGCGGGCGGCGGCCAGGAAGTCCGCCGGCTCGACCGGCGACTCGTCCGGCCCGGGCTCGCGGATGCCCGGCGTCGGCGGCACCACCAGCACCCGGTCCACCGGGCCGGGCCGGTCGCGCCAGAACGCCGCGTGCCACGGCGCGCCGAGCAGCACGATCTCCGCCGACGGGTACGCCATCCGCAGCGCGTCAAGCGCGGGGAGCAGGAAGATGAAGTCGCCGAGCGCGTTGGCCCGCAGCACGGCGATCCGTTCGACGTCCGGTATGCGCTCGCCGGTCGGGCCGAGCGCCGACGACGGCTCCCGGCCGCAGCGCGCCGAGCTGGAGCCGTCGGACGGGGTGGTCACCCGGACCTACGGCCGGTCGGTCTCGTCGAGCGCGGTGTCCGGGTGGTGCAGCTCCCGGTCCGCGGCCGGGTCGGCCCAGGTCGGCGTACGGTCAACGGTGGCGCGCGGGCCGGTGCGGCCGACGGTGATGGTGCGCGTCGCGGGCCGGGCCGCCCGGGGCAGTCGCACCCGCAGCAGGCCGTGGTCCATGACCGCGTCGATCCGCTCCGGGTCGACGCGCGCCGGCAGGTCCACCCGGTATTCGAAGCCGCGGGTGGTGAACCCGCCCGGGATGCCCTGGTCGGCGTTGACCTCGGCCTCCGACCGGGCCCGTACGCACAGCTCCCGGTCGTCCAGCTCGACGGCCACCTCCTCCGGCGCCACGCCGGGCAGCCGGACCACCACCTCCCAGCCGTCGGCCACCTCGGCCATCTCCACGTCGGGGGTGCCGGCCCGACCGCTGACCAGCCGGCTCAGCTCGGCGCGCAGCGACTGCAACTCGCCCATCGGGTCCCAGCCCTGCTGGCGACCCCGCCAGCCCTTCGGGTCCGTCATCGTGCGTCGCCGATCCGCTGCGGGCCGGGTCGCAACGAGCTGGGGGCGTCGAGGTCGTGCTCCGGGTCGACGCCGACGCCCAGCCGGTCCACCAGCTCACCGCCGAGCCAGGCGCTGATCCCGAGGATCGCCACGGCGACCACCTCGATGGCGATCAGGGCGCCCCCGGCCGCGCGCGAGTCGGCGTTGAGCCGGACCACCCAGACCGCGGCGAAGAGCAGGATCACCGCCACGTTGGCGCCGGCGTGGGTGAGCCCGACCCGCTTGGCGCGGGTGCCGGCCGGCAGGGCGAGCAGGTCGAAGGCCCCGGCCGCGGCGGCCAGCAGGCCGCCGATCAGGCCCACCGTGATGTTCCAGTACGCGACCTCGCCGAGGAAGTCCGGCCCGCCCACGGTGTCGACCAGGTCGAAGATCACCGCGGTGACCAGCAGGCCCAGCGGGAACATCACGAGCATCGGGTGCACGGGATGGCCGAGTACCTTCAGCCGGCTCTCCATCTCGGTCTCCATCCGTTGCTGCGTTTCGGTCCGTAACCGCCGCCGTCCGGGACAAACCCGACGGCCGACAGGCTCCTACACTCACGATGGCGGATCCCGACCCGCTCCGGGCCGGAACCGTCGTCGAGGTCAACGGACGGGGGAGGAAGACGTGACGACGCAGGAGATCACCAACGCGGAGGAACTACGCGAGCTGCTCGGCGCACCGATGCCGCGGGCGGTCGCGAAGGAGCGCCGCACGCTGCACCAACGAGACCGGGAATGGCTTGCCGCCTCGCCGTTCTGCCTGGTCGCCACCGCCGGGGCGGACGGCAGTTGCGACGTCTCCCCGAAGGGTGACCCGCCCGGCTTCGCGCTGGTGCTCGACGACACCACCGTGGCCATCCCGGAACGCCCCGGCAACCGGCGCGCCGACGGCTACCGCAACATCCTGGAGAACCCGCACGTGGGCCTGCTCTTCCTGATCCCCGGGCGCACCGACACGCTGCGGATCAACGGCCGGGCGCGGCTGCTCCGCGACGCGCCGTGGTTCGCCGACATGGAGGTCAAGGGCCACCGGCCGGTGCTCGCCGTCGAGGTGGCCGTCGAGCAGATCTTCTACCACTGCGCGAAGGCGTTCCTCCGCTCCGAGCTGTGGGCGCCGGAGACCTGGCAGCCGGACGTGCTGCCGTCCCGGCCCCGGCTCGTCAAGGAGGTGGAGGCGCCGGCGGAGAGCCTGGCCGACCTGGAACGGCACTACGGCCCGGACTACGCGAAGAAGCTCTACGTCTGACCGACGGTCGATTAGGCCGGGGCCGCCGGGGTACCGATTCCGGTGCAGACGACGGGACGACAAGGAGTGGTCATGACCAGGAAGGTCGAGAGGTCCATCGACGTCGACGTGCCGGTCACCACCGCGTACAACCAGTGGACCCAGTTCGAGGACTTCCCGCGGTTCATGGGCGGCGTGCGGGAGGTGCGCCAGCTCGACGACAAGCGGATGCACTGGGTGGCCGAGATCGCCGGCGTGCAACGCGAGTGGGACGCCACGATCGTCGAGCAGGTGCCGGACCGGTCGGTGGCGTGGGCGGCGACCGGCGGCACGCCGAACGCCGGCATGGTCCGGTTCGCGCCGCTCGGCGCCGGCCGCACCCAGGTCCAGCTCCTGCTGGAGTACGAGCCGGAGGGCTTGGTCGAGCAGGCCGGCGACCGGCTGCACCTGGTGGACCGGCAGGCCGAGTCCGACCTGGAGCGGTTCAAGGACTACATCGAGGGCCGGCAGGTGGAGTCGGGCGGCTGGCGCGGGACCATCGCCCCCGGCGGCCTCCCCGACCCGTCTCCGCAGGATCCGGTGGCCCGGCACCGCGCGGACTCCGACGAGGAGCCGCCGCCACCGGAGACCGAACCGGAGTACGCCCCGGCGCGCTCGGCGGGCATCCTTCCGCCCCGATAGACCCTCCTCCGCCCTGCCGGAGTGAGCCCGGTGGACCGGCCGACGTGGCCGCCCACCGGGCTCCCTCCGCTACGCCGCCCGGGCCGGCGGGCCCTGTCCGAGGAGTGTGCGGCTGTCCTACGGGTGCGCGGCTGTCCCAGAATCGGCGGCGGTGAAGAGTCGGCGTAGTCCGGCCTCGTCGCCGCTGACGGTCGCGTTTCCGGCGGCGAGCGCGGCCGGGAGCGAACCGGAGCCGTCGAGCAGGGCGTTGAGCGTGGTGGGGTCGGTGCGCAGGCAGGCGTCCGCGCGCGCCGGCTCGCCCGGCTCGACGTCGATCCGGCCGTCCCGAACGCGCACCGTCCACACATGGTCGTCAAGCTCGACGCGATAGGTGGCCGGGAGCCTGTCGGGGGGCCGGGAACCGCGCAGGAACAGGAGCACCGAGGTCGCGCTGAGGTGGACCGGGGCCGGTGGCGGCGGGAAGCGCAGGCCCCAGCCGCCGAGCGCGAGCAGGACCGGCTCCAACTCGCGCCCGGAGCCGGTCAGCTCGTACACCGTCGAGGCCGCCGGGGCCGGAAGCCGACGCCTGCGGATCACCTCATGATTCTCCAGCTCGCGCAGCCGGTCGGTGAGCATGTTCGAGCTGGCCCCGGGCAGCGCCCGGTGGAGGTCGGAGAAGCGTTGCGGCCCGAAAAGCAGCTCGCGGACGACGAGGAGTGCCCAGCGCTCGCCGACGACATCGAGGGCGCGGGCGATCCCGCAGGCGTCACCGTAGGTGCGGCTGGTCGGCATGCGAAAACACTACCACTTGGTTGTTAATAACAAGTACGCTCGCTGTCATGAGCCAGCCAGTGGTGCACTTCGAAATCATCGGGACTGATCCCCAACGGCTACGCGGCTACTACAGCACCCTGTTCGGGTGGGAGTTCGACGTCGGCGGCCCGGTCGCGGAGTCGGTCTCCCGACCCGGTGAGTACGGCTTCACCGACCCCGCCGCCGGCAGCGACCAGTCCGGCATTCCGGGCGGCGTCGGCGGCGGAGCCGACCACCGGCCGCACGTCGTCTTCTACGTCGGCGTCCCCGACGTGGAGGCCGCGCTCCGGCGCGCCGAGCAGTTGGGCGGCAGCCGCGCCATGGGCCCCGAGCGGGCGCCCGGGCGGGACCTGGTGGTCGCCCACTTCACCGACCCCGAGGGCAACCTCGTCGGCCTCGCCGGACCGGCATAGTTCTCACTCGCCACCGTTTGCCGGCGGCCCCACCCGCCCTACTGAGCGAGCGGTCGGGGCGCGGACCGGGCTAGGTTGACGCCGTGACCGCACCTGAGATCGCCGTCGCCGCGCCGGAAGACCGTGAGCAGGTCCTCGCCTCGTTGGTCGCCGCATTCACCAAGGACCCGGTCCTGCGACACCTGTTCCCCGACGACCCGACCTATCCGCGGTACGCGACCGCCTTCTTCGGGCACCTCTTCGACAAGCGGGTGCACAAGGGAACGATCTGGACGATCGAACATGGCAGGTCGGTTGCGATCTGGGAGCCGCCCTCGGCCGACGACGGGTGGCCCGACGACAGACTCGCCGCCCAACTCCCGGCTGACGCGTTGACCCGCGTCCGCGCCTACGACGAGGCCGTGCACGCCGCACTGCCGGCTGCCCCCTTCTGGTATCTCGGGGTGTTGGGCACGCACCCGGACAGCGCCGGCCGCAGATGGGGCCACGCGGTCATGCGGGCGGGGCTCGACCGGGCCGCCGCCGACGGCCTGCCGGCCGTCCTGGAGACGAGCAACACCGACAACGTCGAGGTGTACCGGCGCGCCGGCTGGGAGGTGGTGGACCGCTTCGCGGAGCCGTTACCCACCTGGATCATGCGGCTGCCAGCGCGGGTGCGGTGAAGGCCAAGTCAAGCGCACCGTACTCAGCCGGAGGTTCGACGAGTTCCCGGATGCCGGTCAATCCGACTTGGGGGCAAAGGGATGCCAGCGGGGTTGTCGTAGCTCCCCGTCGACAGGCGGCCAGGAGGCGCAGAACGACGCCGGATCGGTGAGACCGAGTTGCTCGCAGTCGTATGCGCTGCCGGCGCCTTCGGGTCGGCCCCCGCCCAGTCCTTCACGCGCTTGACACTGCCGAAGGCCACGCCCTTCGGCAGCTCAGCAGTAGGTCCAGTCGCCCCACTGATCCGTCGGGACGTTGCAGTTGCTGCCCCTGGCGAAAGTCCCGTTGGAGTTGTAGAACTTCACGGTCACGCTTCCCCGCCACCACCAGCCGTCGAGCTGGCCGTAGCCGTAATAGTCGAGCTGGATCGACGGGGAGTAGACCCAGTTTCCGTCCTGGTTCCACCCCTCCAGGTACACGAAACCGTACGACGGCCCGTTGTAGTTGAATGCGATCTGCTGGCCGTTCGACCCGGCGAAAGCCGGTGCCGCGGCGGCCGTCACGACGACCGGAACGGTGGCCGTGACCATGGCCACGCCGACCGCGAGCTTGCCAATCCTCGTCCGCATGTTCACGTCTGTCGACCCTTCCCTAGCAGCCGTACCAGTCGCTGCCGCCCTGGTTCTCCGGCACCTGGCATTTCCAGTAGTCCCGACTGGTGCCGTCCAGGTTGTAGTAGGCGATCTCCACCTCGCCCTTCCACCACCAGCCGCTCAGCGAGCCGTATCCGGTGCCGCCGAGCTGGATCGACGGGGAGTGCACGTACTGCCCGTCCTGGTTGAACCCGTCAATCGTGGCCCGTCCCCAGGCGGGTCCCCAGGAGACATAGATCTGTTGCCCGTTCGAGCCGGCGAAGGCCGGCGCCGCGGCGAACAGGCTGCCGCCCGCGCTCAGTGCCAGTACCGCGGTGGTCGCGGTAACCAGCCGACCCAGCCTGGTCCGACCCACTCCTGCTGCTTTCATGGCATCGCCCTTCGGTGGATGTCATGGCCGATCCCGCGTCACCCAGAGTGTGTGAGGCGTTCGTATCCGTAGGGTATCGATCGGCGGTCACGCTTCCCACCCCTGATCGCCCACCTTCGCGCCGCGGCGGTTGTGCGGCACGAAGGCGCTGTCGAACGCCGCTGTCGTCGACCTCGAAAAACGGCGAAGCCCAGGCCATGTGACCTGGGCTTCCGTGCCGAGCCGCCTGACGGAATCGAACCGTCGACCTACGCATTACGAGTTGATCGGTGTGCCTGGTTACCTCTGGCACGGGCTGGCACCGTTGGCCGCCTCTCCCCTGCAAGAGGCGGTTTCGCCAGCCATTGCCAGTCAGTGCCATCTGCGGTACTGCAACGCATAGTGCAACGGCGTGTGCAACGGTCAGGGCTCGATGTCGGCGCCCGGGGCGGAGTCGTCGCCGCGATCCTTGTAGCCCCGCCAATACTGCTCCCGGGGTGCCCGGGCCACCGCGACGGCCAGGCCGCCGGCGACCTGGCGGGTGTTCACGACAACCGCGACGGTGGCGAGGATCAGGCCGACCACCGTGGCGGCGAAGGCGCGACCGCTGACGCGGCCGTCGACAAGGCCCAGGGCGCCGGCGACGGCGAACGCAGCACCGGCGGCGGTCAGCAGGATGTTGGCGGTGCGGGTCTTGCAGTGGTGTTGCACGGGGGTGCTCCGATCTGTCGAGCAGGTTTGGTGATCGGAGGTCGGGGGCCCTCCAGCCGGCGGGACGAGCGGGCCGGCATCACCCTCCGCTATCCAGTGTGGCGCTTGATGATCGGCTCAGGCGGGAGGCGAGGTCGGGCGTGTCGGCACGGCTGGCTGCGATCAGGCGTGCACACCGCCCCTCCCCCCTGGTGGGTCGATCCCCCGGTTCCGTAGACGGGACCGGGAGGGGGTCCATGGTGGCGCAGTCGTCGATCTGGCGCGACCCTCACGCATCGATATCCTGCAATTTGCATGTCGGATCCGTGCAGCTTTGGGTCGGTAATTGCGGTCCGGTAGGTGATCACTATTCGCTATATGCGAAATGCGGCGCGTGACATTCCCGATTCAGGTGGCCCGTCCGTACGCGGACACCTGGCCGATCATCCCAAGATCGTCGATCACGAGAGCGTCAGCACCACCCGATCGGCCGCGTACACACCCCTCACCCGGCCACCCAGGCTGACCACCAGGACCGGCACCACCGCCCCCGGCTCGATGCCCAGCTCGGCCCGCTCCGCCTCGGTCGGCATCCGCGACCGGACCTGCGCGCCGCGCGGCACGGCCACCCGGGTCAGCTCCTGCTCGACGGCCACGCGCGTACCGTAGCCGCGCTCCGTGACGACCAGGCCCTCGTTGCGCAGGATGCCAACGGCGGCCTGGACTGCTGCCTTGCCCACGCCGTAGTCGTACCCGATCCGGGACTGCGCCGGCAGCAGCCCGCCCGCCGGCCACTCCCCGGCGGCGATCCGGGCCCGCAGCGCGGCGGCCAACTGCCGATGCAGGGGCACCCCTGAGTGCGGGTCGAGGCTCACGGGTCGGACGGTAGGGAGGGTCACCCGGACCACCGGATCACCGGTTAACCGGTTGGCCGGTGATCTACTCGCCGTCGCCTGTCCGACGGCGGACATACATACCCCGGCCCTGCCACGTCTCGATCAGGCCAGCCTCCTCGAGCACGCGCATCGCGAACTTCACCGGCGTCGGCGACACCTGGTACTGCTCGCAGAACTGGGCGATCGTGGGCAGCCGGTCGCCGGGCTTGAGCTGGCCGGTCTCGATCGCGGTGCGGATGTCGCTGATGATCTCCCGGTACACGGGTGGTCTGGGCATGAGCTACCTCGGTCTCGTTGGCACCTCCGAGCCTGCCACCGTCGATCACGCAGCGTGTGTCCTAGGTTGACTTGGTGTACCAAGAGTCCTAGCGTCGGACGTGGCTGGGTCTCGTTGGCGCGGGCCGGGCCGTACCGCCGGGCCGGGTTGGACCCCCCGTGCCACCTCGGCCCGGCACCCTCGCCGCACCACCGGCTGGAGGCACCGCGATGATCGAGCGCCCGCACGACGGCCCACTCCCACTCGCCCACCCCGTAGCGCACGGCCGGCCGCCGACGGCCGACGGGGACCGCGTCCCCCAGCCACCCCGCCCGCAACCGCCGGCCCGCCGGCACCTGCTCGCCGGCGGGATCGCCGCCGCCGTCGTCCTGGCGCTGATGGTCGCCGGGATCGCCGGATGGTGGGCGTGACCGCCATGTGCGACGACCTCGGCCAGCGGGGCGACGTCGCGGTGGGGGCGATGATCCTGGAGGCGCACCGCGAGTGCGGGGCGTGCCGGGCCGGGACGTGCGAGACCGGCGCCTACGCGGCCGAGCTGCTCGCCGAGCACCGCCGGGAACGGGCCGAGGCGCTCGGCCGCCGCTGAACGCGAAGACGCCCCCGACCGGTAGTCGGGGGCGTCGCTGCGTCAGGATGCCGCCTTGCGGACCCGGGCGAACCGGTTCCACACCTTCCGGCCGAACCGCAGCCGCGACCCCGTGCCCTTGCACCGGCGGCACGGCCGGCGGACCTTCCGGCCCTTCGGCTGGAACTTGCCGCGGCCCTCGCACTTGCGGCAGTCGGTGATCGGCCACCACCGGCACTCGGCGAGGTAGTAGAGGCCGCCGCCGAGCCCGAGCAAGGCGAGCCACAGCCACCAGGGCAGGCCGCCGGGTGAGGGGGTAGCGGTAGCGGCGCGAAGGGCGTCCATGTGGCCTCCAGGGCGGTTTTCGGGGGTGTACGCGGGCCTGCCGTCACCCGCTACCGGGCTGGCGTTTCCGCAGGTCTTGACGTGTGGGGCAGGTAGCGAAACGAGGTAGCGGGTCCGCTACCTGTAGCGGCAGGTCCGCTACCTCGTTCATCGAGAATCCTTGGCGTTCCGGGCCTCCAGAGCACGCCGCAGATTCGCCAGATACACGCCGCGGGGACGCTCCCCGGGCCGGTCCTTCTCAGCGCCGGACTTCGACTCGATGCCCAGCTTCATCTCCCGCAGCGTCTTCGACAGGGCGTCGCCGGACGTCTTCGCGTACCGCTCCGGCTGCTGCTCACCCATCCGGGTGGCCAGCGTCCCCCAGGACAGGAACGTCTCGTCCCCGCGGAAGGCGTCGAGCGCGTCGGTCAGCGGGTCGCGGGCCTGCGCGGCGACCTCGGCGCCGGCCGCCATTCCCTCCAGCGTGCCGGCTCGCTCCCGGTACCGGCGGGCGGCCTGGAGGATCTTCTCCGCGTCCTGGCCGTCGGCGAAGTAGGTGCGCACCGTGGCGTTCGGCACCGGCGCGTCGTACAGGATGCCGATGCCACGGAAGTCGGGGCCGCCGTCGGAGCCGTCACCCACCGGCAGGGCCGACGAGTCGAAGCCCTCCGAGTAGGCGCCGGATCCGAGCACGGCGTCGCTGACCTGCCACGATCCGGTCTTGAGGGCGAAGCGGGTCAGGTGGTTGTCCCGGTAGTCGGTGAACCGCTTCCCCACCTTGCTGGTGGAACCCAGTCCGGACGGCTTCTGCGTGCTGGACAGCATGATGACGCCGACGCTCGGGCCGACCTTGACGCAGAACACCAGCAGCTCGGCGATCTCCTCGTCGAATTCGGTGTCGCCGGTGTTCAGGTACTCCTGGAACTCGTCCAGGATGATTACCCAGACGGGCATGCCGAACCGGGGATCGCGGGCGATGTCCCTGGTCAGCTTGCCTTCCGGGCAGATGCTCGACGGCAGCTCCGACAGTTTCGCGTTGCGCTGGAGGATGTCCTGCTTCGCGCCGCGCAGCGTGGACCGCAGATTCTCCAGCGGGTCACCCTGCATCCGGTCGGGCAGCAGCCCGAAGCCGTAGGTGTAGGCGACCAGGGCGAAGTTGCGCCAGTCCGGGGAGCCCTTGCCGTCGAACACCGACAGCCGCACGTACGGGTCGAGGGCGGCGAACAGGCCCAGGGAGCGGGCCGTGAACGTCTTGCCCTTGCGGGGCTGCGCGCCGACCAGGATCGACGTCCACATCATCGGCAGCATCACCCGGCGGGCGCGCTTGTCGAGGCCGAGGGGGCATGCCCGCCAGATGTCGCGGGGCTTGCAGTCCAGCAGCGGTGTGCGGCCAGCGGGGATGGACAGCGGGTCGACGTAGCCAACCCACAGCTGGTGCCGCCGGTTCGACGACGGGTCGAGCGTCATGTCGACCTGCGACATGGCGACGTCGAGGCCGCTGGCGAGCTTCTCCCGCCGCGCGACGACCTCGGAGAACGTGACGCCGTGTGGCAGGTCGACAAGCACCTGCATGCCGGTGGCGGTGTTGTCCTCGCCCATCCGTCCCGCGAAGGTGATCTGCTGGCCCGGCTTGTCGGGGTGCCCGAGGCCGGCGACGTAGTAGGCGGCGGCGACGACATCCGGGTTGAGCTTGCGGTGTCGGGGCACGACAACCGCAGCAGGAATGATGCGCTTGTCGGCGGGCCGCCCGATACGCGCCAGCGGCGGGATCAGGATCAGTGCGACGACGATGAGCACCCACCGCGGCGCGAAGGCCAGCAGCACGCCAGCCAGCACCATGGTGGCGACCAGCTCGATGGCGAGCACGACCGCGCGGTTGGTGCGGCGGCTGGCGAGCTGCTGCTCGATGGTGCGTCCCTCTTTGAGGTCGCCCTTGGTGGCGGCTTCCTGGAGCAGGGACGACAGCTCGGCGTGCCAGGCCCAACGCAGTTGCCGGCCGATGAGGACAAGCAGCCCCCAGCACGCCCAGAAGACGCCTTCGACCAGATACCAGGGGGATCGGATGGCATGGGCGCCAGCACGGTAGGCGGTGCGATAGCTGACGGCCTTGGTCCACCGCTTGGTGCCCTCCCAGGTGCGGAACTGGGTGGGGATGATGGGTATCTGGAGCGGCTGCTTGTCGACGGTGTCGACGTAGACAGGCGGCGCGGCGCCGGGGCTCTCGTCCAGCTCGACGTCGAAGTGAACGGACTCGGCGGGGCTGGTGTCGCGGGGCGTCAGCTCGGTCATGGGTCAGTCCTTGCTGTTCTGGCTGGCGGGCTTGGGCCAGTACCGCTGTACGGTGCGCTCGCTGACGCGCAGTTTCGCGGCGGCCTTCTTCTGCGTCATGTCGGGTTGCTTGGCGAGCGCGGCGACCCGCTCGGCGGTCGTGGCGGGTCGGGTGGCGACTCGCCGGGTGATGCGCGTGGCGGGTGCGGTGGCGGCCACCGTGGCGGGTCGGATGTCGGGCTCCGGGGCCGCCACGATGGCGTCCGGTGGCGGGTCGGGCTGTCGGGGCGATGGCGGGTTGATGGCGGCCGGCGTGGCGGGTACGGAGGTCGCCACGACGAGCGCCTCCAGGTCGTCACCGTGTCGGGTTAAAGGCGGGTCCAGGTACGCCCGCTCGGTCGCCATCAACGCCCGCAGCCGTGGCCCCGCCGTACGTGCCTGAGCGAGCGCGTCCTCCACCAACTCCCGCTCCCGGTCGGTCATCTCTCCCGGCCGGGCCACCGACACCTCCGCCGCCATTGGCTCGGCCGCCGGCGGCGGCGTCAGGTCCAGCTCCGCCAGGCGCGGCGCCCCCTCCCACGGGTTCGCCTCCGACACGTACGACACGAACAGGCCGATGAGGAACGCCGTCCCGGCGGCACCGATCGGGCCGACCGAGTGGGCGAGCGCACCAGCGGCGGCCTCCCAACCGTCGCCCGCCCAGCCACCGGCCATGTTCAGGGCCACCGACGTCGACAGGGCCACCCACTCGGCGAGCGTGGCCCGCCAGTCCGTCGCGCCGCCGGAAGACCGCAGAACGGCCCGGCCGATGATAATGAGCGCGACGATCGCGATGAGGGCGGGCTCGACCGCCCACGCCGCCGTCCAGCTCGCTGAGCCGGTGTCGAGGCTGAACACCCTGACCATGCCAGCCTGCACGCCGGCCGTGGACCAGAGGCCGAATGCGGCGAGCACCGGCACGCCGGCGAGCAGGGTCGCCGAGCGGACCCGGGCAATGCGCAGGGCGCGCATTTCAGCTGACCGGTCGATGTCGGTGCGTATACGGGCGCGGGCGCCGGATCGGGCGGCCCTCCGGTACAGCTCGGCCAGGGCGGTGGACTCCTCGCCGTCGCGGGCGCGCTCGCGACGGGCCCGGTCGAGGGTGCTGGTCTGCTCGGTGACCTCGGCGAGGGCGTTGCGGTACTGCGCGTCGAGCTGCCGGCGGATCCGGTCGTCGTCGCGGCGCACGGTGATGAGGGCTCGCTCTTCGGCGAGCTGTTCGGCCAGCTCGCGGGCGGTGAGCTTCGGCGTGTTCATCAGACGTTGGCCTCCTTCTTCAGTCGGAGGTCGACGAGGGTCGGCTCGGTCGGCTGCTGCGGCAGCCCGGCGGGTGGCTGCCGGTCGAGCACCACCGGGCGGGTCGCCCAGCGGTGCCGGGCCGACCGGTAGCCGCGGCGGGCCAGCCGATAGGCGCGCGGCGTCGCCCACTTCCCGGCGAGGATCAGCAGGACCAGGGCGAGGAGCAGCGCGTGGGCGGCGGCCTTGACCAGCCACAGCAGCATCTGGCCGCCGAGGGCGAGCAGGAAGGTGCCGGTGCCGCGGTCGCAGCCGCACGTGCCGGAGATCGTGCACATCAGCGGGCCACCCCCTCGTCGGAGACGACACCGAGGACGTGCGGGCCGTCCAGGGTGGCCAGCTCGGCGCACAGCTCCGGCCATGACCACGGCTGGACGCCCGTGCCCTGGCCGTACTGGTGGGCCTCGATCCAGCGGCGTCCGTCGGAGGTGCACGTGTCGTCGCGCCACCACACCTGCCACGGCCGGCGGTAGACCGGGCAGAACCACACGACGAGCGTGTGCTCCGGCGGCTCGGGCGGGATCATCGGGCCAGTTCCTTCCGCGTCGGCTGCGGCCGGCGCTGCTGCTGCGGCACCGGGGCCGGCTCCGAGCGGCGCTGCGAATCCGCGCCCGCCAGCAGCGAGATACCGGCGACCAGGAACGGGGCGACACCGGCGGCCTGCAACAGCAGCCCCGGCTCCCCGGCGGGCATGTTCACGGCGACCTCCCACACGACGGTGGTCAGGCCAGCGACCACCACGTGGGCGGCGATCGTGCCGGCGTTCACGCGGCACCGCCGATCTGGGTCGGGACGCACATGCCGGCGGCACCGACGCTGGCACCGGTGCACGGGTGGTCGTGGTGGTTGACGCCGACGGCGACGGGGAGGAACGCGGCGCACACGAGGACGGTGCGCACAACGAACTTCTGGATCATCATGGACATGGGTCGGGCCTCCTGGGGTCCGGTCAAGGCCCCCGGCCGGCGGTGGAGTCGCCTTGGCCGGGGGCCGCCTACGTTGGTCAGCTCTGGTTGGCCTTGCCCTGCTGCGCCTGAGACGCCTTGCGCTGGCGGATGGCCTTGGCGGTGAACATCTGCGGGTTGGCCTTCTGCGCCCGGCGGGACAGGTCGGCCATCTGCTTGCCGCTGATCGTGTTCGGGACGCTCGACTTGCTGCTGAACAGGCCCATCTGGGTGCCCCTCCTTCGCGTCTTGCAGTTATCGTCTCTGGTTGACACACTAACCCCATGCGTCAGAGAGTGTCAACATGAAACAGGAGAGTGATACCGTGACCACCGTGATCAGGCCGACCTTCAACGCCACCGACGAGCAGCGCGCCGCCATCGAGCGCACCCGCGCCACCTGGGACCAGCGCGACGAGCTGGAGGAGCGGGCGTGGCGGGACACGCAGGCGCTGCGCGACCTGGGCGTGCCGGACCTGGTGATCTGCGAGCTGATCCCGCAGGTGAGCAAGCCGACGCTCAACCGCGAACTCGGCCCCCGGAAGGCACCGAAGCGGCGCTGACCCCTGGACGCACGAAGCGGCCCCGACCTCCGAAGAGGCCGGGGCCGCACTGCGTCTGAGCTGGGAACAACTTCTTTACTGTCTCAGGTTGACACACACCCGGGAGGGCATTAAAGTATCAGATAGATACAGCGAGCGAGGGAGACGGAAATGGCCACCAGCACCATCGAGCGGATGATCGAAGAGGTCGAGGCGCTGACCGACAAGGCGGACTGCACCTACTGCAAGGGTCGCAAGCAGGGCCGGATCCCCTGCCCCGCCCACCTGGTCGAGGGTGAGTGCGAGATCGACCCGGCGACCGGGCTGGCCTGGTGCTGGAACTGCGACACCGCCGAGGTGGTCGCGCCGACGATCATCTGCCCCTGCTGGTGAGGGGCGCGGGGGCCGGGCAATCGGCCCCCAAGGTCAGCTTCCCTCCCCTCGACCCGGACCTCTGGAGGCAACCATGGCCATCGTCGGCATCCAGTTCATCAGCCCCGACGGCAGCGTCTACGACCCCGACAGCGACGACCGGCACGCCGCGTGGCTCGCCGAGCACCGGCCCGACCGGGTCGCCCAGTTCGCCGAACTGCGCGCCGCGTACGCCGACCGCCCCGCCTGGCGGAGTGTCCGCCGCACCGGCTACGCCTCCCACGCCATCACCATCCGCCGCGAGCACGTCGCCATCGTCATCGGCGAGCACAGCGGCTGGTGGTGGCAGGTTTACCGCGTCGGCGGGAGCCGGCCGGTACGCGACATCCATGGCACCCCGGCCGCGACCGCCGCCGAGGCGATGCGCCTGGCCGATGAGGTCATCGACCGCCGCCGCGCCCGCTGACTCCCCCTCCCGCAAGGTCAACTTCTCGGACCCGATCCCGCACACACAGAAGCGCCCCCACCCGGCCGGAGCCGAGCGGGGGCGCTTCGTCGTGCGCGGGATCAGCCGCCGAGGTGCGACGGCCGGTCACCCGCCGGTTGTCGGCTCCACCTGCGGCCGGATGCCGAACAACGCGAACCCGGCCAGCACCGCCGCGCTCACGGCCCCGGTGACACCGTCCGGGACGTTCATGCCGTACTCGGCCACCAAGGCGGCACCGGCCGCCACCACCCCGGTGAACAGGGCCGGCGCGACCGGCCGAGTCGTCACGGCGATGATCAGCGCCGCGACGAACGCGGTGATCGCCGCCGCCGCTCCGGCGTCGATGCCGGGCACGTTGAGGGACGCCAGCACCGTCAGGGCAGCGCCGACGGCGCCGATGACGAGAGCCGGCTCACGACCGAAGATCTCCACGGGGGCTCCTATGGTGAGAGGTGTGCAGCGGTACGAACGGACGCCAGCCGGGCTGGCGGAGATCCCCGAGCCCTGCCCGGACGGGCACACCGGCACCACCCCGGCGTGGGGCGCGTGCCCGGTCGAGGGCTGTCGGGAGATGGGCCGGCAGTGGCGCTGCCGGGAGGACGGCTGCGGACGGGTGACGCAGCACCAGCACGAACACCGGGGGCGGTAGCTACCGGGCCGGCGGGCAGCCGAAGTCGGCGCGCAGCCTGGCCAGCGCGTCAGCGACGTTCTGGCCCGCCGGAGTGGACGGCGGCAACTCCCGGTACGCATCGTCCTGGGCCACGACGATCCCGCACCACCGGCGCTCCGAGTCGCGAGCGACCCGGTTCGCGTACGCCATAGCGGTGCCCGCCGAAACGACCGCCGCGACCAGGCCCACCACCAGCACCTGCCAACCGCGGAACGTCACGGCGGATCACCCGCCCCGGACGGCGCCGGCGACGGCGATGATGATGCTGGCGGCGGTGAGGCCGGCCCCGGAGACGGCGATGGCGGTCCGGTTGTACCGCTCCCGCCACTGGTGCGCAGCGAGAGCAACCCCACCCCCGCCGGGATGCCGAGGATCGCGACGAACGTAGCCAGCAGCGACTCCGACGCCTGCCCCGGCGCGACGATGACCGTCTGGTGCACGATCCCGCCCAGGCCCACGAGGATGCATCCCACGTCGAGACCGATCCGGATGACCCGCTCTGCTTTCATCGCCACGCACAGGCCCTAACCTTCCCGCCGTCAGCCCCGCCGAACCTGTCCGGCTCACCCCTGCGGTCACTCCCGCAGCCGGGCGGTCAGCTCGTCGACGACCTGGCGGGCCACCTCCGGCGGGATGGCCGCGGCGATGCGCTCCGGCGGCAGGCCGGCGAGGACCCCGGCGACGATGGCCTGCTCGTCGACGTCGACCCCGCTGCCGGTGATGACCTTCTCGAACACGCGGGCCCACAGCGTCCACGGGGCGATGTCCGGGCCGTAGGAGGAGCCGAGCTGCCCCATCCGGGTGCCGATCGCCCCGGGCAGGGTCATCCGCTCCTGCAACGCCTCGCGCACGGCGGCCTTGACGTCGTCCCTGGTCATGTCGTCCTCCTCGGTGGCGATGACGCCGATGGTGGTCAGGTAGCGGCGGAACACGCCGGTCTGGTCCCGGCCCGCCTTGATCGCGTCCCGGTGGAACGAGATGTGCGTGTGCCAGCGGTGCGAACTGTCCCCGGTGCGGCGCCGGCCGAGCCGGTCCCATCGGACCACCGTCGACCCGTCCAGCGAGTAGATGACCTCCCGGATGTCCCGGGTGTCCGGCGCGTCCTTCGCGCACTCGGAGACCAGCCAGGCGGACAGGTGTGGCAGGTCGTACCGTCGGCCGCCGACGACCACCTCGAAGCCGCCGACGTCGAGCGCGCACGCCCACCGCGCCAGGCCGGTCCGGTCCCGGGACGACTCCACCACGGAGTAGTCGTTGCTGACGACCCGGTCCGACCCGCAGTGATAGCCGCCGCGGTGGGCCGGGTCACCGACGATGCCGACGGCCGCCCCGGACAGGCCGTGCTCACCGAGGTGGTCGAGCAGCAGCCGCCGCGCGGCGAGCAGGTTCTCGGGTGCGGTCGTGGCCACCGGTGCCTCCTCCAGGGTGATCGTCTGCCAGGTCCGCCGGCCCGTCTCGGCGCCGGCGGCGAGGAGGTCCCAGCCCTCCTTGTGGTACCAGCACACGGTCAGCGCCCCGTCCGCCCGAGCGGCGTCGACCATGGCGCGCATCCACGCCGCCTGGCCGGTGCCGTCGGTGTCGGTAGGGAGCCGCTGCGCGCCCAGCTCGGCGACGAGGTACGGCACGCCGAGCTTCTCGGCCACGGCCCGAGGGATGCTCAGCAGGTCGTCGGGGGTGCGGTAGGTGGCGCCGTTGTTGTAGACGTCCCAGCCGACGAAGTCGACGGGCTGACGGGGCATCCACCGGGTATCGCCCGGGTTGGCCTGCCACCAGTAGCGGGTGAACGTCGGCCCCAACCAGATCTCGTCGCGCGTCGGATGCCCGTCGAACGCCGACACCAGCTCGGCCTGGCCAGCGTGGAACTCCTCGACGGTCGGGTCGCCGTCCTTCTGCTGCTCCGGCTCGTGGTTCTTGGTCAACTTCAGGCGCAGCCCGGCCGGCTTCCGGCCGACCCATGCGAGCACCTCGCCGATCAGGTTGGTCTTGTACGACAGGTGCACCACCACACCGGCGTCGACCAGCGGGGCGAGGACCGGACCGTCCCACGGTGGCAAGGCCTTACGCGGCTGGACGAAGATCCGACCCGCGCCGGTGCCCTCGTACGTCTTCAGCATCTCCGCGACGGTGCGCCCACCCGGACACCACCCGACCAGCGTCATGACAGCACCTTCAGCGGATCCGGGCCCGGCGCCCACGGGTGCCGCACCGGCACCAGCCACCGGCCCTGCGCGCCCATCCACGGCCGCAGCGCCTGGTAGATCGCATACGCCATCCGCTGGTAGCCGCCGTCGGTGGGGTGGACGCCCGCGCTGTTGATGTCGCCCTGGTCCAGCAGCGAGGTGCGCGCCAGCACCACCCGGTCCGCCCGCGCCTCGACCAGGCCGGGAAGCAGCTCGTTGAGCTGCTGGCCTTGCCGGGAGCGGCCGGTCAGCACCGAGCTGACGTAGCTGCTCATGAGCACCGCCTCGCACAGCACCACGCCCGACCCGGGCGCGGCGGCGAGCACCGCGTCGACGAGCTGCTCCAGGCCCGCCAGCACGCCTGCCGGATCCGCCCCGGCCCCGAAGTCGTTCGCACCGGCCATCACGATCAGCAGGTTCGGCTTGCCCTGCGCGTAGTTGAGGCCGCCGCCGGTGACCAGGTTGAGTAGCTGGGTGGTCGTCCACCCGGGCCGGCCCTCGTGCGGCAGGCTGATGGTGTACCCGAACCCGCCGGCCGTGCCCGTGCTCGCCCGCGACCCGACGCAGCGGACGTCGCGGCGCTCGTTGTTGCGGATCAGCCAGTCCAGCAGCGCCTTCCGCGCGCCGCAGCCGTCCGTCGAGTCCGACCCGGCCATGTACGAGTCGCCGAGAAAACACAGGTTGAACATGCCGTCCGGGCCCGGCTGCACCGGGGCCGGCGCCGCGCCGGCCGCCGACGGCAGCAACGACCCGGCCACACCCACACCCGCCGCGGCGAGCACCGTCCGTCGGTTCATGCCACTCTCCTCAACCACAGTGAGCTGCCCGTTTTGATGATCGCGGAGGTTGATGCCGCCGCCGACTGCTGCGCGAACCGAAACTGGAGGCTCCCCGCCGACCCACCGGTCGAGAGCGTGCCCTTGATCAGCGCCAGCAACGTGTTGGACAGGCCAGCCGCGCCGAGCACGAACCCCGAGCCGGACGCCCCGGCGGAGATACCCGCACCGGACGCCTCGCCGGTGTAGGTGGTCACGGACGGGGCCAGCGACGAGATCCCCCACGACATGGTTCCGCTGGGGAACGTGAAGTCCACACCGACGTCGTTCGCGGCGAACCCCTGGTAGAGGATCGTGCCCTCCACCGCGTAGACCGCGTTGGCTTGCACCGGCAGCACCAGGTCCGCGTCGTTGGCCTTGGTCGTCGAGTTGGTGACCTGCTGGTCGCCCGTCTTGTACGCGAACTGCGGCTGCGTGTAGCCGATCACCACCCACGCCGACCCGGACCACACCCGGATCAGCTCAGTGTCCGTCTCCACGATCGTCATGCCCTCCACCGGCGACGACGGCCGCGACCCGGAGGTGCACACGATGTTGCCCTGCTGCATCAGCGAGTTGAAGTACGTGGCGCTGGGGACATCCCCGTTGGCGAGCAACTGATAGGCCACCTGGCCCGACCTCCCCTAGTAGGCGATGGCGTTGGACCCGACCACGCCGAGCACCGGGTCGCCGACGACGAAGAACGAATAGCGGGCCGCGGACTGGAGGACGAGCGCCGACGTCCACGACTCCCCGTCGGAGGTGTGCTCCACCCCGCGCACGAAGCAGTCCCTAACGATCGGATCCCCGCCGCCCGGCGGCCGGCGCCGCACGGTGACGCGGTCGCCGAACTCGCGGCCCAGCACGGCCGGCCACACCGCCGGCGCCACCTCCGGCCGCGGGGTCCGGAACGAAACCTGCGCGAACCGGCGGGCCGGGCTGGCGAACTGGTAGAGCACCGCGCGCCCGTACTGCTCCGCCTCCGCGTCCGATTCGAGCAACAGCCCCTGCGCGGTGAACGTCTTCGTCAGATAGCGGCTGACCGACACCGCGTCGAGGACGGTCTGCGCCGTGCCGCCCTCCCGGGTGACCGTGACCGTGTTGGCCATGCCCTCGTCGGAGGTCGACGGCTTCGCGTCGGCGTACGGCAGCTCACCGGTCGCTGCGTACCCGCCGTCACCGAACACCGCTTGGGCGACCCGCGACCGGGCCTCGGTCAGGACGGCCTTGCGGTTGCGGAACACCACCCGCCCCACCGGATCGACGTACAGCTCACCCAGCTCGGTGTCTTGGACGAGCTGCATTTCCGTGAGCTGGTTTCCGGCCAGCGTGGTCGCCTGGAGCGTGGTGTCGCCGGTCGCAACCTGCCGGTCCGCCGACGGCCACCCCGAAGCGTCGAGGATCCGGGTGATCCGCGCCCCCGAGTCCTCCCCGGCGCCGGCCGGCGCCGACTCGCCGCGGTCGTTCGCCGCGAAGACCTTGGTGGCGTCGGTGGCGGTCAGGGTGACGTACGTCCACGAGTTGCCCTGATAGTCGGGCTGGAAGTCGTCGGCGAAGCCCTGGAAGATCGGGTAGGTGATGCCGTTCCAGACGGCCCGGATCCGCACCATGCGCATCGGCTCGACCTGCGACCGGCCGGCCGCCACGTACGGTCCGGCCAGGTTCTCCGGGTCAAACCGGCGATCCGGGTCGTGGAGCACGATCGTGGCGGTGCCCGGCTCATACCGGACCTGCGGGGCGTCACCCCGAGACGCGCCACGGCGTACCGACCAGGACCGCACCCACGGACTCAGGTTCGTCCACAGGCCATCGCCGCCGATGGGCACGAACCCGACCCGACCACGAACCGGATCGCCGACAACGAACACGTCACCGACGGTCGGCGAACCGAACCCGACATCGACGATGACCTGCGGCAACACCATCAGGACCCCGCCTTCACCCGGACTCGGCCACCCCGGTCGACGTACGCGCCGAGCGCGTCAGCAATCTCCCGACCCACCTCGGCCTTGTTGGCGGTCGGCGCGACCTGCACGGTCACGTTGACGTTGGTCACCGACGCGCCGCCGGTCACGGCGCCGTCGGGGATCACCCACTCCGGGCCGCGCTCGGCGAACGAGTAGGAGCTGCCCGTGTTGAGCCCGACGCCGACGACCGGCTCACCGATCCGGCCGCCGTTGGCCATGGCGATGTGCACGTGGTTGCGGTGCGCCTCCATCAACGCCTCGTTGAACGAGCCCATGTTCCGGCCGCGCGTGTAGGCGTAGTCGCGGCTGATGGTGCGGTGGATCAGCTCCAAGGGCCGCTTGCCAGCGAAGAACGTCGCAAGTCGATCCTGGTTGTAGCCCATCAGGTCATCCGCACGACCACTGCCGTGCCACAACGGGTCGCCCGGCCGGTAGCCGTTGCCGAACGTGAAAGGGATGCCCGCAGCCCGGATCATCGTCAGGATGCCCCGCCACACCCCCGAGTCGCCGCGCTGCGCGCTCGGGCTCGACGGCCACGCCCCGAACGCCGGCATCACCGCGTCGGCCACCTCGGCACGCGACGGGATCCGCGCCCGCGCCGCCGTCGTCGAGTACGGCCACCGCACCGCACCGCCGCCCGCATACCCGGCGACCTGACCGGTCGCGTTCATCTCGTCCAGCAGCCCCGGATGCCGCTGCTCGATCTGCTGCCGGGACTCCTTCTTGATGACGAACTCGTCGGCGTGCACCACACCAGCCGGCTGATACTTGGCGCCCGGGCCCGTCCAGCCGCCGGCGTGGTAGTCCTTGCCCTGAACCGGGCCCTGGAAGTTCGCCGGGATCGTGCCCTTCTTCAGCGCCTGCTGGTAGGTGCTGAGGCGCTTCAGCCGGTCCAGCGCCATCGGGTATCCGACCAGCTCCACTGCCGCCTTGTACGAGCCGTCGAACGCATCCGCACGGCCCTTGGCGTTCTTCAGCTGCTTGTCCGCCTCGGTCACGCCCGGCGCCGAGGCGTTGGCCTTGTAGTTCCCGTCGTACTTCTCCGCGTCGGCCTTGGCCTGCCGGAACTGGGCGGCCACGTTGGCGATCTGCCGGTCGGTCAGGCCGGCAGCCTGCAACGTGGTTCGCAGCGCCGGAGTCATCTTCCCGTCGAACGTTCCCGCCAGCCCGCCCGCCTTCTCTTGCAGCTCGATGGCCGCGAGCGCCAACTTCCGGGTGGCCTCCTTGGCCTCGTCGCTGTTGCGGCCATGCTCTTTGACCGCCTTCGCGGCTTCCTTCTCCGCCGCGGTCAGCTCGCCCTGGGCCTCCAGCAGACCGAACACCGGGTCGACCTCGGCCGTCATCTTGGCCGACAGGTCAACCAGGGCGTCCCGCTGACCGCGAGCCGCCGCAGCAGCGGCGTCGGCGGAGGTCTTGTACTCCTTCGTCACGCCGGTCAGCGAGCTGGTCGGCGACACCGCCTCGGCCGCCGCAGCGCCCGTGGTTTCCAACGCCGCCGCATACTGCGGGAACATCTTCCGCAGCTCGTCGACCGTCACCCCGTACGTCGCCTGGCTGGCGGCGAGCCGGTCGAATGCTGCTTTCGCCGCATCCGGCTTGCCACCCTGCACCATCTGCGCGAACGCCTGGTCCATCGCCGTGACCCGTTCCCGGGTGCGGGTCAGGCTGGTGTTCGTCTGGTCGAGGCCAGGCACGAGGCCCTCGAGGAGGTCCTGCCCCCAGCGGGCGAACTTGCGGCGGTCGTTGTCGGTGTCCGCGAGGAACTTCAGGCCCACGTTCAGGTCGTCCATGTTCCCGCCGAGCAGCCGGGCCGCCTCGCCCGCCAGCCGCCCGGAGCTGCCCCACCTCTCCAGGCCGAGCGCGAGCGCGTCGACCTGCGGGTTGAGGTCGTCGACCATCGCGTCGATGGCCATGCCCGCCACCTGCAAGGCGGCAAACGCGCCCGCTGCTCGGCCCGCCCACTTCGTGGTCGATGCCAGGCCGCGGCTGGCCCGTTCGCCGGCTGGCCCTACCGACTCCAGCTCCGTCCGGAACTCGGCGATCGCCCGGCGGCCCTTCACCCATCCAGCGCCGAGCAGGGCCGTCGCCCCGCCCAGTCCGGCCAACACGGTGATGGTGTTGCCCACCGCCGGAGGCATCCCCGCCAGCCCGTTGACGATCCCGTCGAGGGCCTGGACCAGCGTCCGCAGGCCGCCGTTGGCCCCCGAACCCGACTCGATGGCCAGCGTCTCCAGGGATCCGGTGAGTCGCTCCACGTCACCGGCGAGGTTGTCGGTCTGGATCCGGGCGGTCTCGGCCGCGAAGCCTTGGTCGTTGACCTTGTCGATCCAGTCCTGGATACCGTCCTGGCCTTGCTGGTAGAGCACGTTCGCCGCGCGGATCGCATCCGAGCCGAAGATCTGCGCCATGGCGGCGTCGCGCTGCGCCTGCGTCAGCCCGCCCAACTTCGTGCGAAGCTGCTCGGCCAGGTTCGTCACCCCGACGAACTGGCCGCCGGCGTCGTACGCCTCGATGCCAAGGTCCTCCATGAGTTCCTTGGTCTCCTTGGCCGGGTTCGCCAGCGCCAGCAGCATGGTCTTGAAGCTGGTGCCGGCATCCGATCCGGTCAGACCGGCCGACGCGAACGCCGCCAGGGTGCCGGTGGTGTCCTCGATCGACAGCCCGAACTGCGCCGCGACCAGACCGGACTGCTGCAACGCGAAACCCATGTCGTGCACGGAGCCCTGAGCCTTGCCGGCTGCGGCGGCGAGGAGGTCCGCGATGTGCGGCACCTTGTCACCCGACAGCCGGAACTGCGTCATCGCGCTGGCCGCCGTCTCGGCCGCCTCACCCACGTCGAGTTGACCGGCCGCGGCGAGGTCCAGCGCGCCGGCCAAGCCGCCGTTGAGCACGTCGGCGGTGGACACGCCGGCCTTGGACAGCTCGGTGATGCCGTCGGCCGCCTGCGTCGCCGAGAACGACGTGTCCTTGCCGGCCTGGAGCGCGGCACCCCGCAGCCGCTCGATGTCGGCGGTGCTGGCATGCGTCGCCGCCCGCACTCCGGACATCGCCTTCTCGAAATCGGCGGCGGACTTGACCGCGTATCCGGCCATGCCGACCAGGCTCAGGCCGACCGCGCCGGCCTGGTTCGCCACGTGGTCGAGGTGGCCAGCCTTCGCGGCTTTGTCCATCTCGCTGACGAGCTGCTTGGTGTCCACGCCGGCCTGGCGCATGTTGCGGCTGTACTGGGAGATCTCGGCGGTCAGCTTCACCCCGACGGTACGCAGCGCCACCAGTTCACCCCCGCCTCTTGACCGTCCACAACCGCGCGCCCGCGTACGGGCTGGGTTTCTTGCCGTCGTCGGCGGCCCGCTGCGCCTCGATCAGCGTCAGCCGGGCCCGGCACGTTGACCTCTCCGCGCTGAACTGGGCGCCGGTCTCCTCCGGCGACGTGCACTCGTCCAGCGGCCCACCGTGCAGCGGGCACAGTCGCGACCGGTACAGGGCGAGGGCGAGGATCTCGGCGCGGTCCTGCTCCGTCCACGCCGGCTCTCGCACCGTCACCGACCGGACCAGCCGGCCGCGCCGGCTGTAGTGGTGCCGGGTTTCCTCGGCTGGCTCTCGGCCGTCGAACCGGCTGGGCGGGATACCGAGGCGTTCGGCCGCCTCTACTCGGGCGCGGAACCCTGGGTCATCCTGGAGGCGGCGGGCGAGAAAGGGACATCGACCTCCCGACGGTTCACCGACCACGCGGCCTCCGCCAGGTCGGAGAACTGCCGGTCCGTGAGGACCCCGCCGTCGCCGAGCAGCGCCGCCCAGTCGTCGTCGTCCAGTACCGGGTCGATCACGGACACGCGGATCAGCGCCTCGTAGAACGTCTCCGTGTTGACCCCGAGCAGCCGGTCGCGGGCGTCGATGTTCCCCTCGTCGTCCTTGCGGGGCGGATGCTCGGCGCAGAACGCCCGCCACCGCGGCGGCGGCATCGCCCGCACCCGGAACGTCGTGGTCTCGTCGCGCATCTGCCGGCGTAGCTCTTCCATCCGCTCCGCGATAGCGCCGGACCCGTCGCCCTCCAGCGAGGTCGCGGGAATCCGCAGCGCCTCTTCGAGTTGCCGCTCCAACTCCTCGAACTCGGCGTTGAGGTCCCCGCGCAGGCAGATCGGCACGGTCCGTTCCGGCAGTCGCGCCGCCTTGATCCGGTCCTTGATGCTGCTCATGGCTCTCCCGTCCCGGGTCCCGGATGGGTGCCCGGCCGGCTCCGGGACAGGACCGGCCGGGCACGATCAGGGATCAGGCGACAGCCGCGCGCAGAGCCGGCGACGACGTGATCTTCAGGGGGATCTCGTACCGCTCGACGGTGTTCGGCTCCGGGTCGACCCGCGCCACCTCACCGCACAGCGCCGGATACACCTCGACCTTCTGCGCGCTGGCCCACGCCGTGCTCGCGGCCACCGACCGGCGAACCACCACGTAGCCGGCGGCGTCCCGCACCAGCGTGTCGAAGATCGTGTCCGTCCCGGACTGCTTCTTCAGCCGCAACATCGTGCCGCTGAAGCTGGTGCGCCCGTTGACGGTGGTGGAGAACGTCGAGTCCAGCGCGGAGGTGTCCACGTCGGCGGTCTCCGGACGCAGACCCACCAGCCCGTCCGCCGTCAGCGTGCTCTGGAGCAGCATGCCGGCGTTCAGCTCGGTCGTGGTCGGCGCGTTGATGTTGCTGATCGACGGCACCCAGGCGACCCGGGTCTTACCGTCAGCGGTGATGTCCGGCACGTCACTTCCCCTTCGCGTTGCCGCTGGCGGCGGTCTCGGTGTTGGTGGTGCTCTCCGCTGCCGGCCCACCCGGGACCGGGGCGATGTCGACGAGCTGCGCGTCGTGCAGCACGTCCACGGGCTCGGGCGGCGCCGACGGCTCCCAGCCCAGCGCCACCCACTGCTCGATCACGCCGGCCGCGAACCGCTGCCGCCCGCCGGTCTGTGGGTGGTGCATCCACACCATCTCCGTGCCGGACGGCTCGTCAGCCTCGGACCAGCCGCGCGGTACCCACCGGTCCCGCTCGGCGGCACCCTCGACGAACGCCGCGTTGCCGTAGCCGTCGCCCAGCCAGTACGTCTTCTTCTCAGCCATCGGTGCTCCTCAGCAGCGGATCAGCTTGTAGGTCACCGACGTCGCCGACGACAGGGTGACCGTCGCGACTCCGGTGGACGGGTTCACGTGGGCCGGGGACAGCCGGAACCAGCGGTCCGAGCCGTTCGGTACGGCCTGCGCGACCGCCGTTCCGGCGTTCCCCACCGCGGTGAGGTTCGGGTCGACCAGAGTCACGTTGACGGGCGACCCGGCGCCGTTGAGCACCTGGAGCAGGGCACCGTTCTGGCCGATGTCGGACCCCGACACCGTGTCGGACGTGGTCATGGATGCAGCGGTGACGGTGGTCGCCGCGCTGGTGACCGAGGTTGCGGTGAGCAGCGCCATCCGGCGCACCCCCTTCTGCTTGATCGGATATCCGCCACCAGGGCGGGGCATCTGGCGCGCGGCCGATACGGTGCGCGGCATGGCAGCGGAGGACACGAGCCGGGACGAACTCGTCGCGGCATACGCGGACGGCACTCCCATCGAGGAGCTGGAGCAGCGCTACGGGCTCGCCCGCGCTGACATCGAGCGGCTAATCGCCGACGAGGTGCGCACACCGGAACCGCCGGCCCGCCGGGCACCAGCTGCTATCGTCGCCGCCGCGCTCCTCGTCGCCGGCGCCGGTTTGGCAGCCGCGCTGCGGCTGACCGACCTCATGGACGGGTGGGTGCTTGCCGTCGCCGCGGTGATCGCGCTGGGCCTCTACGCGCTCATCGCCTACGGGCTGTGGCGCGGGCACCGCGTCGCTCAGATTCTCGCCGTCCTCGGCGGCGCCGGAGCGGTCCTCGGCGGGCTGAACGGCCAGATGCTGTCCCTGGCGGTCGGTGCCGCCGTCATCGCCCTCGTGCTCGTGCCCGAGTCCGCGCGGGATTGGTTCGCCCGGCACTAAGCCGGGACACTCTCCAGGCGGTACACGTCAACTCGATCCATGACCAGCGTCCCGGTGGACTCGTCACGCTGCGGCGGGCTCCCGTCCTCCCGCCGGATCGGCCAGCACGCCCGATCCGCGATCGTCGGCGTCACGTCCAGCAGCGCCGCCCGCACCCGCTCACCGAGCGCCCGCGCCGCCGCCGCGTTCCCGCCCACACAGTGCGCGTAGACCCGCAACACGAACCGCTCCGACCCGCCCCCCAGCGGCCGAGAGTCGACCAGCTCCGGGTCGGAGTCCGCGAAGTAGAGCAGCACGTACGGCGGGGCAGTCTCCTTCGGCACCGCACCGTCCAGCACCCGCAGCGACCCCGGAGCGGCGGCCAGCAACCCGATCACCGCATCAGCGTGCGCCCGGACCGTCATGACCCCTCCAGCAGCCGCACCGCCAGGTCTTCCAGCGCCCGCTCGAACCGCGGCGCCTCAGCCTGACCAGCCGGCAGCATGTGCGGGTGCGGCGCCGACGTCGGCGACCCGTTCTCCAAGATGTCGCCCAACGAGCCCTGGCCCTTGCCGACCTCGGGGCCGATCTCCGCCGTGATGTTGTTGACGTGCCGCCGCGTCTCGTAGGTGATCATGTACGGATAGCGGTGCACATGCTGGCCGATCTGCTTCGCCCGGGCCTGCGCATCCTTCTTGATGTTGAGCGCGCCCTTGCCGACCACCTTGGCCACCTCGTCCGGCGCGTCCATGACCGCCTGGTCGAGCTGCTTCACCCACCGGCGAACCTCGGCGTCATCCACGTCAACGGCCATCAGCTCGTCCGCTCCGTCACACCCAGCCGGCGGGCCGTCGCATGACTCTTGTGGGCCAAGTCCCGCACCACGAACCGCCGGCCCGGCAGGTCCGGGTCATGCACGGACGCCGTCACCTCCACCTCGTCGCCGGTCTCTACCCCGACCACCGACATCGGCACATGCACCTCCAGCCGCAGCAGCAACTGGAAGTCCTCGCCGGCGTCCTCCTGCGTGGCCTGCGCGTTCGTCTGCTGGATCCGACACCTCCCGGCGTACACGTCGGCATAGGTGACCACCACGTTGCCGTCGTCGTCCGACCCTTCACCGGTCGGCCGGCGGATCACGCACTCGTCCACCAGCAACGCCTCGGCGGCGGCACGACCTCGGGCCAGCAGAGCATCCAGCACCACGCCACCCCTCTCTACGGTCGGACCACCACACCCGACGACGGCCGGGACACCACCGCGAGCGGCCGGGACACCACGCCCGCGTACGGGCGCACCACAGGACCACCACGGGCCGACGCAGCCACTAAATCCGCCCCGGCGTCCAAGCCGGCCGAGGCGAGCAGCACCACCACACCCGGCCCAGCCAGCGAGCCGTCAGCAGCAATCGACGCACCGCCTGCGGCCAGGACCACCCCGGGCGCCGACAGGGCGGAGGAAGCCGCCACCAACGCCGACCCGGGAGCGACCCGAGCACCAGCCGCACCCAGCGCACCCGCAGCCGACAGCGACGCGGCGCCGCGAACCACCACCACACCCACGGCGGCCAGAGCGCCAGCAGCGGCCAGAGCACCGCCGACCAGCGCCTGCGCAGACCCGGAAGCGGTCAGCGAACCACCGGCAGCCAGGACCGCACCGCCGGGCACCCGCACCTGGCCGGCAGCCGACACCGCCCCCGCCGCGGCGAGCGAACCGCCGCGCGGCACCCGCACCACACCGGCCGCCGACAGCACACCCGACGCCGGCAGCGCACCGACGGCGGACGCCAGCACGGTGCTCGACACCGAGACGGCAGCACCAGCCGACAGCGACCCGCCGCCCGACTGTCCGACAACGGCGTCCACAGACACCGCGCCGGCAGCGGCCAGCGACCCGCCGCCGTCCACCACGGCCGCGCCCTGCAACACCTCCACCAGCACGCCGACCATCGACGCGCTGACCGAGTTGTTGACGGCGACCGTCTCACCGCCGTAGCTGCCGGCCGAGCTGATCAGCCGGTACGCGGCCGAGTTGCGGACGTTCGCCGCCGACGTCGCCCGGCTCGTCGAGATATCCGTGACCTCGGTGTACGCCGGATCCCAGTCGATGCCGCTCGGCAGCGTCCCCGAGGCGACCCGGGTGTGGGCGATACCGACGAGCGCCGAGCCGGCCGACACCCCGGTCAGCGGCGATAGAGCCAGGGACGTCGACGACGCGGTCGAGGAAGCGCCGACCTGACCGACCGGGCTCGCCGCGGCGTCCCGCAGGATGACCATCTCCCAGCCGCCGGTAATCGCACCCGACCCGCTGATCGTCGGCGCGCTATCACCCGCCTGGAGCCGGCGTTGCCACAGGTAGAGCCGAGAGTTCGCGCCCTGGTCGATGGGGTTGGTGAGACCGTCAACGGGATCCCAGCCAGCACCAGGGTTCATGGTGAGGTTGGTGCCGGACACGTGCCCGGCGAGGATCACCAGGTCACCCGCAGCCCACCCGGCCGGAAACGACGTCGGGAAGCTGGACGCTGTGGTGACGCTGGTGTCGGAGGTCGCGCCAACGTACGAGACAGCCACCGCGCCTCCCCGAGATCAGGTCACCCCAGACTGACGCCCAACGCGCCGGCCGAAATCTGGAAGATGTTCCCGGCCGCGACGCTGATCGGCTGTCCGGTGAACGTGCCGTACCACCAGCGCAGCGGCGTACCGGCCGAGTCCCAGATCTCGACGCCGACGATCGACCACGTGCCACCGGAGCCGTTCGTCCACTGGAGCGTCGACGTCGGCCCGGTGGTCGCGCCGGCCGACGCCGCGCTGAACGTGATCGCGCTGCCGCCGGCGGTGTAGCCGGTCCCGGTCAGCTCAGTCCCCGCCGCCGTCGCCGTCGGCGCGGTCGTGGTCAGCCGGACCTTCGCCGCCCCCGTGAACATCGTCGGGCTGCTGGTCCCCAGCGTCAGATCCAGGATCTTGTTCGCCTGCGCCTGCACGATCGCCGGCATGCTCCACCTCTTCCTGCTCGCCGGCGCCGGCCGCCGCGCACAGCGTCACCGGCCCGGAGTCGATGATCTCGGGCATGCCGCCCTCCTCAACACGCCGGCGCGGGCCGACAGCCCGCCGGTCTGATCGTGAACGCGCCCCCCGACGGGATACCCGCCGCGGCGCGAACCAGCGCCCGCTCCGCCTCGGTCAACACGGCGCCGCCGACGAACTCCGTCGCATACGTCACCGAGTAGTCATCCACCTGCTCCGACCGCACCCCACCCGGGTTCAGCAGGGCGCGCCGGGCCACCTCGAGAGCCACCGGCAGGAACGGCGACAGGCCGACCATCGCATCGAAGCGGGCCGCGCCGACCTCGGCCCGGATCAGTGACGTCGCCAGCGATCGGGCCAGCTCCGCCGAAGCCTGGTCCAGGTCACTCTGCATGTACGAGGCGAGCTGCTCCAGCTCGAACAGGTCAGCCACTGCTCACCTCCACCTTGGTGGGCCGGACGGCAGCCGTACGCCGTCCGGCCCGACCATCACTCGGTCCGGACGCCCGCCGCTTCGAGCGCGGCGACGACGATCTCGCGGGAGGCGTCAGCCGGCACCTCGACCTGCTTGCTGGCGGCGTACTCCCGCCACGCCGGCGCACCAGACCCCGGCCCACCCTTCGGCGGCGGACCGTCACGCGGTGGTTCTTCGCCACCGCCCACGGTCTGCGCCTCCAGTTCGGCGAGACGAGCCCGCAGCCGGGCCGCCTCCTCCTGCGGCTCCTCGATGGCGGACGGAACCTTGCCGCCCACCCAGGCGTCCGGGTTGGTGATCTTCTTTGCCGCCCACGCCGGAACGGCGCTGTCGGGGCCGAAGACGTGCATCTGGTCGTGCTCGTCCGCCACGTGCACGTACGTGGCCAGCCGCAGCCCGCTCACGCCACGTCCGCCATGAAGCTCAGGTCCGGGTTCGCCTCCACCGGCAGGCCGATCCCGGCCGCCTTCGTCCAGATGGCGATCGGGTCCTCGGTGGAGTAGGCACCGGCGACGATGCCGGGGCGGTCGCCCTCCTCCAGCCCGTACCGCGGGTCCAGCGACTCCGCGGTGGTGCCCAGCAAGGTCGCGCCGAGCTGACTGGCCTCGCCGTCGTTCGGGTCGACCGGCGCCGGCAAGTACAGGAACCGATCGACGGGGATCGGCCGGGTGGCCACCCCGTTGACGTTGATCTGCTCGTCCACGATGTACCACGGCGGCAGGCCGTGGTCGTCGAGGATGCCCCGCAGCGCGGCCTGCGACACTCGCGACGGCGCGCCCAGCGTCGACCCGACGAGGGCGCGGATCTCGGCGTTGCGCAGCAGGTAGCCCAGCACCGTGCTGGACATGACCATCGCGCCCGGCGCCTCACCGTTGCTGGTGCGGTAGGTCAGCTGCCAGGACAGCATGTCCGCCAGCGGCGTGGCCGTCGCGATCGTCGACCACAGCGTGCCCGGCGCCACCGAGTGGCTGCCCGAACGGCCGAAGCTCACGGTGGCGATCACGCCGTTCTCGTTGATCGTGACAGAGCCGTTGACCAGGGCGTCACCGCGGGCCAACTCCAGGCGGGCCGCGACCGCGCGGGTCATCCGCTCCGCGTCGGTGAGGATGCTGTTGCGGATCGCGTCGGCGTTCGCCGACCGCTGGCGCAGCCGGTCGTACTCGCCGAGCCGGATCTTCCGGCTGATCGGCGGCAGCTCACCCGACACCCGGGTCAGGCCCGGCCGGGAGCCGATCGGCGACTCGGCGTCGTACGCCCGGAACGTAGCGGCCTCGATCAGGCCCTCCCCGCCGCGGGTGAACCGGTACTCCAGGTCGTCGATCGGCCGGTTCGGCAGCCACTGCGCGAGGGTGAACTGGTTGTCCGGCAGGTTCGCCGCGGCCTCGCGGACGTAGCCGGTCAGCTCGACCGGCTCGATGTAGTCGGCGTTGAGCAGCATGAGCTACCCCCTCTCAGACGAATCGGATGCGGCCGGCGACGTCGGCCTTGCCGTTGGTGTCGACCGCGATCGGCAGGCGGGCCTCAACGACCTTGCCGTGCCAGAACAGCGCGCCCTGCGGGTCCTGGGTGTTGACGCTCGGCGCGTCGACGGTGCACAGCAGGAACCCGACGAGGGTCTGCCGGCCGTCGGATGCGGCGTCGTCGTACGGGCCGTACAGCCCGGTGGCGGTGATCTTCCCGAGCGGCAGTCCGGACGGGAAGTAGCCGTTGGGGTAGTGGGTGCCGGCGGTGAACGTGCTCGTGTCGAGCGTGATGCTGTCGCCGGCGCTGGTGCCGTGGGCCGACCCCAGCCACCGCTGGTCCTCGTTCTGGAAGGTCTCGGTCACGGGGTTGAGGTTCATGCCCTCGCGCTCCTAGGTTGTCGTGGTCTTCGTCTTGTTGTGCCGCTCGGCGTACAGGGACCGACCCGAGTCCAGGGATGACGTCTTCTGCCCGGGCCTCGCGCCCTGAGCAGGATCGGGGCGCATGCCGCGACGTTGACCGCCGCCCTGCCCGTCGTCCTGGGTGCCGCCGCCGCCGAACGCGGCGAGCAGCTCGTCGGCGTCCTTGGTCAGCTCATCCTTGGTGGAGCCGACCAGCCGGGCGGCCTGCGCCGCGGTGAGCTTCTTGTCCGCCTGGACCTCGGCCCGCCAGCGGGCGACCCGCTCGTCCGCGATGGCCTTCTCCTGCGCGGCGAGCCGCTCGGTCAGCTGCTCGACCTCGGTCTGCCCCTTGCTGGCGTCCCCACCACCGAGGGCCTCGGCGAGCTTCTCCAGCGGCGCCAGGGCGGCGATGCGCTTCTCTAGCGCCTTGCGGGCTTCCCGCTCCTCCCGGAGCGCCTTCTCGCCGCCCGGGCCGAGTGGCTTGTCACCCTCGCCGCCGGGCTTCCCGGACTCACCCTCCGGCTTGTCGCCTTCGGGCCCGCCGGAGTCCCCACCACCCTCGCCTTCGCTTCCGTCGTCCGGAGCGGCGCCGAGGACCGGCCAGATCGCCTGACCGTTGCGGCGCATGCCGAGCGCCCGGATCGGGGCGCCGGTCTTCGGGTGGGTGAGAGTGGGGTGCATCGGCAGGTCGCCTGCAGCCCGCAGCCCCGGCTTGGTGCTGGTGAGGGTCATCGCGACCTTCCAGGTTGGGACCGGGCGTCGCGCCCGCGTCACGTGATGTATCCGAACCTCCGCAGGAGGCGGACAGCCTCATCGCGGTTCCCGCCGGCGGCGGAGAGGATGCTCTCTGGCATCAGCCGGGGTGTCTTCGCCGATCGGTACCGGCCGCCGGGCAGCTTCACGCCCGTCTCGCGGGCGCCGAGGCGGATGCCCGCCTGGCCGCGTACCGTCGTTCCCTCGGTGGTCGTGAACACCTGCCGACCGAACACGTCGCGGCTCTGAAGGCGTCCCAGGTCGCGGCCACCGCGCAGCATCCGCGCTTCCTCGGCGGTGATCCGCGCGCCGGCCGGCGTCAACCCCAGGGCCCCGCGCCGCGCGTTGACGACCTGACTGATGTCCGCACCGAGCCGGATCGCCTCCGCCCCGGCCGCCGTGAACGCCTTGTCCTGCTCTGCCCTCGACAGCGAGTCGAAGTACGCCCGCGGGTTCGTCTGCACCGCCTCCGCGGTGTCCTCCCGGGCCGGCACGTGCACGCAGTCGCCCCGGGTCTACAACGCGGGTGTCTGTCGAACCCCGCGTTGTAGGCGTACCACCTCCCCGCCAGCACCACGCACCGCGAGCAGGACCGGCCCACCAGCATCCGCCGATAGCCGGACACGCCCGGTCGGACCGTCATCGCCACCGCATCGGCCGCCCGACCGGCGTCCGCGATCTGCGTCCGCACAATCATGTCGAGGGTCGCCGCGCCCCCGGCCAGCGCCCGGTCTACGCCCGCGCCCCGCCCGATGCCTTCCAGCGCGGTAATCACCGGCTGGTACAGCAACCCGTCCAGACCTCGGCCGTCCGACGCGACGCCAGCCAGCGCCGCCGGCTGCACCTCCCCGACCGGCGAGGCCCGGATGCCTTGCACGTCGAGCACCTCGCCCAGGTACCCGTCCGCCCGGGTCGCGACCGCTTGCTGCGCCCCGGTCACCAGAGTCAGCAGTCGGGCCAACAGGCCCAGCCACGACTCAGCAATCCGCCCCGGATCGACCCGCGACCACATCTGTCCAGCCTCGCCCGCGGCGATGACCGCCAGGCGTCGCCGGTGCTCAGCATGCGCGACGGCGACCTCAGCCGGCGTCGCCAACGTCCCCACCATCGGTCGGTCCGCCGCCGGCCAGGCCGAGGGCGATCTCGCGCACCGGGTCGGCGGCACGTTCGGCGGCGTCTTCTTCCTCCATGCGCCGGATCTCCTCGGGCGCATAGCCGAGGTCGATGCGGGTCTGCCGCAGCGTGGTGATGCCTTGCTGCCGCTTCTTCACCGCAGCGTCCGCCGCCTGCGCAACGGTCGGGGTGGAAGCGTCGCGCCACACCACCTTCATGCGCCGTGCCCGCGCGTCCCAGCCCTCCCCGTCGCGGATCCGCAGCGCGATCGCCATCACCCGCCGCCAGTCCGCCCCGAGGCCGGTCTGCTTCCGTTCAACCCGCTTCACCATCTGCGCCTCGGACGACCGGATCGCGTCCGCGCTGGCCGGATTGTCGGTCGTGAACGACATGTAGTGCGGCGGCAGGGCCGCCAACTGAGCGGCGATCTGCGCCAGCACCCGGATGGTGTTGTGGAAGACCGCCAGGTCCGACTCGGGGAACTGGCCGACCGCGACCTCGCCGGGCTTCTTCGAGTGCGCCCACACCCGGCCGGCGATCTGCTCGAACGGCGAAATCTCGTTGCCGTCCTCGTCCTCGAAGTCCTCACGCGCCATGCCCAGCGCCCACCGGCGCGGCATCGCGTGGAACTCCCCGGACACCATCATGTCCGTTGCCATCTTGTTCGCCGCGTCCGCGATCGGAATCACCGACGCGAACTCTGACCGGCCGTCGTGCTTCAGCATCCGACCCCGGTTCACCAGCGGCACCACCGGCACCACACCCAGCCGGTGCTCGTCCCGGCCGGCCTCCACCCACCGCCGCGCCCGGTAGAAGTGCCGCGTCGAATCCGGCAGGTACAGCGTCGCCCGCTGCACGTTGTCGGAGTCCTTCCACCGCTTCAGGGCGCTCACCGGCTGCCGGGTCCGCGGGTCCTGCTCCGTGATGCACTGCGTCGGATGCTCCACCGTGATCAGCGGCGAATCGGTGTCCTCGTCGAACGGATCCGGCACATCAACGGCCGGCCCCTCGTCGAGGACGCCGCGGGCACCGACGATCGCGTACGAACGGCCCAGCGCGATGGACTCCAAGTGCGCCTGGGGGGCCTGGCGATCCATGTCGTTGTCCTGCCAGATACCCCACACGTCCGCGTCGGCCTCGTCGACGTCGACGCCGTTGGAGATGGACCCGGGGAACCGGAAGCCGGTCAGGTCCAGCCGCGCCTCATAGGCGTCGGCGACCATCTCCGGCCAGTTGATGACCAGCTCCGCCAGGCGTTCCCCGAACTCCTGCTTCAGCTCCAGCGCCAGGAACCGCAGCGGCTGCTCACCCTCGTAGTAGGCGTCCAGCTTCCGCAGGCTCCGCTGAGCCTTCAGCAGCTTCGCGTCGAGGTAGGAGACGGTCTCCTCCGGGGTCATCGCCACGCCGCCTACCTCCTTCCCGCCCTGCTCCGGTTACGGAAGACGACCATCTTCGAGGCGACCTCCGGCTGCGGCCACAGCCCGGCTGCCGTCACATCGCCGGCCGCTTCGTGGGCGAGGATGCTCGTGACCGCCATGTCGATCTTCCGGCCGTCCTCCGGCTTCGCCAGCTTGTACCGCCGGCCCGGCCGGGGCTCCTTCACCACGGCGCCGACGTGCGCGGCGGTGATCTCACACCCGTCGTGGGTCAAGGTGCTTCCGGACTTCGTCACGTCGGTGTGCAGCCGGTCCGCAGCGGCCTGCATCTGCACCGGACGGGCCGTCGCCCACCGGATGATCCGCCGCTCCCCGTACTCGGCCGCCGCCTCGTCGATCTCCGTCGACCAGTACGGCGGGTCCATGTACGCCCGCACCACCTGGTATCGGGTCATCAGCTCGGCCAGCGCCGCCTTGACCTCCAGACGAGGCACCTGACCGCCCCAGTCCGCCGGGTTCCAGATCGTCGGCAGCTTCGCCCCGCCCGGCCCGTACGTGGGCGTGAACTGGTATCCATCCTCGGTCTCCGCCCGGAAGCCGGTCCAGTCGTCCAGGTCCGAGCCGTCGAACCCGAGCACGATCGGCGTGCCGTCGGGAACCTCGCGGCGCTTCGCGCGGCGCTTCCACTTCGCCGCGTCCAGCCACACCCCCGAGCCAGCCGCGTTGCGGTTGCCGAAGAACCGTTCCGCCTGGGCCAGCTCGCCCTTCGCGATCAACCGCTCGGCGTCCGCGTCGATCGTCTCGATGCGCACGTGCCGGGACCCGCGGTACACGTACTCGTGGATCTTCCGCCGATGAGCCCGAATCTCGTACTTCAGGTTCGCCGGCGGCGGCCGGTGGAAGCGGAACTCGTCCTTGGTCTTCGACTGGTGGGTCATCTGCGCGACCGACTTCTGCGTCGGGTCGTACCCGTTGGTCGTCTCCTGACCGCGGCCCTGCATGCCGGCCAGGCCGCGCCGCTGGGTGTCCGCGACCCCGACCATCTTGTTCTCTTTGGTCCAGATTCCCGTCTCGTCTTGCGGCACGTACGTCACCGGGGCGCCCAGCCGGGCCTGCGCCGAGCTGGTAACTACGTCAATGCGGCCCTCTTCGACATCGACGACGCGGGTGAACTTCTCGCCGACCTTCAGCAGATCCGACAGCGGCCCCTGCCGGATCATCGACCGCAGCGGCCGGTAAATGTTCTCCGTCTGATCCTCGGCGAACGCAGTGATCTGGATCAGCGGCGTCGGCCAGCGCATCCCCATCGGCTCACCCGGCCGATACTCGTACTCCCAGCCACACCCGCACCCGTGATCCGAGCACGCCCACCCGTCACCCCGCCCCGCCCAGCCAGCGAAAAGCGCCGGGCCGGCCGCCTCGAGCGCCACCCCGCACGCAGACCAGGGACCCTTGCCCGTCTTCTGCGGGGCGATGATCTGCGACCACCGGTACACGAACGCCGTCGACAGCAGCGGGTCGTCCGGCTGCCACTCGGCGTCCTCACGGACCCGGTAGTGGTTGAGCGTGCACCACGCCTGCCAGTCGTACAGCTCCATCCGCTGACCAGTACGGAAGCTGTCCGGCACCGGGCAGTGCTGCTCGATCCAATCGACGGTGATGAACAGGGTTGGGAAGTCGACGACGAACGCGCCAGGGTCAACCCGCCGCGCCATCGATGACCTGGAACCGATCCCGCGCCGACTTCCGCACCGGCTCGACCGGCCCGGACCTGCGCGCCCTGGTCGACGACCCTGGCTCCGCGATCTTCCACCGGTTCGTGCGCAACCCCGGGATCGTCAACCCGAGCGCGTCGGCCATCTGCCGGACCAGCGTGGCCAGGTTCGCCCGCGCACCCGGCTGCTCCGCCTCCACCAGCCGCCGCACATACAGCGCGACCTCCAGTTCCTGGCCCTGCCGCTCCCATTCCACGGCCTGCGGCCTCGACCACAGCCGGCGCCACAGCTCCGTCTCCCGATCACCCCAGCCCGGATCCTCATGCTCCGACAGCGGCCATGCCGGCGGATCACCCGGCCGGCCGGCCGCCGGCAGGATCGTCCACTCGCCGTCGGTCTTCCGGTCCCGTCGCAGCGCCTTCGGATCCGGCGGCGGCCCCGAACGAGTCCGAGCTCCACCACTGGGCATGTCGACCATCCCCTCCGCCGCGTCGCGCGGCATCGGTCGGCCGTCACATCGCGTGACCGGCCCGAAGTTTTGAACCCGGCCAACCGGACAGAGCCCTCCCCGGCGGTCCGCTGACCTGGGGGTATAGGGGGGCACCCCCCACCCCTCCGTCACTGAGAGTGAGCACTAGCCCTGTTCGTCTCGGCTGATCCAGTGCCGGAGTCGGGTGGATGCGTACTCGCAGAGGCCGAGTGCTCGATGGGTTGGGACGTTGCCGTCTCGGAACAGCAGGCCGACGGCTGTGATGCCGTCGCCGTCATCGTCGAATCGCTGCTGCGAGGTGACCACGACGTACTCGGTGAGGATGTACGCCTGCTCGGTGCCGTACGCCTAGAGCACTCGCTCGACCGCGGCGGTTAACTCCTGGTCGGCGGCGATCTGCTCAGGTGTGCGGCTCACGTCGTCTCCGGCGAGGCGACGTACTGGCTGTGCTCCTCGTCCCAGGCGATCCGCATGACGGTGTCCTCGTCGACGCGAACGTCGGCTGGCCCGTATGCCCCGATGGTGACGCCGTGCGTGGTGCTGGCCTCGTTGACAGCGGCGAGGAAGTCAGCGAATCGGCGGAGGTCGTCGCTGGTCATCGCGTCTCCAGCCTCGGTTGCATGCTGCGTGTTCGGGTCCGCGCCATGTGCTGCGGTCGTCGGTGTGGCCGAGATCCCACGGCTGTCCGGGTTGGATGCGCCGGCTCGGCATGACGCAGGTCGGTGCGGCGCAGTCCACCTGGCCCGCTTCGACGGTCGGGCGCCACCGTTCCCGCTCCCGCTCGTGGGCGGCGTCGTAGCCGCGGGCTTGGCGGCTGCCTCGGGCGCGGTCTGCGGTGGTGGCGCAACGGGCGCATCGGCCTGTGGCGACGAGCTCGGGGCAGCTACCGGAGTGGGCGGCGCAGCCGGTGCAGGGGCAGACCTTGAGCGCGCGCGGCATGGCCGCTCCGTGGTGGTTAGCTGGCGAGTCCTGGTCCCCAGCCGCATTGGATGATGGCGAGGGCGAGGGCGGCGAGGACGAGCAGCAGCGGGATGAGTGCGTGGCGTACGCGGCGGGGTGGTATGCGCATCAGGCCATCGTGGACCGGCAGGTCAACCTCGGCCTGCGTAGTTGCGACGGCAGGATTTGAACCTGCGACCTCTGGGTTATGAGCCCAGCGAGCTACCGAGCTGCTCTACGTCGCGTCGGGAAAGCGGGCCGGCCATCCGCCGCGGTGACCGGCCCGCTTTCCCCACGCCCCAGCGTCCCGACCCAGGACGCACGTCAGCCCGGCGGGACCTGGGGGGGTCGACCTGCCGGGCTGAGGGGACACTCCACCTGCGTGGCGTGTGATCAAATCATGCGGCGGCGGCCAGGGTGGCGTCAAGCTGACGGGGTCGACCCTTCCCGGTTTCCTCCTTCGACTTGCGCTTGGCGGACTCCATGGCGGCGGCTTCGTCGAGCGGGTAGTAGACGCCGCGGCGGTCGTAGCGGCGGCTGAGCGGGTTGGCTTCGCGTTTGGGGTTGGCCCAGTTGCGGATCATCGCGACGGTGATGTCGGGGCCGAGGCGGGCCGCGAGTTGGGCGGCGGTGCCCCACTCGCGGCCGGTGCGCGGGTCGCGGATCACGGTCGCCACTCGTCGCGGTAGCCGGCTCGGTCGGCGTACGGCAGGGCGAGGAGGCGCACGGTCGGGCAGGGCCACTCGACGGGGCTGTCGTCCACGCTGCCGCACGTCGAGCACGCCAGGATCTCGCCCGTCGCCATCCGCTGCGGCTGCGGGTAGGGCTCGTGTTCGTCGATGATGCGCCGCTTGGCGTCCACCTCGGCGAGCACCCGCGCCGGGTCATGGCGGGCGATGTGCTCGCGGTCAGCGGCGGTGGGGTTGCCGAGGGGCAGCCACGCCCGCGCGGCCCGCTCGTCGTCGTCGAGCTGCGCCCGCAGCCAGGTCACCAGGTCGTCGGTCACGGGGTCTCCTGCGTGTGCTGATCGCGGAGCTTCGAGTAGTAGCGGCGCGTTGCCTCACGTGCCTGCCGCCGGTGGCGGTCCGGATCTTGCGCCCTGTGTGCTGCCCTAGCCAGGCGGGCGCATGCCTGGCACCGGCGCGCGCCGTTCGGGCTGATGTAGAGGTTTCCTCCAGCGTACGGGTGGCCCTTCGGGCAGTGGGTCTTCGCCGAGCAGGCCGCAACGATGGTCTCGCCCCGCATGACATTCTCTAGGATCGTCACCGGCTCCAAGTGGGCCGGGTTGACGCAGTTGCGGACCCGGCAGAGGTGGTCCAGGACGAGGCCATCGGGAATGGGCCCGATCAGCCCTTCGTATGCAACTCGGTGCGCGGCGCGGTTCGCCTGGCGCGTCACCATGAATCGGCCGTAGCCATCGACGAGGCCGGCGGTCCACAACCAGCATCCGGTTTCGGCTGGGTCAACCTTCGCCCAGAACCGGGCCGGAAGGCAGGGGTCTCCGAACGGGCGGATAGCATCGGCCACGTCGACTCCTTCATAGTCGGCCACGCCCCGGGGGTGTTACAGCACCCGCCGGGGTCCTTCATGTTCATGATCCCACTCGGGTGCGACAGGTTGGGTGAAGCGTGCCGTGCACCTACACCAGCTTGAGCCATTACGCGCCTCACATCGGACAGCCGGTGGCCCGAGACGCGCGTCTGAGGCGCGTCTCGGGCCGGGCTGGTCACACGGCGGTGAGTCGCCCCAGCGACAGGCTGCACATGTCGTCGCCGCTGTCGAAGTCGACCGGGTACACGCCTGCGGGCAGCTCCAGGTCGCCGGCCGCCTCGTCGAGCTGGTCGTTGTCGCGAACGAAGCAGTCCTCGGTCCGGACCATCCATCGCTCGTCCATGTAGCGGTGCTCGACGCCGTGCACGATCTGCTGGTCCTCGTCCTCGTCGAGGTCGTAGGACAGCGACTCGCACTGCTTGCAATCGCGCCACATCCGGCAGTGGTCGGTGACGCCGGGGCATTCGATGGCGTACTCCTGCTCGGTGATGCCGCCCTCGGTGGTCTCGGTGATGGTCAGGATGTGCGGCGGGTACTTCACGGTGCTCTCCTTCGAGTCGGTCGGGTCGAGCCGGTCAGTTGGCGGTCCGCATCGGGGCGACCGCCGGCCGCTCCAGGTAGCCGACAGGCTTGCCAGTCCGGTGGGCGTAGGCGATCTCGGCGCGCGTCGAGTCGCCGATGTAGCCATTCGGATTGACCACGATCACCTCGTCGGCGAGGTCGATCTTCCGCAGGTGCAGGGCGTCGAGAGCGGTCTTCTGCTCGGCGGTGAGCTGGGTGCCGTCGGCGTGGCCGAAGACGCCAGGGGCGAGCACGATGTGGCCGCCGAGGGTGAGCCGGTGGTTGACCTCGTGGAAGGCGTCGCGGAAGCGGGTGGATCCGCAGAGGACGATGACGCGCGGCGCGGTCGGGGTGTCGAGCTGGTGGGTATGCGGGTTGAGGTAGCCCATGGTGCTCTCCTTCGGTCGGGTCGGGTCAGTTGGTCTGGGTCGGTGCGGCCCCCGCGACCGCACGGAGCACGTGGTCGCGCCGCCAGATGTGCGCGACGCCCTCCACCGCCCCGGGCATCCCGCAGCCGCACTCGGCACCGAGGCAGAGGCATGGGTTGTGCTGGTTGTCCTCCCAGCGGCCGACGCAGACGACGGTCCACGCCGTCTTGGGTCCGGCGGTCTGGACGGTGAGCACCTCGCGGCGATCGCATCCGGGGCAGGTCGCGCCGATGAGGAGCTGGGTGGGTCGGCGCTGGCCGATGGCGGGACGGACCCACGCCTCTTCGGCGAGCAGGTGCCGGAGGACGGCGGCGGCGGTGCCGGGCAGTGCGTACCGCAGCGCCACGATGAGCCAGTCGAGCGGGTCGTCTTCGCCTTCGGGGCCGAGGACGCCCTCGGTGAGCATGCGGTCGAGGACCGGCGGCGCGTCGATGGTCCGTAGCTGGCGGGCGAGCCACGTCACCTTGGTCGTGCACCGCTCGGCCATCTCGGCCCACCGGTTGCGCCGTTCGGGTCGGTCGGCGACGGCGATCATGCGGGGCGTGGGGTCGCTGTGGCTGCCGCTGCCCGGCCTGCCGCCGTAGACGGTGCTCCGGAGCAGGGATGGCGCTTCGAGGCGCTCAGCGGCGATCTGGGCGGCTTCATCGCGGGCGAGGTCGTCGAGGGTCTGCCGGGCGTCGTGGAGGGACCATGCGGCGGCCAGGGCGTGGAGGTGGTGCGGGTGCATCAACGGCCTCTCGCGGAGAAGTGGGGGCCACAGGTGGCACAGGCGTTGCGGTCGTGGCGGCGGGTCGGGTCCGGCGGTCGAACGGACGTCCAGTGCGGGTCGAAGTCACGCGCCCAGGCGGGCCACTGGTTGCGGTGGGCGCAGGGCATATTGACGGTGTGGGGGTCGCAGCAGCCGTGTTCGCGCTCGATCTTGTAGCTGTTGATCTCGACGCCGCCGCAGATGCAGCACAGCCAGGCGGGGATGACCGTGCCGGGCGGCGTGAAGTCGGCGAGGTGGCGCGGGAGAGTGATCCAGCCGCGCCGGTGCTGCTCCGGAGCGAGGGTGTGGCGCACGCCGATGATGCGGGCGCCGGCGAGGACGTCGAGGGCGAGCTGCTGAACGGTCACCGGGTCCTCCGGGTGTGCACGATGGCGAGGGTGAGCGCGGTGGGCAGCCACACGGCGGCCAACGCGAGCAGGAGTGCGGCGGCGGGGTTGCCCCAGGTGCGGGCGGCGGCGTCGAGGCCGAGGGTGGCCGCCACCCCGGCCACGAGGGCCGAGGCGGCGGCGACGGCCACGGTGCGGATGGGCACCGGTCAGCCCTCGACCTGGTCGCGTGCCTCAGCCGACACCGCCACACCCCACGGCCCGACAGCCTCCAGGTAGTCCGCCAGATGCCGACGCACCGGACCGTCCGGCTGCACGCCGGTCGAGGACCACCACGCCCGGTACCGGTCGTCGTCCCGCAGCACCTTCACCGCCTGGTCGTAGCCGGCGTCGCCCGCCCGAATCACGGCGCTCTGCACGGCGGACATCAGCGTGCGGATGCCGACGGGCACCGGTACGCCGAGTTGGTCGAGCCAGGCACGGACCGCGTCGTCACGGATGGGTAGTCCGGCGGCGACGACGTAGCGGTCGGCCAGTTCGATGCTGTCGACCCGGGGGTCCTGCGCGCCGGGCTCGGCGGAACCGGGGAGCGGCGGCGTAGTGCCGGCGGGTCGGGGCTCGATGGCCCCACGGAGCACCTGGTCGGCCCAGAAGCGGAGGTTGGTGGCGGTGCCCCGGTCGGCGCACATGGTGATGTCGTGTTGCTCGTCGAGGGGTGTGGGGCGGGTGTCGGATGTTGAGCAAGGCCTTCAAGGACGCGGTGAGGCGCGGCAAGGCGTCGCGCAACGTGTGCAGCAGCGAGCTGATGGACCCGCCTGCGTACCGGCGTGGGAAGGTCGCTGCGCTGACGCTCGCCGAGACCGAGGCGGTCATCAAGGCGGCTATCGCTGACGACATGGCCGCCCGGTGGTTGCTGGGGCTGCTGCTCGGTCCCCGGCAGGGGGAGACGCTGGGGATCCGGTGGAATCGCGTGCACCTCGATCCGTCGCCCGACGAGGAGCCACACGTCGAGCTAGAGACGCAGATCCAGCGGCGGACGTGGGAGCACGGCTGCGACGACCCGGTCGCGTGCGCGGCCGAGCGGCATCGCAAGCCGTGCCCGCCGAGCTGGGAGCATGGCTGCGCCGACCCGGCTGCGTGCCGGATCCAGGCGTTCCGCTGCCCGACCCGCCGGCGCCGGCCGGGCTGCCGGCTGCACGTCCGGCCATGCCCGCCGCCGTGCCCACCCGACTGCGACGCCCACGCCCAGCACTGCCCGAAGCGTCACGGCGGCGGCCTGGTCGAGGTCGATCTGAAGACCGAGAAGAGCGTTCGCCCCCTCGCGTTGCCTGCCGTGCTGGTGGAGCTGCTGCGCGCGCACCGGGCCCGGCAGCAGCGCGAGCGGGAACGGCTCGGCCTGGAGTGGGATCCGGCAGGGCTGGTGTTCACCACGGCAGCCGGTGGGCCGATCGACGCCAGCGCGGACCACGCCGCGTGGGAGGAACTGCTCCGCCGGGCAGGTGTGGCGGACGCGAAGTTGCACGCCGCCCGGCATACCGCCGGCACCATGCTCGTCGCCTCCGGCACGGACATCAGCGTGGTGCAGGACATCCTCGGCCACACGCAGATCTCGACCGCGAGGATCTACGTCGACGTGGCGCAGAAGACCAAGCGGGAGGCGGTCGACCGGGCGGTCTCTGCGCTGATGGACGGCAACCTCGCGGCCCTACTGCAACGCGATGGTGCAACGGAGCGGCGCGCGAGCTGATCGCGTCGAGTATGAGAAAGGCCCCGTGACCTTGGCTTATCGCCTGGTCACGGGGCCTTTCCCGTGGTGGAGCCGCCTGACGGAATCGAACCGTCGACCTACGCATTACGAGTGCGTCGCTCTAGCCGACTGAGCTAAGGCGGCAACGGTGCTCAAGTGTACGGCACCCCCGGCCGACAGCCGAACCGGATCCCCCGGGTCCGGAACCGGACAGCGGGGCACGGGCAGCCCCGCGCGGGAGAGACTTCCCGGCCGGCGCGGACTACCCTGCGGCGGGTGAACGACGATCACGTACCGCCGCCGCAGCAGCAGCCGGACCCCGAGGCGCGCCCGGGTGAGCGGGCCAGCCGTCGACCCCACCGCATCGACCCGCTGGAGCTGGGCTTCACCCCGCGCCGGCCGGTGCCCTGGCTCGCGCCGCTGCTGCTGATCACCACCGGCCTGCGGACGCTGCTGGCCATGCTGTTCGGGGCGTACCTGGACAAGCGCGAGTTACAGAACGCCTTCGGCGACGACACGTTCCGGCAGGTCGGGCCGGACGGCGGGCTCTGGCTGGACTACGTGGCCGACCTGGGCGACGGCTTCGACGCCACGTACTCGGTGGCGTACCTGCTCGCCCAGCCGGAGCTGACCGTGGACGGCCACCGCCTGCCCCGGGCGCAGACGCTGGTGATGGGCGGCGACCAGGTGTATCCGTCGGCCGGCTACGAGGCGTACGAGGACCGCTGCAAGGGGCCGTACCAGGCGGCGCTGCCGGTCGCCCCGCCGGAGCGGCCGACGCTCTTCGCGGTGCCCGGGAACCACGACTGGTACGACGGGTTGACCGCGTTCCTGCGACTGTTCGTCAGGTCCCGGGACCGGCACTTCGCCGGCTGGGGCACCGGCCAGTCCCGCTCGTACTTCGCGGTCGAGCTGCCGGCCGGCTGGTGGCTGCTGGGCCTCGACGACCAGTCCGGGTCCTACCTGGACGATCCGCAGCTCACCTACTTCGACGAGGTCGCCCGCAAGCTCACTCCGCAATCCAAGGTGATCCTGGCGGTGCCGGCACCGACGTGGGTCAAGGCCGCCGACCATCCCAACGCGTACGACTCGATCGACTACTTCATCCGTACCATCGTCGCGCCCACCGGGGCGCAGGTCCGGGTGCTGGTCTCCGGCGACCTGCACCACTACGCCCGGTACGCCGGCCCGGAACGGCAGCTCATCACCTGCGGTGGCGGCGGCGCCTACCTTTACCCCACCCACCGGTTGCCGGAGCGGCTGGAGGTGCCGCCGCGGGACACGTTGACCCGGCGGGCCAGCCGCACCCGCGAGTACGAGCTGACCGCCCGGTATCCGGACAAGGCCCGTTCCCGCCGGTACGGCTGGGGCATCTTCGGCCGACTGCCGTACCGCAATCCGGGTTTCGCCACGCTGCTCGGCACCCTGCACACGCTGCTGATGCTGGCCATGGCCGGGGTGGCGGCGCAGCGGGCCGACTCGACCGCGCAGCGGCTGTTCAGCGTCCCGTTGGTGGCGATGCTCGTGGTGACGCTGCTGGGCGCGGTGTTCTTCGCCAAGCCGCCGAGCGCGGACGGCAAGCGGCACGCCCGGCACTGGATCCTCGGGGTGGCGCACGGGGCGGCCCATGTGGCGCTTGCCGCCGGCGGGACCTGGCTGTGGCTGCACCTGCCGTTCTACGACTGGCCGTGGCCGTTGCCGGCGGTCGCGGCGGTGGTGCTCTACGGCCCGGCGAGTGGGCTGGTCGGCAGTCAGCTCGTGGCGCTCTATCTGCTGGTGGCGGGCGCGTTCGGGGTGAACCTGAACGAGCTTTTCGCCGGCCAGGGCATCGAGGACTCGAAGGCGTTCCTCCGGTTCCGCTTCGACCCCGACGGCACGCTGACGATCTATCCCATCGCCCTGGACAGGGTCTCCCACGCCTGGAGCCTAAACCCGGACGATTCCCCAACAGCCCCCTGGCTGACCCCGAAGACCCCCTTGACCCCCCGCCTGGCCGAACCCCCCATAACCCTCCGCTGACCCACCCGCCCGCACCATCGCGGTGATCATGAAGTTGACGACACCGGAAGAGATCAACTTCGCCGTCAACTTCATGATCACCGCGGGGAGGCGGGAGGGCGGGTGGGGTTGTAGTGCTGGTCGTGGGACTGGCGGGGGGCGCAGACCGAGGCGCGGCTGCACTGGCAGCGGGAGCCGTCGGCGTCCAGGCGGACCGTCACCGCGTCGCGCGGGACGCTGTGACCGACCACCTTGCCCTCGCCCTGGGGGGTGTCGACGCGGGTGCCGACCGCCGGGGCGGACTCCTGGAATTTCTGGTACAGCGGATGCTCGTATTTCAGGCAGCACATCAGGCGTCCGCACGCGCCGGAGATGCGCAGCGGGTTGAGCGGCAGGTCCTGGTCCTTCGCCATCCGGATCGTCACCGGCTCGAAGTCGGTGAGGAACGTGGCGCAGCACAGGTCACGCCCGCAGGAGCCGATGCCGCCCTGCACCCGCGCCGAGTCGCGGGCGGAGAGCTGCCGCAGCTCGACCCGGCAGTGCAGCGTCGCGCCCAGGTCACGGACCAGGGAACGGAAGTCCACCCGGTGCGGCGCGGTGAAATAGATGGTGGTGCGGTCGCTGCCGGTCTCCGGCGTGCCGAGGACGTGGTCGACGGCGACCACCTTCATCGGCAGGCCGTGCTCGCGGATGAGCCGCTTGGCGGCCACCTTCGCGTCGGCCTTGCGCCGGCGTAGCGCCTCGTCCCGGCGCAGGTCGTCGTCGTCGGCCGGCCCGGCCAACTTCGGGAAACCCGCGGTCTCCTCGTCGACCCACTGCGCGGCCCAGACGCACTCGGCCACCTCGGGACCGTCGTCGGTGGGCACCAGCACCCGGTCGCCGACCTGCGGGCGCAGCTCACCCGGGTCGAGGTAGTAGAGACGCCCGTACCGGTTGAAGCTGACCGCGCAGAGCATGCCCATGCGCCCTACCCTACGCGGCTCCGCTCGACCGGACGGCTCGCCGGTCGCCGTCCGGTCACACCGCGCAGCGATCCATCCCGGTCGAACCGACCAAGCGGCCCCCATACGTCGCCCGGACGGTTGAAACCTGGGCCGGTCCCGGGACAAACGCCAGCCGTTCGCGTTGAGTGAAGGCATACCTGCGGGGGGTGCAGGGGAAGACCACGGCGTCGCACGCCGATGCCCGGCCACGGCCGGATCGACGTGCGACGCCGTGAGTCGTCAGGAGCCGATCCGGGTGGTGCCGCCGTAGCGCGGCGCGGTGCCGGCGCGGTCCCGCCAGGTCGTCTCGGCCAGGCTCGGCCCCCACTGACGCAGCAACGTCTCGGCCCCGTCGTAGGCCACCCCGAGCACGCCCAGCACCCGGGTGGCGATCTCCGCCGCCGCCGACGCGCCGGCCGGGCCGGCCTCGACCCCCGGCCGGACGGCGGCGTGCACGGTGACCGCCTCGGTCGAGCCGAGCACCTCGGCGAGTGCCCGCGCCAGCGCGGCCCGGCTGCTCTCCACCCAGGCGGCGAGCGCGTCCGCGTAGCCGGCGGTCGACTCCAGCCGCCCGACCAGGCTCTCCGGCCCCTCGTCGAGGTGGCGGAGCAGGGCGCCACGCGCCTCGTCGTAGGCCCCGGCGGCCGACCCGGACCAGGCGACCGGGTCGGCGAGGACGGCGCAGGTGTCGTCGTACCCCCGGACGAGCCGGCGCACGGCGTGGCCGGCGCCGGTCAGCGGCGCGGGGTGCAGTTCGAGGAATTCGCGCACCGCCACGCCGGGGAGGACCTGCATCCGGCGCAGCAGCGGCCAGAGGCGGTGCCCCTCGGGCGCGCCGGCGGCGAGCAGCGTGTCGACCCGGGTGAGCAGGTCGAGACCCGGCTCGGCGAGGCGGTCCAACGCGTCCATCAGGCCTCCCGGGCCAGCCGGCCCGCGACCGCGTCGTCGGCTGCCGCGTAGCGGTCGGCGGCGCTGCGCAACGCCGCCGCGGCGGCGGCCAGCCGGTTGGCGGCGGCCTGCGCCTCGCGCGCCCGGTCGTTGGTGGCGGTGGTCCACTGCCGGTGCAGGGCGCGCCCCACCTCGCCGGGCCGGCCGGCGGCGTGGGCGCCGAAGGCGGGGTGCGGCGGGTCGGCGGCGGTCACGGTGCGGGCCAGCGTGGCGAGGGTCGCGCCGGCCTCGTCGAGGCGGGCGGCCAGGGTGCGCAGCGATTCCATTGTCAGGCTCCCGCCAGCGGCCGGTATGCCGCGAAGGTCTCGTTGTGCAGCTTCTCCCGGGCCCACTGCGCGGCGTCGGCGGCGGCGGTCACCGCGGCCTGCACCGAGCCGGCCACGTCGCGCGGGCTGCGCTGGTGCAGTGGACCGAGGAAGCGCACGTCGGTGATCCGCCCGCCGGCCGTGACCACCACCTCGACCAGCCCGTCGGGTGAGCGGACGGTGACCTCCACCGTGGCGATCGCCTGGTCGAACTCGGCCTGCAGGGCCTCGATGCGGCGATAGCGCCGCACCGCCTCCTCGATCCAGGCCTCGTCGATCTCCCCCCGCGCCATCGGCGCACTCCTCCCGGCTGGTCGGCGCCGCCGGCCCCACCCCGACGCCATCCTCACTGAGCGTGCCGCCCTCGTCACCACGGCATCACCGGACCGTACCGCACGTCAATCGCGCGTGTCGATGCCCTGTGGACAGCGCGGGACGAGCGCCTCAACCCCGCCAGAGGGAGAGCATCATCGCCTCGACCGCGATCCGCGGTTTGACGTTCGCCCCGATCGCCGCCCGGCACTCGAGCACGGCCTCCAGGCGGCGCAACGAGCCCTCCGCGTCCCACTTCTGCGCGCCGGCCCCGGCCAGCGTCGCGGTGTCGGTGTGCACCGGCGCGACAGGTGCCCGCAGCGCCATGGTGAGCGCGTCCCGGTAGAAGCCGGCCAGGTCGACGAGCGCCCGGTCGAGCGCGTCCCGCTGGGCCCGGGTGGCCCGCGACTTCTGCCGCTTCTCCAGCTCCTTGAGCTGGCCGGCGGCGCCCCGCATGGCGCCGGCCGCGCCCCGGCCGGTGCCGCCCGCGCCGAGCGCGGTCTGCAACGCCGACCGTTCCGCCTCGTCGGCCTCCGCGACCGAGGCTGCGGCCTCCGCCTCGGCCGCCTCGATCAGCGCCGAGGCGGCGTCGAACGCCGCGCCCACGCCGGTGAGCCGGCGCGGTACGGCCAGCACGGCGTCCCGCCGCTGCCGGGCCTCCGGGTCGCGGGCCAGCCGCCGGGCCCGGCCGACGTGCCCCTGCGCCGCCGCGGCGGCCCACTGCGCCACGTCCGGGTCGATGCCGTCCCGGCGGACCAGCACCTCGGCCACCGCGCCGGCCGGCGGCTGGCGCAGCGGTACGACCCGGCACCGCGACCGGATGGTCACCGACACGTCGTCCGGGTGGGTGGACGGGGCGCAGAGCAGGAAGATGGTACGCGGTGGCGGCTCCTCGACGGCCTTGAGCAGCGCGTTTCCGGCGGCCTCGGTGAGCCGGTCGGCGTCCTCGATGATGACGACCTGCCAACGGCCGCCGGAGGGCGTGCTCGCCGCCCGCAGCACCAGCGCGCGCATCTCCCCGACGCCGATGGAGAGCCCGTCCGGCACCACGAGCCGCACGTCGGCGTGGGTGCCGGCGAGCGTGGTGTGGCAGCCGGGGCAGTGCCCGCACCCGGCGCCGTGCACGCACTGGAGCGCGGCGGCGAAGGCGCGGGCGGCCACCGACCGGCCGGAACCGGGCGGGCCGGTGAAGATCCACGCATGTGTCATCCCGGCACCGGGATCGACGTCGGTCGGCCCGGCCCCGCCCGCGTCGCCGGCCGGCGCGGCCTCGCCGGCCCGCAGCAGCGCGGCGGCGGAGGCGGCGGCCCGCCGCAGCGTGACCACCGCCTCGTCCTGCCCGACCAGATCGCCGAAGACGTCCGTCATCGTCGGCGTTGCTCCATCGTCACCAGCTCCGATTCGGATAACTCGGGCTGGACCGAGGTGTCCGGGCCCTGCGCCGGGCGTGGGTGCACGATCCCGGCCGGGTTGACGAGGAACTCGTCCACCCGGCGGGCGACCGCGTCGGCGATCTCCTTCACCGGGCGGGAAGCGTCGAGCACCAGGTAGCGCTTCGGGTCGCCGGAGGCCAGGTCGAGGAAGGCGTACCGGACCCGCTCGTGGAACGCCAGCGACTCGGCCTCCAGCCGGTCGGCGCCCTCGCTGCGGGCCTCCACCCGCCTCAACCCGGTGTGCGGCTCGACGTCGAGCAGGACCACCAGGTCGGGCTTGAGCCCGCCGGTGGCCCAGGAGGAGAGCCAGGAGACCTCGTCGACCGGCAGCGTCCGGCCGGCGCCCTGGTAGGCCAGGGACGAGTCGACGTACCTGTCGCTGATCACCACCGCGCCGCGGGTGAGCGCCGGGCGCACCACGGTCGCCACATGGTGGGCCCGGTCGGCGGCGTAGAGCAGCGCCTCGGCGCGCGGCGACGGCGCGTCGTCGGTCGCGGTGTCGAGCACCAGCGAGCGGATCCGCGCGCCGACCCCGGTGGCGCCCGGCTCACGGGTGACCACCACGTCCCGCCCTCCGCCGCGCAGCCGCTCGGCCAGCGCGGCGAGCTGGGTGGACTTGCCGGCGCCCTCGCCGCCCTCGAAGACCACGAACAGGCCGGCGGAGACGAACGGCTCGGCCGGCATCAGCGGGCGACCCCGGATCGAGCCCCAGAGGTCGGCCAGGACCGGCACGCCCTTCTTGTCGTCCATCTGGCCGAACGCGCTGATCCCGGCGAAGATGCCGGCCGCGCCGGCGGCGAGCAGCAGCAGTCGGGTCGAGGAGATGGAGATGCCCAGGTCGGCGATGGTGAGCTGGCGGGAGCCGCCGACGCCGACCAGGAGGCTGCTCAGCGCGATGGCCAGGATCAGCACCAGTCGGGTGCCGATCTGCACCACCGCGAAGACCCGGCCGCGCACCTCGTCGGCCACCTCGCCGCCGAGCAGCGTGGTGCCGGCCAGGAACGCCATGCCGGCGCCGGCGCCGACCAGGATCGCGCCGAGGATGGCCATGGACAGGTGGATGGCGAACGCCAGCACCAGCACGGAGGCGCTTGCGAGCACGATGCTCATGCCGAACCAGCGACGCCGGGACAGGTCCCGCACGAGGATCGGGCCGAGCCCGATGCCGAGCGCCAGGCCGACGAAGATCGCACCGAAGAGCAGCGAGAACGCGGCGTCACCGGCGCCGAGCGAGTTGGCGAAGAACTTGGCCGTGCCGACCACGATGCCGCCGCCGGCGAACGCGCCGAAGATGCCCAGCACCAGGCCGCGCACGAGCGGCGTCTGCCCGATGAACTTCCAGCCGTCGGCGAACTGGCGGAACATGCTCTGCTCGGTGCGTTCCCCCTCACCGCGCTGGGCCTCGCTGATCTCCTTGATCCCGAAGGCCACCACGAGCGCGGTGGCCAGCCGGGAGAAGGCGTTGAACCAGAGCGCGAGCTGGGCCGGCTCGGCCCAGCTCGGCAGGTCGCCGCCGATCGCGCCGCGTACGCCCCGGTCCAGCACGGCCAGGGCGATGGCGGCGGCCACCGGGGTCAGGCCGTACGTGGTGATCAGGGTGAGCTGGTTGGCCGTCTCCAGCCGGGTGCGCGGGATCAGGTTGGGGACCGCCGCCTCCTTGGCCGGGATCCACATCAGGGTGATCGACTCGATCAGGAAGGTGGCGATCAGGGCCCAGCCGACCACCAGGCCGCCCGCCGCGCCGGTCAGCGCGTAGAGCGGGATGGAGGCGAAGAGCACGAAGCGCAGCAGGTCGCAGATGACCATCGTCCACCGGCGGTCGAACCGGTCGGCGAAGACGCCCGCCACCGGGCCGAGCACCAGCGCCGGCAGCAGCCGGATCGCGGTCACGCCACCGAAGGCCGCGCCCTGGGCGGTGCTGCCGGACACCTGGGAGGCGGCGAAGAGCGCGGTGGCGAGCAGGCCGAGCCAGTCGCCGAAGGAGGCCGCGCTGAGCACGATCCACAGCCTGCGGAACGGCCGGATGCGCAGCACCGAGCGGATGGCGGCGAGGCCCGACCGGTCGGCCTGTGTGCCGGGCGACGACACGCCGGACGACTCGCCGTTCTTCTGGCTTTCGATGGCCGTACCTCCACGTGCCGGCCCAGGTCTGGGCATCCCCGGTGGAACACTCTAGCCGCGCGGAGGGGGTCTCCTCCGGTGACATCGCCTGATCGTCGAGCCTAGGCCGCCGGGACCACCGCCCGCAGCCGGACAGACGCGAGGGTATTTCGCATTGCCGTTCCGACAGTTAGCGTGCAGACGTGGCCATCGACCGTGCCGAACTTCGCGATCGTCTCGACCGGGCGACCGCCCACCTCGACCCGCCGTACGCGGTGGTCGACCTCTCCGCGTTCGACGCCAACGCCGACGCCCTGGCCGGGCGGGCCGGCGGCAAGCCGCTGCGGGTGGCGAGCAAGTCCGTGCGGGTCCGCGAGCTGCTCACCCGCGCGCTCAAGCGGCCCGGCTGGCACGGCGTGATGGCCTTCACCCTGCCCGAGGCGCTCTGGCTGGCCCGGGGCGGCGTCGCCGACGACGTGCTGGTCGCGTACCCGACCGCGCACCGGGGGGCGCTCACCGAGCTGGCCGCCGACCCGGCGCTCGCCGACGCGGTCACCCTGATGATCGACGACGCCGGGCAGCTCGACCTGATCGACCGGGTGTGCCCGCCCGGGGGGCGGCCCGCGCTGCGGGTCTGCCTCGACCTGGACGCCTCGTGGCGACCGCTGCGGGGTCGGGTGCACGTCGGGGTGCGCCGCTCGCCCGTGCACAGCGCCCGGGCGGCCGGCGCGCTCGCCGCCACCGTCGCCGGCCGGCCGGGCTTCCGGCTGGTCGGCCTGATGTCGTACGAGGCACAGATCGCCGGCCTCGGCGACGCACCGCCCGGGCAGGCGCTGGTCGGCTCCGCGATCCGGGTCGCCCAGCGCCGGTCGTACCGGGAACTGCTGGCCCGCCGGTCCGCCGCGGTCGCCGCCGTGCGCGAGCACGCCGACCTGGAGTTCGTCAACGGCGGCGGCACCGGCAGCGTGGCCGCCACCAGCGCCGACCCGGCGGTCACCGAGGTCACCGCCGGCTCCGGGCTCTTCGGGCCCACGCTGTTCGACGCGTACCGTGCCTGGCGGCCGACCCCGGCGGCGTTCTACGCCTGCGCGGTGGTCCGCCGGCCGGCGGCCGGGCTGGCCACCGTGCTCGGCGGCGGCTGGATCGCCTCCGGCCCGGCGGCGGAGAGCCGGCTGCCCCGGCCGTGGCTGCCGGCCGGGCTGAAGCTCCTCGGCGCGGAGGGGGCGGGCGAGGTGCAGACCCCGCTCGCCGGCGAGGCCGCGGACGGGCTGCGGGTCGGTGACCGGGTGTGGTTCCGTCACGCCAAGGCGGGCGAGGTGTGCGAGCACGTCAACGAGGTGCACCTGGTCGAGGGCGACACCGTGGTCGGGACCGTGCCCACCTACCGGGGCGAGGGCCAGGCGTTCCTCTGACGTGACGACGGCGGGCCCGGGCGCACGCTCCGAACCCGCCGCTCGTGTGCCGCTCAGCCCTGCTGGACGGCCTCGGTCGGGGCGTCGACCTGCCGGTGCAGGTATTCCCGGATGAGCGCCTTCGCCTCGACAAGCACCCGCTCGTCGCCGTCGGCACGGCGGCGGAACGCCAGCTTGATCAGGGCGTCCGCGGCCTCCACCGCGACCTCCAGATGGAACCGCAGGTCAGGCACGCCGGCCAGGCCGAAACGCTCGGTGAGTACGCGGGCGAGCTGCTCCGCGATGACGCCGTTGTTGTCCCGCGCGTCGTCAAGCAGGTGCAGGTCGACCACGTCGCCGAAGTGCAGGGTACGGAAACCGGGGACGGTGCGGTGCATCGAGATGTACTCGTCGATCGCCGCGTCGACCCCGTCCCACCAGTGGGTCAGATCGTCCGAGGCGAACCGTTCGTCGAGTCGCTGGAGGTAGGACTCCATGGTGCGCAGGGTCAGCGCCTGCACGATCGCCCGCTTGTCCGGAAAGAACTGGTAGACCGACCCGATCGCCACCTCGGCGCGCTCGGCGAGCAGGGTCGTGGTCAAGCCCTCGTACCCCACCTCGTCGACGAGCTCGGCGCAGGCGTCCAGCATCCGCTGGACCCGCGCCACACTTCGACCCTGCACCGGTACCCGACGCAGCGGCCCGGTCGTGGCGGCTGGTGTGGACACTCGGCGCCACCCCCCTTCGACGGATGAAACATATCTGCACGTCACGAGTCTGTGACTACCGGTACAACGAGCCGGGCTCGATTACGGTATTTACCAGGCACAACGTTCCTGATATGAATTCAGTTCATATTCATGTCGAGGAGTTTCACCATGGCCGGTCCCCCCGCCGCCTGGTCCAACTGGGCCGGCAACCAGCACAGCACGGCGCTTGCCACCGTGCGCCCGCGTACCGTCTCCGAGGTCGCCGACGCGGTCCGGCAGGCGGGCGCCGCCGGCCGGACGATCCGGGCGGTCGGCAGCGGCCACTCCTTCACCGCCACCGCCGTCGCCGACGGGCACCGGCTCGACCTCGCCGACCTGGCCACCGACGTCACCGTCGACGTGGCACGTCGCCTGGTCACCGTACCGGCCGGGATGACCCTGAACACGCTCAACGCGCTGCTCGTCGGGTACGGGCTGGCGATGCCCAACCTCGGCGACATCGACGCGCAGACCATCGCCGGCGCGCTCTCCACCGGCACCCACGGCACCGGCGCGAAACTCGGCTGCCTCTCCACCTTCGTGGCCGGGCTGACGCTCGTCACCGGCACCGGCGAGGTGCTGCGCTGCTCCGCCGACGAGCACCCCGACGTGTTCGCCGCCGCCCGGGTCGGTCTCGGCGCGGTCGGCGTGGTCGTCGAGGTCACCCTCCGCTGCGTCGACGCCTTCATGCTTCGCGCGCACGAGCGGCCGGCCGCGCTCGCCGAGGTGCTCGACGACCTGCCCGGCCTCTACGAGCGGCACGACCACGCCGAGTTCTACTGGTTTCCCTACACCGACCGGGTGCAGGTCAAGGCCAACGACCGGGTGCCCGCCGACGACCGTCCGCTGCCCCGCTGGCGCGGCTGGCTGGACGACGACTTCCTGTCCAACACCGTCTTCGCCGGGGCCTGCCGGCTGGGTCGCGCCGTGCCCGCCCTCGCCCCCAGAATCAGCGCCGTCTCCGCCCGGGCGCTCACCGAACGCATCTACACCGGCCGCTCCGACCTGGTGTTCTGCACCCCGCGCCGGGTCCGCTTCGTGGAAATGGAGTACGGGCTGCCGCGCGACGCGCTGCCCACCGCGCTTGCGGAGCTGCGCCGGATCGTCGACCGGCTGCCGTTCAAGGTGCTCTTCCCGGTCGAGGTGCGGTTCACCGCCGCCGACGACATCTGGCTGTCCCACTCCTACGGGCGGGACTCCGCCTACATCGCGGTCCACCAGTACGTCGGGATGCCGTACGAGCCGTACTTCCGCGCGTTCGAGCAGGTGGCGACCGAGCTGGGCGGCCGGCCGCACTGGGGCAAGCTGCACTGGCGCGACGCGGACTCGCTGGCCACCGCCTATCCGAAGTTCGCCGATTTCCAGACCGTCCGCACCCGCTTGGACCCCGAAAACCTCTTCAAAAACCCGTATCTGCAGCAGGTGCTGGGAACCTGACCCGAGATCTTGGAAGATGAGGGCCCTTCCGGGGGCCGTTTGCTTCCAAGATCTCGGCCCTGGTCGTCATCCTCGCCAGCCGGCGGCCCGAAGAGCGGCAGGGATCTGGGCGATGACCGCCTCCGGTTCCGTGCGAAGGGCCCAGGAGGGGAACCGGAGGATGCGGTCGCCCTCGACCCAGAGCTCGTTCTGCCGGCGCATGTCCGCCCACGCGTGCGCCGGGTCGAGATGCTGCCCGCCGTCCACCTCGACGTGCACCCGCCACTCCTCGAAGTAGGCGTCGAGGTAGCGTCGCCGGCCCGCGGCGTCCCGCCGGACCAACTGGCGGGTCGGTTCGGGCAGACCGGCACTGCGCACCAGACGGAGCAGGTCAAGCTCGCCCAGAGAGTGCGCACCGCCGGTCGCATCGGTGGCGGTGGACAGAATCAGCCGACGCCGGCGGACCCGCGGCATCCGGTCGAGCACCTCATGCAGGTCGTCACCGCCCACCAGCCGCTGCTGGAACGCCGCCGCCACGATGGCCCGGGCCTGGCCGTCCGAAGGCGCCCACTGGGCCGCGTCGACCACCGACCGCGCAGCCGCAGTGCGGGGCGGCTGGCCGACGTACACCACGTCCTCGTCGAGCAGGTGAGTCGTCCGGTGTGCTCGCACCCCGGCCGGCAGCGGGGCGCGCCGGCAGGTGGCCGGCAGGAGCAGGTGGACGACGCGATCCGGGAACCCGCGTAGACCACCCGCCTGGGCGGCGGTGATCCCGCCGAGCAACGCGGTCGGCCCGGCGGCCAGCACCGCGATCCAGCGGAGCTGAGCGGAACCGACCGGACCGTTGTGTGCGACGAGAACGGCACGGTGGGCTTGGCGCCAACGACCGGTGGCAACCCGGTGGCGGATCGCCTTGCGGGTGAGGTGCGCCAGCGCCTGACCGAGGCTCAGCACGTCGTCCTGCCGGAACAGCAGCCAGGTCAACTCGTCCGCGTCATCCGCCGGAAGCCTCCGACGCATGCCCGCCCACGAATCCCCCACCCGTCCAACCCTGCCCGCTCGGGTGCCGGCTGCGCCGCCCCTGTGGACAACCGCGAGATCTTGGAAGTTACCGGCCCCTCTGAGGGCCGGTAACTTCCAAGATTCACTCCTTCGGGGTTGAGGTCGCCTTCTTCGGAGGCGCCTTCTTGGCGGGGGCCTTCTTCGCCGTCGCCTTCGTGGCCTTGGCCGCCGTGGTCTTCTTCGCGGCGGTGGTCTTCTTGGCGGGGGCGGCCTTCTTGGTGGCCTTCTTCTTGGGGGCGGGGCCCTTCGCGCGCTTCTCGGCGAGCATCTCGGACGCCTCCGCCAACGTCAGCTCCTCCGGCGTCTGCCCGCGCCGCAGCGACGCGTTGAACTCCCCGTCCGTCACGTACGGTCCGAAGCGCCCATCCTTGATCACCAGCGGCTTCTCGGTGAGCGGGTCGGCGCCCATCTCCCGCAGCGGCGGGGCGGCGGCCCGGCGCTGGCGGGTCTTCGGGGCGGCCAGCAGCGCCAGCGCCTCGTCGAGCGTGACGGTGAACATCTTGTCTTCCGAGTCCAGCGAGCGGAACTCGTCACCGCGCTTGACGTACGGGCCGTAGCGGCCGTTGTTGGCGAAGACCTCGACGCCGTCCGGGGCCACGCCCACCAGCCGGGGCAGGCTGAGCAGCCGCAACGCCTGTTCCAGGGTGAGGCTGTCCGGCGACTGCGAGCGCAGCAACGACGACTTCCGCTCGCCGCTCGCCACGTACGGGCCGAAGCGGCCGGACTTGAGCAGGATCGGCTCGCCGGTCGACGGGTCGTCGCCGAGCTTGCGCTCGCCCCCGCCACCGAGGAACAGCTCGTGCACCTTCTCCGGGGTCAGCTCGTCGGGGGCCAGGCCCTCCGGGATCGGCGCCCGGTCGCCCTGCGAGCCGCCCTCCTCACCCTCGCCCTCCCCGGAGGCCGAGCCGGACGCCGACGCCGAGCCCGAGCCCGACGCCGAGCCGGGCAACGCCCGTTGCAGGTAGGGCCCGTACCGGCCGACCCGGACGACGACCTCGCGCCCCTCGTCGTCGGTGTGCAGCGGGATCGAGTTGACGCTGCGCGCGTCGATCTCGCTGAGGTTCTCGGTGACCAGCTTCTTCAGCCCGCCGGCGTGCGCGATGGCCTGGTCGCCGGCACCGTTGGCGCTGCCGAAGTAGAAGGAGGTGAGGAAGTCGACCGCGGCGTGGTCACCGCCGGCGATCTCGTCCAGCTCGTTCTCCATGCTCGCGGTGAAGTCATAGTCGATCAGGCGCGGGTAGTGCCGTTCCATCAGCCCGATCACGGCGAACGCGAGGAACGTGGGGATCATCGCCTGGCCGCGCTTGTTGACGTACCCGCGGTCCTGGATGGTCTGCATGATCGAGGCGTACGTGGACGGGCGGCCGATGCCCAGCTCTTCAAGCGCCTTGACCAGCGACGCCTCGGTGTAGCGCGACGGCGGCTGGGTGTGGTGGCCCTGCGCGGCCAGCTCGTCGGCGGTCAGCGGCTGGTCCTTGACCAGCGTGGGCAGCCGCCGCTCGGCGTCCTCCGCCTCGGCGTTCTCGTCGTCGCTCGACTCGACGTACGCGCGCAGGAAGCCCGGGTCGGTGATGGTCTTGCCGGTGGCGCCGAAGTCGGCCTCCTCCTGCGCCGACGAGACCGCGCGGATGCGCACGGACACGCTGGAGCCGACCGCGTCGGTCATCTGCGAGGCGATGGTGCGCCGCCAGATCAGCTCGTAGAGCTTGAACTCGTCGCCGGACAGCTCCCGGGCCACGTCGCCGGGGGTGCGGAAGTTGTCGCCGGCCGGACGGATCGCCTCGTGCGCCTCCTGCGCGTTCTTCACCTTGCCGGTGTAGCGGCGCGGCTCCGGCGGCACGCTGCGCTCGCCGTACAGCTCGACGATCTGCCGGCGGGCCGCGGCGATGGCGGTCTCCGACAGGTTCACCGAGTCGGTACGCATGTAGGTGATGTAGCCGTTCTCGTAGAGCCGCTGCGCGGTGCGCATCGTCTGCTGGGACGAGAACCGCAGCTTGCGGGCCGCCTCCTGCTGGAGCGTGGAGGTGATGAACGGCGCGTACGGGCGGCGGCGGTAGGGCTTCTCCTCGACCCGGGTGACGGTGAACGGCCGGTCCGCCAGGCGGGCCGCCAGCCCCCTGGCCCCGCCCTCGTCGAGGTGCACCACACCCGCGCCGGCCCTGACCCGACCCGTGGTCGGCTCGAAGTCCTTGCCGGTGGCGATCCGGTCGCCGTTCAGCGCGACGAGCGTGGCGTTGAACGTGCGCGGGCCCTCGCCCGGCTTCGCCACCGCCAGGGTGGCCAGGATGTCCCAGTATTCGGCGGTGCGGAACGCCATCCGCTGGCGTTCCCGCTCGACCACGATCCGGGTCGCCACGGACTGCACCCGGCCCGCCGAGAGCTTCGGCATGACCTTCTTCCACAGCACCGGGGAGACCTCGTAGCCGTAGAGCCGGTCCAGGATGCGCCGGGCCTCCTGGGCGTCGACCAGGTCACGGTCGATCTCCCGCGGGTTGGCGACCGCGGCCTGGATGGCCGGCTTGGTGATCTCGTGGAAGACCATCCGCTTGACCGGCACCTTGGGCTTGAGCGTCTCCACCAGGTGCCAGGCGATCGCCTCGCCCTCGCGGTCCTCATCCGTGGCCAGGAAGATCTCGTCGACCTCCTTGGCCAGCTTCACCAGCTTGCTGATCTGCTGGCGGCGGTCGGCGGAGACCACGTAGAGGGCGTGGAAGCCGTTGTCGACGTCGACGCCGAGCCGCGCCCACGGCTCGCCCTTGTACTTCGCCGGCACGTCGGCGGCGTTACGGGGCAGGTCCCGGACGTGGCCGAAGCTGGCCTCCACGACGTACCCCGGGCCGAGGTAGCCCGAGATCGTCTTGGCCTTCGCCGGTGACTCGACGATGACCAGACGGGTGGTTCCAGCGTTGCTCGGCACGTCTCTCCCCGACCTCACTCCTACGCCATGCCCGCTTCGGGCCGTGCTGCACCGTCCGGACCGCCGATGGCCCGGACGTCCAACGTAACGCGCCGCCCGCGTTCCGGGTTTCGTGGGCGGCAGACGGGCCGCCTTCCGGGCGACAGTCGGCCGAACCCTGCCGGACGGCGCCACCGTACACCGTGGGTAGGGCGCCAGGCGTGTCACTGTGACGATCACGGACCCCCGGCGGAGGTGACGCCCGTCGTTTTCCTGCGCAAATCGCCGCCCGGCCGGTCCGCGATCGGACAGTCGGTGGTCAACCGTGCGGGCCCGGCCGGTCCGCGACCGGACAGTCGGTGGTCAACCGTGCGGGCCCGGCCAGGTCGCGACCGGCGCGGCCGGGGGCCGCTCCCCGACCAACTCGGCGAGCCGGGTCATCCGCCGGCCACCGATCCGGTACGCGGGCCCGCCGTCCTCGGGCTCGACGAACGCGGCCGGCAGCCCCACCGCGGCCAGCGCGGCGCGCACCGCCGGCCAGCACTGCTCGTCGGCCGGGCCGAGCCGGAGCCGGAACCCGGCCGGCTCGGCGGCACCGGCGGCGGCGACCCAGAGCCGCAGCCGCCGCCCGTCGAGGTGGAACCGGGCCGGTGGCCGCTTCGCCGTGCCGCGCAGCCAGGCCCGGGCCAGCGGGGCCAGCGTGGTCGCGTACGCGGTGCGCACCCGGTGCCGGCCGTCCGCGGTCGGCTCCCAGCTCGCCGGCACGCCCCGGGCGGCCATCTCGGCCACCAGCACGTGCACCCGCCAGGCGGCGTCCACCACCACGGAGAGCCGGGCCGTGCCGCCCATCCGCACCACCTCCCCCGGCCCGGCGAGCAGGCCGGCGAGGTCCGCCAGCGAGGGATCGGCCGCCTCGGTGGAGAACAGCGAGGGCTGGCGGGCCGGGTTCGGGGTGGGAGGGGTCAGCGACACTCCGGGACCTCGTCGAAGGCCTCTTTGAGCTCGGGTGAGTTGAGCTTGCTGGTGTCCAGCGCGCTCGCGTCGTACTCCTTGTTCAGCGTGTCCACGGCGGCGCGCACGCCGTCGTAGAACGGGCCGGCCTGGGCGGTGTCGAGCCCGTCGATGGTGGTCCGGGCCCGCCCGTACGCGTCGCGCATCTTGCCGAGCGAACCCTGGAACCCGGCGGAGACGTCGCTGCCGCGCTCCACCTCGGGCACGCCCGCCTCCTCGACCTTGCGCCGGGCCGTCTCGCTCGCCTGCTCGGCGCCGGAGAAGAGCCGCACCAGGTTCTCCTTGGCCTGCGCCGGGGTGGTCTGCGCGGTCATCTGCTGCTGGGTGCTGCTGGTCAGCTTGGAGATCTCCGCGCGCCACGGCGTGAGCGCCTGGCAGACCGAGGCGGCCCAGGCCCGCGGGCTGGGGCCGCCGCACCCGGCGACGACGAGGACCAGCGTGGCCAGGACCACCGTGAGCTTTCCGGCGGTTGCCGCCCGGCACGTACGCATGCGTTGCAGCGTACGACCTCCGGGTGGAACCGCCACCGGTCAGGTTTCGTGCGGTTCCCGGCCGACCTGCGGGCCGGCCGGGAACCGTCACGTCGATCAGGCGCTCACCGTCTCCGGGTGCTGGTCCGGGGTGCCCGCGCCGGTGTCGTCCGAGTCGGACATGGCCACGCCCTTGCGCTTGCTGAACACCACCGCGGCGGCGATGACGAGCGCGGCCACCACGGCGATCGTGATGCGCAGCGGGGTGTTCTTGTCGTCGCCCACGCTCCAGGCCACCACGGCCGGCGCGATCAGCAGCGAGACCAGGTTCATCACCTTGATCAGCGGGTTGATCGCCGGGCCGGCGGTGTCCTTGAACGGGTCACCGACGGTGTCACCGATGACGGTGGCGGAGTGCGCGTCGGAGCCCTTGCCGCCGTACGCGCCGTCCTCCACCAGCTTCTTGCCGTTGTCCCAGGCGCCGCCGGAGTTGGCCAGGAAGACCGCCATCAGCGTGCCCGCGCCGATCGCACCGGCCAGGTACGCGGCCAGCGCGCCCGGGCCGAGGCCGAAGCCGACCGCGATCGGGGCCAGGATGGCCAGCAGGCCGGGGGTCATCAGCTCGCGCTGCGCGTCCCGGGTGCAGATGTCCACGACCTTGCCGTACTCGGGCCGCTGGGTGCGGTCCATGATGCCTGGCAGCTCGCGGAACTGCCGGCGTACCTCCATCACCACGGCGCCGGCCGAGCGGGAGACCGCGTTGATGGCCAGGCCGGAGAAGAGGAAGACCACCGCCGCGCCGATGATCAGGCCGACCAGGTTGCGCGGGTTGGCCACGTTCAGCGAGTTGAGGATCTCGGTGCCGACGTCGCCCACACCCGCGTCGGAGTACGAGGTCCGCAGCGTGTCGGTGTACGAGCCGAACAGCGCGGTGGCGGCCAGCACCGCGGTGGCGATCGCGATGCCCTTGGTGATCGCCTTGGTGGTGTTGCCGACCGCGTCCAGCTCGGTGAGCGTCCGCGCGCCGTGCTCGTCGATGTCGCCGGACATCTCGGCCACGCCCTGCGCGTTGTCGGAGATCGGGCCGAACGTGTCCATCGCGACGATGACGCCGACGGTGGTGAGCAGGCCGGTGCCGGCAAGCGCGACCGCGAACAGCGACAGCGTGATCGAGCTGCCGCCGAGCAGGAACGCGCCGAAGACGCCGGCGCCGATCAGCAGCGCCGAGTAGACCGCCGACTCCAGGCCGATGCTGATGCCGGCCAGGATGACGGTGGCGGCGCCGGTCTGCGAGCTCTTGCCGATGTCCTGTACCGGGCGCCTGTTGGTCTCGGTGAAGTAGCCGGTGAGCGCCTGGATCGCGGCGGCCAGCACGATGCCGATCACGACCGCGCCGATGGCCACCAGCCGCGGGTTGCGGTCGACGTCGGTCAGCCCGCCCTCCAGCTCGCCGAACGTCGCCGGCAGGTACGCGAACGCCGCGACCGCCACGAGCACCGCGGCGATCACCGCGGAGAGGTAGAAGGCCCGGTTGATCGCGGTGAGGCCGTTGCGGTCGCTGGTGCGCAGCCGGGTGATGAAGACACCGACGATCGCGACGAGCACGCCGATGGTGGAGATGATCAGCGGGAAGACCAGGCCGTCCTCGCCGAACGCGGCCCGGCCCAGGATCAGCGCCGCGACGAGCGTGACCGCGTACGACTCGAAGAGGTCGGCGGCCATGCCGGCGCAGTCGCCGACGTTGTCGCCCACGTTGTCGGCGATGGTGGCGGCGTTGCGCGGGTCGTCCTCCGGGATGCCCTGCTCGACCTTGCCGACCAGGTCGGCGCCGACGTCGGCGGCCTTGGTGAAGATGCCGCCGCCGACCCGCATGAACATGGCGAGCAGCGCGGCGCCGAAGCCGAAGCCCTCCAGCACGGTCGGCGCGTCACCCCGGAACAGGATGACGACGAGCGCCGCGCCGAACAGGCCGAGGCCGACGGTGAGGAAGCCGACCACGCCGCCGGTGCGGAAGGCGATCTTCATGGCGCCCTCGCGCCCGCCTTCCCGCTCCCGGGCGGCGGCGGCGACCCGCAGGTTGGCGCGGGTGGCCAGCCACATGCCGGCGCCGCCGATGAACGCGCTGAACAGCGCACCCACCACGAAGAACGCCGACCGGCCGATCTTCACCAGCGTCTGGTTGCCGTCGGTGTCGTGCACCGGCAGCAGGAACAGCAGCACGACGGCGATCACCACGAAGATCGCCAGGGTGCGGAACTGCCGCAGCAGGTACGCCGACGCGCCCTCCTGCACCGCCCCGGAGATCTCCTGCATGTTTGTGGTTCCCGTACCGGCTGCCAGTACCGCCTTGGTCAAGGCGGCGGCGAAGACGAGCGCCACCAGCGCGATGACCGCGGCGATGACGACGTACGTCACGTTGGCTCCGGTAAGGGACAGTGCGCCGCCGTCGGCGGCCAAGGTCCCGGACATCTGTGTCCTCCTGTACCGAACACTCGCGTCGGCTCGTGGAGACGCACGGGCCGACGCCTGGAAGCGAACTCGCCAGCGCGCGCCATCCACCCGGTCCCGCTGGCTGCGGGGAGCGACCACTTGCTGACAACCCGGGTACTGTAGCCCTCCGGCGTGGTGAGGGTCACATCGAGGGGCCACCCGCCGCCGATGATCTTCGTAACTGTGTTAGGCGAGGAAATCTGATATATGGGCCGGTCAACACGACGAGGCCGCGCCCCCCCGGGCGGGGAACGCGGCCTGCGGGAGGAACGGTCAGAGGCGGCCGGCCGGCCAGGCCATCCGGACCTCGGTGCCGACGCCCTCGTCCACCGGGCGGACCTGAAGATCCTCCACGAAACCGGCGAGCAGGGCGAACCCCACGCCGGTGGTGAGCGCGTCCTCGCTGAGCGATTCCTTGGCCAACTCGTCCGGGCCGAGCGCGGCCAGCCCGAGACCCGCCTCGATCGGGGCCCGGTCCACCACCCGCACCGTGTACGGCCCGCCGTCGGACATCTCCACGTACACCGGCTCCGCCAACCCGTACTGCCGGTGCAGCGCGACCGCCCGGGTGCACGCCTCACCGATGGCCAGGCGCACCTCGTCGAGCAGATCCTCCCGTACGCCGGCCCGCCGGGCCACCGCGACGCCGACCAGACGGGCGGTGCGCACGTGGACCGGCGCCGGAGAGAAGGAAAGCTTGACGGTGGCCATCACGCGCCGGTGGAGTCGGCGGCGATGGCCGCGTCGACCGTCGGGTGCAGCGGGAAGACCTGGTCCAGGGCGGTGATCCGGAAAATCTTGAGCAGCGGCTCCTTGTCGCAGACCAGGCCGAACGAGCCACCGGCCGCGCGGAGCCGCTTCAACGCGCCGACAAGCACACCGAGCCCGGTCGAGTCGAGGAAGTCCACCCGACCCAGGTCCACCACCACGTGGCGGGCCCCGCCGTCGATCAGCTCGATGAGCCGTTCCCGCAGGCGGGGGGCGGTGTAGACATCCACCTCACCGCCGACCTCAAGCACCGTGTGCTCTCCCACGGTGCTGGTCGCCAGCGACAGCTCCATCGACTCCTCCTCGGTAAACTCTCCTGGGCATCTAACCATCCCGGCGTGCGACCACTTCGGGTCACCGGCCCGACCCTCCCCATACCCCCACCCTGCGGTTCCCAATTCCGAACACCAGTGCGAGAGTGCAGGACGTGACCGACGACAGGCCCGGCCCGACGCGCGCGCCGGCCGAGCTGCTGCGTCGGCTGCGGCTGCGCCACGCCACCGACCCGGTCACCCACGTCGAGCGGGTGCCGGCCCGCGCGGGCGAACCCGCGCCGTGGCCCGGCTGGGCGCCGGACGACCTGCGGGCGGCGTTCGCGCGACGCGGCGTGGTCGCGCCGTGGCGGCACCAGACCGAGGCCGCCGAGCTGGCGTACGCGGGACAGCACGTCGTGGTGGCCACCGGCACGGCGTCCGGCAAGTCCCTGGCATACCAGCTCCCGGCACTGAGCACCCTGCTCACCGACCCGCGCGCCACAGTGCTCTACCTGGCCCCGACCAAGGCGCTCGCCGCCGACCAGCTCCGCGCCGTCGCCGGCCTGGAACTCGACGGGGTACGCCCCGCCACCTACGACGGGGACACACCGCGCGCCGAACGGGAGTGGATCCGCCGGCACGCCCGCTTCGTGCTGACCAACCCGGACATGCTGCACCACGGCATCCTGCCCGGGCACGCGCACTGGTCCGGCTTCCTGCGCCGGCTCGCGTACGTGGTGGTCGACGAGTGTCACACCTACCGGGGCGTGTTCGGCTCACACGTCGCCCACGTGCTGCGACGGTTACGCCGGCAGTGCGCCCGCTTCGGTCGTACCCCCGTGTTTCTGCTGGCCTCGGCCACGTCGGGCGACCCGGCGGCGGCGGCCGGGCGGCTCACCGGCCTGCCCGTCACCGCCGTCACCGAGGACACCTCCCCGCGCGGCGGCGTGACGTTCGCGCTCTGGGAGCCGCCGCTGCTGCCCTCTTCGGAGGGCGAGGTCGCCGACCTGGTGTCGGTCCGGCGCTCGGCGCTGCGGGAGACCGCCGACCTGCTCACCGACAGCGTCGTCGAGGGGGTACGCACGCTCGCCTTCGTCAGGTCCCGCCGGGGCGCCGAGGTGGTCGCCGCGAACGCCAGGCGGGCGCTCGACGAGGCGGTGCCCGGGCTGGGCGACCGGGTGGCCGCCTACCGGGCCGGCTACCTGCGCGAGGAACGCCGCGAGCTGGAACGGGCGCTGCTGCGCGGCGACCTGCTCGGGCTCGCCTCCACCAACGCGCTCGAACTCGGCGTCGACCTGGTCGGGCTGGACGCGGTGCTGATCTGCGGCTGGCCCGGCACCCGCGCCTCGCTGTGGCAACAGGCCGGACGGGCCGGGCGCGGCGGGGACGAGGCCCTGGCGGTGCTGGTGGCCCGCGACGACCCGCTCGACACCTACCTCGTGCACCACCCGGAGGCGCTGTTCGGGCGTCCCGTCGAAGCCACCGTGCTCGACCCGGCCAATCCGTACGTGCTCGCGCCGCAACTCGCCTGCGCCGCCCACGAGGCCCCGCTCACCCCGGCCGACCTGGACCTCTTCGGCGAGGGCGCGAAGGAGGCGGTGGACTCCCTCGTCGAGGCGGGCGCGCTGCGGCAACGGCCCACCGGCTGGTACTGGCGGCACCGGGAACGCCCCGAGGTCGACCTGCGCGGCGAGGGCGGCGCCCCGGTCTGCGTGGTGGAGGAGTCCACCGGCCGGCTACTCGGCACCGTCGACGGCGGCTCCGCGCACTTCCTGCTCCACACCGGCGCGGTCTACCTGCACCAGGGCGTCTCCTACCTGGTCGACGCGCTCGACCTGGCCGACGGGTGCGCGCTCGTGCACGCCGAGGAGCCGGACTGGTCCACCCACGCCCGCGACGTCACCTCGCTCTCCGTGGTCTCCGTCCGCTCGTACACCGACGCCGGCCCGGTCGGGCTCTTCCTCGGCGAGGTGGACGTGACCAGCCAGGTGGTGTCGTACCAGCGGCGGCGCATCGCCACCGGCGAGGTGATCGACACCCGCCCGCTGGACCTGCCGGCGCGGGAACTGCGTACCGTCGCGGTCTGGTTCACGCTCTCCCCGGAGTCGCTGGCCCGCGCCGGCGTGGACGCGGCGGACGTCCCCGGGGCGCTGCACGCCGCCGAACACGCCGCGATCGGCCTGCTGCCGCTGATCGCGACCTGCGACAGGTGGGACATCGGCGGGCTGTCCACCGCCCTGCATCCCGACACCGAGGCCCCGACCGTCTTCGTCTACGACGGTCACCCCGGCGGGGCGGGCTTCGCCGAGCGGGCGTACGGGACGGCCGCCGCCTGGCTGCGCGCCACCCGGGACGCGATCGTCGAGTGCGGGTGCGAGACCGGGTGCCCGTCCTGCGTCCAGTCCCCGAAGTGCGGAAATGGCAACAACCCGCTGGCCAAGCCGGAAGCGGTGCAGATCCTCGACGTGGTGCTGGCCCACCTCGCCGGATGCTCGCCCGGTGCCTCCGGGGCTGGCGACGCTTCCGACAGTTGCGGGGTTGGCGACGCTTCCGACGGTCCCGGGGTTGGCGACGCTTCCGACAGTCCCGGGGTTGGCGACGCTTCCGACAGTTGCGGGGTTGGCGACGCTTCCGACGGTCCCGGGATTGGCGGCGGTGTGGCGGGCGGTCCCGGTACGGGTGGCGTTGCCGACGGTACCGGGGCGGGCGGTGGGGTTGCTCCGGGCGCGGGACGCGGCGGAGCGCTGCCGCGGCAGGACGACCGGACGGCGCGACGGTCGACGGCCGGCGGCCCGACGGACTGACCCCGGCGGCCCTCCCGCCGCTCGTTCCTGACTCGGGTCCTTGCCGCTCGTCCCTGCCCCTCGCCTTTGCCCCTCGCCTTTGCCCCTCGCCTTTGCCCCTCGCCTTTGCTGCTCGTCGCCTGCCGTTCGCCCCGGCCCGTGCCCGTACGCCGTCTCCCGTGCCCGCACGCCGTCTCGCTCGCCAGTTCGGCGAAGTGGTGGCATCGGCGGGTGCCGGACCCCGCCACATCGCCGAAATGGCGGCCCCGAGTGCTGGTCGAGGCTCGATCGGTGGGGTGCCGGCGTCTGATGGATGGGACGGGTGCATGAGGTCGGCGGCGTCGGGGCATTGATACATGGGAGCGCTTCCATGCATCATTCCGGTAGCGCAGACGTGACCCCGAGACCCGTCCGCCGGAGGTGCCGCCGTGGCCGACACTATCGCCGAGACCGTCGAGCTGCTCTATGCCATCGACCAGGAGAACCTGACCGCGGACCAGCAGATCGCGCTGGGCACCGCGCTGGCGCACCTGGCCCAGGCGGAGCGGCTGGAGCAGATCAACGAACGTCTGCGCGGCATCCACCAGGTGCTCAACACCTGGGCGTTGAAGGCGACGGTGGACGGCGGACGCTGATCCGCACGCCACCGCCGCTCAAGCCGCCGGACCGGTTCTCGTTCGAGCTGCCGGCCGGGGAGCGGTATCGGTTGGCGGTCGACACCGCCACCGCGGCGAACTGGAGCCGATCACGCATCCGCTGCGACGGAGACGAGGCGACGTCGGAGCTGCCCGGAAGCACTGTGCGAGCGCGCGACGGTGGCGCCGCTGTGCAAGACTCCGGCGACCCCTCAAAGGAGATCAGATGTCGCTCGACAACCTGCAGGCTCAGCACCGGTTCATCGTCCGGCAGCGGATTCGGATGATGGTCAACCAGTACGAGGTGCATGCCGTGGCACCGGACGGCTCCGAGGGTGGGCTGCTCGCATTCGCGCAGCAGAAGCGGCTCGCCTTCAAGGAACAGGTCACCATCTACACCGATGACACCAAGCAGTACCCTCTCCTCGGCTTCAAGGCCCGTCAGCGGCTCGACCTCGGTGCCACCTATGACGTGACCGACCACGCCGGCAACCCGATCGGCCTGTTCCGTAAGGACTTCGCCCAGTCGCTGCTGCGTTCGACCTGGCACGTCGAGCAGCCCGGCCTGCCCCCGGCGGTCGGGCAGGAGCGCAGCATGCCGGTGGCGCTGCTACGACGCTTCGTGGATTCGCTCTCCTGGTTGCCGTACCACTTCGACTTCGTGGCCGGCGGTCAGCCGGTGTTCTCCGTCGACAAGAAGTGGGGCCTGCGCGACCGGTACGTCGTCGACATCCAGCACCCGCACATCGACCGCCGGTTGGTCATCGCCATGGCCGTGGGTCTGGACGCCCTCCAGTCCCGCTGACCGTGAGGCCGGCCGGCGACGCCCGTACGTCCGGTATCGCCGGCCGGCCAGGCGACGACCTGACTGCGGTTCGTACTCGCGCACCGGGGTCCGCACAACGCTGCAAGCGGCCCGGTGGGTGGAGGGCCGATGGCTTTGGGTGCGGTTATGGTCGCCCCCAGCGACAACAACCGCACCCAAAGCCGCCGGCGGGGACCCGCTGGACGCGCCACGCTGACGTCAGGGGTCGCCGACGCGGGCCGGGCCGGCGCGCGAGGTCGCGGTGGCGACGCGGGCCAGCCCGGGCAACGGCGCGACCCGCACCTCCGCCGTGACGATCAGGTCGAGGCCGTCGACCCGGCAGCCGGTCAGCCGACCGTCATTGGCCGACACCAGCGCGGCGGCCGACGCACATGCGGTATCCGTCCCGTCGAGCACACGGCCCGCGCCCGCCAACGCGCCGAAGTCGGCCGCGACCCGGGCCTGATGACGCGCGCACCGGGCAGCGCCGATCCCGGCGCCGAACAGCCCGACGAGCACGAACACCAGGCCGATCGCGAGCAGACACACCGTCGCGCCACCCCGCTCGGCCGGCTCCCGGCCCGGCGTCACGGCACCGGGCCGGGAGCGCCGGGTTCCACGGCGGCCACCGCCACGCCCGACACGGTCGTCCGGGGCAGCCGCGCACCGACCGTCCGGACCGGCGCCCGGACGCTCGCGGTCACCCGGTCGCCGGCCACCGTCACCGTCACCTCCGCGCCCGCGGGGGCGTACCGGGCGCCGGCAGCCGTGCCCGGCTCGCCCCGGGCGGCGGCGAGCGCCGCCTCCCGGGCCGCGTCGACGCAGCCCGCCCGCGTGGTCACCGCGTCGACCGCGGTGAGCCCGGCGACCAGGAGGAGCATCAACGCCGGCAGGCCGGCCGCCAACTCGGCCGTGAACGACCCCCGCTCCCCCGGGCGCCGCCGGACGACACCGCCCCGGTGGACCGCACCGTCGACCCCCGGGGCCGGGTGGAGGCGGGTGCACCGGCCGGCCCACCGGCGTCCGGTCACTTCAGGGCCCGGTCGATGACGGCGGTCAACGCGGACTGCACGTTTCCGGAGGTGAGCACCTTCAGCAGGATTCCGGCGAAGGCGACCGCCGCGAGGGTGCCCACCGCGTACTCCGCCGTGTTCATGCCGGCGTCGCCGCGGAGGCGGGTGAGGAGCTTGCGCATGTCGTACGTCCCTTCTCGATGGTTCACAGGACGTCGCCGAGAACGGCGACGATCACCGGCACCAGACCGGCGAGAATGAAGGCGGGCAGGAAGCACAGCCCGAGCGGCAACACGATGAGCACGCCCGCGCGCCGGGCGGTGGCCTCGGCCGCCGTCGAGCGTTCGGCCCGCAGGTCGTCGGCGAGCCGGGTGAGCGCGCCCGCCAGCGCGGCTCCGCTGTTCGACGAGCGGACCGCGGCGGCGACCAAACTCCCCGCACCGGGCACGGGTCGCAGGTGCTCCCACGCCTCGATCGCCGTACCGCCCAGGCCCAGCGTGCGGCCCACCCGGCCGAGCCGGTCCGCGAGTGGCCCGCCGAGCGCCTCCGCGACCGCGAGCGCCGAGCGGTCGACAGGCGCGCCGGCCCGCAGCGCCGCGGCCAGCAGGTCCGCGGCGAGCGGCAGGTCGGCGGTCTCGCGCAGCCGCCGGTCGCGCACGGCACGCGGCTCGATCCGGCGTAGCAGCCGGTCGGCGACCACGCCGGCGAGCGGCCCGGCGACCAGGCCGGCCCACCCGCCGACGACCACCGCCACGGCCACGCCGGCCAGGCCGGCACCCCACCGGACCCGGTCCGGCCACCAGCTGGGACGGCCACGCCGAGGGGTGGACGCGAGCCGGCGCAGTCGCCGGGCCGGGCGGACGACCGGGCCGGCGACGACGAGGAGCGACGCGGCGGCGCTGAGGCAGGCGGCGGCCATCGCCTGGCGGGACATCAGACCGCCCGCCCCGGCCCCGCACCGAGCCGCTCCGCCCAGAGCAACCCACCGATCTGCAGGGCGACTGCCGCCAGGGCGCTACCGCCGCCGACCGGCGTGTGCAGGAGCACCTCCACCGGATCGACCCCGATGGCGTAGCCGAGGCCGATCCCACCGAGCGGCAGGGCGGCGAGCAGCCAGGCGGTCGCCCGAGCGCCGGCAGCCTGGGCAGCGGCAGCGGCGAGACCTCGATCGGCCGTACGTGCGTCGGCCTCGATCCGCTCAAGCAGATCGGCCAGTGGCGCCCCGGTCCGGTCGGCGAGCCGCACCGCGGCCCGGGCCAGCCGGACCATCCGGCCGGTGCCGCTGTCGAACACCCCGTCGACGGGCAGGCCGGCCCGCAGGTCGGCGGCGGCGGCACCGAGCCGGTCGAGGTCGTGGCGGTGAGCCAGGTCGGCCGCCCGGCGGGTACGCCGACGCAGCGCGGCACGGGCCGCGAGCGTCCCGTAGGCGGCCAGCGCCAGCGCGGCCACCGGACCACCGAGGACTGCTCCGGCCCCACCGCCGAGCAGCGCGGCCGTCGGCAGGGCACGCCGCGCGGGCAGCGCCGGGCGTGCATCGCCCCGGCCACCCGTGGAAGGCGGACCGCCGAGATCCGGCCCCGAAACAGGCGGACCGCCGAGATGGGGCCTCGAACCAGGCAGACGGCCGACATCTCGCCCGGGGTCGAGGACCGAGCGGCGTCGGGCGCGGCCGGCGCGTACCGGCCAGGCAACCGCCACCGCGGCACCGGCCAGGAGCACGACCACGAGCCAGAGTTGACCGGTCACGACGGGCCCGCCGAGCCCGGCCAGACCACGCGGAGGACCGGCGGCACGGGCACTCCACGCTCGCGCAGCAGGTTGCCGAGCGGCCGGGCGGCCAGGCCGAGACCACGGCCGCGTATCCAGGCCGGAACCACCGTCACCAGCCGGTCGCTCCCTTCCGGCAGGAGCAGGCCGATCGAGTCGAGGACCCGCCCCTCGCCGGTCCGGCGGACCTGGAGGACGACCTGCAACGCGGCGGCGACCTGGGCGTGCAGCGCGGCCCGTGGCAGCCCGCCGAGCATGCCCAGCGCCTCCAGCCGGGCGGGCACGTCCGTCGGCGCGTTGGCGTGCAGCGTCCCCGCCCCGCCGTCGTGGCCGGTGTTCAACGCGGCCAGCAGGTCGACCACCTCGGCGCCCCGGCACTCGCCCACCACCAGCCGGTCCGGTCGCATCCGCAGCGCCTGCCGGACCAGGTCGCCGAGCCCGACCACGCCGGCGCCCTCGACGTTCGCGGTACGCGCCTGCAACCCGATCACGTGCGGGTGCACCGGGCGCAGCTCCGCGGCATCCTCCACAAGCACGATCCGCTCGGTGCCGGGCACCAGGCCGAGCAACGTGTTGAGCAGCGTCGTCTTGCCGGACCCGGTGCCGCCGGTGACCAGGTATGCCAGCCGGGCGGCCACCACCGCGTCGAGCAGCGGGGCCACCGGCCGGGGCACGGTGCCGTGGTCGACCAGCTCGTCCAGGGTGAACGGACGCTGCCGGAAGGTACGCAGGGACAGGTAGGGACCGTCGGTCGCCACCGGTGGCAGCACGGCGTGCAGCCGGGTGCCGTCGGGCAGTCGCGCGTCGGCGTAGGGCGAGGCGTCGTCCAGCCGGCGACCGGCGGCGGCGGTCAGCCGCTGCGCCAACCGGCGTACGTCGTCGACCGTGCCGAGCGGCACGGCCACCTGGTGCAGCCCCCGCCCCCGGTCGACCCAGACCCGGACGCCGTTCACCAGCACGTCGGTGACCTCCGGGTCGGCCAGGAAGGGCGCGAGCGGGCCGGCACCGACCAGGTCGTCGTGCACCCGGTCGGCGATCCGCAGCAGGGTGGTGTCGCCGAGCACGCCGGCGGCCGGCTCGGCGCGTACCGCGGAGACGACCGCGGCGGAGGTGACCGGGGTGGCGTCGGCGGCGAACCGGTGCCGGACCCGGACGGCCAGCTCGCCCGGGCTCGTCGGCCCGCTCACGCCGCACCCGCCGCGGATCGGCCGGTCAACTCGTCCACGAGCCGCTGGCACAGCACGGCGAGTGGACCCTTGCCGGTGGCGCCCGGCGCCTCGCCGCGTTCCAACCCTCGGCACAGGCCGGGCTCGGGGCGGAGCGTGCCGGCCAGCGGAAGGCCGAGCGCGCGGGACACCTCGGCGGCCCGGAGCCGCCCGGGAGCCGGGCCGCGCACGATCACCGACAGGTCTTCGCAGTGCGGGGCCACCACGGCGGCCACCCGGGCCGCGGCGGCGGTGGCCCGCAGCTCCGCGGGCACCACGAGGAACGCCCGGTCGGCGGCCTGGAGCGCGATCACGGCCGCGTCGTCGAGGTGGCGGGGCAGGTCGAGCACGACCAGGTCGCGACCTCGCCGGCCGGCGTCGACCGTGGCGGCCATCGCCTCGGCCGGCAGGTGCCGCAGGTCGCCCCGGTCCCACGAGAGCACGACCAGGTCACCCCGGCTGGGCAGGGCGCGGACAAGCGACGGCGGGTCGACGCGACCGTCGGCGCCGGCCAGCTCGGGCCAGCGCAGCCCGTCGAGCTGCTCCCAGCCGAGCACCAGGTCGAGGCCGCCGCCGAGCGGGTCGGCGTCCACGAGCAGCGTACGCAGCCGGGCTCGGGCCGCGCTGACGGCGAGCCCACCGGCGAGCACGCTGGCCCCGGCGCCGCCGCGCCCGCCGAGCACCGCCACGATCCGCCCCGGGCCCGCGCCGACCGGCCCGGCCGCACACTCGCCGAAGCGGTCGACCAGCCAGGGCTCCGCCGCGGGCAGGGTGGCCACGTGCTCGGCGCCGATCAGCTCGGCCAGCTCCGTACCCGGATCAAGCTGGCCGGAGCGTCCGACCAGGACGGTGCGGGAACGTCGGGGGAGGCGGGCCCGCAGGCAGGCCGCCGCCTGGTCGACGCCGACAAGCACCAGCGGCGCCGGCCCCCAGCGGGCGCGGGCGGCGGCCGGGTCGGCCGCCAGCTCGACCTCGACGCCGCCGGCCGCGGCGAGCCGCAACAGCTCGTCGAGCAGGTCGTCGTCGGCCGTGACGAGCAGGGGCAGTCGAGGGTACGGCGGGAGCGGGGTGCGGGGCGGCATGCGGCCTCCAACGGTCGGACTCGGACGTGCCGCGATCGAGCCTGCCCACTCAGCCGGCCGGACGGAGGGATCGCAGCCACCCGCCTGTGGATAACGAGGCGGTTGTGGACAGACCTCGGCGATCGAATCGATCTGCTATGGGGCCCGACCGGCCGGCGAACGGCGGCATCCGCGCGGTGGTGACGACCGTTCGGAGCGGCTGACCAGGCAGTTGACCCATCCGGGCCCACCGGATCGAACCGGTTGGACCGTCAGCCATTGACGAAAGGGATCATCCATCCCGCATAATCGGATCCTCTCGCCGCGAAACGGACGGCACCGGCTCGTGAAATCGAGGCCATGACCGAGTCATCACACGGCACCGGAACGCCGCCCGTCCGACGTCACGCCCGCACCGGTTCACCTGACGACCAGGTTCTGCTCCGCGACCCGTCACCGGCCACGCTCGCCTCGGTGGCGCTCGGGATCGTGATCGTGGTGCTGGTCGGTACGCTCAGTTTCTTCGCCATGCCCCGCCGCCCCGACCTGCCGCCGCCGATCGGCAGCGAAGCGATCCTGGCGTCCCCGGCATACGCCTCGCCGACCGCGGAGGTGGCGGCCGAGTCGTACTCCCCGGCGCCCGTGTCGCTCTCCGCCCGCGCCGCGCCGCGTACCCGTCCGCCCGCGCCGCCGCGTCGCACCACGCCGGCCGCCCGGCCCAGCCCGAAACCGACGGCTACCCGGACGAAGCGGCCCGCGCCCCGGACCGACGAGCTCACCCCGCTCCCGGCGTCCTGGGAGTGGCGGTTGCGGTCCGGTGGTGGCGGGCCGTCGACCTTCATCGACTTCGTCAACGCCCGGACCAGGCCGGTGGTCATCTACTGGTTGGACTACCACGGCCGCCGCCAGCGGTACGCGGTGCTCCAGGCCGGTCGGTCCCACCGGCAGCAGACGTACGTGGGCCACCCGTGGGTGGTGACCGACGAGCGCGGCCGGGCACTTGTCTGCTTCCGGCCCGAGCCGCGCACCATGCGCGCGGTGATCCGCTGACAATCGTCCTCTGTGCACATCTCTGCCGGCACGGCCGAGCAGTGTCACACCTCTGTGCGGTAATTGACCGACGGCGATCTTCGGGCGTGGCAGCGCCCAGCCGTCTCAGCAGAGAGGAGCGGGGATGCACAAATCCTGGCGGAGGGCGGCCCTGGCGGCCGGCCTGACGCTCACGGGGGCGCTCGGCGGGCTGGTCGCCGCCGCGCCGGCACAGGCGCAACCGGTGACGTCCGGATCGGTCACCTTCGGCGGCGACCCGGGCGACTACATCACCGGCGGCCGGTCGTACGCCTACTCGGTCGCCGACGGCGACCAGCTCACCACCTCAGCGTCGGCCGACACGAGCCACGTGTCGGTAGGCGTCAACGGCTACCAGGGCGACTGGTGGTCCGTGGACTTCGACGCCCCGGGCAGCACGCCGCTGGCCCCGGGCACCTACCAGAACGCGACGCGCTACCCGTTCAACGGGGCCGGTCCGGGCCTCAGCCTGGACGGGAACGGGCGCGGCTGCAACGAGCTGACCGGCACGTTCACGGTGCTCAACGCCGTCTTCGGGCCGAACGGCTACGTCCAGACGTTCGACGCGACCTTCGAGCAGCACTGCGAGGGCGGCACCGCGGCGGCCCGCGGCGAGGTGCACATCGCCAACCCGCCGGCGCCGGCGCCGCTTGACCTCGCGCTGGCGGTGGCCACCGACGGCACGGCCAGCTCGGTGAGCGGCAAGGCCGTCGTGCACGGCACGGTGACCTGCAACCAGCCGACCTCCGTGTCGCTCAACGGCACGGTCACGGAGATCGTCAAGAAGACCATCGTCCGGGGCGACTTCAGCACCCGGGTGAACTGCGTTCCGGGTACGCCGGCGGCCTGGACCGCCACCGCCGTACCGATCGGCACCGTGCCGTTCGTCAAGGGCAGGGTAGAGGTCGACACCAGGGCCCAGGGGTACGACAGCGAGTACGACAAGTACGTCGAGGTGAACGACACCACGGTCGTCAAGCTGGTCAAGTCCTGACCTGCTGAGCGGAGCGGCCGGCCCGGCAACGGGTCGGCCGCTCCACCGCTCCGGGAGCGCTCCCCCGGAAAGGGACGACCCCCGTCGGGGGGAGACGGGGGTCGTCGTGTGGTTCGGCTCCGGGGGGGTCGAGCCGAACCGACTCAGCGGTCACGGGGGGTGCAACCGCCGAGGGTCTGAGCAGCGACCGAAGGCGAACTCCCGTCGCGAGGACAAGCATGCCGCAGCCGACCCTTATACGTCGAGTGTTGTTCACTCCACGCAAAGCTAATTTCTCGCACTGCTATGTGACCGCCGTCACTCCGGCGGGTGCACTGCGGCTTCCGGACCCCGGGGTGGGCGGCCGTTGGCGGTCCGTCCGGCTAGACTTTCGCGCCGTGGGCCGTGGTGCCGCTTTCTTCGATCTCGACAAGACCGTCATCGCCAAGTCGAGCGCTCTGGCGTTCGGTCGGCCGTTCTACCGGGACGGGCTGATCACCCGGCGTGACGTGGTCAAGTCGGCGTACGCGCAGCTGATGTTCCGGCTGGGCGGCACCGACGAGCAGACCATGGCCCGCACCCGGGACTATCTGGCCGCGCTCTGCAAGGGCTGGCCGGTGGAACAGGTCCGCCAGATCGTCGCGGAGACGCTCCACGAGCTGATCAACCCTTATGTGTACGCCGAGGCAGCCGCCCTCATCGAGGAGCACCAGGCCGCCGGGCGGGACGTGGTGCTGGTTTCCGCCTCGGGCGACGAGATGGTCCGGCCGATCGGCGAGCTGCTCGGGGTGACCGACGTGATCGCCACCCGGATGGCTGTGGTCGACGGGCGGTACAGCGGCGAGGTCGAGTTCTACGCGGCCGGGCCGAGCAAGGTCGACGGCGTGGGCGAGCTGGCCCGGGAGCGCGGCTACGACCTGGCCGACTCGTACGCGTACTCCGATTCCTACAGTGATCGGCCGCTGCTGGAGTGCGTGGGGCACCCGAGTGTGGTCAACCCGGATCGGGCGTTGCGCAAGCTGGCGGTGGAGAACGGCTGGCCGGTGCTGGAGTTCCGGCATCCGATCCCGCTGGGGCGCCGGCTGCGCGAGCGGCCGGCGGTGCCGGTCGCGGCGGCGGCGCTCGGCGTGGGTGTCGGGGTCGCCATCGGCATCGCCTGGTACGGGCGGCACCGCCGCACCCGGACCGCCGCGCCCACCGCCTGACGGCCGACAACCAACGGCCGGCTCACTGCGAAAATCCTCGGCCAACGCGCTGGCGGCAGGGCGGCAGGGCGGCAGGGCGGCAGGGCGGCAGGGCGGCAGGGCGGCAGGGCGGCAGGGCGGCAGGGCGGCAGGGCGGCAGGGCGAGCTAAACCCAGGCGGTGGGCTCAGGAGGCGGCGAGGATCTCGTCGCCGATGAGCGTGATCTGCTCCGCGCCGACCTCCACCGCGCTCATGTAGTGCCGTAGCCAGGAGCGCAGGCCGTCGGGGGTGCCGGTGGCGAAGGCGCCGGCCGCGCCGACGTACTCCGGTTCCCGCTCCTGGTGCCCGACGTCCACCGCGACCAACCCGCGGGGGTCGAGCCCGGTGGAGATCAGCACCAGCCGCGCGGCGGCCCGGGCCACCACGCCGGAGGGGCCGGGGAACGGGCGCAGGTTCAGCAGTTCGCCGTGCACCACGGCGGCCAACACCAGCGGTGGCACCTTCGTGCCGCCGGCCACCAGGCCGGACAGGCTGTCGAGGCGGGCCGCCACCACCGGGTCGGCCACCGGCCGGCCCAGTTCCTCCTCGGTCACCACGTCGCGGGCGGCGAGCACGTGCAGCCGGGCGAGCACCTGGCGGGGGGCCTTCGGCCAGAGGTCGCTCAGCCCGGGCAGCGCGCCGGCCACCCGCAGCGCGCCCTGGAGCACCGGGTCGGTGACCGTGCCGGCGCGTACCTCCTCGCGGTCGTGCTTCCGGCCTTCGAGCGCGGCGCTGGCCACGGCCGAGCGGAGGCTTACCTCGGCGGCGAGTTGGCCGCCGTGGCGGCGCAGCGCCCGGTGCCGGTGGGCCTGGTCGACCAGGTCGCGGGCCTGCTCGGCGGCGGGCGCGACGTCGGCGAGCGCGAGGAGCGGCGCGAGCGGATCGGTGGTCACCCTGACACGGTACGGGGTGTTAAGCGGGGCCCCTTCCTATACCGGATGCGTTAAGCGGGGCCCCCGCCTTACACCTCAGCGCGGTGGGGGTGCCGCTGGGCGCGGCGGGGCGGCGGCGCGGTCGCGGGTGTCCGGCGGCGGGGCTAACCTTCCCCGGAGTAGGGAGACGCAGGTCACGCGACGAAGGAGTCACCGTATGAGCGAGGCATTGGCCAATCTGCTGAACGAGACGCGCCAGTTCCCGCCACCGGCCGAACTCGCCGCTAACGCCAACGTGACCGCGGCGGCGTACGACGAGGCGGCCGGTGACCGGCTCGCCTTCTGGGAGCGCCAGGCCGGCCGGCTGGCCTGGGCGCAGCCGTGGGAGCAGGTGCTCGACTGGTCGAACGCGCCGTTCGCGAAGTGGTTCACCGGCGGCCGGCTCAACGTGGCGTACAACTGCCTGGACCGGCACGTGGAGGCGGGCCACGGGGACAAGGTGGCGATCCACTGGGAGGGCGAGCCGGGTGACACCCGCACGGTCACCTACGCGGACCTGCACCGGCTCACCTGCCAGGCGGCCAACGCGCTCACCGAGTTGGGCGTGACGGCGGGCGACCGGGTGGCGATCTACCTGCCGATGATCCCGGAGGCGGCGGTGGCGATGCTCGCCTGCGCCCGGATCGGCGCCACCCACAGCGTGGTGTTCGGCGGCTTCTCCGCGGACGCGTTGACCAACCGGATCCAGGACGCCAGCGCCAAGGTGGTGATCACCGCGGACGGCGGATTCCGGCGGGGCAAGCCGTCCGCGCTCAAGCCGACCGTGGACGAGGCGGTGGCGAACTGCCCGTCGGTGGAGCACGTGCTCGTGGTCCGCCGCACCGGCGAGGAGGTCGCCTGGTCGGCGAAGGACCACTGGTGGCACGAGGCGGTGGAGGCCGCGTCGCCGGAGCACGAGGCGCAGCCGTTCGACGCCGAGCACCCGCTGTTCATCCTCTACACCAGCGGCACCACCGCCCGCCCGAAGGGCATCCTGCACACCACCGGCGGCTACCTGACCCAGGCGTCGTACACCACGCACGCGGTCTTCGACCTGAAGCCGGAGACGGACGTCTACTGGTGCACGGCCGACATCGGTTGGGTGACCGGGCACTCCTACATCGTCTACGGCCCGCTGTCGAACGGCGCCACCCAGGTCATGTACGAGGGCACGCCGGACACCCCGCACAAGGGCCGGTTCTGGGAGATCGTCGACAAGTACGGGGTGACGATCCTGTACACCGCGCCGACGCTGATCCGCACCATGATGAAGTGGGGCGAGGACGTCCCGGCCGGGTACGACCTGTCGTCGCTGCGCCTGCTCGGCAGCGTCGGTGAGCCGATCAACCCGGAGGCGTGGATCTGGTACCGGCAGTTCGTGGGCCGGGGTGAGCTGCCGGTCGTGGACACGTGGTGGCAGACCGAGACCGGGGCGATGATGATCTCGCCGTTGCCGGGCGTGACCGAGGCGAAGCCCGGTTCGGCGATGGCGCCGCTGCCAGGTGTCGTGGCCGACGTGGTCGACGACCAGGGTGAGTCGGTGCCCAACGGGGGCGGTGGCTACCTGGTGCTCACCGAGCCGTGGCCGTCGATGCTGCGCACCATCTGGGGCGACGACAACCGGTTCCTGGAGACGTACTGGTCGCGGTTCGGCGCGGGTGCCAACATGGGCGACAAGTGGGTCTACTTCGCCGGTGACGGCGCCAAGAAGGACGACGACGGGCACATCTGGTTGCTCGGCCGGGTCGACGACGTGATGCTGGTGTCCGGGCACAACATCTCCACCACGGAGGTCGAGTCGGCGCTCGTCAGCCACCCGTCGGTGGCGGAGGCGGCGGTGGTCGGCGCGACCGACCCGACGACCGGGCAGGCGATCGTGGCGTTCGCCATCCCGCGTCGCAGCGCGGAGACCTCCGGGGACGCGGGCGAGCAGCTCATCGCGGAGCTGCGCAACCACGTGGCGAAGACGCTCGGCCCGATCGCCAAGCCGCGGCAGATCATGCTGGTCCCGGAGCTGCCGAAGACCCGGTCCGGCAAGATCATGCGCCGGTTGCTGCGGGATGTCGCGGAGAACCGGTCGCTCGGCGACGTGACCACGTTGCAGGACTCCTCGGTGATGGAGTTGATCTCCTCGGGGATGAGTGGCGGCAAGTCCGACGAGGACTGACCACATCGGTACGAAAGGGGGCGGGTCGCGCGGCGGCCCGCCCCCTTCGGCGTACGCGGGGATCATGCCGGTCGATCGGCGGAGGAGGCACTAACCAGTTCGCCCCTGTCGATGGCACGTCCGGTCGGCTACCTTCAGCCGGAACCGGCGGATTTCGACAAGCGTCACTGAGACGGCCGGCCCTTCACCATTCCCTACGAACGGAGTGGCATGCTCCCCGTTTCGCAGTCCAGGGCGCGCCGACGCCTACTCGTCGCGCTGCCCGCCATCGCCCTCGCGGCCTCGTCACTGACCGTGACAGGCAGCGCGGCTGCCCAACCGTCCCGGCCCGCGTCGGCCACGATCGGGGCGGACGAGTACTACATCAACTATGCCGAGCCCGAGGTGCAGCCGGACACCGGCGGCAAGGAGACCCGGGGCCGGGACGGGGTCTTCTCGTCACCCGCGGACGAGGCGCGCGCCTACGACCGCAAGTACGCCGGGGGCAACCCGGCCACGGCGCGGGAGTTGGCCAAACTGGAGGCGAAGTCCATCCGGACCGGCCAGAGCCCGCGCAAGATCAAGAAGGCGAAGAGCACCCAGACGGCCAAGCTGCTGACGCTGCTCGTCGAGTTCAACGACAACGCCAACGACGACTTCACGAACGTGATGGTCCCGAAGACGGTCTTCGAGGACCGCACCTGCGTGCCCGGCACGGTGCAGAACGGGCCACGGCACAACACCATCCCCAACCCGGCCACGCTGCCGCACAAGGACAACAACTCGATGTGGGTGCCGGACTTCTCCCCGGCCCACTACGACAAGATGCTCTACACCAAGAAGGGCATCACCGAGCGGGTCCGCAAGGACCTCAAGGGGCCGGACGGCAGGCCGGGCATCAGCCTGGCCGGGCGGACCATGCACAACATGTACCTGGAGATGTCCAAGGGCGCGTACACGGTGGACGGGCAGGCGAGCCCGTGGATCACGGTGCCGCACTCGGAGGGCTGGTACGCGGCGTCGCGCTGCTTCCAGGACGAGAACGGCGACTGGGTCGCCGGGCGTGAGCAGTCGATGAACGGCCACCCGGACAACCCGCAGGGCGCCGGCCGGCTCGCCACCGACGCGATCGACGCGCTGGCCGCCGCCGACCCGAACTTCCCGTGGGCCGACTACGACATCGAGGACCAGAGCGACCGCGACGGCGACGGCAACTTCCACGAGCCGGACGGCGTGATCGACCACCTGGTGCTGGTGCACGCCAACCAGGGCAAGTCCCGTGGCGGCGGCGACATCGGCGTCTACTCGGTCTGGGCGCACTCCTCCACGGTGGCCGGCGGCTACACCATCCCCGGCACCAACCTGAAGGTGTCCAACTACATCGTGCAGCCGGAGGACGCCGGCGTCGGCGTCTTCGCCCACGAGTTCGGGCACGACCTCGGCCTGCCCGACCTCTACGACACCTCGGGCAACGCCGACTCCGACGTGGACTTCTGGGACCTGATGGCGTCCGGCTCGCACTCCGGCGAGATCTTCCAGGCGCTCCCCACCCACATGGGCATCTGGGACAAGTGGGTGCTCGGCTGGGCCGAGCCCAAGACGTTCGGGCCGGGCGACCGGGCCAAGCTGGTCAAGCTCGGGCAGAGCTCGCGTACGCCGGTCGGCACCGAGGACGGCATCAAGATCGACCTGCCGGACAAGGTGATCGCGCTGGCCGAGCCGCACAGCGGCGGGAACATGTGGTACTCCGGCGCCGACCAGAACTGGGCCGACGTCAAGCTGAGCCGCACGGTGGAGGTCCCGGACGCCGCCGACGCGAAGTTCTGGATGTGGAACGACTACGTCATCGAGGAGGACTGGGACTACGGCTTCGTCGAGGTCTCCACCGACGGCGGCGCCACCTGGACCGAGCGCAAGGTGTACGACGAGTCCGGCGCGCTGGTCTCCACCGACGACGGTTACAACGACCCGAACGGGCGGATGGTCGACTTCGGCAACAAGAAGTACGGCCTGACCGGCAGCACCGGCGGCTGGCGGCACGACTACGTCGACCTGTCGCCGTACGCCGGGCAGACCGTGCAGGTGCGGCTGCGGTACGCCACCGACGAGGCGTTCGTGGAGCGCGGCTGGTTCGCCGACGACTTCTCGGTGACCGGCGGCGGCGCGACCACGTGGAGCGACGACGTCGAGGGCGGCACGGCCGGCTGGACCCAGACCGGCGGCACGTTCACCGACACCAGCGGCGCGGGCTGGCACGTCGACTCGGGCACCCAGGTCAAGTCGCACTACTACCTGGCCGAGTGGCGGAATTTCGACGGCTTCGACAAGGGCCTGAAGTACGCCTACGACACGGTCTACTCGCACGAGGCGTGGAAGGTCGACCGGATCGCGTACAACGCGCCCGGCATGCTGGTGTGGTACCGGGACACCCAGCTCGGCGACGTCAACCACGTCACCGGGCAGATGACCGCGCTGCCCAGCTACGGCGCCAAGGGCGGGCTGCTGATCGTCGACTCGCACAACGACCCACTGCGCCGCAAGGGCACCGCGGCGGAGAAGGACCCGTCGGTGCTGGACAACCTGCCCAGCCGCCCGCAGTCGTCGAACGCCGCCTTCGGGTTGAAGCCGACGTACCCGTTCAAGGAGTGCCTGGAGGCGGCCGACGAGCCGTACAGCGAGTACTGCACGAAGTTCAAGGCCCAGGCGCCGGTGAAGGGCTTCACCGACAGCAAGGGTTGGTACCCGGGCATCGAGATCCGCGACGGTTCGCCGTACGCGCGGGACAACGACGCCTCGGTGGTGGTCCCGTCGAAGGGGAACCAGCAGTACACCACCCGGGTGGTGAACCCGGACGGCACGCCGGCGACCGACTACTACGGCACCGAGCTGAGTGGCGGCGCGATCGTGTTGGGCACCGGCAACCCGCGGGACGCGGGTGTCGCGTACGGCACCTCGATCGTGATCAAGTGGGCCCCCCGGGACAACGCGTACGCCATGGTGTACGTGGTCCCGCCGAGGAGCTGAACGACAGCGCGAAACCGGAACCGGAATGACCGGAAAATGGGCTGAAGGGACCGGATGAGGTAAGGGTCGGGAGCCACCGCGCTCCCGACCCTTACGCATATCCATCGGTGTCGCTACATTCGGATACGGGAACGTCCGCACTGGTCAACGACTCGGCGGCGGTCCGGGGTGTGACGGGGAAAGACCTGTCCAACAAAAAGTTGCAACAAATCGACGCGCACATCTTCCCACCAGTCCCAGCAGTGTCTATGTTCACCAAGGGTCCCACTTGTGGGACGTTCCACCGGCCCGTACCCCCATGGGGCCGGTTCCCTAACACCGGAGGTACCACGTGCGCAAAGTCGCAGTGGGTCTGCTCGGGCTTTCGCTGACCGCGACGGGGCTGATGGCAGGTACGTCCGCCAGCGCCGCGCCGACGCCGAAGCTGCCGACCACCGCCCCGTCGGTGGCCGAGCCTGCGCAGACTGATCACGACCTGCCCAACCCGCTCGAGGACAAGCGGCGCGCACTGCGCCAGGAAGGCCTCAGCGAGGTCCTGTCCGGCAGGGCGAAGGCCCAGAAGATCAACGGCAGTACCGTCGTCAAGGTTGGCGAGACGGCTGCCGAGGGTGCCGCGGCGGGCAAGTCCGCCAAGAGCACCAAGGCCGGCAAGGGTCCGACCAAGGACCAGTACGTCGAGCTCTCCCGCGAGCGGACCGACAAGATCTTCGTCATCCTCGCGGAGTTCGGCGACGAGCGGCACCCGAACTACCCGGACCAGGACACCGACCCGGACACCGCGGGTCCGACCCGGTTCGACGGGCCGCGCGTCAACCAGATCCCCCAGCCCAACCGGGCGGTGGACAACTCCACGATCTGGCAGCCGGACTTCAGCGCCGATCACTTCCGGCAGATGTACTTCGGCACCAACCCGGGTGACGAGTCGCTGAAGCAGTACTACGAGGCCCAGTCCTCCGGTCGGTACAGCGTCGAGGGCGAGGTCACCAACTGGGTGAAGGTGAAGTACAACGAGGCGCGCTACGGCCGTTCCGACGGCTACCCGTGCGCCTCGAACGTCTGCACCAACACCTGGGCCCTGGTCCGCGACGCCGCCAACCAGTGGGTCGCCGACCAGAAGGCGCAGGGTCGCTCCGACGCGGAGATCGCCGCCGACGTCAAGTCGATGGACGAGTACGACCGTTACGACTACGACGGCGACGGCAACTTCAACGAGCCGGACGGCTACATCGACCACTTCCAGATCGTCCACGCCGGCGGCGACCAGGCCGACGGTGACCCGATCCAGGGTGAGGACGCCATCTGGAGCCACCGCTGGTACGCGTTCGCCAGCGACCAGGGCAGCACCGGCCCGTCCACCTTCCCGGGTGGCGGCACCGAGATCGGCAACACCGGCGTCTGGATCGGCGACTACACGATCCAGCCGGAGAACGGTGGCCGGAGCGTCTTCTACCACGAGTACGGCCACGACCTCGGTCTGCCGGACGACTACAACGTGGTCAGTGGTGGGGACAACAACAACGAGCACTGGACCCTGATGGCCCAGAGCCGGCTCGGCGCCAAGAACGACGCCGGCATCGGCGACCGCGGTGGCGACCTGGGCGCCTGGAACAAGCTCCAGCTCGGCTGGCTCGACTACGAGGTGGTCGTCGCCGGTCAGAAGCGCACGCTGCAGCTGGGCCCGCAGGAGTACAACTCCCCCAAGGCCCAGGGCGCCGTGGTGGTGCTGCCGCAGCGGGAGTACACCTTCCAGAACGGCAAGCCGTTCGAGGGGACGAAGCAGTTCTTCTCGGGTAACGAGGACGACCTGAACACCACGATGACGCGCGCCATCGACCTCACCGGGAAGAGCAGCGCCGCGGTGTCGATGAAGGGTCGTTACAGCATCGAAGAGGACTACGACTACCTCTTCTTCGAGGCTTCCACCGACGGTGGCCAGAGCTGGGTCTCGCTCCCGGGCACGGCCAACGGCAAGGCGCTCAAGGAGATCTCGCCCGGGCGGTACGCCCTGGACGGCTCCAGCGACGACAAGTGGGTCGACGTGAACGTCTCGCTGGACTCGGTCGTCGGCAAGGCCGTGCAGTTCCGGCTCCGCTACCAGACCGACGGTGGCGTCTCCGAGGGCGGCTTCTACGGTGACGCCATCACCGTGACCGCCGACGGTCAGACGCTGCTCACCGATGGCGCCGAGGCCGGCGCCGCCGGCTGGACGCTCAGCGGCTGGAGCATCGTCGAGGAGACCTACACCCGCAAGTTCGACAACTACTACATCGCCGGCAACCGGTCGTACACCTCGTACGACAAGTACCTCAAGACCGGCCCGTACTACTTCGGCTACGCGAACACCCGCCCGGACTACGTGGACCACTACGCGTACCAGGAGGGTCTGCTGATCTCCTACTGGAACCTCCGGTGGGCGGACAACGACACGTTCGCGCACCCCGGTGAGGGTCGTAACCTCTACATCGACGCTCACCCGCGGCCGATCTACAACCTGACCGGGCAGCCCTGGCGGGCCCGCGTCCAGGTCTACGACGCGCCGTTCAGCCTGAAGAAGGCGGACTCGTTCACGCTCCACATCAACAGCCAGCCGCAGTACATCCGCGGTCAGGCTGCGGAGCCGCTGTTCAACGACACCAAGCAGTACTGGTACCCGGAGCTGCCGAACCACGGCGTCAAGCTCCCGGCCACCGGCACGAAGATCAAGGTCCTGGAGCAGAACGGCACCTCGATGAAGGTCCGTTTCTCCTGAACCGCTGATCCATGCGACACCACGACGAGGCCCGGGCAGGTCACCTGCCCGGGCCTCGCCCGTGTTCCAGGCGGGAACCGTCGCGACCCGCCGCGCGTCTGAGACGGGTGACCACAAGCCTCGACCGCCGCCTGGCCGCGGTCCTCGTGCTGGCCCTGGCCCTGGCCCTGGCCGGCTGCGCGAGCCCGGAGAAGGAAGCCGCCGTGCCCGACCCCACCGGATCCACCGGCGCCGCGCCGGAGCCCTCCCCAACCGCGCCGAGCCCGGCCGTATCGAGCCCGGCAACCCCGGCCCCGGCAACCCCGGCCCCGGCCGCCTCCTCCGGCCGGCCCCCGCTCTCCACCACCGACCTGCCGACGCTCCGGCCACCGACCGGGCCGCCACGGCACCCGACCGACCAGCGCAAGCCGAACGTCCTCGCCGGCCGGATCAGCGACGGCGGTGCCGGCCCCTGCTACACGCTCGTCACCGACGACGGCCAGGAGCACGCCCTGTACGGCCCGGACCAGGGCACCTGGCCCGCCGGCACCTGGGTCCGGGTCACGGTCGGCCCGGCGCCGGAGGGCGTCGCATGCGGGCCGGGCCGGCTGGTCGGCCTGCTGCGCATCGAACGCGTGGCCTGACCGCGCACCCCGACTCCGCCCGGAGAAACCCCTGATCCTGCCCACCTGCGGGGCCGGTGGGCAGCCGGCGGCCCTAGGCTGTGCCTCATGACCGACCAGCGCGGCGGACCCGCCGACGAGTCCTGCGTCCTGCCCGAGGGGCCGTGGACGCACCGGTTCGTCGGCGCCAACGGCAGCCGGTTCCACGTCGTCGAGGCGGGCACCGGCCCGATGGTGCTCTTCCTGCACGGCTTCCCGGAATACTGGTACGCCTGGCACGAGATGCTGCCGGCCGTCGCCGACGCCGGCTTCCGCGCGGTCGCCGTCGACCTGCGCGGTTACGGCGCGAGCGACAAGCCACCCCGGGGGTACGACGGTTACACGCTCGCCGCCGACGTGGCCGGCCTGATCCGGGCGTTGGGCGAGCGGTCGACCACAGTGGTCGGCACCGGCGTGGGCGGGCTGATCGGCTGGACCGCCGCATCGTTCCACCCCACCCTGGTACGCCGACTCGTGGTGCTCGGCGCGCCGCACCCGCTCCGGCTGCGGGCCGCCATCGTCGCCGACCCGCGCGGGCAGTTCGCCTCGGCCACCGCGACGCTGAAGTTCCAGCTCCCCCGCTACGAGCACGTGCTGACCCGGGACGGCGCCGCCGAGGTGACGGAGATGCTGCGCCGTTGGGGCGGGCCGCACTGGGTGGACGGCCCCGAATTCGCCGACTACGCCAGGTGCTGCCGGATGGCGATGCAGATCCCGCAGGCCGCGTTCTGCGCGCTGGAGGGCTACCGCTGGGCGTTCCGCTCGGCGCTGCGACTGCACGGCTACCGGTTCGTCAAGCTGATGCAGAAGCCGCTCGTCACGCCGACCCTGCAACTGCACGGCGCGCTGGACCGCGCGTCCCTCCCCCGCACCGCGCAGGGCTCCGGCCGCTACGTCAGCGCGCCGTACGAGTGGCGGCTGCTCGACGGCGTGGGCCACTTCCCGCACGTGGAGGCCCGGGACGTGGTGCTCGGCGAGATCCTGCGGTGGGCGAAGTCCTGACTCAGACCCGCTGCTCGCCCAGCCCGACCACCTCGGTCGCGGGCGCCCAACCCTGGTAGACGCCGAAGTCGAACGCCTCCAGACCCATCGCCTCCGCCACCGGCCAACGCCCACCCGTGTACTCGACCCGCAGCCAGCCCTCGTGCTCGGCCAGCACGATGAACGGCTGCCCCTGCCAGGTGCAGGTGGTCCGCACGTACGCCAGATCGTCGACCTCGGCCGCCGGCACCACCCGGACGTACCGGCCGGGGCGTGCCTCGGTGAAACCCTCGTCGGGGTCGGGCTGGTAGAGACGGATGTCGTCGCCGTCCGGGCTGGCCTGGTATTCCCGGCCCCGCCAGCGCGCCACATAGCCGTCGCGGGTCACGCCTGGTCCGCCTTCTGCCAGCGCAGCGCGTCGGTGTCGAGCGTCGCGACGAGCCGGGCGTCCCCGTCGGCGCCGATCCGCCACAGCTGCGCACCGTGCGGCAGCCGGGCACTGTCCACCTTGAACTCGGCGATCACGTCGCTGTTCTCGCTCGGCGCGAAGCCGTTGCCGCGGAACGGCGGACGCTCGATCACCCAGCCCTCCATCGCCCGCATCGCGGCCTCGTTCTGCCCGCCGTACGGGATCCGGTAGAGGCTCGGCCGGTAGGCCGGCCAGCGCAGCAGGTAGAGCTCCTCGTCGGCGCGGGAGAACGGGGAACCGGGATGGCCGAGACCGAGCGCGTCGTACAGCTCCGCCGGGGTACGCAGGTGCGCCAGCTCGCCGGCCCGGTGCACGAAGCCGGAGACCCGGTCGTAGCCGCGCTCCAGGTAGTAGGCGAGTTGGCTCGCCGCGACCGCCTTCTGCATGGTCACCGGCGGGCTCGGCGGCGTCGCCGCCGTATTCCGGCGGGGCTCGGCGGCCGGCGCCGGCCCGGAGGCGGACGGTTCCGGCTCGGTCTCCGGGTCGTCGCCGAGCCCCACCTCGGCGGCCCAGTTCGCGAGCGCCAGCACCTGTTCCCCCGGGTACGCCGCGCCGACCAGGCTGCCCGGGTTGATGAGGAACGACCAGTTCTCGTCCGGCCAGCACCGGATCAGCTGGACGAACTTGACCCGGATCGTGTCGACGGGTCCCTCCGTGTGTTCGGCGAGCCGCTCCGGCGAGGTGTAGACCGCCACGTAGCGCACCCCGTCGACGGTCTCCGTGCGCCAGGCGAAACCCGGGTCACCGGGACGGCTGCCCGGTGCCGAGTCGAACGCCACCGGCAGCATCACCCGGGCCAGCAGCAGCGTGGTGAGGAACCCGTCCGCGTTCCCGCTGCCGGTCGCCGCCAGCAACTCCTCCTCCACCGTGTTCGCCGGCACGAAGTCCGGCTCCGCCGGCTCCGCCCGGGGAGCCGTCACCCGCTGGTCGACGGTCCGCTCCGCAGTGCCGGGGACGTGGGGCGGCTCCGTCGGCGCAGCCGACGGAGCGAACAGCGACGCGGTCGGCTCGCCCGACGACCCCGGCGCGAAGTGCGCGGTGGTCGGCTCGCCGGGCGACGCAGGCGTGAACAGCGCGGTGGTCGGCTCGTCCGGGGACGCCGACGCGAACAGCGGCACCGTCGGCTCGGCCGGCGACGCGGGTGGGCGTAGCGCGGTGGTCGGCTCGTCGGGCGACGCGGGCTCGAACAGCGACACCGTCGGCTCGTCGGGCGACGACACCGGATCGAACAGCGACGCAGTGGGTTCGCCGGGCGACGCGGGCTCGGACAACGCCACCGTCGGCTCACCGGACGACGCCACCGGATCGAACAGCGACGCCGACGGCGCGCCGGGCGAGGCGGGCGCGAAGAGCGCGGTGGTCGGCTCGCCGGACGCCGACGGCGCGAACAGCGGCACCGTCGGCTCGGCCGGCGACACCGGTTCGAACAACGATGCGGTGCGCTCGTCGGCGACTGACGCCGTCGGGGTCGGCTCGGCCGGGGCCGGCTCGGCCGGGGCCGGCTCGGACAACGGGGTGGTCGGCTGGAACAGCGACACCGTCGGTCCATCGGAGGACACGGGTGGCCCGGTCAGGTCGCCCGGCTCGGCCGCCGCCCAACCCGCTTTCGGCGGCGGGTCCGGCCAGCCGGAAGTCGCCGTTGCCGGTTCGGCCCCAGACGGCTCAGGACCGAACGGCTCGGCACGGAGCGACTCGGCACGGGACGACTCGGCACGGGACGGCTCAGGACCGAACGGCCCGGCTTGGAGCGACTCGGCCGTCGGGCGGTCGTCGGTCCGGGCGGGCTCGTTGAGATCGGCCGCGCCGACCGGGGACGTTACCGGGGGGTCTGCCGGTCGGGGCACGGTCGGCCCGGAGGGGGTCGCCCACGACGCGGCGGGGCCGGCAGCGTACCCGTCGGCGGCCGGCGGCGTGGACCCGAACTGGCCGGGAATGGTGAGGTCGCGGGCCTCGATGACGGTGCCCTCGATGACTATCGGGGTGAAGTCACGACGTGACGCGGGCGGCGCGGACACCGGCTCGACGATCGACGGCGGCAGTTCCTCCGTTTCCGCGGGGGCGTCGAGGGACTCCCAGCGGTCCGCAGGGGTCGGAGCCCACTCGTCCGGCGGCGCGGAGGCGGCCGGCGCGGGCTGCCGGCGGGGCAGCGTCCGGGTGGGGTCCTCGGCCGGGCGGGCCGGCCGGAACGACGGTGCCGGATCGGCCGGCCGCGGTGCCGGCGTCGGCACGTCCGCCCCCGTCGGGAACGCCCGCGTCGGGTCCTCGGGCACCGGCTCGTTCAGCGGCCGGCGTCGGGGAAACGGCTGACCACCGGCGAACCGGGAGGGCGGCGTGCCCCGCTCGGCGGACCGGCGGGACGTGTCGAGCGGGGAGGACCGCCGGGACGGGCGGCCGGAGGTGGGTTCGAAGAAGGATCGGGCTGGTGGCGGCGCCGCCACCGTCGGCGTCTCGTCGACCGCCGCGGCCCGGCCGGCGGCGAACGGATCCGGCTCGTCCGGCCGGTGGCGCAGGTCGGTGAGCCAGCCGTCAAGCGCGTCGGAGTCGGCGCCCTCGCCGACCCCGGCCCGGTCGCCACCGTCGCCGGCCGCCGGCCGCGGACGACGAGGCGGTACGGTCGGCACGCGGCGGCCCGGCCCGGGAGCGGTGCGCATCGGCACGGTGGCGGGCTCGTCGGGCTCCGCCGCCCACCCGCCCCGGCCCCGCGGGACCGACGGCGGTGGACCCAGGGACGGTGGCACCGACGGCGGCGGCACCGAGGGCGGCGGCACCGACGGTGGCGGGACCAAGGGCGGCGGCACCGACGGCGGCGGCACCGGAGCTGCCGGAACGGAAGCGGCGGGCACCGGGACGGTCGGCGCCTCGGGGGCGGGCTCGGGCGTGCCGTTGCGGGCGGCCCGGGTGGCGCTCTCCACCCGCTGCAGCCGGGCCCGGGCACCCATGGTCCGGCCGGGCAGCCGGACATCTCCCCGGGAGAGCTGCGCGACATACCAGGCGGGCAGGTAGCCCTCGATCGGCAGGCCCGGGTTGACGGCCAGCCACCACTCCGGGTCGGGCCATCCGGCGGCCAGGTCCACGTACGGCACCCGGCGGGTGGCGCCCGCGTTCTCACCCAGGCTGGCTCGCAGCGCGGCGACGGAGGTGAACGCCAACACGTGCGTGCGGCCCCCGGAGGTCCAGGTGCCCCACCCCGCGGTCGACCCGCCGGCGACCGGCAGCACCAGATCGACGTGGGCCAGGACGCGGAAGTATTGCTGCTGGTCCTGCGCGTGCAGCGCGTCCCGCATCGCCACCTCGGCCTCGGTGGCCGGCTCCCATCCGGTCACGGCCACCTCTCCTTCCGTGCACCGGCCACAGGTATCGCCTACAACCTACAAGGTGGTAACAAGATCACAATCCCTGGCCATCGACGGTCGGCCCCGGCCTCGATGAGGCGCTAACATCGCGTTCCGGAGTCGACATGTTACGGAGGTCGTCGATGCCTCGGCCGTTCACCCACCGGACCGTGGCCACTCTGGCGACCTTCCTCGTCACCGGCCTGCCCGCGGCGCCGGCGGCGGCTCGCGCGCCGTCCGGCTGCGCCGCCCCGCCCGCGCCGGCCCGCCCGGTGGTCGAGCAGCCGTGGCCCCAGCAACGGTACGCGCCGGACCGGCTCGCCCCGCTCGCGACCGGCGCCGGCGTGGTGGTGGCGGTGGTGGACTCGGGGGTGGACCGGTCGCACCCGCAGCTCGCCGGCCGGGTGCTGGCGGGCGCCGATTTCCTCGACCCGGGCGGGGACGGCACCCGCGACTGCGCCGGGCACGGCACCGGCGTGGCGAGCATCATCGCCGCCACGCCGCGGCCGGGCGTCGCGTTCCACGGGCTCGCACCGGGCGCGCTCATCCTGCCGGTGCGGGTGAGCGAGCAGCAGGTGGTCGAGGGACGGGAGTCCGGGCGCACGGTCGACGCGGCCGACTTCGCCCGGGCCGTGCGCTGGGCCGTGGACCACGACGCCGACGTGCTCAACCTCTCGGTCGTGCTGTACGCGGACGACCCGGCCGTGCGCGCCGCGGTCGCCTACGCGGTGCGGCGGGACGTGGTGGTGGTGGCCGCCGCCGGCAACCTGCACGACAACGGCGATCCCCGGCCCTACCCGGCGGCGTACGACGGGGTGCTCGGCGTCGGCGCGATCGGGCGGGACGGGGTGCGCGCCGCGTTCTCCCAGACCGGCCCGTACGTCGATCTGGTCGCTCCCGGCAGCGAGGTGCTGATGGCCGCGCCCCGGCAGGGCCACCACCGGGCCGAGGGGACCAGCTATGCCACCCCGTTCGTGGCCGGCACCGCGGCGTTGCTGCGCCAGTATCGTCCCGGCTTGAGCGCGGCCGAGGTCGCCGCACGCATCGTCGGCGGCACGGACCCGGCCCCGGGGCGCGGTGAGGGCTACGGCGCCGGGGTGCTCAACCCGTACCGCGCGGTGACCGAGTCGCCCGGCGGGGCGGGCGCCGCTCGCCGGAATGGCGTCGCGCTCCCGGCCGACCGGCCCGATCCGGCGGCGCTCGACCGTCGCGCCCGCCGCGCCGCGGTGCGGGAGCGGGCGTTGCTGGTGGCCGGCGTGACCGGTGGCGCGACGGCACTTGTGGCGCTGCTCGCCGTGGTGCTGCCCCGGGGGGCGCGCCGGCGCTGGCGTCCGGCCGGGCCGGTCTGACCGGTCGGACCGCCGGCTCGTGGCCCGGGCGCGGCGCCCGGGCCACACCGGAGTCAGTGGAACAGGTTGGCGTTGCGCTTCTCGGTGTCGAGGTAGTCGGACGCGGAATCCTCCACGGCGAGCTTGATGTCGCGCAGCATCGCCTGGAGGTCCTGCGAGGCGGCCCGCCACCGGGACTGTCGCTGCTCGTACGCCTCGCGGGCCGCGCCGTTCCAGCTCGCCACAAGTGGCGCCGCGTCCCGTTCGAGCTGCCCGAGCTGACTCTCCAGTGTGGTCAGCGCCCGTTGGATGTCGGCGCCGGCCTGATGCAGGGCGGCGAAGTTGACGACCAGCACACCATGCTCCATCGGTTCGTTCCTTTCCGGAGGTCTAGAGCGGCAGCTGGATGCCGCGGTTGGTGCCCGACACCCGGCCGGCGGCCTCGGTGTCGGAGGCGTCGTAGTGCCGCCCGGCGGTGCGGATCGCGGTGGCCGTCTCGCGCAGCGCCCGCTGCAGGGCCGTCTGGTCCTGCGCCCACTGCTGCTTGACCTGCTCGAACGAACGCCCACCGGCGCCCCGCCAGGCCTGCTGCAACACCTCCAGCTCGGCCATCAGGCCGCTGAGCATGGTCTGGAGCGACTGATCGGCCTGCTCGAACTTCGCGGCGGTCTGATGCATCACCGCGGCCTCTGCCTGGGTCTGGGACATCCCGGACGTCACCTCGTCTCCTCGGTCGTGGCTGGCCACCGTGTGGCCACCGTGGACTCGTCGCGCGGCGCTCGCGGCCGCCGGAGGGGAGGGAGACGGCGGGCGCACGCGTCGACGGTTTTCGTCGCTGACGGTAGCCGCATCACTCCGGTTCTGCTACCCCCCAGCCCTCCCCTGTGGACAACGAGGCCACTACGATGAGCCACGGCGACGTCACCCGGCAGCCGGGCGAGGAGGTGCGGTGACCGCGACCACGGCGGAACGGCCCCCGCCCGCATCCGTGCCGGCGTCGCCGTGGAGACGCCGCACCCGCACCCGTTTCCGCGCCGGTCAGGTCGTGATGACGCAGGTCGCGGGCGCCGTGCTCGTGGCGTCCGCCGGGCGGGGCGTCGCGTTCACCACCGTCGCGGTGCTGGCGGCGACGTTGCTGCTACCCGCCGCGTGGGTCCGCTATCGGGGCCGCTGGCTGCACGAATGGCTCAGCGTCGGGCTGGCGTACCTCGGCCGTCGCCGCGCCCTGCCGGCCGGGGCCGATCCGGCGGCGGTCCTGGAGCTGGTCGGGCCGGGCACGGTGGCGCACGCGGCGGAGCTGGCCGGCGGCCCGGCCGCCGTGCTGCACGACGCCGGCGGGCTGACCGCGCTGCTGGAGCTCGGCGACCCGGACGACCTGTTCGGTGACCGCCCACAGGCGCTGCCGGCGCCGCTCGACCTCCTTCCCACCGTCGGACCGGAGAGCCCGCCGGTCCGGCTCCAGCTGCTCTTCTCGGCGTCGCCCGCGCCCGCGCCGGCCGTCGCGGCCGGTCCGGCCGGCACGTCGTACCGTCAGCTCACCGACGGCCGGGTGGCCGGGCGCGCCCGGGTGGTGCTGGCCCTGCGGGTGCTGCGGGCCGACGGCTGGTCGGACGAGGAGCTGCTGCGGGCGCTCTCCGGCACGGTCCGGCGGACGGTCCGCCGGCTCGGCCCGCTCACCGGCACGCCGCTCGGCGTGCCGGCGGCACTGCGGGTGATCGCCGAGCTGGCCCACCACGAGGCCGGCGCGCCGGCCCGGGAGACCTGGCCGCTGCTCACCGTGGGTGGGCTGGCGCAGGCGACCTGGCGGCTGCGCCGGTGGCCGGATCCGCGCGGTGAGGCCGCCCGAGGGCTGGTTCCCCGGCTGCTGGCCGTGCCGGCCACCGCCACCACAGTCGCACTCCGCGTCGGCCCCCGCGCCGACTCCGCGCCGGTCCCGGCCGAGCTGACGGTACGGGTGGCCGCCGCGAGCGCGGCGGAGTTGTCGGTGGCCGAGCGGGCGCTGAACCGGGTGGCCGGCGGTGCCGGCGGCGAGCTGTGTCGCCTCGACGGCGAGCACCTGGCGGGGCTGGCCGCCACCCTGCCACTGGCGGTTGCGGGTTCGGGTGCGCCCCCGGCCGGGTCACCGCCGGCGGCGCCGGACCTGCCGGTCGGCGGGTCCGGCCTGATGGTGGGTGCCGACCGGCGGGGCGGCCCGCTCACCGTGCGCCTGTTCCGGCCGGCGACGACCCGGGTGCTGCTTGTGGGCGGCGTGCCCGCCGCGCAGCTGCTCGTGTTGCGGGCGCTGGCGCTCGGCGCCCGGGTCGCGGTGCAGACCGCCCGGCCCCGGGCGTGGGAGGCGTTCGTCCGCGGGGCCGGGGGGCCGGGCGGCGTGATGCCGCTGCTCCCGCCGGGGCGGCCGGTCGGTGGCGCGCCCGGTTCGCCGCTGCGGCCGGTGCTGCTCGTGGTCGACGCCGGTCCGGTGCCGCCGGAGGTCGGTCCGGCGGCGGCGTGGCAGTCGGTGCTCGTGGTCCGCGACGAGCTGACCTCGGCGGACGCGCCCGCGCTGGCCCGCGCGGACCTGGCTGTCCTCCAGCCCCTCGACCCGGCCGAGGCGGCGCTTGCCGGCGCGGCGCTCGGCCTCGGCCCGTCCGCCGACTGGCTCACCCGGATCCGCGACGACATGGTGGCGGTGGTCAACCGCCGGGCACTGCGGTGGGCGCTGCTCTCGCCGACCCCGGTCGAGTCGCAACTGGTCGGTCACCCGGTCCGCCGCTGAAGCGGACAGGGTTCCGCCCGTGGAACCGGCGTGGCACGATCCCGGCCATGGATTTTCTGAAGGGCCTTCTGATCCGGGTGGGCACGACGGCGGTGGCCTTCTGGCTCGCCACCCTGCTCATCCCGGGCATCACGCTCGACTCGGACTCGGCCACCGAGACGGTGACCACCCTGGTGCTCGTCGCGGTGATCTTCGGCGTGGTGAACGCGGTGCTCCAGCCGATCATCAAGACCGTGGGGTGCGGCTTCTACCTGCTCACCCTCGGCCTGATCGCGCTTGTGGTGAACGGCCTGCTCTTCCTGCTGACCAGTTGGATCGCCGGAGAGGCCGGGCTGCCGTTCCACGTCGACGGGTTCTGGCCGGCGGCGGTGCTGGGCGCGCTCTTCGTCGGCATCGTCACCTGGATCCTCGGCGCCGTCCTCGACCGCGACTGACGGTCCCGGTCGGTCGCCGGTACCTGCGATCCGGCGACCGACCGGCCCGGCCACCGACCGGTCCGGCGCGCGGGCGGTCCAACGGGCGGGCGGTCCAACGGGCGGGAATTGGCAGGTGTCCGGCGCGGGGAGCGGCACTACGCTCGGCCGGGTGTTCACCCTGACCCGCGCGGACGGCTACCAGCTCAGCACCGACCCGGGCCGGCTCGACCTCGCCCGGGTGCACACCTGGCTCGCCAGGGACGCCTACTGGGCGCTCGGGCGGGACCGGGAGACGGTCGAGCGCGCGTTCGCCGGATCGATCGGCTACGGCGTCTACCGGCCCGGCGACGACCGGCAGGTGGCGGTCGCCCGGGTGGTCACCGACCGGGCCACGTTCGCCTGGCTCTGCGACGTCTACGTGGAACGGGCCGAGCGGGGTCGCGGGTTGGGCACCTGGCTGGCGGCCGGCGTCCGCGACCACACGGCCGAGCTGGGCGTACGCCGGATCCTGCTGGCGACGCTCGACGCGCACGGGGTGTACGGCAAGCTCGGCTTCCAACCCGTCGCGGCGGACCGTTACCTGGAGCTGGACCAGCGGTGACGCCGGTCACCGGAAAGGACCAGTAACGCATCGACCGCTTACGGTGGACGGGTGAACCAGCTCCGCCTCGGCTACCTGTACGGCATCGGCGCGTACCTGCTCTGGGGTTTCTTCCCGATCTACCTCAAGCTGCTCCGCCCGGCCGGGCCGGTGGAGATCCTCGCGCACCGGATCATCTGGTCGGTGGCGTTCGTGGCGCTGCTGCTGGCGGCCATGCGGCACGTCGGCTTCCTGCGGACGCTGGCCCGACGACCCCGGGCGCTGGCCGGCATCACGCTCGCCGCCGCGCTGATCGCGGTCAACTGGGGCACCTACATCTACGGCGTGACCTCCGACCGGGTGGTGGAGACCGCGCTCGGCTACTTCATCAACCCGCTGGTATCGGTGCTGCTCGGCGTCGTCGCGCTGCGCGAACGGCTACGCCCGGCGCAGTGGGGGGCGCTCGTCGTCGGCGCGCTCGCGGTGGCGGTGCTCACCGTCGACTACGGGCGGCTGCCCTGGCTGGCGCTCACCCTCGCGTTCAGCTTCGCCGGCTACGGCCTGGTCAAGAAGCGGCTCGGCCTGCCCGCCGTCGAGGGACTCTTCGTCGAGTCGGCGGTGCTGGCGCTGCCCGCCCTGGCCTACCTGGCCTGGCTGTCGACCCGCGGCGACTCGACGTTCGGCCACGTCTCGGCCGGGCACACGGCGCTGCTGGTGCTGGCCGGCGCCGCCACCGCGATCCCGCTGCTGCTCTTCGCCGGCGCGGCGAACCGGCTGCCGCTGTCCACCCTCGGCATGTTGCAGTACCTGGCGCCGATCCTCCAGCTCGGCTGCGGCGTGCTGATCTTCCACGAGCCGATGCCCCCGGCCCGGCTGGCCGGTTTCGCCCTGGTCTGGCTCGCCCTGGCGGTCTTCACCGTGGATGCGCTGCGCCACGCCCGCCGCACCCGCGCCGCCGCGCGGGCCGCCGCCCTCATCCCCGCCCCAGTTCCGCCCATCAGCGCGCGACAGAGGGGTGTGGGGGACCGTCAGCGGAGATCGTAGGAGAGGACCGGGGCGTCTTCGCCGCGCATCAGGTCCAGGCGGACCAGTTCGCCTTTCGTGAATCGGGTGACGCCGGAGAAGCGCAGGTCGTCGCCGGGGGCCGCCAGCCAGGAGCCGATCTGCTCGGTCGCGCCGTCCGGGCCGTGCGCCACCAGCCGGAACGTGTACGCCTCGCGGTGCCCGGCCCGCCGGTCGTAGCCGCAGTGCATGGTGACCTCGGTGCCCCACGGCGTCTCGGTCAGGCCCACCTCGGCGTGCACCGGCACCGTCCCGGCCACCGGCCGCATCGAGGTGAGCGCCACCGGCCGGGTGGCCGGCTCCGCGGGCGGTCGGAACACGGTCACCCCGACGCCGGCGAGCACCGCGAGCGCGGCGGCGGCGAGCGCGGTCAGCGCGTACCGCCGCCGGGAGCGGGACCGGTCGCGGCGCCGCCGCTCCCGCGCGGCGTCGAGCAGCGCGGGCACCCGGGAGGTTTCCGGCCCGACCTCAAGGAACTGTTCCAGCCCGGCCGGGTCGAGACGGCCCAGCAGGCCGGGGAGTACGGCGATCTCGGCCACCGCCTCCCGGCAGGCGGCGCAGCCGGACAGGTGCCGTTCGTAGGCGACCCGGTCGGCCGGGGCGAGGGCGCCCAGCACGTACGCCCCGTCGTCGTGCGCGAACTCGCAGCGGGTCATCCGGTCACCCCCATCTCGGCCAGCACCAACCGTAGTGAGCGCAGCGCATAGTGGGTGCGCGACTTCACCGTGCCCGGCGGCACGCCCAGCCGGGCCGCCGCCTCCGCCACCGACCGGCCCTGGTAGAAGCACTCGACCAGCACCTCGCGGTGGGTCGGGCTGAGCCGGTTGAGCGCCTCGGCCACCGTCCACGCCTCCACCGCGCGCTCCGTCTCGTCGACCGTCTCGGCGGTTTCCGGCAGTTCGTCGGTGTAGACCTCGCCGACCCGGGCGGAGCGGCGACGCCAGGCGTCGATGGCCAGGTTCCGGGCGGTGGTGAAGAGCCAGGCGCGGACCGAGCCGCGTCGCGGATCAAGTGACTCGGGGTGCCGCCAGGCCCGCAGGAGCGTCTCCTGCACCAGGTCCTCGGCCCGCGGCCGATCGCCGTTGACCAGTCTCAGGGCGTGCGCGTACAGCGCGTCGGCATGTTCGTCGTGCAGCGCGCGCAGCAGTTGGGCGTCGTGGTCACTGATGGCGGTACCTCGCTTCCGGCGGCGGGAGACCGGGGGTTACGTCCGCCCTTCCAGGCGTTGCGTCCGCCCTTCCATACGTGCGGTGACGCCGAACGGTTCAGCCGCAGGTCGGGCCGAGCCCGCGCGCCGCGGCCGTTCTAGTGTTCGGTGGCGATCCCGTCGGCGATCGCCCGGGCGGCGGTGAGCAGCTTCGCCCGGACCACCCGGGCCGAGGTCATCATCTCGCTGGCCGGCAGCGCGCAGGCAAGCACCACCCGGCGCTCGATGTCCTTGTCCGGGGCGACGAGGACCGCTGCGCACGCCACGCCCTGCCGGAACTGGCCCAGCTCCAACTGCATGCCGCGCCGGTCACCGGCGGCCAGGTCGGCCTCGAACGCCTCGACCGAGGTGAGGGTGGCGGTGGTGAACGGGCGCATCCCGTACTCGCGCAGGTAGCGGAAGCGTTGCTCGGCGGTGAGCGTGGCGAGCAGGCTCTTGCCGAGCGCGGTGGCGTGCGCGCCCTCGTCGAAGCCCGGCACCATCTCCTCCAGGTAGGGCGAGCGCGGCCCCTCGGCGCAGGCGGTCACCGCCACCTGCCCGCCCACGAAGCGACCGAGGTAGTGGCTCCAGCCGGTGTCCGCCGCGGCCCGGCGCAGCGCCTCACCGACGGCGGGCGGACCCCGGAACGCGGTGACCAGCTCGCGGTAGCGGTCGGCGATCTCCAGCCCGACGATGTAGGTGCCGTCCTCGCGTCGGATCACGTAGCCCTCGTACGCCAGCGTCCGCACCAGGTGGTAGGTGGTGGCGACGGTCAGCTCGCAGCGTCGGGCGATCTGCTTCACGGTCAGGCCCCTCGGCGCACGGCCGACCGACTCGAGCACTCGAAGCGCCCGAGAGACGCTCCGGATCAGATCCGAAGGTTCCGCCAAGGGGTCGCGCACAACCACCTCCGCCGCCGGGGACATACACCATATGAAAAAGAGGCCGAGTGCGAAATGCCTGTTCGGGTGGAGGATGCCAGATCGGCGGACACAGAACGTGCTCCGACAGACACGATCAGCAGCGAAAACTCAGCCGGCGTAGGTTTGCCGACGATGACCGAAACAATTTCACGATCCGGCCCTACGGTGCCGAGGCGCGCGGTCCGGGTCGGCGCCGGCGCCACCGCCACCACGATCGCCTGCGTCCTGCCGGTCTTCCTGGTCGGCGGCCTGGCCGTGCAGCTCGGCGACGAACTCGGCTTCAGCCCGACCGGGCTGGGCCTGGCCGTCTCGGTCTACTTCGGCATCAGCGCGCTCGCCTCGGTGCCCTCCGGCGCCCTGGTCGAGCGGTACGGACCGACCCCGATCGCCCGCGCCGCCATCGGGCTCTCCGCCGGCTCGCTGCTGGCCGTGGCGGGCCTCGCCCGGTCGTACCCGGTGCTGGTGGCGCTGCTGGCGCTCAGCGCCGCAGCCAACGCCCTCGGCCAACTCGCCAGCAACGCCGTGCTGGCCGAGCACGTGCCCGCCCACCGGCAGGGGCTCTCCTTCGGCGTGAAGCAGGCCGCCATCCCGGTCTCCACGCTGCTGGCCGGCGCGGCGGTGCCCACCGTCGCCCTGACCGCCGGCTGGCGCTGGGCGTTCGTGGCCGCCGCCGCAGCCGCGTTGGCCGCGCTCCCGGCCGTACCTCGATCCGGCCGGGACCGCCGCACCCGCACCGCCTCCGCCGGACGGGGCGGCGGCACGGCCGCGCTCGTGGTGGTCGGGCTGGCCGCGACGCTCGCGGCCGGCGCGGCGAACGCGCTCGGCACGTTCCTGGTCGACTCGTCGGCCGCCCGCGGGCTCTCCCCCGGGCTCGCCGGCCTGACCCTGACGCTCGGCAGCGCGGTCTGCGTGGCGGCGCGGGTGGGCGTCGGCTGGCTCGCCGACCGGCGGACCGGCGGGCACGTCGTGGTGGTCGCCGGGCTGCTGGTGGCAGGTTCGGTGGGGCTGGTCCTGCTCGCGGTGGCCGGCACCGCGCCGCTGGTCGTGGGCGTGGTGCTCGGCTTCGGTCTGGGCTGGTCGTGGCCCGGGCTGTTGAACTTCGCCGTGGTCCGGCTCCACCCACAGGCCCCGGCCGCCGCCACCTCGATCACCCAGACCGGCGTGTACGCGGGCGGCTGCGTCGGCCCGCTCGGCCTGGGCGCGCTTGCCGGCACGGCCGGCTACCCGACGATGTGGCTCACGGCGGCGATAGCCATGCTCCTGGCCGCCCTGCTCATGCTCCTGACCACCCGCCGCACCCTCTCACCCACCCCGCCCGGCCCGACCTCGCCCGGCCCGACCCCGCGTCGATCATGAGGTTAGCGGCGCGACACGCCGATCCCGAGAGCGCCAACTTCATGATCACCGGGGCCGGAGCCCGGGGGTGGGGGGGGTGGGGTGGGGGTCAGCTTGTGCGGTCGGCTATGTAGTCGCAGAGGGACTCCAGGGCGCGGCGCGCGGGAGTGTCCGGGAGCGGGGCCAGACGGGCGCGGGCGTCCTCGGCGTAGCTGCGGACCGTCTCCCGGGCCCGCTTCAGCGCCGGGGACTCGCGGAGCAGGGTGAGCGCCTCGGCGTGCAGCGCGTCGTCGACGAGCGGGCCGGTGGCCAGGATCTCCCGCAGGCGTACGCTCGCGGCGTCCAGGTCGTCGCTCGCCAGCGCGTAGAGCACCGGCAGGGTGGGCACGCCCTCCCGCAGGTCCGTGCCGGGTGTCTTGCCGGACTGCATCGACTCGCTGGCGATGTCCAGCAGGTCGTCGGAGAGCTGGAAGGCGACGCCGATGATCTCGCCATAACCGGCCAGGGCCTCGACCTGCGCGGCGGGCGCACCGCCGAACATGCCGCCGAAGCGGGCCGAGGTGGCGATCAGCGAGCCGGTCTTCTCGGCGATCACGTGCAGATAGTGGGCGACCGGATCGGTGTCCCGCGGGCCGACCGTCTCGGCGATCTGGCCGTGCACCAGGCGGGCGAAGGTGCGCGCCTGAAGTCGTACCGCCTCCGGGCCCAGGTCGGCCGCGACGTCCGCGGCCCGGGCGAAGAGATAGTCACCGACCAGGATCGCCACCGAGTTGGTCCAGCGGGAGTTGGCGCTCGGTGCGCCCCGCCGCACGGCCGCCTCGTCCATCACGTCGTCGTGGTAGAGCGTCGCCAGGTGGGTGAGCTCCATCACCACGGCCGCCGGCACGACCTGAGCGGTGTCCGGGTCACCGAACTGGGCGCACAACGCCACCAGCAGCGGGCGGAACCGCTTGCCGCCGGCCTCCAGCAGGTGCCGGGCCGCGTCGGTCACCAACGGGTCCGCGCTCGCCACGCTCGCCCGCAGCTCCGTCTCGACCCGGTCGAGCACGCCCAGCACGGAGGCTTCGACGCGCGGGTCGGCGAGGTGCAGGCCGAGCGCGCCGAACTGACCTGAATGCTCGCCAGCCGGGTTCACCACGTCTTCAACCATGCCACACCCGTTCGACAGGCCCGGTGAGGGGGATACGGACCGGGGGCCGGCACGCCACGGCGTGCCGGCCCCCGGGTGGAACCGCCTCTGTCATCTGACGAATTCGGCCGCGCCCGTGGTGAGGTCGAGCAACGGGCCGGGGACCACGCCGAGAACAAGCGTGGCGAGCACGCCGATGACGAGCGCCGCCGAGGTGAGCGCGCCCGGCACGGTCACCGTCGGGGTCGCCTCACCCGGCTCGGAGAGCCACATCATCACCACGACCCGCAGGTACGGGAAGGCCAGCACCATGCTGGTGAGCACGCCCGCGATCACCAGCCAGGCCTGGTTCGCCTCCAGCGCCGGAGCGAAGACCGCGAACTTGCTGGTGAACCCGCTGGTGAGCGGGATACCGGCGAAGGCCAGCAGGATGAACGTGAAGATCGCCGCGAAGAACGGCGAGCGTCGGCCCAGCCCGGCCCAGCGGGACAGGTGGGTGGCCTCGCCGTCGGCGTCCCGCACCAGCGTCACCACGGCGAACGCGGCGAGCACCGAGAAGCCGTACGCGGCCAGGTAGAACATCGTGCCGGAGAGCCCCTCCTTGCTCGGGGCCAGCACGCCCACCAGCAGGTAGCCGGCGTTCGCGATCGACGAGTAGGCAAGCAGCCGCTTGATGTCCGTCTGGGTCACCGCCAGCACGGCGCCGACCAGCATGGTCAGCACCGCCACCACGCCGATCACCGGGGTGAAGTCCCAGGAGGCCCCGGCGAACGCGACGTGGAACACGCGCAGCAGCGCGCCGAACGCGGCGACCTTGGTGCAGGCGGCCATGAAGCCGGTCACCGGCGTCGGCGCGCCCTGGTAGACGTCCGGCGTCCACACGTGGAACGGCGCGGCGGCGGCCTTGAACAGCAGGCCGATGGCGAGCAGCGCCATGCCGGCGAAGAGCAGCACCTGGCTGGACGCGGACTCACCGACCGCGGCGTGCACGGTGGCGAAGTCGACGCCCGCGCCACGACCCGGGATCCCGGCCGTGAAGCCGTAGATCAGGGCGACGCCGAACAGGAAGAACGCCGAGGCGTACGCGCCGAGCAGGAAGTACTTCATCGCCGCCTCCTGGCTCAGCAGCCGCCGGCGACGGGCCAGCGCGCAGAGCAGGTAGAGCGGCAGGGAGAAGACCTCGAGCGAGATGAACATGGTCAGCAGGTCGTTCGCCGCCACGAAGATCAGCATGCCGCCGATCGCGAACGTCATCAGCGGGTAGACCTCGGTGGTCCCACCGAGCCCCTCGGCCTGCTTCCGGTCCTCCGGCGACTCGGCGGTGACCGCGGCGTGCGCCACGAACGCGCCGCCCCGCTCCACCGTGCGCTCACCGACGAGCAGCAGCGCCATCGCGGCCAGGACCAGGATGGCGCCCTGGAGGAAGAGCGTCGGCCCGTCCACCGCGAGCGCCCCGCCGGCGGTGATCAGCCGGTCGTCGGCGTTCAGGATCACCATGGTGATCGCGCCGAGCACCGCCACCAGGGCGAGCGCGAGCTGCACCGCGTTGCGCAGGCGACGCGGCACGAACGCCTCGACCAGGACGCCCAGCAGGGCGACGCCCAACATGATCAGAATGGGAGCGAGCGCCGCGTAGTCGATCGACGGCAGCTTGAGCTCGGTCATTGGCAGTGCCGCCTTTCGTTCGCGACTGCGGGGCTCACTCGCTCCGCTCGTTCACTCCTCGCGCTCACCGGGCTGCCTCCTGGACGCTGCCGACCTCAGGGGCGGGATCGGATTTGCCGACGTCCTGCATGGTCGCCTGGACGGCGGGGTTGATGACATCGGTGACCGGCTTGGGATAGAAGCCGAGCAGCACGATCAGCGCGATCAACGGCGCCACCACCACCTTCTCGCGCAGGCTGAGGTCCCGACGCATGCCCTCGGACTCGGCCAGCGCCGGGTTCAGCGTGCCCTGGGTGGTGCGCTGCACCATCCACAGCACGTACGCCGCCGCCAGGATGATGCCGACGGTGGCGATCACCGCGACCGGCTTGTTGACGGTGAACGTGCCGATCAGCACCAGGAACTCGGACACGAACGGCGCGGTGCCGGGCAGCGCCAGCGAGGCGAGACCGGCGAAGAAGAGCACGCCGGCCAGCACCGGCACCAGCTTGCCCGCCCCGCCGAAGTCGCTGATCAGCGACGAGCCGCGCCGGGCGATGAGCATGCCGACCACCAGGAAGAGCAGGCCGGTGGCGAGCCCGTGGTTGAGCATGTAGAGCACCGCGCCGGTGCCGGCCTGCGTGGTGAAGGCGAAGATGCCCACGCCGATGAAGCCGAAGTGCGCGATCGAGGTGTACGACACCAGCCGCTTCAGGTCCTTCTGCCCGACCGCCAGCAACGCGGCGTAGATGATGCCGATCACGCCGAGCGCCAGCGCCCACGGCGCGAACCAGCGCGACGCCTCCGGGAACAGCGGCAGGCAGTAGCGCAGGATCCCGAACGTGCCGACCTTGTCCAGCACGCCGACGAGCAGCGCTGCCGCGCCGGCCGGAGCGGCGCCACCGGCGTCCGGCAGCCAGGTGTGGAACGGGAAGAACGGCGCCTTGATCGCGAAGGCGAGGAAGAAGCCGAGGAACAGCCAGCGGGCCGTGTTCGTGGCGAACTCCGCCTGGCTCAGCGCCTGCCAGTCGAAGGTCTTCCCGCCGACCACCCAGAGCCCGATCACCGCGGCGAGCATGAACAGACCGCCGACGAGCGAGTAGAGGAAGAACTTCACCGCCGCGTACTGCCGCTGGTGGCCGCCGTAGCTGCCGATCAGGAAGTACATCGGGACCAGCATGACCTCGAAGAACACGTAGAACAGGAAGACGTCGGACGCGGCGAAGACGCCGATCATCGTGCACTCGAGGACGAGCAGCAGCGCGAAGTAGACCGGCACCGAACGCTTCGACGACTCGGCGTCGTGCCACGACGCCAGGATCACCAGCGGCACCAGGATCGCGATCAGCATCAGCATGACGAGCGCGATGCCGTCGACCTCGAAGGTGAACCGCACGCCCCAGTTCGGGATCCACGCGTACGACTCGCGGAACTGGAACCGGTCACCGCCGGCGGAGAAGGCGAACCACATCACCACCGAGAGCACAAGCACCAGCAGCGACCAGCCGAACGCCACCAGCTTGGCCAGGTCCGGCCGCTTACGTGGCAGCAGTACCACCACCAGGGCGCCGACCAGCGGCGCCACGGTCAGCACCGAGAGGAACGGGAAGTTGGACATTATTCGGCCTTACCTCCGTCGTGACTGCGTGGCCCGCCGGCGGGGGCGGCCGCGTTGAGGTCGATCACGCCAGCCACCCCGCCTGCACCGCCAGGAAGGCCGCCACCACGAGCAGCGCGCCGGTCAGGATCGAGGTCGCGTACGACCGCACGAAGCCGGTCTGGAGCCGCCGGAGCCGGCCCGAGCCCCCGCCCACCGCGGCGGCGAGGCCGTTGACCAGCCCGTCGACGCCCCGGTTGTCGAGGAACACGAGCGCCCGGGTGAGGAAGATGCCCGGCTTCTCGAAGACCGCCTCGTTGAAGGCGTCCGTGTAGAGGTTCCGGCGCGCGGCGGTGACCGCCACGCCGGCCGGCTGCGGCTCGGTGGCCGTGCCGTTCCGGAACAGGAACCAGGCCAGCCCGGCGCCGAGCACCGTCACCAGGAGCGAGAGCGTGGTGATCAACCAGTGCGCGAGGACCGCCTCGTGGCCCTCCTCCTGGCCGCCCAGACCGGCGGTCGCCTCCAGCCAGTCCGGCACGGACGTGGAGAGCAGGAAGCCCGCCCCGACCGAGCCGATCGCCAGCAGGATCAGCGGGACCGTCATCAGCTTCGGCGACTCGTGCGGGTGCTCGATGTCCTCGGTCCAGCGGGCCGGCCCGTGGAAGGTGAGCACGAAGAGCCGGGTCATGTAGAACGCGGTGAGCCCGGCGCCGATCAGCGCCGCCATGCCGAACAGCCAGGCCGTCCAGCCCTCCCGCTCGAAGGCGGCCACGATGATCGGCTCCTTGGAGAAGAAGCCGGAGAAGGGGAACATGCCGATGATGGCCAGCCAGCCCATCATGAACGTCAGCCAGGTGACCTTCATGTACTTCGACAGGTTGCCGAAGCGGCGGATGTCCACCTGGTCGTTCATGCCGTGCATGACCGACCCGGCGCCGAGGAACATGTTTGCCTTGAAGAAGCCGTGCGCCAGCAGGTGCACGATGGCGAGCGCGTACGCCGCCCCGCCGAGCCCGACGCCGAGGAACATGTAGCCGATCTGGCTGACCGTGGACCAGGCCAGCACCCGCTTGATGTCGTCCTTGGCGGCGCCGATGACGCAACCCATCAGCAGGGTGAGCGCGCCGACGCTGACCACCACGAGCTGGAGCGTCTCGTTGGCCGAGAAGATCGGGTTGGAGCGGGCGATCAGGTAGACGCCGGCGGTGACCATGGTGGCCGCGTGGATGAGCGCGGAGACCGGGGTCGGGCCCTCCATCGCGTCCGGCAGCCACGCCTGGAGCGGGAACTGGCCGGACTTGCCGGCGGCGCCCAGGAGCAGCAGCAGGCCGAGCACCAGCACCGTGGTGGAGGTCAGCGAGCCGACCCCGTTGAACACCTCGTCGTACTGGGTGGTACCGAGCTGGGCGAAGAGGACGAAGATGCCGATGGCCAGGCCGGCGTCGCCGACCCGGTTCATCAGGAACGCCTTCTTGCCGGCGGTGGCCGCGCTCGGCCGCCCGTACCAGAAGGAGATCAGCAGGTACGACGCCAGGCCGACGCCCTCCCAGCCGAAGTAGAGCATCACGTAGTTGTTGCCGAGCACCAGCAGCAGCATCGCGGCGACGAACAGGTTGAAGTAGCCGAAGAACCGCCGCCGGCCCTCGTCGTGCGCCATGTACTCCACGGCGTAGAGGTGGATCAGGAAACCCACCCCGGTGATCAGCAGGACGAACACCGCGGCCAGCGGGTCGAAGAGCAGACCGAAGTCCACCTTCAGGTCGCCGACGGTGATGAACTGCCAGAGGCTGGACTGGACCTGCTTGTTCTCCAGGCCGCGCAGCTGGAAGAAGTAGGTCAGCCCGAGCACGAACGCGGCACCGATGGCGGCCACGCCCAGCCAGTGACCCCAACGGTCCGCCCGCCTGCCGAGCAGCAGCAGGACCGCCGCGCTGACCAGCGGGATCGCCACCAGCAGCCAGACGCTGCCCAGCAGGCCATCCGCAGTAGCGAATTCCACAGTCTGTTCCACCGCAGACCCCTCAGTACTTCAGCAGGTTGGCGTCGTCGACGCTGGCCGAGCGCCGGGTCCGGAAGATCGCCATGATGATCGCCAGCCCGACCACGACCTCGGCCGCCGCCACCACCATCACGAAGAACGCCATGATCTGGCCGTTCAGGTCACCGTTGATCCGGCTGAACGTGACCAGGGTCAGGTTGGCCGCGTTGAGCATCAGCTCGACGCACATGAACAGCACGATCGCGTTGCGCCGGACCAGCACGCCGACGGCGCCGATGGTGAACAGCACCGCCGCGAGGATCAGGTAGTAGTCCGGCGTCACCGTGCTGTCCTTTCGTTCGCGACTGCGGGGCTCCGCTTCGCTGCACTCCTCGCGCTCACCGATCCGTACCCTTCAGCGTGGTCTCCTCGGCCGTCATCTCGCGCACCGGCATGATCTCCGAGATGCCACGGTCGGTCAGCCGGCCGTCCGGCAGGCGGGCCGGCGTGGCCACCGAGGAGGAGGTGGCGAAGACGCCCGGGCCCGGCTTCGGGCCGGGGTAGTTGCCCGGACGGAACCGCGCCTTCATGGTGGCGACCTGGTCCATCCGGTCCTCCCTGCGCCGCTCGACGTGCGCCAGCACCATCGCGCCGACCGCGGCCGTGATCAGCAGCGCCGAGGTCAGCTCGAAGGCGAAGACGTACTTGGTGAAGAGCAGCCGGGCGATGCCCTGCACGTTGCCCTCGGCGTTGGCCTGGTCGAGCCCGGCCGCCCGCACGCCGTCGAGCGCGCGGTAGAGCCCGGTGCCGACCAGACCGGCGAAGCCGAGGCCGAGCACCACCGCGGCGACCCGCTGGCCGCGCAGCGTCTCGATCAGCGAGTCGGACGCGTCCCGGCCGACGAGCATCAGCACGAACAGGAAGAGCATCATGATCGCGCCGGTGTAGACGATGATCTGCACCATGCCGATGAACGGCCCGGCCTGGAGCACGTAGAACACGCCCAGGCAGAGCATGGTCAGCACCAGCCAGAGCGCGGAGTGCACCGCGTTGCGGGCCCACACCATGCCGAGCGCCCCGATCAGGGCCAGCGGGGCGAGGATCCAGAAGGTGACCTCCTCACCCCCGGACACCTGGCCCGCCGCGGCGAGCACCGTAGAACTGGTCATGCCCCTGCTCCCTTGCCCGCCTCGGACCGCTGCGCGGCCTGCTCGGCGCCGGGGAAGGTCACGCCGGGGTGCTCCTCCACCTGGTACCGGCCCGGGCCCATCGGCGAGTGCTCGGCGCCGGCCGAGGTGCCCGGGTTGGTGAGCGCGCCGACGTAGTAGTCCTTCTCGCTGTCGCCCAGCCGCATCGGGTGCGGCGGCTGCTCCATGCCTTCGAGCAGCGGCGCGAGCAGCTGCTCCTTCGTGAAGATCAGGTCCTGCCGGTTGTCCCGGGCCAGCTCGTACTCGTTGCTCATGGTCAGCGAACGGGTCGGGCAGGCCTCGATGCAGAGCCCGCAGAAGATGCACCGGGCGTAGTTGATCTGGTAGGTGCTGGCGTACCGCTCACCCGGGGAGAAGCGCTCCTCCTCGGTGTTGTCGCCGCCCTCCACGTAGATCGCGTCGGCCGGGCAGGCCCAGGCGCACAGCTCGCAGCCGATGCACTTCTCCAGCCCGTCCGGGTGCCGGTTGAGGATGTGCCGCCCGTGGTAGCGCGGCGCCGAGACCGGCGGCTTGAACGGGTAGTCGGTGGTGACGACCTTCTTGAACATGTGCGAGAAGGTGACCCCGAAGCCCTTGAACGTTCCGGTGATCGCGCCCACGTCACACCTCCCTGGACTCGGAGCCGGCGACGACGTTCGCCGGCTCCCGCTCGGCGACCACACGCCTGGTGCGCGGGCTCGGCGGAACCTGAAGATCCATCGGTGGCAGCGGGAAGCTGCCGTACGGCCGGTTGTCCGCCTGTTCCTGCGGCGACGGCTTCGGCTGCTTCTTCCGGCTCGGCCAGAAGAGCGTGGCCAGCAGCAGCACGCCCGCGCCGATGGCGGTGACGAGCAGCCGGTCCTTCGTCTGCCAGTCCTCGATCGAGCGGAGCCCGGCGAGCACCAGGATCCAGACCAGGTTGATCGGCAGCAGCACCTTCCAGCCGAAGCGCATGAACTGGTCGTACCGGAGCCGGGGCAGCGTGCCGCGCAGCCAGACGAACACGAAGACCAGCAGGATCACCTTGCCGAAGAACCACAGCATCGGCCACCAACCGTCGTTGGCGCCCGCCCACAGCGTGATCGGCCAGGGGGCCCGCCAGCCGCCGAGGAACAGCGTGGTGGTGACCGCGGACATGCTCACCATGGCCACGTACTCGGAGAGCATGAAGAGCGCGAACTTCAGCGAGCTGTATTCGGTCATGAAGCCGGCGACCAGCTCCGACTCCGCCTCCGGCAGGTCGAACGGCGCCCGGTTGGTCTCGCCGACCATGGAGATGAAGAAGATGATGAAGCTGGGCAGCAGCAGGATCGCGTACCAGCCCGGGGTGGGCAGCTCGAACCCGCCGAGGCTCAGCCGGGTGCCGTCACCCTGCGCGGCGACGATCCCGCTCGTCGACATCGTGCCGGCGGTCATGAACACGGCCACGATGCTGAGCCCCATGGCGACCTCGTAGGAGATCATCTGGGCGGTGGAGCGGAGGCCGCCGAGCAGCGGGTACGTCGAGCCGGATGCCCAGCCGCCGAGCACGACGCCGTAGACGCCCATCGAGGAGCAGGCCAGGATCACCAGCACCGCCACCGGCACGTCGGTGACCTGGAGCGGCGTCCAGTGGCCGAAGATGCTCACGCTCGGGCCGAACGGGATCACCGACAGCGCGGTGACCGCGGAGATCACCGAGATGGTCGGCGCGAAGAAGAAGACCACCTTGTCGGCGGCGCGCGGGAGGATGTCCTCCTTGAACGCCATCTTCAGGCCGTCGGCGAGCGTCTGGAGCAGGCCGAACGGGCCGACCTGGTTCGGGCCGGGCCGGACCGCCATCCGGCCGACCACCCGCCGCTCGAACCAGACGCCGAGCAGCGTGGCCAGCAGGCCGAAGGCGAACGCGAAGACGATCTTCCCGAGGACCAGCCACCACGGGTCCTTGCCGAAGTCCGCAAGCGTCGGGTCCTGCGCCGCGAGGTAGACCGCGTTCACTGGGTTGCACCCCCTGCGTTGAGGAGCGGACCCGGCCGCGCGGCGGCGTCCGCGGCGACGGGCGCCGCGGTCACCGTCACGACATGACCGGACGTCGCGCCGAGGCTGCGCCGCACGGTCGAGCCGGGTGAGTTGGTCGGCAGCCAGACGACGCCGTCCGGCATCTCGGTGATCGCCGCCGGCAGGGTGACCGCGCCGCGGTCGGTGCCGACCGTGACCGGGTCGCCGTCGGCCACGCCGAGCGCCTCGGCGGTGCCCTTGCCCAGCCGGACCACCGGCGGGCGGGCGGTGCCGGCGAGGTGCTCGTCGCCGTCGGTGAGGCTGCCCAGGTCGACGAGCTGGTGCCAGGTCGCCAGCACGGCCTCGCCCGGGCCGGGCTGCGGCACGGCCGCCGGCTCGACCGAGGGCGCGGACGGCCGATCCATCCGGGTACGCGGCAACGCGCCCAACTCCCGGCGCACGCTCGTCACGTCACCGGCGCCGAGCCGCACGTCGAGCTGCGCGGCGATCGCGTCGAGCACCCGGCCGTCCGTCATCGCGCCGGTCTCCAGCACCCGCTCGAACGTGCGCAGCCGGCCCTCCCAGTCGAGGAAGCTGCCGGCCTTCTCGACCACCGGGGCGACCGGGAAGACCACGTCGGCGCGCCGCGCCACCGCGCTCATCCGCAGCTCCAGGCTGACCAGGAACGGCACCGCGTCCAGGGCCGCCTCGGCCCGGCGCGGGTCGGCCAGGTCGGCCGGGTCCACCCCGGCCACCACCAGGGCGCCGAGTTTTCCGTCGACAGCCGCCGCGAGGATGCCGTCGGTGTCGCGGCCGGCCTGGCTCGGGATCACGCCGGCCGGCAGATCCCACGCCTCGCCCAGCTCCGCGCGGGCCGCCGGCTCGGTGACCACCCGGCCGCCGGGCAGCAGGTTGGGCAGGCAGCCCGCGTCGACCGCGCCGCGGTCACCCGCGCGCCGCGGCACCCAGGCCAGCCGGGCGCCGGTACGCCGGGCCACGTCCGCCGCGGCGGACAGGCCGCCGGGCACCGCGCCCAGCCGCTCGCCGACGATCAGGATCGCGCCGGGTTGGCCCAGCGCCTCGGCGACGGTGGCGTGCTCGGCCAGCACGCTCGCCTCCTCGCCGGGCACGACCCGGGCCAGCTTCGCCCCGAGCTTCTCCAGGCCGCGGGTGGCGAACGGCGCGATCGCGTACACCGTGAGCTTCTTCTTCAGGTACGCCTTGCGCAGCCGCAGGAAGAGGATCGGGCACTCCTCCTCCGGCTCCAGGCCGACGAGCACCACCGCGGGCGCGTCCTCCATGTCGGCGTAGGTCACGTCGGTGACCCCGGCGACGCTGCTGGCCAGGAAGTCGGCCTCCTCGCGGGAGACCGGGCGGGCCCGGAAGTCGATGTCGTTGGTGTGCAGCGCGACCCGGGCGAACTTGGCGTAGGCGTAGGCGTCCTCGACGGTGAGCCGGCCGCCGGTGAGCACCGCCGTGCCGGTCGCGCCGTCGCGGGCCGCGCGCAGCCCCTCGGCGGCCCGGGTGAACGCCTCGCTCCAGGACGCCTCGCGCAGCTCACCGGTCTTCTCGTCCCGCACCAGCGGGGTGGTGAGCCGGTCGAACGCGCGAGCGTACTGGAAGCCCCAGCGGCCCTTGTCGCAGTTCCACTCCTCGTTCACCGCCGGGTCGTCGCCGGCCAGCCGGCGCAGCACCTTGCCCCGCCGCCAGTCGGTGCGCTGGGCGCACCCGGCCGAGCAGTGCTCGCAGACGCTCGGCGAGGAGACCAGGTCGAACGGGCGGGACCGGAACCGGTACTGCGAGCCGGTGAGCGCGCCGACCGGGCAGATCTGCACGGTGTTGCCGGAGAAGTACGAGTTGAAGGGAACGTCCCCCTCGTCGCCCTCCTCCCCGTACGCGTCGTCCCGGTAGATGTTGATCTCCTCGTGCGAGGAGCGTCCCATCAGGTCGATGAACTTGTCGCCGGCGATCTCCTCGGAGAACCGGGTGCACCGCTGGCAGAGCACGCACCGCTCGCGGTCGAGCAGCACCTGGGTGCTGATCGGCAGCGGCTTCGGGTACTCCCGCTTGTGCTCGTGGAACCGCGAGTCCGTCCGGCCGGTGGACATCGCCTGGTTCTGGAGCGGGCACTCGCCGCCCTTGTCGCACATCGGGCAGTCCAGGGGGTGGTTGAGGAGCAGCAGCTCCATCACCCCCTCCTGGGCCTTCTTCGCGACCGGCGAGGTGAGCTGGGTCCGCACCACCATCCCGTCGGCGACGGTCTGGGTGCAGGAGGCGACCGGCTTGCGCTGGCCCTCCACCTCCACCAGGCACTGCCGGCAGGCGCCGGCCGGGGCCAGCAGCGGGTGGTCGCAGAAGCGCGGGATCTCGGTGCCCATCTGCTCGGCGACCCGGATCAGCAGCGTTCCCTTGGGCGCGGTGACCTCGACCCCGTCGATGGTCAGCGTGACGGTCTCGGTCTGCTTGGCTACGTCCGTCATCAGTGGGCTCCCACCAGCTGCTTGTCCGACAGCTTCGGCGCGGTACGTCCCTCGATGTAGTCGAGGTAGTCCTGCTTGAAGTACTTCAGCGACGAGGTCACCGAGCTGGTCGCACCGTCACCCAGGCCGCAGAACGAGCGGCCGAGGATGTTGTCGCAGGTGTCGAGCAGGGTGTCCAGGTCCTCGTGGGTGCCCTGGCCGGCCAGGATGCGCCGGTAGACCCGGACCATCCAGTAGTTGCCCTCCCGGCACGGGGTGCACTTGCCGCACGACTCGTGGTGATAGAACTCCAGCCACCGGTAGGTCGCGTACACCGGGCAGTCCTGGTCGGAGAAGATCTGGGTGGCCGTGGTGCCCAGGATCGAGCCGGCCGCCGCCACCCCCTCGAAGTCCAGCGGCACGTCCAGGTGCTCGGCGGTGAGCAGCGGCGTCGAGGAACCGCCCGGGGTCCAGAACTTCAGCTCGTGCCCGGGCTTCATCCCGCCGGCCAGCTCGATCAGCTCGCGCAGCGTGATGCCCATCGACGCCTCGTACTGCCCCGGCTCGGCGATCCGGCCGGAGAGCGAGTAGATCATCGGACCGGACGACTTCTCCGTGCCCATGGTCTTCCACCAGTCGACGCCACCGAGCACGATGTACGGCACGCTGGCGATGGTGCCGACGTTGTTCACCACCGTCGGGCTGGCGTACAGGCCGTGGGTCGCCGGGAACGGCGGGCGCAACCGGGGCTGCCCCCGGAAGCCCTCAAGCGAGTCCAGCAGCGCGGTCTCCTCGCCGCAGATGTACGCCCCGGCGCCGGAGTGCACCACCAGCTCCAGGTCGAACTTCGAGCCGAGGATGTTGCGGCCGAGGTAACCCTTGGCGTACGCCTCGGCGACCGCGCTGCGCAGCCGGCGGGCCGCGTGCACGGCCTCGCCGCGGATGTAGATGTACGCCCGGTTGGCCCGGATCGCGTACGAGGCGATGATAACGCCCTCGACGAGCGAGTGCGGGTCGTGGGTCATCAGCGGCAGGTCCTTGCAGGTGCCCGGCTCACCCTCGTCGGCGTTCACCACCAGGTAGTGCGGTTTCCCGTCGCCCTGCGGGATGAAGCCCCACTTGAGACCGGTCGGGAAGCCCGCGCCGCCCCGGCCGCGTAGCCCCGAGTCCTTGATCAGCTGGATCAGGTCGTCCGGGTGCGCCTTGAGCGCCTTGCGCAGGGCGGCGTAGCCGTCCAGCTTCTCGTAGGTGCCGAGCCGCCAGGCGTCCGGCGACAGCCAGCGCTTCGTGAGCACCGGCGTGAGCTTGGCCAGCGTCTCCGGCCGAGGCGTGGTCACTTGCGGACCCCCGTTCCGTTCGCGTCCGCCGGGTCGGCGCCGTCGGCGTCCGTACCGGCCTCGGCGTCCTTGAGGTTGCGCTCCTGCGCGCCGGCGTCGTCGCCGGCGGGCTTGCCGTCGCCGGCCGGCGGGTTGGCCGCCACGCCGGCCGCCTCCGCCGCCCGCGCGTCGCGGGGCGCCGGTGCGGGGCCGTCCACCGGGACCTTGGTGCCCGGTGCGTCCGCCACCGCGGTCCGCGCGTCCGGCTGCCGGGTCTCGGCGGTACGCAGCTGCGGCGACTTGTCGTCCGGCGCCTTCACGTCCGGGGCGGTGCTGCCGCTGGCCGCCGCGGGCGTCGCCGGCTCGGCCGCACCCGCGTTGCCGGCGGTGTCGGCCTTGGCGGTCGGGTCGGCCTTGGCCGGCTCGGCTGCCTTCTCCGGGGCGGGGGCCGGCTTCTCGGCCTCGGCCTTCGCCTTCGCTTCGGCGGCGGCCCGGTCGGCCTCGGCCTTGCTGCGGATCGGCGTCTTCGGGTCGTAGCCCGCCACCGCGATGCCGTGCTGCTCGGCCAGGCGCAGGCCGCGCAGGCTCGGCTCGCCCGGCCCGCCGTCGGCGACCGCGTCGTCCCGCTCGTCGGCGAACCCGGCGAGCTGGACCGCCATCTCCTTCAGCGTGCAGAGCCGGGCGCCCCGGGTCGGCATCGGCCGGCCGCCTGCCTGCAACTCCTGCACCACGCCGAGCGCGCCCTGCGGCTCGACGTTGTCGAAGAAGTCGTAGTTGACGGTCATCACCGGGCCGTAGTCGCACGCCGCCAGGCACTCGGCGTGCTCCAGGGTGATCTTCCCGTCGGCCGTGGTCTCCTCGTGCCCGACGCCCAGGTGCTCGGCGAGCGTGTCGTAGACCACCTGCCCGCCGAGCACGTCGCACATGGTGTTGGTGCAGACGCTGACCAGGTAGTCGCCGGTGGGCTTGCGCTTGTACATGGTGTAGAAGGTGGCGACCGCGCCGACCTGCGCCTTGTTCAGCCCGAGCACCTCGGCACAGAACTCGACGCCGGCCGGGGAGACGTAACCCTCCTCGGACTGGACCAGGTGCAGCAGCGGCAGCAGTGCCGAGCGGGACCGGTCCGCCGGGTACCGGGCGATGATCTCGCGCGCCCGGGCGCGGGTCGTTTCGGTAAAGCTCATCGGTCACAACCACCCATCACGGGGTCCAGCGAGGCGCCACCGGCGATCACGTCGGCGATCAGGCCGCCTTCGGCCATCGCCGGCAGGGCCTGGAGGTTGACGAAGCTCGGCTCCCGGTAGTGCACCCGGTAGGGCCGGGTGCCGCCGTCGGACACCGCGTGCACGCCCAGCTCGCCGCGGGGCGACTCGATGCCGACGTACACCTGGCCCGGCGGGACCCGGAAACCCTCGGTGACGAGCTTGAAGTGGTGGATCAGCGACTCCATCGACTGACCCATGATCTTGGCGACGTGCTCCAGCGAGTTGCCCATGCCGTCGACGCCGATGGCGAGCTGCGCCGGCCAGGCGATCTTCTTGTCGGAGACCATCACCGGGCCCGGCTTCAACCGGTCCAGCGCCTGCTCGACAAGCTTCAACGACTCGCGCATCTCGGCCAGCCGGACCAGGTAGCGGCCCCACACGTCACCGTCGGTGTGGGTCGGCACGTCGAACTCGTACGTCTCGTACCCGCAGTAGGGCATGGTCTTGCGCAGGTCCCAGGCGAGCCCGGCCGAGCGGAGCACCGGGCCGGTGATGCCGAGCGCCACGCAGGCGGTGGTGTCGAGCACCGCCACGTTCTGGGTGCGCTCGATCCAGATCGGCTGGCCGGAGAGCAGGTTCTCGTACTCCTTGAGCTTCTTCGGCATCAGCGCCAGGAAGTCGCGGATCTTGCGGATCGCGTCGTCCGGCACGTCCTGCGCCACGCCGCCCGGCCGCACGTACGCGTGGTTCATCCGCAGGCCGGTGATGGTCTCGAAGATGTCGAGGATGTACTCCCGCTCGCGGAAGCCGTACAACATCATGTTGATCGCGCCCAGCTCCATGCCGGTGGTGGCCAGCCAGACCAGGTGCGAGGAGATCCGGTTGAGCTCCATCATCAGCACGCGGATGGTGGTGGCCCGCTCGGTGATGTCGTCGGTGACGCCGAGCAGCTTCTCCACCGCGAGCGCGTACGCCGTCTCGTTGAAGATCGGCGAGAGGTAGTCCATCCGGGTCACGAACGTCGAGCCCTGGACCCAGTTGCGGTATTCCAGGTTCTTCTCGATGCCGGTGTGCAGGTAGCCGACGACCGAACGGGCCTCGCGGACCGTCTCGCCCTCCAGCTCCAGGATCAGCCGGAGCACGCCGTGCGTGGACGGGTGCTGCGGACCCATGTTGACGACGATCCGCTCGTCGTTGATCGGGTCGGTGCCGGAGACGACCTGGTCCCAGTCGCCACCGGTGACGGTGAAGACCTTGCCTTCGGTGGTCTCGCGCTCGGTCGCGTAGTTCGACGTGGTCACAGTGCCAACCCTCCGTTCGCGACTGCGGGGCTCCGCTTCGCTGCACTCCTCGCGCTCACTGGTACGACCGCCTCTTGTCCGGCGGCGGGATCTCGGCGCCCTTGTACTCCACCGGGATGCCGCCCAGCGGGTAGTCCTTGCGCTGCGGATGCCCCTCCCAGTCGTCCGGCATGAGGATCCGGGTCAGGTTGGGGTGGCCGTCGAAGACGATGCCGAACATGTCGTACGTCTCCCGCTCCTGCCAGTCGGCGGTCGGGTAGACGGCGGTGACGCTCGGCAGGTGCGGGTCCTCGGCGGAGACCGCGGCCTCCAACCGGACCAGCCGCCGGTAGGTCATCGAGGTGAGCTGGTAGACCACGTGCAGCCGACGACCGTCGGCGCCCAGGTAGTCCACCCCGGACACGGACGAGCACAGCTCGAAGCGCAGCGACAGGTCGTCGCGCATCACCTGGCAGACCTCGGCGATCCGCTCCGGCCGCACGTGCAGGGTCAACTCGCCCCGGTCGACCACGACCTTCTCGATCGCGTCACCGAACTGCGGGTACGCCTCCTCCAGCGCGTCCCGCACCTCGTCGAAGTAGCTCCCGTACGGGCGGGCGGCCTCCTCGATCGGCCGGCGCGGGCGGACCAGGCCGCCGTAACCGGAGACGTCGCCGGTGCCCTGGTTGCCGAACATCCCGCGCCCGGCGGGGCTGGCCGGCGGGTATTCCGCGGGCGCGGTGCCACTGGCGCCGACCGGGGTGGTGGGTACCGGGACCCCGCCGTCGTTGGTCCGGTCGTCGGTCACTTCGGGCCCCCCTGCGTCTGGAGGTGGTTCTGCGCGTTCATCCAGTTCTCAATCCGCAGCTGCTCCTCGCGCCCCTCGCGGACGGCCTTCGTCCACTCGGCGCGCCGGGCCTTGTCGTTGCGGTACGACGAGGGCATCGAGCCGTACGGCACGACCGGCACGTCACCGCGCGCCTTGCGGGCCTCGAGCATCTTGCGGCCGTTGGGGCCCAGCGGCTCGTACATGATCTTTTCGCGGAGCTTGAGCACGGCGTCGATGAGCATCTCCGGCCGGGGCGGGCAGCCGGGGAGGTACATGTCGACCGGGACGACGTGGTCCACGCCCTGCACGATGGCGTAGTTGTTGAACATGCCGCCGCTGCTGGCGCAGACGCCCATCGAGATGACCCAGCGGGGCTCGGCCATCTGGTCGTAGATCTGCCGCAGCACCGGGGCCATCTTCTGGCTGACCCGGCCGGCCACGATCATCAGGTCGGCCTGCCGGGGCGAGGCGCGGAAGACCTCCATGCCCCACCGGCCCATGTCGTAGTGCGGGCCACCCGCGGCCATCATCTCGATGGCGCAACAGGCCAGGCCGAAGGTGGCGCCCCAGACGGACGACTTCCGCGACCAGTTGACCAGCTTCTCGACGCTGGTGAGCAGGACGCCGGAGGGAAGCTTCTCCTCGATGCCCATCTGCTACCTCCTCAGTCCCAGTCCAGGCCGCCGCGCCGCCACACGTAGGCGTAGGCGACGAAGACCGCGACGATGAACATGACCATCTCCACGAAGCCGAAGATCGGCAGGGCGTCGAACGAGACCGCCCAGGGGTAGAGGAAGATGATCTCGATGTCGAAGACGATGAAGAGCATCGCCGTCAGGTAGAACTTGATCGGGAACCGGCCGCCGCCGACCGGCTGCGGGCTCGGCTCGATGCCACACTCGTACGCCTCGAGCTTGGCCTTGTTCAGACGCCGGGGGCCGGCGAATCGGGCGGCGGCCACGGAGAACAGCGCGAACCCCGCGGCGAGGGCGAACAGCCCGATGATGGGTGCATAAGGCGAGAGCGTCATCGTTGTCCCCTGCTCGTCCTTCCCTGACCTCGGTGGTTGGCCAAAATCACACTATTCACGTCCCTGACGACCGCGGTCGGCGGGGGTCGATCTCGGTCCGCTCCGTGGGCCGGTGGCCCCGGACCGGTGGTCTCCTACACGGCCGGCGCCGCCCTCGTCATGGCGTTGATGACCCGGTCCATCGCGTCCCCGCCGCGCGGGTCGGTCAGGTTCGCCAGCAGCTTGAGCACGAAGCGCATGAGCATCGGGTGCGGCATGCCGTGCTTCGTGGCCATCCGCATCACCTCGGGGCGGCCGATCAGCTTCACGAAGATCCCGCCGAGCCGGTAGTAGCCGCCGAAGCGGGCCTTCAGCTCCTGCGGGTACGCCATCAGCGCCCGCTCCCGCTCGGCGCCGGCCGGGCGGGCGAGCGCCTGCACGGCGACCTCCGCGGCCAGCTCACCGGACTCCATCGCGTACGCGATGCCCTCGCCGTTGAACGGGTTGACCATGCCGCCGGAGTCGCCGACGAGCAGCACGCCCCGGCTGTAGTGCGGGACCCGGTTGAAGCCCATCGGCAGCGCGGCGCCGAGGATCGGCCCCTCCGCGTTGGCCTCGTCGGTCATCCCCCAGTCCTCCGGGGTGTTGGCCAGCCAGTCGGTGAGCAGTCGCCGGTAGTTGGTCTTGCCGAAGGCCGACGAGGAGTTGAGGACGCCCAGGCCGACGTTCACCCGGCCGTCGCCGAGGCCGAAGATCCAGCCGTAGCCGGGCAGCAGCGCCTCGTTGCCCTTGGACCGCAGCTCAAGCCACGACTCCAGGTAGTCGTCGTCGTGCTTGGCGGGTGAGCGGTAGTAGCGGCGGACCGCGACGCCGATCGGCCGGTCCTCCCGCTTGGCCATGCCGAGGGCGAGCGGGAAGCGGCCGGAGACGCCGTCCGCGGCGACCACGAGCGGCGCGTGGAAGGTGGCCGGCTCCTTGCCGGGGCCGACCTCGGCCTGCACGCCTGTCACCCGGTCGTCGGCGTCGAGCACCGGGCCGAGCACGTTGACGCCGGTACGCAGCGTCGCCCCGGCGTCGACGGCCCGCCGGGCGAGCAGGTCGTCGAAGTCGAGCCGGGTCCGGACCAGGCCGTAGTTGGGGAAGCTGGCCAGGTCGGGCCAGTCCAGCTCCAGGCGCACCCCGCCGCCGATCACCCGCAGGCCCTTGTTGTGCAACCAACCGGCCTCGGGGGACGTGTCCACGCCCATCCGGATCAGCTGCCGCACGGCGCGGGGGGTGAGCCCGTCGCCGCAGACCTTCTCCCGGGGGAACTCCGTCTTCTCCAGCAGCAGCACGCGTACGCCGTGCCGTGCCAGGTGGTATGCCGTGGCCGATCCTCCGGGACCGGCGCCCACGACGATGACGTCGGCGTCGTTCTCCACCGCGGTCATCCGCGCCTCCTCCCGCATGCTCGTGAAATGCTTCACAAGCCGATCGGGTTGGAGTCTATGACCGGCGTTACACCAGTACGCGCTGAGGGGGTCCTAACTTCCCGGAAGCCGTCCGGTAAGCGGGTGGAGATCGGTCACGGGCGGGTCGGCGCGGCCGGTCCGAGACCGGCGTCGAGCCGGATCGTCTCGGGCAGGTGGTCGCGCAGCGCGCCGCCGGCCGCGCGGTCCAGCGCGGCCAGCACCTCGGCGACCACCTGGCGCATCTCCACCGGATCCGCGCCGGCCAACTCCGTCAGCTGCGCGACCAACTCGGCGGCGTCGTCGTCGGTGGTGGTGGCGTGGTCGGATCGCGTCATGGCCGCGAGCCTACGGCGACCATGACGGATAAGTCCGACATTCACGAAATGGGACTGAAGTGTCAGCTCCGGACGGCACGGTGCAGGGCGACGACACCGCCGGTCAGGTTGCGCCACGCCACCCGGCCCCAGCCGGCCGCGCCGACCCGCGCCGCCAGGGCGGCCTGGTCCGGCCAGGCCCGGATCGACTCGGCGAGATAGACGTAGGCGTCCGGGTTGCTGGACACCGTCCGGGCCACCGCCGGCAACGACCGCATCAGGTACGACAGGTAGACCGTGCGGAACGCCGGGTTGACCGGGGTGCTGAACTCGCACACCACGAGCCGCCCGCCCGGCCTGGTGACCCGGGCCAGCTCGCGCAGCGCGGCATCGGTGTCGTTCACGTTGCGCAGCGCGAAGGAGATGGTCACCGCGTCGAAGCTGGCGTCGGCGAACGGCAGCCGCAGCGCGTCCCCGGCCAGCAGCGGCACCGCCGGGCGGGTGCGCTTGCCGGCGTGCAGCATGCCGAGCGACAGGTCGGCGCCGACCGCGTACGCCCCGGAGTGGGCCAGCTCCTCGGTCGAGACGCCGGTGCCGGCGCCCACGTCGAGCACCCGCTCGCCGGGGCGCAGCCCGAGCGCCGCCCGGGTGGCCCGCCGCCAGGGCCGGTCCTGCCCGAAGGAGAGCACGGTGTTGGTCAGGTCGTAGCGGGCCGCCACCCCGTCGAACATGGCGGCGACCTCGTGCGGCTGCTTCTCCAGGCTGGCGCGCCGGCCCTGCGGGGAACGACTACTCACCCCTCCACTCTGCCAGCCACGCCACCCGGGTACGGCGCGGGGGCGGAGTGGTCGCCCACCCCGCCCCCGCGTCGTGCGGTCTTCGGGTCAGTCCCCGGTGCGCTCCTCGTTCGGCGCGACGTCAGCCCTCGGTGCGCTCTTCGTTCGGCGCGACCAGGACGACCTTGCGACGCCGGGACAGCATCAGCAGCGCCGCGCCGGCGGCGAGCACCAACGCGCCGATCCCACCGATCAGGCCCACCTGCATACCGGTCACCGGCAGGCCGCCGTCGCCGGAGCCGCCGCCGTTGCCACCACCGGTGGTCGGGGTCGGGACCGGGGTCACGCTGCCGCTCGGGGTCGGCTCGGCGGTCGGGGTCGGCTCGGCGGTCGGGGTGACCGTCGGACTCGGGCTCGGCTCCGCGCTCGGGTCGACGAAGACGTCGAACTGGGCGGTGTTGTCGCCGTCGTCGACCTCGGCGAAGGCGCGACGCTGGGCCGAGCTGGCGACGCGCGGGGCCTCCTCGGGCTCCCCGGTGGCGGAGTCCCTGCCCTTGGCCCAGACGATGCCCGGCCCGAGCAGCTTCTCGGTCACGTCCGCACCGACCGTCACCCGGACGTCGGCGGTGTAGAACTCTCCGGGCTTCAGCACCGCGCCCCGGTCCTCGCAGAGCGCCTGCGCGGTGCCCAGGACCTGCTCGACGCAGCCCTCGGGCAGCTCGGCGAAGGTGACGCCGGCCGGCAGCGTGATCCCGTACGTGATGCCGGTGGCCTTGCGGCTGCCGTCGTTGAACACGGCCCAGTCCAGCGGCGCGGTCTCGCCCGGCCGGACCGGACGGAGGTCCGCCTCGCCCGCGACGTCGCCGTCCACGTCCACGTCGGCGTAGACGTCCTGCACCCACGTGGTGAGGTCGTAGCCGGGGGCGGTGACGGCGATGTCGTGGTCGACGGAGTCCAGGATCCCGTTGCCGTTGGCCGCGCTGATCGAGACCGTGAGCGTGCCCGCCGCGCCCTTGCCGCCGGTGGAGAAGAGCGGGAGGCCGAAGTCCTCGGTGGTGCCGGCGGCCAGGTCACCGAGCAGGCAGGAGAAGGCGGTCCCCGTCACCGTGCAGCCGTCCGGGACCAGCACGCCGACCTTTTTGGCCTTGAGGCCCTTCGTCTCCACCGTGACCCGGACGCCCTTCGCGTCGACGGTGCCGGTGGTGTTGTTCACCTGGAACTTGAACGGCTTGGCCTTGGCCTCGTCGACGCCCTTGGCCAGCTTGTAGCTGAGCGGGATGAGCGTGAGGTCGGACTCGCCGGCGGCGTGCGCCGGTCCGGTGACGGCGCCGAGGCCGGCGGTGGAAAGCAGAGCCACCACACCGGCACGGGCCAGTGTGGAGCGGTAACGGAAAGTCATGGTTCCCCCGGGGGGTAGGGAAGCGCAGATCACGCACGGAACGAACGGACGGTACCGGAGCGACGCGGCGGTGCGCCAGCCGATGCGCGGGTGGAAATTCCCACCTACCTCGACCGACAGCAGGGGCGGGATGGTCACCCATCCCGCCCCGGCCGCGGTGCGTTATGTGGACGGCCCTCATGGGCCGATGGAGGACAACCGTCAGGCGGTCGACTTCCCGGTCACCCGATGTCACCAGAGCGGCCCCCGGGTGGCGCGGAAAAAGCGTATGGGCGGGGACATTAGCGGTCCGCGATCTTCCTCGCCATCCCCGGCGGCGGAGGCCGGTCGACCGGCCCGCCGAAAGGATCCCTTCGCCCAGCAACCCTCGGCCGTTCGACCCAACGACGGCCGTCACCCACGGTACGGAGACACGTGCGAGCGGTCAGTTCACCTCGACCAGCGGCAGCGACTTCCCGACCCCGCCGCCCGGCAGGGCGATCGACGAGAAGTGCGAGACCACACGGTCGTCGCTCGGGTCGTCCGCCGGCGTGCGGTGCACCGCGAGGCGGCGGTAGAGCGTGTCCCGCTGGGCCGGGATCCGGTCCGCCGACCGGATCATGCCGATCAGCTCGTGCAGGTTGGACCGGTGCCGGGCCCCGGCCGAGGAGATGACGTTCTCCTCCAGCATGATCGAGCCCAGGTCGTCCACTCCCATGTGCAGGCTGAGCTGCCCGGCGTCCTTTCCCGTGGTCAGCCAGGACGCCTGGAGGTGCGGCACCGTCTCGAAGAAGAGGCGGGCGACCGCGACCAGACGCAGATATTCCAGCGTGGTGGCCTGGGTGCGGCCCTTCAGGTGGTTGTTCTCCGGCTGGTACGTCCACGGGATGAACGCCCGGAAACCGCCGGTGCGGTCCTGCACGTCGCGGATCATCCGCAGGTGCTCGATCCGCTCGGCGTTGGTCTCGCCGGTGCCCATCATCATGGTGGCGGTCGACTCCAGGCCCTGTCGGTGCGCCAGCTCCATCACCTCGAGCCAGCGCGCGCCGGACTCCTTCAGCGGGGCGATCGCCTTGCGTGGCCGGTCCGGCAGCATCTCGGCGCCGGCACCGGCGATCGAGTCCAGGCCGGCGGCCTTGATCCGGGCGATGGCCTCGTCCAGGCTCACCCCGGAGACCTTCGCCATGTGCAGGATCTCGCTCGGGCCGATCGAGTGGATGGCGAGCTGCGGGTAGGCCGTCTTGACCGAGGAGAACAGCTCCTCGTAGTAGTCCACGCCGTAGTCCGGGTGGTGCCCGCCCTGGAGCATGACCTGGGTGGCGCCCAGCTCGACCGCCTCGCCGCAGCGGCGCAGGATCTCCTCGGTCGGATGGGTCCAGCCCTCGGCGTGCTTGGGGGCCCGGTAGAACGCGCAGAACTTGCACGCCGTCACGCAGACGTTCGTGTAGTTGATGTTGCGGTCGATCAGGTAGGTGACGATGTTGTCCGGGTAGCGGCGTCGCCGTACCGCGTCGGCCGCCTCGCCCAGCGCGTGGAAGGGCGCCTCGGTGTAGAGCAGCAGGGCCTCCTCGGGCGTGATCCGCCCGCCGTCCGCGCCACGCTGCAGGATGTCGTCGATCTCCCGGCTCACCGTCACGCCATCGAGCGTACGTCGCGCGCTCCACGGACTGTTCGCCGCCGCCTCGACATGCGGCGTCGACCCCATAACATCATGCTGGAAGCATCATCAGAAGGCCTGGATCGTCAGTTATTGACATCCCAGGCAGTGAAGAGGGGTAAAGTAAGATTCGAGGATTGGAGCTGGCGGCAAATGTTACTGCGCTTCCGGGCGACCAACTTTGCCTCGTTGCGGGATGAGGCCGAGTTGAGCCTCGTCGCCACCGATGAGCACCCTGACCTCGCGGTCCGCCCGGTGCCACGGGAAAGGCTCAACGCGCTACCCGTCGTCGGCATCTTCGGGCCGAACGCCTCTGGCAAGTCCAACGTCGTGAAGGCGCTGGGGTTCGCCCGCGACGCGGTTCGCCTCTCGCATCAGCGATGGCTTCCGGAGGAGCCCATTCCGGGTCGGTGGCCGTTCCGGCTCGACGCCGACAGCGGCAGCCGGCCGAGCGAGTTCGTCTTCGACTTCGTCGTCGACGACGTCAGGTACGAGTTCGGCTTCTCGCTGGACGACGAGGCGATCCGGCAGGAGTGGCTGTACGCGTTCCCGAAAGGTCGACGGCAGGTCTACCTCGAACGCGAGGGCAACTCGCTGCACTTCGGAAACCACCTGACCGGGCCACGTGAGCTGATCGCGGAGACCGTACGACCGAACAGCCTCTTCCTCTCCGCCGCCGCCGCGCTCAACCATCCCCAGCTCGGCCGGATCTACCGCTGGTTCAGTCCGCGGCAGATGATCGCGGCAGAGCACGAGCCGACGCCGCGCCGCCCACCGCACTGCCTGCCGGACGACCGGATGCTCGCCCTCATGCGCTTCGCCGACCTGGGCATCGTCGGCGCGGAGATCGTTCAGCGCGACGGCGGCGGAGCCCCAGGGCCGATGGAGCCGAAGATCGAGTTCCTGCACTCTGCGTCCACCGAGGGCGGCGAGGCCACCATGCCCTGGCAGTGGGAGTCGGCCGGCACCCGCAACTGGTTCGACCTCCTGCAACTGGCCGTGCGGGCCCTGGACGCCGGCGGGCTGTTGGCCATCGACGATCTGGGGAGCGAGTTGCATCCCCTTCTCACGGCGGCATTCGTCCGGCTCTTTCATGAGCCGGCTACGAACCCGCGCGGTGCACAGCTCATCTTCAACAGCCACGACGTCGGCCTCCTCGGCCGCCATCGTGATATCCGGCTTGCCCGGGATCAGGTGTGGCTCACCGAAAAGGACGAAACTGGCGCATCCCGCCTCTATCCGCTCAGCGAGTTCCGGGTGCGTGGCGGCCTGGACGACGTCGAGGGCAGATATCTCAAGGGCCGGTACGGCGCCGTGCCGTTCCTCGATCACGAGACGCTGAACCTCCTCGACCCGTCGGTCCGAGCGGCTTGACATCGAAAACTCTAGCACCAAAGCTTTACGCTTTGAAGGCTTAAGTTCAAGTGTCTGGAGCGTGAACGTGGCCATCGAGACCCACCGTTGCCAGGCGACCCGATGACCCGGACCAGCCGACCGCTGCGACGGCGCACCGGTCGCTACGACGAGCGTCGGACCTATCTGATCTGCAGCGAGGGGGAGAACACCGAGACCTGGTACTTCAAGGGGCTACGACGTGAGCTTCGGGCCGGCACCGTCCGAATCAACATCCTCTCCGGGAAAGGTGAACCGTACGGGGTGGTCGAGAAGGCCATCGCCGAGGCGAACCAGGCCGCAGCCGATGGCGATGCCTACGACGAGGTGTGGGTCGTATTCGATGTGGAGGCGCCTCAACCGCACGCCCGGCTCGCTTCCGCACTCGCTCTGGCCGCCCGACACGGCATCCGATGCGCGGTCTCGAACCCATGCTTCGAGGTCTTTCTCCTGCTGCACTACGAGGATCTCTTCGCCTACCTGACCACCGACGAAGCATGCCGTCGACTTGAGCGGCACCCGTGCGGATACAGTCCACGAGGCAAGCTCGTGAACTTCGAGGCCCTCCGGTCGGGCCGCGCGAACGCACTGAGCAGGGCGGCGCGGCTGGACCGCCTGCACCGGGAGAAGCCGGTGGACGCCCGCAACCCGTCGACCTCAGTCCCGAGTCTGGTAACCGCCCTCGTGGCGCACAATGGCCCCCGTTCCGTCCGATGACCTTCGGAGCCGAGGAAGAGGAGCGGACCGCGGCTATGCACGAAATCGAGATCGACGACGAGGTGTACGCGCTGCTTCAGCGGCACGCCCAACCCTTCGTTGACCGTGAGAACGACGTCCTTCGCAGGCTGTTGCGGCTCGACACCGGCACCGGTGCTGGCGTAGGAGGCGAGCGGAATGCCGGTGACCTCTCCAGGTTGATCGAGGCCGGGCTGTTGGAGCCGGACGACGAACTCGTCCACGTCCAGAAGCGCAAGCGTCTCACTCATCGGGCGGTGGTCACGGCGGACGGGAACATCCGACTTCCCGACGGGTCCACCTACACCAAACCGTCGCCTGCGCTCAAAGCCTGTGTGGGTCACGACATCAACGGCTGGGGACAATGGACCCATGCACGCAGTGGCCACTCCCTGCAGGAGCTCCGCGAGCAGCTCAGGGAACGGTGAAAGCGGTCGGCTACCACGCCCTCCGACGGGCGTCGTAGCCGACCGCTTTCCGGATCGGCGGTTAGAAGATGCGCGGGATGGAGGTGGCCGACCAGCCCTGCCCGACCGGGTTCTCGCTGGTGACGTAGAGCTTGTAGTCGGCAGAGAGGTCACCGGTGGCCCGGAAGCCGAGCAGCTTCCCGTCCGTCTGCTGCCCGACCAGGTCGGTCCGGCCGTCGCCGGAGAGGTCACCGACCAGGATCCGGGGCCGGTTCGCCGCCGTCCAGTTCGTGCCCACGTTCAGGTAGGGGCCCGGGAAGGTGAGGGCGCTGCCGGTCAGGTCACCTGACGACCGGTAGACCCGCAGCGTGCCGTCCGCCAACTGGGCCACCAGGTCGACGACGGTGTCGCCGTCCACGTCACCGACCAGGATGCGCGGGATCGAACTGCTCTTCCAGCCGCTGCCGACCACCTTCGCCTGCGCGGTCGACGGGAACAGCTTTCCGTCGCCGGAGACGTCGCCGCTGGACGGGAAGCCCTTCATGCTGCCGTCCGCGTACTGGGCGATCACGTCCGTACGGCCGTCGCCGTTGAAGTCACCGGTCAGGATCCGCGGCACCGCCGACGTGGTGAAACCGTCGCCGACCACCCGCGCCGGCGCCGAGAACAGGCGGGCGTCGGCGGAGAGGTCGCCGCTGGAGGTCCACACCTTCAACGTGCCGTTGAGCAGTTGGCCGAGCAGGTCGGTCCGCCCGTCCCCGTCGAAGTCACCGACGTGGAGACGCGGGATCGACCCGATCGTGAAGGCGGTGCCGACCTTGACCGGGGTGGGGAAGAGCCGGCCGTCGGCGGAGACGTCACCCGTCGACGCCCACGCGGTGAGCGTGCCGTCGGAGGTCCCCCCGATGATGTCCGAGCGACCGTCACCGTTGAAGTCGCCGACAAGCACCCGTGGGCGGTTCGACGCCGACCAGTTGGTGCCGACGTACGGGTACGGCCCGGGGAACAACGGCGCCGTGCCCGACATGTCGCCGCTGGACGGGTAGAGACGCAGCCGGTTGTCGGCCGTCTGCGCAAGCACGTCGGCGCGGCAGTCGCCGGTCCAGTCCCCGAGCATCGCCAGGCTCGACTGGTCCCCCGGCACCACCGTGCCGCCGCCCGCGTTGCAGGTGGAGATGCTGTTGGTCCGGATCCAGGCGGCCAGGTCGTCGGTACGCACCTCGACCGCGTCGCGGCGCGTCTCCGTCTCGGCCAGGCAGCCGCCCTGCCAGGACCTGTCGTGCAGGGCGACCAGTTGCGGAACCCCGCCGGCCACCCGGACGGTCGGCCCGCCGGCATCGCCCTTGCAGGTCGTCGGGCCGCCGCTGTCCGGGTTGGTGATGTCGACGGTGATGTCGGTCACCGCCGCCGCGGTGACACCCACGCCGTGCAGCTTGTCGGGCGCCCACTCGGTGGCCGTCCGGCCGAAGCCGAGCGCCTGGAACTGCTCACCCTGCGCCGGGGCGGTGGTGCCGAGCGCCACCGGGGCGACTGCGACCGCCGGGACGGCCAGCCGCAGCAACGCCACGTTCCGGTCGGGGTGGGGAACCACCCAGGAGACCCGCCGGACGTGACCTCCGGTGGCGGCCAGGTCGAGCCGGCCCACGGTCACCGTGGTCGGCCGGCTCGGCGCACCGGTCGCCGGGGCCGACGCGCCGTCGGTCACACAGGACCGGGTGGTGAGCACCCACTGCGGCGCCACAAGCGCCCCCGAACAGCCGTGCACGTCGCCGAAGACCACCTTGGCCGCGAACGTGTACGCCGGGTCGGTGACCGGCGTGCCGCCGCTCACCGCCCGCGCCGGCGCGCCCGCCACCAGCCCCGCGCCGGCAAGCGTCACGACCCCGGCCAGCAGCGCGCGGCGGCGCTGTCGTCGTCGATGGTGTCCCGTCATGGTGCTCCCCCGTTCGATGTGGCGCCCCGGGCGACCACTCGGCCCGATGCGCGGAACGCCCGCCGCCAGGGGCGCGCGACGAACGCGACGCTCCGGCAACGGGCGATGACGGTTGGCAATATAGAGGATCAAGGGCTGCTTCGCTGTCCTGCTCGCCCACGACACCAGCAGCACGCTGCGGGCCTACCAGTCGAGGTGACTCCTTAGGTCGCCGCGCGAGGGCCGAGATCTTGGAGGGAAATGGCCCCTGGAGGGGCACTTAGCTTCCAAGATCTCTCCCGCTTCCAGGAGGCGAGAGGGATTTCCCGCCATTTGAGGGGCGGCGAGCCGTCAGGAGCGGTTCGGCGGGCCGGCGACGAAGGCGGCCCAGGCCATCCGGTCGAAGGCGAGCACCGGGCCGGCCGGGTCCTTCGAATCGCGTACGCCGACCGCTCGGGTAACCGTCGCGACCTCCACGCAGTTGGCGTTGGAGCCGCTGCGGGTGGACTTGCGCCAGGTCGCGCCGGACAGCTCAGGGGTGGTCATCCTCGGCTCACTCTCGCTCGTGCTCCGCCGCGTACCGCGCGATGAGCGCCATCGAATCGACGTGACTCAAGGCCACATCGGTCAGCCTATCCGCCTCCCGCCGGAAGTGCGCCACCTGCGCGGCCTCCTCCAGGAACAGCCCGGTCAGCTTGTGGTCGAGATAGACCACCGACCGGTTACGCGGAAAGTCGAAGAGCGCGAACGAGCCGTCGAGCCCGGTGTGCGCGCCGACCCCCAACGGCACTACCCGCAGCGTGACGGTCGGCCGCTCGGCCGCCTCGACCAGGTGCCGAAGCTGGCGGGCCATCACCCGGGGACCGCCGAGCGCCCGGCGCAGCACCGCCTCGTCGAGCAACGCGTGCAGTGCGGGCGGTGTGGCGCGGCTCAGGATCGCCTGCCGGCCGAGGCGGGCGGCCACCCGCCCCTGCGCCTCGTCGGGCGGCACCCCGCAGCCGACCATCACCGCTTGCGCGTAGTCCGGTGTCTGCAACAGGCCCGGCACCAGCAGCGGCTCCCAGTTCACGATGCCGGCCGCCTCGGCCTCCAGCCGGATCAGCGTGCGCGACTCGTCGGACAGCCCGCCGATCGCCTCCCACCAGCCGGTTTCGGCCGAGCGTTCGGCCATCGCGAGCAGCCGCCGACGCTCCTCCCCGGTGACGCCGTAGATCACCAGCAGGGACGCGACATCGGCGGCCTGGATGCCCTGGACGCCGGTCTCCATCCGGGACAGTTTGGACGGCTGCCAGTCCAGCCGGGTCGCCACCCGGCGCAGCGCGAGGCCTCGCGCCCTCCGCAGCTCGCGTAGCTCTCCGCCGAGCCCGCGCCCGACCACAGTGGGCAGATTCGCCTTCGCCATGCCGCACCTTCCGCTCGACCGTCGCTCGTCACGCTGACGACACGCGCCGTAGCGTTGAGTATTGACTCTCCGGCCGCCGCAAGGCAACTATGACAGGCAACGTTGCGACGCACCGTCGCACCTGGCCTCTTGGGAGTCTCGATGCAGACCTGCCAGCCCACCTGGCTCCGGCCGTACGACCCGGCGGAGTCGCCCGGCCCGATCCCGTCCGTGATCGACCGCTTCGGCCGGCACGCGCGTGCCGATCGACCGTCACTCACCGAGGCGGAGCGGGAGGTGGCCCGCTACACCGTCGTGCTCGTGTCGCCGGAGGCGGCCGAGGCGCTCGGCGACGACCGGGGCGAGGTGGGGCTGCACCTGTTCCTGGACGACGACTGGGACCACCAGCCGGCGCACCTCGACGACGCGGTCAAGATGATCGAGGAAGCTTGCGGCGAGCCGGTCACCCTCACCGAGCACCACTCCGACCTCACCTACTGGACCGCCCACGTGCGGCACGACCAGGCGGCGAGGCGCTGACAGAAGCCCATCGGGCTACGCGTCGTAGTCGACCGTCAGGTCGTCGGTGGTCGGGCTGGACTGGCAGGTCAACACGTATCCGGCGGCCACCTCGTCCGGCTCCAGGGCGTAGTTGCGCGCCATCGTCACCGCGCCGGAGGTGACCCGCGCCCGGCAGGTCGAGCAGACCCCGCCCTTGCACGCGTACGGCAGCTCGCTCCGCACCCGCAGGGCCGCGTCGAGCACCCGCTCGTCCCGGCCCATGGTGAGGCTCGACGAACGCCCGTCCAGCACGATCGTCACCTCGACACCGGTGTCGTCGGTGTCGCCGGCATCGGCGGTGGGCCGGCGTACCGGCTCCGGCGGGGCATCCACGTGGAACAGCTCGGTGTGCACGGCCGCATCCGGCACCCCGCGCCCGGCCAGCACGGCCTTGGCGTCCACCACCATTCCGTACGGGCCGCAGAGGAACCACTCCTCGATCTCGTCGCCGGGTACGACGGTGTCGAGCAGCCGGGTCAGCCGGTCGGCGTCGATCCGCCCGGAGAGCAGCGCCGACTCGCCCATCTCGCGGGACAGGACGTGCACCAGGTGCAGCCGGGTCGGATAGCGGTCCTTCAGGTCGGCCAGTTCCTCGGCGAACATGACCGTGTTCGCCGTGCGGTTGCCGTACACCAGGGTGAAGGTGCTGTCGGGTTCGACGGCCAGCGCGGTCGCGGCCAGCCCGAGCACCGGCGTGATGCCGGAGCCGGCCACCACCGCGCCGTACCGTCTGGCCCGACCCGGGGTGAACGCGGAGGTGAACTGCCCCAGCGGCGGCAGCACCTCGACGGTGTCGCCGTCACGCAGCGCGCCGCAGGCGTACGCGGAGAAGGCCCCGCCCGGGACCTCGCGCACCCCGATCCGCAACCGGCCGTGCCGGGCCAGCTCGTCCGGGGTGGAGCAGATCGAGTACGACCGCCGCGCTTCTTCGGCCTCCGGATCGTCCGCGACGGCCGGACGGCGGACCGTGAGGTGCTGCCCGGCGGAGAACGCGAACGTCTCGCGCAGCTCCTCGGGCACCGCGAAGGTGATGGACACCGAGTCGTCGGTGAGCCGGTCGACGGCGGCGACGGGAAGCGGGTGGAAGACCGGCCGGCGGCGGACCGGCCGGGTGATGGTGACAGTCACAGCGCCTTCAGGTGGTCGAAGGGTTCGGCGCAGGAGCGGCAGCGCCACAGCGCCTTGCAGGCGGTCGAGCCGAACCGGCTGACCTGCGTGGTCTCCGAGGATCCGCAGTGCGGGCAGCGGACCGCGAGGGTAAGCGGCACCACCGTGTCGTCGCCGCGCGGCACCGGCGGGGCGATGCCGGCGGCGGCCAGTTTGGCCCGGCCCGGCTCGGAGATCCAGTCGGTGCTCCACGCCGGCGCGTAGATCGTGCGGACCTCGGCGTCCGGGTGCCCGGCGGCGGCGAGCGCACGTCGGATGTCCGCGCGGATCACGTCCATGGCCGGGCAGCCGGTGTAGGTGGGGGTGATGGTGACGACGACCCGGCCGGTGTCCGGCTCCTCCTCGACCGCGCGCAGGATGCCCAGCTCGTCGATGGTGATGACCCGGATCTCCGGATCCACCACCGCCGCCACGGCCGCCCTGGCGTCACTCACCAGAGCCACCTTCCGTTCGCGACTGCGGGGCTCCGCTGCGCTGCGCTCCTCGCGCTCACCACTGCGCCCCAGGGTGGGCGCGGTGCAGCACCTGCATCTCGGCCAGCAGGTAGGAGAGGTGTTCGGTGTGCAGGCCGTCGCGGCCCCCGCCCGGCTTCCAACCCGCCTCCGGGCGGGTGAGCGTGGCCTCGTCGAGCACGGCGGTCACGGTGGCGTCGAAGTCGGCCCACAGTGCCGCCGGGTCGACCGGCGCGGCCGGGTCCGCCACGAACAGCTCGTGGACGTACGGCCACACCTGGTCGACCGCGTCCTGCATGCGGCGGTGCGACTCGTCGGTGCCGTCGCCGAGCCGCCGCACCCAGAGCGAGGCGTGGTCCAGGTGGTACGCCGACTCCTTGCGCGCCTTCGCGCCGACCGCGGCGAGCCGGTCGTCGGCGCAGCCGGCCAGCGCGGTGTAAAGCGGCAACTGCCAGGCGGCGAGGAAGAACAGCTTCGCCACGGTCATGCCGAAGTCGCCGTTGGGCAGCTCGACAAGCAGGCAGTTGCGGAACTCCCGGTCGTCGCGCAGGTAGGCCAGGGCGTCCTCGTCGCGACCGGCGCCCTCCAGCTCGCCCGCGTACGTGAGCAGCAGCCGGGCCGCGCCGAGCTGGTCGAGGGCGATGTTGGCGAGCGCGATGTCCTCCTCCATCTCCGGCGCGCGGGTGGCCCACTCGCCGAGCCGCTGCGCCGCGATCAGCGCGTCGTCGCCGAGGCCGAGCGTGAAGTCGAACAGTGTCATAGGTGGGACACCCCGTCCGGCACCTCGTAGAACGTCGGGTGGCGGTAGACCTTGTCGGCCGCCGGATCGAAGAAGGCGTCCTTCTCGTCCGGGCTGGACGCGGTGATCGCGCCCGCCGGCACCACCCAGATCGAGACCCCCTCCTGGCGGCGGGTGTAGAGGTCGCGGGCGTTACGCAGCGCCAGCTCCGCGTCGGCGGCGTGCAGGCTGCCGACGTGGGTGTGGGACAGGCCGCGCCGGGCCCGCACGAAGACCTCCCACAGCGGCGAGGACTGGCCACTCATGCGGTGCTGGCCGGGCATGCCCTCACGGCCCTCGCTCCGCTCGGTGCGTTCGCTCATGCCGCCACCGCTTCCTTGCGCCCGGCCCGCTTCGCGGCATACGCCGCGGCGGCCTCCCGGACCCAGGCGCCGTCGGCATGGGCCCGCTGCCGGTGCGCCATCCGCTCCCGGTTGCACGGGCCGTCGCCCTTGATGACGCGCATCAGCTCGGCGTAGTCGGGCTGGGTGTAGTCGTACGCCTGGCGCTCGTCGTTCCAGCGCAGGTCCGGGTCGGGGATGCTCAGGCCGAGCACCTCCGCCTGACCGACGCACATGTCGACGAACCGCTGGCGCAGCTCGTCGTTGGAGAAGCGCTTGATCTTCCAGGCCATGGACTGCGCGCTGTGCGTGGAGTCGCCGTCCGGCGGGCCGAACATGGCAAGCGACGGATACCACCAGCGGTCGATAGCGTCCTGGGCCATCGCCTTCTGGCCCGGGGTGCCGTGCGCCAGCGTGTGCAGGATCTCGTATCCCTGCCGCTGGTGGAACGACTCCTCCTTGCAGACCCGGATCATGGCCCGGGCGTACGGGCCGTAGGAGCAGCGGCACAGCGGCACCTGGTTGACGATTGCCGCCCCGTCCACAAGCCAGCCGATGGCACCGACGTCGGCCCAGGTCAGGGTCGGGTAGTTGAAGATCGAGCTGTATTTCTGCCGGCCGTTGAGCAGCAGCTCCACCAGCTCGTCCCGGGTGATGCCGAGCGTCTCGGCCGCCGCGTAGAGATAGAGGCCGTGGCCGGCCTCGTCCTGCACCTTGGCCAGCAGGATGGCCTTGCGCTTGAGTGAGGGGGCCCGGCTGATCCAGTTGCCCTCCGGCTGCATGCCGATGATCTCGGAATGGGCGTGCTGGGCGATCTGCCGGATCAGCGTCCTCCGGTACGCCTCCGGCATCCAGTCCCGGGGCTCGATTTTCTGATCGGCGTCGATGACGTCGGCGAAGTAGGCCTCGAAGTCCTGGTCCGGCGCCGCACCGCCCCGCCGGGCCCGCGCCGCCGCCTCGCGCAGCGCCGCCTCCGCGGCCTCCACCTCGCCGAGCAGGCCGCCGCCCGGAGCGTCCTCGGGCGGGGCGAAGTCGTTGCCATACATGAAGCCAGTGTTACAGCTCGCAACGAATGACACCAGAGGGTGTAACAGGATTCCGCAGCCACCTTCCGTGACCGAACAGACGCTCCACGTGAACCGCCCTGAGCTGCGGAAACGAGTGTGATGTCGACCACTTCTCAACGATGAAACCCCCCAAGAGCGGCATAGCGGCTCAATGTCCCGCCGATCCGGCTAGACGGCGAGTGTCGAGATCTGGCGATCGGCCTGTCCAGAAGTAGACTTCCCCCGGCACACCGATCGGCTGCCGTTGATCGCCACCACCCAGGCCACCGTCCCCCGGCCTCGTGGTGATCGGGCCCGAACACATGCGCAAGCGCCGGTCCCCCCGGCCATACATCTGGAGTCCACCCACTCATGCGACCTCGCGTGACCCTGGTGCTCGCCGTCGTGGCGGTCCTCGTCGGCGGCGGCATGCTGGTGCCCGCCGCGTACGCGAAACTCTCCAACGGAGACGGCCTCGGCGGCATCGGTGCCGGCGCCGAGCAGGTGCCCGCGCCCGCCCCGAGCGCGCCGCCACCCCCCACGCTCGCCGATGCCCCGGTCTCGGTGAACTTCAAGGGCGAGTTCTTCTCCTGGGCCCTGATGGACCGGGAGACCGGTGCCGTCACCGGCGCGAAGAACATGAGCCAGACCAGCTCCACCGAGTCGATGCTCAAGACCTGGATCGTCTCCGACTACCTGCGCCAGCTCGGCGACGAGCAGCCCACCGCCGACTTGAAGAAGGCGGCCAGCGTGGCCATCCGGGACAGCAACGACGACGGCGCGAACCGGGTCTACCGGGCGGCCGGCGGGTCCTACAAGCCGCAGCCGGGCAACAAGCTGAACCCGGTGCTCCAGCGCGCGGTCAAGATCTGCGGCCTGACCGACACCAAGTCCGGCAACGTGCCCTCCTACGAGGGCTGGTGGAGCTTCACCCGGATGTCCCCCCGGGACGCGGTCCGGCTCGGCGACTGCATCGCCGACGGCAGGGCCGCCGGGCCCAAGTGGACGAAGTGGGTCTTGAACGAGATGGCGAACGTCCGGGGCAGCATCAAGAGCCAGCAGGCGAAGTCCGGCGGCGGCAAGTGGGGCATCGTCGACGGCCTGCCCGCCTCGATCAAGGCCCAGGGCCCGGTGAGCATCAAGAACGGCTGGACCGCGCTCGTCTACGACCGCAACTGGCACGTCAACTGCCTGGCGGTCACCGACAAGTGGAGTCTCGCGGTGATGATGCGCTACCCGATCGGCTCCGGCCTGTCGTACGGGTCGAAGGTCTGCGCCAGCGTCGCCACCCAGCTCGTCACACCGCAGCCCGGCGCGGCGCTGAAGGTGCCGCAGCAGCCGGTCGGGAAGCTCTGATGGCCGGTGCCCGGCGACGGCCCGGCAGCCATCACCGCCCGCTGGCGTTCACCGCCGTGGCCGTGGCCCTGGTCGGCCTGCTGGTCCTCTCGCTCCGGCTGGTCCCCGGCTCACCGCTGCGACCCACCGCCGCGTCGCGTCCCGACCCGGGCGAGCGGTCCACCGCGCAGCCCACCGATCGCAACACCCGGCCCCGGCCGGCGCCGTCGCCGTCGCTGGAGCCGTTGCCGTTCGAGGCCAAGAACCTCGACTCCCTCAACCTCAAGGGCTGGTACGCCTGGTCGGTGCTGGACAAGCGCACCGGAAAGATCATCGGCTCGAAGAACATGGGCGAGACCAGTACCACCGCGTCCCTGATCAAATCCTGGGTGGTCGCCGACTACCTGCGCCGCACCGCCGAGGCCGGCAAGACCCCGAGCGACGCGAAGCTCGCCGACGCCACGCGGATCATCCGGGACAGCGACAACACCCGCGCCCAGCAGTTCTACGAGAGCGTCGGCAGCGCGGCCTCGATCAAGCGGCTGATCTCGATCTGCGAGCTGACCGACAGCAAGGTCGCCGCCGACGGCGGCTGGAGCCGGACCCTGCTGTCCCCGCGCGACACCGCACGGCTCGGCCGCTGCATCGACGACGGCCGGGCCGCCGGCCCGAAGTGGACGAAGTGGCTGCTCAACGAGATGCGCCTGGTCCGCGGCGCCGGCGACTTCGGCATCCGCAAGGCGTTCCCGGCCGCCGAGCAGAAGAAGATCGCCATCAAGAACGGCTGGATCGACCGGCAGAAGGAAAAGGAATACCACGTCAACTGCCTGGCCATCGGCGACACCTGGACCATGGGTGTGATGGTCAAGAGCCCGTTCAGCGTCGGCAGCTGGGACTACGGCATGAAGGCCTGCGAGCAGATCACCGAGGCGTTGCTGCGCCCGGCGAACTGAGCCACGCTCAGCCCTGGAAGAACCGCGGCCCGTCCGCCGGCAACGCCGGCACCTCCCCGTACGCTGCCGCCCGGCGGGCGAACTCGCGCAGCCCGGCCACCTGCCGCTCGCCCAGCGAGAAGTCGAGCGTGCGGAAATAGGTCGCCAGGGTGGCCGCGTCGAACGGCTCCCAGCGGGCCGCCGCCTCGGCCACCTGGTCCAGCTCGGCCAGGCACAGGTCGCGCGAGCGCAGGAACGCCTCGTGCACCTCCTTCACCAGCCCCGGGTGGGCGGTGGCGAAGTCCCGGCGTACCGCCCAGACGGCGAACACCATCGGCAACCCGGTCCAGTCGTGCCAGGCCTGCCCGAGGTCCGTCACCGCGAGGCCCTTGCCGGGCGCCTCGTAGAGCGCGCGCAGCGCCACGTCGCCGATCAGCACCGCGGCGTCGGCCTCCAGCAGCATCTGGGTCAGGTCCGGCGGGCATCGGAAGTATTCCGGGCGGACTCCGTACCGCTCGGCGAGCAGCAGCTCGGCCAACAGCACCCCGGTGCGCGAGGTGGAGCCGAGCGCGACCTTCGCGCCGTCCAGCTCGGCCAGCGGCCGGGTCGAGACCATGTTGACCGAGAGCACCGGGCCGTCGCTGCCGACCGCGAGGTCGGGCAGGAGCAGCAGCTCGTCGGCGTGCTTCAGGAACTCCACGAGCGTGATCGGGCCGATGTCGAGGTCGCCGCGGACCAGGTCGGCGCTCAGCCGGTCCGGCGAGTCCTTGTGCAGGTCGACGTCGAGCAGCGCGCCGGATCGCATCAGCCCCCAGTAGATGGGCAGGCAGTTGAGGAACTGGATGTGCCCCACGCGGGGACGGGCGATGCGTTCGGCCATGGCCCGACCGTATCCCCGCCACCCCCGCGCCGCCCCGCGGCCCGGCGCGGAAGTGGTCCATCCCGCACGGCATGAAAGGAGGGGCCCCTTATTAACGCATTCGGTAGAGGAAGGGGCCCCGCTTAACCGCCCACCCCCACCGCGGACGGCGCGGCGGGGTGCGGCGCGGGGGTGGCGGCGGCGCGCTCGGCGCGTACCGCGCGGCGGACCGGCCAGGCCAGCGCCACCACCACCAGCAGGCCGACCACCCCGCAAGCGGCGACAAGCGACCGGGGGTCGGCCACCTCCAGCAGCAGTCCGCCGACCAGGTAGCCGCCCATCCCGGCACCCTGCACCGCCGCGCCGAAGGCCGCGAACGCCCGCCCCCGGGCTACCTCCGGCACCCGACGGGCAAGCAGCAACTGGTCGAAGACGTTGTTGCCGCCGTTGCCCACGCCACCCAGCAGCCAGATCGGCACCAGCAGCCACGCCGACGGCACCGCCGCCGAGGCGAGCACCGCCAGGCAGCAGCCGCCGAGCAGCACCAGCCCGGCCCCGAGCAGCGCGCCGTCGTCGGCGAGCCGGCGGGCGACCCGGGCGAACAGCCAGGCGCCGAGCACGATGCCGAGCGTCCAGGAGCCGGTGACCAGGCCGTACACGGTGGTGGAGCTGTCCAGGGTCTCCCGGATGAAGAAGACCTCGATCACGTTGATCGCCCCGACCGCGCCGACCACCGCGGCCACGCTGCCGACCATGACCAACAGCAGCGGGTCGCGCCGCAGCCGCCACCCGGGCGTGGCCGCCCCGGCGACGTCGGCCGCCACCCCACGGCCACCCCGGCGGGTACGGATGAGCAGCGCGGCCACCACCAACGCCAGGTAGCTGACCGCGTCCACGAGCAGCGGCACCCGGGTGCCGAACTGCCCGACGAGCAGCCCGGCCAGCGCGGGCCCGGCGAGCGCGCCCAGGGTGCCGGCGGTCTGGTTGAGCGCACCGGCCCGGGGCAGGTCCGCGGCGCGGACCATCACCGGCACCAGCGCGGCGAGCACCGGCTGGGTGACCGCGAGGCCGGTCGCGAGCAGCGCCACGAGCGCGACGACCAGGACCGGATCCTTCGCGTACGCCAGGGCCACGCAGATCCCGGCCTGAACGAGGCCGGCGGTGACCAGCAGGACGCGGCTGTCCACCCGGTCGGCGAGGCGACCGGTGAGCGGGGCGAGCGCGACCAGGGGCAGCGTCGCGGCGAGCAGCAGCCCGGAGACGGCGAGCCCACCGGCCCCGGCGGACTGGAGCGCGAGGGTCAGAGCGGTGGCGGCGAGGAAGTCGCCGCAGCTGGAGACGCCCCGGGCGGTGGTGGCGAGCCAGACGTCCGACCAACGCGACGACCCAGGTGTGAAGGACATACTTCGAAAATAATCCTTCACACCTGGGCACGCAAGCCCCGCTCAGTCGATCGGCATCGCCCGGTACTGCACCGCCACCTTCCGCGCCCCGGCCGGCGGGTCGGTACGGTTCCGCTGCCGGTACGGCGACGTCAGCGCCCGGACCGCCTCGTTCAGCTCGGCCAACTCCTCGGCGGTCAGCAGCAGCACGCTGTCACTGAACCAGAACGCCTCGTACCACTCGGGCGGCTCGTCGGGCACGCGGCGCAGCCAGTCCCGGACCCGCTGCGCGTCCCGGACCAGGTGCGCCTCCACCAGCGCCGCCTCGGCGGCGTGCGTCTCCGGGTCGGCGTCCGGCCCCGCCTCGACGGAGTACGACGGGTTCACCGCCTCCCACACCCGCTCCCGCGCGTCACCCCGACCCGCCGCCTGCCGCACCAGACCGAACTTCGCCAGCTCGCGCAGGTGGTAGCTGGTGGCGCTCGGCGAGAGGCCGGCGATCTCGGCGCACTCGGTGGCGGTCGCACCGCCCTCCAACGCGCTGAGATGTTCCACGATCGCCATCCGCGCCGGATGGGCCAACGCCCGCATCACCTGCGGATCGGTGATCGTCACCCGGTGCTGTTCGGAACGCGCCTCGGTCATGCCCCCATGATCCCGCGTCGGCGGGCGACGGACACCCGCGGCAGCGCCGTGGCGGCTCAGGCCACACCGCCAATTCGGTGGCGGCGCCGATCGGCGCCTCCGTATAGTGGTTGACCGCCCGACGGCCGCGGTGAGCATGCACCGCAGCGGACGTCCCCGCGCCGGGAGCAGGCCAACCGCCCCGGACACGCGAGCGAGCATCATGTTGAGCCTGGGAGTTCACCGTGCCCGCAACGCAGAGCGACACCACCACCCTCGACGCCGAACTCGCCACCGAGCGCGCCCACCTGGACACCTCCCGCGCCGCGCTGCGCCGGATGCGGGAGCGCGCCGAGTCGCTCTTCGCCACCGGCGACAAGGTGGCCGGCGACGCGTACACCGCCGAGCAGCTCGGCCGGCACATGGCCCGGCGGGTCAAGGAACTGGCTGACGACCCGACCACCCCGCTCTTCTTCGGCCGGCTGGACTTCGGGCCGGACGACCCGGACCACGCCGGGCGGGACTACCACGTCGGCCGGCGACACGTCACCGACGAGCGGGGCGAGCCGCTGGTGCTGGACTGGCGCGCCCCGGTCTCCCGGTCGTTCTACCGGGCCAGCGCCCGCGACCCGCAGGGCGTCGCGGTGCGCCGCCGGTTCGGGTTCCACAACGGCGTCCTCACCAGCTTCGAGGACGAGCACCTCGACCGGGGCGAGGAACTCGGCACGGCCAGCCGGATCCTCACCGCCGAGATCGAGCGCCCCCGCGTCGGCCCGATGCGGGACATCGTCGCCACCATCCAACCCGAGCAGGACGAGTTGGTCCGCGCCGACCTGGCCGACTCGATCTGCGTCCAGGGCGCGCCGGGCACCGGCAAGACGGCGGTCGGGCTGCACCGCGCCGCGTACCTGCTCTACCTGCACCGGGAGCGGCTGCGCCGCTCCGGCGTGCTGATCGTCGGGCCGAACCGGGCGTTCCTGTCCTACATCGCGGCCGTGCTGCCCGCGCTCGGCGAGGTGGAGGTCGAGCAGGCCACCGTCGAAGACCTGGTGGCCCGGGTTCCGGTCCGCGCGGTCGACGAGCCGGCCGCCGCCGCGCTCAAGCACGACATCCGGATGGCCGAGGTGCTACGCCGCGCCGTCGAGGCCCACATCGGTACGCCGACCGAGCCGATCATGGTGTCGGACGGCTCGTTCCGCTGGCGGATCGGGCTCGACCCGCTGCACCGCCTGGTCACCGAGACCCGCGCGGAGGGCCTGCCGTACGCCACCGGCCGGGAGCGGGTCCGGGCCCGGCTGGTCGGGCTGCTGCAACGCCAGGCCGAGGCCCGCCGGGCCGAGTCGCCCTCGGACGCCTGGCTGCGCCGGATGAGCCGCAGCAAACCGGTCACCGACCTGCTCGACGCGGTCTGGCCGGCGCTCACCCCGGACGGCCTGCTGCACCGGCTGCGCACCGACGCCGAGGCGCTCGCCGCCGCCGCCGACGGGCTGCTCACCACCGAGGAGCAGGAGCTGTTCCGTGCCGGCAAGGTCGGGCGCACCGCGAAGGCCACCCGATGGACCGCCGCCGACGCGGTGCTCCTCGACGAGGCGGCCGGGCTGCTGGAACGGCCCGCCGGGTTCGGCCACGTGGTCGTCGACGAGGCGCAGGACCTCTCCCCGATGCAGTGCCGGGCCATCGCCCGCCGCAGCGAGCACGGCTCGATCACGCTCCTCGGCGACCTGGCCCAGGGCACCGCACCCTGGGCCGCCACCGACTGGCGGGAGTCCCTCGCTCACCTGGGCAAGCCGGACGCCGCGGTGGTGCCGCTGAGCGTCGGCTTCCGGGTGCCCGCCGCCGTGGTGACGTTCGCCAACCGGCTGCTGCCCATGCTCGCCGTCGACGTACCCCCGGCCCGGTCACTTCGCCACGACGGCGCGCTCGGTGTGCGTACCGCCGAGGACCTGACGGCCGCGACGGTGGCCGAGGTGCGGGCGGCGCTGGCGCACGACGGCTCGGTCGGTGTGATCGCGGCCGACGACGCGGTGGACCGGCTCCGCGCGGCCCTCGCCGCGGCGGGCGTCGAGACCGCGACCGCCGACGACGTCGAGACCGCGGCGCGCGTCACGGTGGTCCCGGCGACGCTGGTCAAGGGCCTGGAGTACGACCATGTGGTGGTCGTCGAGCCGGCCGCGATCGTGGCCGCCGAGCCGCGTGGCCTGAACCGCCTCTACGTGGCGCTGACCCGGGCGGTCTCCGGGCTGGCGGTGCTGCACCGGGAGCCGCTGCCCGCGCCGCTGGCCGGCTGACCCGCCGGCGTCGACGCCCGGGCGGTCGACGCCCCCTCAGGCACGGCGAACCGACGCCGCTCAGCCGGCGAGAGCGGCGGCGATCGCCCGCAGCGGGGTGCCCGGCTCGGCGATCGGGACGGTGAAGGCGAGCCAGGAGCCGTCGGCGAAGTCGAACCGCAGGCGCTTGGGGTTGAGCCGGTGCCAGCCCACCCGGGCCGAGGTCACCTCGGTGCGCGCCGCCGACCAGACCACCTCGGTCTCGGCCAGCGCCCGTTCCTCGTCGTCACGCCCGGCGAGGAGCTTGACCGGGCCGGTGCGGCAGACCAGCAGCCGCCGGTCGGTGGCTGCCAACAGCGTCTCCCGGACCGCGCCGGCCGGCCGGGGCGGGTTGAGCGCCCGGTGCAGCCGGGACGCGGCCGAACCGGGCGCGCCACGGCCGGCGATCCCCCAGCCGACCAGGTCGACCAGGCGGTCGCCGCGGTCCCAGGTGGCAACCGGCAGGAGCACGTTGAGCAGCACCGATCCGACGGTCCGCCGGCCCGGCGCGGCGGTCGACGACGGCTCGGGCGGCGGTGGCGGGGTGAGACCGCCGCCGACGTCCGCCTTGGCCTGGGCCAGCACGCGCTCACCCGGCTCGACGAGCCGGCCGATCGCCTCGCGGTATCTGGTCTCGTCCATCGGCTCAGTATCGGTCGTGGCCGTAGCCGTCGTCGGCGCGGCGCTCCGCGGCCGGGGCGCCGCCCATCACCTCGCCGACGATCTCCCGCACGCGGGCGGCGGCGGCCTCCTGCGCCCGGTTCGCCGCGGCGGTGAACTCCTCGGCCAGCGTGTAGGAGTCGAACCGCATCGCCCGCGCGTTGATGTCGGTGGAGAGGATCTTGCCATCGGCGGCGGCCACGACCGTGACCAGGCCGGAGTCGCTCGCGCCGGTGGCGCTGCTCTGCTCCAGCTCGGCCATCCGCGCGCCGAGCTCACGCTGCCACCCGTCCAGGTTGCGGGCCAGCGCCTCGATCCGGTCCAGGGCCGGGAACGTCATGGCTGCCTCTCAGTTCACGATCGAGTCGAACACGTTCTGCACGCCCTTGGTGTACGGGCCCAGGTCCTCGCGGTAGGTGCCGTCCACCAGATAGTTGCGATCCTTGTGGCCGTCGGCGACGTCGTGCAGGCCCACCCCGGTGTCGAGCAGGGCCCCGCCGATGCCCGGGATGTTCACCGGGGACGCCTGGTTGATGGCGAACTTGCCCGGGAACAGGATGGCGGCGCGTTTCATCTTGAACGCGAACGCCTCCTTCGTGTAGCCGGACTTGTTCCACGCCTTGTACGCCTTCTTGGCCTTACGCAGCTCCATCACCAGCTTGCGGTAGCGGGTGAGCAACTCGGCGACCTTCTCCAGCTTGGTGACCAGCTTGGTGAGGATCTCCGCGAACCGGGCCACGATCTTGACCATGCGGCCGACCGTGGTGGCCAGCCGCGCCAGCACCCGCACCACCGTCGCGGCGAGCGTCACGCCGGCGCTGAGCGCCGCCGCCACCGCCGCGATGATCACCTCGGTCAGGAACCAGAGCAGGAACTCCAGGATCAGCTCGACCAGCAGGTTGAACGCCTCCACCGCCGCGTTCGCGGCGTCGACGAGCACCTCCTTGGTGCCGTCCAGCCCCTTGGCCAGTTCCTCGACCGCCTCCTCGACGGACTCCATCGAGGCGTGGAACTTCTCCGCCGCGTCGCCGTCCCAGGCGCCACGCAGCCGGGCCCGGTCGGCGACCTGGTCGCCGGCGATCTGCCGCACGGCCTCGCCTGTGGTCAGCGCGAGCTGGGCGGCCTGCATCAGGTCGTCCGGCTCACCGGCAACCAGCTCCAGCAACTGCTCGAACGGCCACAACACGGCGTTGGAGAGCGGCTTGAACGGGTCGGGCGTGCCCGACACGATCTGCTCGAAGTAGGTCTTGTTGCGCTGAAGCGCCTCGGTGCTCATCGGTGCCCCCTCAGGCGCCCGGCGTGAACATGTCGGTGGTCGCCACGTCCGTGCCGGTGTAGGCGTCGGCGGTGTCGGTCAGCCCCTCGGCGATGTCAGCCATCACCTCGGCGCCCTCCTCCAGCCCCTGGAGGCACGCCTCGAACTGCTCCGCGTACGCGGCGGCGAGGCTGAACGACGCGGGCATCACACCGAAGGAGTGCCGGGACACGTGCCCGTCGCGGAACCCCCGGTGCAGCTCGCGGAACCGGGTGGCCCGGTCCCGGGAGGCGGCGGCGAACGCCGTCAACGCCTCCGGCTGGACGTCGAGATCCCTGCTCGGACTGGTCACGGACCCTCCCCAGTGTCCGGTCGGACAACATCACCGCCGTCGACGGCGCCCCCAGACTAGGGGATGCACCCCCTCCACAGGGGGCGGTGCGGGTGACGTGGGCAGGGTCCATGATCCTGGCCCGGGCCGCCGCGGCCGGGTGCCCATGGTCGCCGCGGTCGCCGGTCGGACCCACCTTCAGCCGACCTTTTGTCCGGTTCCGGCCCGGCGGCCGAGCCGGCGGTGCCACGATGCCGGCAGGGCGGGCCAGCGGGACCGCTCCTGGCGAGAGGGGTCACCGTGAACGGCGTCGAGCCCGGCACACCCTGCTGGACCGACCTGGCCACGCCCGGCCTGGAGGACGCGAGACAGTTCTATCCGAAGCTGTTCGGCTGGACCGGGCGGATCTCCACCGTGCCGGACGCGGAGGGCTACACCGTGTTCCTGAAGGACGGTAAGGCCGTCGCCGGTGCGGGCCCGCCGGCCACGCCGGACCAGGTGCCGATCTGGTCGACGTACGTGGCGACCGACGACACCGACCTGGTCGCCACCCGGGTGGAGGCCGCCGGCGGGCAGGTGCTGGTGTCGCCGTTCGACGTCAGCGGGCAGGGTCGGATGGCGGTGCTCGCCGACCCGGCCGGCGCGGTGTTCAGCGTCTGGCAACCGATGGCGATGCGCGGCGCGGAGCTGTTCAACGCGCCCGGCGCGATGTGCTGGAACGAGCTGGTCACCCCCGACCCGGAAGGGGCCAGGGAGTTCTACGCGCTGGTCTTCGGCTGGCACGCCGAGGAGCGAACGGCCGGGCCGATCCCCTACGTCGGGTGGCGTTGCGGCGCCCGCATCGTCGCCGGCATGCTGCCGCCGGCCGAGCCCCTGCCCGCGGACCTGCCGGCGTACTGGACGGTCTACTTCGCGGTGGAGGACACCGACGCGACCGCGGCTCGGGCCGCCGAGCTGGGCGGCACCATCCTCGTCCCGCCCCGGGACAATCCGGCCGGGCGCGCCGCCGCCCTGCGGGACCCCCAGGGCGCACTTTTCTCCATCTCCACCCTCCGCTGACCACCCACCCCCGCCCCGCCCACCCGCCCTGCCCGCTTGTTAGGCGGGGGCCCCGCTTAACACGTGGGTGTTAAGCGGGGCCCCCGCCTCTACCGAATGCGTTAAGCGGGGCCCCCGCCTTTCACGCGGAGCGGAACCACGTGGGGGCCGTGGGGGCCGGGGATCACCCGGACGTGGGCGCGGTAGTGGCGGGCCAGTAGCTGCTCGGTGAGCACCTCCGACGGCGGGCCGTCGGCGGCCACCCGGCCGTCGGCGAGCAGCACCAGGCGGTCGGCGTACTCGCCGGCGATGGAGAGGTCGTGCATGGTGGCGAGCACGGTCAGGTCGTGCTCGCGGCGGAGCTGGTCGACCAGCTCCAGCACCTCCTGCTGGTGCCCGATGTCAAGCGCGCTCGTCGGCTCGTCGAGCAGCAGCAGGGTGGCGCCCTGGGCCAGCGCCCGGGCCAGGAACACCCGCTGCCGCTCCCCGCCGGAGAGCGTGGCCAGCTCGCGGCGGCCGAACCCGCCCAGGTCGAGCCGGTCCAGCACCTCGTGCACGGCGGCCAGGTCGGCGGCGGACTCCCGACCCAGCGGCGGCATGTAGGGGGTGCGCCCCAGCAGGACGTAGTCGAAGACCGCCATGCCGGCCGGCACCACCGGGGACTGCGTCACGGTGGCCACCACCCGGGCCCGGTCGCGGCGGCGCAGCGCGCGGATCGGCGTACCGAAGAGGGTGACGGCGTCCGGCGCGGGCAGCAGGCCGCCGACGGCGCGCAGCAGGGTCGACTTGCCGGCGCCGTTGGGCCCGATGACGGTGACCCACTCGCCGACCGCGACGGTCAGGTCGATGCCGGCCAGGACCGGGGTGCCACCCAGCTCGATCCGCAGGTCCCGAACCTCAAGCGCCGCGCTCACTGGCCGACCCGGCGGGAGGTACGCAGGATCAGGACGAAGAACGGGCCGCCGAGCAGGGCGGTGACCACGCCGATCGGGATCTCGGCCGGCGCGGCGGCGGTCCGGGCGATCACGTCGGTCAACGCCAGGAACGCGCCGCCGAAGAGCATCGACAGCGGCAGGATCACCCGGTGGCTGGAGCCGGCGAGCAGTCGTACGGTGTGCGGCACGATGATGCCGACGAAGCCGATCAGGCCGGACGCGGAGACCGCGGCGGCGGTACCCAGCGAGGCGGCGACGATCAGCAGGTAGCGGGAGCGCTGCGGATGCAGCCCGAGGCTGGTGGCCTCGTCGTCGCCGACCGAGAGCACGTCCAGCTCGCGCCGGTGCGCCAGCACCACCACGGCGGTGAACACGAAGTAGGGCAGGACCAGCCACACGTCGTGCCACCCGGCGGTGGCCAGCCGGCCGAGCAGCCAGGAGTAGACCTGCTGGATGTTGTCGGAGTGCTGTTGCAGCAGGTAGGTCTGCCCGGCGGAGAAGAACGCCGAGACCGCCACCCCGGCCAGGATCAGTACGGCCGGGGAGCGGTCCCGCCCGCCGGCGGCGCCGAGCAGGTACGTCATCGCGACCGCGCCGAGCGAGCCGACGAACGCGGCGAGCGGGATGGTGACCGGCAGCCCGGTGAGCGCCCCGCCGGCCCCGGCGCCGAGCACGATCGCCACGGTGACCGCGAACCCGGCCCCCGCGGCCACCCCGAGCAGGTACGGGTCGGCCAGCGGGTTGCGGAAGACACCCTGGTAGCAGCCGCCGGCCAGGGCGAGCAGCGCGCCGACGAGCAGGCCGAGCACGACCCGGGGCAGCCGCAGCTCGGTGACGATGGCGATCTCCCGCTCGGTGAGCCCGCTGTCCAGGTGCACCCCGGGCAGCAGGTTGAGCAGTTCGGCGGCGACGCTGCCGGGCGGCAGGCTGACCGGGCCGAACGACACGCCGGCCACCAGCGCGACGAGCACCGCCACCAGGCCGGCGAGCAGCCATCGTCGGCGCAGCCCGGCCGGTCGGGCCGGGGTGTCGGCCCGGGCTGCGCGACGAGGGCGGGGAAGCCGACCGGCCGGCCGGGGCCCATCGGGCGTCCCGGCCGGCACGGGGTCCACCTGTCGTACGGCCACGGTCAGGCCGGGACCTTGGCGGTGGCGTCGACGATCGTCCGGAGCAGGTCGACGACGCGCGGGCCCCAGCGGGAGGCGATGTCGTCGTCGAGCGCCACGATCTGGTTGTTCTTCACCGCGATGACGCCGCCCCAGCCGCTGCGCGCCTTGACCGTGTCCGCGCTCTGCTGGCAGCACTTGGTGTCGGCCAGGAAGACGAAGTCCGGGTTGGCCTTGACGATGAACTCCTGGGAGAGCTGCGGGTAGCCGCCGCTCTTGCCGCCCGCGTCGGCCGGGTCGGCGATGTTCTCCAGCCCGGCGAGCGCGTAGATGGTGCCGATGAAGGTCTTGCTCGTCGCGCTGTACAGCTCCGGGCCCAGCTCGTGGTAGTAGGTCAGCTTCTCGGCGCGTTTGGGCAGGTCCTTGGTGAGCGCCGTGATGTCGTCCTTCATCTTCCGCGTCACGGCGTCCGCCTCGGCCGGGTGGCCGGTGAGCTTGCCCAGGTCGGTGAGCTGCCGGTAGGTGTCGTCGAGCGTGGTCGCGGCCGGGGCGAGCAGGACCGGGATCTTCAGCGCGACGAGCTGGCTGACGATCTTGTTGGTGTCGTTGGCGAGCACCACCAGGTCGGGGCTCTTCGCGGCGATCGCCTCGGCGTTCGGCTGGTAGCCGGAGAGGTCGCTCTTCGGCGCCTCGGCCGGGTGGTTCGACTGGTCGTCGACGGCGGTGACCTGCTTGCCGGCGCCGATGGCGAAGAGCATCTCGGTCGAGGTCGGCGACAGCGAGACGATCTTCTCCGGTCGCTTCTCCAGCGTCAGGTTGCCCACGCTGACCGGGAAGGCGCCGCCCGAGGCGCCGGTGGCGGGGGTGTCGGTCGAGGTCTTCTCGGCACAGCCGGCGAGCAGCACCGCGCCGGCCGCGAGCGCGGCGGCGAAGAGCCGAGGGGTACGTCGGGTCATGGTCCTCCTGTCGGTCGAGGAGCGTGGTGCTTCGCCGACAGGTGGAAAGGCCCGTCCGCGAGGCGCCCTTCCTCGAGAGCGCGTGTCGCGACCGGGCCGCAGGCGACCTGGCTCGTCCCACGTCCGTCGGCGTCGGCGGAAAAGGCCGACGCCGCGCGTACGGGGCATCACAGTTGCGGGACAGCGCCGGTTTCGCACCGGCTTCGCTGTGGCACGGTCGGTGCCACGGTAGCGCATGACCAGCGGAGATCGCCCGGACGGGAGGGGGTGGGTGGGGACCCCGGCGGGGGTGGAACCGGGGTCCCCACCACAGGTGGTGAGGTCAGCAGTACTGGCTCTGCTTGCCGATCGCCCGGTACGGGCAGTCCGCGTACTCGGACAGCATCAGCACGGCCTCCCGGTTGCGGGAGGTCTGCGCCGGGATCACCTCGTCGGGCGGGTAGAAGCCGCCGCCGGAGGCCGAGCCGGGGTACATCTCGAAGGTGTACGCCCAGATCTTGTGGGCGCCCCACATCCAGTCGATGCTGGTGCCGTCGGCGATGTAGAGGTCGCTCGACTGTTCCGGGGTGTAGTTGTTCGTCGCCGCCATCTGCTGGCCGATGGTGGCGAAGGTGTTGTACTGGTCGGCGGTCATCCCGGTGGCGGTGTTGCTGTAGGTGTAGCCGTACGGCCAGAGCACCAGCTGGGAATAGGTGTGGAAGTCGATGTTCGCTTTGATCTGCTGCACCCCGCCGACGACCCGGCTGTTGACGAAGTTGCGCAGCGCGGTGGTCTCCGGGGCGGAGAAGGCGGACGGGCCGCGGTAGGTCTCCGACGACTTCGCGCTGGACGAGCCGCCGCAGCAGCCCCACTGGTAGCCCCAGTTGCGGTTCAGGTCGGTGCCGACGTACGAGGAGCCGCTGTTGGGTTGGCGGTTCTTGCGCCACGAGCGGTAGGAGCCGGTGGCGATGTCGTACTCGCTGCCGTCGGGGTTGACCGTGGGCACGATCCAGATCTCCCGGGAGTTGACGATGTTGGTGATCCGGGAGTCGCTGCCGTAGTTGTCGGTGAAGAGGTTGAGCAGGTAGATCGCCATCTCGACGGTCAGGTGCTCGCGGGCGTGCTGCTGCGCGTTGAACAGGATCTCCGGTTCGTTCTCGTCGGTGCCGACGTTGTCGGAGATCTTCACGGCCATCAGGTCCCGGCCCTGGTAGGACGTGCCGATGCTGAGCTTGCGGGCGATGCTCGGGTGGTCGGCGACGACCTGGTTCACCACCGTGGTCAACTCGGCGTAGTCGTGGTAGTTCGAGTCGGCGGGCGGGAAGGCGTACGTGGTGGCGCCGCCGGCCGGCGCCGGGGTGACGTCCTTCTCCAGCCGGAAGCCGAGCCGGGTGATCGCGGCGGCCTCGGCGGTGGTGGCCGTGACGTGCAGCACACCGTGTTCGGAGTAGTCGATCGCGGCGCCGGTGCGGGCGACCGCGGTGCGGTCGGCGACGGTCCGCGGGCCGAGCACCCGGTAGGCGACGGCGGCCGGCTGCTCACCGGGCCGCTCCGGGGCGGGGCGGGCGGCGGCCGGCCCGGCGGCGGCGGTGACGAGGGTCAGGCCGACGGCGGCGGCGAGCGCCAGCCGGCGGCGGAGCGGGAGCGCATGGAGGGCCATCGACAACCTCCTCGGGGTACGGGAGATCCCGTTGTCCGCACACTCCACCAGCAGTTACATGGTCATATCAACATTCATCTCTATCTAGGTCCATCCCGACCGGGTCCTCGCATCGGCAATGATTTTCCATGGCCGAACATCTGGCGAAACTTCCCGCCAGGCGCGACAGTGAACGGCGACGATGCCGCCTCCGGAGTGGAGCTGCCATGTTCGGAAGACCCCTGCGTACGGTCGCCCTCGCCGGCCTGACCGCGCTCACCCTCCTCGGCACCACCGCACCCGCCCACGCGCACGGCCACCGACCGGGCGTCACCCACGACGAGCAGATCACCTTCCAGGAGTTCTCCCGCTATCCCGACTGGCGGAGCGGCTCGCACCGGGGCACCCGCGCCCTACCGGGCCGGGACCCCGCGCTGACCATCGGCCGCGCCGCCGGCACCACCGAGTTCACCGACGAGCACACCGGGACCACCCGCACCTGGGAGTACGCCACCTGGACCTCCCCCGAGCGGCGGATCGGGTTCGACGCCACCGAGCTGGTCGCGTCGTGGAACGCCAGCACCCCGGCCGGCACCTGGATCCAGGTCGAGCTGCACGGCACCTACACCACCGGGGAACACACCCCGTGGTACGTCATGGGCCGCTGGGCCTCCGGCGACCAGGACATCAAACGGTCCACGCTCGACGGCCAGGGCGACCCGTGGTCGAGCATCTGGACCGACACGTTCGCCATCGACGACGCCGCGGCCGGGGTGCTGCTGCGGTCGTACCAACTCCGGCTGACGCTCTACCGCGCGCCCGGCCAGGCCGCCGCGCCGCGGGTCCGGATGCTCGGCGCGATGGCCTCGAACGTGCCGGACCGGTTCACCGTCACGCCGAGCCGGGGCGGCATCGCCTGGGGCACCGAGCTGGCCGTGCCCCGCTACTCGCAGAACGTCCACGTCGGCGAGTACCCGCAGTACGACGGCGGCGGCGAGGCATGGTGCTCCCCCACCTCCACCGAGATGGTGGTCGAGTACTGGGGGCGCAGGCCCTCGGCCGCGGACACCGCCTGGGTCGACCCGGCCTACGCCGACCCGACCGTCGACCACGCCGCCCGGATGACCTACGACTACGAGTACGAGGGTGCCGGCAACTGGCCGTTCAACACCGCGTACGCGGCCGGCTTCCCCGGCCTGGAGGCACGGGTCACCCGGCTGCACTCGCTTGACGAGGCGGAGCGGTACGTCAAGGCGGGCATCCCGGTGGTCACCTCGCAGTCGTTCCTCGCCAGCGAGCTGGACGGCGCCAACTACGGCACCTCCGGGCACCTGTTCGTGATCGTCGGCTTCACCGCCGACGGTGACGTCATCGTCAACGACCCCGCGTCGTCGTCGAACGAGGCGGTCCGCAACGTCTACAAGCGCGAGCAGTTCGAGCAGATCTGGCTGCGCACCAAGCGCTATCGCGCCAACGGCACGGTGGCCTCCGGCTCCGGCGGCATTGCCTACCTGATCAAGCCCACCACCCGCCCCTGGCCCCACATGTGAAAGGAGGGGCCCCGCTCAACGCCTGGCGTAGAGAAGGGGCCCCTTCTCACCACCGTGCGGCTAGTTCGGGGGCTCGGTGGGCTGGTCGTCGCCGGCGAGCGCGGACCGCAGCCGGTCCTTCTCCGTGCGGCGACGCTCCGACGCCTCCGCCATCTCCCCGGCCATCTCGTCCCGCCATCCCTTGAGCAGGAAGAACGACAGCGCGGCGGAGAACACGAGCGCCAGCATCAGCCGGAGGAAGACGTTCATGTCGATGAACCAGAGGGCCGCCAGCACGGCGACGAACAGCCCGATCCGGCCCAGCGTGTACTTGACGGCCGCGCTCATGCCAGCATTCCCACTCTCTCCGCGCCTCAGCCCGTCCGCCGGGCCAGCCAGTGCACGCCATGAAACCAGATGACCGCGTAGACCACGGTGAACACCGCCGCGGCCAGCGCGCCGGTGAACAGCGCCGGCAGCCCCGCGGCCAGCCCGGCCGCCAACAGGCCGGCGAGGACGCCGACCGCGATCCCGACCAGCGCGGCCACCACCCGGGCGGCCCCGAACTCCCAGGCCCGGAAGTCGTCCCAGAACAACCAGAGCGGCAGGATCACCGCCAGCCAGCCGTTGGTACGCCCGAACCCGCCGGCGCCCACGGCGGCGAACGCCCACTCGAAGAGCAGCAGCGCCAGCACCCCGATCACCAGGCCGGCGAGCGTCACGCCGAGCAGGTCACCGAGGGTGAGGACGCGCCCCTCGGCGTCGCGCCGGGGAAATGCGCGCTGCTGCTCGTCGGTGCTCATCGCCGGGTCAGGCCCAGACCTGCTGCGGCTCGGAGCGACGCTCGGCCATCGACGGCGCGGCATCGTACTCGCGGACGGTGTCGTAGCGGGTGTTTCGCTCCACCGGGCGGAAGCCGGCGTCCCAGATCAGGTGGAGCAGGTCGTCCCGGTGCATGGTGTTCGGCGTGCCGTACGAGTCGGCGTCGTGAGTGATCTTGTATTCCACGACCGAGCCGTCCAGGTCGTCCACGCCGAAGTTCAGCGAGAGCTGGGCCACCGAGAGCCCGTGCATGACCCAGAAACACTTCACGTGCGGGACGTTGTCGAACAGCAGCCGGGAGACCGCGAACGTCTTGAGCGACTCGGCCGGCGAGGCCATCGTGGTGCGCGCCTGGATCCGGTTGCGGACCTTGCCGTCCGCCGAGTCGACGAAGTCGTGCTGGTAGCGCAGCGGGATGAAGACCTGGAAACCGCCGGTCTCGTCCTGCAGCTCGCGCAGCCGCAGCACGTGGTCGACCCGGTGCCGGGGCTCCTCGATGTGGCCGTAGAGCATGGTCGACGGCGTCTTCATGCCCTTCGAGTGGGCCAGCCGGTGGATGCGTGACCAGTCCTCCCAGTGGCAGGCGTGGTCGACGATGTGCTGGCGGACCTCCCAGTCGAAGATCTCCGCGCCGCCGCCGGTCAGCGACTCCAGCCCGGCGTCCATCAGCTCGTCGAGGATCTCGTCGGCGGTGAGCCCACTGATCTTCTCGAACCACTGCACCTCGGTCGCGGTGAACGCCTTGAGGTTGACCTTGGGCAGCGCGGCCTTCAGCTCGCGCAGCACCTTCGGGTAGTAGCGCCAGGGCAGCGTCGGGTGCAGGCCGTTGACGATGTGCAGCTCGGTGAGCTGCTCGTCCTCCATCTCCTTGGCCTTGCGGACCGCCTCGTCGATTCGCATCGTGTAGGCGTCCTTCTCACCCGGCTTGCGCTGGAACGAGCAGTAGGCGCACGACGCGGAGCAGACGTTCGTCAGGTTGAGGTGCCGGTTGACGTTGAACATCACCCGATCGCCGTTCAACTCGGTACGCCTGTGGTGGGCCAGCCGGCCCAACCAGGTCAGGTCGTCACTGTCATAGAGGGCGATGCCGTCTTCGCGGGTCAGCCGCTCCCCCGCGTAGACCTTCGCTTCGAGCTCGCGCTTGAGTCCGGCGTCCATCCGACAGCCACGTCCTTCCACCTGGGTTCGGATCGAGCGTACGTCGCGGTTCGGGCCGACCGCCGACGCGGTCGGCCGCAGCGACGCAGTTCACCGTTCATCACCCTCCGCACATCGACATCGCTGCGTCGGTGAGGTAAGACAAAGGTGGGGCGGAACACACCACCAGTGCCGTCCTGTCCCATCACGCCCACGACGCGTGGCGCGCATCAGACCGGACGGGGAGCGGAATGGTCGACAGCACCAAGGCCCGACGGCGACGGCGACGGGTCCCGGTGATCTCACCGGTACTCCGCCCGGCGCTCTGGTCCGCCCTGCTCGGGGCGGTCGCGGCCGCGGCGCTCGCCACACCCGCCTGGGCCGATCCGCTGCCCGACACCGTGCCCAGCACGGGCTCCCGGCCGCAGGTCACCGGCACCCTTCAACTGCCCACGGCGCCGGGCGCCGTCGCCGGCCGTCCCGGCACCGTCCCGGGCCTCCCCGGCGCCACCGTCCCCGGCGCCGGTGCCGTGCCGGGCCTGCCGGCTGCCACGGCCGGCGCCGTGAACCCGGCCGACGGGCCGCTGATCGCGCAGATCAACCAGGTCGACGGCCGGGTCGCGCAGCTCGGCGACGACCTTCTCCGGATCAAGGGCGAGCGGGACGCGGCCCAGGCCGAGCTGGTCGTCGCCGCCGGCCGGCTCAAGGACGCCCAGGACGCGCTCGCCCGAGCCCGGGGGAACGCCGAGAGCGCCGCCACCGACGCGGTCAAGGCCGATGCCGCGCTGCCGACCGGCAATTTCGGCTCCAGCCTGCGCGAGTTCGCCGACCTGCAACGGATCACCCGGGGCGACAAGGCCGAGCGGGCCACCACGTCGGTGACCGGTGAGCTGCTCCGCGCCACCACCGACGAGCGGGTCGCCCGCGAGGCGCACGCCTCGGTGCAGCGGCGGGTCACCGAGAAGACCGCGGAGTTCACCCGCGTCGAGACGGATCTGCACAAGCAGGAAGCCGCGCTGCTCAAGCTGCGCCGGGACAACGCCGCGATGCTGCTCGACATCGAGCGCCGGGAGGACGCCGCCGAGCAGCGGCTCGGTAACCCGTACGTCGTCAACCAGAGCATCAACGGCCTGGTCGCCGATCCGCAGGCGCTCGACGCCGTACGCTACGCCCTCGCCCAGCTGGGCGATCCCTACCTCTGGGCGGCGGAAGGCCCGGACCGGTTCGACTGCTCGGGCCTGATGCTCGCCTCCTACCGGTCGGCCGGTTACCGGGGCCTGCCGCGGGTTTCCCGCGACCAGTACTTCGCGACCCGCTCCCGCACCGTCAGCCCCAACGCGCTACTCCCGGGCGACCTGCTCTTCTTCGCCTCGAACAGCAGCTGGACCAGCATCCACCACGTGGCGATGTACATCGGCAACGGCAAGATGGTCGAGGCGCCGCGGACCGGCGACGTCGTGAAGATCTCCGTGGTCCGCTGGTCCCGGCTCTACGCCGCGACCCGGGTGGTCGGTGCCATCCCGGCCCCGGCCACGCCGGTGCCGGCTCCGACGGTGCCGACCAACCCGCCGAAGCCCAAGCCGACCCCCAAGCCGACGCCGACGCCGAAGCCGACGAAGACCGCGACGCCGAAGCCCTCGGGCACCCCGAAGCCGACGCCGACCACGTCGAGCCCGTCGCCCACCCCGTCGACGAGCACCACGCCGACCCCGACGCCGAGCCCGTCCGACACGCCGAGCCCGACGCCGAGCCGCACCGCCAGCGCCGCGCCGACCACCAGCTCGGCGAAGCCGACCGAGAGCGCCGCCGCGCCGTCGAGCAGCGCCGCCAAGCCGACCAGCAGCGCCGCCAAGCCGACCCAGAGCGCCGCGAAGCCGACCAGCAGCGCCGCAGGCAGCCACTCCGCGAGCCCGAGCAGCGCCGGCTGACCGAACCGTCCGCTCCGGCTGTGCTCCCGGGCCGGAATGTGGCACGGTGAGATCCAGGCACTTCCGGCCGACGGCACGGTCGGGGGCGAGCGTGGGTGCGGAGGGCGAGATGGGCGAGCACGAGGTTCCGGCGGAGACGGTCCACCCGGGACCCACGCCCGACCCCGCCGGTGACGCCGACGAGCAGCCGGCACCGGTGGCCGTCGCGCGGGCGCGGGTGAGCGTGGCCGGCTCGGCGGTGCCGCCGCCGTCCGCCGGGGAACACCCCGGTCCGCCGGCCACCGCCACCACCTATCGGGCTGGTGCTCCGGCGGCGAGCGCGCCGCCGCTGGACCGGCGCCGTCCCGGTGCGACCGTTCCGCCCGCCAGTTGGTCCGCCTTCGCGGTGGCCGAGCGCCCGGCCACCGTGACGCCACCCGGCGACGGTGATGCCGGTCACCCGGCATCCGCGTCGAGCCAGACCACGGCCGACCCCGAACCACCGGTCCCCGCCGCCCCGACGTCCGCGTCCGCATCGGCGTCGTCCGCCGAGGCTGCGGCGTCCGCACTCGGCGACACCGACAGACCGGCCGTCGCCCTCGGCTTCACCGACAGCCCCGCCGCCTCCGGCGACGCCGACAACCCCTCGCCCACTCCCGGCGACGCCGACTCCTCGGGGCCCGGCGACGCCGAAAGCCCGGTGCCCGCACCCGGCGACTCCGCCGCGGGTACGGCCGGTGGTGACTTCGCCGCGGGTACGCCCGGCGGTGACTCCGCCGCGGCGGCCCGGGTCTCCGGTTCCGTCCGGGTGCCCACGCCGCGCACCGATGCGGAGACCCCACCGGCCCGGGCCAGCGCCTCGGTGCCCGGCCTGAGCCGGGTGTCCGCCGAGGAGGTCGCCGCCTCGGTGGCAGCCGCTCCCGCCGCCGCGAAGATCTACCGGGCCGGCCCGGTCAGTCCGGAGCCACCGGAGCCCGCCCAGCCGCCGGAGCCCGCGCAGCCGCCGACGCCGCACGGCCCGGAGCCCGAGCCGGCGCCGACCCCGGTCCCGGGTCCGACGCCCCCGTCGCCGGCTCCCCCCGAGCCGGAGCCGCCGCTGCGCCCCACGCCCGGACCGCCGACGCCGAGCCCGCCGGTGCCCACGCCGACGCCGAATCCACCCGGGCCGCCGACGCCGACGCCGAATCCGCCCGCTCCGGTCCCGCCGGTGCCCGGGCCGCCCGTACCGCCGCCGGGGCCGCTGGTGCCTCCGGCGCCGCCGCCTCCCGGGCCGATGCCCGCGCCGCCGTTTCCGCCGCCGCCGGCGATGGCCGGCGTGCCCGGGTCGCCCTCCGGAACACAGCCGAGCTGGGTCGCCACGTACACGTCGACCACACCCCCGCCCGCCGCGCCCGCGCCGCCGGTGGTGCCGGCGCCGGCGCTGCCGACCTGGCCGCCGCCGGCCGCTCCCGCCCGGGACGCCTCGGCGGCCCGTCCGGTACGCCCGCAGCCGGACGCTCAGGACCTCGCCGGAACCGCGTACGGCGGCACCGAGGGACCAGGCTTCGCCACGATCTCGTTCCCGCAGGGCAACCCGTCGGAGAACTCCGGTTCGCTGACCGGGCACATCCTCGCCCAGGGGTGGTCGGAGGACACACCGACCACCCGGGCCAGCAACACCAAGGTCATCATTGTGCTGGCCGTGGCGCTGGCCGCGTTGATCGCGATCAGTCTGCTCGTGGTCTTCCTGGCCAACGACGCGTTGAGCGGGCTGACCGGCGGCTGACGGGGTGAGCCCGCCCACTACCGCCGCGCGCTGCGGTGGCCGTGTCGGCGGATCGCCGTACACTTGTCGGGATCACTGACCCGGCGCGCCGACTGCGCGCGCCCATGGGCGATCTTGCGGGCGATTCGGCGGCGTGACGGTGCCGCGGCGGGCCATCGCGAAGATGCGCCCCCGCTCGCTCGAAAGGCATTTCTTGACCACCTTCGCTGCCTCCGGCACGTCCCCGTCCATCGACCCGGCCGTCGAACCGGCGACCGACGCCCCCGACTTCGCCTCGCTGGGCCTGCCCCGGCGACTGGTCGAGGCGCTCGCCCGCCAGGGCATCACCACCCCGTTCGAGATCCAGCGGGCCACCGTCCCGGACGCGCTCGCCGGCCGTGACGTGCTCGGCCGGGGTCAGACCGGCTCGGGCAAGACGCTCGCCTTCGGCCTGCCGGTGATCGCCCGGCTCGCCGAGCGCAACCGGGCCCGTTCGCTGCACCCCCGCGCCCTGATCCTCGTTCCCACCCGCGAGCTGGCCATGCAGGTCAACGACGCGCTGGTGCCGCTCGGCAAGTCGATCGGCATCTTCCTGAAGACCGCGGTCGGCGGCGTGCCGTACGACCGGCAGATCGACGCGCTGCGGCGCGGCGTGGAGATCGTGGTGGCCACGCCGGGGCGGCTCGGCGACCTGATCGCGCGTGGCGTCTGCCGGCTCGACGACGTCGAGGTCACGGTGCTCGACGAGGCCGACCAGATGGCCGACATGGGCTTCCTGCCCGAGGTCACCGAGTTGCTGGCGAAGACGCCCGCGGACGCCCAGCGGCTGCTCTTCTCAGCCACTCTGGACAACGACGTCGACACGCTTGTCAAGCGGTTCATGACCGACCCGGTCACCCACTCGACCGCGCCGGCGACCGCCGCCGTGTCCACCATGGACCATCACATGCTGCTGATCCCGCCGCACGACAAGTTCGCGGTCACCGCGTCCATCGCCGCCCGGGACGGCCGCACCATGGTCTTCGCCCGTACGCAGCTCGGCGTCGACCGGCTGGTCGAGCAGCTCAGCGCGGTCGGCGTACGGGCCGGCGGCCTACACGGCGGCAAGACCCAGCGGATGCGCACCAAGACGCTCGCCGAGTTCCGCGAGGGTCGGATGAACGTGCTCGTCGCCACCGACGTGGCGGCCCGGGGCATCCACGTCGACGGGGTTTCGCTCGTGCTGCACGTGGACCCGCCGAAGGACCCGAAGGACTACCTGCACCGGGCCGGCCGCACCGCCCGGGCCGGCGAGTCCGGCGCGGTGGCGACCCTGGTCCTGCCGAAGCAACGCCGGACCACGCTCGCCATGCTGGAGAAGGCGGGCGTCGAGCCGGCCCAGGCGCGGGTGCGTGCCGGCGACGAGGCGCTGGCCGAGCTGACCGGTGCGCGCGAGCCCAGCGGTGTGCCGGTCCGCGAGGAACCGGAGCCCCGCCGCGGCGGGCGCGGCTACGGCGACCGGGACGGACGCGGCCACGACCGTGGTGGCCGCGGTTACGGCGACCGGGGCGCGCGTGGCTTCGACCGGGGCGCACGCGGCTTCGGCGACCAGCAGGCCCGCGGCGACCGGCGGCACGACGGCCGGCCCACCGGCGGGCGCAGCTTCGGTGAGCGCCGCCACGACGACCGCCCGCAGGGCGAGCGGCGCTTCGGCGACCGGGACAGCCACACCGAACGCCGCTTCGGCGACCGGGGTGACTTCCGGCCGGCCGAGCGTCGGGGCGGGTTCCGCGCCGAGGGGCGGGGCCGGGACGACCGGCCGCGCGACGAGCGGCGCGGTTTCGGCGGGCGCCCGCCGGCGCGTACCCACTGATCTGGGCGGTCGGGAGACCGCGAAGCGAAACGCCGCCGTCGAGCATGCGCTCGGCGGCGGCGTTCGCGCATCCGCTGCCGGTGCCGGCCGGGTCGCGTAACGTCCGGTCCATGCCGAAGTCGCTCTTCTGGACCCGGACCGACACCGCCGGCTCGGAGCACGTGGTGCTCGACGACCACCAGGGGTTGACGGCGCAGGGTGTGGCGCTGGCCGTGGATCCGATCCCCTACACCTGCCGCTACCGCCTGACGATCGGGCGGGACTGGTCGACCACCCGGCTTGAGGTCGACGCGGACGGCGCCGGCTGGGCGCGGAGCGTGCGCCTGGAGCGGGGGCGGGACGGGTGGCGCGTGCGCACCGGTGAGGAAGGCGACCTGGACGCGGCGCTGCGCGCGGCCGGGCAGCCGCTGGCGGGCCTGCCGGGTACGGACGACCCGGACCGGCTGGCCGACGCGCTCGACGTCGACCTGGGCGGTTCCCCGCTGACCAACACGCTGCCGATCCGGCGGATCGGGCTGGGTCGGCTCCCCGCCGACCTCGCCACGAGCGTGACGGTCGCCTGGGTGCTGCTGCCCGGCCTGGCCGTGGTGCCGGCCGAGCAGGTCTACACCTCGCTCGGTCCGGGCCGGGTCCGGTACGCCAGTGGCACGTTCACCACCGACCTGGAGGTCGACCCGGACGGCTTCGTGGTGCGCTACCCGGGGCTGGCCGAGCGGGCCGACCAACGCTGATCGCAGGTCAGGCGCGTAGGCCGCGGAACAGGACGTCGAGGTATCGATCGACGACATCGTCCGCACTGACCGCCGCCGCGTGTTGCACCCCGCACATCAGGTTGCGCAGGTCGTCAGCGGTGATGTCGGACCGGACGGTGCCCGCCTGCCGCGCCCGTTTCAGGACGCGGCCGAGCGCGTCGTGGAACTCGGCGGACGGCGCGACCGAGTCGCCGGTGAGGTCGTCGCCGGTGGCCAGCACCTCCGCCAGCGCCGGATCGGCTCGTAGCAACCGCAGCCCGGTCGCCACGAGCCGCTGGAAACCGGCGGCGGGATCGGTGTCGTCGGCGCTCGCCCGCGCGTCCGCCGCCAGTCGGGTGAGATTCTCCGCCGCGAGCGCCTCGATCAGCGCCTGACGGGTGGGGAAGTGCCGGTAGGCGGTGCCGACGCCCACGCCAGCGGCCTTGGCGATCGCGTTCAACGGCAGGTCCCGGTCGCCGTCACGAAGCCGGTCCCGGGCGACGGTGAGCATCCGCTCCCGGACCCGCGCGGAATCGGCCCGCAGCCGTCCAGTGGTATGCGTCGACATGCCGAGAGGATAACTCATCCGTTCTTTGCTACGCTCATCACCAGCGGATATTAAATCCGATCGGATGAAAGATCCCTTGAGGAGGGGCCATGGCCATACGCTGGACGTTCGACGACATCCCGGACCTGACCGGCCGCACGGCGGTGGTGACCGGCGCGACCAGCGGACTCGGCCTGGTCGTCGCCCAGCAGCTCGCGGCGCACGGCGCGGACGTGATCGCGGGGGTGCGGGATCCGGCCAAGGCGACCCGGGTCGCACCCGGTCTGGAAGCGCGGCGGGTCGACCTCGCCGACCTGGACTCGGTCGGCGCGTTCGCCGCCGGCCTGCACCGGGACGGCCGGGTCGTCGACCTGCTGGTCAACAACGCGGGTATCGGCGGCCACCAGGGTCGCCGACTCAGCCCGCAGGGCATCGAGATGCAGTTCGCGACCAACTTCCTCGGACACTTCGCCCTGACCGGCCGGCTGCTCGACCTGATCCGGGACGGTGGGCGCGTGGTCCACGTGGGGTCCAACCTCTACCGGCACTTCCCGGTGGAACTGCCCCTCGACGACCTGGCCGCCGAGCGGTCCTACTCTCCCTCGCGGGCGTACGTGGCGTCCAAGCTCGCAAACCTGCTCTTCGGCCTGGAACTCGACCGGCGGTTGCGACGCGCCGGGCGTCCGGTCCGGAGCCTGGTCGCGCATCCCGGCCTGGCGCGGACCGCCTTGAACTCCGACGTCGGCCAGCCCGCCCTACGCGCGACGATGGCGGTCCTCAACGCCCTGATCGGCCGCCCGGCCGAACGCGCGGCGATTCCGCTGCTGTTCGCGGCGACCGACCCGGCGGCGCACGGCGGCGTCTTCATCGGTCCGCGCAACCGGCGGTGGGACGACCGCGTGCACCTCGACCGGGTCGTCGCACCCGCGAACGACCCGGCGCTCGCCGATCAGCTGTGGGAGCGGGCGCAGGACTGGGCCGGGGTCGGGTATCCGCCGGACCTTCGGTCGTGACCGCGTCGCCGCCCGCTCCGACCGGGCGGACACCGTCGATCAGGCCAGCCACGCTCCGCGCGTCAGGCCGGCCAGGAGCCGTCGGTCCGGAACCTGTCGACGACGGCCAGGTACGGGGCGAGGTCGAGACCCTGCGCGGCCACCCACCCGTCGTCGTAGTAGGTGTCGCCGTAGCGGTCGCCCCGGTCGCAGATCAGCGTGACCACCGAGCCGGTCCGGCCGGCGGCGAGCATCTCCGCGATCAGCGCGAACGCGCCCCACAGGTTGGTGCCGGTGGAGCCGCCCACCCGACGGCCGAGCACGGCCGAGCCCGACCGCATCGCGGCCAGCGACGCGGCGTCCGGCACCTGGACCATCCGGTCCACCACGCTTGGTAGGAAGGACGGCTCGACGCCGGGCCGCCCGATGCCCTCGATCCGGGAGCCGCGGCCGGTGCGCAGCGACCAGTCACCGGCCCGCCAGGCCGGATAGAACGCGGAGTTCTCCGGGTCCACCACGCACAGCTTGGTGGGCAGCCGGCGGTAGCGGGCGTACCGGCCGATGGTGGCGCTGGTGCCGCCGGTGCCGGCGCCCACCACGATCCAGGCGGGAATCGGGTGCCGTTCCAGCGCGAGCTGGGCGTAGATCGACTCGGCGATGTTGTTGTTGCCCCGCCAGTCGGTGGCCCGCTCGGCGTAGGTGAACTGGTCCATGTAGTGACCGCCGGTGTCCTCGGCCAGCCAGCGCGCCTCGATCACCACCTTGGCCGGGTCCTCGACCAGGTGGCAGCGCCCGCCCTGGAACTCGATCTGGGCGATCTTCTCCGGGGAGGTGGAGGCGGGCATGACCGCGATGAACGGCAGCCCGAGCATGCGCGCGAAGTATGCCTCGGAGACCGCGGTCGACCCGGAGGACGCCTCGACGACAGTGGTGTCACGGCCGATCCAGCCGTTGCACAGCCCGTAGAGGAACAGCGAGCGGGCCAGCCGGTGCTTGAGCGAACCGGTCGGGTGCACCGACTCGTCCTTGAGATAGAGATCGATCCCCCACGCCCGGGGCAGCGGGAAGGGCAGCAGGTGGGTGTCGGCGGAGCGGTTGGCGTCCGCCTCGACCGTGGCGATGGCCTCGGTCAACCAGCGCCGGCCGGCCTCGTCGCAGCGGTCGAGATGAGTCACGCCGGCAACGTTACAAGCGAGGTGGGCTCGGATCCGCCCGGACCCGGCGCGCCTGCCGGCGCTGCCCGGCCCGGCCGGCGGCCCGCACCACCGGGGTCAGGGCCAGGGCGAGCCGGGGGTACGCGTCGAGCAGCCGCACCTGCGCGCCACGCCAGCGCGGCAGGCTGACCACCGGTCGGGGCCGGCGGGCCAGCCGTACCGCCCGCGCGGCCACCCGCTCCGGCGTCAGCAACGACCCGGTGAAGGAGGCGAGCGCACCGGGGTCGTCGAGCTTGTCGTGCAGCATCGGCGTCCAGATCCCGTCCGGGCACAGGCACGACACGTGTACGCCCCGGACGCCCGCCATCCGCAGGTCGCTCAGGGTGCCGAGGCTGAACGCCAGCAGGGCATGCTTGCTTGCGGCGTAGACGGTCTCCCCGGGTGCCGCGATCAGCCCGGCCAGCGACACCACGTTGAGCACGTGCCCGTGGCCCTGTTCCCGCATGACCGCGAGCGCGGCCAGTGTGCCGTTCATCGCGCCGAGCGCGTTGACCTCCACCACCCGGCGTCGGGTCTGCGCGTCGTGCCCCCAGGAGGGGCCGGTGACCAGGATGCCGGCGTTGTTCACCCACAGTCCGAGCCCACCCGGCGCGCCGGCCGCCTCGGCGGCGACCGCGGCGCAGGCAGCCTCGTCGCGTACGTCGAGGGGGTGGGACCAGCCGCCCAACGACGCGGCGGTGACGGCCGCCGCCTCGGCGTCGACGTCTGTCACCAGCACCCGCCAGCCGTCGGCGTACAGCGCGGCGGCGAGCGAGCGGCCGAGCCCGCCGGCCGCTCCGGTCACCACGGCGGCGCCCCGCTCCGAGGTCGTCATCGCCGCACGCTAACCGCCCGCCCCGCCCGCCGACCAGCCCCTCACCCGCCCTTCGGGACCGGACCGAACCCGACCGAACCCGCACCCGACCCGCCGAACCCCCGACCCGACCCGCCAGACCCGGACCCGACCCGCCGAACTCCGACCCGACCCGCCAGACCCGGACCCGCCCAGCCGGACGTCGACCGGCCACGACCTGCCACGCGGCCAAGCCGGATCACCGGGCCAGAGCCGGCGCGGCGACGAGGCCCCGGGTGGTGCCTTCGCGTTGCCTAGAAACTTGATGGCGTAGATGAATCAGCGGAACCGCCAGGTTCGGCGAAACCGCTGCGGGCGGCGAAGCAGGCGCACCTGACTCGTTTACGTCATCAAGTTTCTAGGCAACGCGAAGGCATCCCGGCACCGACTGGCCGCGACCTCGATTCGGTGGTCAGGGGGTGGGGGGCACGAGTGGTTGGGGACGGTTCTCCCACTTGGTCGACAGGGCGATGCCGGTGCGGGTGGAGGCGACGCCGGGCGTGCGGTTCAGCCGGACGATCAACTGTTCCAACTCGGCGATGGTGCCCACCCGCGCCTTGAGCAGGAACGATTCCACGCCGGCCATGAAGTAGCAGGACTCGATCTCGGGGATCTGGCGGAACGCCTCAAGCACGTCGTCGGTGTCCGCGTCGGAGTTCTCCACGATGCCGATCAGGGCGGTGACCCCGAGCCCGACGGACTCCGGCTCGACCTCGGCCCGGTAGGCGCGGATCACGCCGCCGGACTCCAGCTTGCCGACCCGTTCGTGCACGGCCGGGGCGGACAGGCCGACCTGCCGGGCCAGTTCGGCGTACGACAGGCGGGCGTTGCCGCGCAGCAGCTCCACGAGGCTCAGGTCGATCGCGTCCACGGAGAGTGACCCTATCCATTCACAAACGCCCGCTCACAGCGGGTCTACGCCGGTAGCATTTACTAACTTTCGCACTGTGTGTGTTTTTCGCGTTTGGCGGACACGCCCGGTCGCTGGTGCTGTAATTACCGTACGTCCCTCATGACGGCTCTGGGCTCGCACCGGCCGGGGGCAGTGTGTTCAGCCGGGGGCTTCGTCGACGCGAGGAGGGGGCTGTGGACACTGGAGATCGCCTGCTGACACCGGGTGAGGTCGCTGCGCTGTTTCGGGTTGACCCGAAGACCGTGACCAGATGGGCAGCGGCCGGCCGGATCGGCAGCATCCGGACTCCAGGCGGGCATCGCCGGTTTCGGGAATCCGAGGTGCGGGCCCTGCTGGAGGGGGAGGGCATGCTGGACGAGGCGGAAGACATGGGCAAGCCACGCAACGTGGGCCCGACCGCCTCGACCGGCCCCGGCCCGGCGAACGCCGGCATGTACTGAAGCGAGCGGGGCGCGGTCCGACCGGTGAGGCGGGCCGCGCCCCGACCGGCTCGCGGTCCCGCCGGTAAGGCTGGTTTCGCGGTCCCGTCGGTCAGGCCGGTTTCGCGGTCCCGCCGGTCAGGCCGGTTTCGCGGTCCCGCCGGGCTGCGGCCAATTGCCCGGACCAGCGCCGGAACAACGTGTGCGGGACGCCGAGCGCGTCGAGCACCTTGCCCGCCACGAAGTCGACCAGCTGCTGGGCGGAGGCGGACGCCCCCGCGCCGTAGAAACCCGGGCTGGCCGGCAGCACCACGGCGCCGGCGTCGTGCAACGCGATGAGGTGCTCCAAGTGGCTGCGGGTCACCGGGGTCTCCCGGGGCACCACCACGACCGGCCGCCGTTCCTTCAGGTTCACCTCGGCGGCGCGCTGGAGCAGGTCCTTCGACAGACCGATCGCGATGCCGGCGCAGGCGGCGGTGCTGGCCGGCACCACCGCCATCCCGCGTACCCGGTAGGAGCCGCTGCTCGGCCCGGCCGCCAGGTCGCCGGCGGGCCAGTGCCGCAGGTCCGCCCCGGCGAGGTCACGATCGAGCCAGCCGGCCAGGTCGTCGGCCCAGTGCGCGTCCCGGAACGGCCGGCCGGTCTCGTCGAGGACGGTCAGCCGGGCAGCTCGGGAGACGATCAGGTCCACCGCCTGACCGGCGTCGAGCAGGCCCCGGACGACCGCCGCCGCGTACGGTGTGCCGGAGGCGCCGGAGACGCCCACCACCCATGGTTCGCGCATGCCGTCAAGCCTGCCAGGCCGGACGCGAACCGGGTCGACGGGTCTTCCCGTGGCATGGGATTCTCTGACCGGCAATCCAACCCTCACGGGAAGGCCCGGTGATGACGGCTGCCGTGCTGCGGGCGCTGCGCTCCGACTGTCCCGTTCCGCCCCGGATCTCCCCGTACGCCGACGAGGTGCAGGGCTGGCTGGCCACCCGGCTGGACCGGCTCGGCCTGCCGCTCGACCCGGCCACCCGGCGGCGGCTGACCCGGTCCGGTTTCGCCAGGTACGCCGGCCGGCTCTACCCGGACGCCAGCGAGGCCGACCTGCGCGTGCTGACCGCGCTGTTCACCTGGTTCTTCCTGGTCGACGACGCCTGCGACGGCCCGGACCGGCTGACCCCGGCGCAGATCCGCGCGCTGCGCGACGGCACGCTCGCGCTGCTCCGCGACGGTCCCCGGGCCCGCCACCCCGGCTTCGCCGGCCCGCTGCGCCGGCTGCTGGTGCAGGCGTGGCGGGAGCCGCGCCGCCGGATGCCGGCCCGGTGGCGGCTGCGGTTCGCCGACGCCGTCGCCGACCACCTCGACGGCGTCTCGCGGGAGGCGGCGGCCACCTCGACCGGCCGCCCGCCAGGCGTCGCCGAGTACATCCGGCTGCGCCGGGCCACCTCGGCGGCGTACGTGTCGTACCCGCTGATCGAGTTCGCGTCCCGGCGACCGCTGCCCGACGCGGTCTACCACCATCCCGCGCTGCGCCGCCACGCCGACCTCGGCAACGACCTGCTCTCCTGGTTCAACGACATCGCCTCGCTGGAACGCGACCGGGCCGTCGGCGGCGGGCACAACCTGGTGCTCGCGGTGGCCGGCGAACGGGGCGTGCCGGTGCCGGCCGCGGTCGACCTGGTGGCCGGGCACTGGCGGGCCGAGATGAGCCGCTTCATGGCGTTGCGCGCGGCGGTGCCGTCGTTCGGTCCGGCGCTGGACGAGGCGGTCACCGCCCACCTCGACGGGGTGGCCGCCGCCGTCCGGGGCACGGTCGACTGGACGTTGGAGAGCGCCCGCTACCCGGTGGCCGCGGCGCCCTGACCCGCCCCGGCGCGCCCTGCCCCGGACCGCTGCCCGCTCAGGGGCGCAGGTCGAGCCGGATCACCAGGTCGAGCAGGGCGAACACGAACAACGCGATGCCGACGAACCCGTTGGCGGTGAAGAACGCCCGGTTGACCCTGCTCAGGTCGGTAGGACTGACCACCAGGTGCTGGTAGCCGAACGCGACCGCGGTGAACGCCAGCCCGATCCACCAGAGCCAACCGAAGCCGACGAGCGCGCCGAACCAGATGAACAGCGCGAACGTCACCACGTGCGCGACGGTGGAGGCGTGCAGCGCGAAGCGGCGGCCGTACCGGGCCGGCACGCTGTGCACGCCGATCTCCCGGTCGATCTCCGAGTCCTGGCAGGCGTAGATCAGGTCGAAGCCGCCGATCCACAGCCCGACCGCCGCGCCGAGCAGCCAGGCCGGGCCGGACCTGGCCAGGGTGCCGGTGACCGCCAGCCAGGCGCCGACCGGGCCGACCGCCTGGGCCAGCGCGAGGATGGCGTGCGGCCAGTTGGTGAACCGCTTGCCGTACGGGTAGACCACGAGCGGCACCGCGGCCAGCGGCGCGAGCGCCAGGCAGAGCGGGTTGAGCAGGGCGGCGGCGCCCAGGAAGACCACGAGCGCGACGACCGCGCCCGTCCAGGCCGTGCGCACGCTCACCGCCCCGGTGACCAGTTCCCGGTTGGCGGTACGCGGGTTCCGCGCGTCGATCCGCCGGTCGAGGATCCGGTTGGCGGCCATCGCGAACGTCCGCGCGCCGACCATCGCCACGGTGATCAGCAGCAGGTCGAGCCAGCGCACCCGCCCGCCGTTGACCTGCATCGCGGTCAGCGCGGACAGGTACGCGAACGGCAACGCGAACACGGAGTGCTCGATCGCGACGAGCTTGAGGAAGGACGTGACCCGGCCGGGCCGCTCCGCCACCGCGGTCATCGGATCCCGTACTCCTTCCAGCGCTTGTCGACCAGCGCGACCACCTCGGGCGACATGGTCATCTCCTCGGGCCAGCCCCGGGTGTAGCCCTCGGTGGGCAGCTTGCGGGTCGCGTCGAGGCCCGCCTTGCCGCCCCAGAACTGCTGGTACGAGGCGTGGTCCAGGTGGTCGACCGGCCCTTCGGTGACCATCAGGTCGCGGGCGTAGTCGACGTTGCCGAAGGCGCGGAAGGCGACCTCGTGGTAGTCGTGCACGTCGCAGTCCTCGTCGACGATCACGATCAGCTTGGTCAGCGACATGAGGTGGGCGCCCCAGATCGCGTTCATCACCTTCTGTGCGTGCTTCGGGTAGCGCTTGCGGATCGACACGATCGCGCAGTTGTGGAAGACCCCGGCGGCCGGCAGGTCGTAGTCGACGATGTCCGGGATCATCAGCTTGAGCAGCGGTAGGAAGATCCGCTCGGTGGCCTTGCCGAGGCCGTGGTCCTCCTGCGGCGGCTTCGACGTGATGATCGAGTGGTAGACCGGGTCGCGCCGCATGGTCATGGTCTCGACGTGCAGCACCGGGAACGGCTCGACCGGCGTGTAGAAGCCGGTGTGGTCGCCGAACGGACCCTCCGGCAGCCGCTCGCCCGGCTCCAGGTAACCCTCCAGCACCACCTGGGCGTGCGCCGGCACCTGCAACGGCACGGTCAGGCAGTCGACCATCTCCACCCGCTCGCCACGCAGGAAGCCGGCGAACAGGTATTCGTCGATATCGCCAGGTAGCGGCGCGGTGGCCGCGTACGAGACGACGGGGTCGCAGCCGATGGCGATGGCGACCGGGAGCCGCTGGCCGAGCCGCTCGGCCACGGCGTGGTGCGCGGTCGAGTCCTTGTGGATCTGCCAGTGCATGCCGAGCGTGTTGCGCCCGTGCTGCTGGAGCCGGTAGAGGCCCAGGTTGCGCTTGCCGGTCTCCGGGTGCTTGGTGTGGGTAAGCCCGAAGTTGTGGAAGATCCCGCCGTCACCCGGCCACACCTGGAGCCCGGGCAGCCTTCCGAGGTCGACGTCGTCGCCGGAGTAGACCACCTGCTGGCAGGGCGCGGTCTTGACCTTGCGGGGCGGCACGGACTTGAGCTGCATGACCTTGCCGAGGCCCTCACGGATGCCGGACCAGCCGACCGGCAGCTCCGGCTTGACCAGCGCGCCGATCCGGGCGCCGATCTCGTCGAGCGTCTCGACGCCGAGCGCCATGGCCATCCGCTTCTCGGTGCCGAACAGGTTGACCGCGACCGGCATCTCGCCCCGGGTGGGCCGCTCGAAGAGCAGCGCCGGCCCGCCGTCGCGGACGGTCCGGGTGACCACCTCGCTCATCTCCAGCGTCGGGTCGACCGGAACGGTGACCCGCCGCAGTTCCCCGGCGCGCTCCAGGGCCGCTAGGAAGTCGTTGAGATCGTCGTACGGAAAGCCACGCCCCATGCCCCCATCCTCCCCCACCCCTCCGGGGTGTAAGGAGGGGGCCCTTGTTAACGCATTTGGTAGAGGCGGGGGCCCTTCTTAACAACCACCCGCCGCATGGACCGAGGTCAACCGGGTAGGTGGCGGGATGGGTGACGGGCGGGTGCCGGCGGGGTTCAGCGAGCAGCGGGCCCAGGTGGGCGACGTGGGGATCAACTATGTCCGGGGTGGCCGGGGGCCGACAGTCGTGCTGCTGCACGGCTACCCGCAGTGCTGGCGGATGTGGCGGCACCTGCTGCCCGAGCTGGCGCAGTCGTACCAGGTGATCGCCCCCGACCTGCGCGGCTTCGGCGACAGCGACGCCCCAGCCGGCGGGTACGACAAGAAGACCGTCGCCGCCGACCTGCACGGGCTGCTCACCGGGCTCGACCTGGCCGGGGACATCCGGCTGGTCGGCCACGACCTGGGCACCATGGTCGCGTACGCCTATGCCGCCGCCCATCCCGACGCCGTCACCCGGCTGGCGCTCACCGAGGCACCGATCCCCGACGAGAGCATCTACACGATCCCGGCGCTGACCGCCGCCGGCCCGGCGGTGTGGAACTTCGGTTTCTTCACCGTCCCCAACGGCCTGCCCGAGCAGCTCGTCGCCGGCCGGGAGGCGCTCTGGGTCGACCGGTTCACCGACTCGATCATGGTCAACAAGGGCAGTCTCGGCCCGGACGAGATCGAGGAGTACGCCGGCCACCTGCGCGACGAGGCGCACCTGCGGGCCAGCTTCGCCTACTTCCGCGCATTCGGGCAGGACATCGCGGACAACACGGCGTACCGGGGCACGAAGCTGCCGATGCCGGTGCTCGCCGTCGGCGCGGAGGCCAGCCTCGGCGGCCAGGTGGCCGAGCAGGTGCGCCGATATGCCGACACGGTCACCGGCGAGGTGGTCGCGGACTGCGGCCACTGGCTCTTCGAGGAGCGGCCGGCGCAGCTCGCCGCCCTGCTGTTGCCGTTCCTGAAGGGCTGACGAACGCCCAGGTCAGAGCCGCCCGGCCGACACCACGAACGCGCGCCACGCGGCCGGGCGGAAGGTCAGCACCGCGCCGTCGCGGTCCTTGCTGTCGCGTACGCCGACCACGCCGGGAACGTTGTCGGCCACCTCGACGCAGTTGCCGCCGTTGGTGCTGCTCCGGGTGCTGGTGCGCCACCGGGCGCCGCTCAGGTCCGCCATGTCTCCGCCACCTCCGTCAACAACTCCATCGACTGCCGGGACGACCGGACCGCTCAGTGCCGGCGGGCCGACGCCACGAACGCGCGCCACGCGGCCGGGCGGAAGGTCAGCACCGCGCCGTCGCGGTCCTTGCTGTCGCGTACGCCGACCACGCCGGCAAGGTTGTCGGCCACCTCGACGCAGTCCCCGCCGTTGGTGCTGCTCCGGGTGCTGGTGCGCCACCGGGCGCCGCTCAGGTCCGCCATGTCTCCGCCACCTCCGTCAGCAACTCCATCGACTGCCGGGGCGGCAGCGCCTCGCCCTCGATCGACTCCCAGGACGACCGGACCGCGAGCACGTCCTCGGTGCGGTCGATCACCTGACCCTTGAGCTGATCGTCGAGATAGACGACGTCCTCCCCGGAGGGCAGCGTAGCCAGCACGAAGGCCCCGGCGACACCGGAATACGCGCCGGTCGAGGCGGGCACCACCTGGATCCGTACCCGAGGATTTTCGTCGGCCACCTTGACCAGCCGCAACACCTGCTCGCGCATCACCAGCGGACCGCCGACCGGACGACGCAGCACGTGCTCGTCCAGCATGGCGACGAGGTGCGGTGGCTTCTCCCCGGCCAACACCGCCTGCCGGGCGAGCCGAGCCTCCACCCGCCGCTCCACCTCCGCCTCGTCGAACAGGCCGACGCTGCGGAACAACGCGCGGGCGTAGGCCGACGTCTGCAACAGCCCCGGCACCACCGTGTTCTCGAACGACCGGAGCACGGTCGCCTGTCGCTCGTTGGCCTCCCACTCCCGCATCCACTGCGGCGACCCGAGCCGGGCCAGCATCCGGCCGAACACGCCACAGGTGTCGAGCGCCACGTCCACCCGGTCCCAGAAGTCCGGCGGCGGCCTACGCGCGCCGGTCTCGACCATTGCCACCGTTGACGGCGAATAGCTGATCGCCTTCGCCAGATCCTCCTGGGTCATCTTCCGGGCCGCCCGCATGTGCCGCAGCTCCTCGATCAACACCTGCAAGCGCTCGTCCACCCGCACGCCTCCTCACGGTCGCGCACCGCGTGTCTCACCGACCTCACCGACGACTCGGCCCCACACACAGGGTGACCATACGCCTTCCCGTAGTGGTCACGCCGTCCCGAAACTGTGCACAGCGGAATCGTTCGGATCCGAGCCGAAAAGGACGGACGAAACCGCGGAGGGGCCGTCCGGTACGTCGGCGGCGGACGGCCCCTCCCGCCAGCCCGGCGACCGAGGAGGAAGCGATGATGCGACGCCACGACCCGCACCGGCCACTGTGGCTCTGCCGGGCCTGCGGCGGCCCGTGGCCGTGCGGCACAGCCCGACTCACCCTGCTGGACGAGTACGCGGACCGCGTCGCCCTGTGCATCTACCTCGCCGGGATGCTCTACACCGCCGTCGAGGATCTGCACCGGCTCGATCCGCGCAACGCGCCGAAGCCGGCTGCCCTGCACGAGCGCTTCCTCGGCTGGGCCACCCCACGCCGTGGTTAAGGCGGGGCCCCTTGTTAACGCATTAGGTAGAGGCGGGGCCCCTGCTTAACAGCGCAACTCAAGCGACGGCGAACGTGGACGTTCATCCTTCCGGAGCGATACGAGCCTGCTGCCAGTGCTGAATAATGATCTTGTGGGCCTCGGTCGCGGATGTAACCGCAAGCCCGATCTCCGCCGCCAGGACCTCGTAACGCACGGCCCACGACGGCGGAGGATCAGGCAAGTCTTCCGGGACAGCGTGGGAGCGCCGGATGGAGAAGACGTGGTGGACACGCCCAACCAGTTCGGCATCAGCCGACACCCCATCCTCCACAAGCAGGACCAGGTCGATCAGGTCTCTCACTCGGGTGGATTCCCCGGTCTCATAGAGCCGGGTCAGGGCGTGCAGCTTCTCGGCGTACTGCTGTCGCAGGTCAGCGACCCACATCGAGCGCGTGGGGATGTGCGCAAACGCCAACTCGTCCGGCAGTTCACGCAGTTCCACCCCGCCGAGTTCCTCTGCACGGGCCACCACATCGAGCTTGATCTTGGCGAAAAGCTGCCCCGCAAGGCGGCACTCGACCGGGAGCCGCCAGGCTGGGCGCCCGTACGCGTCGTCGCGCAAGCGAGCCGGTGCGGCTGCGGAGTAGACGAAACAGTCCCCGTCCGGATCGACGAGCAGGGCTTCGGTGAGCGCCTCGTGGAGTTCCGATCCGTCGGCCGGGTCGCTCACCAGACCCGGACGCATGACCAGGTCGACGTCGCGCGTCGATCGCGCCAGTCCGGGTCGCCGCAGCTCTACTGCCATGCCGCCCTTCAGCACCCAGATGTCGGCGTTGTCGTGGACGAGCCGGACCAGAAGACGAGCGAAGGCAAGGCGACGGCGAAGCCAGTTCGGGTCTCTACCCGACACCCGCGCCCGTTGAAGTATCCGATCATCAAGGGCGGCACGGAGTGCGGAGGCCGTCGCGTATCTCTTGCTCACCGACCCGCCGCATCCAGCGCCACCTGCACCCCGAGTTCCGCTGTCGGGCTGAGCTCGGTGGCGGCGGCGCGGAGGCGGCGTGGTGTGGTCAGACCTCGGCTGAGCGCATCAGCGACGGCGTCGTTGAGCCACTGCTGTTCGATCCGCTCGTCCGCGCACTCCGCCAGGGCTCGGCTTGGTGTGGTCACGCGAAATCCCTCCCGATCCTCTGTGTGCTCGGCGGGAGGGAGGTCGCGGTGCAGCACGACGCCGGCAGTCGACCGTCGGAATCGTGGCGGCACCGACAGGTGCACCACGGCCGGGTCGAGGTCCCCGAGGTCGTGCAGGGACAGCGCACTGGCATGGCTCACGACGCCCTTCCCGCCGCTCCACAGCACCCAACGGATCAGTGGGGCGAACTGATGCGCCGGCCAGTCCGGAATCTGGAAAATTCCTCGATCGACCCGCACCCAGTTGCCACAGTCGACGTGGTACTTCTGAGCCTGGTGTGTGTATCCCGCCTCCACGGCCTGGGCAGCCGTGAAGTAGCCATGCTGACGGACAGCCAGGCCGAACAGCCTGCGCCTGTGCTGTTGCCGGTCCACGCGCACACATCAAAGTAACAAACTAAAGATAATTTGTAGTTTCTGACCCAGCCACGGCGCGAAACTAAAGTTTTTCTGTAGCAATGCGCAAAACGCCGAGTCAGGCGGCGGGCGTCCAGGCGTACGCGCTCAGGGGTTCGTCGAGCGGCGCGGCGGTGAGCCGGTTCGCGAAGGTCGAGATGGTGTAGGTCCCGACGCCGAGCACGACGTCGAGCGCGTGCCGCGGCTGCCAGCCGGCCGCGAGGAGCGCGTCCAGCTCGGCGTCGGGGACGGCACCCCGGTGGTCGAGCACGGCGACGGTGAACCGGCGCAGTGCCTCCAGCCGGGGTTCGGGCAGCGTCCCGCCGGCACGCAGCGCGTCGATCAGCTCCGGCGCGGCGCGGTGGCGGGTGAGCGTCGCGGTGTGCATGGCCACGCAGAGGTGGCAGGCGTTGCGGGTGGCGACCGTCAGCACGACCACCTCCCGGGCGATCGGGTCGAGGTCGGTGGCTTCGAAGGCGGCGTTGGCGGCGAGGAAGCCCTTGAGCAGCTCGGGTGAGCCGGCCATCAGGCCGACGGCGGCGGGCAGGTGGCCCAGCTTGCGGTGGACGCCGGCCATGACCGGGCGGGCGGCGGCCGGCGCCGTGTCGGCCGTGTGGACGGGGAAGGTCGATCGGGGCATGGCAGCCTCCCGGGGGTACGGTAGTCAACGTGGTTGACGAAATAGTAAACGTGGTTGTCGAACATGGCAACGCCTGACCGCCCCGGCTTCGCGCTGCCGCTACTCCTGCTCGCCGGCTTCCGCGCGCTCATCGACGATTTGCACGTCGAGCTGGCCCGGCACGGGCACACCGAGTTGCGCCCGGCGCACGGCTTCGTGCTCCAGGCCGTGGGTCCGGCCGGCACCACCGCCTCCGACCTCGGGCACCGGCTCGGCGTCTCCAAGCAGGCCGCCGGCAAGACGGTCGACCGGCTGGTCGCGCTCGGCTACCTGGAACGGGTGGACGACCCCGCCGACGCGCGCCGGAAGCTGGTCCGGATGACCGCCCGGGGCCACGACGGATTGCACCGTTCGGCGGTCGTCTTCGACGAGCTGCGCGACCGCTGGGTGGCCGCGCTCGGTGCCGACCGGGTCGCGGCGATCGAGGACGACCTGCGCCGGATGGCCCCCGCCGACGTGTTCCGCCTCGACGTGCCGGGCTGGCTCGGCGGGTGAAGGACAAGAAAGGGGCGCCCGACCGGAGACGGCGGACGCCCCTTTCTGAACACCACTACCGGAAGACGACGTCACTCCTGTTGACCTTGCAGTTGGCGTCGTTCCAGCCCTCACCGAGGTAGCTGGGTTCGCTGCCCTTGGCCACACCCTTGTACTTGCCGCAGATGGTGGCCGAGCCGATCACGACCACGCGAGTGATCGTGGCGGTGTCGTTCCAGTTGCTGTTGATGCCGGCGAGCATGTCGATGTCGTCGACGAGGACGTTGTCGATGCGCACGTGGCGGGTGTACGAGGTGGAGCAGTTGCCGCAGGCGCGGTACAGCTTGCCGGTCCCCTTCAGGTAGAAACCGGAGATGTTGACCGTGCCGTTGCCGTTGTGCTGGAAGGTCTTGTCGCTGCCGCTGCGCGCGCCGCCACCGATGACGTAGGACGTGCCGCCGTTTGTCTGCTTGAAGGTGGCGGCGTCCTCACCGATGTCGTTCCACCACACGTTGCGCAGCGTGCAGGTGCCCTCGCAGTGCACGCCGTCACCGGCGGGCGAACCGAGGATGACGTTCTGCAACGTGCCACCGTTGGCGACCTTGAAGATCGGGTCCTGCGACTCGCCCTGCCCACCGTCGCCCATGCAGCAGTAGGTCTTCATGCCGCCGTCGAAGGTGCCTGACACGTTGACCGTACTCGAAATGTTCACCGAGCCGGCCGACGACGGCCACGCGCCGGTCGGCGTGCCCGGGTTGCCGGTCGGGCCGGACGTCGGACCGCTTGTGGGGCCGCTGGTCGGGTTCGATCCGCCGCTGGCGTACGTCTCGAACTCGGCGATCCGCGGGGTGCCGGACGCGCCGGTGATGACGAGGGAGATCTTCTTCAGCGACGTCGAGGAGAAGTTGATGGTGCTCGGGGCGCCGCCGCCGCTGGCCAGGACGGAGCCCGTGTCGTGGTTCTTGAGCTGCCAGCCGCTGATCGAGCCGCCACCCGGGGCCGGCACGATGACAGCCGAGGACACCGTGGTGGCGCTGCCCCACTTGACCGAGATCGTGCCGGTCGAACCGGTCGGCGACCAGTAGGTGCCGGTGTTGCCGTCGATCACGTTGCCGTAGCTGGTGCCGCTGGCCTTGCTGGAGCCGTCGGCGCCGGCGCCGAGGCTCAGGTTGGTGGCGGCCGAGGCGTTGGGAACCTGCAACGCCAGCGCGACGACGGCACCTACGACCGCAGTGGTGCCGCCGGTCAGCCACCGCGTGGCGACTTTACGTCTCATCTGGTTTCACCTTTCGAGCGTGCGTACCCTGGGTAAAAGAAAGCGCTTTCAGGTAACCATAGAGAAACATCGATGTCTAGACCATGGCACGGTGGACCCGGCCGACCAGAACGACGTCCGGTCGGGTCGCGTTGTCGGTCACTGCCAGGATGGGCGGATGGACGACGCGTACGTGGTGGGTGATCCCGACGGCCTCAGCCCGCTCCAGACCGAAATCCGGGACGCGGTGGCGCGTGAACTGCACGCCCAGTTCGCACTACGGGCGGACTGCCTCGACCTGGCCGACCTGCCCGAGGTGGCCTACCAGATCACCCGACGGATCGACGAGATGCTGAGCCGCCGCGTCACACCCTCCTCATAGGATCGGCGCGCCGGCCGCTCGGGTCGGCTCCCCTTCCGCAAGGAGCTCGATGAGACGTCTGTGCGTTTCGGCCAGCGCGGCGGCGCTGGCCACCCTCGGTGTGGTCACGGCACTGCCCGCCCCGGCCCTGGCCGACCCCGGTCCCGGCTGGGTCCGCGGCTGGCTCTACGACACCACCGTCGGCGGTTCGACCGCACCCGCCCGCACCGCCGCCCTCTTCGTCGACGGCAGTCCCGACGCGGTCCACCCACGCGTCGACATCGACGTGAGCGGCCTCGCCGGCATCGTGACCGCCACGTTCCCGGCCTGGTGCGACCGCACCGGCGCGTCGGTCGTCTGCCCGATGCCCCCCGACGCCACCCCGAACGAGTTCGGCGGCCTCAGCGGCACCGTGCCGATCGTGTTCCGCGCCGTGCCCGGCGACGCCGACGGCGCCGCCGGCACGATCGGCTGGACGGCGCTTGCCGACGGCGTGGACGGCGAGGCCCAGCAGGCGACCGTCACGGTGCACACCGGGCCGGACGCCGTCGACCTGGTCGACGCGTACGTCGACGGCGTCGGCACCGGCGACCGGCTCGCCATGCCCGTGGCCCTCGTCAGCGCCGGCGACCGGCCGGTGACCGGCCTGCGGGCCACCTTCCGCTTCCCGGTCGGGCTGGAGCCGACGGCCTACCGCAACTGCCGGTACGGCACCGGCGGCCAGCTCGACACGATCGTGGTCTGTCAGTTCGGCCGCGAGCTGAAGCCGGGCCGGCGCTACGAGGTGCCCGGCGGTTTCCGGACCACCGTCGGCCCGGCCGCGATCGGCGACAAGCGCGTCGTGCAGACCGTGGCGCCCGAGGCCACCGCCGGTCCGCTGCCCGAGGGCGTGGTGCTGCGGCACCGCCCGGCGGAGTCGGCGTTGGAGCTGCGTCCGGTCGGTGGCCAGGTCGACGTGCTCGGCCCCGACCAGCAGTTCGGGTCCGGGTCGTACTACCTCCGGGCCGTCCGCGGCGCGTACGACGTGGTCGCCGTCGGCGCGACCGTGGCCGGGGCACCGGGCGACACCGTCCGGGTCCGCGTCGGCCTGCGCAACGACGGCCCCGGCGTGCCGGACGGCACCATCTCCGGCGACAGCGCCAGCCACCTCGTCTTCACCCCGCCGGCCGGGACGGTGGTCACGAACAGCCCGGAGCACTGCTCCAACGGCGCCGACGAGGAGGACCCGACCGCGCCGGCGGTCTGGTACTGCACGCTGCCGAACGGCGTCTTCCCGGCCGGCAGCAGCTTCCTGGTCGACGTCGACCTGCGGGTCGACGGTCCGCTCGGCGCGCCGGGCACGGTCGCCGTGCGCAACGCGTACCCCGGTCCCGACGACGACCCGGCGAACGACACCGCACCCGTCACGATCGGCTGAACCGGCACGGCCGCCGGGGGTCGCACGACTCCCGGCGGTCGGCGCCGCGCGGTCAGTTGACGCCGGCGTACGAGTGCAGGCCGGTGAAGAAGAAGTTGACGCCGAACAGGTTCATCAGCATGGTCAGGAAGCCCACGACCGCGATCCAGGTGGCCACGTTGCGCCGCACGCTCGGCGTGGCCCGGGCGTGCAGATAACCCGCGTAGACCACCCAGGAGATGAACGCCCAGGTCTCCTTCGGGTCCCAACCCCAGGCGCGCCCCCACGCCGCCTCGGCCCAGATCGCCCCGGCGATCACCGCGAACGTGAAGATCGGGAACGCGAAGGCGTGCAGCGTGAAGGTCAACCGCTCCAGCCCGGCCGCCGCCGGCAGCCGCCGGGCCAGGGTGTACGGGAAGCTGCGCTTCCCCCGTTCCCAGCCGGCCCGCATCAGGTACGCGGCGGCGGGCACCACGCCCAGCAGGAAGATGCCCGAGGCGAAGATGATCGTCGACACGTGGATGACGAACCAGTACGACTGGAGTGCCGGCATCAGCGGCACCACCTGGACATAGAGCTTCAGCTCGGCGAACGCCAGCAGCAGCACCATCACCAGGGTCAGGAACAGCCCGAGCCGGCGCAGCGACGGCTGCTTCCACAGCACCACGAGCCATGCCGCCGCCCCGATCCAGGTGACCGTGAGCACGAACTCGTACATGTTGCCCCAGGGCATCCGCTCGGCGGCGAGCCCCCGGGTGACGACGGCGCCCAGGTGCAGCGCGGCGGCGAGCGCGGTGAGCCCGGCGGCGATCCGCCCGGCCAGCACGGCCCGGTCGGCGGAGCGGTCCGGCCGGGTCACGGCCGAGACGACCGGCTGGTCGAGCGGGCCACCCGGGCCGCCGACGCCCGCGCCGACCAGCTCCCGCGCCGGGGCCGCTACGGCCACCTTCCGGGCGTTGCCGAGCGCGAACTCCACGGCGTGGCTGATCATCGCGACCAGGTACGCCAGGATCGCGAACGTGACCAACTGATCGGAGAGTGCGGACATCACTCGTCTCCTTCTCGCGCCCGCCGATGGTCCGGCCCGTCGCCGCCGACCGCGGCGACGAGCTGCGCGAACTCGTCGGCGAACCCTGGGTGCTCGGTGCGCGGAAGCCCACCGGCCTCCACCAAGCTACTACCGCTCGTCGGAGATCCACCCTCGGGGGGCGACACCCGGAACCAGACCCGGCGGCGGCGGGCGAACAGCGAACCCATCAGGCCGAGCAGCAGCGTGCCGCTGGCCACCAGCAGCAACGTCTGCCCGGGCGCGTGCCGCACGGCCAGCGTGACGTACGGCTTGGTGCCGACGAACTCAAGCGTGCTCCCGTCGTCCAGCGTCCACGTCTCGCCGGGCCGCAGCAGCTTGGTGCCGACCTGCTTCAGCTTGCCGTTCGCCACCTGCCGCTGGTCAAGCTGGTAGACCGAGCCGGGGATGCCGGCGTCCAGCCCGAGGTTGCCCCGGTAGGCGGTCAGGTTCACCGCCGGGTCCCGCTCGGCCGGGAACCGCGACGCGACGAACGGCGCGCGGTCGGGCGCGGTGGGCAGGTAGAGCCCGTCGAAGGCGACCTGCTGGTCCGGGTCCCGCTTGCCCGTCTTCGGGTCCACGTTCGCGTCCGGGAAGAGCGCCACGCCCTCCTCGGTCGCGTTCGGGTCGCCGGTACGCAGGAACGGGTCGTCGCTGGTCTGACTCTTGCCGTACCTGTCGGTGTATTTCAGGATCGGCGCGTAGCCGTTGCCGAGCAGGTAGACGTTTGCCGGACCGAGTCGCAGCGGCGAGTTCACCGAGAAGCCGGCGGTGCGAGGCTCGCTGTCCGGGGAGTCCACGCTGACCGTGGCCCAGAAGCGGGACGCCTGCCCGGAGTCGAGGTAGTCGGCCTCGAACTTCTCCAGCGTGAGACAGAACGGCGGCAGGTCGGCGCTGTCCACCCGCGGCCCGAGCGACGCCTCGGCGTACTGCTGGCGGGTGTTGCAGAATTCGTTGTCCGCGCCCGCGACCAGGATGCGGTTGCCGTGCCACCCGTACCACGAACCGACCGCGACCCCGAGCAGGACGGCGATCAGCGACGTGTGGAACAGCAGGTTGCCGGTCTCCTTGAGGTAGCCCTTCTCGGCGGAGACCTCGTTACCCCGGACGGAGACCCGCCACCGGCGGCGGCGCAGCACCGCCGCGATCGCCGCCGGATCGGCGGCGGTCGGGGCCTCCAGCACTGCGTGCTGGGGCAGCCGCTCCAGCCGCCGCGGCGCGGCCGGCGGACGCATCCGCAACGCGCGCACATGATCGCGGGTACGGGGCAGGATGCAGCCGATCAGCGAGGTGAACAGCAGCACGTAGATCGCGGAGAACCAGACCGAGCCGAAGACGCCGAACGCGCCGATCTGGTCCAGCCGGGGGGCCAGGTCGGGGTGGTCGACGAACCACTTGTCGACGTTCTCCGGGTTGACCCCGCGCTGCGGCAGCACCGAACCGGGAATGGCGGCGACCGCGAGCAGGAAGAGCAAAATCAACGCGGTACGCATGCTGGTGAGCTGCCGCCACGAGTTGCGCAGCAGGGCCAGCACCGGGTTGACCCGCCGGGGCGCCTTGGCCGGCGGGGTGCCCGGCCGGTCGTCCACGGTCGTCATCAGATGCTCACCTCACCCACGCCCACGTGCGTCTGCAACCAGATCACCACGTTCTGCCAGCCGCCCGTGACGAGCGCCAGGCCGATCACGATCAACAGGACGCCGCCGACGCGGGTGACCCAGCGGCTGTTGCGCCGGACGGCGCGGAACACCCCGAGCAGGCGCTGGAAGCCCAGCCCGAAGACGACGAACGGTAGCCCCAGCCCGAGGCAGTACGCCACGGCGAGCACCACGGCCCGGTCGGCGCTGCCCTCGGTGGCGGCCAGGCCGAGCACCGCGCCGAGGGTCGGCCCGGTGCAGGGCAGCCAGCTCAGCGCGAAGACCGCGCCGAGGACCGGCGCGCCGAGCAGGCCGGCGGCGGGCAGGGCGCGGATGCGGAACTCCCGTTGCATGCCGGGGACCACGCCGAGGTAGCCGAGCCCGAGCACCACTACGAGCACGCCGATGACGATCTCCAGCGGGCGCTCGTACCTGAAGAAGAGCTTGCCGACGCCCGAGAAGAGGATCGCGGTGGCGACGAACACGGCGGTGAAGCCGGCGATGAACAGCAGCGTGCCGGCGAGCACCCGCCCTTTCACGGCGGCGGCGCTCCGCGCCGGTGCCGTCCGCTCCGCCACGCGCACGCCACCGGTGCTGGTGCTGGTGCTGTTAAGCGGGGGCCCCGCCTCTACCGAATCCGTTAAGCGGGGCCCCCGCCTTACCTCCAGGTCGGCGCCGGCCAGGCCGGTCACGTAGGAGAGGTAGCCGGGCATCAGGGGGAGCACGCAGGGGGAGAGGAAGCTCACCAGGCCGGCGAGGGCCGCCGCGCCCACCGCCAGCAGCAGCGGGCCGGATTCGGCGAGCTGACGGAACGTCTCGCCCATCAGCGGGATCCGTTCGGCGCCGGCTGCTCGGCGGCGATTCTCTCCACGATCGGCCGCAGCTCGTCCTGGGTGACCGCGCGGCGGATCACCACCGCGATCCGCCCGTCTCGATCGAGCACCACCGTGGCCGGGGTGGTGTTCGGCGGGATGTCGAAGTTGAGCGCCTGCCGGCTGGACGGGTCGAAGATGCTCGGATAGGTGACCCGGCCCTCCTCGAACGCGATCGCCTTGTCCTTGCTGTCCTGCACGTTGATGCCGAGGAACGTCACGCCGGAACCCTTGGTGGCCTGGTAGGTGCCCTCCAGGTCGTCCGCCTCGGCGCGGCAGGGCGCACACCAGGAGCCCCAGAAGTTGACCACCACGACCTGCCCGCGGTCGCGGGCGATGTCGTAGCTACCGCCGGTGAGCAGCTCGCCGCTCACCTTCGGGGTCTTGGAACGCTGGTCCGGGGCGCAGCTCACGGTGAGCCCGTCGGCGGCGCACCGGCTCTCCTGACTGCCGGAGGTGCAACCGGTCAGCGCCGTGCCGGCGGTGACGGCGGCGAGCAGGGCGGCGGCGAGCCTCCGGGTGAGCATCAGGCCCCCTTGGCCGTCCGGGCGGTCGGCGAGATCGCGATCAGGTGGGCCGCCGGCTCGGAGTAGCCGATCCCGGCGATCCTGGCCCCGTCGAAGTGGAACGAGGTGAGGCTGGCCAGGCCGCACTGCCGGCGGCGCGGGTCGTGCCAGAGCCGCTTGCGCTCGACGTGCCGGCGCAGCGTCCAGATCGGGAGCTGGTGCGAGACGAGCACCGCCTCCCGTCCCTCGGCGGCGACCCGGGCGGCGTGCAGCGCGGCGAACATCCGCTCGGCGATCACCTGGTACGCCTCGCCCCAGGACGGGGTGACCGGGTCACGCAGCACCCACCAGTTGCGTGGGTCGCGGAACGAGCCGTCGCCGGGCGAGACCTTCTTGCCCTCGAACCAGTTCGCGCTCTCGATCAGCCGCTCGTCGACGCCGACGGAGAGGCCGAACTGCGCCGCGATCGGCTCGGCGGTCTGCTGGGCGCGTTCCAGCGGGCTCGCCGCCACGTGCACCACGGTCCGTTCGGCGAGCGCCTGGGCCGCTGCCTTGGCCATCTGCACGCCCAGCTCGGAGAGGCGGAATCCGGGCAACCGGCCGTAGAGGATGCCGTCCGGATTGTGGACCTCGCCGTGCCGCAGCACGTGCACCACCGTCTCCGCCATCTGGTTACCCCCGTGTCCCGGCCGCTGCCGCCGCCCGCGCCGCCTCCGGCAGGGCGGCGGCGATCTGCTCCCACGCGGCGTCGTCGATCGCGGTCGAGACGAACCACGACTCGAACGCGCTCGGCGGCAGGTAGACGCCGGCGGCGAGCATCGCGTGGAAGAACGCCTTGAACGCCGGCACCTGCTGGGTGCGGGCACTGTCGTAGTCGCGCACGTCGGCGTCGGTGAAGAAGATCGAGAACATGTTGCCCGCGGTGGAGAGGCGGTGCGGCACGCCGGCCGTGGACAGCGCCTCGGTGACGAGCTTGCCCAGCGCGGCGGACGTCTCGTCGAGACGGCGGTAGAGCGCGTCGTCGGCCAGCCGCAGCGTGGCCAGCCCGGCCGCGCACGCGAGCGGGTTACCCGACAGCGTGCCGGCCTGGTAGACCGGACCGGCCGGGGCCAGTCTCGCCATGATCTCCGCGCGCCCGCCGAACGCCGCGGCGGGCAGGCCACCACCCATGACCTTCCCGTACGTCCACAGGTCGGCGTCGGAGGCGTCGAGGCCGTGCCAGCCGGCGCGGGAGACCCGGAACCCGGTCATCACCTCGTCGACGATGAGCAGCGCGCCGTGCGCGTGCGCGATCCGGGCCAACTCGGCGTTGAAGCCGTCCCGGGGGGCGACGACGCCCATGTTGCCGGCCGCCGCCTCGGTGATGATCGCGGCGATGTGCTGCCCCTGAGCCGCGAAGGCGTCTTCGACCGCGCGCCTGTCGTTGTAGGGCAGCACGATGGTGTCACCGGCCGCCGCCCCGGTCACACCGGGCGAGTCGGGCAGCCCGAACGTGGCCACGCCGGAGCCGGCGGCGGCGAGCAGCCCGTCCGAGTGGCCGTGGTAGCAGCCGGCGAACTTGATGATCTTGCTGCGGCCGGTGAAGCCGCGGGCCAGCCGGATCGCCGACATGGTCGCCTCGGTGCCGGAGTTGACCAGGCGTACCTGCTCCACCGGGGTCCGCGCGACGATCTCCTCGGCCAGGTCGACCTCGCCGGGCGTCGGCGTGCCGAAGCTGGTGCCGAGCGCGGCGGCCTCGCGCAGCGCCTCCACCACGGCCGGGTGGGCGTGGCCGAGGATCAGCGGGCCCCAGGAGCAGACCAGGTCGACGTAGCGACGGCCGTCCGCGTCGAACAGCCACGGACCCTCCCCCCGGACCATGAAGCGCGGGGTGCCGCCGACGGCGCCGAACGCGCGCACGGGTGAGTTGACCCCGCCGGGCACGACGGCCTGGGCGCGATCGAACAGGGCCTCGGAGGCCGGAGCGTCAGCCGGGTAGCGGCCGGATCCGGCGGAAAGGGTCTCGGTCACGATGCCGCCATTGTGTCAGCGCCGAACGCCCCGCTGGCAGCCACCCCGGAACACCGTTACCCGCCTCACCCCCCGCACCTCATCCGCCCACCTTCTCGGAATAGAGTGGCCATTTCGCGCGCCATGGCCACGCTTTCCGGGAAAGAGCGGCGACGGGCGGGGCGGGGGCGCTCGACAGGCCCACTCGTCGAGATCGCGATAGGCTGACCGGGTGGATCGTGCCGAACTGTCCATCACCGTGCACCGGACCGGTGACGAAGCCGTGCTTCGCCTGGCCGGTGAGATCGACATGCTCACGGCCGCCCAGCTCTCGACGGTGGTCAACGAGGTGCTGGCGGATCCTCCCCCGCGCATCGTGCTCGACCTGAGTGGCGTCACGTTCTGCGACTCCCAGGGCCTCGGCACGCTCGTGGTGCTCAGCCGCAAGGCCAGCCACATGCAGTGCGTGCTGATGCTGAGCAACGTCGGCGACTTCCTGATTCGCGTCCTGGACATCACCGGCCTGCGCAGCGCCCTGATGATCCGCAACGAATCCACCCCCTGACCGCCGCCAACCTCGGGTCAGGTGATTGGGAGGTCGCGGCGGCGGAAGGTGAGCAGGCCGGTCAGGGCCAGGGCGAGGGCCAGGGTGGTCAGCAGGTAGAGCGGGGTGGGGCTCCACGTGGCGCGCAGCACCTGCGGGGTGTGCGTGAACGGGGACAGGTCCAGCAGCCACCGGTCCAGGCGCAACACGGCGCCGAGCTGGCCGAGGAGCACGCAGACCGCCAGCACCGCCCAGGCGGCCGACGCGAGCCGGGGCAACAGTCCGTACAGCAGGACGGCGAACCCGGCCAGCACCCAGGCGGCCGGCGCCTGGGCCAGGCCCGCGCCCACCATCCGGCCCACCTGTCGGGGCACGTCGCCCACGCTGAACCCGTAGGTCAGGCCGGTGGTCAGGCCGGTCACCGCGAGCACCACGACCGGCCCGAGCAGCGCGAACGCCACGTGCGAGAGCAGCCAGGTCGAGCGGCGGGTGCCGGTGGCGAGCACCGGCTCGGCCCGGCCGGCGGACTCCTCCGCGCGCATTCGCAGCGCGGCCTGGATGCCGTACCCGGCCGCGGCCAGCCCGGTCACGCTCAGCGTGGCGCCCAGGTAGGCGTCGGCCAGTCCGGCGGCCCCGCCGAGCCGGGACATGATCTCCTCCAGTTGCGCGTTGCCCTCCACCGAACGACCGGCCGCCTCCGCGGCGCCGCCGAGGATCAGCCCGAGCAGACCGAACCCGACCGACCACCAGAGGATCTGCCCCCGGTGCAGCCGCCAGGCCAGGCCGAACGGCCCGGACAGCGCGCCGCCGGCGGTGGCCGGGCCGAGCCGGGGCGGCAGCAGGCCCGCGCCCAGGTCGCGACGGACCGAGAGCGGGTACGCGAGCGCCGCGAGCAGCGCGGCGGCGGCAAGCGGCAGCAGCGGCACCCACCACCGCTCCCCCTCGTACGCGCGGACCCGCGCCGCCCAGCCCAGCGGGGACAGCCAGCTCGGCCAGTCGTTGCCGGCGGTGTCCCCGACCAGGCGCAGCCCGAACGCGACGCCGAGGCCGGCGATGCCGATGCCCCGAGCCCCGCCCGCGGTCTCGGTGAGCTGCGCGGCCAACCCGCCGAGCGTGGCGAACACCATCCCGGTGAGCGCGGCGACCAGCCCGTACGCGTACGAGCCGGCGGCGGGCAGCCCGGTCGAGGCGAGCCCGGCCGCGGTGAGCAGGCCGAGCAGCAGGTCGGCCGCGTACGTGACGAGCAGCGCGGCGGTCAGCCCGGCGTACCGGCCGAGCACGCTGCCGCCGAGCAGTTCCCGCCGGCCGGCCTCCTCCTCGGTGCGGGTGTGCCGGATCGCGGTGAGCAGGCTGGCCAGCGCGACGATCACCAGTAGGAAGCCGCTGCGCTGGGCGGTCAACGCGCCGACGCTGTCGCCGTAGACCGGGCCGAGGAGCGCGACGACGGAGGGGTTGCGGGCGGTGCCCTCGGTGTACGCGGCCCGCTCGGCGGCGGTCGGGAACAGTTCGAGGAAGCTGGCCGCGTACGACACCGGCAGGGCGGCGAGGACCAGCACCCAGAGCGGCAGCAGCAGCCGGTCGCGGCGCAGGATCAGCCGGACCAGGTGCCGGGTCCCGGTGAGCGTGCTCATCGGGACACCTCTTCCGGGGCGCTCTCGTAGTGCCGCAGGAACAGCTCCTCAAGCGTCGGCGGCGTGCTGACCAGGCTGCGTACGCCCAGCTCGGTGAGGCGGCGAAGGGCGGCGTCGAGCGCGGCGGTGTCCACGTCGAAGCGCACCCGGCGCCCGTCCACCCGCAGGTCGTGCACGCCGGGCAGGTCGGCCAGCCCGTCGAGCGGGGCGGCGACCTCGGCGTCGATCGCGGTGCGGTGCAGGTGGCGCAGGTCGCCGAGGGTGCCGGACTCCACCGCCCGGCCCGCGCGGATGATCGTCACCCGGTCGCAGAGCGCCTCCACCTCGGCCAGGATGTGACTGGAGAGCAGCACGGTGCGGCCGTCGTGGCGGGCCCGGCGGACCCAGTGCTGGAAGACCTCCTCCATCAGCGGGTCGAGCCCGGAGGTCGGCTCGTCGAGGATGAGCAGGTCGACGTCGGAGGCGAGGGCGGCCACCAGGCCGACCTTCTGCCGGTTGCCCTTGGAGTAGGTGCGGCCCTTCTTGCGCGGGTCCAGCTCGAACGACTCCAGCAGCTCGGCGCGACGTGTCGGGTCGAGCCCGCCGCGCAGCCGGCCGAGCAGGTCGATCACCTCGCCGCCGCTGAGGTTGGGCCAGAGCGTGACGTCGCCGGGCACGTACGCGAGGCGTCGGTGCAGGGCGACGGCGTCCCGCCACGGGTCGCCGCCGAGCAGTCGGACGGCCCCCGCGTCCGCCCGCAGCAGGCCGAGCAGCACCCGGATGGTGGTCGACTTGCCGGAGCCGTTCGGGCCGAGGAAGCCGTGCACCTCTCCGGTACGGACGGTCAGGTCGAGTCCGTCGAGCGCTCGGGTGCGGCCGAATGTCTTGACCAGGCCGGACACCTCAATGGCAGTTTCCATGCTTCGGAAGCTACGCTTATTTCAGAAAGTTGTGAAGACTGTAGGGTCACGGGGGTGAGTGTCGAGGAGCCGACCATGAACGAGCCGGGCCACCGCGACGAGGAGGAGGTCCACCTCTTCGTCGAACGGATGGCGATGGCCTTCGCCGACGTGGGCTTCCCCCGGATGGCCGCCCGGGTCCTGTTCGCCGTGATGAGCGCCGACGAGCCACTGACCGCGGGCGAGATCGGCGAGCGGCTGGGCGTCAGCGCGGCGGCCGTCTCCGGCGCGGTGCGCTACCTGACGCAGTTCGCCATGCTGGTCCGCGAACCGGTCAAGGGCTCCCGGCGCGACCGCTACCGGATGCCCGACAACCCGTGGTACGAGGCCACCATCACCAAGACCACGCTCTACAAGAACTTCATCGACATCGCCGGCGGCGGCGTCGAGGCGCTGGCCGGCCGGAGCACCCCGGCCGGCGAACGGGTCGCCGAGATGCGGGACTTCTTCCTCTTCGTACAGGAGGAGGTGGAAGCGCTCGGCGACCGCTGGCGGGCCCGGCGGGCCGCGACCGGGCACGGTCGCCCGGCCGACTGAGCCGTCAGCGGGTGTTGCCCCAGCGGGCCTGCTCCAGCAGATCCGCCGCCCGCTCCCGGATCGCCGGGTCGTCGTCGGCGCGCAACAGCGCGGTCGCGGAGTCCACCGCCTCGGTGAGGCGCCGCAACTGCACGTCCCGTTCCCGCACCAGGTCCGACTGGGCGGCGAGTTGCCGGGTCTTCACCCACAGCTCGACGAAGACCGTCACCTTGGCCCGCAGCACCCACGGGTCGAACGGCTTGGTCAGGTAGTCCACCGCGCCCACCTGGTAGCCGCGCAGCGCGAGTTGGGCGTCCTTGTCCGCCGCGGTGAGGAAGATGATCGGTACGTGCCGGGTCCGCTCCCGCCGCTTGATGTGGGTGGCGGTCTCGAAGCCGTCCATGTCCGGCATCTGGGCGTCCAGCAGGATCACCGCGAAGTCGTCCACGAGCAACTGCTTGAGCGCGGCCTCACCGCTCTCCACCGCGACCGACTGCACCGGGAGACCCTGGAGGATCGCCTCCAACGCCATCAGGTTCTCCCGCCGGTCGTCCACCAGCAGGGCCTTGGCCGTCTGCGTCACGCGCTCTCCTCGCCTTTGCTCCGGCCGATCCAGGACGCCATCAGCCCGATCAGCTCGTCCAGGTCCACCGGCTTGGTGATGTAGTCACTACCGCCGGCCGCCAGCGCCGACTCCCGGTCACCGGGCATCGCCTTGGCGGTCAGGAACACGATCGGCAGGTCCGCGAAGCGGTGGTTGCGGCGGATCTGCGCGGTCGTCTCGTACCCGTCCTGGTCCGGCATCATCGCGTCCATCAGGACGATGTCCACCTCCGGATGCTCGGCGAGCTGGCGCACGCCGTCCACCCCGTTGTCCGAGTACAACACGGTCATCCCGTGCAGTTCCAACGCGGACGTCAGCGCGAACACGTTCCGCACGTCGTCGTCGATGATCAGGACCGTCACGCCGTCCAGCCGGCGGGCGGCCGGCGTCTCCTGCGGCGGCGGCAGCTCCATCGGCATGAGCAGCGACGACGGCAGGCCCGCGCGGCTCGGCGACGGCGGCGCCGGCGCCACCACCGCGTCCGGCGCCAGCACATCCGGTACGAAGAGGGTGAACGTCGAGCCCTGCCCGGGCGCGGACGACACGGTGATCGTGCCGCCGAGCAGGCGGGCCAGGTCGCGACTGATCGACAGGCCGAGCCCGGTGCCGCCGTAACGCCGGCTGGTCGTGCCGTCGGCCTGCTGGAACGCCTCGAAGATCAGCGAGAGCTTGTCGTCCGAGACGCCGATCCCGGTGTCGATCACGGTGAACGCGATGACCCGCTGGGCGTTCGTGAGCGCCGGCACGTCGAAGACGACGTTCTCGGCGGCCGGACCGATCCGCAGCGTCACCGCGCCGTTGTCGGTGAACTTCACCGCGTTGGAGAGCAGGTTGCGCAGGATCTGCTGCAACCGCTGGGCGTCGGTGACCAGGGCCGGCGGCAGCTCCCGGCTGACCCGGACCTGGAAGTCCAGCCCCTTCTCCTCGGCCTGCGGCGCGAACGCCTGCTCGACGTACCCGCGGATCTCGGAGAAGTGGACCTCGGTCGGCTCCACGTCCATCCGCCCCGCCTCGATCTTGGAAAGGTCGAGGATGTCGTCGATCAGCGAGAGCAGGTCCGAACCGGCGCTGTGGATGGTCCGGGCGAACTCGATCTGCTTCGCGCTCAGGTTCCGCTCCGGGTTCTCGGCGAGCAGCCGGGCCAGCAGGAGCAGCGAGTTCAGCGGCGTACGCAGCTCGTGGCTCATGTTCGCCAGGAACTCCGACTTGTACGCCGACGCCCGGGTGAGCTGCTGCGCCTTCTCCTCCAGGCCCAACCGGGCCAACTCGATCTCCCGGTTCTGCGTCTCGATGTTCGCCTTCTGCTCCGACAGCAGCTTCGCCTTGTCCTCCAGCTCGGCGTTCGTACGCTGCAACTCCGCCGACTGGTCCTGCATCTCGTGCGCCAGCCGCTGCGACTGCGCCAGCAGTTCCTCCGTACGACGGTTGGCCTGGATGGTGTTGACCGCGACGCCGATGGTGAGCACCAGCCGCTCCAGGAACGCCAGGTGCAGGTCGGAGAAGGTGGTGACGCCGGCGAACTCGATCACGCCGAGCAGCTCCCCCTCGAACAGCACCGGGAGCACCACCAGATCGGCCGGGGGCGTGTCGGCCAGCCCGGAGCGGACCACCAGCCGCCCGTCCGGCTGCGCCTTGACCCGGATGGTCCGGCGGGACAGCGCGGCCTGACCGACCAGCCCCTCACCGGGACCGAACGTCACGTCGTGCCCGCGGGCCACGTACCCGTAGGAGGCGGTGAGCCGCAGCCGCATGCTGCCCTCGGAGCTGTCCGCCAGGAAGAACGCGCCGAGCTGCGCGTCGACGAGCGGGGTCACCTCCATCATGATCATGCGGCAGACCTCGCCCAGGTCCCGCTGGCCCTGGAGCAGGCCGCCGATGCGGGCCAGGTTGGAGTCGAGCCAGCCCTGCTCGGCGTTCTTCTTGGTCGTCTCCCCGAGGGTGACGATCATCTGGTTGATGTTGTCCTTCAGCTCGGCGACCTCGCCCTGGGCCTTGACGTTGATCCGCTGGGTCAGGTCGCCCCGGGTCACCGACGTGGAGACCCGCGCGATGGCGCGCAGCTGCGTGGTGAGCGTCGACGCGAGCTGGTTGACGTTCTCGGTGAGGTCGCGCCAGGTGCCGGAGACGCCCTTCACCTGCGCCTGACCGCCCAGCTTGCCCTCGGTGCCCACCTCGCGGGCCACCCGGGTCACCTCGTCGGCGAACGAGGACAGCTGGTCCACCATCGTGTTCACGGTGTTCTTCAGCTCCAGGATCTCGCCCTGCGCATCCACCGTGATCTTCTGCCCCAGGTCACCACGCGCCACCGCCGTCGTGACCGACGCGATGTTGCGGACCTGGCTGGTGAGGTTCGACCCCATCGAGTTCACGTTGTCGGTCAAGTCCCGCCACGTACCCGACACGCCCTTGACCTGAGCCTGGCCACCCAGCTTGCCCTCGGTGCCCACCTCGCGGGCCACCCGCGTCACCTCGTCGGCGAACGACGACAGCTGGTCCACCATCGTGTTCACCGTCGACTTCAGCTCCAGGATCTCGCCCTGCGCATCCACCGTGATCTTCTGCGACAGGTCGCCCTTCGCCACCGCGGTCGACACCTGCGCGATGTTGCGGACCTGGGCGGTGAGGTTCGACGCCATCGAGTTCACGTTGTCGGTCAGATCGCGCCAGGTGCCGGCGACGCCACGCACCTGCGCCTGACCGCCCAACTTGCCCTCGGTGCCCACCTCGCGGGCCACCCGCGTCACCTCGTCCGCGAACGACGACAGCTGGTCCACCATCGTGTTCACCGTCGACTTCAGCTCCAGGATCTCGCCCCGGGCGTCCACCGTGATCTTCTGCGACAGGTCACCCTTCGCCACCGCCGTGGTCACCGACGCGATGTTGCGGACCTGGCTGGTCAGGTTCGACGCCATCGAGTTCACGTTGTCGGTCAGGTCCCGCCACGTACCCGACACGCCCTTGACCTGAGCCTGGCCACCCAGCTTGCCCTCGGTGCCCACCTCGCGTGCGACGCGCGTCACCTCGTCGGCGAACGACGAGAGCTGGTCCACCATCGTGTTCACGGTGTTCTTCAGCTCCAGGATCTCGCCCTGCGCGTCTACCGTGATCTTCTGCCCCAGGTCGCCCTTCGCCACCGCCGTGGACACCTGGGAGATGTTCCGCACCTGGCTGGTCAGGTTGCCGGCGAGCTGGTTGACGTTCTCCGTCAGGTCGCGCCAGGTGCCGGAGACGCCGCGCACCTGGGCCTGGCCGCCCAGCTTGCCCTCGATGCCCACCTCACGGGCCACCCGCGTCACCTCGTCGGCGAACGACGAGAGCTGGTCCACCATCGTGTTCACGGTGTCCTTCAGCTCCAGGATCTCGCCCTGCGCCGCCACCGTGATCTTCTGCGACAGGTCACCCTTGGCCACCGCGGTCGACACCTGCGCGATGTTCCGCACCTGACTGGTCAGGTTCGACGCCATCGAGTTGACGTTGTCGGTCAGGTCCTTCCACGTGCCGGCCACGCCCGGCACCTGCGCCTGGCCGCCCAACTTGCCCTCCGTGCCCACCTCGCGGGCCACCCGGGTCACCTGCTCGGCGAAGAGGCGCAACGTGTCGGTGAGCGAATTCATCGTGTCGGCCAGCTCGGCCACCTCGCCGCGCGCCCCGACCGTGATCTTCTGCGACAGGTCGCCCTTCGCCACCGCGGTCGCCACCTGCGAGATCGACCGCACCTGGCCGGTCAGGTTCGACGCCATGGTGTTCACCGAGTCGGTGAGGTCCTTCCAGGTGCCGGCCGCGCCGCGCACGTCCGCCTGGCCGCCCAACTTGCCCTCGGTGCCCACCTCACGGGCCACCCGCGTCACCTCGTCGGCGAACGACGACAGCTGGTCCACCATCGTGTTCACGGTCCGGCCGATGCGCAGGTACTCCCCCCGCAGCGGGCGACCGTCGATCTCCAACGCCATGTGCTGGGAGAGGTCGCCGTCGGCCACCGCCACGATGACCCGGGCGATCTCGGTGGCCGGTCGGCCAAGGTCGTCGATGAGCGAGTTGACCGCCCGCTGACCCTCCGCCCAGGAGCCCTCCAGGCCCTCGTCGTCCAGGCGCTCGGTCAGCCGCCCGTCCCGACCCACGATCCGGCTGATCCGGCGCAGGTCCAGGTGCTGCCGTTCCTGCAGGGACACCACATCGTTGAAGGCGTCGGCGACCTCACCGGAGAGCCCCGCCCGCCGCGGCAGGCGGACCCGGAGGTCGCCGCGGGCCACCCGCTCCAGCGCCTCGACCAGCTCGCCGAGGAGCACCTCGTGGTCGGGCGCGGACGGATCCGCGGTCACCGACTGTTTCGCCGTGGTCATCTTTCCTCGCTCAGCTCGGGGCTCACCGGCTCGCGCCGACACGCGGCCATCCCATCATTGTGCCGCGCCATCCGTCGAGGTCACCGGCGGCTGATGGCGCGTCACGCCCCGTATCCACCCGGTCGGCCGGTTCGAGCGAGGCGCTTGGCACCCGGGGTGGCGGCGATGGAGGATGTGAAGGTGTCAGCGGAGGTGGAGCCGACCCACAGCGGCGGCGCGGACGAGCAGGTCCGGCGTGTCCGCCTACCCGCCGACCGGCGCACCCCGGCCGCGGCCCGGGCGCTCGTGCGCGCCACGCTCCTCGAAACCGGCCTGCCCGAGCTGCTCAACGAGGCGCTCCTGCTCACCACCGAGCTGACCACCAACGCGGTCGAGCACGCGCGCACCGAACTGGACATCGAGGTCGAAGCCGACCAGGCCGGGTTCACCGTCACGGTCACCGACTTCGCCTCCGGCCCGGTCGACGAACTCACCGTCGGCGTCCGCAACACCACCTCCGACATCACCGAGGTGGCCGCGCGCGGGCGTGGCCTGCTGCTTGTCGACCACTTCGCCAGCCGCTGGGGCACCACCTACCTGCCCACCGGCAAGGGCGTCTGGTTCCGCCTGGACCGTCCCGGCCTGTCCGGCGCCGCCCGCCCGTCCGCCCCGCCGGCCCGGGCGACGGCGCAGCCGGTGGAAGAGGGCACCCCGAGCGCCGCGGCGATGAGCGAACTCATGCAGACCACCCCCGACCCGTACGCCGACGAACCGCTGCCCGACTTCGCCGTCGGGCTGCTGACCCGGGTGGCCGAGATGGTGGGCGCCGCCGGGGGCACCGTCCGGCTCGACCGGGGCGACGGGCTGGGCACCCAGGTGTTCGCCCGCTACGGCCGGCAGCCACGCGAGGGCAACGAGCTGTTGCGCGTCCCGCTCGCCGTGCACCGCCCGTACGCCGGCGAACTGGAACTGGACGCGGCGCCCTCGACGTACGCCCGGCCGCTCGCGGTACTGGCCGCCGAGCGGCTCTCGCTGCACCTGGAGAACGACCGGCTGCGCCGGGCCGACGTACGCCGCTCCGCCTGGCTCACCTTCCTCGCCGAGGCGAGCGAGCTGCTCGCCCAGTCCCTCGACGTCGAGCTGACGATGGCGCTCATCCCCCAGCTCGTGGTCCCCCGGCTCGGCCAGTGGTGCGCGGTGCACACCACCGACGAGTGGGGGCGGCTGCGCCTCGCCGCGTGCAGCCACGCCGACGAGTCGCTCCTGCCCCACCTGCACCGGTTCCTCGCCGAGACCGGCCCGGACTCGGTCCAGACCCGGCTCCGCGAGGCGACCCGCAGCCAGACGCAGGTGCCGCTGGGCGGGCCGATGGAGGGCTTCGCCGTCCCGTTGATCGCCCGCGGGCAGCGGCTCGGCACCCTGGCCGTGGGCCGGCACCAGCGGCACCGGCACGACCCGGACGAGGTCTCGGTGCTGGAGGACGTGGCCCGGCGGGCCGCGCTGGCCATCGAGAACGCCCGCATCCACGCCGAGCGCCGCCGGGTCGCGCAGGCCCTCCAGAAGTCGTTGCTGCCGCCGGCGCTCCCGCTGGTCGAGGGCATCGGCTTCGCCGCCGAGTACGTCCCGACCGGCGACGACGCCGAGGTCGGCGGCGACTTCTACGACGTGCTGCCGCTGCCGGACAACCGCTGGCTGGTGGTGGTCGGTGACGTCTCCGGCAAGGGCGTGCAGGCCGCCACCGTGACCGGCCTGGTGCGGGACGTGATCCGGGTCCTGGTCGGTGACGGCAAGCCACTGCCGGAGGTGCTCGGCCGGCTCAACGAGACACTCGTCGAACGCGGCGGCGGACGCTACTGCACACTCGCGCTGGCCTCCGTCGCGCCCGGCGACGGCGACCAGCTCGACGTGTCCCTGCACCTCGCCGGCCACGACCGGCCGGTGCTGCTGCACGGCGGTGGCGGCGCGACGTTCGTCGGCGCCAGCGGCACCGCGCTCGGCCTGCTCGACACGATCACCACCCCGACGGCGGAGGTCGCGCTCAAGCCCGGCGACGCGCTGATCTTCTACACGGACGGGGTGACCGAGCGACGGCGCGGCCGGGAGTTGTTCGGCACCGAGCGGTTGCGCGAGTCGGCGGCCCCGCTGGCCGGCTACTCGGCCGACGTGGTCGCCGCGCGGCTGCGCGCCGCCACGATCGCCTTCTCCCCCGAGCCCCCACGCGACGACATCGCCGTCCTGGTCCTCCGCAACGAAACCCCCTGACCCGCCCCTCCCCCGGCTCCCGAGCTCCCATCCCTCCCGGCCTCCCACCGCTCCCACCGCTTCCCGGGCTCCCGGGCCCCCGGGCCCCCGGGCCGATCATGAGGTTGGCGCTCAGTTTTGTCACTTTTGCTCCCGCTAACCTCATGATCACCCGCTGGCCGTCTGGAGGGCGGGCGGGTTGGGTGAGGCCGCTTCTTCGATCTTGGACTTGCGGTGCCGCGGTATGTCGGTTTCGGGCAGGTATCGGAGGCGCCACAAGTCCAAGATCTGTGACCGCCTCAGATCTGACCGGTAAACTGACCCAGCTTGCACCCGTTTGGCCGTCTTGATGCCCGCGGTGCTCGGGAGACGTCGGTCGGCCGGACGCCAGTTCGGTGAAGTGGGGGTATCCGACCACCGGCGATGCCACCACTTCACCGAACTGGTGTTGATCATGGCCGAAACGACCGCCGGTCGCCCTTGCGCGCACGAGACCCGGCCGGAGAGCAGGCCACCGTGCGGCCGGTTGCCCGTTTTCACGCCTGCGCGGCGTCCCGAAGAGACCAGGTGACTTGGAAGGTATCGGCCCCTGGAGGGGCACTTTCCTGTCAAGATCTCACCGCCTCCCGGCATGCGAGAGGGGTCGGCCGGCACCTGGGAGCAGGGTGGTGGATGGTCGGCCGCAGATCACGCGCGCGATCAATGGCGTCATCTCGGCGCGGTCCGGCGTGCATGAAGTTGGCGGTGCAGTGCGTCCGCTTGTCACCGCCGACAGGACGAACCCCACTGACAACAGTCCCACTTGACACACCGGCGGCCCGGCCAAGGTCAAGGGCCACGGAATTGGGCGGCCCGGTCGAGGTCGGGGTCAGAGACCGCCGGGAAGACGGCCGGGGGCCAGCCGGCGGTGCGGATCCAGGTGCGCCTTGGCGCTGCGCAACCGCGTCAACGCCGGCAGGTCGCCCCAGAGGTCGACGGCGCGGCGCACCGGAGCCGGCGCCGCCACCACCACGCACCGGCCTCTTCGGGCGACCAGCACGCTGCGAACCGCGCTCAGGATTGAGGCGACCCGCTCGGGCGGCAGCGCGCCGGGCAGGGCGGCGTACGCGGTGCCGACGCCGGCCGACCCGCGTACCGGCATCGGGGCGCCGGCGGCGTCGCGCAGCGCGTAGACCGCGGCGTGCAGGTCGTCGACCGGCACGTCGATGCGCAGCGCGGTGTCGCCGGGGGCGAACGGGTAGCGCCCCCACCACTCCGGCGCGTGATGGTTGACCACCGACTCGCCGCCGAGCACCGCGGCCAGCCGCTCGGCTCGCTCCGCCACGTCGGACGGGCCGCCCTCCAGCAGGACCACCAGGCTGCCCGCCGCCGGTCGCCCGGTCACCGCCGGATGCTCGGGGCGGCCGGCCACCGACGGATGGCTCGCCGGGATCCGGCGGCGGGGCAGGGGCACCGGCACCGGCAGGTCCAGCTCGACCGCGGCCGGCCCGACGTCGGCGGCGAGCACCGCGCGGACCAGGTCGTGCACCTCCAGCGGCGTCCAGACCGGACGGGACACCCAGACCCGGCCGGCCGGCACGGCCTGCACCCGCATGGTGGCCGAGACCAGCACCCCGAGCCCGCCCTGCGAGCCGCAGAGCAGCCGGGCCACGTCCAGCCCCGGCAGGTCGCCGCGACCGAGCACCGCATCCCCGCCGAGGGCCGCCGGGCCGAAGCCGCCACCGCCACGGCCGAAACCCGCCGGGTCACCGTCACCATCCAGACCGCCACGGCCGAACCCGATCGCATCACCGCGACCGTCCAGACCACCGGCGCCGAACCCCGTCGCGTCGCCGGGACCGCCCGGGCCGCCCACCCCGTCGCCGCTCCCATCGGCCGCGAACAGGCCACCGACGTCGAAGCCGCCCGCCGGGTCGGCCCGCCCGAGCTGCGCCGTGCCGGACTCGCCGACGCTTACCAGCTCGCCGTCGGCGTCGAGGTAGCGGACGCCGACGAGCTGCGTGCACGGGCTGCCGTGCCGGTGGCGCAACGGGCCGGCCTCGTCGGCGGCCAGCACCCCGCCCAGCGTCGCACCGGGCGAGGGCACGTCGACCGGGAGGCGTCGACCGGTGCGGCCCAGCGTGGCCTGGACGGCGCGCAGCGGCGTGCCGGCACCGATCTCGGCCACCGCGGCGGCCCGCGGCTCGTGCCACACCCCGGCCAGCCGGCCGGTGTCGAGCATGATGTCGACCTGGGCCGGGGCGGCGCCCCAGTCGATCTTCGTGCCGGCGCCGCGCGGCACCACGGTCAGGTCGTGCGCCGCGGCCAGCCGTAGCACCTCGGCAGCGGCACGCGGGCCGCCCGGCACCGCCACCCAGCGGGCGGTGCGACCGGCCACCTCGTCGGCCGGGCCGGCGAAACGGGCGAACGGCGGACCGCAGATCTCAGCCAGCTTCCGGGTGATCTCGAGGGCTCCGGGTCGGTCGGTGGAACGCGCAGCAGCCGCCATGACGGTTATCGTACACATGTTCTAATGGCTGACGGCGCGAATCGGCGGCCTGCATGGTTGAGCTGGTGGGGTGGGCGGTCAGGGTCGGGTGCGCCTCAAGGCCGGGTTGCGCGCCGGAGACCGACCACTTGCGCGTGCAGCACCTCCGCAGCCTCCTCGGCGGTCAGGTGGCCGATGAGTACGTGGCTGGTGAGACCATCGGCGAGGGCGAGCAGGGTGCGAGCCTCGCGCTGCGGGTCGGGCGGCGCAGCGCCCTCGCCGACCGGCACACTCTCGACAACCTCCGCGACGAGGCGGGCAAGCAGGTCCTGGAGGGCCGCGTAGCTGGTCCTCAGCGGTCCGGCGAGCGGCTCGCTGACGGCCGCCTGGGCGACGAAGACGAGCCAGATCCGCGCTTCGGCGCGGTGCTCTTCGCGCAGCAGGGCGATCTCGATGGCCACGTGGCTCAGGGTGGTGGCAGCCGACTCAGCGTCGCTGTGTGCCAGGCGGTCCCGCACGCGCTCGGTGATGCGCTCGCCGACATGGCCGACGGCGAACAGGAGCATCTCGTCCTTGCTGCGAAAGCAGCGCTGAACGGCGCCGAGGGAGACCTGCGCGCGGGCGGCGACGTCCCGCATGGTCACCCCCTCTGGGCCGTGTTCGTCGACGAGGAGGCAGACGGCCTCGGCAATCTGGCGGCGCCTGCTTGCGTAGTCCACCTGCTTGGGCATCCTCGGTCATCTCCTTATTCCGATACGATCGTATCGCTTCTGGGATATGGTCTCGCGGCAAGCACGTCAACATGTGGACGGGAGCGAAAGGATCATGCAGGACGCCGTGTGGAAACTGTCGGCCGCCGCCCAGGCGGAGGCGGTCCGAGGCGGAGAGATTTCGGCGGTCGAACTCATCGACAGCCACCTGGAACGCATCACCGAGGTCAACCCGCGGGTCAACGCGGTCACGCAACTGTTGGCCGAGCACGCCCGTGAGGCCGCCGCGCGGACCGACCGGCGCCGCGCGTCGGGGGAAGATCTCGGGCCGCTGGCCGGCGTGCCGTTCACGGTGAAGGAATGCATTCCTGTGGAAGGCGTGCCGACCACGTTCGGAACGGCACGCTTCCGTAACCTGGTAGCGCCAGCAGACGCGCTTCCGGTGGCGCGACTGCGTGCGGCCGGAGCCATACCGATCGGGCACAGCAACATGCCCACGCTGGTCCTGGCGGGCATGCACTCTCGCAGCGAACTGTTCGGCGACACCGTCAACCCGTGGGATCCGAGCCGGACCCCGGGGGGCTCCAGCGGTGGCGACGGGGTGGCCGTGGCCACCGGCATGGCCGCGCTCGGGCTCGGCAACGACTCGGGTGGATCAGTGCGGATCCCGGCCTCGTTCTGCGGGGTGGCCGGGCTGAAGCCGACCGCCGGGAGGTTCCCCGCCGACCAGCGCGTCCTCGGTTCCGACGATCCTGGACCGGCCTCACAGATGCTGGTCACCGATGGGCCCCTGGCCCGTGGGATAGCCGATCTGCGCCTGGCATACGAGGCGCTGGCCGGTGCCGACCGGCGGGACCCGCGCGCCGTGCCGGCGCCCGTCCACGGCGAGCCGCTGCCGGGTCGGATGAAGGTCGCGGTCGTTGCCGACCCCGGGGGACACGGCGTCCACCACACGGTCCACGAGGCTGTCACGGCCGCGGCCGACGCGCTGCGGGACGCCGGGTACGACGTACGGGAGATAACGGATGTTCCGCGGCTCGACGAAGCACTCGAGGCATACGGCCGGATCACCGTGACCGAGTTCGCCGAGACCTGGCCCGTGGTGCGGACACTGCTCGGCAAGGACGGAGATCGCTACATCGCGATGGCGATGGAAAAGACTCCGCCCGCGACAGCCGGCGAGTTCATGAAGCTGATGGGGACCTGGCTGGGCATCCGCCGTTCCTGGGCGGAGTTCCTCGACGAGTACCCGCTGCTGCTCGGGCCGGTGTTCACCGAGCCGCCTGTCGAGCCGGGGCTGGAGTCGCGCGACAGGGCTGGCCGGGACCGGGTCGGCACGGGCATGCGCCTGTGCACGGTGACCAGCTTCGTGGGTGTGCCCGGGGTCGCCGTACCGACCGGGGTGATCGACGGGCTGCCGTCCGGCGTACAGATCATCGGGCGTGCGTTCCGGGAGGACCTGTGCCTGGCCGCTGCCCAGGAGGTGGAGGATCGCCTCGGCGTGCTCGCACCGATCGACCCGCGCCCGGCCGTTCCGCCCACCAACGGGACACCGATTCGCGCGGCGAGGGCTCCGGGCGGCGGCCCGCCGACCGGTAACGTGGCGCCGTGACCACGACCCCACAGCCCACGGCGAAGCGCGTTCCGGCCGAGCGGACCCACCACGGTGACGCTGTCGTCGACGAGTACGCCTGGCTCGCCACCAAGGACGACCCGGAGACGATCGCCTACCTGGAGGCCGAGAACGCCTACACCGAGGCGCGCACCGCGCACCTGGCCGGGCTGCGGGCGGAACTGTTCGAGGAGACACGCCGGCGCACCCAGGAGACCGACCTGTCGGTGCCGACCCGCAAGGGCGACCACTGGTACTACACCCGCACGGTCGAGGGGCAGCAGTACGGCGTGCAGTGCCGACGCACCGTCCGCCCCGGCGAGACCACGCCCCCGGTCAGCGCGGACGGCGCCCCGCTCGACGGCGAGGAGGTGCTGCTCGACGGCAACCAGCTCGCCGAGGGACACGACTTCTTCTCCCTCGGCGCGTTCGACGTCAGCCCGGACGGGCGCTGGCTCGCCTATTCCACCGACTATTCCGGCGACGAGCGGTTCACCCTGCGGATCAAGGATCTGTCCACCGGGGAGCTGCGGCCCGACGAGGTGCCCGACACGTTCTACGGCACCGCGTGGTCGAGCGACGCCTCCACACTCTTCTACGTCACCGTGGACGACACGTGGCGGCCGAACCGGGTGTGGCGGCACACCGTGGGCACCGGCTCGGGCGAGGACGTGGTGGTCCACCAGGAGGACGACGAGCGGTTCTGGGTGGGCGTCGAGCTGACCCGCTCCGAGCGCTTCGTGGTGATCGACATTCACAGCAAGATCACCAGCGAGGTACGGGTGATCCCGGCCGCCAACCCGACCGGTGAACCGGCGATCGTGGCACCGCGCCGGCAGGGCGTCGAGTACGCCGTCGAGCACCACGGCCACCGCTTCCTGATCCTGCACAACGACGGCGCGGAGGACTTCGCGCTCGCGTACACCTCGGCGGACGCGCCGGGCGACTGGACGCCGCTGATCCCGCACACCCCGGGCACCCGGCTGGAGGCGGTCGACGCGTTCGAGAACCACCTCGTCGTCTCGCTGCGCGGCAACGGGTTGACCGGGCTGCGGGTGCTGCCGATCGGCAGCGACGACAGCTGGGACATCGACTTTCCCGAGCCGATCTACAGCGTCGGGCTGGACGCCAACCCGGAATACCGCACCGGCACGGTCCGGCTGCGCTACACCTCGCTCGTCACCCCCGACTCGGTCTACGACTACGACCTGACCACCCGCGAGCTGACGCTGCTGCGGCGCAAGCCGGTGCGGCCCGGCCCGGACGGGCGGGCGTACGACCCGGCCGACTACGAGCAGCACCGCGACTGGGCGCTGGCCGACGACGGCACCCGGGTGCCGATCTCCCTGGTCTGCCGCCGGGACACCCCCCGCGACGGGTCCGCGCCCGCGGTCATCTACGGCTACGGGTCGTACGAGGCCAGCATGGATCCCTGGTTCTCGATCGCCCGGCTGAGCCTGCTCGACCGCGGCGTCATCTTCGCCGTGGCGCACATCCGCGGCGGTGGCGAGCTGGGCCGGCGCTGGTACGACGAGGGCAAACTGCTGGCCAAGAAGAACACGTTCACCGACTTCGTGGCCTGCGCCCGGCACCTGGTCAAGGCCGGCTGGACGGCGAGCGACCGGCTGGTCGCCCGGGGCGCGTCGGCCGGCGGCCTGCTGATGGGCGCGGTGGCCAACCTCGCGCCGGACGCGTTCGCCGGGATCGTCGCGCAGGTGCCGTTCGTGGACGCGCTCACCTCGATCCTCGACCCATCGCTGCCGCTGACGGTCACCGAGTGGGAGGAGTGGGGCAACCCGCTCGACGACCCCGAGGTCTACGCGTACATGAAGTCGTACACGCCGTACGAGAACGTGACCGCTGCCGACTATCCCGCGATCCTGGCGGTGACCAGCCTCAACGACACCCGGGTCCTCTACCACGAGCCGGCCAAGTGGGTCGCCCGGCTGCGCGCGGTCGCCCCGCAGGGCGACTACCTGCTCAAGACCGAGATGGGCGCGGGCCACGGCGGCCCGAGCGGCAGGTACGACGCCTGGCGCGAGGAGGCGTTCGTCAACGCCTGGACGCTGGACCGCCTCGGCCGGGCGTGAGCGCGCGGTCGCACACGTGTTAGGAGGGGCCCCTGCTTAACAGACGTCTGTTAAGCAGGGGCCCCTCCTAACACGCCGAGCGCGGCGGCGAGCACGGCCGGGTCGGCGTTGCCGCCGCTCACCACCGCGACGGTCCGCCCGGCCGGCAGCTCGTCGCGGTGGAACAGCCGCGCGGCCGTCGCGACCGCGCCGCTCGGCTCGGCCACCAGCCGCGCGTCCCGCAGCAGCCGGCCGGCAGCCACCATGATCTCGTCCTCGGTCACCGTGACGATGCCGTCGAGCCGCTCCCGCAGGTGGGCCAGCGTCAACGCGGACAGGTTGGTGCGCAGTCCGTCCGCGCAGGTCCGGTAGGTGCGTTCGACGTCCCAGACCACCACCTCGCCGACGGCGAGCGACTCCTGGGCGTCGGCGGCCAGCGCCGGCTCCACGCCGATCACGGCGGCCGTCGGGCGCAGCGCCTTGACCGCCGTGGCGACGCCTGAACCGAGTCCGCCGCCGCCGACCGGCACCAGGACCACGTCCACGTCCGGCAGGTCGGCGACGATCTCCAACCCGACGGTGCCCTGGCCGGCGATGACCGCCGGATGGTCGAACGGTGGCACCAACGCCCCGCCGGTCTCCGCCACGATCCGTTCCGCCTCGGCGAGCCGACGCGCCGGCGGCACCAACCGTACGTCGGCGCCGAGCCCTCGCATCCGGGCCACCTTGACCTGCGGCGCGCCCTCGGGGACCACGACGGTGCAGGGCACCCCGAACGTGCGGGCCGCGTACGCGAGCGCCTGACCGTGGTTGCCGGAGGAGTGGGTGACCACCCCTCGGGACCGGGTGGCCGGATCGAGCCGGGCCACCGCGTGGGTGGCGCCGCGCAGCTTGAACGACCCCACCGGTTGCAGGCTCTCCGGCTTGAGCCACAGCTCGTCGTCCCAGGCCGTCCGCAGCAGCGGGGTCCGCAGCACGGTGCCCGCCACGTCGTCGGCGGCGGCCCGGACATCGTCGATCGAGATCAGCTCCATCGCTCCATCCTGCCCGCCCTAGACTGCCGGGGTGACCGAGGAGGAGCGGGTGGCGGCGCGGCGCGGGCCGACCTGGCTGATCCTCGTGGCGGTCGCCGCCGCGCTCGCGATCTGCTGCTGCTCGTCCGTGATCGGCCTGGCGGTCGCCGGGTCCACCGGCCTGCTCGGTCGCTGACCCGCCGGCTCAGGTGCTGCGCAGTTCCTCCACCGACGTGGCGGAGCGCAGGAGGAACAGGCCGGCCACGACCGTGACCAGCACCGCCGCCAGCGCGCCCGCCGCAAACCACGCCAACTGCTCCCACGGTACGTCCGGCGTCTGCTCGTAGCCGCCGCCGCTGGGCGCGGGCATCAGGCCGGCGATCAGCAGGTAGCCGACGGTCAGCGCGAGCCCGATCGCCGGCACGGCCGGGGCGAGCGCCGCCCAGAGCAGCGAGCGGCCGATCACGGCGCGGGGCACCCCGGTGGCCACCTGCGCCGCGTACGCCCGACGCCGGCTGGTGATGCCCTCGACCACGGCCACCAGCAGCCCGCCGCCGGCGATCACCACCGCCACCACGACCGCCAGGTCGACCAGGTCCATCGCGCCGAGGTAGAAACCCGGGTCGGACAGGCCGCCGCCGGTGCGGCGGGCCAGCTCGGCCTCGGCCAGGAAGTCGGCCCGCACGCCGGCGGCACCGGCGCCGAAGATCAGCGCGGCCAGCAGCGCGGCGAACGTGCGGCTGCCGGCCCACGGGTCGGCGGTCAGCCGGCGCGCGGCGAGCAGCGCGGCCGGGCCACGCCCGTGGCGGTGCAGCATCCGCCCGGTGGTGTACGAGATCCAGCCGGTGCCGGACACCACGCCGATCATGGCGATGAGTGAGCCTGTCATCACCAGCGTCGGTACCAGCCAGCCGGGCTCCACGGCGCCGCGCCGCCCGTACCAGAGCAGGAGCGGGCGGATCGCGGCGAACAGTGCGAGCGCGACCAGGATGAGCACGCCCGGCCACGGCCAGGGCGCCCGCGTGCGGACCCGGCGCACCACGCCGAACGGCGTGGCGGTGACCCGGCGCAGCAGCAGTGCGCTGACCAGCGCGGCGACCAGCGGCAGGCCTATCACGACGGCGGCCACCGCCACCGGGGCCGGACGCACGTCGGTGGGCAGCGGCAGCCGGCCGGCGGCGTCGGGCCGGTGCAGCAGCCGGCGGCCGACCGTGAACACGGCCAGGCCGGTGACGGTGCCGAGCAGGCTCGCCACCCCGGTCTCGGCGACCGCGAGGCGGGTGACCTGCCCGGGGGTGGCGCCGGCCAGCCGGAGCGCGGCCAGCCGTCGGTCGCGCCCGGGCGCGCCGAGGCGGGCGCACTGGCCGGCCAGCCCGAGCACCGGTACGCAGAGCAGCAGCAACGCGAACGCGACGCCGGGGCGCAGGCCCGGCTCGCGCAGCAGCGCGTTCGTGTACTGCTCGGACTGCGTCCACTCGTTCCCGGGCGGCTTCACCACCGCCAGCACGGTCAGCGCGGCCAGCCCGGCCAGCGTCGCCAGCGCGGCGCTCAGCGCGGTCAGCGCCACCCGTGCCCCGTCGGTGCGGGTGCCGGCCAGCGCGAGCCGCAGCAACGTGCCCGGCCTCACCGCGACCCGCCCGACAGCGCCGGGTCGAGGCCCAGCCCGGTGTGGTCGACCATGCCGTCGCGCAGGCTCACCTCCCGATCGGCGTACGCGGCGATCCGCGGCTCGTGGGTGACAAGCACGACCGTGGTGCGCTGCTCCCGGGCCAGCCGGACCAGTTGGGTGAGCACCTGTTCACCGGCGAGCGTGTCGAGCGCGCCGGTGGGCTCGTCGGCGAAGAGCACCCGAGGCTCGGTGACCAGGGCCCGGGACAACGCGCACCGCTGCTGCTGCCCGCCGGACATCTCACCCGGCCGGGCGTCGGCGACCTCGGCCACGCCGAGCCGTTCCAGCCAGGTGAGCGCCGCCGTCCGCGCCGCTCGCCGCCCCGTGCCGGCGAGGAGCAACGGAAGGGCGACGTTCTCCGCCGCGGTCAGCTCGGCGACGAGCTGGCCGAACTGGAACAGCACCCCGAACTCGGTGCGGCGCAGCCGGGAGCGGGCCGACTCCGACCACGTGTCGATCCGCTCGCCGCGCCAGGTGACCTGGCCGGCGTCGGGGCGCAGGATGCCGGCGAGGCAGTGCAGCAGCGTCGACTTGCCGCAGCCGCTGGGGCCGGTGACGGCGAGGATCTCCCCCTCGGCGACGTCGAGCGTCACGCCGCGCAGCGCCGGTGTCGGGCCGTACGCCCGCACCACGCCGCGCGCCTCCAGGAACGTCATGCGTGCACCTCCCGGTGCCAGTCGGCGACCCGGTCGAGGGTGGTGTGCAGCCACCGGAGATCCGCGTCGAGGTGGGCGATGGCGAAGTCGGCGGCGACCACGTCGTCGAGGTGCGCGGCGGGGGCCGTCTTGACCGCGGTCAGCTCACGCAGCCGCGCGGCGTGGGCCCGCCGCTGGGCGATCAGGTAGGCGCGGGCCTGGTCGGCGTCGGCCACCAGCAGCGCGACCACCACCTTGGCGAAGAGCGTGCTTGCCACGTACGGCATCGGTGGTTCGACGGTGGCCAGCCACGCGTCGAGCGTGGCCCGCCCGTCGTCGGTGAGCGCGTAGGCGGTGCGGTCCGGTCCGCCGTGGCGGGTGGGGCCGGCCGGGGCGACGAGGCCGTCCCGATGCAGCCTGGCCAGCGTCGCGTAGACCTGCCCGAAGGCGAGCGGCCGGGCCCGGGGCAGCCGCTCGTCGTGGGCGCGTTTCAGCTCGTAGCCGTGGCGCGGCCCGCCGGCGAGCAGGCCGAGCAGGACGTGCTGAGTGGACACGGCCTCACTATTCGCTTGGTGAATAGTGGTGTCAAGGGCGGACCCCTCGGTTCAACGCGTCCAGGCCGGATCGCGCCCGGTCCGGCCGAGCAACGCCGCCAGCGTGCCAGGCGCCGCGTCGGTCGGCACCGGCACGCCGAACGCGCCCATCCGCTGGCCCATGTCGCCCATCCGGTCCATGAACTCGTGCCCGGCCGCCACCACCGACGGATCCACCGCGTACTCCTGACCGACGGCCCGCGCCAGGTCCCAGCCGTGCACGGTGAGGTCGATCAGCCCCATCAGACCGACCGTCTCCTGCGGCAGCCCCATGCCCGGCGAGACGCCCTCCAACGCGGCCGGGTCCGACCACGCCTCGGTCAGCCGCGCCGCCTCCGTCGCGAACCGGTCCCGCCAGCCGTCGACCAGGTGGTCGGTCTTGCCCGACCAGTCGACCTCCTCCCGCCGGGCCATCGCCTGAAAGTTGACCACCACGTCGAACAGGTGGTTGAGCAGGTGACGCACCGTGTAGTCGGGGCACGGGGTGGGGCGGTCGAGCTGGTCGTCGGCGACGCCGCGCACCACGGCAGTCGTGCCCGGCGCGGCCACCGCCAGCAGCTCACTAGTCTTCGTGGTCATAGGGCCAGCGTATGAGGACGGTCTTGAAGAATTGCGACACGAACCGCGACGGGACAGCCGGGGGATCCTCGATCCCGGCCGGCTGCTGCGGCAGGTCCGGTTCCGGCGCCGGCTGCCCGATCCGTCGTTGCGACCATGGGTGGAGCACTACTGGTTGATCGACTGGGACCTGGCCGAGCCGTTCGTCCAGCGGGTCGTGCCGCACCCGGCGGTCAACGTGGTGTTCCAGGCGCAGGACGGCGCGGCCGAGCACGGCGAGATCGCCGGCGTCGGCGCCGGCCTGTTCACGGTCACGCTGCGCGGCGCGGGGCGGGTCACCGGCGTCCAGTTCCGCCCCGGCGGCTTCCGCCCGTTCTGGCGGCGCCCGGTGGCCGAGCTGACCGGTCGCCGAATCCCACTCGCCGAACCCGACCTGTCCGCCGTACCCGGGCCGGTGTGCCCGGGCGACGACGACGAGCGGTGCCGCCGACTGGACGACCTGCTGACCGCCTGGGCGCCGGTGCCGGACCCGGCCGCCGCCGAGGCCACCGCGCTGGTCGAGGAGATCCGCGCCGACCGCAGCGTGCTCCGGGTGGCCGACTTCGCCCGGCGGCACGCCATCTCCGCCCGCCGACTCCAGCGGCTCTTCCTGGACCACGTCGGCGTCGGCCCGAAGTGGGTGATCCGCCGCTACCGGCTCCAGGAGGCGATCGAGCAGGCCACCGCCGGCCCGTTGGACTGGTCGCGGGTCGCCGCCGACCTGGGGTACGCCGACCAGGCGCACCTGGTCCGCGACTTCACCGCCGTCGCCGGCGTCTCCCCCGCCGCCTACGCCCGCTCCCTGACCGCCGCACCCCACACCTGACCCTCTCCCTCCCCGCCCCTCTCCCCCCAAACCCCCTCCGTCGTGATCAAGGAGTTTGTGTCAAAGTCGATCTCCACGATGACGCAAACCCCTTGATCACCGGCCAGGGCCAATGCGCGCGAGCGGTGGTCATGGAATGGCGGCACGGGCGATCGTCGACATCCCGGCCGACCCGTGAAGGGCTGCGCTGACACACCCATGCCGTTCCACCCGTGGGCGGCGCAGCGCACGAGTGGAACGCTATGGGTGCCGCCCGCACCCTGGCTCCGTCGCCCTACCCACGGCCTACACATCACACCTGCTCAACCGCCTGATGCGTGGGTGGCTGCAAAGCAAAGGCGGCGCGAGATGATGCCTTCAGCCCACCCGAGACAAATACGAGGAGTAGCGACAGTTGACGCCAAGGAGTGCGGTGAAAGAGCGTCAGCGGCGGCGGACCGCGACCACGGCGACGTCGTCGTTGATCTCCGGCGGGGCCAACTCGGTCAGCAGCCGCTGGCAGAACTGGTCGAGGTCGTCGTCCACCCGGGCGGCCACCACGCCGAGCGCGGCCATGCCGTCGTCGATGGTGGCGTCCCGCCGCTCGATCAGCCCGTCGGTGTAGAGGACGAGCGTGGCCCCGGCCGGCAACACGAACTCCAGATCGGGCGGGCGGGGCGCGCGCACGCCGAGCAGCGGCGCCGTCTGCGACACGAACTCGACCCGCCCGTCCCGGCTGAGCAGCGCCGGCAGGTGCCCGGCGCTGGCCAACCTGATCAACCCGGTGCCCGGATGCAGCAGCAGCACGCAGATGGTGGCCAGCTCGGTCGGCAGCAGCGTACGCATCAGCTCGTTGACCCGGTCCAGGATCACACCCGGCTGGTGTCCCTCGACCGCGTACGCCCGCACCGCGTGCCGCAGCTCGGCCATCACGGTGGCGGCGTGCAGCGAGTGCCCGGCCACGTCGCCGATCGCCACCAGCAGGTGCCCGTCGAGCATCACCAGCTCGTAGAAGTCCCCGCCCACCTCGGTCTGCGCGCTCGCCGGCTCGTAGCGGACCGCCAGGTCCAGGCCGGCGACCTCGGGCAGCCGCCGGGGCAGCAGGCTGCGCTGGAGCGTCACCGCGATCCGGTGCTCCTCGTCGAACGAGCGCTGCGCCTCCACCGCCGAGGCGACGGCCTGGGCGAGCTGCACCAACACCGGCGTACGCACGGTCTGGGTCGACGTGGGCACCACCACGTAGAGCGGCGCCCGGTCCTCCCGCAGCCGGGAGGCGGCCACGGTCACCGTGTCGCCGGCCGGCCAGTCGGTGAGCGGCCAGTTGCCCGGCTGGTCCACCCACACCCGGGTGCCGATCGGTACGCCGGTGTCGTCCACCACCCACGGCACGATCCCGGCCGGCGTGTGCGGGTCGGCGGCCACCCCGGCCAGGCAGTCCCCGTCGAACGTCTCGGCGACCACCGCCGCCGGCCCCCGGAAGATCCGCGCCGCGCCGGACGCGGCGGCCTCCAGCAGCCGGACGAAGTTCGGCGACGCGTGCATCTCCACCGTCGCGTCCGCGAGCGCGGCCAGCCGTTCGGCGAGTTGCTCGGCCCGCCGCCGGGCCTGGTAGTAGCGCAGCACCGCGTGCGCGGTGGCGACCAGTTCCTCCGGCTCGATCGGCTCGGCCAGGTAGGCGTCCGCGCCCCGGGTCAGCCCCTGCGCCCGGTCGACCACGTCCACCGCGTGCGCGGAGACGTGGATGACCGGCACCGACGGGTACGTCTCCTTGATCCGCTCGCAGACCTCGAAGCCGCTCATGTCCGGCAGCCGGACGTCGAGCACCACCAGATCGACCGGTTCCCCGGCCACCCGCTCCAGCGCCGCGGTGCCGTTCTCCGCCTCCACGGTCGTGAACCCGGCCCGATTGAGCCAGTTCACCAGCAGGTACCGCTTCGGGCCGCTGTCGTCGACCACCAGCACCGTCGCCGGCCCGCCGTCCACCGTCACACTCCGCCCACGGGCAGGACCACGGTGAATGTGCTGCCCCGGCCCGGTGCGCTTGCCAGTTCCAGCGTCCCGCCCAGCAACGTGACAAGCCGCCGCGCGTAGGGCAGGCCGAGGCCGGTGCCGCCGACCCGGGTGGTGCCCGGCACCTGGTAGAACTCCTCGAAGATCCGTTCGTGCAACTCCGGCGGGATGCCGACCCCGGTGTCGGTGACCGTGAGCGACCACGCCTCGTCGCGGCGTTCGGCGCGCAACCGCACCTCGCCCCGCTCGGTGAACTTCAGGCCGTTGTGCAGCAGGTTCCGCAGTACCTGGGCGAGCAGCACCTCGTCCGAGCGGAGCGTGGCCGGCGTGGGCGGCTCCTCGACCACCAGCTCCACCTCCGGCCGGGTGGCCAACGCCCGCAGCGTGCCGCGGAGCTGCCCGAAGACCGCGCGCAGGTCGACCTCGGACCAGTCCGGCTCGATCCGGCCCGACTCGGCCTTGGCCAGGTCGAGCAGCTCGTTCACCAGAGTCAGCAGGTCACCGGCGGAGGAACGGATCAGCCCCACCTGGCGGGCCTGCTCACCGGTGAGCGGGTCGGAAGCGGAATCGGCAAGCAGGCGCCCCAGGCCGATGATCGCGGTGACCGGAGCGCGCAACTCGTGGCTGACGTTGGCCAGGAACCGGCTCTTCGACTCGCTGGCGGCCCGCAGTTGGGCCGACTTCTCGTCCAGCTCGGCGTAGAGCGCCACCACGCCGCGGTTGGTCTCCTCCAGCTCCTCGGTGAGCTGGTTGTAGAGCGCCATCACGCCCCGGTTGGTCTCCGCCAGCTCGGAGTTGAGCACCGCCAACTCGTCCCGCTGGGTGCGCACCTCGTCGAGCGCGGCGATGAGCTGGGCGTTCTGTGCGGCCAACTCGTCCACCGCGGAACCCGGAGCGCGCTCGGCCAGCTCGGCACGGATCCGAGCGGCGCGTTCCGGGGTCAGCTCCGCGGCGTGATCCGGTACTCGTCGGGACATCCTCACGACGGTATCGCCCTCAATCGTGATCGCCTGCAATGAGTCCACCAGACGCGCAACCGCGCCGGACTGCGGCTCGTACCGGCCGTCGGGGAGCGGGCGGACCGGCGACAGGTCCACCCGGAGTCGGGCCCGGCCGGTGGTGACGTCCCGGTCGACGGCGAACGCGATGTCCGCGCCGCCGACGCCGCGCAGCAGCTCCCGGGCCACCTCGCTGAGCGCGGTGGCGATCCGGACCTGATCCTGGTGCTCCAGCCCGACGGCGGAGGCCACCTCCCGGCCGCGCTGACGGACCAGGAAGATGTCCTGCTCGACCCGGAGCACCAGGTGCAGCAGCGGCTCACTCATTGGTGCACCCGGGCGACCAGGACGCAGGCGTCGTCACGGCGGGTGCCGGCGTCCCGGAGCAGGGTCGCGGCGGCAAGCAACGGCGGACGGCCGGCCAACCCGGGATAGTCGTCCAGGTCCCAGCGGTCCACCACGCCGTCGCTGTGCATCACGAGCGTCGCGCCGGACGGGAACGGATAGTCGTACCCCCGGATGGCCGGACGTTGATGACCGGCGATGCCCGGCAGCGAGACCAGGCCGCGCCGCCGCTCGCCGGTGGCCACGATCATGGCGGCGATGTTGCCGAGGCCGGCGTAGTGGAGCGTGCCGCTGCGGGGATCCGGCTCGGCCACCGCGAGCGCCGCGCCGCGGGTGTGCGAGATGGCGGCGTGCAGATGACGCACCACGACCTCCGGCGGGCCGGCCGGCGCCGAACGGAACGCGGCGACCGCGGCCCCGGTGGCGGCGGCGGCCAGCGGCCCGTGCCCCAGCCCGTCGCAGACCAACACCTGCCGCCGGCCGTCGGCCATCCGGACCGCGTACCCGTCGCCGCTGTCCTGCTCGCCGGTGATCGGCCGGGCCAGCCCGCCGGCCCAGTCCGGCTCGGGCGGCGGCCCGTCCCAGACCTGGACGGTGAGAACGGTGCCGCGGCCGGGGCGCGAGTAGCCGTCGAAGCGACTCGACTGCCGGGCGATCGCGCCGAGGCCGATGCCGAGCGTGCCGACGGTGGAATGCCCGTCGGCCGACGAGAGCGTGAGGTCGGCCATGCCGGGACCGGAGTCGATGGCCACCAGCTCCACCCCGGCCCGCCCGTCCCGGCGCGCGGGACGCATCAGCAGAGCGCCCTCGCGGGCGTGCTTGACCAGGTTGCTGGTGATCTCGGCGGTGACGATGGCCAGGTCCGCGACGCGCGACGCGCCCAGTTCGAGCTGCCGACCGAGTCGCTCGGCCGCCCGGCGTACGCCACCTGCGGTCGCGCCGTTGTCCACCCGGAACCAGACACCGTGGTCGGGGACCACGTCGGCGATCATCGGGACCACTTGGTGACGGTGATCGCCGTACCCTCGCCGACGGCGGTCTTGATGTCGAAGTCGTCGACGAGCCGGCGGGCGCCGCTGAGCCCGAGGCCCAGCCCACCGCCGGTGGTGTAGCCGTCGGTGAGGGCCAGGTCCAGGTCGGGGATGCCCGGGCCCTGGTCGGCGAAGACGATGCGGACGCCGCGGCGACGGCCGTCGGAGACGGTGGTGACCTCGGCGCTGCCCCCGCCGCCGTAGATCAGCGTGTTGCGGGCCAGCTCGCTGGCGGCGGTGACCAGCTTGGTCTGGTCGACCAGGGAGAGCCGGACCGCCACGGCGGTGGTACGCACCAACTGCCGGACCCGCACCACGTCCTCGTCGCTACGGATCGCCTGCGTCGCCGGCACCCCCAGGTCGAGGCCGGTGGTCATGGCGTCGCCGTCGTCTCGTCGTCCTCGTCGTCGAACACCACGTCCCGGTCGTCGGCCCGGGTCGTCGCGATCAGCTCCATGCCCCGCTCGACGTTCAGCGCGGTACGGATGCCGTTGAGCGACAACCCCAACTCGACCAGGGTGATGGCGACGGCGGGACGCATCCCGACCACCACCGTCTCGGCGTCCAGCACCTTGGAGATGGACGCGATGGTGGAGAGCATCCGGCCGACGAAGGAGTCGACGATGTCAAGCGCCGTGATGTCGATGATGACGCCGTGGCAACCGGTGGCGACGATCCGCTCGGCCAGGTCCTCCTGGAGCTGGATCGCCGTCTGGTCGGACATGTCGACCTGGATGGAGACCAGCAGGATGTCGCCGATCTTGAGGATCGGCACCCGCTCCATCACGCCTCCCGGCGGGCGCGGCGGGAGGTGGTCTCGACCCCGTTCAGGCGCAGCACGTGACGGAGGGCGTCGGCCAGGCTCGCCTTGGTGGCGATGTCACCGAACTCGATGCCGAGGGCGACGATCGTCTGGGCGATCTGCGGCCGGATGCCGGAGATGATGCAGTCGGCGCCCATCAGCCGGGCGGCCACCACGGTCTTGAGGATGTGCTGGGCGACCTGGGTGTCCACCGCCGGCACGCCGGTGATGTCGATGATCGCGTACGGCGAGCCGGTGTCGACCAGGGTCTGGAGCAGCCGCTCCATCACCACCTGGGCGCGGGCCGAGTCGAGCGTGCCGACCAGCGGGACGGCGACCACGCCCTCCCACAGCTTGACCACCGGCGTGGAGAGCTCCAGCAGTTGCTCCGCCTGGTCGGCGATGAGGCTCTCCCGGGCCCGGACGAACGTCTCGAAGGTGAACAGCCCCATCTGGTCGATGAGCGCGGAGAAGGCGACGAAGTCCCGCAGCAGGGTGTCGCTCTTCTCCTCCTCCATCAGGTCCAGCAGGGCGTCCTTGAGCGCGAACACGCTGATCGCGGTCTCGGTGGCGCTGAACCCCTGGCGGGCCCGGCTGGTCGAGATCTCCGCGAGCACCGCCCGCAGCTCCCCGCCGTGCTCGTCGGCCAGGTCACCGAGACCCTGCCGGCCGACGTCGGTGACGGCGCGGTGCAGCTCCTGCACCTGGCGGGCCAGTTCGGCCCGGCTCAGCCGGCCGCGCAACGAAGCGGCAATGATTTCGATCCAACGGTTGGTCAACCGGTCCGCGTGCTGACTCAGCAGGTCGGCGAGCCGACCACCCTGTTCCCCGCTCAACGCCATGCTGACCTCCCAGATCTGGACGGGCGGACTCTATCACCGGGGGTTGTGGCACTACTTGCCACGGGACAAAGAAATGATCGACGGCACCTGTGTCCGCTCCCGTTCTGCACGGCGCGGTCATCGTGGGATACCGTTCCACCGAACACAGGAGGTCGACGAATGTCCCTGACGGTGCACACGGAACAGCGCGGCGACGTGGTCGTGGTGTCGGTCGCGGGCGAGCTGGACATGGCCACCGCACCGCAGCTCCAGGACCAGATCACGGACCTGCTGGACAAGGGGCGCAACCGCCTCGTGTTCGACCTGGCCGAGGTGTCGTTCTGCGACTCGACCGGGCTGTCGGTGTTCGTCCGCGCCAAGAACAGCTGCGACGAGGCCGGCGGCGTGGTCCGGCTGGCCGCCCCGCAGCGCGGGGTGCTGCGCATTCTCGAGGTCAGTGGTTTGGTCGAGGTGCTGCACACCTACCCGACGGTGGACGAAGCCGTCGCGGGCGAACCCACCCCGGCCTCCTCCTGACCGATTCCGCTCAGCGCTCGTCCTCGATGTAGCGGGGACGGGCGATCACCATGCCCGCGATCGTCTGCACGGCGAGCGCCACCAGCAGGAAGCCGATCGGGGCGGTCCAGCCGCCGGTCGCCCCGTAGAGGATGCCGACCAGCAGCGGGCCGAGCGCGGCGATGACGTACCCGGTGCTCTGCGCGAACGCGGAGAGCGCCACGGTGCCCTCGGGGGTCCGGGCGCGCAGCCCGATCGTGGTCAGGATGAGCGGGAACGCACCCTGGCCGAGCGCGAGCAGCAGCACCCACAGCGGCGCCAGGCCGCGCGGCGCGAGCGCCAGCCCGACGTACGCGACGGTGGAGAACGCGGTCAGCCCGAGCACCAGCGGACGCAGGGTGGCCAGCCGGCCGGCCAGGGTGGGCATCATCAGCGCCACCGGCACGCCCAGCGCGGTCACGCCGGCGAGCAGCAGGCCGGCGGCCTCGGGCCGGTAGCCGGCGTCGCGGAAGAGCTGGGCCAGCCAGCCCATGATCGCGTACCCGCTGAGCGACTGCGCGCCGAAGTAGACCGCCATGGCCCAGCCGAGCCGGGTCCGCTCCGGGCGTACCCGCGCCGGTGCGGCGACCACCGCCGTCGGGGCCGCGGACCGGTCCGCGGCCCGCCGCGCGGCGCGCGCCCGCAGCGCCAGCGGCACCCAGGGGACCACTGCCAGCGCGGCCAGCCCCGCCCACACACCGAGCCCGGCCCGCCAGGAGCCGAAGGCGTGGGCCACCGGCACGGCGGAGGCGGCGGCCACCGTCGTGCCCACCGTCAGGGCCATCGTGTACGCGCCGGTGACCAGCCCGGTGCGGTGCGGGAAGTGCTGCTTGACGAGCATCGGCAGCAGGATGTTCGCCACCGCGATGCCGGCCAGCGCGAGTGCGCTGGTGAGCACGAAGACGGCGGCCGAGCCGGTGGCCGCGCGCAGCACCTGCCCGGCGGTCAACGCGATCATGGCCAGCACCAGCACCCGGGGCGCGGCCCAGCGGCGGACCAGCCACGGGGTGAGCGCGCCGAGTCCGGCGAACGCGACGGTGGGCAGCGTGGTGACCACGCCGGCCATGGCGCCGGAGAGGCCAAGCCCGACCCGGATCTCGTCGAGCAACGCGCCGAGGCTGGTCACCGCGGCGCGTAGGTTGACGGCGACGAGCAGCATCCCGACCAGCACCAGCAGGCCGCCCCGCGCCGGACCGACGGCGGGGGTCGGGGTGGTCGCCGGGGTCGCACCGGCCACCGACCCGGGGGTGACGTCGGCGGTGGGCGCGATCGCGGCGGGCGTGGCTGGCGGCGTCATGACGTTCAACCTACAATCATGGGATGAATTTGGGCAGCAGGTGTAACCGGTGACACCCACCGCGGATTCCGCCGCCGTGCCACCGCGCGGCCACCGGGTCCGGCAGACCATCGAGCAGCTCCGCGCCCGGATCCTGGGCGGCGAGTGGCCGGTGGGCGGGCGCATCCCCACCGAGCCGCAGCTCGTCGCCGCGCTCGGCGTGGGGCGGAACACGGTCCGCGAGGCGGTCCGCGCGCTTGTGCACGCCGGCGTGCTGGAGTGCCGGCAGGGCTCCGGCACCTACGTGGTGTCGACCGACGAGCTGGCGCCGGTGGTGGCCCGCCGGTTCGCCGACGACCGGATGGCCGAGGTGATCGAGGTCCGGCGCGCGTTCGAGGTGGAGGCCGCCCGGCTGGCCGCGCTGCGGCGTACCCCCGAGGACCTGGCCGCGCTCGACGGCGCGCTCGCCACCCGGGAGGCCGCCTGGCGCTCCGGCCGGGTGGACGAGTTCGTGGAGGCGGACGCCGCGCTGCACACGGCGGTGGTGGCCGCCGCGCACAACGCCATGCTCGCCGAGCTGTACGCCTCGGTCGGCGCCGCGCTGCGCAGCACCGTCGCCCAGGCCATGGGTACGGCGTTGACCGACGAGCGGTACGTCGACCACGGTCGACTCGTCGAGGCGATCCGGGCCGGCGACCCGGCGCGGGCAGCGATCGAAGCGGGTGCTTTTCTCGAGGGGCCCGCCGGGGCATAGGGTCTGCCGGACCGGACTCGGACAGCACGGGAGTGCGAATGCTCAAGGGCTTCAAAGACTTCATCATGCGCGGCAACGTCGTCGACCTCGCGGTCGGTGTCGTCATCGGCGCCGCGTTCACAGGCGTGGTCACACAGCTGACCAAGTCGTTCCTGGAACCGCTGGTGCGGGTGGTCATCGTGTTGATCACCGGCAAGAAGGACGGGCTCACCGGCTCGACTCCCATGTTCCGGGGCATCCCGTTCGACTGGGTGGCCTTCGTCAACGCGGTGATCACGTTCCTGCTCACCGCGGCGGCGCTGTACTTCCTGGTCGTCTACCCGATGAACCGGCTCGCCGAGCGGCGCAAGCGCGGCGAGGAGCCGCCGCCCGCGGCCCCCAGCGAGGAGGTCAAGCTGCTCACCGAGATCCGCGACGCGCTCGTCGCCGGCGGCCAGGGCACGCCCGCCCAGCGTGGCGCGCTCGACGACGTGCTGGGCCGCCGGCAGGAGCCGCCGGCCCCGCGCTGACGCCCATAGCCGATCGGCCCCCGTGGAGATTCCGCGGGGGCCGACCCGAATCGAACACATGTTCGATAGAGTCCGGGGCATGGAGCAGCGCAAACACTTGTGGAACGGGAAATGGGGGCGGCTCGCCAGGCGGGACGTCTTCCTCCGGGTGGACGGCGACCGCTGGCACGTGGAGCAACGCGCCGGTGGCGCCGAAGGGGTGTCCCGCTTCTACGAGCACGCCAGCGTCGACGAGGCCGAGGAGACGATCCGGGCGCTGCTCGACGGGCCGGACACCTGGCGCGAGCTGTCGCCCCGCCCGCCGGGCGGCTGGACTCCGTCCGTTTAGCGCCTGCGGTCCGTTTAGCGCCCGCGCGCCCCGGGAACCGCTTCGGCATGAGCCAGCAGCAGGACACCGTCTCCCGGGTCACCACCGGCATGCGGGTGGTCGACTCCACAGGCGTCGAGGTCGGCACCGTCGATCTCGTCCAGCGGGGCGACGCCGCCGCCGTGACCGTGGAGGCGCCCGCTCCGGTCGACCCGGGCAGCAGCCTCGACGAGCTGATCGAGTCGGCCGCCGTCGAGGAGCCGGACGTACCGGCCGACCTGGCCGCCCGGCTGCTGCGCGAGGGCTACCTGAAGGTCTCCACCGAGCTTGCCGACACCGGCGCGGTCTACGTGCTGGCCGACCGGATCGCGGCCGTGGCCGACGGCGCGGTCCGCCTCACCGTCCCGGTCGCGGAGCTTCCCGCCGAGGAGTGATTGCGCGGAGTGGTGACGATGAATGTCCACCACGCCCGACACTCGGCGGCGGCGTTCCCGGTCCGCGCGCCTCACCCCAGCCGGCGGACAAGGGCATGACGGCACGGCTCCTAGAAACTTGATGACGTGAATGCATCACGGCCAGCGAGTCATCCACGTCATCAAGTTTGTAGGCGGTTCGAGCCCGTGCTGCCATCGCTGAGCACAGGGGCGAGCGGTCGAGGGCCGACGCCGCGAGCGCCGGCTCGAAGCAAGCCCTGAGGCGAACCAGCCGGAGACCCCGGGACCGGCGATCTCAGGACTGCTGGGAGGCCGGCAGGTCCGCGCCCACCCCGCGCCGGTCGGCTGGGGCCGGGGCGGTCGGGGCCGGGGCGGTCGGGGCCGGGGCGGTCGGGCGGCGGAAGAGCAGCAGCATCAGCCAGCCGGCGACCAGGCCCCAGAACGCGCCGCCGATGCCGAGCAGGGTGACCCCGGACGCGGTGACCACGAGCGTGACCACGGCAGCCTCCCGCGCGTCCGGCTGGGCGACCGCCGCCGACACCGCGCCGGCCAGCGCCGCGATCAGGGCGAGCCCGGCCACCGCATCGACGAGCACCGGCGGGGAGAGCAGCACCAGGGCGGTGGCCGCGCCGGCGCCGAGGCCGAGCAGGGCCAGGCCGATGCCGGCGGTGACCGAGGCGATCCAGCGTCGGTCCGGGTCGGGGTGGGCGTCCGGGCCGGCGGCGAGCGCGGCGGTGATCGCGGCCAGGTTCACCGCGTGCGCGCCGGTCGGCGCGCCGAGCACGGTGGCGAGGCCGGTGACCCGCAGCGCGGAGCCCAGCGGGGCGCGGTAGCCGTAGCCGGCGAGCACTGCGGTGCCGGGCACGTTCTGCGCGGCCATGGTGACCAGGAACAGCGGCAACGCGAGCCCGACGATCGCGGGCAGCGTCCAGGCCGGCGTGGTCAGGGCGATCACGGGTGCGGCGTCCAGCCGGGCCGGCCCGGTGGTGGTGAGCGCGATCGCCACCACGGCCACGGCGAGCGCGCCGGGCACCGCCCAGCGGCGGGCGAACCGGTGCAGCAGCACCCAGACGAGCACCACCGGCCCGGCCAGCCGGGGCACCTCCACCAGGGCGCGCACCGGTGCGGTGCAGAGCGGCAGCAGCACCCCGGCGAGCATGGCGGAGGCGAGCGGGGTGGGGATCGCGGCGACCGCCCGTCCGAGCGCGGGGATCAGCCCGGCGGCGACGATCAGCAGGCCGGTGAGCAGGAAGGCCCCGACCGCGGCGGGCCAGCCGCCGGGGACCGGCCCGGTGGCCACGAGCAGCGCCGCGCCCGGCGTGGACCAGGCGATGGCGAGCGGCATCCGGTGTCGCAGGCCGAGCCAGAGGGCGCAGACGCCGCTTGCCACGCAGAGCGTGAGCAGGCCGGAGGCGGCCTGTGCGGGGTCGGCGCCGACCGCGCGCAGGCCGGCCAGGACGACGGTGAACGAGCTGGCGAAGCCGACCAGGGCGGTCACCACGCCGGCCAGCACGGGTTGGAGTCGACCGACCATGCTTCTCCCTCCGGGCGTTCCGTTTACGGAACGACGCCATGTAGCACGATAGCCCCATGGACGTCGGCCCACGGATCCGCGCCCTCCGGATGGAACGGGGCATCTCCCTGTCCGAGCTGGCCCGGTTGGCCGGCGTCGGGAAGGCCACGCTCTCCGGCCTGGAGAACGGCGTCCGCAACCCCACCCTGGAGACGCTGTACGCGATCACCGCGCAGCTCGGCGTTCCGCTCACCGCCGTGCTGTCCGATCCCGAACAGACGCCGACCGTACGCGGGACCGCGGTCGGCGCCACGCTGCTGGAGGTGTTCCACGACCGCGACGCGACCTACGAGCTGTACCGGATGCGGGTCAGCCCGGGGCCGACGCAGCTCTCCCCCGCCCACCAGGCCGGCGTCACCGAACACGTGACCGTCTTCTCCGGCGTGCTCCGCGCCGGCCCGGTGGACGCCCCACTCACCGCCGGCCCGGGCGAATACCTGCGCTGGACCTCCGACGTGCCGCACGGCTACGCCGCGGTCGGCGACGAGCAGGTCCGGGCCAGCCTGCTGCTGCGCTATCCACGTCCGTCCGGTAAGGACAATTGACACATACCCGGGATGTAAGCGGATGACATTTCTTTCCCCGACCCGGCAGCGTGTAGAGACGCGGAGCCGTTCTTCTTGGCAAGCTTGTCCCATGACGCTCATCCTCCGCTCGGCCATCCTCAACGACGTCGGCCTCGTTCGGACCAACAACGAGGATTCCGCCCTCGCCGGTGACCGCCTGGTGGCGGTCGCCGACGGCATGGGCGGCCTCCCGGCCGGCGAGGTGGCCAGCGAGATCGTCATCCGGATCCTGGACGAGCTGACCCCGCCCACAAGCGCCGACGAGGCGGCCGACGCGCTGCGCGCCGTGGTCAGCACCGCCAACCAGCGCATCCGCGCGGCCATCACGGTGGACCCCACCCGCGACGGCATGGGTACGACGCTTACCGCCGCCCTGCTGGCCGGCGACACCCTGGTCCTCGCCCAGGTCGGCGACTCCCGCTGCTATCTGCTGCGCGACCATGAGCTGACCCAGCTCACCCGGGACGACACGTTCGTGCAGGCGCTCGTCGACCAGGGTGCGCTCTCCCGCGACCAGGCCCGGCACCACCCGCAGCGCTCGCTGGTGACCCGCGCGGTGCAGGGCTCCGACGCGCCGCCCGCGGTCGGCGCGCTCACCGTCTTTCCCGGTGACCGGCTGCTGCTGTGCAGCGACGGCCTCTCCGACTACGTGGAGGACGCCGCCATCGCCGGGGCGCTCGCCACCTACGGCGACCGGCAGCAGTGCGGCGAGCAGCTGGTGAAGCTGGCCCACCAGGCCGGCGCGCCGGACAACGTCACCGTGGTCATCTCCGACGTCACCGAGGCCTGATCCCGGTCCCATTCAGGTTGCGGCCCCCGCCCGGGCGCGTTGGGATGAACGGATGCACATTCGCCGGCTGGCCTCCGAGGACCGCCTGACCACCAGCTTCCCGCTGCAGGCGTACGCGTTCGAGGCCTCGCCGCTGACGGCGTCCCGGACCGACGAGTTCCGGGCGTACCTGCCGTACAACGCGGGGAACACGACGCTCGTGGTCGAGGAGGACGGCGTCACCACGGCGGCCGTGTCGGCGATCCCGATGCGGCAGAACCTGCGCGGCGCGGTGCTGCCGATGGCCGGCGTCGCCGGGGTGGCCACCCATCCACTGGCCCGCCGGCGCGGGCACGTCCGGACGCTGATGCACCAGGTCCTCGACGGGATGCGCGACGAGGGGCACCAGCTCAGCGCGCTGCACCCGTTCCGCGCCTCGTTCTACGAGCGCTTCGGCTACGCCGGGCTGCCCCGGCGGCGTACCGCGGTGTTCACCCCGACGGACCTGGCGCCGCTGCTGCGCGCCGAGTTGCCCGACGAGCTGGTCTGGGAGCGGATCGGTGAAGGCTACCCACGGTGGCGCGCCTACACCGAACGGTGCCTGCGCGAGCGGCACGGCTTCGCGGTCTTCCCCGACTTCCGCGCCGTCGGGCTGCGCGAGCGGGACGACCGCTGGCTGCTCAGTGTGGTACGCGGCGGCGAGACGGTCGGCGCGGTCACCTACCGGATCGACGACCACGCCGGCACGCTGTTCGCCGACGACCTGCTCTTCGACGACCCGTACGCCCGGGCTTCGCTGTTGCAGTTCTTCGCCCGGCACGTCGACCAGGTGGCCCGGGTCAGTGTCCAATTGCCGCCCGGCGAGCTGCCCGAGCTGTGGCTCACCGACCTGGACGTGCACGTGGAGGCCCGGGTGTCCCGGCCCGACCCGACCGCGCCGATGGCCCGGCTGCTCAGCCTGGAGGCGCTCGCCGACCAGCCGGTCGGGGTCGGTCGGGTGCTCGTCGAACTGGTCGGCGACCGCTGGCTCGCCGGCCGCCACCTGCTCGACGGCACCACCGGCAAGCTGGCCGTGCTGCCGGCCGACACCGCCGCCGAGGGCAGCCTGCCGTGCGCGCGGCTCACCGCCGCCGGGCTCTCCGCCCTGGCGTACGGGGTGCTCGACCCGGCCGAGGTGGCCGTGCGCGGGCTGGGCGAGGTGCCGGTGGACGCGGCCACCGAGCTGCGCCGGCTCTTCCCCCGTGAGCTGCCCTACCTGTTCGCCGACTTCTGATCCCGACACGTGCCCTGATCAGGCGCTATGTGTCCCGGAAAGCCGCGTAGGGCGTCGCCAGGGCGTCAGGACTCTGGCGGCGTCCCGAACAGGCCGTCGATCGCGTTCCGGGTGCGCTCCTCGCTGGCCGGCATCAGGTGCGTGTAGACCCGGAGCGTGAACCCGGGATCGGCGTGGCCGAGGTACGACGCGACAGCCTTGATGCTCTCTCCCGCGTCGAGCAGCGAGGAGGCGTAGAAGTGCCGTAGCGCGTGCATGCCGGTCGCCCGCGTCGGCGTGATGCCGGCCCTCACGACCGCCGGCCGCCAAGTCGTTTCGTTGAACCGGCACCGGTTGATCGCGTTGCGATAGGTGGTGGTGAACAACAGTCGCGCCGTGACCCGCTCCTCGCTGGCGGGGTGCTCCCACGGCAGGGTGAGCGTCACCGGGTAGCGATCCGCGATGTGCTGCCGCAGCGCCTGGCCGACGGAGTCCGGCAGCGGCACCCGGCGGTCACGGTCGTTCTTTGGCAGCCCGAACACCAACCGGCACCGGACGATCTTGACCTGTCGCGAGACCTGGACCCAACCGGCGTCAAAGTCGATGTCGTCGATGCTGAGGCCGAGGATCTCCCCCTGCCGCAGTCCGCAGCCGGCGCCGAGGTCGACCATCGCCCGATAGCGCGGGGCAAGGCCCATGCGGATTGCCGAGATCTGGTCGTACCGCCACGGCACTACCCGACGCCCAGCCGGACGCGGAGGGTTGACCGACGTTGCCGAGCACGGATTCTTGGCGATCCGCTCGTCGTCGACAGCCGCGGCGAGGATGGTTTGCAGGTGCGCGAAGACGACGGCCCGGGTCGCCGGGGCCAGCTTGCCGACCATCGCGGCGTTCCACTCCCGGATGTGGCCGGGCTTGATCGCCGCCAGTTGCCGAGAGCCGAAGAACGGCAGCAGGTGCTTGCGTACGCGGAACTCTGTGGTCTCGCGAGTCGACTCGTCGACCGAGCGCGTCCTGAGCCACCGTTCGGCGTACTCGGCGAAGGTCATCCGGCCGGCGACCGGGTCGACGTAGGAGCCCCGCAGTTTATCCGTCTCGGTCGAGACGAGGAACGCGTCAGCCTCGCGCTTGGCCCGGTCCGGGAAGGACTTCTTGCGTTCCTTGCCGTCCGGGCCGATGTATCGCACCCGGTAGCGCAGGCCCTTGCCGAACAGTTGCGTCTTGACCCGCTCCTTCCGGCCGCCCTCGTGACGCAGCGTCTTGTACCAGCGATCCTCGACGTGCCCCATCAGGCCGCCGCCTGCTCGCGTACCCAGGCCCGGACCGCTTCCGGCTCGTAGCGCAGGTGTCGGCCGACCCGGGCCGCCGGCGGACCGTACTTGACCTTGCGCCAGCGGTACAGCGTTTCCTGCGGCACCCGGAGGTACGTCGACACGTCCCGAACCGTCCACAGCTCGTCCTTGGCCATCACAGCCCCTCCCCCGTCTTGTCGTCTGCGTCCGTCGTCGAGCTGTCGTCGGGGAGCTGGGCCGCGCGGTCCTTGGCGGCGAGCAGTTCGGAGCGCCAGCGGGCGCGTTCACTGATCGACCGCAGCAGCCGGTGCGCCATCGCCGGCACGTCCGGGTCATCGGGCCGGGCGAGTTCCCAGGCGTGGCGGACCGGTTCGACGGTGGCGCCCTGGTCGTCGACGCCATCGAGGCCGACGGTGACGCCGAGCAGCGCCCGCACCCAGGCCCGCACGTCGTGCTTGTGGTCGGAGAGCGTCTTGCCGGACCAGTCGCGGGAGATGAGGATGCGCCGGCCGCCGATGCCGAGGGTGTCGCGCTGGTGAACTTTGCCCTTGCAGCGGCCCGGCTTGAGCTTCGCGTGTGCCTTCTTCGGCTGAACGCCGTACAGCAGCCAGTTCGCGCAACGGTCGGTGCAGGGGGTCACGCGCAGTTCCCGCCACAGCCGGTCCAGGTGTGCCCGTTGCCGGTCGGTGGTCGCCTTGTGGACGTCGCCGGTGTGCTTGGTGATGTATTTCGTGACGTACCGGATGGTCCGTTCGGCGTCGGCGGTGCCGGGCATGACGCCGCGGGCGTCGACCTGGGCGCCGAAGCGCACGACGTGCACCGGTTCCGCGTCGGGGTCGACGTCGATGGCGTCGAGGGCTTCCGTCCAGGTGGTCAGCGGCCGGCGGGTGTCCGGGTCGACCCACGCCGAGGCGTCCTCGTCCCACACCGGAGGCCGGTCGACGGTGTACCGCTGGACGTCGACCGCCGGCCACCACACCTGGTGATAGGTGGCCGCCGCGACGGTGCGCAGGATGTCCCGGGGGATCGTGCCCCGGATGGCGAAGTGCGCGTGTGGGGCGAGACGGCGTTGCGGCTCGACGCAACCGGCGTACTGGACGTTCCAGCCCTCACACCGCCGCAGGTTCTGCCAGAACCGATCGAGCAGCCGCGGGAAGTGCACCGCATCCCACGCCGCGCGGCGGTAGTCGTACCGGTCGGGGTTGAGCGGTGTGCCGTCGGGGCGGACCGGGCCGTAGGAGTCGAGGGTGAGCGTCAGCCACATCGACGGCCGGTAGGTGGCCCCGTCCGGGGCGGTGTACGTCCTGCCGACCGTGCGCGGCTCGACCTTGCGCCGAGGCAGTTCCGGAGCGTCCTGCCGCCGCCGGGTGGAGCGCTTGCGGCGCGGGCCGGTGTCGTCGTCGCCCTGGTCGTCATCGGCGGTGGCGTGCGGAGGGGCGACCCGTCCCCGTAGCCCTTCGGCCGTGATGGCCTCTTCCACTTCGCGGATCGCCTCGTCGAGGTCTTCGACCTGGTCCCACTGGCAGGCCCGGGACGCCTCGTCACGAGAGAACTCCAGATGTGCACGGAAGAGGATCAGGGACGACTGTTCCTCGGTCGCCGGCTCCGGCGGCGGTAGCGGCTCGTCGTCGCGGTGCCAGCCCTCCCGGATCTGCGCCTGACGCAGCCGGCGGTTCTTCTTCGCGCACGGCGCGCACTTGTCCTCGCGGGTCGCGCCGCAGGGCAGGTCGATGACCTCGGTCCGGCCGGTGTCGAGATCCGTGCGGCGCATCGCGAGGGGTCGCACGCACACCCCGTACTCGGCGGCGATCTCCTTGAGCACGTCGACCGAGCGAGGGAGCGCCATGCGGGCCGCCCGCGACCCTGGCCGAGGAGCAGCAGCCGGGGTCGGGGCGGCCGGCGCGAGGCCGGGCAGGGTTGGAGCGGTCATCGGATGATCCCGACGACGTGCGGCCGGCTGGGCTGGACAGCGCGCGGAGGCAGCACCGCCGGAACGACGGGCGTCGGCACGGTCGGGCGGACCGGTTCGACCTCGGTGGCCTCCGCCGGCTCTTCGTACCGGTACGCGCCGGGCTGGTCCGGCTCGACAGCCGGCGGCATGACCGGGGCGTTGGACAGGACGACCTTGACCAAGGCGAGGAACGCCAGCGACGGCACCGCCGCCACGGTCCAGCCCCACACCGACGGTTCGGCTTCCGCGACCTGGGCCGCGAGGGACAGCAACGCGAACGCCACCAGCAGTGAGCCGACCAGGCCGACGGGTCGACCGGTACGGCGGCGGGCGCGCAGTTCCAGGCCGAGGTAGATCGTCATCAGCTCGACCGCTACCGCGTTGGCCCAGCCGATCCAGTTCGGTTGGCCGTGCGCGACGGAGAGGTCGTGGACGTGGGTGAAGGCCGCGGCGCCGGCCATGGCGGCGATGGCGAGCAGGATCACCAGGCGTACGGCGGATTCGGTTCGCTCGGTCATCGCCACTCCCGCATGGGCTTGTCGCGGATGGTCAGGTCGATGCGGATGCGCCGGTCGGCCATGTCGGGGCGGCGGTTGACCATGTGCGCCAGGCCGTGCAGGGCGGCGGCGGTCTGGTCGGCCGGACCGACCAGGCGGATGCGCAGCGGGCGACGGAGCCGGTTGACGATGCGGGTGAGGGTGGTCATCACGGGTTACCTCCTGGCCGGTCGGATGTCGGTGCGGATGTAGTCGGGAGGGGCGCCGAGGGTGGCGACGGCTTCGGAGAGGCAGCGCCACAGCGCCCACGCCTCATCGGGGGTCAGGGACATCCGTCGCCGGCCCGCACCGACCGCGAGATACACCGGGTACGGATCGGGCCGCTCGGCGTCGACGCGGACGGACACGGCGGTGACGGGTTCGGGGGTGCGCAGCCGGTAGAACCGGCGACCGTTCGGAAGGGTGGTCACCGCGGCTCACCCCCGCCGTCGGAGTCGAGCAGGTTGCGCAGCGCGTCGGGCAGCAGCCGCCCGGAGGGCTTGCGGGGCAACGGAATCCGTACCGGTTCGGTGGCGGTTTCCCGGCCGACCTGGGCGAGGATGTCCGAGGCGTCAGCCGGCGCCGGGAACCGCTGAGCCATGTCGCGGATGTCGTCGTCGCTGACGTACGAGAACCGGACCCGCATCGGGTCGGGAGTGCCGTCGAGGATCACGTACCCGACGCCCTTGGCCCACCGGGGCATCTGATCCGCGAGCGCGCCCCGGTTGCGGGCACCGTCACCGAGGACCATGTCGACCTGTGACGCCTCGGTCAGCCCGAGCGCGATGCGGGTCGGGAACAGGTCCCGGAACGGCAGCACCTCCTTGCGCGGGTCCTGCAACGCGGCCACCACCAGCACGCCGACGCCGGCCCCCTGCGACAGCAGCAACCCCAGCGAGGCGGCGATGCGCTTGCGCAGCTCGACATCCTGCAAATAGGCGGTCAGCGCGGCCATCTCGTCGACGACGACCACGACCAGGGGGTCAGCCTCGGTCGGCGTGTGCACCCGAACCGTTCCCGCCAACCGGGTCTGACGCTCCCGCAGCACGCTCACGGCCTCGTCGAGCAGGTCCGCCATCGCCTCGAACGACTTGCACGCGAACCGGGCGAACATCGGCCGGCCGAGCGCGAACTCCATCCCGCCCTTGGGGTCGACCACCCACAGCCGCACCAGCCCGGAGGCGACACCGCCGCCGAGGACCCGCACCAGCGACCACAGCACCGAGCCCTTCCCCGACCGGGTGGCGCCGCCCACCAGGACGTGAGTCGCCAGCAGATGCAGCGACCAAGGACGCAGGTCCTCCCGCCGAGCCAACGGCAGCGCGGTGAAGTCCGGCACCGCCGGCACCGGGAACGGCGGCACAGACGTGCGCAACGCATCGGTCCGCACCAACGCCACGTAGACCACCGTCGGCCGGTCCCGATACCGCACCCGATCCACCAGCCGCAGCACCCACGCACCCTGACCAGTCCGGGTCGGCGGGTCGCCGGGACGTTCCGCGAAGACCCGGGCATGCCGCCGGCCGAACGCGTACGCCAGGTTCGCGCTCATCCGCTGGAACTGCTCCGGCGTCTGCCCCCGGACCATCCGCACCGTCAGCACGTCGAGCGCCTGATCCGAGCGGACCCGCAGCAGATCAGGTAGGACGTGCCGGCGGTCGAACGTCTCGGCGAGCCCGCACAGCGTCATGGCTTCACGCCAGACCCGTCGGTAGACGAAGATTCGCCGGAACGATCCCAGCAGCGGACCGGCCAGCCACGCCCACCATGACGACTCATCCCGCCAGCGCCACACCGCCGAGACCGCCGACGCCACCACCAGTGGCACCACCAGGCCCGGCCAGTCGAACTCGACGTAGAGCCAGAACGCCAGCACCACCGAGGCGGTAGCCACCGGATGCCGCAGACACCACCACAGCACCCGCCCCGACCAACGCAGCACCAAGCCGAGCACCACCGCCCACATCGGCAGCTCGAAGCGCCTCGGACGGAACACGATCAGGTCACCGGCCGAGGTCGTCACCACCTCACCGCGAGGCCGCCCGATCACTTGGCACCCCGCAGCGACACGAACCGACCCAACGCATCCCGGACCGGAGGAAACGGAAGCACGAGCTGCCCCACGCAGCCGGCGCACCGACCGTCGGCACCGGTGGCCGGATCGAAACGGGACTGACACACGCCACACCGAGGCCAGCCCCGGCCAGCCGGACGCATACCCTTGGACACGTCACTACCTCTCTCGACAGAGCAGGGGAAAGAGACACAGAGGGCGGGGCTGCCGTCCGCCAAGACCTGACAGCCCCGCCCCCACCAAATGCGGCTACGCCGCCGCCTTCTTGGCCACACCCGCCGGGGCACGCATGCCGGTCGCCCGCAGCGAGTACGCCATCCGGCCGTTGTTCGCCACGTAGGGCGTGACCGTCATGCCGTCGAACTCCACCGCCTCGAACGGCGCACCCGTCGGCGGCACCGGCTGGTAGTCGGCGGAAATCTTCACCGTCGTCTCCCGCGAGCGCTTGCCAAGCTCCGGGTCCAGGTCCATCACCCGCACCTGCCACACCCGCTGACCGGTCAACTTGTCCTTCGCCGGGCTACGCCGACCCGTCTTCTCGTCGAAGTCCTCAACCTCACCCATCGACTCGGGCACCAACGCGCACCCAGCCGGGAACACGTCCTCACAACGCACGGCGAACCTCGTACCGCCACGCAGAGCCATCGCTCAACCTCCAGGTTGTTGGCATGTCTGCCAAGTTGAGACTCCAAGGTAGACGGCACTTGGCAGACAAGTCAACAAGGTGAGGCGTCGCGACTACTTCACGCTGCAGCCGAGGTGCTAGTACTCCAGCAGGAGATCCGTTCTGACCTGCTGCGGCGGTGTGGTTTTGTCCGTGGGCGTGGAGCAGCCACCGCTGAGTCTCGTGGTTGTGTGGACCAAAGATACGGCGGTGGCTGCCGCCTACAGAGTAGACGCCCAGCGATGGTCTGGGCTGTTCGACGAGCTGATGGACGTGGTCGGGTCGCGTTTCGGTCGGCCGGAGCCCCGCCGGCGAGTGCGGGACTTCATGGCCGGGCTGCTGGCGCCGTTGCCGACGAAGAACTGTTGGACGATCGCGGAGCACGCCGGTGACGACGGCCCGGCAGGAATGCAGGACCTGATCGGTCGTGCCCGGTGGGACGACGCGCAGGTCCGCGCCGACGTACGGAACTTCGTCGCGGTCAAGCTCGGGCATCCGGACGGTGTGTTGCTGATCGACGAGACCGGGGATCTGAAGAAGGGTGTGCACACCGTCGGGGTGCAGCGACAGTACTCCGGTACCGCCGGGAAGATCGAGAACTGCCAGCTCGCGGTGCACCTGTCCTATGCCTCACCAGCCGGACACACCCTGCTCGATGTCGCCCTCTACCTGCCGAAATCCTGGACCGACGACCCCGCGCGACGCATGGCTGCCGGGGTGCCCGACACGATCGGCTTCGCCACGAAACCGCAGCTGGCACGACGGCTGATCGACACCGCCTTGGCCGGTGGGCTGCCGTGCCGGTGGGTTGCCGGCGACGAGGCCTACGGCGGTGACCCGCACCTGGCCGCGGCGTTACGCGAGCATCGACTCGGCTACGTCCTCGCGGTCGCCTGCTCACACCGCGTCCCCACCGGGCTCGGCATCCAGCGAGCAGACCAGATCGCCGCCGACCTACCGACGTGGGCGTGGCAGCGGATCTCCGCCGGCCAGGGGGCGAAAGGACACCGCTACTACGACTGGGCGTTCGTCACCCTGCCCCTGGCCGCCGACCAGCACCAGGGTCACCACTGGCTGCTGATCCGGCGCAACCGCAGCACCGGTGAGTTGGCGTTCTACCGCTGCTGGTCACCGCAGCTCGTGCCGCTGCGCCAGCTGGTCGCCGTCGCCGGCCGACGGTGGAGCATCGAGGAATCGTTCCAGGCCGCGAAAACGGGCCTCGGCCTGGACCAGCACCAACACCGCCGCTGGCGGGCGTGGCACCGCTGGACCACCCTCGTCATCGCCGCCCACGCATTCCTCGCCGCCGCCGCAGCGGCCAGCACCACCAGCCCGAACGGCCTGATCCCGATCACCGTCAACGAACTCCGCCGGCTATTCCACGCCCTGGTCATCGAACCCACCCGACGCATCGGCGACGTCATCGCCTGGTCCATCTTCCGACGCCAGCACCAAGCCGAAGCCAAGATCAGCCACTACGCCCGACAAGCCCTCACCGAGCCCTGAAACGGATCTCCTGCTGGAGTACTAGAAAGGGAGAACTGTGGTTTCTTTTAACATGTCCGTACGGGCTCCGCAGGTCGTGGTGATCCAGATCCTGGTCACCATCCTATTGATCATCGGAGTAACGCCTCACCTGGTCTAACGCTCGCAGTGGTGCAGGGCGGGATGCTTTCGGGATCCCGCCCTGCATCATGAACGTGGTGAAGTCGGGGGCCTGAGGAGGCAGCACCGGGCGGAGCAGTGGTGGTCCCGACCATGGCGTCAGCGCCCTACCAGGTCGGTTGACTTTCAGATCGCGCCAAGCGGGAGGCTATGTTGCAGGAGTGACCGGCAGCCCGTTCGGAAGCATCGAGGCCAGGGCCACGGCTCTGGCCTCGATGATTTTCATGCGGCCCTCGTATTCGCCCGGTTCGCGGTGGGCGCTCTGGCTTGTGACCTGTCCGGGCCACTTGCGGTAAAGCAGGCCGTGTTCACGGGTGAAATGGCCTTCGCTGACCGCGCTGGCCGCCAAGAGTAAGCCGGTGTCCTCGGAGGCAGGAAGTGCCATCCAGCCGCCCAGGGCCACAAGCAGATACCGGCGGATGCAGAGGGTGGCGGGGTGAACCTGGGCGCGGTAGCCGTTGGTGCGCCAGAAAGCCAGGATAGCGCCGCGGCCGATCAGGCCACCGTCCGGATCCATGTCCCAACCAAGGGTAGAGCCGTCGGGCATGAGGTCTAGGACGCGGGAAGTCGTCCAGCCGATGTGCGGGTAGGTGTCGAAGGCGGCAATGTCGCGGGCTAGGGCGCCGGCGGTGAGTTGGTCGTCCGCGTCGAGCACCTTGACCAGGTCGCCAGTAACGCGGGAGAGTGCGAGGGTGCGGGCGACGCCAGGGCCGCCCGGACGACCAGCGCCGATGCTGATGCGCGGATCGTCCGGCAGGACCCCGCCCAACGCGCCGGTCTGCCCGTCCTCCTGGACGAGCCATTGCCAGTCCCACCCGGTGGGCATGTCCTGCTTGGTCAATGACTCGTAGGCGCCCGCGAGGTGCTCGATGCTGGGCGCGTGGACCGGGGTGACGACCGAGACGAGTTGCGTCAAGTTTTCCACCGCTGGAGTGTGTGGGAGTAGACAAGCTCGGCGCGGTCACCCGGCATCACTATGTCGGCGACCTCGACGACGCGGCCGGTGGTGTCGACGGAGGTTTTCCGGACGGTGAGGACGGAGACGCCCGGGTCGATGTCCAGGAGTTCGGCCTCGTCCGGCGACGGCGGACGTGCGCGGATCTCGTCGTCGATCCGGTCCAGCTCGATGCCGATGGTGTAGAGCTGGTGCTGTGTGCCGCCCGGCCACGGCTCTTTGCTCTCGTCGAGCAGGTCCGGGTTCGCGGCCACCAGGTCGTACGGGAGGTACGAGTACGACACCGTCAGCGGTGCGTTCTCGTGTCGTGAGGACGTCCAGTAGACGCGGCGTAGCAGTGGCGTACTGGGGTCGACCTGCAAGGCCGCCGCCATCTCCGCATCCGCTTCTACCCGCGTGTACTCGGCGTGGAACTTGAGGTCGTCGACGGTCAGGCCGGTGTCGTGCTCGGTGGCGCCGGTCTTCAACCGCTCGTCCTCGTCGAGCAGGACCCGATCCTTCTCCCACTGGTAGCGCTCGGCGTTGCGTCGGCGTACCCGTTGGCGGGGTGCACGCACGTAGGTGCCGCGTCCCTGCTCGGCGCGGACCAAGCCCCACTCACGGAGCTGCCGGATCGCGTTGCGCACGCTGGTACGGGACAGGCCGGAGGAATCGGCGAGCTCGGTCTCACTCGGCATCAGGGTGCCGGGGGCCAGCTCGCCGCCCATGATCTTCGCCCGCAACTCTTCCGCGAGTTGCAGGTAGCGAGGGCGCCAATCCCGGCCTTGCATACCGGACACCGTACCCCCAAGACGTTCCAACGTCTGCCAGGTGGTCCCCCTGGCCGGACGTTCGGGCACCGGAGCGACCGGAGGCGCCGGCCGCCTGGTCTGTCGCGCGGCCGGTAAGGGAGTCCGACTGCGCCGACGCTCAGGGGTGCTCATCGTGCTCTTCCAGATGTAGGCCCTTGGTCATCATCACCAGGCGGACGTAGGTCAGTTCGTAGATGAGTCGGTCCAGACGGACCCGATCGAGCAGGACAGGCTGAATCGCGCCGTCGCGGGTGGCGTCGAGCTTCACGACCAGGTCCCGCCGCCCGAACCGGTCCAGCAGCATCTGAACCCTGACCCAGCCCGTCCGCTCCTGGCCGACGGTGGCGAGGAAACCTCGGTGCATCGGATCGTCCGGTCCGCACCCTTGACACCACGCGGGGCATCCAACGACGTCGGTCACCGACCCCAGGGCGTACTCCGGCATGCTCCCTGCCTCAGTCATCATCGCTCCCGGGATCTCCGCCCGCCTCGATCACCAGGCCGCGCAGGCACTCGGCCAGCCGAACGGCCTGCGTCAGGGACAGCTCAGCCCAGCCGATACCGGCCCGACACGTCGCATGCACCGCGATCAGGGGCGTCCGAGCGTCGACGCCGACGAGGTACGCGACGACCATGCCGCCCACGCGAGCGTTGCCGATCCGGTGCATCGCACCGCGATGGCTGCGAGTCATCTCCGTCATCAGCGGCGGCACGAGGTGACCACAGCGATCGGGGACGCACCAGTCCGGGTGGTTCGTCACCTCCGCGCGCTTGTTCGTAGGCGTCACCGCGGCCACCGCCCGATGCCGTCCCGGTAGACCTGGACTTGCGTGATCGGCGGGGTGGACGGCAACGCGAATGACTCGCCCGCCTGCTCGACCGACCGTCGCGCCGACAGCGGGACCGCCGGGCGCGCACCCGGTGGGACATCGCCCTTGGCTGGTCGCGTCGGGTACCACTTTCGGGGCCACCACAGGGAGAGCCGGCGGCGTCGACGAGGACAGCTGGACATCGCACCTCCACAGGTAGAAGAGAGCCGGCGGCCGACCACGGGAGAATTTGCAGCCGGCCACCGGCTCGGATGAAGGCACGGCCCACCGCCCGACAGGGACGGGTCGGGTATCGCCGAGCCAACTTGTCCGCGCGGCTACCGCAACCGGTCCGACAGGACGCCGCGCGTCTGGTGCGACCAGGGCCAGCACGAGACCACCCCTGACACGAGCCGTCACCCTGGCCGCACACCACGAAACGTATCTACAAGTGGACGAGTTGTCTAGACGTCGAAACGGGCCGCTTGCCTGGCACTTGGTAAGACAAGTGCCGGGTACGGTGAGCAGGTGCCCACCCCGCACTACGGACAGCCCCGTTACCGCGCCATCGCCGACGAGCTGAGAGAGCGCATAGAGAACGGCGCTATCCCGCGCGGCGCCCTACTGCCACCAGAGAGCGTCCTCGCCGCGGAGTTTCGGGCCAGTCGCGGCACAGTCCGCCAAGCCCTCGCGGTTCTACGGCAAGAACAGGTAGTCGCGACCGAACACGGCAGAGGAACCATCGCAAAGCCATATCAAATAGAACAAGCATCCGAATCGGAAACGCGACACCGCTACGTCGCCGCCGACACGGAGCTTGCGACCCTCCTCGCTGTCGAGGTCGGCTCACTCCTAGTCGAACGACAACGCGTTTCCCAGGAAAATGGGGCAATTGTAGCAGTCGTAAGAACCTACCTAACTGCATCGAGTTCGAGCGTTAACGCGGATGAAAGGTAGAAGGTTCACCCCCACATCGACCGTAAAACTATTCCGCGATTGGCGCATCTTGAGGCATAAGCCAGACCCCAGAGCTACATTCTCTGTAATTGTCATCAAGCTCTGACATCATGAGAAGGACTTCCGACAGGCGCCTAGCCGTCTGCGAGAAGTGACGCACCTCGTCAAGCGTTAGCGGGCGACCCAAGACAGCGTGCTCGCGATAAGACAGCCATTTCTTCAGCACCTGGAAGCCGCCGATCCGAAAAAGCCACACGTTGATGGGAACATTAGTAATGGCGATCCGTGAATTGAGATAAACGTCTACCGTTTGATCGCCTAGGTGACCGATACCCACGGCTGGCTCTATCCCTCGGGCACCAAGCTCGTCGACCAGCACCTGTAGCTCTTCATCGGTTCTGCCACGGATCGTGAAATGACCCTGCCCCGCCATCGTCGCGCCGCGCGCATCGAGATATCCCCAGCCCTTGTCCACTTTAAGATCATTCGCCTGAAGAGCTCCATCGCTGTTGTTTTTAACAGCCGCAACTCGCACCCTCGTCATAGACTCCAAAAGAGGCGTGTGGTGCAAGCTAGGCGTATCATCCAAAAGAAGCGCCAGCCTCCGGCCTAGTTCGGCAGACGCAAGAAGACGATCTTTAAGAGCAGGCAGTGGAACTCGCGGATATTCTTGTCGCAATGCACCCCTGTTGTCCGCGGTATACGTCGGCGCGTAGAGGATGGCGAGAGCGTGCATCCAAATATTGCTCGACTTCGTCTCGCCGCTGTCTGCCTCAAGCCCCAGCGCGGCGAGGTATTCAAGCGCTAGTCGCGAAAGATTAGGACGAAGGCTGTCGGTCGCCATAAAGTCGAGCTGCAGCTGAGGGCTCCCGTCATGGTCAGCCGTAGACGCATTGCTGAGCATTGTTGCGATGGCATATGCGGTCTTGTGAAGTAGATGCTGGTCGCCTAGGAACGAGCTGTACAAGACCGGAGCACCATCATCCGACGCCTCGGCCGTCCTGCGAACGAATAAGACTCCGGCACCAGCCTCGACGTTGCGAACGAGTTGCGGTTGCGGAGCGACCCATAGATTAGATGTGGTTTCCACATACGCCCAGCGGACATCGAAGGGCTTAAAAACGAACTCCTTGATTTTCCGATCGTCGAACCGACGAGCAGCAGCCTGGCCCGTCGGCCCTCGCCCGGTTAATTGTCGCCTTGTTGCCTGCGGATCAAACCCGTACCAAGGACGCGTCAGGTTCCGCAATTCTGAGGGCAAGTCGTCATAGCTGACATCACCGTCGAGATAAATCTCCAGCCGCGACCGGAGCGCCTGCCGGCTCGAATCGATGAGCGCAGCTCCTCGGGCCTCGTGCAGGCCATAGACTGGAGGTTCCGCAGCAATATCAGATACCCGAGGCCAACCGTAGTAGCTCGTGCCAGCACTGATCGGTCGCAGGGCAAAAAGGTTGTTGGATGAGGGCGATACGGGGATAGCACTTTTCGAGCTACAGGGATCGTTCGGCTCAATACCTTCGAGTGATGCCAAGAGATCGGACCGCTTGGTCCCACCCCAATAGTCTCGATAAGTGACGGCAGCTAAACCCTGAGTCGAGGACTCTGGCGCCTTAACCAAGGTGCAGATCGCGACACCTTCTGCAATGCCATTACTGTTTCGCTTGGTGGAGAAGACACTTGGATCGGACCGCCTGTCGGGCGTCCGCTTCCCTGTCTCGTCTTTATCGCCATTCATATTATCAATATGAATGGAACTAAAATTAGTAAGCAAATGCTTTCGCATGGCCGCGAAAGAGGGCTTCGCCAAGTAGGAGCTGTTGCTAATCAAGCAGACAACACCTTGGCCAGTCTGCTCGGCGATGCGACGTTCGGCAATTCTAAAGAATCGCACGTAAAGGTCATTGATGGTATTGCGGGTCCGCACCCCCTCTTTATACGGCGAAAGCAAGTCACCCTCTTCGACCGGGCTAGCGCCAGCAAATGCATTATATGGCGGATTCCCAATGACAACCAAAATTTGGCTATTGCGCTTAATGGCTTCCGCCGCTTCGCGTTCGCGGGCCAGTTCAGGAAATAGGCTCTCTGGCTCGTCTTCCTCTTCCTGCCAGCCGACCAAGGCGTTAGTGAGGTAGACCGCCGCCCGCTCCCCCATGCCGCCCCGCAATGACGTTAAGGGTACTCCAGCATCTCTAAGTGCGAGCCCTATCTGCAGATGCGCCACAACATACGGAGCGGGGAGGATCTCAAACCCGTAAAGCCGGTCAGTAACAGCTCTTTTGAGCTCAAGCGGAGCCAAGTCATCAGTACCGAATGACTCCTTAAGCGTGTTCTGGATAACCCGGACCGCTTCCAGAAGGAAGGAGCCTGTACCGGCGCAAGGGTCGAGCAAGATAACACGTTCGTCAGCAAGGCCGAGCGGAAGATTGAATTGCGTACGGAGCTCTTGATCGACTCGACCAACCATATATGCAACTACCTCACGAGGCGTGTACCAGACGCCGAGCTGCTTACGCAAATCGGGGTCGAACGCCGCAAGGAATGGTTCGTAGAAATATTCGATAGCGTGATCAACTTCAAAACGCGCGAAAAACTTTTCACGGTCTACACGATTTAGGGCGTCGCCGGCAAGATCAAGCAGTTGGGCCAATCCAAGATTATGGACAGACCCTGGAGTCGCGACTCTATCAAAGAGCATGCTTATCACAGGGACATCTAATTGCCAGCCAGCGAGCCTCCAATCGAAACGCTCGTCGTTGCGCAAATCGCGCTCTTTGCTCCATAGCACCCAAACAGCAAAAATTCCGTAGAATAAGGTCTGAACAAGGGTTGAACGGAAAAATTTCTCTGCGCGGTCACCGGTGTATGCCACTCCAAGCGCTCTTTGTAGATCGCTCTTCAAAGGCGCAAGCTCGCTCAAGCCTCGTTGCTGGACACGTTCTAATGCCAGCCGCGCATAGGATGCGAGGAACCATGCTAGATGCTCTGGCGTCGTTACGGGTGCACGGCTTGTGAGACTTCTCTGCAGGAAGTTGACGAAGTCAAAAGCCGAGTCTCTATCTATGCTTTTTCGATTAAATGAAATATCCCAAAAGTCACTGGCGTTGGCTGCCAGAGAAAATGATTCCTTAACTAGAGGACGACCGCTCGAATCAGCCGCCAAAAGAGCAAACTCACGGATGTTCGTGATGAGTACTTGCCCGTACTTCTTTAGATAGCGAGTGACCTGCGGAAGCTTAGCAATATCATCAAGGTTCTCGGTGGCCGCTTTTGCTTCAAGGACACCTCTCGCGGGAACCTGCTCGCGCCAAGGGCCATCACTGGCGACCGCTGCACGCATCTGCTCTTCACTGAAGAGCCCGGCATCTGCGATACCTGCGCCGCGATTGCGCGGATTAAGTACGCAATAAACCTTCGGGTCTAGGCTCTGGCCTATTTGATTCAGCAGCCACTCTATGGCGCCGTAGTATGACGTTTCGGCAACGGCCTCACCTGAGGCCCGGATCTTCCCGACTTGCGTCAAGTATCCAAGGGCGATCGCTTCCGGGCCCAGAGGACGCGCAACGGTTCCACGCCTTGCTTGCGGAGGGGTCATGCTAGCTCCAGTTCTCGCGTGCCCGAAGCTTAACGGCTCAGTAGACCGCCGCCGGGGACGCTGCTGGTTCCATGAGCAGCCGCGCTCGGCCTCGGGCGCGGCAGGAACTCAGAGGGTCTCCAGCGCCCCGCGTAACAAGACATACGAGGTGGCGGATGCCCTCTTACCCCTGTCCGCCTGTCCGTCACTTTGCCGATTTCCTCTGTTTTGGATCAAGGCACCGCGCTCCGCGCGGTGCGGGGCGGCAAGCCCGGCCGGCGGCAAGCCGCCCCGGCCGCCTACGGCGCCGGGGCGGTAAGCCACCGAGAGCCGCCGGGACACCGCCCCACGAGTAGAAGAGCCAGCCTCAGCGAGGCCGTGACGGAAGCCGGCGGCGCGGCCTGGCCGAGTGGCAAAGGCTTCCGACTGCCGCGCCAGTCCAACCCCGGGACTGGCTTGCCACCGAATCACCGGGTCGCGGCACCAGCTCCACCGCCAGGACGTGCCCGACCCTCCCCCGCAGCCGCCGGCCCGACTCCGGAACCACTGAGCGCCGGCCAGGTGAGGTCCCACGGCGGCGCAACCAGTCCGATCCGAGGCGAGGCCAAGGGCCGGCACTCAGGGCGTCTCCAGGGCGTCAGGGCGTCGTCAGGGCGTCAAACGCCAGCCAAGGTTGACCAAGAACGCCAACCGGCGCCCGGACATAGAACCAGCTCAGAGTCTTGACTACGGCTCTGAGCTGGTAGGCGGCGAATGGGTCACCCTGTTCGCCGACTTCTGATCGGGTTGGCGGCACCGGGCCGGGGGTAGTGTCCGGCGCGTGCCGGAGTGGTTGGAAGCGGGACTCTGGGGGTTGCTCGCCGGGTCCGCTCTGTTGATCGGGGCGGCCGTCGGGTTCTTCGTGCGCGTACCGCGCCGGACGACCGCCTCGGTGATGGCGTTCGGGGCCGGCGTGCTGCTCTCCGCCGTCTCGTTCGAGCTGATCGACGAGGCGCACGAGCAGGGTGGTCTGCTGCCGGTGGCGATCGGCGCGGCTGCCGGCGCGCTCGCGTACACCGGGGCGAACGTGCTGCTGGCCCGGCACGGCGCCCAGCACCGCAAGCGCTCCGGCGACGAGCAGCCCTCCGAGCAGGAGCAGCCCGGCTCGGGCAACGCGATTGCGGTCGGCGCGCTGCTCGACGGCGTACCGGAATCGGTGGTGATCGGCACGAGCCTGCTGGCCGGCGGTCCGGTCAGCCTGGTCACGGTGATCGCGGTGTTCCTCAGCAACGTGCCCGAGGGGCTGTCCAGCGCCGCCGGCATGCGCCAGGCCGGGCGGACCCGGCGGTACGTCTTCGGGCTGTGGGCGGCCATCGCGCTGATCTCCGGCGTCGCGTCGCTGGCCGGGTACACGTTGCTCGGCGGCGCCCCGCCGGAGGTGCTGGCCACCATCACCGCGCTCGCGGCCGGCGCGATCCTGGCGATGATCACCGACACCATGGTCCCGGAGGCGTTCGAGGACGCACACCTGCTGGTCGGTCTGATCACCGTGCTCGGCTTCCTGGTCGCGTTCGCCCTGTCCCATACCTGACCAATGGGCGGCGTTGGCCGGACGGATGATCGCGTTCGGTGACCGAGGTGGGGCACGCTGTCATCCGTGGCGGAGGCGAAGACTGCTCGGGTGGACCTGTTCGTCAGCTACGCGGGCCCGGACCGGCCGTGGGCGGAGTGGGCGGCGCGGCAGTTGGAGACCGCCGGCTACACGGTCGAACTGGACGTGTGGGACTGGGCGACCGGCGCCAATTTCGTCCTGTGCATCAACGACGCGCTGGCCCGGGCCGACCGGGTGCTGGCTCTGTTCTCCGTGGCCTACTTCGAGCGGGAGCGGTTCACGATCGACGAGTGGACGGCGGTGCTGGCCGAACGTCCGGACGAGACCGAGCGACGCCGGCTGGTCCCGGTGCGGGTGCAAGAGGTCAAGCCCCCGCCGATCCTCCGGTCACTGATCTACCGAGACCTGTTCGATTTGGCCGAACCGCAGGCCCGCGCCGCGCTGTTGGCCGCCGTCGGCGGTCCGGTGCGGCCGGCGACGGTGCCGTTTCCCGGCGATGCGGTGACGGCGAGCACGGCCCGCGTGCCGGGCAGCTACCCGGCGGTGTGGAATGCTCCCCGCCGCAACCAGGCGTTCACCGGACGGCAGGGGCTGCTGGCCGCGTTGCGGGCCCGGCTGACCGGTGGGGACCGGGCGGTGGTGCAGGCGCTGGCCGGTCTCGGCGGGGTGGGCAAGACGCAGTTGGCCATCGAGTACGCCCATCTCTTCGTCGGCGACTACGACCTGGTCTGGTGGATCGACGCCGAGCGGCCGGAACTGATCGGTGAACAGGTCGCCGCCCTGGCCGTGGCCGCCGGCTGGGTGGATCAGGGCGTCACCATCGCGGTGGCCCAGGACATCGCGTGGCGGCGGCTCCGGGCCGTCCACGGCTGGCTGCTGATCTTCGACAACGCGACGGACGGCGCGGACCTGGCACCCTGGCTGCCACCGGAGACCGGGCACGTGATCGTGACCTCCCGCAGCAGCGCGTTCGCCGGGGTGGCCACGCCGGTGGAGGTCGACGTGTTCTCCCGGGCTGAATCGGTCGACATGTTGCGCCAACACCTACCCACTGTCGCCGACGCAGACGCCGACCGGCTCGCCGCGCAACTCGGTGACCTGCCGCTGGCGCTCGCGCAGGCCACCGGCCTGATGGCGGAGACCCGCATCGGCGTGGCCGACTATCTGACCGAACTGGCCGAGCACACCGCCCAACTCCTGCGGATGGGCGCCGTGGTCGGCTATCCGGCGCCGCTGGCCGCCGCGATCGAGGTGTCACTGACCCAGTTGACCGGCGAGGAGGACAGCGCGGGCGTGCAGTTCCTCCAGTTGTGCGCTCAGCTCGCGCCGGAGCCCATCCCGCTGCGCTGGTTCGCCGACGCTCTGGAGGGCATCCTGCCCGAGCCGCTGGCCACGGTGGCCGGTGCCCGATTGGCGTTCCGCAACACGCTGGCCCGGCTGGCGCGGCTCGGCCTGGTCCGCCTGGACGAGCACACGGTCCAGTTGCACCGGCTCACCCAGGCCGTGCTGCGGGACCTGGCCACCCCGGCCGAACGGCAGGATCACCGGCAGCGGGCCGAGCAGATCGTCGCCGCCGGCGAACCCGACAACGACGGCACCGACCCCCTCTCCTGGCCGGCCTGGGCGGAGCTGCTGCCGCACCTGCTCACGCTCGACCCCGCAACCGCCGGTCCCGGGTTGCGTGCCACTGCCTGCAACGCGGCGTGGTACCTCCTCATGCGCGCCGACTACCGCAGGGTGCTACCACTCGCGGAGCGGTGGCACCGGCTGTGGCGGTCACGCCTGCATGCCGAGGATGAACACGTCCTGTGGATGGCCAGCCAGGTCGCCTCGGCCTACTGGCTCACCGGTCGATACGAGCAGGCCCGCCAACTCCACGAGGACACCCTCGACCGCTGTCGTCGGACCCTCGGCGACGACCACCCCAACACGCTGAGCAGCGCGAACAACCTCGCCGCCAGTCTGGCCGCCCTGGGCGAACACGAGCAGGCCCGCCAACTCCACGAGGACACCCTCCACCGCTATCGCCGAACCCTCGGCGACGACCACCCCAACACCCTGAACAGCGCGAACAACCTCGCCGCCAGTCTGGCCGCCCTGGGCGAACACGAGCAGGCCCGCCAACTCCACGAGGACACCCTCCACCGCTATCGCCGAACCCTCGGCGACGACCACCCCGACACCCTGAAGAGCGCGAACAACCTCGCCGCCAGTCTGTCTGAGCTGGGCGAACACGAGCAGGCCCGCCAACTCCACGAGGACACCCTCCACCGCTATCGCCGAACCCTCGGCGACGACCACCCCCACACGCTGAGCAGCGCGAACAACCTCGCCACCTGCCTGTCCGAGCTGGGCGAACACGAGCAGGCCCGCCAACTACGGGAAGACCTCGTCGACCGCCGGCGAGCCCGCGCCGACAACAACCCCGACACCGCCGAATGACCGCCAGCCATCCCGGCGCTTGTGCTTTAGCGGCGGGTTAAGGATCGCCGGTGGAGTCGTCCCCGGGCCGGTCGTCCTCCTAGCATCGGGCGATGCGCCTGAAATCCGCCCTCCCCCTGCTCGCCCTCGCCCTGGCCACCGCCGCGTTGCCGGCGTGCGGCGGCGACCCGCCCGGACCGCCCGCGCCGGTCGCCGCCACCGACACCCCGGCCGGCACACCGTCCACCCCGGATGCTGACGACCCGGCCGTCTCACCGAGCGCCCGCGCCGGGCTCGGCAGCGCCAAGCCGAGCCCCAGCTCCGCCCCGGCCGCGCTGCGCGCCGGCAACCCGGATGGGAAGGCCGCCGTGCCGGCCGAGGCGCGGGCGGTGGACACGTCGCGCCCGACCCGTACCGTCGGCAGCGGCACGCCGGCGAGCTGCACCTCGGCGGCGGTGGTGAAGGCGGTGGCGGCGGGCGGCATCATCACGTTCGACTGCGGCCCGGCGCCGGTGACCATCACCATGAAGGCCACCGCGAAAGTGGTGAACGCGCACGGCCCGCGCATCGTGCTCGACGGCGGCGGCAAGGTCACGCTGAGCGGCGGCGGCAGCCGGCGGATCCTCTACATGAACACCTGCGACCAGGCCCAGGGCTGGACCACCTCGCACTGCCAGAACCAGGAGTTCCCGCAGCTCACCGTGCAGAACCTGACGTTCACCGGCGGCAACTCGACGGGCGAGAAGGCCGAGGGCGGCGGGGGCGGCGCGATCTTCGTCCGCGGTGGGCGGGTGAAGGTGGTCAACTCGCGGTTCGTCGACAACCGCTGCGACCGCACCGGCCCGGACCTGGGGGGCGCGGCGCTGCGGGTGCTCAGCCAGTTCGAGAACAAGCCGGTGTACGTGGTGGGCAGCACCTTCACCGGCGGGGTGTGCGCCAACGGGGCGGCGCTGAGCAGCATCGGCGTCTCGTGGACGGTGTTGAACAGCGTCTTCCGCGACAACCGGGCGGTCGGCACCGGCGCGAACCCGGCCCGGGGCGGCACACCCGGCGGTGGCAGCGGGGGTGCGATCTACTGCGACGGCAACGAGTTCACGGTGCGGATCGCCGGCACGGTCATCGAGGACAACAGCGCCAACGAGGGCGGCGGCGCCATCTTCTTCGTCAGCAACGATCGCACCGGCACCATGACGATCTCCAGTTCGACCCTGCGGCGGAACCCGAGTAAGGGCTTCGAGACGAAGGGGTTCCCGGGGATCTTCTTTCTGGGCGCGCGCCCTCCGTCGGTCAGCTCCTCCCACCTCTCGTGAGACCGAAGGCGGGGGCCCTTCTTAACGCCTCCGGTAGAGAAGGGGCCCCCTCTCACACCCTCGATGAGGGGGGGGTGTTGTTCAGTAGGGGTTGGGGTGACCGGGGAGGCGGCCCCTGGGGAGGGCTGCGGGGCGGCCGGGAAGGGTGGGATCGGTGGACAGGGGCGGGGACTTCGTGCCCGCTCTGGTGGACATGCCGGCGATGAGCTCCTTCAGGGCGGTCGCCGTGTCGACCCGGGGGGTCCAGCCCAGATCCGTCTCGGCCCGGGCGCTGGACATCAGGGGGACGTTCAACGCCAGGTCGACCCAGCCGACGTCCACCGGTTGCAGGCGGGCCCGCCAGGTCACCGCCGCCGCGGCGCGCAGCACCGGCACCGCCACCGGCACGGTCCAGCCGTGGAAGTGACGCGCCACCAACTGCGGCGTGAGCACCGGGTCGGTCGCCACGTTGAACGCGCCGCGCGCGTCCCCCACGACCGCCCGGGCGTACGCGTCGGCCACGTCGTCGGCGTGTACCGCCTGCATCCGCAGCCGCCGGTGCGACGGCACCAGCGGGATCCGGCCGTAGCGCAGCAGCCGCACCGGCGCCAGCGGGCCGAGGAAGTAGCGGCTGATCTCCGTACCGGCCTCGCGCTGGAAGATCAGCCCCGGCCGCAGCCGGACCACCCGCAGCTTCGGGTGCTCCCGCTGCACGCCGTCCAGCAACGCCTCCACCTCCGCCTTGTCCCGGCTGTACGAAGAGGTCGGCACCCCGGTCGCCGGCCAGTCCTCGCTGACCGGGTGGTCCTTCGGGCCGGGCGCGTAGGTGCCGACGGACGAGGCGTACACCAGGGCGGGAACGCCGGCCCGGACGGTGGCCTCGATGACCGCGCGGCTGCCGCCGACGTTGGTCCGGTAGAGCGTGCGCCGGTCGTGGCTGGGCTGGATCTGCCAGGCCAGGTGCACCACCGCCCGCGCCCCGGCGAAGATCCGCACCAGCTCGTCGGCCGCGCCGGGCGCGCCGATGTCGCACGAGTGCCACCGCACGTCGTCGTACGGCTCACCGGCGCCCCGCCCGGGCAGCCGGCGGGCCACCCCGACCAGCTCCGCCCCCGGCTCCTGCCGCAACCGGCGAAGTACGGCGGTCCCCACGTTGCCGGTGGCCCCCACGATCACTATGCGCATACTCGGTGCGGTACCCGCTGAACCGGACGACAACCGCCCGGGGACGGGCGGCCCTCAGGCGGCGGACGACACCGGTCCGGCGCGCGCCCAGAATCCGAGGGCCCAAAATTCATCACTTGAATCCGGTTACGTCGATGCGAATTGTTACTTCCATCCGTGCGGTAACTTCCCACAATTATATTCTTGAAATGTAAGACAGTTGAGGCATTCGCACCGATTGATGCGAGAAGGGCTACCGCAGCGTATTGTAGGCTACTGATCACGGAGAGCAAGCGGGGGAGATGGTGGATGACTCTACGACTACTCGGTCCGATAGAGATGATCGATGGTGAACGATCGGTGAACCTGGGCGGAACACGTCAGCGGATCGTCCTGGCGATGTTGGGTCTCAACAACAGTCGCGTGGTTCCCGTGGATCAGCTCATCGACGCGGTGTGGGGTGAGGACCCGCCCAGCACCGCCCGGGGCCAGATCCAGATCTGCATCTCCGCCCTCCGCCGCCTCTTCGACGCCATCTCGCGGCCCGGTGCGATCAGCACCCGCCCGCCCGGCTACCTGCTTCAGCTCGACAACGCGGACGTGGACGTGTTCCGGTTCACCGCGCTGGTTCGCGACGCGCGGCGACAGGCGGACGCGGGTGCCAAGGCCGACGCCTCCGCCACGCTGCGTACCGCGCTCGCGCTCTGGCGTGGCGACGCCCTCGCCGACATACCGAGCGCGACGGTCCAACGGGCCGCCACCGTGCTGGCCGACCAGCGGATCGCGGCGATCGAGGAGCGCATTCAACTCGATCTCGAGCTCGGCGGGCACCAGAAGGTCGTCAACGAGTTGCAGAGCCTGGTCGGGGAGCACCCGCACCGTGAGCGCCTGCACTGTGCGCTCATGCTCGCGCTCTACCGCAACGGGCGACAGGTCGACGCGCTCAAGGCAGCCCGAGCGGCGAGGCAGGTGCTCAGCGACGAACTCGGTCTTGATCCCAGCGAGGAGTTCCAACGCCTGGAACGGGCCATCCTGCAACGCGACCAACTGCTCGGCCCCGCCGACGAGCGATCGGTGGCGCCGGTGGCGCAGTCGAAGCCGGCCTCCGCGGCACCGCGAACCGCGATGACGGTGCTGCCCCGACAACTGCCCGCCAGCATCAGCGACTTCGTCGGTCGGGACGCGGAACTCGATCGGATCCGCGGTCTGTTGAGCCGCGAGCCGGACGGCGTCCGCGACTCACGGGGCATGCCCATCGTGGTGATCTCCGGAAAGGACGGCGTGGGCAAGTCCAGCCTCGCCATCCGCAGCGCCCACGAGCTCAGCGACCACTATCCCGACGGCCAACTCTATGCCGACCTGCGGTCCCGGGACCGGCAGGACCACACGGCCGAACTGCTGGCCCGGTTCCTGCGCGCGCTCGGCGCCACCGGCTCGGCGATCCCGGAGGATGTCGAGGAACGGGGTGAGCTCTACCGGAGCATGCTCTCCGGCAAGCGGCTGCTACTGGTCCTCGACGGCCTGCCGTCGGATCTTCAGGTGCTCCCGCTCCTGCCGGGAAGTTCGTCCTGCGCCGTGTTGATCACCAGCCGGGTACGCCTCACCGGCCTGCCCGGCGCCCGGCAGGTCGACCTCGACGTGTTCGATTTCGCCGAGTCGGTCGAGATGTTGACCGCGATGATCGGGCCGAAGAGGATCGCCGCCGAGCGGAGGCACGCCTCGGAGCTGACCGCGCTCTGCGGTGGCCTGCCGCTCGCCCTACGGATCGCCGGCGCGCGGCTGGCCTCACGCCCGCACTGGCGTCTGGGTGGGCTGGTCCTCCGGCTGCAGGACGAGGCGAACCGACTGGACGAGTTCACCCACCACGGACTCGAGCTGCGCTCCAACATCGAGCTGGCCTACCGGGCGCTCGACGCCGCGAGCCAGCGACTGTTCCGGCTCTGCGCGGTGATGCAGGCCCCCGACTTCCCGAGCTGGACGGCGGCAGCGCTGCTGGACACCAGCCCCTTCAAGGCCGAGGACATCCTGGAAAGCCTGGTGGACGCCCAACTCGTCGACATCGTCCAATACCCCGACGCGGCGCCCCGCTATCGGCTGCACGACCTGATCCGGGTCTTCGCGGCCGAGAAGTTGACCGGTACGGAGACCGGAACGGAGCGTACGGCGGCGCTGGCCCGGGTGTTGGGCGGCTGGTTGGCCCTCGCCGAGCAGGCACACCGCAGCGACTACGGGGGCAACTACACGACCCTGCACGGCACGGCGGACCGATGGAGTCTCGACCCCGCCCAGGCCGCCACGCACATCGGTGACCCGGCCGACTGGTGGGAGACGGAGCGGCGGGCACTTGTCGCCGCCGTCCAGCAGTCCGCCGAAGCCGGTCTGGACGAACTCTGCTGGGATCTGGCGTTGGGCGCGGTCAGCCTGTTCGAGTCCAAGGGTTACTTCGACGACTGGCGGGAGTGCGCCACCACGGCCTACGCGTGCGCCGAACTGGCCGGCAACCGCATCGGCATGGCGGCCATGCGCTACTCGCTCGGCACGCTGCACATGTTCCAGGCCCGTCTCGCCGAGGCGGACGCATGTTTCACCACCGCGCTGGAGATCTTCACGGAGGAGGGGATGGAGCACGGCGCCGGCCTGGTGCTGCGCAACGCCGCGTACGTGGACGGCCTGCGTGGTGACACCGCGGCGATGCTCGACAAGTACGCCCGCTCGTTGGAGATCATGCGCCGGGTCGGCGACCGCGTGGGCGAGGCGCACATCATGCGCAGCCTGGCGCGCCACCGGATCGATGCCGGCGACCACGAGGGGGCGCTCGACCTGCTCGGCCAGGCTCTGGACATCTGCCGGGAGACCGGCTGCCTGCGGGTGGAGGCACAGGTGCTGTACCGGTTCGCCGAGGTGTACCTCGCCACCGACCAGATCGCCCTGTCGCGGCGGGCCCTGTACCAGGCCCTCCGTATCGTCCGGGACCTCGGCGACCGGATCGGCGAAACCCATGCCCTCTACGGCCTGGGCATGCTGCGGTACCAGGAGGGGCGACCGGACAACGCCGCGAAGATCCTGGCCCACACCCTGAACCGGTCCCGGCGCCTCGGGGAACGGCTGGTCGAGGCGAAGTCGCAGTACTTCCTCGGGAAGATCGCCCTCGCCACCGGTCGTGCCCCGGTCGGCGTGGAGCATCTCCGCACCGCGTGCGACCTGTTCCAGCAGCTCGGCTCGACCATGTGGTACGACCGGGCCGCCTCGTTGCTGGCCCAGGCGGAGGAGTCGGCCGCCCGCGGGGCACGCCCGATGGTCCCGGCGGGGACCTGAGTTCGGGCCGGCCCTGCCGCCGGCCCCGCACCACCGGAACGCCACCGGTCCCGGCGGCACCCCTTCCAGGGTGCCGCCGGGACCGGTGGCGTCAGGCGTGGTTCACCAGTGCGTGTCGTTCACGCAGACGCCGAGCTCGGGGCTCCAGTGCGTGTCCATGGGGCAGTCCCCCCCGGCGGTCGGCACTCCGGACATCGGCACGTCTGCGCTCACCGTTGCGACGCCGAGGGTCACCGCGAGAGCGGCGACGGCGAGAACGGACCTGACGGCGGTGGGAACGAACGTGCGGGTGATGAGCATCTCGGTTTCCTCCCGGTGCGGCGCTGGACTGCGTTCTGCTCACACCAGACCGGCCGGCGCTATCGCCTCGGCCTCCGATCGCTGTTCGTCATCGGGCGTCGACCGATAGTCGTTGGAAAGCCGTCCGATAGGACCGGCTCCCACGGTGGGACTCGCAAACGAGACGACCACCGGAGGGACATCCGATGGAGAGCCTGATTCCCGGCCCGTGCGCCGGCCGCATACGAGGCGCCGATGTGCGGGACCCGGTCGATGTGCTGACCGAGCAGCTGATGACCACAGGGTCCCTCCTCCCGGCCGACCACCGGGACGCAGCCGTATGCCGGCCCTCGCCCGCGGACTGGTCGGCGCTGCTGGCCGCCCTGGCCGCCCGGTACCTGCTGGACTCCGAGGTGATCACGGCGGCGGTCATCGGACCGAGGCTCACCGTCCAGACACACACCCTGGTCCTCGCCCGGCACGTCCCTCCCATCAGTCATGTCGCGGTGTGCCTGACCGACGCGCCGCCGCCGGCGGCGGCGGTCACCGACGCCGATCCCACCCACGGTGCGGTCCCGTTCCGGTCGCTCATCGACCCATGGGTGCTCGACGAACTGGAGTTGGCCGGCATCGTGGTGGTCCGGGCCGCCACGCCCGGGCGGTCCGCGTTCGGGGCGAACCTCGTGGTCGTCACCGGCCCCGCCGATGACGGCGCGCTTCCCCTGGGCGACGGAGAGGTGCGCCTGGCCCGGGGCGCGTTGCTTGTCAACGCATCGGGCCGGGACCTGCCGCCGCACCTGGCCGGGCAGGTCGGGCCGGTCTTCGTCGACGACATGTCCCTGCTGGCGCGGGCCGCCGAGCACGGTCTCACCCGGCCGGCGCGACCACGCGGCGGTCACCGGCCCAGCTACCGGCTGGTGGGAGACCTGCGTGAGGTGGTCCTCGCCGAACACGTCGGGCGCACCGACCCGGAGCAGGTCCTGCTCGTCGAGCTGTTGAGCAACGCCGTGCCGGGACTCTGCTGACCCCCGTACACCTTGCCGCTCCTCAACTGCCGGGGCGGCCAGGACCGGTCACTGCCGCGGTGACCACCCACGACCCACCTCGCCGTCCCGGCTCCCGCCGGCGGCACCGACGAAAGGAACGCCATGTCCTACGAGGCCGAGATCCGGGACTTCATCGTCACCGGTTTCGCCCCTGACATCCCCGCGGGGCTGCTCGGGGACGACGTGGATCTGCTGGACACCGGGATCGTCAACAGCCTGGGGCTGCTGCGCCTCATCGCCTGGGTCGGGGACCGATACGGCATCCCCGTCGAGGAGTTGGACATCTCGCCCACCCAGTTCAGTTCGGTCGCCTCCATCGCCGCCTTCGTCCAGAACGCGCACAGCCCGGTCTGAAAGCCCGCCGGCGCCCGCCGCCGCGGGTGCCGTCGCGCCGCAGAGAGCAACGAATCCAGGAAGGGAACCGAAATGATCGTCAAGACCAGGTCCGCCGTGCCGGCCGTCGACTGGGGTAACGGCACGAGCTTCCGGTTGCTCGTGGCCAGGGACAACATGGGCTTCGCCCTCGCCCACACGGTGGTCACGGCCGGCTCGAAGTCGCCGTTGCAGTACCGCAACCACCTTGAGGCCTGCTACTGCATCTCCGGTCGCGGTCAGGTGATTTCCGACGGTGTCACCTACGACATCGAGCCCGGCGTCATCTACGCCCTCGACCAGCACGACGAGCACTTCCTCATCGCTGATCCCGAGCAGGACATGGAGTTGATCAGCGTGTTCAACCCGCCGCTGCGCGGTGACGAACGGCACAACCTCGATGCGGACGGCTTCTCCGAGTACTAGCCGGCGCGCCTCCGGGACCGGTCGGTCCCGGAGGCGCGGCCATCCGTCCGCCCCCCGTAGCAGCACGAGTCACAGAGGAGCAACAGATGGACGAGAACTTCTCGCTCTCGGCGGAGACCGCCGACGCGCTGGCCTCCGGCCGGCCCGTGGTCGCCCTCGAGTCGTCCGGCGTCGTCCACGGCTTGAGCTGGCCGCTCAACCTGGAAACCGCGCTCGACATGGAAAAGGCGATCCGGGCGGCCGGCGCCGTCCCGGCCCGGACCGGCATCGTCGACGGCCGCTTCGTGATCGGGATGTCCGAGGAGCAGGTCGAGATCTTCGCCAGCACTCCCCAGATACCCAAGGTCGGCACCCGTGACATCGGGCCGGTCCTCGCCGGCGGCGGACATGGCGGGACCACCGTCTCGGCCGCCCTGGTCGCCGCCGCGCACGTCGGCATCGAGGTCTTCGCGGTGGCCGGTATCGGCGGCGTGCACTTCGGCGCCGAGCGGAGCTTCGACATCTCCACCGACCTGGTCGAGTTCACGCGACGCCGGATCACCGTGGTCTGCGCCGGGGCGAAGTCCCTGCTGAATCCGGCGCTGACGATGGAATACCTGGAAACGCTCGGGGTGCCGGTCGTCGGCTATCGCTGCGACGACTTCCCGGCCTACTACAGCATCTCCAGCGGAGTTCGTAACCCCCGCCGGATCGACGACCTCGACGAACTGGCCAGGGCGGTCCGGCTGCACTGGGCGGTCGGCAACGACAGCTCCTTCCTGGTGACCCACCCGATCGACGACCTGGACGCCCTTCCGTCGGACGAGATCTACGTGCTGGTCCGGCAGGCGCAGGCGGAGGCGGAGGCGGCCGGGGTGCAGGGCCCGGCGATGACGCCGTACATCCTCTCCCGGGTCTCGGCGGCGACCAACGGCCGTACCGCCGCGGCGAACCGGTCGGTGCTGCTCTCCACAAGCGCTCTCGCCGCCGAGGTCGCCGTCGCGCTGCGGGAGCACCCGTGACCACCGCGATCCTCTTCGACGTCGACGGGACCCTGGTCGACACTCCGGCCGGTATGGCCGACGTGCTGCACGCGGTCGTCGCCGAGCACGGCCGGACCGCCACCGACGAGCAGGTACGCCGTACCATCGGCCGCCCGCTGGCCGCCTCCCTGGCGGGGCTGCTCGCCCGACCGGCCGACCACCCCGAGGTGGAACGGGCCGTGGACCGGGCGCGGGAACTGTTCACCGAGACGGTCGTCCCGAACGCGGCCAAGCTGGTGTTTCCCGGCGTGCCGGAGCTGCTGACCACCCTGCGCGCCCGCGGTCACCCGTTGGCGGTGGTCACCAGCAAGGTACGGCCCAGCGCGATCGAGCTGCTGACCGCCACCGGTCTGCTGGACGCCTTCGACTGCCTGTCCTGTCACGGGATGGCCGCACGTGGCAAGCCGCACGCCGACCTCGCGTTGCTGGCGGCGGACACGCTCGGCGTACCGCCCGCCCGGTGCGTCGTCGTCGGTGACGCGGTGGACGACGTCCGGATGGCCAACGCGGCCGGCATGGTCCCGTTCGGGGTGACCACCGGGGTGGCCAACCGGGTCGAACTCCTTCTCGCCGGCGCCCGCGCCGTCTTCACCAGCCCGGCCACGCTCGGCCCGGCGCTGCTGCTCACCTCCGACACCCGTTCCGTCCGACCGCTACCAGAGGTGATCTGACCATGCCCTCCGTCACCCGCTACCGAGCCGCCACCGGCAGGCCGACATCCGCCGCCGGCACCCTCGCCATCCTGGCGATCGCCCAGTTCCTGATCGCCCTCGACTACTCCATCGTCTACATCGCCCTGCCCCGTATCGGCGCCGACTTCGACCTGAGCGAGAGCGCCATCCAGTGGGTGGTGAGCGGATACGCCGTCTTCTTCGCCGGTTTCCTGATCGTCGGTGGCCGAGCCAGCGACCGGTTCGGTTCCCGGAACCTCTTCATCGCCGCGATGGCGGTCTTCGGGCTGGCCGCGCTCGCCGGCGGTCTCGCCACCGCGCCGGCGCTGCTGCTGGTGGCCCGAGCGGTCCAGGGCGTGGCCGCGGCGGCGCTCCAACCGGCCGTCATCGCGCTGATCAACACCTCGTTCGCCGCCGGTCCGGCCCGTAACCGGGCGCTCGGGGTCTGGGGCACGGTCGGCGCGTCCGGCCTCGCCGCCGGTGTGGTGATCGGGGGGCTGCTGAGCACCGTCTCCTGGCGCTGGGTCTTCCTGATCAACCTGCCGCTGGCCCTGATCTGTGCGCTCGCCGCGCCCCGGCTGCTGCCTCGACTGCGCCCTACGGTCGGGCACAACCAGTTGAACGTGCCGAGCGCGATCCTCTGCACCGGCACGGTGCTCTCCACCGCCCTGGCCCTGACCCGGGCCTCCAGCGACGGTTGGACGTCCGGCGGCACGGTCGCCATGTTCGTGCTCGCCGCCGTGTTCCTGGGCGGGTTCGTCATCTGGGAACGGACCAGCACCCAACCGCTTGTGGACCCGCTGCTGCGGCGGACCCGTTCGCTCCTGGTGGGTTGCGGGTCGACCGCCCTCTACATGGCCAGCGTCGGAAACCAGTTCTTCGTGCTCACCCTGCTCCTCCAGCAGTTGCGCGGGTACGGTCCGATCGCGGCCGGCATGGCGTTCCTGCCGATGGCGGTGGCGATCGCCGTGGCCAACTCCGTCGCCGCCCGGATCGTCTCCGTGCTCGGCGTCCGGATGGCCCTGACCCTGGCGTTCGTCGGCAACGCCGCCGGCCTGCTGCTGCTGGCGACCCAGGTGCACGGCGAGAACTACCTGTTGCACCTGCTCCCCGGTCTGCTGATCACCGGCTTCGCGCACGGCGTCACGTACGTGTCGATGTTCATCGCCGGGACCGCCGACGTGGCCGACCGCAATCAGGGTGTCGGAAGCGCACTGATGACCACCTCCCAGTACATGGCCGGCGCTCTCGGGATCGCGGTGCTGGTCCTGGTGCTCGGCCCCGACCCGGACGCGCAGAGTTTCGGCGCCGCGTTCCTCACCACCGCCCTGGCGGCGGGCGCGGGCGCGGTCCTGGCCTTCTTCGGACTGCCCGCCAGGAGCGCCGGCGGCGCCGCCCGGACCTCGGACGACCGCGTGGCCACGGACGTCGGGCCCGACACCGGGGCGGGTGACCAGCCGATCCACCGGCTGGTCCCGGAGTTCGGGGAGAGTCGGCGATGAGGGCCGCGGCATGGGCCGCCCAGCTCGGTGTGCTGGTGGTGCACAACGACCCGGTGGTCGAGGCGGAGCTGTGGGGTCGGGCACCGGCCGGGGTGACCGTGCACGCCGCGCGTTTCGAGAGCCCGACGAGCACCGGCGCGGAGTACACCGCGGAGAGCTGGCAGCGTCTCATCGCCCAGCCGGACATCCGGCGGGGGCTGGTCCAGCTCGGCCAGATGGACCTGACCGCGATCTGCCTCTGCTTCGCGTCGGCGAGCTTCTTCGGCGGCTTGGAGTTCGACGCCGGCTTCTCCGCCGCCGCCACCGACCTGGCGGCCGGGACCCCGGTCTACACCGCCGGGGAGGCGATCCGGGCCGGACTTGTCGAGCTGGGCGTACGCCGGCCGCTGGTGTTGGTGCCGCCGTGGTTCACCGACCCGACCTTCGCCGCGGCGCGGCGGTATCTCAGCGCGGCGGGCTTCGAGGTGGCCGGGCTGCTGCACTACCGCCTCGACAGCGGTTGGAACGCGGTGGAACGACACCGCATCTTCGACCGGGGTGGCCGCTGGGCGGTCGACCCGGACGAGGTCTGCCGGCAGGTGGCCGCCCGTTTCCCGGCCGACGCGGACAGCGTGCTGATTCCCGGTAGCGGATTCCGCTCGTGGGACGCGGTGGCCCGACTGGAGGCCGGCCTGGGCGTCCCGGTGGTCACCTCCAACCAGGCGTGCCTGCATCGACTGCTCACCGTCGCCGGTCTGGACCGGCCCGTGCCCGGCGGCGGCCGACTGGTCGACGCCGGCACCTGATCCCACCCGTTCGGCTGCCGTCCTGCGGCGCCGACGCGACGACGAACGACAGGAGAGATCGTGCCCACCACATCGTTCTGCACCGCCTTCTACCGACAGGTCCACGACCGGCCCGACGCACCGGCCCTGTCCTGGGCCGGAGACCAGATCAGCTATCGCCGGCTGGCGGAGCTGGTCCGCGACACCCGCGTCGCGCTCGACCAACTGGGTTTGGACGCCGAGGTGCCGCTGTGCGTCCCGGCGGTCAAGTCGCCGGAGACCGTCGCGCTGCTGATCGCCGCGTTCGAGCTGGACCGTCGGGTGCTGCTGCCCCCCGCCTCCCTGGGCCCGGAGTCGCTGGCCCGCGTCTGCGCCGCAGTCGGCTGCGCCGACATCCTCGGCGCCGACGCCGACGGCCTGACGGTCCGGCCCAGCGGGGCGACCGGTCGGGCGCTGCCCGGGGCCGGGATGTTGCTCACCACCTCCGGCTCGACCGGCACGCCGAAGGTGGTCGAGCTCGCCCCGGACGGGGTGGACCCGTTTCTGACCTGGGCGGCCGGGACCTTCGACATCGGGCCCGACGCCCGGGTGCTCAACTACGCGCCGCTCAACTTCGACCTGTGCCTGCTGGACGTGTGGACCGCGTTGGCGACCGGCGCCTGCGTGGTGATGGTGGACCCGGAACGGGCCGTCGACGGTCCGTGGCTGGCGGAGTTCTGCCGGGAGCAGGGTCCCACGGTGGTGCAGGCCGTCCCGCTGTTCTTCCGGCTGGTCACCGACGCCGGTGGCCGGTTCCCGGGGGTACGGGACGTACTGCTCACCGGGGACGCCGCGCCGCCGCCCCTGCTCGACCGGATCGGGCGGGCCTTCCCCCACGCGCGGTTGTGGAACGTCTACGGCTGCACCGAGACCAACGACAGCTTCCTGCACCGGGTGGAGCCGGCCGAGGTGCGGGCGCTGGGCGGGATGCCGATCGGTCGCCCCATCGACGGGGTCGAGGTGTCCGCGGTGGACGCCGACGGCGCGGAGGTGACCGGTGCCGGCGTGGGTGAGCTGGTGGTCCGCACCCCGTTCCGGGCCCGGGGCTACCTGGACGCGGGGCCGAACGCCGCGCGCTGGCGGGACGGCTGGTTCCGCACCGGCGACCTCGTCCGGCGCGACGCCGCCGGGTTGTTCTTCCTCGCCGGCCGCAACGACGACCAGGTCAAGGTGCGCGGTGTCCGGACCAACCTGAAGGAGGTGGAGCAGGTGATGCTCACGCACCCGGAGGTGCTGGAGGCGGCGGTGCTCGCCGTGCCGGACGCGGAGGCGGGCAACGTCCTGCACGCGGTGGTCCGCCCCCGTGCGGCCTCGGACGTCAACGGGCTGCACCTGCGGTTGCACTGCGCGGCGGCGCTGCCCCGTACGGCCATCCCTGGCGTGTTCGTGCTCGTCGACGACGCGCTACCCCGGACATCGACCGGGAAGGTCGACCGCAACGTGCTGCGGGCGCGGCGCGAGCGGACGCCCTCCGGCGCCACCGAAGGGCGGTGACGAAATGATCAACTGGACCGATGAGCAGCGCGAGCTGCGCGGACTGGCCGAGGAGTTGGGTGCCGCCGCGGGCGACGGGCACCTGGGCCGGGACGCCGACCGGGAGTTCGGCTTCGCGGCCTGGAAGCTGATCCGGGAGACCGGCCTGCTCGGGCTGCCGTTCGACGAACGGTGGGGCGGGTTGGGCCAGGATCTGCTCACCACCATGTACGTCCTGGAGGGGCTGGGGTACGCCTGCCGCGACGGCGGGTTCAGCTTCTCCGTCTCCACCCACATCGTCAGCACCGGCGTGCCGCTGCAACGGTTCGGGTCCGCCGAGCTCAGGCAGCGCTACCTGCCGCGGGTCAGTGACGGATCGATCATCGGGGCGCACGCGATCACCGAGCCGTCGGGTGGCTCCGACGTCATGGGCATGCGTACGACAGCGGTTCGCGACGGCGATCACTACGTGCTCAACGGCAGCAAGGCGTTCGTCACCAACGGGCCGATCGCCGACGTGATCGTCATCTACGCCCTGACCGGTAAGCGAGGTAGCCCGGCCGCGCTCACCGCGTTCCTGGTGGACCGGGACACGCCGGGCCTGGTGGTCGGACCGCCGGTGGCGAAGATGGGCCTGACCACGTCTCCCTTCTCGGAGTTGTTCTTCGACGACTGCCGGGTCCCGGTGACGAACGTGATCGGTTCGCCCGGCGCCGGCTTCCTGGTCATGGATCACGTCATGAAGTGGGAGATCCTCTGCTCCTTCGTGATCAATCTGGGCGAGATGCAGCACCGGCTGGAGCGCTCGATCGAATACGCCCGGTCCCGGATGCAGTTCGGTCAGCCGATCGGCTCCTTCCAGTCGGTGTCGAACCGGATCGTCGACATGCACATCGCGGTGGAGAACGCCCGCAAGTGGCTCTACGACACCGGGCAACGCCACGTCGACGGCGAGAACGTCACAGTCGACATCGCGGCCAGCAAGCTGATCGCCAGCGAGAGCAACGTCGCCGTCGCACTCGCCGCCGTCCAGGTCTTCGGCGGCTACGGCTACACCAGTGAGTACGGCCTTGAGAAGGACCTGCGCAACGCCGTCGCCGGAACCATCTACTCCGGCACCTCCGACGTCCAGCGCCAGCGAATCGCCCGGATGCTCGGCCTCTGACCCCCCGCATCTCCCCTTCCGTCCACATCCCTGGAGGACCACCCCATGTCCGTGTCGACCACCCTCACGCACGCACCCCTGCTCACCGCCACCGAGTTCATCGACCACGACTCCGAGGTCGTCCGCGACTTCGTCGCCCGGCACCTGCCCGACGCGCCGGAGGCCACTCCGACCGAGCGGGCGGTGGCCCTCTACTACGCCGTCCGCGACGGCATCCACTACGAGGTGTACGGGGCCGACCTGTCCCGCCACGGCCTCCGGGCCAGCTCCACGATCACCAGGGGCACCGGATTCTGCGTGCACAAGTCCATCGTTTACGCCGCCGCGCTGCGGGCGGTCGGCATCCCGAGCCGGATCTACTACGGCGACGTCCGCAACCACCTCGCCTCCCCGCAGCTCGAGGAGCTGATGGGCGGCAACATCTTCACCTTCCACAGTCTGACGACGGTGTACCTGGAGGGCCGGTGGGTCCGGGCCACCCCGGTCTTCAACCGGATGCTCTGCCGGCTCTACCGGATCAAACCGCTGGAGTTCGACGGGCTCACCGACTCGATGTACCACCCCTACGACGACGAGGGCCGCCGGCACATGGAGTTCCTCCGCGAGCACGGCGAGTTCGACGACGTCCCGTACGACATGGTCGTCGGCGGCATCCGCTCCGCCCACCCCAAGCTCTTCGCCAGCCGGTACGCCACCGCGCGCGGCTCGCTGGTGGCCGATGCGACGGTTCGGGGAGGTGCGTGATGGGCGGAACGGACGTGGCCACGGCCCCCGTGCACGCTGCCGCCCGGCGGGACACGGTCGACCTGGAGCTGGTCGTCCCGGCGTTCAACGAGGCCGCCCGGCTGCCGGCCACGCTCGCCGAGGTGACCGCCTTCCTGGCCGGTCAACACTGGCGGTCCCGGGTGGTGGTGGTGGACAACGGAAGCACCGATGACACCGCGACCGTCGTGAAGGCCGGCAACTGGGACGCCGAAGTGGTGGTGGTCGGGTGTTCCCGGCCGGGCAAGGGCGCCGCGGTCGGGCGCGGAATCGCCGGCAGCAGGGCGCGCTTCGTCGGCTTCATCGACGCCGACCTTTCCACTCCGGTGCCGACCCTGACCCGGGCGGTCGACGCGCTGGAGGCCGGCGCCGCGGCGGCCATCGCGTCGCGGCACGCTCCGGGGGCCGAACTGGCCTGTCCGCAGCCGGTCGCCCGCAGGTTGGGCGGTTCGGTGTTCCGGGCGCTGGCGAGGCAGCTCGTGCCGGGTGTGCACGACACCCAGTGCGGGTTCAAGCTCTTCGACCGGCCGGCCGTGCAGCGGGCCCTGCGCCGCTGCCACCTCAGCGGCTTCGCGTTCGACGTGGAGCTGCTGCGACAGATCCGTCGGGCCGGCGGCCGGATCACCGAGGTTCCGGTCGTCTGGACCGACGACGAGCGCTCCACGTTCCGCCCGCTGCGGGACGGACGGGCAGCCTTCGCCGACCTGTTCCGCCTCTACCGGGCGGACCTGCTCGGCACGGCCGGGGCGGGTGCGCGGTGAGCCCGCACCTGCCACACCCGGCGGACCGCCGGGTGCTGGTGTTCGGCGAACGCGACACGCACCAGCCCGGCGCCGCTGCCGCCGGGCGTTACCTGCACGAGGTCACCCGGCGCTGGGCGGCGGACGGCACCCAGGTCACCTGGGCCGCGCGCCGGCTGCCGGGCCGTCCCGAGCAGGAGACGACCGCCGGGGTACGGGTGCTGCGTGCCGCCCGACCGTTGAGCGCGGTGGCGCGTGCGGTGCGGGACGGGAACCGCTTCGACGTGGTCCTGGCCACCGGCGGGTCGATCGGCGCCCTGCCGCTGGTCGTCGGTCCTTCCGTACCCGTGGTCGAGGTGGTGGACCGGACCGACCGCCACACCGGCACCCGCCCGGGCCAACTCCTGGCCGGCGCGGTGGGCCGGTGGAGCCGGACGGATCGGGTGACCGTGGCGCTGTCGCCGTCGGCCCGGCACGACCTGCGCCGGCGGCTCGGCCTCCGGGGGCCGATCTTCGTGGTGCCGCCCGGCGCCACGACGCCCGCTCCGGATGGCGTCACAGGACGCGCAACGGTCCCGACCGTCGTGGTCGAGGCCGACCTGGTCCCGCAGGAAGGGCTCAACGTCCTGCTCGACGCGCTGCCGGCCGTCGTGGCCGCGCTGCCGGACCTGCGGGTCGAGATCCTCGGCGACGGCCCGGACCTCGCGCGGCTGCGCCGGCAGGTGGAGGCCCTTCGGTTGGCCTCCGCGGTGACCCTGCACGGCCCGCTCGTACCGGAGCTCCGGGACCGGTGGTGGCGTCGCGCCTGGTTGACCGCCTGCACCGGGACACGCGAGGGGCGCGGTTCCCGACTGCTCGACGCCGCCGCGTACGGGGTGCCGGGGGTGGCGCTGGCCGCTGCCGGCGCCCGGGACTTCGTGCGTCCGGGCCGCACCGGCGAGATCGTCAGCTCGGCCGACCGGCTGTCGGATGCGCTCGTCGGCCAACTCGTGTCGTTGGCCGACGACGAGGTCGCCAGCGGGTTCGCCGAAGCGTGCCGGGCCTGGGCCGCCCGGTTCACCTGGGACCGGACCGCCGCTCTGCTCGCCGGCGTGGTCGAGCACCAGATCCGGACGGCCCGATCCGGGCCGACCCGCCGCCGGTCGGCCCGCCCGGACATCGCCACGCTTGTCAGATTTCCCGGGCGCGGGCCGGTGCCGGTCGGCGCGCTGCGCTCGACCGATGAGGTTGACGTGGCGGACGAGCAGGTCAACCTTCTGCTCAACGGATGCGACGAACTCGACGCCCTCGGGGTGCTGGATCGTCTCGGCGCGACCGGCGCCGAGCTGCGCCTCGCCGGCCACGACGAACTGCTGATCGGACCGCGTCCGCTCCCGCCGATCCTGGCCGGACGCGCACCCCACCTTCCATTTGTGACGGACAGGAGCTGAGCCATGCAGACGACAGAGATCGAGTCGCGGCCACCGAGCCGACGGCTGAACATCGGCACGATCGCGGCCGTGGTGATCGCAGCGTTCGCGCTGGCCCTGATCGCCGAGGCGATCTTCACCCGCGACCCGTACTGGGCGCTGCGGTGGACGGTGGACCTGAAGGTCTACCTGGCCAGCGGTGAGGCGGTGCGGCACGGCACCTCGCTCTACGACGTGGCGATCCAGAGCCCGCTGTACGGGCCGATGCCCTACCTCTACCCGCCACTGACCGCGATCCTCTTCTTCGTGCCGCTGTCCCTGTTGCCGATCGGCGCGGCGAGCCTGGTGTGGAACACGTTGTCGCTGATCGCCCTGGGTGCGGTCGCCTGGCTCTCGCTGGGCATCGCCGGGGTCCGCACCCCGCGTACCCGGGCCGCGCTGACCCTGGTCGTGCTCGTCCTGGCCACCTGGCTGCTGCCGGTGCGGATCCAGCTCATCGCCGGGCAGATCAACATGTTTCTCCTGCTGCTGGTGCTGCTTGACTTCCGCGGCCACACCGGTCGCTGGCGCGGGCTGGGCATCGGGATCGCGGCCGGGCTGAAGGTCACGCCGTTGATCTTCATCGCGTACCTCGTGGTGACCAGGCAGTGGCGGGCGGCTGCCACCGCGACGGCGGCCTTCCTCGGCACGGTTGTCCTCGGGTTCGTCCTGCTACCGGCGGACGCGGCGCGGTACTGGGGTGGCCTGGTGCTGCATTCGTCGCGGGCCGGCGGGGTGTGGGACACCCCGAACCAGTCGCTGTCCGGGGCCCTGGCCCGGGGGGTGTCGAGCACCCAGTTCGCGCACTGGTGGCTGGTGGTCCTGGCGATCGTGGCGGTCCTCGGGCTGGCCGTGGCCCGCTACGCTCACCAGCACGGCTCGGACTTTCTGGGCTTCTCCGCCGCCGCCGTCACCGGGCTGCTGGTCTCGCCCGTGAGCTGGGAACACCACTGGGTGTACGTGATCCCGCTGCTGGTCTGGCTCGCGGTCCGGGCCTACCGGGACCGCTCCGCCGTGCTGGCCACGTTGACGGTCGTGCTGGCGGCGGTCTTCTCAATCCGGGTCTTCTCGCTGTTGGGCATCCAGGAGTCGCCGCCGGCGCCGATGGCGCTGGCGGGCTGGGAGCAGGTGATCGCCGCGCTGTTCCCGCTGACCGGCCTGCTGCTCCTCCTGGCCGGGCCGATCTGGCTCCATCGGACCAGTCGGGTGCCGGTGGCCGAGCCCGCCGAACGGGTGCTGCTCCGTGAACCCACAGGTGCCGTGGCCGGTTAGGCCGGCCCGCCGGTGCTGCGGGGGACGACGTGTCGGCGTCGTCCCCCGCAGCGCCGGCCTTGCGCTGGCCATGCCGGGCAAGGATGACAGCGGACACGCCGTCGGCCAGGCAAGGAGGGGCGCCGGTGTGCGCGGTGCCGCGCATCGCGGGAATGATCAACCGGCTGTTGGTGGGGCGGTGCTGTCCCGGACGACCAGTTCGGTGGGGAGCAGCGTGTGTTCGGCGGCGATCGGACGGCCGGCGAGATGGTCCTGGATCGCGCGGCTGAGCGCCGCCGCCGCGAGCCGCCCCTTGGCCTGCACGTTCTGACGGACGGTGGTCAGGGTGGGCCGGATCTGCACGGCGAGCGGGTTGTCGTCGAAGCCGACCACCGACAGCTCGCCGGGAACGTCGATGCCGAGTTCCTCGGCACACCGGAGCGCGCCGTAGGCGACCGCGTCGGAGAAGCAGAGCAGCGCGGTGGGCCGGTCGGGCCGGTCCAGGAGCAGCCGGGCGCCCGCCTTCGCCTGCTCCAGGTCGGCGCCGCTCTGTCGAGCCATCAGGGGGTCGATGCCGGCCGCGTCGAGCGCGTCACGCCACCCGAGCATCCGCTGGGTGGAGGCGTGCCCTTCGGCGGTGAGGTCAGCGGCGGTGACCAGGCCGTGCGTGCCATGCAGGCCGGACAGGAGCAGCCCGATCCGCCGGTGGCCCAGGTCGATCAGGTGCTGGGCGGCGGCCCGGGCGCCGGAGCGGTCGTCCACGTTGACGGCGGGGATTCCCTCGACCGGCAGTTGGTCGACGTAGACCAGGGGCAGCTTGCGGCGGGTGAGGAACTGGACGGCCGTCGACGTGGGATCGCACGAGTAGACAAGTGCGCCGTCGATCGCCACGTCCCGCGCCGGAATGATCGCGCCGTCGTCGGACGACGTCAGCAAGGTGAGTGACAGCCCGGTCGGGCCGAGCTCTTCCGCGACCGCGCCGAGGAAGCTGGTGGCGACCAGATCGGTGAAGGCGAAACGGAGCGAGGAGGTAAGCACGATGCCCACGGCGCCGGTGGTGCCCCGGGCCAGGGCGCGGGCCGCCGGATCGGGGCCGACGTAGCCCGCTTCCCGGGCGGCGGTGAGGATCCGCTCGCGCAGCGCCGCGGACAGTTGGTCGGGCTTGGAGAAGGCGTTCGACACGGTCATCCGACTCACGCCGACCCGGTCGGCGATCGTCTGCAGTGTCACCCGGGACGCCACGCCACCACCAGTCGTTCCAGCTGTGCCCGCCGTCAGGGTCGGGGGCGCCCCGACGGCGGATCGGTCTTCGGTCCGGCAGCCGCCTGGGTCGGCGGACGCCGATGCCTACCGGCTGGTATCAGGCTATCAAAGACCACGATCAGGCCAGCTTGACCGCTCTGGCGGCACGAGCGAGTCGCTTGGCGACGGCGGCACGGACGACCTTGGCGCGCTGCGGCTTCTCCACGTGCGGGACGACCGGGGCGTCGGGGCGGGCGCTGGCGAACTCGTAGTCGACAGCGTTGATGGCGGTGACGAAGGCGGCGGGCATCTCCATGGCGAACTCCTGACTCACCGAAGCTGCTCTCTATACCGGTACAGTAGCAAGGTTTTCTGTACCGGTCAAGAAGGAATCGGGCCGGCTCGTCTTGCAAGTGAATTGACTGCCGACGGCAGACGGTGTGGCTGGCGATCGCCGACCTGCTCTACCGCTGGTCCAACATCGAGCACGCGGCGGCTTCCCTGGAAAACGTCCTACAGGCGGTCGTCCTGGTGGCGTTGCCCTGCTTGCCCGTGGCTCCGCAGGGAACCCATGTGGTTCGCGCGCCGTAACGCCGACACCCGTCAGGACGTGCCGGCCGCGACCCCGTCGGATGTGCGCCTCCGCCGACTGTGGTTGCGGCTGGCCGCCGTGGTGGCCGCTACCGGCTACCTGATCGGCCAGGGCGGGCTCGGCGAGGTCGCCGCATCGGGGCGTTGACCCTCGGCATCGGCATCATCCTCGGCGACAACGCCTTCGACGCCTTGATGATCTTCCTGGCTGACGCCACCTACCGGCGCGGATCGATCTATGGCCACCGTCATGACACCGCGAGCAGTCGGAACTCGCAGCGGACGCCGCTCGCCTTGGCGAGCCGACCATCACCGGTCACGAGTGGGCAGGCCAACAACTCCGCCACCGCGACGTAGGCTGCGTCATACGTGGTGACATTGCCCCGCAACTGCCACATCCGGTCAATCAGCATCGCGACGCCAACCTCGTCGATGACCAACGAGGGCAGGGTATCGATCGCCTCCTGAGCCCGAGCCAGGCCCAGCTTCCCACCGAGGACCTTGCCTCTGATCACCGACATGACCTCGACCAGAAGATGGCTCGGCGCGGCCCAGTGCGGATCGCCGGTCAGCTCTGCCCGCGCCGCGTCGCCGACCGGCCCGTCATCGACCAGGGCATCGGCCAGAACCGACGCATCCACGACGATCACGCCGTGCTTCCCCATGGTCCGCGTTGCTCCCGCTGGTCATTCAACTCGGCCGCGCTCTCCCCCGGCAGGGAGCGAGCACCGTCCCATCGGCCGGCGAAGCGATCAAGAGCCGCAGTGTTGCGCAGCCGCCGAGCCTGCGTCTCCACCAGATCCAGCAGGTACGCCTGGAGTGACTGCCCGCGCGCCTTGGCCTGCGCCGCCAAGGCGTCTCGCACCTCTTCTGGCACGTCCCGAATCTGGAGAGCAACCATGCATTCATTATGCATGCATCATCATCCGCTCGCCGGGAAAGACCCGAAGCTTCGATCAACCGGTTCGCATGACGACTGCGGCATGGCCAAGAACCGCAGGTCAGAGAAGTCCGTGGGCCGCCTGGGACTCGAACCCAGAACCTAAGGATTAAAAGTCCTCAGCTCTGCCAATTGAGCTAACGGCCCGTCGGGCCATCAGGCTACCCGATCACTGGCCCCGGGGTTGAGGTCCGCCTCCGCTTCGGGGACGGCTGCGCGCCGGTCGCGCCACGGCGCCGGGTGCGCGGACGACTGCGGTGGCCCACCGCCGCAACGATGGGCCACCGCCGGTCGACCTGTCGACTAGCTCGTGACGAGCCGGAACTGCTGGTTGGCCTGACCGTTGCAGTCGTAGATCTGGACCTGCTGCCCGTTTCCGGTGCCCCAGACGTCGAGGCAGCGGCCGGACTGGACGCCCGTGATGGTGCCGTTGGAGTTGACGTTCCACTGCTGGTTGGCCTGGCCGTTGCAGCTGTAGATCTGGACCGCCGAGCCGTTGCCGGAGCCGGCGGCGTCCAGGCAGCGGCTGCCGCCGTACACCGTCAGTTGCCTGCTGCCGGTGGAGGTCCACTGCTGGTTGCTCTGGCCGTGGCAGTCGTAGAGCTGCACCCGGGTGCCGTTGTTCTGCGAGGAGTTCGGCACGTCGATGCACCGGCCCGACTGGCTGCCAACGATCCGGCCGGCGCCGCCGGACGGCGGCGGCGTGGTCGGCGAGGTGGTCGGCGTCGCCGTCGGCGAGGTGGTCGGCGAGGTGGTCGGCCCGGGGCCGGCGGCGTTGAGGACGTTGAGGACCGAGTTGTACGCGGCCTTCTTGTTGCCGCCGCCGTCGAAGAGCAGCGGGCTCTCGTTGGAGCGCCACGAGTCGCTGTCGCGGACACCCCAGACGGTGATGCCGATGCAGCGGGGCACGTTGATGCACGCCTGGGTGAGCCCGGCGTACTGGGAGGTGGAGGAGTTGGTGACGTCGACCTCGGTCAACGCCACGTCCACGCCGAGGGCGGCGAAGCTGGACAGCGTGGTCTGGAAGTTGCTCGGCAGCGAGCTGCCGCCGGTGAAGTGGGTCTGCAACCCGACGCAGTCGATCGGCACACCACGGGACTTGAAGTCCTGGATCATCCGGTAGACGCCCTGCGTCTTGCCGTACGACCAGTTCTCGATGTTGTAGTCGTTGTAGCAGAGCTTCACGTTCGGGTCGGCCGCCCGCGCGGTGCGGAACGCCACCTCGATCCAGTCGTTGCCGGTGCCCTGCAGGTTCGAGTTACGGCGGCTGCCGTCCTCGTTGAACGCCTCGTTGACCACGTCCCACGCGGCGAGCTTGCCCTTGTAGTGGCCCATCACACCGTTGATGTGATTGATCATCGCGTTGCGCAGCGTGCTGCCCTGCATGTTCTGCATCCAGCCGGGCTGCTGCGCGTGCCAGGCCAGGGTGTGCCCGCGGACCTTCAGGCCACGCTGGGTGGCCCAGTTGTAGATCTGGTCACCGGAGTTGAAGTTGAACTGATTCTGGTTCGGCTCCGTGGCGTCCGGCTTCATCTCGTTCTCAGCCGTGATCATGTTGAACTCACGCGCCGCGATCGTGCTGTACGTCGAGTCGTTCAACCTGCTCGCGGCGATGGCGGTGCCGAAGTACCGCCCCGACTGCGCGGCTGCCGCGCCCAGGGTGGAGGCCGCCTGGGCCGGACCGGGTACCAGCAGCCCGGCGCCGGCCAACGCCAGCGAGCCGGCGGCTGCGGCCACCGCCACGCGATAGCGACCACGCCTCAGTAGACGTTCCATGACACTCCTCTGCATATCGGACGGTGATGTGCAAGGTGGTGGCGGGCGTGGAGACCACGCCCCTACCGTCAGGTCCGAAACTTTTCGGAAAACTACCGGTAACTGCACGGAACATACTCGGCAGTCCGCGATCGGTCAATGTCGATGACTATCGGGCCTGGTCAACCGTTGGACGCGAGGATTCGGCAGGGGTGACCGAACGTTGTCGAACGTAACGAGCCGTTCACGCCGTCCATCCGGGACAGCGCTCGGTCGGCCGGAAACTTCCGGGATCGTCGAGGGGACCGAACGGCGTCAGCGGGCGTCGTACCGCTCGCGAGCGAGGTACACCTCGTCCATGTGCGCCTCCGCCCACACCTTGATGTGATAGGTCAGCCGGTGCAGCGACCGGCCCAGCTCGGTCAGCTCGTACGTGACGGTCACCGGCACGGTCGGCGTCACCGTGCGGGTGACCAGGCCGTCGCGTTCCAGGGAACGCAGCGTCTGGGTGAGCATCTTCTGGCTGACCCCGGCCAGCCGACGGGACAGCTCCGAGTAGCGCATCACCTGCGGGCCGACCTCGCCGTCCGGACCGTCGCGGCCGAGGGCGGCCAGGATCAGCGCCACCCACTTGTCCGAGATCCGGGCGAGCAACTGACGGCTGGGGCACGCGGCCAGGAACGCGTCGTACTCCACCCGCGCCCGGGCCCTCCTCTCGGTGGCCGTTCGCGTCGACATCGACCGCTCCTTCCCACCCGAGGGTGCCCTACGCACTTCGAAGTGCGTCCTTCCCGCTGGAGAGTTACCCCTCCATCGTGGTGTGGGAGAACCGTCAAGGACAAGGAGCACCAGACATGGGTACGCCCACCTTCCGCGCCGCCGTCGTCCGCACCCCGGGCGGACCCGGCACCATCGAGGTCATCGACGTTCCGCTGCGCGAGCCAGGGCCCGGCGAGGTGCGGGTGGCGGTGGCCGCCGCCGCCGTCAACCCCGTCGATCTCGGTGTCGCCGGCGGCTTCTTCCACGGCCTGGGGATGATCAATCAACCGCACCACACCGGCCTGGGCTGGGACTTCGCCGGCACCGTCGTCGCCACCGGCACGGGCGTCGACCTGACCGCCGGCACCCGGGTCGCCGGCCTGGTGGTCGGGTTCGACCGCGACTACGGCACCTACGCCGAGCAACTCGTCGTGCCGGCCGCCGAGCTGGCCGTCGTACCCGACGGGCTGGACCTGGTGGCGGCGGCGACGGTGCCGCTGAACGGGCTGGCCGCGGCGCAGGTCGTCGACCTTCTCGGCGACGCGCCCGCCGGGGCCGACCGGCTGCTTGTCACCGGCGCGGCCGGCGCGGTCGGCGCGTACGTCCTCGTGCTCGCCGCGGACCGGGGCTGGCGGGTGACCGGCCTGGCCCGCGCGGAGGACGAGGAGTTCGTGCGGGGCCTCGGCGCCGGCTTCACCGCGACGGCCGAGTCGGGCTTCGACGCGGTGGCCGACGCCGCGAACCTTCAGGAGCAGGCGTTCGCCCTGGTCCGGGACGGCGGTGCGTTCGTCGGGGTCCGGCCGAACATCCGGCCGGCCCCGGCCCGCGGCGTCAGCGTCGCGGCCGTGGACACGCACGCGGACGGCCGGCAGCTGGCCGACCTGCTCGCCCGCACCGCGTCCGGCGAACTGCCGGCCCGGGTGCACGCCGTGCTGCCGCTGGACCGGGCGGCGGACGCCCACCGCGCGGTCGCCAAGGGCGGGGTACGCGGCCGTTACGTGCTCCGGCCCTGACCGGGGCCGCGCACCGCGCTCGTCGAAGGGCCGGACGGGGTCTCAGCCGAGCGCGGTGTGCTGCGGCGGAAACCGCAACTCCAGTTCCACCGTCTGCACCTCCTTCCGGCCGACCGTGATCGGCTCGGGCCGTCCGGTCCGGTAGCCCTGGGCGAAGTCGACGCCGCAGTTGCGCAGCAGCTCGATGGTCTCCTCGTCCTGGACGTACTCGGCGGCGACTCGGATGCCGAGCGTGTGGCACAGCTCGACAAGCGTCGACACGACCGCCTGACTCGCCGGGGACCGGCAGAGATCGACGATGAACGTCCCGTCGATCTTGACGAGGTCGACCGGGAGCTGTTTCAGGTGGGTGAGCGTGCCGTATCCGGTGCCGAAGTCGTCGAGCGCCAGGTGGCATCCCAGTTCTCTGATCCCGGTGGCGAAGGCCATGGCCTCGTTCCGGTTCTCGATCAGGGCGGTCTCGGTGATCTCGAACGTCAGGCAGTCCGGCTTGACCCGGTGCCTGTCGATCGCGTCGGTCACGAAGGCGAGCAACCCGGGGTCGGCGAGCGACCGGCCGGAGATGTTGACCTGGTAGTGGGAGGTCTGGGCACCCCGGCCGATCAGTTCCAGGGCGTGGTCGACGACCCACTTGTCCACCGTGAGGATCTCACCGACCCGCTCGGCCATGTCGAGGAACGCCCAGGGTGCGACCGGCTCACCGGTGTCGCTGCGCACGCGTAACAGGATCTCGTGCCGGGTGACCTGGTTGAGTTGGAGATCGACGATGGGCTGCGCGTAGAGCGCGAACCTGTTGGCCGAGACGACGCGATGGATCCGGGACCGGCATCGCTCCGTCCGCTCCCGTTCCTCCACCGGCCGGTCGAGGACGGTGACGGCGGTGCCGTTCCGGCGCGCGTCGCGGGCGGCGTTCTCCCCATCGATGAGCAGGTCGAAGCCGGTGGCTGGCACGCCGCTGCCGAAGTGCACCACACCGGCCGAGATGGTGAACCGCAACGGCTTCTGCCGCACGCTGAACAGGTGGTTCCGGAACGTTTCGACGATCCTGGCCGCCAGGCTCTCCGCGGTCTCCGGGTGGTCGTCGGCCGGGGTGAGGAGCACCCCCCACGAGCCGGAGCCCACCAGCCCACCTGTCACCTTCGCCCCGACGACCGCGCGGAGGACCCGGGCGACCTCCGCCGTCACCCGGTCGCGGTCCTCGTCGGTGAGCGCGTCGGGCAGCCGGGTGGCGGGCTCGGTCGCCACCACGACGAGCGCCCCGCCGGTGCTGCGCCGCGCCCGGTCCACCTCGTCGATCACGTACGCGCGGGTCGGCAACCCGGTCAGGACGTCCGGTACGGCCAGGTCGGTGCTGAGCATCCGGCTGCGCACGGCGAGCCGGTGACGCTCCTGCCGGGCCAGTTCGAACGCGGTGACGTCCTCCCCGGTCGCGATGATCCCCGACGGGCCGTCCTCGGCGGTGAGTATTTCGAGGTGGCAGTGCACGTGGCGGATCCGGCCCCCCGGTTGGACCACCCGGAAGCGGACCTCGTCGGGACGGTGCCGCTCCCACGCGGCCCGGACAGCCGCGCGGACCCGCTCGGCGTCGCCCGGATGGACGAGGTCGAGGACGGTCTCGGGCGTGAGGCGCCGCGTTCCCGGCGCGTGCCCGAAGATCATCGCCATCTCGTCCGACCAGAAGAGCCGGCCGAGGCACCCGGGTCCGCCGGCCATCCAGGTGAGCGTGCCCTGCTTCGACAACTGGGCGGCGCGGGCCACCCGGGTCGCCTCATCGACCTTCCAGGTCACCGGGTCGACCAGGTCGGTGTCGACCATGATCTCGTAGCCCTCGGCGAGCGAGAGGTCGTACCGGCTCTGCACGGTGCGCGCGACGCGGCGGGCGCGGGCCAGTTCCAGCGGGCTGGGCCTGGTCTCGGCCAACGCCAGCAGGTCATCGAGATCCACGGCTGCCCCCCTGACGCCGCCGGCCGGGCGAACGGGTGAAGCCGGCCTCCTCGGCCAGCTCACCGAGACCTCGCTTGGCAGCGGCCTTGTAACAGCGGACGCTGTTCTCGGTCAGCCCGAGGATGCGGGCGATCTCCTGGTTGGAGAAGCCCTCCCGGGACATCTGGAACACCTCGGCGTGCCGGGCCGGAAGCTGACGCAGCCAGGCCCGCAACGTCTCCTGCGCCTCCCACACGTCCGCGATGTCGGAGTGCGGCGCCGGCGGCAGGTCCTCCGGCGCCACCGCGGCTTCCCGCTGACGCCGGTCCCGGTCCTTCAGCAGGTTGAACCGGGCGGTACGCACGATCCAGCCGATCGGCCGCACGTGGTCCCGAAGTTCGGGCCACTTGACCCGCCCGTGCAGGTACGCCTCGTGCAGCGCGTCCGCCACCACCTCGCGGTCCCACCACACAGACCGGAGAATCCGCTCCACGGTGTGGTAGGAGCCCTCGACGAAGGTGGCGAACTCCCGGTCGTGGTCGGCCTTCACACGGAGGGCCTCCGCCCTGCGCGCGTCCTCGTCGTCGGCCGGCGTCCGGGCGGCGGTGCCCTGGATGTCGCTCACGCCGCCTCCCTGGTGATCCCGGACTTCGGCAGGTCACGGACGCCCAGTTCCACCTCGCGATGACCGTCGCGGTCACGCTCCACGATCCGCACCACGTCGTGGTCGGCCTCGGTGAGCCGGATCAGCCAGGTCATCCGGGCTGTCGTACGTGTCGTGGCCTCGCGTTCGGCGTGTATCCGCGCCCGGTACGCCACGCAGGCCCGCACCAGGCCCCCCACCACTCCGGCGACGGCTACGGCCACGGCCGTCACCTGATAGCCGGTGAGCGGTTCCGCCAGTGCTTCGTTCATCGTTCCCCCTTGGCCCCTTCGGTTCGCCAATTACTATCCGTGGCAGGGCGGCAATGTAGACAGCTCATCGTCCACAATGTTCGGGGAGATCGACGATCAGTGTCTCGACCTCGACACAAATCAGAAAGTCATGCTGGCGGGACCCTGCGCTAGGGCCAAGTCGAGCATCTCGTCGCACATAACACTCAGTGAGATGCGCTTCACTCTGGAGTGTGGACCAGCGCAGGTTCCCCAGGCACCCGGCTCGGCGACGAACGCCCGACAGCCGCTGACGGCCGGCATCAGACTACGAATCAGTATCCGGCAGCACCAGACCGCGTCCTCGATCGCGGACGCATGTCACTCCGGCGTTCGGCGAGAGCGAGCCAGGCCGCGCTGGCGAGTCCCAACGCCGACGCCACGGTCAGCCAGGAGAACGCGGTACGGAAGGCCGCGTCCGCCCCGTGGGAGAGTTCGTGGGCGAGTACGACGGTGAACACCGCGCCACCGAGTGCTCCACCGACCCGCTGCAGGATGTTGACCTGGGTGGTGGCGTCCGGAAGCTGGTCCGGGGCGACTGCCTTGTAGGCGGAGATCCCGGCCGGCACCACGGCGAGCGCGAGTGCCATGCCGCGCAGGAACAGCAGGGCGAGCACCAGTGGCTCCGGCAGGCCGGTGCCGGCCAGCGCGAACGGCGCGGTGGTGGCGACCGCGGCGAGGATGCCGTAGAAGCTCACCACGCCGCCGCCGAAGCGGTCCACGAGCCGGCCGCTGACCGGCAGCAGCACCGCGGTCCCGAGCCCGAGCGGGATCAGCGCCAGGCCGGTCTCGAGCACATCGGCGTCGTGGCCGATCTGGAAGTAGAGCGGGAACAGCAGCGACGCCCCGAACATGACGGCGCCGGCGAACGCGGCGGTCACGGTCGCCGCCGCGTATGCGGGCCGGGCGAACAGCCGGAGGTCGAGAATCGGGTGGGCCACCCGTCGGGCGTGCCAGGTGAAGCCGCCGGTCAACAGGAGCCCCGCAAGCGTGGGGACGAGCGCACCGGGCGCCAAGACGCCCCGCTCGCCTGCCATGGTGAGTCCATAGATCAGCAGGGGGACGCCGGCCCCGATCAGCAGCAGGCCCGGCCAGTCCAGCCGGCTGGGGAGGTCGACCGGTCGGCCGTGCGGCACGTACCGCAGACCGAGCCAGAGCCCGAGTCCGCCGAGCGGCACGTTCACCAGGAACAGCCACGGCCAGGGGCCGGCGTGCACGATCAGCCCGCCGAGCACCGGGCCCAGCGCCGGGCCGAGGGTGACGGCGATGCCGAGCGTGGCCATGACCCGGCCGAGACGGTGCGGACCGACCGCCTGACCGAGCACCGTCTGCCCGGCGGGCACCAGCAGTCCGGCCGTGAGGCCCTGGAGCACTCTCGCCGCCACCAGCCACCACACGCCGTCGGCGAGGGCGCACAGGACGGAGGCCACGGTGAACCCGCCGAGCGAGGCCAGCCACATCCGGCCGACGCCGAACCGGCGGCCGAGCCATCCGCTGGCCGGCAACGACATGCCGAGCGCGATCAGGTACGCGTTGGCGATCCACTGGGCGTCACCGAGCTCCGCGTCCAGGTCGGTGGCGATGGCGTTGAGGCCGACGCTGACGATCGACGTGTCGAGTTGGCTGATGAGCGCGCCGAACGCGATCACCAGGGCGAGTCGCCACACCCGCCACGGGATCGCCCCGGTTCCCGGGGGTGCGTCGAGACGGGTGGTCAACGGGCCGTCCGCTCGTTGCGCACGGAGGGGTTGTAGTCCGGCGGCTCGCCGAGCACCGGCAGCCGATGCTCGGCGATGTCGACGATCTCCACCGCGAGGTCGTTTCGCCGACTGGCGTGGTTGAGGATGACCGCGAGTCGTAGTGCCTGGTTCATCGGGCTCCCTCCGTCAGGTAAAGTAAAACGTATACAGCAATAATTTGCCGAGCGCAGCCCCAAGGGAGAACCATGTCCGAGACCCCACCCCGCAGCCACGGTCGTGGCCGACCCGCCAAGCGCGACGCGATCGTCCTGGCGGCCCGGGCGGTCTTCGGCCGCGACGGCTACGCCCGCACGACGATGGACACGATCGCCCGCGAGGCCGAAGTCTCCACGCGCACCCTCTACAAGCACTTCGGCAGCAAGGAGGAGCTGTTCTCCTTCGTGCTGGAGCAGAGCGCCAACCGGGTCGCCGACGCCTTCTGCGAGTACGTGACGGCGGGACTGGAGCAGGCCGACGGGGTGGCGGAGCAGTTGATCGCCATCGGTCGGGCGCTTGTGGCACACCGGCTCGACTTCCCCGACCACTTCGCGCTCGTCCGACAGATCAACGCCGAGGGTCGGCACTTTCCCCGCGCCATGCTCGACGCCTGGCAGCAGGCCGGCCCGTTGCGCGTCCAGGCCGAAGTCGTCAGGCGTCTCCAGGCGCTCGTCGATCGCGGCGACCTACGCGCTGCCGCCCCGGAGCGGATGGCGTTGCACTTCACCGCCCTGACCACGTTCGAGAGCACGAACGCGTCGACCGAGCGCACCCTGACCGCCGACGAGATCTCCACGATGGTCCGCGACGCCGTACACGCCTTCCGACACGGCTACCAGCCGGCGACGTGATGCCGTCCGCCGCTCTGGGTGCGTCTGTTGTCGCTCCGGCAACCACAACCGCACCCAAAGGTCGAGCCGATCCTCCCGTCAGTCGCCGCGGCGGGCATGGTGGGCGAGCACCCGCCCCAGGAGCCCGGCGAGTTGGTCGCGCTCGTCGGGTGACAAGGGCGCGAGCAGTTCGTCCTGTACGGCGGCGAGCTGTTTCTCCAGTCGCCGGAGTTGCCGGCGCCCGGCCGTGGTGATGGTGACGACGTTGCGCCGCCGGTCGGCCGGGTCCGGGGCGCGGTTGACGAAGTCACGGTCGGCGAGTTCGTTGAGCGCCGCGACCACGTCGCTGACGTGGATGCCGCTGCGACGGCCGAGCGTGGCCTGACTTGCCGGCCCGAACTCGTCAAGCGTCGCGAGCAGCCGGAAGTGGTAGCCCCGCGCGTCGATCGCCGCGAGCCCGTCGGCGACCAGCCGTCCGGCGCGTACGGCGGTCTGGGTGATCAGCCAGCTCGACAGGCCGGTCAGGCGGGCCGGCACGACGTCCGGGTCCGGAGCTTCCACGTGACCAGCCTAACAAACTCGTTGGCCACACCAACGAAACGGCGTTATCGTAGGTGCGACAAACGTTAGTGCGACCAACGAAGGGCTCGTCATGATCAAGCCGTTCCGGGTGCGGGTTCCACAGGCCGACCTCGACGACCTGGCCGACCGCCTGGCGCGTACCCGCTGGCCCGACGAGCTACCCGACGCCGGGTGGGACTACGGCATCCCCCTGGCTCGGGTACGCGAGCTGGCCGAACACTGGCGCACCACCTACGACTGGCGCGAGCACGAGGCCGAACTCAACAGATACCCCCAGTTCACCACCGAGATCGACGGACAGAACGTCCACTTCCTGCACGTACGCTGCGCCGACGCGGACGCGCTGCCGCTGATCCTCACCCACGGCTGGCCCGGCTCGGTGGTGGAGTTCCTCGACGTGCTCGTCCCCCTGTCCGAGCAGTTCCACCTGGTCGTCCCGTCGATACCCGGATTCGGCTTCTCCGGCCCGACCCGCGAACGCGGCTGGGACATCGACCGGGTCGCCCGAGCCTGGGCCGAGCTGATGCGCCGGCTCGGCTACCGGCGATACGGCGCCCAGGGCGGCGACTGGGGTACGGGAATCTCCATCCGGCTCGGCGGAATCGCCCCGGAGCAGGTCGTCGGCGTACACGTCAACTACCTGCCCACGCCCCCGCCGCCCGGCTGGGCCGGAGAGGCCGACCTGTCCGCACCGGACCTGGCCCGACTGGCGCGGATCAGACAGCTCATGGCGCAGCGGCACCCGCACCAGATCCTCTACGCCACCCGCCCGCAGACGGTGTCGTACGCGCTGAACGACTCACCCGCCGGCCAGCTCGCGTGGATCGCCGAGAAGTTCACCGAGTGGGCCGACCCGCGATCCGCCGTCCCGACCGACCGCATCCTCACCGACGTGGCGCTCTACTGGCTCACCCGCACCAGCGCCTCAGCGGCGCGGCTGATCCGGGAGAGCGGGTTGGCCGGGCCGCCGCCACCCTGCCCGTCGCCGATGGGAGTGGCCGTCTTCGCCCATGACATCACCCTGCCCGTCCGTCCGCTCGCCGAGCGGACGTACCCGATCCGGCACTGGAGCGAGTTCGACCGGGGTGGCCACTTCGCCGCGCTGGAGGTGCCCGACCTGTTCGCCGCCGACGTCCGCGCGTTCTTCCAGGACCTCAGATGAGGTCAACAGCGCACCGGGACCCGGCCGACCACGCGCTCGGCAGTGTCGGGCAGCAGGTCGCTCCCGCCGTCGATCTCCAGCGCCAGCAGGCCCTGGTCCAGGCCAACGAGCAGCACGCCGTCCACCCTGCAACAGGTGAGCGCCGGGTGGTAGACGGGGATGGTGTGCACCGCCCGTTCGGTGGACGGATCCCAGATCCGCACCGTCCGGTCCCGGCTGGTAGAGGCGAGCAGCTCCCGGCCACCGACGCGCACCAGGCTCAACCCGGTGACGGCAGCCGTGTGGCCGGTGAACACGCCCACAGGCTCGCCCCACTCGGCGTCCCACAGGCGGATCGTGTGATCGGCGCTGGCCGACGCCAGCATCCGGCGACCCGCCACGACGAGGCCGCAGAGCGCGGTGACCGCGTCCTGGTGTCCCTGCCGGGTCCACACCGGCGTGTCACCGCCGCCCCACAGCATCACCGTGCCGCTCTTGTCGGCCGAGGCAAGCGCCTCCACGCTGGGCCACCGGACCGTCGCGAGGGCGGTCACCCAGGCACGGGTGACGTGCCCGAGCAGGACCGCCCGCACGGCGCCGCTCTGCGGGTGCCACAGCCGGATGGCCTGGTCGTCGCCGGCCGACGCGACGAGCGTCTCACCGCCGATGACGATCGGGCAGACCGCCGCCACCGGGGCGTGGTGCTCGTTCATCTCCCTCACCGGGACGCTGTGCCGCACACTCCAGGTCCCGACCGTGTTGTCGTCCTGCGCGGCGACGAGCAGCGGCTCCTCGACGTCGTCGACCGCGCACATCGCGTTGACGGGTCCTCCGGGAGTCGGGATCTCCTCCAGCCGCTCGCCCGTGGCGGCGTCCCAGATCCGCACCCGGCCGTCGGCACCGCCGGACGCGACCAGGCCCGGCCGCTCGTCAGGGACCGCGCAGAGGCTGTGCACGGGCCCGAGCCGGTCCCGCTCGGCGACCGTGTCGGGTCGGCCGCCGGCCGGGTCCCACAGCCGCACCGTGCCGTCGTCACCCGCCGTCGCCAGCATCCGGTCCTTCGCCGTACGCAGCTCGCATACCGCGCGGATCCAGCTCGCGTGTCCCCGCAGGCTCGGCCGGCTGGTCCAGGTCGGCACGTCCCAGACCCGGATGAGCCCGTCCTCGCCCGTCGACACGAGCAGACAGCCCTCGTCAACCTCGACCGTGCAGAGATCCGTGACCGGCCCGCCGGTGGCGAGGACGTGGACGCATTCGCCGCTCTGCGGGTCCCATAGCCGGACCGTGCCGTCGTAGCCGGCCGAGGCGAGCAACGTGCCGCCGGGCGCACGAACGGCGTAGAGGGTGGTCACCCAGCCGACGTGCCCGGTGAGGGTCAGCGTCGGGCGGGTGCCGCTCGTCGGCTCCCAGACCCGGACGACGCCGTCGAAACCGGTGGAGGCGAGCAGGTGCCGACCGCCCGCCGGGACGTACGTCACGGCGGTCACCCAGCCCGAGTGCCCGGCCAACGCGTGGCGCTGCGTCCCGGTCACCGGGTCCCAGATCCGTACCGTCCGATCGTCGCCGGCCGAGGCGAGCAGGTCACCGTCCGGCAGCGGGATGACGCAGATGTTGCGGACCCAGTCGTCGTGCCCGCGCAGTTCGTGCCGGCGCTGACCGGTTCGCGGGTCCCACAGGCCGACGGTCCCGTCGTGGCTGGCGGTGGCGATCAGCGTCTCGCCGCCGCCGGCACGGACGGCGCACAGCCCGCGGATCGTGTCGTTGTGACAGTTGAAGACCCCCACGGCCTGGTTGGTCAACGGGTCCCAGAGCCGCACCGTGCCGTCGTCACCGGCGGAGACCAGCAACCACCGATCGTCCAGCTCGATGGCCGCCACGTCGTAGACGGCCTGCGAGTGCCCGTCCAGCACGCTGCGCTCCTGCCGGGGCGGGGTGTGCGCCCAGCGCGCGCGGTACGGCGCGATGTCCGCCTCGATCCCACTGCCCAGCCCGTCGAGCCGGTCGACCACCGAGAAGAGGGCGGCGCGCTCGGCCGGCGCCGCCGCGACCGCGAGCGGCGTGCGGTGCAGCAGCCGCACCCGTGATCGGGACCGCGGTTCCAGCGGTCTCTCCAGGTCGATGACCGAGAGCAGCCGCTCCAGGTGCGCGTGCAGGAGGTAGTCCTCGTCGGCGAGGAGCCGTTCCACGAGCCCGGCGCGGGAGGCGTGCTGGGGCAGGGAGCGCCGCAGGTAGTCGGGCACCGCTGCCCATCCCACCTCGGCCGCCAGGGCTGTCCAGGCGGCAACCAGCCGTCGCTGGTCGTCCCGGCGGGTCGCCCCGGCCAGCAACGCGTCGTTGAGGGCCTGGTGGAACAGGCGGTACGCGGGCTGACTGCCGCCGCCGGTCTCGACCAGGAAGTTCGCCGCCGACGTGCGGGCGAACGCGAGGAGTTCGTCCTCGGTGACCGTGCCGCCGAGTGCGATCACCGCGATCCGCCAGAGCGAGAGCGGCAGGCCCGGCGCCTCGGCGTACGCCAGGGCGGTGAGCGCGAGCCGGGCGGATGCTGAGCCGGCGGCCGGCAGTCCGGCCAGGTACGAGTCGAGCGCATGGGCCACGGTCGCGGTGAACGACACCGAGGCCGGGTCGACCGGCTCGATGTCGCGCAGCGCGTGTGCCCGGGCGACGAGACCGGCCACCAGGAAGTTTCCCTTCGCCAGCTCGGCGATGCGGCGGGCCAGCGGGGCAGCCGCCGTCGAGTCGGTGTATGGGTTGCCCGGCCGTTCCGCGCCGAGCAGCCGCAGGGTCGCCAGGGCGTAGTTCACCAGATCGGCCTCGGCGAAGTATTCCGGTGTGTCCAGATCCACCAGCTCGACCGGGCCACCGAAGCAGGAGATCAGGTCACCCCGGTCGTCGCCACGCCGGGTGCCGACGACCACCCGGACGCCGTACCGGCCGCACTCCCGGGCCAGCGGCAGCAGGACGTCGTCGATGACCTGCCGCGCCTGACCCGGGTCGGCCGTCTCGTCCAGCGCGTCGATGACCAGCGCGAAACGAGCCGGACGACGCGCCAGCCGCTCCCGCACCGCCGGCATCAGGTCGGCCGGCGCGCTGGGCAGGTCGACGGCGGCGGCCCGGGCGATCTCGATCGCCACCTCGAGCGCGGTCTTGCCCTTGGCGTGCACGGCGCAGGACACCGAGCCGACCGTGGCCCGCACCGCGGTGTCGCCGCCCGGCAGGCTGGCCTGGATCTGCTGATCGGCAGTGGTCACCACGCGGCCCAGGACGGCGGACTTGCCGACCCCGGGCGAGCCCGTGACGATCAGCGGCCGGATGGCGGGCGCCTCCCCGTCGATGAAGTCGACGATCCGCCGGAGCGCGGCCGTTCGGCCCCGGAACCGTGCGCCGCCCTCGGTGTCCACGGCGACACCCCGCGCCCGGGGCAGCCAGTGCCGGCCGGCCTCGCCATCGGTGCTCAACGTCCACCCCCAGGCCGAGAGGGCGGCGTCGTCGGCGTCCTCGACCCGCCAGGCCGACAACGCGCCCAACGTCATCGCCGGCACCTGTTCGTCGGCGTGGCTCAGGGTGACCGCCTGGCCCTTACCCTTGCCGTCGGCCGTGACGACCACGCCGACCACCGCCTGATACTCCGGGGACCACACGGCGCCCCCGCTGAACCCCTTGCTGAGCGGCCCGGCGGCGCCGCTGTCGATGGTGACGTGGCCGTACCCGCCGGCTTCGACGACGGAACCGGTCGCCTGGAGGCCGCCGACCACTCCGGCCGGGAAGCCGTACGCCCAGAAGGGGCGGTCGAGCAGCGGCTTGGCGGCGAGACAGCGCAGCCGCGCCGGGGAGACGGTCGCCGGCACCGGCTCGACGAGTTCGAGCACGACCAGATCGACGTACGCCTCCCGCATACCGTCGTGCCGGCACTGCCGGACCTTGCGCCGATCGAAGTAGGCGACCTTGGGCGCGCGCGGAAAGGCGACCGTGAGATCGGGACGGAGGGTGCCATCGGCGGTGAACGCCACATGGTGGCAGGTGAGCACCAGGTTGGTGGCGATGACGATGCCGGTGCCGAGCGCCGTGTGCGGGTCCGCCTCACGGTGCAGCGCGACCGCCCACGAGCTTTCGTCCGGGGCCGTTGTCACGGGCCGACCCGTCCGTCAGCGCCGTGGGCCGGCACCGCGATCGGTGGGGCCGTCCGGCTGCCAGGCGAGCGTGACCTCGAAGTTCGCCTCTCCGGTCGCCTTCGCCACCACCCAGCTCGCCGTGCCGGTGGCCTTGATCCCGAAGCGCACCTCCACCGCGTCGGGAGAGACGGTCTTGACCTGTTCCAGCAGTTCCCGGGCGGCGGCCACGGCCGGTGCCGCGGACTCGCGCACCCAACCGGCGATGTCGCCGAGGCCGGCGGGCTGGAAGCCGGGCGTCGGCTCGACTTCGATCAGGGCAACCGTTTCGTCGTCGACCTGGTAGCGGACCACCTCAGACTGCACGGTCACCTCCGTGACGTATTTCTGGAGAACAGGCAGGAGGGTTCGCGGCGGAGCAGAACTCCGGGCCTCTCGCCGGTCTGCCATGCTGCCCGCTGTCCTTGTCACTTTGCAATGGTCGGATCGGCGAATCGCGCCGAAGCGGCCGAACAGGCGTTTCAGGCGGGCCATCCACGCAGGACCGTTGAAGATCCACTGCGTTGCCCTGTCGGCTTTCGTCAGCGAGATCGGTGACCTTGCGCGAGCCGGACGGCGTCGGCAGAATCGGCCCGTGCGCCGGGGCGATCCCCGTTGCTCACCTCGATCATGGCCACCCCTTCCGAGCCTTCGATCACACCGTCGACGCGGTGGGAGCTCGTGCCGCAGAGGAGCATCCGCATGCCGGAAAAGGAACTGACCCTCGTCGACCGGTGCATTCTTGTCACGCTGATGGTGAAGGCGGCACCTTTGCCGCAGACGTACTTCAAGAACGTCGCCGGAATCAGCCTGAAGCCGGAGCACCGCAGCCGACTTAAATCACTCGGTCTGATCGAGGTCACGGAGAAGCCGAGGATTGTTCTGGCGCTCACCGACAAGGGATGGGATCGCGCCACCGAGGAGTTGGGCGCGGAGCCGCCGAAGGGCGCCGGTACCGCCGGCGGCACGCTCTACGTCGCGCTCGACTTCCTGCGCCGGCTGATCGACCACTCCGGGACCCGCGCCGACGACCTGTTCCGGATGCAGATCAACCGGGACGAGGTCGTCGCGCCGCCGGTGGCGTCGCCGGCATCCGCGGCTGTCGACGCGGTGACGCTGATCCGGCAGGCGTACCACGAGCTGGCCGCCAAGCCCGGTGACTACGTCATGCTGGCCGACCTTCGCGAGGCCCTCACCGATCTGCCCCGCCACGAGTTCGACGTCGCGCTGGTGACGCTCAACCGGGAGCGCGGCGTGCACCTGGTGCCCGAATCCAACCAGAAGGTGCTCAAGCCGCAGGAGCGGGCGGCGGCGGTGACCATCGGCAACCAGGACAAGCATCTGGTCGCCATCTCGTCATGATCGGTGACGAGCAACGCCGGGCCCTGGCGGCGCTGAGGTTCAACTGGGCCCCGACCCCGGACGATGTCTGGAAGCCCACGCCGTTCCATGTGGCGGGTCTGCATCACGACGTCGTCACGACGGTGCTGGACAGCTTCGTGGAGGCCCAGGCCAGCACCGGCTCCAGTCCGGTCGGCGTGGCCATCCTCGGCCAACGCGGCACCGGCAAGACCCACCTCATCGGCACGGTCCGCCAGCAAGTGCAGGGACGTGGCGGCTTCTTCTTCCTGGTCGAGCTGCTCGAAGCCCGGACGTTCTGGCAACGCACCGCGATCTCGATGCTGGAGGGTCTGGTCCGGCCGATGCCGGACGAGACGACCCAGCTGCGGGCGTTCCTGCGTCGGCTGGCCGACGAGGTGGGTGCGCCCCGGACGGTACGGCGCGCGGTCGCCGGTGAGACCGAACTCAGCCGGTCGACGCTCGACGCGTTCGTCGACTTGATCCGCAAGAAGGACCGCCAGATCGGCACGGAGTGCCAGGACACCGCGCGGGCCCTGGTGCTCTACGCGGCCGAACAGTCCGCTTTGCAGGACATCGGCTACGACTTTCTGTCCTCGATGGACGAGGAGGAACCCGGCCAACGGGCCGGGTGGGGCCTGCGGCGCAATCGACGGGCGCCCCAGGAGGTGGTCCGGGACACCTCCCGGCTGCTCGCCGTCGTCGGCCCGACCGTGATCGCGGTGGACCAGATCGACCTGATGATCGCCCAATCCGTGAAGGCCACCAACCAGGAGGTCCGGGGCGAGGCGGACTGGCAGACCTCGCTCCTGCTCGAGCAGGTCGCCAGCGGTCTGATGGCGCTGCGTGAGACCACCCGGCGGACGCTGTCCGTCGTCTCGTGCCTGCCACAGACGTGGCGCAGCATCCAGCAGCAGGCGACGGACACCGTCCAGGACCGGTTCCGGGAGGCCGCCCCGCTCAAGGAGATCCCCTCCGTCGAGGTGGGCCGCGAACTGGTCGAGAAACGGTTCGCGGTGCTCTTCGAGGGCATCGGTTTCACCCCGCCCCACCCCACCTGGCCGGTACACCCGGACGCGTTCCGGGAGGTCGTCGGCTTCACCCCCCGTGAGCTGCTGCGGCGGATCGACACACACGTCCGGGCCTGCCTGGCCGACGGTGAGGCTCGGCAACTGCGGCACCTGCTGCACACGACAGATGACCGGCTCGTCGACGACATCGCGCCGACCCCGGTCACCGGGTCGCCGCAGGAGAGCCGGACGACCGGATTCAGCAAGATCGACGCCAGGTACGCGGAGCTGGTCGCCGCCGCCGACACCGCCTCCGCCGGGTCACCGAAGTCGGAGGACGTCCGCGTCCCCCGACTGCTCGAAGCCGGCCTGACCGCGTGGATCGCTGCGCAGGGTCCGGCCGTCGACGCGTTCAGCCTCGACCCGATCCCCGCCGGGACCAAGCCGGCGCTGCACGCCCGGCTGCGGCACAGCCTGAGCGAGGACAACGAGGACGAGGAGCACTGGTCGTTCCGGGCCATCTCCGCGCCACACCACATCGCCGCGCTCAACCGGATCCGCAACGCGATCACGGCCGCCGGGCTCACCGAGGGCGTCGCGAAGCGCAAACTCTTCCTGCTGCGCAGCGCAAACTGGTCGACCGGCGCCCGGACCCGAGAGGTGCTGGACGCCTTCGAGCGGGCCGGCGGGCGGACGCTCGCCCTGCCCGCGCCGGACGTCGCCCGGATGGCCGCGCTCGAACAGCTCATCCAGGACCACGGGCGGGAGACGTTGCGGCCCTGGTTCGCCGACCGCCGGCCGGCCTCCGACATCACCTGCCTGCGGGAGGCGTTGGGCGACTGGCCGGGCGGGACAGCAGCCGGCCGGGCCGAGGGGCGGCCGTCGGAGGCGCCGGACCGCGAGCCAGTCGGGACGCCGCCGCCGGTCACCACCGCGCCACGCTCCGCCGGCCCCGAACCGGCGCGGCCGGCGATCGCCCTCCTGCCGCCGATGGCCGGCATCGATCCGGAGCGGCTGGGCGTCGGCACGGTCGCCGGGCGGGCCGACCCGGTCGGCATCGACCTCGAAGCACTGCGCCGGCACACCGTCATCTTCGCCGGCTCCGGTTCCGGCAAGACCGTCCTGATCCGCCGCCTGGTGGAGGAGTGCGCCCTGCGCGGTGTGTCGGCCATCGTGCTCGACCCCAACAACGACCTGGCCCGGCTCGGCGAGGCCTGGCCTGCACCACCGCCGGGCTGGGGCCCCGACGACGCCCGCCAGGCCGCGGAATACCTGGCCGGCACCGACGTGGTCATTTGGACGCCGGGACGACAGGCCGGCCGACCGTTGACCTTCCAGCCGCTGCCGGTCTTCGCCGACGTGCTCGACGACCCGGACGGGTTCACCTCGGCGGTCAACGCCGCCGTCGCCACGCTCGCTCCCCACGCCCGGGTGGACGGCGGCACGGACAAAGCCCGGCTCGGTCGCGCCGTGCTGCGCGAGGCGCTGATCGGCTACGCCCGCAGCGGCGCGAACGACCTGCGTGAGTTCACCGACGTCCTCAACGACCTCCCGGACGGCGTCAGCCAGCTCGACAGCGCGCCCAAGCTGGCGGCCGGTATGGCACAGCTACTCAAGGCGGCCCTGATCAACGATCCACTCCTGGGTGGCGTCGGCACTCCGATCGACCCGGGTGAATTGCTCACGCCGCCACCTGGTCGGCGCGCCCGGGTCTCGGTGATCAACCTCGCCGGGCTGACCGAGGAACATCAGCGGCAGAGCTTTGTCAACCAGTTGCAGCTCGCCCTGTTCACCTGGATCAAGCGCCATCCGGCCGGGGATCGGCCACTCGGTGGGCTCTTCGTCATGGACGAGGCGCAGACGCTGGCCCCGTCCGGTGCGGTGACGGCCTGCACCCAGAGCACGCTGGCACTCACCTCGCAGGCCCGCAAGTACGGGCTGGGGCTGGTCTTCGCCACCCAGGCGCCGAAGGCGTTGCACAACCAGATCCCCGGCAACGCCGCCACGCAGTTCTTCGGCCTGCTCACGGTGCCCGTGCAGATCGAGGCGGCCCGCGACGTGGCCAGGGCGAAGGGCACCGATGTTCCCGACATCGGGAAGCTGCGGACCGGCCAGTTCTACGCCGCGGTGGAGGGCGCTCAGTTCGTCAAGATGCAGGCCCCCATGTGCTTGAGCCACCACCCTCGCAGCCCGCTCACGGTGGAGGAGATCGTCCGGCGAGCGGCCGTTCCGCCCACCGCCTGAGGCTGGCCCGGAAGCGGTCCCGGGCCAGCCCCACCGTTCAGCTCAGCGCAGCGCGTCGGCGAACATCCCCGCCTCGTACGAGCCGCCCTGCTGGTGCGCGATCACCCCGAACCGGTTCGCCGCGTTGATCAGCCCGACCAGGCAGATCAGCGTCGCGATCTGGTCGTCGTCGTAGTGCTTGCGCACCTGCGCCCACGTCTCGTCGGACACCCCCTGGTAGGCGTCGGCCAGCCGGGTGCCCTCCTCGGCGAACGCCAGCGCGGCCCGCTCCGCCTCGGTGAACACGGTCGACTCACGCCAGGCGGCGACCAGGTGCAGCCGGACCGCGCTCTCCCCGGCGGCGGACGCCTCCTTGGTGTGCATGTCGATGCACCAGCCGCAGCCGTTGATCTGGCTGGCCCGCAGCGACACCAGCTCCTGGGTCGAGTACGGCAGCGGCGACTGGTGCAGGACCGTGCTGGCGTTGGCGAACCTCTTCATGAACTTCGCGGAGATCGGGTTCTCGAACAGGTTGATCCGGGTCTCCATGGTGACGTCCCCTCCGGGTGGCGTGTCGTTCGGACGCACATGAGATGCCGGCGGCGGGCACACCGTGACACCGTGGCCCGGTGACGACCACCACAGCGGCGAGGTGTCACACCGCGCCGGCCGCCGGCGTCTGGTGGGAACGCAGCCGAGCGGACAGGGAGCACGCCATGGCGGACCGGGCCACCGAGGACTTCCTCACCCACCGGAACCTGCTCTTCACCGTCGCGTACGAGTTGCTCGGCTCGGCGGCCGACGCGGAGGACGTGCTCCAGGAGACCTGGTTGCGGTGGGCCGGCGTCGACCTCGACCAGGTTCGCGACCATCGCGCCTACCTGGTGCGGATCACCACCCGTCAGGCGTTGACCCGGCTGCGGACGCTGGGCCGGCGCAAGGAGTCGTACGTCGGGTCGTGGCTGCCCGAGCCGCTGCTCACCGCGCCCGACGTGGCCGACGACGTGGCACTCGCCGAGAGCGTCTCGATGGCCATGCTGCTGGTGCTGGAGACGCTCGCGCCGACCGAGCGGGCCGTGTTCGTGCTGCGTGAGGTGTTCGACGTCGGATACGACGAGATCGCCGACACGGTCGAGAAGAGCCCGGCCACGGTACGCCAGATCGCGCACCGGGCCCGCGCCCACGTGGCGGCGCGACGCCCCCGCCGTACCGTCTCCCCGGCCGAGACCCGGGACGCGCTCGACGCGTTCCGCCGGGCGGTCGAGACGGGTGACCTGCGGTCGCTGCTGGCCGTGCTCGCCGCGGACGTGGTGCTGGTGGGCGACGGCGGCGGGATCCGGCAGGCGATCCCGCGCCCGGTCACCGGCGCCGACAAGGTGGCCCGCCTGGTCACCGGCGGGTGGAGCCGAGTCGCCGCCGTGGCGTCGATGGAGCCGACGGAGGTCAACGGCTGTCCGGCGCTCGTCGTCCGGTTCGACGGCGAGCTGGACACGGTCATGGCGGTACGCCTCGACGACGACGGCCGGATCACCGGCCTCTACGCCGTGCGCAACCCGGAGAAGCTGTCCCACATGAGCCGGGAGACGACGCTGAGCCGGCATGCGACGATGCCCGGATGAGCCCCGACGTCAACGCACTCGCCATCAACGTGGCCATCCCGGAGGCGTTGCGCTGGACCGACACCCGGCGCGGCGAGGAGTTCACCCTGACCACGCTCAACGTCCGGCTGCTGCCCGACGGGCACCTCGCCGCCAAGGCGTACGGCCGGCCCACGGCGGGTGGCCGCGGCGCGTACGTGTCGTTCCGGGTACCGGACCGACCGGAGCTGGCGGCGTTGGTGGCGACCGCGGCCGACCGGGCCGGCGCGCTCTGGGCCGCCCACCGCGGCCTGGGGTGAGCGACGGGAGGTCACCGGCGCACACCCACCCCGCCGTAGCCGTGCGACACCGCCGCCCGCGGCTCGCCGTCCGGCCGCCAGTCGGCCAGCCGGACCAGACCGGGCTCCACCAGGTCGTACCCGTGGAGGAAGCGGGCCACGTCGGCGTGGGTGCGGGGTACGAGCGGCGCGCTGCTGCGCCGGTAGATCTCGGTGCCCGCCCGCGCGGGCATCGGCGGCGCGCCGTCCAGCGTCAGGTGCGAGAGCGCGAGCAGGCTGCCCGGGGCGGTGGCGTCGCGCAACCGGGCCACGGCCGCCCACGGGTCGTCCGAGTCGGGCACGAAGTGCAGCACCGCGACCAGGAGCAGCGCCACCGGCTCGGTCAGGTCGAGCGTGGCCCGCACCGCCGGGTCGGCCAGTAGCTCGTCGGGCCGCCGCAGGTCACCCCGGACCACGACGGTGCGACCGCCGTCGGTGGGCAGCAGCCGCCGGGCGTACGCGACGGCCACCTCGTCGTGGTCGACGTAGACCACCCGGGCGTCGGGGTGCACGGCGCGGACCACCTCGTGCACGTTGCCCTGGGTGGGCAGGCCGGCCCCGACGTCGAGGAACTGGCGTACGCCCTGCCCGGCCGCCCAGCGCACGGCCCGGCGCAGGAAGGCACGGTTGGTCTGGGCCGCCACCCCGGTGTCCGGGAAGATCTTCAGGATCTCCTCGGCGGCGGCCCGGTCGGCGGCGAAGTTGTGGCAGCCGCCCAGGTAGTAGTCATACATCCGGGCCACGTTGGGTCGCGTTTCAGCCTCCGTCACGCCCTGATGTGTAGCACTCTGGGCGACACACCGCTGACCCGCCGTTGCGAGGAGGTACCGATGACCGATGGACGGCAGACCGTGGAGGTCGACCCGACCCTGTTCCGCGCCGTCTACGACTCGCCCGCCTCGCTGCCGGGGCGGCACCGGTGGACCACCCCGGAGGCGGACGTACGCCGGCTGGAACGGCTGTTGGAGATCCCGGCGCACAGCATCGGCGCGCCGCTGTGGGTGAGCGGCGACGAGCCGGACTGCCCCAAGTGCGGGCGCCGGGTGACCTGGTACGACATCGTCTCGTCGGCGTTGCACGGGGTGCACGACAAAACGATGATCGCCCGGGTGGTGCTCGGCGAGCGCAAGTACGTGAACACCGAGGTGCCGGACGGGGTGCCGGGCGTCCACTGTGCCGACTGCCGGACCCCGATCACCGGCCTGCGCAGCTTCAAGTGCCACAACTGGGCGTACGCGTTCGAGGCGCTGGAGAAGATCGTCGAGCAGATGTCGGGCGTGCCGGCGGCCCGGCCGCCGGCCGCCTCCTGACCGGCGCGCGTTAAGCGGGGCCCCCGCCTATACCGGATGCGTTAAGCGGGGGCCCCGCCTTACACCAGCAGGAGGGTGGCGGCGGTGGCGAGGATGAGGAACGGCCCGAAGGGGAGGTGGCTGGACCAGCGGAGTCGCCGGGTGGCGAGCAGTGCCAGCGCGGCCAGCGCGGCGAGGGTGAACGCGAGCACCAGCCCGGTCACCAGCACCGGCCAGCCGTGCCAGCCGAGCAGCGCGCCGACCCCCAGGGCCAGTTTGGCGTCGCCGAGGCCGAACCCCCGGCTGCCGAAGAGCACTGTGGTCGCCGCGAAGCCGGCGCCGAGCGCCAGCCCGGCCGCGGTGGCCCGCAGCCACGGCGAGGGGCCGGGCCCGGTCAGCGCGGCGGCCCCGAGCAGCGCCCAGGTGCCGGCCGCGGCGGGCCAGGTCAGCCGGTCGGGCAGCCGGTGTGCCGCGGCGTCCACGAGGGCCATCGGCACCGCCCAGGCGAGCCACCAGGCGAGCGCCAGCCGCGCGCCGAGCGGGCCGCCGGCCAGCGCCAGCACGGCCACCGCGACGAGCAGCGCCACCTCCGCCACGGCGGGCGGCGCGCCGATCCGGGCGCGGCAGGCCGGGCAGCGGGCCGCCGGCCCGAGCGCCGGCAGTGGCCGGTCCAGCCCGATCGGCGCGCCGCAGGCGTCGCACCCCGTCCGGTCGGGACGATCCGGCGGTACGGCGTAGCGGGCCACCGCCAGCCGGACGGGCGGCCCGACCGCGAGGGTGGCCAGCAGCCGCACGACCGGGTGGCGGCCGGTGGCCGGCGGGGCGGGAGGGTGGATCCGTTCGGCGGTCACGCCGGCTCCCCCGTTCGGACGCCTGCGCTTGCATCCTGCAACACGCAGCGTGACCGGGCACTGATCGCCGTGTTGCGGATGGCGCGGAAAGGGGCGTTCCGGCGGCCGGTTCGGGCGGGACGGGTCGGGTGCGCCCGGCCGGTGGAACGGATCGGACGACCCGGATGGACCCCACCCATACCGGTGGGCTCGGACCGGGCCGCCGGGTGCGGGCGGAGGGGTACGGGCGGGCACACGCCTGCGCTCGGCCGGGCCGATGGCGGCCTACTCGTCACCGTCCGGACATCCACCGGCCGCCACCACCCGTCTTCACTCACCGTGTTCACGTGAATTGCCTCTGTTGCATCGGCGCACGTCAGCCTATGCTCGCCCCTTGGGTACGACGCAACCCCCGATCAATTGGCGTCGGAGGCCGACCGGAGACATCAGTTCCACATTCCCGACAGATCAGCACAGGCAAATGCAAGCGGTGGCGGCCGAGGCCCGGCCGGGCAGATCCGGGCGCGCTTCCGCATGCCCGGAGCGTGTCGACACGACCGTGCCGGGCCGGCACCGAGGAGGGCTCGGCGTTGCGCACATGGCAATCCCGTCGATGGGAAAGCTGCCTGCTCAGCCTGGCGCTGCTGACCGGCGCGGCCGGGTGCGGCACCGAGCCCGAGGTGGCCGCCCGCCCGCTGACCGGCGACGCCCCCGCACCGGCCGTCCATTCCGCCGCCGAGGAGAAGGCGGCCGAAAAATCGGCACTCGCCGCCTATTCCGGCTATCTCGCCGCGTCCCGGGCGGCAAGCGCACGCAGCGATCCCGGCCACCCCGCACTGGCACGCTTTCTGGCCGACCCGCTGCTGACCCAGGTTCGGTTGGCAATTCGTGACGCGAAGGAGCACGGCGCGATGCGTACCGGAAAACTGGTTTCCGACCCCACCGTCGTCTCGGTCGACCTGACCGCCCCGCTGCCCACCGTCGAGATCCAGGACTGCCTGGACTCGACCGGCTACCGGCTCGTCTACGCCAAGGACCGCAAGACGGTGCCCGGCACCCGCGGCGGGCGCTACCTGGCCACCGCCACCGCGGCCCGCTATCCGGACGGCCGCTGGCTGGTCAAGACCGGTGCCGCGCACCGGGACCAGCCGTGCTGACCTGGGGAGGCGAGGGCGTCCCGGCCCGCCGGGCCGGGACGCCCCGCCGGTGGTTCACCGCCGGCCTGGTCGCGCTGCTCACGCTTGCCGGCGCGCCCGCGCGGGCCGCCGACCCGGGCGGCTCCTGCACACCCGACCAGGTTGACTGCGACGTCTGGGACGACGACCCGCCGGTGCCGGGTGGCGGCGGGAACGACGGCGGAGGCGGCGGGAACGAGGGCGGAGGCGGCGGCAACGACGGCGGCACCGCCAAGTGCCAGTGGGAGAGCCAGGTCGTCAAGTGCTACGACGACATCCTCGGCTGGTTCAACAACGCCGACGGCTGCTACTACAAGCTTGCCTCTCCGCAGGATCCCGCTCCCGAGGGCCAGCAGTGGTATACGGCCAGTTGCAACGGCGGCCTCGGCAACCAGGTGAACGTCCTGCTCGCCGCCCCGCCGCCCGGCTTCGGCACGCCACCCGACCCGGAGGAGCTGGCCCGCCGCGCCCTGGCCTCGATCTCGCTGCTGCCCCCGCGGACGGCTGTCGCGCCCCGGCGCAGCAAGGGGCCCGGGCTGGTCGGCCTGCCGGTGTGGATGTGGGCCAGCCCCGGCAACTCCTACTTCGGGCCGCTGCACGCCTCGGCCTCGGAGCGGGGACTGACCGTGGAGATCACCGCGACGGTGAACCGGATCGTCTGGCACATGGCCGACGGCCTCGACGTCGAGTGCGACGGGCCGGGCACCCCCTACAAGGCGGACGGGCCACGGGCCGGGTCCGCCTCACCCGACTGCGGCCTGCCCAACGGCTACCCGAAGGCGGACACCTACCGGGTCTACGCCACCGCCTACTGGACGGTCGAGTGGTCGTCGAGTGGCGGCGAGAGCGGTGAGATCGCCCAGACCCGGACCAGCGGTGTGATCCCGGTGCAGATCAACGAACTTCAGGTGGTGACCCGATGAGCATGGTGGCGTCCCGGAACGGGACCCCGGTGGAGGCGCCGGTGGCGCCGCCCAAGGTGGTCCGGCAGCGACGGATCCGACCCGGCCTGCTCGGCCTGGCGATCCTGCTGATCGCGCTCGGCGGGCTGGGCGCCGCGTTCGCGGTCACCTCGGTGCGGTCCACCGGCACCTACCTGGCGGTGGCCCGCCCGGTCGAGGTGGGGCAGCAGATCACCGCCGACGACCTGGTGCCGGTCCAGCTCTCCGGCGGGCGCGAGCTGCGGCCGGTGCCCGCCGACCGGATGAAGGACCTGCTCGGCCTGCGGGCCGCCGTCCGGCTCACCCCCGGCACCCTGCTCACCACGACCCAGCTCACCGAAGCCCCCCTGCTCGGCCCCGGCCAGCAGCAGATCGCGCTGGGGTTGGCGTCCGACCAGGTGCCCGCCCGCAAACTGCACCCCGGTGACAAGGTGCTGCTGGTCAGCACGCCGGACACCGGCACCAGCGGCGCCGAGGCGACCCGCGGCGGCACCCGGTTCGAGGCCACCGTGATCGACACCGCCGTGCCGGAGAGCAGCGACGTGGTGGTCTACCTGGCGCTGGCCGTCCGGGACGTGCCGGCGGTGGTGGTGCTGGCCGCGGACGACCGGGTCGCACTCGTGCTGGTCGAGGCGGCCTGATGGCGATCATCGCCCTGGTGTCGGCGAAGGGCTCGCCGGGCGTCACCACCACCGCGCTGGCCGCGGCGCTGAGCTGGCACCGCCGGCTCGTGCTGGCCGAGTGCGACCCGGCGGGCGGCTCGATCCTCGCCGGCTACCTGGGCGGCACGCTCGACGGCCCGCGCGGCATCGGCGAACTTGCCGTCGGTGAGCTGCGCGACGGCAGCCTGGAGACCGCGTTCTGGTCGCAACTCGTCGACCTGGACGCGCCGCGCCGCGAACGGCTGCTCCTGCCCGGCGTGGTCGACCCGGCGCAGGCCGGCAGCGTGGTGCCGCTCTGGCAACGCTTCGCCGACTACTTCACCGGGCTGGACCGGGGCGTACCCCCGTACGACGTGCTCGTCGACTGTGGCCGGTTGGCGGTCGACGGTCCACCGTGGCCGCTGCTGCGGGCCGCCGCGGTGGTGCTGCTCGCCACCCGCGCGCACCTGCCCGACCTCTCCGCCACCCGGTCCACCGTCCGGGCGATCGAACGGGACCTCACCGAACACCGCGTCCCGCCCGGCAACCTGCGGCTGCTGGTGGTCGGCGACGGGCACGGCACCAGTGAGATCAGCAAGGCGCTGCGGCTGCCGGTGATCGCCCGGCTGCCACACGACCCGCGTACCGCCGAGGTGCTCGCGCACGGCGGCACCGTACGCGCCGGTCGGCCGCTCATGCGCGCGGCCGGCGCGCTCGAGGTGCCGGTCCGGGCGCTGCTGGACCGCCGTCGGGCCCGGCTGGCCTGGCCCGGTGCGACGTCCGCCCACGCGGTGAGCGCGCCGCTCGCGCCGGAGGTGCCAGGTGCGGTTTGAGCCGGTCTCGCACGACCCGCGCGGGCAGCAACCCGGGGTCGTCTCCACGGTCCCGCCGCTGGCCCCGCCGAACGGGCGGCACCACGTCGCCGGCCCGGCTTTGCCCGCCGCGCCACCCGCGCCACCGCCCCGCCCCCGGGTCGACTTCGCCGTGGTCCGCGAGCTGCGCCGGGAGTTGAGCGAGCGGCTCACCCACTGGCAGCGCGGGCGGGAGTTCGACGCCGACGCCGAGGAGACCGAGCGGGCCCGGCTGGCCGTCGCGGTGGTCTCCGCGTACGCCGACTCGGTGCGCCGGGCCGGCACGCCGATGCCCGCCGACGCGGAGCGGCTGCTGCTCGACCAGGTGACCGCCGAGCTGGTCGGGCTCGGTCGACTCCAGACGCTGCTCGTCGACGAGACCATCGAGGAGGTGCACATCCTCGGCTGCGACCAGGTGCGCATCACCCGGCACGGCGGCGGCGTCGACTGGGCCGAGCCGATCGCCGACAGCGACGACGAGTTGGTGGAGATCCTCCAGGCCGCGGCCCGCCGGGCCGGCGCGACCGAACGGTCGCTCTCCACCTCCAAGCCCACGCTCGACCTGCAACTGCCCGACGGCAGCCGGCTCGCCGCGGTCTTCCTGGTCAGCCACCGTCCCTACGCGGTGATCCGCAAGCACAACACGCTCGACGTGAGCCTGGAGGACATCGCCGGCGCGCGGCCCGACCTGGACGAGATGATCGACCCGCTGCTGCGCGACTTCCTCCGCGCGTCCATGCGGGCCGGGCTGAACATCATGGTCGCCGGGCTGGCCGGAGCCGGGAAGACCACCGTCATCCGGGCGCTGATGGACGACATCCCGGCCGACGAGCCGTACGTGCTGCTGGAGGAGAGCCGGGAACTGCTGCCGGCCCGGCGCGGGCACAAGCACCGGGCGGTGATGAGCTTCGAGTCCCGGGAGGGGCACGGTGAGCGCGGCGCGGACGGGCGACCCGCGGGTGAGGTGAGCATCGCCGACCTGATCCCGGTGTCGCTGCGGATGGGCGTGCTGCGGATCATCGTCGGCGAGGTGCGGTCCCGGGAGATCGTGCCGATGCTCCAGGCGATGACCACAAGCCGCGGGTCGATGTGCACCATCCACGCCCGTACCCCGGCCGGGGTGAGCGAACGGATCATCGAGCTGGCGCTGTCCCACGGCCGGGAGATGACAGTCGACCAGGCCCGCCGGATGGCGGGCAACGCGCTCGACCTCATCGTCTACGTCACGGTCGAGGACGAGACCGCGATCGGCGGTCGCAAGCACCGCTTCGTCTCGCACGTCGAGGAGGTCATCGGCGTCGGCGAGGGCAACCGGATCACCACCACCACCGTCTTCGGCCCGGGGGCGGACGGCCGGGCGGTCCCCCGCCACCTGCCCGAACGGATCCGCGACCAACTGCTGCGCGTCGGCTACGACGCCCGGCTGCTCACCCGGTTCGTCGAGGCCGGCGTCGGCGCCTGGCGGCGGCCCCGCCACACCCGCCTCGGGCGGCGGCCGGGCGGGGGGCCGGCGTGACGCAGATCGAGCTGATCGCGCTGGTGTCCGGCGCCGCCTGTGTGGCCGGGCTGGTGCTCGCCGTGGTCGCGCTTGTCGGCACCCGCCGGCCGCCCAGGTCGACGCCGGGTGAGGCCGGGCCGGGCCTGAGCCGACTCTGGACCGGCTCCGGGGCCAGCCGCGCCGAGCGGCGACGCCACCAGCTCCTGCTCGGCGGGGCCGTCGCCGCCGGGGCACTGGCATTCCTGATCACCGGCTTGCCGGTGGTGGGCCTGCTGGTGGCGCTCGCGGTGCCCGGGGTGCCGTGGCTGTTCGCCGTCGGCCGGGCCGAGCAGCGGGCCATCGCCCGGGTCGAGGCGGTCGGCGAGTGGACCCGGCGACTCAAGGACGTCTCCGCCACCGGGCAGGGACTCCAACAGGCCATCGTCGGCACCATCACCACCGCGCCGGAGGAGATCCAGGAGGAGGTACGCACGCTCGCCGCCCGCCTCCAGGCCGGCTGGCTGGCGAAGTCCGCGCTGCTCGCGTTCGCCGACGAGATCGCCGACCCGGTCGCCGACCAGGTGGTGGCCGCGCTGATCCTGCACCTGACCGACCGGGGCGAGCGCCTCGGTGACGTGCTCGGCTCGATCGCCGGCGCGGCCTCCGCCGAGGTGGCCACCCGGCGCGAGGTCGAGGCCAAGCGGACCCAACCCCGGTTCGCGGTCCGCTTCCTCACCGGGATGACCCTGGCGACGCTCGCGTACGGGCTGGTGAACAACGACTACATCCGTCCCTACGGGACCTTGACCGGGCAGCTCGTGATGGCGGTGCTCGGCGCGGCCTTCATCGGGCTGCTGGTCTGGGTGCGGTCGATGAGCCAGCCGCCGCGCCCGGCGCGTTTCCTGCCGGCCCCGGACCCGGAAGAGGCGATCGCGTGAGCGCGAGGAGTGAGCTGGTCGCGAACGAAGGGCCGGTCCGATGACCAACTGGCATCTCGTGGTGGCGGTGCTGGGCGGATGCGCGGTCGGGCTCGGTCTGTTCCTCGTGGTCCGCGAGGCGTTGCCGGCCACGCCGGCGCTCGGCCCGGCGCTGCGCCGGCTGCACCAGCCGCCCGGCCAGGCACCGGTGGCCGGTGCCGGGCCGGACTGGCTCGGCGGCTTCGCCCGCTGGCTGCGCCCGCCGACCCGGCAGCTCGCCCTGCTCGACCGGACCCCCGAGCAGTACGCCCTGTCGGTGCTGCTCTCCGCGCTCGTCGGGTTCGCCACCCCGGCGGTCGCCTCGGCCGTGCTCTTCCTGGGCGGGGTGTCCGTGCCGGTGGTCGTACCGCTGCTGGCCAGCCTCGGGATGGCGCTGCTCGCCGGTCTCGTCGCGCACCGCTCGGTGCTGACCAAGGCGGACGCCGCCCGGGACGAGTTCCGGCAGGCCGTCTGCACCTACCTCGACCTGGTGGCGTTGCAGCTCTCCGCCGCGCACGGCCCGGTGCAGTCGCTGGAACGCGCGGCGACGGTCTGCGACGGCTGGGTCTTCGACCGGATCCGGGAGGCGCTGCGGCTCGCCCAGCTCCAGATGCACTCGCCGTGGGACGAGTTGCAGGAGCTGGCCGACCGGATCGGCATCCCGGAGCTGGGCGACGTGGGCGCCATCATGCGGTCCTCCGGCAGTGAGGGCGCCCAGGTGCACGAGACGTTGCGCGCCCGCGCCGACTCGCTGCGCGACCAGATCCGCACCGACAACCTGACCCGCGCCGAGGGGGTGACCAGCAAGTTGGACATTCCCGGCTCGCTGCTGGTCTTCGTCCTGCTCGGCTTCGCCGTCTATCCGTTCCTCGCCCGCCTGTGACACCCACCCCCGATAAGGAGTACGGCCATGCAACTCCTCAGCACCTACGTCTACGCGGCGGTCCGGAGCCGCGTCGCCGAGCTGCGACACCGCGCCGAGCGCGGCGACAGCCCGGTGCCGACCGCTGTCATCATCTTCGGCCTGGTCGCGGTGGCGGTCATCGTCACCGGAATCGCCCTGACCAAGGCGCGGGACTGGATGACCAACATTCCCGACCACAAGGACCCGGTGGAGACCAAGTGACGTCCCGCCCCGCCCGTACGGTCCGGAACCGGCCGGCTCGCGCCGGCCGGTCCGGTCCGCGCGGCCCGGGGCGGATCGTCGCCGCCCTGCGCGCCCGCCTCGTTGCGGACGGGCGCGAGCGGGGCGCCAACCCGGTCGAGCTGGCCGTGATGATGCCGGCGATCCTGGTGCTGCTCTTCGGCTCGATCCAGGTCGCCGTCTGGTTCGTCGCCCGGTCCACCGCGCTCAACGCGGCCCAGACCGGGGTGAACGCGCAACGCTCGTACGACGCCGCGCCGGACGCCGGGCGGGCGCGGGCCACCGACTTCCTGCGCCGCTCCGGTGACTGGCTCGTCGGCTGGGACAAGACCGGCCCGACCTGCGTGGAGACCGCCACCGACGTCACCTGCACGGTGCGCGGACGGTCCCTGTCGGTCGTTCCCGGCGTCGACTTCGAGGTCGTGCAGACCGCGCACGGCCCCGCCGAACGCTGGACGGGGTGACGCCGGTGCCCCGGGACCGAGGTTCCGTCTCGATCGAGGTGGCGGTCCTCGCCCCCGCCTTCATCGGGCTGATGGTGCTGGCCGGCGTGGTCGGCCGGACCGCCGTCGCCGACGAGGCGGTGGAGTCCGCCGCGCACGACGCCGCCCGGGCCGCCTCGCTCGCCCGGACCGCCGCCGACGGCCGGAAGGCGGCCGAGAAGGCGGCCCGTGACCAGCTCAACTGGTCCGGGCTGCGCTGCGCCGCGCCACCGACGCTGGGCCTGACCGGGTCGGTGGCCGGCAAGCCAGCCAGCTTCAACCGGGCGTACCGCAGCGCCGCCGGCGTGCCGGCGACCGTCACGGTGACGGTGACCTGCACGGTCTCCTTCGAGGACATGCGCGCGCCCGGGCTGCCCGGGGTGCCGGGCGGCAAGACCGTCTCGGCGCGCTTCACCTCGCCGCTCGACACCTACCGGAGCCGGGGATGACGCGGCGCGGCGCGGAGAGCGGCCGGGTGAGCCTCTTCCTGGCGGTGGCGATGACGGGCGTGCTGGCGATCGTCAGCCTCGCCTACGACGGCGCCGGGCAACTACGCACGCTGCAACGCGCCGACAACCTGGCCGCCGAGGCGGCCCGCAGCGGCGGCCAGATGATCGACCGCGCGAGCGCCATCGACGGCGGCCCGAAGCGGATCGACCAGGTCGCCGCCCGGAAGGCCGTCGCCGACTACCTGGTCGTCGCCGGCGGCGTCGCCGACCACGAGGTCGACTTCCCCGTGGTCGGCGTCGAGACCCAGATCCGGGTACGCGTCCGGATCACCTACCGCCGGGACCTGCTCGGTCTCTTCGGCGTGCAGAAGACCGCCACCGTCACCGGTGAGGCCACCGCTCGGGGGCTCACCGGACCGTAGGAAGGAAGGTCGCCATGGGTGCACCGGGACGCTCCGCCGTCCGCCGCGCCGGGCAGGTCCTCACCGGGCTCGGCGCGCTCGTCGTGCTCGTCGGGGTGCTGGCCGGCGGGCCGATCGCGCTGCTGGCCTTCGCCGGCAACCCGCTCCCCGACCACCTGCCCACGCTGGCCGAGGTGGGCACGGCCTTGACCAGCCGCGACGACGGGCAGCTCTTCCTGCGGGCGCTCGCCGTGGTGGGCTGGTTCGGGTGGGCCACGTTCGCGTTCTCCGTGGTGGTGGAGCTGCTGGCGTCGGCGGTGCGCCGGCCCGCGCCGAAGCTGCCCGGGATGCGCCGCCAGCAGCGGGCCGCCGCCGCGCTCGTCGGTTCGGTGGCGCTGATCCTGGCGGCCAGCCCGGCCGCGGCGAGCGCCGCCGCGCTCACCGCCCCGCAGCCGGTGGTCGCCGCCCCCGCCGTCAGCACGGCGTACGCGGCCCCGCACGTCGCCACGCCGGCCCGGGCCGCGCCGGACGCCACCGGCCCGGCCGTGTACCGGGTGGCGAAGGGGGACTACCTGGGTGAGGTGGCCGACCGTTACCTGGACGACTTCGACCGCTACCGGGAGCTGGCCCGGATGAACCGGCTCGCCGACCCGGACCGGATCCGCCCCGGCCAGCTCATCGAGCTGCCCGGCGGCGCGGTGGACGACGGTGCCCGGCGGCACGCCGCCGGCCGGCTGGTGGTGCGGCCGGCCCGGCCCGCACCGGCGAAGCCGGCGGAGGGGGGTGCGTCCGCGACCGCGCCGAAGCCCACCGAGGGCGGCGCGTCCGCGACCGAGCCGCAGCCCGCGCCGGACACGTCCGCGCAGGACACCACGCCCACCGTGGAAGCGCCGGAGGGGCAGCCGCCGGCCATGGCGGCGGGCGCGTCCCGGGCCACGGCCGAGGAGGGCATCAACCGTCCGCTCGCCATCTCGGCGGTGCTGGCGGTGGCAAGCATCGTGGGGGCGCAGATCGGCGCCGTCCTCGGGCTGCGTCGCCGACCGGCGGCGGCGCGTGCGCTCGGCAACGGGCGGCACCGCCGGGACTGACCCGGCGCCGGCCGCTCAGGGCAGGCGGGCCTCGACCCGGCCGGACACCACGCGGGTGGGGAGCACGGCCTGGTCGTTGGCGGCCGGGCCGCGCGCCACCTGGCCGTTGTCCAGCCGGAACGCGCTGCCGTGCCACGGGCAGACCACACAGGCGTGGCCGTCGATCTGCTGCACCTCACCCGCGCCGAGCGGGCCGCTCTGGTGCGGGCAGCGTTCGAGCATCACCGTGACGTCGTCGCCGTGCCGGTAGAGGAGCACCGAGACGTCGTCGATCGTCCGGGTGACCGGTTCGCGTTGCGGCAGGTCGCTCAGGTCGCCCACCGAGTGCCAGCCGTCGCCGATCAGGTGCAGCTCGGAGATGCTCTGACTGACCTGGGCCCCCTGCTTGTACGCGAGGTGCCCACCCAGGTACGCGCCGCCGCTCGCCGCGGACAGCCCCAGGTAGGCGAGGGCCCGGCCGAGCCCGTGCCGCCCGTTGAGCCGGGCCGCGAGCGAGCCGGCGTAGAGCGTCAGGCCGACGATGTTGGCCCCGGCGTGCACCAGCCCGACCCGGCGCTGGTCACGGGAGAGCGCCGCCCAGTCGTTCCAGCCGGCGACCGCGGCCGGGAGCGCGCTCACCGTGCCGAGCCCGACCAGGGCGGTGGCGGCCCGGCGCTGGCCGGGAAGCAGGTCCACCACGGCGGCGGAGATCCACGCGCCGACCGGCACCTGCACCATCGCGGGGTGCAGCGGATGACCCAACCAGACGCCGTGCAGCGCGTCGCGGACCCGGTGCGAGCGCAGCGTGCCCTGGACGGCGCGCTGCAACCGGTCGCCCACCCGGTCGAGACCGGATGCCTGTTCGAGCTTCGTCAGTAGTTCGCGCACCTGGTCCGACTTCCCGGCCGGACCGGCCCCAAACCGGACGCCGGGGAAAAAGGTGCCCATCGAGCGGCGTACGGTCGACGGCATGGCCCGCCGTCGCATCCCCCGTTGGCTCGCCCGCGCGCCGATCCCGCTCTACCGGCACGGTCTCGGTCGGTTCCTCGGCCGCCGGCTGATGATGCTGGAGCACCGGGGCCGCCGGTCCGGCCTGCCCCGGTACGTGGTGCTGGAGGTGGTCGACCGGGAGCCGGGCGCGCTCTTCCTGGCCTCCGGCTACGGCCCGGGCTCGCAGTGGTTCCGCAACGTGCGAGCGGATCCGGCGGTACGGGTGTGGACCGGCCCGGACCGGGGCGTCCCGGCGCGGGCGACCGTGTTGGCCGCGGAGGAGGTCCGGCAACGGCTGGCGCGTTACCGGCAGCGGCACCGGCGGGCCGCCGCGGCGTTGGGCCGTACCCTCGGCATCCCCGAGCTGACCGGCGACGGCCCGCTGCCGGCCGACGTGGACACCCGCCTCCCCCTGGTCCGCCTCGACCTCGCGGAACGCTGACCCGTCGCGATTCGAACCCTCGCCGACATGCCAGCGGATATACTTCAGCCGCTTGTCGTATATAGGAGGCAAGGGTGACCAAGATTCTGGTGGATGTCGACGACGAGGCACTGGCGGACGCGGCCCGGGCGTTCGGCACCAAGACCAAGAAGGACACGGTAAACGTCGCGCTCCGCGAGGGCGCGGCACGTTTGCGCCGTGCCCGTGCCTTGACCGAACTCGCCGGGCGTGGGCGGGCCGGTGACTTCGACGAGTTGCTCGACAAGGACACCTACCGCTCGTGAAGCTCGCGGACTACCTGATCGACACGAGCGCTCTCGTCCGGCTTCTCCGCGACCCGGACGTGCTGGCCCGTTGGGAGCAGACGGTGACCGCCGGACTGGTTGCGGTCTGCCCACTGGTCGAACTGGAATTTCTCTACACCGCCCGGTCCGTCGCCGACCGCGCACAACTTGAGGAGCAACTCCGGACGGTCTTCGGCTGGGTGGCGATGCCCGACCGGATCTACGAGCGTGCCGCCGAGACGCAGCACGAGTTGACCGCCCAGGGCACACATCGGTCAGCCGGCGCCGTTGACCTGCTCATCGCCGCCACTGCCGAAGACCACGGCCTTTCGTTGCTGCACTACGACCGGGACTTCGATCAGGTCGGCGCGGTGACAGGTCAACCGATGCGCTGGCTGGCCCCACCCGGCGCCATCAAGTAGCGGGCCGTCTGATTCACGGAAACAGTGCTCATCCGGCGCGTGATGAGCACTGTTTCCGTGAATCCGCGCCGCTCGGCCGGGGGTTGTGGCGCGGTGGGGGTGGGGCGGGCATGCTTGGGGGGTGGCGGTTCACGTCGAGCGTGCGGGTGGCGTGACCACGGTGATCCTGGACCGGCCGGAGGCCCGTAACGCGGTGGACGGGCCGACCGCCCGGGCCCTTGCCGACGCGTTCCGCGCGTTCGACGCCGACCCGGACGCGGCGGTCGCCGTGCTCTGGGGCGCGGGCGGCACGTTCTGCTCCGGCGCCGACCTCAAGGCGATCGGCACGCCGCGCGGCAACCGGGTCGAGGCCGAGGGCGACGGCCCGATGGGTCCCACCCGGATGTCGCTGTCCAAGCCGGTCGTCGCCGCGATCTCCGGGTACGCCGTGGCCGGCGGGCTGGAGCTGGCGCTCTGGTGCGACCTGCGGGTCGCCGAGTCGGACGCCACGCTCGGCGTGTTCTGCCGCCGGTGGGGGGTGCCGCTGATCGACGGTGGCACGGTGCGGCTGCCCCGGCTGATCGGGGAGAGCCGGGCGATGGACCTCGTCCTCACCGGGCGTCCGGTGCCGGCCGACGAGGCGTACGCGATGGGTCTGGTCAACCGGCTGGTCGCGCCCGGTGCGGCCCGGGCGGAGGCCGAGCGGCTGGCCGCCGAGATCGCCCGGCATCCGCAGACCTGCCTGCGGAACGACCGGGCGGCGCTGCTCGGCGGCGCCGGCCGGCCCGAGCCGGAGGCGCTCGCGGTGGAGCTTGCCTACGGCGTGGAGTCGTTGGCGGTGGACGGGGTGCGCGGCGCCGGCCGGTTCGCCGCCGGCGCCGGCCGGCACGGCGCGCCGGCCGGCTGACCGCTCACTTCAGGTTGCGCAGCGCGTCCTCGATCGCCCGGTGGAACGTCGGGTACGCGTAGATCATGTGCCGGAGCTGGCTGATCGGCACCGCCGCGTGCACGGCCACCACGAGCGCGGAGAGCACCTCGCCGCCGGCCGGGCCGGCCGAGGTGGCACCGACGAGCACGCCCTGGTCGGCGTCGGCGACCAGCTTGATGAAGCCGGCGTTGCCGGTCTTGTGGATCCAGCCCCGGGTCGACGAGGTCAGGTCGGTGTAGCCGACCTGGACGTTGACGCCCCGGTCGCGGGCCTGCTGCTCGGTCAGGCCGACCGCGCCCACCTCGGGGTCGGTGAACGTGACCCGCGGCAACGCCCGGTAGTCGGCGACCGGGACGCTGCCCGGCGCGGCCGTCGGTCCGCCCGCGCTCATCGCGCCGCCGACCGCGCTGACCACGCCGGCCGCGCCGCCGACCACGCTCGCGGTGCCGCTGGCGTCCGGGCCACCCTTGGTACGCCGCATGTGGTCGAGCACGTCGGCCACCACGATGCCGGCCTGGTACATGGCGATGTGGGTGAACGCGCCCTCGCCGGTGAGGTCACCGACCGCCCAGATGCCGTCGGTGACGTGCATCCGGTCGTTGACCGGCAGGTAGCGCTGCCCGGCGTCCACGCCGGCCGTGTCCAGCCCCAGCTCCTCCAGGTGCGCCCGGCGGCCGGTCACCACGAGCAGCTTCTCGCCGGTGAACGTGGCGCCGTCGGCGTGGATGGTGAAGGTGCCGCCGTCGTGGCTGACCCGGCCGGCCTTGACCCCGGTGTGGATCTCCACCCCGTCGGCGCGGAGCGCCTCGGCGGCGAGCGCGGACGCCTCCGGCTCCTCGACGGCGAGCACCCGGTCGGACGCCTCGACGAGGGTGACCCGGACGCCGAACCGGGCGAACACCTGGGCCAGCTCCAGGCCGATCGCGCCGCCGCCGAGCACCAGCAGTGTGCCGGGCAGTTCCTCGACCTCGATGGCCTGGTGGTTGGTCCAGTAGGGCGTGTCGGCGAGCCCGTCGACCGGCGGGATCGAGGGCCGGGTGCCGGTGCCGAGGACCACCCCGAAGCGGGCTTCGAAGACCTGGTCGCCGACGCGGACCCGGTTCGGGCCGTCGAGCCGGCCGCTGCCGCGCACGAACCGGCCGCCCCGGCCGGTGAAACGGCCCACCGCCGCCCGGTCGTCCCAGGTGTCGGTGGCCTCCTCGCGGATCCGCTTCGCCACCGGCGCCCAGTCGGGTCGCACCTGGGCGGAGCCGGCCAGCTCGTTGACCCGGTGCGCCTCGGCCAGCGCGTTGGCCGCCCGGATCATCATCTTGCTCGGCACGCAGCCCCAGTAGGGGCACTCGCCACCGACCAGGTCCCGCTCGATGCCGACCACGTCGAGCCCGGCCTCGGCGAGTCGCCCGGCCACCTCCTCGCCGCCGACCCCGAGCCCGACCACGACCACGTCCACCAGTTCCGGCTCTGCCATGCCGCAAGCATTCCGCACCGCCGGATGTCGGGCCACCGGACCCGGCCGGAATTCCTGCGCCGGTAATGAGTGCTCTAACGCATCCAGACCGGGTCGGCGCCGGGCACGTCGAGCGGGGGCGGGTAGTCGAGCGTGCGGCGCACCTCGTCGGGCAGCCGCCACGGCTGGTGCACCGCCCTGCCGGCCACCGACTCCAGCTCCGGCACCCACCGCCGCACGTACGCGCCGTCAGGGTCGTACCGGTCGGCCTGGCGCACCGGGTTGAAGCCCCGGTACGGCCGGGTGTCGTTGCCGGTGCCGGCCACCCACTGCCAGTTGCCGGAGTTGTTGACCCGGTCGCCGTCGAGCAGCCAGCGGAAGAAGACCTCCAGCCCGGGCCGCCAGTCCAGCCCGAGGTGCTTGGTCAGGTAGCCGGCGGTGATCAGCCGGGCGCGGTTGTGCATCCAACCCTCGGCGCGCAGTTGCCGCATGCCGGCGTCCACGATCGGCATGCCGGTGCGCCCCTCGGTCCAGGCCGCCAGCGCGGCCGGATCGTCCCGCCAGTCCTCCCGGGCGCCCCGCCGGTACGCCGTCGTGCTCAGGTCCGGGAAACCGGCGACGACCTGATGGTAGAAGTCGCGCCAGCAGAGCTGCCGGACGAACGGCCCGTCGCGGTCGCCGGCCCGGTTCGCCACCGCCAGCGGGGAGACGCAACCCCATCGGAGGTACGGGCTGAGCCGGGAGGTGTCGTCGCCGGCCATGTCGTCGTGGATGTCGTCGTAGCGGTCGAGGGTGGGCAGCCACGCCTTGAGGCGACGCCGGGCGGCGCTCTCCCCGCCGGTGGCGGCGTCCGGGCTGTCGCCCTTCGGCGGCTCCGGCAGCCGGCCCGGGTCGACGCCGTCGGGGAGCCGGATCCGCTTCGGCGCGGCGAGCTCCTCCCGGAGACGAACTCCCTGCCAGGCGCGGAAGTAGGGGCTGAACACCCGGTAGTGGTCGCCGCCGGCGGGCCGGAGCGCGCCCGGGTCGACGATCGTCAGCCCGGGGAAGAGCCGCAGGAACATCCGGTGCCGCTCGCACTCTTCGCGCAGGCGGCGTTCCCGGCGGTGGGCGTACCGGCTCACGTCGGCGGAGAGCCCGATGCCCTCGGCGCCCACCTTCCGGGCCAGCTTGACGGTCTCGGCCACCGGGTCGCCGCGCCGGACCACCAGGTCGCCGCCGCGTCGGCGGAGCGCCTCGCGCAGCTCGGCCAGGCTCTGGTGCAGGAACCGGGTGCGGTTCGGCGAGAGCTTCGCGAGCGTCGGGTCGAGCACGTACAGCGGCACCACCCGGTCGAACGCCGAGGCCGCCGCGGCCAGCGCCGGGTGGTCGTGCACCCGCAGGTCGCGGGTGAACAGCACCACCGCCGTACGCTCGGTCATCCGGCCACGGCCGAGGCCGACGCCCGCGCCGGACCGGGCACCCGCACCGGCGTGCCGGCGGGGGTGAGCAGCGCCCGCGCGGCCACCGCCATCCGCCGCCGCTGCGGCACCAGGGCCCGGCGGACGAAGACGTCGAAGCCCTGCCCGGCCACCTCGTCGAGGATCCCGCCGTAGAGCGCGTACGCGGTGCGCATGCACGCCTGCGAGGCCGGGTGGAGCAGCGGGATGCCCGGCGCGGCGGCGAGGTAGTGGGCCTGCGCGCGGGTCACCTCGTACTCGATCAGCTCGCGGATCGCCGGGGTGGCGCGGCCGGCGGCCTGGGCGGCGAGCAGATCGTCGCGGGTCAGGTCGAACTTGGCCAGGTCCTCGTCGGGCAGGTAGGTCCGGCCCCGGTCGAGGTCCTCGGCGACGTCCCGGACGAAGTTGGTGAGTTGGAACGCGAAGCCGAGCTGCCGGGCCGGCTCCCGGGCGGCGGCCGGGTCGGAGCTGCCCAGGATCGGCAGCATCATGGTGCCGATGACGGCGGCCGAGCCCTCCATGTAGTCGAGCAGGTCGTCGTAGGTCGGGTACGACGTGACCGTCAGGTCCATCGCCATGCTGCGCAGAAACGACGCGAAGTCGTCGCGGTCGAGGTCGAACACGGCGATGGTGTGCAGCACCGCGGGGAGCAGCGGGTCGTCGACCGACGCACCGTGCAGGCCGGCGACGAAACGGTCGGACCACTCACGCAGCCGGGCGGCGCGCTCGGCGGGCGGCAGGTCCTCGGTGCGGTCGACGATCTCGTCCGCGTAGCGGGTGAACCCGTACAGCGCGTGCACATGCCGTCGTTTCCATGCGGGGAGCAGCCGGGTGGCGAGATAGTAGGTGCGGCCGTGACGCCGGTGCAGCTCGCGACAGCGGTCATAGGCAGCGGTGAGATCGGTGTCCACCGGCCCCTCCTCGGTTTCGACGCAGAAATCGACGCAACTCGTGAGCCTAGGGTACGCTCCTTCACATGGCCAACGACGCAGTTGCGGATAATGCGCTCCGCGTCGCGCCGGCACAGCCGGAAGCGACTGACGATCCGGTCCACGGCGTACTGGCCGCGTTCACCCAAGACCTGGTCACCGGCGTCGACGACACCCTGGCGGCGTTCCTGGCCGCCGAAGTCGACGCACTCACCGAGATCGACGCGGCGATGGGTGCTTTCGCCGCGACCGCCCGCGACTCCGTGCTCGTCGGTGGCAAGCGGGTGCGTCCGACGTTCGCCTACTGGGGCTGGCGCGGGGTGGTCGGCGGCGACGGGCCGCTGCCCTCGGTGCTGCCCGCCCTGTCCGCGCTGGAACTGCTGCACACGTTCGCGCTCGTGCACGACGACGTGATGGACGCCTCCGACGTCCGGCGCGGTCGACCCACCGCGCACCGGGCCGCCGCCGCCCGGCACCGGGCCGCCGGACACACCGGCGACCCCGACCGGTACGGCGAGGCGGTCGCCGTACTCATCGGCGACCTCTGCATGGTCTGGGCCGACCGGCTCATGGGGCGCGCCGCCGTGCCGGCCGACCGGCTGCTCGACGTGCGCCGCTGCTACGACCAGATGCGGGTGGAGACCGTCGCCGGGCAGTTCCTGGACGTGCTCGGCGAGCACGACGGGGCGAACTGGTCGGTCGACCGGGCGCTGCGGGTGGCCCGCTACAAGACCGCCAGCTACACCGTCCAGCGCCCGCTGCTCTTCGGCGCCGGCCTGGCCGGCGCCGACGCGGACGGCCCGCTGACCGCCGCGTACACCCGCTACGGGCTGGCCGTCGGCGAGGCGTTCCAACTCCGTGACGACCTGCTCGGCGTCTTCGGCGACCCGGCCACCACCGGCAAGCCGGCCGGGGACGACCTGCGCACCGGCAAGCCGACCCCGCTGCTCATGCTGGCCCGGCAGCTCGCCGACCCGGCCCAACGCCGCGCCCTGGACCGGGCCGGTTCGGTGGGCGGCGCGCGCGAGCTGGCCCGGTTGGCCGACGTGGTCCGGGACACCGGCGCCGCGACCCGGGTGGAGCGGATGATCTCCGAACGGGTGGCCGAGGCGCTGTCCGCGCTCGACACCGCACCCATCGACGAGACGGCGCGCACGGCGCTCACCGGTCTCGCCACCGCAGCCACCGAACGGCGGTCCTGATGAGCAACCTCGTGACCAAGGGAGCCGGAATGCGCACCGTCGACGGACGGACCGACCGCGTCGTCGTGGTCGGCGCCGGGCTGGGTGGGCTGGCCTGCGCGCTGCACCTGGCGGGCAGCGGCCGGCAGGTGACCGTGTTGGAACGCGAGCCGGTGCCGGGTGGGCGCGCCGGCCGGCTCAGCGTCGACGGGTACGAGTTCGACACCGGTCCGACCGTCCTCACCATGCCCGACCTGATCGCCGAGGCGCTCGGCGCGGTCGGCGAGGAGTTGACCGACTGGCTCGACCTGACCCCGCTCGACCCGGCGTACCGCGCGTACTACCCGGACGGGTCGACGCTCGACGTCATCACCGACACCACCCGGATGGCCGCCGAGATCTCCCGCGTCTGCGGCCCCCGCGAGGCGGACGGCTACCTGCGTTTCGTCGACTACGCCCGCAACCTGTGGAAGTGGGAGCGGGCCGACTTCATCGAGCGCAACCTCGACGCGCCGACCGACCTGATCACCGGCAACCTGCTGAAGCTGCTCGCCAACGGCGCGTTCCGGCGGCTCCAGACGAAGATCAACCAGTTCTTCCGCGACCCGCGTACCCAGCGGATCTTCTCCTTCCAGGCGATGTACGCCGGCCTGTCGCCGCACGACGCGCTCGCCATCTACACCGTCATCGCGTACCTCGACTCGGTAGCCGGGGTGAGCTTCCCGCGCGGTGGCATCCACGCGGTCTCCCGCGGCATGGCCGGCGCGGCCGAGAAGCACGGCGTGCAGATCCGGTACGACACCACGGTGACCCGGGTCGAGACCGCCCACGGCCGCGCCACCGGCGTGATCACCTCCGACGGCGAGGTCGTCCCCGCCGACGTGGTGGTGCTCAACCCCGACCTGCCGGTCGCCTACCGGGACCTGCTGCCGGAGAGCCGGCAGCGCCGGCTGACCTACTCGCCGTCCTGCGTGGTGCTGCACGTCGGTTCGACGCAGGGTTATGGCAAGATCGCTCACCACAACATCCACTTCGGACGCGCCTGGAAGGGCACGTTCGACGAGGTGATCCGGCGAGGCGAGCTGATGACCGACCCGTCGCTGCTGGTGACGAACCCGAGCCGCACCGACCCGTCGGTGGCCCCGGCCGGGAAGCACACCTACTACGTGCTGGCCCCGGTGCCGAACCTCGACCGGGCCCCGTTCGACTGGCCCGGCGACCTCACCGACCGCTACGCCGACCAGCTCGTGCACACCCTTGAGGAACGCGGCTACGTGGGCTTCGGCGACGGCATCGAGGTGCTGCGCGCCGTCACCCCGGCCGGCTGGGCGGCGCAGGGCATGGCCGCGGGCACCCCGTTCGCCGCCGCCCACAGCCTCTTCCAGACCGGCCCGTTCCGCCCGTCGAACCTGCACCGGACCCTGGGCAACGTGGTCTTCGTCGGCTCCGGCACCCAACCCGGCGTGGGCGTGCCGATGGTGCTGATCAGCGGCAAGCTCGCCGCCGCCCGGATCACCGGGGAGGGCGCGTGACCGCGCGGGAGGACCACCTGGTCGAGCTGGTCGACGACGGTGGCCGGGCCATCGGCCAGACAAGCGTGGCCAGCGCCCACCAGCCGCCCGGCCGGCTGCACCGGGCCTTCTCGGTGCTCCTGGTCGACCCCGCCGGGCGGGTGCTGCTCCAGCAGCGGGCCGCGGTGAAGACCCGGTTCCCGCTGCGCTGGGCCAACTCCTGCTGCGGGCACCCGCTGCCCGGCCAGTCGCTCGTCGAGGCCGCCAACCGCCGCCTCGCCGAGGAACTCGGCCTCGGCCCGTTCGACCTCACCGAGGTGGGGATCTACCTCTACTACGCCGAGGACCCGGCGACCGGTCGGGTCGAGTTCGAGTACGACCACGTGCTGCGCGCCGACGTACCCGCCGACCTGCCCACCCGGCCCGACCCGGACGAGGTGGCCGAGCTGCGCTGGGTCGATCCGGCGGCGGTGGCGGCCGATCTCGACGCCGCCCCCCGCACGTACGCCCCCTGGCTGGGCGGCGTGGTGAACCGGCTGCTGCACCCGGCCGATCCGTTCCGGTCCGGCGCGCCGGCCACCGAGGCACCGGAGCGGTCGGGTGGCCGATGAGGCGTTGAGCGCGGGGGCCGTCGCGCGCCGGCTCGGCGTGGCCGTCACCACGCTGCGTACCTGGCACCAGCGCTACGGCCTCGGTCCCAGCGAGCACGTGCCGGGCCACCACCGGCGCTACACGCCCGCCGACCTCGCTCGCCTGGAGATCATGCGGCGGCTCACCGCCGAGGGGGTCGCACCCGCCGAGGCGGCTCGTTGGGCCCGGCAGGCGCCGACCGTACGCCCGCCGGAACGGCTCGGGTCAAAGGTCGGCCACCTGACGGTCCGCGACGGCGGCGGCGCCACCATCCCGGTCGGCCGGGCCGGACCGGTCGCGCGTGGCCTGGCCCGGGCCGCCATGCGGCTGGACTCGGTGACGATCGCCCGCACCATCGCCGACGCCGTCGCCGCGGACGGGGTGGTGGCGACCTGGGAGGCCCTGCTCCGGCCGGTGCTCGCCGGCATCGGGGAACGACACGCGGCGACCGCCGGGCTGATCGAGGTGGAGCACCTGGTGTCCCGGTGCGTCTCCGAGGCGTTCGCCGCGGTGGCCCGGGCACACCCCACCGCCGGGCCGCCCCGGATCCTGCTCTCCTGCGCCGACGAAGAGCAACACTCCCTGCCGTTGGAGGCGCTGGCCGCCGCGCTCGCCGAGGCCGGTGTGAGCTATCGCATGCTCGGTGCCCGGATGCCCGTGGCCGCCCTGGTCGAGGCGGTCAACCGGACCGGGCCGGCGGCCGTGGTGCTCTGGTCGCACACCCGGGCCACCGCCGACCCGCACCAACTCGCCGCGCTGCTGGCCGTTCCGCGCCGGCCGCTGCTGGTGCTGGCCGCCGGGCCGGGCTGGCGGGCGGACTCGCTGCCGGCCGGGGTGGTCCGCCCGGTCGACCTGGCCGAGGCGCTCTCGCTGGCCGTGGCCGTCCGGGATTCGCTCGACCAGTCGGCGGCGGGCTGACGCCCCCCTCTCCCACTCGGGGGTGGCGTCCACTACGGTCGGAAAGTCCATCTGACCCCGACCCCTCCGGGAGCGACAGATGCGTCCACGCACCGTGCTGGCGTTCGCCCTCGGCCTGGTACTTTTCGTCGCCGGCTGCGGCGGTTCGGGCAAGACCCCGGAGAAGGTCGCCGCCTCGCCCTCCGCCACGTCCACGCCGAAGCCGACGTCCAGTCCGACACCTCGGCCGACCCGCACCACCCCATCACCGAAGCCGAAGCTGCGACCGCTGCCCAAGAAGCTCCCGGCCGGCCTGCACCGGCGCAGTGGCAGCCCCGGGGTGGCGCTCACCTTCGACGACGGGCCGGACCCCCGCTACACCCCGCAGATCCTGGCCCAGCTCCGGGCGGCTCACGTCACCGCGACGTTCTGCCTGGTCGGCAGGCAGGCCAAGCATTACCCGGAACTGGTGGCCCAGATCGTCCGGGAGGGTCACCAAATCTGCAACCACAGCTGGCGGCACGACCTCGACCTCGGCCGGCGCCCGGTCGCGGAGATCCGGGCCGACCTGGAGCGAACGAACCGGGTCATCCGCGAGGCGGCCCCGAAGGCGCAGATCACCTGGTTCCGCCAGCCCGGCGGCCGGTGGACCGCCGAGGAACTCGCCGTCGCCGACCAGCTGGGGCTGCGCCCGTTGCACTGGAGCGTCGACCCGCAGGACTGGGACCACCCACCGGCGCAGAAGATCATCAAGCGGGTGAGGTCCTCCACCCACCACGGTTCGGTCGTGTTGATGCACGACGCGGGCGGCGACCGGACCCAGACGATGGCCGCCTGCCGGCACCTGATCCCGGATCTCAAGCGGCGGTACGGGATCGCCCGACTGCGGTGACACCGCCGCTGAGCTGCGGCTCTGCCCGGTGATGTGCCCGCGGCCATACCGGTTTGGCCGGCGGAGGAGGCATGACATATGCTCTTCATGCCTCCGGCGGGGCCGGATGGGAGCAAGTCCGCTTGATGTTGCGAGTGTGCAATGATGGCGGGGCCGCCCTCATCGTCTAGCGGCCCAGGACGCCGCCCTTTCAAGGCGGTAGCACGGGTTCGAATCCCGTTGGGGGCACGATCCGGCTCACGCCGGAGGCAACACCAGCCAGGTCCTGTGGAGCAGTTGGAGTGCTCGCCGCCCTGTCAAGGCGGAGGTCGCGGGTTCAAGTCCCGTCAGGACCGCAAGCGCTGACGCCGCGCACATCATTGCGCGGCGTTCTGCGTATCGGCCGTGCGGTAGCATGTGCCGAGCACCACGGCCAGGTAGCTCAGTTGGTACGAGCGTCCGACTGAAAATCGGAAGGTCGGCGGTTCGACCCCGCCCCTGGCCACATAGCCTTTCGCCGGGCTACCAGGGCGGTGACCAGCAGAAATGCGGTCACCGCCCTTTTGATGTAGCCACCGCCTCCATCGATGGAGGTCCTCGCGGCCTCGGCTGCCCGTGAGCCCAAGGGCTCACGCACCGTCACGACGCCTCGCCGATATAAGCGAAAGTGATGGCCAGAGGTCTGCGAGTAGCTGCTTAGGCCTGCAGACCGAAGCGGGCCGACAGTTCGGCCCCGTGGGTCTGATGAAGCCAGCCATCGTCTCCGGCCTCGTCCGGCCGAGTTCGCCCCGGTAGCTCCCACGTGTGGCCCCCAGCCTGGTCAGCCAGCAAGCCAGTTGTCGCCGGGCCCTCCTTGCCCCGCACTACTGCCAGACACGCCGACGCGAGTCGCTACTTCCGCGTTAAAAATCTGGCTGATAATATCGCGCCCATGATTAACCAGGACGTCGAGCGGATCCGCGCAGCTCTCACGTCACTCTGTGAACCACTTCACGACGTCTTCACCTGGGCCGACCAGCGGCGTCGGGCTGCGCTGCCCGAGTTCGATGAAGTGGCACAGTATGGGTGGTACGCGACGCACAGCGTCCGCGCCTTCGCCCACCTTCGACTCGGCGGTCTGCACATCAGCCCTTGGGGTTTGGCCGGGAACCATGCCCGCAACGGCGAGCTCTGGTTGACCGACGGTGACTACCGAGTGCGTCTTCTTCATGCGGTTCGTGACTCGGACGTCCCTCCCGCCGGGAGCAACGCCGCGCGTCAGGCGTACTACAGGAACCCTCCGCTCTTCACGATGCTGCAGCAGCGCCTCTTCGGCCCGCCGGATGATCGACTGCTGTTCGTTTGGCGAATCGACCCGAAGACGGGCGTTCCCACCTTCCGAGTGGTTAGACCTATCGGGAACTGGAAGTGGGGCGATCGCGCCAAGACGGACATCGACTTCATCCTGCCGGAGACGGCTGAGGATCTTGCTGCACTAGAGTTCGAGCCCTCGGACGAAGGCATGGAGCTAAGCATCCCGAACGAGGATGAACTGGAAGGCGGGAGCGAGAATGCTGGCGGCAGCGCCGGGTGAGCGGCTAAAGACCCTGCGCGACATCCTCGGACTGACACAGAGTCAGCTAGCTGAGGTGTCTGGCGTCAGCCAGCCCTGGATCTCCGAGGTGGAAACGTCCAGCAGAGACGCGGCCGACGACAAGCTGAAGCAGATTGCTGACGCAACCGGCACACCCGTTAGCTTCTTCCAGGCGCGACCCTCGTCTGTCCCGCTCGACAGCCTCCGATTTCGGAAGTCTTCCGCAGCCAGGAAGACCACGACTCGGCGGGTACATGCCATCTACGGTGAGAGCTACCGTGTCACCGAAGACCTGGTAGACGCCGAGGGCTATCCCACCCCGTCACTTCCCTTTGCATCCGGGGAGGCGCCCCTAACGAACACCGAGATCGAACAGTTAAGCCGCGAGACGCGTGAGGCGCTGCAGCTGGCGCCTGACAAGCCCATCCCGCATCTGACTCGTGCGCTTGAGCGTGCCGGCATCGCAGTAGCACCAATGGTCCTCCCGGACGCTGGCGGTGAGGAGCAAGCCGCGGTCGGGCACTTTGGTGTCTCCCACTGGGGCGGCCTCGGCGCAACAGCCTTGATCGGCTATTTCCCCGGGCATCAAGGTGACCGGGACCGCTTCACACTAGGGCATGAGCTCGGACATCTGGTGCTTCACACCTTCCGACCCCGCACGACACACAACCAAGCGGAAGAGGAAGCCAACCTCTTTGCCACGGCCTTGCTAATGCCTCTCGACCGCGCACAAACCAGCATGTCAGACGCGCTTTCGCTCTCGGACTACGCAAGACTCAAAGCGACTTGGGGCGTTTCTATCCAGGCTTTGATCATGCGAGGCTACACAGTCGGGGCCATCGGTGATACTCGCAAGAACTCCTTGTTCGTGCAGCTATCTGCAAAGGGCTGGAGGAAGCATGAGCCGGTCTCGGTAGGACACGAATCGCCGAAGCTGTTGTGGACGTTGCTCTCTCGGCGCTTTGGACCGCGCCCGTACCTTCAAGGGTCAGAAAAGCTCGCAATCCACCCAACCGTCTTGAGGTCAATCGCCCCCACCCCTCAGCTGGCTCGTGCTGCCGAGAGCCAAGTCGGGCCGACTCGGGAAAGCCATATTCGGGTTGTGAGCATCGAATCACGACGTAAGGCGATGCGACGCAGAGCTTAATGCCTGGGCGCCTAAGATCCTTGGAGCGCCCGTGGCCGGCGGGGCCCGGGAGCATCCAGCCTGCGGCGATGTCGGCGGGTGAAGCGCCGTGTAGATCGAGTCTACGAGCAGCGGCTTGATCCCGACGTTCCTCGGACAGTTTGGCGTTCTCGACCAACTGCGCCACGCGGGCTGCCACGTCCAGCAATTCACCGCCGTTGCCCCTCGGCTCACCTGCAGACGGGAAACGCAGCGGGCACACTGCCCCCGTTCTCGCGACAAGCGCCAAGACGCCGTTCGGCCGGGCGGGCTGTACGTAGGCCTGTGCAGGGGCAATACTCGGCTCGTGACAGAAGCGGCCGGCCGCGCGTTCCGTGAAGCGGCAGTGTCCTGGCGGACTGTGTGGAACGAGCTGTATCCGGAGGACAACAACGACCCGCACGACGATGACTATGTTACGGAGATGCACCGGCTTCGAGGGTTGATCATGGCGCAGGCGGCGGAGACGGAGACCGTTCTCGGGATGATTCTCGTTCGCCTTGATCCTGGGCAGAACGTCGCCCGCCCCGCCGGGCAACTCCTCCGCTCCATTCGGCAGAGGCTCGACGAGCAGAGGCGCTTGCACTGGTCCACCAGCCTGGACTTGATCTACGACGCGATCAAGTGCCGCAACAAGGCCGTACATCGCCCCGTTGAAGTCGGCTCCTCGTGGTTGCCCTACAGCACTGGGGATGGTGGCGAGTGGGTACCGGTCATCACCCTAATGTGTGGCCAGGAGTACGACGTGCAGGACCTACGCAGAGATCTTGCGTTGCAGCATCGCGCGACAGCCGAGGCGGTGCGACTGCTCCGATCCCTCGACGGATGAGTGCTGGGATCAAGATGGAAATGCGGACCTCGGTGAGGTCCGCATTTTTTAATCTAGCGCCGCATCTGGCGGACTTCCTCGTCAGGCAGCCGTAGACCGTTCAGCGTCCTGTGGTGCTCGGCGAACTGATCCGCCCCGACTAATCACTGAGGAGGGCCGGGCCTCGGGGCGAAGCCCGAGGTCTTCGACTTACTCCTCCTCGCCAAGTCCTCCTCGTCGACGTCGTCGATGACCCCCTTAGCCGGCTTTGAGCGCATCCCGCCCAAGGCCGCCGCCGCTTCCTCGTTAGACTCCGGCATCAGGTGCCCGTAGATCTCACTCGTCACAGCCAGGGTGGCGTGGCCGAGCCGGCGCGATACCACCAACTGTGGAACGCCCCGGGCAAACATCCACGCCGCGCACGAGTGCCGCAGCCGGTGGGGCCACCGTCCGGCACATCCAGGCTCAGTACCCCTGAACAGTCGCAATCGGACACAGCGTCCGGGCCGGGCCCGATGTGGTTGACGCACCGGTTCCACCCCGGCGACAGACATGCCCCGCAAGGCTTCCCGTGGTCGTTGGTCCCGCCGTGGTCTCGGCACCGTCCCTTCAGGCCTTGCACCCGCTCACCGCGAACGCCGGTCGGCGTTCTGCTTTTCGCCTCGGCTTTCGGCGGGACCTCGGAGGGTCTACGGTGTGGCGGTGTCCGAGCAGTGGTCGTTGACCGTCGACTGCGCGAGTCCGCGCGAGTTGGCGGCGTTCTGGTGCCTCGCGCTGGGATACGTCCCGGCCGCCCCGCCGGCCGGGTTCGCCTCCTGGGAGGCGTGGCAGGCCCACTTCGAGATCCCCGAGGACGAGTGGGACGACGGCGCCTTCATCGAGGACCCGGACGGCGTCCGGCCCGGGGTGTCGTTCCTGCGCGTGCCGGAGCCGAAGGTGGTCAAGAACCGCATGCACTTCGACGTCCACGTCGGCGGCGGCCGGCAGGAGCCGTTCGAGGTCCGCTGGCCGCGGGTCCGGGCGGCGGTCGACAAGCTGGTGACGGCGGGCGGGACCGTGCTCCGGGTCGACGAACCGGACGGGACGCCTGACCACGTGACGATGGCCGACCCCGAGGGCAACGAGTTCGACGTTCTCTAGACCGCCTGCATCCAGGGTGGATCTTGGAAGCTCCGGGCCCCTCCAGGGGCCGTTTCTCTCCAAGATCTGGCGCTCTGCGGCGTTCACCGGCCCGGGCGCTGCTGACGGTGCTGAGCCATGCCGCTCTGGATCGCCTCCCAGACGCTCCGGCCGGCCTGCCGCAGTGTCTGCCCGGCCTGCCCGGCCAACTGCGCCGCCCCGGCTCCGGGAGGCTGTGCTGTCCCACCCGATGCGGCGCCAGCACCCGGCCCGCCACCCTCCGCTGACCTGGCACTGTCACCCGACCCGCTGTCGCCACCCGGTTCGGCGTCGCCACCTGCCTCGGCCGACTGCTTCCGCCCTCCTTCGGAAGGTTCGCCCCGGGCGGTCCGGAACGGTGGGCGGGGCTCGGTGTCGCCGGCCGCCGCCGCGAGGGGCCGGTCCACCAGCTCACCGGCCCCGACCACCCGCCGTCCGGTCCGGTCCACGACCGGCGCCGCGACCTGGCCGGCCGTCCGGTGCACGTCGTCGACGACGGCCCCGGCGGACCGGGCCAGCGCGTCGATCAGCTCGGGATTGCGGTCGATCGTCGCCAGGGCCCGGTCCAGGATCTGCACCAGCTTCTCCAGCCGTACCTTCAGCAGGGCCTCGGCCCGGACGCCGGCGATGTCCAGCTCGACGCCCTCCAGGTGCACCCGGACGCCGGCGTCGATCTGGAGCAGGTTGGCCAGCCGGGCGCGCAACGAGAGGTCCGCGTCGAGCCCGTCCACCGCCAGCCGGATCTCGTCAACCGACAGTTCCGGCACGTCGAGCAGGACGTCCGGCTCCGCTTCGGCCGTACCCCGGGAGGTCGGTTGTTCGGGCTTCCGCTCGGCGGCGCCGCTGTCGCTCATGCTCCCGCTCCCCCATCGGCCGGTTCGGGTCAGCGGCGGTTACCCGATTTCCGGTACGGCATCCATGAGTCACGTGTCCCCTGGTGACCGCCGGTGCGACCGCTTCCGTTGTCGGGACGGCGGGTCCCCGTTGTCCGAAAGCGGGCGAAACCGAAGCTGCACAGCGAGACATCAGCCGGTATGGTCCGGGCTTATGGGACAGGAGATGGCCGATCCGGATGAGGTCCGGCAGGAATCCGACCGCTTCTCCCTCCGCAGCAGCCTCCTCGTCCCGGCGCCCGCCGAGCAGGCGTACGCCGTCTTCACCGGCGCGCTTGCCGACTGGTGGGTACGCGAATACACCTGGTCCGGGCCGGAGGCACTGGCCGCGCTCGGCATGGAGCCACGGGCCGGCGGGATGCTCTACGAGATCGGCCCGTACGGCTTCCGCAACGACTGGGGTCGCGTGCTGACCTGGGATCCGCCCCGGCGACTGGTGTTCACCTGGCAGATCGGGCCGGACCGGGTGCCGCTGCCGGATCCGGCCCGGGCCAGTGAGGTGGAGGTGCTCTTCCACCCCGAAGGCCCCGAGTCGACCCGGGTGGACGTCGAGCACCGCTACTTCGACCGGCACGGCACGGCCGCCGAGGACTACCGGGAGGTGCTCACCGCCGGCTGGCACGAACTGCTCTGCCGCTATCTGGCGACGGTCGCCCGTACCACCGTCTGAGCGCCGGGCGGGACGCCGCCGGACCGGTCAGCCGCCGGCTATCCCGGGGCTCGCGCCGGCGCCGGTCAGCCCGCTGCCGCCCAGGTCGGCGCGACGACCGGCGGCGGCGCCGGGAGCGAAGCCGCCCCCGGCGAGCCGGCGGCGCGGGGCGGTACGCAGTCGCGGGTACACCTCGGCGAGGCGGCGTTGGACACGGTCGGAGCGGTCGGCCAGCACCAGCGCCACCGAGGGCGCCCCGGCCTCGGCGACCGCCCCGGCCTCGGCCGCCCGCAGCCGCTCGGCGACGACCTGGGCGAAGCCGGCGAGCCAACTGCGCCGGAACGCGGCCGGATGCTCCCCGACCGGCACCACCGTCCCGGCCAATCCGTGTGCCGCCTGCACCAGCAGCGAGGTGAAGAGCAACTCGACCCGTTCCAGGTCGCTGGCGAAGCCGAACAGGTGCATCACGTAGGTGTCGCCCTGCCGTCGGCGTACGCAGCGGCACCGCAGCGGGTCCGCGACGGCAGCGAGCAGACCGGCCTTGTCCCGCGCGTACGGCGCGACCACCTCGACCGTGCGGTCCCCGATCGGATCGACGGCCGGCTCGCGGGCGGCGAGCAGCGCGCGGTCGACGCCGTACCGGGCGATCAGCTCGGTGGCCTTGGCCATGAAGGTGGCCGACTCGGCGGGCGTGCAGGCCGGGTCCTCGGCCTGGGCGAGCAGCTTGCGCACCTTGCCGAGCATCGCCTGGGACATCAGTCAGAGGTATCACAACGCGGGGGCGCGGTGTCAGCCCTCCCGGCTGCGCAGCGTGGCGATGGTCGAGCCGGCGAGCGTGAGCAGGCAGGCGGGCAGCAGCCCGTCGGCCGCCGCCGCGCCGAACAGCGCCTCACCGGTGTCGGCGTCGTCGTTGGCATACGCGCTGACGAAGCGGGCCACCCAGCGGGTGTCGTAGTCGGCCTGGTCGATGCCGGGGAAGTCGAGGGCGGCGGCGCCACCGGGAGCGTCGTCGCCGAGCATGGTGGCGGCCAGGCACCAGGCCACCCCGTACGCACCGGCCAGCCCGCGGCGGTCCACCACCGCGTCGAAGGCGCCGACCACGCCGTCGCCGTCGCCGGCCAACGCCGAACGGAGCACGGCGGTCGCGTCGTCGAGCGTCTGCTGTGCGTCGTCGGTCACCTGCGGAACAGTAACGCCGGAGGGCAAACCGGTGACCCGGAAACGGGTCGACGATCACGCAGAGTCATTCCCGCAGTCGAGGTGCCGACGGAGCCAGGTCCACGGTCCCGCGTGCTGCGCGGGCACGCTAATGTGCGCAGCGGACCTTCGCCGGAGGAAGGACGACCATGCTTGGAAATCGCACGTCGCGCGCGGCCCTGTCCATGGCCTGCGCGGCGCTCCTGCTCGCTACCAGCGCCTGCGGGAGTGACGAGCCGAAGGACGCGGCCACCACCCAGGTCCGCCTCTACGGCACCGACGGCAATATGCAGAACTCCTTCGCCGCGGAACTCAAGGACCGGGCAAATCTTCTCAACGGGATGAAGGGCACCACCCCCCTGACACCGTTGCCGGAGAGCTTCAAGGAACGGCTACGCAACGTCGATCCGAAGTTGACCGACTACCTCTACTCCGCCGAGTCCTACGACGCCGTGGTGATCAGCGCCCTGGCCGCCCAGGTGGCCGGCACCACCGCGCCGGCCGAGATCGCCAAGCAGATCGTCGGGGTGACCACCGGCGGCCAGATCTGCGACACCGTGAAGTCCTGCCTCCAGCTGGCCCGCGCCGGCCAGGACCTGGAATACCGGGGTGTGTCGCTGAACCGGGCCGGATTCACCGACACCGGCGAGCCGGCCACCGCGAGCTACGGCACGCTGCACTTCGACAACCAGAAACTCGACGACGCGAAGACCGAGTTCGTCGGCGCCGGCGAGGAGTCCGGGGTGAGCACCAAGACCCCACCGCGCGGTCGCAAGCCCCGCGGCGGGAAGGCGAAGGACGCGCCGCTGCTCATCGGCGGCCTGCTGCCGAAGACCGGTGACCTGGCACTGGCGTACCCGCCGATGGCCGCCGGGGTCACGCTCGCGATCAACGAGGTCAACGCCGGCGGCGGGGTGCTCGGCGAGCCGGTCAGGTTCATCGCGGGCGACGACGGCACCAACCCGGCGGTGGCGAAGGCGACGGTGGCCTCGCACGTCAGCGAGGGCGTCTCGGTGATCATCGGCGCCGGCGCGTCCGGCATCTCCCGCGAGGTGCTGCCGGACGTGGTGGCGGCCGGACGGATCCTCTTCTCCCCGTCGAACACCGACGCCGGGTTGAGCACCATCGACGACAAGGGCCTCTACTTCCGCACCGCGCCGCCGGACAGCCTCCAGGGCCGGGCGCTCGCCGACGTGATGCTGCGGGACGGGCCCCGCAAGATCGTGCTCCTGGCCCGGAAGGACTCCTACGGCGAGGGCCTCCAGGAAAACGTCCGGTCCGAGCTGGAGAAGGCCGGGGTGGGCGCGGACCGGGTCAAGCTGCTCACCTACATGCCGCCGGCCGACCCGAACACGCCCGTCGACTTCACCGGCATCGCCCAGGACATCAAGAGCTTCGGGCCGGAGGCGGTGCTGGTGATCGGGTTCGGCGAGTCGGCGGGGGCGATCACCGCACTGGCCGACGCCGGGGTCCAGATCCGGAACTGAGCCGCCAGGCATCGCGGGCCGCACCGGTGGATCCGGTGCGGCCCTCGCCGTGGCGCCTCAGCGTGCCCGGCGCCGCTCCAGGAAGTCGGTCATCCGCCGATGCTTCTCCTCGTCCTCGAAGAGCACCGCCTGGCTCAGCAGGTCGAGCTGCGGGTGCGCGGCCGGTGGCGCGTCCACCGCCAGCTTGGTCAGCCGCAGGGCCAGCGCGGAGCCCTTGCCGATCTCGTCGAGCAGGTTGTGGGCGGCGGGCAGCAGCTCCGCCGGCGCCGGCACCACCCGGTTCACCAGGCCGATCCGCAGCGCCTCGTCCGCCCCCACCCGCCGGCCGGTGAAGAGCATTTCCTTGGCCCGAGCCTCGCCGATCAGCGCCGGCAACCGGTAGGTCGCGCCGGCGCCGGCCAGGATGCCCAACCGCACCTCGGGCTGGCCGAAGACCGCACGCTCCGTGCACACCCGAAGATCGCAGGCGTACGCCAGCTCGGCGCCGCCGCCGAGCGCCGGGCCGTCGACCGCCGCCACGGTGGGCAGCGGCAGCGCCCGGATCCGGGCGAAGACGCCCTGGTTGATGGCGGCCAGCGCGTCCAGCCGACCGCGTTCGCGGAGCTGCGCGATGTCGGCGCCACCGGCGAAGATGCCGTCCGTCCCGCCGGTGAGCAGCATCAGCCGGGGGCGGGCCTCCAGTTCGGCGCAGACGTCGTGCAGTTCACCGACCAGGTCGGCGTCGATCGCGTTGCGCTTCTCCGGCCGGTCGAGCGTGACCACGAGCCGGTCCGCCAGTTCCTCGATCCGCAGCCCACTCATTGCTGTGCCAGCCTTTCGTTCGCGACTGCGGGGCTCGCAAGCTCACTCCTCGCGCTCACCGTGCTTGCCTTTCGTTCGCGACTGCGGGGCTCGCAAGCTCACTCCTCGCGCTCACGTCGAACGCCGCCTTCCCAGGTGTAGAAGCCCTGCCCGGACTTCTTGCCCAGCTTGCCGGCGGCGACCATCTCGGCAAGCAGCGGCGGCGGCGCGAACCGGTCACCGTACGCGGCCTGGAGGGTGCGGGCGATGTCGAGCCGGACGTCCAGCCCGACCAGGTCGGTCAGCTCCAGCGGGCCGACCGGGTGCCGGTAGCCGAGCACCATCGCCTTGTCGATGTCGGCCGGGTCGGCCACCCCGTCGGCCACCATCCGGATCGCCTCCAGGCCGAGCGTGACACCGAGCCGGGAGGTGGCGAAGCCGGGCATGTCGCGTACCACGACGGGGTCCTTGCCCAGGCGCGCCGCGAGCGTGACGGCCGCCGCGGTGGTCTCCGGCGCGGTGGCCGGGCCGACCACGACCTCGAGCAGCGCCATCGCCCAGACCGGGTTGAAGAAGTGCAGCCCGAGGAAGTCCCCCGGACGGTCCAGCCCGGCGGCCAGCTCGGCGATCGGGATGCTCGACGTGTTGCTGCCCAGCAGCGCCGGTCGGCGACCCTCGGCCTCCCGGAGCACCGTCCGCTTGAGGTCGAGCCGCTCGGGCACCGCCTCGACGATCACGTCCGGTCCGTCGGCAACCTCGGCCAGGCCGGTACGCGGCGTCACCCGCACCCGGTTGGCGGTGGCCGCCTCGGCGGTCAGCTTCCCGCGCGCGACGGCGCGGTCCCACAGCTCGCCGAGCCGCCGGACGGCGTCCGCCCCCCGCTGCGGGTCGACCTCGACCAGCTCGACCGCGTATCCGGCGCCGGCCGCCACGTAGGCGATGCCGAGGCCCATGGTGCCGGCTCCGACGACCACAAATCGACCACTCATCGTGTCCCCTCGTCGCGGCGGTGGCGCACGGGGTCTCCGCCGCCCGGCCGGCCGCTCGCTCGATCCTGGATGCGACCCTATGCGTCGGCGGGGCCGCCGGGCATGCGTGGGGGGCGGGCGGACGGGGTAAAGACCGCCGTCAACGCCGAAGGAAGGATCGAGATGAGCCAGGCACCGGAGAGCGCGGAGAGCACCGAGACGGTCGAGACGCGCGGTGACGAGCGGGTGGACCTGCTTCGCGCGGACACCAACAACGACGGCAAGACCGACGTGTGGGTGGTGGACACCGACGGCGACGGCAAGGCCGACCTGTTCCAGTTCGACACCGACGGCGACGGCAAGGTGGACATCACCATGGTCGACATCGACGAGGACGGCACCCCGGACGAGGTGGTCGACGGCGACGGCGGCCTGCCGCCCGAGCAGACCACGCCCACCGTCCAGGTCTGAGAGGTAAGGCGGGGGCCCTTCTTATCGCCTACGCGATAGGAGGGGCCCCTTCTTAACCTCTCAGCGTGAGCGTGGCGAGATAGTAGGGGTGATCGGTGTCGTCCACGTCGGTCAGTCGCCACGGGCTGTCCTGGACCAGCTCGGCGAACTCCGTGGGCGAGCAGACCAGGTAGTCGAACCAGTCGGTGCCGAGCAGCCGGTAGCGCAACCGCAGCCGTAGCTGCCCGCCCAGCCGGCCCCGCCGCCGGTTCGCCTCGTGGTAGCCGGTGTGCACCGGATCGGTGGTGCCGTACGGGTCGGTGCCGTGGGCGATCACCCGTGCCCCGGGTCGGGCCAGCGCGGCGAGCGCGGCCAGCAGCACCGGGGCCCGCTCGCGGCCCTCGAACAGGCCGAGGTTGTTGCCGAGCAGCAGGAACGTGTCGTAGCGCCGGCCGCTGGCGGCGTGCTCGTCGACGGTGGCGTGCACCAGCTCGCGTACGCCCCGGTGACGGCTGACCCGCAGCGCGCCGAGCGAGGTGTCCAGCCCGGTGACCGGCACCCCGCGCTCCTGGAGGTGCAGCGCGATCCGACCGCCGCCCACGCCGATGTCGAGCACGTGCCCGTGGACCCGGTCCACCGCCCGGTGGTCGTGCGGCTGCCACTGCGGCGGCGGGTCCAGGTAGTGCCCGGCGGGCGCGCCGTTGACCAGCCCGTCGTCCCGCTCGATGATCTCGATGACCGGGCGCGGCAGGCGTCCGCCGGCCATCGGCCGGGGGCCGACCCCGGTGGCCACGGCGTACGCGTCGCGGATCATCTCGCCGAACACGTCGCCGATCGTTGGTTCGGGGGTCATGCGAGCACGCTATCCGGGCTCGGCAGCGCTGTCGCGGCCGTATCCTGGGCGTCGTGACCGACCTGGACCGCCTGGCTGCGGAGAAGTACGTGCTGCTCACCACGTTCCGCAAGGACGGGCGGGCGGTGGCGACGCCGGTGTGGGCGGTGCGCGACGGCGACGCGCTCGCGGTGTGGACGGTGTCCGACTCCGGCAAGGTGAAGCGGATCCGGCGCGACGGCCGGGTCACGGTGGCACCGTGCGACGTACGCGGCAATCCGCGCGGTGAGGCGGTGGCGGGGCACGCGACGATCGACGACCCGGAGCACACCCGCCGGGTGCGGGGGCTGCTCAAGCAGAAATACCGGGTGATCGGGCGGATGACGTTGCTCGGTAGCCGGCTGCGCCGGGGCGAGGGCGGCACGGTGGGGTTGCGGATCGTGCTCGACGGTGTGACCTCCGGACACGATCAGGGGCGGTGATCGTCGCTGCTGCGACGGTCGACCGCCCCTGATCGGAACGCCTGAGAGAATGTCCGGGTCGTCAGTCCCCCTGCCGCTGCTGGGGGATCTGCCCCTGAAGTAGGGCTCGAACCTCCGACTCGCGGTATCTGCGGTGGCCGCCCAGGGTCCGGATGGCGCTGAGCTTGCCAGCCTTTGCCCACCGGGTCACCGTCTTAGGGTCGACACGGAACATCGACGCCACCTCGGCCGGTGTCAGTAGCGGCTCTGGTTCGTGCGTTCGCGATGCCATCGGGGTCACTCCTCCACATGTATAGACATCGGCCGGGGTCCCGCCGGCCGACGCGTCTCCCATGGTCCGGCTAGTCCCCGATGTCCGACATGGGCCGAACGGCTGAAGGTCCCTAGACGGACGGATGAAGCATGCCCGATTTTTACTACTTTTATGTCGCAGAACCTACCTTATTCGGACTCATGATCACGGTTCGTGATGCGTCAACTACGAGACAGTTTCGGATCCGCCATCGCAAAAATGGACGAACCGGGCGTCAATTGCAGCGCTCCAGAAGTTGCACCGCGCGCCAGCGGGCCACCAGCTTGTCGTACGCCGCCGAAGCTTCCTCGGCCTCGCCCCGGGACAGCCCGGCCAGGCCCGCCGCGACCAGCTCGGTCGAGTCGTCGGCCGCAAGCGTCTCGTCCGGCAGCAGCTGCACCAGACCGCCGTAGTCCAGCTCCACCACCGACCTCGGGTGGAACTCCTCCAGCCAGCGGGCGGCCTCCTCGACCGCCTCGGTGATCGGCGCCTCCCCGACCGACTTGCGCAGCACGGACAGCGCCCGGGAGGAACGGCGACGGGCCTTGGAGATCTCCGTGCGGTAGCGCAGCGCCCGCCGCCCCGCATCGGTGACCAGGTGCCGTTCCCCGGCCTCGAAGAGCACGAACCACCGCAGCGGCACCCCCCAGGTGGCGACCTGTTCGTGCACGCGCGGCACGCCGTGCTCCAGCACCCGCGCCCCGCTGCGCCAGTCTTCCACCACGGCCTTGGCCTGCCCGGCGAGCACCGGCGGCACGAACGCGTCGGCGAGCACCGAGGGCACGCCGTCGCGGGCGCTCAGCGCCGCCTCGGCGACCCGGATCCGCAGGTTCCACGGGCAGACCAGCAGCGTGTCGTCGGCTTCCAGGACGTACGCCTCCTCCGGCAGCTCGGGCAGCCGGGTCCAGCCCGCGCCGAGCGCCTCGATCACCGAGGTCCGCTGCCGGCCCGGCCCCTCCAGCGGCGCGATCGCCCGACCTTCGGTGACGTACCGGCGCCAGTATGACTGCCGATCCCGGTCGAAGGCGGTCAGCGGCTCGTACACGCGCAGGTATGAAGCGAAGAGCGACGGCACGGCGCGATCCTCCCACGAGACGGGACCGCCCGTCGCCACCGTCACACCGGCACCGTGACGTGGGCGACAGTACGGTTCCGGCCGATATTAGGCTCAACGACACCGGCGTCATCCCGCCGGCCGCGCCACCCAGGTCCGCGGCCCACAAGGTCGCACACCGACACAGGAGTCAGCCATGGGCGTATTTGCCAGCACCGACGACCCCGCATCCACAGGTCACGAACAGGTCGTGTTCTGCCAGGACAAGCAGTCCGGCCTGAAGGCGATCATCGGGATCTACTCCACCGCGCTGGGCCCCGCGCTCGGTGGCACCCGGTTCTACCCGTACGCCAGCGAGGCCGACGCCCTCGCCGACGTGCTGGACCTCTCGCGGGGCATGGCGTACAAGAACGCCCTGGCCGGCCTCGACCTCGGCGGCGGCAAGGCGGTCATCTGGGGTGACCCGGAGCAGCTCAAGAGCGAGGCCCTGCTGCGCGCGTACGGCCGCTTCGTGGAGTCGCTCAACGGCCGCTACTACACCGCCTGCGACGTCGGCACCTACGTCCCGGACATGGACGTGATCGCCCGCGAGACCCGCTTCGTGACCGGCCGCAGCGTGGAGCACGGCGGCGCCGGCGACTCCTCGATCCTCACCGCCTGGGGCGTCTACCAGGGCATGCGGGCCGCCGCCGAGCACGTCTGGGGCAGCTCGACGCTCGCCGGCCGGCGGGTCGGTGTGGCGGGCCTGGGCAAGGTCGGCAAATATCTGACCGGGCACCTGCTGGACGACGGCGCCGAGGTGGTCGCGACCGACGTCAGCAGCCGCGCCCGGGAGTGGGCCCGCACCACCCACCCGCAGGTCGCCCTGGTCGACGACACCGCGGCGCTCGTCGCGTCCGACATCGACGTGTACGCCCCGTGCGCGCTCGGCGGCGCGCTCGACGACGAGACCGTGCCGGTGCTGCGGGCCAGGGTGGTCGCCGGCGCGGCGAACAACCAGCTCGCCCACGCGGGCATCGAGAAGGTGCTCGCCGACCGGGGCATCCTCTACACCCCGGACTACGTGGTGAACGCCGGCGGCGTGATCCAGGTCGCCGACGAAATCGAGGGCTTCAACTTCGAGCGGGCCAAGCTGCGCGCCACCCGGATCTTCGACACCACCCGCGAGATCCTGCGACTCGCCGACGACGAGGGTGTCCCACCGGCGGTCGCCGCGGACCGGCTCGCCGAGCGGCGGATGGCCGAGGTCGGCCGGCTGCGCAGCATTCACCTGCGGTGAACGGCTCCCGGGGGCGGACCCACCGGCTCCGCCCCGGGGCCGCCTGCGGCCGACCAGGGCGTTAGGCTGGACGTAGGTAACTTCGTGCCGATTTGCCCGCTGTCACGGCCGACCCCGGCAAGCACTCCTTACCGGGTACACTTTGTGACGGTCGGAACACTGCGACGCGCAGGGCCGGTCGACGGTGACCCGAGGTGCCGAACGGTGGCATCCCCATGTACCGTAAGAGCCACGAGAGATGCCTGACGTCATCGGGGCCCGCCTTCGGGCTGCCCCGCATTCTGTGCGAGGGGGTCGAGCCATGGGGCGCGGCCGTGCTAAGGCCAAGCAGACAAAGGTGGCCCGGGAGTTGAAGTACCACTCCCCGAACACCGACCTAACCGCCTTGCAGCGCGAACTGGCGGGTAGTGGTAAGTCTGAGCACAACTTCGACGACGACTACAAAGAGTATGTCGACGACGATGACGAGGACCACGCGGACGACGACCCGGACCCCTGGGCCCGTCCGACCCGCTGACCTCCGGTCACACTGAGCACGCGGCAGCCCCCGCGTGCTCACGCATGTGCTCAGCCGGCGCCGACGTACGACCGACGATCAGGGACCTGCCGCACCGGGATGCCTCCCCGCGCCGACAGGTCCCTGATCGCGGAACCGGCACCTCAGCGCGGGCGATTGTTCCAGTTGTAGAACGTCGGGATGTTCTCGAAGTGGTTCCACGCGCACACCGCGTTGGCGCCGTCCCCGCCCGACACCTCCGCCCGCAGCAGGCGTGCCGCCTCGGCCTCGTGGAGCAGCGCGGTCAACCCCGCGGCGGCATCCCGCACCCGGTCGGCGACCGCGTCCCGGTCGGTGTCACTGGTGATCTCGGGCATGCTCCAACACTCCCTCCAATAGGCGGATCTTGCTGTTCCGGCAGTGCTCGGTCTCCGTACCGTCGAACCGCCCCTGCTCGAAGTAGCGGTTGGCGGCGTGGCCGCCCCCGCAGAAACCGAAATACGCGCAGGTCGACCGGCACGCCTCCACCCCGGTGAGGAACTCGTCCACCCACGGCGTCCGGCCGGCGTCGGCGAGGATCTCGCCCAGCGGCGTGGCAAGCACGTTCCCGCTGCCGAAGTCGCCGTAGCGGGCGTCGGTGAAGCCGGCCAGCTCGGGCGAGAGCACCACCACCGAACCGTCGTACGCGACCGTCGGGATCGGGTCGAGGCGGCGGGGCAGCAGGTCGTCGGCGGCGCCGGTCAGCACCGCGCCGGCGTACCGCAGCGACCACTCCACCTCCCGCAGGTGGATCCGGGGATCCCGACGCCAGGCGGTCACCAGCTCGGCCCAGAACCCGGTCACCGCGCCCGCGTCCCGCGCGTTCGAGCGGGTGTTCACCCCCTCGGTCTCCTCGATGTTGACGCCGAGCACCTCGCAGCCCAGGTCGAGGAAGTAGTCGTACAGCTCCGTCGCCAGCCCCGGCTCCGGCCGGGAGACCACCGCCAGCGCCGAAAACGGCAGCCCGTGCCGGCGCAGCGCCGCCACCCCGGCCACGATCCGGTCGTACGCCGGCCGGCCGCCCCGGGTGACCCGCTCGGCGTTGCGCGCCCGCGGGCCGTCCACGCTCACGCTGACCCGCACCCGGTGCTCGACGAAGAACGCGCACCAGGCGTCGTCGATCAGCGTGGCGTTCGTCTGCACGTGGTGCTCCACCTCCGGCCCGAACGGGGCCAGCAGGGCGGCCAGATGCTCCCGGCCCGCCGCGAGCGGCTCACCGCCGTGCCAGACCACCGAGCATCGACCCTCGGCCGCCCAGGGGTTCACCGACGCCGCCACCGCCTCGGCGACCGCCACCGGCATCCGCCGGTCCGCCGCGCGCAACGGCAGGTAGCAGTAGGCGCAGTCGAGGTTGCACAGCGTGGTCGGCTGCATCACCACGTACGAGGGGACGGCGGCGATGCCCCGCATCCCCTCCGAGGTGCGCGCAGCCATCGACCCCTCCCCCGCGTACCTGTGAAAAACCGAACCTTCAGGCTAGGCCGCGGCGGCCATCCGGGTGAACCCCCGATCAGGTGCGCGGATGATCAACAGAAGGTGATCACCCGCGGGTGTGCTGGCCGACCATCTGGACATTGCCGGAGCCCTCGATGATCTCCCCCGCCTGCCAGGCGTCGACGCCGCGGCCGGTCAGGGTGGCAAGCGCGCGGTCGGCGTCCTCGGCCGAGACGATGGCGAACATGCCGACGCCCATGTTGAAGGTCGCCTCCATCTCCGGGTCCTCGATCCGGCCCTTCGTCTGGATCAGGTCGAAGATCGGCTGGGGCTTCCAGGTGGAACGGTTGACCACCGCGTCGACGTGCTCGGGCAGGATCCGGACCAGGTTGCCCGGGATGCCACCGCCGGTCACGTGGGCCAGCGCCCGCACCTCGGCCTCGGCGATCAGCTTGAGGCAGTCCTTTGCGTAGATCTTGGTCGGGGTGAGCAGCTCCTCGCCCAGCGTGCGCTGGCGGCCGAAGTCCTCGATCACCACGTCCAGCCGCATCCGGCCGGCGCCCAGCAGCACGTGCCGCACCAGGGAGTAGCCGTTGGAGTGCAGGCCGGAGGAGCGCATGGCGATCACCACGTCGCCCACCTCGACCCGCTCCGGGCGGAGGATCTCGCTCTCCTCCACCACGCCGACGCCGGTGGCGGAGATGTCGTACTCGTCCGGGCGCAGCACGCCGGGGTGCTCGGCGGTCTCGCCGCCGAGCAGCGCGCAACCGGCGTACCGGCAGCCGTCGGCGATGCCGGCGCCGATCTCGGCGACCTTGTCCGGCACGACCTCGCCGGTGGCGATGTAGTCGAGCAGGAACAGCGGCTCGGCCCCGCAGGCGACCAGGTCGTCGACCACCATGGCGACCAGGTCGATGCCGACCGTGTCGTGGATGTCGAGCTGCTGGGCGATCACCAGCTTGGTGCCCACACCGTCGGTGGAGGACGCCAGGATCGGATTCTTGTATTTCTTGGTGTCCAGCCGGAACAGGCCGGCGAAGCCACCCAGGTCACCCAGGACCTCCGGGCGGCGGGTCTCCTTGACCTTGGTCTTGAGCAGCTCGACCGCGCGGTCGCCCGCCTCGATCGACACCCCGGCATCGGCGTACGAGACCGAGCGTTTGCGCTGCGTGCGGCTGGAGCCCGCCGACCAGGGCTGGCGGTCGCCGCCGGCACCCGACGGGCTGGATCCTGCGCCGCTGCGCTCGGACACGTGCGTCACGGTTCTCCCCTTTGTGGTCCCGCGGGGCCGAGGCGCCGGACCCGCGTCGGTGGTGCTACGGGTGGTGGGTCGGTGTGGCGACGAGAGGGTTCGTGGACTCGGCCGCCTCGGCGACGATCCGGCGGCTGACGCCCTCGAGCACGTGCTTGCCGATCAGGTTCCCGGCCGGCAGTTCGATCGGGTACTCCCCATCGAAGCACGCCCGGCAGAGTCGGGTCTTCGGCTGCTCGGTCGCCGCGATGAGACCGGGCAGCGATACGTAACCAAGCGTGTCGGCGCCGATCGACCGCCGGATGCCCTCGTTGTCCAGCCCGTTGGCCAGCAGTTCCGCCCGGGTGGCGAAGTCGATGCCGTAGAAACAGGGCCAGCTCACCGGCGGCGACGAGATCCGGACGTGGACCTCCAGCGCGCCCGCCTCGCGCAGCAGCCGGACGATGGCCCGCTGGGTGGTGCCCCGGACGATCGAGTCGTCCACCACCACCAGCCGCTTGCCGCGGACGTTCTGCCGCAGCGGGTTCAGCTTGAGCCGGACGCCGAGCGCGCGCAGCGTCTGCGAGGGCTGGATGAAGGTGCGCCCGACGTACGGGTTCTTCATCAGGCCCTGGCCGTAGGTGATGCCGGACTCCTCGGCGTAGCCGATCGCCGCCGGCGTGCCGGACTCCGGCACCGGGATCACCAGGTCCGCCTCGACCGGGTGCTCCTTGGCGAGCTGGCGGCCGATCTGCACCCGGGCGGCATGCACGTTACGGCCGGCGATGGTGGCGTCCGGCCGGGCGATGTAGACGTATTCGAAGAGGCAGCCCTTGGGCTCCGGGGCGGCGAACCGGCTGGAGCGCAGGCCGTCCTCGTCGACGGCGATCAGCTCACCCGGCTCGACCTCGCGGACCACGCTCGCGCCGACGATGTCGAGCGCCGCGGTCTCGCTCGCCACCACCCAGCCACGCTCCAGCCGGCCGAGCACGAGCGGGCGTACGCCGTGCGGGTCACGCGCCGCGTAGAGCGTCGACTCGTCCATGAAGACGAAGCTGAACGCGCCACGCAGCTGCGGCAGCACCTCGAGCGCCGCCGCCTCGACCGACAGGTCGGGCCGGCTGGCCAACAGCATGGTGACGAGCGACGTGTCGTTGCTCGACCCGTCGGAGTCCAGCCCGCGGGCGGACACCTCGCGTTGCAGGTCGGCGGTGTTGACCAGGTTGCCGTTGTGGGCCAGCGCGATCGTGGTGCCGGCACTCGTGGCGCGGATCGTCGGCTGGGCGTTCTCCCAGGTCGAACCGCCAGTGGTCGAGTAGCGCGCGTGCCCGATCGCGACGTGCCCGCGCAGGCTGGCCAGGGTCGGCTCGTCGAACACCTGGGCGACCAGGCCGAGATCCTTGTAGACCACGACGCCGGAGCCGTCGCTGACCGCGATGCCGGCGGCCTCCTGGCCGCGGTGCTGGAGGGCGTAGAGCCCGAAGTAGGTCAGATTGGCGACTTCCTCCCCCGGGGCCCAGACGCCGAAGACGCCACACGCGTCCTGGGGGCCGGGTCGTTGGGGGTCAAGGTCGTGGCTCAGCCGGCCATCGCCTCGGGGCACCTGCCGCTCCCTCATGGTGGGGGTCTGGACTGGCCTGGCGGAGTCGGGGGGCAGCTCCGCACCGTGGGCCGGGACCGTCATCGGGCACCAGTGTACGCGAACAGATGTCGACACCGACAGTCACGAAACATCCGCCGAACGTCACCAGGTCCGACCGGGTCGGCCCGGCTAAATCGGGAGGTACGCGGAAAGGTCGGCCCGGATCCCGGAGACCCGTACGCGACCCTCGGTGACCGCATCCGCCCAGCCGAGACGTCCGGTGGCGAGCGCCAGCCAGGTCGCCGGATCCATCTCCACCACGTTCGGTGGGGTGCCACGGGTGTGTCGCGGCCCGGGCACGCACTGCACCGCGCCGTAAGGTGGAACGCGCACCTCCACCGATCGGCCGGGAGCGCGCTCCGTGAGGGCGGCCAAGAGCGTCCGGACCGCCGCCCGGAACACCGGCCGTTCGGGCGTACGCCCCTCATCAAGCGCCGTCACTGCGGCGAGCACCGACTCGGAATAAGCGTGCGGAGAGGACACGACGGGACGATACGACCCGGCAGAAGGCCGCCTGACGCCGGCCCTGGGTAGAGATGATCCGGTCAGACAAGGCATAGTTGCCGACGGCGTAATTCGTACCGTGAGTGATCAACCCGGCCGGACCGGCCAGCGGGGAGATCAGACCCGGAAGGCGGTGGACGTGTCCACACACCGACGTGCCTGGCAGCATCGGGCCGGTGTGGTCGTAGCGTTGGTCTTCGGCGCCCTGCTCACCGTCCCCGCCACACCCGCCCTCGCGGCAGATCCAGGCGTGCAGATCACCGGCTTGTCGACGGACTCGTTGACGAGTGGCCAGTCCACGAAGATGGCCTTCTCGGTCACGAACAACAACGACGCTCCGGGGGTCTTCAGCATCACCGTCGACACCTTCGACGGGCTGAAGTGTCAAGGCCAGTGCCGCGTGCCGGCACAGACCATCCCGGGGAAGGAAAGCGCCACATTCGAGGTCACCCTCGTCGCCGACAACCTCGCGGAAGGCGCCAAGAAGTCCGGACAGGTCCGGGTGTCCGCCCGTGTCGGCGGCGAGCAGGGTGGGGACTCACGCGGCATCACCGTGAACGGTCCGGCTGCCCCGCAGCAGCCGGAGACCGTCAAGACGATCTCCGGCAAGGTGGTCACCTCCGAGGGCGAGCCGATCTCCGGCGCGCTCGTCATGCTGCGTGACAGCGCCAACAAGCAGCGCTCGACGGAGACGAACGGCAGCGGCAACTTCAGCTTCAGCGGCTCCGCGTCCCAACCGATCGCGCCGGGGCGGATCGACCTCGGCGCCTCCAAGGGGCAGGCCGAGCCCGGCACCAAGTCGATCAACGCCGCTGCCGGCCAGTCCGTCACCGGCCTGCGCATCAGCGTGGCGGTCAAGGCGTCGGCGAGCCCGAGCGCGACCCCGTCGGAGAGCGAGTCGGCCCAGCCGTCCGAGGAGGTCACCGAGGAGGACGCGGCGACCGACGCCCCCGCCTCCGACACGGCCGCCGCCCAGGAGCCGACCTCGAACGAGGACTCCGGCGGTTTCGGCTCCTGGCTGCTGATCCTGCTCGGCGGCCTCTTCGTCGCCGTCGGCGTGGGCACCATCGTGCTGCTCTACATGCGCCGCAAGAACGAGGACGGCGACGGCGACGGGCCGGGCGGGCCGATCGGTCCGGATGGCCCGGGCGGGGCCGCCGCGGCCGGCGCGATCCCCGCGGCCCGTGGCGCCTACCGGGGTGCGGACGACCAGACCCGGGTGGTCAACGGAATGGGCGCCGGTCCGACCCCGACCATGGTCGGCGGCGCCGCGATGAGCGAGGCGCCGACCATGCTCCAGCGGCCGGTCGTGGACGACGTCCCGCCGGACCCGTACGGCGCGCCGCCCGGCCCCACCTACGGCGTCGGCGCTGGGCAGGCCGGCTACGGCTACGGCGACGAGCCTTCCTCGGGCAGCGGCTACGGCACCGCCCCGGCCTCCGGCGCCGGCTACGGCAACGCTCCGTCCTCCGGCAGCGGCTACGGCACCGGCCCGTCCTCCGGCGCCGGCTACGGCAGCCCGGAGTACGCGGCCGGGGCGGGCGGCTACGCACCGGCGCAGGGCGGCGGATACGGCAACGAGCGCTTCGACGAGCCGACCGGCCGCTACGCCGGTGACAGCACCCGGTACGCGCCGGCCGCCGATCCCTACCCGACCAGCACGTACCAGCCGGAGCAGGACCGGGGTTACGGCCAGCCCACCCCTGGCCAGTACGGTCGGGGCCCGGAGCAGGGCGACGGCTACGGCGCGGCCGGTGGCTACGGCGCCGCGTCGGGCGGTTACGACGACAATCCCGGCGGCGGCTACGACGGCGGCCGGCAGCAGGCGGGCTACGGCGACGCGCCGACGGGCGGTTACGACGCCAACCCGAGCGGTGGCTACGGCACTCCTCCGGCCGGCGGCTACGACCCCAACCCGACCGGCGGCTACGGCACCCCTCCGGGCGGCGGCTACGACCCCAACCCGACCGGCGGCTACGGCACCCCTCCGGCCGGCGGCTACGACCCCAAGCCAGGCGGCGGCTACGACCCCAACCCGACCGGCGGCTACGGCGCCGCCCCGGCGGCGGGCGGCTACGGCGACGGCCCGCGCTACGGCGACAGCCGAGCGGATGGCGGCTACGACAACGCGCCGGCGGGTGGCTACGACAACGCCGGTGGCGGTTACGCCGGCGGCCGGCAGCAAGGTGGCTACGGTGACGCGCCGGCCGGCGGTTACGACGCCAACCCGGCGGGCGGCTACGACGGTCGCCAGCAGGGCGGTTACGACAGCGGTCAGGCCGGCGGCTACGGCGGTTACGACGGCGGTCAGCAGTCCGGCGGTTACGACCAGCGTGGCGGTTACGGCGACGGCTACGGCCAGTCGCCGCAGGGCGGATACGGCCAGGAGCCGCCGCAGCAGCGCGGTGGTGGCTACGACAACCAGGCCGGCTATTCCAACGACCCGGCCCAGGCCGGTCGTGCCCGCCCGGACGGCCAGTCCGACCGGGGCGGACGGCGTCTCGACTGGCTGGACGACTGACCCTCACCTGCACGACGATGGCCGCCCCGCAATCACGGGGCGGCCATCGTCGTCAGGCACCCGGTTCGGCGTAAGCGGGCTGCCTGATCAGGACCATGAATCTTGGCGCGTCATCCCAGGCCGGAGTCAGATGAGTGACGTGCCGCCACCCCCAGGAGTCGTAGACGCGTCGAGCGACGCTGTTCTCCGGATCCACCAGAAGGGTGGCGCGGTCCTCCGCGCGGCGGCTTAGAAGTTGGTCGTGCAGCGCTCGCGCCACGCCTTGCCGCCGCCACTGCGGTTGCACGAGCAGTTCGCTGATGGCGAAGGTACGTCGTCCCGTCTCCGTGACGAACCCGGACGGAATGGGTTGTTCGATTCCCGCCCACCACCCGGTCTCGGCGGGCAGGGGAAAGCCGTAGATGTACCCGGCCAGTCTCCCGCCGGCCATGGCGGTGACCAGGCTCCATCCGTCGCGTGACATGTGGGCGGCGAGCTGGCGTCGGTAACGGTCCTCGCTGTGGAACTCGCCGCCGCCCACGTACACCTGAAGGTATAGGGCGACGAGGTCGTCGACGAGCGGGGCCGCCTCGACCGCGGTGTGGTGACGCAGGTCCAGTCCCCCCACTACCGGCTCACCACCTGGTCGTAGGCGTCGATGAACCCGCGGCTCGTGGCGGTCGGTCGCTGGGCCTGCCCCAGGCTCGACCTGACCTGGGCGAGGTGGCGCCAAACCCGCCCGGAACCCACCTGGTCCAGCTCGGGCAGGACGTCCATTGCCGTACGCGCGGCCTCGTTGACGTCGCCGAGCCGGCACTGCGCGTCGGCGAGCTGAACCGTGTAGTAGATCCGGTTCCGGCGCAACGCCGGTGGGATGTTCTCAGTGATCGCGCGGAACGCGTCCGCGGCACGATCAGCCCGGCCCATCGCGAGGTACGACAGCCCTTCGATGCCCTGGACCTCCTGTGCGGTGACGAAGTGGAGAAATGGCATGTCGTCCTCGCTGGCGCCGCGCTCGAACTCGCGGCGAGCCTTGGTCATCGCCCGGCTGAAGCCGCCCGCATCCCCCAGTGCCGCGTACGTGCTCGCGGTGCGCAGGTGGAGCAAGGTCGCCAACCTCGGCGTGCCCCACCCGGCCGAGGCACGCACCGCCGCTTCCGCGCTGTGCAACGACTCGCCGGGGTGGTCGTCCCGAACGAGCAACGCGAGCTGAGCGAAGGCGCGGACCTCCATGCGCGGATCGTCAGCGATGCGGGCCCGGGTGATCGCCTCGTTGAGGTACGGCCGCGCCAGCGGCCGACGATCGGAGTCGATGGCCAGCCAGGCGGTCTCTATCGCCAGGTCGGCCAGCGCGGTCTGCAGGGCGTCGCCGACCTCCCGGCTGTAGGTGGCCGTTGTCGCCCACGAAGACAGGCGTGAATGGATCCGGACGGCGATGTCGTAGAGCTGATCGGCGCCCGCGACCGCGTCGGCCTGGCGGAGTTGCTCCACCAACGAGCCGGCGTAGCGTACCTGTTCCATGCCGACGCTCCGAGGTGCGTCGACCGGGCCGGAAAGCAGGTCGTGGAAGCCCGTCGCGGCGATGCCGGCAAGTGCGGCCAGGGCGTGAAACTGTCGGCGGTCCGTGGTGCCACCTCCTCGCTCCGATGCCGGTGTCGCGGCATCCGCCGGGATCGGCGGGTTCGCCGTCCCGGCTGTCTCCAGGGTTGCGACCGGCTCGTGGTCCGGTCGCTCGGCATCCGTGCTCTGCATGGCGGATGGCTGGTCGGGCAGGCTGAACCACAGGTACGGCGACGGAATCCGGAGCAGCCGCGCCCAGTGGATGAGGCGATCCAGGTGAACGATCGGCGGCCCGTTCTCCACCCGGCTCAACTGCGCCTGCGTGATCCCCAGCCACCCCGCCACCGCGCTCTGCGGCAGTGGGCTCCTCCCCTGGTAGGGGTGATTCCGATACGCGCGAATCGCCCGACCGAGATGCCGTCCGGCCAGCGCCGCCCGTACCGGCTCGTGCTCCCAGAAGGACGCCGGCACCACCGGCGGGGCGCTCAACCGGTCCCGTTCGGCGGCCTGGCAGGGCGCGCAGCGTCCACTGTCGTTGTCGCGAGCCAGGCGTCCGCCGCAGCGGGGGCAGTTGGCGTGTGTCACCGGCGACCTCGCTCCGGGCGAGTGGCTAAGTCAGAAATCGAGCCTAACCATTCAAGCCGCTCAACGGCGTCACGGTATGCGTTCCGCGCATACCCGCATTTTCGTTGTCGCCCGTCCACGCCGATCTTGGGGTTGTGGCACCTCCGATACCGGCCCGAGCCCGACATTTTCTGGCACCACAAGTCCAAGATCGACGATGCTGCCCGCAGAACGGACGGACCTGGGGTGCGGGCGGCGCTCAGGCGGCGGTGAAGTAGCCCTGACGGAGCACCGGCACCACGGCGGAGACACCGACCTCGACGGCGACCTCGACGTCGGAGGCGAAACCACCCTCGGCCAGTTCCCGGCCGGAGACGCAACCCCGGACCGCCGCCGGGACGTCGGGTGTGCTGGCCAACGCGGCAAGCGCCACGGCCGCCTCCACCGAGAGCCCACCGGGCACCCCGGCCAGCGCGTCCAGCACGAGGGCCGCCCCGAGTTGATCCTCCACACAGGGACGCAGCGACCCGTCGGGCCAGCGCTCCCCGGCGGCCACCACGCCCACCGGGGCGTCGCTCGCGCCGTACCCCTGATGGCGCAGCCATCGCCCGACGGCGCGTGCGTTGCGCAGGCACGCCGCGACCACGGGCGTGCCGGTGGCGCTCGCCGCGGCGCTGATCGCCGAGCCGTTCGGCGACGGCAGCACCAGATCGGCGGCGACCGGCGCGGCTCGCAGCGCCGCCGGGGAGAGCGACCACGGATGCTCCGGCGTCGTCTTCCGACGCCCCACCGCGGCGACGGCCCCGACCCGGCGGGCGTATTCCGCGGCCTGATCGCCCCAGGGGAACGGATGCACCCGGGAGCCACGGCTCACCGCCACCTCCACGGCGGTGGTGAACGAGAGCACGTCCACCACCACCAGGGCGGCGCAGACCCGGCCGAGTTCCGCCGCCCCGGTCAACCCCCAGTCGAACCGGGCGCCGGCCCCGGGTTGGGCGAAGACGGCCAAGGCCAGGGCCTCAGCGCTGGTCCGGCTCACCGGAAGCGGGGCGGTCGGCGTCCGGGGCGGACTCCGCCTCGGGCGTACCCGCGTCCCCGGCCGGAGCGTCGCCGGCCGACGCCGCTCCGGTCGCCGCCGGAACGGATCCATCGGTCGCCGCCTCGGCCCCGGCCTGAGCCGGCCCGTCCGTGGCCTCAGCCGGGGTCGGTTCACCAGGCGCTTCGGCCTCCGGACCGGTCTTGGCGATCGGCTCCGCGTCGACCTGGGCCGGGTCCACCCCGACCGGCTGCTCGGCGTTCGCCGGCAGCACGGTGGTGGTGCCGGTACGGGTCGCCGCCACCTCCACCCGCGCCGCCTCGGCGTCGCCGAAGAGACGCGGCAGCGTCGCGCCGTGCACCTCGCGCAGCTCGTTCAGGTCGATCCGGAACTGGCCGCGCACCTCAAGTGCCCCGCCGGTCGGGTCGGTGACGCCGATGACCTCCCACGGCACTCCCCGCTCGGCGCAGAGGGCGGTGAACGCCTTCTCGTGCCCGCGCGGCACCGACACCAGCACCCGGCCGGCCGACTCACTGAACAGGAAGACGAACGGCATCGAGCCCTCGGCGAAGTGCTCCGGCAGCGCGATCTGCGCGCCGACGCCACGGCGCAGGGTGGACTCGACCAGGCTCTGCGCCAGCCCACCGTCGGAGAGGTCGTGCGCCGAGCTGAGGTGCCCGACCCGGGCCGCCTCGGCCAGCAGCTCGGCGAGCTGCCGCTCCCGGGCCAGGTCCACCTGCGGCGGGATGCCGCCCAGGTGCTCGTGGGTCACCCAGGCCCACTCGGAGCCGGAAAGCTCGACGTGCGTCTCCCCCAGCAGGAAGAGCTGGTCGTGGTCGCCGGCCGGGCGGGGCACGAAGCCCATCGGCACCCGCTCGGCGACGTCGTCGAGCACGCCCAGCACGCCGACCACCGGGGTCGGGTGGATGGCCGCCGCGCCAGTCTGGTTGTAGAAGCTGACGTTGCCGCCGGTGACCGGGATGCCCAGCTCCAGGCAGCCGTCCGCCAGGCCGCGCACGGCCTCGGCGAACTGCCACATCACGCCCGGGTCCTCCGGCGAGCCGAAGTTGAGGCAGTTGGTCACCGCGATCGGCTTCGCGCCGGTCACCGCCACGTTCCGGTACGCCTCGGCCAGCGCCAGCTTCGTCCCCTGGTAGGGGTCGAGGCGGGCGTACCGCCCGTTGCCGTCGACGGAGAGGGCCACACCCAGTCCGGTCCGCTCGTCGATCCGGATCACGCCCGAATCCTCCGGCTGGGCGAGCACGGTGTTGCCGAGCACGTAGCGGTCGTACTGCTCGGTGACCCAGGTCTTGTCGGCCAGGTTCGGCGAGGCGATCATGCGCAGCAGGGTCTCCCGGAGCGCGTCCGGGGTGCCCGGCCGGGGCAGCGTTTCGGCCCGGTCGGCCTGGAGCAGGATCAGGTCGGCCGGCTCACGCATCGGGCGGGCGTAGACCGGGCCGTCGTCGACGAGCGAACCCGGCGGTACGTCGACCACGAGCTGGTCGCGCCAGGTGATGACCAGCCGACCCGGCCGGCCGTCCGGCGACGGCGCGGTGACCTCGCCGATGGCGGTGGCCCAGACGCCCCACTTCTCGGCGGTCTTGAGCACCGCCTCCAGCTTCTCCGGCGTGACCACCAGCAGCATCCGCTCCTGGGACTCGCTCGCCAGGATCTCGTGCGGCTCCATCGACGGCTCGCGCAGCGGCACCCGCTCCAACCAGACCCGCATGCCGGTGCCGGCGGAGGCGGCGGTCTCGGTGAGGGCGCAGGTCAGGCCGGCGCCGCCGAGGTCCTGGATGCCGACCACCAGCTCGGCGTCGTACAGCTCCAGGCACGCCTCGATGAGCAGCTTCTCCATGAACGGGTCGCCCACCTGCACGGACGGGCGGCGCTGCTCGCTGCCCTCGTCGAAGGTGGCGCTGGCCAGCACGGACACGCCGCCGATGCCGTCCCGGCCGGTCTTGGCGCCGAGCAGCACCACGACGTTGCCGGGGCCGGTGGCGTCCTTCTTCTGGAGCCGGTCGACCGGCAGTACGCCCAGGCAGAGCGCGTTGAGCAGCGGGTTGCCCTGGTAGCAGGGGTCGAAGACCAGCTCGCCGCCGATGTTGGGCAGGCCGAGGCAGTTGCCGTAGCCGCCGACGCCGGCCACCACGCCGGGCAGCACGCGCGCGGTGTCCGGGTGGTCGGCCGCGCCGAAGCGCAGCGGGTCCATCACGGCCACCGGGCGAGCGCCCATGGCGAGGATGTCGCGGACGATGCCGCCGACGCCGGTCGCCGCGCCCTGGTACGGCTCGACGAAGCTCGGGTGGTTGTGCGACTCGACCTTGAAGGTGACCGCCAGCTCGTCGGAGACCCGGACCACGCCGGCGTTCTCCCCGATGCCGGCGAGCAGCCGATCGCTCGGCGGCGCCTTCTCGCCGAACTGGCGCAGGTGCACCTTGCTCGACTTGTAGGAGCAGTGCTCGCTCCACATGATCGAATACATGGCCAGCTCGGCCTGGGTGGGCCGGCGGCCGAGGATGTGCCGGATCCGGTCGTACTCGTCGTCGCGGAGGCCAAGCTCGGCGTACGGCTGAAGCTCTTCCGGCGTGCCGCCGGCCCGCTGCACGGTGTCCACGCCCGGCGCCCAGTCGTCGGTCGGGCCGGCCTGCGGCACCACGCCCTGCGCCTGGGGCAGGGTCGGATCCGGATGGGTGGTCATGACGTCTCCTTGCTGCGCTCGCCGCCGCGACGGCGGGTGAGCCGACCGATGGTGCCGGCCATCATCACGCGGGGGCTCCCACCAGGTGCTTGAGCACCGAGGTGAAGAAGCCGAGGCCGTCCAGGGAGGGGCCGGTGAGCGCCTCCACCGCGTGCTCGGGGTGCGGCATGATGCCGACGACGTTGCCGGCCTCATTGGTGATCGCGGCGATGTCGCGCTGCGATCCGTTCGGGTTGCCGCCGAGGTATCGGGCGACGACGCGGCCCTCGGCCTCCAGCCGGTCCAGCGTCGCGGCGTCGGCGACGTAGCAGCCCTCACCGTTCTTGACCGGGACGAGCACCTCCTGGCCCGGCTGGAACGCGTTGGTCCACGCGGTGCCGGTGGCCTCGATCCGGAGGACCTGGTCCCGGTTGCGGAAGTGCAGGTGCTGGTTGCGGGTGAGCGCCCCGGGCAACAGGTGTGCCTCGCAGAGGATCTGGAAGCCGTTGCAGATGCCGAGCACGGGCAGACCACCGCGGGCGGCGTCGACGACCGTCTCCATCACCGGCGCGAACCGGGCGATGGCTCCGCAGCGCAGGTAGTCGCCGTAGGAGAAGCCGCCGGGCAGGACGACGGCGTCCACTCCGTGCAGGTCCGGGTCGCCGTGCCACAGCCGGACCGGCTCGGCGCCGGCGAGCCGGGCGGCCCGGGCCGCGTCCCCGTCGTCGAGCGAGCCGGGAAAGGTCACCACACCGACCCGGGCGGTCACGAGTGCGCGCCCGCGGTCTCGTCGGAGGCGACCACGTGGACGGTGAAGTCCTCGATGACCGGGTTGGCGAGCAGCTTGTCGGCGATCTCGCGGGCCCGGTCCAGGTCCGGTTCGCCGGTGAACTCGATCTCGATCCGCCTGCCGATCCGAACCGAGGCGACGTCGTTGACGCCGAGCCGGGGCAGCGCGTTCGCGACGGCCTGGCCCTGCGGATCGAGGATCTCGGGCTTGAGCATGACGTCGACTACGACGCGAGGCACGGGGCACTCCTGACTGTGTACGCAGTTGGGTGCCGGCCCACAAACGGCCGAGCCCAGCCAGCCTACCTGGCAGATACCGCCCGGCCCGCACCGGCCGTCGCCAGTACGGGCGGTGGCGGGTGGGACTCTCGGTGCGGACCGGAGACCGTTGCGCGTTCGTTGCGGCGTCGATACGTATTCGTTGCGCGGGAGGCCGCGCCTCGGCCGCACACAGCGCCTCCCACCAGGCATTCTGCCCTGCTTCGGCGCGCGACGGGACCGGTTTCCGACAGACCTCCGTCTCGCTCCGCGGCGCACCTCACACCATCGATATCTACCAATTGGTATGTGGCGAGACGGACCGGCACGCCCATAGCATGCATCGCCAGATGTCGATGTCATCGATCGACGCCCCGCCGGTCCACCCCGCCCGGCGGGCCCCGATCGCGCCCGGCGACCCCGGGCGTCCATGCAGAAGGAGCCACCACATGCGCCTCCGTTCCCTGCTCGCCGTGTTGACCACCGCCCTTGCCGGCGTACTGGCCACGGCGTCCGGCGCCGGCGCCGCCCCGGCCGGACCGCAGCCGATCATCGGCGGCGGCACCGTCTCGTCCGCGCCATGGGCCGCGGCCGTCTTCAGCAACGGCTCGTTCACCTGCTCCGGCAGCGTGATCGCGTCCCAGTGGGTGCTCACCGCCCGGCACTGCGTCAGCGGCAGCATGTCGGTCCGGGTCGGCAGCGTCTACTACGCCTCGGGCGGCGTCACCCGCACCGTGAGCGCCTCCTACACCCGCAACGACCTGGCCCTGCTCCGCCTCTCCAGCACGGTCAGCACCTCCACCGTCTCGCTCGCCAGCAGCAACCCGCCGGTCGGCTCCACCAACTCGATCTACGGCTGGGGCATGACCTGCTACAGCGGGTGCGGCGCGTCGCCCCAGCTCAAGACCGCCAACGTCCGGGTGACGAGCACGAGCGTCACCGACGCGTACGGCGGCCAGGCGATCCGGAGCACCCGGGTCAACGGCAACGCGTGGCGCGGTGACTCGGGCGGCCCCGAGTTCTACAACGGCCAGCAGGTCGGGGTGGCGTCCACCGCCGACGGCTCCAGCATCCAGAACTACGGCAGTGTCGCGTACAACAGGTCCTGGATCACCTCGGTGGCCGGTGTCTGACGGTTTCCACCGTCGCGGCGCGGATGGCCGGGAGGCACCCGACCGTCCGCGCCGCCCCGTTTCGCAGCATCCGATCAGGTGCACACGGCACGCGAACCACCCCCGCCGACGACTGACAGCATCGGTACCGTGCTGGTCGTGACGACGGATCAACTGCCCGGCTACGAGATCCGCCAGATCCTCGGCGAGGTGGTCTCCTCGATGGCGCGGACCCGCAACCCGTACCGCGAGGGGGTCAAGAATCTGCGTGGTGGCGCCTACGACCCGATGGCCCCGGACAACCTCACCCGCTGGCGCACCGACTCGGTGGCCCGGCTCGGCGAGGAGGCGCAGCGCCTCGGCGCGAACGCGGTGATCGGCATGCGCTTCGACAGCCGCGACTGCGGCGAGATGTGGATGGAGATCTGCGCGTACGGCACAGCGGTGATCGTGGTGCCGAGGACGCCCGACATCATGCCGCCGGACCAGCCGATGATCGCCGCCGAGACCGCCCACGAGCCGGAGATCGCCACCGCCCCCGGCGGCATCGCCGAACCGGCGAGCGCCCCCAACCTGAGTTCGGCGGCCGAAACCCCCACCGGCCCCTGGCCCCCGCCCCTTTCTCACCGTTGATCATGAAGTTAGCGGCAGCGACGGAGATCCACATCGCCGCCAACTTCATGATCAACGGGGAAGGCCGTGCGGTCAGAGGATGGGGGATGGGGAGTAGGTGGCGGCCTCGGGGTGGGAACGGACGATCTCGGTGATCCGTGCGGTCACCCGGGTCACCTGATCGTCGGCGGCGCCGGTGAAGGTGCTGCGATCGGCGACCAGGGCGTCGATCTCGGAGCGGGTCAGGTTCAGGCGGCCGTCGGCGGCCAGGCGGTCGAACAGGTCGTTCTCGGGCGCACCCTGCTCCCGCATGGCCAACGCCACGGCCACCGCGTGCTCCTTGATCACCTCGTGTGCGACCTCGCGGCCGACGCCCCGGCGGACGGCGGCGACCAGGATCTTCGTGGTGGCCAGGAACGGCAGGAAGCGCTCCAGCTCCCGGTTGATCACCGCTGGGTACGGGCCGAACTCGTCGAGCACGGTGAGGAACGTCTGGAACAGGCCGTCGGCGGCGAAGAACGCGTCCGGCAGCGCCACCCGACGCACCACCGAGCAGGACACGTCGCCCTCGTTCCACTGGTCCCCAGCCAGCTCGCCGACCATCGACAGGTAACCCCGGATGATCACCGCGAAGCCGTTCACCCGCTCCGAGGAACGGGTGTTCATCTTGTGCGGCATCGCGCTGGACCCGACCTGCCCCGGCTTGAAGCCCTCGGTGACCAGCTCCTGGCCCACCATCAGCCGGATCGTGGTGGCAAGCGACGACGGCGCGGCGGCCACCTGCGCCAGCGCGGCCAGCACGTCGAAGTCGAGCGAGCGCGGATAGACCTGGCCGACGCTGTCCAGCACCCGGCCGAACCCGAGGTGCCCGGCCACCCGGCGCTCCAGCTCGGCCACCTTGCCGGCGTCGCCGTCGAAGAGGTCGAGCTGGTCGGCGGCGGTGCCCACCGGCCCCTTGATCCCGCGCAGCGGGTAGCGGCCGATCAGGTCCGCCAACCGCTCGTACGCGATAAGCAGTTCCTCGGCGGCGGACGCGAAGCGCTTGCCCAGCGTGGTGGCCTGCGCCGCGACGTTGTGCGACCGGCCGGTCAGCACCAGCGGGGAGTATTCGCCCGCGTGCCAGGCGAGCCGGGCCAGGGTGGCGACCACCCGGTCCCGGATCAGCTCCAGCGACGCCCGGATCTGGAGCTGCTCGACGTTCTCGGTGAGGTCGCGGGAGGTCATCCCCTTGTGCACGTGCTCGTGCCCGGCGAGCGCGCTGAACTCCTCGATCCGGGCCTTCACGTCGTGCCGGGTGACCCGCTCGCGCGCCGCGATCGAGGCCAGGTCGACGTCGTCGACCACCCGCTCGTACGCCTCGACCACCCCGTCCGGCACCGGCACGCCGAGGTCCCGCTGGGCCCGGAGCACCGCCAGCCAGAGCCGGCGCTCCATCCGGACCTTTTCCTCCGGCGACCAGAGGGCCACCAGCTCCGGTGAGGCGTAGCGGTTGGCGAGCACGTTCGGGATCGTCGTCACGGCCCACATTCTTTCGTACGCGGCGACGGGCTCACGGCAAGGGGCGGCCGGTGAGCGCCCGCCACAGCCCCGCGCCCGCCTCCTCCTCGCTGTCGAAGCGCTGCCGGACGTCGTACGTCCCGCGCTCGTAGAGGCCGATCTCCCAGCCGCCGGCATCGGAGCGGCGGAGGAACCAGAAGTCGGGCGGGACCGGCACGTGCTCGTGCACGCCCTCCAACTCGAAGGCGTCCGGGGACAACCCGGCGGCCAGCAGCGCGGCGCGTACCCGGTGCCGGTCCACGCCCGACCTCCCATCTGCGTTGGCGGCCCGCGCTCACCGCCCGGCGGTCAGATCCTCTTCGACCAGGAATCCGTTGTCGAGCAGCCACTGCACGGTCAGCACGGCTCCGGCCTGCGGCAGGTACGCCGGGTTGAGCTGGAACTGGGTGCCCATGCCGGGCTGGGCGAACCAGGACGCGATCGGGCCGGAGTCGACGGTGAACGGCTTGACCACGCAGTAGACGTGGTAGTTGGCGAGCGGCGCGTTCGCCGGTGTGTTCAGGCTCTGCGGGGTGAGCGCGCGCGAGCTGAACGGTGTGCCCAGCGGGGCGAGGAACGCGCCGCCGGAGAAGCCGAAACGGTCGAGCCGGTAGCCGGCCAGCAGCGTCTGCGCCTGCTTGAGTGGGCGGCCGTCGGGGGCGATGACGAACCCGTAGGCCGGCGGGTAGACGTAGACCGCGGGGTTCCCGGTGGTGTACTGCGCCAGGAACTCGCTCTCGGTCAGCGCGCCGAACCGCTGGTAGCCGGCGAGCAACGGCCCGACCGGCGAGGCGGTGGGCAGCTCGGCCGGGCCGAGCATCGGGTTGCCGTCGTAGAACTCTGTGGTCGGCGGCGCGGTGGGCGGGGTGCCCGGCCGGCAGAGGCTCTGCGTGGGCACGGGCGGTTGCGGCCGACCGGACGCGTCGCCGCCCTGGTCGGCGGGGAGGGCGACCGCCCGGGCGGCCAGGGCCGTGGCGGCGGCGGCCCCGACCGGCTGCGCCGCACCGGGTACGAGGACGAAGGCCGCCCCGGAGACGAGGGCGAGCAACCAGCGGCGTGTTTTCACCGGAACCTCCTGTTATGGGGATGAAGCAACAGCGTCATCCTGAGAGGTTTTCGGCGTTAACATGAGGTTTTGTCCGGTTGGCTACCTGAACGGGCTAATGCCCGCCCGGGACCGCACGGGCGGGGTAGGCCAGGAATGATCTCCACCAGCCCGATCCGGGCGTCCCACTCCTCCATCGAGGATCCCGATGCGAAGAACCTTCCTGGCCGGGCTCACCGCGACCGCGTTGACCGGCGTCTCCCTCGTTCCCACCGGCACCGCACAGGCCGCCGACGACAACCCGCTCTACGTCCGGCGCACGGTGCCGACCTGCTCGGACACCGGCCCTGGCAGCTTCGACCAGCCGTTCTGCTCGATCAACGCCGCGGCGTCGGCGGTCTCGCCGGGCCAGACCGTAGAGATAAGTGGAGGCGTCTACCCGGAGCACGTCACCATCACCCGATCCGGCACGCCCGACGCGCCCATCGTCTTCCGCACCTCCACGAGCGCCCAGCTCACCGGTCCGACCGCCGGGATCACCATCGACGGCCGGCACGACATCAGGATCCAGCGGATCGACGTCCCCGGCGCGGTCGAGAACCCGGCGCTCGACGTCCGCGACTCCAGCCGCATCGTGGTCGAGGACGCCGGTTTCACCGTGACCGGTAGCTCGACCGGGCCGGCGGTGCGCTTCTCCGGCGTCACCGACTCGATCATCAGCCGCTCCTTCGTCTCCGGCGGCCTACCGTCCATGAGCGTGCTGCTGGACGGTGCCACATCCGGCGTACGCCTGTCGTCGGTCGGCGTCATCGGGACCCCGAACGACCCCCTCGCCCAGAGCGTGGGAATCCGGGTCGAGGGCTCCGACAACACGATCGTCAACGGTTCCATCGACCGCTTCACCGGCGCTGCGGTCAGCATCGGCCCCGGGGCGCGCGGGACGACCGTGGCGAACAACCAGATCGGCGTGGGAACCGGTTACGGCGTCCACAACGCCGGCGCCACTGGCACCGCGATCACGAACAACACGATCACGGACCGCTGCCTCGGCGGCGTCCGCGTCGACGGCGACTCGAGCGGTGTCTCGGTGCAGAACAACTACCTCGTCCAGAGCCGCGACTTCAGCTGTGCCGGCGGCCCGAACGCACGAATCGCCGTCGCGGACGGCGCCACCGCCGACACGGTGGTCGACTACAACCTCGCGGACCTCTACCGCTCCGGATCCGCGTCAATCTACGAGTGGAACGGCACCCTGATGAGTCTGTCCACGTTCCGGGGCGCGACCGGGCAGGGCGCACACGACCTGGACACCCCCGGCCCGACGGGTGGCCACGACTCGGCCAACTCGGCCGCACCGGGCTACCCGGCGACCGACCGGAACGGCACCGCGCGGGTGGACGACCCGGCGGTGCCGAACACCGGCGCCGGCCCGGTGCCCTGGGCCGACCGGGGCGCGATCGAGACGGTCCGCGGCCCGGACGCCCGGTTCACCCTCGCGCCGGATCTCGACACCGGCTCGGTCACCGTCGACGCCTCGACAAGCGTGCCGGGCGTCGTGCCGATCGCGAGCTACCGGTTCGACTTCGGCGACGGCACGTCCGTCACCCAGGACACACCGGTGGCCACGCACCGGTACGCCGCCCGGAACACGTACTCCGTCTCGGTGCGGGCGACCGGCACGGACGGCCGGAAGGACGACGCCACCGAGCAGGTGAGCGTGCTGGCCCGCAGCGGCACCGTCGGCCTGCTCGCGTTCTCCTCGCTGAGCTACGTCTCCCCGGGCAACAGCCCGCCGTCGTGGCCGACACTCGCCGCGAACCGGCCCGACCTCGGCGCGACCGCGCAGTTCGACCTGGCCGACGCCGGCAACGGCACGGTCGCCCTGTTCGTCCGCGCGGCTGGCCGTTACCTGACCGCCGACACGGCGGGCGTGGCCGCGCTCACCTACCAGACGGTGCTGGTCGGCGACACCGAGAGGTTCACGCTGATCCGCAACGCGGACGGCAGCGTCAGCCTGCGGTCGGTGTCCAGCGGCCGGTACGTGACGGCGACCGCCAACCCGACCGTCGCGCTCATCGCCGACGGCAGGGCCATCGGCACGGACCAGAAGTTCTACCGGGTGGACGTCGCCAACGCGGGCCGGACCCTCAAGGCGGGTGCCAACGGCCGCTTCGTCACCGCCGACAGCGCCGGCGTCAAGCCGCTGATCGCCAGCGCCACCAGCGCGGGCACCGCGCAGCGGTTCGACGTGCTCGACCTCGGCAGCGGCAAGGTGGCGCTGCTGGCGTGGGCCAACCGGCTGGTCGTCAGCGCGGACAGCGCGGGCAACAAGCCGCTGATCGCCAATCGCACCAGCGCCGGCGCCTGGGAGGGCTTCACCCTCACCCGCAACGCCGACGGCACCACAAGCCTCAAGGCGACTGTCAACAGCCGCTACGTCACCGCCGACAGCGGCGGCAACAAGCCACTGATCGCCGACCGCACCACGATCGGCGCGTGGGAGAAGTTCACCCTCGGCGGCTAGAGCGGGACGCCCGCCCGGCACCACGCCGGGCGGGCGTCGCCCGTCTCAGCGTTCCAGGATCGCGGTCACGCCCTGCCCGCCGGCTGCGCAGATGGAGATCAGCCCGCGCCCGCTCCCCTTGCGGTCGAGCAGCTTGGCGAGCGTGGCGACGATCCGCCCGCCGGTGGCGGCGAACGGGTGCCCGGCGGCGAGCGACGAGCCGTTGACGTTGAGCTTGTCCCGGTCGATGGACCCGAGCGGCGCGTCCAGGCCCAGCCGCTCCGCGCAGAACTCCGGCGACTCCCAGGCGGCGAGGGTGGCCAGCACCTGCGAGGCGAACGCCTCGTGGATCTCGTAGTAGTCGAAGTCCGGGAGCTTGAGCCCGGCCCGGGCCAGCATCCGGGGCACCGCGTACGCGGGGGCCATCAGCAGCCCCTCGTCGCCGTGCACGAAGTCGACGGCGGCCGTCTCGGACCAGGAGAACCAGGCGAGCACCGGCAGGTTGTGCGCCCGCGCCCACTCCTCCGAGGCGAGCAGCACGGTGGACGCGCCGTCGGTGAGCGGTGAGGAGTTGCCCGCGGTCATGGTGGCCCGCTCGGCGTCCGGGCCCGTGGTGCCGAAGACCGGCTTGAGCGAGCCGAGCTTCTCCAGCGTGGTGTCCGGCCGGAGGTTCTGGTCGCGGGTCAGCCCCAGGTAGGGGGTCATCAGGTCGTCGAAGAACCCCTGCTCGTACGCGGCGGCGAGCCGCTGGTGCGAGCGGAGCGCCAGCTCGTCCTGGGCGGCCCGGTCGACGTTCCAGCGCAGCGCGGTGACCGCGGCGTGGTCACCCATCGACAGCCCGGTACGCGGCTCGGCGTTGCGCGGGATCTCCGGCTTGAACGGCTGGTGCGGGCGCAGTTTCGCGGCCAGCCGGAGCCGCTCGCCGAGCGTGCGGGCGGAGTTGAGCTGGATCAACGTGCGGCGCATGTCCTCGTTGACGGCGAGCGGCGCGTCGGAGGTGGTGTCGACGCCACCGGCGACGCCGGCGTCGATCTGCCCGAGGGCGATCTTGTTGGCGACCAGGATGGCGGCTTCCAGGCCGGTGCCGCACGCCTGCTGGACGTCGTACGCCGGGGTGTGCGGGTCGAGCCGGGAGCCGAGCACCACCTCGCGGGTGAGGTTGAAGTCCCGGGAGTGCTTGAGCACCGCGCCGGCCACCACCTCGCCGAGCCGCTCGCCGGCGAGCCCGAACCGGGCGACCAGCCCGTCGAGCGCCGCGCCGAGCATGTCGGCGTTCGACGCGTGCGCGTAACGCGAGTTGGACCGGGCAAAGGGGATGCGGTTGCCGCCGATCACCGCGACCCGCCGGACACTCTGCACGATCGGCCTCCTCGAAGCTGTTGCCCCAACCCTACTCGCCAGTAGGCTACGCCTATGACCGACAGGTACGCGAGCTTCGTCCAGACGGGGGCCGGTCGTGCGCTGGTCAAGCGCCTCGGCCTGCCCGACCCGCCCCGACTGCGCCGGCACACGCCTGGCGACCCGCTCGTCCCCGGGCCGGTCCTGCTCGGCGCCGCCACCGGCGGCCGGCTCGCCGGGCCGGCCGGCAAGATCCTGACCGCCGCCGGGGTCGAGCTGGCCGACCCGGCCGCCACCACCGCCGACAGCCGGTTCGCCGCCCTGGTGTACGACGCCAGCGGCGTCACCGACTCCACCGGGCTGCGCCAGCTGTACGACTTCTTCCACCCGCACGCCCGGTCGTTGCTGCCCAGCGGGCGGGTGATCGTGCTCGGTACGCCGCCGGCCGAGTGCGGCTCGCCCCGGGAGGCCACCGCCCAGCGCGCGTGCGAGGGGTTGACCCGCAGCATCGGCAAGGAGTTCGGTCGCGGCGTCACCGCCCAGCTGGTGTACGTCACCCGCGACGGGGACGCCGGCACGCCGGTGAGCCTGGAGTCCACCCTGCGGTTCCTGCTCTCCGGCCGCTCCGCGTACGTCTCGGGCCAGGTCGTCCGGGTCGGCGCCGGCACCGCCGTCGCGCCGGCCGACTGGGACCGGCCGCTCGACGGTCAGGTCGTGCTCGTCACCGGCGCGGCCCGGGGGATCGGCGCGGCGCTGGCCACGGTGCTCGCCCGCGACGGCGCGCAGGTGGTGGCGCTCGACGTCCCGGCGGCCGGGGACGAGCTGGCCACGGTCGTCAACGACATCGGCGGCAGCGCAGTGCAGCTCGACCTGACCGCGCCGGACGCGCCGACCCGGCTGGCCGAGCACCTGGCGTCCCGGCACGGCCGGGTCGACGTGGTGGTGCACAACGCCGGCATCACCCGGGACAGGACGCTGGGCCGGATGGACGCCGACCGGTGGGACTCGGTGATCGACGTGAACCTGTCCAGCCAGGAGCGGATCAACGACGTGCTGCTGGAGCGCGACCTGATCCCGGCCGGTGGCCGGATCGTCTCGGTCTCCTCGATCGCCGGGATCGCCGGCAACCGGGGGCAGACCAACTACGCGACGAGCAAGGCCGGCGTGATCGGCCTGGTCGACTCGCTCAGCCCGGTGCTGCGCGAGCGCGGGATCAGCCTGAACGCGGTCGCGCCCGGGTTCATCGAGACCCGGCTGACCGCGCGCATCCCGTTGACCATCCGGGAGGCGGGCCGGCGGATGAACAGCATGGCCCAGGGCGGCCTGCCGGTGGACGTGGCCGAGACGATCGGCTGGCTCTCCTGGCCGGCGACCGGCGCGGTCAGCGGCAACGTGGTCCGCGTCTGCGGCCAGAGCCTGCTGGGGGCGTAATGGCCACCCGCGACCACGATCCCGACGATCTCACCCTGCACGACCTGATCGAGGGCCCCACCCAGGACCTCACCTCGGCCCGGGCGGCCCTGGCCGCGCGCGGCACCCCGCCACCCCCGGTCGAGGAGACCCAGGACCTGTCGACTGCCCAAACCGCCGCACTGACCCCACCCCGCTCCGACGATCATGAAGTTGACGGCACTTCCGGAGATCCACAGGACCGCCAACTTCATGATCAACCGAGTGGGGAGCCGGGTGGGCGGAAGCGGGTGGAGCTGGAGCGGTTGCCTGCGGCGGGGGCGCTCTACCGGCGGGCCATGCTGGGGGTGCTGCCCGGGACGGGGCGGCGGCGGGGGCGGGAGCTGCCGGCCGTCGAGCTGGGCGTCGCGGGGGTGACGGTGGACCCGGGGCATCTGGCCGACTACGACCGGGTGTGCGGGTTCCGGCTGGCCGACCGGCTGCCGGCGACCTACCTGCACGTGCTCGGGTTTCCGCTGTCGCTGCGGCTGATGACCGCCGCCGACTTCCCGATCCCGCTCACCGGCGTGGTGCACGTGGCCAACCGGATCACCGTGCGCCGGCCGGTGCGGGCCGACGAGGTCGTCGACTTCCGGACGTACGCGGAGAACCTGCGCCCGCACGAACGGGGCCGGCAGCTCGACGTGGTGCTCGTCGGCTCGGTCGGCGGCGAGGAGGTGTGGCGGGGCGTGTCGACGTACCTCGGGAAGGAGCGCGCGGCCGGCGGCGGTCCGCGGCGCGACCGGGGTGACCGCCCCGCGCCGCCGGCCCCCTCGGCGCAATGGCGGGTGACGCCCCGGGTGGGTTCGGACTACGCCCGGGTCTCCGGCGACCACAACCCGATCCACACCTCGAAGCTCGGCGCGCGGCTGTTCGGCTTCCCGCGCCCGATCGCGCACGGCATGTGGAGCAAGGCCCGCTGCCTGGCCGCGCTCGATGCCCGGCTGCCCGACGTCTACACCGTGGACGTGGCGTTCAAGCTGCCGGTGCCGCTGCCGTCCACGGTGGCCTTCAGCGCGTCACGCTCCGGCGAGGGCTGGGACTTCGGGCTGCACGGCGCCCGGGACGGACGACCCCACCTGGTCGGCACCGTCCGCTGAGGAGAGAGGGGACCTTGCGGTCCCCTCTCTCGTGCGTTAAGTTGTTCTCAGATTGAGTTGTTCTCAAGATGAGAAGGTAATCGTCGTGAACGAGCAGGACTTCCTCGCCGGATACGACCCCCGGGACTACCCGGCGGTCGCGGTCACCGTCGACGTGGTCGCCCTGACCATCCGCGAGGGCGCGCTGCACCTGCTGCTGATCCGCCGGGGCGCACCTCCCTACGCGGGGCACTGGGCCCTGCCCGGCGGCTTCGTCCGACCGGACGAGGACCTGTCCGACGGCGCCCGGCGCGAGCTGGCCGAGGAGACCGGGCTCGGCGGCGAGCGGCTGCGCCGGGTGCACCTGGAACAGCTCGGCAGCTACGGCACGCCGGACCGCGACCCGCGCATGCGGGTGGTCTCGATCGCCCACCTGGCGTTCGCCCCCGACCTGCCCGACCCGGTCGCCGACACCGACGCCGCCGACGCGGCCTGGCTACCGGTCACCGCGCTGGGCAGCCGGCAGCTCGCCTTCGACCACGGATGGATCATCGACGACGGGCTGGAACGGGCCCGGTCCAAACTGGAATACACCCCGCTCGCCACCCGCTTCCTCGCGCCCGAGTTCACCATCACCGAGCTGCGGGCGGTCTACGAGACGGTCTGGGGTCAGCCGCTGCACGCCGGCAACTTCCACCGCAAGGTGCTCTCCGTGCCCGGCTTCGTGGAGGCCACCGGCGCCAGCACCGAACGCGGCGGCGCCCGGGGCGGCCCCCGCGCCAAGCTCTACCGCGCTGCCGCCGCCCACCTCCTCCACCCCGCCCTCCTCCGATGAGGTGCAAGGCGGGGGCCCCGCTTAACGCCTCCGGTATAGGCGGGGGCCCCGCTTATCACCGGCAGCTCAAGGCACCACGGCACCCGAGCGACAACGATCTGATGCGCCGGGAGGCGCGTGCCCTGCGACGGATCGCCGAGCGCGGGGACCCGCGGCACCTCGCGTACGTGCCCCGACTGGTCGACTCCTATCCGGTGCGCGACCCGGCGACCGGTGCGGAACTGATCGTCAACGTGCTGGAGACGGTGCCGGGGCTGCACAGCCTGGAGGACGTGCGCCGGGCGTACCCCGATGGGGTGGACCCGCGCGACGCGGCCTGGATGTGGCGGCGGCTGCTCGTCGCGCTCGGCCTCGCCCACCGGGCCGGGGTGGTGCACGGCGCGGTGCTACCCCGGAACGTGCTGATCGAGCCGGACGCGCACGGCCTGGTGCTCGTCGACTGGTGCTTCGCCACCGAGCCGGGCGGGCTGGTGCCGGCGCTCGTGACCGACATGGCCGACTGGTATCCGCCGGAGGTCACCGGAAAGCGGCCCTGCGGCCCGGGCACCGACATCGCGCTTGCCGCCCGCTGCCTGACCTGGCTGATGGCCGACCGCGCGCCGCGTGAGCTGCGCGCCTTCGCCGCCGGCTGCCGGCAACCCGCGCTGTCCGCCCGGCCGGACGACGCCTGGCGGCTGCTCCGCGAACTCGACGAGGTGCTGGACCGGCTCTACGGGCCACGCACCTTCCGACCCTTCACCCTCAACCCCTAGGGAGGCTGCCATGGGCAGCGGAATCTGGTCCACCGACGTGTACGACGCGGCCGACAGCTACCGGCGCAAGACCGGCCGGAGCGCCTTCTCCTACAGTGACAGCGGGGCGCGGACCGTGCACCCCGCGCTCGACCCGCGCGGCGCGACGCGGGAGAGCCGCGACTCCGCCGAACACCCGCAGTCGACGCCGATCGCGGTGCTCTTCGACGTCACCGGCTCGATGGGCCACGTGCCCCGGGTGCTCCAGGGCAAGCTGCCGCAACTGCTCGGCCTGCTGCTCCGCCAGGGGTACGCCCGCGACCCGCAGGTCATGTTCGGCGCGATCGGCGACGCCACCTGCGACCGGGTGCCGTTGCAGATCGGGCAGTTCGAGTCCGACAACCGGATGGACGACGACCTCGGCCGGATCGTGCTGGAAGGCGGCGGGGGCGGCCAGATGATGGAGTCGTACGAGCTGGCGCTGTACTTCATAGCCCGGCACACGGTCACCGACAGCTGGGCGAAGCGGGGCCGGCGCGGCTACCTGTTCGTCATCGGCGACGAGCTGGCCTACCCCCGGGTGAAGGGGCGGGAGGTGGCCAAGCTGATCGGCGACCGCCGGGTCGAGGACCTGCCGATCCGGCAGGTCGTCGACGAGGTGACCGCCCGCTGGGACACCTACCACCTGCTCCCCGCCGGCGCCGCCCACGCCGGCAACCGTAAGGTGCTCGACTTCTGGCGCGGGCTGCTCGGGCAGAACGCGGTCGAGTTGGACGACCTGGACGCGGTCTGCGAGACCATCGCGCTCATCGTCGGCCTCGGCGAACAGGCCATCGACCTGGACACCGGCCTGGACGACCTGAACCGGACCGGCTCGACCGCCACCCGTACCGTCTCCCAGGCGCTCGCCCGGCTCGGCGGCGACCGGCGCGCGGTGGCGGCGCTGCCGTTCACCCCGACCGACGGCGAGGGCGGGGTCACCCGGCTGTGAACCACGTGATGGTGGTCGACCTCGGCTACGGCGACGCCGGCAAGGGCACGGTCGTCGACCTGCTCTGCGCCACCCGGCCGGTGCACACGGTGGTGCGCTTCAACGGGGGCGCGCAGGCGGCGCACAACGTCGTGCTGCGCGACGGGCGGGCGCACACGTTCGCGCAGTTCGGGGCCGGGACGTTCCGCCCCGGCGTACGGACGCACCTGGCCCGGCACGTGGTGGTGGACCCGCTGGCGCTGGCCGCCGAGGCCGACCACCTCGCGGCGGTCGGGGTGCCCGACGCGCTCGACCGGTTGACCGTGGACGGGGAGGCGCTGCTGGCCACCCCGTACCACCGGGCGGCCAACCGGGCCCGGGAGATCGCCCGGGGAGCCGACCGGCACGGCTCCTGCGGGCTGGGGGTGGGCGAGGCCGTCGCGTACGGCCTCGCCCACCCCGACGAGGCGCCCCGGGTGGCCGACTGCCGCGAGCCGGCGGTGCTGCGCCGCCGGCTCGCCGCGCTGCGCGACCGGCTCACCGCCGAACTCGGGCCGCTCGACGCGCCGCCGGTCGCCGACTGCCTGCCCGCGTACGCCGCCTTCGCCGACCGGGTGGCGATCGTCGACCGGACCTGGCTGGCCGGGGCGCTGCGTGCCGGCACCTGTGTCTTCGAGGGGGCGCAGGGGGTGCTGCTCGACGAGTGGCACGGCTTCCACCCGTACACGACGTGGAGCACCACGACGTTCGCCAACGCCGAGGCGCTGCTCGCCGAGGCCGGGATGGCCGGGGCCGCCCAGCGGCTCGGGGTGCTGCGGGTGACCACCACCCGGCACGGCCCCGGGCCGCTCGTCACCGAGGACCCGGCGCTGCCGTTCACCGACCCGCGCAACCCGACGAACGCCTGGCAGGGCCGGTTCCGGTTCGGGCACTTCGACGCCGTCGCCCACAGGTACGCGCTTGCGGTGGCCGACGGCGTGGACGGGCTGGCCCTGACCCACCTCGACCTGGCCGGCCCGGCCCTGCGGATCTGCCGCCGCTACGCCGACGGCCCCGACCGGCTCGTCCCCGGCCGCCCCGGTGACCTGGACCGGCAGGCGGCGCTCACCGCGCGGCTGATGCGGGCGCGCCCGGTGCTCGACGAGGCGCCGGCCGACTGGCCGGCGGTAGTCGAGGAGGCGCTCGGCGCCCCCGTGCTGCTGACGTCGCACGGCCCCACCGCTGAAGCGAAGGCGGGGGCCCTTGTTAACGCTTTTTGTATAGGAAGGGCCCCCGCCTAACACCCCACCGTCGAGCATGGGAGGCATGGGGGACGTGCTCGACCTGCTGCACCACACGGTGACCTCACCGTGGGTGTACCTGGTGATCGTCGCGGCCACGGCGGTCGACGCGTTCTTCCCGGCGGTGCCGGGTGAGACCGTGGTGATCACCGCGGGCGTCTTCGCGGCCGGCGGCGAGCCGAACCTGGTGGCGGTGATCGTGACCGCCGCGCTCGGCGCGCTGATCGGCGACCACGTCTCGTACGCCATCGGTCGCGGCGGCGGTGCGCACCGGCTGGCCCGCCTACCGGCGGACAGCCGGCGGCGGGCGAGTTCCGACTGGGCCCGCCGGGCGGTCGACCGGCGCGGCGGGATGATCCTGACCACCGCCCGGTACGTCCCCGGCGGCCGGACCGCGGTCACGCTCACCATGGGCGCGGTGCGCTACCCGCCGCGCTCGTTCCTGGCCTACGACGCGCTGGCCTGCGGCACCTGGGGAACCTACTGCGGTCTGCTCGGCTACTTCGGCGGCTTGGCCTTCGAGCACAACCCGCTCACCGGGCTGCTCGCCGGCGTCGGCATCTCGCTGGCGCTCACCGGGCTGTTCGAGGCCGCCCGCTGGGCCCGCCGCCGGGTCCGCCGCCGGGCCGCGACCCGTCGCTGACCTGCCCGCCGGGCCCGCCGCCGGGCCGCCACCCGTCGCTGACCGGATCCTCCAGCAGGTCGGCGTCGTGGACCAGGATGGCGAGCTGCACCCGGTTGGCCACGCCGAGCTTGGCCAACGCGCGGCTCACATGCGTCTTCACGGTCGCCTCGCTGGCACCGACCCGGCGGGCCACCTCGGCGTTCCCGTCCCCCCGGGCCACCTCCCGGACGATCACCGCCTCCCGTTCGGTGAGCTGGGCCAGCCGCTGCCGGGCGGCCTCCCGCCGCGCCGGACCCCGCTCGGCGAAGGAGCTGATCAACCGCCTGGTGACCGTCGGCGCGAGCATGGCGTTGCCGGCGGCGACCGTCCGGACGGCGTCCGCGAGTTCCCGGGGCGGGGTGTCCTTGAGCAGGAAGCCGACCGCCCCGGCGCGGAGTGCCTCGTGCACGTACTCGTCCAGGTCGAAGGTGGTCAACATGACCACCTTCGGCCCGACGGCCACGATCGCCGGGGCCGCGGCCAGCCCACCGACGCCGGGCATGCGGACGTCCAGCAGCACCACGTTGGGCCGCAGCCGCTCGGCGACCGTCACCCCCTCGGCCCCGTCGGCGGCCTCGCCGACCACGGCGATGTCCGGCGCGGCCTCCAGGATCAGTCGCAGCCCGGCCCGGATGAGCTGCTCGTCGTCCACGATCACCACCCGGATCACGTCGGCTCCCCGACCGGCACCAGCGCGCACAGCAGGAACCCCCCGGCCGGGGTCGGCCCGGCCGTCAGCCGCCCACCGGTCAACTCGACCCGTTCCCGCAGGCCGACCAGGCCCAGCCCGGCACCGGGCAGGACCGGGCCGGGACGGTCGGACGGATCGTTGCGGACGGCGACCTCGATCCGGTCGGCCAGGTGCCGCAGGCGCACGTCGACCGCCGCGTCCGGGGCATGTTTCCGCACGTTGGTCAGCCCTTCCTGGACCACCCGGTGCACGGTCCGGGCCACCGCGCCCGGCACCGGCCCGGGCGTACCCTCGTCCGCCCGGCTCACCCGCAGTCCGGTGGCGCGCGACTCGCGGACCAGGTCGTCGACCGCGTCCCAGCCGGGAGACGGCAGCGGGGGCCCCTGGCGCAGCACGCTGAGCACCTCGCGCAGGTCGGTCAGGGCGGCCCGGCCGGTGGACCGGATCAACGCCGCCGCCTCGACGGTCGCCGGATCGGCGGTGGTCACCTCCAGCGCGCCCGCGTGCACCACCATGAGCGAGACCCGGTGCGCCACGACGTCGTGCATCTCCCGCGCGATCCGCGCCCGTTCCTCGACGCGTACCCGCTCGGCCTGCGCCTCCTGCTCGCGCTCCAGCCGGTCGGCCCGGTCCCGCAGGGCGGCCAGGGCGTCCCGGCGGGCCCCGATCCAGAGCCCGGCCACCGCCGGGGCGATCACCAACCAGGCGTAGAACAGCACCGCGTTGCCCGGGGTGGCGACGACCAGGCGGCGTTCGCCGCCCATCGCGCCGCCGACCGCCACGGACGCGAGCATGACGGGAACCGTCCCGAGCAGGTACGCGGCGAGCGGCCGACCCCGCAGGCCGACGCCGGCACGCCAGGAGGCGACCACGACGGGCGCCCAGGCGGCCAGGAGCAGCCAGCTCGCGGCGGCCACGGCGGGTAGCACCCAGGGACGTGACGCGAGCACCGCGGCGCCCGTGGCCAGCGCGACCAGGAGGACCACCACCCCCGGCAGCGGCGCGCGGACGCCGAGCCCGCCGGTCGCCGAGGCCCAGGTCACGGCGGCCACCGTCAGGGCCAGCAGCACCGGAAGGTGCGGCTCGACGCGCCGTACGGCACCCCTCCAGGTGGTCACCCCGCGAGCCTAGGCCGGACCGGTCCGCGACGGGACCGGGCTCGGGGAGGGTTGGGTGCCGACCCCGAGACCACTTCGGGGTACGGCGCGACGAAAGTGGACCCTCGCGGCCGACCGACGACAGATTCCGCCGAGCGCCGGCGGCACCAGCATCGACGTCATGGATGCCGTCCTCGACCTGTTCCACGACACGATCTCCTCGCCCTGGGTCTATCTGGCGCTGTTCACCATCGCCGTGGTGGACGGGTTCTTCCCCGTCGTACCGAGCGAGACCGCCGTCATCACCGCCGGCGTGTTCGCCGCCACCGGCCAGCCCGACCTGCCGCTGGTGATCGGCGTGGCCGCGCTCGGCGCGCTTGTCGGCGACCACGTCTCGTACGCGATCGGCCGGCACGGCGGCGCGCGGCTGCTGGATCGCCTGCCCCGGGACAGCCGGCGGTGGATCGCGGTGGACCGGGCCCGGCGGGGCATCGCGGTACGCGGTGGCCTCATCCTCACCGTGGCCCGGTACGTGCCGGGCGGCCGGACCGCCGTGACCCTCACCATGGGCGCGACCCGGTTCCCCCGCCGGCGGTTCCTCGCCTTCGACGCGCTGGCCGCCGCCACCTGGGGCACCTACTCGGCGTCGGTCGGCTATCTCGGCGGGCTCGCCTTCGAGCAGGATCCGATCCGCGGCCTGCTGTTCGGGCTGGGGCTGGCCCTCACCGTGACCCTGGTGGTGGAGGTGGTGCGCTGGTCACGGAGCCGCCGCCGGTCGGCGCGGTTGTTAAAAGGGGCCCCCGCCTCTACCGAAAGCGTTAAGAAGGGGCCCCTCCTTACCCCCCAGCGGGGTGATAGGTGACGCCGCGCAGGAGCTGGTCGGCGCCGAGCCAGGCGACGTTCATCATCCGGGTGGCGGTCTTCTCCGCGTCGGCTTCCGGGTGGTCGGCCAGCCAGTCGGCGAGCGACTCGCTGGCGCCGACGAGCGCGTACGCGACCACTTCCAGGTCGGTCGCGCCGACCTCGCGGCCGGAGGTGCGCAGCGCGTGGTCGAGCATCCCGGCGACCACCTCGACCAGCCGGCCGCGCATGGTGGCGAGTTCGCCGGCGAACGGCTGGGAGCCGCGGGCCTGCCGGTAGAGCACCGCCCAGCCGTCCCGGTGCTCGCCGACGAAACCGAAGAACGCGCGCAGCCCGCGCCAGAGCCGCTCGTCGGCGGGCAGGTCGGGGGCGGCGGCCCCGGCGATGGCCTCCATCATCCGGGTGCCCTCGCGGTGCAGGCAGGCGATGAAGAGCTCTTCCTTGGTGCCGAGGTAGGCGTAGACCATCGGCTTGGAGATGCCGGCGTCGTCGGCGATCTCGTCCATGCTGGCGGCGTGGAAGCCCCGACGGGAGAAGACCTTGACCGCCGCGTCGAGCATCTGCTGCTCGCGTACGGCGCGGGGCAGGCGCTTGAACGCCGGTGTGCTGGACACCCTTGCAAGCATACCTACTCGTGCGTAGGGTTACGCCAGAGTAACCAAGTCGAGAGGTGCCTTCCCCATGACTGACTTCGACCCGGCCACCTTCGCGAACGTCGGCCCGAAGGAGTTCGCGCAGCTGGTCAAGTCCACCCCGGACGACAAGATCGCCGAGATCATGTCCGGTGAGATGCGCGGCAAGATCCTCAGCGAGGTCTTCAGCCGGATGCCCACGCTGTTCCGCGCCGACCGCGCCGGCGCCACGAACGCGGTCATCCACTGGAACATCACCGGCCGGCCGGACGGCGGCACCGACACCTACGAGATCATCATCGAGAACGGCACCTGCACCGTTCTGGAGACCCCGACCCGCGACCCGAAGCTCAGCCTCACCATGGGTCCGGTCGAATTCCTGAAGATCGTCACCGGCGGCGCCAACCCGGTGATGATGTTCATGACCGGCAAGCTGAAGGCCAAGGGCGACCTGGGCCTGGCCGCCAACATCGCCAACCTGTTCGACATGCCCAAGGCCTGACCGTGGCCGAGTTCTCGCTTGACCTGAACGAGGAACAGCGGGACCTTCGCGACTGGGTGCACGGCTTCGCCGCCGAGGTCGTGCGCCCGGCCGCCGCCGAGTGGGACGCCCGGGAGGAGACTCCCTGGCCGGTCATCCAGGAGGCGGCGAAGGTCGGCCTGTACGGGTTCGAGTTCCTCGCCACCTGCTGGGCCGACCCCACCGGCCTCTCCCTGCCGATCGCCAGCGAGGAACTCTTCTGGGGCGACGCCGGCATCGGCCTGAGCATCTTCGGCACCGCCCTCGCGGTGGCCGGGATCTACGGCGCCGGCACCCCGGACCAACTCGTCGAGTGGGTGCCGCAGTGCTTCGGCGACGCCGACTCCCCGGCCGTCGCCGCGTTCTGCACCACCGAGCCGGAGGCCGGCTCCGACGTCGGGTCGATGCGGACCCGCGCCGTCTACGACCAGGCCGCCGACGAGTGGGTGCTCAACGGGCAGAAGGCGTACGCCACCAACGGCGGCATCGCCGGGGTGCACGTGGTCACCGCCTCGGTCGAACCCGAGCTGGGTTCGCGCGGGCAGGCCGCGTTCGTCGTACCGCCGGGCACCCCCGGCCTCGCCGCCACCCGCAAGCTGCGCAAGCTGGGGCTGCGCGCCTCGCACACCGCCGACGTCTTCCTCGACGACGTCCGGGTGCCGGGCCGCTGCCTGCTCGGGGGCAAGGACGCCCTCGACGAGCGGCTGGCCCGGGCCCGCACCGGTCAACGCGCCTCCGGCCAGGCGGCGATGCGCACGTTCGAGCTGTCCCGCCCGACGGTCGGCGCGCAGGCGCTCGGGGTGGCCCGCGCCGCCTACGAGTACGCGCTCGACTACGCCAAGGAGCGGGTGCAGTTCGGGCGGCCGATCATCGAGAACCAGGCGGTCGCGTTCGCGCTCGCCGACATGAAGATGGAGATCGACGCCGCCCGGCTGCTGGTGTGGCGGGCCTCCTGGATGGGCCGCAACAACCGGCCGTTCACCGCCGGCGAGGGTTCGATGTCCAAGCTGAAGGCCGGCGAGGTGGCGGTCTCGGTGACCGACCGGGCGGTCCAGCTCCTCGGCGGGGCGGGCTTCCTGCGCGACCACCCGGTCGAGCGGTGGTACCGGGACGCCAAGATCTACACCATCTTCGAGGGCACCTCCGAGATCCAGCGGCTGGTCATCTCCCGGGCGATCTCCGGGATGCAGATCCGCTGATCACCGCCGGAGACCGGCCCGCGACGGCACGCCGTGCCGGGCACCGTCGCGGGCCGGGCCGGCCGCTTCACCACCGGGAGCCACGTACGCGAAGGAGGCTGCGCCGTGGACCTGCCGTTCATCGTCACCACGCTGACCCGACGCGGTCTGCTCACCCCGGGCCACCCGATCCGGGTGGCCTCGCAACTGAACGCGCTGCGCCGTTGGGGCTGGAGCCTCGCCGGGGAGCTGCGCCAGGCCGCCGCCCGTGACCCCGGCCGGGTCGCCGTGGTGGACGAGCACGGCGCCGCGCTGACGTACCAGGAACTCCTCGACCGGTCGGAGCGGCTGGCCCGTTCCCTGCGGGCCGCCCTCGGCGTACGGGCCGGGGACCGGGTGGGTCTGCTCTGCCGCAACCACCACGGGCTGGTCGAGGCGATCGTCGCGACGATGCTGCTCGGCGCGGACGCCGTCCTGGTCAACACCGGCCTCTCCGCGGCGCAGTTGGTCACCGTCGCCCAGGAGCAGGACCTGCGGGCGCTGGTGCACGACACCGAGTTCGCCGACCGTGTCCTCGGTCTCCCGGCCGGGCTGGCCCGGGTCGACGAACGGCGGCACGAGGAGCTGATCGCCGGCGCGGCGCCCGGCGATCAGCTCCAGCCGCCGGAGCGGGACGGCCGGACCATCGTGCTGACCTCCGGCACCACCGGCACGCCCAAGGGCGCCCGCCGCCCGACCCCGCACGGCTTCGGCCCGCTGGTGTCCATCATCGACCGGATCCCGCTCCACGCGCGCGACGTCGTGATGATCGCCGCGCCCATCTTCCACACCTGGGGGTACGCCGCCCTCCAGGTCTCGTTCGCGTTGCGCGCCACGGTTGTCCTGCACCGCCGCTTCGACCCGGCCACCACGCTCGCCGCGCTGGCCGGGCAGCCGTGCGACGCGCTCTTCGCCGTACCGGTGATGCTGCAACGGCTGATGGAGGTCGCGCCGCCGCAGTCCCGGCCACCGCTCAAGGTGGTCGCGGTCAGCGGCTCGGCCCTACCGGGCAACCTGGCGACGGCGTTCATGGACCGCTACGGCGACGTGCTCTACAACCTGTACGGCTCGACCGAGGTCTCCTGGGCGTCCATCGCCGGGCCGGTCGAGCTGCGCGCCGCGCCCACCACGGCCGGCCGGCCACCGCACGGCACCCGACTGGCGATCGTGGACGAGATGGGTCAGCCGGTCCGGGACGGCCGGGTGGGGCGGATCTTCGTGGGCAACGAGATGCTCTTCGAGGGCTACACGTCAGGCGCCGGCCGGGAGAGCCGGGACGGCCTGCTGGACACCGGTGACCTCGGCCGGCTGAACCCCGACGGCCTGCTCTTCGTGGACGGGCGGGCGGACGACATGATCGTCTCCGGCGGGGAGAACGTCTTCCCGTCCGAGGTGGAGGATCTGATCGCCCGGCTGCCGCAGGTCCGCGAGGTGGCCGTGATCGGCGTGCCCGACCCGGACTACGGGCAGCGGCTGGCCGCGTTCCTGGCGCTGCGCCCGGACGAGACGCTCGACCCGGAGGCGGTCCGCGAGTACGTCCGGCGCTACCTGGCCCGGTTCTCGGTGCCGCGCGATGTGATCTTCGTCAAGTACCTGCCGCGCAACGCCACCGGCAAGGTGCTGAGTCGTGAATTGCGCCGATACTTCGGCTGATCGGCGGACCACAGAGGACGGACGTCGCTGTTACTTTCCCCCTGGTTTTTCGGGAAACGGGGGAACTACACGGTGATCCGACTCCGCCGACGCACCGCGCTCGGCCTCCTCCTCGGCGGCGCGTCCGTCGCCGCGGTCAGCCCGATCGACCCGGTGCTCGGCGAGCACCGGGAGATCCGGCCGACCCGGCGGCACGTCCCGCCCGTCGAGGTGGAGAACCGCGCGGCCGGCCAGCCCTGGTGGCCCTCGCAGGGCGGCCGGGCCGCCGACGACCGGCGGCGGCAGATCCAGGGGTACGCCTCGACGACGAGCGTCGCCCCCGGCGAGTCGATCGACTTCCACGTCGCGGTCAACCCGGCCGGACGGTTCCACGTCAGCGTGCACCGCATCGGCTGGTACGCCGGCGCGGGCGCCCGCACGCTGCTCTCCAGTCCCGAACTGGACGGCGTGCCGCAGCCGGTGCCGCCGGCCGACCCGGCGAACGGCGCGCTCGACTGCCGGTGGCCGGTGTCCTGGCGCCTGCGCGTGCCCGAGAGCTGGGTCTCCGGCCTTTACGTGGCGGTCTTCACCTCGGCCGCCGGCTGGCGGGCGTGCACCCCCTTCGTGGTGCGGGACGACCTGCGGGCCGCCGCGCTCTGCGTGGTGCTGCCGGTGACCACCTGGCAGGCGTACAACCAGTGGCCCCGCGACCGGCGCTCGGGTACGAGCCTCTACAACGGCTACACCCCCGACGGGCGGCGCGACCCGGCGCTGCGGGCACGCACGGTCTCCTTCGACCGTCCGTACGCCGACGCCGGCCTGCCCATCCACTTCGACCGCGACCAGGACGCGATCCAGTGGCTGGAGCGCAACCACTACGACGTCAGCTACGCCACCAGCTTCGACCTGCACTCCGGCCGGCTCGACCCGGCCCGGCACCGTGGCCTGGTCTTCTGCGGGCACGACGAATACTGGTCGGCGGAGATGCGCCGGGCGACGGAGACCGCCCGGGCCGACGGCACCAGCCTCGCGTACCTCGGCGCCAACAGCGTCTACTGGCACGCCCGCATGCCGCACACCCCGGACGGCCGACCCGAACGCCTCGTCGCCTGCGCCAAGGACTGGTCCGATCCGGCCGAGGTCACCACCGGCCCGACGGTGCGGTGGCGTGATCTCGACCGGCCCGAACAGGCGCTGATCGGCGTGCAGTTCAACGGCATCGTGCTGACCCCGCAGCCGCTCGTGGTGCGCTCGGCCAACCACTGGGTGTGGGCCGGCACCGGTGTGGCCGACGGAGACCGGATCCCCCGGGTGGTGGCCGGCGAGGCGGACGGCCTCAACCGGCGGCTCGAACCCCCGGCCCACGTGGAGGACGTCCTGCTCAGCGCCTCGCCGTATCCGATACGGCAGAGCGGCCGGCGGGTCCAGGGCACCCACCTGTACGAGACGCCCGGCGGCGCGGTCGTCTTCGCGACCGGCACGCTCGGCTGGACCATGGCGCTGAACCGGCGCGGGCACCGCGACCCGCGGATCGAGCGGGCCACCGCGAACGTGCTCGACCGGATGATCGGCCGGGACCGGGCCGCCCCGGCGTAACCCCGCGCCCCTCCCGACCGCCGGCCGTCCGGTCCGCTCAGGCCACCCCGAGCCGCCCAGCCCCAGCCGCCCAGCTCGGGCCGCCGCCGGCCACGGACCGTCCGGTCCGCCCGTGCCGCCGCCGGCCGTCCAGCTCGGGCCGCCGCCAGCCACCGGCCGTCCGGTCCGCCGCCGGCCGTCCGGTCCGCCACCGGCAGTCCGGTCCGCCGCCGGCCGTCCAGCCCGGGCCACCGCCGGCCGCCCGCCGTTCGGGTCAGCCGGGGATCGTGATCCGGCCGTCCACCGCCGCCGCCGCGATGTCGGTGCGGTGGTGGGCGCCGTCCAGCTCGACGCCGCGTACCAACTCGTAGGCGGCGTCGCGCGCGGCGGCCAGGTCCGGGCCGGTCGCCGTACCGCAGAGGACCCGGCCGCCCGCGGACCGCAACGTGCCGTCGGCGTCCCGGCGGGTGCCGGCGTGGATGATCCCGGCGCGGTCCGCGCCGGTGATCACATCACCGGTACGCGGGCGCTCCGGATAGCCCTCGGCCGCGACCACGACGGTGACCGCCGCGCCGTCGCGCCAGCGCAGCGGCGGGTGCGCGCCGAGCGTGCCCGTGGCGGCGGCGTGCAGCAGCCCGGCCAGCGGCGTCTCCAGCAGGGCCAGCACGACCTGGGTCTCCGGGTCGCCGAAGCGGGCGTTGAACTCGATCACACGCGGGCCGGACGGGGTGATCGCCAGGCCCACGTAGAGCAGGCCGACGAACGGCGTGCCCCGACGGCGCAGCTCGGCAAGCGTCGGGTGCACCACGTCCCGCATCACGTCGTCGACCAGGCCCGGCGGGGCCCAGGGCAGCGGCGCGTACGCGCCCATGCCACCGGTGTTGGGCCCGGCGTCGCCGTCACCGACCCGCTTGAAGTCCTGCGCCGGCAGCAGCGGCAGCGCCGCCTCGCCGTCGGTCACCACGAAGAGCGACACCTCGGGGCCGGACAGGTACTCCTCGATCACCACCCGGCCGCACTCGGCCGCGTGCCGCTCGGCGGTCGCCCGGTCGTCGGTGACGACCACGCCCTTGCCGGCGGCGAGCCCGTCGTCCTTGACCACGTACGGCACGCCGAACTCGTCGAGCGCCCGCGCCACGGCCGCCGCGTCGGTGCAGGTGTACGCGCGGGCGGTCGGCACACCGGCCGCCGTCATCACGTCCTTGGCGAACGTCTTCGAGCCCTCCAGCCGGGCCGCTTCCGCGCCGGGGCCGAACACGGCGATGCCCTTGGCGCGTACGGCGTCGGCGACGCCGGCCACCAGTGGCGCCTCGGGACCGATGATCACCAGATCCGCCGCCGTCTCCACCGCGAGCGCCGCGACTGCCGCCGGATCGGTCGGGTTGACCTCCCGTAGCGAGGCAACCGCCGCGATCCCCGGATTCCCCGGAGCCGCGACCACCCCCGACACGGCCGGATCGGCAACCACCCCGAGCGCGAGCGCATGCTCCCGCCCTCCACCACCCACAAGAAGAACCCGCACGCCCGCATCCTACTGACCCCCACCCCCCACCCCGTCGATCATGAAGTTGACGGCAACATGTGAGATCGACTTCGCCGCCAACCTCATGATCGAAGCCGGGTGCGGGTGCGAAGTGCTTCGCGGACGACCTGGGGGATGTAGTCGGGGCGGAGGGTGTCGGGCCATGTGAACCGAAGCACGGTCCACCCGGCGTTGGCGAGGCGATTCTGCCGCTGCCGATCCTCGAAGAGTGCCGCCGGAGCGGTGTGCGGATCCCGGCCGTCCGCCTCGGCGATCACCCGGGCACTTCGCCAGCCCATGTCGCCCACACCGAGGAGGTGCCCGTCGGCGTCACGTACCTCCACCTGGAGGATGTCCGGCGGCACTCCACCATCGACACAACGGAGCCGGGTCCGGGTCTCGAGCGGCGACTGCGCCGCGCCATTCGCCTCCACCAGGTGACTGCGAGCCGCCACCGCGCCCCGCCGGCGCGCGAACAGTGCAGGCATGGCCCGCAGGTCGTCCTCGCTGACCTTCCCACGGTTCAGCGCCGAGTCGAGCAGCGCGACGGCCGGATATCGGCGCTCCCGGAGAACAAGATCCGCGAGGGTACGCACCGGAGCCGTCACCGGAATGCCGTCGACCGTCGTCAGCTCGCCGTCAAGGTGGTCGAACTGATGCGGGACCACGGCGGGATCCCCGACCCGGGCCGGTCGGGCCGAGCGGCCCGGCAACGCGACATGGATCGCCGCCATCCTCGGAAGGCCGGCGATTCCGTGCAGCTCGGCGGCGGTCCCCAGAACGGCGTGCGCCTCCGGCCCGAGCGAAAGCAGCGCAGCTCGAATCCGGCGACGTCGTTCGGCCAGGTCGGACCCGGACGACGGCTCGACGACGTACGTCGCCCGAGCCAGCCGCCGCCATCGACCGGTCCTGAGCAGGTTGTCGATCTCAAACCGACTGAAGCCGGCCCGCAGCGCCTGGTCACGGGTGACAACCCCACCCTGTTCCCTGGCGATCTGCTTGACCACCCAAACGCGCTCCACCCACCGAGCCTCCCGGCAGGCCCAGCCCGAACCAACCCCCTGTGGATAACCGGCCCCACCCTGTGGACAACCCACCCCACCCACCCACCCCACCCAGCCCGGCTGATCATGAAGTTAGCGGCGATGTCGATCTACGCAACTGCCGCTAACTTCATGATCAACGAGGTGAGGCGGGGTGTGGCCGGGTGAGGCGGCGGGTGTCAGGGGAGGAGGGGGTGGCGTTGGACGTTTTCTTCTCGGCCTGGGCCTACGCCGACCACGCTTACGCGCGTTCTGGTCAGCTCCTCGATTCTTGCGATGTAGCGCCTCGCGTTCTCCGGGAGCTCATCGTCGGTTCTGGCCTTGGTGATGTCCTCCCACCAGCCGTCCAGCTCTTCGTAGATCGGCGTGGCGTGGTGGAAGTCGGTCTGCGTCATCGGCATGTCGTCGAAACGCTCGCCGTTGATCTCGTAACCGACGCAGATCGGCACCTTGGGCAGGCCGGTGAGCACGTCCAGCTTCGTGACGACCAGGTCGGTCACGCCGTTCAGGCGGCACGCGTACCGGGCCACCACGGCGTCGAACCAGCCGGCCCGGCGTTCCCGGCCGGTGGTGGTGCCGTACTCGTGGCCGATCTTGACCAGGTGGCGGCCGTTGTCGTCGAACAACTCGGTGGGGAACGGGCCCGCGCCCACCCGGGTGGTGTACGCCTTGCTCACCGCGATCACCTTGGTGATGGCGGTCGGCGGGATGCCCGCGCCCACGCACGCCCCACCGGCGGTGGGGTTCGACGAGGTGACGAACGGATACGTGCCGTGGTCCATGTCCAGCATGGTGGCCTGGGCACCCTCCAGCAGCACGGTCTCGCCGCGGTCCAGGGCGTCCCAGAGCATCACCCGGGTCTCGGCGATGTACGGCCGCAGCCGCTCGGCGTACTGGAGGTATTCCTCGACGGTCTCGTCGACGTCGATCGCCTTGCGGTTGTAGATCTTGAACAGGAGCTGGTTCTTCTCCCGGAGCGCCAGTTCCAGCTTCTTCCGCAGGATGCCCGGGTCGAGCAGGTCCTGAAGCCGGATGCCCATCCGGGCGACCTTGTCGCCGTACGCCGGGCCGATGCCCCGGCCGGTGGTGCCGATGCGGGAGCTGCCCAGGTAGCGCTCGACCACCCGGTCGATCCCCCGGTGGTGCGGCATGATCAGGTGCGCGTCGCCGGAGATGCGCAGCCGGGAGACGTCCACGCCCCGCTCGGCGAGCCCGTCGATCTCCTGCAACAGCACCTTCGGGTCGACCACCACGCCGTTGCCGATGACGATCATCGCGTTCGGGGAGAGCGCGCCGGACGGCATCAGGTGCAGCGCGTACTTCTGCCCGTCCGGGGTGATCACCGTGTGGCCGGCGTTGTTGCCGCCGGAGTAGCGCACGACGTAGTCGACCCGCTCACCCAGCAGGTCGGTAACCTTGCCCTTGCCCTCGTCGCCCCACTGGGCGCCGAGGAGCACGATCGCTGGCATCTTTTCCGCCTCCAGAAGGCTCGGGTGCCAGGTGGCGACCGGTCGGCGAGCCCGGGGTGTCAGGCTAACAAGTAGTGACGACCGGACCGGCAGGGGTTCGTCGAGAAGCAGGAGGCTCCTTCGTGTACGACGTGGTGCTGCTCACGCTCGGCTCGGAGCGGGACGCTCCCGGTGGGGGCTGCGGCAGCGGCGGAGCCTGCTGCGGCGGCGCGGACGACACCGCCGCCACGCCCGACGCCGAACGCTGCGAGACACCGCGCGTACCGGTGCTGGCCTGCGCGGACGCGCTGACCACGCGCGGTGCCCGGGTGACCACGGTGACCGCCCGGTCGGACGCGGAGATCGACGAGGTGCTGGCCCGCCTCGACGGTCCGCCCCGCGAAGACGGCCTCGCCGGGCCGGACTCCGACGGCAAGACCCGACTGATCGTCGCCACGGCCAGTGACGGTCAGTTGCGCGCCGTGCTGCGCCGGCTGGTGCGCCGGTACGCTCCGCCGCCCAGCCGCCGACCGCCCGACCTGCCGGAGAACCGGACACTGCCCGATCTGCCGCCGGTCGGCGTACTCCCGTTGGATCCGGCCCGGACCGGGTCGGCGCGGGACCTGGCCGCGCAGCTCGGGCTGCCGCGCGAGCCGGCGGCGGTGGCCGCGGCGGTGCTCGACGGTACGCCGCGCCGGCTGGACCTGCTGCGCAACGACGGCGGCTCGGTGACGCTCGACGGCGCGCTGCTCGGCGCGGCCGACGACGCCGGCCGCCCGCTGCACTGGCGGGCCCGCGTCGAGGTGGACGGCGCGGTGCTCAGCGACGGCACCGAGCCGATCTCGGCCTGCGCGATCGGCAACGCCGGTGGGTACGCGCGCCTCGGTGAGGTGGCCCTGCTCGCCGACCCGGACCCGGCCGACGGCCGGTTGGCGGTGGGCGTGGCCGTGCCCGTGGTGACCCGATCCGCGTTGGGCCGGAAGAAGGTCCGGCTTGAGGTACGCCGGGCCCGGGGCCGGGCGGTGGCGGTGGTGCCCCGCGACGGGAAGGTGCCCTTCCTCGACGACGGCGTCGAGGGCGAGTTGAGCCGGAAGCGGTCCTGGTGGACCGAGCCGGGGGCCTGGGCGGTCTGGACGGGCTGACCGCTATCGATCCGCACCCGGATCGCCCGGCTGGCCGGACCGCCTATTCTCGGCGGGAGGGATGGGGAGGAATCGTGGCGCACGAGAACGACGACCGGGCCCACGTGCCGGGCGGGCCGCAGGTGCCGGAGCGGGACGTCGAGCCGCTCTGGCCGCCCGAGGAGATCGACGGGGTGGTCACCGCCCCGCCGTGGGCGGCACCGGCCCAACCGGCTGTGCCACCGTGGCCCCTTCCACCGGCCGACGCCCCCGCACCGTCGCCGCAGGTCACCCCCGTGCCGCCGTCGCAGGTCGCTTCCGCGCCCGAGGGGGGCCGCACGAGCAACGGTGGGTCACCGCAGCAGGCGGTCGAGGTCAACCTGCCGTTCATGCTCGACCAGCCGACTCCCGCCCCGCCGGCGGCGGCCGATCGCCTTCCGGCCGCCACGGCACCCGGCCACCCGACCGACGCGCCCCCGCCACGCGCGACCGATCAGCTTCCGGCCGCCACGGCACCCGGCCCGGTCCCGGGGGCCACGCCGGCCGCGGGTCGTTCGGGCGGCCCGACGGCCGACCCCGACGGGACCGCGGCCCGGGCGGTTGGCGTCGGTGGCGAGGTTCCGGCGAACGGGCGGGCCGCGTCGCCGTGGGCACAGCCGCCGCAGCGCCCCACAGCCGAGGCCACGGGTGCGGCAGAGCCGACCGACGGGGTCGGGGCACCGGCCCGTCCCGGCGTCCCGAGCCAGCCGACCGGCGGCGCCGTCCCGGCCGCATACCCGCCGCTCCACGACGCCACATGGGCCGGGCCGACCGCGCCGGCCCCGGCCACCGGCGGCTCCACCGGGCACGGATCGGCCGCGCTCGGAATGACGGAAACCGGCTCCCCCGCCGGCAGCCAGACCGCGAACGGCCCATCCACCACCCGCCCGGTGAGCGTGGGACCGGTCAGCGCGGGACCGATCAGCGCGGGACCGGTCGTCGGCTCCGCGTCGGTCACGGCCGTGCCGTTGGACGGGCCACATTCGGCGGGGCCGGGCGCGCCGTCCACGGAGAACCCGCACCGACTCGGCCCGTTCCCGCCGTCACCCGGCGTGCCGATGCAACAGCCGGCGTACAGCGGTGACGCGGCCTACCCCCCGCCCGCCTACCCGCCGCAGCCCGGGGTGCCACAGGCCGGCATGCCCCCACAGCCCGGGGTGCCCCCACAGCCCGGAACGCCACCACAGCCCGGCGTGCCCCCACAAGCCGGGATGCCCCCACAGCCCGGCGTGCCCCCGCATGCCGGGATGCCGCCACAAGCCGGACCGGCGCCACAAGCCGGGATGCCGCAGCAGGCCGGGATCGCGCCGCAAGCCGGACCGGCCCCGCAGGCCGGACCGCCGCAACAGCCCGCCCTGCCACCCGGGGTGTACCCGGAGCCCGGCTGGACCCCGCAGCAGGCGGTGCCCCCGACGGCTGAGGACTTCGCCCGGCGACGTCAGGTCCGGCCGGTCGACCCGGTGGCCACCATGGGCGTCCGCGCGGTGGTCAACCGGATGGGGCTGGTCCGGCTCGCGCCCGGCCGGCACGAGCAGGAGATGAAGCGCGACATCGAGATGGTCCGCCGCAACTTCGGTGGGCTGCGCCAGGTGACGGTGGTCAACCCCAAGGGCGGCGCCGGCAAGACGGTGGCCATCCTGCTGCTCGCCATGACGTTCGGCCAGAAACGCGGCGGGTACGTGCTGGCCTGGGACAACAACGAGACCCAGGGCACCCTCGGGATGCGGGCGCAGCAGGACTTCCACGCCCGCACCGTGCGGGACATGCTGCGCGACCTGGCCCAGTTCCAGGGTCCGCACGGCCGGGTCGGCGACCTGTCGCAGTATGTCCGCTCGCAGGGCGAGGGGATGTTCGACGTGCTCGCCTCGGACGAGTCGGCGACCGGCGGCGAGATGCTCACCGCCGCCGCGTTCGCCGAGATCCGCGAGGTGGTCAGTCGCTTCTACAAGCTGATCTTCGTGGACACCGGGAACAACGTCCGGGCGCAGAACTGGCAGGCCGCCATGGACGCCACCGACCAGTTGGTGGTGACCATGTCGGCGCGGAACGACTCGGCCGAGACCGCCGCCCGGATGCTCGACCATCTGGAGCAGAGCGGCCGGCAGCGGCTGGTCCGGCAGGCGGTGACGGTGGTCTCGATGCCGCCGTCCCGCAAGGAGATCGACCTGCCGGCCATCCAGGCGCACTTCGCCGCCCGCACCCGGGCGGTGCTGCTGGCGCCGTACGAGCGGCTCATCGACACCGGCGAGCCGCTGCGGTACGGGCAGCTTTCCGCCGCCACCCGGGACGCCTGGCTGAAGATCGCCGCGTCGGTGGCGGAAGGTCTGTAGGACGGCGCGACGGCCGGCCCGCGGCGGGGCCGGCCGTCGCCTGTGGGATCAGTCGCTCGCCAGCGCGTCCCCGGCGGCCGGGTCACAGTCGCGGAGGAACTGGGCGCAGCGGGCCGCCTCGTCCGCCTCGCCGATCTCGCCCGCGGCCCGGGAGAGCACGTACAGGCAGCGGAGGAAGCCCTGGTTGGGCACGTGTGACCAGGGCACCGGGCCGTGTCCCTTCCAGCCGCTGCGGCGCAGCTGGTCCAGGCCCCGGTGGTATCCGGTGCGGGCGTAGGCGTACGCCGGAACGACCTGGCCCGCGGAGAGCGCGCGGCCGGCCAGCGCCGCCCAGGCCGCGCTGTAGGTCGGGAAGCGGGCCGCGACCTCGGCGTACGCCTCGTCGGTGCCCTGCTCGACCGCGGCGGCGAGCGCGGCGTCGGCCTCTTCGGAGACGGGGAGCAGGGTGGCCGGTGGCTCAGGCAACAGGTTCTGCATCGCCCCATTCAACCCGCTTCGCCCTCGGGTGCGCGAGGGGGGCTGGCCAGCCGGTCGGCTGAACGGCTGAGGGTTTCGTCACGCCTGCGGCGGCACCACACGTACCCGCGGCCCATGCCGCGCGCGTGCATATTGCACTACAACTACAGATCCGGAGCCTCCCCAGGAACCGGTTACGCAGGAGCCCGGCGGCGTGCCCGCCGGGCTCCTGTCCGTACCGCCCGGGTTTGCGGGGTTGCCGGGGCGGGGCAGGATGGCCTGGTGCCGACCCCACCGCCCGCGGACGTCATCGAGCCGCACGCCCCCCACCTCAACGAAGTACAGACCCGGGTCGAGTTCGACCGGCGGCTGGCCGGGGGGACACTCGCCGGCCTGACCGTGCAGGGGCTGCGCCTCGACCTGGACCCGGTCCCCGACCTGCGCGACGTCGACGTCGCCGGCGCCCTCTTCGTGGGTTGCCGGTTCGCCGACCGTGAGGTGGGCGCGGATCTGGTCCGCCGGGGCGCCGACGTCGTCCCGCCCTTCTCCGAGCTGCCCTACCCGACCCAGCCGTCCCACCTCTACACCGCCGACGACCTGGCCGTCGGCTTCGACGAGGGCGGGTTCGCCGAGATGTACGACACCCGGGTGTACGCGCACTTCCGGGCGCACGGCGGCGCGCTGCCCGACGTACGCGAGGCGCTCGGCCAGCGGCTGCACGACCACGGCGTGGACAACGCGCTGGCCGACGCCACCCGGGCGTGGCTGGCCGTGCACGGACCGCAGTCCGTGGTCGGTGTGATGGGCGGGCACGCGGTGCCGCGCGGCAGCGCCGCGTACCGGATGGCCGCGGTGCTGGGCTGGGAGCTGGCGCGGGCCGACCGCCTGGTGGTCACCGGCGGCGGTCCGGGCGTGATGGAGGCGGCCAACCTCGGCGCGTTCCTCGCGGCCTGGCCGGCCGACGAACTGTCGGCGGCGATCGACGTGCTGGCCGCCGCGCCGGACTTCACCGACCACGACCGCTACACGGCGGCGGCCCTGGCGGTGCGCAAGCGGTACGCGGACGGCCCGTCGCTGCCCACGCCCCGGCCGGCAGCGCTCGACACCGGGTGGGCCCGGTCCGGCGGGCTGGCCGTCCCCACCTGGCTGTACGGCCACGAGCCGGCGAACCTGTTCGCCGGCCGGATCGCGAAGTATTTCTCCAACGCCATCCGGGAGGACACGATCCTGCGGATGGCCCGGGGCGGGATCGTGTTCGCGCCCGGCCGGGCCGGCACGGTGCAGGAGGTGTTCCAGGCGGCGACGAAGACGTTCTACGGCACCGACGGAGCGAGCGGCGCGTACGTCTTCCTGGACCGGGCGTTCTGGACCACCGAGCTGCCGGTGGAGGCGCTGCTGCGGCCACTCTTCGCCGGGTCCCCGTTCGGCGACCTGTCCCGCACGATTCACCTCACCGACGACGTCCGCGAGGCCGTCGCCCTCCTGGTGCGGTGAAGTGAAAGGCGGGGGCCCTTCTTAACGCTTCCGGTATAGGAAGGGCCCCTTCTTAACAACGAGTTGTTAAGAAGGGGCCCTTCCTTACATCCGGGATGTCACTTCATCCGGGTGCCGGTGGAACGCAGGTGCTCGCACGCCTCCACCACGCGGGCGGCCAGGCCGGCCTCGGCCAGCTTGCCCCAGGCTCGCGGGTCGTACTGCTTCTTGTTGCCGACCTCGCCGTCGATCTTCAGCACGCCGTCGTAGTTGCGCAGCATGTGGTCGGCGACCGGGCGGGTGAAGGCGTACTGGGTGTCGGTGTCGATGTTCATCTTCACCACGCCGTAGTCGAGCGCCTCCCGGATCTCCTCCAGCAGCGAGCCGGAGCCGCCGTGGAAGACCAGGCTGAGCGGCTTCTCCTTGCCGTACTTGGCGCCGACCGCGTCCTGGATCTGCTTGAGCACCTCGGGGCGGAGCTTGACGTTGCCCGGCTTGTAGACGCCGTGCACGTTGCCGAAGGTCAGCGCCGCCATGTAGCGGCCCTTCTCGCCCAGGCCGAGCGCCTCGACCATGGCCAGGCCGTCGTCGACGGTGGTGTAGAGCTTGTCGTTGATGGCGTTCTCCACGCCGTCTTCCTCGCCGCCGACGACGCCGACCTCGATCTCCAGGACGATCTTGCCCTTGGCGGCCTCGGCGAGGAGCTGCTCGGCGATCTCCAGGTTCTCCGCCACCGGCACGGCCGAACCGTCCCACATGTGCGACTGGAACAGCGGCTCCTGGCCGTTCTTGACGCGCTCCTGGGAGATGGCCATCAGCGGCCGGACGAACTTGTCCAGCTTGTCCTTCGGGCAGTGGTCGGTGTGCAGGGCGACGGTCACCGGGTACTTCTTGGCCACCTCGTGCGCGTACGCCGCGAACGCGGTCGCACCGGTCACCATGTCCTTGATCGACGGGCCGGACAGGTATTCCGCGCCACCGGTGGAGACCTGGATGATGCCGTCGCTCTCCGCGTCGGCGAAGCCCTTGAGCGCCGCGTTCAGCGTCTGGGAAGAGGTCACGTTGATCGCGGGGTACGCGTACCGGCCGGCCTTGGCCCGGTCCAGCATCTCCGCGTAAGCCTCGGGGGAAGCGATGGGCATGTCGAACGCTCCTTACTTACCGCTCTCGGCCGTGCAGGCCGCCGTCTTTCCTCGGGTGCGCCGGACCGCGCTGTCCACCGCGGGAAGTATCCCGTAGGAGCGAACGCCTGGTACAACCGACCCGGGCACCGCTCACCGTTCCTCCAGCCGGTCCGGCACGACGACGCTGATCAGCCAGCTCACCACCGACACCACGATGGCGCCCCAGAAGGCGGCCCAGAAGCCGTCGACGTGGAACGGCAGGCGCAACTGGCGGGCGATCCAGTCGGTCAGCAGGAACAGCAGGGCGTTCACCACGAGCGCGAACAGGCCGAGCGTGAGCAGGTAGAACACGCAGCCGAACACCTTGATGAGCGGCTTCAGCACGGCGTTGACCACGCCGAAGACGAGCGCTACCACGATCAGGGTGAACACGGTGTTGCCGCCGTTGCGGCCGGTCACGTTCACCCCGGGCACGATCAGCGTCGCGATCCACAACGCCACCGCGGTGATCGCCAACCGGATGAGGAAGCCCACGGCACCATCCTGGCACCAGCCGCGCGCCCGGGAGGGGCAATCGCCGACTCGCCTCGTTCCGCCCGGCGCCGAGCGGTGGCCCGGACCAGCCCGTACGGTGGTGGTGACACGATCCGCACCCCAGACGCAGGGAGGGACGATGGGACAGCCCGACGAGGACTTCGCCCCGAGCGACCACCTCGCTCCGGAGGAGCGGGACCCCGAGGCGGAGCCAGCCGACGCGGTCGAGCAGGCCGCCACGGTCGCGCCGGACGACGCCGACGGCGAGCCGCACCGGGGCCTGGAGGTCGGCGACTGGGATGCCATGGAGCAGGCCCGGGTGGTCACCGCCGACGAGGACGACTACCGCTGAGGCATTGCTCCTACCGGGGGTGGGCTGGGGGTGCAGGGCGGGCGGGTACCCTTTGTGGCCGTGGACACAGCTGAGAAGACCCGGATGATCTCCGAGAACGTGGCGTTGAATCCGCTCGACCCGAAGGACCTCATCCACACCTTCGGGATGATCGGCGTCTGGGCCATCCTGTTCGCCGAGACGGGCCTGCTGATCGGCTTCTTCTTCCCGGGTGACTCGCTGCTCTTCCTGGCCGGGGTGGCCGCCTCCCCGGTGGCGGACGCCATCTTCGGCGACGGCACCCGGCTCTCGCTGGCCGGGCTGATGATCGGCGGTCCGATCTGCGCCATCGCCGGCGCCCAGCTCGGGCACTGGCTCGGCGCGCGTTACGGCCGGCGCATGTTCGACAAGCCCAACTCCCGGCTGTTCAAGCGGGAGTACGTGGAGAAGGCGGAATACTACTTCCAGAAGTTCGGTCCGGCGAAGGCCGTGGTGCTGGCCCGGTTCATCCCGATCGTGCGGACCTTCCTCAACCCGGTGGCCGGGGTGCTGGGCATGCCGGCCCGGCAGTTCTTCGTGTGGAACGTGGTCGGCGCGGTCCTCTGGGTGGACGGCATCCTGCTGATCGGCTATCTGCTGGCCCGCCAGATCTACGACGCCATCGGCGACAAGATCGACCGCTACATCCTGCCGGTGGTCGCGTTGATCATCCTGATCTCGGTGCTGCCGATCTTCTTCGAGTTCCTCCGCGACCGGAAGGCACGCAAGCGCGGCGAAGCGGTCGCGGTGATCGCCGCGGCGACCGCCGCCGGCGCCGTGGACGCCGCCCGGGACGCCATCGACGGCGACGACCACCCGCACGGGCACGGCGGTCAGCCCCGCCGCTGACCCGCACCGAGGCCGACAGCCAGCAGACGCCAGGCGCTGGCCGACGCCGACAGCCAGCAGACGCCAAGAGCCGGCCGACGCCGACAGCCAGGACGCCGAAGGCCAGCCGACGCCGAAGGCCAGCCCCCGGGTGGGGGCCGGCCTTCGCTCACGACCTGTCGGGCCGCGGGTGACACGGACGACGGCAGCCGTCATCGCGCGGTGGTGGCGCCACCCCTGACACGCCACCGGTCACCCACACCCGGTCGACACGAGCCGCCGGTCACGGCGCGCGTGTCAGCGCGCCGTCCCCGGCCAGCCCGTCCCCGGAGGACGGGCCCGAACTCAGCGAGCCTTCTTGGTGGCCCGCTTCCGCGGCGGGGTGAGCAGATCCGCGATCGTGGCGATCGCGGTCGGCACCAGCCGGTAGTACGCCCAGACCCCGCGCTTCTCCCGCTCCAGCAAGCCGGCCTCGGTGAGGATTCGCAGGTGGTGGCTGACCGTCGGCTGCGAGAGGCCGAGCGGCGCGGTGAGGTCACACACGCACGCCTCCCCCTCGGGAGCCGACTGGATCAGGCTGAGCAGCCGCAGCCGGGCGGGGTCGGCGAGGGCCTTGAGGACCCCCGCAAGCCGCTCGGCATCGGCGCGTTCGATCGGCTCGCCGGCAAGCGGCGAGATCTGAGGCATGGTCATTTCAGCCAACGCAGTTCCCACGTATTCCATCCTTCCACCAGCAGCATCGATCCGCCTGCATATCAGCAGGACCGAATCGACAAACTTTTACGCCACAAGGCCGAGGTCAGCCAACGTATAGGCCGCCCGATAGGGCAATCCGGCGGCTCGCACCGCGTCGCCGGCGCCTCGATCAACAATAACCGCCACACCCACCACCTCGGCTCCGGCCTCACGCAATGCCTCGATGGCGGTCAACACACTTCCACCCGTCGTCGAGGTGTCCTCCACCGCCAGGACCCGACGTCCGGCCACGTCCGGACCTTCGATCCGCCGTTGGAGGCCGTGCGCCTTGCCCGCCTTACGGACCACGAACGCATCCAGCGGTCGGTCGCTGCCGCTTGAGGCGTGCAGCATCGCGACGGCCACCGGATCGGCGCCCAGGGTCAGTCCGCCGACCGCGTCGTACGCCCAGTCCGCGGTGAGGTCGCGCATCACCCGGCCGATCAGGGGGGCGGCCTGGTGATGGAGCGTGACGCGACGCAAATCGACGTACCAGTCCGCCTCACGGCCGGACGAGAGCACCACCCGACCGTGGACCACAGCCAGGTCAGTGATGAATTTACGCAGGTCGTCGTGGTCCCCCATGGCGATGAGCGTACTTCGCAAGTCTGTGCGCCGTCTGTGGGGTCCACCCGGATCAGCCCTGGGGGCGACCGATGTGTGGCAATGCTCGGCTACGCTGCGCGACCGTCCATCCCGGTCTGCCGGTGAGTCCGGGCCGGTCGGCGACACGGCCGCCGGGTCAGCCGCGGGCCCGGTCGACCTTGCCCCGGGTGTCCCGGGTGAAGCCGCGCAGCAGCCGCTTCGGCGCGTGCCGCAGCCCGGCCACGGCCAGCTTGTATTTCCAGTCCGGAACGCTCACGAGCTTGCCTTTTCGCAGGTCACGCAGCCCTTCGTCGACCACCTCGTCGGCCCGCAGCCAGGCCCACGCGGGCAGTCGCGACATGTCGATGCCGGCGCGCTCATGGTTGCCGGTGCGCGTGTAGCCGGGGCACAACGCCATCACGCGCACACCGAGCGGAGCCACCGATTGGCCGATCGACTCACTGAAATTCGTCACCCACGCCTTGCTGGCCGAATAGGTGGATCCCGGCATGGGAACGCCAAAACCCGCAACCGAAGAGACATTTATCACTGCCCCTTCGCCCCGTTCGATCATCGGGGCGAGGGCCGCGTGCGTCAACCGGAGCACCGCCAGCACGTTGAGCCGGATCAATCGGGCCTCGTCCGAGGTCGCCGACCTGACGAACGGGGTGTTCAGGCTGACCCCGGCATTGTTCACCAGCAGGTCCACCGGCGGGCCGGCGGTCAGCAGGCGTTCCACGGTCGCGCAGCCGTCGTCGGTGGACAGATCGGCCGGGACCGGCGTCACCTCCCCGCCGTGCCGGCCGGTCAGCTCGGCCGCCATCGCGTCGAGCCGGGCCGTGTCCCGGGCCACCAGGACCACATCCCAGCCGTCGGCGGCGAGCCGGTGGGCGAACGCCGCACCGATGCCCAGGCTGGCGCCGGTCACCAGGGCACGGCGTCGGGTGGGGCCGGTCATGGCATGCCCTCAGGTCGTGGCGGGGGCCCGGCCGGCGGCGGGGCCAGGCCCGCCGGCGGTCCCCACGGCGTCGGCCCGGAGACGGGAGCGCCGGACACCGAACCGCCGAAGCCGGTCACCGGGCCGGACGACGGACCCGGCACGGTCGTACGGCGGTGCAGGAAGCCGCCGGCGGACGGCAGCGTGAGCAGCGCGGCGACCACCAGGTAGCCGAGGACCTGCGCCACCGACAGCGCCGCGTTCACCGGGATCCACCAGGCCGGGTACGCGTCACCGACCAGGCCCAGCAGGTCGGCGGTGGCCCGGTCGTCGGCACCGAGCCGGAGCGGTGCGGCCCGCTGCCCCACGAGGGCCGCGAGCCCGCAGCAGCCGCAGAGCAACCCCAGCCCGGCGACCACCCAGGTGGCCATCCGCGCGCCCGGGCGACCGGCGAGCAGGCCGAGGGCGAGCCCGACCAGCAGCAGCGCGGCCAGCACGCCGAGTACGGCGGCAAGCACGGTCGAGCCGCGCAGCAGACCGGCCACCCGGTCGATGTCGCCGCCGCCCGCGCCGGTGCCCTGCGCGGCGGCCCGGAACCGGTCCACCGTGCCGCCGGCGACCACCAGGTTCGTCACCGCGTAGGCCACGGCGCCGACCGCCATCAGCAGCAGCACCGCCACCGCCGCGACGACCGTGGCCGGCCGGCGGGGCGCGGCCCGATCGGGGTACGACACGACGAGTCCCTCCGGTAGGCGTCGGCTTGCAACCTACTCGGAGGGACCGTCGGCGTCGCTGTTATCCGGTCGTCAACTTCCGGCGGGCGGCTCCGGGTCGCGGCGCTCGCCCGGCTGACCGGTCGGCCCGGCCGGCGGCTGCCCACCCGGCGCGGGCGGCGGACCACCAGCCGGCGGACCACCAGCCGGCTGGCCGGGGGTCGACGGGTACGCCGGATCGCCCGACTGCCCCGGCGTCGACGGATACCCCGGGTCGCCCGACTGGCCCGGGGCCGGCGGGTACGCCGGGTACGCGCCGCCCGGGACCGGCGGCTCCCAGCCGGCCTTCGGCTTGCGGAAGAACTCGTTCGCCTTCGGCAGCGCCAGCAGGATCAGCGCGCCCAGCAGGGCGAGCAGCGCGATCAGGCCGAGCAGCGTGCTGACCGGCGTGTGCCAGGACGGCAGCGCGTCCTCCACCCGGCGCTGGACCTCCTGCGTGCTCGGCAGGTCGCCGCTGGTGTTGCCGCCGCTGCCCATCATGCCGCCGGAGGCGCCGCTGAGCAGTCCGCCGCCGGTGCAGCAGAGCAGGATGCCGCCCACCACCCAGGTGGTGATCCGGGAGGCGTTCTTCCCCCGGTTGTTGAGCATCGCGAGGACGACCAGCCCGATCGCGAGCAGCAGCGTCAGCACGGACGAGCCGATGGTGAAGGCGTACGCGATGTCGCCTGCCGACTCGGCCGAGGTGCCGGCGTAGGCGTCCGCCATCACGTCGCGGATCTTGCCGATGACGGCGAGCGTCACGATCAGGTTCAGCACCTGGATGACGGCGACGAGAATGAGCAGCCAACTGGAAAGCGTCACCACACTGGGACGCGCGCGGGGCGTGGTGCCCGGAGCATCGACCATGATTCTCCCTCCCTGGATCAGATGACCACCGTAGCGATCTCTGGCCAGGTGGGCACGGTAGGAAGGGCTCAGTGGTCGGCGGCGCGGCGCAGCCGCCGGCGGCCGGCGCACGTTCCGAAACCTAGTAGCCCCGCCACTCCTCGCGGGCGTACTCCAGCACCCTGGGTCGCAGCAGCGTGGAGGCGGGCACGTCGATCCGGCCGCGGTCGGCGGGGAACGTGGCGGCGGCGGCGAGCACCTCCGGGGTGAGGAAGCGCAGCGGCGGCGCGTCGGCCGGCAGCCCCAGTTCGGGGGCGGTGCCGCCCGGTGCGGCGAGCACGAATCCCCAGTCACCGAAGCTCGGCACGTCGACGTGGTAGGGCACGGTGGCGAAGCCCGCCTCCCGCACCGACCGTTCGATGGACCAGTACGACCGGGGCGCGAAGTAGGGCGAGCCGGACTGCACGACAAGCCGCCCGCCGGGGGCGAGCACCGGGCGGATCAGCGTGTAGAACTCGACCGTGTAGAGCTTCGCGGTGGCCGTCTCGTCCGGGTCGGGCAGGTCGGCGATCACCACGTCGAAGCGTTGCGTGGCGGTCCGCAGCCAGCCGAACGCGTCCAGGTTGAGCACCCGCAGCCGGGGGTCGGCGAGGGACCGGTGGTTGAGGTCGCGCAGTTGCGGTTCGCTGCGGGCCAGCGCCACCACGGCCGGGTCGAGGTCGACGAGCGTCACCGAGCGCACGTCCGGATATTTGAGGATCTCCCGCGCGGCCAGCCCGTCGCCGGCGCCGAGCACCAGCACGTCGCCGTGCGGCCCGCGCATGGCCGGGTGCACGAGCGCCTCGTGGTAGCGGTATTCGTCGACGGAACTGAACTGGAGGTCACCGTTGAGGAACAGCCGCAGGTCGGTGTCGGTGTGGCCGACCTCCCGCACCGACCGGGTCAGCACGATCTCCTGGTAGCGGCTGCGTTCGGCGTGCACCACCGGGTCCCGGTAGAGCTGCTGGCGGGCGGTCACCTCGAAGTCGTGTGCGGTGACCCACGCGTACCCAAGAAGCAGACCGACCACGACGGAGCCGGCGCCCAGACCGACCCGCGCCCGGCGGCCGAGGTCGTCGCGGAACACGGTGAGGACGAGCGCCACGCCGGCGACCGCGTTCACCGCGCCGACCACGAGCGCGCCCTTGAGCTGGCCGAAGACCGGCATCAGCAGGAACGGGAAGGCCAGCCCGCCGAGCAGCGCGCCGACGTAGTCGGCGGCGAACAGGTCGGCCACCGCGCTGCCCGCGGACTGCTCCCGGATGCGTTGCAGCATCACCATGAGCAGCGGGATCTCCGCGCCGATCAGCAGGCCGAGCACGAACGCGGTGCCGACGAGCGCCGGGCCGTAGAGGTCGAGCCAGGCGAACGCGGCGTAGAGGCCGAGCACGGAGAGGCCGCCGAGCAGTGCCAGGGTCAGCTCGATCGCGGCGAACGCGGGCGCCGCGCGGGACTGCAACGGCTTCGCCACGAGCGCGCCGACGCCCATCGCGAAGACCATCACGCCGAGCACGATCGACGCCTGGCCGACCGCGTCGCCGATCAGGTAGCTGCCGAGCGCGACCAGCGCCAGCTCGTACACCAGGCCGCAGGCCGCGCAGACGAAGACCGCGAGCAGGACCGCCGCGCGGGCCGCCCGCCACCGTGGCCGCGCGGGCGCGTCGGTGGTCACGCTTTCTCCCGGGTACGCCCGGCGGCGCCCGCCCCGGCGCGCTTCGCGGGTCCGCCGCCCCGGAGCTGCCGGTTTCTCTGTCGCACGCCCACCGCGATGAACAGCGCGGCGACCAGCAGGAGGACGGCGGCGGCGACCAGCCAGCCCCAACGGTCCCGCAGCAGGTCGTTGCCGGCGTCCGGCAGCGGGGCCGCGGTGCCGGTCGGCGTCGCGGTGCCGGTGGGGACGGGATCGGCCAGCCCGGCCTCGGCGGCGAGCAGCGGCAGCACGGTCGCCGCGCGGGTGATCGCCCAGCCGGGCTCGTCGACGAAGGCGTCCTCGTTCAGCCCGAAGCGGCTCAGCCCCGAGGCGATCGGATAGAGGTCGGCCGGCTCGATGTCGGTGGAGCCGTCGACGCCGATGCTCGCCGAGTCCCGCGACTCGCTGCTGGAGGAGGTGTAGCGCACGACGGCGGAGACCTCGATCCAGCGGGGGCACCGTGGGTCGTCCCGCACCGGCACCTGCTCACCCAGGTTGGAGCCGACACTGATCTCGGTGCTGTAGTCGTGCAGCACCCAGCCGTAGCAGATGCCCTGGCCGGCGGTCGCCGCCGCCAGGAGCGGCACGGTGGCGGTCCGCTGCTCGGTCGTCGGTGTGGGAACGTCGGTGCTCTCGCCGCCGTTGATGATCCCGATGACGCAGGGCACGCCGATGGCAAGCGAGACGATGACCCAGACCAGCACCGTCGTGCCCCGCTTGTTCTTCGCCTTCGCGGCGGCGCCCTTGGCGGTCATCAGCTGATCGCGGCGGCGATGATCGCGCCGGTGGCGACGTGCACGGTGGCGGAGATCCAGACCGCCGGGTGCGGTTCCGGGTCGACCAGCAGCTCACCGAGCTTGCCGGGGGTGGCCACGTCGAGCAGCACGAAGGCCGCCGCCATGATCACCAGGCCGAGGAATCCGTACGCGGCGGAGCCGACCAGGCCGAGCACGAAGTCGTCGGCGCTGGACACGATCGCGGCGACCACGACGGTGCCGACGCCGAGCAGGTTGGAGGCGAGCAGCAGCGTCGCGTTGCGGTTGCGCTCGGCCCAGATCAGCTCGTGGAGCTTGCCGGGGGTGGCCAGGTCGACAAGCAGGTAGCCGACGGCCATCAGGACCACGCCGACCACGCCGTAGGCGAGGGTGACCAGCAGATCGGTGACGAGATGCTGCACAGGAGACTCCAGGGTGAGGGGGTCGGACGGGCTACTTGCCGGCGCCGGGGCCGCCGCCCCGGACGGTGCTGCCTCGGCCCCAGCCCCAGCTGTTGCCGACAATGCCGTGATAGCGGGGGTACGCCGTGGTCATCCGCTCCAGCAGGATCACCGAGCCGACGGCGAGCGGGAGGATCACCACCGAGTCGTCGTCGTAGCGCAGGTAGACGCCGCTGCCGTCGACGTACTGGTCGGCCGGCTGCCAGGCGTCGGTGATCTGCTTCGACACCTGGCTGGGCGACTTGTTCGAGGTGTAGGCGACCGCCTGCGAGCCGATGTCCCGCCCGGACGCCCGGGAGTAGTGGTCCTTCACATAGCCGCGGGGCGAGAAGTTGCCGTAGAAGATCGAGAAGGCGGCGACGAGCACGCCGACGACGGCGACCGCCACGCCCACCACGAACCACCGTCGGTACGTCACAGCTCTTCCACCACCGTCTCGGTCAGGACCAGCTCGTTTGTCTGCGGGTAGGCGTGCCAGGTGCGCCAGGCGACCGCGCCGTCGGGTGGGTCGGGCCGGACGGCGAGCGCGGTGACCGCGTCCTCGTCGCCGGGAAACACACCGACGAGCGCGTGCGGGTCGTCGGCCAGCTCGGCGCGGAGCGCCGCAACCCGGGCGCGCAGTCCGTCGCCGGTCGGCCGGAGCACCGTGGCGGTGAACCGGTAGCCGGTGGTCGCGTCGTGCAGCGCGTCCGGCAGGTGCGGCCGGCGGCCGGGCAGGCAGGCGACCGTCTCGGTGAGCGCGCCGGCGACGACCTGGTGGGAGGCGCCGAGCAGGCGCAACCGCAGTGGTCGACCGCCGGGCAGGTCGAGGTCGCGGACGGCGAGCGCCGGCAGCTCCGGGCCGCCGAGGGACAGGCTGAGGTCGGCGGCGCGGCTGTCGACGTACGGGGCCGCGAGGGCGATGAGCACGCTCAGTTCACCTGGTCCGCGCCGCCCTGGGGGTAGATCATCACCTCGGCGCGGCGCAGTTCCTCGCCGAGGTTGACCTCCCAGCCGGCCTCGCCGTACGCCTCGAACGACAGTCGGGCCCCGCCGGGCGCCTGGTAGTCGTGGTAACGCATGGTGCCGTGCGGGTCGAGACCGGTGCCCTCGGTCGCGGTGTAACGGGCCTGGCCGGACTCGTCCCAGTTGTAGCGGCGACCGGCGATCTCCAGCGTCGGGGCGCCGGGCGTGACGGTGGCCCCCGGCTCGCTGGCCCAGAGCACCAGCTCCAGGTCCGGATCCGCCTCGACGGAGAGCCAGCGCTTCACCCCACCGGCGTCGTCGAGCAGGTGCTCCGCCCAGCTCCAGCCGCCCTCGACCAGGTGCACCGAGCCACGCACGGTGTACGGCACCTGGCGGATCTCGACGATGTCGCCGGGCTTGAGCGCGCGCGGGTCGCCGCGCAGCACGTCCGTGTCCCGGTCCCGGAACGGGTCACCGGGTGCCGCCTTCGGGCGCGGCGTCGAGCGGGACCTGCGCAGCGCGACCACGGCGATCACCACACCGGCCACCCCGAGCAGGCACCCCAGCGTGGCCACCACGTACGCCACCGAACCGTTCATGAGCGCCTCCCCCAACGTGCATTGGCGGAGACGGTAACAACCCCGCGCACCTCACCTGAACTGCCGTTCGCTGAGTGTGGGATCAGCTACCGTCAGCGCCGGACAGCCGTGCGGCGGCGTACTCACGCAGCGTCGTCCGACCCATCACGCAACCGCTGAACGTGGTGAACTCGCCGTCGTCGCCGCGCAGCCGCTCCCAGGCGTCCCGCCCGGCGGTCGGATCGACCGCTTCGAGCAGCGTCGCCGCGTACGCCCGGCCGGCCGGCGAGCCCTTCCGGAGCAACCGCTCCACCCGCTTCCGGGCCGTCTCCGGGTGCTCGCGCAGCTCCTGCTCCAACCGCCGGTACGCCTCGGTGGCGGGCAGGATCTGCCCCGCGAACCCGACCCCACCGAAGGCCAGGGTGTCCGCGTCGTCAAGCTCCCGCACGGCCTGGTCCAGTTCCCGCTTCCCGCTCATGCCCCACTATGTGCCCACCCCACCCATCTCTCACCCGCCCTGCCCGCTCCCACCTCGGTGATCAAGGAGTTTGTGTCACCTGCCGCGTCCTCGCTGACGCGAAGTCCTTGATCACCGGGGCCGAGGGCGGGACGGGGGCAGCGCGAAGGCCCGGCCGGAGGGCCGGGCCTTCGTCGGGGTGCCGCGGGTCAGGCGCGGGTGACCGTCAGGGCGTCCTTGGTGTCCGCCAGGTCCACCCGGACGGTGTCGCCGTCGCGGATCTCGCCGGCCAGGAGCGCCTTGGCCAGGCGGTCGCCGATGGCCGACTGCACCAGGCGGCGCAGCGGGCGGGCGCCGTAGATCGGGTCGTACCCGTGCTCGGCCAGCCAGGTCCGGGCGGCCTCGGTGGTGTCCAGGCCCAGCCGGCGGTCGGCCAGCCGGCGCCGCAGCCGGTCGAGCTGGATGTCCACGATCGCCCGCAGGTCGGCGCCCTGGAGCGCGGCGAACACCACGATGTCGTCGAGACGGTTGAGGAACTCCGGCTTGAAGTGCGTCCGGACCGTCGCGAGCACACCCTCCCGGCGCTCGTCCTCGGTGAGGGTCAGGTCGCTGATCACCGACGAGCCCAGGTTCGAGGTGAGGATCAGGATGGCGTTGCGGAAGTCCACCGTGCGGCCCTGGCCGTCGGTGAGCCGGCCGTCGTCGAGCACCTGGAGCAGCACGTCGAAGACGTCCGGGTGGGCCTTCTCCACCTCGTCCAGCAGGATCACCGAGTACGGCCGGCGGCGCACCGCCTCGGTGAGCTGGCCACCCTCGGAGTAGCCGACGTAACCGGGCGGGGCGCCGACCAGGCGGGCGACGGAGTGCTTCTCGCCGTACTCGCTCATGTCGATGCGGACCATGGCCCGCTCGTCGTCGAAGAGGAACTCGGCCAACGCCTTGGCCAGTTCGGTCTTGCCGACGCCGGTCGGACCCAGGAAGAGGAAACTGCCGGTCGGGCGATCCGGGTCGGCGACGCCGGCCCGGGCGCGGCGGACCGCGTCGGAGACCGCACCGACCGCCTCGGCCTGGCCGACCACCCGGGAGCCGAGCGACTCCTCCATCCGCAGCAGCTTCGCGGTCTCACCCTCCAGCAACCGCCCGGCCGGGATGCCGGTCCAGGAGGCGACCACGGCGGCGATGTCGTCCGCGCCGACCTCCTCCTTGAGCATCGCGCCCTCGGCCTGGAGCCGGGCCAGCTCCTCCTCGGCCTGCCTCAACTCGCCCTGGAGCGCGGGGATCCGGCCGTACCGCAACTCGGCGGCGCGTTCCAGCTCGCCGTCCCGCTCGGCCCGCTCGGCCTCGCCGCCCAGCCGCTCCAGCTCCTCCTTGGCGGTGGAGAGCTTGGTGATGTGACTCTTCTCGGTCTGCCAGCGCTCGGAGAGCGCGGTGAGCTGCTCGCGCTTGTCGGCCAACTCCTTGCGCAGCCGCTCCAGGCGCTCGGCGGAGGCGGCGTCGGGCTCCTTGGCCAGCGCCATCTCCTCGATCTCCAGCCGGCGCACCGCCCGCTCGATCTCGTCCACCTCGACCGGGCGGGAGTCGATCTCCATGCGCAGCCGGGACGCGGACTCGTCGACCAGGTCGATCGCCTTGTCCGGCAGGAAGCGGTCGGTGATGTAGCGGTCGGAGAGCGTGGCGGCGGCCACCAGCGCGGCGTCGGTGATCCGTACGCCGTGGTGCACCTCGTAGCGCTCCTTGAGCCCGCGCAGGATGCCGATGGTGTCCTCGGTGGTCGGCTCGCCGACAAGCACCGGCTGGAAGCGACGCTCCAGCGCCGGGTCCTTCTCGATGTGCTCGCGGTATTCGTCGAGCGTGGTCGCGCCGACCATCCGCAGCTCGCCCCGGGCCAGCATCGGCTTGAGCATGTTGCCGGCGTCCATCGAGCCCTCGCCCTTGCCGGCGCCGACCACGGTGTGCAGCTCGTCCAGGAACGTGATGACCTGCCCGTCGGAGTTCTTGATCTCCTCCAGCACGGACTTGAGCCGCTCCTCGAACTGGCCGCGATATTGCGCGCCGGCCACCATCGCGCCGAGGTCGAGCGAGACCAGCTTCTTGTCCCGCAGCGACTCGGGCACGTCACCGGCCACGATCCGCTGCGCCAGGCCCTCGACGATGGCGGTCTTGCCGACGCCCGGCTCACCGATCAGCACCGGGTTGTTCTTGGTGCGCCGGGACAGCACCTGGATCACCCGGCGGATCTCCGAGTCCCGGCCGATCACCGGGTCGATCTTGCCCTCGCGGGCGCTGTCGGTCAGGTCGACGCCGTACTTGGCCAGCGCCTGGTAGGTCTGCTCCGGGTCGGCCGTGGTGACCCGCCGGTCCCCGCCCCGGACGGTCGGGAACGCGGCGACCAGGTTCTCCTCGGTGGCGCCGGCGTCCTTCAGCGCGACCGAGACCGCGCCGCCGACCCGGGCCAGCCCGGCCAGCAGATGCTCGGTGGAGGTGTATTCGTCACCAAGTGGCCGGGCGATCTGCTCGGCGGCGCCGATGGCGTTGACGAACTCGCGGGCCAGCGTCGGCTCGGCGAGACTGGACCCGCGCGCGGCGGGCAGCGCGTCGACCGAACGCAGCGCGACCCGGCGCAGCTCGGCGGGGTCGGCCCCGACGGCGCGCAGCAGGCCCGCGGCGGTCGAGCCGTCGGTGTCCAGCAGCGCGAGCAGCAGGTGCCAGGGCTCCACGGTGGCGTGGCCGCGCTGGTTGGCCTGCGCGACGGCACCGGTGATGGTCTCGCGGCTCTTGGTGGTGAGGCGTTCCGTGTTCATGGGCTCCCCCGGGATCGGCGTGTCCACTGGAAACGACACAACCAGAGTTGAGTCTATTCCGCTCAACTCTACCGGCGTGACCCGAGTCACACCCCCGTGGTGTCGGCATCATGGGTGATCAGAGCCGACCGGTGAGGAGAGACGTGCAGGTGGATCTGGGCAGATGGCTGTCGCTGGTGACCCGTGACTCGGTGCGGTCGGCGGTGGCCAGGGTCGAGACGGTCGACCTGACCGTGTTGTCCGAACACCGCTTGCATGCTGACGACCTGCTGCACTGGTCGTACGCCGTCAGGCAGGGCGACGACGACGTGCGACGCTCCTGCGACGGGCGGGAGTTGGTGCAGCCGACGGCCAACGGGAAACCGGTGCGATCCCAGGTGCCGACCGAGCAGATCGGTGACGATCCCTGGTACTTCTACTCCTGGCCGGGGGTCGTGGACGCCTGGTTCGTGGAGATGCTGCGCCCGGTGGACCTCCTCGCCCGGATCGTGGTGTCGGCGGTGGCCGGGCCGGACGACGCCGGGCTGATCCGGATCACGGCCACGCCGATGGGCAACGAGCCCTCGCCGTACAACGGATTCGCCGTTCCCGACGGACGGTCGTTGCGGCTGGTCCTCGATGTCGAGCGGGGCTGTCTGCTCACCGTGACCGTGGACCGGGCCGGCGGACCGACGCTCACCCACCGCCTCACCGAGGTCACGTAAGGCCATACTCCTACGCGAACCCGCCGGTCCGGAACCGCCCCGGGTAGCCTCACCGAGGTGCGAGTACGTGTCGAACAGACCGCCTTACCGGGAATCGGCGTACGTCATGACCTCATGACGGAGTCCGGCCGCCGGCTCGGCGTGGTCTCCCACCGCAATGGCCGCCGCGACCTGGTCCTCTACGACCCGGACGATCCCGACTCCTGTCAGCACGACATACCGCTTACCGACGACGAGGCGGAGGCGCTCGCCGACATCCTCGGCGCGTCGCTGATGCTGGGTCAGCTCTCCGGGCTGCGCGAGCAGGCCGCCGGGCTGCTGACCGAGCAGATCGTGATCCCGGCCGGCTCGAAGTACGTCGGCCGGCGGCTCGGCGACACCAAGGCCCGCACCCGGACCAGCGCCTCCATCGTGGCGGTGCTGCGTCAGGGCGAGGTGAACGTCTCGCCCGACCCCACCTTCCGGTTCGAATCCGGCGATGTGGTCGTCGTGGTCGGCACCCGTCAGGGTCTCGACGGCGTCACCGCGATCCTCGCCGAGACCGATCCGGACGGCTGACGCGTATGCACGAAACCACCGTCCTGCTCATCGAGGTCGGGGCACTGCTGCTCCTGCTGGGCCTGCTCGGCCGGCTGAGCCGCCGCGTCGGTGTCTCGCCCATCCCGCTCTACCTGCTCGCCGGCCTCGCCTTCGGGCACGGTGGCCTGCTGCCGCTCAACGCCAGCGAGGAGTTCTTCGCCGTCGGCGCCGAGATCGGCGTGATCCTGCTGCTGGTCATGCTCGGCCTGGAATACAGCGCCAACGAGCTGGTGGGCAACCTCCGCTCGGCAGCGCCCGCCGGCCTGATCGACGCGGTGTTCAACGCGCTGCCCGGTTTCGCCTTCGCGCTGCTGCTCGGCTGGGGCTGGGTGGCCGCCGTGGTGCTCGCCGGCGTGACCTGGGTGTCCTCCTCCGGCGTGATCGCCAAGGTGCTCGGCGACCTGGGCCGGGTCGGTAACCGGGAGACCCCGGTGATCCTCTCCGTCCTGGTGATCGAGGACCTGGCGATGGCCCTCTACCTGCCGCTGGTCACCGCGCTGCTCGCCGGGGTCGGCCTGATGAAGGGCGGCATCGCGCTCGCCGTCGCGGTGCTCACCGTGGTCGTCGTGCTGGCCGTGGCGATCCGGTACGGGCACCTGATCTCCACCGCGCTCTCCGCGAAGGATCCGGAGGCGCTCCTGCTCGGGGTGCTCGGCCTGACCCTGCTGGTCGCCGGCCTCGCGGCGAAACTCCAGGTCTCCGCCGCGGTCGGCGCGTTCCTGGTCGGCATCGCGCTGTCCGGGCCGGTCGCGCACCACGCCACCGAGCTGCTCTCGCCGCTGCGGGACCTCTTCGCCGCGGTCTTCTTCGTGTTCTTCGGGCTGGTCACCAACCCGCTGGACATGCCGCCGGTGCTGCTGCCCGCGCTGCTGCTGGCCGTGGTGACCATGGCGACGAAGGTGGCCACCGGCTACCTGGCCGCCCGCCGGGCCGGGATCGCCGAACCCGGTCGCTGGCGGGCCGGGCTGGCGCTCACCCCGCGCGGCGAGTTCTCCATCGTCATCGCCGGGCTGGCCGTCTCCGCCGTCTACCCGGTGGAGCCGAAGCTGGCCGCGCTCGCCACCGCGTACGTGCTGATCACGGTGGTGACGGGTCCGCTGCTCGCCCGGTTGCCGGACACGCCGTGGTTCAAGCAGTGGCTACGCCAGCGCGCCGCCGCCACCCGGGCCGCCACCGCGGTACGGGCGAGCGACTGACCCCGGCCGGCCGGATCGGCGACTCAGCCGGTCCGGCCCGGCGGTCCGGCCGAAGGTTGTCAAATTGATCCCGGGAAGGTCTACCACTGCTCCACCGAACCGCGTTAACGTGTCGCCCCAGCAGCCAGGATCTGCGGGTGGCCAGCGGCGCACCCGCCGGGGAATGCGGAAGGTCGGCCGGTGAGCGTGCGGGAAGAGACGTTTCACGGCTTCGCCAACCCGGTCGACCCCTCGTCCGCCGAGCTGCGGGCCTGGGCCTACCAGCCCGACTCGGTGCCGCTGACCTCGATGCCGCCGGACTGGGACCTGCTGGTCGCCGGTGACCACCTGGTGCAGACGCTGTTCGAGCTGGCCATGGATCAGAACTGTCCGGCCCGCCGGTTCGCGCTCCACTGCCTCTACATCTACGCCGCCGACGGCATCCGGACGAACTTCCGCGCCCACCCGAAGCGTCGCTTCCGGAAGCTGGTCGAGCAGTCCGAGCGGTCCGGTGACGACCTGATGCGCAACTGGGCGCACAACAGCCGGGTGCTGCTCGCCCGCCCGGATCTCTTCGTCTACCGGGACTGGTGCGAGGGCGGCCTGGTCCGCGAGAACCGCCGCCTCTGACCCACCCGCAGGGAAGGCAAGCGGATGATCATGAAGTTAGCGGCATCAGCGGAGATCAACACCGCCGCCAACCTCATGATCACGGCATCGAGGGCAGGGCGCGGGCACCCAGCGTTCCGGGCCGTCTGTGTGCGGCGTGCGGGCCGGGACCCCCCGTGGGTCCCGGCCCGCACGCCGACGGATCAGTCAGGTCGATCCGTCCTGCTTCCTGCGCCGTTCGTCGTCCCTGGCCCGGTCCACGCCGTGGTCGGTCTGGTCGGCGAAACGCCCTTCCTTGACCTTGTCGCTGAAGCGGCCCTCGGTGACCCGGTCGAACCGCTCCCGGACGTTCTCGGCCACCTTCTCCAGGCGTTCCTCCGCGCGCTCGGCCACCTTCTTCGCCGGTTCCGTCATGGCTCCCCCCGCCAGCCCGGATTCCGTTTCATGGCTTTTGTCCCTGAGTAGAAGCGTAGTGGAACTCAGCCGGCTTCACCCCACTTTCCGCAACCTCCGCGCTGGCCGGGACGGGTGGAAACGGCAGAAGGCCGGCACCGCCCCGGGAACAGCGGGGCGTGCCGGCCTTCTGCCGAGCAACGAGCGCGGGCGGCGAACGGCGCTCGTCAGCGGTCGGGAGTGCGGCGAGGACGCCACACGACGAGCGCGGTGGAGGTGCGGTTGGTGGGCACCAGGTCACCGCGGGCGAAGCCACCGAGCGACTCCAGCTCGGCGATCCGCCGGTACGCGGCGTCCAGCTCCGCCTCCAGCCGGGCCACCCGCTGGTGCGCCTCCTCCAGCAGCCGCTCCAGCCCGATGATCCGCTTGACCCCGGCCAGGTTGATCCCGTCGTCCTGGCTGAGCCGCTGCACCTCGCGGAGCAGCACCACGTCCCGGACGCTGTACCGGCGACCACCACCGGTGGCCCGGCCCGCCTGCACCAGGCCCAGCCGGTCGTACTGGCGCAGTGTCTGAGGGTGCATGCCTGCCATTCGCGCGGCCACCGAGATCATCAAGATCTTGGCCTCATAGGCCGGGTCACCCGAACCGACGTACTCCTCCGACATGCCCGCTCACCTCCGCTGCCGACGTCAACTGAATCGACGTACCCGCGCTTCGAGATGTTCCCGCGCGGCGGGCGGGGTCTGCTCCGCGAAGGTCTCCAGCGCCGCCCGCGCCTCGTCCGAGACCTTCGCCGGGATCACCACGTCGAGCGTGACCAGCAGGTCACCGGCGCGGCCGTCCTTGCGTACGACGCCCTTGCCGCGGGCGCGCAGCACCCGCCCGGCCGGAGTACCCGGCGGCACCCGCAGGGTCACCGCGCCGTCAAGCGTCGGGACCCGCAGGTCCGTGCCGAGCACGGCCTCGGCGTACGTGATCGGGACGCTCAGGGTGAGATCGTCCCCGGTGCGCCCGAACAGGTCGTCCGGGCGGACCTTCACCTGCACGAACAGATCGCCAGCGGCACCGCCCCGCTCGCCGGGCTCGCCCCGGCCGGCCAGCCGGATCCGCTGCCCGTCGGCCACCCCGGCGGGGAAGCGGACGTTGAGCGTGCGGGTCTTGGTGACGCCGCCGGTGCCATGGCACTCCGGGCACTTCTCCTCGACGACCGTGCCGACGCCCTGACAGTTGCGGCACGGCTCGGAGAAGCTGAACGACCCCTGGTTGCGGGTGGTCACCCCGGCGCCGTGGCAGACCGGGCACGCCACCGGCTGGGTGCCCGGCTTCGCACCGTTGCCGTGGCAGGTGTCGCAGACGCCGGGAGCGCGCAGCGTCAGCGGCAGCGTGACGCCGCGGACCGCGTCGCCGAAGTCGAGCGCCACCTCGGTCTCGACGTCCCGGCCGCGGGATGGGCCGCGGGCCCGGGTCCCGCCGCCGGCACCGCCGCCGGAGAAGATCGTGCTGAACAGGTCGGTGAAGCCGCCTCCGCCGAACCGGCTGTCGCCGGCGCCGGGGCCGCCACCTCCGAACAGGTCGGAGACGTCGAACGGCGCGCCGCCCGGTTGGCCGGCGCCCCGGGCGCCGCGCCGGAAGGCGCCCGAACCGAACAGCGACCGCATCTCGTCGTACTCGCGTCGCTTCTTCTCGTCGCCGAGCACGGCGTACGCCTCGGAGACGGTCTTGAACCGTTCCTCGGCCTTGACATCACCGGGGTTGTGGTCCGGATGCGACTCCCGGGCCGATTTTCGGTACGACTTCTTGATCTCGTCCGAGGAGGCGGACTTGTCCACGCCCAACGCGGCGTAGTAGTCCTTCTCGATCCAGTCCTTGGAACTCACCGGTCCACCCCCTTCCACGGGTCGAATCCCGGTCGTCCCGCCCGCCCGGTGGGGGCGGGCGGGACGTCACGGGTCGGCACTACTCCGGTTCCGCGACCGCGACCATGGCCGGCCGCAGCAGCCGCTCGCCGAGCTGGTAGCCCCGGCGCATGACCTGCACGCAGGTCGGCTCGGTCACGTCGGTGGACGTCTGGTGCGCCACCGCCTCGTGCCGGGTCGGGTCGAACGGGTCGCCCTGCTCGCCGAACGCGGTCAGGCCGAACTTGCCCAGCGCGGCGGTGAGCTGCTCGGCCACGCTGCCGAACGGGCCCACCAGGTCGCCGTGCTCGCGGGCCCGGTCCAGGTCGTCGAGGATCGGCAGCAGCGCGGTGAGCACCCCGCCGGTCGCCTGCTCCTGGACCAGGTTGCGGTCCCGGTCGACGCGCTTGCGGTAGTTGGCGTACTCCGCCGAGACCCGCTGGAGGTCGCGGGTGCGTTCCTCCAGGTCGGAGCGGAGCGACTCCAGTTCGGCGCCGAGCGGCTCCGCCTTGCCGCCGCCGGTCTCCTCGCTCGGCTCGGCCGGCGAGTCGACCACGGGTGGCCCGGGGACCTCGTCCTCGCCGCCGATCTCGTCGACCACGACCTCGGCATCTTCGACCAGGCCCTCGGCGGGCGCGTCGGCGGCGGCGTCGGCCGCCGAGGCGGCGTCGGCCGGCTCCTCGGTCACCTTGCCGAGCTTGCGCTTGTCGCGGATGACGACCCGCGGCTCGTCGCTGGCGTGCTTGCCGGCGCCCGCGGAGCCACCCGGCGCCGACCCGGTGGAGCCCGGGTCGGCCGCTCGTGGCTTGTCCGTCATGCGGTTACCTCATCCCTGTGCGGTGCGAGTCGTGTCGGGGGACCGATGTCACTTCTTGTCCTCGTCCACGATCTCCGCGTCGACCACGTCGTCGGCGCCGCCGGCCTGCGGGCCACCGGTCGCACCCGCACCCGCACCCGCGCCCGCGCCGGCTCCCGGCCCGGCCGCGCCCGGAGCACCCGGCTCGCCCTCCTGCTGCTGGGCGTAGAGCAGCGAACCGGCCTGCTGGGACACCTGGGCCAGCTTCTCGTGCGCGGCCTTGATCTTGTCGATGTCCTGCCCGCCGAGGGCGCTGCGCAGCTCGCCGAGCGCCTCGTTGAGCTGGTCGCGGTTCTCACCGGGCAGCTTGTCGCCGCTCTCGGCGAGGAACTTCTCGGTCTGCCACTGGAGCGCCTCGGCGACGTTGCGGGTCTCCGCCTCCTCGCGGCGACGCTTGTCCTCGTCGGCGTGCTCCTCGGCGTCCCGGCGCATCCGCTCGATGTCGTCCTTCGGCAGCGAGGAGCCGCCGGTGATCGTCATCTTCTGCTCCTTGCCGGTGCCCAGGTCCTTGGCGTGCACGTTCACGATGCCGTTGGCGTCGATGTCGAACGTGACCTCGATCTGCGGCACGCCGCGCGGCGCCGGCGGGAGGCCGGTCAGCTCGAAGGTGCCGAGCTTCTTGTTGTAGGCCGCGATCTCCCGCTCACCCTGGAACACCTGGATCAGCACCGACGGCTGGTTGTCGTCAGCCGTGGTGAAGACCTCGGAGCGCTTGGTCGGGATGGTGGTGTTGCGCTCGATCAGCTTGGTGAAGATGCCGCCCTTGGTCTCGATGCCCAGGCTCAGCGGGGTCACGTCGAGCAGCAGGACGTCCTTGACCTCGCCCTTGAGCACGCCGGCCTGGAGGGCGGCGCCGACGGCGACGACCTCGTCCGGGTTGACGCCCTTGTTCGGGTCGCGGCCGGTGAGCTGCTTGACCAGGTCGGTGACGGCCGGCATCCGGGTCGAGCCGCCGACCAGGATGACGTGGTCGACGTCGGAGACCTTGATCCCGGCGTCCTTGACGGCCTGCTCGAACGGGCCCTTGCAGCGGTCCAGCAGGTCCTGCGTCATCCGCTGGAACTCGGCGCGGCTCAGCGTCACGTCGAGGTGCAGCGGGCCCGCCGAGCCGGCGGTGATGTACGGCAGGTTGATGTTGCTGGTGGTGGCCGCGGACAGCTCGATCTTGGCCTTCTCGGCCGCTTCCTTGAGTCGCTGCATGGCCATCTTGTCCTGCGAGAGGTCGATGCCGTGCTCGCCGCGGAACGTCTTCACCAGGTGGTCGATGATCCGCTGGTCCCAGTCGTCGCCGCCGAGCTGGTTGTCGCCGCTCGTGGACTTGACCTCGACGACGCCCTCGGCCAGCTCCAGCAGCGACACGTCGAAGGTGCCGCCACCGAGGTCGAAGACCAGGACGGTCTGCTCCTTGGAGCCCTTGTCGAGGCCGTACGCCAGGGCGGCGGCGGTCGGCTCGTTCACGATCCGCAGCACGTTGAAGCCGGCGATCTCACCGGCCTCCTTGGTGGCCTGGCGCTGCCCGTCGTTGAAGTACGCCGGGACGGTGATCACCGCGTCGGCGATCTGCTCGCCCAGGTACGCCTCGGCGTCCCGCTTGAGCTTCATCAGCGTCCGGGCGGAGATCTCCTGCGGGGTGTATTTCTTGCCGTCGATGTCGACGGTCCAGTTGGTGCCGATCTCCCGCTTGACCGAGCGGATGGTCCGGTCGGGGTTGGTCACCGCCTGGCGCTTGGCGACCTCACCGACGAGCACCTCGCCGTTGCGGGCGAACGCGACGATCGAGGGAGTCGTACGCGAGCCCTCAGCGTTGGCGATGACGGTGGGCTCACCGCCCTCGAGAACGCTGACGCAGGAGTTCGTCGTGCCGAGGTCGATGCCGACCGCACGTGCCATGTTCGCTTCCTCGCTTCGTAACGGGTGAGCAGGTCGGATGGCCTGCCCGGCTGGGTCGCCCGGAGGCGGCCACGCCATAAGTTGAGTGAACTTGACTCAATAGTGCCACGCCCCCGGCAAACCGCAAGTCGGGGTTGAGTCGACTCGGCGCAACCTGACCGTTATTACCGTCCGGTTGTCTTACCTTGCGTCGGTCGGGCACGCTTTAGCGGTGACGACGCATGGCGATTCCGCCACCCGTGCCGGCGCGCCCGCCGTCGCAGCCCGCACCGGATCCACCGCCGGCGACGACCAGCCCGCCGAAGCCGCCGGCCTGCCCGCCGCGCTCACCGGCCTGCGGGCCGCGATCGACGCGGCTCGCTTCCCGCTGGCCCTTCCCTCGGCCGAGCCGGCCCGGCAGGCGGCCCGGAGCCTCACCGACCAGCTCGACGACTACCTGCTGCCGCGGCTGGCCCGGCTCGACGCCCCGCTGCTCGTGGTGGTCGGCGGCTCCACCGGCGCCGGCAAGTCGACGCTTGTCAACAGCCTGGTCCAGGCGCGGGTCAGCGCGGCAGGCGTGCTCCGCCCCACCACCCGCTCCCCGGTGCTGGTCTGCAACCCGGCCGACGCGGCCTGGTTCCGCCAGGGCGAGCTGCTGCCCGGCCTGACCCGCACCACCGGCCCGAGCGAGCATCCGGGCACCCTGCAACTGGTCACCGCCCCGGCGCTGCCGCCCGGCCTGGCCTTCCTCGACGCACCGGACATCGACTCGGTGGTCGACGCCAACCGGGCGCTCGCCGGGCAACTGCTCGCCGCCGCCGACCTGTGGTTGTTCGTCACCACCGCGGCGCGCTACGCCGACGCCGTTCCCTGGGAGCTGCTGCGCAGCGCCCGCGCCCGGGGCACCGCCGTCGCCATGGTGCTCGACCGGGTCCCGCCCGAAGCCGTCGACGAGGTCGCCGCCCACCTGTCGGAGATGCTGGCCGCGCAGGAGCTGGGCGCCGCGCCGCTGTTCGTGCTGCCGGAAACCTGGGTGGACGGGCAGGGGCTGCTGCCCGACCGGATGACCGCACCGCTGAGCGGGTGGTTCGCCCGGCTCGCCGGTGACGCGGAGGCCCGCTCGGCGGTGGTCCGGCAGACGCTGGACGGCGCGCTGGCCGCCCTGCACCCGGTGGTGGAGGCGATGGCCGACGCCGCCGACGAGCAGGTGGCCGCCGCCGAGGCGCTTGACGAGCGGGTCCGGGCCGCCTACCGCGGCGCGGAGCGCACCGTCGACCAGGGGCTCAAGGACGGCCGGCTGCTCCGCGGCGAGGTGCTGGCCCGTTGGCAGGAGTTCGTCGGCACCGGCGAGTTCTTCCGTGGCTTGGAGGCACGCATCGGCCGGCTGCGCGACCGGGTGGTGGCGGTGGTCACCGGACGACCCGCCCCGGCGGCGGAGCTGCGTACGGCGATCGAGTCCCAACTGGTCACGCTGTTGCGCGGGGTGGCCGCCGAGGCGGCGGAGAACGCGTACACCGGATGGAAGGCCCATCCGGCGGGCGCGGCGCTGCTCGAACCGGAGCTGGCGCACGCCTCGGCCGACCTGCCCGCGCGCGGCGAGCAACTGGTCCGCGACTGGCAGCGCGGGGTGTTGGAGCTGGTCCGCGTCGAGGGCGGCGACCGGCGGTTCGTGGCCCGGACCGCCGCGTACGCGGTGAACGCCACCGGCCTGGTCGTGATGATCGGCGTCTTCGCCTCCACCGCGTTCATCCCGACCGGGCTGGAGGTCGCCGCGGGCACCGGCACCGCGGTCGCCGGCCAGACCGTGCTCCAGGCCATCTTCGGTGACCAGGCGGTGCGCGACCTGTCCCGCAAGGCGCGGGCGGACCTGCTCGACCGGGTCGGCGCGCTGATGGCCGAGGAGGCGGGCCGCTTCCTGGCCCGCACCGAGGCGGCCCGCCCGACCGCCGACGGCGGTGACACACTGCGCCGGGCCGCCGTGGCGGTCGAGCGCGCCCGGCACCACAGCGGCCTCGCCTCCGCCGCCGGCGCCTCGTTGCCCACCACCGAGCAGGACGGTCGCCCATGAGCGCCAGCAACATCGTGGGACGGATGCGCGAGGCGTTCCGGGCCGACCAGCGGGTCGACCCGGACGTCCTGATCGCGCGCCTGCAGGCGGTCCAGCGGTTCCTCGGCGCGGTCGACGGCCAGGTGCCCGACGCGCAACTGGTGGCCGGGCACACGGTGGTCGAGCGGGCCGGTGACCGACTCGCCCTCTCCGGCCGGCACACCGTGGTCGCCCTCGCCGGCGCGACCGGCAGCGGCAAGTCGAGCCTGTTCAACGCGCTGGCCCGGATGGACCTCTCCCCGGTCGGTGTCCGCCGGCCCACCACCGGCATGGCCCACGCCTGCGTGTGGGGGCCGCTCGACGGCGCGGTCCGGCTGCTCGACTGGGTCGGGGTGCTGCCCCGGCACCGGTTCGTGCGGGAGAGCCCGCTGGACGGCGACGACGAGTCCACCCTGCACGGCCTGGTCCTGCTGGACCTGCCCGACTTCGACTCGGTGCAGCACAGCCACCGGCTCGAGGTCGACCGGCTGCTCGGCCTGGTCGACCTCGTGGTCTGGGTGCTCGACCCGCAGAAGTACGCCGACCGGGTGATCCACGCCAGCTACCTGCGCGAGTTCCACCGGCACAAGGACGTGACCGTGGTGGTGCTCAACCAGGCCGACCGGCTGCCCACGACCGAGCTGCCCACGGTCCTGGACGACCTGCGCCGGCTGCTCGACGCCGACGGACTGGGCGGGGTGCCGCTGCTGCCCACGGTGGCGGTGGACCCGGCCGGGCTGTCCGGGCTACGGGCCGAGTTGGAGAAGACGGTCGCCGAACGGCAGGCCGCCCTGCGCCGGCTCTCCGGCGACGTGGACGCCGTGGTGGCCGACCTCGAACCGCTTGTCGGGCCGGAGCCGCCTGGCACCCGGCCGGGTGACGCCTCGTCCCAGGAACTCACCCGGGCGCTTGCCGGGGCGGCCGGTGTGCCGACCGTGGCCGACGCGGTTCAAGGCGCCTACCGGCACCGGGCGGCGAGCAGCACCGGCTGGCCGCTGGTGCGGAGTTGGCGGAAGCTGCGCCCGGATCCGCTGCGCCGGCTGCACCTGCCCGGACGGGATCCGGAAGCGCCGGCCGAGAGCCTGGTCGCGGCCACCTCCGTACCCGATCCGACCGCCGCGCAGCGCTCGTCGCTCAACCTGGCCATCCGCGCGGTGGCCGACCGCTCCAGCGCCGACCTGCCGGAGCCCTGGCCGACCGCGGTGACCGCGGCGGCCCGGTCCCGGCTGGCGGAGCTGCCGGGCGCGCTCGACCACGCCGTCGCCGCCACCGACCTCGGCATGGACGGTCGTCCGGCCTGGTGGCGGGTGGTCGGCGGGGTCCAGTGGCTGGTCACCCTCGCCGCGCTGGCCGGGCTGCTCTGGCTGGTCCTGGGGTACGCGCTGCGCTTCCTCGGCCTGCCGGCGCTTGAGTATCCGAAGCTCGGCGAGGTGCCCTGGCCCACGGTGTTGCTGCTCGGGGGGCTGCTGGCCGGGCTCCTGGTGGCGGCGCTGACCCGGCCGGTGGTCGGGTGGGCGGCCGGGCGGGCCCGTCACCAGGCCGAGCAACGGCTGCTCACCTCCGTCGGCAGCGTCGGCGAGAAGTACGTGTTGGACCCGGTCTGGGCGGTGCTGGCGCGCTACGGCGCGGCGCGGGACGCGCTGCGGGACGCCGCGCGGCGCTGAACCCGGCGCGCTGGCCGATGTGATGGCCGGCGGCGCGGCGTAGGGTCGATGCATGGCCACGCCACAGACCCCCTACGACGCGGTGCTGCACGCCGCGCGCGACGTGACGAGGCTCGACTCCGCCCTGGACGCGGAGATGCTCGGCGCCGCGTTGCTGGGCAGCGTCTACGCCGTCGCGGAGCACGACCGCGAGCAGGCCGTCCGCGATTTCGTGGCCGGTTTCCTCGCCGCCACGTCCCGCCGGCGCAGCGCCGCCGCGACCACTATCCGCGCCGTCTTCGCCAGCCTGGTGCCGGACGCCGAGGGCGCCGCCCGGGTCCGGCCCGGCGCGCACGCCCCGGCGTGGGCCGGCCAGCTCGGCCGGGTGCGTCTCACCGGCACCTGGGCGTACGGCGACGTGTACGGCGACCAGACCTCCTACCTCGCCACGTTCGTCTACGACGACGAGGAGCAGGGCGGGCCGGAGCACGCCCTGGTGGCCCTCGTCGACCACAACATCGGCATCACCAAGGACGTGTTCGTCGGCGGTCCGGCGACCCGGATCGTCGAGCAGGCCCGGGAGATCTGCACCGAGGACGAGCTGACCTGGTTCCGCACCGAGGACCCGGCCCGGATGCACGCCGAGGTGAGCCGCCACCTGGCGGTCACCGACGACCTCGGTGAGCTGCCCGCCCAGGGCTCGCTCGCCACCGACCGCGCCCTGGCGGGCGCCCGGCTGGCCGTCCTGCCCGGGCCGACCCCGCCGGCCGGCCCGACCGTCGTGCCGCCGATCACCGACGAGGAACGGACCCGGCTGGTACGCGCGTTCCTCGACTCGCCCGAGTCCGTCCGGTTCGGCCTGCCCGAGGTGGCCGACGGCGAGCTGGCCTCGCTGCACTTCTGCCTGGGCCTGCTGCTGGACCACGCGGCGAGCTTCCCGGATGCCGACCCGATGCGGTGGAGCCCGATGGTCGTCGAGTTGTTCCTGCTCGACTGGGTGCACCGCCGTGCCGTGCTCGACATGGACGACGCCGCGATGCTGCCCCGGGTGTTGCGCGCGTGGGCGGCGTACGCGGCCCGGCAACGTGGGCTGTCGCAGTCCGCCGCGGCCCGGACGGACGAGGCGATCACCGAGATGGTCCCCGAGTTCGCCCGGCTCTACAGCACGGGTGAACGGCGCAGTCCGGCCACGGCGGCGGTGGCGCAGCTCATGGCGGACGGGGTGAACCCGGACGACCCGGAGGCGCTGAACGCCTGGATCGAGGCGAACCGGCACCGCCTCACCGACGACCCGGCCTGACCCGGTACGGCGTGCCGGACGGCTCGGGCGAGCTGCTGGACGGCTCGGGGGACGTGCCGGACGGCTCGGGCGCGGGTTCGGGCGAGCTTCTGGACGGCTCAGGTTCGGGCGCGGGTTCGGCGGACGTGCCGGACGGTTCGGGCGCCGGCTCGGACGAGCTCCTGGACGGCTCCGGTGTGGGCTCGACGGACGTGCTGGACGGCTCGGGGGCCGGCTCGGTCGAGCTTCTGGTCGGTTCGGGGACCGGGCTCGGTTCGGGCGTGGGCGGGCCGGATGGTGACGGTGAGGGCGAGGGCACCGGGGACGGCCGTGGTGGCCGGACCGGGGTGGGCCGGGTCGGCACGGGCGGCGGTGGCGGCGCGGTGGCCGGCCGGGACCGCCGGATCGAGCCGAGGTCGCTGTCGTCGGGCAGGGCCGGCGCGGCCGGGAGGACCGGGCGCGGGGGTTCGGTGGCGGTGGGGCCGACCGCCGGCGTGGGGGCGGGGATCGCCGGGGCCTGGGTGGTCCGCGGCAGCGGGATGACCACCGGCCCGACCGAGGGCGTCGGGATGAACGGGGTGCCGAGGTCGGGGAGCGCACTGTTTCCCACGGTGGCCGAGCCGGTGCTGATCGCGGCGAGGATCGGCATCGACGCGGTGCCGGCGAGCAGCGCCACGGTCAGCAGGTAGCCCCGGCTGGGGGCGCCGGCGCCGGGGGCGCGGTGCGCGCCGACCAGCCGGCGGTAGCGGGCGGCGGGCAGCGCCCGGTGCCGGCCGAGGAAGGGAGTACCGGGGGGACCCTCTGGCTCGGACACCGGGCACACTCCTCGTACGTGGCGGCGGGACGGAAGATCGCGCGCGGATATTTGGACAAATGACCCGAAACGGCTCGTTGTCAGCTTGCCGCAGTGACGGTCAGTTCACCAGCCGCCACCGCGTGTCGACACACAATTTGTCCGTCCACGAGGCGCGACCTATCCGACATAAGCATCGATGCGTCACGAACCCGATGGAACCTCACCGGGAGGGGAGGCCATACTGTGGGCCCGCTCACCTCCTCTGCAATCATTCAGGCACGACGGCAACGCAGCCGCCACCTCCGCGCACCCCGCGGCTGGTGCGGTACGGCGCCGGCGCTCCCGGGCCAGGGTCCCCCTACGGACCCCGGCTCACGCCGCGCGGCAACCCTCACCGGGGCTAGGCGCGGTCGCCAGGGACCGACCCGGCAGCAGCCGGGCGGGCGCACGAGGTGCGCGGCTCGGGTCACCCCCGGCGCGGCGCAGACAGACAGGGAGAGACGGATGGCAAAGGGCGACCCCGGGGCCGCCACCCGCAGCAAGCGGGCCGCACCCCGTACCAGGCGCGCCGCCGCGACCGGCGAACCGGAACTCGTACAGCTGCTCACCCCGGAGGGCGAGCGGATCGAGACCGCGCTCGGCCCGGACGGGACCGAGTACCGCGTCGACTTCACCGACGAGGAATACCGCGGGCTCTACCGCGACCTCGTCCTGGTCCGCAAGCTCGACGCCGAGGCGACCGCCCTGCAACGCCAGGGCGAGCTGGGCCTGTGGGCCAGCCTGCTGGGCCAGGAGGCCGCGCAGGTGGGCTCCGGCCGGGCGCTGCGCACCCAGGACATGGCGTTCCCGACCTACCGGGAACACGGCGTCCTCTACTGCCGGGGCATCGACCCGATCATGCCGCTCGGCCTGTTCCGCGGCGTCGACCAGGGCGGCTGGGACCCGAACGAATTCAAGTTCAACATGTACACGATCGTGATCGGGGCGCAGGCCCTGCACGCGACCGGGTACGCCATGGGCGTCGCCATGGACGGCAAGACCGGCGGCGAGGACGGCGAGGCGGTGATCGCCTACTTCGGTGACGGCGCCACCAGCCAGGGCGACGTCAACGAGTCGTTCGTCTGGGCCAGCGTGTTCAACGCCCCGCTCGTGTTCTTCTGCCAGAACAACCAGTACGCCATCTCCGAGCCGCTGGAGCGGCAGACCCGGGTCCCGATCTACCGGCGGGCCGGCGGCTTCGGCTTCCCCGGCGTCCGGGTGGACGGCAACGACGTGCTCGCCTCGTACGCGGTGACCCGGCACGCGCTCGACACCGCGCGCCACGGCCAGGGCCCGTCCCTGATCGAGGCGTACACCTACCGGATGGGCGCGCACACCACCTCCGACGACCCGACGCGCTACCGGATCGCCAGCGAGGTCGAGGCCTGGCAGGCCAAGGACCCGATCGCCCGGATGAAGGCATTCCTGACCCGGCAGAAGATCGCCGACGAGTCGTTCTTCACCGAGGTCGACGAGCAGGCCCGCGCCGAGTCGGTGCACCTGCGCGAGCGGGTGCTCGACATGCCCGACCCGCAGCCGGTCAGCATGTTCGACCACGCCTACCCGCACGGTTCCGCCGAGGTGGACGAGCAGCGGGCCCGGTTCACCAGGTACATGGAGTCGTTCGAGGGGAGCGCACACTGATGGCCACGGAGACGCTCACCATCGGCAAGGCGCTCAACACCGGCCTGCGACGGGCCCTGGAGAACGACCCGAAGGTCGTCATCATGGGCGAGGACGTCGGCAAGCTCGGCGGCGTGTTCCGCATCACCGACGGCCTCCAGAAGGACTTCGGCGACCAGCGGGTGATCGACACCCCGTTGGCCGAGTCCGGCATCATCGGCACCGCGGTTGGCCTGGCCATCCGCGGCTTCCGCCCGGTCTGCGAGATCCAGTTCGACGGCTTCGTCTACCCGGCGTACGACCAGATCGTGTCGCAGGTGGCGAAGATGCACTACCGCTCGCAGGGCAAGGTGCGGATCCCGATGGTCATCCGGATCCCGTACGGCGGCGGCATCGGCGCGGTCGAGCACCACTCCGAGTCGCCCGAGGCATACTTCGCGCACACCGCCGGCCTCAAGGTCGTCACCTGCGCGAACCCGCAGGACGCGTACGTGATGATCCAGCAGGCGATCGCCTCGGACGACCCGATCGTCTTCATGGAGCCGAAGCGGCGCTACTGGGAGAAGGGTCCGGTCGAGGTGGACGCCCCGCTCGCCGACGCGTACCCGCTGCACAGCTCGCGGGTCGCGCGGCCGGGCACGGACGCCACCGTGCTGGCGTACGGCCCGATGGTGCGCACCGCGCTGGACGCGGCCACCGCCGCCGCCGAGGACGGCCGGGAGCTGGAGGTCATCGACCTGCGTACGCTCTCCCCGCTGGACCTGACCGCCGCGTACGAGTCGGTGCGGCGCACCGGCCGCTGCGTGGTCGTGCACGAGGCCCCCGGCAACCTCGGCCTCGGCTCGGAGGTCGCGGCCCGGATCACCGAGGAGTGCTTCTACTCGCTGGAGTCGCCGGTGCTGCGGGTGACCGGCTTCGACATCCCCTACCCGGCCGCCCGGGTGGAGGAGGAATATCTGCCCGACCTCGACCGGGTGCTCGACGCTGTCGACCGCACCTTCGGCTGGTGAGCGGCATGACACGGGTCAAGGAGTTCAACCTGCCCGACCTGGGCGAGGGCCTGACCGAGGGCGAAATCCTCGCCTGGCTGGTCAAGGTGGGCGACGACATCGAGCTGAACCAGCCGATCGTCGAGGTGGAGACCGCCAAGGCGGCGGTCGAGATCCCGGCGAAGTGGGCCGGCCGGGTGCAGGCGCTCTTCCACCCGGAGGGCGCCACGGTCGAGGTCGGCGTGCCGATCATCGCGATCGACACCGACCCGAACGCCGGGCCGCTGGAGCAGTCGACGACAGGTGCGCCGACGGAGGTGCTGCCGACCCCGTCGGCCGCATCGCTGGCGGCGGTGGAGGTAGCGCCCGCCGAGGGCATGGTGGAGCCGGGCCTGATCGGCGGCGCCGCCCCGGGTGGGCGTACCGCCGTCCTGGTCGGCTACGGCCCGCGCAACGCGCCGGCCAAGCGCCGGCCGCGCAAGGGCGGCTCTCCCGCCCCGGCCGCTCCGATCCAGGCCGCGCCGATGGTCCCGACACCGGCCGCGCCCGCACCGGCCGCGCCCGCACCGGCGGCGGCGAACGGCAACGGCCGGGTCGGCGGGCCGGTGCTGGCCAAGCCGCCGGTCCGCAAGCTCGCCAAGGACCTCGGGGTCGACCTGGCCACGCTCACCGGTTCCGGTCCGCTGGGCTCGATCACCCGCGACGACGTACAGCGGGCGGCGAGCGGGACCCCGGCGGCGGCCGAGCCGCTGACTGTCGCGGCCCCGGCCGCGTCGGCGGCGAGCTTCGGGGCGGACCGCGAGCAGCGCATCCCGGTGAAGGGGGTACGCAAACTCACCGCGGAGAACATGGCCCGCTCGGCGTTCACCGCGCCGCACGTGACGGAGTTCCTGACCGTCGACGTGACCCGGGCGATGAAGGCGTTGGACCGGCTCCGGGACCGTCGCGAGTGGCGCGACGTGCGGGTCTCGCCGTTGCTGCTGGTCGCGAAGGCGGTGCTGCTGGCGGTCAAGCGGCACCCGATGGTCAACTCGACCTGGGCCGGCGACGAGATCGTGGTGAAGGAGTACGTCAATCTCGGCATCGCGGCGGCCACCGAGCGCGGCCTGATCGTGCCGAACATCAAGGACGCCGGCCGGCTCACGTTGCGCGAGCTGGCGGACGCGATGACCGGCCTGGTGCAGACCGCGAAGTCGGGGAAGACCTCCCCGGCGGACATGTCCGGCGGCACGCTCACCATCACCAACGTCGGCGTCTTCGGCGTGGACACCGGTACGCCGATCCTGCCCCCGGGCGAGTCGGCGATCCTCGCCTTCGGCGCGGTACGCCAGCAGCCGTGGGTGCACAAGGGCAAGGTGAAGCCGCGTCTGGTCACCACGCTCGGGCTCTCCTTCGACCACCGGATCGTCGACGGTGAGCTGGGTTCGAAGTTCCTGCGCGACGTGGGGGACTTCCTGGCCGACCCGGAGGCGGCGCTGCTCGCCTGGACCTGACGTACCACCGCTCCGGCAACGGCCGGTGTGCCATGGGTGAACGCCCGGCACACCGGCCGTTGCCGTTGCATCGTCGGCCGTCCCGCCGTTCAGCCTACGATCCTTAGGCAGGTGGCTCAGCTCACCTTATAATCGATGGCATTCGGCCGCGATCTGCGCTTCAATAGACACATCAAGGGGCTGACAACCGAATAGCCAGGAGGAGAGACCCAAGATGAGCATGATCGAGCGAATCCGCACCCGCCGCGACGCCAACCGCCGGGCCCGCGCCATCGAGCACGCCCTGCGTTCCGCCAACTCGCCCGCGGTCCGGGAAGAGCTTCTCGCCATCGCCCAGCGTCACCTCAGCTGACGCCACCGACCTTCCTCACCTCCTCCAGTTCGAAGACCCGTCCGGCACGCCGGGCGGGTCTTCGGCGTTCCGCGCCGCCCGGCACCGGGATTCCACCTCGCCGCACCGCCCGGTACGGTTGGCACGGTCGCCAATCGACTGTCTTCGGACCGACGTGGAAAGTGAAACTCATCGACGTCGCCCGGTGACTTTCGGTGACGGCAGAGGCTCCCCCAAGCGCCCCCGGGCGGCCACCGGATACGGTGCGGGGAGCCCGCACGGCCGGTACCCGCCGGCGACGCGGCAGCCATGCCGACGGCTCCCGACCGGCATCGGCGGCCGACCTGTGATGGAGGAGGCGCACCCATGACGTCCGAGGCTCCGCACCGCCCCGGCCAGGAGCCGGGCGAGGTGTCGCCGGGCACCGGCGGACCGGTGCCGTACGGCGATCAGCCGGCGCAGCAGGACAACGGGTACAACGGCACGCCCGACCTCGGCTGGGCACCGCCCCCGCCGCCCGGACGCCCCGCCCCGTCGGCGCCGGCCTGGGCCGACGACCAGCCACCCGCCTGGGCGCCGCCCGCGGGTCAGCAGATCACCGGTCGAGCGACCGCACAGGTGCCGCCGCCCGCCGACCAGGGCGGTCGTGCCCAACAGCCCGCCTGGGCCGCTCCCGAGCCGGGCGCACCGGCCTGGGCCGCCCCCGGGCAGGCCGGGCCCGCCTGGGCCCCGGCCGAACAGACCAGCCCGGACCGGGCCGCCGAACCGGCGCCGCCGGCCTGGGCCACCACGCCTCCGAACAGCCCCGCCGAACCCACGCCCCCCGCCTGGGCAGCCGAGCCGAACCGCCCCGCCTGGGGCGGCGGCCCGTCCGGCGAGCAGCCGGGCTGGGCACAGCCCGGCGACGCGCGCGACACCGGTTACGTCCCGGCGCCGGCCACCGTCCCGAACGAGTCCTGGGTCACCCCCGCCGGCCCGGACGACCCGGGCCGGTCCGGAGGTTTCGCTCCCGCCGCGCAGCAGGGCGACGACGCCGGCCACTCCGGCGGCTGGACCGTCGGCGCGCAGCCGGACGACCCGGGCCGCTCCGGCGGCTGGCCCCCGCGCGACGAGCAGCCCGGCGCGCAGCCGGACGACGCCAACCGCTCCGGCGGCTGGACCCCGCGCGACACCCAGCCGGCCTGGGCTCCGCCCGGCCAGCAGACCGGCGCCACGTGGCCGCCGGCCGAGCCACCCGCCCGGGCCGCCGCCAAGGTCGCCGTGCCCGGCGCCGTCCGGCCGGACCAGACGTGGTCCACTCCGGAGCAGTCCGACCAGGACACCCGCTCCGCCGGGCCCGAGGACGACGCGCACCGCTCCGGCGGTTGGAGCCGGGCCGGCGGACCGCAGCACGACGACCCGCCACGCTCCGCCGACTGGCCCGCTCCGCCGGCCGACAACCGGGCCGGCGGCTGGGACGAGTCCACCCGGGACGACGACCCGGACCGCTCCGGCGGCTGGCCGGCGGGCGGGCGCGCGCCCGCCCTGGCGGAGACGCCGCAGCCGGGCGGCTGGGCGCAGTCGGAGCAGCCGCCGTCGGGTGGCTGGGCTCAGTCGGAGCAGCCGCCGCCGGGTGGCTGGAACGACGCCCCGGCCCTGCCCCAGCGGGGGACCGGCGAGCAGCCCGGCGGCTGGAGCGGCGGCGCGGCCGTGCCGCCGCAGCGGGAGCCCGAGCGGCCGACGGACGACCCGGCGCAGCCCGGCTGGGGCTCCGCCGCGCCCGAGGCACCGGCCCGGGCCAGCGCCTCGGTGCCGACGCCGGACGCGCCGTCCGGTTGGGGCGCCAACCCCGACGAGCGGGCACCCGAGCGTCCGGCCCTGCCGGACGCCGAGCCCTGGTCCCCCGCCGAGGCGTGGGGTCGCGCCGACGAAGCCGCCCCGGCACCGTCGCGCGGCTGGCAGCCCGCCGAGGACGGCCCGGCCTACCAGCCCGCGCCCGCGCCCGGCATCTCCCCCGGCAACGTGGTGCCGCTGCCCGCGCAGAGCCAGCGGGTGCCGGGCGCCGCCCTGGCCGCCTCGCCGCCCGCCGACCACCCGGCCGCCGCGCAGTTCACGCCGGCCGAGCACGAGCCGGAGCGCGGTGACGCCGGCTGGGGCGCCGCCCGACCCGAGCCCGACGAGCCGCACTCGCCGGACGGCCCGGCCATTCCCGGCCCGCGTACGTCGCCCGAGGCGAGCGCGCCTGGCGCGGTCTCGGCGAGCGCGTCGGTGCCGGTGGCCAGCCGGGTCAGCCCGCCCTCCGACCAGCCGGTGCGTCCCACCGGTACCCCGACGCCCCAGCCCCGGGTATACGGCCGGCCGGCCCGCCCGGAGCCCGAGGACGCGGCCGGCCCGGACGAGGCACCTGGCTACCACGGCCAGGACGGTCCGTCCGCCTTCGCCGGGCCGCAGTCAGGATCGGACGACGCACCCGGCTACCCAGGCCCGTCGTCGCGGCCGGACGACGCATCCGGCTACTCCCGGCCGGACAGCCCGCACGGCTACCCGGGACCGCAGTCCCGGCCCGACGGCCCGCCCGGCTATCCCGGCCCGGCCAGTCCGTCCGCCTTCGCCGGGCCGCAGTCAGGATCGGACGACGCACCCGGCTACCCGCCGTCGCGGCCCGGCGAGGACGACCCGCGCGGGTACGGCGACGCGCCGTCCTCGCCGGCCGGCCCGTCGCCGTTCCCGGTCGGCGTGCCGTCGTTCGTGGACCCGCCCGGCAACAACCGCCCCGCCAACGGCGTACACCCGCACGACGGCGAGCAGCCCGGCGGGCCGCGCGACCCGTTCGGCGGCCCCGGCGGCCAGCCGAGCGCGTTCGGCGGCCCAGGCGGCCAGCCGAGCGCGTTCGGCGGCCCCGGCGGTCAACCGGGCACCTACGGCAGCCCGGCTGGCCACCCGGACGCGTTCCCCGGTCCCGGCGGTCGTCCCGAGCCGTTCGGCGGCCAGCCGGACCCGTTCGGTGCGCCGGCCGCCGGTGGGCGCGCCTCGGTAGCCGTGCCGGGTCAGGGTGAGCCGGGTGGCTTCCCGCCGCCCCGGCAGGCCCCACCAGCGTGGTCGTCCGACGACGACCCGGCCGATGACTCGGCGCAGGGCCGGTTCGACGCGTTCAAGCCGGAGGCCGAGCCGCAGACCGAGGCGCCGGCGCCGAAGGTCCGCAACGGCCGGGTGCTGGCCGCCGTGCTGGTCGCGGCCGTGCTCATCCTCGCCGTGCCGCTCGGCCTGCTCATGCTGCTCGGCAAGATCGACGGCGGTGACAAGCCGTCGGGCTTCGACCCGGCGGTCGGCACCTGCATCAAGCAGTCCGGCGAGAGCGCCGTCGCCACGGACTGCGGGCAGCCGGGCGCGTTCACTGTGGTGTCGAAGGTGGACAACAAAGACAAGTGCGCTGACCTGTCCCAGCCCACGGTCGTCCTCCAGGGCGGCGGCACCAACCGGGTGCTCTGCCTGAAGCCGTCCGGCCAGTAACGCTCAACGCGAAGCGCCCGTCCCCGTTCGGGGGCGGGCGCTTCGCGCTGCGGTGTGCGGTTGGTCAGCCGCGCTCGGCGACCTGGGCGACCAACGCCCGCCAGGACGCCGGCTCGAAGGCAAGTGCCGGACCGGACGGGTCCTTGCTGTCCCCGCACGCCGACGACGCCGGGGAGGTTGTCGGCCACCTCCACGCAGGCCCCCTGGTTGCTGCCGCTTGCCGTGTCGTCAGCTCTCCGTGCGGCTGATTGACGGTGGTGCTGGTGCTGACCGTGCGACAATGGGCGGCGGTGTGGGGTGCAGGAGGTGGGTCGTGATGTCGAGCAGCGCCGAGCGGATGCCCGAGTGGCCGACCGCTGAGCATGTGCCGGTGCAGGAGTTGGCCCGCCGGCAGGGTGTGCAGCCGGTCGCCTCCATTGACGACCTGGCCCGGCCGGGCCTGTTCGAGTCCGACGAAGAGTTGGACGACTTCCTCGCCGACCTGTACGCCTCTCGGCGGGCCAGCGCCGCGTGAGCCTGGTCGTCCTGGATACCGACGTCGCGTCGGCGATCCTGCGTGGTCGTCTGCCTGACCGGCTTCGTGCCCGGCTGGCCGGTAAGACCTTGTGCATCACGTTCGTCACGCTTGGCGAGCTGACCAAGTGGACCGTGCTGCGGAGCTGGGGGCCGCGCAAGCTGGCTGACCTCGCGCAGTGGCGATCCGGCGTGGTCCTGCTGCCCTTCGACGAGGCGGTAGCGACGACCTGGGGTCAGCTTCAGGCGCGGGCACAGCACCGAGGGCGGCCCCGGCCGGCGAATGACTCCTGGATCGCGGCCTGCTGCCTGGTCGACCGGCTACCGCTGGCGACCTTCAACGGCAAGGACTACGCCGACTTCGCCGAGTACGACGGCCTGCGCCTGTTCGACGTCTCGTAGCCTCACGGCCGCGCCCGCCGCGCTGAGCGCCGCCCTATCGACCCGGCGGACGTCTTCGGCGACGGCGTGACAGGCTGGCGTTCATGGCAACCTCATCCCGCGTCCGCGCGCCCGAACTACGAGGCCGCGCCTGGCTGAACACCGGCGGACGAAACCTGACATTGCGGGACCTGAGAGGTCGTTGCGTCATCCTGGATTTCTGGACCTTCTGCTGCATCAACTGCCTGCACGTGCTCGACGAGCTGCGTCCGCTTGAGGAGAAGTACGGCGACGTGCTTGTGGTGATCGGCGTGCACTCGCCGAAGTTCGAGCACGAGAAGGACCCGGACGCGCTGGCCGCGGCCGTCGAGCGGTACGGCGTGCACCACCCGGTGCTCGACGACCCCGAGATGGACATGTGGCAGCAGTACGCGGCGAAGGCCTGGCCGACCCTCTCGGTGATCGACCCCGAGGGGTACGTGGTCGCCACCATGGCCGGCGAGGGACACGCCGAGGGGCTGGCCCGGCTCATCGACGACCTGATCGCCACGCACGAGGCGAAGGGCACGCTGCACCGGGGCGACGGCCCGTACGTCCCGCCGCCCCTGCCGGAGACGGCGCTGCGCTTTCCCGGCAAGGCGGTCCCGCTCGACGGCGGCAACCTGCTGGTCTCCGACTCGGCCCGGCACTCCCTGGTCGAGCTGGCGCCGGACGGGGAGACGGTGGTCCGCCGGATCGGTGCGGGCGGCCGGGGCCGGACGGACGGCCCGGCGACCGGCGCCACCTTCGCCGAGCCGCAGGGGCTCTGCCTGCTGCCGCCGCACGTGGCCGAGGTCGCCGGTTACGACCTGGTCGTCGCGGACACGGTCAACCACCTGCTGCGCGGCGTACGGCTGTCCTCGGGCGAGGTGGTCACGGTGGCCGGCACGGGGCGGCAGTGGCGCTCGACCGTCGACGACCACGCGCACGACGCGCGTGCGGTCGACCTCTCCTCCCCGTGGGACGTGGCCTGGTACGACGACCGGGTGATCGTGGCGATGGCCGGCATCCACCAGCTCTGGTGGTTCGACCCGATCCGGCGGACCGCCGGCATGTACGCCGGCACCACGGTCGAGGCGCTGCGTGACGGCCCGCTGCCGGACGTCTGGATGGCGCAGCCCTCCGGGCTGTCGGTCTCGGCCGACGGTTCCCGGCTGTGGGTCGCCGACAGTGAGACGAGTGCGATCCGCTGGGTGGCCGACGGCGTGATGCACACCGCCGTCGGTCAGGGCCTGTTCGACTTCGGGCACGTGGACGGCCCGGCCGACCAGGCGTTGCTCCAGCACCCGCTGGGCGTGTGCGCGCTGCCGGACGGCTCGGTGCTGATCGCGGACACGTACAACGGCGCGGTGCGCCGCTTCGACCCGGCGACCGGGCAGGTCGGCACCGTGGCCGACGGGTTGGCCGAGCCGAGCGACCTGGTGGTGACCGCCGCGGGCGAGGTGCTTGTGGTCGAGTCGGCCGCGCACCGGTTGACCCGGCTGGCGCCCGGGGCGCTGACCGCGGCCGGCGCGAACACGGTGGCGGGTCCGCGGCTGCGGCTGGAGCGCAAGCCCACCGACGTGGCCGCCGGGGAGCTGACGCTTGAGGTGATCTTCACGCCGGCGCCGGGGCAGAAGCTCGACGACACGTACGGGCCGTCGACCCGGCTGGTGGTCTCGGCGTCCCCGGCGGAGCTGCTGGTCGAGGGCGCCGGCACGACCACCGACCTGTCCCGCCGGCTGGTGGTCGACGGCGACGTGGCGCAGGGGGTGTTGCAGGTGACCGCCCAGGCGGCGACCTGCGACGCCGACGTCGAGCACGCCGCCTGCCACCTGACCCGGCAGGACTGGGGCGTGCCCGTCCGGGTGGTCGACGGCGGCGCCACCCGCCTCCCCCTGGTGCTGCGCGGCCTCGACGAGGCGTGAGCGCGAGGTGTTAATAGGGGCCCCCGCCTATGCAGAATGCGTTAAGCGGGGCCCCCTCCTTTCACGCGAACGGAGTGAGCGTGACCCCCGCGTCGACGAGCGCCGCCCGCACCAGCTCCGCGCTGCGCACCGCGCCGGGCGTGTCCCCGTGCAGGCAGATCGACTCCACCGGGCACGGAACCACGCTGCCGTCGACCGCGACCACGGTCCGTTCGACGGCCATCCGGACCGCCTGCGCGGCCACCTGGTCGGGGTCGGTGACAAGCGCGTTCGCGGCGCTGCGTGGCACCAGCGCGCCGGTGGGCAGGTAGTTGCGGTCGGCGAAGCCCTCGGCCACCACCCGCAGGCCGGCGCCGGCCGCGAGTTGGGCGAGCACGGTGCCGGGCTGGCAGAGCACCGGCAGCTCGTGGTCGTACCCACTGATCGCCGCCACCAGCGCGGCGGCCTGCGCCTGGTCGCAGGCGGCGGCGTGGTAGAGCGCGCCGTGCGGTTTCAGGTAGCGCACCCGGGTGCGGTAGAGCCGGCAGAAGGCGTCGAGCGCCCCGAGCTGGTAGATGGTCTCGTCGCGCAGCTCGGCGAAGTCGTAGGCGATGTGCCGCCGGCCGAACCCGGCGAGGTCCCGGTAGCCGACCTGGGCGCCGATCGCGACGCCGCGTTCGGCGGCGGCGGCGCAGACCCGGTGCATGGTGGGCGCGTCACCGGCGTGGAAGCCGCAGGCCACGTTGGCGGAGCTGATCAGCCCGAGCAGCGCCTCGTCGTCGCCGAGCCGCCAGCTCCCGAATCCTTCGCCGAGGTCAGCGTTGAGGTCCATGGAACCTCACCGTAGTGCCTGGGCGGGCCTGGGCGAGCGGCGCCACGTCCCGCACGACCGCGATCACCGGGTAGCCGCCGGTGGTGGGGTGGTCGGCCAGGAAGACAAGTGGTTGGCCGTCCGGCGGGACCTGCACCGCGCCGAGCACCAGGCCCTCGCTGGGGAGTTCGCCGGCGACCGCGCGGGGCAGGGCGGCACCGGCCAGCCGCGCGCCGACCCGGTTGCTGTCCGGGGCGACGGTGTACGCGGCGCGGCGCAGCAGGTCGAGCGCGGCCGGGGTGAACCAGTCCTGCCGGGGGCCGGGTTCGACATCCAGCCGCAGCTCGGTGGGCACGGGCCGGGTGACGGTGAGGTCCACCGGCGCCGGCGGGCCGCTGGGGGTGCCCAGGGTCAGCCGGTCCCCGTCGCGCAGCGGCGGCGGGCCGAGCCCGGAGAGCGTGTCGGTGGATCGGCTGCCGAGCACCGGTTCGACCGCGATCCCACCGCTGACCGCCAGCCAGGTACGCACCCCGGCGCGGGCCGGACCGACCCGCAGGACCGCACCGGCCGGCAGCGACAGGGGTCGCCCCACGTCCCCGGGCCGTTGCCCGACCTGCACGTCGGCCGGGGCACCGGTGAGCGCGACGGTGACCGCCCGGGTGAGGCGCAGCGCGCAGCCGGTCAGGGTGATCTCCAGGCCGGCGGCGTGTTCCGGGTTGCCGACGAGCCGGTTGGCCAGGCGCAGGGCGGCCGGGTCGAGCGCGCCGGAGCGGGGCACGCCGAGGTGCGCCCAGCCGGGTCGGCCCTGGTCCTGCACGGTGGTGAGCGCGCCGGCCCGCAGCACCTCGATCACGACGGCTCCACGAGTCGGACCCGGGTGCCGGGGGTGAGCCGGGCCGGTGGGTCGGCGCGTACGTCGAAGAGGGGTATGTCGGTGCGCCCGACCAGCAGCCAGCCGCCGGGCGACGCGGCGGGGTAGATGCCCGCGTACGGGCCGGCGAGCGCGACCGAGCCGGCCGGCACCCGGGTACGCGGGGTGGCGAGCCGTGGCACGGCCAGCTCCGGCGGCAGCCCGGTGAGGTACGCGAAGCCGGGTGCGAAGCCGCAGAACGCGACCCGGAACTCGGTGCGCCGCAGTCGCTCGACCACGGCCGGCACGTCGACGCCCCAGTGGTCGGCGACGGCGGGCAGGTCCGCACCGTCGTACACGGTGGGCACCCGGACCTCGGCGGCGTCGGTGCCGGCCAGGGTGCTTCGGGGGTGCCAGCCGGCGATCCGCGCGGCGGTGGCGGCGGGGTCGGGCACGCCGTCGAGCAGCACGGTGACCGCGGCCGGGACGATGTCCTCGGCGGTCAGTTCGCCGGCGGCCCGGCGTCGCCACAGCTCGGCGCGCCACGCCTCGACCTGGTCGGGGTCGTCGCAGTCGAGCAGCAGGGCGTGTGCCCCGACGGGCTGGATCCGCATCCGGTCATCCTCGCGTCAGCGGACGTGACGGTCCACACTACTTGCAAGTAACCTACGGTGTCGTAACCTGTTGAGGTGACCACCTCCGCACCGCTCCGGCTCCGGCCGGTCGACATCGGAAAGCCGCGGATGCGCGGCTGGCTCCACGCGTACGCGTTCTTCGCCGCGCTCGTCTGCGGCATCGTGCTGTGCTCCGTCGCCGCCACCCGCCCTGGCTGGGCGCCGCTGGTGAGCTGCCTGATCTACAGCCTCACCGTGTGCGGGCTGTTCGGCACCAGCGCGCTCTACCACAGACGGGTCTGGTCCGAACGCGGCTACCAGATCATGCGCCGGATGGACCATTCGATGATCTTCGTGTTCATCGCCGGCACCTACACGCCGTTCTGCGTGCTGCTGCTGGACCCCCGGCACGCCACGGTCATGCTCAGCCTGGTGTGGGGCGGCGCGCTTGCCGGCGTCGCGGTCAAGATGATCTGGCCGCACGCGCCGCGCTGGGTCTCCGCCCCGCTCTACCTGGCGCTCGGCTGGGTGGCCGTGACCATGCTGCCGCAGATCCTGCACGGCGGCGGCGTCACCGCGCTGGTGCTGCTGAGCGTGGGCGGCGCGATCTACAGCGTGGGCGCGGTGTTCTACGCGCTGCGCCGGCCCAATCCCTGGCCCACCGTCTTCGGCCACCACGAGTTCTTCCACGCGTGCACGCTGCTCGCGGCGATCTGCCACCACATCGCGATCTACTTCGCGTTGTTCGCCTGACCCACCGCGCCCGACCCGCGGACGTACGTGAGCCGCCCCGCGCCGTTGGCCCGACCCCGGACGTACGCGGGCCCCGTCGTTGGCCCGACCCCGGACGTACGCGAGGGCCCCGCGCCGTTGCGGGGCCCTCGGGGTCTTGGGGGGATGGGTCAGACCGGGTAGCCCGAGCCCGGGCGGTGCACCTCGCGGTATTCCTCGCGCACGACCCGGTCGCCCTGCACCGGCACGACCGGCTCCGCGACGACCTGCTCGCGCACCGGCGCGGCGACCACGCGGCGACGGTTGTTCCAGAAGAAGAGCGTGGTGATCAGCCCGACGAGCCCGGCGAGCATGAGCACCCAGCCCACCACGTTGAGGTTCAGCCAACCCAGGTTCGCGTCGACGGCGAACGCGAAGATCGCGCCGACCGCGATGAGGAAGATGCTTGCACCGATGCCCATGACGTCGCCTCCTTGGCGTCCTGCTGGCGTTCCTGCCCGCCGCGGCCATGGATAGAGGTAGCGGCACACATCGACATACCCAGGCGGTTCGATCGCCAATCAGGCAAGCTGGGCGGATGACGGACGGCAGGAACGGACGGCGGACGCTTGTGCTGTTACGGCACGCCAAGGCCGAGCAGTCCCGCCAGGGCCCGGACGCGGAACGCCCGCTCACCGCCCGGGGTCACGCCGACGCGGCGGCGGCGGGCGCCTGGCTGGCCCGGCACGAGTTGCTGCCCGACGTGGTGCTCTGCTCGCCGGCCCGACGCACCCGCCAGACCTGGCACGGCGTGGCGCTCGGCATGACGGGCTCCCCGCCGGAGGGCGGTCCGGCGGGGTCGACACCTGTGGTGCGGTACGAGCCGACCGCGTACGACGCACACCCGGCCGAGTTGCTGGAGCTGGTCCGGTCGGTCGACCCGGAAGCCGGCACGGTCCTGCTGATCGCCCACAATCCGGGCATCTCCCTGCTCTCGGCGCTACTCGACCCCGAACGGGCCGATCCGGACGGCCTGCGCACCACAGACATCGTGGTGCACCACCCCGCCACCCCCTGGCCCGACGTCTCCCCCCACGCCCCCCTGACCGCCCGCCACACCGCCCGCGGTTGAGGTGCAAGGCGGGGCCCCCTTTTAACGCCTGCGGTATAGGCGGGGCCCCCTATTAACACCAGCCCGACTGGACGCGCGGCGTCAGCCCGGGTGGACGCGCGACGTCAGGACGGCGGGGCCGTCGGCGGCGGCGGGTCGGGTGGCGGCGGCATCATCGCGGTCGGGTGCGAGAGCCGGTTCTCCTCCACGATGAGGGTGCGGGCGCGCTTGCGGCGGTCCTGCCAGAACCACAGCGTGGTCAGCAGGACACCCAGCCCGGCCAGGATGAAGACCCAGCCGACCGCGCGCAGGTCGATCCACCAGACGTTGGCCCGGACGGCGAAGGTCATGATCGCGCCGAGCGCGATGAGAAAGATGGCGCTGCCAATGCCCATGTGCGCTGCACTCCCCCGTGCGATGGCCCTTGGGCGTACTCCGGTCGTGGTCCGCGACGGGTTACCCGCCCACCGGCCGCCCTCACCACCCGGGGTGTCACAACGACGACGGCCGGCGGGCTGTCGCCCGCCGGCCGTCGGTGAAAGGGGTGATGAGGCTTAGAACGCCTCCTCCGGGAGGTCCATGATCTCCAGGTCGGCGCCCTCGATGATCCGCCGGTCGGCGCCGATGCGGGGCAGCACCTCGCGGGCGAAGAACCGGGCGGCGGCCACCTTACCGGTGTAGAACGCCTTGTCGGTGGCGGAAACCTCGCCGGCGAGCGCCTTCAACGCCACGTCGGCCTGCTTCTGGAGCAGCCAGCCGACCACCAGGTCGCCGATCGCCAGCAGGAACCGGCGGCTGCCCAGGCCGACCTTGTAGAGCGCGCGGGCGTCACCGGCCTGGGCCTCGCCCAGCCAACCGGTCATCACACCGACGATGGTCTGGATCTCGGCGAGCGCCTTGCCGAGCGCCAGCCGCTCCTCCTTGAGCTGGCCGTTGCCGGCCTCGGAGGTGATGTGCTCCTGGATCTCGCCGGCGACCGCCATCAGGGCCTTGCCGTTGTCCCGGACGATCTTCCGGAAGATCAGGTCGAGGCTCTGGATGGCGGTGGTGCCCTCGTAGAGCGTGTCGATCTTGGCATCCCGGACGTACTGCTCCAGCGGGTAGTCCTGGAGGAAACCGGAGCCGCCGTACGTCTGGAGCGACTCGTGACCGAGCAGCTCGTACGCCCGCTCCGAGCCGACGCCCTTGACCAGCGGCAGGAGCAGGTCGTTGACCCGCTTGGCCAGCTTGGTGGCCTTCTCGTCACCGGCCGCCTCGGCGATCGCGACCTTGTCCTGCCAGCCGGCGGTGTAGCAGACGAGCGCCCGCAGTCCCTCGGCGTACGACTTCTGCATCAGCAGCGAGCGGCGCACGTCCGGGTGGTGGGTGATGGTCACGCGCGGGGCGGTCTTGTCGGCCTGCTGGACCAGGTCGGCGCCCTGCACCCGGTTCTTGGCATATTCCAGCGCGTTCAGATAGCCGGTGGAGAGCGTGGCGATGGCCTTGGTGCCGACCATCATCCGGGCGTACTCGATGATCATGAACATCTGGCGGATGCCGTCGTGCTTCTCGCCCAACAGCCAGCCCTTGGCGGGTACGCCGTGCTCGCCGAAGGTCACCTCGCAGGTGTTGGAGACCTTCAGGCCCATCTTGTGCTCGACGTTCGTGGCGTAGACGCCGTTGCGCTCGCCCAGCTCGCCGGTCTCGGCGTCGAAGTGGAACTTCGGCACCACGAAGAGGGACAGGCCCTTGGTGCCGGGGCCGCCGACGCCCTCCACACCGACCGGGCGGGCCAGCACGTAGTGGACGATGTTGTCGCTCAGGTCGTGTTCACCCGAGGTGATGAAGCGCTTGACGCCCTCGATGTGCCACGAGCCGTCCGGTTGCGGGACCGCGCGGGTGCGGCCGGCGCCCACGTCCGAGCCGGCGTCCGGCTCGGTCAGCACCATGGTCGAGCCCCACTGCTTCTCGATGAACAGCCGGGCCCACGTCTTCTGCTCCTCGGTGCCCTCGACGTGCAGCACGTGTGCGAAGGACGGGCCGGAGGCGTACATCCAGACCGGGGCGTTGGCGCCGAGCACCAGCTCGGCGAGGGACCACCAGAGGGCACGCGGGGCGTTCGTGCCGCCGAGGGCCTCGGGCAGGTCGAGCCGCCAGAACTCCGAGTCCATGAACGCCTGGTACGACTTCTTGAACGACGCCGGCAGCGGCGCGGTGTGCGTCGCCGGGTCGAAGACCGGCGGGTTGCGGTCGCTGTCCGTGTAGCTGGCGGCCAGGTCTTCGCGGGCCAGGCGGTCGACCTCGGAGAGGAAGCTGCGGGCGGTGTCGACGTCCAGATCCGTGTACGGCTCCTGGCCGAACGCCCGGTCCGCCCCGAACACCTCGAACAGGTTGAACTCGAGGTCCCGAAGGTTGCTCTTGTAGTGGGTCATGCTCGCTGGCCCCGCTTCCGGACAGGTGTTACCGATCAGTAACTCCAGACTGTATTACTGACCGGTAGGCAACGACAAGCCGACCACGGAAGTGACAGCGATTACACACCTGCGGTTCACCCGTCGGCGGCGCCGACCTCCCAGCTCGGCACCGGCGCGCCGGCCGCGCTGCGCGGCCCGGCGTACTCCATCAGGACCAGGGCGATGTCGTCGTCGAGGCGGCCGTGCACCCACTCCACCAGGGCGGTCTCCAGCGAGGCGAGCCCGTCGCCGACCGTGCCGTGGCCGAGCAGACGCCAGGCCCGGTCGGCGGTCGGGAAGAACTCCCCGTCCCGCCGGGCCTCGCCCAGCCCGTCGGTGAACAGCAACAGCCGGTCGCCCGGCTCCAGCCGCTCCACCCGGGGCCGGACCACAGGCATGAAGCCCAGCGGTGGCGCGGGTGCCGGCGGCTCCAACGGGATCACCGCGCCCCGGCGCAGCAGCAGCGGCGCCGGATGTCCACAGTTGACGATGGTGAGCGTGCCGCCGCGCTCCTCGACCAGCGCGGCGGTGACGAAGTCCTCGTCGCCGACGTTGCGGGCCACCGCCCGGTCCAGGTCGGTCACCACCGCGCGCAGGTCGGCCCGCTCGTACGCCACATGCCGGTACGAGCCGAGCACGATGCTGGCCAGCCGGACCGCGTCCAAACCCTTTCCCCGTACGTCGCCGATGATCATGCGGACGCCGTACGGGGTGTCCATCACCTCGTAGAGGTCGCCGCCGATCTCGGCGGTGGCCGTGGAGGAGATGTAGCGCGCGGCTACCGCAAGCGTGCCGACCTGCGGACCGAGCGGACGCAGCACCGCCTGTTGAGCGACCGCGGCGAGCCGGGACAACTCCTCGATCCGCTCCGCCTGACGTTGCCGGATCGCCGCCGTGGCAGCGGCGATGACAGTGGCCAGCACAACGGCCGCCCCGCTCACCCCGGTCGCCAGCGAGCATCTCGGCTCGGCCGCGGCGAAGGCGGCGGCGGCGGCCGTGGCCAGCGCCCCCACCGCCAACACCACCCGCCAGGAGGCAAGCGCGCCGGCGAGCACGGGCGCCGCGGCCATCAGCGCCAGATAGTGCACCGAACGGCCGTCGGCGGCCTCCGCGGCCGAGACGATCGCGAGCAGCACGAGAGCCGCGCCGAGGCCGGCGCGGGATCCGGGGCTCAGCGGGCCGTGGCCCGGCTGGAAGGGTCGCGTACGTACATCCGACAGCATGCCTGATGGACGTGAAGCGGAGAATGAACCCGGGCCGTCCGGCGCGGAAGTTCTGCCGGAGAGGCCGATCAGCCGAGCACCTCGTACCGGACGTTCACCTCACCGAGACCTGTCGATGCGATGGCCGCGAACGCGGCGCGGGACAGGTCGATGCACCGACCGTCGATGTACGGACCACGGTCGTTGATCCGGACCACCACGGACTTGCCGTTGGCCGGGTTGGTGACCCGGAGCTTCGTGTTGAACGGCAACGTCTTGTGCGCGGCGGTGAGCGCGTCCGGGTTGAAGGTCTCACCGTTCGCGGTCATCTGGCCCTCGTCGTAGAAGGACGCGCCGCAGGAGCCGCTGTCCACGACCTTCGGGGCGGCGGTCTTCTTCTTCGTCGCGGTGGGCTTCGGTGCCGCGGTCCGGGCCTTGCCGCGGGACGCCGGCTGCGTACGGGTCGGCTTCGGGCTCGGGCTGGCCTTCGGCGATGCGCTGAGGCTCGCCGAGGCGGACGCGCTCGGCGAGGCGGACGCGCTCGGGGAGGGCGCGGCGGAGGTGGGGGGCGGGATCTCGGCCACGACCGGCTGGGCGGGCGGCTCGGCGGCGGTGAGCTGCACCGCGCCGACGGTGCCGCCGACCGCGAGCGCCACGCCGACGGCCGCGGTGGCGGCGATGCCGGCGGGCGAGGAGAGCAATCTGCGGGTACGAAGGTGCCTAGCAGCCACCGGGCCCGGTCCTTTCGTCGGTGGAACAAAAACCGGCCCGGACCGTAACGAGAGAGGTACTTCCGAAGTCAACGTGATCATGATGCTATGCCCACATTTACCCTGTTACGTGTAGCCGATCAAGCCACCGCCATTGGGCCGAACGGTGGACGGTGTGCAGGATGGGAGACGTGCTGACGCATCGCCTGGTCGAGTCGTTCCGGTGGGCCGACCCCGGACCGGAGAGCAGCCACCTGGTCAGCGACCTCTCCGGCTGGTGGCGCGACCCCGACGTACTCGCCGAGGTCGGGCCGGCACTGGCCGGCCTCTTCCCGGACGCGCGGCCCACCGTGGTGATCGCCCCCGAGGTGACCGGGCTGCTGCTCGGCCCGCTGGTCGCGGTCGCTGCCGGCGCCGGGTTCCTGCCCGCGTACAAGGACGGCGGTGAGCGTCGCCGGATCGGGCCGATGCGGTGGGCCGAGACCCCGCCGGACCACCGCGGGCAGCGGCTCCGCATCGGCGTGGACCGCCGGCGGCTCGCGCCGGGCGACCGGGTGCTGCTGGCGGACGACTGGGTCGACACCGGGGCACAGCTCGACGCGCTGCGCCGGGTGGTCCGGGACAGCGGCGCCCACCTGGTCGGCGCAGCCACGCTGGTGGCGACCTGTCCACCCGCCGTGGTCGAGCGCCTACGGCTGCGCGCCCTGCTCACCGGCGACCAGCTCCCCGGCGAGGAGTGACCTCCGGGCACCCGATCCGGGCTCAGGCGTGCCGTAGCCTCGGCGGAATGTGGCCCCGCATCGATGGATTACGCACGCTCGCCCTCGGCACCCCCGGCGAGCTGCGCGCCCGCCTGAACGCGCTCGTGCTCTCCGGCGAGAAGACCGCCACTGCCGGCCTGACCGGCGAGTACGCGCAGGAGAACGAGGAGCTGGAGCACGTCGGCGAACGGCTGGCCCTGGTCGACGACCACGACGCGCTCGTCGGCGTCGTCGAGATCACCAACGTCGAGGTGGTGCGCTTCGCCGACGTGCCCTGGGACTTCGCCCGCGCCGAGGGTGAGGGGGACCGGTCGATCGAGGAGTGGCGGGCCGGTCACGGGGCCTACTGGGCCCGGCAGGGCACCCCCGTCACCGATGACAGCGAGATCGTCTGCCTCCGCTTCCGGCTGGTCTCCTCGGAGGGCAGCGTCGGCACCTGAGGTGTTAGGAGGGGGCCCCGCTTATGCAGAAAGCGTTAAGCGGGGCCCCCTCCTTACACCTGGCGCAGGTCGGGCAGCAGCGCCGCCGCCTCGGCCAGCACCGCCTCGTCACCGGCGTACCAACTGCTCGCCCGGGGCCAGTGCGTCATCACGTCGGTGAAACCCAGGCGGGCCGCGCGAGCCACCTGCTCCGCGAAGAGATCGGCGCTGGTCAGGGAGAACACCGGCGCCGAGTCGAGCGAGAGGTAGCGATCAAGCGTGGCCGGGTCCCGGCCCGCCTGCTCCAGCGTGCGCGTCATCCGGTCGGACAGCTCCGCCACCGTGCCCCACCAGCTCTCCAGGTCGTCGCCGCCGAGGCCGGTGGTGACCCAACCCTGCCCGAACCGGGCCACCAGCCGCATCGAGCGCGGCCCGTTCGCGGCCACCACGAACGGCACCCGGGGCTGCTGGACACAGCCGGGGTTGTTGCGGGCGTCCACCGCGGCGAACCACTCCCCGCGCCAGGTCGTGCCGTCCTCCCGCAGGATCCGGTCGAGCAGCTCGGTGAACTCGGCGAACCGGTCGACCCGCTGCCGCGGCGGCAGCGTCTCCCCACCGAGCACCGCCGAGTCGAAGCCGATGCCGCCCGCACCCAACCCGAGCAGCACCCGCCCGCCGGAGACGTCGTCGAGCGCGGTCACCTGCCGGGCGAACGCCGCCGGGTGGCGGAAGTTCGGCGAGGCGACGAGCGGGCCCAGCCGGACCCGGGAGGTCACCGTCGCCGCCGCGGTGAGCGTCGTCCACGAATCGAACCAGGGCCCGTCGACCAGGTCACGCCAGCCGAGGTGGTCGTAGGTCCAGGCGTGGTCGAAACCCCACTCGTCCACCTGCGCCCACCGCCGCCGCGCCTCCGACCACCGCTGGTCCGGCAGGATCACGATGCCAATCCGCATGATCGCCAGGGTACGGCCCGACCCGGCCCGCCGGCCCGGGCCGGCGGCTCACGTCGTCACGTCGGCCACCACGCAGGCGACGTTGTCCGGCGCGCCCGCCGCGTACGCCAGGTCGACCAACCGCCCGACGGCGGTCTCCGGGTCGTCCGCGCCGGCCAGCGCGGCGTGCAACGCGCCGGGGTCGACCACCGCGGAGAGCCCGTCCGAGCAGAGCAGGTAACGGTCGCCGGACAAGGCGGTACGCAGTGCCAGATCCGCCTCCACGTCGGCGCCCGCACCGAGCGCCCGGGCCAGCAGCGCCCGCTGCGGATGCGCCCCGGCCTCGGCCGGCGTGAGCCGCCCCTGGTCGAGAAGGGTCTGCACGTACGTGTGGTCCTGGGTGAGCCGGGACAACTCGCCGCCCCGCAGCAGGTACGCGCGGGTGTCCCCGACGTGCACCAGGGCGAGCCGGGTGCCGCGCCGCACGATCGCGGTGAGCGTACTGGCCGGCCGGTCGACGTCGGTGGCCCGCGCGTGTACCGCCCGGTCGGCCCGGGACACGGCGTCGGCAAGCGCGGACAGCAGGTCGGCGGCCGGCACGTCGGCCGACTCCAGCGACCGCAGCGCGTCCACCGCGGCGGCGCTGGCGTCCGCCCCGCCGGGACCGCGTACGCCGTCGGCGACCGCCAACAGCGCGCCGCCGGCGTACGCGACGTCCTCGTTGGAGTCACGGACGGTGCCGGTCTCGCAGCGTGTCGCGTACCGGAAGGTGTGCTCGGACATGGTGGTGCCCCTCTCGCTGAGCTGGTCGACGAGGAGCGCGACGGCCCGGCCGCGGGCCGCGGTGTCCGCACGGACCCGCCGCCACCAGGCGTCGAGCGCCTCGACGGCGGCCTCCGGCGGCAGGCCGCAGACGGTCCGGATCTCCGCCAGCGGCATCCCGGCCCGGCGCAGCGCGGCGATCAGCCGGGCCCGGTCGAGCTGCTCCGGCGCGTAGTAGCGGTAGCCGGAGTGCGGGTCCACGGCGGCCGGCGGCAACAGCCCGCAGTCGTCGTAGACCCGCAGTGCCTTGGCCGTCAGGCGGGCCGCGCGGGCGAACGCGCCGATGGTCAGCAGCCGCACGTCGCTCTCCTCCTCGCGCCGACCCGGGTGGCCGGCCCGGACCACGCTGATGCTTGCCGCAGGGGCCGGGTCAAGCCAGCTTCGCCAGCATCCGTCCGAGGTGCGGCTCGACGGTGCCGGCCGGCGCGTCGGCCACCTCGGCCGGCGTCCACCAGCGGACGCCCCGGAATTCCACCGGATCCGGGGTGAGCCGCTGGTCCCGGCCGGCGGTCAGCACATACCAGAGACTGACGTCGGTGTGCCGGCTCTCGGGCGGGCCGACCGTCTCGGTGACGGTGAGGAAGGCCGGTCGCTCCCCGAACGGCGGCGCGAAGACCGCCGGCACACCCAACTCCTCCCGCAGCTCGCGGCGGACCGTGCGCACCGGATGCTCGCCCGGCTCGACATGACCGCCGCTGGGCAGCCACATGCCGGCGTTGCGGTGGTCGACGAGCAGCACCGCGCCGTCGGACGGGTCGCGCAGCAGGAAGTAGGCGACCAGGTGCGGCGACGGGGTGCGCGGCTTGACCCGCCGGAAGATGTCCGTCGTGCCGGCCAGCCACGCCAGCGTCGCCTCCCGGTGCCGCGCCTCCCGCTCGTCACCCGGCGTCAGCCCTTCGATCAGGGCCCGGATCTCGTCCCGCATGCGCCGATAGTGCCAGCGGGGTACGACGCCGTCGGGCGCGCCCGCTTAGCCTGGCTCGGTGCCGGAACTCGAACGCCTCGCCGCCCACCACGCGCCCGCCGTGCTGCGCTTCGAGCGGGAGAACCGGGCGTACTTCGCCCGATGGGTACCCGACCGGGGCGACGACTACTTCGCCGACTTCGCGGCCCGGCACGCGAGCCTGCTCGACGAGCAGGCTCGCGGCACGTGCCGCTTCCACGTGCTGCTCGACGATGACGGCGCGGTGCTCGGGCGGTTCAACCTGGTCGACTTGGCCGACGGCAGCGCCGAGCTGGGCTACCGGGTGGCCGAGCGCGCCGCCGGGCGCGGCCTGGCCCGACACGGCGTACGGCGCGTCTGTGAACTGGCCCGAGACGAGTACGGGCTGCGCCGGCTGGTCGCCGACGCGGCGCTGGCGAACCCGGCGTCGCTTGCGGTGCTCCGGCGTACCGGGTTCGTGCCGGCCGGCGAGGTGGACCTGAACGGGCAGCCCGGCCGGCGGCACGTCCTGGACCTTCATCCCAAGTCGTAGCAGGCGATCGGCTCGGTTACCGCGCCAAGCTTGTCTGCCTCGAACAACCCGATGCGCGAGATATTGAAGGAAAGGTCGACAGGGGACGTCGGAAGGTCAGCCGTCGGTCTGGTCGCGAAGCGCGTGATCGTTACGTGCGGCCGGTAGAGATCGCCGCTCAAGTCGTACCCCGAACGCTTGGCTTGCTCCTCCTGCGCCGCAGAGTATGGAGCGAAGAAGTCTTCGACGACCGGCTGCCCGGGCGAGAAGCGAAGCGGTAGCAGAGCGTCAGAAACCTCGTTGTGCAGGGACATCATACTTGGACTCCTTGCATAGGAGACCTCGTAGTAGTTCCCCGGAGTCAGATAGTAGCCAGTGTGCTCCGAGGTGATCGGTGAACGTCGACTGGCCGCAAGCGCCTCCACACGCAGGACGATCTCATCGATCTTGAGACGCGAAAAGCGAGCCATGTAGAGCGTCATATGGGCTAGACGCTGCTGCCCATCGACGTGGATCAGACCGCCGCGGGTCTGGAGCTCACCGCTCAGCCGCTGCACCTCTGCCGCTATCGGTTGCGGCGGCAGAATCGCCACATTTAACAGCGTCGTTTCCAGACTGATATCCGACTGTCGCACCCGCACATCCACTCGTCCCACGTACTGGACTGTACCACTCTAAACCGGCCGATGCTATCATCCATCCATAACTACATGACTCTAATGGGGAAACGATGCCTGACCAGCAGGTTCACATCGGCCGACAGCTTCAGCGGAAGCAGTTCAGGCACCTGTTGCGACAACTCGGAACCCGCATCCTCGACCTCCTGCAACCCGTGATTGTGTTCGGCGGATTGATTATCATCCTGGTTCTGAATATTCCATGGATGAAGCCTGTCCTCGACCGCGTCGACCTCAAAGATACGAGCGGCTTGACGCAAACGTTGATCTTTGCCACCCTAGGCGCCGTGTTTCTGGAGGTGCGCTCCATAGCACAGCGCGTCGAAGACAATTCTTCCGAACAGAAGCATCTCGCCGACCCGTTAGATGTTTACGCGATACTTATCGATCGCATCAGGTCGATCAAGCGGCCGGAGGAGAAGTGTCTGGATGTGCTTGGCATGTCGCTCTACACCGCGTGGCCAAGTATCGGGTTCTGGCTGAACAGGACCGAGTTGCAAGATTGGAAGATACGCATGGCGGCGGTCGTGGAGAGCGACGCGGGTGGCCTGTTCCCGACGGAGTGGGTCGATGAGGGACGCAACAACCTCACGCAGATCTACGACATGCAGCAATCTCCCGCTCTCGCGCGCCGCCGCATCACGCTTGAGCCGTACGGCTACAACTTCGTACCGGTAGTGCACGGCTTTCGGCTAGGCAATGGCGACTTGTTCTACTCCCTACTGGGATGGGGCCCGGACGGTCGCATCAGTCGAGACAAGTATTCTTACGAATACTTGCCATCGGAAGACAGATCACCCTCGGCCGAGTCCATCCGGGATGTCTTTGACTCATGGTTTGTCCGCGCATGCAGGGACCGCTGGCCGAGGCCCTCATGAGCAATGCCGTAGCCGTTGCCGCCGTCAACTCGGTCGCTCGTCCCCGGAGGGCCACGCCTCCACCCGGGCCTACGTCGGACACGGCAAGCGCAAGAAGTGACCGGAACGAGTGAGGCCCAGGCCGGGAACAAACCCTGACCTGGGCCCTACTTGTGGAGCGGGTGACGGGAATCGAACCCGCACTGTCAGCTTGGGAAGCTGATGTTCTGCCATTGAACTACACCCGCAGGCGGCACCACTGTACCTGAGGTCACCGCCCCCGTGCACCCAGGTACCCCCGCGTCGCCACCACCTCGCCGAACTGGAGTGGATCAAGAACGCCCGGTGCGGACCGGCCGGGGATGTTGCATGCCGGCAACATATGGCCGTTCTCAAATGCGTCGATGGGATGTAACGTCTGCCCCACGTTTCCGACCCGACGTGACACACCCCCGGTCACGTCGTCAGAAAGAGGTGGGCCCATGGGACTTCGTCCCAACCTGCTGACCCGGCGTACCGCCGGTGTCGCGACGTCGACCCTCGCGCTGCTGCTCAGCACCGCGGCCGTCGGCGTCGTCCCCGCTGCTTCGGCCTTCTCGGCCGCCCCGGTCGGCGGCTGCGCCGAGCCGGCCGACAGCCACGCCAACGCCCGCGTCGCCAAGGGCGGCAACGTCAAGCTCGACCCCAACGAGCTGACCGCGCAGCAGGTACGCGAGCGCGAGGCCGACCTCGCCGCCGCACAACGCGCACGCGCCAACTTCCGCACCGGCGCCGTCGCCCCGCTGGCGACCGTGACCATCCCGGTCGTCGTGCACGTGATCCAGGAGAACAGCACCCGGGCCGGCGGCAACATCACCGACTCGATGATCAACCAGCAGATCAGCGTGCTCAACCAGGCGTACGCGGGCTCGACCGGCGGCGCGGCCACCGCGTTCTCCTTCTCACTCACGAAGATCAACCGCGTGACCAACACGTCGTGGTACCCGATCGTGCAGGGCTCCTCGGCCGAGCGCTCGATGAAGACCTCGCTGCGCCAGGGCGGCAAGAACACGCTCAACATCTACCTGGGCGAGCTGAGCGACAGCCTGCTCGGCTGGGCGACCTTCCCGAAGCGGACGCTCGACAAGATGGACGGCGTCGTCGTGCTCAACGAGTCGCTGCCCGGCGGCACCGCGACCAACTACAACCAGGGCGACACCGGCACCCACGAGATCGGCCACTGGCTGAACCTCTACCACACCTTCCAGGGCGGCTGCTCCGGCTCGGGCGACGGCGTCTCCGACACCCCGGCCGAGGCGTCCCCCGCCTACCAGTGCCCGACCGGCCGGGACACCTGCTCCGCGACCGGCAAGGACCCGATCACCAACTTCATGGACTACACCTACGACTCCTGCATGTACCAGTTCACCGCCGGCCAGGCGAGCCGCATGCTCACCGCGTGGAACGCGTACCGCGCGGCCTGACCTCACCCCACCACGCACCGACGCCGGCCCCGTCCTCGGACAGGGCCGGCGTCGGTCGTTTTGCGGACCGCTCGGACGCCGGAAGGGCACCTCGGCCCGCGGATCCGGTCGGCGCAGCCGGATGTGACCGCCGGCCGGAGCCGACCGGATGAGATCAGGCGGCCGGGCGACGGGTGTCGAAGCCGTGCCGGCCGCGCCGGCCCTCCGGGGCGAGCGGCCCCTCACGGAGAGCCGGCGTGGCCCGCCGCGGATCGAGCGGCTCGTGACCGAGAGCCGGCGCGGAGCCGCGCGGGTCGAGCCAGAGCCGCATCTCCGGCCGGCCGGTGCCGGGGCGGGCAGCCGGGTCGCGCCGGGTCAGCATCGCCACGTCGACGGAGAACTCGAACAGTTTCCAGTCGCCGAGCGGCGCCGCCCGGCCGACCCGGGCCAGCCGGGCCACCGTGCCCGGATCGGTCACCGGGTGGGCGCGGCCCGCGACGTACGCCTCGTCGTCGCTCTCCTCCGGCGGGAACGAGTGCAGCGCGTAGCGGCCGTCGCGTTCGAGGTCGCGGCGCTTGGGCGAGTCGATGACGAAGCACCACAGCCCGTCGTCGGTGATCAGTGGGGAGACCGGGTGCACGCGGGGCCCGCCGTCGGCGCGGACCGTGGCGAGATAGCCGAAGCCCGGCCCGTACTGCTGGATCAGAAGGCGGATCTCGGCGGCGAGTCGGGGCTCGTCGGCGGCGAATTCGGACCAGGAAGCCATGCCGACATTCTATCGAACACTTGTACGACAGCGCAGTCCGACACGCAGGTCACCCGCATCGGTCGCTATGGTGTTCCGATGCTGCTCTCCGACCGCGACCTGGTCTCCGAGATCAAGGCGGGCACGCTCGCGCTGGAGCCCTTCGAGCCCACACTGGTGCAGCCGTCCAGCATCGACGTACGCCTCGACCGGCTGTTCCGGGTCTTCAACAACCACCTCTACACGCACATCGACCCGTCGACGCAGCAGGACGACCTGACATCGATGGTGGAGGTGCCGGAGGGGCAGGCGTTCGTGCTGCACCCGGGTGAGTTCGTGCTCGCCTCCACGCTCGAGGTGATCTCGTTGGGCGAGCAGCTCGCCGGCCGATTGGAGGGCAAGTCCAGCCTGGGCCGGCTCGGCCTGCTGACGCACTCCACCGCCGGGTTCATCGACCCGGGCTTCTCCGGTCACATCACGCTGGAGCTGTCGAACGTGGCGAATCTGCCGATCACGCTCTGGCCGGGCATGAAGATCGGCCAGCTCTGCATCTTCCGGCTCTCCTCGCCGGCCGAGCACCCGTACGGCTCGGCCGTCTACGGGTCGCGTTACCAGGGTCAGCGCGGCCCGACGCCGAGCCGGTCGTGGCAGAGCTGGCGCACCTGGCCGACGCGCTGACGCCAGCCGATCGTGGTTGTTAAGAGGGGCCCCCGCCTATACCGAATGCGTTAAGCGGGGGCCCCTCCTTACACCTCAGGTGGGGCGGCCGTAGCTGTTGATGTCGCCGTCGTCCACGCGCTTCATGGTGATGGGCTTGCCGGACTGGGAGGCGTGCACCACCCAGCCGTCGCCGACGTACATCCCCACGTGGTGCAGGTCGGCGTAGTAGAAGACCAGGTCACCGGCGCGCAACTCGGCGCGGCTGACCCGCTTCGTGACGTTGTGCTGCTGGCGGGCGTTGTGCGGCAGCGAGACACCGGCCTTGGCCCAGGCGGCCATGGTCAGGCCCGAGCAGTCGAAGTGGTCCGGGCCGGCGGCGCCCCAGACATAGATCTTGCCGATCTGGGCGCAGGCGAACTTGACCGCCACCCCGGCCGCGCCACCCGGGTATCCGGCCGGGCAGGGCGCCGGGCGCAGCTTGCCACCGCCACCGTTTCCGTACACCTTGAGCCGCAGCTTCTGGAGCTTGGCGATCTCGGCGTCGATCTGCTTCTTCTTCGCCGCGAGCTGGGCCTCGGTACGGCTCAGGTCGGCGACCATCTCGTCCAGCGGCTTCTTCTTCGCCGCCAGCTCATCGCGCAGCTCGGCGATGGTGCGCACCTGCTCCTGCTGGTGGCGCGCGAAGCGGTCGAGCAGCTCCAGGCCACTCATCAGCTCGCCCGGCGAGCGGCTGCCCAGCAGGGCGTTGACGGTCGAGAGGTTGTCGCCCTTGTACGCGTCGGCGGCGAGCCCGCCGACCTGGCCGAGCGCGGCGTCCACGCGGGCCTGGAGCGGGGCGATCCGCCGACCGAGCGCGTCGGCCTGCTTGCGTCGCAGCGCGAGCTGCTCGCGTACGGCGTTGACCTGCTCGATGACGGGTTCGAGCTTGTTCCAGTCGCGGTCGATCCGGGCTTCGATCTCGGCGACCGAGGGTTCGGCGTGGGCCGCCGTCGCGCCTCCGGTCAGGACGACCGCGGCGCCGACCAGGGCGGCGAGTGTAGTGGTGAAGCGGGACCAGCGGGAACGCGGCGCGACGGCGGACCGGTCGATCGACCGGCTCGACGACGGCCGCGGGGCATGGTGTGCCACCGGGCGTCGGTACTCCTTCTTCCTGACCGCCTACCGGGTTAGCTGACGGGTTCGGGCGGGAAGGGGGACGCCCTACCGCAGTGGCTGCGGATTCACCCCAGGTACCTGGGTCCCCGATTCGCCCGGAGGCGACTCGGCGGTGTCGGACCGTCACCGGCCGGGTTGGACGGTGAACGTACGGGCCGACAATTGGCCAGAGTAGGGATCCCCGTTATCGATCCGCAACCCGAACGGCCGTGACACTCCGTACGGAATGGGCAACCCCGGACACGAGTGAAGCTTTTTTTCACATCAGATTATCCGGCGGAAAGGTATTGACCGTCACGGGTGCGCGGAGTGAGGGTGGGGACGCAGTGACCCCCATCCCTGTCCAGGAGGTTCGATGCACCTCTCGCCCCCGCCGTCGGCCGGACGGATGCTGCTCGCCGCCGCCGTGGCGACAGCCACCGCGCTGGCGACCACCGGCCCGGTGACCGCCGCGCCACCGAACACCCTATCCAGCAACGACGACAGGCAGAAGCAGTACGCCGCCGCGGCGGCCGAGTACGGCGTGCCGCAGAACGTGCTGCTCGGCGTCTCCTACCTGGAGTCCCGCTGGGACGCCCACCCGGGGCAGCCCAGCACCAGCGGCGGCTACGGCCCGATGCACCTCACCGACGCCGCGCACGTCCTCGCCTCGCCCCGCAGCGCGCACGTCGACGAGGACGAGGACCCGCGCGGCGACGACTCCCGCCCGCTCACCCTCGACCCGGCCACGACCGCCGCACCGGCCCGGGAGAAGCCGCTGCCCACGGCCTCGCTCCAGACGCTCGACGCCGCCGCGACGCTCACCGGCCTCGACGCGCAGAAGCTGCGCACCGATCCGGCCGCGAACATCCGTGGTGGCGCGGCGCTGCTCGCCGCGTACCAGAAGGCACTGGGTGGGCCGGTCGGTGCCGGCACCGACGCGGCGGCCTGGTACGGCGCGGTGGCCCGCTACTCCGGCGCGGACACCTCGGACGCGGCGGCGGCCTTCGCCGACGAGGTCTACGACCAGCTCGGCCAGGGCGCGACCCGGACCACCGACGACGGGCAGCGGGTCACCATGGCCGCCACCGCCGCCCGGCCGGACCGCGGGGTGCTCAGCCGGCTCGGGCTGCGCCACGCGCAGCGGCCGGACGGGCTGGAGTGCCCGGTGCGGCTGGCCTGCGAGTGGATCCCCGCACCGTACGAGCAGCTCAGCGCGGACCCGGGCGACTACGGCAACCACGACCTGGGCAACCGGCCGAAGCAGCAGAAGATCGAATACATCGTCATCCACGACACCGAGGGCTACTTCGACCCCAGCGTCGACCTGGTGAAGCGCGCCGACTACCTCGGCTGGCACTACACGCTGCGCTCGGCGGACGGCTACGTCGCCCAGCACATCAAGGCCAAGGACGTCGGCTGGCACGCCGGCAACTGGTACGTCAACGCCAAGTCCATCGGCCTGGAGCACGAGGGCTTCGCCGGAAACGGCGCCTGGTACACCGAGGCGATGTACCGCAGCTCGGCCAAGCTGGTCCGCTACCTGGCGCAGAAGTTCGGCATCCCGCTGGACCGGCAGCACATCATCGGTCACGACAACGTGCCCGGCATCACCGCCGCGGCGGTCGGCGGCATGCACTGGGACCCGGGCCCCTACTGGGACTGGTCGCACTACTTCGACCTGATGAAGGCACCGTTCCGGACCCTCGGCACCGCGCGTACCGGCCTGGTCACCATCGACCCGGACGTCACCACCAACCGGCCGGCGTTCGTCGGCTGCAACCAGCAGCCGCCGGGCGTCCCGACGCCCACCCCGCCGGCCGAGCCCTGCCCGTCGCACGGCTCCTCGGCGGTGCTCCTGCGGACCGCGCCGAGCGCGGACGCCCCGCTCGTCAACGACCTCGGGCTGCGCCCGGACGGCACACCGGACACGATGTACATCTCCGACCACGGCGCCCGCGCCTCGGCCGGACAGACGTACGCGGTGGCCGGCCGGCAGGGTGACTGGACGGCAATCTGGTATCTCGGCCAGAAGGCGTGGTTCCACAACCCCACCAAGGCGCCCACGGCCAAGTGGTCCACCGGCTTCGTGGTGACGCCACGGCCCGGCCGGGCCACCGTCCCGGTGTACGGCCGCGCCTACCCGGAGCAGGCCGCCTACCCGGACACCATCCCGTACCAGGCCATCTCCCCGCTCCAGTACACGTTCGCGGCCGGCCAGCGGTACGCCGTCGGCGGCGTGCTGCCGGGCGAGTACTACCGGGCGGTCTCGTTCGACGGCTCGGCCCCCGGCGACCGCACCGTGGTCCGGGGTAAGAACCGGTACGTGCAGGTCCAGTTCGGCCACCGGATCATGTTCGTGAACCTCGACGACGTGCTGATCCTGCCGTCGCCGGTCGGCGCGCCCCGGTAGGGGAACCCGGCGCGAAAAGATCCCGACGCGAGGAAGGCCCCCGGTCCAGTGGACCGGGGGCCTTCTCGATGCCTCGGGTGCGGCTCAGCCGACCCGGACGAAGCCGGCGAGCGGTTGGGTGCTGATGCTCGACACCTGCACCGGTTTGCCGGTCCGGGGCGCGTGCACCATCACCCCGTTGCCGAGATAGAGCCCGACGTGGTGCAGGTCGGCGCCGAAGAAGACCAGGTCACCCGGCCTCGCCTCGGAGCGGGAAACCTTGCGGCCCTCGTTCCACTGGGCGCCGGTGAAGTGGGTGAGCGAGATGCCCGCCGCCTTGTAGGCGTACTGCGTCAGGCCGGAGCAGTCGAACGAGTTCGGGCCGGTGGCGCCCCACACGTACGGGTCGCCGACCTGGGCGCACGCCGTCTTGATGGCGGTACGCGCGGCGCTGCTCACCACGCCGTCGATCTTCGGGCAGCCGGCCGGGCGGATCGAGGTCACCGGCAGCATCCCGGTGAGCCGCTTGATCTCGGCGTCGATCTGCTTCTTCTGCGAGGCCAGCTTGGCCTCCTGCTGCTGCTCGGTCGCGATCAGCCGGTCGAGCTTCTGCTTCTGCGCGTTGTACTTGTCGCGGGCCGCGAGCACGCTGGCGATCTGCCTCCGCTGGTCGTCGGCGACCCGGTCGAGCATGACGAGCTGCTCGGCCAGGGTGCCCGGCTTGGTGCTCACCAGCAGCGCGCCCATCTCCTGCGAGGGGCCGCGCATGTAGTAGCGGGCGGCGATGTCGCCGACCTTGTTCATCGCCAGCGTCGAGGCCAGCTCCAGCGGCACCATCTTCTTCTGCAGGTCCGCGGACTTCTTCTTGTTGACCTTGAGCTGGGAGCGGACCTTGTTGTAGTCCTCGATGGTGGGTTCGAGCTTCTCCCACTGCTTGTCGATCTGCGCGTCGATCTCGTCCACCGAGGGCGCCGCGTACGCCGGGGCCGCCACCATCCCGGCGCCGACCGCGACGGCCGCGACCAGGGTGAGGAGACGGCGTACCACCCGGTGCGACCCGGCCGGCGGGCCGGATGGAGCGCTCGGGACGTGACGATGAGGGGGCATGGTTGCCACCGGCACGGACTCCTTTGCAACCGACCGGCGGGCGCCTCGCGAGAGGGAAGATCGAGGCAGACGACCCACAGCGGTCGGTGCATCACATTAGGGAAGGCACGGGGGTGGAATCAAGGCGGCCCGTTGTTCAATCATGTTTCCGCAATCGGTTGCGCACCAAGGGTATTCACTCACTTGCCGACGATCGCCGTCAATACATCGTCGAGCGTGACCACACCCAGGGGCCGCCGGCCGTCGCTGACCAGCACCATGTGCCGGCGCTCGCGGCGCATCGCCAGCAGCAGATCGGCAAGCGTACGGTCCGGCGGCACCACGGCCAGCGGCCGGTAGACCTCGGCCGGCACCGGCGCCCGGCGGCTCGCCCCGGCGTACCCGAGCACGTCCTTCACGTGCACGAAACCCAGCACCCGACGGGTGGTCCGCTGCACCACCGGGAAGCGGGACCGGCCGGTGCGGGTCGCCAGCACCTCCAGCGAGGCCGGTGAGACGTCCTCGGCCACCGTGGTCACCGTCGACCAGGGTTGCAGGGCGTCGGCCGCGGTACGGCTGTGCAGGGCCAGCGCGCCGGTGATCCGGGCGTGCTCCTCGGCGTCCAGCAGCCCCTCGGTGCGCGCCTGGGAGACCAGCCCGGCCAACTCCTCGGCGGTGAACACGGTCTTGACCGCGTCCGTCGCCTCCACCCGCCACAGGCGCAGCACCTGCCGGGCCGCCCACTTCATCGCCACCAGCAGCGGCTTGGTCGCGAGGCAGAAGGCGAGCATGGCCGGGCCGAGCCAGAGCGCCGACGGCTCCGGACCGGCGAGCGTGATGTTCTTCGGCACCATCTCGCCGACCACCGTGTGCAGGAACACCACCACGGCCAACGCGATCACGAAGGCCACCGGGTGCACCGCCGAGGCCGGCAGGCCCAGCGCGGTGAACGGCAGCTCCAGCAGGTGGGCGAGCGCCGGCTCGGCGATCGCGCCCAGGCCGAGCGAGCAGACCGTGATGCCGAGCTGCGCGCCGGCGATCATCAGCGGGATCTGGTTCATCGCGGCGAGCGCCCACCGGGCCCGCTTCGACGACGCCGCGAGCGGTTCGATCACGGTACGGCGGGAGGCGATCAACGCGAACTCGCTGCCCACGAAGAAGGCGTTGCCGAGCAGCAACACCAGGGCCACCAGCAGCTCAGGCACCGTCGTCGGACTCCTCCGGGCGCAGCACGCGGACCTGCTCGATCCGGTGCCTGTCGACCTCCACCACGGTGAACTCGTAACCGGCCTCGTCGACCGTCTCGCCGGGCACCGGAATGCGCCCGAGCCGGGCCATCAGGAAGCCGCCGAGCGTCTCGTACGGCCCCTCGGGCAGCCGGAACCCGGTCTGCTCGACCAGCTCGTCGGCGCGCAGCACGCCGTCCACCAGGACCGTCCGCTCCCCGCCGGGCACGGTCAGCTCCGCCGGCCCCAGGTCGTCCACCGCGGCCGGGTCGAACTCGTCGGCGATCTCCCCGACCAGCTCCTCGACCAGGTCCTCCACGGTCACCACGCCGTCGGTGCCGCCGTACTCGTCGACCACGATCGCCAGGTCCGCGCCGGCGTCCTTCAGGGCGGCGAGCACCCCGTCCAGGTCCAGGCTCTCCGGCACGTACACCGGTTCCCGGGCGACCGCGGCAACCGTGGTGCCGGCCCGGCGGGCCAGCGGCACACCGAGCGCGTCGGGCACCCCGGCGACGCCGGTGACCAGGTCGAGCGTCTCCTCGTACACCGGGAACCGGGTCCGGCCGGTGCGCCGGGACGCCTCCAGCAGCTCGGCCACCGAGGCGGTGGCGCGCAGCGCGACCACGTCCACCCGCGGGGTCATCGCCTCGGCGGCCCGCTTGTCGCCGAAGCGGATCGTACGGCGCAGCAGCATCGCGGTGTCCGGCGGCAGCGCGCCGGCCCGGGCCGAGATGGCCGCCAGCAACCCCAACTCCTCCGGGGAGCGGGCGCTCGCCAACTCCTCCTGCGGCTCCACACCGAGCCGGCGGACCAGCCGGTTGGCCGAGTCGTTGAGCAGCCGGATCAGCCACCCGCAGGCGCGGGAGAAGGCGCGCATCGGCGCGGCGGTGACAAGCGCGGCCGGCATCGGGCGGGCCAGCGCGAGATTCTTCGGCACCAGCTCACCGAAGAGCATCGAGAGGAGCGTGGCCAGGGCCAGGGCGAGCAGCCCGGCGAAGCGGTCCGCCCCGCCGAACGGGTGCAGCAGCGGCGTCACGAGCCGGGCCAGGGCCGGCTCGGCGAGATATCCGGTGAGCAGCGCGGTGATGGTGATGCCGAGCTGGGCGCCGGAGAGCTGGAAGGACAGGTCCCGCAGCGCCCGGCGGACCGTGGCGGCCCGGGCGTCCCCCTCGCCGGCCCGCCTGTCGATCTCCGCGCGGTCGACGGTGACCAGGGCGAACTCGGCCGCGACGAAGAAGGCGTTGCCGGCGGTCAGCAGCACGAAGCCGACCAGGGGCAACAGCGTCAGAACCAGCAGGCCGTCGATGGGCGTGATTGTGGCACGCGGGCGCCGGTGGCGGGTCACCCGTAGCGTGGCGGGCATGGACGGTCTGCTGCTCACCGACGAACTGGTCCTGCTCGCCTACGACGACGGGGGCGCCAACCGGCTCGGCCGGCCGCACCTCGACTACGGCCTCGCCGGGGCGCTGCTGTTGGAGCTGGCACTCGCCCGCCGGGTGGAGGTGGCCGACAAACGGCTGGTGGTGACCGACCCGACCCCGACCGGTGTGCCGCTGCTGGACGAGGCACTGGCCACCGTGGGAGCCGGTCGGCCGCGCAAGCCCAAGGACTGGATCGGCAAGCTGTCCAAGGGCCTGCCGGACCGGGTGCTCGACGGGCTGGTCGGCGCCGGGGTGCTGCGCCGGGAGTCCGACCGGGTGCTGCTGGTCTTCCCGCGTACCCGCTATCCCTCGCCGACCGGCGCGGAGCCGGCAGCGGAGACCGCGGCCCGGGAGCGGATGGTGGCCGCGCTCGTCGGCAACGGTCCGGTGGACGCCCGGACCGCCGCGCTGCTCACCCTGGCCCGGGCCGTCGGCCTGGACCGCAAGCTCTTCCGCGAGCTGCCGAAGGAGCGGGTCAAGGCCCGGCTGAACGAGATCGCCGCCGGTGACTGGGCCTCCGCCGCGGTGAAGAAGGCGATCGACGAGATGCAGGCCGCGGTGATCGTCGCCACCACAGTCGCCAGCACCGCGGCGATCTCCGCCGGAAGCTGAGACGACGACGGCGGCACCGCGCGGGTGCCGCCGCCGTCGTGGCCCGGCTTCCCGCCGGGGTACGCCTCAACCGGCCGCCGGCGCGGCCTCCTTCTCACCGGACGGCGACTCGGGCCTGACCGAGCGCAGCAGCACGCTCGCCACGTCGACCACCTCGACGTCCTCGCCGGCGCCCTTGCCGTTCACCCCGTCGTTGAGCATCGTCGAGCAGAACGGGCAGCCGACCGCGATGGTCTTCGCCCCGGTGGACATGGCCTCCTCGACCCGGTCCACGTTGATCCGCTTGCCGATCTTCTCCTCCATCCACATCCGGGCGCCGCCGGCGCCACAGCAGAAGGAGCGCTCGCTGTTGCGCGGCATCTCGACGAGGCCGCTGTCGCGGCCCGCACCGGAATCGGACGCTGCGCCACCCCGGCCATCTCCGATGGCACTGCCGAGCACCTCACGGGGGGCGGCGAAGATCCGGTTGTGCCGGCCCAGGTAGCAGGGGTCGTGGTAGGTCACGCCGCCGTCGACCGGCTGCACCGGGGTGAGCTTGCCGGCGCTGACCAGGTGGGCCAGCAACTGGGTGTGGTGCACCACCTCGAACTCGCCGCCGAGCTGGCCGTACTCGTTGCCCAGGGTGTTGAAGCAGTGCGGGCAGGTCGCCACGATCTTCCGCTTGCTCTTCTCCCGGCCCTCGAACGCCTCGTTGAGCGTCTCGACGTTCTGCTGGGCGAGCATCTGGAAGACGAACTCGTTGCCGATCCGGCGGGCCGGGTCACCGGAGCAGGTCTCGCCCTCGCCGAGGATGGCGAAGCTGACGCCGGCCTCGTTCAGCAGCGTGGCGACCGCGCGGGTGGTCTTCTTGGCCCGGTCCTCGAACGCGCCGGCGCAGCCGACCCAGAACAGGTACTCGAAGTCGTCGACCTCGCCGACCCGGGGCACCTCGAACCCGAGCCCCTTGGTCCAGTCCTCGCGGGTGTTCTGCGGCGCGCCCCACGGGTTGCCCTTGTTCTCCAGGTTGCGCAGCATGACGCCGGCCTCGGACGGGAAGCTCGACTCGATCAGCACCTGGTAGCGGCGCATGTCGACGATGTGGTCGACGTGCTCGATGTCCACCGGGCACTGCTCGACGCAGGCACCGCAGGTGGTGCAGGACCAGAGCACGTCCGGGTCGATGACGCCGCCGGACTCGGCGGTGCCGATCAGCGGCCGGTCGGCCTCGGCCATGGCCAGCACGTCGACGCCGGCCAGCTGCTCCGCGGTGCCCTTCTCCTCGCCGGTCACGTCCTTGCCGCCGCCGGCCAGCAGGTAGGGCGCCTTGGCGTACGCGTGGTCGCGCAGGCTGAGCACCAGCAGCTTCGGGGACAGCGGCTTACCGGTGTTCCAGGCCGGGCACTGCGACTGGCACCTGCCGCACTCGGTGCAGGTGCTGAAGTCGAGCAGGCCCTTCCAGGTGAACTGCTCGACCTGGGCGACGCCGAACTGGTCGGACTCGGGGTCGGCCTCCTCGAAGTCGAGCGGCTTGCCCTCGCTCGTCATCGGGCGCAGCGGGCCCAGGCCGGATCCGGCGGGCTTCGCCGGGTCGCGCTTGAAGAAGATGTTGGGGAAGGCCAGGAAGCGGTGCCAGGCCACGCCCATGGTGACGTTCAGCGAGATCACGATGAGCCACGTCATCGAGATCACGATCTTGATGAGGGCGGCCACGCTGACGCCGGCCGACCAGTCGGGGAGCGCGGCGCCGACCGCGTGGCTCAGCGGGGTGGCCCACAGCGGGTACTCGAAGTGATCGGTGGCGACCTTGAAGCCCCGGATGACGAACCCGAAGATCAGGACCAGCAGCACGACCCACTCGACGAAGTAGCCCTGCCACATGGTCGACCCGGTGAATCGGGACAGGCCGCCGGGACGGGTCGGCCGGTTGCGCAGCCGGATGGCCATCAGCACCACGATGCCGACCAGACCCAGGATGCCGATCCACTCGGTCGCCAGGCCGAACACGGTCCAGTGCCCGATCACCGGCAGCCCGCCACCGGGCGAGACCACCTCGAAGTACGCCTCGAGCACCAGCAGCGACAGCACGATGAAGCCGACCATCACGAACCAGTGGGCGGCCCCGACCACGCTCCACTTCAGCATGCGGGTGTGGCCGGCGGTCTCCACCAACATCTTCGTCGTGCGGGCGCCCTTGTCGGCGAACCGTTCGGGCGCGGGCTGCCCGAGCCGGATGACGGCCGTCATCTTCATGACCGCGCGTACCGCAAGCCACACCGCGACGGCGGTGATGGCGGCCGCGAGGATCGTGGTGACGATCTGGACGCTGCCCATCGAGTTGGCCTCCCGGTCTGCTGCTTGTCAGTGCAGCCTACGCGGAAGGTTACTCGACAGTAACGTGAGTCTTCTCGCATCGGCCACGCCGCCCTGCCGCCACCTTAGGCGGATCGACGCCCGGGTGCCGGGCAGGGGCGGCGTGACGTGACGTGAGCCGGGACGGAGAGGCGCCGCTCAGCGCCAGCGAGAGAGCAGGATCAGCGAGGAGACCATCGCGCCGAAGCCCACCGCGAGGTTCCAGTAGCCCCAGGAGGCGACCGGGTACGCCTGCTCGGAAAGGTAGTAGACGACCAGCCAGCCGATGCCGACCACGATCAGCGCGACGGCGGTGACCGGCAGCCAGATCGGGCTAGGCTTGCGCGTCGACGCCGTCGCCGTCGGACGCACGTCCGTCGGCGGGGTGTACACCTTCTTCTTGCGGACCTGAGACTTGGGCACGACGCTCTCCAGAGGGGGGTACGACCTCGTCCGGCCTGACAACCGGGCGCGGGGGCGACGGTCCATGGCCAATAATGTTCGACAGCTAGCGTAGTCCGGACGGGCCGTCCAAGCCACGAATGGGGCCGGGCCGGTGCGGGGAGTTACCGAAAAGAGCGGACTTTTCGGGTCGAGCAGGTCGGTTCGCATCGACGCGGGCCGGAACGAGACGACGGGAAAGGGAACGCCCGGTGGAGTACACGTCCGGCGCCGCCTCCTGGCAGAAGGCCCTCCGCCGCGCGGTCGCCGGCCTGCTGCCCCGCCGGGCGCGCCAGCGACGCCCGGGATGGTCGATCGGCGTACCCCTGATCGCCGCCGCGGCCGGGCTGCTCTTCACCACGAGCGCGACCACCGCCGGCGGCACCCCGCTTCGGGAGGACCGGCGACCCCAGCTCACCCAGCTCATCGAAGACCGGCGCGAGCAGGTGGCGGCCAGCGAGGCCAAGGCCGCCCGGCTGCGCGACGAGGTCGAGGCCCGCACCGAGTCGCTCGCCGGCACCGACGGGCCGGTGAAGACGCAGCGCGAACGGGCCGCCGCGAGCCGGCAGGCCGCCGGGTTCACCGCGCTCACCGGCACCGGGATCACGATCGAGCTGAACGACGCCGACTGGGGCCCCGGCCAGCCGCTGCCCAAGGGCGCCAGCAACGACGACCTGGTCGTGCACCAGGGCGACGTGCAGGCGGTCGTGAACGCGCTCTGGGCCGGCGGCGCGGAGGCCATGTCAATCATGAACGTCCGCGTGCTGAGCACCAGCGCGGTACGCTGCGTCGGTAACACCCTGCTGCTGCACGGCCGGGTTTACTCCCCTCCTTTCAAGATCGTGGCCATCGGTGATCCCGCCGGGTTCCAGCGGGCGCTCGCCGCCTCTGAAGGAGTCCGGGTGTTCAAAGAAGTAGCCGATCACTACCAGCTCGGCTACACCGAGCACGTCTCCGACGTCACCGTGCCCGCGTTCGAGGACTCCACCGCGCTCCAGTCGGCGACGGTGCCCCGGTGACCGGCGACGATCCCCACGAGCGTGACGCTCGCGGTCACGGCCGACAACCGCAGGAGGACAGGACCGCGTTCCTCCCGAAGATCGACCGCCCGACGCCACCGCCCCCGCTGGACCTGCCCTGGCCCGACGCCGGCCCGTCCCACTCCGCCCCGGCGCGGCGCGGCGCCACCGCCCGCCCGACCGCACCCCCGCCGCCCGCCTGGCCGGGCAACCAGTCCCGCCCGCCGGAGACGCCCCAGGTCGACCCCCGGCGGTACGCCGGTCCCACGGCCCCCACCCCCGACCGGCGGTTCGCGCCACCGGATCGGGGGACGCACTCCCGCCCGCCCGTCGACGGCCCCTACGACCGCCGCACCGGCCCGGACCGTTCCGACATGCCGTCCGGGTGGCCCGGGGCCGGCGTGCGACCGGCCGCGCCGGGTGACGGGCCCACCGACTTCATCCCGCCGCTGACCGGGCGGTCCGAGCGGCACTCCGCCGCATCCGAGCGGCACCCCGGCGGACCCGAGCGGCGCTCCGGTACGCCCGGCGGACCCGAGCGGCACTCCGGCGTACCCCGGGCGGGTGGCCCGGTCGGACGCGGCCCGGACGTGCCCGCACCGGCCGACCCCGGCGCGACCGCGGTGCTGCCCACCGTCCCCCGCCGGCCGGCCGATCCGCTGCTGGACGCCACCGGGCTGATGGGCGCGGTGCCCCCGGCGCCGGCCACCGGCGACGGTGGTGGCGAGCCGCCGGCCGAGCCGCCGCGACCACGGCGCGGCGAGCGGGTGGTGCAACTCCGGCCGGAGCAGACCGGCGAGGGATATCGCAGCGTCTACTCCGAGCTGACCCGCCCCACCGCCGCCTCCCGCCTGCGCACGGTCGTCCGCGGCGCGGGCGAGCTGCTGATCACGTTCGGGCTGGTGGTGCTGCTCTTCGCCGGATACGAGATCTGGGGCAAGTCGGTCATCGTCGACGCCCACCAGAACGACCTGAACGGCCAGCTCGCCCAGGAGTGGGCGGCCGACCCGACGGTCGGCCCGACCACCGGCCCGAGCACGAAGCCGAAGCCGCCGGCCGAGGGGAAGCCGGTCGCCGGCCTCTACATCCCGAAGCTCGACAAGCACTGGGTGGTGGTCGAAGGGGTCAGCCCGGACGACATCCGCTACGCCCCCGGCCACTACCCGGACAGCGCCATGCCCGGCGAGGTGGGCAACTTCTCCGTCGCCGGCCACCGCATCCGGTCCACGTTCTGGCGGCTGGACGAGCTGAAGCCGGACGACGCCATCGTGGTCGAGACCAAGACCGATTGGCTCGTCTACCAGGTCTACCAGCAGCGCATCGTCAAGCCGTCCCAGGTCGAGGTGGTCGCTCCGGTGCCGGGCAAACCGGGCAGCAAGGCGACCGAGAAGCTGCTCACGCTCACCACCTGCAACCCCAAGTTCGACAACTACCAGCGGCTGATCATCCACGCCCGTTTCGACCACGCCCAGGCCAAGTCGGCGGGCCGACCGGCCGAGCTGGAGGGCTGACCCGTGTACTCGTGGATCTGGCGGAAGCTGCCGTTCGGGCTGCCCGGCAAGCTGATCGGGTCGATGCTGCTCGCCGTCGCCACCGTCGCCCTGCTCTGGCTCGTGGTCTTCCCGTGGGCCGAGCCGCTGCTGCCCTTCGACGACGTGCAGGTCACCCAGGATTCCGGCGTCCCCGGCGGCGGCAGCGGAGAGCTGACCGACCCGACCGCGCAGCCGGACGAGGACGAGGAACTCCCCTACGACATCGAGACGAACAACGCCCCACCCTCCACTCCGGGCAGGTGACCCCGTGACCCGGGCCCCGGTGGTGGCCGCCCGAGGTCGACGCGCGACGCCTGGCCGCGTTCGCCACCGCCTGAAGCCCTCCGGTACGCCACGTGGCGGCCCCCCGGGTGGGGCACCGCCACGTCGTGTCGGCCGGGATCAGCGGTCGCGGGTGGGCGGGACGGACGGGAACGGGAAACCGCCGCCACCACCGGCGCCGGGCGTGCTCGGCGACGCGCTGGGGGTCGCGCTCGGCGACGGGCTCTCGGACTCCTCCTCAAGCGGCACGTCGACCTCGATGGTCACGGTCGAGCCCTTGGCCAGTTTGGTCCCCGCGGACGGCGACTGACGGCTCACCTTGCCGGCCTTCGCCGGCTCGACCTCGTCGCCGTCCCGGACCTTCACGTCGTAGCCGGCGTCCTCCAGCCGCTGCTTCGCCTGGTCCTCCGTGTAGCCGCGGACGTTCGGCACCTCGTTGATGTTGCCCTTGGAGACCTCGAGGGTCACCTTGCTCCCCGGGGCCACCGTGCTGCCCTCCTTGGGCGTCACGTCGATGACCTGGTCCTTCGGCGCCGCGTCGCTCACGTCCTTGCGGTCGACGGTGAGCCCGAGGCTCTTCAGCTGGGCCTCCACGCTGGTGAAGGTGCCGCCCTTCAGCCCCTCCGGGATGGTGACCTCGCCCGGGCCGGTGCACATCTGGATCGTGACGGCGCTGTTCTTCTCCACCCGGAGGCCCGGACCGGGGCTCTGCCCGACCACGGTGCCCTCCTTGCACTCGGTGTTCTGCACCGGAGTGCCGGCGGCGAACCGCAGCCCGGCCTTCGTGAGCTCGGCCTGCGCGTCGGCCTGCGTGCGGTCCACGAGCTGCGGCACGGACACCTTGTCGTTGCCGGCCTGGTTCAGCCAGAGCGCCGTACCCAGCGCGATCACCGCGAGCACGCCGAGCGCGGCGAACGTGGCGATGACCCAGGAGGAACTCTTGCGCTTGCGCGGGTCACCCACCCGGGCCGGCGCCTGCTGCCGGGTCTGCGGGCCCATCATCTGGGTCTGCTGCGCCGCCTGGAAGCCGCCCGCCGCGGCCCCCATCGGCATGGTCTCCTCGGCCGGCATCACCGGAGTGGCGAGCACCGGGCGGCCGGCGGCGGCGCGGAGCAGATCCGCCCGCATTTCGCCGGCGCTCTGGTAGCGGTTGAGCGGGTTCTTCGACAGCGCCTTCAGCACGATGGCGTCGACCGCCGGATTCACGTCCGGGTTGATCGTGCTCGGCGTCGGCGGCTGCTCCCGCACATGCTGGTAGGCGACGCTGACCGGGCTGTCGCCGACGAACGGCGGGTGCCCGCAGAGCAGCTCGAACAGCACGCACCCGGCCGCGTAGACGTCGGAACGGGCGTCCACCGACTCGCCGCGCGCCTGCTCGGGGGAAAGATATTGCGCGGTGCCGATGACCGCGCTTGTCTGCGTCATGGTGGTGGCGCCGCTGGCGAGCGCCCGGGCGATGCCGAAGTCCATCACCTTGACCTGGCCGGTCTGGGTGAGCATCACGTTGCCGGGCTTGATGTCCCGGTGGATGATCCCGTGCCGGTGGCTGAACTCCAGCGCGGCGCACATGTCGGCGCAGATCTCCAGCGCCCGGCGCGGCTGGAGCCGCCCCTCGACGCCGAGGACCTCCTTCAGGGTCCGCCCGTTGACGAACTCCATCACGATGAACGGCAGCGTCTCGCCGGTCGGCGCGGTCTCCTCGCCGGTGTCGTAGACGGCGACGATGGCCGGGTGGTTGAGCGAGGCGGCGTTCTGCGCCTCCCGGCGGAACCGCATCTGGAACGTGGCGTCGCGGGCCAGGTCGGCACGAAGCATCTTGATCGCGACGTCCCGCCCGAGCCGCAGATCGCGGCCACGGTGCACCTCGGCCATGCCGCCGTAGCCCAGCAGCTCGCCGACCTGGTACCTGCCACCGAGCAGGCGGGCCTGCGCTGTCATCGCGTCTCTCGTCCTTCGCTCGTCGTCGTACCGCCGCCGGCCGGCTGGAGGCGTACCTCACGACGGTACGACGTGCGGACCGGATAGTCGTCCCCGTACGCGCGCACCGCGCCGGAGGTCACGCTCACACTCGCCGGACCGGGAGCGCCGGCCACGTATTTCCGGTACCAGAACGAAATCACGCCCGAACAGAGGATGACCAGCACCGCCACCAGTATCGCCGTCGTCCACAGCCCGGAGCGGGAGCGGCGGGGCGCTGGTGGCGGCGGCGCGGACGGGCGAGCGTACGCCAGGGGATTGTGCGGAGGGCGAGGCTGCTGCGGGACGGGCGCCGCGCCGCGCGGCCCCACCGGTGGGCGGGGCTGCGGAAGCGGATGCGCGACCATGGTCGGGCGCGGCGCCACCGGTGGCCGGGCCGGCGCCACCGGCGGCCGGGGCTGCGGGCGGGGCGCGGCGGTCGGCACCTGCGCCCGAGCGGGCGGCGCGGCCGGCGAGGCCGGTACGCCGGAGATCGGGCGCCCGCCGCGTGCCTGCTGGGAGAGCGCGAGCTTGGCCTGACGGGCGACGCTCGCCAACGCGGCGGCGCTGGGCCAGCGGGCCCCCGGCTCCTTCGCCATGGCCCGCTCGACGATGGCCCGCACCTGCGGCGGGATGTCGGCGGGCAGCGGCCGGGGAGTGTCCCGCACGTGCTTCATCGCGATCTCGAGCGGATTGTCCCCCTCGAAGGGGCGGCGGCCCGCCAGGCACTGGTAGGCGACCACGCCCAGCGCGTAGACGTCGGACGCGGGCGTGGCGACCGCGCCGGTGGCCTGCTCGGGCGAGATGTAGGAGGCGGTGCCGAGCACCGAGCCGGCGGCGGTGAGCTGGCCGACCAGCTCCGAGCGGGCGATGCCGAAGTCGGTGAGCACGAGCGTGCCGTTCGGCCGGACCAGCAGGTTGCCCGGCTTCACATCGCGGTGCACGATGCCCTTCTCGTGCGCCGCGTGCAGCGCGTCGGCGGCCTGGGCCAGCAACGCCATGGTGCGCGCCGGGGTGAGCCGGCCGACCCGGCCGAGCGTGGCGGAGAGCGCGTCGCCCTCCACGTATTCCATCACCAGGAACGCGATCTGCTGGTCGCTGCCGAAGTCGTAGACGTCCACCACGCCTGGGTGGTTGATGGTGGCCATGGTCCGCGCCTCGCCGCGGAACCGCTCGGCGAAGCCCGGCTCGTCGAGCAGCGCGGGGAGCAGGCTCTTGACCGCGACCGTCCGGCCCAGCACCTGGTCGGTGCCGCGCCAGACGTCGCCCATGCCACCGCTGGCGATCCGCTCGTCGAGCCGGTAGCGGTTGCCGAGCTGCACCCCCGGGCCGAGCACGTCAGCGCCTCCCGGAATCCGCGATGGCCGCCGCCATGATCCGGCCGGCGATCCGGGCCGCCTCGGAGCTGCCGCCGCTGCCGGCCTGCTCCAGCTCCACGCAGACCGCGGAGAGCGGCGTACCGTCCTTGTCCAGCGCGAACCCGATGAACCAACCGTGGTCCGGCGTCTCCGGGCCGGACTGGGCGGTGCCGGTCTTGCCGCCGACCACGAAGCCGTCGATGGCGGCCCGGCGGCCGGTGCCCTCCTTCACCACGTTCTGCATCATGTCGCGCAGGTCGGCGGAGACCTGGCCGCTGACCGGGCGGCGCAGCTCGCGCGGCTTGGCGGCGTCGTAGACCGTGGTGCGGTCCGGCCCGAGCAACTGCTTCACCAGGTACGGACGCATCTGGCTGCCGCCGTTGGCGACCGTGGCGGCGATCAGCGCGCCCTGCAACGGCGTCATCCGCACGTTGTTCTGGCCGATCGACGACTGCGCCAGCGCGGCCGGGTCGGTGCTGCCGTCCGGGTTCTGCATGTCGCCGGTGCGGCTGGCCGCCACCGGCAGGCCGCCCTCGCCGAGCTGGCCGACCGTGAGGTCCTCCTGCTCGAAGCCGAACTGCTGGGCCTTCTCCTTGACCTTGTCCGCGCCGAGGCGCACGCCGAGCTGGGCGAAACCGGTGTTGCAGGACTCGGTCACCGCCTCCCGCAGGGTCACCTGCGACTCCGGGCAGATCGACGGGGCCGCGTTCTTGATCGGCACCCCGGCGCCCGGCGCGGTGTAGCTCGACCCGGCCGGGATCTGGGTCTGCTGGCCGATGCCGTTCTCCAGCGCCGCCGCGGCCATGACGATCTTGAAGGTGGAGCCGGGCGGCAGCACCTCGGACAGCGCCCGGTTGGCGAGCGGCCGGTCCTTGTCCTTCTCCAGCGCGTTGTAGGCCCGGTCGGCCTCCGTGCTGGAGTGGCTCGCCAGCGGGTTCGGGTCGAAGCTCGGCATCGACACCAGCGCCTGCACCGCGCCGGTACGCGGGTCGATCGCGATCGCCGCGCCCTTCTTCGCCCCCACCTCGTTGTTGTTGAGCTGCTTGAACGCCGTCTCCTGGGCCCCCTTGGAGAGGGTCAGCAGCACGTTGCCGCCACCGGTCTCGTCACCGGTGAACATGTCCTTGATCCGGTTGGCGATGAGCGCGTCGCTGGTGCCGGCGAGGAAGTCGTTCTCCAACCGCTCGATGCCGCTCGCGCTGCCGTTGACCGGCTTCCAGCCGAGCACGTGCGCGTACATCTCCCCCTTGGGATAGGTGCGCAGGTATTTCAGCTCCCCGCCGGTCTCCTTGCTCAGCGCGTACGCGGTGCCGCCGACCTCGATGTTGCCGCGCTTGCGGTCGTACTCGGCGACCTGGACCCGGCCGTTGTAGTCGCTGGTGCGGTATTCGTCGGCCTTGTAGGCCTGGATCCAGTTCAGGTTCGCGAAGAGCAACCCGAACAGGATCATCACGACCACACCGACGCGGCGCAGGGGCGCGTTCACGGCCGGATCACCTCCGTCGGGGCACCGTGCAGTTGCTCGGGCGGGCCACCGGTGGGCCGGGCCGCCGGGCCACCGCCCCCGGTCACCGGTCGGCGGGCACCGTCGGAGACCCGCAGCAGCACCGCGATCAGCAGCCAGTTCGCCATCAGCGAGGAGCCACCGGCGGAGAGGAACGGGGTGGTCTGCCCGGTCAGCGGGATGAGCTTGCTGATCCCGCCGACGATGACGAAGACCTGGAGGCCGAGCGTGAACGCCAGGCCGCCGGCGAGCAGCTTGCCGAACGAGTCCCGCACCGCAAGCGCGGCGCGCAGGCCCCGCTCGACGATCAGGAGATAGACCACGAGCAGCGCGGAGAGACCGAACAGGCCGATCTCCTCACCGATGCCGGCGAAGATGAAGTCGGTCTGCACCTCGGGCAGCAGGTTCGGCTGGCCACCGCCCGGCCCGGCCCCGAACAGGCCGCCGGTGCCGAGCGTGAGCAGGCCCTGGACCAACTGGTAACCGCGGTCGTACGGCTCGGCGAACGGGTCGAGCCAGATCTGCGCCCGGTCGTAGAAGTTGGCGAACGGGCCCCCCACGGTGCTGCCCAGCACGTAGGCCAGGTAGGCGCCGCCGAAGAACAGGATCAGACCGATGAGCAGCCAACTCACCCGCTCGGTGGCGATGTAGAGGGTCACCACGAACATGCCGAAGTAGAGCAGCGAGGTGCCCAGGTCCTTCTCGAAGACCAGCACCATGAGGCTGACCAACCAGACCACCAGGACCGGGCCGAGGTCGCGCCCACGCGGGAAGTCGATGCCGAGCACCCGCCGGCTCGCCAGCGAGAGCACCTCGCGCTTTCGCACCAGGTAGTACGCGAAGAACGTGAGCAGGGCCAGCTTGGCGAACTCACCCGGCTGAATCGAGAACCCGCCCACCTTGATCCACAGCTTGGCGCCGTTGATCTCGGAGAATCGACCGGGTAGCACCGCCGGGATCATCACCAGCACGATGCCGGCAAGTCCCAGGGTGTACGCGTACCGCGACAGCGTGCGGTGGTCCCGCAGGATCGCCAGCAGCGCGGCGGCGAGCACCACCGCGGCGAGCGTCCAGGCGAGCTGACGGCCACCGGTGCCGGCGAAGATGGCCAGGTCCTCCCGCTCCGCCGGCGCGGCCTCGGCCAGGTCGTAACGCCGCAGGAAGCCCACCCCGATGCCGTTGAGCAGGGCCACCGCCGGCAGCAGCGCCGGATCGGCGAACGGCGCCAGCCAGCGGATCACCACGTGCAGGCCGAGGAACACCAGCCCCAGCGCGGCGGCTGGGATCCAGAAGTCCGGGGTGACCGTGTCGAGCGCCTTCGCCTCGACCATCGCCGCGTACGCCGCCACCAGCACCATGGCGAGCAGGAGCAGGGACAACTCGGCGTTACGCCGGGACCGGGCCAGGCGTACGCCGGACTGCTCGCCCGTCGAGGCGGGCGAGGCTGCCGGTGCGGCGGCTGCGGTCACGGATGAGTCCTCGGGATCGAGCCGGCGCTCACTCCGGCGACCGGCAACCGGCGGGATCGGCCGGCGGAACGGTGTCGGAGGCTACGGCGTCGGGCGTGATGGTCAGCGTCGGCGTCGGCGTACCGGCCACCGGGGTGGGCGAGCCGGGTGTCGGGGTCGGCCCGCCTGGTGCCGGGGTCGGCGGAACGGCGCTGGGGCTCAGCGCCGGGGTCGGCGTCGCCACCGGGGTCGAGCCGGGCGTCGGGTCGGGCGGGCAGAGCGGCTTCAGGTTCGGGTTGGCCGGGTCGTCGCTCGTCAGCTCCGCCAACCGACGCTCGGCGTCCGGCTCGCTCTTGGCCTGGATGCCCTGCTTCACCCGCTCCTGGGCGGCAAGCGTCAGGTCGTCGAGCCGGGACGCGCTGCGCGCGTGCACGTCCGACAGGTCGAGCCCGGCGACCTGGCCGGGCACCCCGCGGAAGACCGCGAGCTGGCCGTCGTCGGTGGCGCCGACGTAGTACTGCCGCTGGGTGTAGGTCCAGCCGCCGAAGACGGCACCGCCGACGATCACCGCCAGCGCGAGCGCCATCGCCACCGTCCGCAGCGGCTTCCGCCGACGCTGCTCGGGCTCGTCGTCGCGGTTGTCGGCCGGCTCCTCGGGGGCGGGCGTGCGCGGGGCGGACAACGCCGAGGCACGGGCCGCCGGGGTGGAGTCGTCGGCCGACGTCGCCATGCCTCGGTCCCGGGCGGCGGCGCCGCCGACGATCGGGGACGCCTCGACGATGTCCTGGTCGGTCGCGTCGGCGATGATCACGGTGATGTTGTCCGGGCCGCCGCCACGGAGCGCGAGCTGCACCAGACGCTCCACGCACTGCTGCGGGTCGGGGTATTCCCGCATGGTGTCGCCGATGGTGTCCGCGCTCACCACGCCGGAGAGGCCGTCGGAGCAGATCAGGTAGCGGTCGCCGGGCAGCACCTGGCGGACGCTGTATTCCGGGTCGATGTCGCGGCCGTCGAGCGCGCGGGTGAGCAACGAGCGCTGGGGGTGGCTGCTCGCCTCCTCGGCGCTGATCCGGCCCTCGTCGACGAGCATCTGGACGTACGTGTCGTCCTTGGTGATCTGCGCGAACTCGCCGTTGCGCAGGAGATAGGCCCGCGAGTCACCGATGTGGACCATGCCGAGCTTGCTGCCGGAGAAGAGGGTCGCGGTGAGCGTGGTGCCCATCCCCTCCAGCTGCGGGTTGGCGTCCACGGTGTCGCGGAGCTGCTGGTTGGCGGTGCCCACGGCGGATCGGAGCGCGTCGACGAGGGCGTCACCCGGGACGTCCTCGTCGAGGGGCGCCATGGCACCGATGACGATGTTGCTGGCGACGTCACCGGCGGCCATGCCGCCCATGCCGTCGGCAACGGCGAGCAGCCGCGGTCCGGCGTAGACGGAATCCTGGTTGCCGTCTCGGATCAGACCGCGGTCGCTGTGGGCCGCGTAGCGCAGGGTCAGAGTCATGGCCGTAATTCGAGGGAAGTGCGGCCGATCCGGATCGGCACGCCGAGGGGGACGGGGGTTGGTCCGGTGACCTTAGCGCGATCGAGGTACGTGCCGTTAGTCGATCCGAGGTCCTCGACGTACCACTGCCCGTCGCGGGGTACGAGCCGGGCGTGTCGCGCCGACGCGTAGTCGTCGGTGATCACCAGGGTCGAGTCCTCCGCCCGTCCGATCGTGATCTGGGCCTCCCCGAGGGTGATCCGGGTGCCGGCCAGCTGACCGGCGGTGACCACCATCTGGTGGGCGGCGCGACCCCGCTTCGCCTTGGCCGGCTTGCCGGCGGGCTGGCCGGTCGACGCGCCGACCCCGCGTGGCGCGGCCACCAGCCGACCCGACCGGGCCCCCGCGAAGAGGTCCCGGCGGATCACGCCGACCACAGTGAAGACGAAGATCCACAGCAGGATGAGGAATCCGAACCGGGCAACGGTGATGACGAGCTCCGGCAACGGGGATCAGCCGTCCACGCGGAAGGTCAGCGTCGTGGTGCCGAGCTGGATCATGTCGCCGGGGTTGAGCGCGACCGCCGACACCCGCTGGCCGTTGACCATCGTGCCGTTCGTCGAGCCCAGGTCGGTCAGCACCACCTGGCCGCCGTCGAAGTCCAGCCGGGCGTGCCGCCGGGAGATGCCGACGTCGGGCAGGCGCAGGTTGGCCTGGTCGCCACGGCCGATCACGGTCGAGCCCATCTGGAGCGGGTAGGTGCGACCGTCGCCGGAGACCAGACGGACGTTGCGCCCGCCGCCCTGGCCGGGCGGGGGGCCGTAGCCGCCGCCCTGGTCGTAGGCGGGGTACGCCGGGCCGGCGTCGTAGCCGCCGCCGGAGTCGTAGCCGCCCGGCGCGGAGACCGGGGCGACGTCACCGCCGGTGTATACCTCGGCGGTCACCCGGAACATGCCGGTGTCCAGTCCCTCACCACGTTCGACCTCGACGATCACGTCGCCGTAGACCGTCCAGGCCTGCTCGCCGATGAACTCCGCCTGCGACTGGGCCAACTCCTGGGCCAGCGCGGCGGCGTACGGCGCCAACCGACTGTGGTCGTACGGCGAGAGATCGATCACGTAGCGGTTGGGCACCAACGTGCGCCCACCGGCCAGGATCGCCTTGTGCGCCTCGGCCTCCCGCTGCATGGCGTTGAGGATCTCCACGGGGTGGACCACCCCTTTGAAGACCTTGGCGAAGGCCCCCTCGACCAGGCCTTCCAGACGCTTCTCGAAGCGTTGCAGCACGCTCACCGGCTCCTCCTCGGGTCCCGAGGCAATGATGGTATCCGGACACCGCCTCCGCAGCTCACACGCCGCTCGGCCGGCTGCCGACGGCCCGTTCGTGACCAGGCCCGCGAGCGTGCTACAGTTTCGTCCGCCACGGACGGTGATCGCCCGTGGCATGACCAGTGGACAGCGTAATATGTCCCGGCACCCGGCGCAGATGGCGGGTTCGGGATGGGATACGGTGTCCCCGGTCGCGCCACGGGGATGTGGCGGAATGGCAGACGCGCACGGTTCAGGTCCGTGTGTCCGAAAGGACGTGGGGGTTCAACTCCCCCCATCCCCACCATCACGAGGGCTCCGCAGGCTGCGGGGCCCTCGCACCATATCGGGACGCAGCGGACGTCACGCTATGCTCCGGTGGTTTCCCTGCCTCCCATGGACCAGGAGTGGCGTGTGAGTGTCGCGTTGGTGACCGGTTCCGGCGGTCTGATCGGCTCCGAGGCGGCCCGGCACTTCGCCGGCCTCGGCCTCGACGTGGTCGGCATCGACAACGACATGCGGCGATACTTCTTCGGCGAGGACGGCTCGACCGCCTGGAGCCTCGACCGCCTCGCCGCCGACCTGGGGCCCGCGTACACCCACCACGCGGTGGACATCCGCGACCGGGACGGTCTGGAAGGCGTCTTCACCAGGTACGGCCGGGACATCGCCGTGGTGATCCACAGCGCCGCTCAGCCCAGCCACGACTGGGCCGCCAAGGAGCCGTACACCGATTTCGACGTGAACGCCGGCGGCACGCTCAACGTGCTGGAGAACACCCGGCGGCACGCGATCGACGCGCCGTTCATCCACTGTTCCACGAACAAGGTCTACGGTGACCGGCCGAACACGCTTCCGCTGATCGAGCTGGAGACCCGCTACGAGTTGCCGGAGGACCACCACTGGTACGACGGCATCACCGAGGACATGTCGATCGACGAGTCGCTGCACTCGATCTTCGGCGCCTCGAAGGTCGCCTCCGACGTGATGGTCCAGGAGTACGGCCGGTACTTCGACATGAAGACCGCCTGCTTCCGCGGTGGCACGCTGACCGGCCCGGCGCACTCCGCGGCGGAGCTGCACGGCTTCCTGGCGTACCTGATGCGGTGCGTGATGGAGGGCCGGACGTACAACCTCTTCGGCTACAAGGGAAAGATGGTCCGGGACGCGATCCACTCCCGGGACGTCCTGACCGCGTTCGAGGCGTTCTTCCGCGAGCCGCGCTCCGCCCAGGTCTACAACCTCGGCGGCGGCCGGCACTCCAACACCTCGCACATCGAGGCGTTCCGGGTCGCCCAGGAGATCACCGGCCGGGAGGCGCGGATCAACTACGTCGAGCAGGCCCGCACCGGCGACCACCAGTGGTACGTCAGCAGCATGGCCCGGTTCGAGGAGCACTACCCCGCCTGGAAGATCACCTACGACGTGCCGATGATCCTCCGCGAGATCTACGAGGCGAACGTCGACAAGTGGGTGCCGAAGGCATGACCGTCGACACCAAGCGCAACGTGCTCGGCGTGCTCGTCGACGCCACCGACTACACCCGGGCCACCGAGGCGGTGGTCTCGGCCGCACGCGAACGCCACCCGCTGGCCCTGACCGCGCTCGCCGTGCACGGCGTGATGACCGGGGTGCTCGATCCGGCGCACAACGCCCGGCTCAACTCGTTCGACGTGGTCACCCCGGACGGGCAGCCGGTGCGCTGGGCGCTCAACCTGCTGCACGGCGCCGGCCTCACCGACCGTGTCTACGGCCCGGAGCTGACCCTCCGGGTGCTCGCCCGGTTCGCCGACGAAGGGCTGCCGGTCTATCTCTACGGCTCCACCGAGGAGACCCTGGCCCGGCTGATCCCGGCGCTGGAACGCACCTTCCCCGCGCTGAAGATCGCCGGGGTCGAGCCGTCCAAGTTCCGGGCGGCCAACCCCGGCGAGGACACCGAGATCGCCGACCGGATCAAGAACAGCGGCGCCCGCCTCGTCCTGGTCGGGCTGGGCTGCCCCCGGCAGGAGGTCTTCGCGTACGCCATGCGACCGCTGCTGGACATGCCGCTGATGGCGGTCGGCGCGGCGTTCGACTACCACGCCGGGCTGCTGCGCAACCCGCCGCCGTGGATGCAGCGCGCCGGGCTGGAGTGGTTCTGGCGGCTCGGGCTGGAACCGAAGCGGCTGTGGCGCCGCTACGTCATCCTCAACCCGGCCTACCTGGCCCGGCTGGCCGCGCAGAAGACCGGCCTGTGGAAGGCCACGCCGCCGGCGCCGGCCACCGGACGCCCCGCCACCTTCGACGTCTGATCCCCTACGGGGAGACGTTCGGGGGTAAGCGGGGTGCCGCCCCGGATTCGGTGCGCGTCGAAGTGGGCAAGGCTGGGGCCATGGATGACCGTCTCGTCGTGTTGCTCCCCGTCGCCGCCGTGTGGCTGGCCGCCGGCCTGGTCGCGGAGGGCCTGCCCGGGCTGGACCGCGCCCGGGCGCTGCGGCGGCGTACCGGATGGTTGTCCGCCTTGGTGCTGACCGGCCTCGCGCTCACCGCGGCGGTCCTCGCCGCGGGCCTCCAGAGCGCCGGTGGCACCGCGATCGACCGGGCCGCCGCCGGGCTCGCCGTCGCGGCGCTGCCGGCGGCGGTCGTCGGGGTCTGGACGGTACGCCGGGTCCGCCGCCTGCGGGCCGGCGCGGGCGCCTTCGCCGCCGCCCCGGAAACCCCGGCCCCGCACGCGCTGCGAGCCGCCGCCGCGCACCCGCTGATCGCGCTTCCGCTCCAGGCGACCGCGCTCGCGATGCTCGTCGCCGTGCTTCCGGCCCTCGGTGTCGACCTGTTCGCCGCGCCGGGCGTGGCCGGCCCGGCGATCACCGTCGCGGTGCTCGGCGTGTCCGCGATCGGGGTACGCCACGCGCTGCGGCACAACCGGCTCGCCGAGCGGGCCACGCAGCCGCTGACCGCCGTGTCGGCGGTCTCAGCGCGATCGGCTCGCGCCCTGCACGTATAGGAGTTCCAGGATCGCCCGGGTCGCCTCGAACCAGCGGTCGAGCCAGCCGGGCGGGGGCACGCTGCCCCTGGGCGGCAGCTCCAGCAGCAGGCCACGCAGCAGCGGATGGTCCACCAGGGACTCCGGCTGCTCCACCGGCCAGCCGCTCGGCGGAAAGGACGGCTCGGTGAGCGGGTTCGGGTCGAGCGACGGCAGGGAGAGCGCCGGGGCGGCCTGCTCCGGCGTGCCGGCGTCCCGGCCGGCCAGCTCGTCGCCGTCACCGGAGACCACCTCGGTCAGGACGGTGTCCCGCCGGGCCCCACGATATTTGCCACCGAACCGCTCGGGCTTGCCCGGGCCATTGGTGAGATTCTCTGAACCGATCGTCGTCATCCGTCTCGCCTGCCTCGTTCGGTTGCCGATCCGTGCGGTTCAACGAGGCGGAACGGAACTGGCGACGGGTCACCGGCGCGGCCGGCACACCGACGGGAACGGTCCCGCCCGGCGACGCTGCCGGACGGGACCATGCTTCCGGGGGTACGGATCAGCTTTGGCCGAAGGCCCCGCCCCTGGCGCGGGCGACGAAGGCGTGCCAGTCACCCGGGGCGAAGACCAGGGCCGGACCGGCCTTGTCCTTCGAGTCCCGGACGCCGACCGCCCCGGTCACGTAAGCGACCTCCACGCAGTTGTCGCAGTTCGGCCCGCTCTTCGAGCTTTTGAACCACGTCGCCTGCGTCAGGTCCACGGGGAACTCCTTGGTCGCCATTTCCACAGCGGCTCCTCTGCCAGTCTCGCGATGTGTGCGACGGACTCCTCCGGTCGAATGGCCGCTGCTCGAATGTGATCGAAGATGAAGCTGTACTTCTGCAGTTCGTCGCTCTTCTCCAGGAAGAGCCCACCCGTGGCGTTCTCCGCGTACACGACATCGGGATCACTGGGTTCGGGGAAGCCGAGGATCGAGAAGGTCCCGTCCATGCCGGCGTGCGCTCCCACCTCGAAGGGCAGGACCTGCACCGTCACGTTCGGCAGTTCGGCCACCTCCACCAGCCGCTTGAGTTGGCCACGCATCACCGCGTCGCCGCCAACCGGCCGGCTCAGCACCGCTTCATCGAGCACCACCCACAGATCGACCGGATCGTCCTGGGTCAACAACGACTGACGACCCAATCGGACACGCACGCGTTGGTCGATCTGATCGGCGGTGAAGTCCGGCCGGGCGGCTCGGATCATCGCGCCGGCGTACTCCTCGGTCTCCAGCAGACCCGGCACGACCTGCTGTTCGTAGGCCCGGATCGTGCTGGCCGCCGCCTCCAGGCCGACATACGCCCCGACCAGCACCGTGCTGTACGGGTGCCACCAGCCCTTCTGCCGGGCCTCGCGGGCGATCTGCACCAGCTCGTCGCTCTCCGCGCCGACCACCCCGTAGATGCGGAGCATGTCCCGCACGTCGCGTGGCGTCGCGGTGGTGTGCCCGGTCTCGATCCGGGAGACCTTGGACGCCGAGCACTCGAGTTGCTCGGCGACCGCCTCTATGGTGATGCCGGCCGCCTCGCGCTGCCGACGGAGTTCGGCCCCGAGTCGACGCCGGCGGATGGTCGGGCTGCGCCGTTCGCTCACGAGATCTCCTAGCACGGCAGGGGGGTGCCGGTCCTCGACCGGCCGCGACGGGCGAAACCGGCGTCCAGTGTGCCGCCCGGATCCCGGACGCATCAAGCGTCCCGTTCACGTGTCCCGCTCACTTATCGGCAAAAGTCGACGTGCAACTTGCATGTCGCACGTGGCTGATGCACTCTGTCCGTATGGCGCGGGTTACTCACCGTCTTCGCTTGATCTCGGGGCGTGGCCGGTGGATCGTCCCGTGCCGCGCGCGACCTGCACCGGAATGAAGACCCCGCCGCTGCACGCCAGCTGGACTGCGGCGGCGGGAGCGGCAACCGGAGCAGCCGGGTGATGGTCGGGTGGCGGTCCGCCACCGCGGGTACGGCCCGACCAGCACCGACCCACCGACCGTCGGTCCACCAGGCAGAACCCCCGTCACCGGACCGCATCCGACCCCCGTTCAACCTCGCCGGCCCCGCTCGCCGGCCGAACCCTCCCAGGAGCCCATGTGCTTCCCCGCTCCGGTGACGTACTGCATGTGACACGCGCGGCGAGTGTCCAGTTCTTCCGACCGATCATGTTCCGCATGATCCGGGTGCTCGACTGGCCGACCTACGACGGTTGGATCTGGCTCGACGGCTACGAGTTGAACGCGGCGGGGGACGCGGTCAACAGGCGGTCGATCTTCGTACAGCAGGAGGGGTTGCGGCGGATCCAGGCCGCGCCGACCCCTCGCCAGCACACCGTCCGCACCGCCCGACGTCCGGTGACCCGGACTCCGGTCCGGGTGGGCTGAACTCACGGTTCCCCGCCGGGTGGGCGTGCCGAGGCCATAGGATCAGTACGCCCACCCCGGCACGTTCCACCCCGCGCGCCATGGACCCTGAACCAGGGATGGTCATGGTCAAAATGCCCGCCGCGCGGCGGCACCACCGGTTTCGCATCGGCTACGCCCTCGGGCTCTTCGCGTTCCTCGCGATCGCGCTCGCGCTCACGGCCCGCCACCCGGCCTTCTCCGCCACTGATCCACTCGCCGACCCCGTACCGGCCCCGGCGATCACCGTAGCCGGCGAGGACGCCCACTCGGCCACCAGTCCGTCGGCGGACTTCCGGTCGCTCACCGATCCGGCGGACGAGCCCGCGCAGGCCGGGGCGGGCGAGGACGAGCCGGCACCAGCGGGTGGAGCCGACGTGCCGGCCGACGCCGACCAGGCGGGTGCCGGTGCCGGTGAGGGCACGCTTGCCGACCGGCCCCTCACGTCGACCGACCCCGGCCGGTCGCTGTTCTACTCCGGGCTGCTCGGGCTCGCCATCTCGCTGGCCGGGCTCGGTCTGGTCGGCACCCGACGGCGACAGTGGTGACCGTCAGGGCGTGGCGGAGGTGGCCGGCGCGGAACCCGGGCTGGTCCCACCGGTCGTCGGCGTGCCGGTCGTGGGAGCCGCCGCCTCGGCCACCACGAGAGTGACCCGCTCACCCTCGCCCACGGAGTAACCGGCCTCCGGATCCGTTTCGATCACGGTGCCGGCCGGCCGGTCCGACGGCCGGCGCCGCACCCGGTAGTCGATTCCGAGCTGGTCCAGCGCCGACCGGGCGACACCCTCCGGAAGCCCCACCAACGGCGGCATCGGCACCTCCGCCGCCGTTGTGGTCGGCGGTGTGCTCGACGGAGAACTGCTCGGCGACGCGCTTGTCGGCGTGGCACTCGGCGACGCGGAAGTGCTCGGCACCGCCGACGGAGACGTGCCCGGACCGGAGTCGCGGTCGGCGGCGCGCAACGCCAGCCAGACTCCGGCCGCGATCAACCCGATCAGGATCAGGGCCAGGATGCCCAGCAGGATCGGCATCCACCAGCGACGCCCGGCCTGCTCGTCGCCGTACCACTCGGCACCCGGCTCCGGGTAGCCGGCCGGCCGCGGCGGTGGCACCCCGGCCCGGCCGGACCAGGCCCCACCGCCGACCACCTCCTGACGCCCGGTGGCGTCGAGAGGCCGGGACGCGCCACCGGGCAGGGGGCGCGTGGCGTTCTCCCCATCCCCCGCCGCGTTCCGGGGCATCGCCCGGGTGGCGTCGGCGTCCTTCCGAGGCATCGCCCGGGTGGCGTCCGCGTCCTGACCAGCCGCGTCCCGAGGCACCGCCCGGGTCGCGTCCGCATCCTGACCGGCAGCGTCCCGAGGCACCGCCCGGGTGGCATCGGCGTCGGCCGCGGAGCGGTCCGACGGCATCGCGCGGGTGGCGTCCGGATCGTCGCCGGCGGCGGCCTCGCCCGGCGGCGTGCCGCGGGTGGCGTCGCGGCTCCGGTCCGGAGGCAGCGCCCGGGTCGCGTCCATGTCGCCGGCGGGTGACTGCTGACGGTCGTCGCTCATGACACACGCCCTCCCCACCGGGACGGGGCACACGGCCCTCGATCGTCCACCGTAGCGTTCCACCACCACGCCTGCCGGGATCAGCGCGCCGGCTGGCCGTACCGATCCGTCGAGGCGTGGGTTGCGGGTCCGTCAGGGCGTCGGCTGCGGGCTGGCCGTCGGCGTACCCGGAGGCGCGTCGCCGCAGGTCAACGCGACCTGGTCGTTCCAACGGGCGGTGCCCCCGGCGGCCGGATCCTGCGCCGAGACCGAGCCCTGACGACCGGTACGGTAGCGGGGATAGAGCCCTGCTTCCACCAGCTCGTCGGCGGCCTCGGAACAGGCCCGGCCGTCGAGGTCGGGCACCGTGACCGCCGGCGCCGGACCGGCGACCCAGACGGTGACGGTGACACCGCGCTTCACCGGGGCACCCGGCGACGGTGACGTGCGTTCCACCGCGCGGCCCGAGCCGCTTCCGAACACCAGCCGCCAGCCGAGCCGCCGGTCGCGCAACTCCTGTCGGGCGTGTTCGAAGTCCGCGCCCACCAGCTCCGGCACCGTGAGACCAGTCGGGGTGGCCGACCGGTTGTCCGTCGGGCCGTCCGCGGTGGGGCGGTCCTCGGCGGGCACACTCTCGGTCGGGCGGGGCGGTGAAACCGCCGTCGGCGGCGAGGACTCGGACGAGGCGGACGGCTGGTCCGACCCACCGGCCAGGATCCAGCCGGCACTTCCGCCGATGACCGCCAGCAGGACCACCGCCACGGCGCCGCCGACGAAGAGCCGGGTACGGTTCGGACCGTTCTCGTCGCGTACCGGCTGCCGCTCGTCCGTCATCGCGTCTCCCGCCTCAGTCACCGGCACCGTAGCCGGTGCCGCCAAGCCACCCACGGCCGGTCGATGCTCCCACGACTCGCCGGGCCGACCTCGGGACGTTACGCTGCCCGGCATGGCCAGACGGGGCTGGGGAGGATCGACCGCCGCCGCGCTCGGCGTGGCTGCCGGCGCGGGCGCCGCGCAGCTCGGCTTCGGCTACGGGCTCGGCATCATCAACTGGGCGCCGACCGGCGCGGTACGGATCGAGTCGGCCTGGGTGGCGAGCCTCGCCTGGGCCACCTGGATCGCCGCTACCTCGGTCATCGCCGGCGCGGTCTGCGCCCAGCGGCTGCGCGGCGGCGACGAGCCATCGGGCACACTGCCCCGGCTCGGGCTCGCCCTCGCCGCCGGTGTAGGCGCACTGGTCACCGTGCTGCTGGTGGCGGTGCCGGCCCGGGCCGCCCGGGTGCCGGACACCTCGGCGCCGCAGACCGTCGCAGCCGCGTACGCGGCTGCGGGGCTGCTGCTCGGGGTGCTGCTGGCTACCTGGGCGCTGCACACCCGTGCCGCCGCCACCAACCTGATCGCCACCACCGGCTGGCTCTGGCTGCTCGCCGTGGTGTCGGTGGTGGACGGGGTCCTCTCCGGCCGTGGCCTGACCACCGCCCAACTCGGCATCTGGCAGATCAGTGCGGACAGCGCGCGATTCTGGATCCGCGACTACTTCTACTGGCCGGGGGCGCTGCTCTCGCTGGGCTCCGCCCTGGTGATCGGGGTGCTGGCCGCCCGACGCGCGGCTCGATCGCCGCGGGTGCGGATCGGCGCGGCCGCCTCCGGTGCAGCCGGCCCGCTGCTTGTCGCACTGGCATACCTGCTGGCCGTGCCGCGGCTGGCCGGCATCGCCGCCGAGCAGTTGTCGGCCCACCTGATCGCCCCGTACGCGGTGATCGCCGGGGTGGGCGGCTCGGTCCTGGTGGCCGCGCTGGCCCAGCGAGCTGACCGTCGGACAGCCGACGGCGCACCGGTTACCGGCGGGTCCGGGGAACTCACCGGCGAGCCGGCCGCGGTCCCGTCCCAACGCGGGAAGGCGGAGCCGGCGGCGAGAACAGATGCGGAACTGGCGGGCGTAGCGGCGGAACCGGGGCGCGATGCGGAGCCGGTGGGCGCAGTGGCGGAACCCGGGAGCCCAGACACGGAGCCGGGGCGGGTAGCGGCGGAGCCGGCCGACAGCGGGAAGAAGCCGGCCGGCCGGTTCTTCCGTCGCCGCGCCGCAGCCGGGGCGGTCCTCGGCGACCAGCCCGCGGGCGAGCCTCACCCGACCGCTTCGACCGATTTCGGCGACCGGACCGGGGCGACGGACGCGACCACGACACCCGTTGGCCGCGAGCCCGAAAACGCAGCCGGCTCCGGGCCGAAGACGACGACGGCCGGCTCCGGGCTGGAAACGGCGGTCGGGCCTGGTCGGCGGGCTGCGAGGGGCCCCGGTCCGGGAACGACGGCCGGCCCACGGCCGCGGTCGACGGCAGCGGCCACGCCGGACGCAACGGTAGGTCCCACCGGCGGGGTGGCCGACGAGCCGGGCAGCGACGCGCGGTCCGGCACCGATCGTCGTGGCCGGGCGGTGCCACGACAGCGGCAGCCCGAGGGTGCCTCGATTGACGATCCTGCCGTCCGCCGCGACGAGAAGCCGCACACCGACGAGTCCGACACCGACAAGTCGGACACCGAGGGCCGCTCAATCGGAACGTCGTCCCCGCCCGTCGAGCCGAAGCCCCGCCGCCGCGCCCGCTGATCCCGCCACGGCGCACCTTGCTCCGCGCCGGTGGTTAAGAGGGGGCCCCTCCTCTACCAGAAGCGTTAAGCGGGGGCCCCTCCTTACTCGATCGGCCAGGTGTGGACGGGGTCGTTGGCACGTTGGAACTCGGCGTAGCGCTGGACCATGTGGTGCAGCGCGGCCTTCCGGTCCATGCCCCGGTGTCGCTGGGCGGCCCACACCGTCTCGGTCTGCCACACCGCGCCGTTGCGGCCGGTACGGCAGCGTCCCTCGATCACGCCGAGGAGGCGGTCGCGTTCGGCCGGCGCCACGCCGAACCGGTCCAGCCCCTGCGCGGCCACCGGCAGCAACGTGTCGAGCACGAGCGTGGTGACCGGCACGTCGCCGAGGCCGGGCCAGTGCAGCACCGCGTCGATGCCGCGTCGGGCGGCGGCGTGGAAGTTCTCCTCGGCGGAGCTGAAGGTGAGCTGGCTCCAGATCGGGCGGTCGGCCTCGGCGAGGCCGCGGGCGAGGCCGAAGTAGAGCGCGGCGTTGGCGAGCATGTCCACCACGGTCGGGCCGGCGGGCAGGACGCGGTTCTCCACCCGGAGGTGGGGGAGGCCGTTCATGATGTCGTAGACCGGGCGGTTCCAGCGGTAGACGGTGCCGTTGTGCAGCCGAAGCTCGCCGAGTTGAGGCACGCCGCCGGCATGCAGCACTTCGACCGGGTCCTCCTCCTCGCAGATCGGCAGCAGCGGCGGGAAGTAGCGGACGTTCTCCTCGAACAGGTCGAAGATCGACGTGATCCAGCGCTCGCCGAACCAGACCCGCGGGCGTACGCCCTGGGCCTTCAGCTCGTCGGGCCGGGTGTCGGTGGCCTGTTCGAAGAGGGCGATCCGGGTTTCCGCCCAGAGTTGCCGGCCGTAGAGGAATGGGGAGTTGGCACCGAGTGCGACCTGCACGCCGGCGATCGCCTGGGAGGCGTTCCAGTGGTCGGCGAAGCTGTCCGGCGCGACCTGGAGATGGAACTGGAGACTGGTGCAGGCGGCCTCCGGCGCGATCGAGTCGGTGTGCGTACGCAGCCGCTCGACGCCGTTGATGTCCAGCTCGATGTCCTCGCCCCGGGCGCCGACGATCTGGTCGTTGAGCACCCGGTAGCGGGCGTCGGTGGACAGGTTGTCGGCGACCAGGTGGCGCTCGGTGAGCGTGGGCAGGATGCCCACCATGACGATGGCGGCGTCGGACTTGGCCGCCCGCTCGTCGGCGCGGCTGAGGCTGCTGTGGAGGTCGCGCTCGTAGTCGGTGAAGCCGGTGCTTTCGATCAGCCGGGGCGAGGCGTTCAGCTCCAGGTTGAACTGGCCCAGCTCGGTCTGGAAGAGCGGGTCGGCGATGTCGGCCAGGATCTGGTCGTTGCGCATGGCAGGTTCGGCGGCGGCGTCGACCAGGTTCAGCTCGATCTCCAGGCCGGTCATCGGCCGGGCGGCGTCGAAGCCGAAGTCGTCGAGCATCAGCGCGAAGACGTCCAGGCACCGCCGGACCTTCTGCCGGTAGCGGACTCGATCCTCGCGGGTGAAGGCGCCCTGCTCGACGTCCTTGCCCATGTGTCCTCCCGGCGCCGGTGCCACGGAACCGTTGGCGTTCCGCAACGCATTGTGAACCATTCACGTGGTGTGCGTAAGTGCGTCCGGCCCGGCGAACCCCGGGTCGGACAGGTGGAGCTCCTGTACCCAGCCACCACCCGGCACAGCGCGGGGTGACCCACGAACATCACGTGACAATCCGCACCCACCCGCAGTTCCCCACTGCAGATCGCCCGAGGGCCACGCCGGCGGGGGCGGGGATGCGGGACGGGCCCGCGCCGTCGGGTGACGGTGCGGGCCCGTGGGCCTGATGTGGGCTCAGCCCTGGCGGATGGCCTCGCCCTCGATCTCGATCTTGACCTTGCGGCCGACCAGGACGCCACCGGTCTCCAGGGCGACGTTCCAGGTCAGGCCGAAGTCCTCCCGGTCGATCTCGGTGTGCGCCGAGAAGCCGAAGATGTCCTGCCCGAACGGGCTGCGGCCGACGCCCTCGAACTCGACCTCCAGCTCCACCGGACGGGTCACGCCCTTCACGGTCAGCTCGCCGGTGAGCACGAACTCGTTGCCCTCGCGCGACTTCACGCCGGTGCTGCGGAACTCCAACGTCGGGAACTGCTCGGCGTCGAGGAACTCCGGGCTGCGCAGGTGCGCGTCGCGGTCCGCCTGGGCGGTGTTGATGCTGGCGGCCTGGATGCTGGCCGTGACCGAGGACTGGAGCGGGTCGTCGGTCACGGTGATGGTGGCGGTGGCGTCGGCGAACTCACCGCGTACCTTGCTGACCATCATGTGCCGCGCGACGAAGCCGACGCGCTTGTGCGCGGCGTCCAGGAGGTACGTGCCGGGGGCCGGGATGGTGAGCCCTTCCCAGTCGCGGGTAGTCGCCTCGGTGCTGCTGGTCATGATGCGTTCCTCCGGAGAAGATTGTTTAGTAGCCCAACGGCTGACTAAGCAACTATAGCCACAGCAATATTCCCCGTGTCAAGTGCTGTTAGGATGGCGACGTGGACCAGAACGTGTTCGACGACCCTCGGATCACCGCCGTCGGCCTGCTCTACGAGGCGCATGCCGGGCTCTCCGCCCGGTTTGCCGCCCAGTTCGAGGAGCACGGGCTCTCGCCGGTCGAGTTCGAGGTGCTGACCCGGCTCGCCCGCTCGCCCAACAACCAGCTACGCATGACCGATCTGGCGGCACAGACCTCGCTGTCGACAAGCGGGGTCACCCGTGTCGTCGACCGGATGGAGCGGGACGGTCTGATCTGCCGCCGGGCCTGCCCCTCCGACCGGCGCAGCTCCTTCGCGGTGGTGACCACCTCGGGTCTGGAGCGGCTGGACGAGACGCTTCCCGGCCACCTGAAGATCATCGAGCAGTGGTTCACCGGCCAACTCGAAGCGGCTCAGCTCGCCGGGCTCCTGGACGGGTTGCGTCGGGTGCGGGACGCGGTCCACCCGGGCGCCACCGCCGGCAGCACCGAACCGGCCGGGACCGACGCCTGCTGACCCCACTGTTACCCGCCGGTCACCGGCAGAATGACCGGCAGAACCACCCGAGAACCGGGGCAGAAGCGGATATAGACGTATCAACCGGTTGACGCGCCTGGATAGGCTTTCAGGCGCGGGGGGCACCGGGGGGTGCTGGCGCGAGCGTGGAGCGAGGGGCAGCACCAGGGGGCTACTTCGCTCGCGCCACCCCCGCGCCTCTGCACCGCACCGACTCCGCCCACGCGCGGCACCGCCTTACGTCCAGGCACCGCCCCACGGCCGGCATCGCCCAAACGTCCGGCATCGCTCACGCCCACCGAGCGCGTTCCCGCAACGGCGCGAGCAGTTCCTCCTCCCGGGGCAACAGGCTGACGCCTGTCACCTGCCGCGCGCGGTCCAACCGGTCCAAGACCGTCGGATCGTCGGTGCTGGCCGCCAACCCCACCAACGCCTCGACCAGGTCCCGCCGATCCGCACCGTCGGCGGCGGCCTCGGCCGCCGCCGCGAACCACTCCGCCGCCAGCTCCCGGTCTCCCCGGTGCAACGCCACCTGACCCTCGATCAATGCGCGGAGCGCGTCCTCCCCGTGCGCGTTCCGGCCCCACCCGGGCGGGTCCCACCGCTCCGCGGCCGGCGGCCGGCGCGGGCCCGGCACCGGGCCGGACGGCCACACCTCGGTCACCACCGCCAATGCCTCGTCGTCGCGCCCCTCGATCGCGAGTGCCAGCCCGACCGAACCGATCGTCCGGCGCAGCCGCCCCGGATCACCCAACTCCACGAGCGCGGACGCCGCCCGCCGCCCCTGCTCGGCTGCCTCGGCGTACCGGCCCTCCAACCTGGTCAGCTCCGCCAGGTCGGCCCGAGCGAGCAGACGGAGTCGCTGGTCACCGGACTGCGCTGCCAAACGGTCGACGGTGGCCAGCCGGCGTCTGGCACCGGCCAGCTCCCCCACCCGCACGTCGTGCCAGGTCAGGTGGTGCTGGGCGACCGCCACCTCGCGTACCCGCTGGTGCCGGGTGGCCAGCGCCAGCGCCGCCTCGGCCTGCTCGCGGGCCTCGTCGTGCGCGCCGAGCCCGCGCAGCACCGCGCAGAGCACCGACCGGGCGGACAGCTCCCCGGTCACATCGCCGACCTCGGCGAAGGTCGCAAGTGCCGCCCGGGCCGCCGGCAGTTCCTCCGGCCCCGCCCCGTGCTCAGCGGCCAGCCGGGCCGCGCCCAGCAACGCCCAGGCCCGCAACACCGGTCGCGCGTCGGCGGTACGCGGATCGGCGAGCAGTCGCCGCAGCCAACGGCGACCGGAGACGTCCCGCCCACGCAGCCGCCACCACCGGGGCAGCGCCGCGGCCAACAGCAGCGCGGTCCCCGGCGCCTCCTGCGCGGCGTACGCCAGTGCGGCGCCGATGTCGCCGGTCGCCTCGTCGAGCAGGTGCACGGTGCCGGGCAGCTCCGCGCCGACAAGGCCGGGCGCGGTACGCCGGACCAGGCCGGCAACCACCGACGCGTGTCGCAGCCGGATGCCCTCCGTCTCGCCCTCCACCTCGGCCTGCTCGGCGGCGAAGTCACGGACCGCATCAAGCAGCCGGAACCGGAACGGACCCGTGCCTCGAACGCTGAGCAGCCCCAACTCGCGCAGCCGGTCCAGCAGCGGGGCCGCGTCCCACCGTCCACCGCCGTCGGCGAGCAACTCCTCGGCCAGCTCGACCGACCAGCGGTTCCGGAACGCGGAGAGCCGGCGCAGCGCCCGGCGTTCGGCGGGGGCGAGCAGGTGGTAACTGGTCGCCACCGCCTCACGCAACGTCACCGTGCCGGCGGCCGGATCGGCGGGCTCCCAGCCGGGGCGTACGCCGGCCAGGTCGAGGACCCGGTCGCCGTACCGGTCAAGCAGTTCGGGGACGTCGAGGATGCGGCCCCGCGCGGCCATCAGCTCGATGGCCAGGGGCAGGCCGCCGAGGCGGCGGACCAGCGCGGCGAGAGCCGGCAGCTCCGCCGGGGTCGGTGGCGCGTGCCGGGCCTGGGTGAACCGGGTCGCGAAGAGCGCCGCGGCGGGCCAACGGGCCAGCTCGGACCGGTCCGCCGGCTCGGCCCCGGCCGGCGGTACGTCCAGCGGCGCGACGGGCCGGACCAGCTCGCCGGCCAGCCCGAGCGGTCGGCGGCCGGTCACCAGCACCCGCAGCGTCGGCGCGGTGGTGGTGAGGGACCGCAGCGCCTCCGCCACCGGCCCGGGTGCCCGTTCGACGGCGTCGACGAGCAGCAGCGCCGGCCGGTCGCCGAGCCGACAGGCGAGGTCGGCGAGGCGGCTCACGCCGAACACCGCGGTCGAGGCGGCGAGCACGTCGGCGGCGTCCGAGCCCTCGCCGGCCAGCACCCCGGCCACACCGGCCGGATGCCGGTACGCGACGGCGTGGGCGACGGTGAGCGCGAGCGCGCTCTTCCCGACCCCGGCCAGCCCGACCAGGCTCACCACCGGATGCGCGGCGAGCAGGGCGGACACCTCGGTCACGTCGTGTTCCCGGCCGAGCAGCGGCACGGGCTGGGGGAGCGCGATCGACGTACCCGGATCGGGGGTGGCCCCGACCGGCGCGGAGGCCGACGGGGAGGGCGGCGCAGGGGTCGGCGCGGGGGTTGGCGCGGGACGGGCCGTGCTGACGAACTCCCGCCGGGTCGCGCCGGTCAGGCCGAGCGCGTCGGCGAGCAGGCCGACGGTGGTGCGTTGGGGCCGGGTCGCCCGGCCCCGCTCCAGATCGCGGACGGTCCGCACGCCCACGCCGGCCCGGCTTGCCAACTCGGCCTGGGTCAGGCCGGCGGCGAGCCGGTGCCCGCGCAACAGGTCGGACAGCGGCGTCCGGCCACCCGGGCTCCGTGAACGATCATGGTCCGGAGTCATGGGCACGAAGAGTACGGATGGGATCTGACGCTCCACAGTCCAGCGTCAACCACCCGACCGTCCGACGCCGATATCCGACAGACGGCTGAGTCGAGGCTCGGTCACATGCCGAGATCCCGCGCGATGATCATGCGCTGCACCTCGCTCGTGCCTTCCCCGATCTCCAGGATCTTCGAGTCGCGCCAGAAGCGGGCGACCGGGTATTCGTTCATGAAGCCGTAGCCGCCGTGGATCTGCGTCGCCTCCCGGGCGTTGTCCACCGCGACCGTGCTGGCGTGCAGCTTGGCGATCGCGGCCTGCCGCTTGAACGGCTCGCCGGCAAGCATCCGGGCGGCGGCGTCGTAGTAGGCCAGCCGGGCGGTGTGCGCCTTCAGCTCCATGTCCGCGATCTTGAACTGGATCGCCTGGTAGTTGCCGATCGGCTGGCCGAACGCCTGGCGCTCCTTGGCATATTTGACCGACTCGTCGACGCAGCCCTGGGCCAGGCCGACGGCGAGCGCGGCGATGGCGATCCGCCCCTCGTCCAGGATGCGCAGGAACTGGGCGAAGCCCCGACCGCGCGCGCCGAGCAGATTCTCCGCCGGCACCCGGCAGTCGTCGAAGGTCAGCTCGTGGGTGTCCGAGGCGGTCCAGCCGACCTTCGAGTAGCCGGGCGCGACAGTGAAGCCGGGCGTGCCGGACGGCACGATGATCGTCGACAGCTCCTTGCTGCCGTCCGGCTTGGTGCCGGTGACCGCGGTGACCGTGACAAGCGTGGTGATGTCGGTGCCGGAGTTGGTGATGAACGCCTTCGAACCGTTGATCACCCACTCGTTCGTGGCCTCGTCGAGCACCGCCCGGGTCCGGGTGCCGCCCGCGTCCGAGCCGGTGCCCGGCTCGGTCAGCCCGAAGCCGGCCAGCGCCTCGCCGCTGAGCAGCTTCGGCAGCCACCGCTCCTTCTGCTCCTCGGTGCCGAAGCGGTAGATCGGCATCGCGCCGAGCGACACCGCCGCCTCCAGCGTGATGGCGACGCTGGAGTCGACCCGGGCCAGCTCTTCCAGCGCCAGGCAGAGCGCGAAGTAGTCGCCGCCCATGCCGCCGTGCTCCTCGCCGAACGGCAGCCCGAACAGCCCCATCTTGCCCATCTGCCGGATGATCTCGTACGGGAAGGTGTGCTGCTCGTAGTGCTCGCCGATCACCGGGGCGACCATCTCGCGGGCGAACTCCCGGACGCTCTCCCGCAGCGCCTCCTGCTCGTCGCTGAGCCGGTAGTCCATCTCGATCCTCCTGGTAGGGGACGGGCCGCCGGGCGCTCGTGACGCCGGCTGCGGCTGAAGTGTTAGGAGGGGCCCCTTCCTATACCCCAGGTGTTAAGCGGGGCCCCTTCCTTACCGGTCAGACGGGGGTTACGCCGTGGCGGCGGTGGGAGAAGTGCCGCTCCTTGGTGCGGGCGGCGGCGAATCGGCGGACCAGTTCGGCACGCAGCTCGTGCGGCTCGACGATCGCGTCGATCACCAGCTCGCTGGCGAGCCGGACCACGTCGATGTCGCGCTCGTACTCCGCGCGCTTCGCGGCGACGAACGCGGCCCGCTCGGCCTCGTCCGAGATCGCGGCGATCTTGTTGGCGTAGACCGCGTTGACCGCGGCCTCCGCGCCCATCACCGCGATCTTCGCGGTGGGCAGCGCGATGGTGGCGTCGGGCTCGAAGCCGGGGCCGGCCATCGCGTAGAGACCCGCGCCGTACGCCTTGCGGACCACCACGCAGATCTTGGGTACGGTCGCCTCGGAGATCGCCGTGATCATCTTCGCGCCGTGGCGGATGATGCCCTGCTTCTCCACCGCGCTGCCGACCATGAACCCGGGCACGTCGCTCAGGAACAGCAGCGGCACGTTGAACGCGTCGCAGAGCTGCACGAACCGGGTCGCCTTGTCGGCCGAGTCGACGAAGAGCACCCCGCCCTTGAACATCGAGTTGTTGCCGATCACGCCGACGACCTCGCCGTTGAGCCGGCCGAAGCCGATGGTCAGCTCCTTGGCCCAGAGCGCCTGGATCTCGAAGAAGCTGCCCTCGTCGAGCAGGCCCTTGACGTATCGCCGCATGTCGAACGCCTGCCGCTCGCTGGCCGGGACCAGCGCCGCCAGGTCGGCCTTCGCCGGCGCCGGCTTCGCCTCGGCGGCCGGCGGCGCCTCGGTCCAGTTGGCCGGCAGGTAGGAAAGGTAGGTCCGCACCACGTCGAGCGCGTCGGCCTCGGTCTTGCACAGGAAGTGCCCGACGCCGGACTCGGCGCAGTGCACCCGGGCCCCGCCCATCGCCTCCAGGGTGGTCTTCTCGCCGGTGACCATCTCGACCATCCGGTCGGAGCCGAGGTACATGCTGGCGTTGCCGTCCACCATCGCCACCACGTCGCAGAACGCCGGAATGTACGCCCCGCCGGCCGCGCTCGGCCCGAACAGCGCGCAGACCTGCGGGACCGATCCGGAGGCCCGGACCTGGTTCCAGAAGATCTTCCCGGCGCCGCGCCGGCCCGGGAAGAGGTCGACCTGGTCGGTGATCCGGGCGCCGGCGGAGTCGACCAGGTAGACCATCGGCACCTTGGTCGTGTACGCCCGCTCGATGATCCGGATGATCTTCTCGACGGTGCGCGCGCCCCAACTGCCGGCCTTGACCGTGGAGTCGTTCGCCATCAGGCAGACCGGCCGGCCGTCGATGGTCGCGGTGCCGGTCACCACGCCGTCGGCGGGCAGCCCGTCGGCCATCGCGTTGGCGTAGAGCCCGTCCTCGACGAAGGAGCCCTCGTCGACCAGGTAGGCGACGCGCTCGCGGGCGAAGAGCTTCCCCTTGGCGGCGTTGGCCGCGTGGTACTTGTCCGCACCGCCGGCACGGGCGCGCTTGCGTAGCTGCTCCAGAGCCTCACCGTCGAGCGTCACGCCGACTCCTCACCACCCACCGACCTGAACGATCGTTAGGCTACCTCACCCCCGCCCCCTCCGGCGAGCCCGGCGGGGGCGGGGACCGGAGGTCAGCAGGGGCGGGGGGTCAGGCGGGTGCGGGGGCCGGCGCGGAGGACGCCGGACGGGAGCTTCTTGCCGACCAGGCGCTCGGCCAACTCCGCCGCCTCGATCAGCGCGTCCAGGTCGATGCCGGTGTCCACGCCCATGTCGTGCAGCATGTGCACCGCCTCCTCGGTGGCCAGGTTGCCGCTGGCCCCCGGCGCGTAGGGGCAGCCACCCAGTCCACCGACGCTTGCGTCGAACTCGGTGATCCCCAGCTCCATCGCGGTGAGCATGTTGGCCAGGGCGGTACCCCGGGTGTTGTGGAAGTGCAGCAGCACCGGGACGTGCGCGTTGCGGTCGCGTACCGCGGTCACCAGCTCGCGGACCCGGCGGGGCGTACCCATGCCCGTGGTGTCGCCGAAGGCCACCCGGTCCGCGCCGTCCCGGACCACCCGGTCCACGATGCCGGCCACCCGCTCCGGGGCCACGTCCCCCTCGTACGGGCAGCCGAAGCTGGTCGCCACGATCACCTCGGCGGTCGCGCCCGCGCCGTGCAGCAGGTCGATCAGCTCGGCGATGTCGTCGAGCGACTCCTCGGTCGACCGGTTGACGTTGCGCCGGTTGTGCGTGTCGCTCGCCGACACCACCACCTCGATCTCGGTGAAGCCGGCGTCGAGCGCCCGCCGCGCGCCCCGGGTGTTCGGCACCAACGCCGAGTAGCGCACCCCGTCGACCCGCTCCGCCCGCTGCCACACCTCGTCCGCGTCGGCCATCTGCGGGATCGCCTTCGGGTGGACGAAGGAGACGGCCTCGATCCGCCGTACCCCGGTCCGGGACAGCGCGTCGAGCAGCCGCACCTTGGCGTCGGTTCCGATGGGCTCCTCGTTCTGGAGCCCGTCCCGGGGCCCGACCTCACGGATGGAGACGGCGTCCGGCAGTTGCGTCATAAGGGGTCACCTCACTGTGACGTTGCGCGTGATCGGGGCAGACCGCGCCGCCGACTCATCCCAAGGGAATCAGAACCGAGCGCCGAAGCGCCAGCGCCCTCCGCCAAGGCAGAAGGCCGTGAACAAGGCCCAGGCCCGCATCCGTGCCTGCGCTGAATCACGCGACGTCCGTGTATTACGTCGTGTTACGGTCGTGGGGTGCCGGAGCGCGAGTACGTGTGGACCGACGAGGGCCTGGACAACGCCCGCAGCAACGGCGTCGGCGTGGACGAGACGACCCAAGCGTTGTACGCCCCTCAGGGCCTGCGCTACGAGCGCGCCCTCGGGGACCTGCTACTCATCGTCATGGGCATGGCCGACAGCGGTCGAGTCATCGCCGCGCTGTGCGACCGCATCGGCGCCACCCAAACGTACAAGATCATCGGGGCCCGCGCCCTTAAGGGCACAGACCTCGACGAGTGGAGGAGGCGAATCCTGTGACCGAGCCGGACTTCGACCGGATGACCAAAGATGAGGTCGTCGCATGGTTCCGGACCACCGACAGCCTGGCACCGGTCATCAGGTCAATGACCGAAGCACCAGCATCCCCAACCGCACCCGGGGCAGCACCCATGATGCTGGTCAGCATCCGGCTACCCGTTCCGCTCGTGGACCAACTCGACCGCCTCGCCGACCAGACCGAAGCCCGCCGCTCCGACATCATCCGCGACGCCCTGACCAGATACATCACCGCCCGCACCGCACCCGTCAGTCAGGACGAAGCCGAACACGCCCTCGACGTTCTCCGTCGCATCGTCACCATCCGCACCACCGAGGGCCGAGCGGAGGCGGCATAGACCGCCCGCCCGGCCTCCCGACTCAGCGCATCCGGCCGACGATGCCGGTGTCGTAGTCGCCGGAGCGGAACTCCGGATTCTCCAGCAGCTCGGCGAAGAACGGCAGGTTGCACTTCGGGCCGGCGATCTCGAACCGGGCGACCGCCGCCCGCGCCCGTTCGATCGCCTCCTCCCGGGTGGCGCCGCTGACGATCAGCTTGGCCAGCAGGCTGTCGTAGAACGGCGTGACCGTGTTGCCCTCGACGTAGCCGGAATCCACCCGGACGCCCTCGCCGGACGGTTCCACCCAGGTCCGGATCGCGCCCGGGCCGGGCAGGAACCGCTTCGGGTCCTCGGCGTTGATCCGCAGCTCGATGGCGTGCCCGCGCGGGGTGAGCGCGTCCGGGTCGAAGGTGGGCGCCAGGCCGGCGGCCACCCGCAACTGCTCCTCGACCAGGTCGACGCCGTAGACGTACTCGGTGACCGGGTGCTCGACCTGGAGCCGGGTGTTCATCTCCAGGAAGAAGAACTCCTGCGTGGCCGGATCGAGGAGACACTCGACGGTGCCCGCGTTGCGGTAGCCCACCGCCTCGCCGGCCCGGACCGCCGCCGCCAGGAAGCGGGATCGCAACTCCGGGGAGACCGCCGGAGACGGGGACTCCTCGACCAGCTTCTGGTTGCGCCGCTGCACCGAGCACTCCCGCTCGCCGAGCGCCACCACCCGGCCGTCGGCCAGGCCGAGGATCTGCACCTCGACGTGGCGTACCCGGGGGAAGTAACGCTCGATCAGCACCGAGCCGTCGCCGAACATCCGCTCCGCGAACGCGCGGACCTTGTCGTACTCGGTGCGCAGCGCGGTCTCGTCGGTGGCCACGCCCATCCCCATGCCGCCGCCGCCCGCCGCGGCCTTGACCATCACCGGGTAGCCGATCTCCGCGGCGGCGGTGACGGCCGCGTCCAGGTCGGCCGCCGGCTCGGTGGTGCCGGGTGCGACCGGGACGCCGGCCGCCGCCATCAGGTTCCTGGCGTTGATCTTGTCGCCCATCGCGCTTATCGCGTCCGCGCCGGGTCCGACCCAGATCAGGCCGGACTCCTCGACGGTACGGGCGAAGTCGGCGTTCTCCGACAGGAAGCCGTACCCGGGGTGGATCGCCTGCGCGCCGGTGCTCCGGGCGGCGGCGAGGATCGCCTCGACGTTGCGGTAGCTCTGCGCCGGGTTGGCTGGGCCGACGCAGACCGCCTCGTCGGCCTCGGTCACGAACGGCAGGTCGGCGTCGGCCTCCGAGTGCACCGCGATCGCCCGCACCCCTAACCGCCGAGCGGTGCGGATCACCCGTCGGGCGATCTCCCCACGGTTGGCCACGAGCAGCGCATCAAACATGTTCGGCAAGGAAGGGCCCCTTCTTAACGCCTGAGGTATAGCCGGGGCCCCTTCTTAACATGCGTTAAGGCGTACGCGGCGTGTCAGGTGGGGTCGGTGGGTGCCAGCAGGGCCGCCAGGGCGGCGCCGCGCAGCAGCTCCGCCCGGCGCCGTCGGTCCACCTCGCCGCCGAGGAACGGGGTGGAGTTCATCAGGCCGAACGCGGCGTGGGCGAGCACCCGGGCGGCGCCGTCCGGCAGCCCCGGGTGCAGCGCGGTCAGCACGGTGACCCACTCCTCGACGTACATCCGCTGGAGCCGGCGGATCCGGCGACGCGGCTCGTCGGGGAGGCGGTCCAGCTCGTGCAGGTGCAGCGCGATCACCGCCGGGTTGGCGAGCGCGAACTCGACGTGGAAGTCGATGAGCGACTCGAGCACGCCGCGCGGGTCGTCCGGGTGGCCGGCGGCGCGTTCCTTGCCACCGGCGAGCAGCCCCTCGCTGACCGGGATCAGCGCGGCGGCGAGCATCGCCTCTTTACCGGCGAAGTGATGGTAGAGCGCCGGGCCGGTGACGCCGGCGGCAGCGCCGATGTCGTCCATCGACACGCCGTGGTAGCCCCGCGCCGCGAAGAGGCCGACCGCGATCTCCAGGATCTCGTCCCGCCGGGACCGGCGCCGGGCCACGCCCGCCGCACCCCGTGCCTGCTGTTCCACCGCCACCGGGCCAGCCTAGACCTCGCGATCCAGGAGAGGCAGCCAAGGTTACCCGCCGGTTGCGTCACGGCCGGGCGGTCAGTGCCGCACGATCATGAGCTTGGCGGCGACAAACCGGACGCACCTCACCGCCAACCTCATGATCGCCGGGTGTCAGGCCGGGGACGCGGGCTCGAAGCCGGCCAGTCGGACCGCCAGCCGCTGCCGGGCCGGGGGCAACACGGAGACCGTCCGGAGCAGCAGGTCACGCACGGGGCGAAGGGCCGGCGGGGCGGCGGCGAGCCGGGTGAGGCCAGCGGCGAACCCGAGCACCTCCTCGGCCCGTGGGCGGCGGTCGGCCGCGTACCCGTCGAGGGCCTGCGGGCCGGCGGCGAGCGCGTCGCCGAGGGCGACCGCGTCCCGCAGCCCGAGGTTCATCCCCTGCCCACCGGCCGGGCTGTGCACGTGCGCCGCGTCGCCGGCGAGCAGCACCGGGCCGGACCGGTAGCTGCTCGCGATCCGGTGGTGGATCCGGAACCGGGACCCCCATGCCATCCCGGTGACCCGGTCCGGCCGCCGGACCGGGCCGCGTTCGTCGAGCAACGCCTGGAAGTGCCGCGCCTGCGGCTCCCGCGGCGCGTCGGCCACGGTCGCGACCAGCCGGACCGTGCCGTCGGGCAGCGGCGCCCAGATCAGCGGGCCGCTCCGGGACAGGAAGAGGCTGACCTGGTCGCGGGGCAGCGCGCTGTCCACCCGGACGTCGGCGAGCAGGAACGACTCGCCCGGGTCGGCCGGGCCGCCGAAACCGATGCCGGCCAGCTCGCGGACCCGGCTGTGCATCCCGTCCGCGCCGACCACCCAGCGTGCCCGGACCTCGCCGCCACCGGCGAACCGGGCGGTGGCGCCGCCGCCGTCGAGGTCGAGGCCGGTCAGCTCGTACGGCCGCAGCACCCGCCCGCCGAGCGCGGTGAGCCGGTCGGTGAGCGCCGCCTCGGTGTCGGCCTGCGAGATGAGCAGCGCGTACGGGTAGCGGGACGGCAACCTGTCGAACGGGACGGTGACCAGCAGCCGGTCCCGGTCGCGGACGCAGAACCGGGTCGAGTGCAGCCCTCGGGCGGCAAGCGGGTCGGCGACCCCGATCCGGTCCAGCACTTCGAGCGTGCCGGCGTGCACGACCGCGGCGCGGGAGGTGACCGGCGGCTCGGCGAGCCGGTCGACCACCGTGGTGGCCACGCCGTGCCCGGCCAGGGTCGCGGCCACGGCGAGGCCGGTCGGCCCGGCGCCCACCACGAGGACGTCCGTGTGTTCGGGAAGCATCACGCCACCTCCGTTTGCCAACGCTTGTTGACTAAAACCTTAGGGGCCATGTCAACACTTGTTGGCCTACAGTCGTGGACATGACTGGAACGGGCTCCCGTACCCGCCGCTCGGACGCCACCCGGGCGGCCATCCTGCGCGCCGCCCGGGCACGCTTCGCGGCCGACGGCTACGAACGGGCCACCATCCGGGCCATCGCCGCCGACGCCCGGATCGACCCGGCCATGGTGATGCGCTACTACGGCAGCAAGGAGGGGCTGTTCGCCGCGGCGGCCGAGTTCGACCTGCACCTGCCCGAGCTGGCCGAGGTGCCACCGGAGCGGCTCGGCGAGACACTCGCCCGGCACTTCCTGCGCCGCTGGGAGGCCGACGGCACGCTCGTTGCCCTGCTCCGGGCCGCCAGCACCAACCCCGGCGCGGCGGACCGGATGCGCGACATCTTCGCCGGCCAACTCGTCGCGGCGGTCACCCGCTCCGGCGCCGATCCGGCGACCGCCGCCCGCCGGGCCGGCCTGGTGGCCAGCCAGATCCTCGGCCTGGCCCTCACCCGGTACGTGATCCCGCTGCCACCGGTGACCGACCTGGACCCGGACGAACTCGTCGAATGGGTCGGCCCGACGATCCAGCGCTATCTGACCCAACCTTTCACCCCGTCCCGGGCGTCTGCCGGGTGACGGAGGGAACGGAGGGAGACGCCGGATGGGGCGCACCGTGGACCACGGGCGAGCGGACTACCTCGCCTTCGTCGAGGCGCACCAGCACCGGCTGCTACGCGCCGCGTACCTGGTCTGCGGCAACCGGCACCAGGCCGAGGACCTGCTCCAGGACGCGCTGCTGAAACTGGCCCTCCGCTGGCCCGCCGTGCGTGAGATCGAGGGAGCCTCCAGCATGCATTTACATGGACATTCGGGCCAGCACGATCAAGGGTGGCTGACACAGCCGACGCCCGAGGAAATCTACACCTGGCTCGGGGTCAAGTTCGCCACGCTGGAGGCTCCCTATTACCGCAGCCGCCTCGTCGGCCGCACCTGGGAGACCGCAGGCGACCACGGCGATCTTCATTACGCTGCGGTGCGCCTCGTCCACGAGTTGGACGAGAACACGACCATCGAGGTCACCACGGCAAGGGATGATACCGACGGCACCTCACTCGGCGCCCGCCTGCGCGAATGCCTGACCAATTACCAGTTCGGACAGCTCGGACGCTTGGACGCGCTTCCCTGGGGCGCTGGGCCTCCGCCACGCGAGTTCTTCGAACGCCTCGAAATTGACCTTCCGCACGAGCCCATCGGCACCCGCGCCATGTCCGTCGACGGTGAGCCTAGCGACTGGATTTACCTCACCTTCCCCGACATGACCACTGGACAGCATCTCGTCGCCTGCGGCGGCCATATCGGCACCTCACTTGTCATGGTCACCGGAACAGATACCTCCGTCGGAACCGCACGCCTGCGCATGTGGCCCCCGCCCACATAGCTGCCGACCCGTCCTGCGCGAGAGGGCGCATGATCACAGCCGGTGAGAACAACGCCCAGGGGGCATGATGGCCGCCGTCTACTACGGCTACCGCGGGCTGCACAGGGACCCGCCCCGGGGCGGCATCGGCCGCTGAGCGGAAGACCGTCTCGGAACACTTCAGTGAGCCATTTTCATTCGCGGGTAGCGGGCGTCCTCGGCGGCTTGAAGGACGAGGATGGCCTGAAGCGCTCCTGCACCGCGCCGGCCCGCCTCCGGACACCCCGGCCCACCCCACCGTGAGCCCGGCCACGAGCGCGTCGCCGGTGCAGCGGCCCACGGCCACGCTGGACCGCCTCGACGACCCGCCCGCCCGGTCGGCCGGGCGCTGGCGCTGTTCCAGCCGATCGACCCGGATACCGGCGAAGCCGGCGTGGTCCGGGTCCTCGGTGACGACGGCCTCGTCCGGGAACTCGACGTGGTCCCGCTCGCGCCCACCCGGGACGCCGACCGCAACGAGGCGGCCCCACTCAAGGCGGACTGCCCCCCGGTTACCGGTTGAACGAGGTCTACGGGCGGGGCTGGCAGCGCGGCGACCGGATCGCCCAGGCCGGCTGGACCACCACCGGCACCATGCGCGGGGGTGAGGGGGTGGCGGTGGTGGACGCCCGCACCGCGGCGGTGACCCACCTGCTCGACCTGGGCCGCGACGACCTGGGGAAGGGCTGCTGCCAGGTGCTCGGCTGGTCGGCCGACGGCGCGGTGCTGTTCCGCTACGACGTCCGCGGGCTGGCCCGCTGGCGGCCGGAGACCGGCGAGGTCGCCTGGGTGGCCCGCGACGTGCGCGGCCTGGTGGCGCTCGCCGCCGGCTGACCGGCCGGTCCCCGCCGCCGCGCGGGGACCGGCCGGGGGCTCAGCGGGTCAGGCCGCCGGGCTGGTCGCCCTTGACGACAGGTGCCCGGACCAGGTTGCCCCACTCGGTCCACGAGCCGTCGTAGTTGCGCACCTGCGGATAGCCGAGCAGGTGGTGCAGCACGAACCAGGTGTGGCTGGACCGCTCGCCGATCCGGCAGTAGGCCACCACGTCGTCGGCCGGGCTCAACCCGAGCTGGTCGGCGTAGATGGCGCGCAACTCGTCGGCCGACTTGAACGTGCCGTCGTCGTTGGCGGCGGACTTCCACGGCTTGCTCACCGCGCCCGGGATGTGCCCGCCGCGCAGCGCGCCCTCCTGCGGATAGTCCGGCATGTGCAGCATCTCGCCGGTGTACTCGCCCGGCGAGCGCACGTCGACGAGCGGCCGGCCGGCCGCCACGTGCGCCATCACCTGCTCGCGGTAGGCGCGGATCGGCGCGTCGTTGCGCTCCGGCACCGGATAGTCGGCGCGCGGGCGGCTCACCTTGTCCCGGGTCAGCTCCCGCCCCTCGGCCACCCACTTCTGCCGGCCGCCGTCGAGCAGCCGCACGTCGGCGTGGCCGAAGAGGGAGAAGACCCAGAGGGCGTACGCGGCCCACCAGTTGAAGTTGTCGCCGTAGAAGACGACCGTGTCGTCGCGGCCGATGCCCTTGGCCGCGCACAACTCGGCGAAACTCGCGGCGTCCAGGTAGTCGCGGGTGACCTGGTCGTTCAGCTCGGTGTGCCAGTCGACCTTGACGGCGCCGGGGAGGTGGCCGGTGTCGTAGAGGAGCACGTCCTCGTCGGACTCGACCACCACGAGGCCCTCGTCGCCCAGGTGCTCGGCCAGCCACTCGGTGGTGACCAGGCGCTGCGGGTCGGCGTACGACTGGAGGTGGGGATGCGGATCGCTCGGGACAGGCATGATCCCCAAGGTACGCCGGATCGCCCGCGGCGGATGTGACACCGGCCCCACCACCTCGGAAAGGTGGTGGGGCCGGCCTGGTCGGGAGCGAGCCGTCAGCCCTGGACCACGAACCAGTGGTACGCGTAGTTCGAGCGGTTGCCCGCCTTGTCGATCGCGAACACCGAGATCGGGTACCAGCGCGCCTCGGTAGGCGTCAGCGTCACCGAGGCGGAGCCGTCCGCGCCCGCCGGCACGGTGATCTCCGGGCCGTTGTCGAACTGGTAGACGTACGACTCGACGTCGGGCATCCCCGGTGTGAACGTGAAGACACCGGGCACGCCGACGCCGCCGCCCGGCTCACCGTAGGGGTAGGTGGTGGAGCTGATCGCCGGCGCGGTGCTGACCACGAAGGAATAGCTCGCCTCCGGGGACAGCTCGCCGGCGGCCGAACGGGCCCGGACGGTGAGCGTGTTCCGGAAACCCCGGTCCGGGGTGATGGTCAGCTCGGCCGCGGTGCCGTCGGTCACCGCCACGGTCTGCTCCGGCCCGCCGTTGAGCCGGTAGACGAACGCGATGGTGTCCGGCAGCTCCGAGTCGAACCGGAAGGCACCGGCCACGCCGATGCCGCCCTGCGGGTCGTACTCGTTGTAGAGGTAGGAGACGATCGTCGGCTTCGGCTCGCGGACGCTGAACGTGTATTCCCGCGGCTGGGTGCTGGTGCCGTCCGCGGTCTCCCCGATCACCGTGAGCTGACGCCAGCCTGAGGTCTCCGGCGTCCAGATGATCGAGGCGGTGCCGTCGGCCGCCGCGTCGACCGTTTTCGTCTCCTCGCCCCAGAACGTGTAGTGGTACTTCACCATGCCAGGGCGCTGCGGGGTGACGGTGAAGACCCCGGCCACGCCGGGCAGCCCGCTGTTCGTCTCCTTCGGGTACTGCTCGGACGAGACCAGGGGCGCGTCGTTGACCAGGAACGTGTACGTCCGCTCGGCCGACACCGTCCCGTCAAGGGTGACCCCGCGCACGGTGAGGGTGTGCGTCCCGCCCTGCTCGGGCGTCCAGCCGACGGTGGCGTACCCGTTGGCGTCGGCGTCGACGCTCTGCTCGGCGCCGCCGTCGAAGCGGTAGCGGTAAGCCACCGTGTCGGGCACCTCGGAGCTGAGCCGGAACTCGCCGGCCTGCCCGGGGCCGCCGGCCCACTGGTCCGGCCAGTACAGGCTGGAGTAGACCCCGGGCAGCAGGTCCCGGACCTGGAAGAACCAGGTCGCCGGCTCCGACTCGGTGCCGTCCCGGCTCACGCCCCACACGCCCAGGTCCACCCAGCCGGCCGCGGTCGGCGTCCAGGTGATCGAGGCGGTGCCGTCGGCGTTGGCCCGCACCGTGCCTTCCTCGCCGTTGAAGTGGTAGCGGTAGCTGACCGTGTCGGGAACGCGCGGGGTGAAGGTGAAGACACCCGGCACGCCCTGGCCGCCGCCGACGCCGTACTCCTCGTAGACGGTCGCCGAGATCTTCGGCTCGGTGGGCAGCGAGAACTCCCGCGTCGCGGTGACCTCCACCCCGGCGGCGGTGACACCGGTGACGGAGAGCGTACGGTTGCCGCCCCGGGTCGCCGTGACGGTGAACGCGGCGGTGCCGTCGGCGGCGGCGTCGACGGTCCGCTCCGGGTCACCGTCCAGGCCGTAGCGGTAGCGCACCACCCCGTCGAGCTGCGAGCGCACCTGGAACGTGGCCGGCACGCCGATCTCGTCCAGCCGGCCGTCGACGATCGGCGAGACGTCCTCGGCGAAGAACGTGTAGTCGGTGGTCGCCGAGCGGTTGCCGACCGCGTCCAGGCTCCACACGCGCAACGTGTTCCCAAGGCGTCCGGGCGTCAGCGTGACTGTGGCCGAGCCACCCGGCCGGTCCGCGTCGACCGTCTTCTCGCTGCCGTAGTTCAGGGAGTAGCCGTACGTCACGACGTCCGTCGCGCCGTTGGCCGTGAACGTGAACGCGCCCGGAAGGCCCGGGTGCAGCTCGTAGTCGTCCGGGAAGTCGGTGGAGGTCACCGTGGGCGGCGTCGCCGGGCCACGGACGTCGTAGCGGAAGTAGCAGATCGGGCTCCAGTCGCCGGTGGCCCGGCTGTCGGCCGAACGCATCCGCCAGGCGTACGTGCGGTCGTGCTCGAACGGCACCGGCCACATCTGGTCAAACCGGCCGACGGCACGCTCGCCGTCGCGGGCGTAGTCCGTCTGCTCGACCCGCGCGTCCGGCTGGTCGACCGGCCAGGCCGCGAACAAGGCGGTGAGCTGGTCGGTTCCGCCGGTGTCGTTCCGGTCCCGGTCGTGCACCACGCCGGACAGCGTGGGGGAGCGCACCACCTGGTACGGCTCGGCGGTCGTACACGCGGTGCCGGCCGTGGTCTCCAGCTCGGTCGGCACGCCCGGCCGGAAGTTGTAGTCGATGGAGATGCCGGCCTTGACCGCGTACCTGCGGGCCAACGTGGGGTCCTGCTCCGCGTCGGCCGGAAGCCGCAGCGACAGGGTCAGCGTCGACCGGCCCTCGGCGAGCGCCTGGCGCAGCCCCTCGCTCGCGTCGAACTCGACCCGGGGCGCCGGACAGACGGTCTGGTTGGTGAGCTGACGGTTGTCGACCAGGCCCAGGTCGGCCGGGGGCTTCCGCCAGCTCGACTTCGCGGTGTAGGGCGAGGTGCGCCACAGCTCGATCTTCGGACGCTTGGTGCAGTCCGCGCCGGCGGTCTCCTTGACGTCGAGCACCGCGCGCTCGATGTCGGCGCCCCGGTAGCGCGAGATGTCGAAGGTGAGGTAGGCCCGCGACGTGTGCGGGTGACCCTTGGCGTCCTTCCAGGTGCCGACCGGCAGGTCTCCCGGCCGGTTCAGGTTGTTCTTGCCCGGCGTCTTCGAGTCGGTCCAGCCCCAGGCGGTGCTGGTCTCGTAGCGCACGTCGTACGCGGCGGCCGGCGCCGCGGTGGCGACGACCGTCCCGGCGGCGACCATCATGGACAGCGTGGCGGCGAGCAGGTTCCGCCCGCCGGTCCGAAGTGGATTTCTGTCAGGCATGAGGGTCATCCCTCATCCACCTTTCCCCGATTCACCCCGTACTCGATCGACGGGGGCAGCGGATGTTATCCAGCCGGACGGACATCGGGCGATCCCGATTCGCGAGGAGCGGCCACACCGGACGGAACGGTCAGGCAGGCCGGACCGTACGGTTGATCGGGCGGACGGGAAGACCGGATGCAGCGGATCCGGCTGGTCACACGTGACAGTTGCGAACACCGCCGACCGCAGAGGACCGCGATGACCCCACGGCAACAGGCCCGGCCACCCCGGGACGGGACCGGGTGGCGTTGCTGGAGGCGCTGGCCACCCTACCCGCCGACCAGCGCCGCGCGATCGTGCTGCACCACCTGGCCCACCTGAGCGTCGCCGAGATCGCCGCGCAGGTCGGCGCGCCGGAAGGCACCGTGCGCTCCCGGCTGTCCCGGGGGCGGGCCACGCTCGCCGGCCACCTCACCGAGACCGGATCGGAGCTGCGCCGTGCCTGACGTGGAGGACCTGTTCGTCGAATTCGAGACGGCGGCGGCGACCACCTTCCGGCCACCGGGCGTGGCCGACGTGCAACGCCGGATCCGGGGCCGCAGACGGCGACGGGGCCTGCTGGCCGGCCTGCTCGCGGTGGCGCTGGCCGGGCCGGCCTCGGCGCTCGCGGTCGCCCACCGCGCCGACCGACCGGAACCGCGGCCGACGCCGTCGGTCTCGCCGAGCCCGACCGGCCGGCTCACGGTCCGCACGGTCACCCTGCCCGGGGTGTCCGGTGAGCTGGCCGAACTGCGCTTCGTCTCGGCCCGCGCCGGCTGGGCGCTCTTCGACACCTGCGCCGGGGCCGACGAGTCGGCGGCTGGTTGCCGGCGTACCGTCGCCCGGACCGTGGACGGTGGCGTGACCTGGCAGCGGTCGGCCCTGCCGGCGGTGCCGGACGGCAGGGTGCATCTCCTTCCCGTGGACGCGGGCACGCTGGCCGTGATGACCCGCGTGGGCTACCTCGTCACGATGGACGGCGGGAACAGCTTCGCCAGTCACCCGTTCGACGCGCCGCAAGCGGCGGTCCGGCGCGTCTTCGCCACCCCGAGCGGGCTCTACCTCGGTTGCCCCCCGGACGGGGTGCCGACGACGTGCGACCGGCAACGCGTGCTGCGGGTGAGCGGTGTGCTGCACTTCCACCAGCCGCCGATCACGCTGCGGTCGGACGCCGAGAACGCACTGGTCGAGGGTGCCGACGGCCGGCTCTGGCTCACGGTCGGCGACGACGACGGCCTGACCGTGGTGACCAGCGCCGACCAGGGCGCCACCTGGCAGGAGATGCCGTCGGTTCCCCGGGCCGCCCGGCAACTCGTGCTCGCACCGGACGGGCGTGACGTCTGGCTGGTCCGAACGGAGCAGCCGAACGGGGTGTGGCGGCTGGCCGGCACCGGCTGGCAACCCGGGCCGGCCCTGCCGGACGACACCGACGGGATCGCCGCGCCCGGCGCCGGCCTGCTGGTGGTCACCAGCGCGTACGGCGGGTTGGGCTTCGTGACCGGCGGCGGCTACGTCGAGGTGCCCGAGCTGCGCGGGCCGTTGCGGACCTCGGACCCGGGCACCTCGGTGAGGGTGCTGCCGGACGGCACGGTCGTGGCCCAGCACGGCCGGACGTGGTTCCTCGGCGTCGGGCGGGGGGTGGACCGTAGCTGGCTCCAGCTCTCCTGACCGCGCACCGACTGCGGTCAGGCGCGGCGGTGCACCAACCGGCCGGCGACCACGGTGGCCCGGCAGGAGCCGTCCGGGTCGAAGACCGCGAGGTCGGCCCGGCCGCCCACCACGAGCGCCGGTGGCCGGGCGGCGGGCAGCACCGCCACCTCGCTGCGGACGGCGGCGGCCCGCAACGCCGGGTCGGGGACGTGCGCGTCGAGCACCGCGGCGGCGCCGAGCCGGAACAGCGCGTGCACCCGCTCGCGCGGCGTGGGCGCCGGGGGCAGCGGACCGTCGTGCACCAGCGCGGGCCCGAGCGTGCCGGCCCACCGCCGCACCCGCACCCGGGGGTACGCGCCGGCCAGCTCACCCAGCGGCGCGACCGCCCCGATGCGGTCGCCGTCGACCAGGACCGCCAGCCCGGGGCGGGGCTCGTCGTCGGGCGTGAGCCGCAGCAGGTCCGCGACGTGGAGCGTGCGCACCCGCTCAGTCGGCGCTTACCGGCCCGAGGACCGGCCGCTTGGCGGTGAGGAAGTCGCCGGAGGAGCGGCCGGTCAGCCGGCGCTTGATCCACGGGGCCAGGTGTTGACCGGCCCAGCGCAGGTCGGCGGCGCGGGCGGCCAGCCACGGGGTGGGTGCCGGGTGCGGCGGCACCATCAGCCACTCCTCCTCGCAGCCGACACCGAGCGCGGTGAGGACCTGCGCGGCCACCCGCCGGTGCCCGGCGGCCGACAGGTGCAGGCGGTCGGTGCTCCAGAGCATCGGGTTGAGGTATGCCTGGTCGGAGTAGAGGTCGACCAGGATCGCCCCGTGCCGCTCCGCCACCTCGCCGACCACCCGGTTGAGCAGCGTCACCCGGGGAGCCACCAGCCGCTGCCCGGGCAGCCGGGCCATCACGTCGGCGAACCGGAACAGCACCACGTCGCTGCCGCCGGCCCGCAGCCGCTCGACCACCTTGTCGAAGCGCGGGACGAAGGCGTCCGGGTCGAAGGTGCGACGCAGCACGTCGTTGCCGCCCGCCGCGAAAGTGATCAGGTCGGGCTTCATGGCCAGCGCGGACGGCACCTGCTCGGCCACGACGTTCGGGAACAGCCGGCCCCGGATGGCCAGGTTGGCGTAGCCGAAGTCGGGGCCCGCCTCGGCCGCGAGCCGGGTGGCGACCAGATCGGCCCAGCCCCGGTAGCTGCCGTCCGGATACGCGTCGTCCATGCCCTCGGTGAAGCTGTCGCCCACCGCCACGAAGCTGCGCCAGCGCACGGCGCCTCCCCTCCGACGTCCCCGCGGAATTGCGTCGCCCAGTCTGTCACCGCCCGGGCCGGCCCCGCCGACCCTCCCGGCCGGACGTGGTGGACGTCTCGGCGTCCGGTTCCCGACGACCTCCCGAGCGGACCATGGGCCCGGCCGTCGGCCCCGCCCGGGCCGCACCGATCGGGTCGACGCGCTGGACGGCCCCCTCGCCGGGGCGTGGGGGCCGTCCGTGGGTGGGGTTCGTGCGGGGTCAGCCGCCGGCGAAGGTCACCTCGGTGCCGCACTTGGCGCTCTGGTTCAGGCAGGACTTGACAAGCGGTCCGATGCGGGCCGGGTCCCAGGCGTTCATGAAGTCGCCGTGCATGGAGGACGGCTTGCCGGAGGAGAGGCTGAGACCGTTCCCGCCCAACGACTGGTAGTTGACCATGAAGGACAGGTTCGGCACCGCCACCGGGTACTTGCCGGTGCAGACGCCGTTGACCGGGTCGCCCATGTGCGACTTGTGGTCGGGTGAGTCGATGTTCTTGCCGTCCCAGCAGTCCTTGAAGACGAGCTGGAAGATGAGGTTGCCGCCGGAGGCGCAGACCGGCCAGTTGCCGTCGGCGCTGCGGCCCGTCTCGGCGCTGCCGGCGCACCAGAACTGGTTGCTACCGGCGTTCTTCGGCGTGTCGACCTGCCGCTTGGCGTCACCCTCGACCATTCGCAGGCCGGGCGGGAAGGGCTTGACGGCCGACGGGTCCTTCACCCGCGAGCCGTAGTAGACCCGGAAACTCTTCATCGGTACGGGCTTGCCGTCCTTGCGCAGCTCCGGCGTCCAGTAGGCGCTCAGGTCACCGGGGGCGTTGCAGGTGGTCTTCGAGGAGAGCAGGTCGTCGGTGGTGGTGAAGGCGTCGACCTTCGGGCCGAAGAAGATGTGCATGTGCGAGGCACCCGGCAGGCCGGGCAGGACGATCGGGTCGTCCGGCGCCGAGTTGGCCAGCTCGCAGTCGGTGTGGAACTCGGGGACGCGAGTGGTTCCCGGCGTCACCGCCTTCGGCTTGATCGCGTCGAAGGCGGCAAGTTCCTGGTTCCACCTGGCCTGGTCGACCGGGACCCAACCGGCCGTCGGCGCGGTCGGGGTGGCCGGGGTGGTCGGCGGCGTCGCCGAGCTGGCGCTCGCCGTGGGCGACGCGCTCGCCGTGGGCGACGCGCTCGCCGTGGGCGACGCGCTCGGCGTCGCGCCGGTCGCGGAGCCGAACGTGAACCAGTTCAGGTTCACGAAGTCCGACCGGGAGGCGCTCTTCATGACGGCGAAGACGGTCTGCGGACCCACCGGCACGCTGGCCGCCGTGGCGCTCGCCGTCGTCCACTTCTGCCAGCCGCCGGTGTGGCTGATCGGGAAGCTGGCCAGCAGGGCGCCGGTCTGCGTGCCGAGGCGCAGCTCGACGGTGCCGCCGTCGGTGTTGTCCGCGGCGACCCGGGCCGTCAGGTCGGTGCCGACGATCGAGATGCCGTCGTACCGCAGCCAGTCACCGTTGGCGAGCCAGCCCACGTTCCGGCCGCCGTCGGCGTCGCCGGTGTTCTCGGTCTGTGCGCCGGACTGCGCCGCGAAAGCCTCCGCCTGGACCCGGCCAGGCACCACGACCTCCTCGGCCTGGGCACCGGCGACGTAGATGCCGCTGCCGGCCAGGGCCGCGGCGACCGCGGAGGCGAGCGTGATTCGAGTGAGGCGGCGGCGCTTGTGCGCCCGGCTGGACGGTGCGACATGCGCGGGGGGAGTCCGCATTGCCAGTGATTCCTTTGATTCGGTGGTGACGCTCCTGTCGGATGGAGTATGTGCACGCCCGTGACCTGCGGCAACGTTCCGGAAAAGGAATTAAGGAAGGGTGCGGACAGGTGCCCTGGTGGCCGCCGCGCCCGCTCCGGATAACAATTTTTTACCCTCGCATCCTTAATTTCTCATTAATGCCACCACCGCGGGCAGTGACGTCTCCCGGCGGAAAACCGTAATCTGACCTGCCAACCGCCGGTCTCCGATAGGAGACGGGCAGCGCGCACGGGCGCTGTTCGGGTCGAGCGCACAAGGAGTGGCACCATGTCGGCAGCCGGTCGGGCGGTACCCGATCCCGGATTGGTCGTCGCGGCCCGCCAGGGCGACCGGCACGCTCTCGACGACGTCGTGGCGGCGTCTCTCCCGCTTGTCTACAACATCGTCGGGCGCGCGCTCCGCGGCCACGCCGACGTCGACGACGTGGTCCAGGAGACTTTGGTACGGGTGATCCGGCACCTGCCCGCCCTCAACGACCCGACGGCGTACCGGTCCTGGCTGGTGGCGATCACCGTCCGGCAGGTGCGCGACTGGGAGCAGCGCCGACGGGCCGCCCTCCACCGCGATGCCGGGCTGGACGTGGTCCACGACGTGCCCGACCCCGCGGCCGACTTCGCGGGAATGACGATTCTCCGGCTCGGCCTGACCGACCAGCGGCGTGAGGTCGCCGAGGCGACCCGCTGGCTCGAACCGGACGACCAGGAACTGCTCTCGCTGTGGTGGCTGGAGGAGACCGGCGAGCTGACGCGCGCCGAGATCGCCGAGGCGACGGGTTTGCCACCGGGGCACGTCGCCGTGCGCATCCACCGGATGAAGGAGCAGATCCAGAGCGCACGCGGGGTCGTCCGCGCGCTGCACGCCCGGCCCGGGTGCCCCGACCTGCACATCCTGACGGTCCAGTGGGACGGCAGTCCCAGCCCGCTGTGGCGCAAGCGGTTGGCTCGACACATCCGTGACTGCGCGTTCTGCGGGCACCTGGGCGGCGCGTTCCTGCCGATCGACCGGCTGCTCGCGGGGATGCCGCTGCTGCCCCTTCCGCCCGGCCTCGGCACTCACGTCCCGCCCACGACCGCGCCTCCGGCTGCCCCGCAGACCGTCGGGCCGCCGCCGACCGTCGTCCACCCGGCGGTGCGCGTACCCCGGGGCCTGATGCCGTCCCTCGCCGCGACGGTGGCGGCGGTCGTCGCGATCAGCGCGGTGGTGGTGCTCCTGCCGGCCGATCCGGCCGCCGCGCCACCGGCCGTGCCGTCCTGGGCCGCCGCGCCACCCGCAGCGCCCACCGTCGTCGCGTCCCCGTCCCCGTCGCCGTCGCCGTCGGTGCGTCCGTTGCCCTCGAAGGCACCGGTGGTGCCGGCGGTGAGCTCCACCCGCAAGGGCGTCGGGGTGTGGAACTTCGCCGGCGTGAGTCAGGCGTTGGCCAACTCGAAGGCCGGTTGGTACTACACCTGGGGCACCCAGCACCCGGGGATCAGCACCCCACGGGGCGCGACGTTCGTGCCCATGATCCGTAGCGCGGAAAACGTCAACGCCGCGGACCTGGCCCGGGCCCGCTCGGCCGGACCCTACCTGCTCGGCTTCAACGAGCCGGACCTGCCCGAGCAGGCGAACATGACCGTCGAACAGGCACTTGACCTGTGGCCGCGACTGATGGCGACGGGCAGCAAACTGAGCAGCCCGGCGGTCGCCTGGGGTGGCGCGGACCCCCAGGGCTGGCTGGACAGGTTCATGGCCGGCGCCGAGGCCAGAGGTCACCGGGTCGACTTCATCGCTTTGCACTGGTATGGCGCCGACTTCACCACGGCCGCGGCGGTGAACCAGTTGCGGCAGTACCTGCAAGCCGTCTACCAGCGCTACCGGAAACCGATCTGGCTGACCGAGTTCGCACTGATCCGCTACGACGGCGGGCGTCAGATATTCCCCGGTCAGGCGCAGCAGGCGGCCTTCCTCAGTGCGGCCACCGCCATGCTCGGCCAACTCCCCTACGTGCAGCGGTACGCCTGGTTCGGCCTGCCCGCGACCGACAGGGACAGGTCCGGGTTGTTCAGCGACGGCACCAGCGCGACGGCGATCGGTCGAGCGTTCCAGGCCGCGCGTTGATGATCGGTTCCGCCCTCAGGACCCCCGCCTGGCGGATCGCCGGAGTCGTCGTGGCGCTGGCCGCGACGACGCTGGCCGTCGCCCTGACCCGGCATGCGGACCGCGTCGACCAGTCCGGCGCGCCCGCCGCGCCGGTCACGCTCAGCGGCACCGACGACGCCTTCATCCAACTGCTGCTGCCGATGGACGACGGAGTTCTCGCGCTGATCGACCACCTCGACACCCGTCGGTCGACCACCGATCCCGCGCTGCGCACCGTCCTCGGTGACGTCCGGACGGCGCACCGCGCCGAGGTGGTGGAGCTGCGAGGGTTGCTGGCCGCCGGCAACGTCCCGGAGCGGAACATCCACGAGGGGCATCAGATGCCCGGCATGGTCACGGACGAGCGCCTCGCCGACCTGCGCGCCGCCCCCGACGCCGAGGTGCCGTCCCGGGCCGTCGGTCTGCTCCGGGCGCACCTCGAGCAGACCGTCGTGCTGTGTCAGGGTGAGCGGACCGCCGGGGGCAGCCCGCAGGTCAAGGAGCTCGCCGGCCGCATCCAGGTGACGCGGGCCGCCGAGCTGAGCGCCCTGGCGGGTCGGCCCGGCGCGACCGGCGACGCGGTCAACTGACCGGTACGCCGCACCAACGAGTCGAACAGGTCCCGGCTCAGCAGTCGAACACCGACCAGCAGATGTCGTTGCGCAACCGCTGGTCGTCGAGGACCAGGTCGCGGATCGCCGCCGGGAGTCGGTCGCGCTGCCACCGGCACTCGGCCCGCCCCGCCTCGTCGACCAGACCGTCCGGCGCCGCCGCCCGGACCGCCTTGATCGCGTACGCGGCGGCGCCGAGTTCGTGCGCGGCGACGTGGGCGACGGCCCCGGCCTGCCCGGCGGCGTACGCCGCGTGCCGGGCCGCTCCACGCAGGTCCCGGGCCGCGCCCATGGCGTGACCGCCGGCCGCGCGGGACACCATCATCGTGACCTCGCCACGCACCCAGGCCCGGATGTGCTCGATCGCCGCACGTGGGCGCGGGTCGTCGGGCCGGACCGCCTCGAACAGGTCGAGGACGTGCTCCGCGCAGTCGGCGGCCCAGAGTGCGAGCAGTCGGTGGTCGTCGTCGGTGAGCGTCCCGCCGCGACGGATCGTGATGAAGCGGGGATCCCTGACCTTCGGCAGGATCACGAGTCGTCCTCCTCCTCGTCAGCGGCCGGCGTCCGCCGCAGGGCATCGTCGAGGGCGCCCATCAGCCGGGCGACCCGGCTGCTGCCACCGGTCACCGGCGGGTAGCGGCGGAGCACGTCGACGAGCGCCGGGGTGGCACGGCGTCGCGAGCGGTCCAGCAGGGCGGCACCGACCGCCGGGTCACCGTCGGCCGCCAGTTCCCCGATCCGCGCCGCGCTCGCGGCGGCCCGGAGGATGTGACCGACCTGGCTGGCCCGGGCGAGGGGATGCAGGTACGCCGCCGCGGCGGCGTCACCGGCGGATCGCGCGGCCAGGCGCGCGGCCTCGGACGGCGCGGCCTGGGCGGCTCGGTGCGCGTCCATGGACGCGACACGTTGCAGTTTCGTCCGGGCGGCACCGTCGACGAACGCCCGGGCCGCCCCGATCGCCGCGCGAGGGCGCGGATCATCGGGTACGGCCTGCTCGAAGACCGGCAGGACGTCCTCCGCGTGCCGAACCACGTAGCCCGCGACGACGCGCAACTCGTCCATGGTCAGGTCGAAGTCCCCGGACACGACATGTCTACGCGCTGCCATCACGCCGGATCCTATCGACGGGGCCGCCGCCTTGGGGCCGACGATCAGACCGCCCCGGCGACACCACGCCGGTACGGGCCCCAGCCGACGAACCGGTTGAACAGGTCACGTGGGGTCGGGCCGTCGTGCGGGTTGAGGCGGAACAGGTCGTGGGTGGCCTCGTGGTATAGCCCGGAGAGGTAGACGGCCAGGTCGACCGGGTGGTCGGCGTACTCGACGGTGAGCAGCAGGCGGGCGTGGGCGCAGGGCCACGGTGAGCCGCAGGCGCGGCAGAGCCACAGGGGCCGGATCGGCAGGTGCGCCGGCTGGTCGGGCGGGCAGGGGCGCGGCCGGTCGGGGTGCGGCCCGAGCCGGGGTACGGGAAGGTTCATGCGTGACAGTCTGCTGAGAGCACCACTACGCTCGGAAGTCGCCGGAGCCGGCCCGGGAGGGGGTCGAGAAGCCGGCCGGCGATCGAGGAGGCCGCGTGGAGAACGAGCCGACAGCCGACCTGATCCGCACCCAACTGCGGCGGTTGCGACTCAGGGCCGAGCTGAGCCAGGAAGAGTTCGGGAAGCTGGTGCACTTCTCCAACTCGCAGGTGTCGGCGGTGGAGTTGGGTCAGCGGCCGTTGGACCGGTTCTTCCTGAAGCGGGCCGACGAGGTGCTGGGCACCGGCGGGTTGTTGACGTCGCTGCTCAAGCTCGCCGAGCGGGACGGCCAGCCGAGCTGGTTCCGCCCGTGGCTGGAAGCCGAACGCCAGGCCCAGCAGTTGCGCTGCTACCAGCCGGGCCTCATCCCTGGCCTGTTGCAGACCGAGAACTACGCCCGCGCGATGATCAACACCGATGACATGCTCGCCGTCGAAGAAGGTGATCGACGCCTTGCGGTCCGGCTCGACCGGCAGTCAGTGCTCACCCGCCCCGATCCACCCAAGTTCGTCGCGGTGATCGAGGAAGCGGTGCTGCGACGGGCGGACGAATCCTTCCGCGGCTTGATGAGCCAACAGATCGCGCACCTGATCGACGCAAACGGGCTACCCCATGTCGCCGTTCATGTGATTCCGGCCGACGTCAGCCTGCACATCGGACTGACCGGACCATTCACACTTGCCCGTGGCGGCGACGGGGGTTGGATCGGTTACCTGGAGAACCAGCTCGGGGGAACGGTGATCGACAACGACGAAGGAGTGGCTATCCTGCTGTCCAGGTGGGAGAGCGTTCGGAGCGAGGCATTGTCTCGCCGCCAGTCGATCGAGCTGATGAAGGAAGTGGTCGGGTCATGGAACTGACCGGTGCGATCTGGCGCAAGCCCACCCGTAGCGGTCAGAGCGAGTGCGTCGAAGTGGCGGACAACCTGGACGGTGTGGTGGGGGTGCGCGACAGCAAGGACCCGGCCGGGCCGGTCCTCACCTTCGCCCCCGACGCCTGGCGCGCCTTCGTCCGGATCAGCGGGAGTCACGCACGGCGCTGATCAGCACAGTGTGCTTGCGTACCCGGAAGGCGCCCTCCGCCTCGATGCGGGCCTGGACCACGTCGCGGGCGGCCGACTCCTGCGCGGCGGTGAGCGGCCCGACCATGCTGGCGAGGTAGGCGAGGACCGGCGCCACGGCGGGCACCGCCAGCTCGTCGGGATAGCGCGCGACCGTCACGTCGGTGAAGTGGGCCGCGACCCGGACGGGCGCGGTCTCGGCGGTGACGCCGTTCAGGTGGAAGCCGGCGGTCATGTCGGGCCGGTCGACGACCGGGCCGAGCGCGTCCACCTCGGCGAGGTGGTCGCGGCCGTTCACCGCGACGGCGAGCCGCCCGCCGGGGCGCAGCACCCGGGCGAACTCCGCCAGTGCCGCGTCCGGGTCGTCCAGGTGGTAGAGCATGTGGTTGGCGATCACCGCGTCGAAGCAACCGTCGGCGTACGGCAGGTGGGTGGCGTCGCAGCGCTGCACCCGGGCGCCGGGCACCTCGCGCAGCCGGTCACACATGGCGGATGAGAAGTCGGTCAGGGTGAGCCTGAACCCAGTCGCGCGACGCTCCAGCCGACGCCACAGCTCACCGGTGCCCGCGCCCACCTCCAGCACGTCCCCGGTCAGCGGCAGCCGCTCACCCAGCCAGGCGAACCAGCCCTGCGGGTTGGTGCCGTGGGCGTGCAGCGCCATCCGGGCGGTGAGGTTGCCGGTCGTCGTCGCGTACTGGGCCACCGCGCGGGCAGACGGTGTGGCGGTCATCCCGGCAGCGTAGCCCGCCGGTGACCGCTCAGAGATAGAGGCAGAACGGGTGACCGACCGGGTCGAGGTGCACCCGCACGTCGTCCTGGGGCTGGAAGTCGGCCAGCGTCGCCCCCAGCGACACCGCGTACGCCGAGGCCGCGTCGAGGTCGTCCACCTTGATGTCGAGGTGGAGCATCATCGGCGGATCACCCGGTCCGGCCGGCCACACCGGACGTACGTACGCCGGCTCGTCCTGGAACGCCAGCGTGGCGCCGCCGCCCGGTGCGGCCAGCACCACCCAGTCCGGCTCGTCCTCGCGGCGCGGCCAGTCGAGCAGCCGCTCGTAGAAGACCGCCAGTTCCTGGGCGGACGGCGCGTCGAGCACGGTGGACGTCAACGAGAGCCGCGGTCGATGTTCCATCCGCCCTTCATACCCCGCGGGTGTGACGACCGCCCGGCCACGGGTGCGTCTGTCGTTGCCCCGACGACGAAGGACGCACCCGCACCGAAAGGGATCGCCCGGCCACGGCCTGTCGCATACGCTGCGGCGATGCTGCTTCGCATGTCGACCCTGCTGCTCCGGACCCTGCGCGAGGACCCGGCCGACGCGGAGGTGCCGAGCCACCGGCTGCTCCTGCGCGCCGGTTACGTCCGCCGGGCCGCGCCGGGCGGCTACACCTGGCTGCCGCTGGGCAAGCTGGTGCTGGACCGGATCACCGCGATCGTCCGGGACGAGATGACCGCGATCGGCGACCAGGAGGTGCACTTCCCGGCGCTGCTTCCGGCCGAGCCCTACCGGACCAGCGGGCGGTGGACCGAGTACGGCGACGACATCTTCACGCTCGCCGACCGCAAGGGCGCCGAGCACCTGCTCGCGCCGACCCACGAGGAACTGGCCGCGCTGCTGGTGAAGGACCTGTTCACGTCGTACCGGGACTTTCCGGTGACGCTGTTCCAGATCCAGACGAAGTTCCGCGACGAGGCGCGGCCCCGGGCCGGCCTGCTGCGCGGGCGCGAGTTCCTGATGAAGGACGCCTACTCGTTCGACCTGGACGCCGCCGGGCTCCAGGCCGCCTACGACCGGCACCGGGAGGCGTACCAGCGGATCTTCACCCGGCTCGGGCTGGACTTCACGGTGGTGCGGGCGACGTCCGGGGCGATGGGCGGCTCCGCGTCCGAGGAGTTCCTGGCCGCCACGCCGGTCGGCGAGGACACCTACGTCGGCTGCTTGGCCTGCGACTACGCCGCGAACACCGAGGCGGTGGTGACCCGCGCGCCGGCCGCCGGTGACCCGGAGGCGCGCCCGGCCACGGAGGTGCACGACACCCCGGAGACGCCGACCATCGCGTCCCTGGTCGACGTGGCGAACGCCCGCGCGCTCGCCGGCCGCACCGGCTGGACCGCCGCCGACACCCTGAAGAACGTGGTGCTTGCCGTGCGTCGGCCCGGCGCCGAGCAGGCCGAGCTGCTGGTGATCGGCCTGCCGGGCGACCGCGAGGTGGACCTGAAGCGGGTCGAGGCGGTGCTGGCCCCGGCCACCGTGGCCGTCTTCGACGACTGGGCCGCGCACCCGGAGCTGGTCCGCGGCTACCTCGGGCCGCAGATCCTGGCCAAGCACGGCATCCGCTACCTCGTCGACCCCCGCGTGGTCACCGGCACCACCTGGCTCACCGGGGCCAACGAGCCGGGCCGACACGCCACCGACGTGGTGTGCGGGCGCGACTTCGTCCCCGACGACACGATCGAGGCGGCCGAGGTGCGGCCCGGCGACCCGTGCCCGGCCTGCGGCGACGGCACGCTGACCATGCGGCGGGGCATCGAGTGGGGCACATCTTCCAGCTCGGCCGCCGCTACACCGACGCCTTCGCGGTCGACGTGCTCGGCCCCGAGGGCAAACCGGTCCGGCCCACCATGGGCTGCTACGGCATCGGCGTGTCCCGGGCGGTCGCCGCCGTCGCCGAACAGCACCACGACGACCGGGGACTGCTCTGGCCGGCCGAGGTCGCGCCGTGCGACGTACACCTGGTGTCCGCCGGGAAGGGGGCGCAGCTCGACGCGGCGCTTGAGCTCGGCGGACGCCTCGCCGCCGCCGGCCTGCGGGTGCTCGTCGACGACCGCACCCACGTGTCCGCCGGGGTGAAGTTCACCGACGCCGAGCTGATCGGCATCCCGCGCGCCGTCGTGGTCGGCCGCCGCCTGGCCGACGGGTACGTGGAACTGCGCGACCGGGCCACCGGCGAGCGGACCGAGCTGCCGGTGGAGGGCGTGGTGGAGCGCCTGCTCGACGAGATGGGCGCGACACGCCGCAACGCGGTGTAGCTAACGCGCCACCGGGTACCGCAGAAGGATCGACCGAGGCGTTTCGGAGGCTCCCATGTACCGCGTCAGCGACGTGATGACCAAGCAGGTGGTCTACCTCCCTGCGGAGACCCCGTTGGACGAGGCGGCCCGGGTGATGAAGGAGTCGGACATCGGCGACGTGGTGGTGACCGACGGCGCCACGCTCGCCGGTGTGCTGACCGACCGTGACATCGTGGTGCGGGCGGTGGCCGAACGCGCCGACCCGGGCACCACCACTATCGGATCGATCATCACGCGTGAGGTCGTCATGATCGAGCAGCACTGCACGGCGAGCGAGGCCGCCGCGTTGATGCGCGAGCGCAACATCCGGCGCGTGCTGGTCTGCGACAACGAGCGCAAGCTGGTCGGCATCATCTCCCTCGGCGACCTGGCCACCCAGCCCACCCCCACTGCGTGAAAGGCGGGGGCCCCGGTTAACGCCTGCGGTAGAGGAAGGGCCCCCGCTTAACACCCCGCCCGCCCGCGCGGGACGCGGCGGATAGCCTCGACACATGCCCGAGATGCCGACCAAGCTGGCCGAGATCGTCGACGAGTTCGCTTCCGCACCGCGCGACGTCGTGCTGGAGATGCTGCTGGAGTTCGCCGACGTGATCCCGCCCCTGCCGGAGGGGGTGAACCGGGACGAGCTGGAGCAGGTCCCCGAGTGCCAGACCGCGTTCTTCCTACGCGCCGAGGTGCGCGCGGACAAGACCGTGAGCACGGTCTTCGACTGCCCGCCGGAGGCGCCCACCACCCGGGCGTTCGCCGGCATCCTCGCCGAAGGGCTGGCCGGGGCGAGCGCCGAGGAGGTGCTTGCCGTGCCGGACGACCTCTACCAGCGGATGGGGCTGGCCCAGGCGATCAGCCCGCTGCGGGTACGCGGCGGCACCGCCATCCTGGCCCGCCTGAAGCGCCAGGTCCGGGAACAGATCTCCTGACCGGCGGGTTGTCGCTGGTCATGGAGATCGAGATCTACGCCGACGTCGTCTGCCCCTGGTGCTGGATCGGCAAGCGCCGGCTGGAGCAGGCCCTGGAGTCGTACGACGGCGAGGTGACCGTCCGGTACCGGCCGTTCCAGCTCGACCCCACGCCGGTCACCGAGCCGAGGCCGCTGCTCGACGCGCTCGCCGACAAGTTCGGCGGCCGGGACAAGGCCGAGGGCATGGCCGCCCACGTCTCCGGCATAGCCGAGGGCACCGGCCTCGACCTGCGGTTCGACCGGGCGGTGGCGGCGAACACGTTCGACGCGCACCGGCTGGTGCGGTTCGCCACCGAGCGGGGGCGGGCCGCGGAGACGGTGGAGCGGCTCTACCGGGCGCACTTCCTCGACGGCGTCGACGTCGGATCGATCGACACGCTGGTCACGCTCGCCGGCGAGGTCGGGCTGGACGAGACCGAGGCCCGCCGGTATCTGGAGTCGAACCTCGGCCGCCGCGAGGTCGCCGCCGATCTGAGCGCCGCGCACCAGCTCGGCGTCTCCAGCGTCCCGACCTTCGTGCTGGCCGGAAAGTACGCGGTAACCGGCGCGCAGGAGCCGGCCACGCTGCTCGCCGCGTTGCGTGAGGTGGCGCAGCGCGAGGCCGCCGCGTGATGTTTCACGTGGAACAAGATCGATGCGGGTGAGCGGTCAGGCCGGCCGGGCCAACTCCTCCACCACCCTGGCCCCGGGCAGCGCGCCGAGCACCGGCCCGGGCAGGGCGATCTTGCTGTGGCGTACGCCCGACCCGATGATCACGTGGGGCGTGGCGATCACCCGCGCGTCGACCAGGATCGGCCACTCCTCGGGCAACCCGATCGGCGTGATCCCGCCGTATTCCATCCCGGTCAGCTCCACCGCCTCGGCCATCGGCGCGAAGCTCGCCTTGCGTACGTCGAGCAGCTTGCGGACCACGCCGTTCACATCCGCCCGGGTGGTGGCCAGCACGATGCAGGCGGCGTAGCGGGTTTCGCCGCCGCGCTTGCCGGCGACCACCACACAGTTGGCCGACTCCTCCAGCCCCACCTCGTACGCCGCGCAGAAGGCCGCCGTGTCGGCCAGGTCGGCGTCGATCGGCGCGACAAGCACCTCGCCCACGTCGACCGGCGCCTCGTCCGGCCACCGCTCCACCGCCGCGGCAACCGGCGGCGCCAACAGGTCCAGCCGGCCCCGGGCCGGCTCCGTCTTCAGCGTCCCCATCACGGATGCGATCCTCGCACCCGTGCCGGCAATCCGCTCACCGCGCTGTTAATAGGGGCCCCCGCCTATACCGAATCCGTTAAGCGGGGCCCCCGCCTTACACCTCGGTGAGGTGCCGCCGTTGCAGCGGCTCGGGGCGGTTCGCCTCGGCGTCGGCGATCCCGTGTCGGACACCGACCCGGATCACCCCGTAGAGGAAGACGAAGCCGAACACATACAGCACCACGGTGATCGCCAAGACCAGCATGAGGTCACGGTAGGCCGCCCCGGACCCGACCGGATCTCATCTTCGGCCGGTTCCCCCGTACGTGTCCGCGAGGTAGTCGGCCCAGGTACGCGTACCTGTGGGCGTGGCGGTCGTGGTGAGCCCACCGGCGCGCAGTTCCCGGCCGAGCCGCCCGGGAATCCGCACCGGCAGCAGCGGCCGTCGCGACCCGCGGGCCGCGAGCCAGCTCCGGGCCGCCTCGTCGAAGCGGAGCACCTCCGGCCCGCCGAAGTCCTCGACCCGGCGCGACGGCCCGGCGGACAGCAGCGCCACCAGCCGGTCCACCACCTCGCCCGGGTCGACCGGCTGGGCGAGTACGGCCCGGTCCCCGATCACCGGACCCAATCGGCTCGCGCCGCCCAGCAGGCCGGCCAGGAACTCGGGGAACTGGGTCGCCCGCAGCACGCTCCAGGGCACCTCTCCGGCGGCCACCACCTGCTCGGCCGCGAGCTTGTGCCGGTAGTACGCCAGCGGCACCCGGTCCACGCCGACGATCGAGACGTATACCAGGTGTCGCACCCCGGCGTGCCCGGCCGCGACGGTCAGCCGGCGGGTGCCGAGCACGTCGATCCGGTGGGTGTCCCGGTTCGGCGACGAGGCCAGGTGCAGCACCGCCTCGGTCCCGGCGACCGCCTCCGCCAGTCCGGCGCCGGTGTCCAGATCGACCGGCAGCCACTCGACGCCGTCGCCGGCACCGTGAGCGCCACCGCCGGCACCGTCAGCGCCGCCGCCAGGGCCGCCGGTGGCGGGTCGGCGACTCACCGCGCGGACGGTGAACCCCGCGTCCCGCAGCCGCGGCACCGCCACCCGTCCGAGCCGTCCGGTCGCCCCGGTCACCAGCACCCGCATCGTCACATCCTCCCGCTCTTGCCGCCGGCCGTCGGGTCCGCACCGAAAGCCGCTCCCGACAAGGGACGGAACGCCGGCGCCGATCGTGACGGCCCGGCGGGCCGCCCGCCTAGGCAAGCGCCCCACCCAGGCATAACGCCCCCGCCCAGAAGACCGGTCCGCCCAGAAGACCAGCCCGTTCAGAAGACCGGCCCGCTCAGCCGATCGGCCGGGGCGCCACGCGCCCCGCGAGCAGCAGGCCGAGCAGGCCGCAGCCGGCCGCGACGGCGAGCGTGGCCGCGTAGCTCGCCGGACCGGGCGACGACCCGGTGGCCAGCACCGCCCCGGTCAACGCCAGCACGACGGCGGCGGCCAGCGAGTCGCCCAGTTGCAGCGCCGAGGAGTTCCGGCCCTGCTCGGCCGGGGCGGACAACTCCAGGGTGAGCACCGACAGCGAGGGATAGAGCAGGCCCATGCCGAGGCCGGCGACCGCCCAGGCGAGCACCGCCGCCGCCACCGGAACGCCCGGCAGCAGCGCCGACGCGACACCGGCCGTGCCGGCGGCGATGCAGGCCAAGCCGGCCCGGGGCAGGCTGGCCGCGGAGCGGGGCGCGCGGATCCGGCCCTGGATCCACGAGCCCACCGACCAGGAGAGCGCACCGACGGTGAGCACCAGCCCGGCGCCGGTGGGCGTGAAGCCACGCTCGCGGGAGAGCATCAGCGGGATCACCACCTCGGCGCCGACGAACGCCGCCGAGGCCAGCCCGCGCAGGCCGATCACCGTCGGCAGTCCGCGCGCCGCCCGCAGGAAGCCCGGCGGCAACAACCGCGGTACGCAGCCGAGCAGCCCGGCGAGCGCCACCCCGATCAGTCCGGCGGCGAGCGCGCCGCGCTGCTGCCCCCCGTAGTGCAGCAGCGCGGCGCTCGCCCCCGCCCCGCAGGCCCAGCCCACCCGGGCGAGCGCGCCGGCCGGCGGCCGGGTCGGCACGGTGCCGGCAAGCGTCCGCAGCCCCGGCTGGATCAGCAGCACCGCCGGCACCGCGACCACCGGCACCGCCAGGAACACCCAGCGCCAGCTGAGGTGCTCCACGATCAGACCGGCCAGCGCCGGCCCGACAAGCGACGGCACCACCCAGGCCGCGGCGAAGGCGGCGAACATCCGCCGCCGCAACCGCTCCGGGTACGCGTGCCCGACGATCACGTAGAGCGCCACCGACAGCAGGCCGGAGCCGAAGCCCTGCACCACCCGCCCGACGACGAGCACGCCCATGGTCGTGGCGGCGCCGGCCAGCATCAGGCCGGCGACGAACCAGGCCACCCCGTGCCACATGGCCGGCCGTGGTCCGCGCGCGTCGCACCAGATGCCGGAGGCGACCATCGCGACCACGCCGGAGGCGAACGACCCGCCGAAGGCGAGCGCGTACAGGCCGAGCCCGTCCAGGCTGCGCGCGACCGTCGGCATGGCGGTGCCCACCGCGAGGGCCTCGAACGCGAGCAGCGACACCAGGGCGACGCTGCCCACCGTCATCGCCCGTAGGCCCGGCGACCACAAACCGGTGGCGGCGGTCTCCGGCGGGGCGGTGGCGGTCGTCATGGGCTCCAGCCTGTGCCCTCAACCGTGGTTGAGGTCAACTGTGGGCCCGGTCTCGTCAGGCGGTCTCCAGCGCCTCGCCGATGCCCTTCGCCAGGCCGGAGGCGTGCTGGTCGGCGAGGACGTGCCCGGCGGTGATGACCAGGGCGAGCGGCCATTCGATGACCTGCAACGCGGCGAGCACCCCGATGCCGGCGTAGTAGGCCAGCTTGTCCGGCGGGGGCACCGCCACCTCGCCCAGCAGCGGGAGGTCCACCCGGCGGCTGTACGCCCGGATCGTCTCCCGTGCTCCGCTCAGGTCTCGCGTCAGCGTGCTCATCCCTGCCTCCCCCGGTTGTGACGACGGCATTCGACCCGACCGGCATTCCACCGCCCCCGGCGTCCATGCGCCGGGCAGCGGGGAAACTTCCCCCACTCCGGGGGCATAACGGACGCCGCGCCGGGAAGTCGGGCCGCCGGGACGAGTCCGGGAGGCGAGATGGCGTACGGGTTCGCCGGTCTCCTGCTGTCGCCGGCCGCCGTGCCGGACGCCGTCGCGCGGGTGGCGCGTACCGTCGGGTCGGTCCTGCCCGGGGGCGCCGTCCCGCCCGTCGTGACCGAGGCGGCCGGGAACGTGGGCGCGGCGACCACCCGGTTGGCTCGGCTGGCGAACCTGGCCCGACGTCGGGTGTGGTCCCGGGACGGCCGGCACCACATCGAGGTGCACGGCGTCTGCCAGGACGGTGGGGACCGGCTGGCCCGGCAGGTCGAGGCGGCGTTGGAGGCGGTGCCGGGGGTGACCTGGGCCCGGGTGAACGCGCCCTCCGGCCGGGTGGTGGTGGCGACCGGGGACCCGGCGCCGAGGCTGCGGGACCTGATCGACACCGTGACGCGCGCCGAGCGGGCCTGCCCGTTCGAGCCGGACCCGGAAATCCCGCCGCCGCATCCGCCGGAGGAGGGTCCGCGCACCCCCCGTACCCTCGGCGCGCTTGCGTCCGACGCGCTCGGCCTGACCATCTCCGCGGCCACCCGGATCCTGCCGTTCACTCCGGTGCCCGGCGAGGTGGCCGGCCTGCTGAACGCGGTCGACCTGCATCCGAGGCTGCACGCGCTGGCCGACCGTGGCCTGCGCGCCGACCCCCGCGCCGAGGTGCTGTTCCCGCTCGCCGAGGCGGTGGTGCAGGGTCTCACCGGCGGCTGGGCCGGCATCGTGCTCGACGGCGCGCAGCGGGTGGTGCAGTGGGGTGAGGCGCGGGCCCAGCTCGCCGCGTGGAGCCGCGCCGAGCCGGGGTTGACCGGCGACCCGGACCGGGCGGTCGCGCGGGTGCCGGACGGCGAGCGGCCCTGCCCGGTCCCGGACGGCCAGGTCGAGCGCTACGTCAAGCGGGTGCTCACGGCCGGTGCGGCGGCGGGCGCGGCGGCGATCCCGGTGGCCGGCGGCAAGCGCGCCGCCGCGCTGGCGCTGTCCGCGTTGCCCAAGGCGCCGGGCAGCGGACGCGAGGGGTACGCGGCGCAACTCGGCCGGATGCTGGCCCGGCGCGGCGTGATCGCGATGGACCGTAGCGTGTTGCGGGAGCTGGACCGGATCGACACGGTGGTGCTGGACGCCGCGGTGCTCGGCTCCGACCGGGGCGTGCTGTCCGACCTGGCGCCACTGCCCGGCGCGGACACCCAGCAGGTGGCCGCCCGGGCGTTCGCCCTGTTCGACCCGGCCCGCCCGGACGGGGTACGGACCGACGACGGCTGGCGGCTCGGGCCGCTGGACCGGCTCGACGCCTCCGATCCCGGGGACACCCCGGACAGCGAGCGGTTACGGGCCCACGGTGGGCGGCTGCTCGGGCTGGCCGAGGGCGGGCGGCTCGCCGCGGTGCTGCGGGTCGAGCCGGAACCAGCCCCGGGGGTGGACGCGCTCGTCTCCGCGGCCCGTCAGGCAGACGTCCGGCTCGTGGTCGGCGGTGCCGGGGACGGCCGGTACGACTTCGCCGACCGGCACGTACCGGGCGGGTCCCGGCTCGCCGCCGCCGTCCGTGACCTGCAACGCGAGGGCGCGGTGGTGCTCGTGGTGTCCGGTGAGCGGTCGGCGCTCGCCGCCGCCGACTGCGGCCTCGGCGTGTCCGGGCCGGACGACCTGCCCCCGTGGGGCGCGCACCTGCTGGTCGGCGACGACCTGCGGATCCCCGCCCTGCTCATCGACGCCGCCGGGGTGGCCCGCCGGATGACCGGGCAGAACATCAGGATCGCCATGGCCGGCAGCGGGCTCGGCGCGCTCGGCGCGTTCACCGCCGACCGGCGGCTGCTTCCCGGCCGGACCATGGCGGCGGTGAACGGCGCCGCCATGGTCGCCTTCGGGCACGGCGTCGTCCGGGCGCACCGGTTGCCGGACCGCGCCGGCACCCCGACGCCGGCGCTCACCGCGTGGCACCTCATGCCGGTGGAGACCGTCCTGGAGCAGCTCGACACCCGACCCGCCGGGCTGACCGACGAGGAGGCGGCCGGCCGCCGGGGTGCCGCGGCCGACGACGGGCACGGGCCGTTCGCGCTGCTCCGCGCGTTCGTCGACGAGCTGTCCAACCCGCTCACCCCGGTGCTGGCGGCCGGCGCGGTGCTCTCCGCCGCGTTCGGCTCACTCGTCGACGCGGCGCTCGTCGGCGGCCTGGTCGGCGGCTCCGCTCTCGTCGGCGCGGTGCACCAGCGCAACACCGAACGCTCGCTCGCCGAGTTGCTGTCCCGCTCGGCCGTCACCGCCCGGGTGCGGCGCGACGGCACGGAACGGGTGGTGCCCGCCGAGGACCTGGTGCCCGGCGACGTGATCAGCATCGGTTCCGGTGACGCCGTACCGGCGGACTGCCGGGTGCTGACAAGTGACGGGCTGGAGGCCGACGAGTCGTCGCTGACCGGTGAGTCGCTTCCGGTGGCCAAGAACCCCGAACCGGTGGTCGCCGCGGCGATCGCGGAGCGACACTCGATGCTCTTCGAGGGCACCACGGTGGCCGCCGGGCACGGCACCGCCGTGGTGGTGGCGACCGGCGAGCAGACCGAGTCGGGGCGGAGCCTGGCGCTGGCCAAGCAGGCTCCGCCGGCCAGCGGGGTGGAGGCGCGGCTGGGCAAGCTGACGAACGCCGCCGTACCGCTTGCGGCCGGCTCGGCGATCGCGGTGGCCGGGGCGGGGCTGCTCCGGGGCGTACCCCTGGCCGAGACGGCGGCGACCGCCGCGAACCTGGCCGTCGCGTCGGTGCCGGAGGGGCTGCCGTTCCTGGTCAGCGCCGCGCAACTGGCGGCGGCGCGGCGGCTGGCCGAGCACGGCGCGCTGGTCCGCAACCCGCGCACCATCGAGGCGCTGGGCCGGGTGGACGTGCTCTGTTTCGACAAGACCGGCACGCTCACCGAGGGGAAGCTGCTGCTTGCCGGCGTGGGCACCGGCGACGACAGGTACGCCCCGGCGGACCGCCTGGACGACCCGCTCCGGTCGACGCTCGCCGCGGCGTTGCGGGCCACCCCGGCGGCGGCCGACCCGGAGAAACTGCCGCAGCAGACCGACCGGGCGGTACGCCGGGGCGCGAACGCGGCCGGGGTGACCGAGCGCACCGGGGCGGCCGACTGGACCGCGACGGGCGGGCTGCCGTTCGAGCCGTCCCGGGGCTACAGCGCCACGGTCGGCCGCACCGGCGACGGGTTCCTGCTGAGTGTGAAGGGCGCGCCCGAGTCGGTGTTGCCGCGGTGCGCGTCCCGGCGTACCGCCGGGGGTGACCGGCCGTTGGACGCGGCGGGCCGGGACGAGGTGCAGGCCATGCTTGCCGGTCGGGCCGGCGCCGGGCACCGCGTCCTCGCCGTGGCCGAGTGCCAGGTGACCGTCGACGCGGTCACCGACGAGCAGGTCGACGGGCTGGTCTTCGTGGGTTTCCTGACCCTCGCGGACGGGGTGCGGGAGAGCGCCCGGCCGGCGGTGCAGCGGATCCGCAAGGCGGGCGTGCACACCGTCATGATCACCGGGGATCATCCGGCCACCGCCGAGGCGATCGCCGCCGCGATCAGTCCCGACCACGGGCAGCAACGGGTGGTGACCGCCGCCGACCTGGACCGGCTCGACGACGCCGCGCTCGCGGAGCGGCTGATGGCCACCGACGTGGTGGCCCGCTGCACTCCCACCCACAAGGTACGGATCATCCAGGCGTTGCAGCGCCGGGGCCGGACCGTGGCGATGACCGGGGACGGCGCCAACGACGCCCCGGCGATCCGCCTGGCCGACGTCGGCATCGCGCTCGGTCAGCGCGGCACCCCGGCCGCCCGCGCCGCCGCCGACCTGGTGGTCACCGACGACCGGCTGGAGACGATCATCGCCACGCTCGTCGAGGGACGGGCCATGTGGTCCTCGGTGCGGCACGCCCTGAGCATCCTGGTCGGTGGCAACCTCGGCGAGATCGCGTTCAGCGTGCTCTCCGCCGCCTCGACCGGCCGGTCCGCCCTGACCGGTCGGCAGTTGCTGCTTGTCAACCTGCTCACCGACCTCGCGCCGGCGCTTGCCATCGCGGTCCGCCCGCCGGCCGACGACCGCGCCGACCACCTGCTGCGGGAGGGGCCGGACTCGTCGCTCGGCGCCACCATGACCCGGGAGATCGCGCTGCGGGCCGCGGCGACCACGCTCGGCGCGACCGCCGGTTGGACGCTGGCCCGGTGGACCGGCACGCAACGCCGGGCCGGCACCGTCGCGCTCGCCTCGCTGATCGGCACCCAGCTCGGCCAGACGGTGCTGGCCGGCGGCACCAGCCCCACCGTGTTGGCCGCCACCGCCGCGTCCGTCGGCGTGCTGGTCCTGGTGGTGCAGACGCCCGGGGTCAGCCAGTTCTTCGGCTGCACTCCACTCGGTCCGGTGGGTTGGACCATCGCGACCGGCTCGGCGCTCGGCGCGACGTTCGCCAACGGCGCGTTGACGAAGCTGGTGGACCGTCTGCCGCAGCCGGGCTCGTCCTGACCGGCGCTCAGTGCCAGGTGGCGGCGGCCCGGCGCAGCCGGTCGTTGACCGCCCGGCCGACACCCGCGTCGGGCACCGCCTCGGCGACGATCTCGGTCACCCCGGCCGCGTCGAGGCGGTGCAGCGCGTCGAACAGGCGCGCGGCTGCCGCCGTCAGGTCACCCGAGGGCGAGAGCACCTCCACCGCCGCCCAGTCACCGTCCGCCGGTGGCTCCCGGAAGGCCAGGAATCCCCGCCGCCCGCCGTCGTGCGCGCCCACCGCATCCAACCGCAACGGGGTACGCGGGGCGTAGTGCGCGGCGAGCGTCCCGGGCGCGACCGGCCGGCCGGAGCTGCCTTGGCGTACCTCGACCGGACCGACCGCCTCGACCAGCGCCTCGACCGGCAGCGCGCCCAGCCGGAGCACCACCGGTCGCTCGCCCCGGGCGTCCACGATCGTCGACTCGATCCCGCACCGGGTGGGTCCGCCGTCGAGCACCACGTCCACCGCCCCGCCCAGCCCGGCCACCACGTGCTCGGCCCGGGTCGGGCTGAGCTGGCCGAACCGGTTGGCGCTGGGCGCGGCGACCGGCACCCCGGCGGCGGCGATCAGCGCCCGGGCGGACGGTTCGTCCGGCACCCGGACGGCCATGGTGTCCAGGCCCGAGGTGACGATCGGCGGGATCGCCGCGGGCCGGTCCACGATCAGTGTGAGCGGGCCGGGCCAGAACCGGTCCGCGAGCGCGGCCACGGCCGGCGGCACCGCGCCGACGAGCGCGGGCAGGTCGGCGGCGTCGGCCAGGTGGCTGATCAGCGGATCGAAGCTGGGCCGGGCCTTCGCCTCGAAGATCCGCGCCGCGGCGTTCGGGTCGAGCGCGTTCGCACCCAGCCCGTAGACCGTCTCGGTGGGGAAGGCGACCAGCCCGCCGGCGCGCAGGACGGCGGCGGCCTCGTCGATGCCGCAGTCGGCCGGCAGGACGCGCGGGGATCCGGTGCTCACGCTGCGACGCTAGCCTGCGTCGCCCGCCGCCCCCGGCGCGGCCCCGGTCGGTGTGCTCGTGCCGGGGGTTCAGTCCCGTTCGTCGGCCGCGTCGGGAAGGCTCGGCGCGTCGGTGGGGTAGAGACCGGCGGCGAAGCCGTACACCTGGTCGCCGGCGCGGGGGATCTGCGCGAACCGCCGGGCCAGCGCCTGCACCTCGGCCCAGAACTCGCGGACGTCCTCGATCGGGATCCGCGCGTGCACGAGCGTGCAGCGCAGCTCGTCCGCGGCGTGGGCGGCAGCCGCCTCGGCCGCGGCCTCGGCCAGCCCGTTGATCCGGGCGACCACCTGCTTGTCCTCCGGCCGGCTGAGCGCGCCGACGTAGAAGGTGCGGGCCACCCGGCCGTAGAAGCGTTCCTCGATGGCCCGGACCCGGCGGGTGCGGACCACGCGCAGCAGCCCGGCGTCGACGAGTTGGTTCACGTGGTAGGCCACGCTGCTCTTCGGCCGGTCCACGGCACGTGCCAGCTCGTTGACCGTGGCGGCGCGTTCCAGGAGCAGTTCCAGGAGCGTGCCGCGCAGGGGGTCGGCGAGCGCGCGCAACTGCTCCGGGGCGGTGACCACGAGCAGGTCGTCGAGGTCGTAATCGGGGACCCGCTGATTGACCGACATTTCTCGACCGTTCTAATATTCTGGTTCGTTCGATGATTCCGGTCCGACAGTCAGGAGTCTAGAGATGGCCGAGATCCTCCTCTTCCACCACCTGCAGGGGCTCACCGACGGCGTACGCGCCCTCGCCGACGCCCTCCGCGCCGGCGGGCACACCGTGCACGCCCCGGACCTCTTCGACGGCGAACGGCCGGCGAGCATCGAGGAGGGCTCGGCGCTCACCAAGCGCATCGGCCGTGACGTCCTCGACCAGCGCGCCGACCGGATCGCCGCCGACCTGCGCCCCGACCTCGTCTACGCGGGCGTCTCCTGGGGCGCCGCCATCGCCCAGCGGCTCGCCCAGACCCGGCCCGGCGCCCGGGCCGCCCTGCTCTACGAGGCGTGCCTGCCGGTCACCGGCGAGTGGGCCGTCGGCCCGTGGCCCGACGGCGTGGCGGTGCAGGTCCACGGCATGGAACAGGACCCGTTCTTCGGGCTGGAGGGCGACGTCGACGCCGCCCGCGAACTGGTCTCGATCGTCGGACCCGAGCGGGGCGAGCTGTTCGTCTACCCCGGCGACCGGCACCTGTTCACCGACAGCTCGCTCCCGTCGTACGACGCGGCGGCGACCACGCTCGTGGTGAGCCGCAGCCGCGACCTCCTCGACCGCCTGGGCTGACGCCGCTACTTGTACTGCGCGATCTGGATCAGGTTGCCGCAGGTGTCGTCGAACACGGCGGTCGCCACCGGCCCCATGTCGACCGGCTCCTGGGTGAACAGCACGCCGAGCTGCCGCAGCCGGTCGTGCTCGGCGGCGACGTCGTCCACCGCGAACTGGGTGAACGGGATGCCGTCACCCGCCAGCGCCTCCTTGAACGCCTTGGCAGCCGGGTGGGCGTCGGGTTCCAGCAGCAACTCGACGCCGTCCGGCGCCTCGGGCGAGGCGACCGTCAGCCAGCGGTGCTCACCGGTGGGCACGTCCGTCTTCGGCACGAAACCCAGCACCTCGGTGTAGAAGCGCAGCGCCTTGTCCTGGTCGTCGACGTACACGCTCGTCAGATTGATCCTCATGGCGTCTCCTGTGTGGGTGCGGACCGGAGCCATCGCTCGGTGATGGACCGCAGCGGCCGGGTGTCGAGATGGTGGAACTTGTAGCGACCCTGCCGCCGCGTGACGATCAGGCCGGCGGCCTCCAGCACGTCGAGATGCTGGGAGATCGCCTGCCGGGACGACCCGACCTGGTGCCGGGTGGCCAGCCGGCCGCAGATCTCGAACAGGGTCTGACCGTCGCGCTCGGTCAACTCGTCGAGGATCAGGCGGCGGGTCGGATCGGCCAGCGCCTGGTACAGATCGCCCACGTCAAGCACTATAGGCAAGTGCCTGCTTGCCTATCAATGGTCCAGACCAAGATCGTGCGTGCTAGACCATGGCCCGGCACTGTGCTAAATCGTGCCCAGGAGACGTGCTATCTTGTTATTGTCCGTCGTGCTAGATCCGGATTGGAAGCATCGATGAGCACCTACGTGCCTCGCTTGCTTGACTCGGAACTCCGCGAGGTGGTGGCCGCCCACCCCGCCGCCCTCGTTGTCGGACCCCGCGCCTGCGGCAAGACCACCACGACCCGACGTCACACGAACTCGGTCCTGCGCCTGGATGTTCCCGCGCAGGCCGCCGTAGTGACAGCCGACCCCGACGCCGCACTTCGCGGGCTTGACGAACCGATCCTGATCGATGAGTGGCAGTTGGTTCCGCAGGTTCTCGGCGCAGTCAAGCGGGCCGTGGACGATGCCCCCAGGCCGGGACGATTCGTGCTGACCGGCTCTTCGCAAGCCGACCTTACGACGTCAGGCTGGCCCGCTACCGGACGGATCGTCCGCCTGACGATGTATCCACTCGTCGGCCGGGAACGCCACGGCGATCCGGCCTCGACATCACTGGTCGACCGGATCCTGAGCGACGGCGCCGATGCCTTTGGCAACCCGACATCCCCCTGGGATCTGCACGACTACGTGGACGAAGCGCTCACGAGTGGCTGGCCCGAGGCTCTGCGGGTACCGGGCGATCGCGCGCGAGACCGATGGCTGACCGGCTACGTCGACCATCTCGTCACCCGCGAAGCACCCGCGCTCGGCGTCGCGCGCGATCCCGGTCGCCTGCGGAAATACCTGCACGTACTCGCTGCCAACACCGGTGGCGTTCCGACCCACAAGCTGCTCTACGACGCGGCCGGCATCGACCGGAACACCGCAGTCAGCTACGACAACCTGCTCGACAGCCTCATGATCACTCAACGAGTTCCGGCCTGGGCCGGCAACTTCATGGACCGTGCAGTACGCCTGCCCAAGCGTTACCTCATTGACCCGGGACTACTCGGCCCGCTCCTGCGAGTCGATCACCGCCGCACTCTTCGCGACAGCGACCTGCTAGGCCGAATCCTCGACACCCTGGTAGCCGCCCAGTTCCGGGCAGAGTGCGCCATCAGCATCGTTGGCGCCGACATGTACCACCTACGTGACGCCAACGGTCGTCACGAGGTCGACCTGCTCATCGAGGCACGGGACGGTCAGATCATCGCGATCGAGATCAAGGCGTCGGCGGCCCCATCCCATGCAGATGCCCGGCACCTGGAATGGTTGCGCGACCGGCTCGGCACGAGGCTCGCCATGGGGCTCCTCGTCCACACCGGCCCCCGAGCCTTCGCACTCAGCGAACGGATCATCGCCGTCCCCATCGCCAGTCTCTGGTCGAGCTGAGCCCAGGACTACGGCATCGAAGCCATCAACACTCTCCTGCCGACTTCCCTGACCAGGCATCCAGAGCGCCGCGAGACCATGCGGACCACACCGCCACGATCGCCGGTGACCCCCTACCACTCAGGTCGGCCGACCCAAGGGCGTCAGGCCGATGATCCTCGGGCGGCCACCGTCAAGACACCGCGAGCAGTCGGAACTCGCAGCGGACGCCGCTCGCCTTGGCGAGCCGACCATCACCGGTCACGAGTGGGCAGGCCAACAACTCCGCCACCGCGACGTAGGCTGCGTCATTCGTGGTGACATTGCCCCGCAACTGCCACATCCGGTCAATCAGCATCGCGACGCCAACCTCGTCGATGACCAACGAGGGCAGGGTATCGATCGCCTCCTGAGCCCGAGCCAGGCCCAGCTTCCCACCGAGGACCTTGCCTCTGATCACCGACATGACCTCGACCAGAAGATGGCTCGGCGCGGCCCAGTGCGGATCGCCGGTCAGCTCTGCCCGCGCCGCGTCGCCGACCGGCCCGTCATCGACCAGGGCATCGGCCAGAACCGACGCATCCACGACGATCACGCCGTGCTTCCCCATGGTCCGCGTTGCTCCCGCTGGTCATTCAACTCGGCCGCGCTCTCCCCCGGCAGGGAGCGAGCACCGTCCCATCGGCCGGCGAAGCGATCAAGAGCCGCAGTGTTGCGCAGCCGCCGAGCCTGCGTCTCCACCAGATCCAGCAGGTACGCCTGGAGTGACTGCCCGCGCGCCTTGGCCTGCGCCGCCAAGGCGTCTCGTACCTCTTCTGGCACGTCCCGAATCTGGAGAGCAACCATGCATTCATTATGCATGCATCATCGCTCAGCTTCCAGGAAAGACTCGGCCCTCGACCAGATGATTCGCATGACGATGGTGGTACAGCCAAGGGCCGCAGGTCAGAGAAGTCCGTGGGCCGGAGGTACCACCATACGAACCAACCGGCGACCATCGCCGGTGACCCGTTGCCGCTGCGAATGAGCAGGTCAGGAGCGCAGCTCGGTGCCCAGGTGCAGGATCAGGCGATCTGACGGAGATCGCTGCCGTAGTCGAAGATGATCCGCATGCGGGCGCCCAGCGCTCGCGCGTACCGGCCCAGGGTCGCGACCTCGTTGGCCTCCAGGTCACCGTTCTCGATCTGGCTGACCCGGCCGGGCGTGACCCCCATCAACTCGGCCACCTCCCGCTGGGTGAGCCCGAGACGCTTACGCTCCCCGGCCAGGTGGAACGCGCTGACCCACGCCTCGGTGCGGGCGCGCTCGACATCGAGCGCGTCGTCGTCCCCGTCGTGCAACTCGGCACGGATGTCGTCCCAGTCATGGAAGTCGCTCATCAGCCCAGCCAGTCTGCCTGATCCCGACCAGGCGCGTTCACGCCGACTCGCCGTGCGTGAGTTCGGCAAGCTCTCCGCCGCTGCGGCCACCGAGTTCACCGCCCGGCGATTTGCAGTGGCAGTGGGGGCACCCGCCGCGGACACTTGTGTCCGTGCTCGACGACGATCTCCAGCGGAGGCTCACGTTCCGCCTTGCCCCAGCCCTGCAGCCCATGGCGCTGCCAATGCCCGCGCTGGTCGCTGTCGTGGACACGAACGTGTTGGCGAGCCGTGCCTGCCACGCAGCTCGGAACGGCCTGGTCGGCGACGACGTACTTTCCGGATTGGCCACCACCGGCCGCTCCAACACCTTCATAGGCGCCCATGTGCCGGGTGAGCTGATCAAGCATTTAGGCACCGTCGCCGCGTCGAGCAACGTGGAGCTACGAGCCGCCGCGCGGGTGTTGGTCGGCAACATCTTACCCCAACTGCCTGTGGTCGATGTGACACCGGGCGATTGTCTTAACCCTCGCCTCCGTCAGTTCCTGCGGGACGATCTGGAACTGCCTCGCGCAATGCGAGGCGATCCCGACGACATCGAAACGGCGGCTGTCGCGGACCTCCTGGCGCCGGCCGTCATCCTCAGCACGGACAGCGTGTTCACCCGGCTCGGCATGTCCAGCTCAACGGCGGCTGAGTGGATCGGGGTCGCCCGCAACCTGCTTCAAGCAGCGGGGTTCGAGGCCAACCTTGCTGACGCAGCGTTGGTCGTCGAATTGGTGGGCCGCCTGTTGTTTGCCGCTTCCGGTGCTGTGATGCGGTTTGCCGCCCGATACCCCCTGCCGGTGCTGGCCCTGGTGGCCGGTGGCCTCTACCTCGCAAAGCAGTACGGCTACCTGGACGCGGTGCGGGTCAAGGCGGGCGTCCGTCGGCTCGGAGAGACCGTCCGGCCGATACTGGATACGATCGGCGAATCCGCGGCCGCATGGGAAGGTGCCCGCAAGGCTCTGTTTGTGGTCGAGCCGGAGGGCTCGCCGACCGTCGAGCAACTCGCGGCCCGGCACCTGGCACGGTGCGGGCGGCCCCTCACGCCGAGCGATCTCCGCGATCGGCTGAAGATCACCGGACACAAGGTCTCAGCTGCCGGCCTCAAACGCGCGATGACCGCACATCCGGCATTCCACCGGCAGCCGGGGGATCAGTATCGGATCGGACGGCTGGCCTATGGGACCCCTGAGTTGCCGCGATAACGTTCGTCAACAGGTACACCCCTCAACGATCATGGCTAACCTGCGGGCGCTTCGTCGCTCCGGATTCCCGCTGTCGAGCCACTTCTCGGCCATGTCTATGAGACGTCGCGCCTCCCAACAGGGTGTGAAAGGGCCTCCATGAGGTCCTGCCCACAACCAGTGCCGCGGGTGGCGTCACCTTGACCTCACGTTGCCAGGCGATCCCATGGGTGGTCGGCAGGTCGGGGCCCGAGCGCGGATAAGAGGCGTTGGTGCTCCTTCCGAAGAGATCTGGCGAGCAGACGTTCCTGAGGGCGTTGCTCGAGTTTCCTCAGGATGGTGCATAACGCGGTGAGGTCGAGATCTTCGGGCGCCTGAACGCCGAGGTGCGTCGCGACGGTCTGCACGGCTTGGTGTGTGCGCCGGGCGGCACGCCTGAAGTTCCGCAGCATGCTCTGCTGGCCCAATCCTCCCGCGACGACGAACTGCGGAAGGTGGGTCAGGGTGTCTCGCAGCGGTAGGTCCCAAGCCTGAGCCGCGGCCTCCTCGATCGCGACGCCATTGCGGGTCAGTGCGTCAGCCAAGAGCGGAGCAAAACTGGTCGGATACAGAAACGCAGGTTCGCCGTTAGGCCCAGGGCCGAACAGGGCGGCCGCGAGCTGAGCTGCTGTACGCCCGACCGAGAAGGCGGGAAGATCGTCAGCTTCTAAGGTCCATACGTTTACCGATGAGTCGAGCTTTGCCGCGTTGACCAGGGCAAGGCCGATACGGCTCGCCAGGCTGGTTCCGCGCAACGGCTTCAGAATCACGGTGACGTGGTCGCGGTTCCGCCGAATGTCGGACGCGATCAAGGTGAACATGCCGAATGACTTCGTCAGTTTCGTGTCTCGATTGATCGGCGAACCAGCGCCCTCAAGCTGGCTCATGGCCTCGGCGAGCGATGGGAGGACACTACGGGCAATCTGGACGCCCGCTTGGAACCCTCGAGACACGGACCAGATGAGCTCGGCTGTCGCCTCGACGTCCAGCAGATCGACAGCGGTCTCCCCGAACATTGCCACTCCGCGTTCGGGGTCCCAGTGGAGATCCTCGTGTGCTCGGGCGTTACGCCATGCCGGCACGATGAGCAAGGCGATCGTCTCGCAAAGGGGAGACTCGGAACGGTGGACGAGCAGCCGGCTCCTGATCTCGTTGAGGCCGACGGTGTTCGATAGCGTCTCACCGAGAAAACCCAAGATCTCGACAGCCGCCGACCGTAGCGGTCCTTCACACAACGCCCGATACAACTCGGCAATCTCGCGTGTCAGCGCGTCTTCATCGGCTGCAGCCGCGATCTCACGACGAGTCTTCGAAAGACCACGGTGCGTTGAGAATGCCTTTTGATCCCGGGCTACCGCGCTGACTATGACGTCGGCGGTCGCGCTCACATTCCGAGCGACAGCGGCCTGGACCATATCGCACGCATCACGAGCAGCACGATGAGCAACCAGCGGGTGCGAATCGGTGGCCAGCGCGAGCGGGTGCATCGCGCCGTCCAGCTGTTCCGAGAGCGGCTGACCTCGGCTGGCGAATCCGGCGATGCAGATGGTGATCCGCTCAAGCTCGCCCTGCCGATCGTTGAACACCGCCCGCAGACTCTGCCCGACCTGTAACGGCATACTTTCAAGATCGGCTTGCGGGATTCCGTAGACCCGCGCGGTGCGATCGTCGTCAACAACCTCCACCAGCAGCTCGGCCTCGATGAATCGCTCGAAATCGGCGATCATGCCCCACGGCACGCCGCTCGACCCGGCGTCTTCCTTCAAGTCCTCCACCAGCTGAACCATCGCAGCGGAGACCAGATCAGCATGAATATCAAACGCTGCACGCTTACCCACCTGCGGCGGATCGAACGCGAGAACATCGGCGGTCGCCACGTTCAGGCCGTGAACCGCGTCGGCCAGGTCCATGACCACAAGACGGAGCCGACGACCCACCGCACGCGGGCCACCCTTGACTGCGGCGTCGATACCGGTGAGCGCGTCACGTACCAGCTCAAGAAATCCCAGTACGTCGCTGTCCTGCAGCACCGTCTGCCACTGGACACCAGTAACTGGAATGGGAGGCTCCGTCGTGGCCACCGGCTGGGACACCTCCCACAACTCGCCCAAAGACCCGAGGCATGCCCTCACCGCTTGCAGCGTCGCGCCATCCACACCATCAGTGTGGCCGATGCCTCACACTCGTGTGCACCGGCGTGTCACGCGCGATTAGCTCGTCCTCAGTCCCCTTCGTGCGCGTCGTTTGAGGCATCCTTGGGCGGGTTCACCGGGATGTCGGCTGCATTCAGGAACGAGTTCAGGGCGGCGGCGAGTCCGTCGATCTTGTCCTGCTCGACGAAGGCGTACCCGGAGTCGGCGAAGCAATCGGCGACCTGTTCGGCGATCCGGTGAAGCGAATCGTTGACGGTCATCGTGGTGTCTCCTTCCGCTTTGCCGCCGACCCGTTGCCAGCGACTTGGACAGGCATTGACCGGCCCGGCGGCGCTCGCGCTGCGGTGCAGACCCTGGGCCGCGTCGATGATCCGGGGTCGATGGTACGACCGGTTCCCCATGCCTGTACATGGTTCACCATGGTTCGCCTTTGAGGGTCGCGGTGCACCATCGGGTGAGATGGTCAAGCTTGTGATTGACCGTGAAGGCCCGACGCCGTTGTACGTGCAGGTGGCTGACGCTATCCAGGCGCGGATCGAGGCTGGGGAGCTGCTGCCGGACCGGCCGATCCCGTCGGAGAACCAGCTGGTGCAGGAGTACGGCATCGCGCGGGGCACTGCTCGCAAGACGATCGAGTTGCTGCGCGAGCGCGGGCTCGTGGTGACCATCGTGGGTCGCGGCACATATGTCGTCTCCAAGTCGCCGCGGACCGGGCAGTAGCCTTCGCCGATCCGGGACGATGCCGGCCGTCCTCCCCTCGGCTGCCGGTGCAGAGTCGCTGCCTGGCGACCGCACTGCTTCCCTTTGGACCTGACGCGATCTGAGAGGGCGGTCCGCAGTAACTTGATCTGATCTACGCGTTGCGTCCGGTTGGCGGCCTTCCGGCTGGTTCGCTATTGATAGCGGCCAGTCGATGGGTTGAATGTGAGTTCTGGTCGTGATCGCCTGGGCGCATCGGGCGTTAGCCCGGTCATGGGTGATCGGAAGCCGTACCCGAGCGATGTCAGCGACGAGCAGTGGGAGCTGATCGGACCGTTCCTACAGGCGTGGAAGGCCAAGCGCGTCGCGGTGTCGGTGTCGGGCCGTGAGGGTGACTATGACCTGCGGGAGATCGTGAATGCGATCTTCTACCAGAACCGGACGGGCTGTCAGTGGGCGTACCTGCCACACGATCTGCCGCCGAAGTCGGCCACCTACTACTACTTCGCGTTGTGGCGTGACGACGGCACCGACCAGGTGATCCACGATCTGCTGCGCTGCCAGGCGAGGGAGAAGGTCGGTCGTCGGGAGGATCCGAGCGCGGTCGTGTTGGACACCCAGTCGATCCGGGCAGCGAACCACGTCCCAGCCGCCACGACCGGCAAGGACGCGGCGAAGAGGGTGTCGGGGCGTAAGCGGGGCTTGGCGGTGGACGTGTTGGGGCTGGTCATCGCGGTCGTGGTGACCGCGGCGTCGGTCACCGACAACGCCATCGGTATCCGGCTGCTCGACAAGGTCGTCGCGCACACTCCGACGGTGAGCCGCGCCTGGGTTGATGCTGGGTTCACACAGGACCTCGCGCTGCACGGTGCCGTCCTCGGGGTCGACGTGGAGGTCGTCAAGCGGTCCGACACCCGGCCCGGGTTCGTGCCGATCCGTAAGCGGTGGATCGTCGAGCAGGTCAACGGCACGTTGATGCTGCACCGCCGTCTCGTGCGCGAGTACGAGAGCCGACCAGAGTCGGCGGTGTCCCGAACCCTGTGGGCGTCGACGGCGAACATCGTGCGACGGCTGACCGGGACCAGCACACCCTCCTGGCGGCACCGGTGAACCTCCCCACCGTCCTCGACCTGATCACCGATCGGGAGACCACCGCACGCCGGCACGCCGACCGGCTCCGCGAGCAGATCACCGAGCTGACCGGCGAACTCGCCCTCCTCGACAGCGAGCTGGCCGACCTGGCGACCACCCGCACCACCCTGCGCACCATCGCCGCCGCCGAATTCACCGCCGACGACCCCACCATCGCCAGCTCCCCCTACCAGCAGATCCTGGCTGTCCTCGGCGCCGCGCCCACCGGCATGCGAGCCAAGGGCATCTGCCTCGCACTCGGCGTCGAGCCCTCACCGAAACACGTCGAAACGTACGGGCACGTCCTGCCGGCGCGGACTCGTCAGGCTGCCTCGGCCATCGACCGGGTCCTCGGTGAGGAGGGGTCGGCGTGACGGCTTGGCTGTACGAATGGCTGTACTCGGACCCGAGATCAACCAGTGAAAGTGCTGGTGGAGCCCAGGGGACTCGAACCCCTAACCCCTGCCTTGCAAAGGCAGTGCTCTGCCAGTTGAGCTAGGGCCCCGAGACGGCGTCAGCGCAGGTCGGGCGCCGTGGTGGCCTCGTGCCACAGGGCGCGCTCGTCGTTCGACGCCTTGACCTTCTTGGCCACCACGGCGGCCACGCCGACGATGCCGGCCAGGATCAGGAGCTTCTTGAACATGGGCTTGACCCCTCGCGCTCGACTGTCGTCGGACGATGTGCGGTGGGGCTAGCTGGAATCGAACCAGCGACCTCAGAGTTATCAGCTCTGCGCTCTAACCGACTGAGCTATAGCCCCGCGTAGCGACGAGCAAGGTTAACCCATCGCTGTCAGCGCCCCCAAATCGGGGGGCCCGTGGCGGAAACCACCCGCGCTGCCACGAACGTACCCGGACGCACGACGCCGGGGCGACCGCTTTACGCGGTGCCCCGGCGTCGTCGGAATCAGTCCCGCTCGGCGAGCGTCAGCTCGATCCCGCCGACCAGGTCGGCGCAGACGTTGTAGACGAACGCGCTCAAGGTGGCAAGCGCCGTGAACAGCACTACGTTGACCAAGCCGACCAGCGCGGACGTCATGATCACGCCCTTCGCGGTGACGCGGAAGCCACCGCCGCCCGAGCCACCGCCGGCGTTCACCAGGTCGGTCAGGCTGTCGTTGACGCTCTTGAACACGCCCATCGCGTCGAGCGCGAGGTAGAGCACCGACGTGGCCACGACCACCACGATGAAGAGCACCACCGAGACCGCGAACGCGAACTTCATCACGGACCACGGGTCGATGCGCTTCAGGTTCAGCCGGGCCCGGCGCGGTCCGCGCGACGCGGCCGAGCCGACCGAGGTACGCGCGGCGCGTACCGCCTCACCCACGCGCGCGGCGCCGACCGCCGCCGCGCCGCTGATGCCCGGCGGCAGGCCCCCGCCGTTCGCGGGACGACCCGGGTTGGCGCCGGACGGGCCGGCGGCCTCGGGCGTCGCCTTCGGCGCGGTGCCCAGGCCGGCCCCGATGCGGGGCTGCATGCCGGTCGTGCCGGTGGACGGCCGGGCGGCGGCCGTCGCCTTGGTCGGCGGTGTGCTCGTGGCGGGCTTCGCCGCGGCCGGAGCCGCGAAGCCGTCGGCCGACGTCGGCGCGTCGACCTTGGTCTCGGTCGACTCACGGGATCCCGAGTCGTCGCCGGGCTTGTCGGGCGGCGGGGCCATGCCGGGGGCCCGAGTGAACTTCGGGGCAGGCGCGTCGGCGGGAACCGTGGCCCGACCCACGGCGGCGCGCCCGGTCGCTGGTGTGCCGCCCTGCGCGGCCTCCTCCTCGACCGGGGTGGCCGAGGTCCCCTTGTTCCCCGACTTCGCCTGTGTCTCCGTCATCAACTAGTCCTGTTCGTCAGGCTCGTCGGCATTGCGAGCAATCGCCACGATAGTCACGCCGTCCGGGAGGTCCATCAGCTTGACCCCCATTGTGTTCCGGTCACGCGTACGGCGTACAGGCTTCACCGGAGTCCGGATGACGCCGCCGTTGCTCGTGATGGCGAACAGCTCATCCTCCGGATCGATCACGACCGCGCCGACCAGACCACCGCGTCGCTCGGTGATCTTCGCAGTCAGCACGCCCTTACCTCCCCGGCCCTGCACCGGGTATTCCTCGATCGGGGTACGTTTCGCGTACCCCCCGTTCGTCGCCACCAGCACGTCCAGGCCCTCCCGGACGACCTCGACGGCGAGCAGTTCGTCCTCCCCGCTGAAGCGCATGCCGATCACCCCCGAGGTGGCCCGGCCCATCGGACGCAGTGCCTCGTCCGTGGCGTTGAAGCGGATCGCCTGCGCATTCTTCGACACCAGCAACAGGTCGTTCTCCGGCGCGACCAGGACCGCACCGACCAGCTCGTCCTCATCGCGCAGGTTCACCGCGATGATGCCGCCGGAACGGTTGGAGTCGAACTCCTCGAGCCGCGTCTTCTTCACCAGGCCGTTCTTCGTGGCCAGTACCAGGTAGGGCGCCACCTGGTAGTTCGGGATTTCGATGATCTGCGCGATCTGCTCGTCCGGTTGGAAGGCGAGCAGGTTGGCCACGTGCTGGCCCTTGGCCACCCTACTGGCCTCGGGAAGCTCGTACGCCTTCGCCCGGTAGACCCGACCCTTGTTCGTGAAGAACAGGATCCAGTCGTGGGTAGAGCATACGAAGAAGTGGCTCACGATGTCGTCCTGGCGGAGCGTCGCCCCGCTCACGCCCTTGCCGCCACGGCGCTGCGACCGGTAGAGGTCGACCTTCGTCCGCTTCGCGTACCCGGTGCGGGTGATGGTGACGACCACGTCCTCGCGGGCGATGAGGTCCTCCATCGAGACCTCGCCGTCGAACGGGATGATCTTCGTGCGGCGCTCGTCGCCCCACTTCGCGACGATCTCACCCAGCTCGTCGGAGACGATCTTCCGCTGCCGCTCCGGCTTGGCCAGGATGTCCTTGAGGTCGGCGATCTCCACCTCGAGCTTGGCCAGGTCGTCCAGGATCCGCTGCCGCTCCAGCGCGGCCAGGCGACGCAGCTGCATGTCCAGGATCGCGGTCGCCTGGACCTCGTCGATGTCCAGCAGCCGGATCAGACCCTGCCGGGCGTCCTCCACCGTCGGCGAACGCCGGATCAGCGCGATCACCTCGTCCAGCGCGTCGAGCGCCTTGCTCAGGCCGCGCAGGATGTGCGCCCGCTCCTCCGCCTTCCGCAGCCGGAACGCGGTCCGCCGGCGGATCACCTCGATCTGGTGCTCCACGTAGTAGCGGATGAACTGCGCCAGGTTGAGCGTGCGCGGCACGCCGTCGACGAGCGCCAGCATGTTGGCGCCGAACGTCTCCTGGAGCTGGGTGTGCTTGTAGAGGTTGTTCAGCACCACCTTGGCGACCGCGTCGCGCTTGAGCACGAGCACGATCCGCATGCCGGTACGCCCGGAGGACTCGTCCCGGATGTCGGCGATGCCGCCGAGCTTCCCCTCCTTGATCAGCTCGGCGATCCGCTCGGCCAGGTTGTCCGGGTTGACCTGGTAGGGCAGCTCGCTGACCACGAGCGCCGGCCGACCGCGCTTGTCCTCCTCCACCTCGACCACCGCGCGCATCCGGATCGAGCCGCGCCCGGTCCGGTACGCGTCCTGGATGGCCTGCTGCCCGACGATCAGGCCGTGGGTCGGGAAGTCCGGACCCTTGACGATCTCCAGCAGAGCTTCCAGCGTGTTCGCCTCGTCGACGTCCGGGTTCTCCAGGCACCACTGGACCGCCGCGCCGATCTCCCGCAGGTTGTGCGGTGGGATCTTGGTGGCCATGCCGACCGCGATGCCCTCGGAGCCGTTGATCAGCAGGTTCGGGATCCGCGACGGCAGGATGGTGGGCTCCTTGGCCCGGCCGTCGTAGTTGTCCTGAAGGTCGACGGTGTCCTCGTCGATGTCCCGCAGCATCTCCATGGCCAGCGGGTCGAGCTTGCACTCGGTGTTGTGGCTGACGAAACCGTCGGAGACGAAGGAGTGGTCGTCGGTGTCGACCCGGATGCTGTAGACCGGCCGAACCCCGGCGTCGGTGACGTCGGTCACCTCGGCGTAGTAGAACCGACCGTCGACCAACGGCTCGACCACATCGAGGATCCCCGGCTCGGTGATCCGTGCGGCGATCTCGTCGCGGTCCCGCTCCCACCGCTCCACCCGGTCGACGTTGTGCCGGCGCAGCCAGTCGCGCTCGGTCCAGCGCGTCGCGCCGTGCTCCCGGATGAAGTCACCGACGAACGGCACCATGTCGCCGGAGAGCGCGGTGCTGCTCGCCGGCACCTGGGCCAGCTCCGACTCCAGCTTGGTCTGCTTACGATCAAGGAAGCCGACGTGGGCGGCGAAGATGCGCGCGTCCCGGCGGTTTGTCACGACGACCTTGATCTCGCCGTCGTCGTACCGGCACTGCTTGCTGACGACGCCGAACTCCAACAGGAGCTGCTGCACCTCGCGGGCCAGGCGCTCACTGCGGGTGGAGTACGAGATCTGGATGGTGTTGCGCGGCAGCAACGACGAGGAGCCGTCGCCCTCGAACAGCGCCTGGAGGAAGGCTCGTTTCACCGCGGCCGGCCCGCGCCACACGAACTCCGGCACGAACTTGGCGGCGCTGCGCGCACCCACCATCTCGCCCAGCACGCTCGCCCGCAGTGCGGAGAGGTTCTGCACGTCGAGTTCATACAGCGTGCTGCCAGAGGCGATGACCCGCTCGGCGACATACCGGGGACCGCCGACCGCGAGGTCGTAGGCGGCGAGGACCCGGACGAAGAACTCCCGGTCCACGTTGTTGAAGCCGGCTCGATCCTCGGAGACCCAGCCTTCGGACACGAACGCGCCAGCCAGCACGGCCGCCTCGACGTGCTCCAGCATCGGGTAGCCGATCTCGTCCGGCACGCTGCGCTGGAGGACCACCCGGTCACCGGGAGAGACCTCGGCGAGCAGCTTCCAGAGCAGGGTCGGCACGCTGGCCACGTTCACCAGGCAGAGCACCGGGTGGTTGTGGGTGCCGGTCAGCTCGTACCCCTCGCGGGTGCGCAGCCGCAGCGTGGGGTGCTCGCCGGAGTGGAAGAACTTGCTGGCGCGGACCAGGTCGCCGTTGCGGTCGCGGACCTTGAGATCGACGTCGGTCTCGCTGCTCGGCGCCGCGTCCAGCACGACATCGCCGATCCGGACGCTACCGTTAAAGGTGCGAATACGGACATCTGCCGTAATGCAGTATCTCATGGCCGCAGCCGGATCGTTTCCGGGCGAGCCGAAGTTGCCGTTGCCGTCGACCAGCGGGTAGCGCAGCGCCCAGGACTGCGCCATCCGGACCAGCGCGTCGTAGATGGCCGAGTCGCCGTGCGGGTGGAACTGGCCCATCACGTCGCCGACGACCCGGGAGCACTTCACGTAGCCGCGGTCCGGCCGGTAGCCGGAGTCGAACATGGCGTAGAGGATCTTGCGGTGGACCGGCTTGAGCCCGTCCCGCACGTCCGGCAGGGCCCGCCCGACGATGACGCTCATCGCGTAGTCGAGGTACGAGCGCTGCATCTCGACCTCGAGGCCGACCGGCTCGATACGGTCGTGCTGGACGACCGCGGCGAGTGTCTCCGGCGTCTCCGGCTCGTTCGGGGTGGACTCGGGAGTATCCGTCACTGTTAACCCTTATCAGACTCAGAGTCGTGATCTAGCTGTGGATAACCGCTGTGGAAAGCGGCCCGACTGTGGATAACTCTGTGGATGGCCGGGTCGGCCGGTGGATCTCCGGCCGACCCGGGCACGTCCGTCAGATGTCCAGGAACCGCACGTCCTTGGCGTTGCGCTGGATGAACGACCGGCGCGCCTCGACGTCCTCACCCATCAGGACGCTGAACAACTCGTCCGCGGTGGCGGCGTCGTCGAGCGTGACCTGGCGCAGGGTGCGGGTGGCCGGGTTCATCGTGGTCTCCCACAGCTCGGGGTAGTTCATCTCGCCGAGACCCTTGAACCGCTGGATGTCGTCCGGCTTGGCGTTGGCCTTCTTCTGCTGGCGCAGCAAGATCAGCCCGTCCCGTTCCCGGTCCGAGTAGGCGTACTGGGCGTCGTCGCCCTTCTTGTTCCACTTGATCTTGTAGAGCGGCGGGGCGGCCAGGTAGACGTGACCCAGCTCAACGAGCGGCCGCATGAAGCGGAACAGCAGGGTGAGCAGCAACGTCTGGATGTGCTGGCCGTCGACGTCGGCGTCGGCCATCAGCACGATCTTGTGGTAACGCAGCTTCTCGATGTCGAAGTCGTCGTGGATGCCGGTGCCGAGCGCGGTGATCAGCGCCTGCACCTCGTTGTTCTTCAGCACCCGGTCGATCCGGGCCTTTTCCACGTTGAGGATCTTGCCGCGGATCGGCAGGATCGCCTGGACCCGGGGGTCACGGCCCTGCTTGGCCGAACCGCCGGCCGAGTCGCCCTCGACGATGAAGACCTCGGACTCGCGCGGGTCGGTGGACTGGCAGTCGGCCAGCTTGCCCGGCATCGAGCCGGACTCCAGCAGCGACTTGCGCCGGGCCAGCTTGCGCGCCTGCTGGGCGGCGATGCGGGCCCGGGCGGCCTGGGACGCCTTGGTGATGATGGTCTTCGCCTCGGCCGGGTTGCGGTCGAACCAGTCGACGAGCGACTCGTTGCAGACCCGCTGGACGAAGCCCTTCACCGGGGTGTTGCCCAGCTTGGTCTTGGTCTGCCCCTCGAACTGCGGGTCGGTCAGCTTGACCGAGATGATCGCGGCCAGGCCCTCGCGGATGTCCTCCCCGGAGAGCCGCTCGTCGCCCTTGAGCAGCTTGCGCTCCGTGCCGTAGCGGTTGACCACGCTCGTCAACGCGGCCCGGAAGCCCTCCTCGTGGGTGCCGCCCTCGTGGGTGTTGATGTTGTTGGCGAAGGTGTAGACCGACTCGCCGTACGACTCGTTCCACTGCATGGCGATCTCGGCCGACATGCCGGTCTCCTCGGCGCCGAACTCGACCACCGTCTTGTGGATCGGGCTCTTCGAGGCGTTGAGGTGCCGGACGAAGTCGGCGATGCCGCCGTCGTAGTGGAAGGTGACCTCGCGGAGCTTGCCGTCCTCGTCCTCCGCCACCCGCTCGTCCAGCAGGTGAATGGTGAGGCCACGGGTGAGGAAGGCCATCTCCTGGAGACGCCGGTAGATCGTGTGGAGATCGAAGTCGACGGTCTCGAAGACGTCCGGGTCGGGCCAGAAGGAGACCGCGGAACCGGTCCGGTCGGTCGGCTCGCCCTTCTCCAACGGGGTCGGCTTGGAGTGGTCGTAGCGCTGCCGCCAGACGAAGCCGTCCTTGTGGATCTCCACGGCCATCCGGGTGGAGAGCGCGTTGACCACGGAGACGCCGACGCCGTGCAGGCCGCCGGAGACCGCGTACGCCTTGCCGTCGAACTTGCCGCCCGCGTGCAGCACGGTCAGCGCGACCTCGACACCCGGCTTCTTCAGCTTGGGGTGCAGGTCGACCGGGAAGCCACGGCCGTTGTCGGTGACCCGGACGCCCCCGTCGGCGAGCAGGACCACGTCGATGGTGTCGCAGTAGCCGGCCATCGCCTCGTCCACCGCGTTGTCGACGACCTCCCACACCAGGTGGTGCAGGCCGCGCTCGCCGGTGGACCCGATGTACATACCGGGCCGCTTCCGGACCGCTTCCAGGCCCTCGAGCACGGTGATGGACTCGGCACCGTACTTCTTGTTGTCCTCCGCTGCCACGCTCGGCCACTTTCTCGCGCCGACCGCGCGTGGGCGCGGGGGCGCGGGTTCGGCGGACAGGACACGACGTCGGCGCACGCAGGCCGCCCCCGGGATCGCCAGGTCACGGATCGTGTACGCCAGGCGCCGCGGTTGCCCGCGGATCGCGATCGGCTCGGACCCGATGCGGGACAATGATCAAGGGCCCTGGGGGCCCGTGTCCGTCGCTCCGTGCCGGGTCTTTCGTCTCGTCTCCAATCTTACTGTGCGCAGCCGACCAAACCGCCACTCGGCACCCCCTGAAGGCGGCTGAGAATGCCGTAGCCGGACGAATATCGCTGCCCGCGACTCCCCCTACACGCCAACGACACCGTGCCGCGCCACCGGCCCGCGTGAGCGGTGGGCGCCTCCGGGCTCGATCACCGGCGTCCGGCCGCCCGGGGGTCGCGGTGGAACCCGACGTGCCGTACCTTTTGGCGGCGCCGCCGTTGCGGTCTTGATCTTTCGCGCCCACAACGGGGACCATCGCCGGGGAAGTCCGACAATCGCTTGGTGAGAGGTGACACCAGATGGGGCTGGACAACGTCGCGGTGCACTGGCCGCGGACCGGCCGCTTCTACGATCCGGTCGCACCGGCCGAGTTCGTGGACTTCGGCGACATCGTGGACGTACCACGCATCTCGGCGCCGACCGCCGCGCTGGCCGAGCTGATCGCGAAGACCGGCACGGTGCGGGCCACCGCGTACACGGAACTGGTCGACCTGATCCTCGGGCTGGAAAATGTGCTCTACGCCACGGAGAACGCGGCCGAGGACGAAGATCCGGTGATCGACCCGGACGGCTGCTCGTGGATCGCCGAGGGGGTGGAGAAGTTCATCGCCCGGCACCGGCCGCACGGCGAGGCCGTGACGTTCGAGTCGGTGAGTGAGGTCCTGCGCGCGCTCCTCGGCGACGGCCGGCTGGCCGAACAGCAGCTCCGCTGGCTCGACAGCCGGCTGGACAAGCTGCGGGACGAGAACGGCGATCCGCCGCAGTGGAACTTCACCTGCGCCGAGCTGAGCGTGCTCGCCGCGTTCTACCGGCGTTGCGCCGAGCGCGGCTTCGCCGTCTACGCCGACGTGGAGCCGACCCGCCACGTCTGAGCCGACCCGCCACGTCAGGCGACCCGCCACGTCAGGCGCCGACCCGCCACGTCTGGGCGGCCACGCTCACCCGTAGGTGTCGCGCGGGCCACGGCCGCGCACCCGGCGCGGACCGCGCGACCACGACGGCGCGGCCGGGCCGTGGATGTGCAGCTTGCGCACCACGTTGTGGCCGACCTCGCTGGCGATCTGCTTGAGCAGCGAGCCGGCCAGCAGCCGCAACTGGGTGGCCCAGGCGGTCGAGCGGGCCTCGACGGTCAGCTCGCCGTTCTCCAGCTTGACCGGGCGGCTGTGCTGCGCGACGTCCGGCCCGACCACCTTCTCCCAGGCGCCGAAGACGGTCGCCTCGGCGGCCGGCTGCTGCCAGCCACGCGCCTTGACCAGCTTGTCGAGCACCGCGCCGAGCGGCTGCGGGTCGCGAGGGTCCGGGCCGGCCCCGGAGTAGCCGCGCAGCCGCTTCTCGCCGTCACCGCGGACCGCGGAGCGCCGTCGCGGGCCGGCCGCGGCCTGGCGCCGGGCCTTCGCCGCGTCCAGCACCGCCCGGGCCAGCTCCGGCCCGGCCGGGCCTTCCGCCACGCCTGGCTCGCCGTCCGCCGGCTTTCCGGGGGTACGCGCGGCGGGCGCGCCCCGGTCGGCCCGTGCGGTCGGTCCGCCGTCGCGTCCCGGGCCCAGCCGTGCGGGCGGGAGCCGCACCTCCTCGTCATCCGGCACGTCGCACCGTCCCCTCACCGACCGTGTAGCGGGTGCCGCGCAGGGTCGCCGGCACGTCCTCGTCCACCGCACAGGTGACCAGGAGCTGGCTGGCGCCGCCGACCAGCTCGGCCAGCCGTTCCCGCCGGCCGGCGTCCAGCTCGGCGAAGACGTCGTCGAGCACCAGCACCGGCTCGATCCCGTCGGCGCGCAGCAGGTCGTACCCGGCCAGTCGCAGCGCCAGCGCGTACGACCAGGACTCGCCGTGGCTGGCGTACCCCTTGGCGGGCAGCGGGCCGAGGGTGAGGGCCAGGTCATCGCGGTGCGGGCCGACGAGCGTGGTGCCGCGTTCGATCTCGGCGGTGCGGTTCGCGGCCAGGGCGGCGCTCAGCGCCTCGGCAAGCGTCGCCCGGTCGGCGGTCGGCTCGGGCAGGTCGACCGACGGCCGGTAGGTGATGCCGGCCGCGCCGCGGCCGGCCGCCACCGCGTCGTACGCCTTCGCCACGTGCGGGGTGAGCGCGGCGACCAGCTCCAGCCGGCCGGCGAGCAGGTCGGCCCCGTGCTGGGCCAGGTGGGTGTCCCAGACGGCGAGCGTGGACAGGTCGCCGCCGCGCGAACCGCCGGTCTTGCGGGCGAGGTACGCGGTGCGCAGCAGCGCGTTGCGTTGCTTGACCACCCGTTCGTAGTCGGCGCGGACGCCCGCGTAGCGGGGCTGGCGGTTGACGAGCAGGTCGTCCAGGTAGCGGCGGCGTTCGGCCGGGTCGCCGCGGACGAGTTCCAGGTCCTCCGGCGCGAACAGCACCAGCCGCAGCGCGCCGAGGACGTCCCGGGCGCGGCGGGCCGGGGAGCGGCCGAGCCGGGCCCGATTCGCCTTGCCCGGGACGATCTCCAGCTCGACGAGCAGTTCCCGGCCCTCGTGCACCACGGCGCAGCGGATCACCGCCGAGGTGGCGCCCATCCGGACCAGGGGGGCGTCCGTGGCGACCCGGTGCGAGTCCAGGGTCGCCACGTAGCCGAGCGCCTCGACCAGGTTGGTCTTGCCGACGCCGTTCGCGCCGACGAGCACGTTCGGGCCCGGCTCCAGGTCGACGCCGACCCGCTCGTACGAGCGGAAGTCGACGAGTTCGAGCCGGCGGACGTACACAGCCTGTGGATACCGGTCAGCGCTTGTGGACGGCGTGGCCACCGAACTGCTGGCGCAGCGCGGCGACGGCCTTCAGGGCGGGCGACTCGTCCTGCCGGGAGGCGAACCGGGCGAAGAGCGCGGCGGTGATGACGTTGAGCGGCACGGCGAGGCGGATCGCCTCGTCGACCGTCCAGCGGCCCTCGCCGGTGTCCTCGGTGTAGTCGCTCAGGTCGGCCAGCTCCGGATCCTCGTCGAGCGCCCGGTCGAGCAGGTCGAGCAGCCAGGACTGCACGACGGTGCCCTTGCGCCAGGACTTGACCACCCCGGGGACGTTCGTCACGAGCTCGGACGCGGAGAGCAGCTCGAAGCCCTCGGCGTAGGCGTGCATCAGGCCGTACTCGATGCCGTTGTGCACCATCTTGGCGTAGTGGCCGGCGCCGACCGGGCCGGCGTGCACGAAGCCGAAGTCGCCCTCCGGCCGGAGCGCGTCGAAGATCGGCATGAGCCGCGCCACGTGTTGCTCGGCGCCACCGACCATCAGCGCGTACCCGTTCTGCCGGCCCCAGACGCCGCCGGAGACACCGACGTCGACATAGCCGATCCCGTGCTCGTTGAGGCGCTCGGCGCGCGGGGCGTCGTCGGTGAACCGGGAGTTGCCGCCGTCGATGATGATGTCGCCGGAGCCGAGCACGCCGACGAGGTCGTCGATGGTGGCGTCGGTGACGCCGGCGGGGACCATGACCCAAACGGCGCGGGGCGCGTCGAGCTTCTCGGCCAGCTCCGCGAGGCTCGCGGCGTCGCTGAGCTCCGGGTTGCGGTCGTAGCCGACCACCTCGTGCCCGGCGGCGCGCAGTCGTTCGCGCATGTTGCCGCCCATCCGGCCGAGTCCTACCAGGCCGAGCTGCATCTGCTCCTACCTCCGTACGTCAGGGTGGTGCCGCCCGCGATCAGCGCGACACGCGGATCGGCATGATGAGGTACCGGTACCCCGGAATGACCTCGCCATCCTCGCCGGCCGGAGAAAGGACCGCGGGTTTGAAGGCGTCGACGAAGCGCAGCAGGGCGTGCTGGGAGCCCAGGTTGGCCAGGCCGTCGATCAGATATTGCGGGTTGAAGCCGATGGTGAGCGGGTCGCCGCTGAAGGTGGCCTCCATGGCTTCGCTGGCCCGGGCCTCCTCGGTGCCGCCGGCCTCCACCACGAGGCCGTCGGAGCTGAAGCTGAGCAGCACCGGGGTGGTGCGCTCGGCGACCAGGGCCACCCGCTTGACCACCTCGATGAGGGTGGCGACCGCGACCCGTGCCTCGGCGTTGTGGTCGGCCGGGAACAGCGATCGCACCGGCGGGTAGTTGGCGCCGTCGAGCAGGCGGCTGGTGGTCCGGCGGGTGCCGCCGGAGAAGCCGATCATGCCTTCGCCGGCGCCGCCGGCCGAGAGCGCCATGGTGACGTGCCCGCCGAGCGGACCGAGCGCCTTGGCGGTGTCGTTGAGCGTGCGGGCCGGCACCAGCGCGTTGAGGCTGATCTCCGGGTCGTCCGGGTTCCACTCCATCTCCCGCAGCGCGAGGCGGTAGCGGTCGGTGGCGAGCATGGCCATGGTGCCGCCGGACAGTTCGAGCCGGACGCCGGTCATCATCGGCAGCGTCTCGTCGCGGCCGGCGGCCACGGCGACCTGGGCCACCGCCGCGGCGAAGGAAGCGGCGTCGACGGTGCCGGCGCTCTCCGGCATCTCCGGCAGGGTCGGGTAGTCCTCCACCGGCATGGTGGGCAGGGTGAACCGGGCACTGCCGCAGACCAGCTCCAGGTGGGCGCCGACGGCCGCGATGTCCACCGGCTTGGCCGGCAACGCCTTGGTGATCTCGGCGAGCAGGCGGCCGGAGACCAGGGCGGCGCCGTCCGCGTCCCCCTGCACCTCGACGGTCACCTGGCTGGAGACCTCGTAGTCGAAGCCGGAGACATGCAGGTTGCCGTCGGTCACCCGCAGCATCACCCCGGCCAGCACCGGCACGGAGGGTCGGTTGGGCAGGCTCTTGGCGGTCCACGCCACGGCCTCGGCGAGCGCGTCGCGCTCCACTCGGAACTTCATCAATGCCTCCGCGTCGACGTCAGCGACAACTCTCTCATGCCGACCGCTGCCACCCGTCCCGCCCGACCGTGCGGGTTCCCATCGCACCTTAGGGCGCGTGGGCATCGGCTGTGCGCCCGACCCCGTGGATCCAGGTGCCCGGGCGACTGCTGACGGCAGCGCCGCGGCCCGATCCACAGAAAGCCCAACGGTGATGATTGGTTTTTGTTGTTTAGAAGAGATAACTCATCGTCTTCATCGCACCTGTGCAAACTGTGGAGAACTTACGTCTGCGCAGCTCAGACACGTTATCCACCGGTGGTTTCGCTGTGGAGAACCCGGGGTACAACTCGCGTCCCGATCCACAGCCGTCGCCAGCCGCCGGGTTATCCACCGTTGTTCACAGGTTGTCCACCGGTAATCCACCGGTTTTCTCCCCAGCTCTGTGGACGACGCGGACGGCTCCGACCGTCGTCATCCCCAGAACCTTCAACAGGCGGTCCACAGGTAGATCGTCATCGGTGGACAACGCGAGGGTTGTCCCCAGGCGTCCACAGGCTCGTCCCCAGTACTTGTCCACAGTCTGTGGGTAACCGGCCATATGCAGAGGGTCGTTATCCACCGCCTGTGACACAGGGGGTGTGGACAACCGGTGCGGCTTGTGGACGAGCACGGCACCGATCCTGCCCCCTCGACCGGGTCGAGGGTCAAGCGACGGCGTCCACGGCGGTCGGTCGGCGCGGGACGGGGCACCCGGATCCGGCCACGAAGAAGCCCGGCCGGGGATCCGACCGGGCTGTCATGACGGGGTACGAGACGTGCGTCTCAGGTGTTCTGCTTGATCCGGTTCGTCAGCTCGGCGATCTGGTTGTAGAGCGAGCGCCGCTCCGCCATCTGCTGACGGATCTTGCGATCGGCGTGCATCACCGTGGTGTGGTCACGGCCACCGAACGCCTGGCCGATCCGTGGCAGCGACAGGTCGGTCAGCTCGCGACACAGGTACATCGCCACCTGGCGGGCGTTCACCAGCACCCGGGACCGGGAGTGGCCGCGCAGGTCCTCCAGGCTCACCCCGAAGTATTCAGAGGTGGACGCCATGATCTGGTCGGCGTTGATCTCCGGGCCGGCGCCGTCGGGCATGAAATCCCGCAGCACCTCCTCGGCCAGTGACAGCTCGACCGAGGAGCGGGTGAGACTGGCGAACGCGGTGACCCGGATCAGCGCGCCCTCCAGCTCCCGGATCGAGTTCGACACCCGGGAGGCGATGAACTCCAGCACGTCCGGTGGGGCGTACATCCGCTCCTGCGCCGCCTTCTTCTGCAGGATCGCGATCCTGGTCTCCAGGTCCGGCGGCTGGATGTCGGCCAGCAGTCCCCACTCGAACCGGGTCCGCATCCGGTCCTCGAGCGTGGCGAGCTGCCGCGGCGACCGGTCGGAGGTGATCACGATCTGCTTGTTGGCGTTGTGCAGCGTGTTGAACGTGTGGAAGAACTCCTCCTGGGTCCGTTCCCGGTTCTCCAGGAACTGGATGTCGTCGATCAGGAGGATGTCCACGTCGCGGTAGCGGCGCTGGAACGCGCTTGTCTTGTCGTCCCGCAACGAGTTGATGAAGTCGTTGGTGAACTCCTCGGTCGAGACGTACCGGACCGAGCGGGCGTTACCGAGCGTGGTGGCGTAGTGCCCGATGGCGTGCAACAGATGGGTCTTGCCCAGCCCGGAGTGACCGTAGATGAACAGTGGGTTGTACGCCTTGGCCGGCGACTCGGCCACCGCCACGCTCGCCGCGTGGGCGAACCGGTTGGACGAGCCGATGACGAACGTCTCGAACATGTACTTCGGGTTGAGGCGGTTGCCCCCGCTCTCCGCCCCGCCCGGCAGCCGGCGATCGGGCTGGCCACCCGGGCGGTGGAGGTCGGGAGCACCCCGGCCGGGCCCGTTGTCGGTGGCGCCGTCGCGTGGCAGGCCCCGTAACGGCGGGGCGTCGGCCGGACCCGGGGCCTCCCGGTAGCGCGGCTCGTATCCGAGCGGGTCGGTGGACGGCTCGGCGCCGGGACGCTCGTCGAAGGACCGGCGCTCGGGGGCGCGCAGCGGCTCGGCGAACGCGGCGCCGAAGAGCGTGTCCTGACCATCCCGACCGGCCGGGATCAACTGCGGCCGGCCGCCGTCCGCGTTCCGCTGCCGCGGCGGGTGCTCCTCCGTCGACGGGTCCGGCCGCGTCTCGGCGTACCCCGGGTTCGGGCGGGGGACGGGAAAGGTCGGCTGCGCCGGCGGTGGGCCGAGCCGGTCGAACCCGGGGAGCGGATCCGCCGGGCCGTCCGGCTCGGGGAGTGGTTCCGGGCTGCTGCGGTAGACCGTGCCGGCCGGGCGCCCGCCCGGGTCCTCGGCGACCCGCACGGTGACGGCCACCTGGATCGGCCGGCCGAGCCGACGGCTCAACGCCTCGGTGATGGCCGGGCGGAGCCGGGACTCGATCACGTCCCGGGTGAAGGCGTCCGGCACGGAGAGCAGCGCGGTGTCCTCGACGATCGCCCGCAACCGGGTGAGTCGGAGGTAGGCCCGTTGCTGCGCGGAGATGATCTCGTCGGCGAGTTCCTCGGTGGCCGCCGCCCACACCGCGGCAAGGTCTGTCTCTCCGGTCACGTCGTGCCACCCCCTCGCCTGATCCTCACGCCCGCCCGGACGGCTGACCGGTCGCGTCATCCACAAGTTATCCACAGCCTGTGTGTACGGACCGATTGTGGCCGCCCACCGGACGTGGGTCGGACCTGCCCCTGATTCGCGGAGGCGCTGAAGCGGGTTCACCGTGCCGAACGATTCAACAGCTTGTCCGGTCTTGCCGGTCGGCGACAAACCTGGACCACCGACACCGACCGCAATCGCGCACGCTAACAGCGGGGACCCCGCGCCATCAACCGCCGACACCCTCCGGGTGTCCGACACAGCAGCGGAAACACCCCTCCGGTCACCGCTGCGGCGCAGGTCGGGGGCGGGAGTGCGAGGTTTGACGGTCATTGTGCCCCTGCGTAGGGCTGGAGCGGATGCTCTCTCGCCCTCTGCTAGGGTGATGGATGCTCGCTGCCTCGTGACCACCTCCCCGCACCGCCGGGGCCGGGTCACACGGGCGGCGTCGATCAGCGGTCACCGCCGAGGTGATCTGGACCAGCACAGGACCCCGGGCGATCCGCCGCGCGGGGCGTACGACAACGGAGAGCCTGACGTGAGCAAGCGCACCTACCAGCCGAACAACCGCCGGCGCGCGAAGACCCACGGCTTCCGGCTGCGCATGCGCACCCGTGCCGGCCGCGCCATCCTTTCGACCCGTCGCGCCAAGGGCCGCACCCGCCTGGCGGCCTGAGGCCGTCCGGTCCGGGGACGTGAGCTGTCGTGCTGGCCGCCGCACAGCGACTGCGGCGCAGTAGCGACTTCGCCGCAGCGGTTCGTGGTGGCCGACGTGTCGGCCGCGGTGCCGTCGTGGTCCACCTGACGCTTCCCGAGCCGGCCACCGCCGGAACGACCTCGCCGGAGCCGGCGCGGAGCAGCGGCGCGGAAACACCCGCGCCGAGCCGCGCCGGCTTCGTCGTGTCCAAGGCCGTCGGCGGCGCGGTGGTCCGCAACAAGGTCCGCCGCCGGCTCCGACACCTGGTCCGGGACCGGCTGACCGAGCTGCCCGCGGGCACCACCCTGGTCGTACGCGCCCTGCCCCCGGCCGCCGACGCGACGTACGCGCGGCTCGGGACCGACCTGGACGCCGCCCTCGCCGCCGCGCGGGCGGCCCGGGGACGTCGGTCGCGATGAGCGGGGGGACCTCGACTCCGTCGCCGACTACCGGTGCCCGCATGCTGCTGGCGCCCATCATCGCGTACCGTCGGTGGATAAGTCCGGCGTTGCCGGCCCGCTGCCGGTTCTACCCGTCGTGCAGTGCCTACGCCGTGGAGGCGGTGTCCCGGCACGGCGCGTTGCGGGGAGCCTGGCTGACGGTCCGGCGGCTGTCGCGCTGCCACCCCTTTCACCCAGGTGGTCACGACCCGGTGCCGGAGCCGGGCGATCGCCGCCGTGCCGACGTGACTGGAGCCTGAGAATTGAGTCTCGACTGGATCTACTACGCGATCTCGTGGATCCTGCTGACCTGGCACTCGGCCTGGGACGCCATCGGGGTGCCGGTCGGCGCGGTCATCGGCACGAACTGGGCCTGGATCCTCGCCATCATCTTCCTGGTGGTGACGGTCCGGGTGATCCTGTTCCCGGTCTTCGTCAAGCAGATCAAGTCGCAGCGTGCCATGCAGGCGCTCCAGCCGAAGGTCAAGGAGCTCCAGGAGAAGCACAAGGGTGACCGGGAGACGCTCCAGAAGGAGATGATGGAGCTCTACCGGAAGGAAAAGGCCAACCCCCTGATGGGCTGCCTTCCGATGTTCCTCCAGATCCCCGTCTTCCTGGGCCTGTTCCACACCCTCAAGCGGCTCAACCCGGAGAACCAGGGCAAGACGCTCTACGGCTGGACCGTCGACCAGTTCAACAGCGCCTCCAGCGCGAAGCTCTTCACCGCTCCGATCTCCGGCCGGTTCGGCTCCACCGCCGCCGACCTGGCGCCGCTGGGCGCGAACACCAACACGGTCAAGCTGATCGCCGGCGTCCTGGTGCTCATCATGATCGCCACGACCTACCTGACGAGCCGTCAGATGATCCTGAAGACCGGCTGGGCCGAGGACCCGCAGCAGCGCATGGTGCAGCGGCTGATGCTCTACGGCATCCCGGTCTCGCTGCTGGTCTCGGGTTCGATCTTCCCGATCGGTGTGATCATCTACTGGGTCACCAACAACCTCTTCACGCTCGGCCAGCAGCAGTGGGTGCTGCGGAAGTTCCCGCCGCTGGTGCCGCCGAAGAAGAACACCACCACCGGCGGCAAGAGCCCGGTGCAGCCGGCCAAGACCGGTGGACTGCTCGGCCGCAAGACCGCGCAGCCGGCGGCGAAGGCCCCGGCCGCCGCGCCGAAGGTGGCCGGGCCGAAGCCGGGCGCCAAGCCGGTCAACCCGAAGAAGAGTGGTGGGCGCCCCGCCAAGCGACAGGGCTGAACACCCTCCCGGGCCACCGCCGCGAACGGCGGTGGCCCGTCCGGTCCCCGAGCTGCGACCGAGAGTCGGCGCCGGGCCGGAACCGCCGCGCACCGCGCGGTCAGGGGCGGAACGCCCGTAGGACGTGCCCGAGGGGCATCCGGCGAACGTCCCGCCGGCCCTCGGGAGACCAGCGGACCCTCGACGGTCCGGCCGAGCGAGTACGGAGATGAGACCGTGACCGACACCAGCATCCCCAGCGCTGACCAGCCCGTGGACGAGGAGACCGTCGAGGCGACCTCCACCGGGACCGAGGAGGACGTGCCCGAGGAGGACGCGACCGAGACCCGGCAGAAGAAGGCCCCGGCCGACAGCGACCTGTTCCGGCAGAGCGAGATCGCCGCCGACTACGTCGAGGGCCTGCTGGACATCCTCGACTACGACGGCGACATCGACGAGCTGGTCTCCGGCGGCCGGCCGGTCGTCGAGGTGGTCGGCGGTCGCCTCCAGAGCCTGGTCGGCCAGCGCGGCGCCACCCTGGAGGCGCTCCAGGAGCTGACCCGCCTCGCGGTGTTCCGGCAGACCGGCACGCCGAGCCGTCTGCTGCTCGACGTCGGCGGCTACCGGGCCGCGCGCCGCAAGGAGCTGGCCGCGGTCGCCAAGAACGCGGTCGAGAAGGTCAAGGAACACGGCGAGGCGGTACGCCTCGAGCCGATGTCCGCGTTCGAGCGCAAGTGCGTGCACGACGTGGTCAACGCGATGAGCGGCGTGGAGAGCGAGTCCGAGGGCGTGGAGCCGAACCGTCGTATCGTCGTCCGGCCGGTGGACTGAGGTCAGTGGTCTCCGACGACACGACGGCGGACGCCGTGGCCGGCCCGGGTGGTACGCCGCCCGGGCCGTCGGCTGTACGGCCCGACGCGACTCCCGAACCGGTCTTCTCCGACGAGGACTCCCCGGACGGTACGCCGTATCCGCCCGGGACCCCGGCCGAGCCCGACTTCTCCGGCGAACCGGCGGAGGTGCCAGGCGTGGAGCCCGCCGGGGCCACCGTGGTGGCGCCGGCCTTCTCCGCCGAACCGCCGGCGATCGCGGAACCCGCCGGACCGGAGACGCCCGCGGGTGCGGTCGACCCGGTCTTCGCCGAGCCGGACGCCGTGACCGAGCCGTCCTTCGCCGGGCCGGAGGCGGTCGCCGAGGTGTCCACGATGGATGGTTCGTCCCCCTCCTCCGGTCCGGTCGACCCGGCCGCCGCGTCCCTGCCGCCCGAGTTGGCGGAAGCCGCCCGCGCGCTCTTCGGCGACCGGCTCGACCTCGCCGCCGCGTACGCCGAACTGCTTGCTACGGAGGGCGTGCTCCGGGGCCTGATCGGTCCCCGCGAGACGCCCCGGCTCTGGGACCGGCACCTGCTCAACTGCGCGGTGATGGCGGAGCGTATCCCGGAGGGTGCCAGCGTGATCGACGTGGGCTCCGGGGCCGGGCTGCCCGGCCTGGTGTTGGCGATCGCCCGACCCGATCTCACCGTGACGCTCGTCGAACCGCTCGCCCGACGGGTCTCCTTCCTGGTCGAGGCGGTGCAGCAGCTCGGGCTGACCCGTACCGTCCGGGTGTTCCGTGGGCGGGCCGATGAAGCCGCGGCCGGCTCGCGGGACCGCGAGCCGCTGTCCGCCGACATCGTCACCGCGCGCGCCGTGGCCGCGCTGGACCGGCTCGCCGCCTGGTGCCTGCCGCTGACGGTGCCCGGCGGTCGGTTGGTGGCGCTCAAGGGCGCCTCCGCGGCCGAGGAGATGACCGAGCACGCCGAGGCCGTGCTCCGGCTCGGCGGTGGCGAGCCCGAACTGCACCGCTGCGGCGTCGGGGTGATCGAGCCCGCCGCGACGGTGATCGAGGTGGTGCGGGAGCGGGTGGTCAACCCACGCAAGCCGAAGAAGCCGAAGCGTTCGCGCGGCGGTCGCAACCGCGGCGGTCGCAACCGGGATCGCTGACCGGCCACGCCGCCCGAAGGCCCATCCGGTCGTTGGACCGGTGGGACGTGACCGGATCGATCACAACCCGACATGGACCCGCCGCGCCCGTCGGCCGTAGGCTGACCGCGCGTCGATAGTGTGGAGCGGCGGTGCCGGGCGGCACCCGACCCGATCGTTCCCGCCGGGCCGATGACACCGCGCACCGCGCGGAGGCCGATTGACGGGTGCGGACCGACCATCCGGAGCGGGTAGGGATGACAGGTGCATGACGACGGCAGGTACGACGATCCACGGCTGACCGGAGCCGACGGGCGTTCACCCGACGATTCCGTTTCACGTGAAACCAGCTACCAGGAGTGGGCGGTGAATCATCCCCGTGACGAGTCCTCGCACCGCCCCACCGAGCCGGCCCGCCGGCCGGAGGCGCTACCGGCGGGTGCCCTGCGGCCGACCTCGTCCGTGCCGGCCAACGTGCCGCCGGCCCGCGAACCGCGCGATCCGAGCGACGGCCCGGTGAACGCCCCGACTCCCCGGCCCCCGGCGGCCCGCGCGAACGTCGCGGTCCCCGCTCGTTACGAACCGCAGCCGCCGGTCTCCGCCGTACCGCACCAGGCCGCCCCCGACACCGGCGAGACGACGGCACCGCCGTCCGACACGCCACCGACCGACGGGTACGGGGAAGAAAACCCGGCCAGCACGTACGTTTCACGTGAAACCCCGACGCGCGAAGAGGATGACCCACCGTTGGCTATGGAGGCGATGCGCGCCGTGCAGATCCTGAATCCCAGTGGCGAGGTTTCCATGCCCCGCCCCGATCGGACCCGGGTGATGTGCGTCGCCAACCAGAAGGGTGGCGTGGGCAAGACCACCACCACCGTGAACCTGGCGGTGGCGCTCGCGCTGCACGGCAACCGCGTGCTCGTGGTCGACCTCGATCCGCAGGGGAACGCGTCCACAGGTCTGAACGTGCCGCACCACACCGGCGTGCCGGACGTCTACGACTGCCTGATCGACAGCGTGCCACTCGAAGAGGTGGCCCAGACCGTCGAGGGCATCCCCAACCTGTGGTGTGTGCCGGCGACCATAGATCTGGCCGGCGCCGAGATCGAGTTGGTCTCGGTGGTCGCCCGGGAGTCGCGCCTGTCGCGCGCCATCGAGGCGTACCCGGGCCACTTCGACTACGTCTTCATCGACTGCCCGCCCTCGCTCGGCCTGCTGACCGTCAACGCGCTCGTGGCCGCGCAGGAGGTGCTGATCCCGATCCAGTGCGAGTACTACGCGCTTGAGGGCCTCAACCAGTTGATAAACAACATCAACCTGGTACGCCAGCACCTGAACCCGAAGCTCGAGGTGTCCACCATCCTCCTGACCATGTACGACAGGCGTACCCGGCTGGCCGACGCGGTGGAGCAGGACGTCCGGAACCACTTCGGCGACAAGGTGCTCCAGGCCGTGATCCCCCGCAACGTGCGGGTCTCCGAGGCACCCAGCTACGGCCAGTCGGTGATGACCTACGATCCCGGTTCGCGGGGTGCCACGAGCTACTTCGAGGCCGCCCAGGAGATCGCTGAGCGAGGGGCCAAGGAGCCGGTGAGCCGGAATGCGTAGTGCGCAGAAGTCGCTGGGAGGCGTCGCATGAAGAACCGTCCTCGGGGCGGTCTGGGCCGAGGGCTCGGCGCCCTGATCCCCACCGGGCCGGCACCGGGCACCGATCCGGCGACCGGCGAGGGGGAAACCACCCGTACGACCGTTCCGGCTCCTGCGGTCGCCGGCGCGACCGCCGCCGTGACCGGTGCGGTCGGAGGCGGCGGGACGGCCCCGGCCGCCGAGCCCGAGCCCGCGTCCGGGTACGAGCTGAGCCCGGTGCCCGGCGCCCGCTTCGCCGAGATCCCGGTCGACGCCATCGTGCCGAACCCGAAGCAGCCCCGACACGTCTTCGACGAAGAGGCGCTGGAGGAGTTGAAGACCTCGATCCAGGAGGTCGGCTTCCTCCAGCCGATCGTCGTCCGGCAGCTCGACGAGGAGAAGTACGAACTCGTCATGGGCGAGCGGCGCTGGCGTGCCGCCCAGGCGGTCGGCCGGGAGAACATTCCCGCCATCGTCCGGGACACCAAGGACGACGCGATGCTCCGGGACGCCCTGCTGGAGAACATCCACCGCGCCAACCTGAACCCGCTCGAAGAGGCGGCGGCCTACCAGCAGCTCCTGGAGGAGTTCGGGGCCACACACGAGGAGCTGGCGCGGCGCATCGGCCGCAGCCGGCCGCAGATCTCCAACACGATCCGGCTGATGAACCTCCCCGGCGCCGTGCAGCGCCGGGTCGCCGCCGGGGTGCTCTCCGCCGGTCACGCCCGGGCGTTGCTCAGCCTCGACGACTCCGAGTCCCAGGAGAAGCTCGCCACGCGGATCGTCGCCGAGGGCATATCGGTACGCGGGACCGAGGAGTTGGTGGCTCTGGCGCTCGCTGAGGGGCCGGCAAAGGCGCCTGCCGCCCAACGCCGGACCAAGGCCCACGCCCCGGCGCTCTCCGATCTCGCGGACCGGCTCTCCGACCGGTTCGACACCCGGGTGAAGGTCGACATCGGCCGGAGCAAGGGAAAGATCACGATCGAGTTCGCGACCGTCGACGACCTGGAGCGGATCGTCGGCATCATCGGGGTGGGCCAGGAGGAACAACCCGAGGGCTAGTTGTCCCGCACCGCCGTCCCGGCCGCGCCGCCCGCAAGGGGGTGCGGCCGGTGCCGTTCCGGTCCGATGCCCCGGTACCTGCCGGTTCGATGGCTCGACCGCATACCGGGCGGGGGGCCTTCGTTTCACGTGAAACGAAGGCGAGCCGTGCGGGTGTCGTGGGTCTTCTCCTAATCTCAGCGACGCGCCGTCGCCGTCGCCAGCGGCCTCGCGCATCGGCGGTATCCGAGCCACTGGGGTGGCCGGGCACGGCACATCTTCGGTCAGTACGACGGAATATGCGGAGTGCCGCTGGGGTTGCCGGGGGCGACGGCAGGTGCAGTCAAAGGGGCGTGGGCGGGCCGCTGCGGGGATCCGGCCCAGCTCTCGCGTGGCCGGGCCGGCGAGGCGTGAGGATGCGTGTCCAGCCGTCGTAGGGCGGATCAGCGAGCCGTCGAGTCGGGGCCTGCCCCGCCCGGTGCTTGTGACCGACGAGCGAAGGAGTGCCCACCGTCCTGGATAGGGGTATGGCTCAGGGCCGCATCGGCATGGACGCCATCCGGCCGGCAGCTATGTGGGGCCTGCCGTTCGGAACGGACACTCCCGCCAGGTGATCCACACCGGCTCGGGGAAGTGGCTGCACCCCGATCCCCAGGATGCAACGACTTCGGCGTGGTGGAGTGGATCAAGGCTCAGCTTTCCGCACCTGTCCTCCGGTTGCTGAGCGAGTGGGAGGCGTGAACACGAGCCTGGAGCGCCGCGCGTTTCACGTGAAACAAAGTCGGGGCCGCCCCGATGCGGATCGGCGGCTCAGTCGTTGGACAGAAGAGCCAGCACCGGGAAGCCCGGGAAGTTATCCACAGCGGTTGTCCACAGGGCCGCGTCGTTTCACGTGAAACAACTCGCGGAAACCCTTGCTGAGCTGTGGATGACGCGCTGTGGTGGTGATCTCGGCACCCTGTGGACAACTCGGTGGACAACCGCTGTGGATTGTCTGGCCCCGAGCCGATCCGCAGCGGGTGCGGGTAGGGACAGGCGTCGCCAACTCGGTTAGGGTCAGCGTCGTGCAGGACACCCCTCCCTCAGTCCCGGACTTCACCCAGTGGCCCTCCTTCCCGTTCGAGGGCGATATCCGCGTCAAGCAGCTCGACGACCCCGTACCTGTCGAACCTCCTCGCCGGGGCGAGGCGGACCGGGAGTGCACCGCCTGCAATGCGCCCGACGAGGCGTACATCTGGGTCGGTGAGCGCTGGCGGGTCCGCACCATGGACCGGCCCACCGGGCTACCGATGGTCCTGATCCTGGAGTCCCGCTCCCACCTCGACCTCGGCGACCTGCCGAATCTGCTGGCCGCCGAGCTGGGCGTGATGACGGTCCGCCTGGAGCGGGCGATCCGCTCGTTGGACGGCGTGGCCCGCGTACACGTGAACCGGTGGGGCGACGGCTCCGCGCACCTGCACATGTGGTTCCTGGCCCGGCCCTACGGGCGGTTGCAGCTGCGGGGCACGTTCCTGTCGCTGTGGGACTCGATCCTGCCGCCGATCTCCGAGGAACGGTGGCGGGAGAACCTCGCCATGGTGGCCGCGTGGCTCGCCGAGTTCGGTGGTCGCCCGCTCGCGGAACCGCCGCGCATCCAGTGGCAGGCGCCGTCGAGCCTTTCCTCGCCGTCGTCAGAGAGCGCGGCCGAGGAGCCCGAGGAGGAAGCCGCCTCGGTGATCGAGGCAGCGGACGAGATTCCGGAATCCGATCCGGCCGAAGCGGTGGAGACCGTAGGGGACACGGAGAACGGGTCGACTACCGACGACGACCCGTCCGACGACGGCCGCGCTCGGGCGGAGGAAGACGCCGAGGACGCCAGCGGAGAGGACGTCCCGGACCCGGACGACCGTGGCGGGCGCGGGCGGCACGACGAGTCCGCGTCCGAGGACGCGAACACGAGCGCGGAGCGCGCCACCGGCGAGGACGACGGGACGACGCCCAACGCCGTCGGGCGCCCCACGGCGTCCGGGCCAGGCAGCGCCGGCTGAGGGCGGCCGACCCGGCAGAGGGCGGGTGACCCGGCAGAGTCAGGCCGAGCGGCGGGCGGCGGCCCGGTTCACCAAGGTGCCGAGGACCCGGCCGAAGTCGAGCCCGGCCGCCTGGATGGCCAGTGGCAGCAGCGACGTCTCCGTCATGCCGGGAGAGACGTTCACCTCCAGCACGTGCGGCTGGCCCTCCGCGTCGACGATCAGGTCGACGCGGGAGACATCGCGCAGGCCGAGCGCGGTGTGCGCGGCGAGCGCCACCTCGGTCAGCCGCGTGGTGGTCGCGTCGTCGAGCCGGGCGGGCGCGTGCCAGGTGGTGCGGCCGGCCGTGTAGCGGGCGGCGTAGTCGTAGACGCCGTTGCGGGGCACGATCTCGACCGGGGGCAGGGCCCGGGGGCCCTCGCCCAGGTCGAGCACCGAGACCGCCACGTCCATCCCGGGCACGTAGCGTTCCACAAGCGCCGTCTGGTCGTACGCGAAACAACCGACCATGGCGGCCGGCAGGGACGCGGCCTCCCGGACCACGGCGGCGCCCAGGCCGGACCCGCCCTGCGCCGGCTTGACCATCAACGGCAGGCCGAGGCGGTCGACGATCCGGTCCAGGACGGCGACCGCGCCCAGCTCGGAGAAGCGGTCGTGCGGCAGCGCCACCCAGTCGGGCGTGGGGATGCCGGCCTCGCGCAGCACGGCCTTGGCCGACGGTTTGTCCCAGGCCAGCCGGGAGGAACGGGCGTCGCAGCCGACGTAGGGCGCGTCGCAGAGGTCGAGCACACCCCGCAGCGAGCCGTCCTCGCCGGTGGCGCCGTGCAGGGCGATCACCACCGCGTCCGGTGGGTCGGCGGTCAGTGCGGGCAGCAGCGCGATGTCGGCGTCGCGCAGCTCCGCTTCCACACCTACCGTGCGCAGCGCGTCGAGTACGCGGCGGCCGGAGCGGAGCGACACGTCCCGCTCGTAGGAGAGGCCGCCGGCGAGCACCAGCACGTGCAGCTCGTCGGCGGCGGGATCGGTCACGGGTGTGGCAGGGCTGACGGCCATGCGGGCATCATGCCAAGTCGGGACCGGGCGCGTCGGAGCCGCCCTGCCGCCGGCGCGGTCCGGTGCCGGCGACCGCCCCGAAGACCTTCCGCATGGCGATCTCCTGTTCCATCACCCCGGACAGCCGGCGGACGCCCTCCCGGATCCGCTCGGGCGGCGGGAAGGAGAAGTTGAGCCGCATGTTGCCGGTGCCCGTGCCGTCGGCGTAGAAGCCGGTGCCCGGCACGTACGCGACCCGGGCGGCGACGGCCCGCGGCATCATCGCCTTGGCGTCGAGCCCGTCGGGCAGGGTCGCCCAGACGAAGAGGCCGCCGCCGGGCGTGGTCCAGGTGGTGCCGGACGGCATCAGGTCGGCCATCGCGTCGAGCAGCGCGTCCCGGCGCTCGCGGTAGACCTCCCGGTAGATCTTGAGCTGCTCCCGCCAGGGCATGGTGCCCAGGTAGGTGGAGACGGCGGCCTGCGCGAAACCGCTCGGGCAGAGGATCTGCGCCTCGCTGGCGATGACCAGCTTGTCGCGGACCGCGTGCGGGGCGAGGATCCAGCCCACCCGCAGGCCCGGGGCGAAGGTCTTGGAGAACGTGCCCAGGTAGAAGACGCCGTCGCGCCGCCGGGCCCGCAGCGGCGCGGGCGCCTCGCCCTCGAATCCGAGCTGACCGTACGGGTCGTCCTCCACCACGAGCAGGCCGGCGCGTTCGCAGATGTCGAGCACCCGTTCCCGCCGCTCCTCGCTCAACGTCACGCCGGTGGGGTTCTGGTAGGTCGGGATGGTGTAGAGGAACTTCACCCGCCGGCCGGCGCGGGCCAGGTCGGCGATGGCCACCTCAAGTGCCTCCGGGATGAGGCCCTCGTCGTCCATCGGCACGTGTGCCACCTGGGCCTGGGCGGCCTGGAACACCCCGAGCGCGCCGACGTACGTCGGGCCCTCGGCGAGCACCACGTCGCCCGGGTCGAGGAAGAGCCGGGCGACCAGGTCGAGCGCCTGCTGGCCGCCGACGGTCACCACCACGTCCTCCGGGGAGGCGCCGCAGGACGCGTCGATTCCGGAGAGGGACATCACCTCGCAGATCCGCTCGCGCAGCTCGAGGGTGCCCTGACCGATGCCGTACTGGAGGGTGGTGGTGCCGTGTTCGGCGCCGAGCCGACCGAGCATCTCGCCCACCGCGTCGAGCGGCAGCGCGGCGATGTAGGGGGCGCCGCCGGCGAGGGAGACGACTTCCGGCCGGCTGGCGACGGCGAACAGGGCCCGGATCTCGGAGGCGGTCATCCCCCGGACGCGCCGTGCGTACCGGTCGGTGTAGTCGTCGAGCGTCGTGCCGGTCATGACATCACCTCGGTCGGGTGTCGGCGGGGCTGCCGCCCGGTGTGGTACCCGCGATGCCGGCGTCCAATGGCGGCGCGCGGCCGATTGGTCGATCGTAGTCGCAGGTGACCGGGGTGGAACCCCACCATCCGGACACGTCCACATCCCGGACCGCGGTCCGCCGGTGGCGTGGGTGTCCGCGCGTTCCACTCCCGTAGCGCCGGGCGGGGGCGTACGATCGCTCGTCGGGAGCACGAGGGCGGCGGGACACCGCGGTGGCCGGCGCTCCGAGACTGTTGGGTGGGGTGCGCTCATGTCGCGACGTCTGGTCAGCCTGACCCTGGACACCCTGGAGGACCTTCCCGGATCCTGCCGGCGGTGCGTCTACTGGGAGCTGGATCCGGTCTCCGCGGAGCGGGCCTGCGCGGCCGGTGACCCCGGGCTGGAGAAGGAGGCCTGGGTCTCCCAGACGCTGCTGGAGTGGGGTTCCTGCGGCAAGCTGGTCTACGTCGACGGCATGCCTGCCGGTTTCGTCATGTACGCGCCGCCCGCGTACGTTCCGCGTTCGATGGCCTTTCCCACGTCGCCGGTCTCCGCGGACGCGGCGTTGCTGATGACGGCGCACGTGGTCCCCGCCTTCGCCGACGGCGGCCTGGGCCGGATGCTGGTGCAGGGCGTGGCCCGGGATCTCACCAAGCGCGGCATCAAGGCGATCGAGGCGTTCGGCGACGCGAAGTTCGGCGACGACGGGGACGGGCCGGTCCGGGCCTGCGTCGCGCCGGCCGACTTCTTCCTGTCGGTGGGCTTCAAGACGGTCCGCCCGCATCCGCGCTACCCGCGCCTGCGGCTGGAGTTGCGTACTGCGTTGAGCTGGAAGTCCGACGTGGAGTACGCGCTGGAGAAGCTCCTCGGGTCGATGAGCCCGGAAACGTTGCTGCGGCCGGTCCGTCCGGCGCCCGCCACCCGCTCGATGAGCTGACCCGGCTCAGTCGACCACGGTGCCGGCGGCCACGGCCGCCCGCAGCTCGCTCACGTCGATCGAGCCGGTCGGCACGTCCCGCTCGATCGGCAGGTACATCCGCTGCACCCCGGCCACGATGGCCTCGACGACCCGGTCCCGGAACCGGGGGTCGACGAGCCGGCTCCGGTCGTCCGGTGAGGTCAGGTAACCCACCTCGACGCGGACCGCCGGCATCCGGGTGAGCCGGAGCAGGTCCCACGCCTTGGCGTGGGTGCGGCAGTCGCGCAGCCCGGTGCGGGCCACGATTTCCCGCTGCACCAGCCCGGCCAGGCGTTCCCCGGTGGCCGAGGTGACGCCGTTGTCGGTGCCGTAGTGGTAGGTGGCGACCCCGTCGGCCTCCGGGTTGGCGTGCCCGTCGGTGTGCAGGGAGATGAACACGTCGGCGCCGAGCGAGTTGGCGAGTTGGGCGCGGTCCGCGTCCGGCAGGCAGGTCCGGGGCGCGGGCCCCCGGGTCAGCTGCACCCGTACGCCGGCCGCCGCGAGCCGGCCCTCCAGTCGGCTGGCCAGGTCGTGCACGAGGTCGGCCTCGCTCCAGCGCAGCGCCCCGTCGGGCACCACCACGCCGGGGTCGGTGCCGCCGTGGCCCGGGTCGATCACCACGGTCCGGCCGACGAGCGTCGGTCCGGCCTGGCGGATGGCGTCGGACTCGCGGAGCCACTGCGGCCGGCCGCCGACCACCTTGCGGCCGAGGCGGCGCAGCGCGTTGACGGTGTGCGGGCCGCACGCGCCGTCCGGTTTCAGGCCCATCTCGCGCTGGAACTGGGCCACCGCGCGGGAGGTGCGCAGGCCGTAGATGGCGTCGGCGCGGCCCACGTCGTACCCCATTTCCAGCAGGCGTTCCTGGAGGGACCGGACGTCCTCGCCGGTGAGCGGCTCGGGCACGGCGTGGTAGAGGGCGCGGGCGCCGAACCGCCAGCGGGCCGCGTCGAGCGCCCGCCAGGTCTCCGCGCCGACGCGCCCGTCGACGCTGAGGCCGCGGGACTGCTGGAAGGCGCGGACCGCGCGTTCCGTCTCGGCGTCGTAGGCGTCGGCCCGGCCGTCCGCGGGGAGGAGTTCCAGGCCGGCGAGGACGGTGCGGACCTCGGCCACCGCGGGGCCTCGGTCACCGGGTCGGATCGGACGCACGACGACCCCCTCTGTACGGGCGTCGGCGGAGGCGGAGCTCCGGCGGACGCCTACGGAGCGTACCGTGGCCGGTTACCCTCAGGGTTCGTCTTCGCGCAGGTCAGGACGCCGAAGCCCTCGTCACCCGGGTGGGGTGACGAGGGCTCCGGCGGTGTCGGGTGCGGCTCAGAGCGCCGACTCGATGAGCTTGACCAGCTCACCCTTCGGCTTGGCGCCGGCGATCGACTGCACCGGCTCACCGTCCTTGAAGATGGTGAGCGTCGGCACGGACATCACCCGGTAGGTGCGGGCCGTCTCGGGGTTCTCGTCGATGTTGAGCTTGACGATGGTGACCTGGTCACTCATCTCGCCCGCGATCTCCTCCAGCAACGGCGAGACCTTGCGGCACGGACCGCACCATTCCGCCCAGAAGTCGACCAGAACCGGCTTGTCGGACTTCAGCACGTCGGCCGCGAAGCTCGCGTCCGTGACCGCCTTGGTTGCTCCCACTATGAACCCTCCTCCGAACCGGAAAAATTTCAGTCTTGCAGGGTGGCGATGAAACGCTCGGCGTCGAGCGCGGCGGCACAGCCGGTGCCGGCCGCCGTGATGGCCTGCCGGTAGGTGTGGTCGACCACGTCGCCGGCGGCGAAGACGCCGGGCAGGCTGGTGCGGGTGCTCGGCGCCTGCACCTGTACGTACCCCTCGTCGTCGAGTGCCACCTGACCGCGGAACAGCTCGCTGCGCGGGTCGTGGCCGATCGCCACGAAGACACCCGTGACGTCGAGCACCTTGGTCTCGCCGGTGTGCACGTCGCGCACCCGTACGCCGCTGACCTTGCCGTCGTCGCCGAGGATCTCCTCGACCGTGGTGTTCCACTCGACCTTGATCTTCTCGTTGCCGAGCGCCCGCTCGGCCATGATCTTGCTGGCCCGGAACGAGTCGCGGCGGTGGATGATCGTCACCGACTCGGCGAAGCGGGTGAGGAAGCTCGCCTCCTCCATTGCCGAGTCGCCGCCGCCGACCACCACGATGTGCTGGTTGCGGAAGAAGAAGCCGTCACAGGTGGCACAGGACGACACGCCGTGGCCGAGGTATTCCTGCTCGCCCGGCACGCCCAGCGGGCGCCAGGCCGAGCCGGTGGAGAGGATGACCGCCCGCGCCCGGTAGGCGGTCTCGCCCACCCAGACGGTGCTCACCGCGTCGGAACCGATCTCGCCGGTGTCCTTCAGCTCGACCCGGGTCACGTCGTCGGTGAGGAACTCGGCACCGAACCGCTCGGCCTGCTTGCGCATGTTGTCCATCAGCTCGGGGCCGAGGATGCCGTCCGCGAAGCCGGGGAAGTTTTCCACCTCGGTGGTGGTCATCAGCGCGCCACCGGACTGCACGCCCTCGATCACCAGCGGCTTGAGGTTGGCGCGCGCGGCATAGACCGCCGCGGTGTAGCCGGCCGGGCCGGAGCCGATGATGATCAGGTTGCGGACCTCGTCCACTGCCGTCTCCCGAAGTGTGTGTTCGCCGGCGACTCAGCGACGCCGACAACTGACTTGCAGAACGTCATCGTACGAAGGGGGGATTCCCGAGCCGGTCATCCGGTGGGTCACGTCACGTCGCGGGACAAGCCGGTGACCGCGGTTTCACCCTACCCGCGTACGGAAGCGGGTGTCCGCGCCGGACCCGGGTACACCGCATTCCGGGCCGCTCACCCACCCCCAGCGGGTGCCACCGGCGTCGGAGAACGTGACCACGAGCGCCGGGCGGCCCTGGAACCGGGCGTAGTCGACCAGGTCGACGGTGAGCGGAGCGCCGCCGTGCTCGACGCCGATCGCGGTCAGGCAGGCGGCCAGCGCCTCGGGCCGGTCGAGCCGGTCCAGCCCGCCGACCTCACCGAGGCGGTATTTCTGGTTCGTCCGGGGCGCGTCCGCGCCGCCGGCCGCCGAGGCATCCGACGGGCCGGCGACCTCCGGCCGGTTCGCCTTCGGCGAGTTGCCGCCGGCGAGGCGTTCCGGGGTCCAGTCGGCGCCACTGTGTAGGGCCGGTCCGGTGGTCCGGTACGGCGCGGCGGCCATCGGCGCCGCCTCGCCGGCCGTCCGGTCCGCCGTACCGCTGTCGCCGCCCGAGTCGGCCAGCCGGCCGACGCCGAGACCCACGGCGGCGACCGAGGCCGCGGCCAGCGCCACCGGCCCGGCGAGCCGGGCCCAGCGCCGCGAGCGTCGCCCCGGCCCGGTGTGCCCCTCGGGTTGGGTCGCCGCCCCGGGCGGGCGGGTGGCCCGGCCCGGTTGCGCCGGTACGACGACCCGCGTTCCGTCCCGGTCCACCGGGGTGGGCCTGTGGTCGGCGGCCGGGCCGGCGCCGGCGAGCGCGGCCGTGATCCGCTCGGCAACCGTCGCCGGCAGTTCCGGCGCGGGCGCCCCGGCGAGGCCGGCCAGATCGGCGTGCACCAGGTCGAGTGCGCGGGTCAGGTCCGCGTAAGCGGCTCCCCAGGCCCGGTCCCGCTCGACCAGCCGGGCCACCGTCACCTGCTCGGGGGTGCCCTCCAGCGCCCCGCCGAGATAGTCGGCGAGCAGGTCGTGGTCGACCTCGCTGAACTCCCGGGAACTCACGGCTCCTCCTGGCTGGCGTCCGGCCGGGCACGTCCCGACGAGGATCCGACGCCCTGGGACGGCCGGTGGTTCCCCGCGGTGACGCGGGGCACGTCCGGGGCGTCGTCGGACCCGGTGCGCAGGTGCCCCAGGAGCACGGCGAGCCGAGCACGGCCGCGGGCGCACCGGCTCTTCACCGTCCCCTCGGCGACACCGAGGATCCGGGCCACCTCGGCCACCGGATAGCCCTGCACGTCGACCAGGACCAGCGCGGCCCGCTGCTCCGCCGGCAGGGCCGCGAGCGCCTGCCGGACCACGAGCGCGGTGTCGTGGTCCTGGACCGGCGCGGCCGGTTCCACGCCACCTGTGTGTCGTCCCCCGTCGCCGTGCGCGCCGTCCGGCAGCGGGACGGTGGCGTGGGTCTGCCGCCGCCGCATCCGGTCCAGGCACGCGTTGACCACGATCCGGTGCAGCCAGGTGGTCACCGCCGAGTCGCCCCGGAACCGGGCCGCGGCGCGGTGCGCCGACAGCATCGCGTCCTGGAGCGCGTCGGCCGCCTCCTCGCGGTCACCGATCGTCCGCAGGGCCACCGCCCAGAGCCGGTCGCGGTGCCTGTGGAACAGCTCGGTGAAGGCGTCCCGGTCGCCCGCGACGTGGGCCCGGAGCAGTTCCAGGTCGGAACCGGCCGGCGGGCCGTCGTGGATCGCCGGCGTACGGCTCACGAGCCCTGGACCGTGATCTCCTGGACCCCTACCTTCCAGCCGCTGCCGTCGTCCTTCTTCGGCAGCTCGGTGATCCAGAGGAGGAGGTACTGGTATTTCTGGGCCGGGTCGAACCCGTTGAAGATCATGGTGGTGCCGGAGTCCTCGAACGGCTGCCCGATCACGGTGGAGTAGGCCGCGACGAGGTCCTTGTCGCCCTGCGAGGTGGACGGGAAGTCCTTGGCGCCGGCGCGTAGCTCGGCCGAGGCGCCGGAGGTCGACAGGGTGGCCTGGAGCGACTTGACCGTGCGGGGCGCGCCCAGGTCAACCCAGACGCCCATGCCCTTCTTGAAGTTGCCGAACTTGGCCGCCGTGTAGGTGTCGGTCTCCCAGCCCTTGTCGGAGTCGCCGTCGATCACCTTCTCGACGTCGTTCAGCTCGTCCCGTTTGCTGCTGTCCGGGTCGATGATCCGGACGTCCTGGATGACGAGCTTGCGGGCGGACGGCGTCGCGGGCTCGCTGTTGCCGCCTTCGGCGGGAGCGCTGCTGGACGGCTGGCCCACCGGCTCCTTGTCACTGTCGCCACCACCGAGCACGCTGATGCCGACCAGCAGCCCGACCAGGGCCACCGCCAGCAGGCCGGCGATGCCCAGCGCGACCTTGCGGCCACCGGCGGCGGCCAGCGGCGACGGCTCCTCGCCGGGTTCGGCCGTGAAACGCAGCGGACCGGCCTGCTCCAGGAACTGCTCGTCGGCCGGGATGTCCAGCCGGCTCAGCTCCGCCGACAGCACGTCCGACGAGGGCGGGGCGATCTCCGGGTCGAGCAGGTCCATGGTGAGGTCGTCGAGGTACGCGGGCACGCCGGCGCGCACCTGCCGCGGCGCGGCGATGCCACCGCCGGCGTCCCGGACCGCGTCGGGGAGAGCGGCCCGGCCGTGGCCCGCGGTGGCGCCGTGCAACGGCGCCTCGCCGTGCGGCCAGTGGCCGGTCAGGGCGAAGTAGAGCACCCCGCCCACGGCCCGCAGGTCGTTCTCCTGGCTGTCCGCCCCGTCGGTGCGTGCGTCGGCCAGCACCACCCGGCCGTCGTCGCTGATCATGACGGTGCCGGGGTGGAGGTTGCCGTGCACCATGCCGGTGGCGTGCACCGCGGCGAGCGCGCTGGCGACGGCGTTGCCGATCGCGGTCGCGCGGGCCGGGTCCAGCGGGCCGTCGGCGGCCACCATCTCGCGCAGCGACTGGCCGTCCACCCACTCGCGGACCACGTACGCCCGGTCGTCCTCGTCGATCGCGTCGTAGACGCCGACCAGGTTGGGGTGGATGACCCGGCTCGCCGCGACGGCGGCCTGGAGCATCTCGGTGGCGGAGTCACCGCCCGGGTAGCGGAGGACCACCGCGACGGGACGGCGCAGCACCACGTCGACCCCGCGCCAGACCAGCCGGCCGGCACTGTCGTTGTTGATGTGCTCGACCAGCTCGTAGCGCTCGGCGAGCAGCTCACCGACGGTGGGAGCACCGAGGGTCACGACCGCGGGAGAGGTCTCCTCCGCTTCCTGACCCTCGCCGACCTGGGTCACCCGTCCTCCCTCGGTGATCGTGTCGATCGATGGACCCGTGCTGCTGGGCATGTGTTTCCCGCTCTGGCTTCGGTGGAACCGGCACGGTCGGCGACGCCGGACGTACCCGTCGAGAGCGACCTTACCCGGGATGCCCGGTTCTCCGACATGTCATCTTCCCGCTGCGGCCGGCGACAAGCCAGTCACGCGGACACGCACCGCCAATCTAGAGGTTGACGGCAAGTGATCGACGTAGGGGCGTACCGGTGTGGCGTGCCCGTGGTTTCCCCCTCTCAGCCGGGGCACCCTCGTCCGTACGGTTGGTTATCCACAGGCCGAGGGGTCCACTGGACGGCGGAATTCCGAGTTATCCACAGCCGTATCCCCAACCTGGTGATCCTCGTTCACCGTCGGTCACCGATGGTTTCAGCGCCCGAGTCGCCGCCGCACCATCCCCACCACTTCGGTGATCTCACCGATCCGCAGCAGCATGGCCAGCCCGAGGTAGGTACCGCCGATCACCGCGCCGCCGATCACGAGTTGGGCCGCGGCGGCGAACCAGCTCAACTGCTCCGGGTCGCCCGGGAGCACCGCGACCACGAGCACACCTGCCAACGCGGCGCCGAGCGCGGCCACCACCACCCGACCGAGGGTGCCCATGATCCGGCCCAGGCCGATCCGGCCCACCCGGGGCCGCAGCAGCATGGCCGAGATGATCGCCGCGGCCAGGTACGACACGGCGTTGCCGAGCATCATCCCGGACGCCGCGAACGTGTTCGAAAAGATCAGGAAGAGGCCCACCTGGAGCAGTACGCGCAGGATCACCACCGGGATGTTGATCAGCGCGGGGGTGCGGGTGTCCGGCAGCGCGTAGAAGGCGAACGTGAAGAGCTGGCTGACCGCGAACGGCACCAGCGCGAGCGCCGCGACCAGCAGCACCGTCGAGGTGGCCACCGCGTTCGCGCCGGTGAAGGCGCCGTAGCGGAACACCACGACGGAGATCGGGGCGGCCAGCACGGCGTAGCAGACCGCGATCGGGGCCAGCACCGCGGTGACCATCCGGGTGCCCCGGGACAGGTCGGCGGTGAGGTCACCGAAGCGGCCCTCGGCGGCAGCCGCGCTCATCCGGGGCATCAGCGCGGTGATGATCGACACCGCGATGATGCCGTTCGCCATCATCAGCAGCAGGAAGACGTTGTTGTAGATCAACAGGCCGGCGTTGTCGCCGCCGGCGGCCCGGGTGAGCAGGTTGACCACCACGAAGAGACCGAGCTGGTTGACCCCGACGTAGCAGAACATCCAGCCGCCGAGCCGGGCCAGCTCACGCAGGCCGAGCGTGCGGAAGTCGAACCGCCACCGCCACCGGAAACCGACCTTGCGCAGCGCGGGCAGCAGGCCGGCGGTCTGGACCGCGACGCCGAGCAGCATGCCGCCACCGATCAGCAGGATCCGGCTCCAGCCCATCTCGTCGGGCTGGATCAGTTTCGCGCCGAAGACCGCGATGTAGAGCGCGCAGACGCCGATGACCACCAGGTTGTTCAGGATCGGCGCCCACATCGGGGCGGCGAAGTGCCCACGGGTGTTCAGCACCGCGGCGATCAACGCGCTCACGCCGGTGAAGAACAGCATCGGCAGCATCAGGTACGACAGGCCGGTGACCAGGCCGCGGTAGTTCTCGTCCTTGCCGCCCGCGTAGATCGCGGTCAGGGCGGGGGCCGCGACCAGGGCGATCAGCACGGTGGCGGCCAGCGCCAGCACGGCAAGCGTGAGCAGCCGCTGGGAGTATGCCTCGCCCCGGTCCGGGTCGGTCCTGCGCCGTCGGACAAGCACCGGGATCAGCACGCTCGTGAGCACGCCGCCGAGCAGGAACTCGTAGACCTGGTTCGGCAGGAACTGAGCCGTGGTGAACGCGTCACCGACGAGCGCGCCACCGAGCGCGGCCCCGATCATCAGGTTGCGGATGAACCCCGTACCCCGGCTGACCAGGCTGCCGACCGCCATCACCGCGCTGTTCGCGGCGGCGCTGGTCTCGGCGACCACCTCCTGGGGCGGCGCGACCGCCTCGACGCCCGGCTGGTTCAGCGGCTCCGCCGAGATGAAGGTGGCGCCGTCGTCCGGCGGCAGGCCGCCGTCGTGCGCGTTCGCGCTGCGGTAGAGCCCGCCGCCGCTCATCTCCCAGCCTCCAAGGGGTACGTCGGAGCCCGGCCCCGCCGACCCCGCACAACCGGAACCTTAGTCAACCTCGGCCCGTTACCCACGCCCGGCGCGGTCGATCCACCCCGCGACCGATAGGCTGGCGATCCCATGTCCGAAGCCTCCGCCGCCGCTTCCGCCGCCGCTCGCCCCGAGCTGACCGCCGCGCAGCGCAACGCCGTCGCCGAACTGCTCCGCGTCTCCCCGGTCGCCGACGAGTTGGGCCGGCGTTTCGCCCGAGCCGGTCACGAACTGCACCTGGTAGGCGGTTCGGTCCGGGACGCGTTGCTCGGCCGGCTCGGCAACGACCTGGACTTCTGCACCGACGCCCACCCGGACGACACCGTGAAGGTCATCCGGGGCTGGGCCGAGTCGATCTGGGAGACCGGCCGCGAGTTCGGCACCATCGCCTGCCAGCGCGACGGCCTCAACCTGGAGATCACCACCTTCCGGGCAGAGGTCTACGACCAGGTGAGCCGCAACCCGGTGGTGCGGTACGGCACCAGCCTGACCGAGGACCTGAAGCGCCGCGACTTCACCGTCAACGCGATGGCGGTGAGCCTCCCGGAGCACCGGTTCACCGACCCGTACGGCGGCCTGGCCGACCTCGCCGCGAAGATCATCCGTACCCCGGGCACGCCTGAGGAATCGTTCCGCGACGACCCGTTGCGGATGCTGCGCGCGGCCCGGTTCGCCGCCCAGCTCCGCTTCGCCGTCCACCCCGACGTCCGCGCCGCGATGGCCCGGATGGCCGGCGACCTCGACCGGATCACCGCCGAGCGGATCCGGGACGAGTTCACCAAGCTGCTGTGCGGAGCCGATCCGGTGACCGGGCTGCGCCTGCTCGTCGACACCGGCCTGGCCGAGCGTTTCCTGCCGGAGCTGACCGGTCTCAAGCTCACCATCGACGAGCACGCCCAGCACAAGGACGTCTACGAGCACACGCTGACCGTGGTCACCAACGCCATGTCGATGGAGTCCGAAGGCTGCGACTTCGTGCTGCGGATGGCCGCGCTGATGCACGACGTCGGCAAGCCCGGCACCAAGGCGGTCGGCTCGGACGGCCGGGTCAGCTTCCACCACCACGAGGTGGTGGGCGCCCGGCTCACCAAGGCCCGGATGAAGGCGCTGCGCTATCCCAAGGACGTCACCTCCCAGGTGGTCAAGCTGGTCGGGCTGCACCTGCGCTTCTATGGGTACGGTCGGGGCGAGTGGACCGACTCGGCGGTGCGGCGGTACGTCACCGACGCCGGTGACCTGTTGTCCCGGCTGCACAAGCTGACCCGTTCCGACTGCACCACCCGCAACCGTCGCAAGGCGGCCCAGCTCGCCGCCGACTACGACGCGCTGGAGGAGCGGATCGCCCGGATCGCGGCCGAGGAGGACCTGGCCCGGGTCCGCCCCGACCTGGACGGCAACGCGATCATGGAGCTGCTCGGCGTACCGCCGGGGCCGGTGGTCGGCCGCGCCTGGCAGCACCTCAAGGAGTTGCGCCTGGAGCGCGGGCCGCTGGACCGCGACGAGGCCGAGGCGGAGTTGCTGCGTTGGGCGCGCGTCGAGGGCATCCTCGACCGAGAGTGACGACGATACGGCGGCGTGTCGACCGAAAGGTTGACGCGTGTCGGTCGATGTCTCCCGCATGATGAAGGTCATCACCAGCCCACCCGGATCGACGGGTGCGGCTGTCCTGATCGCATCCGCCCGTCCGCATCGGACGGTCGCTGGACACGGGGAGACTATTCAGTGTCACGTCACGGCGTGCTGCGCCGCTCCGCGCTGGTGGGGCTCGCTCTCACCTCCGCCACCTCCATCATCTGCGCCGCCTCGGGCGGCGCCGCCTCGGCCGACCCGGGTCCGAAGCGGGCCCCGGTCCGGGGCACCGACACGGCCGGGGCGGTGCCCGGCCGCTACATCGTCGTCCTCAAGGATGGCAAGGTCAGCCCGGCCAGGGTGAAGTCCGCCGCGTCGGCCCTGGCCGGTGAGCACGGCGGCACCGTCCGCCGGGTCTTCGGCAAGGCCTTGAACGGCTACTCCGCCAGCATGAACAGCCGGCAGGCCGAGCGCCTGGCCGCGGACCCGGACGTCGAGTTCGTCCAGCAGGTCCAGCGCTGGCAGGCCAACGGCACCCAGGACGACGCGCCCTGGGGCCTGGACCGGATCGACCAGCTCGGCGCGAAGGCCGACGGCACGTACACCTACTCGGCGACCGGTGCCGGAGTGACCGCCTACGTCATCGACACCGGCATCGACATCGACCACCAGGACTTCGGCGGGCGGGCCAGCTACGGCTACGACGCCGTCGACGACGACGACGTCGCGCAGGACTGCGACGGGCACGGCACGCACGTGGCCGGCACCCTCGGCGGCACGAAGTACGGCGTCGCCAAGGACGTCGCGCTCGTCGCCGTCCGGGTGCTCAACTGCGAGGGCACAGGCACCAGCGAGCAGATCGTCGCCGGCATCGAGTGGGTCACCGAGCACGCCACCGGCCCGTCCGTGGCCAACATGAGCCTCGGATTCAACGGCGTGGACGAGGCGGTCGACGTCGCCCTGACCCGGTCCATCGCCCTCGGCACCACCTACGCGGTCGCGGCCGGCAACAGCATGCAGGACGCCTGCGGGGTCTCACCGGCGCGGGTGGCGCCCGCCATCACGGTCGGCGCGACCGACCAGATCGACTTCCGGGCCTGGTTCTCCAACTACGGCAGTTGCCTCGACACGTTCGCGCCCGGCACCGCCATCGTGTCCGCGAAGGCCGGCACCACGAACGGCTCGGTCTCGTTCAGCGGCACGTCGATGGCCTCTCCGCACGTCGCGGGCGCCGCCGCGCTGGCGCTTGAAGCACACCCGACCTGGACCCCGCAGCAGGTGCGCAACTCGCTCGTCACCACCGGCGTCAGCGGCGCGGTGCACGACACCATGGGCTCGCTCGACCGGCTCCTGCACGTCGGTACCCCGGCCACGGTCCGGTCCGCGTACGGGCTCAAGGCCCGGATCAACGGCCTGCACGTCACCGCGGACAGCGCCGGCAACAAGGCGCTCGTCGCGCGCGGCACCTCGGTCGGCGCCTGGGAGAAGTACGACGTGGTCGACGCCGGCGACGGCCTGTACGGGCTGCGCGCCACCGTCAACAACAAGTTCGTGACCGCGGACAGCGCCGGCAACAAGCCGCTGATCGCCCGCGCCGACACCATCGGCGCCTGGGAGAAGTTCCAGATCGCCGACAACAACGACGGCAGCGTCAGCCTCAAGGCGGCGGTCAACGGCAAGTACGTCACCGCGCCGAGCGCCACCTCACCGCTGATCGCCAGCAAGGCGGCCATCGGCACCGCCGAGAAGTTCGACTTCGACGCGCCCGCCCCGGTCGTCGGCATCAAGGCGGTGGCCAATGGCAGCTACGTGACGGCGGAGAGCGCCGGCAGCAAACCGCTGATCGCCCGCAGCGCCACGGTCGGCGCCTGGGAGAAGTTCGAGGTGGTGAGCGTCGGTGACGGCTTCTTCAGCCTGCGGGCGCTCGTCAACAACAAGTTCGTGACCGCGGACAGCGCCGGCAACAAGCCGCTTATCGCCCGGGGCACGGAGATCGGCAACTGGGAGGTCTACGACTTCCTCGACTACAACGCCGACGGCTCGGTCTACCTGCGGGCGAACGCCAACGGCAAGGCGGTCACCGGCGGCGGCGAGCTGATCGCCAGCCGCACCATCGACTGGGACAGCGAGACCCTGGGCCTGGGCACCGACGAGAAGTTCATCTTCGCCGCGCTCTGACCCGTACCACGCACGGCGCCCGCCGGCTCCCCTCGGGAACCGGCGGGCGCCGTCGTACGTCACGGGTTGACCGTGCTGCCGTCCACCGTGGTCTTGCCGTTGGTGTGCGCGCTGCCCAGCCGGGCGAGCAGCCCGGCCAGGTCGATGCCGGTCAGGTCGCTGCCGAGCTGGAGGCCCTGGGCGACGTTGCCGGCCACCGACTTGGTGAGCGACGAGGCGCCGTCGGTGGAGATGACCGTCATCTTGTCGATCGCGCCGATCGGGGCGCTGGCCGCGCCGACCACCTCGGGCAGCACCTTGACCAGCAGGTCCAGCACCGCGGCCTCGCCGTACGCGGCGAACGCCTCGGCCTTGCGGGCCATCGCGTCGGCCTCCGCCTGGCCCTTCGCCAGGATGGCCGCGGCCTCGGCCTGGCCCTCCCGCTCGACCGCCTCGGCGATCGCGGAACGCCGGCGCTGCTCCGCCTCACCTTCCTTGGCGCCCTCGATCGCGTTCGCCTCGGCCAGCGCGGCGCGGCGGGCCCGCTCACCCTCACCGGTGAGCCGGGACTGCTCGGCGACGGCTTGGGCGGCGGCGATGGTGGCCTGCCGCTCCGCGTCGGCGCGCAGCACCGCCGCGTTGCGGTTGGCCTCGGCCTCCTGCTCCACCTTGTACCGCTGCGCGTCGGCGGGCTTGCGCACCTCGGTGTCGAGCTGACGCTGCTTCAGCTCGGCGTTGCGCTCGGCCACCTTCTGCTGCTCGGAGAGGATGGCCTGGTCCCGCTCGGCCTGGGCGAGCGGACCGGCCGCCGCCGACTTCGCCTTCGCCGCGTCGATCTCGGCCTGGATGCCGGCCTGCTTGAGCGACAGGTTGCGGTTCGCCTCGGCGATCGCCTCCTCGGCGAGCAGCCGTTCCTGCTCGGCGGCCTGCCGGGCGCGGGCCTCGGCGATGGCCGCGTCCTTGAGCACCCGGGCGGCCTCGGGCCGACCCAGGTCGGCCAGGTACGACCCTTCGGCCAGGATGTCCTGGAGCTGGAACGTGTCCAGCACCAGACCCTGGTTGGTCATCGAGTGCTCGGCCTCCTCGGCGACCGCGCTGGCGAACGCGGCCCGGTCCCGGATGACCTCCTCGACGGTGAGCCGGCCGACGATCGAGCGCAGCGCGCCGGCCAGCACCTCCCGGGTGAAGTTGTCGATCTCGTCCTGCTGGTGCAGGAAGCGCTGGGCGGCGGCCCGGATCGCGTCCTCGGTGCCGCCGACCTTGACGATCGCGACGCCGTGCAGGTCGGCGCGGATGCCCTGCTTGCTCACCGCGCCCCGGATGCCGACGTCGATGCGCCGGCTGGACAGGTCGAGGGACTGGAGCTTCTGGACCACCGGCAGCACGAACACCGAGGCGCCGAGCACGACCTTCTGCCCGGACATGTCGGTGGATCGGATGCCCTCGGCGGTCTGGGTGGTCCGGCCCTTGCGGCCGGTGACGATGAACGCCTCGTTCGGCCCGGCCACCTTGATCCGGGAGAGCACGAAGAAGATGAGCAGGACGGCGAGGAGGACCGCGCCGCCGATGGCGACGAGCAGGGGCATGGGGGTTCCCGTCTGTGCTGAGGGTTTCAGTAGGTCTCGACGTGCACGCTGGTTTCGCTCAGTGCTTCGACCACGAAGATCCGGGCGCCGACCGCGAGCGGCCGGTCGGCACGGGCGTTGAGTTTGACCGGCTGGCCGGCGAGCCGCACCCGGACCTCGCCGTAGCCGCTGGCGGGGATCGGGGTCACGACCAGGCCGACCGCGCCGGCCAGATGGTCCCGGGTGGGGGTGGGATCGGTGCGCATGTTGCGGGCCGCGCGGCTCAGTCGGGCCGCCAGCCAGGCGGTGGGCACGGCGGCGAGCGCGCCGCCGGCCACCGCCGCCACGATCATTCCGGGGGTACGCGCCCCGAGCAGCTCGTTGACGATCGCGGCGCCGAACCCGAACGCTCCGGTGAACCCGGCGACCGCCTCCAGCGACACCGGCCCGTCCACGTCCGGCTGGCCGAGGTGCAGCACTCCCGAGCCGAGCAGAGCGAGCGTCAGCACGCCGACCCCGGCTCCGCCGATGATCAGGAAGATGAGCGTCCCTGTGGCCACGACCTGCACGGTAGCCGGGTTGTGCAACATCCACTGCGTCCAGCGGCCGTTCAGCTTCGGCTGAGCGTGCGCTCAGCGCGGCGCGATCGTCACCGCCAGGTCGACAAGTTGTCTCGGCAGCGGCTGGCGGACCAGTACCCGGCCGGTGGTGTCGGCGAGCGCGAAGTCACCCGACCCGTACGGCAGGCGGTAGAGCAGTCGATCGCCGGTGACCCAGACGACGTCGGCGCTCGGAAGCGGGTTCACCACCCGGCCGGTCGCCGTCTCCACCAGCAGCGGCTCCTGCTGGCCCTGCACGACCGCCAGCTTTGCGTCCGGCGACCAGGACCACGGCCCGGCCGGGTCTCCGGGCAGCGGCTCGAAGCGGGTCGGGCGGCCGGTGTCGGCGGAGAAGAACTGGACTCCCCGCCGGGGGTGCCGGACCGCCTCGGACCGGGGGCGACTCGGATCGGTCTGCTGGAGCAGCACCTCCCGACCGTCCGGGCTCCAGAGGAAGAAGCAGTAGTCGGTGCAGAGGAACCGCTGACTGTCGACGAAGTGGTAGCGCTTCGCGCCGTCGGTGCCGAGCACGATGAAGCCGAAGCGGTCGAGTTGGTCGGTGGTGAACAGCAGCCGCCGGCCGTCCGGCGACCAGCTCGGCGCCGACAGCGCGCGGCCCACCTCGTACCACCGGGTCTTTCCGGTGGTGAGGTCGAACAGGCCGATCTCCCGGGGGCGGTCGTCGTCCCGGACCGCGACGAGGGAGCCGGTCGGCGCCGGGTAGATGCCGTCGTAGCGGTCGGTGGCGAAGTATCGCCCGCGTCCGCGGTCGAGCAGGAACCCGCTGCCGGAACCGCCGGTCACCTGCGCCCGGGTGACCACCCACTCGCCGGGTAGCACCAGCGGGCTGTCCGCCCAGTCCGCGCCGGGTTCGGTCCGGAGCACCGGCGACGGGGTGACGGTGACCGGCGGCGTGGTCGGCGGCGGGGTGGGGGCGGGCCGGAGCAGCACGAACGGCAGGGTCACCGCGACCACCGCGACAAGCACGGCGGCGGCCGTGGCGACCCGCCGCCGGCGACGCAACCGGCGACCCCGGCCGATCGCCCGCCACGCCAGGTCCGGCGCGGGCGTCGCGTCGGCGGCCAGGTCGCGTACGGCCGTCCGCAGCGTCTCGTCCAGGGACGTGCTCATCGGGTCACCTCCGCCGGGGTGGTCAGCTCGTCGAGCGCCGGCACGAGTTGCCGGAGCCGGGCCAGCGCCTTGGCGCTCTGGCTGGCCACGGTGCCGGGGCGGCAGCCGAGCAGCGCGGCGGTCTGCTCGACGCTGAGATCCTCCAGGTAGCGCAGCGTCAGCACCGCCCGCTGGCGGGGCGGCAGCGCGCGCAGCGCGTCCCGCAGCAGCAGCCGCAGGTCACTGTCGTCACCGGCGGCCGGCCGCTCCGGCAGGTCAGCCACCGGCACCTCCGCGCGCCGCGCCCGCCGCCGCCAGCCGGAGACCTGGTCGTGGTAGAGGATCCGTTTCACGTACGGCTCCGCGTCGCCGTGGATCCGGGACCACCGGGCGTACGTCTTGGCCAGCGCGTTCTGCAGCAGGTCCTCCGCCGCGTGCTGGTTGCCGGCCAGCGCGTACGCGACCCGCAGCAGGGCCGCTCCCCGCTCGTTGACGAACGCGGTGAACTCCCCGTCGACCTCGGCCACCGTCCACCTCCGTCTCTCAGACGCCCGGTGCGCGAGAAACGTTGCCCGCCGCGCGACAATGGGCGGCATGCGCTGGACCGTGCTCGACTCGCCGATCGGGGAGTTCTCCGTCGGCACCGACGCCGACGCGGTGCGCGGCGCGCACTTCGGCCGGGTGCCCTCCGCCGCCGACGAGCCCGGCGACGACGCGTCCCGGCTGGCCGTGACCGAGCTGCGGGCCTACTTCGCCGGTGAGCTGACCGCGTTCACCGTGCCGGTGTCGGCGCCGCGCGGCTCCGAGTTCGAGCGGGCGGTGTGGCGGGAGATGACCCGCATCCCGTATGGGGAGACGACCACCTACGGCGAGGTGGCGCGGGCGCTCGGTGACCCGGGCGCGGCCCGCGCGGTCGGGGTGGCGTGCAATCGCAACCCGGTGCCGGTGATCGTGCCCTGCCATCGGATCGTCGGCGCGGGCGGCAAGCTGGTCGGCTTCGGCGGCGGGCTGCCCCGCAAGGTGACCCTGCTGGAGCTGGAGGCCGGAGTCGCGCTGCGGCACGCCTGGTCCTGACCGTCCTTCCCACCCACCCACCTCCCTCGGGCCCCCAGCGCGGTGATCATGAGGTTGGCGGCGCTTCGCCGTCCGATTTGTCGCCGCCAACCTCATGATCACCCTTCTCCGGCGGGACGCCCGGAAGGGCTCACCAGAACCAGCGAGGGCCGGGTCCCGACGGACCCGGCCCTCCGATGTGCTGGCGTCAGCGCGTCAGCGCTCGACCTCGCCCTTGATGAAGGACTCGACGGCGGCGTGCGCGTCGTGGTCGGCGTACTGCTCCGGCGGGGACTTCATGAAGTAGGACGAGGCGGAGAGAATCGGGCCACCGATCTTCCGGTCCAGCGCGATCTTCGCGGCCCGGACGGCGTCGATGATGACGCCGGCCGAGTTCGGCGAGTCCCACACCTCAAGCTTCAGCTCCGCGTTCAGCGGGGTGTCACCGAAGGAACGGCCCTCCAGACGGATGTACGCCCACTTGCGGTCGTCCAGCCACGGCACGTGGTCGGACGGGCCGATGTGCACGTCGCTCTTCTGCATCTCGTGCGGGATCTGGGACGTCACCGACTGGGTCTTCGAGATCTTCTTCGATACCAGGCGGTTGCGCTCCAGCATGTTCATGAAGTCCATGTTGCCGCCGAAGTTGAGCTGGTACGTGCGCAGCAGCTCGACCCCACGGTCCTCGAAGAGCTTCGCCAGCGCGCGGTGCACGATGGTGGCGCCGACCTGGCTCTTGATGTCGTCGCCGACGATCGGCAGGCCGGCGTCGGTGAACTTCTGCGCCCACTCCGGGTCGGAGGCGATGAACACCGGCAGGGCGTTGACGAACGCGCAACCGGCGTCGATCGCGGCCTGGGCGTAGAACTTGTCGGCCTGCTCGGAGCCGACCGGCAGGTAGGAGACGACCACGTCGACCTGCGCGTCGCGCAGCGCCTGCGCCACGTCAACCGGCTCGGCGTCCGACTCCTCGACGATCTCGCGGTAGTACTGGCCCAGACCGTCGAAGGTCGGACCGCGCTGGACGCTGACGCCGGTGGGCGGCACGTCGCAGAGCTTGATGGTGTTGTTCTCGCTGGCGACGATCGCCTCCGCGAGGTCCATGCCCACCTTCTTGGCGTCCACGTCGAACGCCGCGACAAACTCCACGTCCGATACGTGGTAGTCGCCGAAGGTGACGTGCATGAGACCCGGGACGCGGTCGGTCGGGTCGGCGTTCCGGTAGTACTCCACGCCCTGCACGAGGGACGAGGCGCAGTTACCCACACCGACGATGGCGACGCGGACGGAGCCCATAGCGTCTGCCTCCTTCTTCTTCATCACGGCCGCTCTGACCTGGACGTTCCAGGCGTGGGCGGGCTGTCGTTGTCTCCTCGGCCGCCGGCCGTCCGGGGTTCCGGGGTGGTCGGGGCCCGGCCGGAGCGCTCGTTGGCGATGAGCTCCTCCAGCCAGCGGACCTCGCGCTCGCAGGCGTCGAGCCCGTGGCGCTGCAGTTCCAGGGTGTACGCGTCGAGGCGCTCGGCTGCCCGGCCGAGCACGTCCCGAAGACCTTCGCGACGTTCCTCGATCTTGCGACGGCGACCTTCCAGGATCCGGAGCCGGGTGGCCTGGTCGGTCCGGGCGAAGAACGCGAAGTGCACGCCGAAGCCCGTGTCGTCGTACGTCTCGGGTCCAGCCTGCGCTATGAGCTGGGCGAAGCGTTCCTTGCCCTCCGCGGTGATGGTGTAGACCACCCGACCACGTCGGCTGGTCAACGCGGGAACCTCCTCGGCGGTCGCGGGTGTCTCGGCGGCCTCGGTGATCCATCCCGCCGCCTGCAACCGGCGCAGGGTCGGGTAGAGCGAGCCGTAGCTGATCGCCGCCCGGATGGCGCCGAGCTTGGCGGTCAACTCCTTGCGCAGCTCGTAGCCGTGCATCGGAGCCTCCTGCAGGAGGCCCAGGATGGCGAACTCGAGCACGGGCGCCGTCCCTTCTTTCCCCCTGCGCGGAGCGCTAACCACCGCGATGTATCGGGCCGATACATCGAACCGTAGCGGAGACGGGTGGCCAGGGCAAACCCCCGGTTACGCGACGCGATCATCACCGATCGTGACCATGGTCGCCCCGGTTCGACGGAGCGCGTACCCTTCTCGGCATGCGTACGCAGCGCCAGGTGGTCGACTACTCGCTCCAGAAGCGAGCGGTGCTGCGTGAACTCCTCGCCGGGCGGATCGGCACGTACGACGTCTGCGACGCCTCGCCGTACCTGAAGAATGCCGCCCGCTTCCACGGTGAGCCGACCGACCGCCGCTGCCCCATCTGCCGCAGCGAGAACCTGATCCACGTCCACTACATTTACGGTGACGAACTCAAGCAGTCGGCCGGTCAGGCGCGTACCCGGGCGGAGTTGCCCGTCCTGGCCATGACGCTGCGTGAGTTTCAGGTGTTCGTGGTGGAGGTCTGCCCCGGCTGCGACTGGAACCACCTCGTCGAGCAGTTCCTGCTCGGGCGGGACGGGCTCGCGGGCGAGGCGCCGGACGCGACCGGATCGGCCGTCGTCGACGGCTCCACCCCTCGGCGAAGGCGAGAGGCGCAACGGTGAACGCGGCTGTCCCGATCGTCGCCGGCCCGATCCCCGGGCGGCACGGCCGACAGTCATTAAGCGTAATTGATCCGAATAGGTCGGATTTGACGGGTGCGCGCCGGCACGGCCGGCAGGTAGCGTCCCGTGTTCCAGCTCACGGCAACCCGGTGGCGACGCCCCCGCGTCCCACCGCGACCGGCAGGGTGTGAGGAATGAACTACGGCGATTCCAGTTCTTCGCGTGGGCGGGCCCAGATCCCGGGCCCGAACGGCGACCCGGGCTCCGAGCGGAGCCCGCGAGGGAACGGCTGGTCCGGCGCGCCGGAGGGCGGTGCCGCGGCACGCGCCTCGGTCACACCGCGCGGCGCCGGCGGCCGGGCCTCGGTCGGCGGCGCCGCTCCGGCGCCGCGCGGAGCCGCGGGTTCGGCCTCGGTGGGCCGCGCCGGAGCCGGCCGCGCCTCGGTGCCGGTCTCGCCGGCGCCCGGTGCCGCCGGGCGTGCCGGCGCCGGCCGGGCGTCGGTCCCGGTCTCCCCGGCCGGACCGGCCGGACGCGCCTCGGTGGGCGCGGCGAGCGTGGGCGCGGCCCGGGTCGGCGCGGGCGGCGCCGGGCGGGCGAGCGTCGGCGCCGCGCCGGTGGGCGGTCGTGCCGCCGTGGCCCGGGCCGGCGTGCCCGGCTACTCCGGCGGCGGGCCGGGTGGCCCCGGTGGCCCCGGTGGCCCCGGTGGCCCGACCGGCCCCGGCCGCGGTGGTCGAGGCGGTCGCGGCGAGGACTCGGCGCGGGCGAAGAAGCGCCGGCGGCTCAACATGCTGATCGCCGGCTTCGCCGTGTTCATCATGCTCGCCGGCATGGGCGTGGTCACCTTCACCTGGTATTCCACGAAGGTGGTGCTTCCGGAGGACACCATTCCGCCGCTGTCCACCACCGTCTACGACTCGACCGGCAAGACCGCCATCGCCCGGATCGGCGACCAGAACCGGCAGTTGGTCACCATCGACCAGATCCCGGAGCACGTCCAGCACGCGGTCGCGGCGGCGGAGGACCGAAACTTCTACCGCCACTCCGGCGTCGACTACAAGGGCATCGCGCGGGCCGCGTGGAACAACCTCAGCGGCGGCGACAAGCAGGGCGCCTCGACGATCACCCAGCAGTACGCCCGCAACGCGTTCGACAACCTGAACGAGGACTCGTACGGCCGCAAGGTGAAGGAGGCGATCCTCGCCTCGAAGCTGAACGACCGCTACGACAAGCAAGCGATCATGCAGCACTACCTGAACGTGATCTACTTCGGGCGCGGCGCGTACGGCATCCAGGCGGCGGCGCAGACCTACTTCAAGAAGAACGTCGACAAGCTGACCGTCGCCGAGGCCGCCGTGCTGGCCGCGCTGATCAAGCAGCCCGAGCCGAGCGCCACGCACCAGGGCTACGACCCGGCGGTCAACCCGACGGACGCGCTGGACCGGTGGAACTACGTCGTCAACGGCATGATCAGCGAGAAGTGGCTGGACGCGCCGAACATGCCGGCGCACCCCACCGAATACCCGAAGAACATCGCGAAGCCGTCGAAGAACAGCGCCGGCGGCTTCGGCATCGACACCCCGTACGGCAACGTCGTCAACTACGTCTCGCAGGAACTGCGCGAGATGAACCTCTGCACCGACGACGAGGCCAAGGTGACGAACGACACCCCGCTCTGCGCGAAGGCGCTGAGCCGTGGCGGCTACAAGATCACCACGACGATCGACAAGAAGATGCAGGACGCGGTGCTCGACGCGGCCCAGCGGGCCAAGAAGGGCTCCGCGCTCGACGGGGAGCCGAAGAACCTGATGGCCGCCGTGGTGTCCATCGACCCGAAGACCGGCGGCGTGCGCGCCTACTACGGCGGCGACAACGGCACCGGCACTGACTACGCCGGCAAGAACGTCGACAACGGCGTGGTCAGCGGCGGTCACTCGCCGGGTTCGAGCTTCAAGATCTACACGCTGGCGGCGGCGCTCAAGGCCGGCATCTCGGTCAAGTCGCGGTGGAAGGGCTCGGCGTTCACGCCGAAGGGCACCAAGTTCAAGGTGAGCAACGCCGGCGCCGACAAGGTCTCCTGCGGCGACTCCTGCACGCTCGAAGCGTCGACGCTCAAGTCGCTCAACGTGCCGTTCTACTACATCACCGAGGAGATCGGCCCGGACAAGGTGCTCGACATGGCCAAGCAGGCCGGCGTCACCACCATGTGGCGCACCGACACCAACCCGGCCAAGGCGTACGACCTGACCGACGCCGACCCGAAGGACCTGGCCCCGTCGCCGTTCTTCAACGTGATCGGCTACGGCCAGTACCCGATCACCGTGCTCGACCACGCCAACGGTGTCGCCACCTTCGCCAACCAGGGCGTCTACAACAAGGCGCACTTCATCAAGAAGGTCCAGAAGCAGAACCCGCAGACCGGCAAGTGGGACACGGTCGGCGGCGAGAAGCTCAAGCCCCAGCCGCGGATCGACAAGGACATCGTCGCCGACGTCACCTCCGTGCTGGAGCAGTACCCGGCCCACGTGAACCGCCGGCTCGACGACGGTCGCAAGGCCGCCGAGAAGACCGGCACCTGGGAACTCGGCGACGGCAGCACCCGCAACGGCGACGCCTGGATGATCGGCTACACGCCGCAGCTCGCCACCGCGGTCTGGGTCGGCAACCTGGGCGACCGCAAGGCGATCAAGACCAAGGGCGGCGCGGACATCAGCGGCGCCCGGATGCCGGGTGAGATCTTCCAGCGCTTCATGAACGACGCGCTCAAGGGCAAGGACAAGGAAGACTTCCCGCCGGCGGCGAACATCGGCAAGGACGACGCCGGCAACGGTGAGATGCCGGCACCTCCGCCCCCGCCGCCGGGACCCGGCGGTCAGAACTGCGACCCGCTGGGCCTGTTCTGCCCCGACGGTAACCAGGGCGGCAACCAGGGTGGAAACCAGGGCGGCAATCAAGGTGGCAACCAGGGTGGCAACCAGGGTGACGGTCCGCCCAACGGCCCCGGCGGCGGTGGCCGAGGCGGCGGAATCCTGCCGAGCACACCACCGACACGACAGACGAACTGACGCGTACGACCTGACGGCGGCGGCCGGACCCGAGTGGTCCGGCCGCCGCCGCGTTTCGCGTACCGGAATTTTCCCGCGCGCGGCGGGACGCCGAGCCCTCGGGTACGGCAGGATGCGTCTCCATGAGCACCCAGTCGACCGCAGGCATCGATGAGCCCGGCGCGTCCGGGGAGGCGCCCCGACCCGGAGCGACCGCCGACCACCCGTCCCGTTCGGACTGGTTCGTGCGAGGCACGTCCGGCCTGATCGGCGGGCCGCTCGGTGACCACGCCGTCGCCCTGGACCGGCCGGCCGATCGCGAGGGCCGGTTCTGGACCGCCGCGCGGATCGTGCTGGCCCTGGTCTGCCTCACGCTCGCCCTGCACTGGGTGCAGAAGTCGCCCTGCCAGGACGGCGCCTGGCAGAACAACGTCCAGTACACCCGGATGTGCTACACGGACGTGCTGGCGCTCTATTACGCCGAAGGGCTCAACGAGGGCAAGGTGCCCTACGCCGACCACCCGGTGGAATACCCGGTGCTGACCGGATACTTCATGGGGGCGCTCGGCCTGCCGGTGCACTCCCTCGGCGTCGACAAGCCGACCATCAACCAGGGGCAGTGGTTCTACAACCTCAACGCGCTGGTCCTGGGCGCGCTCGCGGTCGCCACCGTCGCGGTCATCCTCAACCTGCGCCGCCGACGACCATGGGACGCGGCGCTTTTCGCCCTCGCCCCGGCGCTGGTGCTCACCGCCACCGTCAACTGGGACCTGCTCGCCGTCGGCCTCACCGCGTTCGGGCTGCTGGCCTGGGCGCGCACCCGATCCGACCGGCGTGAGCTGCTCATGGCCGGCGCGGCGGGCGCGCTGCTCGGGCTCGGCGGCGCGGCGAAGATGTGGCCGCTGTTCCTGCTCGGCCCCATCCTGGTCCTCACGCTGCGCGCCGGTCGACTGCGGGCCGGGCTCACCGCCACCGCCACCGCCCTGGTGGCGCTGGTCGCGGTCAACCTGCCGGTCGCCATCCCCTACCGGGAAAGTTGGGGCCGCTTCTTCGATTTGAACACCACCCGCCCCATCGACTGGGGCACGCTCTGGTACATCGGCCGCTACCTGGACGGCCGGATCAGCCCGTCCGCGCCAGGCGAACTCGGCCCGTTCGAATGGCTGAACGCGAACATCGCCACCCTCAACTGGGTGTCGTACCTGTTGTTCGGGCTGGCCTGTCTCGGCGTGGCCGCACTCGCGCTGCTCGCCCCGCGCCGACCTCGGCTGGCCCCGCTCGCCTTCCTGGTGGTCGCCGCCTTCCTGATCTTCAGCAAGGTCTGGTCGCAGCAGTTCGTGCTCTGGCTGCTGCCGCTCGCGGTGCTCGCCCGACCCCGCTGGGGCGCGTTCCTGGCCTGGCAGTTCGCCGAGGTCTGCTACTTCGCCGCCTTCTACGGCGAACTGCTCGGCACCGCCACCTCCCGGCCGATCTTCCCCGAGGGCGTGTTCGTGCTCGCCTCCAGCCTGCGCCTGATCACCGTGGCGGTGCTCTGCGGCTTCATCATCCGGGACATCCTGCGCCCGGAAGAGGACGCGGTCCGGCAGACCTACGCCGACGACCCCGACGGCGGGGTGCTCGACGGCGCGCCCGACGCGCCCTGGTTGACGCGGAGGCGGCAGCGGGCCGCACCTACGGCGGCCACCCCGGCCGACGCGACCGCCTGAGTTGACGTCGGCCCGCCATCCGGGGGAGTGGTGATGGGCCTGTGACCGGAGACATCCGGGTGACGCCCACGAGGAGCACGTCGATCCTCGTGGGCGTTGCCCTGTTCTGCCTGGCCGGATGCTCCGTGGTGGACTCCCACGGGACCGCCACGGAGGTCGCGACCGAAGCGGTCCGCTCCCGGGCGGCACTCGCCCGCCGCGCCGCCGACGCCGTGCTTGCCGACGCGGACACGGCGGCACTCGGCCCGGAAGGGCGACTGGACGCGCTCGCCGAAGCCGCCGCGTCCGCCGACCGCGACGGAACGGTCTTCGCCCGCCGGGCCACCCCGGACGGCCGGTACGAGGTGGACGTCGCGTACGACGGCGTCGGCAGCGGCGGCGGATTCGTCGCGGCCGAGGTGCACATCCGGCTCTGCGTACGGCTGGCCGGCGCGGTGGACCCGAACCCCGGCGTCACGATGGTCGACGTGACCTGCGGCGCGGAACTGGACCGGCGGCCGGGACGAATCGACAAGGTCGTCCGTCTGAGCGACTGAGTCGACGCGCCTCCCCGCTCCTGCCGGCCAGGGACGCCCGGTCCCTTCGCGTGACCGCAACGCGCAGCCGTGAGGCGCAGGCGTCACAACCGGTAGACCACCGAGCCGTCGACCTGCTCCCGGGTCACGCCCAGCCCGTCCACCGGCCGGTCGAGCATCCCCTCCCACGGGGTGCCGCCGAGCTGTTCGGGGAGCACCACCACGGTCTTGACCCCGATCCGCCGCAGGTAGTCGATGCTGGCGTAGTCGGGAAAGCTGACCGTGGCGTCACGGGTCCGGGCCTGCGAGTCCGGGGTGAAGCCACTGCCGCCGTTCACCATCGGCTGGAACCGGTCGGTGGACCAGAGCATCACCGGCTGGTCCAGATTCGGGCTGCTGGGCAGCACCAGCATCGGCCCGTCGACGGTACGCATCACCGCCGGCTGCTGCGGCACCACCGGGTGCGGGGTGACGTTCAACCCCTCCACGAGCACCAGCAGCAGCGGCAACAACGTGGCCAGCCGCAACCACGGGCCGGGCCACGGCGGAACCCGCTCCGCGGCGAGCTCGCGCACCCGGGCGCAGAACGCGGTGACCGCGCCGGCCGCGAGCAGCCCGAGCAGCAGCGTGGTCCACAGCATCATCCGACCCGGCGTACGCAGACCGTTCCAGCCCGGCAGGTAGTCGAAGAGCGGCACGTAGGTGAACCGGCCATCGAAGAACCGGGTGCCCATGGCCAGCGCCATCGTCACCAGCACCCCGGCGAGCAGGAACAGCCGGTGGCGGACCCGCCAGACGGAGAAGAACAACCCGCCGGCGGCGAGCGCGTACAGCGCGAAGCCCGGCAGCAGCGTCATCTCCGGCGACCAGGGCAACACGGCCCGCGCACCCTCGTGCAGCTCGCCCCACACCCGGGACTCGGCCGGCGCGGTGAAGAAGCCGCTGGCCGGCGGCGAGTAGAGCTGGACCTCGGCGAGCGAGCGCGCCGCGTTCGGATGCGCCTCGGCGACCGTGAAGAACGGAATCGCCAGCAGCACGCCCACCGCGGCGAAGACGAGCCCACCGGCCAGGTCGGCCAGGAGCAGCCGCCGGCCGAACGGACGCTTCACCGAGCGCCGCCGCACGAACCACACCACCACCGCGACCAGCCCGACGCCGGCCAGCAGGTAGACGAACGGCAGCCCGATGCCGAAGCCGAGACTGAGCTGCCACGTGGCCACCAGCCAACCGGCGAGCGCCCAGCCCACGTGCCGCCGCCGCGGACGGTAGCCGTACCGCAGCGACCAGCCGTGACCGCGGGCGAGCATGGCAAGCGCCAGCGGGATGCCGCCGTTGGAGATGATGTGCAGGTGCCCGGCCTGGGCCAGCAGCCACGGCGCGTACGCGAAGCTCGCGCCGGCCACCGCGCCGCCGATCCGGCCCGCGCCGAGCTGCCGGGCCAGCGCGTACGCCCCGAACGCGGCGAGCGCGTGGGCCAGCACGAACATGATGTTGTAGCGCAGCACGGCGTGCTCCGGGCCGACACCGATCAGGCCGGCCGGGGCGTAACCGAGCAGCGTGTCCGAGAAGGCGAAACTCCAGTTCTCCGGGAAGAACGTGTTGGAGTGCCAGAGCATCGCCGGGTCGGTCCGCAGGATGTGCCCGGACCACGCCATCTGCCACGCCTGAAGGCTCGGGTCCCAGTAGTCCTGCGGCAGGGTGTAACGCGGGTAGCGCAGCGTGGGCCAGGTCATCGCCGCGGCCACCGCCAGCGCGGCGACGGCGGCGAGCGTCCACTCGTGCGCCAGGAACCGGCCCACCGCGCGGACCGCCCGGCGGGCCCGGCCCAGCACCGGCTCGGGCGCCGGACCGAACGCGGTCCAGGGATCCACCGGCCGCTCGCCGTCCGTACCGTCGATCCTGCTCTTGTCGCTGTCGTCCGTACCGTCGGGCTTGCTCTTGCCGCGGTCGCCGTCGCTCTTGCTGGCGGGCTTGCTCTCGCCATCGGTCTTGCCAACTGGCTTGCTCTCGTCGCGGTCGCGGTCGCGGTCGCCGTCGTTCTCGCTCCTGGCGTCCGCGTGGTCGGCCTCGTCCCCGTCGGCCTCGTCCCTGTCGGCGTCGCCGGTGCCGTCGGTCGCCGCGCCGGCCCTGTCGCCAGCTCCGACCTCGTTGTTCCTCCCGGCGTCGCGGCCCTTCCGGGTGCGGCCTTTCCTCCCGGCGTCGTTGCCCTTTCCGGCGCGGCCGTTCTTCCCTGCGTCGCGGCTCTTTCCGGCGCGGTCGTTCTTCCCGGCGTCGGTCCGCGCGGGGGCGGCCGGCGTGGTCTTTCCGGCGTCGGCCGATGGACCGTCCGCGCGGGTCTCCTGCGGCTTGTCGTCCGCCCCGCCCGGCGTCGGCTTCTGCTCGCCCACCGGGGTGCCCCCGGACGTCGATCGCGAAGCGGCGTCGGACCGGTCGGTCGTGCCGGAGTGCTCCATGCTCACGCCGTGCCCAACTGGCCGCGCAGGAACGAGATGTCGGCGCTCTGGCCCTCGACGCCGCCGGGCGTCTCGACGATCACCGGCGCGCCGGCCGCCCGGATCACGGCCACCAGCAGATCCGGGTCGATCGTGCCGCCGGTGAGATTGTCGTGCCGGTCCTGACCCGAGTTGAAGGCGCCCTTGGAGTTGTTCGCGTGGATCAGGTCGATCCGCCCGGTGATCGCCTTCACCCGGTCGACCAGGCCCAGCAGTTCCTCACCGCCGGCGTACGCGTGGCAGGTGTCGAGGCAGAATCCGACCTCGTGGCCGTCGAGCGCGTCCCAGAGCCGGGCCAGCGCGTCCAGGTGCCGGGCGCAGGCGTTGTCACCGCCGGCGGTGTTCTCGATCAGGACCGGCAGCGGGAAGCCGCCGGCGTCCGCCGCGTACGCGAATGTCTTGCGCCAGTTGTCGAAGCCGACGGCGCGGTCGTCCCCGGCGTTGACGTGGCCGCCGTGCACGATCAACCCCTTGGCCCCGACGGCCGCCGCGGCGGTGGCGTGGCCGAGGAGCAGCTTGCGGCTGGGGATGCGGATCCGGTTGTTGAGCGTGGCCACGTTGATCACGTAGGGCGCGTGGACGTAGAGGTCGACGTCGGCGGCGCGCAGGCGCTCGGCGTCCGCCCGCGGCTTCGGGGCCTTCCAGCCCTGCGGGTCGGCGAGGAAGAACTGCGCCGCCTCCGCACCCCGGGCGTTCGCCTCGGCCAGCGGGTCGGTCGGATCGACGTGGGCTCCGATTCGCATGCAGGGCAGCCTACGTCGCGACGGTGACACCCGCCGCGCCGCGCGCGGGACGGCCGCGTCACCACCCGGCCCGGCGGTCGTTGTCCGAGGTGGGATCGATGGTCGACGCTTCACCCGGACGTGGTCCACAGCACGGGACGGGTGAGGCGGGCCCCCGGCGACGGGACGCCCCGCCGTGCGGCCCGGCACGACGGGGCGGGATCTCCCGTCATCCAGGCTCGGCGCGCCAGTTGGACGAATTCCTGCATTTACCCCAAGTGGTGACGAGAGCCGTTGTATGGTCAGACCAGGTGACAACATGATAAAGCTCCGCGGGGCGTCCTCGATCCAACCTCATCGGTGTGGTCGTTCCTCCCCAGGTCCCACCCAAGGAATGCGGACGGGACGCCCCGCGGCCCCGTGGACAGGGGCCCACCTGCCCGGCGCCATGCCGGCGGTGGGCCCCTTGTCGCCGCGTCCCGGGCCGTCCGGACCACCGGCCCGGGCATGATCGTCCGGACCGGCTATCCTGGTGCGGTTGTCCGCGTCCGGCCGGGTTCCCCCGGCGTCGGGCGGGCCACGACGCACGACCTCCTGCCACGGAAGGACCGTGGCCGCCTAGCCCACAGGAGGTGAGCACGTCTTGCGTCACTATGAAGTCATGGTGATCCTCGATCCCAGCCTCGAGGAGCGCACCGTCGCCCCGTCTCTCGACACGTACCTGAACGTGATCCGGACCGCGGGTGGCTCGGTGGAGAAGACCGACGTGTGGGGCCGCCGGCGCCTCGCGTACGAGATCAACAAGAAGGCCGAGGGCATCTACGCCGTCGTGGACCTCCAGGCGACGCCGGAGGCCGTGGCTGAGCTGGACCGTCAGCTCCGACTCAACGAGTCGGTGCTGCGCACCAAGGTCATTCGCCCGGAGATGCGCTGAGCATCTAGGACCCGACACGTCCGGATCAAGCCTCATCCGCGATGTCGGAGGGCTCTGAGAGCCTGTACGACACAACGATGAGTGCGCGAGGAGATGGTCATGGCAGGAGACACCACCATCACGGTCATCGGCAACCTGACCGATGACCCCGAGTTGCGGTTCACCCCCTCCGGCGCGGCGGTCGCCAAGTTCCGGGTCGCTTCCACGCCCCGGTTCATGGACAAGGCGTCCGGCGAGTGGAAGGACGGCGAGCCGCTGTTCCTCTCGTGCACGGTCTGGCGCCAGGCCGCCGAGAACGTCGCCGAGTCGCTGCAACGCGGCGCCCGGGTGATCGTGTCCGGCCGGCTGCGTCAGCGGTCGTACGAGACCCGCGAGGGCGAGAAGCGCACCGTCATCGAGCTGGAGGTCGACGAGATCGGCCCGTCCCTGCGCTACGCCACGGCGAAGGTGCAGAAGATGTCCCGCTCCGGTGGCGGAGGCGGCGGCTTCGGCGGTGGTGGCGGTGGTGGCCAGGGTGGCGGCGGAGGCAACTTCGACGACCCCTGGGCCTCGGCTGCACCGGCCCCCTCCCGCGCCGGTTCGGGCGGCGGAAACTTCGACGAGGAGCCCCCGTTCTGATGGCGCCGAGCGCCCGCGATCGCAAACCAGGAGCAAGAGCAATGGCGAAGGCTGCGGCACTGCGCAAGCCGAAGAAGAAGGTGAACCCGCTCGACAAGGACGGGATCACCTATATCGATTACAAGGACACCGCGCTGCTGCGCAAGTTCATCTCCGACCGCGGCAAGATCCGCGCTCGACGGGTGACCGGCGTTACCTCGCAGCAGCAGCGGCAGATCGCCCGTGCGGTCAAGAACGCCCGCGAGATGGCGCTCCTGCCGTACACGGCCACGGCCCGCTGAGAGGGGGGACGGACATGAAGATCATCCTCACTCAGGAGGTGTCCGGCCTCGGCTCTCCGGGCGACATCGTCGAGGTCAAGGACGGCTTCGGCCGTAACTACCTGCTGCCGCAGGGCTTCGCGATCGGCTGGACCAAGGGCGCCGAGAAGCAGGTCACGGTCATCAAGCGGGCCCGCTCGGCCCGGGACGTCCGCGACCTCGACCACGCCAACGAGATCAAGGGCCAGCTCGAGGGCCTGAAGGTCAACCTGAAGGCCCGTGCCGGCGACGGCGGTCGACTCTTCGGCTCGGTCACGCCGGCCGAGATCGTCGACGCCGTCAAGGCCGCCGGCGGTCCGACCCTGGACCGTCGCCGGCTGGAGACGCCCGGCCACATCAAGTCGCTCGGCGCCTACCCGGTCAGCATCCGGCTGCACCCCGAGGTGACCGCCAAGTTCGACCTGCACGTGGTCAAGGACTGACGCGACACACCGCACCACGGAACGGCCCGCACCGGACAACCGGCGCGGGCCGTTTTCGCTCTCGACGACGGACGCCGCGTCCCACGTGAGGGACCGCCGCGCCCCGCGTCAGCCGATCGCCTGACCGGTCACCGCGCTGATCACCACCGTGGACAGTCCACCACCCACCACGGCCGCCGCCAACGCCACCGTCGCCGACCGCCACGTCGTCCCGACCTGACGCAACAGCACCGCCACCACGAGGCTGCTCACCAACGCCAGCCCGAACCGCGGCACCGCCGCCGACAACGACGCGAACGCGTGCGCCCGGGGCGAGTCGCAGCCACCACCGCTGATGTCCGTCACACACCCCGGCGGGGCCGCCCCGTCCAGAAACACCAGACCGAAGAAGAGCAGCACCGCCGGCACCAGATAGCAGGCGGCCGTGTAGACCAACGGCCGCAACGGCCCACCCGGATCCGGATCCAGCAGGTCGTCCTCGATCCGCCGGCTCCACGAACCGCCGCCGGCCGTACCCGCCCCCCACCGGCCGGCCGAACCACCGGACCCGACCGGCTCCGCCGACCGACGCCGAGGCGCGCTCTGCGGACGCGGAGCGGAGTACGCGACCATCGGCGACCGCGGCGCCGACGTCGGCGTCTCCATCCACCGCGGGTCGTCCCCCGCCAACCGGGTGCCCGACCAGAACTCCTCGACCTGCTCCGGCGACGCCCAGCCCTCCCGCACCGGTGGCGACGTACGCTCCCACGGGTCGACCGCCGGATACCGGTCGCCGGTGTCGCGCACCCGGTCCAGGTGCCCGGTGTCGGTGAACCGGTCCCACTCGCCGGTGTGCTCCGTCCGGTCCCACCCGCGCTCCGCCTGCTCCCACCGGTTGCCGGTGGACGTCCGACCCCACGCGTGCACGCCCGACGCGTCCCACGGATCGACCGCCGGCTGCTCCGCCGGCGGCGGCTCGACGGCCCGACTCCGGTCCCACGGATCCGGCTCGGCCGAACGGCCCCGATCCCACGGGTCCACCGCCGGCGGCGGCCAGGACGAACCCGTCGTCGACCGCGGGCTCCGCCGGGTCGGCTGCTCGGCCGCCCACCCGCCGGTGTCACCATCCGAGCCCGCCTCCTCCGGCAGCCCCGACCAGGTCACCTGCGGTCGCCGGGTGGCCGCCCGTCGGGGACGGCTCCGCGGCGCCGTCCCCGACACCGGCTCGTCCTCCGACTCGGCCCGCCGGCTCCCGACGTACCCCCGCTCGTGCGGGGCGTCGATGGTCCACTCGGCGGTGTGGTCCGGCACCGGCCCGGCGCCGATGGCCCGCAGCTCGCGCCGGCCCTCGTCCCGACGCCACCCGACGTCACCCCGCCAACCGCCGCCCGAGGACGGCGACTCCGCCTCGACGTCGGTCTCGTCGTCGTCCGGCGCGGCGTGGCGCCCGCCGCCGTCCGCCCGGCTGATCCCCGACTCCACCGCCCAACGCGGAAGATAGGCGTCGACCGGCTCGTCCTGGCCACGCTCGATCGCCCGCCGTCGGCTCGGGGTGCGCTGGCGCTCCGGCACGTACGAGTCGACCCGGCGCGGACCGGCGGAATCGTCCCAGGAACCGCTCGGCCGGCGCTCGCGCGGGCTGTCCTCCCCGCTTCCCCAGTCCCGGTGTCTCACGGCCGGAGCGTGACCTCTCTCAACCCGAAAAGTGCAATCCGCTGTCAAGGTGCAGCCGTTCGCAGCGATAGTACGGGACGAACGGCGCAAAGGCTCGACCTGAAATCTTCCGTCCACAGGGTGGGGACGGGAAAAGCCCAGCTCAGAAGCGATTGGCCCGGAATTCCCCATCACTTTTCCACACCCTGTGCACACCCTGCGCACATGCCGACCCCCCTGCGTCCACAGGTTGTCCCGAGGCTCGTCCACCGGCCCTGTTGGTGGCTGACCTCGGGTTCCGTATCGTGGCCAGCGACCGCCGGGCGATGACCCCCGATCGACCGGAGGGTCGGCGGAAGTTGTCATACCCCGGCGATAGAGCTGGACACGATCCGACGCAGCAAGGGGGGAACCCGTGTCGGTCACCGACGAGACGCGCGCGGACCGGACCGGGGGGCAACCGTCCGAGCCGCCACGGCGGGATGCGTCCTTCGAGAAGACACCACCCCAGGACGTGGCCGCCGAGCAGTGTGTCCTCGGCGGCATGCTGCTCTCCAAGGACGCCATCGCGGACGTCGTGGAGATCCTCAAGACCAACGACTTCTACCGCCCGGTGCACGCCACCATCTTCGACGCGATCCTCGACATCTACGGCCGCGGCGAGCCCGCCGACCCGATCACGGTCGCGGCGGCGCTCGCCGACGCCGGCGACCTCGCCCGGATCGGCGGCGCGCCCTACCTGCACACCCTGATCGCCAGCGTGCCCACCGCCGCCAACGCGGCCTACTACGCCCGCATCGTCGGCGAGCGGGCCGTGCTCCGCCGGCTGGTCGAGGCCGGCACCCGGATCGTGCAGCTCGGCTACGGCACCGGCCAGGGCGGCAGCCGCGACGTCGACGACATCGTCGACCTCGCCCAGCAGGCCGTCTACGAGATCACCGAGAAGCGGGTGAGCGAGGACTTCGCCATCCTGGCCGACATGCTCCAGCCGACGCTTGACGAGATCGAGGCGGTCGGTGCCCAGGGCGGCGTGATGACCGGTGTGCCGACCGGCTTCACCGACCTCGACCGCCTGCTCAACGGCCTGCACGCGGGGCAGTTGATCATCGTGGCCGGCCGGCCTGGTCTGGGCAAATCGACCGCATCAATGGATTTTGCCCGAAATGCCGCCATTCGCGCCAACCAGGCCGCCGCCATCTTCTCGCTGGAGATGAGCAAGGTCGAGATCGTCATGCGACTGCTCTCGGCCGAGGCTCGCGTGCCACTGCACGTGCTGCGCAGCGGGCAGCTCTCCGACGACGACTGGACCAAGCTGGCGCGCTGCATGGGCGAGATCAGCGAGGCGCCGCTCTTCGTCGACGACACGCCGAGCATGAACCTGATGGAGATCCGGGCGAAGGCGCGCCGGCTCAAGCAGAAGCACGACCTGAAGCTGATCGTCGTCGACTACCTCCAGCTGATGACCTCACCGAAGCGCACCGAGAGTCGGCAGCAGGAGGTCGCGGACCTCTCCCGTGGCCTGAAGCTACTGGCCAAGGAGGTCGAGTGCCCGGTGATCGCGGTGAGTCAGCTGAACCGTGGTCCGGAGCAGCGCACCGACAAGCGCCCTCAGTTGTCCGATTTGCGTGAATCGGGATCTATTGAGCAAGATGCGGACGTTGTAATACTTTTGCACCGTGACGACTACTACGACAAGGAGTCGCCCCGGGCGGGGGAGGCGGACTTCATAATCGCCAAACACAGGAACGGTCCGACCGACACGGTGACGGTCGCAGCCCAGCTACACCTGTCGCGATTCGTGGACATGGCGATCGTATGACCAACGTTGGTCACCGGCTGACTCCTATCGAGCGGAAGGAGATCATCAGCCGCGCGGCCAGTGGTGAAAGCCTCACAGCTATCGGCCTGCATTTTGGCGTCACAAGGCAGGCGGTTCGGGCGGTGCTCCGCGCCAACGGAGTAGCGGGGCGTCGCACGGGCAAGCTGACGGACGCCCAGCGAAACGAGGTCGTGAGCAGGTTCGTCGGTGGAGCCTCACTCAGCCGAATCGCTGCCGAGTTCGGTGTGACGGCACCGTCGGTGCGTGGCCTGCTCTTGCGCAGGGGCGTGGAGATCCAGTCCGTGTCGCACGGCTTGCGGCACGACGCCTTCGACAGCTTCGAGCCAGATACCTGCTACTGGCTCGGGTTCCTGTTCGCCGATGGGTGCGTCAGCTACCGGGCGGGTCACCTGCCGCAAATCTCGGTCGGTCTAGCCGCACGGGACCGGGAACACCTGGTCGCGCTCCGGAACTATCTCGGATGTCAGAACAGCATCTCGCCGACGAGTCCAACTCACGGCTCGTGCCAGTTCTCCGTGCGCTCCCAGCGGCTGGCGGACCGGCTCATCGAGTTGGGTCGGTATCAGCAGACGCTCGATGAACGGCTGGTGGCCTCACGGGACTTCTGGCGCGGCGTTGTCGATGGCGACGGCTCGCTTGGCATCTATCAGCGGCCTGCCCCGAGCACTGCCTCGCTTGCTCAACTCAGGGTCGTGGGACGGCGGCACCTGCTGGAGTCGTTCGTGGCATTCCTCGAGTGTGAAGGAATCGTCGGACTCTCGGTGCGACCGCACCGGAGCATCTTCAGCGTGGGGACTACGTGCGGACCGGCCGAGCGAATAGCCAAGTTGTTGTATGAGGACGCCGGCACGGCGCTGGCCCGTAAGGCGGAAATCGCAGCCCGAATGATCACACGGCAGTGCGGAAGAGCTTGATCTGAGCCCGGTCAGCCCAGGAGGGGGAACCAGCCCGCCGCCTCGCCCAACTCGAACCGGTCCCGGTCGGTCAGCGGCACCCGGCCGGTGGCCTTGAGCAGATATTCGTGGTCGTCCCAGCCGGCCGGTCGCACCGCGTCGTCGCAGAGCAGGCCGTCCATCGTGGTCACCGCCACCCGGGTCGGGTCGGCCGCCGGGAGCGGCGCGTCCGGCAGGTCCAGCACCAGGTCGAGGTGGTGCACGACCGCCTCGGTGGTCAGGGTCGCCAGCAGATCGGGTACGCGCAGCACGTGCCCCTGGGTGGTCACGTACCCCTCCGGGTCCGCTGCGGCGGCGGCGCGGACGGCGGCCGGGGCGGTGTCGGACCAGATCCGGACCACGCCGCTGGGCCGGTCGAAGGCGGTGGCCGAACGGCGGACCCACCAGGCGTGCTTCGCGCCGGCGTCGTCGTCGCCGGGGGTGAACCCGCGCCAGTAGCTGACATCGTCCACGTCGGCCGGGCCGGGCACCGGGCTGGCCAGCGCCACGAGCGCGCGTTGGGCGTCGCCGAGCACGTGGACGAGCAGATCGGCGACGAGCCAGCCCCGGCAGCGGGTCGGTCGTTGCAGGCCGGCGTCGTCGAGCGGGGTGACGGCGGCGGTGATGCCGGCGTACGCCTGGGCCAGTGCCTCGTGCGGCCGGATCGGGCTCATGTGGGTGAGCCTGCCACGGCGCGCGGTGGTCGGCACGGTTAGGCGGGGCCCCTTCCTATCGCCTAGGCGTTAAGAAGGGCCCCCTCCTTACCCATCAGTCGAAGAGTTCGCCGAGGAAGCCGTGCTTCTTCTTCTTGCGGTAGTGGCCGTGATAGCCGTAGTGCTGCTGCCCGTGGCCGTACGCGGGCTGCGCGTAGCCGTGACCGGGCGGCGGCGGAGGTGGGGGCGGGGGAACGGCGCCGTACCCGGGCTGTTGCGGTGCGGCGGTGGGCGGGGGCGGCGGGTAGCCGGCCGCGGTGGGCGTCGCCACCTGCGGGGCGTTGCCGTGCTTCTGGTTCCAGTTCGCCTCGGCGTCGAACAGCTTCTCAAGCTCGCCGCGATCGAGGAAGATGCCGCGGCATTCGCCGCACTGGTCGATGATCACTCCGCTGCGCTCGTACTGGCGCATGTCTCCACGGCACTTGGGACAGGTGAGCTGCATGACACCGACGGTACCGGGTGATTTCACGCGGTGGCGGTCAGCGCGTGCGTCACCTCGTCGTCGGAAACCTCGTGGAAGTCGTCGTAGTAGGCGCCGACGGCCGCGAAGTCGGGCGGGAGTTGGCTGCTCACGACCGTGTCGGCGGTGGCGGTGAGCATGTCGTACGCCTGCTCCGAGCCGACCGGGACGGCGACGAGCACACGGGCGGCGCCGAGGTGGCGGGCGACCTGCACGGCGGCGCGTGCGGTGGCGCCGGTGGCGAGCCCGTCGTCGACGATGACGGCGGTGCGGCCGGTCAGGTCCAGTGGCGGGCGTCCGTCCCGGTAGCGCTGTTCGCGGCGGTCCAGTTCGGCCTGCTCGCGGCGGCGGACCTGGGCGCGGTCGTTCTCGCTGATCCGGCCGGCGACCATGTCGTTGAGGACCTGCACGCCGCCGGGGCCGAGAGCGCCGTACGCCACCTCGGGCGCCCAGGGCACGCCGAGCTTGCGGACGACGAGCACGTCGAGGGGGGCCTGGAGCCGGTCGGCGATCACCCGGGCGACGGGCACGCCGCCGCGGACCAGGCCGAGGACGATGACGTCGGACCGGCCGGCGAGGTCGGTGAGGCGTTCGGCGAGGTCCCGTCCCGCCTCGGTCCGGTCGCGGTAGGTGGTCATCCCTCAGGTGTACGCCTTCCGACCGGTTCCCGCCCGGGGGTTGCCGGGAATACCGGGCCCGTTCCGGGTGTCGGCGAGTGCCAACGCCGGGGCGGCGACGAGCAGGGCGATCGGGTAGAGCAGGTAGCCGAAGCGGGTGGTGGGCATCAGCAGGATCGCGGCGAGCAGCCCGTACCCGCAGATGAGCGCGGTGGCGGCGGCGGTCCGTGGCGGGCGGCGCAGCAGCCGGACGGCGATCGTCAGGCCGACCGCGACGAGCAGGGCGGCGGCGACGGCGCGACCGGCGGGGACCGTCTCGGCGATCAGGTGGCCGGGGAACGGGGACTGGGCGGGGCTGGTGACCAGGCCGTGGCCGAGGGGGAAGCGCAGCACGTTCTCGACCAGGGCGTCGGAGTCGACGAGTAGCACCGGGAGCAGCGCGAGGAGGGGCAGGCCGAGGGCGCCGAGCGCGGTCCGGGACCCGGACCGCCGGGTCGCGGCCCAGCAGATCAGCACGATCGCGACCGGCCAGGCGAAGAGTTTCAGGGCACCGGCGGCGCCGACCGCGAGGCCGGCGCGGCCGGGTCGGCCGGCGGCGGCGAGGGCGAGGGCGAGCAGGCAGAGCGCGAGTACGGGGAGGTCGTCGCCGCCGGTGGCGAGCGTGAGCGCACCGACGGGCAGGACGGTGGCGGCCTGGACGGCGCGCAGCAGCGCGGCGGCGCGGCGGGGCGGGGCCGGGGCGGCGGTGGCACGCAGCGTGGTGACCAGGGCGGCGAGGGCGAGCGCGGTGGCCACGGCGAACCAGACGCGGGCGTCGGTCCACCAGGCGTCGACGGCGGCCCGGGGCAGCCCGAACAGGGCCATGCCCGGCTGGTACGGGGTGTAGCCGAGGAGTTGTTCGCCGGGTGGCAGGGCGGCGATCGCGTCGGGTCCGAGGTAGGGGGTGCCGTGTTCGGCGAGGCGGGCGCCGGCGTGTTCGACGACGATCACCTCCTCCTGGGCCCGGTCGGTGCGTCCGCCGGCGCGTTCGATGCTCTGCGTGACGACCGGCAGCAGGGCGGTGGTGGCCCAGGTGAACGCGGTGATCGTCCAGCGGGCGGGCAGCCCGGCGAGGGGAGTCCCGGGGGCGCGGTGCCGGGCGAGGAGTTGGGTGGTCGCGGCGAGCGTGGCGAGGGCGTACCCGATGGTGGCGACCGCGCCCCACGCGCGGTGCGGCGGCAGCGTGGAGGTGACCGCGGTGATCGCGGCGAAGGCGGTGGCGGCGGCGTAGAGGCCCAGGTCGAGGGCGAGGCCGCCGGCGGCCGTGTCGAGCGCCGCCCAGCGGCGGGCGGCGGGGGTGGCCGGGTCGGTGTGGGCGGTCACGCGGGCCAGTCTCGCAGACCGGGTCGGCGGCACGGCCCGGTCGGTGCGGCTGGTCAGGTCTGATGGGCGTCGGTGGCGGTGGGCGGGGCCGGGCGGGTGCGGGCGGCACCGGCGCGGCGGCCGGGTAGCCGGATGACGGCGCCGGTGTCGTGCAGCGGCGAGGCGAGCGCGCCGGGCTGGCCGCCGGCGCCGCGTTGGAGGGCGGCGAGCAGGGTACCGGCGGGCAGCGGACGGGCGAACAGATGGCCCTGCCCGGCCGCGCAGCCCAGTTCCCAGAGCGCGCGGCGTTGCGGTTCGCTCTCCACGCCCTCGGCGACCACGGTGAGGTCGAGGCTACGGCCGAGGTCGAGGGTGGAGCGGATCACGGCGGCGGCTTCGGGCGCGGTTTCCATGGCGGTGACGAAACTGCGGTCGATCTTGAGTTCGTGGACCGGGATGCGGGAGAGCAGCGAGAGTGACGAGTAGCCGGTGCCGAAGTCGTCGAGGGCCAGCCGGACACCGGAGTCGCGGAGCCGGCTGAGGACCCGGTCCACCACGTCGAGCTGGCTGAGGGTGAGGGTCTCGGTGAGTTCCAGCACGAGCCGGTCCGGCGGGAGGTCGTGGGCGCGTAGCCGGGCCAGCACGGCGCCGGGGAAGCGGGCGTCGAGGAGGCTGCGGGGTGACACGTTAACCGAGACGGGCAGGTCGAATCCGGCGTCGTGCCAGGAGCCGGCCGCGATCAGGGCCTGGTCGAGGATAGCCTCGGCGAACGCGGGGAGCAGCCCGGAGCGTTCGACCGCTTCGAGGAAGCGCAGTGGGTCGATCAGGCCGTGGGTGGGGTGGTGCCAGCGGGCCAGCGCCTCGGCGCCGATGACCTTGCCGCTGCCCAGGTCGACGATGGGCTGGAAGTTGACGGTGAACTCGTGGTCGGCGACGGCCCGGGGCAGTTCGCCGCCGAGGGTGAGCCGGTGCAGGTCGGCGGTGTCGCGGTTCGCCGCGTACGTGGTGACGCGTTGGCCGGCGCGCTTGGCCTGGTACATCGCCACGTCGGCGCGGCGGAGCAGTTCGGCCATCCCGCCGGTGGCGGGGGCGGCGGCGATGCCTCCGCTGGCTTCCACACTGATCCGCATGCCGTCCAGGTCGAGCGGGTCGTGCAGCGCGGCGAGCAGGGCCTCGGCGCGGTGCGCGGCGACCGCCGGGGCGGGCAGGCCGCGCAGGAGCACGGCGAATTCGTCGCCGCCGAGCCGGGCGACCAGGTCGTCGGGGCGGGCCGCGTCGCGTAGCCGCTCGGCGACCTGGATCAGCACCCGGTCCCCGGCAGCGTGCCCGAGCGTGTCGTTGACCTCCTTGAAGTGGTTGAGGTCGATCAGCACGAGGGCGGTGACGCCGTCGGCGTGCCGGGTGGTGAGCTGGGCGGTGCCCTCGTCCAGCAGATGCCGGCGGTTGGACAGGCCGGTGAGGGCGTCGTGGGTGGCGGCGTAGGCGTTGTCGTCGGCGATCCGGGCGAGTTCGGCGTACGCCTGGGCGTTGCGGACCGCGGTGCAGAGGGCGGAGGCGAACGTACGCAGGGTGTACTGCTCCCGTTCGGAGAGGTCGATCGGCCCGGCGAAGCGGAGTCGCAGCATGCCGATGTCTTCCGCGCGGTCGTGTCCTTCGAGCGACACCGGCACGATCCGGCCGTCGGTGTCGCTGGGCGGCGGCGTCGTCCCGTCGTACCCGACCCCGGCGGCGCCGCCGCGGACGGTGCGTCCGCCCTCGCGCAGCTCGATCTCGACCTCGTCGGCGGAGAAGAGTTCGGCGGCCTCGGTGACGGCGGTGGTGAGCACCTGGTCGAGGTCGACCACGTTGAGCGCGTCGGTGGCGCGGGCGAGTCGCTGCCAGGCCTGCTGCTCGGTGCGGGTGCGGATCCTGGCGGAGTAGGCCAGGTGGAGGCTGAGCACCAGGGGCGGCACGGCGAGCAGCAGGCGGGGGTCGACCCGCAGGATCAGCACGGTGAAGGCGGCTACGAGGAATCGCACACCGAAGCCGGCGATCCGCAGGTCGAGGTCATCGCGGAACTGGCGGAGGATCGGCGTTCGGGAGGCGAGCGCGATAACCGGAATCGCAAGGACGTCGTCGAGGATCGCGGCGACCAGATAGACGATTCCCAGCAGCACGACGATGCGGAGTGGCTCATGAGGTGGCCAGGCGCCGCCGAGTAACAGCGTGGCGACCGTGGCGCCGCCGGCCACGAGGGTGTGCTTGGCGACGGCGAATATCACCTTGATGGGTGCCAGGCGGGTCACCGATCCGCAGGCCACTCCGAGGCCGGTGGCCAGCACGACCCAGGCGGCTGGAGCGACAGCGAGGCCGATGACGATTGCGGTTTCCACCCACGCGAAGTAGAAGGTCGTCGACCGGATCCGGAGCCGCGTCTTGATGACGGTGGCCAACACGACGGTCACCACGAGCGTTGCGGCGGTGACGAAGTCGCGTACGGATTCAGGGTGTTGCCTGCGTGCGGTGGAGAACGCGATGAGCGCGACGAGCGACGCCCCTGCCGCCAGTGTGTAGACGAGGCCGCGCAGGGTGGGGTCGACAGCCGTTCGGCCCTCTGTCGTCCGGCTCAACCCGGGTCACCCGCCGCTCACCGTCGGTACGTGATGAGCGGCAGCCTACCGCTTCGCTTCTGTTCCGGAAACTCTCATCCCCATTCGGTGCTGCGCATTGCTCATCCCTCCTCCAATATCCCGGTGGGCCGTAATCGCCGCCGACCGAAGTGGTAACTCGTAATCGGTGGCGCATTGTCACGACCCGTCGCAGAGACCGCTTGTGCGTGTATCCGCGCTTGCCGACTGGAGAGAAGGCTAAGGGGAAGAAGGAGTGGTAAGGAAGAATTAATGTCGGTATGCGCAATATGAGTAATAATTGTCGCTTAAATGACGTTCTGTCCACAAGTTGTATGCGGAGCGGAGCCGATCGTCTCCTTGTTGTACCCGCGCCGTCGCTCTGGGCCATCCGGAAAGGTTCGAGGTGGCATACCGTTCGTAGCGTCGTCTCGGCCGGGAAACATTACAACCCTGCTTCGGTCGGCTTCGGCCGCCGGGTCGGAGAGTCACGTCTCCGGCCCGACTGTCACCGATGACTCGGGGATAGGTGGATTAGGCCGTCGTTTCCGCCGGGACAGGTGCCAACAAAGGCCCGAACAGCAGCATGGAAATCCGAGTTGTCGGGGGGCTGTCAGCACGAGTCAAGAAGGGCGACCTCCCGCTCGGAACGGGGCGGATCCGGCCGACGAGCCCCATCGTCGAAATCCCCGGCGAATCGACGGACGGAGGGTGCGGGAGGGGCGGGGTGCAGATCATCGGCACCCGACACGAGCCGCGCCCGTCGTACCCGGCGGATAAGGTCGGGCGGTGACCGAACCCGCGCAGCTCACCCACGTCGATCAGGCCGGCGCCGCCCGGATGGTCGACGTCTCCGCCAAGCCGGTCTCCGGCCGGCTCGCGGTCGCCGCCGGCCGGCTCCGCACCACCGCCGAGGTGCTGGAGCTGCTGCGCCGCGACGGCCTGCCCAAGGGCGACGCGCTCGCGGTCGGGCGGCTCGCCGGCATCATGGGCGCCAAGCGCACCCCCGACCTGATCCCGCTCTGCCACCCGATCGCCCTGCACGGCGTGACCGTCGACCTCGACCTGACCGACGACACCGTGGAGATCACCGCCACCGCCCGGACGGCCGACCGCACCGGGGTGGAGATGGAGGCGCTCACCGCGGTGGCCGTCGCCGGGCTCGCCCTGGTCGACATGGTGAAGGCCGTCGACCCGGCCGCCTCGGTGGACGCCGTGCGGGTGCTCCGCAAGGAAGGCGGCAAGACCGGCGAGTGGGTCCGGCCGGAGGACCGGCCGTGATCCGGGCCCGGGTGATCGTGGCCTCCAACCGGGCCGCCGCCGGAGTGTACGAGGACACCAGCGGCCCACTGCTCGTCGCCGGTCTGTCGGAGCTGGGCTGCATGGTGGACCCGCCGGTGGTGGTGCCCGACGGCGACCCGGTCGGCGAGGCCCTGCGCGCCGCCCGTGACGAGGGCGTCGACGTGGCGCTGACCAGCGGTGGCACCGGCATCACGCCGACCGACCGCACCCCCGAGGTGACCGGCGCGCTGCTCGACTACGAGATCCCCGGCATCGCCGAGGCGATCCGGGCGCACAGCCGCGACGCGGTGCCCACCGCCGCGCTGTCCCGGGGCCGGGCCGGGGTCGCCGGTCGGATGCTCGTGGTCAACCTGCCCGGCTCGCGCGGCGGCGCGCGGGACGGGCTGGCCGTGCTCGGGCCGATCCTGCGGCACGCGGTCGACCAGCTCCGCGGCGGCGACCACTGAGCCCGCGGGCCGGGTGCGCCGGCGCTAGGCTCGCCGGATGAGCACGGAAACCGAAGCCGCCGCGGTCGACGTGGGCACGCCCCCGCCGGCCGGGTGGGAGGAGGCCCGCGCCCGGGTGTACGCGGTGGGCCTCTCCGCCGCGCTCCCCGCGGTCGCCCGGCCGCTTGCCGACACCGACGGGCACACCCTGGCCGAGCCACTGACCACGCGCACCGACCTGCCGGCGTTCCCCACCTCGAGCGTGGACGGCTGGGCGGTGCGCGGGGCCGGGCCGTGGCAGGTGGTCGGCCGGGTGCTCGCCGGGCACACCGCGCCCCCGCTGGCGGCGGACGGCACCACCGTGGAGATCGCCACCGGCGCGATGGTCCCCGCCGGCACCACCGCGATCCTGCGGATCGAGGAGTCGACCCGGGCGGCGGACGGCCGGGTGGCCGGCACGCCCCGGCCGCAGCCGGAGTGGCGCGAGCCGGGCGAGGAGGCCCGCCTCGACGAGGAGTTGCTGCCCGCCGGCACGCCCGTGGACCCGGCGGTGATCGGCCTGGCCGCCTCCTGCGGCCACGACACGCTGCGGGTCCGCCGCTCGCCGCGCGCCGCGCTGCTGGTCTTCGGCGACGAGCTGCTCACGTCGGGCCCGCCGGGGGCCGGCCGGGTGCGCGACGCGCTCGGCCCCTCGGTGCCCGCCTGGCTGCGCCGCTACGGCTGTCAGGTGCGGGGCGGCGACGTGGTCGGGCCGGTCGCCGACACCCTGCCCGCGCACGTCGCGGCGCTGCGCGGCGCGCTCGCCAACGCCGACCTGGTCTGCACCACCGGCGGCACCATGCACGGGCCGGTCGATCACCTGCACCCGGCGCTGGAGGCGCTGGGTGCCGACTACGTGGTCAACACCGTCGCGGTGCGCCCCGGCTTCCCGATGCTGCTCGCCCGGCTGGCCGACACCGACGGCCGGGTGCGCTTCGTGGCTGGCCTGCCGGGCAATCCGCAGTCCGCGGTGGTGGCCCTGGTCTCGCTCGTCGCTCCCCTGCTCGCCGGTCTCACCGGCCGTGCGATGCCGGTGCTGCCGCAGGTCATGCTGGCCGAGCCGGTCGCCGGGCGGGGGGATCAGACCCACCTCGCCCTGGTTCGCTGGGACCGGGTCGCCGGCACCGCGCACCCGGTGCGGCACGTCGGTTCGGCGATGCTGCGCGGGCTGGCCGGCGCGGACGGCTTCGCGGTGATCCGGCCGGGCACCAGCGGCGCGGCGGGTGACCGGGTGCCGCTCGTACCCCTGCCGCTGACCTCCGGGGAGCGGCCGTGACGACCGAGACGCGCGTGGTCCTGGGTGCGGTCACCGACCGGCCGCTCGACCTAGCCGCGCACGAGGCGGCGGTCGCCGACCGCCGGGCCGGCGCGGTGGTCTCCTTCCAGGGCGTGGTCCGCGACCACGACCACGGACGGGCGGTCACCCGGCTGGAGTACGAGGGCCACCCCACCGCCGAGGCCGTGCTGCGCGAGGTGGCCGCCGAGATCGCCACCGATCCGGCGGTGCACGCGGTGGCGGTGTCGCACCGGATCGGCCCGCTGGAGATCGGTGACGTGGCGCTTGTCGCGGCGGTCAGCACCGCGCACCGGGCGGCGGCGTTCGCGGCGTGCGCCCGGCTGGTCGACGAGGTCAAGGCGCGACTGCCGATCTGGAAGCGGCAGGTCTTCGACGACGGCACCGAGGAGTGGGTGAACTGCCCCTGAGCCGGGCGGGTCAGCGCCGGGCGGCGAGCTGGGTGGTGCGGCCCAGCCGGTCGGGATAGAACGCCGGTTCCGCGCCGGGCCGCCAGGGCAGCGCCGCGACCAGCAGGATCAGCGCGATCGCCAGGGAGTTCTCCATCAGCGCGCCGAACAGGCCGTCCTGGTAGTGGGACACCTCGGGGAGCTGGTGTTCGTACGGCCAGATCGGCGAGATCAGGAAGAGCAGATAGAGCCCGAGCGCGCCGGCCGCGTGCCGGAGACCGGTGAGCGCCGGATACCAGATCGGCGGGCGCAACGGGGGTACGCCGTTGGCCGAGGGCAGCCCGGTGCCGCGCAGGGGCAGGCCGCGGCTGGCGTCGCGTCGGCGTACCGCGGCGTCGGCCAGCACGATGATCGCCGGGATGACCCAGACCAGGTGGTGCGACCAGGAGATCGGGCTGATCACGTTGGCGGTGAGCCCGACAAGCGTGAACGCGGTCAACTCGTCGCCGTCGGTGCGGGCGCTGACCGCCCGGGACAGGCCCAGCGCCAGCACCAGCACCGAGAAGGCGAGCCAGAGCAGCCCGGGTGTCTCGATCGAGTCGTAGAGCCGCGCCAGCAGGCCGGCGAGGGACTGGTTGGCGGTCATGTCGGCGGCGCCGACCCGCTCGGTCTGCCACAGCACACTCGTGAAATAGGCGCGGGACTCCTCGCCGATCGCGCCGAACGTCGCGAGGGTCACCCCGATCGTGGTGGCGACCGCGATCCACGCGGCCCGCCACTGCCGGGTGAGCATCAGATAGCCCACGAACAGCGCCGGGGTGAGCTTGACCGCGGTGGCGAGCCCGATGCCGACCCCGGCCCAGGCGCCGCTGTAGACGAAGCGGGCCAGCGGCGTCTCGGCGCTCTCGTGATGGGTACCCCGCCTGGCCCGCCAGCGCAGACCCACCAGATCCGCCATGATCAGCGCGAACAGCAGCAGGTTGACCTGGCCGTAGCCGAGCGTCTCCCGGGACGGCTCGATGGCCACGGCGAGCGGGGTGGCGATGCCGACGATGAACCAGAGCGACCAGCCGAGCCGGTCCACGATCGGACGCAGCAACGCCGCCAGCACGACCGCGAGCGCGCCGATGCTTGCAAGCGCGTTGACCGAACCGGCGAGGTCCACCGGCAGCCAGGACATCGGCAGCATGACCAGGGCGGCGAAGGGTGGATAGGTGAAACCGAGCGTCGTCGAGGGGGCGACGAAGTCGTACAGCTCGTTGCCGCCCGCCCACCACAGCACCGCGCCGTGGTAGATCTTCATGTCGAAGAAGTTGTACGGCCGGCCGAAGGCGCCGATGGCGAGCCACGCCGCGTACCACACCGCGGCCACGACGCCGACACGTACGGCGATCCGCTGGTCGACCCCGAGGACGACGCGGGGGGTCGGGGTGAGGCGGTTGGTCCGTCTACCGACTGTCGTCGGCATGGCGTGGCCACCCCCGTACCAAGGTCGTCGTGCCCGTCCAGGTCCAGAACGGAGCCTAGAACGGTGCCTCACGATGCTGCCTCCCGCGTTACATGACCGTGTCCGATCCCACACGTGTTTGCGACATTTCAACCGCGTTAACGGGTGTCGGACGGTTCAGGTGATTGGTGGCCTTGCGGGGGGTGGGTGTCGTGCAGGTGGACGTCAGCCGGGCATCCGGCGTGCGGTCGCCGCGGAGCGTACGGCGATTCTCGCCTCCCGGCGGGCGGTGCGGACCGCGCGCTTCACCGACCGGCGCGAGTGGTGGATCCGGTGGCCGGCGCGCCAGCGCAGCCCCGGCTTGCCCTCGGTGTCCGCGGCGGCGAGGAGAAGACCACCGAGCAGGCCGAGATTCTTGAGGAAGTGGATCTGGTTGTTGTTGCGGACGGCCGGGTCGTCGTTGTTCCAGAAGGGATGACCCGCGGCCGTCGTCGGCAGCAGCGTACCGGCGAGGACGAGCGCGGCCGGGCGGCTGAACCGGCCGGTGGCCAGCATCAACCCGCCGACCAACTGGGTGGCGGCGTTGGCCCGGATCAGCGTCTCGGTGTCGGTCGGGATGCGCGGATGCAGGTTCTGGATCAGCGGGGTGACCCGGTCGGTGACCGGCTTCGCGGCGGGCACCAGCCGTTCCGGGTTGCGCAGGTTACGGGCGCCGCTGACCACGAAGATGCCGCTCAACATGACTCGGGCGAGGGAGCGCACGGGCTTCATGCTTCAGTCTTACCCCCTCGAAGGCCCGATCACCCCTGCAACACACAAAAGGTATCGACGTCCGTCCGGTATCGATTTCAGCGACCGTCGCGGATGGACCGGCCGTGTTCGGTAAGGTCGCGCGGGTGACGACGCTGCGACTTCGCCCCGAGGAGCCGGCGGACGAAGCGCCGGTGGCCCGGGTGCTCGCCGCCGCGTTCGCCCGCCCCGACGTGACCACCCCGCCCGAGGTCGGCCTGGTCGAGGAGCTGCGGCACAGCGCCGCGTGGATCCCGGAGCTGGCCATGGTCGCCGAGTACGGCGGCGAAGTGGTGGGCTTCGCGCTGCTCAGCCGGGTGCGGGTACGCACCGACGGCGGCTCCTGGCCGGCGCTGGCACTCGGGCCGGTGGCGGTGGCCCGGCACCGGCAGCGCGTCGGGCACGGCACGGCGGTGGTGCAGGCGGCGCTGGACGCCGCCACCGAGCTGGGCGAGCGGCTGGTGGTGGTGCTCGGTGACCCGGCGTACTACCGGCGGTTCGGCTTCGGCCCGGCGGACCGGTTGGGGCTGAGCAGCCCCTGGTCCGGGCTGGGGGAGCCATGGCAGGCGTTGGTGCTGCCGCCGTCCACCGCCGAGGAGCCACCGCCCCCGGCCGGCGAGGTGGTCTTTCCGCCACCCTGGTCGCGGGTCTGACCGGCTTTTTCAGGCGGGTTGGGTACGCAGGTAGCGGCCGAAGTGCGGGACGGTGAACGCGACAGTTCCCCGCTCACCGGAATAGATCAGACCCTTCTTGATCAGCGCGTCCCGGGCCGGGGAGAGGCTGGCCGGCTTACGGCCGAGCGCGCGGGCGATCTCCGCGGTGGGCACCGCGGCGTCCATGTCGTCCCGTGCGCCATCCTCGCCGTTCACCAGCGCCAACGTGGCCATGGCCCGCATGTATTCGCGTTCGGCCGGAGTGGCCCGCTCGAAGCGGGAGCCGAAGAAACCCACCGCCAGCTCCGCCTCCGCCTCCGGCGCGGCGACCCGCACGTCCGCCGCCGTGATCGGCGACCGGGGCGCGTGATCCCAGGTCGCCTTCCCGTACGCCTGGACGAAGTAGGGGTAACCGCCGGACTTCTCATAGAGCAGGTCGAGGGCCTTCTGCTCGTACTCGACCTCCTCCCGCTCGGCCGGCGCGCAGAGCGCCTGGTCGGCGGCGATCCGGTCCAGCCGGTCGATCCGCTGGTAGCGGTAGAGCCGTTCGGAGTACGACTTGGCGGCGCTGAGCACGGCTGGCAGGTGCGGCAGGCCGGCGCCCACCACGATGAGCGGCGCGCCGAGCTGCGACAGCTCGTGGCAGGCGGCGCAGAGCGCGGAGACGTCCTCGGCACCGACGTCCTGCATCTCGTCGATGAAGATGGCGATGCCGGTGCCCACGTCGGTGGCGACCGCCGCCGCGTCGCTGAGCAGCTCGACCAGGTCGATCTCGATGTCGCCGGAGTCGGCCCGGCCGCTGGCGGCCGGCACGTCGATGCCGGGCTGCCACCTGTCGCGCAGCTTCGGCGCCGCGCCACCCCGCCCGGCCGGCGCGGAGCGCTGCGCGAACGCCTTGAGCACGCCCAGGAAGGCGTCGATCCGGTCCGGCGCGCGGTGCCGGGGGGCCAGCTCCCGGACCGCCATGTGCAGCGCGGCGGCGATCGGCCGCCGCAGCGACTGGTCCGGCCGGGCCTCGATCTTGCCGGTGCCCCAGAGGTGGTTGATCGCCTCCGAGCGCAGCGTGTTGAGCAGCACCGTCTTGCCCACCCCGCGCAGCCCGGTGAGCATCAGGCTGCGTTCCGGGCGGCCCCGGGCGATGCGCTCCAGGACCACGTCGAACACGTCCAGCTCCCGCCCCCGCCCGGCGAGTTCGGGCGGGCGCTGGCCGGCACCCGGGGCGTACGGGTTGCGGACGGGATCCACGCATCGCACCGTATCGGGTTGTCTAGCGGACAGGCTAGACGTGCGTAGAGGTGGCTACCGCGTGTCGGCCTCGACCCAAAGCTAGGGCTGTCTAGCATCCATGCTAGACAGCCCTAGTTTTGCCTACCGGCCGATCGTCGCCTCAGCGCCGCCCTCAGCAGCGCCCTCAGCGCCGCCCTCAGCACCGCTCTCAGCGGCGCTTCAGGCAGAGCACGAAGTCGAGCGTGTCCAACTCGCTGTCGAAGAAATACCAGTCGGTGTAGCCGGCCACCTTGCCGCACTTCGCCTCGGCGTCCTTCTTGCCGCTTGTCGCGCCGTCCACCCGGCGCAACACCTCGTACGTCTTCGGGGCACAGTCGGCGATCACCAGCTTCGGCTGCCCACTGCCGCCCTCGTTGGCCACACACTGACCCGCCTTGACGAAGCGCGGGTCGGTCGACGAGGCCGGGGCCGCAGACGAGGGCGTCGCATCCGCCGCGTCGCTCGGCGTCACCGCCGCCGTCGGATCCGCCGCGTCCGGATCCGCCGCCGGCGCGGTGGCGGCCGTCGTCCCGGACGTCGGGCTCTCCCCGTCCCGGCCGAACAGCCAGTACGCCCCGGCGCCGCCCAGCAGCACCGCCAGCACGATCACCACCAGCAGCAGCACACCCTTACCCCGCCGCCGGGGCGGCGGCTCGTCGTACGGCTGTGGCCCTGGGTACGGCGGTTGCCCGCCCGCGTACGGCTGTTGCTCGGGGTACGGGGGCTGCCCTCCGGTGTACGGCTGTTGCTCGGGGTACGGGGGCTGCCCGGCGTACGGGGACTGCTCCCCGGTGTGCGAGGGCTGCCCGGCGTACCCGCGGTCGGCCGGGTAGCCCTGGTGGGGGGCGGCGGACGGGGGTGGGCCGGCGGGCCATCCCGGCGTCGGCTCGTACCGCTGCACCGGCGGCCCGTACTGCGAAGGCGGCCCGCCGTACGGCTCGGCGCCGACCTGTTCGGTGGGTGGCGCGTACTGCTGGCCGGGGTGGTGGGGTTCGGGCGGATAACCGTCGCCGGGGCGCCGTCCACCCCACGGCTCGGATGCGCCGCTGCCCGGTGGTCCGAAGTTCGACATGAACGCCTCCTGCGTACGACAATGCTGAGAGGCCGGCCACCGAGGGGCAACGCCGACGCCCTGGCCACCGTAGCGTGGTCCACAAATGAGCTCACGCCCATCGAGTGCGACGGACACCGCCGACACCTCGACGCCCGCCGCCCTGATCTGGACCGCCCTGGCCCTGGTCTACCTGCTCTGGGGCTCGACCTACCTGGGCATCCGGATCGCGGTCGAGTCGTTACCGCCGCTCACCTCCGCCGCGATGCGGTTCGGCGCCGCGGCCGGTGTGCTCGCGCTCGTGCTGCGGCTGCGGCACGGGCCGGGAGCCCTCCGCGTGCCGGCGCGTCGGGTCGGCTCCGCCGCGCTTGTCGGCGTGCTGTTGCTGGCCGGGGGCAACGGGTTGGTGGTGTTCGCCGAGTCGGGCCCGCCCCGGAGCGCGGTGCCCTCCGGCGTCGCCGCGCTGCTGGTGGCCACCGTGCCACTCCTGGTGGTGGTGCTCCGTACGGCCGGCGGCGACCGGCCCCGTCCGTGGACCTTCGTCGGCGTGGCGCTCGGCTTCGCCGGTCTCGTCCTGCTGGTGCTGCCCCGGGACGGGGTGGACGGGGTGCCGTTGGCCGGTGCGCTGACCGTGGTCGTAGCCGCGACGAGCTGGTCGGTCGGCTCGTACCTGTCCGGGCGGATCCGGATGCCCGCCGATCCTTTCGTGGCGACGGTCTACGAGATGGTGGCCGGCGCGGTGGCGCTCGCGGCGGTCGCGGCCCTTCGCGGCGAGCTGCGCGACTTCGCCCCCGCCGAGGTGACCGGGCGGTCCTGGGCGGCGCTGGCCTACCTGATGGTGGCCGGGTCGCTTGTCGCCTTCACCGCGTACGTCTGGTTGCTCGCCCACGCGCCGATCTCCCTCGTCTCCACGTACGCGTACGTGAACCCGGCGGTCGCGGTGGCGCTCGGCGCGTTGTTCGTCGCCGAGCCGGTCACCGCACAGGTGCTGCTCGGCGGCGCGGTGATCGTGGCCGGCGTGGCCGTGGTGGTCAGCATGGAGCGTCCGCGCCGGACCGCGCCGGCAGCCGGAAGCGGGACGGTCGTGTCGCCGGACGGGCGGTAGCGTCCCGCCCGTGTCCGTGGCGTCGGTGGCTTCGGTGGCGGGGGCGGTGCTGCTCGGCGCGCTGGCCGGTCTGGTCGCGGTGCCGCTCGGCCGCCACGTCGTCGGCGTCGGGGGCGTCCCGCCGCGCCGGGCCAGCATGACGGTCACCGGAGCCGTAGTGTTCGGCGGGTTGGCCGCCACACACGGCGCCGACCCCGCGCTGCCGGTGCTCCTGTTGATCGCGGCGGCCGGCCTGGTTCTCGCGGTGACCGACCTGATCGCGCTGCGCCTGCCCGATCCGCTTGTCGGCGTGGTGGCGCTCGGCGGCGGGCTCGGCCTGGTCGGGACGGCGGCGGTCACCGACCAGCCGGGCCGCGCGGCCACCGCCGTGGCCGGCGCGGGCCTGTCCCTGTGCGGATACGTGCTGCTCGCGCTGCTGCCGCGCGCCCGGCTCGGTTTCGGCGACGTGAAGCTCGCCGCCGCCCTCGGGTTCCCGCTGGGCTGGCTCGGCTGGCCGACGCTCCGACTGGGCCTGCTTCTTCCGCATGTGGTCGCCGGGGTGGCGGTGCTCGTGTTGCTCGCCGCCGGCCGGGTACGCCGGGACACCCCGCTGCCGTTCGGCCCGGCGATCCTCGCGGGCGCCTGGCTCGCCGCCGTGCTCACCTGAGCATGCGGTTGTAATAAGGGGCCCCTCCTATACCGGAGGCGTTAATAGGGGCCCCCTCCTTTCACATCAAGCGGAGCTGGTGATCGCGCGGGCGGCGCGGCTCGGCGGTGCCGAGCCGGTCGAACAGGCCCGCGTCGATCACGTCGAGGAACGGCGTCGGACGGGTCTGGCGTTCCGTGCCGTGCCGGGTGCGACGGGCGGTGTGGCTGACGTAGAGCCGGTCCTGCGCCCGGGTCAGCCCGACGAAGAAGAGTCGGCGCTCCTCGGCCACCGCGTCCTCGTCCGGCTCGGAGCCGGGCCAGCGCAGCGGCAGCAGGCCGTCCTCGGCCCCGACCAGGAACACCACCGGAAACTCCAGGCCCTTGGCCGCATGCAGCGTGAGCAGCGTGACCGCCTCGGCGCGCGGGTCGAGCGCGTCCACCTCCGCGCCGGTCGCGAGCTGGTTGAGGAAGAGTTCGAGGTCGCCGTCGCAGCGCCGGGCCAGCGGGGTGAGCAGGTCCACGGCCGCGCGGACGTCCTCGGGGCGTACCGCGCCGGAGCCGTCGAGCGTCGGCACGGCGAAGCGCTCGGCCACCACCCGACCGGCTTCGCGTACCCGGGTGGTCAGGGAGCCGTCGAAACCGGCGTGGCGCAGCTCGCGGGCGATGGCGGCGACACCCGGCCGGTCACGCAGCCGGTCGTGCGAGCGTTTCTGCACCGGAATGTTCGCCCGGGCCAGCGCGTCCACGAGCGGCGCGGCCTGCGAGTCGGTGCGGTAGAGCACGGCGATGTCGGAGAAGGACAGCGACGTCGTCCGCCCGTCGATCCGGCCCGTGTCCAGGGACCGGTGGGACAGGCCGCCGACCAGCTCGTCGACGGTACGCACCACGAAGTCGGCCTCGTCGGACACCGACGTCGCCGCGTACCGGCCGACAAGCGGGGCCTCCGGGTCGAGCCGGGCCGGGTCGAGGCGGCGGCCCCGGACCAGCGACGACGGCGCGATGGCCTGCACCGCGGCGGCCAGGATCGGCGCGGAGGAGCGGTAGTTGCGGTTCAGCCGGACCAGCCGGGCGTCGGTGAAGTCCTGCGAGAAGCGCAGGAAGTAGCCGACGTCCGCGCCCCGGAACGAGTAGATCGCCTGGTCCGGGTCGCCGATCGCGCACAGGTTGCCGTCGGCCGGGCTGAGCAGTCGCAGCAGCTCGTACTGGACCGCGTCGACGTCCTGGTACTCGTCGACGAAGATCCACTTCCATCGCTCGCGGTATTCCCGGACCAGCTTCCGGTCCCCGTTGAGCAGCGCCACCGGCAGGGTGAGCAGCTCGTCCAAGTCGACCAGATCCTTCTTGCGCAGCAGCGCCACGTACCGCTGGTCGTCGTCGCCGGCCTCCGCGCGGGCCGCCGCCCGGTCGGCGTCGTCGGCGATCCGGAAGTCCGCCGGCAGCCCGGCCGCCGCCGCGTTCTCCCGCAGCATGGTCAGCCCGAGCGAGTGGAACGTGCCCACCGTGACGTCCTCGGCGACCGGCCCCAGCAGCCCGTCCAGGCGGTGCCGCAGCTCCTCGGCCGCCCGCCGGGTGAACGTGATCGCCAGGCACTGGTCCGGGAAGACGTTCAACTCCGCGCACAGGTAGGCGATCCGGTGGGTGAGCGTCCGGGTCTTGCCGGTGCCCGGACCGGCCACGATGAGCAGCGGACCACCGGGCGCGGAGGCGGCCACCCGCTGCATCGCGTCCAACCGGTCCAGCAGGCCGGTGCCGACCTCCTCCATGCCGGCGAGCATCGGCTCGAACGGTTCGTGCGGCGAGGGCTGCGGCGCGAGCGGCGGCACCGGCGGCGGCGTGCGACTCGGCTCGGGGCGGACCGCCGCCGGGCGCTTGGCCTTCGGCTTCGGCGCCGGCTCCGTGGGCCGCCGCTGCGCGGGCACGGGTACGTCGAACAGCGCGTCCTGCGCACCGCCGCCCGAGGTGCCCAGTTCCGCCGGATCGAAGAGCGTGATCACCCCGTACTCGCCGTCGTAACCCGGCACCCGACGCACCTCGCCGCGGCGCAGCCGGCCGATGCCCTCCGCGAGCAACTCGCCACCGACCCGCCCGATCTCCTCCACCGGCGTACGGGTGAGGATCTCCAGCTCCGGGCCGAGCGCCGCGACCAGATCGTTGAGCTTGCCCTCGACCTTCTTCGACCGTGCGCCCACCCGGTTGAGCTCACCCAGGATCTCGGCCAGCGGCACCAGGTGAGCCACCTCGGGGGCGTGCGGCGGCCGGTGCCCCGCCGGTCGGTCGGCAAGCTCCTCGACCCGGCTGAGCACGCCCACGGTCAGCGGCTTGCCGCACTCCGGGCAGCGCCCGCCGGCCTCCCGGGTCCGCTCCGGCGACCAGTTCACCCCGCAGAGCCGGTGCCCGTCGGCGTGGTACTTGCCCTCCTCGGGGAAGAACTCGACGGTGCCGGCCAGCCCTTCGCCGGTGCGCAGCGCCTCGCGGATCGCGAAGTAGTCGCGGTTCGCGGTCAGGACGGTCGCCTCCCGGCCCAGTGCCGGCGGCGAGTGGGCGTCCGAGTTGGACACCAACCGGTACCGGTCCAGGCTGCCGACCCGCCAGTTCATCTCCGGATCGGAGGAGAGCCCGGTCTCCACGGCGAAGATGTGCTCGGCCAGGTCGGCGTAACAGTCGGCGATCGCGTCGAAGCCCGACTTCGACCCGAGCGCGGAGAACCAGGGCGTCCAGATGTGCGCCGGCACCAGGAAGCCGTCCGAACTGGCCTCCAGGGTGATCTCCAGCAGGTCGCGGGAGTCCAGCCCGAGGATCGGTCGGCCGTCCGACCCGAGGTTGCCGATCCGACCCAGCGCGGCGTTGAACCGGCCCACCGCGTCCAGGTCGGGCAGGTAGATCAGATGGTGCACCTTCCGGGTCCGGTCGTCCCGCTTGTAGATCGTGGAGATCTCCACGCTCAGCATGAACCGGACCGGGTCCGTCTCGGCCTCGCTGGCCAGCCGGGGCGGCAACCGCCGGGCGATGTCCCGTTCCGCCTCCGGCGCGAGCCGGTAGAGGCCGGGCTCGGCCGGGTGCAGCGTCTCGCGCAGGTGGTCGTACCAGGCGGGGTGGGTGAAGTCGCCGGTGCCGAGCACCCCGATGCCCTTGCGCCGGGCCCACCAGCCGAGGTTCGGCAGGGTCAGATCGCGGCTGCACGCCCGGGAGTATCTCGAGTGGATGTGCAGATCCGCGACGTAGGGCGGAAGGCCACCGGGGGGTGCGGCGCTGAACGGAGGCACGCCGCATCCTGTCATGTCCGGTTGCCTACCCGCCCGCCGCCACGCGTACGCGTGACCTGAGCAATGCGGTGCTGGACGCGGCGGCCCGGGCGGGCTATGGGCTCGCTCCTCGCGCTAGGGGGCGCGCAGCTCGACCAGGGTCACCTGCGGCGGAGCGCCGACCCGCACCGGCGGCCCCCAGAAACCGGCTCCGTTCGTCACGTAGACCTTGGTGCCGTCCACCTCGCCCAGACCGGATACCACCGGCTGCTGGAGCTTCACCGCCAGGTTGAACGGCACCATCTGACCGCCGTGAGTGTGCCCGGAGAGCTGGAGGTCGACGCCGAACGTCGCCGCCTCGTGCGCGGCCACCGGTTGGTGTGCCAACAGCACCACCGGGCGGCTCGGGTCGCGGTCGCCGAGCGCGGCGGCGTAGTCGGCCGGCGCGGCCAACCCGGTGCCGGCGGCGGTCACGTCGTTGACCCCGGCCAGGTCCAGCACTCCGCCCCGGGCCCGGATCTCCTGCCGCTCGTTCTGGAGCACCCGCAGGCCGAGCCGGTCCACCTCGCGGACCCACTCCTCCACTCCGGAATAGTATTCGTGGTTTCCGGTCACGAAGAAGCTGCCGTACCGGGAGCGCAGGTCCCGCAGCGGTGCGGCCGCCTCGCCCAGCTCGGCCACGGTGCCGTCGACCAGGTCACCGACCACGGCCACCAGGTCGGCGTCCAGGCGGTTGATCATGGCGACGATGCGCTCGGTGTGCGCCCGGCCGCGCAACGGTCCGAGGTGGATGTCGGAGACGGTCGCGATCCGTAGCCCGTCCATGCTCCGGGGCAGCTTGGCCAGCGGGATCCGGACCCGGTCCAGTCGGGGTGGGCCCATCGCGGTCCGCACGCCGTACCCGGTGATGCCAGCGGCCGTGAGCCCGGCGAAGATCGCCGTACCACGCGCGAGCAGCAGCCGGCGGGAAGGGTCGTGCCCCGCCGCCACGCCGGCCGGCGGCCCCGGGTCGGCGTGATCGACGGACCGCGCGCCGCGGATGTCCGCGGCCGGCGGTCCCGGGTCGGCGTGGTCGACCGGCCGCGCGCCGCGGGTGTCCGCGGCCGGCGGCCGGTCGCCGGTGAACCGCGCGCCAGCGGCATCCGCGGCGGGCTGGCCGTCAGCCGCGTCGCCGGTCGAGGCGGGCGCGGCGGGCGGGTTGCCGGTGCCCACCAGCGCCGGCTCGGGTTCCGGACCCTCGGCGGTGGCCGACCGGGCGCGCCGGCGCATGACGAGACGCACCACCGCGGTCGGCACCTCCAGCACGAGCAGCAGCACCAGCAGGTAGAACATCAGAGCCAGCCAGAGGTAGCCCGGCCAGGCCAGCCAGTACCAGCCGTTCCGCGTGCCGGCCAGCGTCGCCGGCACCAGCAGCGCGAGCAGGAGCGCCGCCACCGCCCCGACCCGCCGCCACCGGCCCGGACGGGTGGTGTCCCGGACCAGCCGCTTCCACAGGTAGAAGTGGATCAGGCCGATGACGAGCACGACGAAACCCACGAATGTCGCCATCGCCAGCACGTCGGCCTCCCTCAGCCGCCCGCGAAGGGTGGCAGCACGTCCACCGTCACCCCGGCCGGCAACGATGCCCGACGATCATGACAGGCCACGCCGTCGACCAGGAAACTCGCTGCCCCGAGCACCACCGCCAGGCGCTCGCCGTGCCGGCTGGCCAGGTCGTCGAGAAGCTCGTCAAGCGACCGGCCGGCGGGGACGCTCTCCTCGGCGCGACCTGCGGCGGCGCGTGCGCCGGCGAAATAGCGGACGGTCAGCTCCACCGTCACCCTCCGATCGCCGACATCGGCCGGACGGGCTGGAGGAAGGTCGGGTCGTCGATGCCGTGTCCGGCCCGCTTGCCCCACATCGCGGCGCGCCAGCGGCGGGCTATCTCCTCGTCGTCGGCACCGGCGCGCAGCGCGGCCCGCAGATCGGACTCTTCGGTGGCGAAGAGGCAGTTGCGCACCTGGCCGTCGGCGGTGAGCCGGGTGCGGTCGCAGTCGCCGCAGAACGGCCGGGTCACGCTGGCGATCACCCCGACCTGGGCCGGCCCGCCGTCCACCAGCCAGGTCTCGGCCGGCGCGGCGCCCCGCTCGGCCGGGTCGGGACGCAACTCGAACTCGGCGCGCAGGGCGGCCAGGATCTCGTCGGCGGTGACCATGGTCGACCGGTCCCAGCCGTGCTGGGCGTCCAGCGGCATCTGCTCGATGAACCGGAGTTGGTAGTCGTGCGCCAGGGCGAACCGGAGCAGCTCCGGCGCCTCGTCGTCGTTGACGCCGCGCATCAGCACGGTGTTGATCTTGACCGGGGTCAGCCCGGCGGTTGCCGCTCCGGCCAATCCGGCGAGCACGTCGTCATGCCGGTCGCGGCGGGTCAACGTGGCGAAGCGGGCCCGGTCCAGCGTGTCAAGGGAGACGTTGACCCGGTCCAGCCCGGCCGCGCGCAGCGCCGGCGCGAGCCGGGCCAGGCCGATGCCGTTCGTGGTCAGCGAGATGCGCGGCCGGGGCGACAACGCGGCGACGGCCGCCACGATGCCGGGCAGACCAGGCCGGATCAGCGGCTCGCCACCGGTGAATCGCACCTCGGTGATGCCGAGCCGGCGCACCGCGACACCGACCAGCCGGACGATCTCCTCGTCGGTCAGCAGTTGCGGACCGGCCAGCCAGGGCAGGCCCTCGGCCGGCATGCAGTAGGTGCAGCGCAGGTTGCACTTGTCGGTCAGCGAGACCCGCAGGTCCCGGGCGACGCGGCCGTACCGGTCGGTGAGGAGCCCGTCGGCCGTCGTCCGGGGGGCGGTCATCTCCCGACCGTAGCGCGCCGGACGCCCCCCAGCGCGGCGCGGGCGGCGGAAACCACCGCGTCCGCGTACGCCGGTCCGAAGAGCGCGGTGTGCACCAGCAGCAGGTGCAGTTGGTGCAGCGGCACGCGCTCGCGCCAACCGTCGGCCAACGGCCAGGTCTCCCGGTAGGCGGCCAGGATCCGATCCAGCAGCGGCGCGCCACCGAAGAGCGCGAGCTGCGCCAGGTCGGTCTCGCGGTGGCCGCCGTGCGCGGCCGGATCGACCAGCCAGGCCCGGCCGTCTGCCCCCCAGAGCAGGTTGCCGGGCCAGAGGTCGCCGTGCACCCGGGCCGGCGGTTCGTCGCCGCCGCACTCGCCGATCCGGTCGACGACCTGCTCGACCAGCGCCGCCGCCTCCCCGGCGAGCGCGCCGCGGTCGACCGACATGCGCAGGTAAGGCAGAAGGCGGCGCCGGGCGAACCAGTCCGGCCACGGCCCCGGCTCGACGGTGTTGTCCTGCGGCAGCGCGCCGACGAACCCGGTCCACTCCGCGCCGAACGCGGGCGCGCCGGCCCGGTGCAGCCCGGCCAGCCCGCGGCCGAACGCCTCTGCCGCCTCCGGGCTCGGCTCGCCCGGCTCCACCCAGTCGAGCGCCAACAGCTCCGGCAACGCGACAAGCACCTCCGGCACCGGAACCGCATCTGCCTCACGCAGCCACCGCAGGCCGGCCGCCTCGGTGGCGAAGAAGCCGTCGGGCACCGGCTGCGTCGCCCGCTCCGGCCACCTCTTGGCGAAGACGGAGTGCCCGTCGTCGAGGGTGAGCCGCGAGGCGGTGCAGATGTCGCCGCCGGCGACCGGGGTCTCCCGGATCCGCTGGTGGGTCAGGAAGGTCGGCAGGTGCTCCGGATGTGCCCGCAGGTATGCCAGGTCCATGAGCGCAAGGTAGCCGGTGGCTGGGACATCCGGCGGGTGTTGCCCGTGCCTCGACGGTGGCCGATCGGCTCTCACCTGGGGCGATACTCTCCGTATCTGTGGATGGACCGCGTGTCGTCCACAGGGTCGGACGCGGCCCCCGCCGGGCACGCAAGCTCCCGGCATGAACTCCACCGAGCGCCCCCGCCTCTCCGTCCGCTCGCCGGCCGACCTCGTCGTCGCCGTGCCCTACCTGCTCGGCTTCCATCCCACCGACAGCGTCGTGGTGGTCGCGATGCGGGGCCGGCAGGTGGTCTTCGCCGCCCGGGGCGACCTGCCCGAACCGGGCACCCACCCCGGCCCGGCGGCCCGGCACCTGGCGCTTGTGGTGACGCGCCAGCACGCCGACGCCGCCACGGTCATCGGCTACGGCCCGGCCGCCCGGGTCACCGGCACCGTGGACGCGGTCGGCGAGGCGCTGGACGAGGCAGGGCTGATCGTCCTCGACGCACTCCGGGTCACCGACGGGCGCTGGTGGTCCTACCTCTGCGACGAGCCCGCCTGCTGCCCGGCCGAGGGCACCCCGTACGACCCGGCAGCAAGCCAGGTCAGCGCGGCGGCGGTCTTCGCCGGCCAGGTCGCACTGCCCGACCGCGCCGCGCTGGCCGCGCAGGTGTCGCCGTACGACGGCCCGGTCCGGCTCGCCCTACGCCGGGCCACCGGACGGGCCCGCCGTCGACTGGCCGCACTCACCGGTGAGCCGATCGACAGCGCATCGCCCGGTGATGCTTCCCCTGGCTCGTCGGTCGGTGCGTCGGGCGGCGGTGGTCGGGGTGGGACGGCCCGGGCCGTGCGCTCGGCCGGGACGGCTGCGGTGCGGTCCGCGTTCCGGCGGCAGCGGCGCGGCGAACGGCTCGACGACGACGAGGTGGCCTGGCTGACCGTTCTCCTCACCGACCTCGCGGTACGCGATCACGCGTGGTCCCGCACCGACGGCCGCGACGCCGACATCAGCCTCTGGACGGATGTGCTGCGCCGGGCCGAGCCGGATCTGACGGCGGCGCCCGGCACTCTGCTCGCGTTCGCCGCCTGGCGATCCGGGCACGGCGCACTGGCCGCGGTCGCCCTGGAACGCGTACTCGCCGACCACCCCGACTACCCGCTCGCGGTGTTCCTCGACGACACGCTCCGCCGCGGGGTGTCCCCGTCCGAGTTGGACGGCTGGCCCGGCACCGCCGGCACATCGGTGCTCCGCCGCCGCCGGCGTCGCCCTCCGCGTCGCTGAGCGGGCCGTCTCCCGGGCCGCTGGGTCGGCGGCCCGCGCCCTGAGTCGGTCGTGTCCCGCCGGTCGTGTCCCGCCGGTCGTGTCCCGCCGGTCGTGTCCGGAGGCCGTCCAGCGTCCCTGAGTGGCCGTGTCCCGCGCCGCTGGCCGGCGTGGGTCAAGCTGGCACGCGCTGGGCCCCGGTGTAGACGTTCATGGTCGGAGCCCGCAGGAAGCCGACAAGCGTCATGCCGGCTTCCTCGGCCAGTTCGACGGCGAGTGTGCTGGGCGCGGAGACCGCCGCGAGGAGCGGCACACCGGCCATCCACGCCTTCTGGGTGAGCTCGAAGCTGGCCCGTCCGGACACCAGCAGCACATGCCCGGCCAGCGGCAGCCGGTCCGCTCGGGCCGCCCACCCGACCACCTTGTCCACGGCGTTGTGCCGGCCCACGTCCTCGCGCAGCACCAGCAGTTCGCCGCCGGCGTCGAAGAGCCCGGCCGCGTGCAGGCCGCCGGTGCGGTCGAAGGCGCGCTGCGCGGAGCGTAGGCGGTCGGGCAGTTCGGCCAGCAGTTCGGCGGTGACCTCCAGGGGATCTTCCCGGACGGCGAACCGTGAGCGGGTGCGCACCGACTCGATGCTTGCCTTTCCGCACACCCCGCACGAGCTGGTGGTGTAGAAGTTGCGCGCCGGATCGGTGGCCGGCTCCGGTACGCCGGGGGAGAGCACCACGTCGACCACGTTGTAGGTGTTGGGGGTTTCCGCCCCGGCGCAGAGCTGCGCGGTGTGCACGTCCTCGGCGGACCGGATCAGCCCTTCGGTGAGCAGGAAACCGATCGCCAGGTCCAGGTCGTCGCCCGGGGTGCGCATGGTCACGGCGAGCGGTCGGCGGCGGCCGGGGCCGGCCGGCCCGACCCGGATCTCCAGCGGCTCCTCCACCGACAGGGTGTCCTGCCGGCGGACCCGGGGCCGGCGGTCGCCCGTGGCCCCGAGGTCGATCCGCAGCACGCTACGCCGGTCAGTCGCCCGTCCCATGCCGCCATCCTCTCCCGCACGTCACCCCGCCCGCACCTCCACCCGTCCGCCCCGCCGCGTTTCCGCCCTGATCCGCCATCCGCGTTTCGGCTCCGCGCGTCCGGGCTCCGGCTTCGGCTTCGGCTCCGCCGTTCGGGCTCGGCTTCGCTGCTCATGCTCGTGCCCGTGCTCAGGCTCGTGCCCGTGCTCAGGCTGCCCGTGCCCGTGCTCAGGCTGCCCGTGCCCGTGCGCAGGCCCGTGCCCGTGCCCGTGCGCAGGCCCGTGCCCGTGCCCGTGCGCAGGCCCGTGCCCGTGCCCGTGCGCAGGCCCGTGCCCGTGCCCGTGCGCAGGCCCGTGCCCGTGCCTGCGGTTCCGCTCCACCGTCCGCCCTGCCGCAGGGGCAACCCACACCAGCTCGGCGAGGTGGCGCTATCCGGCAGTCCTGCATACCGCCACCTCGGCGAGCTGGAGTCGATCAAGCTTCGGGATACGACCACTCCGGCGGAATGGAGTCGATCAACACGCGGGTCCGCGCGCCACCTCGGCGAAGGGGGCGATCAAGATCGGTGTGGAGAACCAGCCCGGGGTACGGGACCGGCTCGGGCGCCGCGCGCACCCGGTCAAGGGCGGGTCCCTGAGTAGGGTGAGGCGATGACCGGGTATGCGGCGGTGCTGCTCGCCGGTGGCGCGGCCCGGCGGATGGGCGGGACGGACAAGCCCGCCCGGACGGTCGGGGGCCAGCCGATGCTGCATCGGGTGCTGGCCGCGGTGGCCGACGCGAGTGAGCGGATCGTGGTCGGCCCGCCCGGAAGCTTCGGCCCGCCCGGCAAGGCCGGTCGGGTCGGCGAGTCCGGTGGGAGCGGCGAGTCCGGTGGGAGCGGCGAGTCCGGTGGGAGCGGCGAGTCCGGTCGGACCGGCAACCCCGGCGCGTGGCCTGCGGGAGTGCGGGTGACCCGGGAGGAACCACCAGGTGGAGGTCCGGTGGCCGCCACCGCGGCGGGGCTGGCCCTGTTGCCGTCCGAGACGACCACGGTTGCCCTGCTCGCCGCCGACCTGCCGCTGCTCACCTCCGCTGCGGTGGCCGAGCTGCGGCTGGCGCTCGACGGGTCGACGGCGGGGGTGGCCTGCTACGTGGACGACGCCGGTCGCCGGCAGCAGCTCTGCGGGGTGTGGCGGTTGGCGGCGCTGCGTACGGCCCTCGATCGGCTGGCGGCGGAGCGGGGCGGCACGGTCGCCGGTGCGCCGGTGCGCGGATTGCTTGCCGGTGTCACGGTCTGCGAGGTGACGTGGTCCGGCACCGGGCCGCCGCCCTGGTTCGACTGCGACACTGACGAGGACGTACGCCGGGCCGAGGAGTGGACGAGATGACGCTGTTGGACGACTGGGTCACCGCTGCCTGTGCAGAGCTGGAGCTGGACCCGGCCGAGGTGCCGGTGTCGGCGGTGCTCGACGTGGCGCGGGACGTGGCGCACCAGGTGCTCCGGCCGGGCGCGCCGGTCAGCGCGTACCTCCTGGGGGTGGCCGTGGGGCGCGGCGCGGATCCGACCGCGGCGGCGGCCCGGCTCAGCACGCTGGCGGGCTCCTGGCCGGTGGAGTTGGACGGGACCAGCGGGGTGAAGTAGCCCGGTCCGGTGAAAGTGCCTCTGGGTAGGGTGGCGGGAACGGACGGAGGCGATCATGACGGCAGACCACCCCTCGGCGCCGGTCGACCAGCCTGCCGGCGGCATGCCGGAGCAGCACGAGTCGATCCTGCTCGACGAGCCGACCACGGCCGACCTGCGGGCCAAGGTGACGGAGGCCTGGCGGGAGTTCGCCCGGGCGCTTGCGGAACGGCTGCGCGGGCTGCCGGCCGGTGGGCACCTGGAGGTGACGCTCGATCCGACCGCCTCCGGCACCGGGGACGCCGTCTATTCGGTGAGCGCCGACGCCGCCGAGGGGGGTGGCCTGTCGGCCCGGGCGGTCGGCAACGCCACGCTTCCGCCGGGGTTCCGGCTGGACCGGGGGGCGGTGGCGGACATGGTGGCGTTGGGCTGGTCGCCGCCCGGCGTGGTGGCGGGTTCCGGCGAGCAGTTCGGCCTGGACTGCGGCGTCGACGAGGCCACCCGGTTGTCGGCAGTGCTCTCCCGGACGCTGCGCGACGTCTACGGCGCCCCGCATCCCGCGTTCCTGGTCTACCTGGTGCAGGACGCCGACGGTGAGCCGCTGGCGGTGGAGCCGCTCGGCACCGCGCGCGGTGAGTTCGGCCAGGACCGGGGCTCCGAGGCCGACCTCGACGAGGCGTTGGCCGCCGCGGCGGCCCAGGCGGGCGAGAACGACGTGCTGGCGTTGGAGGAGCGGGTCCGGACGGTCGTCTCGACGATGTTGAAGTCGGACGCCGACCAGGTGCAGGTGGACTCCGACGGTGACATCAACATCCGGGCCGGTTCGGCCATGGTGTTCGTGCGGGTACGCGACAATCCGCCGCTTGTCGACGTCTTCTCGCCGGTGTTGACCGAGGTCGAGCCGACCGAGCGGCTCTACGTGAAGCTCTCCGAGCTGACCAATCGGATGCCGATCGGGCGGCTCTACTGCGCCGACGACACGGTCTGGGCGTCCATCCCGGTCTTCGGCCGCAACTTCCAGGCCACCCACCTGATGCTCGCGGTGCAGGTGATGACCGGTCTCGCCGACGAGCTCGACGACCGGTTGCACGGCGAGTTCGGTGGCAAGCGCTTCTTCGGCGAGGGCGACAAGCCGGCCCGGGCGCAGGAGCACCGCACCGGCATGTACCTCTGACAACGCCGCCACGCCGCAACCGCCACGCCGCCGCCGACGATCGGCGTCAGCCCGTGGACGGTCCGACGCCGGGGGATTCGACCAGCCGGGACAGCACGATGGTGCTGCGCGACGACGTGACGAACGATTCGGCCCGCAGCCGCTCGAGCGCATCCTCCAGGTGGGAGATGTCGGCGGCGCGCAGGTGTACGAGCGCGTCCGCCTCGCCGGAGACGGTGTAGGCGCCGACGACCTCGGGGTGCCGGCGGGCCGCGACGCCGATCTGCGCCGGCGTGGTCCGCCCGGCGCAGAACAGCTCGACGAACGCCTCGGTGGTCCACCCGACGGCGGCCGGGTCGACCACGGCGGTGAAGCCACGGATCACCCCGGTCGCCCGCAGCCGGTCGACGCGTCGCTTGACCGCCGGGGCGGAGAGTGACACCCGGTTGCCGATGTCCGCGTACGAGGCGCGGGCGTCCGCCACGAGTAGCGCAATGATTCGCTGGTCTACCGCGTCTATCTGCAACGTTCCGCCTCTGGGAAGCAATGGTCGTGGCTGTTACCAAAGTTCTAACCTACCTACTCTTGGTGACCGTGAACCAGCAGCGAGTCTCGCGAAAGCGGACATATCTCATGTGCTCGCCCGACTACTTCGCGGTCGAGTACGCGATCAACCCGTGGATGGACGTCACCACCCCGGTCGACGCGGACCTGGCGGTCAAGCAGTGGGACCGGCTCCGCGAGACGCTGCTCGGGCTCGGTCACGAGGTGCACCTGCTGACCCCCGGGGCGGGCCTGCCGGACATGGTCTTCGCGGCCAACGGCGCCTTCGTGGTCGACGGCACGGCCTACGGCGCCCGGTTCAAGCACGAGCAGCGGGCCGCCGAGGCCGCCGCGCACCGGGAGTTCTACGAGGGGCAGGGCTGGCGGTTCCTCGCGCCGAGCGAGACCAACGAGGGTGAGGGCGACTTCGCGTACCTGCCGGACGCGCACGGCGGGCTGATCCTCGCCGGCCACGGCTTCCGGACCGAGCTGGCGGCGCACGCCGAGGCGCAGGAGGCGCTCGGCCGGCCGGTGGTCTCACTGCGCCTGGTCGACCCGCGTTTCTACCACCTGGACGTGGCGCTCGCCTCGATCGACGACGGGAACATCGTCTACTACCCGGGCGCCTTCTCCGCGGCCAGCCAGCGCGTGCTGCACCAACTCTTCCCGGACGCGGTGGTGGCGGACGACGAGGACGCCCTGGCCTTCGGCCTGAACCTGGTCAGCGACGGGCTCAACGTGGTGCTGAACAACGAGGCCACCCGGCTGGCCGGCGCGTTGCGGGCGGCCGGCTACCAGCCGGTCCCGGTGGAGCTGGCCGAGCTGAAGAAGGGCGGCGGCAGCGTGAAGTGCTGCATCGCCGAGCTGCGGCCCTGACCCGGACCCCCTGACCCCGGACCCCCGCCGCCGCGTCAGCCGAGCGTGGCCAGCTCGTTGATCACCACGTTGGAGAGCATCCGGCCGTCGAGCTGCACCTTGCGCAGATACCACTTCTGCTGCGGGGTACGCGGCTGGTTGAACTGCCAGGAACCGCGCGGGCTGTCGATCTGGCCGATCTTGCCGAGCGCCAGGTTGACCTGCGTCGGGTTCGGGTCGCCGTCGACCAGCCGGATCGCCTTGTCCAGCACCTGCGCGGCGTCGTACGAGGCCATCGCGTAGGTGGTCGGTGAGGTGTTGAACGTCTTGCGGTACGCGGAGGCGAACACCCGGTTCGCGGTGTTGTTCAGGTCCGCCGAGTAGTTGAGCGCGGTCTCGATGCCGTGGGCCTCGATCAGCCGCCGGTCCCGGCCCTTCTCGCCGTCGTCGAGCTGGTCGAGGACGGTGCCCTCGGTGAGGAACCCGGGCGCGTAGATCGGCCCCCGGTAGCCGGCGTCGTAGAGCTGCTTGACGAACTGCACGGCCTGCGGGCCGGTGTAGTGACAGAAGACGGCGTCCGGGTTGCGGCCGAGCGCCTTGCGGATCGGCCCGGTGTAGACCCCCTTGCCCGGGTTGGCGTAGTCGGGGGTGTAGATCGGTTCCTCGGTGAGCCGGCGGCCGAGTTCGTAGCCGCGCCGCAGCCCGTCGACGACGTCCCGGCTGCTGGCGCCCTGGGTGCCGAAGATGGCGATCCGGCTCGACGGGTCCAGGATCCGGCGCAGGTATTCACCGAGCGCCACGCCCGGCTCGTCCAGCACGTACGAGGTGCGCCAGATGTAGAGGACGCCCTTGAGCGAGGCGGGGGAGGCGTTGGAGCCGATGAGCGGCACCCGGGCCCCCTCCACGGCATCCCGGATGCCGGTCATGACGGTCGGGCTGACCACGCCGGTGAGCGCGAGCACACCCTCCTTCAGGAGCCGGTCGACGGCGGCCTTGCCGGTGGCGGCGCTGTCGCCCTCCTCGGCCGGCACCACCGTGACCGGGTGCCCGCCGAGCTGCTGCCCGTGCGTGCTGAGGAAGAGCTGGAAGCCGTTGGTGATGTCGTCGCCGATGGCCTTGTTCGGGCCGCTGCCGGGCACGATCAGCCCGATCTTGATCGGGCTGCCGGCCGCCGGTTGCTCCGGGGAGTCGTCGCCGGAGCCGCAGCCGGCCGCGAACCCGGTGACGCCGAGCGCGCCCAGCAGTTGCAGAGCACGCCTGCGGTTCATCTGTGCCACCGAACTTCCTCCCCGCCGGGGGTGGCCATGGTGCACACCCCATCGGCGTTCTACCTGGTCGTCGACGTTGCGTCAATGCCCGGAAGATCACTGTGAAGGGACCGCAACGCCTCGACCACCCGGGGCCACGCGACCGAGTCCGGCGCGATCAGCCCGAAGTGCTCGCATTCCGCCAGCTCAACCAGTATGGCGGTGCCGCCGGCGGCCTGGTCGGCGGCCACCCAGGAGCGGCTCGTCGACACCGGAACCTGCTGGTCGAGCGACCCGTGCATCACTACCGTCCGTGCCGGGATCGGTACCAGCGCCGATGGATCCGTGGCCGCGTACCGGTCCGGGACGTCCGCCGGGCCGCCGCCGAGCAGCGCGGCCACCGCCCCGCCGTCCAGGTCCAGCCGGTACGCCTCGGCGAGGTCCGCGATCGGGGCCAGCGCGAGCACGCCGCCGACCGTGTCCGGGGCGTGCGCGGCCACGTACAGCGCCAGGTGACCGCCGGCCGAGTGACCGACCAGGATCGGTGGGACGGGCGCCACCCGGCCGGGCAGCGCGGCGGCGGCCAGCCCCGGCAGCGCGGCGACCCCGGCGCGTACGTCGGCGAGCGTGTTCGGCCAGCCGCCGCCGGGCGGGCCGGTCCGGCGGTATTCGAGCTGCGCCACCGGATGGCCGAGCGCGGCCAGCGCCGTGGCCATCGGGCCGGTGTGGGCGCGGTCGTACTCCGCCCGCCAGAAGCCGCCGTGCACCACGACCACGAGCGGTCGGGCCGGACCGTCACCGGCCGGGCGGCGCAGGTCGGCGCACTGGTCCGGGTGGTCGCCGTAGGCGACGGTGGCGTCCGGCGGCGGAGCCGGCCGGGTCAGCACGTCACGCGGGTCGCTGGGCATGCGGGGACGGTAGCCTGCGCGGTCCTGCGCGCGTGCGCGTGGTCGGCGTGGGTAAAGATGGTTGCCATGACCGAAGCGCACCCCGGCGGACACGACGAACAGGGCAACGATGGCATCCCCGGCACCGTGGTGGTGGTCGGGCCGGACGGCCGACCGGTCGGCACCGTGCAGACCGACGAGGGCAAGGGTGAGGATCCGACCCGTCTGGTCGAGCAGCCGGCCAAGGTGATGCGGATCGGCAGCATGATCAAGCAACTGTTGGAGGAGGTGAAGGCCGCCCCGCTCGACGACGCCAGCCGGCACCGGATGCGCGAGATCCACGAACGCTCGATCGTCGAGCTGAAGGAGGGGCTCGCCCCGGAGCTGCGCGAGGAGTTGGAGCGGATCTCGCTGCCGTTCACCGAGCAGCAGGCGCCGAGCGAGGGTGAGCTGCGCATCGCCCACGCCCAGCTGGTCGGCTGGTTGGAAGGGCTGTTCCACGGCATCCAGGCCGCGCTCGTCGCCCAGCAGATGGCCGCCCGAGTCCAACTGGAGCAGATGCGCTCCGGCCGCCAGGCGCTGCCCAGCGGCCCCGGCGGGGTGGTCCCGGGCATGCCCGGCATGCCGGGCATGCCCGGCGCCGAGGGCCACGCTCCCGGCCAGTACCTGTGACGCGCCGGCCGGGGTGCGCGCGACGCGCCCCGGCCGGTCAGTCCACCCCGAAAACCTTCTCCAGGTACGCGGCGACGCCGTCGGAGGTGTTCGCCCCGGTCACCTCGTCCGCGATCTCCCGTACCGCCGGATGGGCGTTGGCGACCGCCACCGCCCGACCGGCCCAGGTCAGCATCGGCACGTCGTTCGGCATGTCGCCGAAGGCCAGCACGTCCCGTTCGCCGACGCCCAGCCGGGCGGCGTACCAGGCGAGGCCAGCCGCCTTCGTCACACCGGCGGCGGAGATCTCGATCAGGCCGCTGTAGGACGAATGGGTGGCCTCGGCCAGCCCTTCCAGCGCGCCGGCCACCACCCGGACGAACACGTCCGGATCCTGCTCCCCGGCCCGGGCCAGCAGCTTCACCGCGGGCGCGGCGAGCAGCTCCTCCGGCGACTCGACGGCCCGGATGGCGTCCGCGTCGGCGTCCCAGCGCAGCGGGTAGTGCGCCTCGTGCCGCATCTGCCGGCTGTCCACGATCTCCACCGCGAAGCTCACCCCGGGCACCTCGGCCCGCAGCCGCCGGGCCACCTCGGCCAGCAGCTCCGGGGCGAGCGGGTCGGCGCGCAGCACCTCGTCGGTGACCGGGTCGTACACCACCGCGCCGTTGGCGCAGATCGCCGGCAGCGGCTCGGGGAGCTGGTCGTACACGAGTTGGAGCCAGCGGATCGGACGGCCGGTGACAAGCACGACGGGCGTGCCGGCGGCGGCGATCCGGGTCAGCACCGCCGCGGTACGCGGGCTGAGCGTCCGGTCGTCCCGCAGCAGCGTGCCGTCGATGTCGGTGGCGACGAGTCGAGGTGGCTCTCCCATCACCGGGAGAGTAGTCGGTCCAGGTAGACCGCGACGCCGTCGTCGTCGTTGCGCAGGGTGATCTCGTCCGCGGCGGCGCGCAGCTCGGGGTGGGCGTTCGCCACCGCCACCCGCGCCCAGCCGGCCCAGCCGAACATCGGCAGGTCGTTGGGTTGGTCGCCGAAGACCAGCACGTCCGCCGGGTCGACGCCGAGCCGGTCGGCGACGACGCTCAGCCCGCTGGCCTTGTCCACGCCGGGCGGGCAGATCTCGACGAAGCCGAGCCCGGCCTGGGTGAGCGTGGCCGTCTCCGGCGACACGATCCGGCGGGCTACCGCGAGCAACTCGTCGACGTGGTGGTCCTCGGTCCGGACGAACGCCTTGACCACGTCGCAGGCGAGACATTCCGCCCGGCTGCGTGCCTCGAACCGGTCCGGATAGGGCCAGCTCGGGTGGTAGTCGCCCCAGAGCGGCGCGTCGTGGTCGCCGGACGCCTCCACCATCACGGTGAGCGGGCCGACGGCGGCCTCCAGGTCGGCGAGGAGACGAGTGAGCACCTCGCCGGGGAGACGCTCGTCACGCAGCACCAACGGGCCGGCCGGGTCGCTCTGGTCGACCACCCATCCGCCGCCGGCCATCACGAGGAAGTCGGCGGCGCGGATGTCGTTGCGGCTCAGTTCGGCCAGTCGCGGTCCGCGCCCGGTGGCGCCGACCACCGGGATCCCGGCGGCCCGCACCCGGTCCAGCACCCCGTGGGTGTACGCGGACACAGTGTCGTCGCTGCGGACGAGCGTGCCGTCGAGGTCGGTGGCGATCAGCTTGGGCAGGCCCGGGCGGGTCATGGTTCCTCCTTCGCCCCGCCGCCGTCACGCCGGCCGACCTGGTCCTTCGTGCCGCGACCATGGGACGGCGGGCAGCAACCGTATCTCGCCGCGCAGGGGTCATCCATGGCGTTCCGGCGAATCGGCCGCGAATCCCCGGCGGCGATCCGGTGACCCGCTCAGCGGGAGCGGTCGGGGCCGGCGAACGGCGTCGTCGGCTCCACCGTCAGGTCGGCCGGGGCCGGCGGCCCGTCGTCGTCGATCGTCCGCCCCCGCCGCCGGGCGGTCCGGCCGCCCGGACCGTGGGCCGGCGCGTCGTCCGCCGGGTCGGCGGCCCGTTCCCCGACCCGCCCGGTCAGGTGCAGCGTGGCCGCCAGCAGCACGACGGCGAGGAAGGCGGTGATCAGCCCTCGGCCGTGCTCCACCTGGATGCTCTGCTCGACCGGGAAGAAGAGTATGCGCCTGGCGACCTGCTGGAGCGCGGAGGCGGTCGCGACGAGCACGCCGAGCAGGGCGGCGGCGAGGCCCAACCCGGCGATCCGGGCGTGCTGTCGCACCGCGGGAGCCCCGCGCAGCGCCAGCGCCGTGCCGACCGACAGCCCGAGCAGCCCCACCAGGTATGCCACCCCGAAGCCGCCGGTCTCGGAGATGCCGCTGGCCAGCAGGTTCGGCGCGTTCTCCGCCCGGGACCCATCGGGGATGACGATCACCACCCACTCGCCGATCAGCGAGGCGAGCGCGGCGACCGCGCCGAGGCCGGCGAGCACCGGGGGCAGGCGGTGGTCCCGGCCCAGGCCGGCCAGCGTCCGGCCGACCCGGCCGGACGGTTCCGATCGGGCGTCGGTGTCGCCCCACTCGACGACAGTGGTGCCGTCGGAGCGGCTGTCCTGCCTGGGGATGGGGGGATCCTGCGACATCGGCCACCCTTCCCGTTCGCGGGCCTGCGTCGAATCATGGCACAGACGACGGCCCGGTATCGGGGGCGTGGAGCGGGAGGGGCGGTGCGGGGCGGCGCGCTTTCGGTTAGCGTCGGTGCCATGCCTATCCGTACCGCATCCGCTCGTTGGCAGGGCAACCTCGCCGAGGGGTCGGGAACCGTCCGCACCGGCAAGGGCGGCCTGTCCGGCAACTACTCCTTCAAGTCGCGTTTCGAGGAGGGCGAGGGCACGAACCCCGAGGAGCTGATCGGCGCCGCGCACGCGAGCTGCTTCTCGATGGCCCTTTCCAAGCAGCTCGCCGACTCGGGCGCCACCGACACGTCGGTGGAGACCACCGCCAAGGTGCACTTCGACAAGACTGACGCGGGCATGACCGTGACCCGCATCGACCTGGAGACCGTCGGCCAGGCACCCGGGCTCGACGAGGCCGGGTTCACCAAGCTGGCCGAGGCCGCCAAGGAGAACTGCCCGATCTCCCGGCTGCTCTCCCCCGGCGCGCAGATCACGCTCACCGCCCGCCTGGCCTGACGCTCGCGCCTGGCCATCCTGCCCGCACTTTCCCGGAAAGAGGACCCGTCGGGCCACTCTTTCCGGGAAGTGCGTGGATCTTCGACGGGTGGTCGACGGGTGGCGGCAGCGGGGAGGATGGTCGGCGTGGCCGTGGAGATGAGCCGGGACCGGTTCGAGGAACTGGTCGGCGAGGCACTCGACGAGGTGCCCGAGGAGTTGCTCGGGCTGATGAGCAACGTGGTCATCCTGGTGGAGGACGACCCGCCGCCCGGCGAGAACCTGCTCGGGCTCTACGAGGGGCATGCGCTCACGGCGCGCGGCTGGGACTACTCCGGCGTCCTGCCGGACCGCATCCTGATCTACCGCAACCCGATCCTGGCGATCTGCGACACCGACGACGACGTCGTCGAGGAGGTCGCGGTGACCGTGGTGCACGAGATCGCCCATCACTTCGGCATCGACGACGAGCGCCTGCACGCCCTCGGTTGGGGCTGACCGGGCCCCGGCCCGCCCCCGCTCGGCCGATCCCCGCGGTTGCGCCAGTCCCCTAACCTCCGGGTCAGGCACATCCCGATGCAGGAGGAAACAACCCCATGCGCAGCGCTCTCTTCTCCGCGGAGAACCTCGAGAAGGAGTCCCAGCAGCCGGGCATGCGGCTGCAGAACTCCAAAATGCTGAAGATCGAGCTGAACGGCGAGGCGATGGCCCGCGTCGGGTCGATGGTCGCCTACCAGGGCCAGGTGCAGTTCCAGGCGCTCGGCTCGGGCGGCATCGGCAAGTTCATCAAGCAGCGGCTCACCGGCGAGGGTGTGCCGCTGATGAAGCTTTCCGGGCGCGGCGACGTGTTCCTCGCCGAGCTGGCCAAGGACGTGCACATCATCGACCTGGAGCCCGGCGACGCCCTGTCGATCAACGGCTCCAGCGTGCTCGCCTTCGACTCGACCCTCCAGTACGACATCAAGATGGTGAGCGGCATGGGCATGGCGTCCTCGTCGGGCCTGTTCAACTGCGTCTTCAGCGGGCACGGCCGGATCGCCATCACCACCAAGGGCACCCCGGTGGTGCTGAACGTGGACGCGCCGACGTACGTCGACCCGCAGGCGGCGGTCTGCTGGTCGGCCAATCTCCAGACCGGCTACCACCGGGCCGAGCAGCTCGGCCTGGGCACGCTGCTCGGACGCAGCACCGGCGAGGCGTTCACGATGAGCTTCGCCGGCCAGGGCTTCGTCGTGGTGCAGCCCTCCGAGGAACCGCCGGTGGCCGGCAGCGGCGCCCAGCAGCAACAGCAGGGTGGCCTGCTCGGCGGCTTGCTGCAATGAGCTCCGGGCCGGGTGCGTTCCTGGGGAACGCACCCGGCCCGGTTCAGGTCAGCTCGCCGGCGCGCAGCCGGGCCAGCCAGGCCGCCGCGTCGGCGTAGTCGGCGTCGGAGAGACCGGCCGGCGCGGGCGTCGGCACGTCACCCGCCGCCGTGCTCCAGCGGTGCCGGGGGTACGAGCCGAGGAAGCGGACGTCGGCGCAGACCCGGCGCAGCCCGCGCAACGCCTCGCCGAGACGTACGTCGGCGACGTGCCCGGTGCAGTCCAGGAAGAACACGTAACGCCCGAGCGCCTCGCCGGTGGGGCGGGACTCGATCCGGGTCAGGTTCACCCCGCGTACGGCCAGCTCCATGAGCACGGACAGCAGCGCGCCCACCCGGTCGTGCGCGATGTAGACCGCAAGCGAGGTGAGGTCGTCGCCGGTCGGCGGCGGGGGCGGCCCCGGGCGGGACACCAGCGCGAACCGGGTCACCGCGTCCGGATGGTCGGCGATCTTGTCGGCGAACACGGTCAGCCGGTGCCGGGCGGCGCCGATCGGGGCGCAGATGGCGGCGTCGTACTCGCCGGTCGCCGCGCCGGCCGCGGCGGCCCCGTTGGAGAGCACGTCGACCACGGTGGCGTCGGGCAGATGGTCCCGCAGCCAACTGCGGCACTGGGTGGACGCCTGCGGGTGGGCGGCCACGCTGCGTACCGCGGCCGGTGTGACGCCGGGGCGGCCGGCGAGCACGAACTCCACCGGCAGGATCACCTCCCGGGTGATCATCAACGGGTCACCCTCGGCCAGTTCGTCGAGTGTCACCCCGACCGCGCCGCCGATGGAGTTCTCCAGTGGCACCATGGCGGCGTCCGCCTCCCCGGCCCGGACGGCGTCGAGGGCCTCGCCGACGCTGCGGGCGGGCGTCCGGTCCCCCCGTTCGGCGGCGGGCAGGCTACGCAGCGCCTGCTCGGCGAAGGTGCCCTCGGGTCCGAGGTAGACGAAGCGGGTCGGTGGTGTTCCCGGCATGGTCACCACACTACGCACCCGGGGTGCCGTCGCAGGCCAGGGTGCGGATGCCCGTGGGCGCGGTGGCGCGGACCTCGACGCCGCACACGTCGGTGCCGGCGGTCACCAGTTTCGGCGTGCCGGATCGACCCCGTGTGACCACCTGGAGTTCCTCGTGCCCGGAGACCGCCAGCACGGTGTAGTGCCAGCCCTCCGCGCAGAGCGGACCGGTTCGGACGGTGACCCGGACCGCTCGCGGCAGCACCCCGGCGGAGCCGCGCAGCAACGCGACGATCCGGTCGCCGGACGGCTTGCCCCGGCAGGGTGTGGCGGCCGGGTCGGGCGCCGGGGTGGGCCGCGCCGGCGTGGCGGGGGTGACCGGTGCCGACGGGGTCGGGGTGGGCGTGGCCGACGCCGAGGCGGATGGGCCGCCGGCCTCGGTGGCGGGTGGCTCGCGCAGCTCGGGCGGCTGCCCGCAGGCGGTAAGCACGAGCAGCGCGAGCAGCGTCGCCGGGAGGGCACGGCGGTGGGGCGGGGTGCGGGGCACGGTGCAGTCCTCGACATCGAGGGGCGTCATCACGGCCGGGGGCCGAGCCCATCGTAGGAGGTGCGCCCGCACCGGAGAAGCCGGGTGCTCGGCGGGATGCCCCCGGCGGGGTCAGAGCACGCAGAAGAAGGTGAGCGAGCCGGCCACCTCGGCACCGGTGAGCACCGGCGTGGAGATGGCGTCCACCGTCGTCCCGGCGTCGGAGCCGGGCCCCTGGACCCGGAGCAGACCACGGGCGAGCCGGCCGGAGAGCAACGCGAGCAGCGGCGGGATCTTTTCGGTCTCCTGCTCGGTGAGCTCGCTGGGGCTGGCGGTGAAGTCGACCAGGCGCAGGCCACCCTCCAGCAGCGGGCGACCGACCACGTCCTCCGGCGCGCCCAGGCAGAGCAGGTCGCAGCCGGACGAGGAGATCGCCACCACGGTGGTGTCGGCGTCGATCAACAGGCACGGCTCGGCGGCCCGGGAAACCGTCCCGGACCACTGTGCGAAATTGTCGGACTCCTGCTCGGTGGGTGTCTCGGTCGGGGACGCGAACACTTCCGAGAGTGAGAGCTCGACGTGGGCCACCGCGCCTCCTATGTACACCGACGGTCTGTCCACGCTAGCCGGTCGGCACAGCGACCACCCGGCCGCGCTGCGCCTCCCGGTCACCGGTGCTCACCCGTGAGGCTGGGCGGCGCAGGGACCGGGGGACATGCGTCGGTGCGACGGGAGCCCCGGGGGGGCGGGCGACCGGCGACGACGCGGAACGACGGAACCGGTCGGGGCGGTGCCGCGGACCGCGTGGCGTCGTCCGAGACGTTACCGGCGGGCGGCCCGCTTGTCAGCGGCCGTTCGGCCCTCGTCATACCACCGGTAGTCGGCAGATGGACGGTACGTGCCGTTGAGCCACGTCGACGGCGCCTCGGCGACCCGGGACAACTTCTCGGCGGTGGCCGGGCTGATCCGGTTGCCGGCGGCCACGAGCAGCCGGTCCAGCTCCCGGTGGGTGGCCATGAGGCAGTCCTTCGGGAGGCCGTAGACGCTGATCACCCCGGAGCCGACGAACGTCAGCACCGGCGTCACCGGGATCGGCAGACCGACCGCGTCGGAGAGCGCCTTGCTGGCCCGCTTGGCGTCGCGGCGCGCCTCGGCCACATAGGGTGGACGCTTGCCGTTGATCTGCACGACGTCGCCGGCGACAAGCACCCGCGCCCGGCCGTGGTCGGCGATGGTGACCGCGAAGAGCCCGCTCGGCCCGATCGCGAGGAACCCGGCCCGATCGTCCTGGCCGCGGTCGAGCAGCGCGTCGGCCAGGTCTGTCCGTGGCCACTCGATGACGTGCCAGGCGGGCCCGAGGTGGTCGAGTTGCCCCAGGGCGCGGGCCCCGGCGGCTTCCAACCGGCGGGCCCCCCGGTCGGCGCGACGGCGGCGGGCCCACTCCAGGGGACTGGGACGCGCCGGCTCGAGCGCCGGGGCGGCCTCGACCCGGGGATGTGCCGCGCGGGGCGGCAGTGCCCGGCTCGGTACGGCTCGGCGAGCGGGAAAGACAGTCATCGCGACCTCCGGCAAAAGGTCTCTCGAAGTTATGTCTCCACTACCCTACGTTGCACACCCGGGGGTCCGGCAAGTTGGACCGCCGGAATGACTGTGGATGAATGCCATATTCATTCACACTTCTTTTCCGGATGGTGCGGAAGCCTGCCCTAGGCTGCGGGGGTGACGCACTACGTGGACAGCGAAGTGGCCCGGCTCGGCACGGTGCTGCTGCACCGCCCGGGGCCCGAGCTCGCCCGCCTCACCCCACGCAACAACGACTCCTTGCTCTTCGACGCTATCCCATGGGTGGGACGCGCGCAGGAGGAGCACGACGCCTTCGCGGCGGCCCTGCGCTCGCGCGGCGTCGAGGTGCTCTACCTGGCCGACCTGCTCGCTGAGACGCTCGCCGTGCCGGACGCCCGGGCCGAGCTTACCGAGCGGGTGCTGCGGTCCCGCCGCCTCGGGGACACCCTGCGCGCCCGGGTCGCCGACCACCTGGCGTACCTCGATCCGGCCGCCCTGGCCGACGTGTTCATCGCCGGTCTCGCGCACGAGGAGCTGCGGATCGGCGCCGAACGGCCCGGCGGTCTGGTCTGGACCCTGATGGACCGGCACGACTTCGTGATCGACCCGCTGCCCAATCTTCTCTTCACCCGCGACTCGTCGGTGTGGATCGGCGACCGGGTCGGCGTCACCAGCCTGGCCATGCCGGCGCGGCGGCGGGAGACCACGCTCACCGACGCGATCTACCGTTACCACCCGCGCTTCGCCGGCACCGAGTTCGTCTACCACCCCGGGCTGGAACACGTGGAGGGCGGCGACGTGCTGCTGCTCGCCCCGGGCGTGCTCGCCGTCGGTGTCGGCGAACGCACCACCCCGGCCGGCGCGGAACGGCTGGCCCGGCAGGTCTTCGCCGCCGGGCTGGCGCACACCATCCTGGTGGTGCCGATCGCCCAGGAACGCGCCACCATGCACCTGGACACGGTCTGCACCATGGTCGACGTGGACGCCGTGCTGATGTACCCGAACATCGCCAGCGAGCTGTCCGCGTACACCGTCGTGGCCGGCGCGGACGGTGAGCCGCGGGTCGACGGCCCGGCCCCGTTCCTGCGGGCCGCCGCCGACGCGATGGACCTCGACCAGCTCCGGGTGATCGACACCGGCCTGGACCCGGTCACCGCCGAGCGCGAACAGTGGGACGACGGCAACAACACGCTCGCCCTCGCGCCGCGCCTCTGCGTGGGCTACGAACGCAACGTGGAGACCAACGCGCAGTTGGAGCGCGCCGGCATCGAGGTGATCGCCATCGCCGGCTCCGAGTTGGGCTCCGGCCGGGGCGGCCCCCGCTGCATGTCCTGCCCCCTCGTCCGCGAGAAAGGCGGGGGCCCCGCTTAACGCTTTCGGTAGAGGCGGGGCCCCCGCTTAACGCCGTGCGTTAAGAAGGGCCCCCGCCTAACACCGGGCGGTCAGCGCAGGGTGAGCTGGCGACCGAGCAGGCCCTGGCGGGCGCGGCGGGCGGCGGCGTCCAGCGGCTCCGGGTCCGCGAGCGCCTCCGCGTAGCGCTTGGCGAACTGCGCGACCGGGCCCTCCCACTCGCCGGCCGGAGTGTCCTCCGGCAGGTCCCAGACCGGCGCCAGCCGGCCGTGCGCGCGGAACATGCCGGCGAACTTCGTGTCGTCGCCGAGGGTCAGCGCGCCGGCCGCGCCCAGCCGGGCCAGGGCGTTCAGCGCGGCGTCCTCGTCGTCCGGCAGCACCCAGCGCACGTGTGCCTTCTCCGGCACCTGGCACCAGTACGCCGCCCGCGCCGCGTCCAGCTTGACCGTCGGATAGATCGCCGCGTTCGCCCGCTCCAGGGACGCCTGCACGGTCGGGTCGTCGATGGCGCCCGGGTCGAGCCAGAAGTCGAACCCGTCGTGCATGGTGATCTCCAGCGGCCCGTCCACCAGGATGTCCTGGAGGCGGGGGCCGGGCCCGGGCAGCGGCGGCACGCTCACCTGACCGCCCGGCTCGGTGCGCAGCGCGCTGAGCAGCGCGTCGGCCAGGTCCCGGGAGACGTCGCCGGACTGCTGGTGCCGTTGCAGGCCGATGAGGACCCGCCCGTCCGGCTTGGCGACCGCCGGGGCGGCCATCGGCAGGACGGTGGCCAGGATGACCGGCCGGTCGCCGTACTCCTCGACCAGCTCGGGGGTCAGCCGCAGCGGCGCGGACGCGGCCGGCACCAGCTCGCGCAGGGCGATCCACTCCGGCTCGTCCGCCAGCCCCTCGAACGGTCGGGGGACGAAGATGTCGCGCACCTTCTCCCGCTTCGGGGTGGCTTCGACGGTCCGCTGGTTCTTTCGACGCTTGCTCACGGCGAGAAAGCCTAGATGCCCGCGGGGGCGCCCGGGGGCCGGACCCGCCTGCCCGGCCGGGTCAGCCGGTGGCGACCAGGTCCGGCCGGTACGACCCGGCGGGGTCGAACTCCGCCCACACGCTCTGGCCCAGGCCGTCCCGCTCGACGCCCCAGCGGCTGGAGAGGCCGGAGACGATGTGCAGCCCGCGCCCGTCGACCGCGTCCGGCGGGGCGACCCGGATCCGCGGGCCGGCACCGGAACCGCCGTCGGTGACCCGGAGCTGGACGCTCGGCCCCCGGTCGGTGACGCGGAGCCGCCACGCCACCCGGACCACGCCGCCGGGCAGCGCCCCGGCGTGCCGGACCGCGTTGCCGACCAGCTCGGCGAGGACCGCCACCAGGTCGGCCAGCAGGACCGGGGGTACGACGCCGGTCAGCTCGTCGGCGAGCCGGTGCCGTGCCACGCGCGCGCCGGTCGCGTCGTGGGGCACCACCACGCACCACGACCGTTCGGCCGGTCCCGTCGACACGTCGTTCCTTCCACAGTCGTGGGCGCCCGGTTCATCCCCGGGGCAGCCGCACCTCCGCGACCGTACCTCCACCGGATCTCGGTCGGAGGGACACCCATCCATTCTGCTGTTCCACGATCTGCCGGACGAGATAGAGACCCAGCCCGGCGCCGGGATAGCGGCGGCGGTCGCCGGACTCGCCCTGCCAGAACCGGTCGAAGGCCCGTTCCACGTGCTCCGGCCGGATGCCGATGCCACGGTCGGAGACGCGGAACGTGACGGTCCGCTCGTTCGCGTCGGCGCTGACCTCGATCGGCGTGTCCGGCAGCGAGTATTTTCCCGCGTTGGTGCCCAGTTCGGTGAGCACGGTGGCCAGGTTGTGCCGGTCGCCGAGGGCTTTCGGCAGGTCGGTGGGGAGGTTGAGCACGATCCGGTGCCGGATGTCGGCCGGCAGGTCGACCACCGCCGCCCGGAGCGCGTCGACCAGGTCGAACGGGGCGGCGGGCTCGCCGCCGGGACGGTTCTCGGTGGCTGCGGTGAGCAGGCGGTCGACCAGGCGGGCCAGATCGTTGGCCCGCTGCCCGATGATCCGGGCGGCCTCCCGCCGGTCGTGGTCGCTGAGGGAGTCCCAGTGGTCGGTGAGCGTGTCCGCGTACCCCTTGATCACGGTGACCGGGGTGCGCAGTTCGTGGCTGGTGACCGCGACGAAGAGGTCCCGGTCGTGGTCGCGTCGGTGCTGGTCGGTGATGTCGCGGAAGGTCACCACCCGCAGCGCGTTCGGGCCGGGCAGCTCACCGGAGGTGATCCGCAGCCAGCGGCCGTCCGGCAGCCGGTGGTCGAGCACCTGCCCGGACGGGGGCAGGGGGAACGGCAACGACCGGCTCAGCGCCTCGTTCGCCGGGCAGCCGGTCACCTGGGCGGCGGCCGGGTTCCAGAGCCGGACCCGGTTGTCCCGGTCCACCACCGCCAGGCCGTCGGCGAGCGCGGCCACGACCGGACCGTCGCCGTGCACCGGCAGGCCGGTCTGGTCGCCGTACATGTGCGCGACGCAGGCGGCCACGTATCCGACGACGGCGCGTTGCGAGGCGTCGAGCGGCTCGTCCGTCGGGTAGAGAGCGTGCAGGCTGCCGACGGTGAGCCCACCGATCTCGGCCCGTGCCACGATCATCCGGCCCAGCCCCCGGCCGGCGATCTCGTCGGCGAGCACGCCCGGGATCGAGTCGATCCGGACCTCCCGCACCGGCGGGCCGGCCAGCAGGCAGACGGTGGCGGGGTCGGTGGCCGGCAGCGGGCGGCCGATGACGAACTCGGCGCTGCCGGTCGCCGCGATCACCCGCCCGCCCGCCGGGGTGAACTCCACGAAGACCAGGCCCGTCGCGCCGACCGCCGGTTCGACCTCGCGGAGCAGGCGGGTGAGTACGGCGAGACCGGATTCGCCCGCGTTGATCATCTTGATCACTGTGGTGTGGCCGGCGATGAGGACGGGGTAGTCGGTTCGCTCCGGCATGTCCCGAGTGTGCCCCGCCGGCCGCCCCGGGGACACCCCCGCCCGGTCGACCGGGCGGTAGGCGGACCGACGGGCATCATCGACCCAACCGGGTCAACGCGCGGGCGGGCCGGTCCGTGATCACGCCGTCCACCTCGGCGGCCAGCACGAGTTCCAGGTCTTCGGGTTCGTTCACGGTCCAGACGTAGACCGAGTTGCCGGCGGCACGCAACGCGGGGACGAGATGGGGCCGGGCCCGCACCAGATCCACCCCCGGGCCGGCGATCCGGCAGCCGAAGGGGAGCCGGCCCAGCGGCAGCCAGGGCGGCAGCATCTCCAGCAGCAGCACCGTCGGCAGCGCCGGCGCGAGCGCGCGGATCCGGCGTACGGCAAGCGGTGAGAAGGACATCACGGTCACGTGGACCGGTTCGTCCGGACCGGGCTCGGCGAGGCCGTGCCGGCGCAGCAGGTCGACCAGGCGGCGCTCGACGTCGCCGCGGTAGCGCGACGGGTGCTTCGTCTCGATCAGCAGCCGGACCGGCCGCCCGGCGGCCCGCACCGCGTCGAGCAGGCGGGCCAGCGTGAGCAGCCGGGTGTGCGAGTCGTCGAGGCGCACGGCGTCGGCGGACACCGCCGCGGCCGGGTGCCAGGAGCCGAAGTCGAGGGCCTCCAGCTCGGCGAGCGTACGCGCGCTGACCAGCCCGTGCCCGTTGCTGGTCCGGTCCAGCCGGCGGTCGTGCACGCAGACCAGGTGCCCGTCGCGGGTCAGCCGGACGTCGCACTCCAGCCCGTCCGCGCCCTCGTCCAGGGCGCGCAGGTAGGCGGCGAGGGTGTGCTCCGGCAGGTCGTACGAGGAGCCTCGGTGGGCGAAGACCAGGGGGGCGGTCATGGTCGGGACGTGCCTCAGAGGACCCGACCCGGCTGCCCGTCGTCGGTGACCACCGGACGACCGGCGGCGGCCCATCCGCCCATCCCGCCCTCGACGTTGCGCACCTCGTCCCAGCCGTTGCGCAGCAGGTATCCGACCACCTGCCCGGAACGGCCGCCCGAGCGGCAGATCACCGCCACCTCGCGGTCGTCGGGCACCTCGGTGAGCCGGGCCGGCAGCTCGGTCATCGGCAGGTGGTGGGCGGCCGGCGCATGGCCGGCGGCCCACTCGTCGTCCTCCCGGACGTCGAGCAGGTAGACGTCGTCGGGCACGGCCGACGCGGGCACGCTGGGAAGGTGGGCTCCGAACACGGTGCAAAGCCTAGTCGCCCGTCGCCGTCAGAGGCGGTTGACCCAGCGGGGGTTGGCGCCGGCCCACTCCGGCACCCGGGCGTCCCGCAGGGCGGTGAAGAGATCGCCGCCGCCGGTGTCCAACACGACGTACGACACCTGGTCGATGGTCTGTGGGTAGGAGGGCACCCGAACCCCGCGCAGGGCGTCCGCGGGCAGCGCGCGGAGCGCGAAGACAAGCTCGTCCAGGGGTACGCCGTTGGTGTCGACGGTCATCGCCCCGCCGACCGAGCGCAGCACCCGGTCGAGTTTCACCGGATCGTTGCGCAGATGCGTCTGGTTGGCCCGGTCGAGCACCGCCCGGAGCATCTGCTGCTGGTGCCGCTGCCGGTCGTAGTCGCCCCCGGGCAGGTCGTAGCGCTGACGCACGTAGTCGAGCGTCCGGGCTCCGTCCATCTGCTGGCAGCCGGGCTCGAACCGGGTCCCGGTGTGGATCGAGCGGACCGGCGTGTCCACGCACATCCGGATGCCGCCGAGCTGGTCGATCACGGACCGGAAACCGGAGAAGTCGACGAGCGCCGCGCCGTCGAAGCGGACCCCGGTGAGCCGGGTGAGGGTGGCGCTGAGCAGACGCGCCCCGCTCTCGCCTCCGCCGCCGTGCTCGTACGCCGCGTTGACCTTGTCCTGGCCGCCGGGGAAGCCGGGCGCCGCCGGGATGGCCACCAGCAGGTCGCGCGGCACGGAGATCAGGTACGCCTGCCGCATCCCGGCCGGCACGTGCACGATCAGGATGGTGTCCGAGCGCTGGTCGGCGGCGCTCGCGCCGGGCCGGTGGTCGGAGCCGATCAGCAGGTAGTTGAGTGCCCCGTCCAGTTCTGTCCGTTTTTTTCGGGCGGTGGGGTCGAGTAGCTGCTCCTTGGTCACCGTGCGGTCGTACCTGTGGGTCAGCCAGTGCAGCCCGGTCACGCCGAGCGTGGCGAGCAGGACCAGGGCGAGCCCGGCGCCGAGCAGGAACCGGGGCCAGCGGGCCGGTCGGGCCGGCCCGCGTCGGTTCCGTGCTGGTCTGGACGTGACGATCCCCCCGTCGCGACGACATGAGACCCGCTCACGTCAGGCTACGGGGGGATCGGCCGGCCGGTGCCGGCTTCGGTCACTTGCGGGTGGAGAGGACGTCCGGGTTTGCCACGACGAAGTCGGCGAGCTTGTCGTTCTTGACCGCCTGGAACATGTCCATGGTCGTCTCGTTGAACTGCTCGAACTTGTTGTCCGCGGTCGAGCTGAACGTGCCGCCGTTGGTGCGCAGGGTGACCAGGTCGTTTCCGTTGAGGTTCTTGAGGGTGAAGATGAAGTCGGCGATCGGCACGCCGCCGGTGTCCAGCACGAACGCCTTGCCGGCGGCCTTCATCAGCGCGTTCAGCTTGATCGGGTTGGTCAGCATGCCGCCCTCGGTGGCCTTCTTGGCCATCGCCTTGATCAGCTGTTGCTGGTTCTGCTGCCGGTCGTAGTCGCCCTTGGGCAGGCCGTAGCGCTGGCGGGAGTAGTCGAGCGCCTCCCAGCCCTCCATCTCCTTGCAGCCCTTCTTGTGCACCACCGGCTTGTAGGACTTGCCGGACTTCTTCGCGTCCGCGTTCCACATCGGCTTGCCCTCGACCATCGACATGTGGTGCGACGGGACCTCGTGGCTGACGCAGATCCGCACCGTGCCGAGCGCGTCGATGACGTTCTTGAAACCGCCGAAGTTGATGATCGCGGCGCCGTCGAAGCCGATCCCGGTCATCGACTTGATCGTCTTGGCCATCAGTTGGGCGCCCCCCTCCCAGCCGCCGCCGTTCTGGGCGCCGTGGAAGAAGGCGGCGTTGATCTTCTCGGTGCCGCCCCGGTAGCCGCTCTTCGAGAACGCCGGGATGCGGGCCTGGGTGTCCCGGGGGATCGAGATCAGGTACGCCTGGTCGTGGCTGGCCGGGATGTGCAGGATGATGATCGTGTCCGAGCGGACGTCGTCGGCGGCCCAGCGCTCGCGGGCGTCCACGCCGAGCAGCAGCATGTCGATCGGGCCGTCCAGGCTGTTGCCGCCCTCGGCCTCGCTCTTCCCGGCCTCGCCGAGCAGGTTGCGCTGAGCGATGTTGCTCGTCGCCTGGCCGATCACGGCCTTGCTGCCGACGATCGCCACGCCGCTGGTCACCATCAGCACCGCGCCGAGGACGAGCGTGAGCTTCGCCCAGAGCGGGTCCTTGCGCTTGGTGCGCTTCTTCTTCCCGCCGCCGGGGCCACCGCCGCCGGGACCACCGCCACCGGGACCGCGACCGCCGGGGCCGGGCTGGGTGGGAATGACCGGAGGGACCCGCCCGGATGAACCGGGTGCCGGTGAGTGCGGGCGTCGACTGGTCTGGACCGACATTCGTGCTCCAGCTCGGTGATCGGGGGCGGGACCACTCTACGTATCTGTTCCCGTCTTCGCGACCTTCTGTGGCGGGGTAATCCCGTCAATCCCGGCCAATGTTTTCGAGATATGGCCGAACGGGCGAGGCTGAGCGCCCGGTCGAAGGCCGCTCCCGGTGCCGTCAGCCGCCGGCGCTGTCGCCCGAGCCCTTCTGGTTGGCGTCGACCCAGCCGGCCATCCGGTCGCCGGCGATGGCCTGGTACATGGCCAGGGCCTTCTCCCGGTCGGAAACCACCACCGACTGGCCGTCGATGGTCTGGCCGCCCAGGTTCGGGCTGGTGACGAACGTCAGGTTCTCCCCGCGCAGGCTGCGGAACTGCACCGCCATGTCGGTCAACGAGAATCCCTGGTCGACCGTGACGGCGGCGGTGAGCGCCCGGAGGAAGTCGTTCAGCTTCTTCGGGTTGCTCAGCGTCCCGGTGCTGGCCGCCTTGTCCAACAGCGCCTTGAGAAACTCCTGCTGGTGGCGCATCCGGGCGAAGTCGCCGTCCGGGAACTGCTTGCGCTGCCGGACCCAGTCCAGCGCCTCGGCGCCGTCCATGTGGTTCACGCCCTTGGTGAACGTCCGGTACGGCTTGTGGATCGACTTGATGGTCCGGTCCACCTTGAGGTCGACCCCGCCCAGCGCGTCGGTGACGTCCTTGAAGCCGGCGAAGTCGATGGCCATCACGTGATCGATGCGGACGTCGGTGAAGCACTCCACGGTCTTCACCGCGAGCGGCAGCCCGCCGAACGCGAACGCCGCATTGATCTTGTTGCGGGAGCCGGAGTCGCAGGAGGCGCCCGCCTCCTCCGGGATCGGCACGTACAGGTCACGCGGGATGGAGACCAGGTAGGCGCTCTTGTGGTCGGCCGGGATGTGCATCACGATCACGGTGTCCGCCCGCCACTTGCCGGCGCCGTCGACCGGGGCGTCCGGATCCCGCGAGTCGCTGCCCACGAGCAGGATGTTGAACGCGCCGTCGACCTGCTTGGCCGGCCGCCCGCCGGTGATCTCCGAGAACGGGTCGGTGCGGGCCAGGTCGCCGTCGAGGTTACGGGCGTAGAGCCAGCCGCCGACGCCGCCGAGCAGCGCCAGCGCGAGCACCACGACGCCGGTCACCAGGCCGATGCGCTTCCAGCGCGGGCGGGGGCGGCGACCTGGCCCGCCGGAACCACCACCCGGGCCGCCGGGGTCGGTCGGCCCACCCGGTCCGCCCGGGCCACCGCGTCCGCCCGAACGGGGCGCCTCGTCGTGCGACGGGTACCAGCGGGTTTCCGTGGCGCGGGCGCGCGTGGGTGCGCCCCGGCCGGAGCCGGGAACCTGGGCACGGCCCGCGCCCCGGTGCAGGGGGCGGTTCAGGGGTGCGCCGGCAGACGAGGTCGCTGACATGTCATCGAGGGTAGGTCGGCGGATCCACCGCCGTCCTCAGGCGCGCACGGCACTCAGCCGGCGGACAGCGGGGATCAGTACCCTAACCGCCCGCGGAAGTACTCGATCGTGCGTCGGAGGCCGTCTTCGGGCGCCACGGTGGGCTCGTATCCGAGCAGCTCGCGGGCGAGGGTCAGATCGGGGCGGCGCATCTCCGGGTCGTCCGAGGCGCGAGTGATGTAGCTCACCTCGGATGCGCTTCCGGTGAGTGACACGATCGTCTCAGCCAGTTGCCGCATCGACATCTCGTGCTCGGTGCCGCAGTTGATCGGGCCGTTCTGCGTCGAGTCGAGCAGCAGCAGGATGCCCCGCACCAGATCGTCGACGTAGCAGATGGAACGAGTCTGGTTGCCGGTGCCGTGCACGGTGATCGGCTCGCCGCGCAGCGCCTGGGAGATGAAGGTCGGGATCGCCCGGCCGTCGTCCGGGCGCATCCGCGGGCCGTACGTGTTGAAGATCCGTACGATCGCGGTGTCCGTGCCGCGGCTGCGGTGGTAGGCCATGGTGGCGGCCTCGGAGAAGCGCTTCGCCTCGTCGTAGACGCTCCGGATGCCGATCGGGTTGACGTTGCCCCAGTAGGTCTCGCGCTGCGGGTGCTCCTTCGGGTCCCCGTACGCCTCGGAGGTGGAGGCCATCAGGAACCGCGCGCCGTCGTCGGTGGCGCGCTCCAGCAGGGCCAGCGTGGCCACCGAGCCCACCCGGAGGATCTCCACCGGCAGCTTCTCGAAGTCGGTCGGGCTGGCCGGGGACGCCATGTGCAGGATCGCGTCGAACCGCTCGGTCATCGCCGGGTGGTGGGTGGGCAGGCCGTCGGAGATGTCCGCCTCGATGAGCGTGAACGTCGGCTCGTCCAGCAGGTGGGCCACGTTGTCCTTGGAACCGGTGACGAAGTTGTCGAGCACCACCACCGTGCAGCCGCGCTCGACGAGCCGGTCGACCAGGTGGGACGGGACGAAGCCGGCACCGCCGGTGACGAGGATGCGGTGCCCGGAGGCAAACCGGGGAGCGACGTTCATGCCCGCCACCCTATACAGGTAAGGCGGGGCCCCCTATTAACGCCTCCGGTAGAGGCGGGGGCCCCGCTTAACAATTACCCGTCAGTGCGCGCCCGCGCCGGTGAGCGAGCGCACCTCCAGTTCCGCGTACTTCTCGTCGTCGCTCTCCTTGGACAGGACGGTGCCGAGCCAGCCGCACAGGAAGCCGAACGGGATCGAGAGGATGCCCGGGTTCGACAGCGGGAACCAGTGCCAGTCGTGGTCGGGGAACATGGCCGTCGGCGCCCCGGAGACGACCGGGGAGAAGAAGACCAGCACCACCGCGGCGAGCAGGCCGCCGTAGATCGCCCAGACCGCGCCGGAGGTGTTGAACCGCTTCCAGAACAGGCTGTACAGGATCGCCGGCAGGTTGCCGGACGCGGCGACCGCGAACGCCAACGCGACCAGGAACGCCACGTTCAGGTTCTGCGCGAAGATCGACAGCAGGATCGAGACCGCGCCGATCACCAGCGCGGAGATCCGGGCGACGTTCACCTCCTGCCGCTCCGACGTCTGCCCGTTCTTGATGACGTTTGCGTAGAAGTCGTGCGCCAGGCTGGACGACGACGCCAACGTCAGCCCGGCCACCACGGCGAGGATCGTGGCGAACGCGACCGCCGCGATGATCGCCAGCAGCGTCGCGCCGCCCAGGCTCCCGCCGAAGAAGTCCAACCCGAGCGCCTCGGCGAGCTGCGGTGCGGCCGTGTTGCCGGCCTTGTCCTGCGCGGTGATCGCCTCGCGGCCGACAAGTGCCGCCGCGCCGAAGCCGAGAGCCAGGGTGAGCAGATAGAACGCGCCGATGATGCCGATCGCCCAGAGCACGCTCTTACGGGCCGCCCGCGCGGTCGGCACGGTGTAGAAGCGGATCAGGATGTGCGGCAGGCCGGCGGTGCCGAGCACCAGCGCGATACCGAGCGAGAGCAGGTCCATCTTGCTGTAGAACGTCTTCAGCGCGTCGCCGGGTGTCTCCACGCCGTAGCGCAACCCGGGTTCGAGGAAGGCCGCCCCCTTGCCCGAGGCGTCCGCCGCGTCGCCGAGCAGCGAGGACAGGTTGAACTTGTACTTGGCGAGCACCAGCAGCGTCATCACCAGCGCGCCGGTCATCAGCAGGAACGCCTTGACGATCTGGACGTACGTGGTGCCCTTCATCCCGCCGACCGTCACGTAGATGATCATCAGGGCGCCGACCATGATGATGGTGGCCACCTTGGCGGTGTCGGCGTCCATGCCGAGGAACGTCGTACCCGGCTTGATGCCGAGCAGCAGGGCCACCAGCGCGCCGGCGCCGACCATCTGGGCCAGCAGGTAGAAGATCGACACGGTGATGGTGGAGACCGCCGCCGCGGTCCGGACCGGCCGCTGCCGCATCCGGAACGCCAGCACGTCCGCCATCGTGTACCGGCCGGAGTTGCGCAGCAGTTCGGCGACGAGCAGCAGTGCCACCAGCCAGGCGACCAGGAAGCCGATCGAGTAGAGGAAACCGTCGTACCCGTAGAGGGCGATGATGCCGGCGATGCCCAGGAAGGACGCGGCCGACATGTAGTCGCCGCCGATCGCCATGCCGTTCTGGAATCCGGAGAAGGAGCGACCACCGGCGTAGAAGTCGGTGGCGGTCTTGGTCTGCCGGCTCGCCCAGATGGTGATCGCCAGCGTGATCGCCACGAAGATCAGGAACAGCGTGATGGTGAGGTTCCGGGCGGTGGTGCTGCCCGCCTCAGCCGCGAGGACCGTGTTCATGGTTCACCTCCCCCATCTCGGCGCGGATCTGGTCGGCGACCGGGTCGATCCGCCGGTTGGCGAACCGCGAGTAGAGCCAGGCGATGACGAACGTGGAGACGAACTGGAGCAGGCCGAAGACCAGGGCGACGTTGATGTTGCCGACCAGCTTCGTGCCCATGAAACCCCGCGCGTACGCGGAGAGGATGACGTAGAGCGCGTACCACAGGAAGAACGCGACGGTCATCGGGAAGATGAAGCCGCGCAGCGTGCGCCGCAACCCGGCGAACTCGTCCGACCGCTGGACGGCTAGATACCGTTCCGCGGTCGACTCGGAGGGTGCGGACGCGGGTGTGTCCGTGGACATCTGTGGATCACCACCTTCGCAGGCGTGGGGGATTTCCGCGCACGTTAGGAGCGCGGAACCCACCGCGAAAGATCCGGACGGGTCCCGGTCGCCCGGTGCGCCCAACGGCGCCCCCACTGCGCCCAGTGACCCAGATCACTCCGCTAACCGGTCCACCCACCCGCGTTGATCATGAACTTGGCGGCGACAAATCGGACGACGAGCACCGTCAACCTCATGATCACCCGCGTCGGGTGGGCGGGCTAGTCGGTCAGCTCGTGGTAGCGGCCCCGGTAGTGCAGCAGGGGCGTGACGTCCTCGGCCAGGTCGACCGCCTCGATGGTGGCCTCCACCAGCAGACCCCAGCCGTACTCCCGGGCGGTGTCGAGGCGGCAACCGGCCCAGCCACCCGCGTCCGTCGGCACCGGGCCGTAGGGCGTCTCGGTCCAGGCGTCCAGGGCGAACAGGCCGCCGGGCGCGGGAAACAGGCCGGCGAAGCGGTCGGCGAGCTGCCGGTGGCGCGGACCCAGCGGGGCGACCGCGAACCGCCCGGCCTCCTCGACCGCAGCCCACAGCTCCGACTCCGGGTCGACCAGGCCGAGCAGCCGGTCCGGCTCCCCCTCGGCCACGAGGGTGGAGGAGACGGTGAGCCCGGCCGGGCCAGGCGCGGTCCAGAGCGTCACCGGCGCGGCCAGCCGGCCACGCAGGCGGCGCACCGGCGAGCGTTGCCCGGCCGGCACCGCGAACGGATCGGTGTGGTGGATCTCGGCACCCGGCTCATGATTCACGTGAAACATTGTGCCGCCTGCGGTCCGGGCCCAGCCGAGTAAGCGCTCGTGCACATTCGTGGCGTCACTGAGCTGCGTGTTCGCCTCGGCCAGCAGCGTGCCGAGGTGGAACAGCAACGCCGTCCGGTCGCCCCGGAACTCGCGCAGCAGCCCGAGCCGGGCCGGCTGGCACGGCCAGTGCGCCCCGCACACCCGGCACCGCCACGCCGGCCGCATCGGCAGATGCACCCGTCCCGGCCGAAGGCGTGCCTGTCCCGGCCGGAGGTGCGCCTGTCCCGGGTGGATCTTGGAAGATTTGGGCCCCTCCAGGGGCACTTTCCTTCCAAGATCTACTCGTTCGCTCCGCATCTGGTGCCTCCTGGGAGAAGGGGGTCGCCCCGGCCGGGGGATGGGCGGGGCGACCCGTCGCAGGACCGGCCGCCGGGTCGTGGCCTCCACCGGCCGGGCCGCGTGTCTCCACCCTGGACGTGGAAGCGCCGGCAGAGGAGGATGCCAGGGGTTACTACGGAGCGCAGTCGCGTACTTACCGACGGGGTGAGGATGGACGTCGAGGTGTGGATCCGGGCGTTGAAGGCCGCCCGAGCCGGGGCGGAGATGTCGCAGGAGGCGCTGGCGGCCACGATCAGGTGGAGCCCGTCGACGGTCGCCGCCATCGAGACCGGCCGCCGCCGGCCCACGATGGAGTTCGCGATCGCCGCCGACCAGGCCCTCGGCACCGGCGGCCTCCTGGCCAGCCTGCTCAAGGCCGCCGATCAGGAGCGCGGTCCGTCGTGGTTCGTGCCCTGGCGGGGGTACGAGCAGCAGGCGGTCAGATTGCGCGCCTTCGAGGCGTGCCTGGTTCCGGGCCTGCTCCAGACAGAGGAATACGCCCGCGCCGTCATCTCCACCGGTGGCCTCCATCCGCCGGCGATGATCGACGAGTTGGTGGCTCTCCGGATGGAGCGCCAACAACTGTTGCACCGCGATGAGCCGCCGCACTGCGTCTTCCTGCTGGACGAGACGGCGGTTCGCCGGCCAGTCGGTGGGCCGGCGGTACTCGATGGCCAGCTCACGCGGTTGCTGGAGCTGGCCGAACATCCGGCCGTGCGATTGCACGTGGTGCCGTTGGCGGTCGGTGAGCACGCCGGTGTCGGCGGCGGCTTCGTGCTTGCCGAACTGCCGGACTCGGAGCGGGTGCTCTACCTGGAGAACGCCGCCCGCGGACACGTCGTCGACGAGCCGCAGACGATCGCCTTGATCGAGCGGAAGTGGGATAGCCTCCTCGGCGAATCGCTGTCCACAGGAGCATCCCTGGATCTGGTCCGGAAGTTGAAGGTGACGCCATGACCTCCGACGAGCCCCGCTGGCGCACGTCATCCCGATCGACCGACTCCGGCGGCAACTGTGTCGAGGTGGCGGGGAACCTGCCCGGGGTGGTGCTGGTGCGGGACAGCAAGGACCCGTCCGGCCCGGCCCTCGCCTTCACCCCGGACGCTTGGCGCTCCCTGGTCGCGCACCTTCACCGGGTGCCGCTCGACTGAGCCGCCTACCCTGCGGTGCATGGCTCTCGTACCCCCGCAGAAGCTCGCCCAGGACCGTGTCATCACCGCGGACGCCATCCTCGGCGGACAGGTCGACCTGCGCGCCTACCCGCACCGGCACCTGATGATCATCGCCCGGCACAAGTGGGGCAGCAGCGGCTTCCCGCCGTTGATGGAGGCGGTCGAGCACCTGTCGAACTACGGCTGGGAGCTGGTGAACGTGCTCAGCGTCGGCGACGGCCACCACGTCTACGCGGCCATGCGCCGCACCGCCTGACGACGGTCAGGCGGAGAGCGAGCGGCGGGCGGCCGTCTCAGGGAGAGAGCGAGCGGCGGGCGGCGGCCAGCACCTCGGGGTCGGCGCAGCCGGCGGCGTAACCGGCGATCCGGCGGCGGATGTCCCGACCGAGCAGCCAGATGCCGATCCGTTCGGCCACCGGGCGCAGCAGAGCTGGTCGGCACCGGAAGTTGTACCGCCAGGTCGCGACCGTGGTGCCCGGCTCGGGGCCGGGCGCGAAGCGCCAGCCGCCGCCGAACCGCTCGAAGAACCACGGCCCGCGCACCATCTTCATGCCCACGTTCGTCGGCGGCGACCAGGAGACGTACTCGCTGACCATCGCCAGCCCGTGCCGGGAGCGGGTGAAGGTCTGCACGCCCCGGCCCGGCCGGGTCGCGCCGTCGAGGAAGTGCTGCTCGCGGACGAACGGGTCCCAGCGGTAGCGCACCGGGGCGACGGTCTGGGAGACGGCGAAGGCCACCTCCGGCGGGACCGGGACCGTGGTGACCGCTTCGACGACAGGCATCAGCGCCTCGGGGTGACCATGGACAGCAGCTCCGGCTGCCGTCGATCAAGCGCGTCCCCGGCCAGGTACGCGCCGAGCAGCGCCGCGCCCACCCCGTATGCCAGGCCGACCGGCAGTGCTAGCCAGAGCCAGACGTCGTCGAGGAGGGCCGCGGCCACCACCAGCGGCACCGCGACCACCGTCGACGACACCATGGAGAGTAGCGCGAGCAGGCTCTTCGCGATGCCCGACCCGGAGTTCATGGCGAACGGGTTGCTCGTCTCCGGCAGCGAGTAGGCGCCGAGCACCGAGATGAACCCGTTGATCGCCAGCCCGCAGCCGTACGCGCCGAACAGCCCGCCGGCCATCATGCCGAGCCACTCCGGCCGGCCGAGCACGAGCGCCAGCACGACCGCGACCACGAGGAGGATCGGCACCACGTAGAGCGAGAACGCCACCATCCGGGCGCGCAGCTCCACTCGGCCCGGCACGCCCGCGACCACGTTCGCCGCGTACCCGCTGCCGTCGAAACCGAACTGGTTGGCGAGCGTCACCGACGCGAGCACCCCGACGAAGATCATGGAAATGCTGACCAGCACCGGGGACGAGTCGGCGGTGGCCTCGCCGAACGCCGCCCCGCCCTCCACGACGAACCCGGCACCGCCCAGGTTGACCATCACCGGCACGAACACGCCGACCACGGCGACCGTGATCAGGTTGGCCCGCCGCCGGGCGTCCCGCCACCAGTAGCGGCACTCCCGGGCGACGAGCGCGCCGAACCGGTCCCGCCGGGCCCAGCCGACCGCGCGGGGGAAGAGCTGCGCGACCGCGCCGCCGACCACGCCGCGCGGGGTGCGCGCCGGCCCGGCGCTCGCCGCGCCGACCATCGCCGACTCCAGCGACCGTGACCACCAGAGCAGGAGTACGCCGATCGTCGCCACGCCGATGAGCAGTTTCACCACGGCCGCCCCGGCCCGGCCCTCGGCCACGTCGACGCCGGCCGTCCACGGCGCGCCGAGCGGCGTCCAGCCGATCACCCGGGCCACTCCGGTCAGCCGGTCCCAGTCGGCCTGCTGCACGGCCGCGACCACGAACAACTGCAACGGCCCGAGCATGGCGGCCAGCACCGCGAGCAGCACGGCGGCCAGGTCGCGTACCCGGCGGGAGCGCAACATGGTGGCGAACGCGCTCGTCATCGCGCGGGCCCCGGCCACGCACACGAGCGCCCCGACGACCACGCCGACCGCGCCGACGAGCGCGGCGGGCCAGCCGCCCAGCATGCCGGCGGTGACCACCAGCCCGGCCACCGTGAGCATCGTGGCCAGCGCCGGGACGCTGACCAGGGCGGCGGTGAGCAGGCCGGTGACCAGGGTGCGGCGGGAGAGCGGCAGCAGCGCGAACCGGGCCGGGTCAAGCGTCTCGTCCACGCCGAAGAAGACGAGCGGGAGCAGCAGCCAGCCGAGCGTCAGCACGCCGCCGCCGAACGCGGCGGCCATCAGCGCGTACCGGTCCTCGCCGGTCAGGCCGGGCGCGGCGAGCAGGAAGAACCCGGTCCCGGCGAACCAGAGCGCGAACAGCACACCCACCACGAACAACGCGACCCGCCACGCCTGGCCGCGGAAGTTGTTGCCGAGGACCCGCAGCTTGAGCCGGACGAAGTGCCAGGGCGAGACGGTCCGGACCGGCCGCTCGGGTGCGGTCACCGGGACAGCCACGACAGCTCCTCGCCGGTCGCGGTCCGGCCGCCGACGACCTCGACGAAGACCTCCTCCAGCGACCGGTCGCCGCGCACTTCGGTGAGCGTGCCCACCCGCTTGATCGTGCCGTCGGCCAGGATCGCCACGTGCGAGCAGAGCCGCTCGACCACCTCCATCACGTGACTGGAGAAGACCACCGTGCCGCCACCGGTCACGTACCGGTGCAGGATGTCCCGGATCAGCGCCGCCGAGACCGGGTCGACCGCCTCGAACGGCTCGTCGAGCACCAGCAGGCGCGGACCGTGCAGCAGCGCGCAGGCCAGGCCGATCTTCTTCTTCATGCCGGCGGAGTAGTCGACCACCAGGGTGCGGCCGGCGTCGGTGAGCGCCAGCACGTCGAGCAGCTCCGCCGCCCGCTGGTCGACCACCGCCGGGTCCATGCCGCGCAACAGACCGTGGTACGCCAGCAGCTCCGCGCCGCTCAGCCGGTCGAAGAGGCGTACGCCGTCCGGCATCACGCCGAGCAGGCTCTTCGCGCGGACCGGGTCGGCCCAGACGTCGTACCCCAGCACCCGGGCCTCACCGGCGTCGGGCCGCAGCAGGCCGACGGCCATGGAGAGGGTCGTGGTCTTGCCGGCCCCGTTCGGGCCGAGCAGGCCGTAGAACGAGCCGGTCGGCACGGCCAGGTCGACGCCGGCCACCGCGACCTTGGTGTCGAAGCGCTTGGCCAGGCCACGGAGGTGCAGGGCCGGGTGCTGATCGGTCATGGTCCGACGGTAGCCCGCCTCGGCCAACCCGCGCTCCCGCCGGAGGACGATGTTGCCGTCCTACCTGAGGGGTACGCCGAGGTGTTAAGAAGGGGCCCCGCCTCTACCGAATGCGTTAAGAAGGGCCCCCGCCTTACAAGCGGAGGGACTCGGGGGTGTGCAGGCGGAGCATGGTGGTGCCGACGTCGCGGGGGAGGCGTCGGCGGCTGGCCACCGAGACCACCACCATCACGGTGAACGCCAGCGGGACCGTCCACGCGGCCGGCTGGGTGGTGAGCGTCGCCGGCCAGCCGGTGAGCGGCGGGCCGAGCACGGTGAGCAGCACCGCGCCGATCGCCGCGCCGCCGCCGACGAGCATCCCGGCGGCGGCGCCCAGGTCGGTCAGGCCGCGCCACCAGATGCCGAGCACCAGCAGCGGGCAGAAGCTGGACGCGGCGACCGCGAACGCCAGCCCCACCACCTGCGACACGTCAAGCCCGGAGACGTTCAGCGCGAGCACCGCCGGCACCGCGCCGGCGATCACCGTGGCGAGCCGGAAGCCGCGTACCGAGCCGCGGCCGAGCACGTCCGTGGAGATCACCCCGGCCACGCTTGTGAGCAGACCGGACGAGGTGGACAGGAAGGCCGCGAACGCCCCGGCGGCGACGAGCGCGGCGAGCAGCCTGCCGGTGGTGCCGTCGCCGAGCGCCGCGCCGGGCAGCAGCACCACCACGGCGTCGGTCTGACCGGTGACAAGCAGTTGCGGCGTGTAGATCCGGCCCAGCACCCCGTAGATCGTGGGCAGCAGGTAGAAGACGCCGACCAGGGCCAGCACCACGAGCGTGGTGCGCCGGGCGGCGGCCCCGTCGGGGTTGGTGTAGAAGCGCACCAGCACGTGCGGCAACCCCATGGTGCCCAGGAACGTGGCCAGGATCAGCGAGTACGTCGCGAACAGACTGCGGTCGTCGTCGCCAGCGGTGTCCGGCAGCAGCCACTCGGTGGCGGCGATCGCCGCACCGGACACCTCCGGCACCGGGTCGCCGGCGGCGAAGTCGAGGCGGTCGCCGGGGCGTACCTCCCGGATGTGGCCGTCGGGCAGGGTGAGCGTGGCGCGGTGCTCGACCACCACGGTGGTCGCGGTCCGGAACGTCGGCCCGTCGGGCGGCGTCACCGCCGGGCGGGCGTCGGCCTGCCACTGCAACGCCAGGAAGATCGCCGGTACGGCGAGTGCGGTCAGCTTCAGCCAGTATTGGAACGCCTGCACGAAGGTGATCGCCCGCATGCCGCCGAGCGCCACGTTCGCGGTCACCACCACGGCGACGAGCAGCGCGCCCATCGCGTACGGCGAGCCGGTGAGCGTGGCCAGGGTCAGCCCGGCGCCCTGCAACTGCGGCACCAGGTAGAGCCAGCCGATGAAGATCACGAAGAGGGTGGCGATCGTGCGGAGCCGGCGCGACCCGAGCCGCACCTCGCAGAAGTCCGGCAGGGTGAACGCGCCGGAGCGGCGCAGCGGGGCGGCCACGAACAGCAGCAACGCCAGGTAGCCGGCGGCGAAGCCGACCGGATACCAGAGCACGTCCACGCCGTACTTGAGGATCAGCCCGGCCACGCCCAGGAAGCTCGCCGCCGACAGATATTCCCCGCCGATCGCCGCCGCGTTCCAGGTCGGGCTGACCGCCCGGGAGGCGACCAGGAAGTCGGAGGTGGTGCGGGCCAGCCGCAACCCGTAGAAGCCGATGCCGACGGTGACCAGGGTGACCGCCACGATCGCCGGGATCACGTACCCGTTGGTCATCAGCGCTCCGGCCGCTGGACCAGGTCGACGAAGTCCTGCTCGTTGCGTTCCGCCAGCCGGACATACGCCCAGCCGACCACGATCAGGAACGGGAAGGCGGCCACCCCGAGCAGCAGCCACGGCAGGTTGACCCCGAGCACGGTGACCCGCCCGACCGTCGGCGCGATGGCGAACAGCCAGGGCAGGCCGCCCAGCCCGATCAACACCAGCAGGCTCAGCCGTAGCGCGAGCGAGAGCTGGGCGCGCATCAGGCCCTGCACGAGCGTCTCGCCGACCCGGGTCTGCTGGGCCAGTTCGGAGCGGGTGCGATCGGCCCGGCTGCCCGACCGGGAGACCTCGGCCAGCACGATCCGGGTCCGCTGCGGCGCGGTCTGGGTCCGCTGCGCCGCGATTGGGGTCCGCTGCGGCGCGCGGGGGCCGGGGACGGGTGCCGCCTCGACGGGCCGTCCGACCGGCTGCGGTTCCTCGGCTGCGGTCATCCCCGGCAGTCTCGCCTGCTCGGCGCGAATGTCAAGCGCAGCGCGACGCCCCTGTGCACAACCTGTGGATAACATCGCCTGCCTGTGGACAACGCAGTGGATGAGCGCGGTTTCGCTGTGGACAGGCATCTCCTGAGCGTCGCCCGGAACCTTTCTTCCGGCCCACGAGTGGGACAGGTGAAGAGAGGAGGTGACGGTGTCCGACGATGATCTGATCGCCGAGCTGTACGCCGGCAGCTTCCGCCGGCTGGTCGTCCAGCTGTACGCGGTGACCGGCGACCTGCACGAGGCGCAGGAGGCGGTCCAGGAGGCGTTCACCCGTGCACTGATGAGACCCGGGCGGATGGCCGGCCTGGACAAACCGGAGGCATGGCTGCGACGAGTGGCGGTGAACGTGGCCCGGAGCCGGTATCGGCGCCGCCGGCTCCTGGAGACACTGCTCCACCGCCTCGGCCCGCCGCCCGAGGTCGCGGACCGGTCACCCGAACATCTCGCCCTGCTCGCCGCGCTCCGGAAGCTGCCTCCGGGGCAGCGGCATGCCTTGGCCCTGCACTACCTGGCTGACCTGCCGGTCGAGGAGGTCGCCACGACGCTCGGGGTGTCGAGCGGCACGGTCAAGTCCCGGCTCTCCCGCGGCCGGCGGGCCCTCGCCCGGCTGCTCGTCGACGTCGACCTGAGCGACGCCGCACCGGATGTCACAGTCACCAGCCTCGGGAGGATCAATGTCGGAGCATGACCTGTCCGGCTTCGACGTCGGCACCGTCAGCCAGGCCGTTCGCCAGCCGCCGCTCGGGGAACTCCGGTCCAGGGCCCGCGCCCGCGTCCGGGCGCGGCGCCGGCAGCGCGGCGTGTTGGTGTTGGGGGTGGTGGCGGCCCTGGCCGGTACGGCACTGACCCCGGTCGCCGGAGGTCTCGGCGGCCGGCCCTCGGATGAGCCGGCCGGAGCGCCGGCGCCGCGGGACCGGGCTCAGCTCTTCCTCGTGGGGGACCGGTCGGTGGTCGGAGTCCGGGTCACCGAGCGTGGCTGCCGGATCGACTTCAGCACCACCCGGGACCTCGGGCGGAACTGGTCACCGTACCGCCGGGCGCGCTACGACGACGGGGCGTGCCGGGCGGGAAACGACCGGGTCCGGTCGACGGCTCGATATCTCCCGCTCAGCTCGCGTACCTACCTGGTGAGCGTCGACGGGCGGTCGTGGCTCTCCACCGACGAGGGGCGGACGTGGCGCGACGGCGCCGAGGCCATCGTCACGGTGGATGCCTTTCCGTCCCACGCGCTGCCGGTCTCGTCCGCGAACGCCACGGGTGGGCTGCCCGAGCCGATGGCTGTCGACCCGGACACCGGTACCGCCTACCGGTTGCGCTCCACGGTGCCGACCGACTACCCGATGAACAGCCTGTACGCGAGTCCGGACGGCGTGCTGTGGGCCAGCTTCTGGCCGCCGGACGTGCGTCAGCCCTCCGTGCTGGCCCGCAGCTCCGACCGCGGTGCCACCTGGGTGACGGTGCCGGCCCCGAACGGTGGCGCGGTGATGTCCGTGGCGGCCGAGAGTGGGCAGGTCGGGTACCTGCTGGCGGAGCCGTACTCGCCGATGGGCGGGCCGGCATCGGCCGGCAGCACCGCCTCGATCATGCGGACCGGTGACGGCGGGCGTTCCTGGCAGCCCGTCGAGACCGATCTTCCGGCGGGAGCGAGCGGTGATCGCGACCTGGTGGTGGGTGGGGACGGCAGCCTGCTGATCGGGGACTGGGACGCCGACGGCAGGGCGTTCCTGTGGGTCAGCCACGACCAGGGCCGGCACTTCACCCGGGAGTTCGTGACCACGGGTGGTGGGGTGCTCAGTTGGGTGCCGGGACAGGTGCTGTTCGCGGAGGCGAACGGCGCGGTGTTGACCACCGACGGACGGACGACCACCCGGCTGTCGGGCACGGGGTGACCGCCGGTCGGGGCGGGACGCGACGGCGTCCCGCCCCGACGAGGTCAGTCGAGGCCGACCCGCACCGGGTGGGCGGTGGCCGAGCCGAGCCAGGTGTGCGGGTTGCCGAACCAGCACCAGCCCAGCTTCGGCGCGCCCTGGCTGATCCAGAGCGCCGGCACCCGCTTGTCGCCGCAGCGGGAGCCGACGAGCGAGAAGCACCTGTTGCTGGCGAGCGCCTCCGGGTGCAGCGTGACGAAGGCCAGGCCCTCGTCGATGGTGATCGGCAGCCGGTCCCGCGCGGTCATGTCGTCGAGCGCGGCGGACGGCGTGACGTTGCGGTATTCCTCGCCCCGATCCACGTCGAAGAGCAGGTACGCCGGACCGGCCGGCACCTCCAGCTCCTTGCTCGGGTGGAAGGTGGGCAGGTCGTCGGCGGGGAAGTTGCGGTCGAGCACGCCGGGCTTGCGCTTACCGGCGAGCGTGGTGAGCGCGATCCGCTCCGGGACGGGCACCAGGTCCCGCGTGGTCACCAGCAGGAACGGCACCCGGGCATCGGTGGGGCCGGTCAGGCCGGCGGCCCCGGTGACCGCCGCGTCGCGCAGCGGGGTGAGCCGGGCGCGGAACGCCTCCTCGGTCCACCCGGCGAGGGCGGGGTAGCCGAGGTGCACCAGGCGGTCGAGCTGGCGGTCGAATTCGGCGGCGGCGTCGAACTGGTCGTCGGACATGCGGTCCTCCACCCTGTCGTACGGTCTGCCGTACATTGTACGTCGGGGTTTCAGCGGCTCCAGTCCTGCTTGGCCGCCCGGACCAACTTGTCCTTCAACTCCCGGGTGTGCCGCCGGCTCACCGGCAGCTCGGCCTCGTCGATCACCACCACGTAGCCGGAGTTGACCAGCCGTAACTCGGCGATCAGCCGCAACTGCACCAGGTACGAGCGGTGCACCCGGACGAACCCGGCATCCGCCCAGCGCTCCGCGAGCGTCGCCAGCGAGACCCGGACCAGGTGCGACCCCTCCGCGGTGTGCAGCCGGGCGTAGTCGCCCTGCGCCTCCACCCAGCGCACCGCCGAGCGGGGCAGCATCCGGGTGGTGCCGGCCAACTCGATCGGGATGGTCGGATCCTCCTCCGCCCGGGCCAGCGCCGCCGGATGCGACGGCACCACCCGCGAGCCGATCACCCGGCGCAGCGACTCAGCCAGCCGCTCGGCCCGGACCGGCTTGCGGACGTAGTCCGTGGCGCCCAGGTCGAAGGCGTCCGCCGCGCCGTCGTCGTACGCGGTGACGAACACGATCGCCGGCGGCCGGGCGAACCGGCGCAGCACCCGCGCCAACTCCATGCCGTCCAACCCGGGCATCCGGATGTCGAGGAAGACCACGTCCACGTCGTCGTCCCGCAGCACCCGCAGCGCCTCGGTCGCGTCGCCGGCCGTGTGCAGCCGGGCCACCCGGGGATCGGCGCGCAGGTGGTAGGCCAACTCGTCGAGGGCCGGCGGCTCGTCGTCCACCGCCAGCACCCGGAGGAAACCGGTCACGGTCATGCGGACACCCGGACGCCGGGGTGGAACTTCGGCACCCGCATGCTGACCTTCGTACCCGAGCCCAGGCCCGTCTCGACGACCAGGCCGAACCGGTCCCCGAAGGCCGACCGCAGCCGCTCGTCGACGTTGGAGAGGCCGACGTGCTGCCCCGGGTCCTCGGCCGGGTCGCTGCCGGCGCCGGACACCTCGGCGATACCCGCGGTAAGCGTGGTCGGATCCATCCCCACCCCGTCGTCCTCCACCGTGATGTGACACTCGGCGCCCGCGTCCCGGGCCTCGATGCTCACCATGCCGGTGCCCGGCTTGCGGGACAACCCGTGCCGGACCGCGTTCTCCACGAGCGGCTGGAGGCAGAGGAACGGCAACGTCACCGGCAGCACCTCGGGCGCGATCTGGAGGCGCACCTGGAGGCGTTCGCCGAAGCGGGCCCGCTCGATGGTCAGATAGCGGTCGATCGACCGCAACTCCTCGGCAAGCGTGGTGAACTCCCCGTGCGAGCGGAACGAGTACCTGGTGAACTCCGCGAACTCCAGGATCAACTCCCGCGCCCGGTCGGGGTCGGTCCGGACGAATGAGCCGATCGCGGTGAGCGCGTTGTAGATGAAGTGCGGGCTGATCTGGGCGCGCAACGCGCGTACCTCGGCCCGGGCCAGCCGCTCCCGCGACGAGTCCAGCTCGGCCAGGGCGAGCTGGTCACCCGCCCAGTGCGCGGTCTCCAGCGTCGCCTGCACCAGGCCCGGCGCCGGCCGCTCGTCGGCCACCGCCACCAACGCGCCCACCACCCGGCCGTCCGCGCCCAACGGCGCCACCACCGCGCCCCGGACCGGGCAGTCGACCAGGTCGCAGTGCAGCTCCGACTCGTGCAGCACGGTGGAACGCCCGCTGTCGACGACCCGCCGGGCCGCCGCGACCAACTGGTCGCCGTGGTGCGCGCCGCGCCCGTCGATGGCAAGCAGCGCCTCCCGGTCCGTCAACGCCAGCCCGGCCGCGCCCACCAGGGCACGCAGATGGCGTACGGCCTTCGCCGCGTCCGTCGCGCTCAGGCCGGCCCGCAACGGCTCGGCGGCCAGGCCGGCGGTGTGCAGCACCTCGTAGGTGGCCCGCTGGGTCGCGGTGGCGATGCCCCGCCGGGCACGCAGCCGCAGCACCGCCCAGAGCGCCGCGGCCAACGCGGTGACCAGCGAGACGACGGCGAAGACCGCCGAGAGGTTGCCACCCACCCCGGAAGGTTAGTACGCGCCCTTGCGCGCCAGCACCACCCCGACGGTCCGCCACAGGATGCTCAGGTCGTAGGCGAGCGACCAGTTGTCGACGTAGTAGAGGTCGAGCCGGACCGCCTCGTCCCAGGACAGGTCGGAGCGGCCGGAAACCTGCCACAGCCCGGTCATGCCGGGGCGCACCAGCAGCCGGCGCCGCACGTCGCCCAGGAAGTCGCCGTCGTCGGCGGGCAGCGGGCGCGGCCCGACGAGCGACATCTCGCCCCAGAGCACGTTGATCAACTGGGGCAGCTCGTCGAGCGACGACGCCCGCAGGAAGCGACCCACCGGGAAGACCCGGGGATCCTGCTTCATCTTGAACAGCATGCCGTCGGTCTCGTTCCGATCCACCAGACCGGCGAGCCGCTCCTCGGCGTCCACGTACATGGTGCGGAACTTCCACACCCGGAAGGTGCGCCCCTCGTGCCCGACCCGGGGCTGCCGGAAGAACACCGGCCCGGGGTCGGAGATCCGGATGGCGAGCGCGACCGCGGCGAAGAGCGGGGTGAGCAGCAGCAGGCCCAGCCCGGCGGCGGCCCGGTCCATCAGGCTCTTGGCCAGCAGCGCCGGCCCGGAGAGCGTCGGCTCCTCGACGTGCAGCAGCGGCAGGCCCTCGATCGGGCGGATGTGCACCCGGGGACCGGCGATGTCGGTGAGCTGCGGTGCCACCACCAGGTCGACGCCGGAGCCCTCCAGCTGCCAGGCCAGCCGGCGCAACTCGCCCGGCTCGGCGCTGGCCGAGCCGCAGACCGCGATGGTGTCGCCGCCGACCTCGCGGACGAGCGCCAGCACGTCGCGGCCGGCGTACACCGGCACCGGGGTCTGGAGGCCGCGGGCGGCGGCGTACCCGTCGGTGAGGTGGATCGCCACCGGCACCAGGCCGACGCCGGGGTTGCGGGTGACGGTGGTGTAGACCTCCAGGCACTCCGGCAGCGTGCCGACGAGCACCATCCGGTGCCCGGCCTGCCCGATCCGGCGGCGCAAGGCGTGCAGGCAGGAGCGGGCGATCATCCGGCCGAGCAGGATCAGCAGCAGGGCGCCGAGCAGCGCGAACCCGACGGTCCACCGGGAGAGGGTCGTCTTGGTGGCGAAGGCCAGGAACGAGACGGTGGCGGCCACCGCCACGCCGGAACGGATCACCCGCTTGAACTCGTCCGGCCCGAGACCGAGGTAGCGCCGGTCGTACGCCCGGTTGCCCCACAGGAACAGCATCCAGCCGAGCGGCAGGAGCAGGAACGCCACGGTGTAGAACCACGCCTCGGGCGAGTTGCGGAAACCGGAGTTCGCCTGCTCGAAGATCTGCACGGCCAGGAAGCTGGCGAGCGCCGCCGCGCCGAAGTCGAGCAGCAGCAACGCCGCGATGTAGGGACGGTGCCAGCGGGAGACCCGGCGCCGGGCGCGGGCCCACGCCGACCGGGGTACGCCGTTGTGTGACGGCGGAGTCGGCGGCTGGATCTCAAAGCTGTCGACGTGCCGCACGCTCTTGCTCCGGCCTGTGTCGGTTACCGGGCGCTGGAGGCTTGTCGTCACCTCAACCCATGTCCTCCCGCATGACCCGTGCCCTCACTCGCCGTGAGGAACCGGGTCGCTCACCGTCCCAGTCTCCCACGCGCTCGCCGGAGAACTGGCCGGCTCCGCGTCAGATGTGAAGCCGGGGACCGAGCCACTATACCGATGGATGACGGCTCGGGTAGAGGCGCGGGATGGGACCTTCCGCGATCCCCGGTCGATTCCGCTCAGTAACCGACGAGGTTGGTTACTCACCGTACGAGGCGGGACAACCTTCGGTCAGCGAGCGGCTTACCGCCGGTCTGACAGGTCGGGCAGTATTGCAGGCTCGAATCGGCGAACGACACCTCACGCACCGTGTCGCCGCAGACCGGACAGGGCAGGCCCTTCCGGGCGTGCACCTTCAAGCCCGACCGCTTCTCACCCTTCAACTCCGCGGCCCGCTGCCCCATCGACCGCCGGACCGCGTCGCCGAGCACCGTCCGGGTCGCCGCGTGCAGGCCGGCGAGCTGATCGTCGGTGAGCCGATCGGTGATCGCGAACGGGGAGAGCCGTGCCGCGTGCAGGATCTCGTCCGAGTAGGCGTTGCCGACACCGGCAAGCACCGCCTGGTCGGTCAACACGCCCTTGACCTGACCCCGGCGACTACGCAACCGCTCGCAGAACGTGGGCAGGTCCGCTTCCAGCGCGTCCGGGCCCAACTTCGACACGCCCGGCACCTGGGCCGGGTCGGTGACCAGGTAGGCGGCCAGCTTCTTCTGGGTGCCCGCCTCGGTCAGGTCGAAGCCGGAGCCGTCGTCGAGGCGTACCCGCACCGCGATCGGACCCTTGCCGGGCCGCAACGGGACCGCCGAGGGAAATGCCTCCCGGTAATGCAGCCACCCCGCCCGGGCCAGGTGGACCACCAGGCGCAGGTCGTCACCGAACCGGACATCCAGGAACTTCCCGTGCCGGCCCGCGCCGGTGACCGTCCGGCCCGCGACCGCGCTCGGCGGCGGATCGTACGTCTTCAGCGCGTTGATCGCGGCCACCTCGAACCGCTCGACCTGCCGGCCGACCGCCCGCTCACGCAGGTAACCGGCGAGCGCTTCCACCTCCGGTAGTTCAGGCACGGGACAACGGTAGCCTTCTTTCCCGTGAGAATCGTGGTGGCACACAACCGGTACCGGGAAGCGCAGCCCTCCGGTGAGAACACCATCGTCGACGCGGAGATCGCCCAGCTCACCGCCGCGGGCGTGGAGGTGCTGCCGTTTCTGCGCAGCTCCGACGAGATCCCCTCGATGTCCAGGGCGGCCAAGGCGCTGCTGCCGATCTCGCCGATCTGGGCCCCGAAGGCTCAATACGACCTCGACCGCCTGCTCACCGAGCACCGACCGGACGCGCTGCACCTGCACAACCCGTACCCCCTGCTCTCGCCCTGGGTGGTGCGGACCGCGCACAGGCGGGGTGTGCCGGTGGTGCAGACGGTGCACAACTACCGGCAGGTCTGCTCCTCCGGTCTCTACTTCCGCGACGGCGTGATCTGCCAGGACTGCCGAGGTCGCGCGTTCGGCGTGCCGGCGATCGTGCACCGCTGCTACCGCGACTCCCGGGCGCAGAGCGCGCTGATGGCCACCACGCTCGCCGTGCACCGCCCCACCTGGCGGTCGGTGGACCGCTACATCGCGCTCACCACGGCGGTCGCCGACCACCTGCGCGACTACGGCATCCCGGACGAGCGGATCGTGGTCAAGCCCAACGCGGTGCCGGACCCGGGCACGCCGGTGCCGCCGGGCAACGGTTTCCTGTTCATGGGCCGGCTCAGCCCGGAAAAGGGGTTGGACCTGCTGCTTTCGGCGTGGCGGCGGCACCCGGTGGGCGCGCTCGGCCCGCTGCGCATCGCCGGTGACGGCGAGCTGCGCCCGCTCGCCGAGGCCGCCGCCGCCGAGCGGCCCGACGTGCTCTACCTGGGCCAGCTCGACCGCCCCGGGGTACGCGCCGCGCTCGCCGACAGCGCCGTGGTGCTCGCCACCTCGACCTGGCACGACGTGCTGCCCACCGTGATCATCGAGGCGCTCGCCGCCGGTCGGCCGGTGCTCGGCACCGCGCTCGGCGGCATCCCGTACCTGGTCGGCGCGGACACCCCCCGCGAGCCCGCCGGCACCGGCCCGGCCGAGGTGGCCACCGCCGCGCCAGGCGACGGTCGGGTGCCGCTGCCGACCGGCGTGCAGCGCGGCGAGGCCGGCTGGGTGGTCGCGCCGGAGGTCGAGGCGCTTGCTGCCGCACTGCCGCTGGCGTCGGCGGAGGCATCCGCGTTGGCGGAGGCGGCCCGCGCTCGCTACGAGCGCACGTTCCACCCCGACGTGATCACCAAGCGCCTGCTGGACGTCTACGCCGGCCTGGCCTGACCGCCGGCCCGTCAGCCGAGGACGAACGGCAGCGACGCGGCCGGTCCGCCCAACTCGGCGCGTTCCGGGCCGGTCGGCGTCCGCCGCCCGGTGCCGATCAGCAACGCGTCCCGGTCGGAGAACGACCGGGGGAACGCGGCGCCGCTGATCGTCTCCAGCATCGCGCGGGAGCGGGCCAACCCGTCGGCCGGCGGCCCGGCCAGGTCCGGCAGATGTGCCGCCAGGTCGAGATGGTGCAAGGTCCATTCCAGGACGTACGCGCCGAGGTAGTCCGACACGGTGAGTACCTCGCCACGGGTGCCGACCCGAACGGTCGGGTCCGCGAGTGCGGCGGCGCGGCCGGCGGCCGACCCGACGTCGTCGAGGTGAAACTTCAGCAGGGCCGGATCGCCGTACGCGGCGGCCAGCCGGACGGTCAGCGCGTCGAGCGGGTCGTCACCGGTCGGTGGCTGGACGACATTCCAGTAGGTCACCGCATCCCTGGTCGGCTCCGCGTCGACGGGGGTGGCGAGCGTGATCAGCACGTCCTGCGCGTCGATGATCAGGTGGCAGGCCAGGTCGCGGACCAGCCAGCCGGAGCAACCGGAGGGTCGTTCGAAGTCCGGACCGGCAAGCTCGGCCACCGCTGTACGCAGTACCGCCCACGAGGATAAGAACAGGTCCACCGTCGTCATGGTGCCATTCCCGGCAGCTCGGTGCACCAGGTGCCATCCGATCCGCCCGCGCGGTGCCAGCCTGCGAGGTCTGTTTGTGGGCACAATTGTGGAGTGGACAGGTATGCAACCTTGGTGGCTCAAGGGCTGATTCGCCTCAAGGCGACCACCACGAGCGACATCGACCGGCTACCCCGTTACGACGTGCCGCCCGATGTGTCGCCCCTTGATCTCTTGCTGGCCGACCGCGATGCCTGCCGGTCACTGATTCCGGTGCCGACTACGCCACCTCGCTAGCGGGGGTGGCGGTGTCCCGGACGGAATTGACGATCGCGATCAGGCGATCGACGTCGGCGGGCGGGAAGATCGCGTCGGGGTCCGAAGCGATGTCGCTGAACGGGGATTCGTAGAGCCGTTCGGGCTCCATCGCGCCGTTGCGGGTCAGGTGGGCGACGATCAGCTCGATGAAGCTGATCTGGTTGCCGGTGAGGGTCCGACCGGCCAGGAATTCGCTGAACGCTTCGTTGGCGGCCTCCCGGTCGAGCCCGACCAGCGAGCGGATGAAGAGCCCCAGCCCGTCGGAGGATCGGCGGGCACGGGCGATGTCCTCGGCACCGCCGCCGCTGGCCACCAGCATTTTCTCCAACTCGTCGAGGTCGGTGGGAGAAAGCTGCTTGTTGCGCCGCAGCTTCTGCAACGCCAGGTGGTCCTCGTGGGCGCGCAGATACATCCGGGCCTTGGCACGGAACCGCTCGAAGTCCGTGCCGATCCTGATGTCGTCGAGCGCGACGACTGAGATCTCGCCCAGCTCGTCGCTGAAGTCGGTGTAGACGATGGCTCGCTTGGACTTTGAGATGAGCCGGACCAGCCCGCGCAGGCGTCGGCGGACCAGTTCCAGCATCGGCAGCGTCACGTCCTGCCACCACTCGTCGCCGGCCACCTCGTCGAGGAGCTGCTGCTGTTCACGGACCGTGGGGATGCTGGTCTGCTCCAGCAGCATCGAGGCGATCTCCTGCACCTGCCGGCGCAGGCGGTCGTAGTCGGGCACCACCTGGAACTGGCCGAGCTGGAGACGCAGCATCAGCAGGTCGAACCGCTTGGCTGCCTCGTCGTCCTCCTGCGTCTCGGTGGGCAGGTTGGCGAGGTTGTCGCCGATCTCGTCGACCGCCTCGGCGGTGAGCCGGTGCCAGTGCGTGAAGTCGACGTAGTACTCCACCAGGCGGCGCTTGGGTCGTACGACGAAGTTTTCGGGGTGGATGTTCGCCACCCGGGCGTGGAGGTCGCGGGCCAGCTCCCAGCGCAGGCCGGACTCGCTCTGCGTCCCATCGGCGTCCGGCTCCGGGTCGGCGTCGGAATCGACGGGAAACCGCTGGTCGAGGCGGTGAACCAGGTCGAGTCGGGCCTTGAACAGCCGCTCGGTCAGCGACTCGCCCAACTTCCCTCGGGCCGGCTCCGGGTTCTCGTTGAAGAACTCGAAGTTCCGGCAGAAGTCGAAGACCAGGAAGTCGTCCTTGTGCTGCCCGGGGCCGTAGAGGTCCTTGCAGAGGCGGGTGCCCCGGCCGATCATCTGGAGGAACTTCGACTTCGACCGGACGGGCTTGCAGAAGACCAGGTTGACGACCTCGGGCACGTCGATGCCGGTGTCGAGCATGTCGACCGAAATCGCGATGTGCGGGTCCTCCTCCGGCCCTGAGAAGGCGTCGATGAGGCTCTGCGCGTACTCGGTCTTGTGCGTGATGACCCGGGCGCGGTGACCGGCGTGCGTCGGGTAGGCCAGGTCGAACCGCTCCTGGATGAAGTCGGCGTGCGCCTGGTTACGGGCGAAGATGATCGTCTTGCCGATCCGGTCCCCGCCGGCCACCTTGTGACCGTAGACCATCAACGTCTTCAGGACGTTGTCCACGGTCCCGGCGTTGAACAGCCACTTGTTGAGCGCGTCCGCGTCGACGCTGTCCGGCGGCCCGTCGTCACCCCAGTCGAGCGAGTCCCACTCGTCCTTCTCCTCCTCGGTGAGGTCGTCGTAGCGGATGCCCCGCTGGAACTCGGTCTCGACAGAGAACGCGCGCGGCCGGACGAGGTAGTTCTCCCTCACCGCGTCGTCGAGGTCGTAGTGGTCGGTGGGGACACCGTCCTCCAGGTGGAACAGGCTGTAGGTATTGCGGTCGATCTCGTTGCGCGGAGTCGCGGTGAGCCCGACCAGGAGACCGTCGAACCAGGAGAAGATGGCCCGGTACTTCTGGTAGACCGACCGGTGCGCCTCGTCGATGATGACCAGGTCGAAGTAGCCCGGCCCGAAGCGCCGTCCGCCGCTGCCGGTCTCGTTGATCAACCCCATCATCGTCGGGTACGTCGAGACGTACACCCGACCTTCGGTGTCCTTCTCAGTGACCAGGTTGACGGTGGCCGCCTGCGGCAGGTGCGCCTTGAACGCGTTGACCGCCTGGTTGACCAGGGCGGTGCGGTCGGCGAGGAACAGCACCCGCTTGACCCAGTTGGCCCGCATCAGCATGTCGACCAGGGCGATCACGGTTCGTGTCTTGCCGGCGCCGGTGGCCATGACCACGAGCGCCTGGCGCTGCTGGTCCCGCTCGAACGCCTCACCGATCTTGCGGATGGCCCGGTGCTGGTAGTGCCGCTCGACGATCTCGTCCTTGATAGGTACGCCGGCCAGCGGCTCACGGTCGGTGCGACGCTGAACGAGGAGCGCAAGCTCGTCCTGTGTGTAGAAGCCCAGCACCGGCCGGGGCGGGTAAGGTCCGTCGTCCCACAGCCAGGTGTCGTAGCCGTTGGTGTAGAAGATGACCGGCCGCTGGCCGTACTGCTTCTCCAGGCAGTCGGCGTAGAGCTTGGCCTGCTGCTTGCCGCTGGTGGCATCCCGCCGCGCGCGCTTGGCCTCGACCACCGCGAGCGGCTTGCCGTCGTCACCCCACAGCACGTAGTCGACGAAGCCGGTGCGGGTGCTGTTGGGCATTCCGGTCACCGGGAACTCGCGGGTCGCCTTGGAGTTGCGGTCGTCGGGGCCGTCGAGCCGCCAGCCGGCCTCGGCCAGCAGAAGATCGATGAACAGGTCGCGGGTCTGCGCCTCGTCGTAGTCGTGGTCGTCGGGGCGGGCATCGTTGGCGGCCTTCGCGGCGGCGACCTCCGCACGCAGCTTCGCAAGCTCGGCGTCGAGGGTGGCGCTCTTCTCGCGCTCGGCGGCCAGCGCCGCGTCCCGAGCGGCGAGCTTCTCGGCGAGCGCCTTCACCTCGGCCTGGGTTTGCTGCCGGGCCTCGGTGGATGCCGGCGAGGGGATCAGACTCCGGTCGAAGGCGAGGGCACTCGCCGGCACCTGCGACTGATCGCGGGTGTAGTGGCGGGCGATCCAGTAGGTGACGTGGAACAGCTCGCGGAGGACCGGCACCGACTCCTTCGTCGTCACCGCCATCCGCTCGTGGACGGCGCGGTTGCCCTGCTTGCGGATGACGTTCATCTTGGCCTGGATGGCGGTGCCCACCAGGTTGCGCAACGTCGGCTCGTGGATCTTCGCGGAGAGATCGTTCCGGTACGGCCTGGTAAGTGTCGCGTCGGCGTCGTAGAGCCAGCCGAGCGCGAGTTCCAGGGTGCGCCGAGCGTAGAAGCACGAGCCCCGCGGGTCGGCGACGGCAAGTCGCTCGGCCCGCAGGGCTTCGTCACGCAGCTCAGGCCACTCGGCCCGCAGGAACTCGAAGTTGCTCACGTCTACCCCCACTGTGGACAGCCGCCCAGCATCTCACATCAGAGCAACCCGCGGAAAGCCCGATCCTGCAACGACGCGAACAGCGCGTCCATCTCCGCCAGGCTGGACTCATGAGTCGCTCGTAGCGCCCTCACATCGGAGATTCGATCCACGAATTCCTGCTGCTGCTGAAGGGGTGGCACGGGTACCTGGACCGAGCCGAGACCGGCCGTGTTTAGGTTGTACTGCCCGGCGGAGGTCTTGCAGCGGTCACGCAGTGAGGAGCGGCCTGCTGACCCGCTCATGAACTGCTGGATGAAAGTGGGCAGAACGCGCTGCTCGTCGACTCGTGCACGGATGAGGTACGACGCGTAGAGGAACTGGTCTGTTGGAAATCCGCTGTCCTTCACCAAGGCTTGGTCGAAGACGGCACAGCGGCCAACAAAGTCGGGATTTCCATTAGTCCTGACGAACAGAAGATCGCCATCCGTTAGGCGGAGTCGTTCGAACTCCGCCGTCGTGGCCGGCACTGCCTTTAGCTCGTCCAAGTTAAGCGTGCCGCCAATTACATTCGGGATCCTGAGGGTTGCATACCCCGTGCTCGTCGATTTACTCGAAGTGCCGTAGCGGAACTCCCTCACAACTCCACTAAAGGGTACCGTGTTGAAGCTACCCCCATCATGACGCAGATCTCCAAACATGTTAATGAAGATGGATTTGGCGAGATCGTCTAGGTGAGCGAGGGCCGCACGCCGCTTGAGCCGCAATTCATCTGCCTGGTCCAACGCCTCCGCGATGGTGCGCTGCTTATTGAAGGATGGAAGTGGAATTTCCAAGTCAGCTAGGTGTTCGGTGCGCAGGTTATTGATGTTCGCACCTGCGGCGAGCGAGGAAATCCTAGCCCGGTAAGCTGGGGTGCGGAAATAGTGAGCGAAGTACCGAGGATCTATCCGGCTATTTGGCCGCAGAACCTTGCAGAAAGCACCGAAACTGCCACTAAAATGCTGACGAGCCTGTGCCGCTTTGCCGACGACGTCGAGGCTGCCGCTAGAAGTTGCGACGATGACATCGTAGGGTCGGATTTTCTGTTTTTCTGCAACGCGGGGTTCGGGCACGAAAATCAAGTCGGATAAATCCAGACCGTGGTCTTTTATATTTCCGGCTCGAAGAATCGGAATACGATCTGGTGCGGGGGCCGAAGAAGCTTCATCTTTAGCGTAGGTAACACCGCGGATCTGCTCTGCGAGTTCGTGAACCGGTACTAGAGGAATGTTCATCCGAGCATTCCCTTGAGGTCGGACATGCCCTGCCTAATCTCAGACTCGAGGCGTTCCAGGTCAGAAATGATGTCCAGCGGCGAGCGGTGATCGACCTCCTCGTGGACGGTTTGCTTGTAGCGGCTGAAGCTAAGATCGTGGCCTTGCTCAGCGATCTCGGCCTTGGAGACGCAGAAACTCTGTTCGGTTCGCGCCCGCTGCAACTCGTCGTCATTCCGGCGAGACCACCGCGCCAGGACGTCTGGCAGATTGTTCTTCGTATGCTCGTCCTCAGTCAGCGCAACCTTCGGCGCCGCCGTGAGCTTCTCGTCAGGCAGCAGCGGCGTCCGTTTGTCGTCCAGGCTCCAGCCGTCGGCGCTCACCTCGTAGAACCAGACGTTGTCGGTCCCGCCGCTGTCGGTCTTGGTGAAGAGCAGGATCGCCGTGGAAACGCCCGAGTATGGCTTGAAGGTCCCGCTGGGCAGCTTGACCACGCCGTCGAGCTTTTGGTCCTCGACCAGCATCCGGCGCAGTTCCCTGTGCGCCTTGCTCGACCCGAAGAGCACACCTTCCGGCACGATCACGGCCGCCCGGCCGCCCGGCTTGAGTAGCCGGAGGAAGAGGGCAAGGAACAGCAGCTCGGTCTTCTTGGTCTTGACGATCCGCTGGAGGTCCCTGGAGGTGCTCTCGTAGTCGAGGCTGCCGGCAAACGGTGGGTTGGCCAGGATCAGCGTGTATTTTTCGGACTCGCCGCTCACGCTCTCTGCTAGCGAGTCGCGGTAGCGAATGTCCGGGTTTTCCACGCCATGCAGCAGCATGTTCATGCTACCGATGCGCAGCATGACGCCGTCGAAGTCGAATCCGTGGAACATGCTCTCGTGGAAGTGCGCCCGCTGCTCGGCGTCGAGCAGCGCCTCCTCATGGGTGCGCCGGACGTAGTCACTCGCTTCGACGAGGAAGCCCGCGGTGCCGCAAGCCGGGTCGCAGATCTCGTCCTTCGGCTGCGGAGCCGTCATCTCAACCATCAGGCGGATGATGTGCCGCGACGTCCGGAACTGTCCGTTGTGCCCGGCCGTAGCGATCTTGCCGAGCATGTACTCGTAAAGGTCACCCTTTGTGTCCCGGTCCTCCATCGGGATCTGGTCAAGCATGTTGACCACGCGGTCGAGCAGCGCCGGGCCGGGGATCGTGAACCGGGCGTCCCGCATGTGGTGCGAGTAGGTCGACCCGTCACCACCGAGCGTCTGGAGGTAGGGGAAGACACGATGGGCGACGATCTTGAACATCGTCTCCGGGTCTCGGTCCTTGAACTTGGACCATCGAAGCTCTTGCTCGTCAGGCCCGAACCGCAGGGTGACCTTGGCATTCGGGAAGCGTTCCGCCTTCTTCAGCTCCCGGCTTTCGATCTCGTCCAGCCGCTTGATGAAGAGCAGGTAGGTGATCTGCTCGATCACCTCCAGTGGGTTCGAGATGCCGCCCGACCAGAAGGCATCCCAGACGCGGTCGATCTTGCTCTTCAGTTCACCGGTTATCACGTGCCTCGTCCCCATGGCGTCGCTTCAGGCTTGGCTCCACAGGCTAGTCGTCGCTCACGCCCAAGGTGAACGGGCTTGCCGATCGGGCCGAGAGTTGGCTTGTCGGGCGGTGCGGATGACGTTGCGGGCGGCGGTCGCCACCGAACAGTCCGGAATCCGGCAGACCCGGCAGCGCCCGTCCGAGTCGGATCGGTGGTCACGGAGGATCGCTCGGGCGGTGAGGATCAGCCGATTGCGAATCTGGGCCAACGACAGGAACGGCCCGGTCATGCTCAGCTCACCCCGAGGGCGGCGGCGAGTCGGATGATCGTGGCGGGAGCACGCGGGTCGCGGGCCACCTGAGCGAGCACCTCCCGGGCGGCGGGCCGCTGGCGTACCTCAGCGGGTGCCAGCCGATCCGCGTCGACAAGCACCCGGCCGGCGCCGACCGGGTCGTCGGCCTGGAGGTAGGCGCGGGCGGCGTCGACCAGGTGTGCCGCCCGGTGCTCCAGCGGTAGCCACCGCCAAGAGTCCCGCTCGGTCGTCCGCTCGTGCCAGAGGATTGCCTCGCTCGCGTCGCCCAGGTCGAGCGCTGCGACACCACGGGCCAGATCCACCGCCGTCGGCCCGAACGCGGTCCGGTGATGGTCGTGTCCCTCGCCGACCTGGGCGGCCATGCCGGCGGCCTCGTCGATGAGGTCGGCGGCGGCCCGGTCGTCGCCCCGGCGGGCCGCCCCCAGCGCGGCCTGCACAAGCAACGTCCCGCACAGCGACAACCCGCCGGGAGAGCCGTCCTCCGGGGCGATCCGGTATGCCGCCGCCAACGTGGCGGACTGCGCCTCCCGCGCCCGCCCCGACGCGCGGAACACCTGCCCGAGCTGCACCGCGGCGGCGGCCACCAACACCCGATCACCGGTCGCGGCAGCCATGGCGCGGTCCGCGGCCAGCCAGCCCAACTCGACCTCGCCGAGCTTCACCAGCAGCGAGGCGGTGAGCCGGTACGCCTCCACCAGCAGCGGACGCCCCCACCCGTCGACACGCCGCACGCCGGCCAGCACCCCCGGCACGGCGGCGATCACCTGCGGATACCGGGCATGCTGAAACATCACCCAGGCATGCTCGACGTCCCGGGCCAACCGGTCCGCCGGCAGCGCCGGGCGGCGACCCTGCGGCCCGATGTCGTACGCCGAAAGGGCCGTCCGGATCCGCTCCACGCCCTCGGTCCGCTCGGTGATCGCAGCGGGTTGCGCATCCCGGCCGAGCAACACGGCGGTGTCGATCCGCAGGACGGCGGCGATGTCCCGCAACGTCGACACCTTGTCCAGGGACCGGACACCCCGCTCGACCTTGTCGACCCAGGACTTCGACCGCCCGAGCCGGTCGGCGAACACCTGCTGCGACAGCTTCCGCCGCCCCCGCCAGTAGGCCACGCGCCGGCCGACCGGCAGCAGCTCACTTCTGTTCACGCTGCCACCGCCGGTCCGGGACCGCCCGGGTGGTTTCCTCGGCGGGTATCCGCTCCGCCTCGGCCTGGGCGAGAAGCCGCTGTCGGGCGGCCTCCCGTTCCGCCGCCTGGATCTGCTCACCCCGGTCCTCGCGCTCAGACTTCCGCCGCCCCCTCACGACCGGCACCTCGCCCGGTTCAGTTCGATCCTCGCCGCCCCGAGGTGGCAGAGCGGGCTCACGTCTAGGTGCCTGGGCGTCCAGAGGAGCCGACCGGGACATATCAACTTCTTCGCATGTCGAGTCATGACGCCTCCGGATAATTTTCGAATTTCCCAAATTAGGAGTCCAAAAAGATAGGCTAGCGAGATGGTCCTGATTTGGGAACTCACGGCGTGTCGCCGAGAGGGTGGCCGGAGGGGCGGAATACTCGCCGCATGGTCACCCCGACGATCCAGCGGCGTCGTCTCGGCAACGCCCTCAAGCGAGCACGTGAGGCGGCAGGCAAGACCCAGGAAGAGGCCGCAGAGGTCATCGACTCGGCATCGAGCAAGGTCAGCCGACTGGAGTTGGGACAGTCCGGCATCCGGCTGACCGACCTGAAGCTGTTGCTCGACTTCTACGGGGTGACCGGCGAGGATGCCGAGCCGCTACGGGACCTCGCCCGCGCCGGACGGCAGCGAGGGCGGTGGAGCGGCTACCGCAACGTGGTGCCGGACTGGTTCCGGCAGTACCTCGACCTGGAGGCGGACGCGGCGGAGATCCGCTGGTACCAGTCCGAGGTCATCCCCGGCATCCTCCAAACCGAGCCCTACATCCGAGCGATCATCGAAGGCGAGGACGTCGGGGCGCAGACCGCAGTGCGCCTCGAACGACAAAAGGTGATCGATCGGCCAGACGGGCCGGAGCTGAGCTTCATCCTCAGCGAGTCGGCGCTGCGGCGCGACCTCGGTGATCGGGCAGCAATGCGGGAGCAGCTATCCCATATCGCGGCTATTACCAACCGTCCAAATGTGACGATCCAGGTCTTTCCCCTGGATGCCGAGACGTACGTGACAGCCTCGTACAACTTCATCCTCCTCCGCTTCGGGGAAGAGGTTGCCTCTGATGTCGTCTACCTGGAGACGTTCACCGACGCGGATTACCTCGACAGCCCCGAATCGCTCCGGTCCTACAATCGGTTGTGGGGCCGTCTTCAAGCTGCGGCCCTCGGGCCGGCGGAGTCCCGCCGGCTCATTCTGGGGATCGCGGACGAGATGAAGTAGAGGCTGACATGTCGAACCCGGACCTCGCCGGTTTGGTGTGGCGCAAGTCCACCCGCAGCGACTCCAACGGCGGCGCGTGTGTCGAGGTGGCCGACCTCTGCGACGGGGTGGCCGTTCGAGACAGCAAGGACAGGACCGGTCCCGCGTTGGCCTTCGACGCCACGGGTTGGCGCACCTTCATCGACTCTCTTAAGAGCAACTAACCGTCCGTCAGAGGCCGAAGATCTGCCGGATGCGCTCTTCGACGTGATGCAGTTCGGCGGGTGCCAGCCGGCCGAGTAGTCGGCGCGGGCGAGGTTTGTTGACTCCGTCAGCGGCGATCGACCATTATCGCGACCCTGAGTAACTGTAAGGGACGAATCGGGTATCGATTACGCTGCGTTGCGCGGAGATGGCTAACCCTGTCGCCTCGCTCCACCTCTCGATCCGTAAAACCGATCCTGAACTGGGCGGATGCTCATGGCCCGGATCTACCACCCTTTCCCCTCCGGCTGCCTTTGCTCTGCAGCCACCCGCGCAGCGGGGACCGTGCGTTACCGCTGCGTCGGCGGCTGCAGAGCAAAGGCAGCAGAGAGGTACTTGTCTTCCGCCTCTTTGGCGACACACAGAGTGACGAGCGCTGAGTCCGGCGGGTAGGTGTCGGGGTAGGCCGGGGCCAGCGGCCGGGGTCAGCGGCCGGGGTCAGCGGCCGGGTCAGCGGTCTGATCAACACCAGCACGGCGAAGTGGCGGCATCGACCGCGCCCGGATGGCGCCACTTCGGCGAGGTGGTGGCGATCGGCCCACGCCCCGGACAGAGGCAGAGGCAGAGGCAGAGGCAGGCGCGCCGGGGGAGCCCTCAGCGCAGTGCGGCGCGGGCGGAGAAGGCGATGCTGGCGAGCAGGAAGCCGCCGTTGACGACGGTGAACGCCACCATCACCCAGAACGCCAGCGCGGGCGCGAACACCAGCACCAGGCCGGCCACGAAGATCACCGCGCCGTAGTCGCGGACCAGCTTCACCACCCGGACCGGCAGCGACGTCGAGGTGACCATGCTTGCCGCGTTCGGGCCGGACTGCATCACCGACGTCACCAGGTTGACCATCCAGGTTCCGGCGAAGACCGCCACCAGCCACACCGGCGTCGTCGGCCGCTGCGCCACCGCCGTGGCGGCCAGAGCGGCCACCAGCGCGATCTGGGCGGCCACGTCGCAGAGCACGTCGATCCGGGCGCCGGCCGCGCTGCCCTGCCCGGTCACCCGGGCGAGCTGCCCGTCGGCGCAGTCGAGCGCGTACGCGATCTGCCAGCCGACCAGGGCGACCAGGCCGACCACCCAGGCCGGGACGGTGCCGGCGGCCACGTCGTCGGCGAGCGCGACCACGGTCACCGAGGCGGCCAGCCCCAGCACCAGGTTGGCAAGGGTCAACGCGGTCGGGCGCAGGCCCAGCCGCTGGGCGACGAGCGCGAACGCCGCCCCGATCCACTGGCTGATCGACTCGCTGAACAGGCCGCCACCCCGGTTGACCCGGTGGAAGTCAGCGACGGTGGGACGGGGCTCAGCCAAGGCGGTCGCGGAGGGCACCGGCGTAGTCTGCCAGCCGCTCCCGGGTCTCGGAAGCCGACATCGCCAGGTGTTCGAGGATGGTGTAGCGGTCCGGCCGGGTGGCGGGCGCGAACTGCACCGCCTCGACGAACTGGTGGTCGGTCAGCTCTACCTCGGCCGGCAGCCGGGGCAGCCCGTGCCGGGCCAGGCAGGCGGACATCTCGGCGAACCGGCGCTCGTCGCCGCGTAGGAACGTGCAGAACAACGCGCCCAGCCCGGCCAGCTCGCCGTGCGAGGCGGTGCCGGGAAAGAGCGCGTCGATCGCGTGCATGATCTCGTGGCAGCCGCCGCTGGACGGGCGGCTGGTGCCGCAGACCGCCATCGCCAGGCCGCTGGAGATCAGCGCCTCGGCCAGCACCGTGACGAACGCGTCGTCGGTCATGTCGCCCGGGTGGTTGAGCACCGCCTCGGCGCCGGCCCGGGCCAGCGACGCGGCCAGCCCGTCGACCGGCTCACCGCGTACCTGGCGGGCCAGCTCCCAGTCGGCGAGCGCGCTGATGTTGCTCACCACGTCGCCGATGCCGGCGCGGTTGTGCCGCTCCGGTCCGGCCTCCACGAAGTCCAGGTCGACGATCACCGCGATCGGGATGTGCACCCCGTAGGAGCCCTTCAGGCCCTCGGTGATCAGGCTGGCCACCGGCGAGGCGATCCCGTCGTTGGCGAGCGCGGTCGCCACCGTCACCATCGGCAGCCCACGCCGGGTCGCCGCGTACTTCGCCACGTCGATGGTCTTGCCGCCGCCGATGCCGACCACCGCGTCGTACGACCGGGAGCGCAGCTTGCCGCCCAACTCGTCGGCGGCGTCCAGAGTGCCCCCGGCCACGGTGAACACGTCCGCCGACCGCAGCGACGGCCGGATCAGCTCGGCGATCTTCTCGCCCTGCCCCGGCCCGACCACCACGGCGACGTCACCACCGGCGGAGATCCGGCCGTCGGAGAGGATCGACGCCAGGTCCGCCACCGCGCCCCGCCGCACGTCGATGTGCAGCGGGGTGAGGACGCTACGGGCTAGTAGCGGCACGCGATCTCCCGCGCCCGGGCCAGGTCCTCGTGGTTGTCGACCTCGACCCAGGAGACGTCCCCGATCGGCGCCGCCCGCACCTCGCCGCCCCGGTCGGCGAACTCCTGGTAGCCGTCCTCGTAGTAGAGGTTCGGGTCACGCCGCCACGTCGCCTCCAGCGCGTCGGCGAGCGCGTCGGCCACCTGCGGCTCGATCAGCGTCGCGCCGATGTACTCGCCGTACGCCTCGCCCGGGTCCATCAGCTTGGTGATCCGGGTGAGCTGGCCGGCGGCGTCGAAGGTCGTCTTCATCTCCTCCTCGGCCAGCGGCTTGAGCGTGTCCACGGCAAGCAGGACGCCCGGCCCGCGCTCGGCCAGCAGCGTCTTCTCCACGCTCACCGGGTGCACGGTGTCGCCGTTGACGAGCAGCACGCCCCGGGAGAAGTGCTCCCGGGCCAGCCAGAGCGAGTAGGCGTTGTTCCACTCCTCCGCCTTGTCGTTGTCGACAAGCGTGATCGTGACGCCGTACTTCTCCGCCAGCTCGGCCTGCCGCTGCCGGACCGCGTCGGCCGCGTAGCCGACCACGATCACGACCTCGGTCAGCCCCACCGCGGCGAGGTTGCGCAACGCGATGTCGAGGATGGTGATCTCCCCGTCGACCGGCACCAGGGCCTTGGGCAGGGTGTCCGTGTACGGCCGCAGCCGGCGCCCCGCACCCGCGGCGAGCACCATCCCGATCATGCCGACACGCTCCTCTTCTCGACCGATTCCACGAGGCGAGGATAACGTCGGCAGCCCGGCGCTCCGGGTGCAGCCCGTGATCGCCCTACAGCCCGATCGACCGCAGCGCGGCGAAGCCGTCCGCCAGGATCCGCCGGATCATCCCGTCGTTCACGTCCCGGTGCTCGTCGAGCAGGGCGATGTCCCGCTCCGCCAGCCAGCGGAACTCGGTGTGCTCGGTCGGCTCCAGGCGGGGCCGGCTCAGGTCGCCGTCCACCCGGACCAGGAAGTCGGTCTCCACCCGGGTCAGCCCGTCGTCAGCGGTGTAGCGGTATTCGCCGACCAGGCCCAGCACGTGCGACACCGTCCAGCCGGTCTCCTCGGTGACCTCCCGGCGCAGCGCGTCGTCGATCTCCTCACCCGGCTCCAGGTGGCCGCCCGCGATGTCCCAGCAGTTGGGGAAGAGGCGTCGCCCGGGGGCGCGGCGCTGCACGAAGATGCGGCTGTCGTCGTCGACGATCAGCGCGCCGGCGCAGCGGAGGGGGTCGGTGGGCACCCTCCGACCCTAGCCATCCGCGCCGTCTCGGGCGATGCCCCTTCTTGTCCCGGTACGCATCGATGGCCCACCATGTCCGTACCCAGTCGCCGTCCCACAGGAGTGATGTGTGATGCAGGTACGGGAAGCGATGTCCAACGAGGTTCTCGTGGTCGGCCCGGAGCACACGCTCCGCCAGGCGGCCCGGATGATGTCGGCCCGCGGTGTCGGGTCGGCGGTCGTGATCGACCCGGACTCCGAGGGAGTCGGGATCATGACCGAACGCGACGTGTTGAAGGCGATCGGAGCCGGGCTCGACCCGGACGTCGAGCGTACCGCCGCCCACCTGACCTGGGACGTCGTCTACGCCGGCCCGGACTGGACGATCGAGGAGGCGGCTGCGGCGATGGCCCGGGGCGGGTTCCGCCACCTGGTGGTGCTCGACGGCCGGGAGGTGGCCGGCGTCATCTCGGTACGTGACCTGATGCGGGTCTGGGCACGGGAACACGCACCGACCCGCGCCTGAACGGGCGATGGCCCGGCCGATACCGGCCGGGCCATCGTCGTGCGGGGTGTCGCGGTCGTGCCGTCCCGTCAGGGGCCGACGAAGACCGCGGTGCCGCGCCAGTCCACGTCGTCGACGGTCGGACCGCTGAGCACCGTGGCGGTGTCGGTCGGCACGCCGTCCGACCACGCCATCGAGGACAGGCTGCCGTTGCTCCGGGAGACGACGTAGAGCTTCTCGCCGTCCAGGATCAGGCCGCCCGCGTCGGCGAAGGCGGTGGTCCCGGCGACCGTGAACCGCTCCGCGCCGACCGTGCCGGTGTCCGGTGCGAACCCACGCCAGAACAGGGTGCGCTGGCCGGCGAGCGTGTAGTAGACCCGGCCCTTGGAGTAGAACATGGCCGTCACGTTCGGCAGCTCGGCGGAGAAGTTGACAGTCATGCCCGCGTACGTCGAGCCCTCGGGCGCGGAGCCGGTCTCGATCAGGTCCCACTTCTCGTCGTGGTACGGGTCGAGCTTCTTCGGGGTGCCGAACTCGGTGCCGTCGAACGAGCGCTTGTAGAGGTTGCCGCCGACGCCGTAGAACAGGTCACCGCCGACCCAGAACGCGCCCTTGACGCCCGACCACCGGGTGTCGTCGGGGTTCGGCACCGACATCGCGGTGCCGACCGTGCTCGCGCCGTCGTACGACCGCTTGGTGATGCTGTCGACGGTGGTGGCCGGCGGCACCGGCGGCAGCTTGACGATCTCGATGCCCTGGACCAGCGGGTTCTCCAGGACCCGACCGAAGTCGACGTCGATGTTGCCGTCGCTGGTGACCGAGAAGGCGCGCATGGTGCCCTTGTTGGTGGCGCCGATCGCGGCGATCGGGTCGAAGTTGCTCAGTTTCAGCACGCCGTCGACGCTGACGTTGAACTTGCGCTTCCCAGCGGTGGAAGTGCCGTTGTAGCGGTTGGCGAGGTAGAGCCGCACCTGCACCGGGGTGCCGGCCGGCACCGGGAAGTCCCACTGCATGTCCGGTGCGGGCGCCTCGTCCCAGCGCTCGCTGTTGAACACCTCGACCGGCGTGTCCGCCGGCACCGTGGCGTCGAACGAGGCGTTCGTGCCGTACGTCAGGACCTGGCTGCCGGCGTTGTGGTATTCGCTCGGCGCGGTCGGGCTGTCACCGGCCCAGGCCGGCCCGCTCGGCGCGGCCAGCTCGGCACCGCCCGCGTTGACCCGGTAGAGCACGTCCGAGGCATCCGGCGTCGGCGCGGTCTTGACGATCTCGATGCCCTGGATCAGCGGGTTCTCCAGCTCGCGGCCGAAGTCGACGTCGACCACGCCGTCGCTGACCACGGAGAAGGACTGCATCGTGCCGCGGTCGGTGCCACCGGCGACGGCGACCGGGTCGAAGTCGTTCAGCTTGAGCACGCCGTCGATGCTGACGTCGAACTTCCGCTTGCCGACGGTGCCCGTCCGGGAGTAGCGGTTGGCCAGGTAGAGGCGGACGTCGACCCGGGTGCCGGCCGCGACCGGGATGTCCCACTGCATGTCCGGCGCGGCGGCCTCGTCCCACCGCTCGCTGTTGAACAGCGTCGTCGGGGTGCTCGCCGGGACGGTGTCGTCGAACGTGGCGTTCGTGCTGTACGTCGACACGCTGTTGCCGCTGTTGTGGTGCGGGCTGGGCGCGGTGGTGCTGTCGGCGGCCCAGTCCGGCCCGCCGTCGGTCGCCGGGATGGCCGGTCCACCGGCGTTGACCCGGTAGAGCACCTCGGTCTGCGCCGCCCGACCGGCCTGGTAGATGTCGCCGGGCAGGCCCTTCGTGCTGGTCGAGTGCGGGGCGTTGCCGCCGTCCAGCGGGAAGAAGGCCAGCCGCTTCCGCTGGAATTCGCGGTTGCCGATGTATTCCTGGTCGCTGCCCAGCCAGAGGCCCTGCGGGGTGACAAGCATCTCGGTGACGCCGTAGCCGCGCGGGTGGCGGCCCGGGTTCCAGGACAGCGGCAGGCCGCTGGCCGGGTCGAGAGCTGCGATGCTGGCCCGCGGCACCGCGCCCGGCGCGGCCTTGTCGCGCCCGAGCGGGTTGTTCGACCAGCGGAAGTGACCGCCGACGTAGACGGCCTTCTCGCTGATGCCGACGGAGAGGAAGGTGTCGCCGCCGCTGAAGTTGGTCCAGGTCGGCTTCTGACCGGCGCCGGTGGCGTCGGTCTCCCAGCGGGCCGCCGAGTCGCAGAGCGTGCCCGGGAAGGAAGCGCCGGTGGTGCCCACCACGAAGTACTTGCCGTCCGGTGAGAACTGCACGTCCCGTACCCACGAGTCGAACGCGCTGTACTTGCAGGCGCCGGAGTAGCTGTCGGTGTTCCAGTCGGCGACGGTGGCGGAACTCGCGCCCAGGTTGATCCGCACGATCTGGTCGTGCACGACGCCGTCGGCCTTCTTGAAGTTGCCGATGACCACGAGGTGCTTGCCGTTCGGCGAGACGGTCATCTTCTCGACGCCGACGCCGGCCGAGGCACCGCCGTTGGTCGCCGTCCAGTTGTGGTGCTCGGTCAGCGACACGGTGAGGTAGTCGTCGACCGCGCCGGTGGTCGGGTTGAGCGAGGCGAGCCCGGCCCGGTCGGTGGTCGCGGTGACCGTGCTGAAGATGCCGCCGACGAGCAGGTGGTCGTCGATGAGCGCGAGGTCGCTGACCGCGCCGTTGAACGCCGGGCCCTTGAAGCCGTCGACCGGGGTGCCGTCGGCGACGTTCAGGAGCACGAGCTTGCGGAAGCTCTTGCCGTCGACCTTGTTGAACCCACCGGCGAGGTAGACCGTGCCCGGCGTCGGGCCGGCGATCACCGCGGTCACGTCACCGTCGAGCAGCGGCGCGAACGCGTTGTCGATCTTGCCGGTCGCCTTGTCGAAGGCGAGCACGCCCCGGCGGTCGACCGGGGTGGGCGACGAGCCGCGGTTCTGCGCGTTGGTGAACGAACCGCCGACGATCACCTTGCTGCCGGCGTCGTAGATGGCCACGACGTTGCCGTCGTTGATGTTCGGCGTCTTGTCCGACGTCGCCTCACCGACAAGCGTGCTGTGGTCGGGTGCGACCGTGGCCGCGGGCGCGGCAAGTGCCGGCACCGGCGTGAACAGGGTGGCGATGCCGAGCACGGCGGCGCCGAAGGCGGACACCGAGCGGTGTCTCAGGAACGAGGAAGGCACAGGCTGCTCCGGGGGGAACGTCGGAGGCGCTGCGGTCGTGGCCGGTGCCGACGTGAGGTGGGGTTACCCGGCCGACCGCAGACGTGAGAGCAATACTTTCTCGCATCCGGCCGCCGCGCGTCCACCCGGGATCGACCTTTTTGGCCGAGGAAGCGGACCGGGCCGCACGAAAAGACGAGGGATGATCACCGATTGCCTACGGAGGGTGGCGCGGCGGAAACACTCAGGTCAGGCATGGGCGGGTTGAAGTATGGGTCGGTGGCCATCTCCCGGAACGCCGCCTGGCTCTCCGGGTCCGCGCCGAACGTGCTGTCGTACAGCGGCTTCTCGGTCTGCCGGGCCGCGAAATAGAGCACCGCCTTGATCTGCGGGTGCTTCTTCAGATAGGGACCGACCTCGCGCATCCACTCGGCCCGCTGCCCCGGGCGGCCGTCCTGGGTAAGCCCGTACTCGCCGATCACCACCGGCCGCGGGTGCTTCTTGGCGAACGCCATGAAGTGGTCCATCCGGTTGCTGAAGCTGTTCCACTCCGGGCTCGGATAGACGTCGGTGCAGAGCCAGTCGACCTGGTCGTCCCCAGGGTAGTAGTCGGCGGCCCGGCGTTCGGGCTCGGCGAACCCGTCGGCGTGCGGGCACCACGTCCAGGCCGCGTTCGTGACGCCGACCTCGGTGAAGATGGCCCGCACATGCTTCCAGGCGGCGACGTAGTCCTCCGGCGAGTGCATGCTGGCGGCCAGGTTCGGCCGGTCCATCTCCCACCGGTAGCGCAGCAGCACCGGCACGCCGAACGCCTTGACGTCCTGCGCCCGCTGGCGGATCAGCGCGTCGTAGACGCCGCTGACCGTCGACCGGGTGTCGGTGCCCTGCCAGGAGATCATCTGGAGCTTGCCCTGGGCCTGGAACGCCCGCTCGGTCGCGCCCGGGAACGGCTCGTTCCACTCGTGGAACATGTGCGCGATGGCGAGCTGGCCGCCGGCTGCCTGGTTGAAGGCGTCCCACGCCGACGCGCGGCCGGAGGCGTTGTGGAAGTCGGGCTTCACCCAGGCGCCCACCCAAGCGCCCTTCTCGGGCAGCTCCGGCCCGCGGCCGGTGGTCTGGACCGTGCCCTTGCGGGGCGTCACCGTGGGCGGGGGCGGCGCCGCCGACGTCGTCCGATCCGCCGGATCCGGCGACCCGGAGTCGCACGCCGCGACCACAGGTGCCAGACAGGCCAACGCGATCAGAGTCGCCATCGTCCGTCGAAACCGTCGTACCACCGCAACCTCTCCCCAGGATGGTCACCGCCGCACGGTCGTCGACCCGAGGGGCTCCACGTCAGCGGAGCGGCACGCCGGGTCAGGCGGGCGACCCCTGGCACTCTACCCGTGGACGCGCGCTCACGGGTGGTAGTCGAGTTCGGTCAGCAACGGGCCCGCCTGTGCCAGCACGTCAGCCAGGTCCTCTTCGGTCAGTCGCTGCCGCCACCGTCCCACCGAGTTGGGCCGGGCCTTCGCGAACCGGGCGTGCAACGCCTCCCGCCCGGCCGGGTCGCCCACCTCCAGGAAGTCGGCGACGACCTCGGCCGCCTCGGCCGGACGGTGCACGACGTCCTCGTAGCGCAGGTGCCGGACCCGATCGGCGGGCAGCGCGGCGAGCTGCGTCAGCGCGCTGCGGGTGAAACGCCGCCACATCCAGGCGGACCGGCCCAGATCGGAGACCCGGGTGAACTCGTCGCGCCGGTCGGGCTCCACCCAGAAGCGGGGTGCCGCGCCCCACGGCGTGCCGCCCCGGCCGCTGCGCCCGGTGCCCGTCGACGCGGCGTTCAACCAGGGCTGCTCGGCGTGCGACACGGCCACGTCCCGACCGTCCCGGTAGACGTGCAGGAAGACCGCGTCCGGGAAGACCTCGGCCAGGAACGGCACGATGAAGCAGTTCTCCGGGTCCTTCTCGGCGAACCGCAGCCCACCGTGACCGGACGCGGCGAGCAGCGCGCCGTAGTAGCCGCGGAAGTAGCGCGCCGCCCGCTGCGGCGTCCAGCTTCCCTCGTAGACGCAGCGGGCGACCGCCTTGGTCAGCCGGGGCTCGTAGTGGTAGGACACGTCCGGCAGGGCCCCCACGCAACTGCCCAGGAACGTGGTGCCGGAACGCGGTGCGCCGAGAATGAAGATCGGCCGCTCCACCTTCAGCGTGAACCGCCGGTTGGCGGCCTCCACCGGGCGTTCCAGGTCCCGGCGCTCCTTCCGGTCGGCCAGCAGGCCGACCGCGGCGAGCTTCGCGGCCTTCACAGTGGACAGCCCGGCGTGCGGGGAGAGGGGGGAGTCGCTCGTCATCGAAGGTCCCATCGGTACGCGAAAACGGGTCAGGACTTGGCGGCCGGGTCCACCCCGGCCCGGTTACGGCCACGGCGCAACGCCCGCAGCGCGTCGAGGTGCAGGGTGCGCCGCCAGCGCCACACGCCGGCCAGGTAGGCCGCCGTGCCGGCGACCGTCACCAGCGCGAGCAGCGCCGGCGCGGCCCCGAGCAGGCTGGCCACCCCGAGCGGCAGGCCCAGTGCGACGACCGCCAGCGCCATCGCGGCCCGGGTGCCGGCGCCGAACGGGTGCAGCCGCATCGACCACCAGAGCTGGGTCAGCGGCACCAGGTTGGTGACCAGGATGGAGACGGTCCAGGCCAGGGCGGCGCCGAGGATGCCGTAGCGCGGGATGAGCACCAGGTTCGCCACCACGTTGAGCACCGTGCCGCCCATCGCGTTGTAGAACGTCCACGCGGTGCGACCGGCCATGTTGAGCACCATGTCCACCATGCCGCACCCGGTCGCCACCAACATGGTCAGCGCGAGCAGGACGACGACCCGGCGACCGTCGGCGTAGCCCTCGCCGAACAACGCCAGCATGGGCACGGCGAACGCCGCGAAGATCAGATATGCCGGCCAGGAGAGCAGCACCAACCAGCCGGTGGCGGCCTGGTAGAGCTGCCGGGCCTCGGCCCGGTCGTCCCGGGCGAAGGCGGCGGCCAGCCGGTGCTGCACGGTGCTGGAGAGTGCGACGCTGGAGAGCTGACCCAGCACCAGGAAACGGGTCGCGGCCGTGTAGATCGCCGCGTCCGCCGGCCCACGCAGCGCGCTGAGCAGCACGATGTCCAGCCGCTGCACCACGATCGCGGCCACGCTGCTGACCGCGCGGGGCCCGGTGAAGCGCCAGAACGGCACCAGCAACTCGCCCGCCGGGACCGGTCGGGTCACCTGCCGCCCGGCCCGGCCGACCAGCCGACCCAGCCACACCAGCGCGACCACGGCGGCGAGCAGGTAGGGCACCACCCAGGCCAGCGGCAGCGCGACGGTGGCGGAGAGCCCGAGCCAGGCCGCGACCGCCACGGCCAGGAACTGCACCAGGGTGCGGCCGAGCCGCTCCACGGTCAGCAACGGGCGCATCTGCCCGAAGCCGCGGCAGGCCGCCAGCGCGTAGTCGTTCAACGCCGCCAGCGGCACGAACGCCAGCAGGATACGCAGCGCGGTCACCGCGTCCGGGCCGGCCTCCGGCATGGTCGCCCGGGCCAGCGCCGGGGCGGCCAGCCAACCGGCCGCGCCGAGCAGCACGCCGACCGCCAGCACCGGCAGCAGCCCGACCAGGATCGTGCCGCGGATCTGGTCCCGCCGGTCGAGCGTCCGCTGCCGGCTGACGAAGTAGACGGTGCCCACGTCGGTGCCGAGCCGGGCCGCCGACGCGGCGATCATGAAGGCGCTCGTGGCCGCGAAGAACATGCCGGCCTCGCGGACCGACCAGCCCCGGGCGATGACGATGTTGAGGCCGAAACCGGCCACCGCGGCCAGGCCCACCCCGACCAGGTTGGCGAAGCCCTGCCGGGCCACGCCGCCCAGGCCCGCGCCCGGAGCCGGCCGGACCGCCGGTAGGACGACCGTGGCGTCGGCGTCCGCCCGGCTCACCGCCGCCACGACGGCACGCGTCCCCACCAGGAGGCCAGCCGCTCGTCGTACGGGGCGAAGTGGTCCTCCAGCCGGGCCCGCAGCTCGGCCGACATCGGCGACCGGGACCGCGAGTTGTGCTTGCCGAAGGCGATGTCCGCCCAGCGGGGAATGTCGAGGAAGTCGCAGACCGCGTCGAAGGAGGGCCGCGGGTCGGCGAAGAAGTCGTCGCTGTCGATGACGTGCAGCCGGTCCCGGCCGACAAGCGCCTCCAGCCGCTCCACCTGCTCGATGTAGCGGCCCCGGGCCAGGTAGGAGTTGTGTTGCAGGTGCTCGCTGTGGTAGGTCGGGTCGGCGGTCATCCGCTCCCGCTCGCCCGCCGTCCGCTGCTCCTCCAACGCCAGCGCCCGCTCGAAGTCCGCCTCGGTCTCGTAGCCGCGGGCCAGCTCGTGCGAGTGCGCCGAGTAGGCCCGCTCCACCGGGTCACGCAGCAGCACCAGCAGCTTCACCGAGGGCAGGTCCTTGGCGATCCGCTGCCCGGCCAGCGGGTGGAACATGTAGTAGGGGCTCGACTCGCCGGTGATCCCGCGTACGCCGAGCTGCGCCTTCACCGCCTCGGCCTTGCCGGTGGTGGGGAAGTGCCCCAGATACCAGCTCATCCCCCGGCGGTAGTCCATGTCGAAGTAGTGCACGCCCTTGTGGTAGGCGGGCGGCAGCACGCCGGGGTGCTGCGACAGCGTCTTGAACAGCGAGGTGGTGCCACACCGCTGCGCCCCCACGATCAGGAATCCCGGCACCATCCGTGAACCCGCGGTCAACCGACCGACCGTCCGGCTCACCGACTTCACCGCGCGGAGCGCCTGCTCCCTGGCCACCGTCACGTCCCCACCCCTCACTCTCACCCGGCCCGGCGGGCCAGGTGCTCCTCCACGGCGGGCAGCAGCCAGGTGTCGACATGCCCCAGTCGCGCACCCGCCTCCGCCTGCCGGTCCCGCAGATAACGCGCCGCCAGCTCCACCAGGTAGAGCACGGCGACCAGGTCGGCGCTCCCGCCGGCGGCATCGAACGGCGCGAGCGTCCGGTCGGCGCCGGCGATCAGCGCCCGGGCCGCCTCGACCGGCTCCACCCCGTCGTGGCTCATCGCGCCCTGCACCGCCAGGTGCAGCGCGTCGTAGCCGGCCGGCACGTCCGACTCGAACCGCTCCCAGTCCCACACCAGCACCCGGCCGTCGGCAAGCACCGCGCTGTTGCCGCCGTTCCAGTCCCCGTGCCAGGCGCCGAAGGCCACCACCGGGTCGGCCTCGGCGACCGAGGCCAGCACCGCGCGCAGCCGCCCGGCCTCCGGCCGGTCACCGAGCGCGTCCACCGCCGCGCCGAGCCGCGCCGCGTGCCCGCTGGCCGCCCACGACTCCCGGCGTACGCCGAGGCAGCCGGCCACCGCCACCATGGCGGCCCGCTCGGCCTCGGCCGCGGTGGCCGGCGCGGCCCGGGGCAGCCGCACCGGCAGCGCCTCCTGCACCAACAGCGCGTGCCCGTGCCACTCGCCGTGGTGGCGTACCCCGGCCAGCACGACCGGGCCGAGCGGCACGCCGGCGAGGCGGCGCAACGCGGCGGCTTCCGCGTGCACCAGGGCACGGGTCAGCGGGTCGACGCCGAGCTTCGCGTAGCCGAGGGCCCGGCCGTCCGGCGCGAGCAGTTGCAGCACCGGCTTGCGGTTGGCCCGCGCCGGCCCGATGTGCAGGCTGACAAGCGCCGGTTCGCCGAGCACCTCGGTCAGGTAGGCGTCCAGCCCGCCGCCGTCGACGACCAGCCGGTCGCGGAACACCAACGGCCCGAGCCCGAACCGGAACGCGGTGGCCAGCCCTTGCCGGACCAGCTTGGCCTTGCGGCCGACCGCTTCGGTGGAGTGCCGCACGGCGCCGGCCGCGGCCCGGCCCGAGCCGGTGGGCACCAGCAGCCGCGGCCGGGCGGCCGACGGCACCACGACCCAGCCGTCGCCGCCGCGGCGCAGGGCCGGTTCGGCCGGTTCCGGCCAGATCAGGCCGGCCAGCTCACCGAGGTAGGCGGAACGGCCGTCGCCGTCCGGGGGTACGAGGAACACCATCAGCGGTCACCGGCAGCTTCCAGTCGGGCCCGTAGCCCGGCGATCGTGCCCCGAGGTGGCTCCGGTGCGAGCGCCCGGCGCTGCCGGTCGTTGCGGGCCAGCAGGGCTACCGAGATCAGGGCGTAGGCGAGGGTGGCTTCCAGTGCCCCGTAGGTGAACTGGAAGAAGAGCATCAAAATGATCACGAGCGTACCGGCGATCCCGATCGCGCTGTGGTCGCGCCGGTATCGCCAGAGGCTGTAGAGGAAGAAGCCGTTGTAGGCGAGCGCGCCGACCCAGCCCTGACCGACGAGCAGCGCCCAGAGCTGGCCGTTGCTGCCCAGCTCCCGATTGCCGCACTGCTTGCAGTCGTCGGACTTGCCGATGGCGATCGAGCGGTTGCTGCCGATCAGCGCCCGGTTGCCGCCGTAGCCGAGGATCGGCGAGTGGTTGGCCGCTTTCATCGCGCCCTCGGACAGGGTGGTGCGGATGTCGTCGCTGTGCCCGTTCTGGAGCCGTTCGTCGAAGGTGCGGCCGAGCGGGGTGGCGACGATCAGCACGCCGATCAGCCCCACCGCCAGGGCGAGCCCGCCGAGCACCACCATCCGGCCGCGCAGCGCGAGCCGCAGCGCCACGTACGCCGCGGCGATGCCGACGCCGATCCAGAGCCCACGGTTGAGCGAGTAGATGATCGGGAAGATCGCGGCCAGGGCGATCGCCACCCCGGCCGTGCGGCGCAGCGGCTTTCCCAGCACCACCCAGCCGGCGACCAGCCAGACCAGCAGGATCGCGGTGTTCTCCCCCCACGAGTTCGTGTAGGTGAACGGCGCGGACGGTCGGGGCGAGCTGGCCTCGCCCTCGATCACCTGCTGGACCTGGGCAAACTTGACGTCCATCAGCGAGGCGACGAACGGGTGGGTGGCGATCGAGTGCGGCAGGACGAAACGCAGCGGCGCGACGAAGCCGAGGGTCGGAAACAGCGAGCCGATCCAGCCGCCGACCACCACCACCACGCCCATGAACCCGAAGAGCCGGATCATCCGGCGCCGGGACAGCTCCCGCTCGCTGAGGTTGTAGACGTAGAGCATCGCCACGGTCATGGCGACGAAGTTCGCCAGTCGGATGCCCCAGCCGAGGTAACGGCCGCCGCCACCACCGGGCGGCAGCGTGTCCGGGGCGGTGAGCCCGAGCGTCGACGCGGACAGGAACAGCCAGAGCAGCAGGATCAGCCAGATGCCGAAGCCGGGCGGCACCCGGACCGGACCTCGCCGGGCCATCTGCACCACCATCGGCACCGCGAAGATGATGAAGACGAAGCTGGACACCCCGAGCGCCCACCACACCGGCCAGAGCAGGAAGAGGGAGATCAGCGGCCACGCGGTCGGCAGCCGCCACGACCAACCCTTCGGCCGGAGCCGGACCGGCGGGAGGCGGCTCCCCTCGGGCGGCGCCACCGCGCCGAGCGGCACCGACCCCCGCGCCGGGCGGGGTGGGGTGACGGTGCTCATTTCACGGTGACCTTGGCGGTGGTCGGCGCGTAGATCACCCAGGCGTTGCCGGGCTGCGGGTGCAGCAGGTCACCGCCGACGTCCGCGAGCGTGCAGACCATCCCCAGGCCGGGCTTGCGCCACCGGCCCTTGGCGCTGTTCGGACCGGACACCGCCACCACCGCGCCCTCACCGAAGACGTTCGCCGACGGCAGCGAGCGGAACGACGGCTTCCGCACCTCGAGCGTGCGGTATTCCATGGTCAGCACGATCACCGAGACCGCCGTCACCGTCGTCTTGCCGACCTTGGTCACCCAGAGCGACTTCTGCTTGTCGTACCGCCAGGTCATCGGCGGGCCGCCGGAGACGGTGACGGACAGTTCGGCGGCGGGGGCGAGGTCCCGGGCGGCGAGCGCGTCGCCGTTCGTGGCGTGGTCCAGGGCCGGCGTGGGCGGCTGACCGCCCTTCGGGGCGGCCTTGAGCAGCGCGGCCGTGGAGGTGTAGTCGCCGCTGAAGACCTTGCCCCCGTCGTCCGGGGTCACGCCGTCGAGGTCGGAGTTCTCGAACTGGCTGAGGAAGCCGGTCGGGCCACCGTCGTAGCCGACGAACGGGCGCAGCACCGAGACCGACCGGATGTCGACCGGCCGAATCTCGGTGACCGGCCCGATCTTGGCAGCGTCCCTGGAGTGGAACACCGCGGTCAGGTGCAGCGTGTCCGACTCGGCGAACTCGGTGTAGACCAGGTCGGCGGCGTCCAGGCCGGCGGGGGTGGTGGCGGGGCTCACCCGCAGCGGCACCGCGACCGCCTGGCGGGTCGCCGCCGCCGCCGTGCCGACCGGCGCCCCGGTCAACGGGCCCGCCGGCAGGCTCGACGTCGGGCTCGGCGCGGCCGACGACGTGGTCACGTCGCCCGGGTCCACCACGTTGGCGCTGCCCGGCTTGGGCTGCGGCTCGCTGCACCCCGCGCCGACACCGAGGACGACGGCCGGCGCGAGGGTGGCGCGGAGCATCTGCCGGCGGTTCACCCCAGGTCCTCGCCGGAGTCGATGGCGTAGCTGCGGCCGTCGCCCTCGCCCCGGGAACGGTAGGTGCCACCGGCGCCGTTGACCGGCGTCGGCTTGCCCGGAGCGCCACCCTTGGCGGGGGAGGCCGGCTTCGCCGACCCGGCGGCCGGACCGGAGCGGGACGACTGCATGCGCGGCAGCACCATGGTCGACTCGGCGGACGGGCCGGGACTCGGGCGGGACTTGCCCCGGTCGGCCGGGTTCGCCGGAGCGGTCCCACCGGCCGACGCGGCCGACGCCGCCGGGCGGGTGGCGCCGCCGGGCGGCGCGGGCAGGCGCGGCGCCAGCACGGCGCCGATCACCGGCGCGTTCACCTGCTCGAACTGCTGGAGTGCCGCGGTGATCTCACCACTGCGGGTCTTGCCGGCCTCGGCCACCATGATCACCGCGTCGACGTATCGACCCAGGGCCTGGGCCTCCACGGCGTAGGTCGGCTGCGCCGTCTCGATCAGCACGTGGTCGAAGCGCGCGGTCAGCTCGTGCAGGATCTCCAACAGGCCGGCGACGGGCAGCTCGACCTCCGCGTCCAGTTCGCCCGGGACGAGCACCCGGAGCTGGCCGAGCCCCGGCACCGGGGCCAGCGCCTTGAGCGCCGGCACGTCCCGGCGGAGCACCGAGGCGAGGCTGTGTCGCCCCTCGGCCACCCCGGTGATGCCGCTCAACGCCGAGTCCGGCTTGGTGGTGACCAGCGCGACCTGCGCGCCGGTGCGGGCGTACGCGGCGGCCAGGTTGGCCGCCACGAACCCGGCGGCGGCGCCGGCCGAGCCGTCGCAGAGCAGGAGCTGGCGACCGCGCCCGGCCTGGGCCGGCTCGGGGACGGCGGAGAGCAGCACGTTGCGCAGGCGGCCCAGCTCGCGGGAGACCCGGTGGGTGGCGGGGAGCACGGAGAGCGACGGCACCCGGGACGTCAGCTCGAGCAGCAACGGCAGGCCGACCCGGTCGGAGATGTCGCGCCCGCGCCGGATCCGGGTGTCGAGCCGGTCGAGCACCAGCGCCAGCACGATGCCGAGCAGCAGGCCGGCTCCCATGCCGCTGGCCAGGTTCAGGGTGCGGTTCGGCGAGCTGGGCCGCTCGGGCAGCCGGGCGTCGGAGATGATCTCGCCGGGGTCGGAGGCGGTGGAGACCAGCGGGCTGAGCCGGTTGTTGAGCCCGCTGAGCTGATTGGTCAACACGTTGCGGTCGGCCTCGGCGCGCTCCCGCTCCGGCGAGTTGGACGGGGACGCGGCGATCCGCCCGGCGACGGCGCTGAGCTGCTTCTGCACGTCGGCGATCTGCTGCTTGAGCGCGTTCGTCTCGTTCTCCAGCGTCTTCTGCGCGGTGGCCTTGCGCAGGTCGAGGTAGGCCTGGGCGAAGGCGTGCGAGCCCGCCTGCGCCTGGGCCGGGCTGCCCGCCTCGTACGCCACCTGGAGGATCTGGCTGTTCGGCGGCACGCTGACGGTCACCGACTTGACCAGCACGTCGCCGCCGGTGTCGACCTTCATCAGGCCCTTGGCCCGCTCGGCCACCACGAGCGAACGGACCACCTGCGCCTCGGTGTCGAGGTTGACCTTGGCGTTCGGGTTGCTTTCCGCTCCGGAACCGAGCGGGCGCACCAGCAGCGACGTGGTCGAGGTGTAGCGCGCCTCCTGGAGCTGGCTCACCGCCAGGCCGCCGGCCAGGCCGAGGAAGGCGGCGAGCAGCAGGATCCACCAGCGGCGGCGCAACCAGCCCAGGTAGGCCATCAGGGCAAGACCGTCGGCGTCGCTCTCGGCCAAATGGGGTGAGGGCATCAGAGTCTGTCGCTCCCTTTCGACCGAGCCGGGCAGTCCACGGCACAGCTGGAACTGACCGTGACTTCGAGTGTCCCCGATCCGAACGTTGAGGGAAAGTCTGCTCACGTTCCGGTAAGCCTGCCCGGGTGTGGGCAGCCCGCGTAGAGATGGCCGATCGGAGCTGGCCATTCGGGCGGGTACCCGGCGGTGGGCCCGACCTGCCCCCGGTAGTCGACGTCGCCGCCGGCTCGCGTGCGGAGCGGTGACGGAATCCTGACACATCCGTCGCGGCGCGGTCGGCCCGGCCCGGCCCGGCGGTGCCACCCGTGCTGACCTGCCGAGTCGCACCGCCGAGCGGATCCCGGCGACGGGATTCCCGCGGCGACCCGACCGGTGGCCGGGATCCGTCCAACAGGCCCTTCAGTTGTCCATGGGCGCGCCAGTAGGTTGTCATGGCGCGTCCGAGGGGCATTCACGTAAATCCGGACGCGGTCGCATGCGTACGGGAGGAAACGTTGTGGTGAGCGGGTCAACCGAAGGCTCGGGACAGGTCCTGCTGGTCGGATCCAGTGGCGGGCATCTGGCCCAGCTCCTGGCCCTGGAGCCCTGGTACCGGGACCGGCGCCGGGCGTGGGTCACGTTCGACACGCCGGACGCCCGGTCGCTGCTCGACGGCGAGGAGGTGGTCTGGGCCCACCACCCCACCACCCGCAACGTCAAGAACCTGGTCCGCAACGCGTTCCTCGCGCTGCAGGTGATCCGCCGCCGCCGGGTGGACGCGGTGGTCACCACCGGGGCCGGAGTCGCCCTGCCGTTCGTGGTGGCGGCCCGGCTGCGCCGGATCCCGACGATCTACATCGAGGTGTACGACCGGATCGACAGCGCGACGCTCACCGCCCGGCTCTGCCGGCCCTTCCTCAGCGCGATGCTCGTGCAGTGGGAGGAGCAGCGCCGGATGTACCCGGAGGCGACCGTCGTGGGGAACCTCCTCTGATGGCGCACATTCCGCAGCAGCGGGACCGACGGTCCGCGCCCTACGTGCTTGTCGTGGTCGGCACCGACGTGCACCGCTTCGACCGCCTGGTGGGCTGGCTGGAGCGCTGGCACGCCGCCCGGCCCGAGGTCCGGCTGGTCCTCCAGTACGGGCACAGCCGCACGCCGGCCCTGCCCGAGGCGACCCCCTTCCTCGGTCACGAGGAGCTGCAACGCGCGATGGCCGAGTCCACGCTCGTGGTCAGCCACGGCGGCCCGGCCACCATCACCGAGGCCCGGCGCACCGGCCACCTGCCCATCGTGGTGCCCCGCGACCCGGCCCACGACGAGCACGTCGACAACCACCAGCAACTGTTCTCCCGGCGGCTGGGCGCGGCCGGCATGGTCCGGCTCTGCGAGTCGGAGACCGAGCTGCTCGCCGCCCTCGACGAAGGGCTGGCCGATCCGGGCCGGTTCGTCCTGGCCGCCGACCCGGGACGCCCCGACCCGCGGGCCGAGGCGGTCGCCCGGGTCGGCGCCGTGATCGACGACCTGGTGGCCCGCCGGGTCCGCCAGCGGGCCGGCGGGCGGCGCGGATGAGCGCCCCCGCGCCGGAGCAACCGCGCGTCCTGTTCGTCGGCGGTCTCGGCCGCAGCGGGTCCACCCTGCTGGAGCTGCTGCTCGCACAGAGCCCCGACGTGTGCGCGGTCGGTGAGGTGGTGCACCTCTGGGAACGGGCGCTCGGCGCCGACGAGCGGTGCGGCTGCGGCGAACGGTTCACCGCCTGCCCGTTCTGGCACGAGGTCGGCGAGCAGGCCTTCGGCGGCTGGTCCGCGGTCGACCGGGACGACGTGCTGGCGCTCAAGGACCGGGTCGACCGGACCCGGCACATCCCCCGGCTGGCGAAGAACACGCTCGCCCCGGAGCAACTCGCCGACGTCCGCCGCTACGGCGACCTCTACACCCGGATCTACCGCGCCGCGCTCGCGGTGACCGGGGCGCGGGTGGTGGTCGACTCCAGCAAGCACGCCTCGCTCGCGTTCGCGCTGAGCTGGGCCGACGGGCTCGACCTGCGGGTGCTGCACCTGGTCCGGGACAGCCGGGCGGTCGCGTACTCCTGGGGCAAGCAGGTGCGCCGGCCCGAGGTGGTGGACGGCGAGGACTTCATGCCGACCTTCTCCCCGTTCGAGGTGAGCAAGCTGTGGACCGCGCAGAACGCCGCGTTCCACCTGCTCGCCGCGCGCGCGAAGGTGCTGCGGCTGCGCTACGAGGACTTCACCGCCGACCCGGCCGGCACCGTACGCCGGCTGCGCGAGTTCACCGGCCTGCCGGACGACCCGGCGGCGCTGCGCATCCTGGCCGGCGGCCCGGTGGACACCGCCGCCGAGCCGGCCGCACCGTTCCGGGCGCACAGCGTCGCGGGCAACCCGCTGCGGTTCAGCGGCGGTCCGCTGACGGTACGGCGGGACGAGGCGTGGCGGGACCGCCTGCCGCGCCGCAGCCGGGCCGTGGTCAGCCTGGCCACGCTGCCCCTCCGAGTCCGCTACGGCTACCTGGGCCAGCGGGGTTCCGACGATTCCGTGGAGAGATCATGAGTGGGCCGAGCATCTCGGTGGTCGTACCGACGCGGGACCGTCCGGAGCTGCTGCGTGCGGCGCTTGACGCCATCCTCAGCCAGGCGCACCCCGGCCTGATCGAGGCGATCGTGGTCTACGACCAGTCCGAGCCGGACCGGTCGTTGGAGACGGATCGGGGCGACCGGCGGATCCGGGTCATCACCAACACCCACACCGCCGGCCTGGCGGGGGCGCGCAACACCGGCATCGAGGCGGCCACCGGCGACTGGGTGGCGTTCTGCGACGACGACGACGAGTGGCTGCCGGGCAAGCTGGCCGCCCAGTTCGGCGCGCTCGACGCCCACCCGGACGGCGCGCTGGTGAGCTGTGGCATCCGGGTCAGCTACGACGACCGCACGGTGGACCGCTCGTTGGACCGGGCCCGGATCACGCTGGAGGCGCTGCTGCGGGATCGGCTCACCGAGCTGCACCCGTCCACCTTCCTGATCCGCCGGGCCGCGCTCGTCGACGCGATCGGCCTGGTCGACGAGCAGATCCCGGGCAGCTACGCGGAGGACTACGAGTTCCTGCTCCGGGCCGCCCGGTACGCCCCGCTGGTCAACGTGGAGAGTCCGTACGTGCTGGTCCGCTGGCACAAGCGGTCCTACTTCGCGCAGCGCTGGGAGACGATCTCGACGGCGTTGCAGTGGCTGCTGCGCCGCTATCCCGAGTTCGCCACCGTCCCGCACGGCGAGGCGCGGGTGGCCGGCCAGATCGCCTTCGCGCAGGCGGCCATGGGCAACCGGCGGGACGCGGTCCGCTGGGCCCGGCGCACGCTGGCGCGCAATCCGAAGGAGCCACGCGCCTACCTGGCGCTGGCCGTGGCGAGTCGGGCGGTGCAGGCCGACCGGGTGCTGCGCACGCTGCACAAGCGCGGCCGGGGCATCTGAGCGCCGGCTGTCCGAGCGGTGACGACGACGGGCGGGCGACCGAGGTCGCCCGCCCGTCGTGCGGTTTCGTCGGCCCGGCTCAGGCCACGCAGAACGCCTTCCACGCCTGGATGCTCGGTTGGTCGAGCAGCCGGAAGTCACCCTGACTGACGGTCTGGTTGTAGTACGCCACGAACTCCGGCCGCTGGCCGTTGAGATAGCCGGTCATGGAGCGGATCCAGGTGGCCCGCCCGGTGCCCGAGTCACCGGGCACCAGGTCGCTGCCGGTCTCCGCGACACCCCACGGCTTGCCAAGCGCCTTGGACTTGCTGATCATCGCGCCGTAGATCTCCTGCGGCGGGGCGTACCGATTCCACTTCTTGCCCCAGTTGTAGCAGTCCCAACCGAGCGTCTCGATCACGTCGCCACCGGGGTAGTACGAGTCGAAGCTGCGCTTGGACTTCGGGTCGAGCGTCCAACACATCAGGATCAGCGTGTTGATCAGCTTCGGGTTGTTCGCCCGGGCGGCGAGACCGGCGACCCGCTTCCACGCCGTGCGGTACGCGTCCGGCGTGAACGCGCCGCGCTCGACGTCGTCCTCCGGCTCGTGGAAGTAGGACCAGTACACGTTGTGGTCGCGCGGGATCGAGGCGAACCAGGAGGCCAGGCGGGAGTCGTGCTTGCCGGAGTTGATCTCCTGGGGTGCGGCCTTGAACGACACCACCACGGTGCGGTCCACCACGTCGGAGCGGCTGCCCGACCAGGCCGGCGGCAGGCCGGGGTAGAAGATCCGGGCCATCTGGAGCTTGCCGAAGGTCCGGTCGGAACGGCTGAGCGCCTGCCCGAAGCTCTCCCCGTTCTGCACGCCGATCGACGCGCCGGGCAGCGTCAGCCGCGTACCGCCGAAGCCCCTGCCGACGCCCGGGGCGGCGGACGCCGACGCCTTCGCGTCGGGCTTGCCGCCGAGGCCCTGTGCGGCGCTCGGGGGTGCGGACCCGGGCTTGGCCGGGGCGCCGAGGCCGGCTGACGGCTTCGGCTGACCCGCGGCCGGCACCTCGCCGGCCTGCGGGTTCGTCGCATCGGGCCGCAGCGCGGCCACCGCGACCCCGCCGCTCGCCACGGCCAGCGTCACGGCCGCCGCGACCATCATTCGCCAACGCGGCCGGGAGCCACCGGGCGGCGGACCCGGGGTGACCGGCGGGTGCGGCGGTCGGCCGGGGCCACCACCCGCCGACCGCGGCTCGGCCGGAGCGTCCGCCAGCGGCGGCCCGGTGAGCGTGGCGGTCGCCGTCGCTCCCTGGCCCCAGGCGGCGCTGTCGGCCGGTCCGGTCCAGCCGGTGCTGTCAGCAGGTCCGGCCCAGGTGGCGCCGTCGGTGGGGCCGGTCCAGCCGGTGCGATCGGTCGGTCCGGCCCAGGTGGCGCTGTCGGTCGGTCCGGTCCAGGCGGTGCCGTCGTGGGATGCCGGGCCGACCGGCGGGCCCCAGCCGGCCGCGGACCCCGGGCCGTCCGGCGCCCAGTCGGCGCCGCCCCGGTCGGGCCCCGGCCAGCCCTGGTCGGGGCCCGACCAGAGCGGCTCCGGGTGGTTGTGGTCGGGCAGCTCCCGGTCAGGCCAGGGCAGGTCACCGCGGAACTCGGCGCGGGCCGCTGGCGGAGCCTCGGCCTCGGGCCAGGGCAGCGCGGGGCTGCCCGACTGGCGCGAAATGTCCTGCCCCGGCCACAGGCCGGTCGGCTGCCCGAAGGCAGTGTGCGGGTCTCGGTCGGCCGGCATGGCCCTCCCTGGCTGTCGGCGGCCCGGGTGGTCGGGCTCAGGTCGGACGCGCATTCCCGTCCGACGATAACCCGCATCACCCCGGCCGTACGTACCGTCACTCTCAGCCGAACGCCTCACCCCGGTCACCGGTGACGGCCGAAGCGGGCATCTCGACCCCGGTCCGGGCGATCGCGTCGAGCAGTCGATCGGCCAACTCGGGGCGGCAGACCAGCAGATCGGGCAGGCGCGGGTCGGCGCGGTTGTAGCGCAGCGGCGACCCGTCGATCCGGGACGCGTGCATGCCCGCGCCCAGTGCCACCGCCACCGGCGCGGCACTGTCCCACTCGTACTGTCCGCCCGCGTGGACGTACGCGTCGACCTCGCCGGTCACCACCGCGCAGACCTTGACCCCGGCCGAACCCATCGGTACGGCCCGGGCGCCGAGCATCTCGACCAGCTCGCCCACGAACGCCGGGGGCCGGCTGCGGCTCACCGCGATCCGGATCGGCCCCTCGGTCGCCTTCGGCGTCGGGCAGGTGGTGCCGAGGACCACCGGCGTACCGTCCACCGTGGTCCGCGCCGGCATGCCGACCGCCCCGGCGACAAGCGCGCCGTCCGGCGCGGCGGAGCGCTGCCAGAGCGCCACGTGCACCGCCCAGTCGTCCCGCCCGGCCTCGGAGAACTCGCGGGTGCCGTCCAGCGGGTCGATGATCCAGACCCGGTCCGCCTCGTGCCGGGGCGCGCGCTCCCCGTCCGCCCAGGCCCGGCGCGCGTCGGCCTCCTCCTCGGAGAGGACCGCGTCCGCCGGCCGCCAGCGGGCCAGCGCCGCGGTCATCAGCTCGTGCGACGCGCGGTCACCGGCATCCTTGAGCGCTTTCGGGTCGGCGAAGCCCTGCCGGTCCCGTAGCGCGGTGAGCGCCACCCCGGCCTCGGCGGCCAGCCACTGCGCGAACCGTTGGTCGTCGAGTCGTCCCGTCTCGTCCTCGGTCACGAGCCCCATCCCTGTCTCGCGGGTCTGCCGACCCGTCATCCTGCGGCGGCGGTGTCACCGACGCCAGCGTCCGGTCGGATCGTAGACAGCTCGCGAGTCGGCTTCGTTTCCCCGTCGACCCTGGTCTACGCCGATGACCGCCCGCATGTTGAACTTCGCGTGTATCGCGGTCGGAGCCGCCGGGCCAGGCCCTAGGCTCTGCGCATGACCGCCGAGCAGCTGATCTCCTTTGCCCGTGGGGCCCCCTCGCTGGACATCGTCGATGTCGAAGGGCTCAAGGCCGCCGCCGTCCGCGCCTTCGACGCCGATCCCGCCGGGGTCACCGCGTACGGCACGTCCGTCGGTTACCCGCCCCTGCGGAAGTGGATCGCCGAGAAGCACGGCGTCGAGGCCGATCAGGTGCTCGTCACGAACGGCTCGCTGCAGGCCGACGCGTTCCTCTTCGACCACCTGGTCCGGCGCGGCGACGCGGTGGTCGTCGAGCGCCCGACGTACGACCGCACGTTGCTCAACCTCCAGCAGATGGGCGGCGAGGTGCACGGCGTGACCATCCAGCCGGACGGCCTGGACACCGCCGAGCTGCGCAAGCTGCTGGAGTCCGGGGTACGGCCGCGGCTGGCCCACGTGATCCCGAACTACCAGAACCCGGCCGGCGTGACGCTCTCCCTGGAGAAGCGCCGTGAGCTGCTGGACCTGGCCGCGGAACACGAGTTCACGATCTTCGAGGACGACCCGTACGCGGACATCCGGTTCCGGGGCGAACCGCTGCCCTCGATGCTGTCGATGGACAGCCGGGGTGTGGTGGTACACGCCTCCAGCTTCACCAAGACGGTCTGCCCGGGGGTCCGGGTCGGCTACCTGGTCGGCCCGGCGGAGCTGATCGCGGCGATCGCCAAGCGCGCCACCAACCTCTACATCTCGCCGGGCATGGTGGCGCAGTCGATCGTGCACCAGTTCTGCGTCTCCGGGGCGATCGAGCGGTCGATCCACACGGTCCGCACGGCGTTGGGCGAGCGCGCCGGGGTGCTTGCTGAGTCGCTGCGCCGGCACATCCCCGAGGCCCGGTTCGTCGAGCCGGACGGCGGCTACTTCCTCTGGATCGAGTTGCCGGCGGACGTCGAGGTGGACCGGCTGGCGCCGGCCGCCGCCGAGCGGGGCGTCGCGGTGGTGAAGGGCAGCGACTTCATGGTCGACGGTGGCCGGCACGCGCTGCGGTTGGCGTACTCCGCGGTGACGGCGGACCGGATCGACGAGGGTGTCCGGCGGCTCGCCGAGGCGATGGCGGCCGTCCGAGGCTGATTTCTGTCGGGTTTCCGACAGAAAGGCCCTGCGGGCCGGCCCGGGTCTCCCGCCCGGCCGGCCTGCGGCCCACAATGCTGCGAGCGTCGCTCACCTTTCCGGTGTTCGGCCCGCACACCGGAAGGCCCGAGCCGCCCGGCCGGGCCGGCGGCGTGCCGAGCATCACTCCCGCCCCCAAGGGGTGCCGGGTGGGCCGCGTCGCCCCTCACCCCCCTGACGCGGCCGGCCCGCCCGGCGCTCACTCCGACCGGCGTAGCCTGCAAGCCGCAGCTTCGTGGGGAGGAGGCGAGAGATGACGGACCGGGTGGCACGCGACCGCAGCGCCGGGCAGAACGGCGACCGACCACCCAGGCCACGCGCCTGGGCCGCGCCGGTACGCGCCATGTCCCGCATCCTCAACGCCGACGGGTCCCCCCGCACACCGCAGCCGGCCCGCCCCGGCCGCAGCGGGATCGTCGACTGCGGGCTCTACGTCGACGGCGAACGTCGACCCGGCCGCCCGCAGTACGCCGAGGCCCTGGCCGCCGCCCGCCGGGAGCGGGACGGGTTCGTCTGGCTCGGCCTGCACGAACCCGACCTGGCCGAGATGACCGAGATCGCCGCCACGTTCGGCCTGCACGAGCTGGCCGTGGAGGACGCGGTCAAGGCCGAGCAACGCCCCAAGCTGGAACACTTCGGCGAGATCGCCTTCCTGGCGGTACGCACCGCCCGCTACTGCGAGCACACCGAGCTGACGGAGAACTCCGAGGTGGTGGAGACCGGCCAGGTGATGCTCTTCATCGGGCCGAACTTCGTGATCAGCGTGCGGCACGGGGACGCCTGCCGGCTGTCGCCGGTCCGCGCCGACCTGGAGGAGAAGCGGGACCTGCTGCGGCACGGGCCGTGGGCCGTCGCGTACGCGATCACCGACCGGGTGGTCGACCTCTACCTGGAGGTCGCCGACCGGCTGGAGGACGACCTCGACGTGCTGGAGGCGGACGTCTTCGACCGGCAGAGCAGCGGCCGGATCCAACGGATCTACCAGATGAAGCGGGAACTGGTCGAGTTCAAGCGCGCGGTGGTGCCGTTGCAGCGACCGCTGATCACCCTCACCTCCCAGGCCAACCGTGCGGTGCCCCACGAGGTGCGGCGCTACTTCCGGGACGTGCAGGACCACCTCAGTCGCTCGGTCGAGCAGGTGAACTCCTACGACGACCTGCTCAACTCGATCCTCCAGGCCCGGCTGGCCCAGGTCACCGTCGACCAGAACAACGACATGCGCAAGATCGCCGCCTGGGCCGCGATCGGCGCGGTGTGGACCGCGATCGCCGGCATCTACGGCATGAACTTCGACAACATGCCGGAGCTGAAATGGACGTACGGCTATCCGGGCATCTGGGCCGTGAACCTGACCCTCTCGTTCGTGCTCTACCGCTGGTTCCGCCGCAACGGCTGGCTCTGACCGCGAGCCCGGCCGGGAGCCGACCGGCCGGGGGCGCGGAAGCGCCGGTCACGCGGGGCGTACCCGCGTGCCGGCGCTGCTCCGACGGCCGGTGCCGACTCAGCGGCGACCGCTGGCCTTCGCGGCGCTCCGGCCGTTCTGCGCGGCCTTGGTGACGTCGTCGGCCGGGCGGCCGGTGACGTCCCGGGCGCCCTCGGCGACCGAGGGGACCTCGCTGTTCGGGTGGATCACCGGGTCACCGGCCGGCGGCGTGGTCGACGAGCTGCTGCCGTCGGCCACGGCCGAGCTGCCGGCCCCGGCCGGACCGGCCTGGGTCACCTTCGCGGTCGGCTCCGGGGTCTCCACCACGATCGTGTCCACGTCCTCCCGCATCGGCTCCAGCGTGCCCTGGCCGGTCGCGCCCAGCGTGCCGGTCGGGTCGTACTCGGCCCACTCCTGCTGCTCGCGGCGGCGACGCATGGCCATCGCCCCGGCCAGGCCGGCGACGGCGCCGGCGATCAGCAGGCCGGTGGTCATGCCCCGCGACCTGCGCTGCTTCTTCTTTCCGGGCTTCATGTTCTTCGCCTTCTTCGTCATCGCGGCCTGCTTCGCCGCCGCCGCCTTGCGACCGGAGAGCGCCTTGCCCGCGGCCTCCGTCCGCGCCTGGCGCACGGCCACGAGCACCGGGGCGAGCGCGGCGGCGCTCGACGCGACGCCACTGGACGCCCGGTCCCGGACCATGACCGCGGTAGGTGCGACGGCGACCCGGGCTGCCTGGACCCGCGGGCCGACCGTGGCACCGGCACCCTTCGCCGCGTACGAGGCGGCCTGCCTCAGGTGATCGATGCCCTGGTTCAACTCGGCCTTGGCGAGCTGGCCCTGGGTCTTGCGCCGCCCGATTCGAAACACGGTCCCACCTCCTGGGAGTTGTCCTTCGTCATCCTCCACCTTCGGATGCCTCCGCATGGCCAGATCGGGCACATGGGAGGATCCGCAAGGAACTGACCAACGAGTGAGGAGTACCCGTGGCCGAGGCTGTCTACGCCACCCTGCACACCAACGCCGGCCCGATCCGGCTGGAGCTCTTCCCGAACCACGCGCCGAAGACCGTCCGCAACTTCGTGGAACTGGCCGAGGGCAACCGTGAATACATCGACCCCCGTACCGGCCAGCCGGGTAGCGGGCCCTACTTCGACGGCACCATCTCGCACCGCGTGATCAGCGGATTCATGGTCCAGATGGGCGACCCGACCGGCACCGGTCGCGGTGGCCCGGGCTACAAGTTCGCCGACGAGTTCCACCCGGAGCTGCGCTTCGACCGGCCGTACCTGCTGGCCATGGCGAACGCCGGGCCGGGCACGAACGGCTCGCAGTTCTTCATCACCGTGTCGCCGACGCCACACCTGAACAACAGGCACACCATCTTCGGTCAGGTGGCCGACGAGCAGTCGGTGAAGGTCGTCGACTCGATTGCGAACACCCCGACCGGCCCGAGCGACCGGCCGCTCCAGGACGTGGTGATCGAGCGGGTCGAGATCGAGCGGCAGCAGTCCTGAGCGTCGCGCGGGTACCTTTGCTCGCATGACTGAGCGCTCCGGGCCGGCAGGCGACGCCACCGAGGGGCCGGTGCCGACCACCCCGGTCTGCTACCGGCATCCCGACCGGGAGACCTACCTCCGGTGCACCCGCTGCGATCGGCCGATCTGCACCGAGTGCATGCGCGACGCCTCCGTCGGCCACCAGTGCCCGGAGTGCGTCGCCGAGGGACGCCGCAGCGTGCGGCCGGCGCGCACCGCCTTCGGTGGCGGTGCCGCCGGCCGCGAGGGCTACGTCACCAAGGCCCTGATCGGGCTGAACGTGCTGGTGATGGTGTTCTCCGTCATCTCCGCCCGGAGCGGGAACGCGATCGCCGGCGGCGGCCTCGGCGGCCTGATGGGCGGCGGGACGCCGTTGACCGAGTGGGGCGCGGTGCTCGGCTTGGCACGCTTCCCCGACGGCAGTGTCGGCGGCGTGGCCGACGGCCAGTGGTATCGACTGGTCACCGCCATGTTCCTGCACTACGGCGTGCTGCACCTGCTGTTGAACATGTGGGCGCTCTGGGTGCTCGGCCGGACGCTTGAGGCGGTGCTCGGGCCGCTGCGCTTCCTGGCGCTCTATCTGCTCGCCGGGATCGGCGGCAACGTGGCGGCCTACGTCTTCACCGAGCCGAACCGGTTCACGGCCGGCGCGTCGACAGCCATCTTCGGCCTGTTCGCCGCGATCTTCGTGATCATGCGCCGGATGGGCCGGGACACCTCGGCGATCGTGCCGATCCTGGTGATCAACCTGATCTTCACATTCACCGTGCCGAGCATCTCGGTGGCCGGGCACCTCGGCGGGCTGGTGGTCGGCGCGGTGGTGGCGCTGGTCCTGGCGTACGCCCCACGGTCCCGCCGGACCGCGTTCCAGGCCGCGGGGGGCGCGATCGTGCTCGTCGCCCTGATCGGCCTGGCCCTGGTCCGCACGGCCGCGCTTACCGGCTGATCCCCACGCCCGGGACGGTCCGGGTTGCTTGATCGACACCACTTCGCCGAAGTGGCGCCATCCCGACGCCCCGGTCACCGCCGGCGCGGGCCCGAGGGCCGGACACGGGGGTGATCATGAAGTTGGCGGCAGCGAGAGAGATCAACACTGCCGTCAACCTCATGATCGCCGCTTGGCTTCCGGAAGGGCGGGCGGAACGGCGGGGCGTGGTCCGGCGCGGCGGGAGCAGTGCGCGGCGGGAGTCGGGCGATGGAGGTCAGTGCGCGGCGGGGCGGGCGGCGGTGAGGTCGGCGGCGACCTCGTCCAGCGGCGCGTCCAGGTCCCGGCGGCCGAACAGGTGCAACGACTCGCCCGCGTCGATCTCAAGCGTCTCGGCGGTCACCCCACGACGGCTGCGCCGGTCCAGCCGGATCGACTCCACCTCGGCCCATGGCAACCGGCGTCGGCCGGCGTATCCGCGGATCACGGTGAGCCCGTCCGGGTCGACGGCGAGCCGGACCGGCGCGATGATGTCGCGCAGCGCCCAGGCGAGCAGGCCGACGGCGACCGCCCCGGCCAGCGCCGGCCGGACCGGATCGCCGTCGGCCAGGAGGAGGCCCAGGGCGGCCAGGGCGAGCGCACCGAGCGCCTTGACCAGCGGAAGCGCCCGCGGCACCCGCCACTGCCGGGCCGGTGACGGCTGTGGATCCATCCACCCAGCATGCCAGCCGCGACCGCCGGGGCGTGGGAACGGTCGGCCCGGCCGCGACGGGCGCGGGAGAGTGGCTGGCCGGCCCAGTCGTGACCGCCGGGGCTCGGGGAGGAGACCGGCCAGGTCCAGTCGTGACCGCCGCCCGGCGGGGCGATGGCCGGTCAGGCCGGCCGTGACCGCCGGTGCGCGGGGAGGACGACCGGTCGGTCAGCACGTAGGATCGGAGCAAGCGAGGTTACCCGGGAGTAGACATGAGTGACGCGGTCATCGTCGGCGCGGTGCGGACCCCGGTCGGGCGGCGCAAGGGCAGCCTCGTCGGCGTGCATCCGGTCGACCTGTCGGCGCACGTGCTACGCGCGCTGGCCGAGCGCACCGGCATCGACCCCGGTCAGGTCGACGACGTGGTGTGGGGCTGCGTGTCGCAGGTCGGCGAACAGTCGTGGAACGTGGCCCGCAACGCGGTGCTGGCTGCCGGCTGGCCGGAGTCGGTTCCCGGCACCACGGTCGACCGTCAGTGCGGGTCGAGTCAGCAGGCGCTGCACTTCGCCGCGGCGACCGTCCTCTCCGGGCAGGCCGACCTGGTGGTGGCCGGCGGTGTCGAGTCGATGACGCGGGTGCCGATGGGTTCCAGCGTGGCCGGCGGGATGCCGTTCAGCGCCGCGATCCTGGAGCGTTACCGCGGGGTGGAGGGTGTCGCGGAGGACTCCGCGCTGCCGTTCAACCAGGGTGTCGGGGCCGAGCTGATCGCGCAGCGGTGGCGTTTCTCCCGCGCCCAGCTCGACGAGTTCGCGCTGGCCAGCCACGAGAAGGCGGCCGCCGCGCAGGACGCCGGCGCGTTCGACCCCGAGCTGGTCCCGGTGCCGCTCGCCGACGGCGGCAAGTTCGCCGCCGACGAGGGCATCCGCCGGGACACGTCGCTGGCGAAGCTCGGCGAGCTGGCCACCCCGTTCCGCGCCGACGGGGTGGTGACCGCCGGGTCCGCGTCGCAGATCTCCGACGGCGCCGCCGCGCTCGCGGTGACCACCGCCGAGTGGGCCAGCCGGCACGGCCTGCGCCCGCTGGCCCGGGTGCATACCGCCGTGGTCGCCGCCGACGATCCGGTCACCATGCTCACCGCCCCGATTCCGGCCACCGCGAAGGCGCTGCGCCGCGCGGGGCTGGGCATCGAGGAGATCGGGGTGTACGAGGTGAACGAGGCGTTCGCCCCGGTGCCGCTGGCCTGGCTGGCGGAGACCGAGGCGGACCCGGAGCGGCTCAACCCGCGTGGCGGGGCGATCGCGCTCGGTCATCCGCTCGGTGGGTCCGGCGCGCGGATCATGACGACGATGCTCCAGCACATGCGGGACAACGGCATCCGGTACGGCCTGCAGACCATGTGCGAGGGTGGCGGCATGGCCAACGCCACGATCGTCGAGTTGCTCTGAGCGAGGAGCCGACGCCCGCGGGCCCGGGTGGAAGTTCCAGAAGTCGGGCGTGACCCATATCACTCCAGGTCAACCGCTCGTTGGACCGGTATGGACGTGTTCTCGCGTACGTTCCTTCCGGCCGCCGCCGAGACCGGCCTGGCGCTCCAGACCGCCACCCGGCACATGCCGGTGTTCCGCCGGTGCGTCGGCTCCGGCGACGCCACCATCCTGGTCACCCGGTGCAGCCGCCCGGAGCATCCGGTCGGCGGCGAATACCTGATGCTCCTCACCCACCGCCGACTGGTGGTGACCCGGCAGACCCGGGTGTTGCACCGGCTGCGCCTGCACCTCAACACCGAGCTGCGGGAACTCAGCAACGTCACGTGGAGTCCGGACCCGCGGGCGCACCGCCTGGAGTTGGCGGCCACCGCCATCGACGGGGTACGCGAGCGGTTTCTCATCCGCACCCACCACCCCAGGGCGGTGTGGCAGCTCGACGCGCTGCTCAACCACGCCTTCCGGACCCGGCTGCGGACTCCGGCGGAACGACTTGTCGCCACCATCGGTGACGCGCCGGCCGGCAACCGGCCCGCCGTGTTCCGCCCGGCGCCGGCCCGCTGACATTCTCCTTACCGAATTCGAACATGTCCCTGACGGTCCGGTGGGCGGCCGGTCGGTCATCATGGGCCGGTGACCGCCGCCGACGCGCAGCGCGGGCTCGTCCTCGTGGTCGAGGACGAACCCGCCATCGCCGACCTGGTCCGGCTCTACCTGACCCGGGACGGCTTCGGCGTACACCTGGAACGGGACGGCACGGCCGGGCTGGCCGCCGCGCGGCGGCTGCGCCCGGTGGCCTGCGTGCTCGACATCGCGCTGCCCGGCCTGGCCGGCACCGAGATCTGCCGGCGGCTGCGCGCGGCGGGTGACTGGACGCCCGTCATCTTCCTCACCGCGCGCGACGACGAGGTGGACCGCGTGGTCGGCCTGGAGTTGGGCGCGGACGACTACGTCACCAAGCCGTTCAGCCCGCGTGAGCTGGTCGCCCGGGTGCGGGCCGTGCTGCGCCGCAGCGCCGGCACGCCGCCCGAGCAGCCGCGGGTGCTCGGCGCGGTGACGCTCGACCCGGCCCGCCGGGCGGTGACCGCCGGCGGGGTTCCGGTGCAGCTCACCTCCACCGAGTTCGACCTCCTGGCCCACCTGATGGCCCGTCCCGGCCGGGTCTTCACCCGGGAGGAGCTGCTGGCCGCCGTCTGGGGCTACGTGGCGCACGGCGGCACCCGGACCGTGGACGTGCACGTGGCGCAGGTCCGGGCGAAGCTCGGCCCGGTCAGCGTGATCCGCACCCACCGTGGCGTCGGGTACGCGGCAGATGCGTGAGCAGCACACGGTGGCGTTGCCGATCGTCCGGCCCGGCCCCGCCGCGCCGCCGGCCCGCCGCTGGTACGGCCACACCCTGACCGCCCGCGCGGTGCTCGTCACCTGCGCGGTCGCGCTGGTGTCGGTGCTTGTCACCGCGCTGGTCGCGGTCCCGCTGGCGGTGCGCGGCGTGGAACGTCGGGACCAGGCCGCGCTTGCCGCGCAGGCCCGGCTCGCCGCCGACGTGCTGCGGGTCCGGGCGGTGCGCCAGCGCGACGGCGCCGGGGACCGGCTCATCCGGCAGCTCCGCCAGCAGCAGATCGAGGTGTACCTGCTCCGGGGCGGCCAGGTCGACCGGAGTGGGCTGCCCGCGCCGCTCGTCGCTCGGGTGGCCGCCGGCGGGAACGTCTCCGGCCGGCGGCTCGTCGACGGGGAACGCCGGCTGGTCGAGGCGCGGGCGCTGCCCGGCGGCGACGGGGTGGTGCTCACCCGGGCCGTCACCGCCGGCCCCTGGCGGCAGGTGCTGCGCGGGCTGTGGCTGCCGCTGTTGGCCGGCCTCGCCGCCGGGGCCGCCGCCGGGCTGCTGCTCGCCCGCAGGCTGGCCCGGCCGATCCGGGTCGCGGCCGACGCCGCCGCCCGGCTGCGCGCCGGTGACCGGGCGGTTCGGGTGCCGGTCGAGCCGCCCGACGAGGTCGCCGATCTGGCGTACGCGCTCAACGGGCTGGCCGCCGCGCTCGCCACGAGCGAGGGGCGGCAGCGGGAGTTCCTGCTCTCCGTCTCGCACGAGTTGCGGACCCCGCTGACCGCGATCCGCGGCTACGCCGAGGCGCTCGCCGACGGTGTCATCGGCGCGGACGCGGTCCCGGCGACCGGCCGGACCGTGCTCGCCGAGGCCGAGCATCTGGACCGGCTGGTGAGCGACCTGCTCGCGCTGGCCCGGCTGGAGGCCGCCGACTTCCCGCTCGAACCGGGTCCGGTGGACCTGACCCGGGTCGTCGCCGACGCCGAACGCACCTGGTTCGACAGGTGCGCGGCGGTCGGGGTGCCGTTCCGGGTGGAGACGCCCGGCGCGCCGGTGCCGGCGTACACCGATCCGGGGCGGATCCGGCAGGTGGTGGACGGGCTGTTGGAGAACGCGCTGCGCGTCGTACCCCCGGGGTCGCCCGTGGTGCTCGCGGTCCGGCCGGCGGGCGGGGGCCCGGCGGCCGGCGGGGTCCTGGAGGTCCGCGACGGCGGGCCCGGCTTCACCGACGACGACCTGGCGGTGGCGTTCGAACGCGGCGCGCTGCACCAGCGGTACCGGGGGGTGCGCAAGGTGGGCAGCGGGCTCGGGCTGGCGCTCGCCGCCGGGCTGGTGCGCCGGTTGGGCGGCGACATCGCCGCCGGGCACGCCCCGGAGGGCGGCGCGGCCTTCGCCGTCCGGCTGCCCGCGGATCCTTACCTGGCCCGAACATCGGCCTGACGCTGCGCGCGCGTCACCGGGGGATGCTGACGTCACCACCGACGAGAGGAACACCGATGGCACGTCAGCGAATCGTCACCGGCGCCACCGCACTGCTCGCCGCCGCGGCGCTCGGCCTCGCCGGCTGCGGCGCGGCACAGTCCGGCGTCGACGCGGCGCAGTCCGGCGTCGGCGCGGCCGGGGAGAGCGCGGTCGAGGTGGCCGCCGCCATGGGCGTGGACGGACAGGCGCTGGCCGCGCTCGGCGTCGACCCGGCCGACCTGGACGTCGACCCCGTCGCGGCGCCCGCGCCGTCCGCCTCCGGCACGCCGGAGGCCGGACCGAAGCGCAAGGGGGACCGGGCCCAGGAGTGGCGCAAGCGGGGCCGGGCCCGGGTGCTGCTGCGGAAGAACACGCTGCACGGCGAGGTGGTGGTGCAGACCAAGGAGAAGGGTACGAAGACCGTCGCCGTGCAGCGCGGCGCGGTGACCGCGATCGACGCGACGTCGGTGACCGTGAAGTCCACCGACGGTTTCACCATGACCTGGACGTTCGACGAGAAGCTGCGGGTGGTCGAGCGCCGCGCCACGATTCGGTCGACCGACGTCAAGGTCGGCACGACGGTCGGGGTGGCCGGGACGAAGGAGGGCGACAAGGGGGTCGCCCGGCTCATCGTGGTGCCACTCAAGCAGAAGTAGGGTGGGCGGGCTGCTGTGACCTGACGAGCCCGCCAGGCTACGCTAAGCCCCGACTTGCCATCGCCTCCGTGGAGAACCCGTGAAGCTCTCGATCCTCATGCCGGTCTACAACGAGGAAGAACGTATCGCGGATGCGCTCAAGCAGGCATTGGCGGTCGACTATCCGTGTGAGATCGAGCTCGTCGTCGTGGACGACGGCAGCCGGGACGGCACCGGCGAGGTGCTCGGCCGGGTCGACGACGCCCGGCTGCGGGTGATCACCCACCAGCGCAACGCCGGCAAGGGCGCGGCCATCAAGACCGCCGTGGACAGCGCCGAGGGCCAGTACATGGTCATCCTCGACGCCGACCTCGAATACGACCCGCAGGACATCCCGCGCCTGCTGCAGCCGGTGCTCGACGGGCACGCCACCGTGGTCTACGGCAATCGCACCTTCGGCAGCCACAGCTCCTACAGTTTCTGGTACGTGATGGGCAACAAGGGCGTCACGCTGGCCGCCAACATGCTCTACAACTCCTACATCGGCGACCTGGAGACCTGTTTCAAGCTGATGCCGTTGGAGCTCTACCGTTCGCTCCAGGTGCGCTCGCGGGGCTTCGGCATGGAGGCCGAGGTCACCGGCAAGCTGCTCCGCCAGCGCATCCGCCCCTACGAGGTGCCGATCAGCTACCGCGCCCGGGGTCGCGAGGAGGGCAAGAAGATCACCTGGAAGGACGGCGTCGAGGCGATCTGGATCCTGGCCCGCGAGCGCGCCCGGCGCCGCCCGGCCAAACCCGCCGCCGTTCGCTGACCCGCACGGCGACCTGAGGACCCCGCACCGCTCCCGGTGCGGGGTCCTGTCGTGCCGGGAGCGGTGCGGGGTTCCGTCGTGCCGGCGGTCAGCCGGCCGGGGTGAGGAACGCGTCGACCGAGCGCCGCAGGCCGGTCGCGTCCAGGCCGTGCCAGCGGTCGTGGTCCTCCGGCGCGCCGTAGCGGCGCAACTCCGTCCGGCCCACGCCGAGGGAGAGCAGCCGGTGTGGCCGGTCGGCAAGCGCCTCCGCCACCACCCGGGCCGAGGTGCCGGCCAGGTACGGCTCGACCAGGATCACCTCGGCGCCGGCAAGCGCCCGCAGCCCGGCGGTGTCGAACGGCCGCGGCCGGTGGGTGTAGGCGACCGTGACCGGCCGGTTGGCCACCGCGCGCAGCGCGGCGTCCAGCACCGGCCCGACCGCCACCAGCAGCGCCGCGCCCGGCCCGGCGTCGCGGACCACCCGCAGGCCACCCGCCTGCGGGTACGCGACCGCGTTGCGGGCGGTGGACAGTCGCAGGTACGCCGGGTCCCGCCCGCACACCACGTCGCGCAGCAGCGGGCGTACCTCGTCGGGGTGGCCGGGCACGTGCACGGTCCACCCGTCGAGCGTGTCGATCAGCGCCACATCGGCCGGCGCGAGGTGGGTGCGCCCGGCCGCCGCCCGGTCGTACGAGGCGCCGATGCTCACCAGCACCGCACCGACGCCCTGGTGGTCGAGGTCCAGCTTGATCTGCTCGTACGCGCGCTCGACCAGGAACGGGGCGTAGCTGTGCACGATCGGCCGCTGCCCGGTCAACGCCAGCCCGCCGGCCACGCCGATCATGAGCTGTTCCCGGATCCCGACGTTCACCACCCGGTCCGGGTACCTGGTGGCGGCCGGGGCGAACGCGGCGGCGGAGATGTCCGCCAGCACGAGCACGCTCCGGGGGTCCGCAAGCACCTCCTCGGCGCTCGACACGAATACGTCCCGCATGGTCATGGCGTCACTCCCCGTCGGCGACGGCCGCGACGACGACGTGCGGCCGGTGGTGGTCGTGCCCGGTCAGGGCGGTGTGCAGGGCGTCGTGGTCACGGCCGTCGACGGCGGCGCCGGTCCACCCGTTGACGGTGAACCGGCTCGCCGCGCCGCCCGGCCAGCCGTGCGTGGCGGAGCGGTTGTCCACCACGATCGCGGTCAGGTTGCCCAGCCCGGTCGCGCCCGCGTACGCGATCGCCTCGTGGTTGGCGCCCTCGTCCAGTTCGGCGTCGCCGAGCAGCACGTACACCCGGGGGTTGGTCCGTCCCTGGGCGCGCAGGCCGAGCGCGACGCCCACGCCCAGCCCGAGCCCGTGGCCGAGCGAGCCGGTACCCACCTCCACGCCGGGCACCAGCGTCCGGTCCGGATGGTCACCGAGCCGGCTCGCCGGGCCGCCCTGGTCGTCCAGCCACTCCGCAGGCACGAAACCCCGGGCGGCGAGCAGCGCGTAGTACCCGGCGACCGCGTGCCCCTTGGAGAGCAGGAACCGGTCCCGGTCGGGATCGTCCACGGTGGCCGGGGTGATCCGCAGCACCCGGTCGTAGAGGACCTGGAGCACGTCGAGCGTCGAGTACACGTTCGCGCCGAACTTGCGGCCGGCGCGCACCCGGTCCAGCAGCGTGGCCAACTCGGTGGCGGTGGTCGTCGTCATGTCGATAGCCTCGAACCTCAACCGAACTTCACCTCAAGGTCCTGTGATGCACGAGGCAACCCTGACCATCGGCCAGCTCGCCGATCGCAGTGGCGTGGCACCCTCCGCGCTGCGCTACTACGAGCGGCTCGGCCTGATCCACGCCGCGCGCACCGGCGGCAACCAGCGCCGCTACGCCCGCACCGAGCTGCGCCGGGTCGCCTTCATCCGGATCTCCCAGCAGGTCGGCGTGTCGCTCGATGAGATCCGGGAGGCGCTCGAATCGCTGCCCGCCGGGCGCACGCCCACCCCGGAAGACTGGGCCGCGCTCTCCCGGGCCTGGCGGGACCGGCTCGACGAGCGGATCCGGCTGCTCGGCAAACTCCGCGACGACCTGGACGGCTGCATCGGCTGCGGCTGCCTGTCGTTGCAGCGCTGCACGCTCTACAACCCCGGTGACTCGCTGGCCACCGAGGGCCCCGGCGCGCGTCTCGTGCTGCCCCGGGACTGAGGCGTCACCGCACCAGCAGCACCTTGCCCAGGTGGTCGTTGGTCTCCACCAGCCGGTGCGCGTCGGCGGCGTCCGCCATGTCGACCCGCGCGTGCACCACCGGCCGGACCTTTCCGGCCTCCACCAGCGGCCACACCTGTTCGCGTACGCCCCGGGTGATCGCCGCCTTCTCGGCGAGCGGCCGGGAGCGCAACGCGGTCGCGTGCACCGAGGCCCGCTTCGCCAGCAGCATCCCGAGGTCGAGTTCGCCCTTCCGGCCGCCCTGCATGCCGATCACCACGAGCCGCCCGCCGGTCGCCAGCGCCGCCACGTTCCGCGGCAGGTAGGACGCGCCCATGATGTCCAGGATCACGTCCGCGCCGCGCCCGCCGGTCACCCGGCGTACCTCCTCGACGAAGTCCTGCTCCCGATAGTCGATGGTCTGCGCGGCGCCCAGCGCACGCAGCCGCTCGTGCTTCGCCGCCCGCGCGGTCACCACCACCGTGGCACCGAGCGCCACCCCGAGCTGGATCGCGAACGTGCCGATGCCGCTGCCGCCGCCGTGCACAAGCAGCGTGTCCCCCTCCGCCAGCCCGGCCAGGTCCACCACGTTCGACCAGACCGTGCAGGCCACCTCCGGCAGCGCCGCCGCTTCCACCAGGTCAACCCCGGCCGGCACCGGCAGCAACTGCCCGGCCGGCACGGCCACCCGCTCGGCGTACCCGCCGCCGGCAAGCAACGCGCAGACCTCCTGGCCCACCGACCAGCCGGTCACGTCCGCGCCGAGCGCCCGGACCGTCCCCGAGCACTCCAACCCGGGGTACGCGGGCGCGCCCGGCGGCGGCGGATAGTGGCCCTGCCGTTGCAGCAGGTCGGCCCGGTTGACCGCGCTGGCCCGCACGTCGACGACCACCTCGCCGGGGCCGGGCTCGGGATCGGGGACCTCGGCCCAGACGAGCGCCTCGGGTCCGCCGGGTTCGCTGATCGTGATCGCACGCATGGCACAGTCTTACCCGATCCGCGGTTCATGGCAGACTAGGCGCGGTCGCGTACCCCGTGCGGGAGCGCGCCGGGAGGGTTCGCCTAGTGGCCGATGGCGCTGGTCTTGAAAACCGGTAAGGCAGCGATGTCTTCGTGGGTTCGAATCCCACACCCTCCGCCCGCGACACCCAGGAGGCAGCGGTGACGGACGCGGCGGTGGCCGACGTGCTGGCCGAGCTGGCCGCGCTCGACGACCCGAAGGTTCGCGCGGTCAACGAGAAACACGGCGACGACCACGGGGTCAACCTGGGCCGGCTCCGCGCGCTCGCCAAGCGGCTGAAGACGCAGCAAGAGCTGGCCCGTGAGCTGTGGGCCACCGGGGACAGCGCGGCGCGGCTGCTGGCGCTGCTGATCTGCCGGCCGAAGGCGTACGGGCCGGACGAGTTGGACGCCATGCTTCGCGAGGCGCGCACGCCAAAGGTGCACGACTGGCTGGTCAACTACGTGGTGAAGAAGAGCCCGCACGCCGAGCCGCTGCGGGTGGCCTGGCTCGCCGACCCGGATCCGGTGGTCGCGAGCGCCGGCTGGGCGCTGACCACGGAACGCGTGGCGCGAAGACCGGCCGGGCTCGACCTGCCCGGCCTGCTCGACGTCATCGAGGCGGAGATGCGGGACGCGCCGGACCGCCTCCAGTGGGCGATGAACCACTGCCTGGCCCAGATCGGGATCGAGCACGCGGCGCTGCGCGCCCGGGCGGTCGGCATCGGGGAGCGCCTGGCGGTGCTCAAGGACTATCCGACGCCGCCGGGCTGCACGTCCCCGTACGCGCCGGTCTGGATCAGTGAGATGGTGCGCCGGCAGCACGACAGCGGGGTATGAAGGGGCGCAGGACATTTTCCCGCGCACTTCGGAAGGACCCGTTTCGATGACCCTGGAACGACCGATCGCCCCGGATCCGTACGAGCTGCTGCCGACCGTGCCGTCGTTCGACCTGACGAGCGACGACGTGCACAACGGCGAGCCGATGGACGCCCGGTACGCGCACGACAGCGCCGGCGGTGAGAACGTCTCGCCGCACCTGTCCTGGTCGGGTTTCCCGGCGGAGACGAAGAGCTTCGTGGTGACCTGCTTCGACCCGGACGCCCCGACCGGCAGCGGCTTCTGGCACTGGGTGCTTGTGAACGTGCCCACCTCGGTCACCGAGCTGTCCACCTCGGTGCGGGAGGCCGACCTCGGCGGCGCGTTCAGCATCCGCAACGACTACGGCGACACCGGCTACGGCGGTGCCGCGCCGCCGCCGGGGGACCGCCCGCACCGGTACGTCTTCGCGGTGCACGCGGTCGACGTGGAGCGCCTCGACGTGGGCCGGGAGGCCAGCCCGGCCTACGTCGGCTTCAACCTCGCGTTCCACACCCTGGCCCGAGCCGTGATCCGCCCCACGTACCAGCTCAAGGACTGAGGTGTAAGGCGGGGGCCCTTCTTAACAGGTAGGTGTTAAGAAGGGCCCCCGCCTATACCGGAAGCGTTAAGCGGGGCCCCCGCCTTACACCCGGGCCACCGCGAACACGGACTGGCCGAACGGGGGGCGCAGCAGCTGCTCGGCGGCCTTGGTGGCGGGCAGCACCAGCGTGTCGTAGACCTTCACCATCGGGCCCTCCTTCGGCATCAGCCGGAAGACCTTGGTGGCCATGAAGTAGCCGATCAGGCCGAGCGCGTTCGCGTAGTGGATCTTCTCGACGGTGAGCCCGGCCTCGGTCATCGCCGTGGCGAGCGTCTTCTTGGTGTAGCGCCGGACGTGCCCGGTGGCGATGTCCGCCGGGCCCATCGCGAACTGGAACGCCGGCACGATGATGATCACCGCGCCACCGGGGCGGACCAGGTCGCGCATGCTGCGCAGCGCGCCCACGTGGTCGTCGATGTGTTCCAGCACGTTGTACGACACGGCGGCGCTGTAGTCGCCCCGCTCGGTGTGTGGCAGCAGCATCTGCCGGACCTCGATGCCGGGGTGCTGGGCCAGTCGTTCCTTGAGGTTGACGAGCCGGTCCGGGTCGGCTTCGGTGGCGGTGAGCCGGGGGATGCGCTCGATCCATTCGAGGGCGTAGTCGCCCAGGCCGCTGCCGATCTCGATGGGGTTGTCACCGAGGTAGGGCACGGCCAGCTCGACGAACCAGCGGCGGTGGTTGACGGCTGTGGCCAGCCCTTCGAGCACCTCCGCCTGGACGCGCTGATCCCCAGTGATTTCTGCCATGCGTCGATTCCTCACGATATTCCTGACCCGCGCCTGGACCGTCAGAGTCAACCATCTGGATGGCTGAGGGGAAAATCGGGACACCGGGGGTGGCCGAATGCGGTCGGGTGGGGCACGTGATCGGCGGTCGGCGAACTCGGCACATAGTACGTGAGTCCCCGAAAAATGTCACGGGGCCGTCATAATCCGACTACGCTCTGAATTGATATGACTACTCCGCATTCGGGCGCGGATCCTCGGCGGGGGCGGCGCACCGACGCGCTCGCCGTGCTCAGCTTCGTGCTGCTCGCGTTCTGGGTGACGGCCCGGCTCTGGGCGGACCCGGCGAACGGCGTACGGGACAATCGCACCGATCAGGCGCAGTTCGAATGGATGATGGCGCACGGTGCGCGCGTCGTCACGGATTTTGCCTATCCCTTTACCTCCGACCGAATGAATGTGCCGGACGTCGTCAATTTGATGGCAAATACGTCCGTATTATCCATTTCGTTACCCCTGTCGCCGGTCACGGTGTGGTGCGGACCGCGCTGGTCATTTCTCATTTTCCTCACCCTCGGCCTCGCCGCCACCGGAGCCGCCTGGTATTTCCTGCTCTCCCGGGTGGTCGTCGGCGCCCGGGGCCCGGCCTGGCTGGGTGCCGGCTTCTGCGCGTTCGCGCCGGCCATGGTGTCACACGCCAACGCCCACCCCAACATCGTCAGCCAGTTCGTGGTGCCGCTGATCATCTGGCGAACGCTCCGACTGGCGCAGCCCGGCCGCTGGCTACGCAACGGGCTGCTACTCGGCCTGGTGATCGTCTGGCAAGCCTTCCTCAACCTGGAGATCCTGCTGATGACCGCCATCGGCCTGGGCGCGGTGGTGCTGGCGCTCGCCCTCGGGCGGCCCGCGCTGCGGTCTGCGGCCCGACCCTTCGCCGCCGGGCTCGGGGTGGCCGCCGTGGTGGCCGGGGCGCTGCTCGCGTACCCGCTCCACGTGCAGTTCGCCGGCCCCGGCGCGTACTCCGGGCTCTCCACCCTGATCCGGGGTTACTCCACCGACCTCGCCGCCTACCTCGCGTGGTCCCGGGAGTCGGTGGCCGGCGACGCCCGGGGCAGCGCCCCGCTTGTCAAGAACGCCACCGAGGAGAACGCCTTCTTCGGCTGGCCGCTCGTGGTGCTCGTCGCCGCGCTCGTCTGGTGGCTGCGCCGGAACGCGGTGGTCCTCGGGCTGGCCGCGGTCGGGGTGGTGTTCGGTCTCTTCTCGCTCGGTCGGGAGATCCACTTCGACGGACGGGACACCGGCGTTCCCGGCCCCTGGGCCGCGTTGGAGAACCTGCCGGTCCTGCACTCGGTGGTGCCCACCCGCTGGTCGCTCGCGCTGACCCCGATCATCGGCGTGCTGCTCGCGCTCGGCGCCGACCGGGCGCGGCGGCTGGCTCGCAGGCATCCGGCCGCGCGGGGGCAGATCCGGTTCGCCACCGGCACCGTGCTCGCCATGGCGCTGCTGCCGATCCTGCCCACCCCGCTGCCCGCCACGCGCCTGGACCCGACGCCGGCGTTCGTCACCTCCGGGGCGTGGCGGCCCTACGTGGCCGGCGGGCGGAGCATCGTCACGCTGCCGCTGCCCGACACCACCTACGCGGTCCCGCTGCGCTGGTCCGCCGAGACCCGCCTGGAGATGCCGCTGGCCCGGGGCTACTTCCTCTATCCGGACACCCGTCCGGGCGCCGACCGGGTCGCGCTCTTCACCGCGCCGCCGCGCCCCACAAGCACGTTCTTCGAGACGGTACGACGCACCGACGCGGTCCCGCCGATCACCCCGGCGGACCGGCTGGCCGCCGTCGACGACCTGCGCTGGTGGCGGACCGGAGCGGTGATCCTCGACCCTCGGCTGCGGCAGGCCGAGTCGCTGCGCCGGGCGATGACCGAACTGACCGGAATCACCCCGACCCGCACCGGTGGGATCTGGCTGTGGGACGTGCGCCCGTTCGTCGACTGACAGACGGTCAGCGGACGCAGCAGCCCTGGCAGACCTTCGGGCGGGGCAGGGTGAAGGCGAGGCAGCAGGTGCGCCGCTGCACGGTCGGCTCGCCCGTCGGGCCGGGCACCAGGTCCACCAGGTCGGCGAGATCCAGCGCGTCGAGCAGCGTGCCGACGGCCGCCGCGCTCGGGCCGGGCAGCACGTCCGCGGCGCGCAGGATGCCGTGTGCGATGCCGGAGGCGACCGAGCCGAGCAGCGTACGGGTGCCGATCCGGACCTCGCCCTGGATGGCGGCGATCAGCGGGGCGAAGTGGGCGTCGAGCAGCGTCGTGCGCAGCGCGCGGAGCAGCGCGGCCTCGTCGGCGACCACCCGGACGCCCGGCGCGCCGGCGAGCGCCAGCGGGTCGCCGGGCAGGACAGCCACCGGGGTGCCGTCGCGCAGGCCCAGGGTGAGCAGTTGGTGGTGGTCCTCGAAGTGCACGAGCACGTTCGCCGGGTCGAGCAGCGGCACCCGCCGCGCCGAGGCCCAGCCGAGCACGGCCGGCAACGCCGTCCAGTAGCTGTAGGACTTCCAGGCGAGCGCGGCGCAGGCGTGCGGGGTGCCGCCCCAGCGCCGGCCGGCGGCGGTCAGGAACGCCGGGAGCAGCGTGCCGTCGATCAGGTGGGTGGCCGGGGCCCAGCGGTCGAGCTCGTCGCGGACCAGCAGGCCGGGCGCGAGCCCGGGCAGAACGTCGGTGCCGAACATGGCGCGCAGGGTGGCGGTCACCGGGGCGAACGGGCTGGCGACGTCGCGCGCCGGCATCACCGCAGTCACCTGGCCGTCCCCTGTCTGGTCGCCCGTCGGCCGGCGCGTGTCGTCGACCGAAGCTAAGGCTAGCCTAACCACAGGACTGGGCGGAGGGAAAGTGGCGCCACGAATCGGTGCAGGGAGGTCCCGGTCACTCCGCCGCCGTCCGTACTACCCGGCGGGGTGGGCGGAAAACGCCGCCGGGAACGCCGCCGGTGCGCGCGCAAGCATCGACGTTCGCCGCTGAAATGTCAAGGTGAGTGTCGAATACGAGGCAGTTTCCGTACACGCTCGACCACGAAACGTGAAAATGGACTTCCCGCGTGCGAGGAAGCTGATGACCTCACCGATCGAGCGTGCCGCCGACTCGTTCGCGACCGAACTCGCCCGGCACCGGACCGGCCGAGGGCTGTCCAAGAAGCAACTGGCGACGCTGATGGGCTTCGACCCGTCCTACGTCAGCCACGTCGAAGGGCGCCGGCACCGGCCCACCGAGGACTTCGCCCGCCGGGCCGAGGCCGTCCTGGAGGCCAGCGGCGCGATCTGGCAGCGCTTCCGGGAGTACGACGAGCTGCGGCACAGCCGCGGCACCGGGGCGCACCGGGACCCACCCGTACCCGGCCAGTGGCTGCCACCCGGCACCGGACTGGTGGTCGAACGCGAGGTCGCCACGCTCACCCACACCGGCGACGGCTACCACTGCGCGATCCGGCGGGAGCTCTACAACGCCGGTACCGAACCGGTCAGCCGCTACCTGGTCCGGGTCGCCGTCGACCGCTACCCCAACGACCCGGGCCGCTCCAACCGGCACCACCGCGAGCACCCGCTCACCTTCGCCGAGCTGCAACTCGCCGCCTACCGGGACGACGGCGGCGGACGCGAGCCGATGCACTGGCGGGCCAAGCACGACCGGGACGCGTTCAAGGAGATCTGGCTGCTCTTCGAGAACGACGAGGGCCGCTTCCCGCTCTACCCGGGCGACCGGGTCACCATCGAGTACGCGTACCGCGTCGGCCGGGACAAGTGGGGTCCCTGGTTCCAGCGCGCCGTACGCCTGCCCACCCGGCACCTCGCGGTCCGGCTCGACCTGCCCGCCGACCTCGACCCGAAGGTGTGGGGCGCGGAGACCTCGCTGTCGGCGGAGGAGGGGCCGCTGCGTACCCCGATCCAACGCACCGCGGACGGCGACCGGGTGAGATACGACTGGGGCACCGACGACCCGCCGCTCAACGCCCGCTACCGCATGCAGTGGCGGTTCCGCACCCCGGAACCGGACGCCGAACCGGACAGCACGCCCGCGGGCGAGACCCGGGTCCGCGCCAGCGACCGGATGCGGGCGGTGGGCATCGTGCAACGCGGCGACGACCTGCTCCGGCAACCCGCCCGCCAGTTCGACCTGCCGGCCGAGGAGGGGTACGCCCGACAGGTGGTCGACCGGCTCGCCGGGATGCTGGCCCGCCTCGACGAGCTGCACCCGTTCAGCAAGGGCGTCGGCCTCGCCGCGCCGCAGCTCGGGCTGGGCTGGGCCGCCGCGCTGGTCCGGCCCGCCGACCGGGCGGCCGAGCCGGTCGTGCTGCTCAACCCCCGGGTGGTGGACACCGCCACCGAGACCGACGAGCAGTACGAGGGCTGCCTCTCCTTCTTCGACCACCGCGGGCTGGTGCCCCGCCCGCTGCGGATCGACGTGGAACACGCCCAGTGGGACGGCAGCCGGGTCATCACGTCCTTCGAGTACGCCATGGCACGGCTGGTCGCGCACGAGATCGATCACCTGGAGGGGCGGCTCTACGTCGACCGGATGGCGCCCGGCGTGCCGCTGGTGCCGGTGGAGGAATACCGCGAGACCGGCACCCCCTGGCGCTACTGACACAGCTCCGGCACGCGGGCCGGTTGCCGGACCGACCCGCGCGCCGGGAAACGGGGGGCCGGGTCGCGTGCCCCAGGGGGCGGGGGCACGCGACCCGGCTTGGGGGGAGAAAGGTATCAGAGGGTGCCGAAGGTGTCGTACCGGATGTGGTCCGGCGGGACGTCGTCGGCGGCGAGCGCCCGCAGGGTCGCCCGGACCATGGCGGCCGGACCGGAGACGTAACAGTCGTGCGCGGTCCACGGCCCGTACCTGGCGACCACCTCGGCGACGTCACCGTGCTCGCCGGCGAAGTCCGGGTCGTCGCTGCACGACGGCGTCACCGACAACCACGGGTAGGTCGTCACCAACTCCTCCAGGCCGGGCAGCCCGTACAGCTCGTCCGGACGGCGGGCGCCGTAGAAGACGTGCACCCAGCGGGTCCGGTTGACCCGGGTCAACTCCTCCACGAGTGCCTTGACCGGGGCCAGCCCGACCCCACCCGCCACGCACAGGATGTCGCGGGTGGAGTCCGGGTCAAGTGTCATCGAACCCATCGGCGCGGCCAGCCGCAGCAGGTCACCCGGCCTGGTCCGGCGGACCAACGCGCCGGACACCCAACCGGCGCCCCCGGCCGGCGTGCGGACGTGGAACTCCAGCACGTTCTCCTCGTTCGGGGCGTTCGCCACCGAGTACGTCCGCCACGTCTGGGGGAGGTGCCGCGGCACCTCCACGCTCACGTACTGGCCGGCCTGCCAGGGCAGCGGATCCTGGAGCGCCCGCACGGTCAACACCGCCGTGTCCGGGCCGAGCCGTTCGTGGGTCAGCACCTCGGCGTGCCAGAACGGCGGGTTGCCGTCGGCCTCCGCGCCGGCGAGCATCCGTGCGCTGATGCTCGCGTACGCCTCTCGCCACGCCTGGTCGTACTCCAGGCTCCAGCGGTCCCCGGCGACCGTCCGCAACCCGTCCAGCAGGGCGATGCCGAGCGTCCCGTAGTGCTCGGCCGACACGTGGTACTTCCGGTGGTCGCGGCCCAACGCGCGCAGGTACTCGTCGAACGTCTCCGGATCGTCCACCGTCTGTGCGGCCGTCACGATCGCCTCCAGCAGCCGGTCTCGCTGCCCGCTCATCTGCACCGGGAAGAGCTTGCGCAGCTCCGGGTCGAGCAGGAACAGCCGGGCGTAGAAGTGGCCGGCGAGCCGCTCCCCGTGCTCCTCGACCAGGGCCCAGCTCTCCTTCAGCAGCCGCGCGACGTTCTCCACAGGGGCACGCTCCTTCTCCGGGCGGCAGATCGGCCCGGACAGAATGTCCACGGAGCGTGTCCGCCGGTCGCACAGAATGTGCGACCGGCTCACCTGACCGTCGAAGTGGTTTCATGGTCCGGTGACTGTCGACGAGTTGGCCCGCCCGGTCTCCCGCCGGGTGCTGGGCACCGAGACGCTGCTCGTGCTCGGTCTCTCCCTGGGCCAGTCGGCCGTGTACGCCCTGGTCTCGCTGATCGCGAAGCTCACCGCGTCGGGCGGGCTGTCGAAGCAGACCGCCGCGCTCAACACGTCCGCCTCGGCCCGGCCGTATCTCGACCTCACCTATCAACTGCTCGGGATCGCCTTCGCGCTGCTGCCGGTGCTGCTCGCCGTACACCTGCTGGCGCGTGACCCCGGCGACCCGGCGCGGACCCTCGGCGTCGACCTCGGCCGGCCCGGCTCCGACCTGGTCCGGGGCGCCGGCCTGGCCGCGCTCATCGGCCTGCCCGGGCTGGGGCTGGTCTGGGTGGCGGCCCAGCTCGGCGCCAACGCCACGCTTGTGCCGGCCGCGCTGCCGCACCTGTGGTGGGCGGTGCCGGTGCTGATCCTCGCCGCCGTGCAGAACGCCGTGTTGGAGGAGGTGATCGTGGTCGGCTACCTGGTCACCCGGCTGCGGCAGCTCAACTGGCGGATCGGCGCGGTCCTCGCGACGAGCGCCGTGCTGCGCGGTTCGTACCACCTCTACCAGGGCTTCGGCGCGTTCGTCGGCAACGCCGTGATGGGGGTGGTCTTCGGGCTGTTCTACCTGCGTACCCGCCGGGTGGCCCCGCTGATCGTCGCGCACACGCTGCTCGACGTGGTCGCCTTCGTCGGCTACGCGCTGCTGCCGAAATCCTGGTTCGGCTGGCTCTAGCCCTGGTTCGGCTGGCTCTGACCCGTCGACCGGTATCGGCCGACCGCCCGGCCGGCGACCCGCTCGGCCGCCGCCGTGCCGCCGGTCACGGTCGCCAGCACCGCCGCGCCCGGCAACAGCCGCGCGGCCAGCCGCAACCCGAGCCAACCGCCCGCCTGCGCGGTCACCGGCGTGGCCAGCCGCCAGGCCGCCTCGGCCACCCGGCCCCACGGCCCGTCCGCCGGCTCGCCGACCTCCCGAGCCGCCGCCAGCGCCGCCCGCGCCACACCCTCGTCCGGGTGCACTGACGTCAGCACCAGCAACTCCGCCGCCCGGTCCGGATCCGTCGGCTCGTGGCCGTAGGCGGCGGCCATGTGCAGCACCAGGTTCGCCTGCGTCCAGAGCACCACCGCCAGCTCCGCCGCCGGCGCGAACACCCCGGCCCCCGCCGCCAGCGCACCACCCGTACCGGCCATCCGGACGAACCGCCGGGTCGCCAGCCGGGCCACCCCGTCGGCGTCCGCCAGCGGATAGGCCCGCCGGACCTGCTCCACCCAGCTCCGGGCCCGCGGCCCGAGCGCGTCCACCGCGGCCAGGGCCAGCAGCTCCGGCGCGAACCCCGGGTGGTCACGCAGGCGCGGCCCCACCGCCCGCCAACCCTCCACCGGGGTACGCGCATCCGCCGCGCTCGTCAGCGCAACGCTGTCCTGCTCGGGTGTCGTGGGTGCCGGGACCGGCTCGGTGGCGACAGCCGACCCGGTTGACGTCTGCGCGTCCGGCTCGGTGGTGGTGGCTGGTTCAGTGGACGCCTGCGCGTCCGGCTCGGTGGTGACGGCTGGTCCGGTGGACGCCTCCGGGCCCGGCCCGGGGGAGACGCCGGCGGCTGCCTCGGGCTCTTGGTCGTCGCCGGCCGCCGGGTCCGGTGCAGACCGGGCAGGCGTCCGCTTGGTCGCGCGCTTCGCCGGGCTCGTCTTCGCGGCCCTGGTGGTCCGGCGGGCCCGGGCGGCCCGAGGCGCGGACCCGGCTCCCTCCGACGCGGCGTCGGGCGCACCCGGCTCCACCCCGGTCGGTGCGGCGAAGTCCGGCGAGACGGGAGTCGTCGGGGCCGGCGCGGCCTTCCGGGCAGCCTTCCGCGCGCTCGGAGCGGCCTTCTTCTCGGCGGGAGCGCGGACCACCCGCTTCGGGGCCGCCTCGTCGGCGGCCGGGGCGCGGACCACCCGCTTCGGGGTTACCTCGTCGGCGGACGCGGGTGGCTGGGTCGTTCCTGACGCGTCGGCAGGCGTGCTGGAACCGGACCCGGACGGCTCCGCAGGCGGTGCGCCGGGCGGCGTACCCGGATCGGTGGTGGACGTCTCCGCGGCCGGACGCGGGCGCGGAGCCGGCGGTCCGTCGAGGGCCGGCGCGTCATCCGGGGGCGGCGCGGGCGGCTGGAAGAGCACGGTCGGCGCGGCCCGGCGGGCCCGCTTCCGTGGCGGAACGTCGCCCGTCGCGTCGGTCGGCGTCGGCTCGGGCGCGGGCGGCGGGCTGAAGGTCGGTCGGGGGGAGCGGCTCCGCCGGGCCTTGGCGGCGGGGGGATCGCTCGGCGGCTGCTCCTGCATATCGATGGAGCGTAGTCGCGGACGTGACCTGGCACACGGTGAAAACACGGCGGCCCGGCGGGGCTCCGATAGTCGCTTTGCTCCCGGCGGGGGCGGACCTGTATCCTCGGGCGCGGTGGCCTTCGGGGCACCAGGGAGACTTCGCCTAGTCTGGTCTATGGCGCCGCACTGCTAATGCGGTTGGGGTCTTAAAGCCCCTCCCGGGTTCGAATCCCGGAGTCTCCGCGCAAAAGCCGGGTGTGTAGACTGGCCGAGCACTGAGCGCCCGTAGCTCAATGGATAGAGCATCTGACTACGGATCAGAAGGTTAGGGGTTCGAGTCCCTTCGGGCGCACAAGATCATGAGGGGTCTGAACTGCCATAACGGCAGTCAGGTCCCTCATTGCATCTGTCCCTCCCCCCGCACCGGTTGACCCTCGACGACGTCCCGATCGACGTCGCGGACACCTTGCCGCTGGACAGCCAGACCCGGGCGTTCGTCGCGGCCGTCCGCGGCGACAACGTCCTGTCGAAGGCCATCGATCTGGCACTTGCGGTGCGGGTGGCCGAGGTGCTCACCACCCTCGGCGCGACCCTGGCGATCGCACACGTCTGATCCGTCACGGTCGCCCGCCGCCGGTGGCCGGCGGGCCCACCACCGTGGCCTCAGGCCCTCGCCGATGCCGCCGCTCCCGCGATTGTCTCATTACGGTAACGGCCATCAACACGTATTGCGCAACCATATTTGCTAGTCACATCCTGGCAACCTCGCTGAAATGCAACTCGTGTTGACGGAGGTTGATCGTGACGGTAAGGCGAGCTGATGTCGCCAAGCTGGCGGGAACGTCCCCCGCTGTCGTCAGCTATGTCCTCAACGGAGGACCCCGCTCGGTCGCCCCGCACACCCGCGCCAAGGTGCTGGCCGCCGTCGAGCAGCTCGGCTACCGGCCCAACGGCATCGCCCGGTCGCTGCGCATGAACCGCACCATGACCCTCGGGCTGGTGGTGCCCGACAACGCCAACCCGTTCTTCGCCCAGCTCGCCCGCGCCATCGAGGAAGAGGCGTTCGCCCGCGGCTACACGCTGCTGATCGGCAACGCCGCCGAGGACGACCACCGTCAGACCACCTACGTGCGTACCTTCCTGGCCCGCCAGGTCGACGGCGTGTTCCTCGTCCCGGCACACGGGCCGGTGGGCTGCCTGCCGGAGCTGGAGCGCTCGCGGGTGCCGTGGGTGTCGCTGGACCGGCAGGTCGCCGGCGCCACGGCGCCCGCGGTGCTTGTCGACAACCGGGGCGGGGCGCGCGCCGCGACCGAGCACCTGCTCGCCCACGGCCGCACCCGGATCGCGTGCATCGCCGGACCCCGCGACGTCATGCCGGCCACCGACCGGGTGGCGGGTTGGCGCGACGCGTTGGCGCAGGCCGGCGTGCGGCCCGCCGAGATGCTTGCCTGGCACGCGCCGTTCGGCCGGCGGGCCGGCTACGAGTCGACCCGGGCGATCCTCGCCGACCCCCGCAACCGTCCGGACGCGATCTTCGCGGCCAGCGACCAGCAGGCGATCGGCGCGCTGCGGGCCATTGCCGAGCTCGGGCTGAGGTGTCCGGACGACGTGGCGCTGGCGTCGTTCGACGGTATCGCGCCGGGAGCGTTCGCCACCCCGGGGCTGACCACCATGGTGCAGCCGTTCGCGCAGTTGGGACGGGCTGCCATGGACCACCTGCTCGGGCAGCTCGGCGGCGCCGAGCAGCAGCCGCAGGTGCTGCCGGTGGAGTTGCTCGCCCGCGGTTCCTGCGGATGCGACGACCCGCCCGGTGGCGGCCACGCGAGCGCGCGGGCCGGCAGGGAAGAAAACGTGGGGAGCCGGCAATGACCAGGGTGGCGGTGGTTGGCAGCGTCAACCTCGACCTGACCGTCGCGGTGTCGCACCTGCCCGACCCGGGTGAGACGGTGCTCGGCTCGGACGTGTCGTTCCGGCCCGGTGGCAAGGGCGGCAACCAGGCCGTGGCCGCGCGGCGAATGGGCGCCGACACGGTCCTGTTCGCCGCGGTGGGCGCCGACCGGTTCGGCACCGACCTGCGGACGGCGTTGCAGGCCGAGGGACTGCCCGCGACGGGCCTCACCACGATCGACGGCGTGGCGACCGGGCTGGCCATGATCGTGGTCGAGGGTACGGGGGAGAACACGATCGTGGTCGCTCCCGGCGCGAACGAACTGCTCGACGGGCAGCCGCTCACCGCGCAACTGCCGCCGCTGCTGGCGCCGGGCACGGTGTTGCTGCTGCAACTGGAGATCCCGATCGCGACCTGTCTGGGTGCCGCCCGCCTGGCCCGGTCCGCCGGAGCGACGGTGCTGCTGAACGCCGCACCGCTGCCCAAGGTGATGGACCCGGTGTTCGCCGAGCTGCTGACCGCGGTCGACGTGCTCGTGGTGAACGAGGGCGAGGCGTGGCACCTGAGCGGCGAGCAGGGCGACCCACCCCGGGACGACGCGGGCTGGCAGCGCCTGGCCGCCGGGCTGACCGACCTCGGACCGCAGGTGTGCGTGGTGACGCTCGGCGGCGACGGCGCGGTGCTTGCCGGTCCGGGCACGGCGCTTGCGTGCGCCGGGTTCGCGGTGCCGGTGGTGGACACCACGGGCGCGGGCGACGCGTTCTGCGGCGCGCTGGCCGTGTCGCTGGCCCAGGGCCTGGCGCTCGGCGAGGCGCTGCGGCGTAGCTGCGCGGTGGGCGCACTGGCCACGACCCGGATGGGCGCGCAGGCCGCCCTGCCGACCGTCGACGAGGTGGACGGCTTTCTGGCCCGGGACGGAAGGGCGTGAGCATGCGGCGCGACGGCATCTGGCACCCGAGGTTGGCGGGACTGCTGACCGCGATGGGCCACCACGACAGCATCGTGATCGCTGACGCCGGGCTGCCGGTGCCGCGCGGCGTGGAGACGATCGACCTGGTGTGGTCGCGCGGTCAGCCCGCGCTGCTGCCGGTGCTGCGCGCGGTCTGCGCGGAGCTGCCGGTCCAGGAGGCGGTGCTCGCCCACGAGCTGAGCGATGTGGGGTTCCTGGCCGGAGTGCGCGCGGCGGTCGGCGACGTGCCGACCGGCGCGGTGGCTCACGACGAACTCAAGGCGTTGTGCGCCGACGCCCACGCGGTCGTGCGTACCGGTGAGGCGACGCCGTACGCGAACGTGATCCTACGAGCGGGAGTGGCGTTCTGATGGTCGAGACGGACTACGCCGAGCGGGTCTACGCAGGCGTGCTGGGAAAGATCATCGCGGTGTACCTGGGCCGTCCCTACGAGGGCTGGACCCACGAGAAGATCAGCGCCGAGCTGGGTGACATCACGTACTACGTCAACGACCGTTGGGACGTGGCGCTCAAGCACCACCTGCTTGTGGTCGCCGACGACGACATCAGCGGCACGTTCGTGTTCCCGCGGGTGCTGGCACGCCACCCGGAGCCGACAAGCGCCGAGGTCGGGCACACCTGGCTCAACGAGATCGTCGAGAACGTCAGCGTGTTGTGGTGGGGCGGGCTGGGAAACTCCACCGAGCACACCGCCTACCTGCGGATGAAGGCGGGAGTGGTGCCCCCGGAGAGCGGGTCGATCGCCCGCAACGGCACCGTCGTCGCCGAGCAGGTCGGGGCACAGATCTTCGTCGAGGGTTTCGCGATGACCCGACCGGGTGACCCGGTCGCCGCCGCCGACCTCGCCGAGCGCGCCGCGCGGGTCAGCCACGACGGTGAGTCGATCCACGCCGCCCGGGTGGTCGCCGCGCTTGTCGCCGGAGCGTTCACGGAGCCCGACATGGACCGGCTGCTGGACACCGCGGTCGGGCTGATCCCCGCCGACAGCCTCATCGCCCGGGTCATCGCCGACGTGCGGGCCTGGTCGGCGCAGGCGTCCGACTGGCGCGAGGTCCGCGACCGCATCGATGAGGTGTACGGCTACCACCGTTACGGCGGCAACTGTCACGTGGTGCCCAATCACGCCACGGTCATCCACGCCCTCGTGCACAGCGGCGGTGAGTTCGCCGACGCGATGAAGGTGGTGTGCACCTCCGGCTGGGACACCGACTCCAACGCCGGCAACGTCGGGGCGATCTGCGGCGTACGCGGTGGCCTGGCCGGGCTCGCCGACCCCGACTGGCGCGGCCCGCTTGCCGACCGCATGTACCTGCCCACCGTCGACGGCGGCTCCAGCGTCACCGACGCGGCCACCGAGGCGATCAACCTGGCCAACCATGGCCTGCGCTGGGCCGGCCACGAGCCGCTGGCCCCGAAGGACGGCGCGCGGTTCCACTTCGGGATGCCCGGCTCGACGCAGGGCTTCACCGTGCGGTCGGGCGTCGGCACGCTGCGCAACACCGCCGGGCGGCTGGACGTCAGCGGCCCGGCGACGGTCACCACGCCGACGTTCGTCCCGCCCGAGGCCCTGGACATGCCGATCTACGGCATGGTTGCCAGCCCGACGCTGTACCCGGGGCAGACGATCACCGCCACGTTCACCGGTGCGGCCCAGGTCAGCCTGCTGGTCAGCTACTACGGCGCGGACGGCGAGCTGCACAGCGTCGTCCAGGCGCCGCAGCCGGCGGGGACGCTGGCGATGCGGGTGCCGGACCTCGGTGGGCACCCGGTGGCCGCGGTCGGTTTCCGCACCGACGGGCCGGTGGCGCTGGACCGGCTCACCTGGGACGGCGCGCCGACCATGACGCTGACCCGTCCCGCCGACGGCGGCACCATGTGGCGCCGGGCCTGGGTGCAGGCGGCCGACCAGTGGCTGCCACGCTGGCCCGAGCCGTTCCGGGTGGTGCAGAACAGCGGCACCGGCCTGCTCGTGCACGGCGAGGCGGGCTGGCGCGACTACACGGTCACCGCCGACGTCACCCCCCACCTGGCCCGAGCCGCCGGGCTGGCCGCCCGCGTACAGGGCGCCCGCGACTACTACGCCCTCGAACTGGTGGGGCAGGACACCGCGCGGCTGGTGTGCGGCGAGCGGGTGCTGGCCGACACGCCGTGGCCGTGGGAGTTCGGCGCCACGTACACCCTCACGCTCACCGTCGCGGGCAGCCGGCTGACCGGCGCCGTCGACGGGGAGATCCTGTTCGACCTGCACGACGAGTACCTGGCCCACGGCGGCATCGCGCTGCTGGTGACCGAGGGCCGAACCGCGACACACGAAGTGCGCATCACGCCTCACACCCCCTTGGAGTCATGATGGATCTCGCGATGAACCGCCGCCGGCTGCTGTCCAGAGCCGGTCTGATCGCCCTCGGCCTCACCGCGCCCGGCCTGCTGGCCGGTTGCGGGAGTGAGGATGAGCCGATCGTGCCCGGCGACAATCCGCAGGGCAAGATCGACCTCTGGATCGACGTGCAGGGCGACGCCAACCAGAAGTACTTCACCGAGAGCGTGGTGGGCGCGTTCGAGAAGGCGCGCCCCAAGATTGACCTGAACGCGACCTTCTACAAGGGCGAGGACCTGCGCCGCCTGATCCAGACCTCGCTGCAGGCCAAGTCCGGCCCCGACGTGGTCCGCGGCCCGTCGGCCACCCAGACCATCGCCTGGAGCCGGGCGCGCATCCTGGCCGACCTCACGCCGTACTCGGAGAAGTTCGGCTGGGAGTCGAAGCTGGCCAAGTGGGCGTTGCAGGCGTTCACGAACGACGGCAAGCTCTACGCCCTGCCCATGCGCGTGGACACCATGCTGCTCTACTACAACAAGTCGCTGTTCGCCCAGCACGGCTGGCAGACCCCGACCACCCGGGCCGAGCTGGAGGCCATCGCCGCCGATGCCCACGGCCGGGGCATCGTGCCCTTCGGCTCCTCGAACGTCGACTGGAAGGCCGCCGGTGAGTGGCTGATGACGGTCTTCTGGAACCACTACTCCGGCCCCGAGGCCCTGCACCAGGGCCTGTCCGGCCAGATCTCGTTCAGCGACCCGGTGTTCGTCGAGGCCGTCGAGCTGGTCAAGTCGTACTTCGACAAGGGCTGGATCGCCGGCGGCGCCGACAAGTACTTCTCCGTCCCGTCCACCGAGATCGGCGCGAACTTCGGCAAGGGCAGCGTCGCCATGGTCCCGCAGGGCAACTGGTTCATGAGCCAGGTCGGCCAGTACTTCGGCGCCAAGGCCAAGAACGACAACGAGTGGGACTGGATGCCGATGCCGGCGCTGCGGCAGGAGGTCAAGTACCCGCTGTTCGAGATCGGCATCGGCGGTTCGCTTGCGATCAACGCCGCCAGCAAGAACAAGGACGCCGCCGCCGAGTACCTCAACTGGTACTACGGCGACAAGGCCGCCGCTCTCAAACGCATGGCCGACGTGCCCTCGACCTACAACATCCCGGTCGACTTCGCCGACAGTGACATCCCGGCCGCCATCGATCCGCGCGCCGGCCGGGTGCTCACCGCGGTGAACCGGGCCGTCAGCACCGGCGACTACGGCTACGTCAGTTGGACCTGGTGGCCGCCGAAGACCGACGTGTTCATCTACGAGGGCCTGGAGCAGGTGCTCACCGGCAAGCTGACCCCGGCGCAGTACTGCCAGCAGTTGGCCGACCAGTTCAAGGCCGAGAAGGCCGAGGGCAACATCCCGGCGTTGCCCGCCCGGGGCCCGGCGAAATGAGCGTCCAGTCGGTGACGGTGGACACCGCGCTGCCCGGGAGACGGCCGAAGTCGCGTGGCAGCAGGCGGGCCTGGCTGTTCCTGAGCCCGCTGCTGATCCTCAACGTGCTCGTCGTGCTCGGCCCGGCCCTGGCCACGGTGTACTACGCGTTCACCGACTGGTCCGGGCTCGGCCCGGCGACGTTCATCGGGTTCGACAACTTCACCCGGGCCTTCGCCGACCCGGCCGTGCACGACGCCCTGTGGCACAACGTCCTCTGGCTCGTGTTATTCGGCTCGATCCCGATGGCCATGGGGCTGCTCGGCGCCTACCTGCTGTCTCAGGTGCCCCGGTTCCAGGTGCTGTTCCGGGCCCTGTACTTCATCCCGTACGTGGTGGCCAGCGTGGTCAACGCCGCGGTGTGGAAGATGCTGCTGTCACCGACAAGCGGCATCGGCCACGCACTCGGCATCGACCACGCCTGGCTCGGCGACCCCGACACGTCGCTGCTCAGCGTCAACTTCGTCGTCAACTGGCACTGGTGGGGCTTCCTGGCCGTGGTGTACCTCGCCGCGATGCAGGGCGTCGACCCGGAGCTGTACGACGCGGCGAAGGTGGACGGCGCCAACCGCTGGCAGCAGTTCAGGTCGGTGACCCTGCCGGGCATCCGCCCCACCGTGGTCTTCCTGACCCTGATGACGGTGATCTGGACGCTCAAGGCGTTCGACTACATCTTCATCATGACCGGCGGCGGCCCCGCCGGGTCCAGTGAGGTGGTCTCCACCCTCATGTACAAGCAGGCGTTCAACGAGTATCAGGCCGGCTACGCCGCCGCGCTCGGCCTGTCCATGACGGTGATCATCGGCATCGTGCTCGCCGGATACCAGTACCTGAAGCGAAAGGGGTGGGAGGAGTGACCGCCTCCATCCAGGAGCGGCCCGCTGCCACAAGCGTGCCGAGGCCCGCCCGGCCCCGCACCCCGCGCCGCGAGCGCCGGGCGCTGCCCGTCTACTACCTGATCCTGATCGCGCTTGCGGTGTTCGCGCTCGGGCCGATCGTGGCGCTGCTGTTCAACGCGTTCAAGAACAACGCCGAGATCGGCGCGAACCCGCTGTCACCGCCGACGTCGCTGAGCCTGTCGAACTTCGCCGAGGCGTGGACCCGCGGCGACTTCGCCACCACCATGCTCAACAGCGCGATCCTCTGCCTGGGCTCGGTGGTCGGCACCTGCTTCGTGGCCGGCATGGCCGCCTACGCGCTCAGCCACCTCAACGTGCGCGGCGGCAACGGCGTGGTGGCGTACCTGTTCCTGACCAGCGCGCTGCCGGTGCAGTTGTTCGTGGTGCCGCTGTTCTTCATGTGGACGAACCTCGGGCTCACCGACACCCGTCCCGGCCTGATCCTCATCTACATCGCCACCGATGCGCCCTTCGCCGCGCTGCTGCTGCGCTCGTTCCTGCTGAAGATCCCGCACGACTTCACCGAGGCCGCCCGCCTCGACGGCGCCTCCGACTGGCAGATCGCCTGGCGGATCGTGCTGCCGCTGGCCTGGCCGGGCCTGCTGACCGTGGCCCTGATCGTCGGGCTGTGGTCGTGGAACGAGTTCTTCTGGGCGATCACCTTCATCCACGATCCCGACCTGCGGCCCATCTCCACCAGCTTCATGGCCTTCCAGGACCAGTACTCCACGGACTGGGGCCTGACCAGTGCCGCCGCCATCTTCATGCTCGGACCGGTGCTGCTGCTGTTCCTGCTGCTCCAGCGCAAGTTCGTCGCCGGGCTCACCTCCGGAGGTGTCAAGTGACCAACCGCCCCAACGTCATCCTCATCATCGCCGACCAACTGCGCCGCCAGGCGCTGGGCTGCTACGGCGACCCGAACGTGGCCACCCCGCACATCGACGCCCTCGCCGGGCGGGGAACCCGCTTCGACGCGGCCTCCTCCAGCTATCCGGTGTGCGTGCCGTTCCGGTTCAGCCTGGTCACCGGCGAGCACGCGCACACCCGGTTCATTCCGTCGATCGAGTGGCGCATGTCGCCGGCGGAGCGGACCATCGCCGACGAGTTCAACGAGGCGGGCTACCACACCGCGCTGTTCGGAAAGTGGCACCTGTACGGGAACTTCGGCCACTACCCGGGCCACAACGTGGTGAAGGCGTCGCGCACTCCGGTGCCGCGGCCGTACCAGGGCAGGTTCCAGCGCTTCGCCGGGTTCGACATCTGCAACGATCCCTGGGACACCTACTACTGGAACGAGGACGACCCCACCCCGCACAAGATCGACGGCTTCCAGACCGACGGCCTGTTCGACCTGGCCATCGAGTACGCCGACGAACGCGCCCGCGACGGCCGCCCCCACGCCACGATCCTGTCGGTCGAACCCCCACACCCGATCTTCACCGCGCCGGAGCAGTACCTGCGGCGCTGGCAGGACCGGCCCGTGCAGGTGCGCGAGAACGTCGACCTGGACCGGGAGTACAACAAGCGCGGCCCGCACGGCAAGGATCTGCTCGACGACCTGCGCACCTACTACGCCATGATCGAGAACCTCGACGACAACATCGGCCGTCTGGTCGAGGCGCTGCGCGCCAACGGCCAGCTCGACAACACCGTCATCGCCCTCACCGCCGACCACGGCGAGCTGCTGGGCTGCCACGGCGTGCTGGCCAAGCAGCGCCCGTGGGAGGAGTCGATAGGCATCCCGCTGATCGTGTCCGGCGGGGCGGTGGCCACCCCCCGCGTCGTCGACGATCCGGTCTGCACCGAGGACCTGTTCCCGACGCTGCTCGGCCTGGCCGGGATCACCCCCCGTGACCCGAAGCCCGGTCGCGACCTGACCCCGCTGGTGCGGGGCGCCGCGGAGCACCTGGACCGGGCGGCGGTGCTGCTGGAGTTCGTCGCCGAGATGCGCCCCGGCCTGCCGTTCCACGACGAGACGTGGCGCGGTGTGCGCAGCCGGCGCTACAAGTACACCGTGCTCGGCGACGCCCACGGCGGCCGGCCGTGGCAGTTCTTCGACCTGGAGACCGACCCGTACGAGCTGACCAACCTGGTCGACTCGACCGAGCACGCGGAGCTGATCGCCCACCACCACGGGCTGCTACGCGAACTGCTCGCGAGCACCTATGACCACTACGTGCTGGCGCCCGCATGCGGGCAGCCCGGCTTCAACGAGTGGGATCCCGAGGCCAAGTTCCAGCGCCGCTTCGGCTGACACCACAAGCAGGCAGTACCACCGAGGACAAGGAGCACCGCCCCCATGCTTCGCAGGACCGGTACCACGCTGCTCGTCGTTACCCTTTTGACCGCGCTCTCCGCCACCCCCGCCACCGCCGACGGCGCGCCCTACACCGGCAAGCAGTACGACTTCGGCGGCGGGATCACCCAGATCTCGGGGACCGTGCCGACCGTCGACGCCATCGCCGACAACATCAGCACCTCGGCGGCGGCCACCGTCGCCGAGATCGCCGCGCATCGCGACACGTTGCCCTACGGCGGGATCTATCCGGCCGCGGGCACCCCCGACCAGTTGTCGGTCTACCCGGGGCCCGCCGGGGTCGCCGCGTCCGACCAGTACAGCGTCACCGCCGCGCTGGGCACGGGCGGGCAGCAGGGATCGTTCGTCTACAAGTCCCTGGCCCGCAAGACCGACACCAACCGGGAACTGGACACCTCCTGGACGTCGTTCTCCTTCTCCGGCCCGGTCACCGTGCGGGTGACCAAGCTCAGCGCGGGCGCGGCGACCGGCTGCATGGTCCGGCCCTACTCGGCGGCGATCACCACGAGCTTCGCGGGCAACGTGTGCACGTTCACGATCAGTGAGCCGGGCAACCTGTCGGTGGAGTTCGAACCGAACATCCACAACCCGGTGCTGCACCCGATGCTTGTGTTCGCCAATCCCCCCGAGGTCGACGTACCCTCGCCGACCGACCCGAATGTGCGCTACTTCGGCCCCGGCAAGCACTTCCTCGGCGCGGGCCAGCAACTGCTCAGCGGACAGACCGTCTACCTCGCGGGTGGCGCGTTCGTCGAGGCGGCGTTCATCGCCGACGGGCCGGTCAGCAACGTCACCATCAAGGGGCGCGGCGTGGTGTCAGGTCTGTTCATGGATACCGGCAACCAGGATCTGAACAAGGATCAGCCCGGCATGGTCGACATCGCCGACCAGGGCTCGCAGAACCTCCTCGTCGAGGGCGTCACGTTCGTCGACGGGCCCCGGTTCAACGTCCGGGCGCTCGCGCAGTTCACCACGATTCACAACGTGAAGACGATCTCGTGGTGGTACAGCACGGACGGCATGGTCGGTGGTCACAAGAGTTTGCTGGAGAACAACTTCGTCAAGTCGAACGACGACTCGATCAAGCTGTTCTGGGGCGACACGATCGCCCGTGGCAACACCATCTGGCAGTTGGAGAACGGCGCCTCCTTCATGATCTCGTGGAACATCCACGAGAACCCGCAGACGTTCCACGTCTACGACAACGACGTCATCCACGCCGAGCACTACCAGATCCAGAAGACCGCGATCTTCCGGGCGCTGCACGCCGGCAGCGGCACCCTGTCGCGCTACCTCTTCGACGACATTCGGGTCGAGAACGCGAACTGGCGGCTGTTCTACCTGGCCATCGAGAACAACAAGTGGTACGACCCGGCGCGTGGCTACGGCGAGCTCGACCAGCTCATCTTCCGCAACATCCACGCGTACACGACCTACCAGCAGCCCAACGTCGTGCAGGGCATGGACGCCACCCACAAGGTGCGCAACGTCAACTTCCAGAACGTGTACGCCAACGGCACCTGCTTCAACAACTCGCAGGCCGGAAACTTCCAGATCGACCAGAGCACCACCAACGCCATCCGCGTCTACCGGAGCACCGACGGAAGCTGCCGCACGTGAACAAGCCCAACATCGTCATCGTCCTGGCCGACGACATGGGCTGGGGTGACCTGGGCTGCTACGGCTCGGCGATCCCCACCCCCCACATCGACGCCCTCGCCGCCCGGGGCGTCCGGGCCGTCGACTGCCACTCGGCGTCGGCGGTCTGCACCCCCAGCCGGTACGCGCTGATGACCGGCCGCTACGCCTGGCGCGGACCGTTGAAGAACTTCGTCCTGATGGGCCATGGCCCGGCGCTCATCGAACCGGAGCGCCCCACCCTGGCCAGCCTGCTCCGCACGGCCGGGTACACCACCGGCGCGTTCGGCAAATGGCACCTGGGTCTGGGCTGGCGGCAGCGGGACGGGAGCGTCCGCGACGCGTTCGCGCCCGGCGCCCGGCTGCACGACGACGTCGTGACCGACTTCGGCCGCGACATCGACTACACCGCGCCGTTCACCGGCGGGCCCCTCGAACTGGGCTTCGACCGGTTCTACGGCATCGCCGGGTCGCTTGACATGCCGCCGTACGCATTCCTCGACCAGGACCGCACCGTCGGCGTGCCCGACATCGAGAAGCCGCACTATCTCACCGAGCAGCGACCCGGCCTGGCCGTGCCCGGCTTCGACGAGGCGGCGGTGGACACCACCTTCACCACGAAGGCCGTGGAGTGGATCCGGTCGGTCCCGGCCGATCGGCCGTTCCTGGCCTACGTGACCCCCAGCGCCCCACACCGGCCCTGCGTACCGCCGGATGTGGTGCGCGGCGCGTCCGGGCTCGGCGACCGCGCCGACGCGGTGTGCCTGGTCGACTGGATCGTCGGGCAACTCGTCGACGCCATCGACGAGCGTGGCCAGCGTGAGGACACGCTGTTCATCGTGACAAGCGACAACGGCGCTGTCATGATCTTCGACGACGACGGGGACAGCGCCGTGCACCGGCCCAACGGCGACTGGCGTGGCCAGAAGGGTGACCTGTGGGACGGCGGGCACCGCGAGCCGTTCGTCGCCTGTTGGCCGGGCCGGCTGCCCGAGGGCGGCGTGCTCGACGCCCCGATCTGCCTGACCGACGTGCTGCCGACGGTGGCTGCCGCGGCGGAGGTCACGCTGCCCGACGGGGCCGCGCCCGACGGCGTGGACCTGCTGGAGGCGCTGCGTGGGGACGCGACTGCTGCCCCGCCCGCCGACCGGCCGCTGGTCCACCACAGCCTCGGCGGCCGGTTCGCGATCCGCCGCGGGCCGTGGAAGGCGATTTTCGCGGCCGGGTCCGGCGGCGGTTTCTCCGAACCTTCGATCTCGGCGCTGTTCAGCTCCGGATCCGGCAAGGCCCACGCCAACCCGCCATGGGACCGCGACCATCCGGTCGGTCAGCTCTATGACCTGGCGGACGACCCGGGTGAGACTGTTGATCTCTGGCAGGAGCGGCCCGAGGTCGTGGCCGACCTCTACGCCGCGCTGCGCGATATCTGCGGCGACGAATCCAGCGGGCTGCCCTTCGACGTGCTTATCCGTCCGGCTCGGTCATGACGGACAATGTGCTGGTGACGGCCTGTTGCGGGCCCGGTGCCCACCCCGACCCCGCCCACTCCGACCCGGCCCCCGGCGAGCAAGCCCGGGCGCTTCCCTTCGCCGTGCCCGCGCACGACCCTCGCGCGGTGGCGCGCGGCATGGTCGCCGTGCCCGGTGGCATGTTCCGGATGGGCAGCGAGGACCCCGACACGTTCCCCGCCGACGGCGAGGGCCCGGTGCGCGAGATCACCGTGGCCGGGTTCCGGATCGACCCCAAGGCCGTCACCAACACCCAGTTCGCCAGGTTCGTCAAAGCCACCGGCTACCGCACGGATGCCGAGCAGTTCGGCTGGTCGTACGTGTTCCACCTGTTCGTCGGCCCGGAGGCCGCCGGCCACGTGCTTGACGCGCACGTCCCCCAGGCGCCGTGGTGGCTGCCGGTGGCCGGGGCGACATGGCGTACGCCCGAGGGTCCCGGCTCCGACGTGAGCAGGCGTGCCAACCATCCCGTGGTGCACGTCTCCTGGCATGACGCGTCCGCGTACGCCGCGTGGGCAGGCAAGCGCCTGCCCACCGAGGCCGAGTGGGAGAAGGCCGCCCGTGGGGGCCTCGACCAGGCCCGATTCCCGTGGGGCGACGAGTTCACCCCGCGCGGGCAGCACCGTTGCAACACCTGGCAGGGCACGTTCCCGCAGCACAACACCGGCGACGACGGCCATCTGGGCACCGCCCGGGTCGACGCGTACCGGCCCAACGGATACGGCCTCTACAACACGTCCGGCAACGTGTGGGAGTGGTGCGCCGACTGGTTCAGCGCCGACGCGCACCGCGACAGCGCGTCGCGCACCGACCCGCGTGGACCCCGGACCGGCACCGGCCGCGTGGTGCGCGGCGGTTCCTACCTGTGCCACGACTCGTACTGCAACCGCTACCGGGTCGCCGCTCGCACCATGTCGACCCCGGACAGCACCACCGGCCACACCGGTTTCCGCTGCGCCGCCGACGAGCCGGAAACGGACCGATGAGTCCCGAACGCCTGGACGTGGACGTGCGGTTCCTGCTCGCCAACGAACGCACCCTGCTCGCCTGGCTGCGTACGGCGCTGACGATGCTGGCCGGAGGGGTGGCGCTGCTGCACCTGTCGGACACACGGCCGCTGGCGACCGCGACGGCGCTGGGGATCTTCGCGCTCGGCATCGTCACCGCGTTCATCGGCTACCTGCGTTACCGCGCCGCGGGCGAGGCGATCCGGGCCGGTGACCTGCCGTCGTCCGGGCGCGGCGTGGTGCTGGTCACGGTCGGGGTGGTGGTGATGGCAACGGTGATCGTGGCCGTTCACCTCACCGGGCTGGGCCGAACCGCGACGTGACCTTGCCCCATTTATGGAAATGCCACCGGATGTGGTCCGCGCCGAGGTCTGGCAGCTACTTGGTGTCCGGTAGCGCGATGTTGATCAGCCGGGCGGAGCTCCCTGGGTGCTCCGTGGGTGCTCGGACGTCGGGGAACTGGCACGGACTCCTTGGACTGGGACGGATTTCGACGCCATCTCCGACCAAAGTTATATCGATCGTAGTCGCTCAAGTCCTGTACCTGCGGCAGCGCGTTCGGACCATGCTGAACGCGGCTGGACCGGGCTGGACGATTTGGTCGTGCATCGACGGATCGGACTACGGATCAGAAGGTTAGGGGTTCGAGTCCCTTCGGGCGCACAAGATCATGAGGGAGCCTGACCTGCCGTAACGGCGGTCAGGCCCCTTTGTTTGTCTGTACATTGTGGTCGGTTGGGTGCTCGGTGGGTGCTCGTGCGACGAGCGTCCCTCACGTCAGGTCTGTCCGGTGGGCGGTCGTGGCGTCCACCCGGGTTTTGATCGTGGGCAGATGCAGTTCGGTGGGCCCCGTGATGGCGATTCAGCTGGCGGATCACGTGGGCTGGAGACTGTGGGAGCAATCCTGGACACCACCGGACCCCAACTGCTCGGGTCCACCAAGGGCCAACGGCTGGCCTCGAAGGTCGAGTGTCGAGGCTGATTGACCCGGCGCCGCCCGCCCACAGTCAGAACCCGGGGTCGGATAAACCTGGCGGGTCTGGCAATTCGCGTCCGTTGCGTTCCGCGACCGTCCACAAGTACCCTCCGACGTCGTCGTTCTCCCTGTTGATGTAGTTCTCAAGCAGGGCGCCGTCGGGGTCCAGGGCGTCATACCGCGCCCACTGCTCGGTGCAGAAGAGAAAGGCCGGCAACAGGTACGGCGAGTCCGGCTCCTGGCCGCTGTCCGCGACGGCAGTCAGCGCCTCGGAGTGGCCGTCGATGACGAGCTTGCACAGTTGCTCGCGGCCAGGGCCGGGGCCCAGCGCACGTAACCACCGGCGGTACCCCTCGGTCGCCGGTGCCGGGAAATCCCGGTGGCTGAGGCCCACCAACTCAAACACCATGGATGCCTGGTGGTAGCTGTCGAGCAGGTCGAACCGCCTCTTCAGGACCGCCACGACGGCGAGCCCCGTGCGCTCTCTGCCGACCGGCGCGGGCTGGCACAGATGGGTGTTGGTGAGCGCGAGATCGAGCACCGCGCGGGTCTCCAGCTCCACGTCCCCGGGACTGCGCGGCATCGGCCAGCTTCTCAGCGCGTACTCGAAGTCACCGAGTAGGACCGGGTGGTTGGTGACGCGCAGGAGGTCGGCCATCGACCCGCGCAACTCGGGATCGGTGGAATTGAGGGCGGCCGCAAGCACCCGTCTGCCGTCGGGTGGTGCGGTGACAAGTCGTACCCGTGGTTCGTGCTGGCAGTCTGGCGCGGGCGCGAGCAGGAACCGCAACGCCGGCCCCGGCGTGGCGATCAGGCCGTCCCAGACGCCGTTGGTCACCTTCTGGTCGCTGCCCCAGGCCAGGGCCAGGGCCTCCTCGGCCATCGCCGCGACCCGCCCGTCCCGCGCACCCGTCATCAACCGGGTCACCGCAGCGACGGTGCCGGCATATGGGTGCCTCAGTCGTCTACAGAGAACTCGGGCGGCGAGCCTCGCCGTCGGGCTGGTGCCGCTGACCGCAATCTGCTCCAGCATCCCTCCATCGTCGGGTTCACCTGAAGCCCGTGGGGTCCTACGGAAAGTCAGGATTCGGTGGCGTTTAGTGCCGGGCATTGGCTGTCGGAATCAAGCGTGCGAGGCCCGCGACCCGGCCGGCGCGCCGAACCCGATGGCGCTGCAGGGCCGTGTCGACGCCACCGAACTCGTGCGGCCCGGAGATGTTGCGGTCGATCAGCCGATCTTTTCCGGAAAACTTCCGGAAAGTCATTGACGCGTTCGAAACGCCGCTGTAATACTCCGATCGCGGTGACATCAATTTCTGTCGATTAATCCAGGCGTCGTCAGGTGTCACCCGTCCCAAGGAGGACCTGCGCATGTACGTCAGCATCGGCGGTTCCGGCCGCCCGTCCGCCGCCCGAAAATCGCGTCTCACCGTCCGGTTGGCGGTGCTCGCCTCGACCGTGGCGCTCAGTGCCGCCGGTCTCGCGGTTGCCGCCACTCCGTCCAGCGCCGCCACCTGCAACGGATACGTCGGCCTCACCTTCGATGACGGGCCGACCGGCAACACCAGCGCACTGCTGTCCGTGCTGCGCGCGAACAACGTACGGGCGACCATGTTCAACATCGGGCAGAACGCGCAGGGCAACCAGTCCGCCGCGCGAGCCCAGGTCGACGCCGGCATGTGGGTTGGCAACCACAGCTGGAACCACGCGCACATGACCTCGATGAGCCAGAGCCAGATGCAGTCGGACCTCTCCCAGACCAACTCGGCGATCCAGTCGGCGACCGGCGTCCGGCCGCAGTTGTTCCGGCCGCCCTACGGGGAGACCAACTCGACCCTCCAGTCGGTCGCGTCGTCGCTTGGCCTGCGCCAGGTGATCTGGGACGTCGACTCCCAGGACTGGAACGGCGCCAGCGTCAGCCAGATCGTCTCCAACGCCAGCCGCCTCCAGGACGGCCAGGTCATCCTGATGCACGACGGCATTCAGAACACCCGCGACGCGATTCCGCAGATCGTGGCCAACCTGACCAGCCGCAGCCTCTGTCCCGGCATGATTTCGCCGAGCACCGGCCGAGCGGTGGCCCCGGACGGCACGCCGCCGACCACCACGCCGCCGACCACCGCGCCGCCGACCGGCACGCCAACCACCCCGCCGCCCACCGGCGGATGCACGGCGACGGCGACGACCCCCAACGTCTGGGGCGACCGGTACAACACCTCGGTGACGGTTCAGGGGGCCAGCAACTGGACCGTTGTCGTGGCGTTGACCGCGCCGCAGCGGGTCGCCACTACCTGGAACGGCTCCCCCAGTTGGGACAACACCGGGTACGTGATGACGATGCGGTCCAACGGCAGCGGCAACACGTTCGGCTTCACCACGATGATGAACGGCAACAGCTGGGCCAGACCCCAGATCCGGTCCTGCACCACGGGCTGATCCCGCTGGCCCGCCCGGGTCGCCGAGGACGGCTCAGGTGGGTGTGGTCGAGGCTTACGTGATCGGCCGGTGGAGCCGGGCCCCGTTGCGGGCGCGGTTCCACCGGCTGCGTCGATGTGTCCGTCAGGAGAGGGCGCAGCTCACTCCGTTGAGGGTGAAGGAACCAGGCTCGCCGGTATTACCGGTGTGGGTGGCCTGGAAGCCGATGTCGGTGGATCCGCCTGCTGCCAGCGTCCCGTTGTACGAGACGTTGCGCGCGGAGATCTGACCGCTGGAGCCCGTGTAGGTGGCGTTCCAGCCGCCGGTCACGGTCTGTCCGCTGGGCAGGGTGAACGCCAGGGTCCAACCGTCGATCGTCGATGCGCCGCGATTGGTGATGCGGATGCTGGCGGTGAATCCGGTGTTCCACGAGTTCATCGTGTAGCTCACCTCGCAGGCGCCCGACTGGCTCGGCGGCGGGGTGGTGGGCGGCGGCGTGGTGGGCGGCGGGGTAGTCGGGGGCGGCGTGGTGGGCGGCGGCGTGGTCGGGGGCGGGGTGGTCGGGGGCGACGTGGAGAAGGTGATGTTCGAGACGTAGGAGTTGATGTTCCAGCTCGCGTCCGGGTCGGTCTGGCTGGTGACCGGTCTGCCCTGGACGGTGAAGTTTTCGAAGTGAACACCGCTGATATTGATCGTCGACGACCGTCCGTGCAGGTTGACGACCTTCTTCACGTCTGAGGAGACGTTCGTGAAGTAGGCGTTCCGGATCGTCGAGGTGTTCTTCACCGTGCGCCAGGACGGCGGGCGATCCTCCTCCAGGTCGATCAGGCTGTCGGTCTGTTCCACCCTGACGTCTTCCCAGCGGGTGTTCGAGACGACGGCGGTGTCGACCGCGTCGATCACCATCGAGCGGCCCGCCTTCACCACGTCGATGTCGCGGAAGACGATGCCGTCCATGGACGTGCCCTCGGTCTTGGTACCGATCTTCGCGCAGGCGGAGTTGCTGTAGCAGACGACGTGCTCGTGGATGACGTTCCTGGTGTTGATCGTGCCGCTGGCGGACTCGTTCTTGGTCGCCATGTTGTCGTCACCGGTGTAGAGGAACGCGTTCGACAGCAGGCTGTTGGTCGACTCGTCGAAGTCCACGCCGTCGGTGTTGTTGTACCCCGTCGTGGGCCGGCAGTTGATCAGCTTGTAGTTCTTGATGGTGACCTTGTCGCTGCGGTAGACGAGCGTGTTCCAGTAGCTGGAGTCGCGTACGGTCACGCCGTCGACCAGGATGTCGGAACTCTCCTCGATCTTCAGCACGGCCAGGTTCATGCCCTGGGCCCGCAGGTACTTCCCGTTCCCGTCGATGACGCCGCGGCCCAGCAGCTTGGCGTTCCGCACCTGGTACATCCGGAGGGAGGCGTGCTGCATGCCCTCGATGTTCACTCCGCCGCTGCCGGTGTTGAAGTCCGCCTTCTGGTTCGAGCCGTAGAGGACCGCGCCGGTGGCCAGGTAGAGGGTCATGTTGCTCTTCATCCACAGCTCGCCGACCTGGTACCGGCCCGGAGGCACGTACAGGACGTTGCGGCTCGCGCCGGATGCGGCGTTGATGGCGCTCTGGATCTTTGACGTGACCAGGGTCGCGCCGGTGTTGTCGACGCCGTAGTCGGCGAGGTTCTTGACGTCGGCGTCCCCCAACTGGGGCGCGTCCGTCTCGGGCGCGTCGATCAGGATGAACAGCAGCTCTTTGGCGTCGAACTGGACGATCAGGTAGTTCGGACCGCTGGTGAAGGTGAGGGTGTTGCCGCTGCGGGCGACCGCGAGTTTCCGGCTCTTGGGGCTGACGGTGTACGAGCTGAAGCCCTCGGCGACAGTGACCGAGAACTCGGCGGTGCCCGTTCCCGCCATCGAGCAGTGCGCGTAGTGCACCTGCATCTCCGGGGCGTACTTCGTCATCTTCTCGACGAACAGCGGCGTTCCGGCGGTCGTGACGGTGTAGAGCGGACTCTTGGTGGCGCCGCGCAGGGCGGGATCGGCGATGCAAGTGTCGGCGGCCAAGCCCGACGAGTTGGCCGTAGCCGCGGTGGTCGCACCGTAGACCGGCGCCACCAGGGTGCCTGTCCCGACACCACCGAGGACGAGGAGAGCGACTGCTATCCAGATCGCGAGACGTTTGTTCTTCATCGGTACCTTTCTCGGGGATTTGGCCACGTTTGTCGATGTGGCCGCACAGACGGATGCCCGGCGCCGGCGGACGGATCAGCCCGACTTCGGCGGCCCTGCGAGCGCACGTGATGCGGCAGTGCCCGGATGGCTCAAGCTCGTGGCCCGGTTGGGTTCCGGCCACGCGGGCGGTCAGCCAGCGAGCGGCGGATCGGCGGTGCCCCCGGCGGCCCGGAGCCGGCCTTTCTGTGTCGCTGCGTCCATTGCTCTGTTTCCTTGCCACGGGGCCAGTCGGAGCCGGGAGCGGCTTCGGTGAGAAGCCCTCGTGCCGGACGCTACGCCGCTAAGTCGACGTTCGTCAATGAAACCGCTACCCGATGGAAACAGAAATTTTCGGACAGAGCAGCGAAACTTTCTCAGAGGGGGGAGTGGGCAGCGTCGACTCGGAGGACGCGGGCCGTGTCTACAACGGTTCTCCGGCGATCGCGTCGTACTCCCGGCGCAGCGCCGCGACCAACTCGTCGGCTCGGGCGAGCGGAACGCCGTCGACCGCGGCGACCGGGCGTAACCCGGCGGTGGCGTTGGTCGTGAAGACGGCAGTCTCCCCGTTCAACTCGGTCAGCTCGACCCTGCCGGTCCGGTGGGCGATCCCGAGCCGGTCCAGCGCGTCCCCCAGCAGCCGCATAGTCACCCCCGGCAGGCAGGGGGCGTCCGGCCAGATGACCGTCTCCCCCCGGACGACCGCCAGGTTCCAGGTGCTCCCTTCGACGACCCGGCCGTCCTCGGCGACGAAGAGCGCGTCGTCGAAGCCGGCCGCCTGCGCCGCCCGGCGGTGATGAACCGCCGCCCAGAGCCCGGTGTGCTTGACCTCCGGCAGTTCCCGGACATACCGCACCGACCGCAGAGCGAGCGGTGGGAGCGGCCCGGCCGGGGCGGGCCGGACCGTGACCAGCAGCCGGGGGGCAGCCGGCGCGGGCGGGCGGTCCAACCCGGGCCGGGAGTCGAAGGCGGTGACCCGGACGGCGACCGCACCGCCGCCGTCCACACCGGCCGGACCGGTGATCATTCTCCGGGCCAGGAACCGCACCCGTTCCGGATCGAGTTCCGCCCCGAAGAGGGTCCGGGAGTCCCGGCGCAGCCGCTCCAGGTGGTGGGCGAGGCCGCGCACCCGGCCCCCGGCGACCCGCATCGTGGTGAAATGCCCGTAGTTGACCAGCGCCAACACGCTCAGGTCGGCCGGGCTGACCGGGGCACCGTCCAGCTCCACTCGCTCCTCCTGTCGGGCTCGGTCAGTACTTGCTCTCCGCGGACGGGCCCTGACGGGGTCCGTAGGGCGCCGTCTCGAGCCACCGGCCGAGCGCGGGCACCACCGGTGCCAGCGTGGCGCAGCACCGCTGCCGGATCCGCATCGCCCGCCCCGGCCGCAGGTGGCGCAGCGCGACCCCGGCCGCGTCCCGGTTGTAGCGTGCCGCCGCGTGCCGCCGCGCGGCGTACCCGGGCACCGCCGCCGGATCGGCGTCCGCCGCCGCGATCGCCTCCGCGGCGGCGACGGCGTCGGCCATCCCGCTGTTCATCCCGCGCGCGCCGAACGGCGGGAACAGGTGCGCCGCCTCCCCCGCGAGCAGCACCCGATGGTGCCCGTCGGTGAGCCGGTCCGCCACCACCTGGTGGAAGTGGTACCGGGCGACCCACAGGATCCGGTCCCGGTATCGCCCCGGTACCACCGCGGGCAGCCAGCGTCGTGCCGCCTCGACACTGTCGAAGGCCGCCGGATCGTCGGTCTCGCGGCACTGGAGGTCGACCTGCCAGCCGCCGGCGAAGGGCACCAGTAGCACGGTCCGACCATCGAGGGACGGATGTTCGTAATGGAAGGTCCGGCGCGGCGGCATGGGCCGGTTCGGATCCTCGGCCAGGTCGACGACGACGTGGAAGCCGTGCGGCCGGGGACCGTGCAGCCCCACCCCGAGCGACTGGCGGACCGCCGAGCGGGCGCCGTCGGCGGCGACGACGTACTCGCTGCTCCACCGCCGGCCGTCCCCGGTCTCCAGCGTGACCGCCTCCGGCCCGGTGGTGACCGCGTTCACCGCGGCACCCCACTCGAACCGGACCCCGGCCCGCTCGCAGGCCGCCAGCAGCACGCGTTCCGTCTCCACCTGGCGCAGGCTGGCGAACGGTGGCAGCCCGTGGGAGTGCGACGGATAGCTGCGGGAGTAGACCAACCGCCCCCGGTAGTACGTCTCGCGGGTCGGCCAGACCACGGACCGGTCGGCGATCTCCTCGGCGAGTTCCGGGCTGAGACCGGCGAGCAGCCGTAACGTCCGGCCGTGCACGAACAGGGCCCGGCTGCCCGGTCGGCTCCGGTCCGCCGGCTCCGCTTCCAGCACGGTGGCCGGCAGACCCGCCGACCGCAGCGCCAGGGCGGCGGTGAGACCGGTCGGACCGGCGCCTACCACGATCATCGGCCGCGCTCCGTGTCGGTGGAGCCGCGACCCGCGCCGGTGAGTTCGCGGATCCGCTCCCGCAGCCGGCCCTTGTCCACCTTTCCCACCGCGGTACGCGGAAACGACTCGACCAGCTCCAACCGGTCCGGCAGCTTGTACGCCGCCAGCCCACGCTCCCGCAGGAACGCCACCACCTCGGCCAGGCGCGGGGTCGTACCCCGTGGTCTCGGCACCACGAAGGCGCAGGTCCGCTCGCCGAGCAGCGGGTCCGGCATGGCGACCACGGCGCACTCCCGCACGGCCGGGTGGGCCAGCAGATGGTCCTCCAACTCGTCGGCGGCGAGTTTGTCCCCACCCCGGTTGATCTGGTCCTTCACCCGGCCCTCCACCACCAGGTGCCCGCTGGGCAGGAGCCGGACCAGGTCGCCGGTGCGGAAGAACCCGTCCGAGGTGAAGGCGGTGGCGTTGTGCTCCTCCGCCCGGTAGTAGCCGCGCAGGGTGTACGGCCCCCGGGTGAGCAGCTCACCCACCTCACCGTCGGGCACCGGAGCGCCGCCGGCGTCGACCACCTTGATCTCGTCGTCGGGGGAGAGCGGCCGGCCCTGGGTGGTGGCCGTGGTCTCCGGTGGGTCGTCCAGGGCGCTCTGGCAGAGCAGCCCCTCGGCCATCCCGAACGACTGCTGCACCGTGCAACCGAGTGCCGGGCCGAATCGCCGGGCGGCTTCGGCCCCGAACTTCGCGCCGCCCACCTGGACCAGCCGCAGGCTGGACAGATCCGAACCGGCGATCCCGGCCATCTCCAGCCAGAGCAGGGCCAGCGGCGGGACCAGCCCGGTCACCGTCACCCGTTCCCGCTCGATCAGCGGGAAGACGTCCTCGACGCTCGGCGTCGGCGCGAGCACCACCCGACCGCCGACGTGCAGGGTGCCGAGGACGCCCGGGCAGGCCAGCGCGTAGTTGTGCCCGACCGGTAGCACCGCCAGATAGCTGTCGGCCGCGGTCAGGCCGGCGTTCTCGGCGCTGAGCCGAAGGTTGTAGCCGTAGTCCTGGTGGGTTCGGGGAATCAGCTTCGGCAGTCCGGTCGTCCCGCCGGAGAGCAGGAAGAGCGCCACGTCCGCCGGGTCCGGGGCGGGCAGCGGCTCCGGCTCGGCGTCCACCGCGTCGAGGGCGACGAACTCCGCCGGATCACCCACGACGAAGACGTGCTCCGGCCCGGTCACCCGACGAGCGAGTTCGCGGTGGTCGAAGCCGAGGTAGCTGTCCGGGATCACCAGCGCGGTCGCCTCGCTCACGGCGCAGAGGTGGGCGAGTTCGCTCTCCCGGTGGGCGGGCAGCGCGAAGACCGGGAGCGCGCCGAGCCGGAAGAGGGCGTGGCACAGCGTCACGAACTCGATCACGTTGGGAAGCTGGACCACGACCCGGTCGCCGGGGGACAGCCCGGCCCGGCGCAGACCCGCGGCCAGCCGGTCGGCACGCCGGTCCAGTTCCCCGTAGGTCATCCGGCGGGCCGGCTCGACAAGCGCGATTCGGTCGGCGTCGGCGCCGGCCAGAGTCCGGAGCCGATCGCCGAGCGGCTCCGGCCGCCAGTAGCCCCGCTCGGTGTACCGCCGGGCGAACTCCGGCGGCCACGGTACGCACCCCGTCAGCATGGTCAGCTCCCTCCGGTCGCGGAGACATGCCGGTCCAGCCAGTCGACAAGCGGAGCCAGCGCGTCCCACCCACCCCGGACGAGGCGTACCGCTTCCTCGCCGTCGATCCCGTCCGACACCCGGTGCACCCGGTCGGCGGCCAGCGACCGGTACCGCAGCAGTTCCACCCGGGGATGATCCGCCGGGTAGCCGCGCGGCCTGGTCTTGAGCCGTTCCCCGATCAGGTGCCAGTCGTCGGCGGTGAGCTCGTCGACGATCCGTTGCAACGCGGCGCCGGAGCGACCGTCGTCGACCGCCTCGCGGTAGCGTTCGACCTGTTCGGAGGAGAGGCCGTGGTAGCCGCCGCCCAGGCGTAGCCCTTCGGCGTCGAGCTGGAGGTAGTAGCCGACGCTGTCGGCCGAACCGGCGGTCAACCCCTGGTACGTCTTGTACGGCGACTTGTCCTTCGCGAACCGGACGTCCCGCTGCGGCCGCCACACCTTGACCGCGCCGTACTTCTCCCCGAGTTCGGTGGCGAGCGCCTCCATCGGCTCGCGGACGCACGAGTCGTACGTCTCCTTGTGCCGGTGCCACTCGTCGCGGGTGTTGTGCTTCTCCAGGTTCTGATAGAAGCGGAACGCCTCGGCCGGGAAGCCGCCGAACGCCGTGGCGTCCGCGCCGTCCTGCTCTCGTCTGCTCATCGCTGGTTCACCTCCGTCGGGTCAGGCCCGCGAAATGGGCCGCGAGTTCGTCCGCCTGTTCCCGGTTCAGCCGCGGGTCACAGGCGCTTGTGTAGCGGGGCTGCGCGACCCGCGCCGGGGAGACCGGCGTGTCGACCGGGGCGGCGACGCACTCGGTCACGTCTTCCGGAGTCACCTCCAGGTGCAGCCCGGCCGGGTGCAGCCGGTGGGCGGCGAGGATCCGGACGAAGGCGGTCGCCTCGTCGTGGATCGCCTCCACCGGCCGGGTCTTCGCGCCGGAGCGCAGCCGGTACGTGTTGCCGTGCATCGGGTCGCACAGCCACAGCACTGGTGCCCCGTGCCGGCGGATCGCGAGCGCCAGCTCCGGCAGGATGCGCCGGATCCGCTGGGAGCCGAGCCGGACGATGAACGACACCTTGCCGGGCCGGCCCTGCGGGTTGAGCACCCGGCTCAGCCGGACCGCCTCGGTGACGGTGATGGACGGTCCGATCTTGACCCCGACCGGGTTGCTCAGCTCCGCCGCCCACCGCACGTGCCAGCCGTCCGATGCCCGGGTCCGGTCGCCGATCCACAGGAGATGTCCGGAGGAGGCGTACCGACCGGCCGCTCCGGTCCGCTCCAGGGCGGTCTCGTAGTCGCACAGCAGCGCCTCGTGCGAGGCGAAGAGCGGGGCGTCGGCCGGGTCGGACCACTCCGGGTCGGTCCCGGAGCGTCGCCGGAGCTGGCGCAGGACGAAGGCGGCGCAGTCGTACCCGGTCAGCATCCGGTGCGGATCGGGGGTACGGGACACGGGGTCCGCCTCCGGTCGGTTGATCAGGTCTCCCCGGTACGCGGGGAGCACCGTGCCGTCGGGCAGCCGCTCCCACGCCGACGAGCGCGGCTTCGCGTACTGACCGGCGATCCGCCCGACCGGTACCACCGGCAGCCCGGAACCTCGGTGCAGCCGCGCGGCGAGGCCGGTCAACTGGGTCAGCCGGGCGGCGATCGGCTCCGGGGCGGCCTCGGTGAACCGCTCCGCGCAGTCGCCGGCCTGCAACACCAGCGCCTCGCCCCGGGCCGCCCGGTCGAGCTGCCCGGCGAGGACGGCGCACTCCGCTTCGGAGACCAGGCCGGACCGGTTGGCGAGTATCTCCCGTACGCCCGCCACGGCCGCCGGGTCCGGCCACTCCGGCTGTTGGAGCGCCTCCCGCTCGGCGACGGACCTGGTCACGGCGCGATCCGTTCGCCGTTCCAGCCGTCTCCGGTGCGCCGGTACCGCAGCCGCTCCGGCACGTCGGCGGGGCCACCCTGCCAGAATTCGAGCGACTCGGGTAACAGTCGTAGCCCGCCCCACTGCGTGGGCCGAGGAATTTCCTGTCCCGCGAAGCGCCGCTCGGTGGCCGCGATCCGGCCGGTCAGCGGCTCGTCGAGCACCGACCGCTGGTCGGTCGACCAGGCCAGGAGCTGCACCGGCCGGGGGAGCCGGCTGAAGTATTCGTCGCTGGTCAGCGGGTCGATCCGCTCCACCGGGCCGCTGACCCGGACCTGCCGGGAGGTCTCCAGCCAGCCGAAACAGAGTTCGGCGTACGGGGAGACGGCGAGATCGGTCGCCTTGCGGCTGCGGTAACCGGTGAAGAAGACGAAGCCGGTGTCGACCCGGGCCAGGTCGACGTAACGCGCCGAGGGGCGCCCGTCCGGGCCGACCGTGGCCAGCACCGCGGCTGCCGGGTCGGCGGGGGACCGGGCGATCCACTCCGCGCGCCAGTCCTGGAACTGTCGCAGCGGGTCGGCTCCGCTCCGCTGTGGACTCTCCGCCTGCTGCCTGGGTACTCGCCGTTCGACTCGCAACGTACCGTCCTCCTGTGTTTATGCTCCCGGTACAGGAAAGGGGGCAGATATATGGATTCCCGAGATCGAGACCTGGTTCTGCGCCTGCGGAACCGGCACCAGGACATCGTCGAACCCCGAACCTTCGAACTGCTGGGGCAGGAATGGGATCTCCTTCCGGGGGTCTACGCGCCACATCTGACCCCGTCCGCCGCCCTGTACGCCGAATGGCTCGCCTACCCCACCGGCGGATCGTTCTGTGAAATGGGCTGCGGCACCGGCTATCTCTCCGTCATCGCCGCGCAGCGCGGCTGCGCGGCGGTCACCGCGCTCGACATCAGTGCCGCGGCGGTGGAGAACACCCGGCGCAACGCCGAGCGGCACGGCGTCGCCGACCGGGTGACCGCGCGGTGTGGGGACATGTTCCAGCCGCTGACCGGGGACGAACGGTTCGACCTGATCTTCTGGAACTCCAACTTCGTCGGCGCCTCCCCCGGGGAGTCGCCGGACGACCTGCTGGACCGGGCCTTCTTCGACCCGGGGTACGTGGCCCACGCGGCGTTCCTGGGTACCGTCGGGCGGCACCTGGCCCCCGGCGGGCGGGTGATGCTCGGCTTCACCGACCTGGGCGACTCGGCGATGCTCGGCCGGATCGCCGCCGAACACGGTTGGCGGCCGGTGACCCGCCGGTGTGCTGTCGGCGAGTACCCCGACGGCGAGCTGCGGTACGAGCTGATCGAGCTGCTCCGCTCGTGAGACCGTTGGGGCTGAGCCACCCGTCCGCGCGGGTGGCTCAGCCCGGTCGGCGGTCATCGCCGAGCGAGCCGCAGCGCCAGCGGACCCAGCAGCAGCGTGGCACCGAGCACCCAGGCCAGGGTCTGCAGCACCGGCACCAGGACCGGCCCACCCGAGGAGAGGCCGACCAGCGCGGCGTGCGCGCAGCTCAACGGATTCGCCCGGATCGCCGGCTGGGCCCACCCCGGGAACGCCGACAGCGGCACCAGGCAGGTGGAAACCAGCAGGAGCAACGTGACCGGCGCGTTCAGGGAGCTGGCCGCCGCCTCGGCGCTGCGGGCGGTCAGGGCCACCACCAGGGCCGCCCAGAGAAAGATCAGCGCGAACAGCAGCACCACCAGGAGGAAGCCGACCGCCGCCGGGAAGCCCTGCTCGAACCGGAATCCGACGAGGTAGCCCACCGCGACGGTCACCGCGGTGACCAGCACGAACTTGACCACGTCGCCGGCGATCCGGCCGAGCAGCGGGGACATCCGGGCGATCGGCATGGTCCGCAGCCGCCCCTGGAACCCGCCGTGCACGTCCGCGTGGAATCCGACGGCCGTGCCCACACAGCTGTAGGCGACGCTGAACAGCACGATCCCCGGGGCCAGCCGGGCGATGTACGGCTCGCCGGTGGCCCCGCCGACCACCTCGCCGAACATCACCAGCAGCAACAGCAGCAGGACCAGCGGAAAACTGACGGCGTCACCGAGCAGCCGTGGGCTGCGCACGAACCGGCGCAGGTTCCGGCCGGCCAGGACCGACGCTTCGTGCCCGACACTCATCGAGCCCTCCTGAATGCGCGCGTGGCGGCCCACGAGAAGATCACCAGCAGCCCGGCCAGCCAGGCGACCGCCGGCCAGACCCGCCCCCAGGACGGCGTCGCCGAGGCGAGCGACCGCAGGGCCTCGATGACCACCGAGACCGGGGAGAACCGGATCACCGGTTCCAGCCAACCGGGGAAGGCGTCGGCCGGCACGAACGCGCTGGAGAGCATGATCAGGGCCAGATACGGCAGGTTGAGCGTCGCCGCCACCGCCTCCGGGTCGGTCGAGGAGAGGCCCACCGCTGTCGTCGCCGCTGTCAAGGTCAGCGCGAACGCCAGCGCGAGCAGCACGAACCCGAGTGCGGCCGGGACGCCACCGTGGAACCGGAACCCCGCGAGGTATCCGGTGGCACTGATCACCACCACGGCGAGCACCGCCCAGACGGCGTCCGAGGCGAGCCGTCCGGTCACCACCGCCGCCCGGCTGACCGGCATCGACAGGCAGCGGGTGAGCATCCCCGAGGCCCGGTCGGCGGCGGAGGCGGCGCCCGACGTGTTCGCCACCGTGAACATCCACTGCGCGACGATCGCCGGCGGCAGGAACTGGGCGTAGTCCAGCCCGCGCTCGGAGAAGAGCCGGCCGAAAAGCAACAGGAACCCGAATACGAAGATCACCGGGAACACACCGAACACGACGAGCATCTCGGCGTTGGCCCGCTGCCGCAGGTTCCGGCCGGCGAGTACGGAGCCCTGGGTGACCAGGTTTCCGATCCCGTGCTCGGTGCCGGTCGCCGCCGTCATGCCCGGGACCTCTCCGCGCTCGGCCGCTGCGTCCCGTCCGAGGTGAAGGCGAAGAACACCTCGTCCATCGTGGGTTTGCGCAGGGCCACGTTCTCGGCCTCGATACCCGCCTCCTCGAGCAGCCGGACCACGTCGGCCAGCATCCGGGCCCGAGGCGCCGGCACGACGAGTGCGCCGTCCCGCTCGGTGACCTCGTCCATCCCGGAACGGAGCGCGGCGGCGGCCTCCTCCTTGCGGTCTGCGGGCACCTCGATCTCGCACACCTGGCCGCCGACCCGCTCCTTGAGCTCGTCGGGGGTCCCCTCGGCGATCACCTGTCCGTCGTCCAGCACCACGACCCGATCGGCCAGGCGGTCGACCTCTTCGAGGTACTGGCTGGTCAGCAGGACTGTGCTGCCGCCGTCGCGGAGCTGGCGGATGAGCTGCCACATCTCCTCCCGGCTGCGCGGGTCGAGCCCGGTGGTGGGCTCGTCGAGGAAGAGCACCGGTCGCTCGACCACCAGGCTGGCGGCCAGGTCGAGGCGGCGGCGCATGCCCCCGGAGTAGCTCTTGACCGGCTTGTCGGCCGCCTCGGTGAGGCGGAACCGGTCGAGGAGTTCCTCGGCGCGCTGCCGGGCCCGGGTTCGGCCCAGCCGGAGCAGGCGGCCGAACAGGACGAGGTTCTCCCGCCCGGTGAGCACTTCGTCGAGGGCGGCGAACTGGCCGGTCAGGGCGATCGACGCCCGGACCTCCGCGGGCTGCGCCACGACGTCGTGGCCGGCGACGGCGGCCCGGCCGCCGTCCGGCCGTACCAGGGTGGTGAGGCAGTTGATGATGGTGGTCTTGCCGGCTCCGTTCGAGCCGAGCAGGCCGAGCAGGGTTCCGCCGGCCACTGTGAAGGAGATGTCCGCCACCGCAACCTTGTCGCCGAACTCCTTGCGGAGGTGTTCGACCTCGATGCCTGGTTGTGTCACCGCTTCGTCCTCTCCGGGGTGGGCGCCGACCAGCGCGGTGGCCGGCGCCCCTGTCGATCTCAGCTCTCCTGGTTGGACATCGGCGTCTGCTGGTGGAACAGCAGCTTCCAGCCGTCCGCCTGGCGCTGCCAGACGCTTGACATGTAGAGCTTGAACGTGCCTCGGCCGCTCACCTCGGCGACCGCCCGATAGGTGATGACGGCGGTGTCGTCACTGATCGGGACGATCCGCTGCTCGTCGAGGGTGAAGCCGGTGAACGGGGAGGTGTTCCCGTCGATCTCCGCGACCAGGTCGTCACCGGTGGAGATCCCGTCGTGCTCCACCACGAGGGTTTGCGGGGTGACCAGCTTGCGATAGAAGTCGCCGTTCGCCGACGAGATCGCCCGCCACCCCTCCTGCTCCAGCTCGAAGAGCTCCTTCTCCAGGTCGTGGTTGACCGTCGTCATGATTTATCCCTTCCGTAGTCTTTCCTGTTCTGTTTCACCAAAAGCTATCGCTCAAACCCTAAAGGCTGGTTTGATCTAGCGGGTCACGGCGTCGACGGCCACGCCGCCGCCAGCGGAACCTGCGGCCGTACGTCCGCCAGGACCGCCCGGACCGCCGCGACCGGCCGGTCGGTGACGTAGAAATGGTCACCGCCGATCACCTGGGCGTGGAAGTCGCCGCTTGTCTGCTCCCGCCAGGCAGCCGCCTCCTCGGGGCTCACCTCCGGATCCCGATCGCCGCAGAGCGCGGTGATCGGGGTCCGCAGCGGAGCCGCCGGAGCGGGCCGGTACCGCTCGATCAACCGGTAGTCGGCGCGCAGGCTCGGCAACACCATCTCCCGCAGCCCGGGCTGGGCGAGCAGGGACTCGTCGGTCCCACCGAGCCGGCGCAGGTCCGCCAGGAGCGCGTCGTCGCCGCCCTCGTGGACGGCGGTGGGACGCTGCCGGTGGGGAGCGGGACGGCCGGAGACGAAGAGCCGCAGCAGGGGCCGCCCGATCTGCTCCTCCAGCCGCCGCGTGACCTCGACGGCGACCGCCGCCCCCATGCTGTGTCCGAAGACGGCCATCGTCGGCCCGGCCATCGGAGCTAGGGCAGCCGCGATCGGGTCAGCCAGTTCCGGCATGGACACCGCGCACGGCTCGTCCGCGCGGTCCTGCCGGCCCGGATACTGGACCGCCATGAGCTCCACATCCCTCGGCAACAGCCGGGCCCACTTATGGTAGAAGCTCGCGGCCCCGCCGGCATGGGGAAGCGCCACCAGCCGCACCCGTGGCCGCCCGCCCGGTACGTCGGCGGTGGTGAGCCGGCGCAGCCAGCGCTGACCATTTGTGATCATCACAGAACGTCTACCTCCTTCACGGACAGCGGTCGGGGTGCCGGCCCGTCGAGCGACTCCGGCGGGCCGAGACGGCGGCTCGCGTCCCGCCAGACTCCGGCGACGGCGAGGTGGGACTGCCCGGCCGTGAGCGGGTCCGCGCCGTCCCGGGCCGCTCGGTGCAGACCGGCCAACGCCCGGCCGGCGGCTGCCGGCCACAGCTCCCCCACGATGTTCCGGTAGCTGGGCGCCTCGGCCGGGCCGATCGGGCTGGCACTGGGGTAGTCCAGGTGCTCACCCGGACTCTCGTCCAGCCGGCTGCCGGCCTGCCCCTGCGCGGGAAAGTGCGGACGAGGGCTCCAGATGAGCGGGCCGTGGGTGTTCACCAGGGTCAGGTTTCCGCCCGCGGCGCCGACGGTGATCCGGTGCAGCAGGTGGGCGTGGTTGTCCGGGTCCGTCAGGTGCAGTTGGTTCTGCACCCGCAGCGTCACCGGCAACCCCCGTACCTCCCCGACCAGGGTGGCGAACCCGCCGGCGGACGGCACCGTCTCCGCGAACGACCACGGACGCAGCCCGCCCAACGCCAGCCGGAGGATGTCGAACAGGTGATAGAAGACCTGGAGCCCACAGGTCGCGTCGAGATGGAGCAAGGGCTGCTGGGCGGCGAGCGCCCGGGTCACGGCGATGAACCGCCGGACCGGCTCCACCTCCACGTAGTGCGTGCTGACCTGGTACATCACCCCGGCCCGCCGGGCGGCACGCAGCGTGCCGCTCAGCTCGTCCTGGTGCAGCGGCCCCTCCTGAAGGACGTGGATGCCGCGCCCCATCAGCCGCTGCGCGAGCTCGGTGCCGGCACCGCCGTTCACTCCGGCGTAGACCGCGACCACCGCGAGGTCGATCTCCGGGGGGAGATCGTCCGGATCGGTGTAGAGCGGCACCCCGGCACGCTCGGCGCAGGCCACCGAGCGGGCGCTGCCACGGGCCAGCACCCCGGCCAACCGCAGCGACGGCTCGGCACGTTCCAGGGCCCGCAGATAGACCCGGCCGAAGCCGGTCCCGCAGACCACCACGTTCCCGGTCACAGCGCACCCTCCTCAACCGCTGCCGGTCGATCGACGAACTCCAACTGGCGGACGCTCGGCGAGGCCGCCAACCGCTCCGTCACCCGGGCCGGATCGAGTACCTCGCCCGCGTGGTGCGAACCCGGCGGCACCTGACCGGCGAGCACCGCCCGGGCGGTGAGCACCGCCGCCTCAGCGGTCAACCGGTAGCTGTCCACCGCCCGCAGCGCCAGGGTCCGGGTCACCGGGCGGCCCTGCGCGGCCCCGTCGAGTTGCAGGACGACGAGCTGGTACGTCGACCTGCCGAAGGTCTCCAACTCGGCCGCCCGCACCAGCTGGTCCGCCGCCGGGTCGATCTCTCCGGGGTCCACCGTGCTCAGTGCCCGCAGCGCCTGCTCCCCGTCGAAGACGTGGTACCAGCGCACCTCCGCGAGCCCGAGCGTGTCCGCCAACCGCTCCGCCTCGGTGGTGAGGAACGGGTGCGCGGTGACCCGACCCGGGAAGTACGGCAGCTCGACCCGGTCCAGCGGGGTCAACGCGCCCGGCACCCGGCGACCGCCGAGCCACGCGGCCAGCGACCGACCGGCCCCCTCGACCATCCCGGCCACGTAGTCCCGTGCGGCGCCGGGAGTGAAGCGGTCCCGCCCGCCGGTGTAGGCGGTCAGCCGGTCGAGCCGGTCGAACCCCTCGGCGGCCAGCGCCCGGGGCAACACGAAGGTCAACCCCGGCGTCATCCCCGCGCCGACCACCACCCGGCGGCCGGCGGGCAGGTCGGCGTACCGGTGCTCGCCGGCCGCCCCGACATAGTCGGCCCCGGCGGCGACCGCCGCCCGCACCACGCCGGCCTCGGCCCGGTACGCCGGACCGGTGCAGTCGACGACGACCGCGCAGCCGGCGGCGAACTCGGCGAGGCCGTGCCGGTCGGCGGCGTTCACGAGTGCGGTGGCCTCCCGGGGCACGCCGGCCTCCCGGGCGACGTCGGCCAGCGGCCCGGGCCGCCGGCCGCCGAGCCGCAGCCGGACATCCGCCGACGCCAACAGCTCGACCACCGCCGACCCGACCGCCCCGTAGCAGCCGAGCACCCCGACGACCGGACCCGTCACCGCGCCCCCCGGTGCACCTCGGCCAGCACGTCGGCGACCCGCCGGACGTGCGGCGGTCGCAGGCAGGAGAAGTGGTCGCCGGGGACGTCCACCACGGAGAGATCGCCCAGACAGACGTCCCGCCAGTAGTCGGTCATGTCCCGCCGCAGCCAGGGCAGGAACCCGGTGTCCTCCAACTCCCGCAGGAACGTGATGTCCCCGGCGTACGGGGTGGCCTCGTGCCGGGTCACCGCGCGCATGCTGTGCCGGTAGAGGTCGTAGAGACCGCCCAGCTCCAGCGGAACGGCCGCCTCCTCGGACTGACCGGCCAACAGCTTCTCCACGGCGGCCAGCCGGTTCGGCTGAGGCGTCCGGCGCAGCGCCGCGAACTGTGCCGCGGCCCCGGCCAACGCCGGGTCGTCGGCCAGGCCGTCCAGCGCCCCGACCGGAACCCGGCCGGGGGTACGCGCCAGAACCTCCTGGAAGGCCCGGGCGGTCGTCTCGTCGTCCGGGTAGCCCAACGCCTCGGTGTCCAGGTGGAGCAGCCGGGCGAAGACGTACTCCAGCACCAACTCGTCCTCGATCGTGTGCGGCAGGCTGTAGCTGCTGATGATCGTGAGGCTGGCCACCGTCGCGCCGGACTCGGTGAGCTGCCGGGCGACCTCCAGGGCGAGCAGGCCGCCCATGCAGTAGCCGACGACGTCGAACCGGGTGGCGCCGGTCTCCAGCAGCCGGCGGGTGTAGTCGCCGGCCCGGCGCTCGACCAGCCCGGCCGGGTCCTCGTCCTGGTACGGGTCGTCGCCGGTCACCGCCAGACCGACCACCGGGCCGGCGTCGCCGAGCAACGGCACCAGGTTCCGGTACGCGGCCAGCGTCCCGACCCCGTCGTGCACCAGCACCCGGACCGTGTCACCGTCGGCGTCGACGAGCGGCAGCAGGGGAGAGCTCCGCTCCGCCGGGGCGCTCGGAGCGTCGACCCGATGCTGCCCGGCCCGCAGGTGCTCGGCGAGAGCGGCCACCGTGGGCCGGTTGAGGACCACCCGCAGCAGGGTGTCGTAGGGCACCTCGCCCGCCTCGGACACCTCCTCCCGGAGCCGGCCGGCCAGCCGCGCGGTCAGCAGGGAATCCCCGCCCAACTGATAGAAGTCCTGCTCCCGGCCGACCCGGGGCACCTGGAGCAGGTCCGCCCAGACCGCGGCGATCCGCTGTTCCAACTCGTCTGCGGGCGCGGCGTCCGCCGGCTGGGCGGCGGCGCCGTCCCGGATGATCCAGCCGGAAAGCGCCGCCGGGTCGACCTTGCCGTTGCCGGTGAGCGGCAGCGCGTCGACGACCTGCACCTGGGCGGGGAGCATGTATTCGGGCACCCGCTGGGCGCAGTGGCGCAGCAGGCCGGCCGGGCGGACGTCCGCCCGGTCCGCCTTGAAGCGGGCGGCGAAGACGTGCTGGCCGAGCGGTTCGGTCACGTCGCCGGCACCGGGCAGGTCGAGCAGCACGTCCGCGCCGGCGTCGGTGAGCAGTCCCCGCCACTGCGCCACGTCCAGGAAGGTCTGGTCCCGGCCGCGCCGCAGGTCGTCGTAGTCCCACTTGGCCGGATCCTTCTCCGGCATCATGAACTCCATCGACGTCATGATCTGGACGTTCTCCCGGGTGGTCTCGATGAAGACCAGCCACCCGCCGGGGGCGAGCAGCTCCCGGAGCCGACCCAGGACCACCGCCGCGTCCCGCGAGTTGTGCAGGACGTTGGCGCAGAGCACGACGTCGAAGCTGTTCGGCAGGTAACCCTGGGACCTCGGGTCGGTGTTGATGTCGAGCAGCCCGTACGACGCCCGGTCGCCGAAGCGCTGCTGCGCCTCGGTGAGGAAGAACTGGGACACGTCGGTGAAGAGGTAGTCCACGTCGGCGTCGGCGAGGGCCGGGATCAGCACGGTGCTGGTGCCGCCGACACCGGCACCGACCTCCAGCACCCGCAGCGTCTCCGGCCGGGTGCCGGCCAGCTCGCGGAGCAGGCCCACGACCCCGTGGTTGACGTACCGGCTGATCACATTGTCCCGGTAGGCGGCGTAGGAGATGTCCAGCCGCCCCTCGGGGAAGAGCAGCGGCAGCGGATCCAGCTCGTCGCGCAGCAGCCGCGGCAGCGACTCGGTGCTGGTCCGGAAATAGTCGATCAGCTTCGCCGGGTACTGGTCCTCCCGCTGCAACTCGTCCACGGCCGCCCAGGCGTCCGACAGATCGCCCGGCCCGATCCGGCGGGGAGCGGCGTACCGGCCGTCGCGTTCGGTGAGCAGCCCGGCCCGGACCAGGGCGTTGAGCCAGCGCCGGACCAGCCGGTGGTGCCGGGGAGCGGTCCCGGATCGGTCGAGGATCTCCGCCGTGTCGTGTGTCTCCTCCGGCGAGGAGAAGAGGCCCTGCTCCGCGAGCGCACGCAGCATCCCGAGCAGTCCGGCCCGGTCCAGCCGTCGCATGAACTCGGCCAACTCGGCCGCGTCGACGGCGTCGGTGGTCGCCTCGCCGGCGCTGGTCGCGGCGGCGAGCAGCCGGTGCCGCTCGTCGTCCGGGCGGTCCGCGACTCCGGCTGCGGTCTGCACGAAGGCGACGAGCCGCCGGCGCGTCGCGTCCGCCCCGTCCACAAGCACATGCGCCGCCGCGACCCCCTCGGCGGTGGCCAGCGCCGCCTCGACCTCGGCCAGCTCGATCCGGTGTCCCCGGATCTTGACCTGGCGGTCCTCCCGACCGAGGAACTCCAGTGCCCCGTCGGGGTGGTACGTCCCGACGTCTCCCGTGCGATAGAGCCGGCCGTGCCGCGGATGGTCGACGAACCGCTCGGCGGTCCGCTCCGGGTCGCCGAGGTAGCCCAGGGCCAGTCCCGCCCCGCCGATGTGCAGCTCCCCCGGGACGTGGTCCGGGCTGGGACGCTGCCAACGGTCCAGGACGTGGAAGCTCTGGTTGGTCAGCGGCCGGCCGTACGGGATGCTCCGCCAGCCCGGGTCGACGGCGTCGATCGGGTGGAAGATCGACCAGATCGCCGCCTCGGTCGCCCCACCGAGGCTGACCATGCGGAGTCCGGGCAGCAGCTCCCGGACCCGGTCGGGGAGGCCGACCGGGATCCAGTCCCCGCTGAGCAGGGCGAGCCGCAGCGCGTCGAGATCCGCCCGGGGCTCCACCGCCAGGTAGTCGGCGAGGAGCTGCAACTGCGCGGGCACCGAGTTCCAGACGGTCACCCGGTGCTCGGCGAGCAGCTCCGCCCAGTGCGCCGGGTCGCCCCGGCGGTCGGCCGCCGGCATCACCAGCTGTCCGCCGAGGCCGAGGAGCCCGAACAGGTCGTACACCGAGAGGTCGAAGCCGAGCCCCGCGAGGGCGAGCACCCGGTCGTCGGCGGTGACGCCGAAGCGGCGGTTGACATCCTGGATGGTGTTCAACGCCGCCCGGTGCGAGATCATCACGCCCTTCGGCGTACCGGTGGAGCCCGAGGTGTAGATCACGTAGGCCAGGTCGTCCGGGTGCCGGCCGGGATCCGGGGCGTCAGCCGGGCCGGGGTCGTCCAGGGTGTCGACGAAGAGCGTGCCCGGAGGCGGCGGCAGCGGCGACCAGGACTGGCCCAGCACCCGCCGGGCCCCGGCGTCGGCGAGGATCCGGTCCCGCCGGGCCGGCGGTTGATTCGCGTCCAGCGGCAGGTAGGCGGCACCGGCGAGGAGCACGCCGAGCACCCCTACCACCTGCTCCCAGCCCTTCTCCATCGCCAGGGCCACGATCTCCCCCGGCTGGCAGCCGTCGGACCGGAGCGCGGCGGCCACTCCCGAGGCCCGGCCGAGCAGCTCCCGGTAGGTCATGCTCCCGCCGGGTCCGGTCACGGCGACCCGGTCCGGGTATCGCAGGGCCGCCGCGACCACGTCGTCGGTCAGCAGCCCCTCGGGCAGTGGCCCCGCGGTGTCGTTGGCGGCGGCCCTGGCCCGATGCTGCGCGGGCGGCAGGTCGATCGGGGATGGCAACTGCCAGCACTCCGGCTCGGTGGCGAGCCGGTGCAGCAACGTGGAGAGCTCGCCGAACATGTCGTCGACCATGCCATCGGGGAAGATCCCCTCCCGGACGTCCCAGCGGACGGTCAGCGCACCCCGCTCGACCAGGGCCTGAGCGTCGATCCAGACCTGGGGGGTCTGGCTGCGGCCGTAGCCGACGGTGCCGCCCAACCCGGTTGCGGGCTCCGGCTCGGACTCCTCGCCCAGCCCGAGGGTGCTGGTGAAGACGACAGGCATCAGCGCCGCCGACCGGCCGCGTTCGCGGGCCAGCTCCCGCATCACCGACACGCCACTGAACTGGCGGTGGTCCATGTCCGCCCAGAGCCGGTCCTGCACCGCACGGGCCCGCTCGGCGAAGCCGAGTTCCGGCGCGGTGTCCACCGCCAGCAGGCTGACCGTGGTGAAGTCGCCGACCAACCGCCCGATCTGCGGATGCACCGGCTCCCGGTTGAGCAGGGTCAGGTTGAGACAGAACCTGGGGTTGCGGCTCCACCGGCCGATCACCTCGGCCACCGCCGCGAGGACCGCGGTCGAGGGCGTGAGCCGCTGCTCCCGGGCCGCCTGCTGGAGCGCGGTCCAGCGCTGCGCCGGGACCGTGCTGGCCAGCCGGCGGAACCGGCCCGGTCGGCTGCGCCCCGGTGTCCGCCGATCCGGGTGGCGGGCCTGATCGGCATCGCCGTTCTGGCGGACCGGCAGCTCCGGCGCGCCCGGTAGCTCGGGCAGGCGGTCCAGCCAGTAGGCCCGGTCCCGCTCGTACCGGCTCCCCTCCCGGCTGCCGCGCTCGGCGAGCAGGTAGTCCCGGAAGGTGACCTCCAGCTCCGGCAGCTGCACCCCGTCGTACGCCTGGTGCAGCTCGTCGAGGAGCACCTGGATGCTCAGGTAGTCGGCGATCAGGAAGTCCACCGAGACGTGCAGGATGGTCCCCTCGTCGGTGTGGGTCAGCCGCAGCTCGAACAGCGGCCACTCCCGCGGGTCGTACGCCCGGTGGTCCAGCTCCTCCCGGGTGGCGCGGAGGGCGGCGCGCACCTCTTCGGCGGCGGCGCCCCGCAGGTCGGTCACCGCGATCCGGTAGCGGGGGACCTCCGGCCGTACCTGCTGGTGCCCGTCGAGGTCGAAGCCGGCGCGCAGCATGCCGTGGCGGCGCACCAGCAGGTTCCACGCCTCCTCCAGCCGCTCCGCATCGAGCGACGGATACTCCATCTCGGCGTAGACCTGGCAGGGCACGTCGCCGTAGTCGAAGGCGTCCCGCCGGCCGAGCAGGTACGCCAACTGCACGTCGGTCAGCGGGAACGGATCGTGCTCGTGCTCCGGATCGGGCGTCACGGTGGTGGTCTCCGCGTCCAGACACGCCAGCACCGCCTCCCGGTTGGCGGTGAGCAGTTCCCGACGCTCCGGGGTGAGTACCCCCTTGGGCGCCCGGAACCGGAGCTGGCCGTCGTCCGCCCAGAGCTGCATGCCGAGATCGCGCAGATCGGCGATCAGCTCGGCGGGCGTCGGCGTGGTCATCGAGCGGGTCATAGCGCGCCTTCCTCAAAACCGTCGATCAGCCGTGCCGTCCCGGCGATGGTGGGAGCGGCGAAGAGCTGCCGCAACGAGATGTCCACCCCGAACCGCTCCCGCAGCGCCGCGGCGAGCCGGGCGGCGAGTTGACTGTCCCCGCCGAGGGCGATGAAGTTCTCCTCCCGGCCCACGCCGGGCAGGTCCAGCAGCCGGGCCCAGATCGCGGCGACCGCCTCCTCGACCTCGCCCCGGGGCGGCTCGCCGGGCTCGGCCGGGCCACCGTCCTCATCGGCCAGCTTCTCCAGGGCGGACCGGTCGACCTTGCCGTTGGCCGTCAGCGGCAGCTCGTCCAGGACGAGGCAGACACCCGGCACCGCGTAGCCCGGCAGCCGAGCGGCGACGAACTCCTCCAGTCCGGCGAGGTCCTCGTCGCCGCAGCCGACTTCGGTCACCCCGAAGGCGACCAGCCGGGGCGGGCGACCGACCGCGACGGCGGCGGCCGTGCTCAGCGCGGGGTGGGCGGCCAGCGCCGCGGTCACCTCGCCCAGCTCGATCCGGTGTCCTCGCACCTTCACCTGCTGGTCGGTCCGGCCGAGGAACTCCAGCGTGCCGTCGGGCCAGTAGCGGCCCAGATCCCCGGTGCGGTACCAGCGCTCCCCGGCGTAGTCGACGAAACGTTCCCGGGTGCGTTCCGGGTCGTTGCGGTACCCGGTGGCGACTCCGGCGCCCCCGATCCACAGCTCTCCGGCGACCCAGTCGGGGCAGTCCCGGCCGCGGTCGTCCACCACCCGGTACCGCTGGTTCCGCAGCGGCAGGCCGTACGGTACGGCGGTCCACGACTCCGGCACCTCGGTCACCTCGACCGCGTTGGACCAGATGGCGGCCTCGGTGGCACCGCCGAGCGCCACGAACCGGCATCCGTCGAACGCCGCCGCCGCCCGGCCCGGCAGGTCCACCCCCACCCAGTCGCCGGAGACCAGGACCAGCCGTAGCCCCGGGGCTGGGGCCGGCGCGTCGCCGGACAGCGCCACCAGCAGCATGTCCAGCAGCGCCGGGACGCTGTTCCACAGGGTCACCTGGTGTTCGCGGCACAGTCGCAGCCAGGACTGGGGTTCCCGCCGCTCCTGTTCGGCCGGGAGCACCAGGGCCCCACCGGCGGCGAGCAGCCCGAAGATGTCGTACACCGACAGGTCGAAGTCGAGCGCCGAGACGGCGAGGACCCGGTCCGTCTCCCGTACCCCGAACCGCTCGTTGACGTCGTCGACGGTGTTTCCGGCCGCCGCGTGGGTGATCTCGACGCCCTTCGGCTCGCCCGTCGAGCCGGAGGTGAAGATCACGTACGCCGGCGCGTCCGGGCTCAGCGGCACCGGCTCGGCGGTCGCGGTAGCCCGCACCGCGTCGGTGAGCGGCACCGCCCGTACCGTCTCCGGCCAGTCCCGGGCGGCGGTGTCGGTGAGGACCAGGCGCACACCGGCGCCGGCGAAGATCCGATTCCGGCGCAGCGGCGGCTGATCCACCCCGCAGGGCACGTACACCGCCCCGGCGGCCAGCGTGCCGAGGACCGCGGCCACCTGCTCCGGCCCCTTGGGCAGCGTGATCCCGACCAGGTCACCGGGGCGGACGCCGTGCCCGAGCAGCGCGCCGGCCACCCGGAGCGCCTGTCCGGCCAGCTCGCCGTAGGTGAGCTCACCGTCGGCGCTGAGCAGCGCGACCCGTTCCGGGGACTCGGCCGCCCGCCGGAAGAACCCGGTGTGCAGCAGCCCGTCGGGTACCGGCCCGGCGGTGGCGTTCACGTCGGCCCGAACGATCCGCTGCTCGGCCGGGAGCAGCGCCGGCACCGGCTCCGCCCAGGCGCCCTCGGCGAGCCACTCCAGCAGCCGCATGTACGCCGCGAACATCGCGTCCAGCACGCCCGCGGGGAACAGCTCCTCGACCGCGTCCCAGACCAGCAGCAGGCCGCCGGCCCGCTCCATGACCTGGTGGTCGAGCCAGACCTGTGGCGTCTGCGAGACCCCCCAGACCCGTTCGGCGAACGAGGGCTCGACGACGACGTCGTCGGTGACCCCGAGCGTACTTGTGAAGACCACCGGCATGCTGACCTCGAGGCTGCCCCGGCGCCGGGCCAGCTCCCGCATTACCCACACCGCCGAGACATCGCTGTGCGCCAGGTCCTCGCCCATCCTCCGCTGCATCCGGCGGGCGGCGTCGAGCCAGCTCTCGTCCGGTTCGGGCTGGTAGCCCACGAGCAGCAACGAGGTGAAGTCACCAAGGACGGCATCGATGTCCGGGTGCACGTCCCGACGGTCGAAGAGGGTCACGTTGAGGGTGAGATCTCCCCGGGCGCTCCAGGCGCCGAGCACCTCGGCGAAGGCGGTGGCGAGAAGGGCCGAGCCGGTCAGCCCGTGCCGCTGGGCCAACTCCCGCAGCCGGCGCCACTGCGGCTCCGGAAGCTGCTGCTCCCGCCGGAGGAATCGGGGCCGCTGCATGGTGGCGGGGTCCCGGGCCAGCGGCAGGGCCGGCCCCTCGGGCAGGCTGTCGACCCGGTCCGACCAGTAGGACTCGGACTCGGCCCGGCTGCCCTCGTCCGGCCCCGCGTCGAGCACGTAGTCCCGGAACGAGACGCCGACCGGCGGCAGTTCGGCGTCGGGCCGGCGGTAGAACGTGTCCACCTCGCGCATCAGGATCATCGCGCTGAGCGCGTCGATGAGGATGCTGTCGATGCTCACCGCGAGCCGGGTCCGGTCGCCGTAGCGCACCGCCCGGACATCGAACAACGGCCAGCGGCCGGCGTCGAGGACCTGGTGCGACATGGCGTCCCGCTGCCGCGCGAGCACCTCCTCGGCGGCACCGGACCCGACCTCGACGACCGGGATCTCGAACCGCGGCACGCTGGGGAGAATCCGCTGCTCGCCGCTGGGCAGGAAGACCGCCCGGAGCATCTCGTGCCGCTCGATGACCCGGTTCCAGGCGTCGGTGAGCCGGTCCAGGTCGATTCCCGCGCCGTCGTACTCGGTGTAGAAGTGGCAGCCGACACCACCCAACGCGAAGGTGTCCGTACGGCCGATCCAATAGGCCCGCTGCACATCGGTGAGGGGGAAGGGGTCGTACCGGTGCTCCGGATCGGGCCGCAGCGTCGGCGTCGGCCGCTCCGGGCCGCCGTGCCGGAGGTCGGCGGCGAAGCTGGCCAACTCCGCCGTGCGGAAGAGCCGGCCGAGGTCGGCGCCGGCGAAGCCCGCGGCGTTCAGCCTGGAGATCATCCGGGTGGCGAGCAGGCTGTCCCCACCGAGTGCGAAGAAGTTGTCCCACCGGCCCACGGCAGTCGTGCCGAGCAGTTCCGCCCAGATCGCGGCGACCGTCTCCTCGATCTCGCCGCGCGGTGGCTCCACCGCTGCCGGCGCGACGGCATCCCCGGCCCGCGCCGCGAGAGCCCGGCGGTCCACCTTCCCGTTGCTCGTCAGTGGCAGCTCGGTGACGCTCGTGACGCTGGCCGGGACCGAGTGGGCGGGGAGCCGCTCCCGGAGGAAGGCGAGCAGTTCGTCCCCGCCCACGGACGGCCGACCCTCCTCGGCGTCGTCCGCCGCGGCCTCCGGCCGCGGAACGATCGTCGCGGCCAGGCGGGTCGGCTGGCCGACCGCAAGCACCACGGCGGCGGCGACCGCCGGATGGGCCAGCAGCGCGGCCTCGACCTCGCCCAACTCGATCCGGTGGCCGCGGACCTTCACCTGGTGGTCGGTGCGGCCGAGGAACTCCAGGGTGCCGTCGGGCCAGTACCGGCCCAGGTCACCGGTGCGGTACCAGCGGGCGTCGGCGACGGTCAGGAAGGAGCCCTCGGTCGCCTCCGGGTCCCCCCGGTAGCCGCTGGCGACGCCGAGACCGCCGATCCACAGCTCGCCGGGGACCCAGTCGGGGCGGTCCCGGCCCTGGTCGTCGACGACCCGGTACCGCTGGTTCCGCAGTGGACGGCCGTACGGGACGCTCGGCCAGTGGGCGGGAACCTCGGCCACCTCCACGTGGTTCGACCAGATCGACGCCTCGGTGGCACCGCCGAGGGCGACGAACCGGCCGCCACCGGTGGCGGTGGCCGCGCGTCCCGGCAGGTCGAGGCCGATCCAGTCGCCCGAGACCAACACCAGGCGCAGCTCCGGCAGTGTCCGAGCCGGCCGGTCGGGGTCGCCGGCCGCGAGCAGCAGCATGTCCAACAGTGCGGGGACGGTGTTCCAGACGGTCACGTGGTGGGTGCGGCAGAGCTCGACCCAGCGGTACGCGTCCCGCCGCTCGTCCTCCTCCACCAGCACCAGCGCCCCGCCGACCGAGAGCAGTCCGAAGATGTCGTACACCGACAGGTCGAAGTCGAGCGCCGAGACGGCGAGCACCCGGTCGTTCCGGTCCACGCCGAGCCGCTCGTTGACGTCGTCGACGGTGTTCCGGGCCGCGATGTGGGTGATCTCCACCCCCTTGGGCTCGCCGGTCGAACCGGACGTGAAGATCACGTACGCTGGGTCGGTCATCGGCACCGCGACGCAGCCGTCGAGCGGCTCCCGGGCCGCCGTCGTCGCGACCGGCACCGGCTCGACCCCGTCCGGCCAGCCGGCGACGTCGTCGTCGGTGAGCACCACCCGTACCGCCGCCCGCCGCAGCATCCGGGCCCGGCGGGCCGGCGGCTGATCCGGCCCGGCCGGCAGGTACGCCGCCCCGGCGGCCAGCACCCCGAGCACCGCCGCGATCTGCTCCGGGCCCTTCGGCAGGGTCACCCCGACCACGTCGCCCCGCCCGATGCCCCGGTCGCGCAGGGCCGCCGCGATCCGCAGCGAGCGGTCGGCCAGGTCGCCGTAGCTGACCACCCGGTCTGTCGCGATCAGCGCGGTCCGACCCGGATCGGCCCCCGCCAGGTCGAAGAAGTCGGCGTGGAGCGGGCGGTCCGGCACCGGTCCCCCGGTGGCGTTCGCCGTGCGACGCACGGCGGCCTGCGCCGCGGGGAGGAGCGCGGGGGACGGTTCGTCCCACTCGCCTCGCGCCAGCCAGTCCAGCAACCGCAGGTAGCCGGCGAACATGTCGTCGAGCACGCCGGGCGGGAAGAGCTCCGCCACCGCGTCCCACACCAGATACAGGCCACCGTCGCGTTCGGTCACCTGGTGGTCGAGCCACGCCTGCGGAGTCTGCGACAGCATCCACCCGAGCCGGCCGAAGGTCCGCTGGACCTCCTCGCCCACCAGGTCGCCCATGCCGATCGCGCTGGTGAAGACCACAGGCGCCGGAATGCGGTCGTCCGGTCGGGTGCGCGCGAGGTCCCGGAGCACCTCGACCCCGGTGTACGCGCTGTGCCCGATGCCGGCTCGGAGCTGCTCCTGGAGCCCGTGCACCCGCTGCCCGAACGAGCCGGGCCCGCGGAGGTCGACATCCATCGGGAGCAGGTTGGTGAAGTCGGCGACGAGCCGCGCCACGTGGGGGTCGACGATCTCCCGGTCGAAGAGCGGCAGATTGAGCAGGAACCGTTGTTCGGCGCTCCAGGCGCCGAGCACTTCGGCGTACGCGGTGGCGAGAACCATCGGCAGGGTGACCCCGTGCTGCCGGGCCAGGTGCTCCAGCCGCCCCCGCGCGGCCCGGTCCAGCAGGTGGTCGCGCCGCTGGAACCGGGTCGTCTCGATGAGCGCCGGCTCGACGGCGAGCGGTAGCTGCGGACCGTCCGGCAGGTCGGGCAGGCGCTCCCGCCAGTAATCCCGGTCCCGCTCACGGGCCTGCTGGCGCCGGCTCTCCTGGTGCGCCAGGTACGTCGGGAAGCCGTACGGCAGCGGCGGCAGATCCGCCGGCGGGCCGTCGAGATAGAGGCGGGTCAGGTCCGTCAGGATGAGCTGGATACTCAGGACGTCGGCGACGAGCAGGTCGAAGTTCAGATGCAGCCGGTGGCGCCCACCGGGCAGCAGGCTGAGGCGCAGGTCGAACACCTCGCCCAGCTCGACCGCCAGCCGCCGGTGCGCCAGCTTGTCCCGCGCCGCGGCCAGCTCCGCGTCGACCTCGGCCGCGCCGGCGGCACGCAGGTCGTGCACCACCAGACCGGGCCAGGTCGGTTCGGGCTGGATCTGCTGGGTGCCGTCGTCGAGGAAGCGGGCCCGCAGCAGGTCGTGCCGGCGCAGCAGGGCACGGACCGCTTCGGCCAGCCGGTCCGGGTCGACCGGTGCGGTGCCGCCGGCCCCGCCGCCGTCGAACTCGACGTAGAAATGGCAGCCGACCCCGCCGAGGACCTGGTCGTCCCGGCGGCCGATCCAGTAGGCGTGCTGCACCGGGGTCAACGGGAACGGCGCGGTCTCGTCGACCGGGTGGACCTCCGCCGGCTCGGCCGCTCCGGTCCCGGCCGCCGCGAGCAACTCCCACCACCGGTTGAGTACCGGCGCCTCGGCCAGCTCCGCGAAGGTCAGGTCGGTGCCGCCGCGCCGCCACTGGTTCACCAGCTGCATCGTGCGCAGCGAGTCGAGGCCGAGCCCCACCAGGTCGACGTCCGGGTCGATGTCGGTCGGTTCGATCCCCAGCAGCTGGGCCACGTCGGCGCGCATCACCTCGGCGGTCAGGCCGGGACCGGCCTGCGTCGGGGCGGCGCCCGGAACCGGTCCGCCACCGGCCGCGGTGGCGGTTGGCGAGTCGCCGAGGGCGCTCGGGGCGGTTCGGTCGCCGCTGGTCCGGGCCTCGTGCCGGTAGGCCACGGTGAGTTCGCCGGCCCGGAGCCGCCGCAGCACCTCGTGCCGCCACGGAGCGGCGCCGCCACTCGCACCGTCCGGCTGGCCCGAACCGTCCAACTCCCCACCGGGGACCAGGCAGACGGTGCCCGGGGCCAGTCCATGCCGGTCCACCACGGCGCCCATGACCCGGCGCGCCAGCTCCGGCCCGTCGGCGTCAGCCGCTTCCAGGATCAGCGTCAGCTCCCCGCCGTGCTCCGGCTGGATGGCGCAGACGTGCCCGGCGGCGACACACTCACGCACCGAAGCTTCGATCTCCCGCGCGTCGTATTGCACACCGTGCATCTCGATTGCGTAATCACTGGAATCGACCTCGCGGAATCTGTACGACACTCGACTGACGGTGCCACGGGATCGGTCTCGGCTCAAACGGAGGAAGTAAGCGAAGGCACCTGTCTGCTACTGCGGAAGGTGCCCGAACGGGTACCAAGGATCACCTAATTAATCAGCTCCCATGGCCTCGCCGAAATCCGCCGGAGTGGTTCCCCAACAGGAACGCTGGCGGCGGTAGCACATTCTCCGGAAACCCACATCCGGTGGCAGAAAAAGATTTCTCCGGCCGCTCTGGACGTCGAACCAGATACTTGCCGCCCACCTCCGCGGCGCTCTACGGTCTAGATCGGTTCTCATTCTTCCTGGAACTTCCGCCTCCGCCGGATTCCCCGGAACGTCCAGACTCGCCAAGAACGTCCGCACCCGTCCAGCAGCAGAAGGGCTCTCGCCATGAATCTCGCGGCCACGCTGGAACGGAGCTGCGCGGAACGCGGCTGGAGCCAGCGCCCAGCCGTCCGCGAGCCGGGCCGGACCTGGTCCCACGGAGCCATCCACGATCTGGCCGGCCGGGCCGCGCGGATACTGGCGGCCGAAGGGGTCAGGCCGGGCGACCGGGTGCTCCTGGCGCTCCCCGACAGCGCCGCCTGGGTGGTCTCGTTCCTTGCCGTGGCGCGGGCCGGAGCGGTCGCAGTCCTGGTCAACCCGGGGCTGGCCGCTCCGGAGCACACGGCGCTCGTCGCCGACTGCGCCCCGGGTCTCGTCCTCTGCCCCGAGGCGCTGGCGGGCCGGTTCGACGTCCGTACGCTCTCCCCGACCCAACTGCTCGACCGGGCCGGCCGGGTGAGTCCGGTCCCGGCGGTTCCGGTGGCCGGCACCGATCCCCTGTACGTGCAGTACACCTCCGGCACCACCGGAGACCCGAAGGGAGCTGTCCACCGGCACGCCGACCCGGAGGCGTACCACCGGTATGTCGGGCTCGGTGTGCTGAGCATCAGCGCCGACGACGTCACCCTCTCGATCTCCAAGCTGCACTTCGCCTACGGTTTCGGTAACGCCTTCGTCTTCCCCCTCTTCTCCGGATCGTCGGCGGTGCTGCTGCCGGAGCGCCCGGCAGCCGCGACGGTCGCGGAACTCGTCACCGAGCACCGGGTCACCCTGCTCTACGGGGTGCCCACGTCGTACGCACAACTCGTCGCCGCCAGCGACCGGGCCGCCTTCGGCAGTGTCCGGGCCGCCGTCTCCGCCGGTGAGGCGCTGCGACCGGAGCTCGCGGCGCGGGCCCGGGAACTGCTCGGCGTCCCGCTGCTCGATCAGGTCGGATCCACCGAAGCCGGACACGCCTTCTGCGCGAACACCGTGACGGAGCACCGGGTCGGGACGGTCGGACGCCCGGTCCCGGGCCATCGCCTCCGGCTGCTCGACAACGACGGGGTGGCGGTGCCCGACGAGGTCGAGGGGGAACTCTGGGTCGCCGGGGAGACGGTCATGACCGGGTACCTGAACCGGCCGGAGGAGACCGCCCGCACCCTGGTGGCCGGCTGGCTGCGTACCCGGGACCTGGCGGTACGGCACGGCGACGGGACGTACACCCTGCACGGCCGGGTGGACGACCTGGAGATGGTCGGCGGGATCACCCTGGCACCGCAGCCGGTGGAGCACCTCATCGAGGAGCACCCGACGGTCGCGGAGGCCGCGGTGGCCGCCCGACCGGACGAGACCGGCGCCACCCGACTGCACGCCTTCGTCGTGCCGGTGCCCGGCGCCGACACCCCCACCGTGGACGACCTCGCTCGCTGGTTGGACGGCCGGGTGGCGCCGTTCAAGGTTCCCCGGGGCGTCACCCGCCTCGCCGCCCTGCCCCGCACGCCGACGGGGAAGCTCCGCCGCTTCGCCCTGCGGGAGCAGGGCAGCCATGGAGGACCCGCGCGGGAGCGCACCGGCGCCGCACCCGACACCGACGGCCGGGAAGCGAGCGCCGCCGGGCGTTCGGGGGTGGCGTGACGGTGCGCACCCTGCTGATCGACAACTATGACTCGTACACGTTCAACCTCTATCAGCTGATCGCCCAGACCTACGGCGTCGAGCCGCAGGTGCTGCGAAACGACAGCCCGCGGTTGACCGCGGAATTCGCACGGCGGTTCGATGCGGTGATCATCTCGCCGGGTCCAGGCCGGCCACAGGTCCCGGAAGACATCGGTCGCTGTCTCGACATCATCCGCGACAGCGGCCGGCCGGTGCTCGGGGTGTGCCTCGGCCACCAGGCCCTGGGCTACCTCTGCGGAGCCGCTGTCGGGCCGGCGCCTCGGCCGCGCCACGGCCACCTGAGCCGCATACGGCACGACGGCGGGCTCTTCGCCGGTCTGCCGCAGAATTTCGTGGCGGTCCGCTACCACTCGCTCTGCGTCGCCGAACCGCTACCTGACGACCTGGTCGCCGACGCCTGGGCCGAGGACGGGGTGGTGATGGGTCTGCGGCATCGCTTCCGTCCCTGGTTCGGGGTGCAGTTCCATCCGGAATCGGTGAGCTCCGAGCACGGCAGCCGGTTGCTGCTGAACTTCCGCCGGCTGGTGGGAGAGGGCACGACAAACGGTTTGCGCGCGATCGGCGACGCCGCCGACCCGGGCCCGGCATCGAGCGCCACCAAGGAGCAGGCCGGCGGTTGGCTGCTGCGCCACCGACGGATGTCCGGCGCTTCCGCTCCGGAGGTGCGGCCGCCGGAGCAGGTCGGAACGGTCGACCCCGAGTGGGTCTTCCAACGGATCACCGGCGACCGGCCGTACGCATTCTGGCTGGACAGCAGCCGGGTCGTACCCGGCGTGTCGCGGTTTTCGTTCCTGGGGCACCCGGGCGGGCCGGACGGGGAGGTGCTCCGGTACGCCAGTACCACCGGCATGGTCGAGGTGCTCGACCCGACCGGCGTCCAGATCGGCGTCGAGGCGGGGGACATCTTCACCGTGTTGCAGCGCCGCCTCGACGAGCGCCGGATCGCGGACCGCGGGGAGTTTCCCTTCGACCTGCCCAGCGGCTACGTCGGCTACTTCGGCTACGAGATGAAGGCGGACTGCGGCGCACCGAACCGACACGTCGCCGAGACCCCGGACGCGGTCTGGATGGCCGCGACCCGGATGGTGGCCCTGGACCATCAGACCGGTGAGGTGTGGCTGCTGGCGCTCTGCCGCGCCACCGACACCCAGATCGCGGCCGCGGACGGCTGGCTGGACAGCACGGCCGCCCTGCTGCGCGCCGGACCCGTCGGCCACCCGGTCGACGACGCCGACAGGCACGCCAGTCGGTCGACCGGCGGGCGCGCGGGGCCGGAACGGACGTACGACCCGGAGCGCTGGCTGTCCCGTGGACGCGAGCGCTACCTGGCGGACATCCGCACCTGCCTGGATCTGCTCCGGGCCGGAGAGAGTTACGAGATCTGCCTGACCAACGAGCTCCGGGCCCCGTACGACGGGTGCGGTGTCGAGCTCTATCTGCGGCAGCGCCGGCACAATCCGGCACCGTACGCCGCCTATCTCCGCCTGGGGGAGACGCAGATTCTCTGCTCCTCGCCGGAGCGCTTCCTGCGGATCGACCGGACCGGGGTGGTCGAGGCCAAGCCGATCAAGGGAACCGCTCCTCGGGCCACCGACCCCGAGCAGGACCAGGCACTGCGAGCCGAGCTGCGCGACTCACCGAAGACCCGGGCGGAGAATCTGATGATCGTCGACCTGCTCCGGAACGACCTCGGGCAGGTCTGCGAAATCGGCAGCGTCCATGTGCCGTCGTTCATGGCGGTGGAGTCGTATGCGACCGTGCATCAGCTGGTCTCGACGGTGCGCGGCCGCAAACGCCGGTCGGTCTCACCTACCCGGATCGTCCGGGCCTGTTTCCCCGGCGGTTCGATGACCGGAGCACCGAAGCCGCGAACGATGCGGCTGCTCGGTGAGATCGAGGATCGGGCGCGGGGCGTCTACTCCGGAGCGCTGGGTTTCTTCGGCCTGACCGGCGGGGTGGACCTCAACATCGTCATCCGGACCGCGGTCCTGCACCGGGGAATCCTCCAGGTCGGCGCCGGCGGCGCCATCGTGCTCGGGTCCGACCCGGATGCCGAATACGACGAGATGCGGCTGAAGCTGACCGCGCCGCTACCCGGCTGGACGGCGCAGGCGAACAGCGTCCCGGAGGGGAGCGGCGTCCGGTGAAGTCAGCGCCTGGCGGGCAGCAGGCCCAGTTGGTAGGCCGCCGTAACCGCCTCCGTCCGGTTGGTGCAGTTCAACTTCGCCAGGATGTGGCAGACGTGCCGCTTCGCCCCGTGCTCGGTGATCCCCATCGTTCCCGCGATCTGGCGGTTGCTCAGCCCTCGGGCCAGCAGCCTCAGCGTCTCGCCCTCCCGGGGGGTCAGCGCCGGAGTGTCGGCGGGGCGGTGGTCCTCCCGCAACGCCGAGAGCGCGACCCGGCCGAGAGCGAGCGGCATCGGCATCTCGCCTCGCCAGAGCTCGGTCAGCGCGTCGTTGAGCGACCGGCGATCGAGCTCCCCGGCCAGGATGAAACCATCAGCCGCCAGCGGTACCGTCCGACCGCGGAGTGCGTCACCGGCTCGGCTCAGGACCGCCAGGGTCGGAACGCCGGCGCTTCGGGCGGCGGTCACCAACCGGTCGACCGGGACATCATCCTCGACAATCACGATCAGCAGGTCGGGTCGTTGCCGCCGGAGCAGCACCATCGCCTCACCGGCCGTCGACGCGACCCGGACGCCGGTGATCGCGTGCAGTTCGCCGAGGAGCGCCTCGACCCCTTTGCGCAGCACCTCCGGGCCGAGCGTGACGAGAACCCGTAGCCCGGTCGGCGATGTGCTGGTTTGCCGGTTGGCCTGCGCCATGCTGATGCCTCCTCCGCTGCCACCCCTGCGCGGCCGTACTCCGGCCCCTCCGTAACCGGGATCGGCCCCCATCCTCGCAACGCATCGCAATCTCCGGACCCCGGGTCCACCTCCGGCCGCCACGTCGGCCGTTGCCGGGGGCTGACTGTGCGCGTGAAGCCCCTACCCCAGATCCGCATTGTTAAATCATTTCCGACTGGTGACCGTGACGCTCCACGAAGGAATCCGGGCGGATGCCGAGAATCGTATTCGTGCCGGTCAAGCTCTTATGCCCTATTTGGGCTCGGCGTTAATCGGGGTTGCCGTGGCAGTCCACGACGGACGGCCGCCGCCGGGTTGCCGCCCGCCGCCAGCCATCGCCCCCTTGACCGGTTTGCGGTGCAGTTTCACGGAAAGAGTGGCTATCCGGGTTGGATAGCCACTCTTTCGGTGGGTGTGGTGTGTTCGGGCGTTGGTCAGGTGCCTTCGACGATCATGCCGGCGGCGACGGTGCGGTTGGTGGTTTCGTCGATGATGATGAAGCCGCCGGTGGTGCGGTTGCGGCGGTATTCGTCGGCGAGTAACGGAACGGTGGTGCGGAGTCGGATCCGGCCGATTTCGTTGAGTTTCAGGTCGCCGGCGGTTTCGTCGCGGTGCAGGGAGTTGATGTCGAGGCGGTAGTGCAGGTCGCGGACGATCGCCCGTGCGGTGCGGGTGGTGTGTTTGATGGCGTATCTGCCGCCGACCTGCAGGGGGCGGGTTTCGTCCATCCAGCAGATCATCGCTTCGATGTCCTGGGCGACCATGGGGGCGTTGTTGGGTCGGCAGATCATGTCGCCGCGGGAGATGTCGATCTCGTCGGTGAGGCGGACGGTGACTGACATCGGGGGGAACGCCTCGTCGACGGGGCCGTCGGCGGTTTCGACGGCGGTGATGCGGCTGGTGAACCCGGACGGCAGGACCATCACCTCGTCGCCGGGTTTGAGGACGCCGGAGGCGACCTGACCGGCGTAGCCGCGGTAGTCGGTGACGGTGGTGGACTGCGGGCGGATCACGTACTGCACCGGGAAGCGGACGTCGACGAGGTTGCGGTCGGAGGCGATGTGGACGTGTTCCAGGTGGTGCAGCAGCGACGGCCCTTCGTACCAGGGCATGTTCTCCGACCGGGACACGATGTTGTCCCCGCGGAGCGCGGAGACCGGCACCACGGTCAGGTCCGGGGCGTCGAGTTTCGCGGCGAACGCGGTGAACTCGTCGGCGATCCGCTCGAACACCTCCTGCGACCAGTCGACCAGGTCCATCTTGTTGACACACAACACCAGGTGCGGCACCCGCAGCAGCGAGCACAGGAACGCATGCCGCCGGGACTGCTCCACCAGACCCTTACGGGCGTCCACCAGGATCAACGCCAAATCCGCCGTCGACGCCCCGGTCACCATGTTCCGCGTGTACTGAATATGCCCCGGCGTGTCGGCGATGATGAACTTCCGCCGCGGCGTGGCGAAGTACCGGTACGCCACATCGATCGTGATGCCCTGCTCCCGCTCCGCCCGCAGGCCGTCGGTCAGCAACGCCAAATTCGTGTACTCGTCGCCCCGCGCCGCGCTGACCGCCTCCACCGCGGCCAACTGGTCACTGAACAACGACTTCGTGTCATACAACAACCGACCGATCAACGTCGACTTACCATCATCGACGCTCCCGGCGGTCGCGAACCGCAGCAGGTCCATCGGCCGCGCGGCGGTCTCACCGTCGGCCGGGGCCAGGGTGTCGACGCTCATCAGAAGTAGCCCTCTCGCTTACGGTCCTCCATGGCGGCCTCACTGACCCGATCATCACCCCGGGTCGCGCCCCGCTCGGTGATCCGCGTCGCGGCCACCTCCTCGATCACCTTCTCCACCGTGTCCGCGTCCGAGCGGACCGCCGCCGTGCAGGACGCGTCACCCACCGTCCGGTACCGCACCTGGGCGGTGAACGGCTGCTCACCGGCGCGGGCCCGGAAAAACTCGTTCACCGCGTAGAACATCCCATCCCGCTCGATGACCTCCCGCTCATGCGCGAAGTAGATCGACGGCAGCGGAATCCCCTCCCGGGCGATGTAGTGCCAGACGTCCAACTCCGTCCAGTTGGACAACGGGAACACCCGAATCGACTCACCCGGATGATGCCGACCGTTGTACAACGACCACAACTCCGGACGCTGGTTCTTCGGATCCCACTGCCCGAACTCATCCCGGAAACTGAACACCCGCTCCTTCGCCCGCGCCTTCTCCTCATCCCGCCGCGCCCCACCGAACAACGCATCGAACCGATGCTTCTCCACCGCGTCCAACAACACCGGCGTCTGGATCCGGTTCCGCGTCCCGTCCGCCGCCTCACGGACCAGACCCTTGGTCAACGCCTCCGGCACACTCGCCACGATCAACTGCAACCCCAACTCGGCCACCCGCTGATCCCGGTAATCCAACACCTCAGCGAAGTTGTGCCCCGTATCCACATGCATCACCGGAAACGGAATGCTCGCCGGCGCGAACGCCTTCTGCGCCAACCGCAACATCACGATCGAGTCCTTACCACCGGAGAACAGCAACACCGGCCGCTCCATCTCCGCCACCACCTCACGCATCACGAAGACACTCTCCGCCTCCAACTCGTCGAGCTGAGACACCAGCAACTCCGGCAGCGGCTCACCGGCGTGGGCGGCGGGCCGGCGGGTGGGCGCCGCGCCGGATTCGGCGGGGGTGGGTTCTGCCATGGCAACTCCTCGGTACGGGGTGGACGTGGTCACTGGATCGCCCGACGGCCGAAGCAGCGGACGCTGACCCAGGTCAGCACGACGGCCACCCCGGTCAGCACGGTCAGGCACACCCAGGCCGGCAGGTGCGGTACGCCGGGAAGCAGGGCCCCGCGTACCCCCTCCGAGACGTAGGTCATCGGGTTGAGCGCGGTGACCACCTGGTACCACGGCACCGACGACAGCCGGGGCCACGGGTAGTGGATGCAGCCGGTCCAGATGATCGGCGTGAGGATCACCGCGAAGGTGACGTTGATCCGCTGCACCGGCAGGGTGGTGGCCAGGCTCATCCCGAGCGCCCCGCCGATCCACGCGCCGAGCAGCGCCACCACGAACGCCAGCGGCAGCCCCGCCGGCCGCCACGGCGCGGAGCCGACCATCAGCGCCCCGAGCGGGTAGATCAGCACGGCCGCGAGCAGCCCCCGGACGGTGGCGATGACCAGCTTGCCGATCGCGACGTACCCGGTCGGCAGCGGCGCCATCAGCCGGTCCTCGATCTCCATGGTGAAGCCGAACTCCTTCACCAGCGGCAGGGCCACGCTCTGCAACGCGGTGGTGAGGGCGGCCAGCGCGATGACGCCGGGCAGGAACACGTCGGCGAAGCCTCGCCCGACCAGGCCCTGGCTGCCCAGGACGGTGTTGAAGACGAAGAGCATGAACAGCGGGGTCAACCCGACCTGCACCAGGATGACCCAGAGTTCCCGGCCGGTGACCATCAGGTCGCGGCGCAGCACGGCGGCGAACACCCGCCCGGTCCCGGGGCGGGGTTGCGGCTGGGTGGTCGGACGCAGCGGGGTCGGGGTCGGGGTGTCGAGAGCGGTCACCGCGGTTGCCTTCCGGTGAGTTCGATGAAGACGTCCTCCAGGCTGGGTTCGCCGATGTCGATCGCGTTGATCGCCGCCGACCGGCCGGTGAGCACGGTCACCGCCGGTCCGAGCAGCGCGGCGGGGTCGGTGGCCAGGTGCAGGCGGATGCGCAACCGGCCGCGACCGCCATTGCCCGCCCCGCCACCACCGCCGCGTCCGAGCAGGCCCGCGCCGCCGCCCCCGGGCAGGCCCGCACCGCCACCGCCGCGCCCGGGCAGGTCCGCGCCGGCCAGGGCGGCCAGCCGGCCGGCGCCCGGCCGCCCACCGCCGCCCCCGGCGGCGAGCGCGGCCAGCATCGCGCCACCGCCCGCCCCGGCCAGCCCGGCCCCGCCGGCACCGGGCCGCCACCCGGCCGGCGCGGCCGGGGCCGCCAACCGTTCCGCCTTGCGTACGCCGGTCAGCTCGCCGAGGGCGGCGCAGAGCGCGTCCGGGTCGTCGCCGCCGGCCGGGGTGACCGTCAGGTCGAGCAGCGCGTCACCGGCCAGGCCCCGGACCAGGTTGGTCGGGGTGTCGAGGGTGAGCAGCCGGCCGTGGTCGACGATGCCGACCCGGTCGACCACCCGGGCCGCCTCGTTCATCGCGTGGGTGGTCAGCACGATGGCCACCCCGCGCTCGCGCAGTTGCCGGAGCTGTCTCCAGATCAGCAGGCGGGTCTGCGGGTCGAGGGCGTTCGTCGGCTCGTCGAGGAAGAGCACCGCCGGCTCGTGGGCCAGCGCCCGGGCGATCATCAACCGCTGCGCCATCCCCCCGGAGTACGCCTCGATCCTGCGGTCGGCCCGTTCGGTCAGGCCGAACCGGTCCAGCAACTCCTCGGCGCGGGCCTGCGCGTCGCGTCGCCGTACCCCGTGGTAGGTGGCGTGGTAGACCAGGTTCTGCCGGGGGGTCAGCGCCCGGTCCAGGTTGTTGTGCTGGGGCACCACGGCCAGTTGGGCTCGGGCGGCTGCCGGGTCCCGGCCCACGTCGATCCCGCCGACGACGGCCCGGCCGCCGGTGGCCCGCAGACGGGTGGTCAGGATGCCGACGGTGGTGGACTTGCCGGCCCCGTTCGGCCCGAACAGTCCGAAGATCTCGCCCGGCGCGACGGTGAACGACAGCCCGTCCACCGCGTTGGTGTCGGTGCGGGGGTAACGCTTGACGAGGTCGTCGACCTCGACCACGGCCGGCCCGTCTCTGCTGGGCATCTCAACTCCTGTTCTGCGGGTGCGGAATGCCGGAATGCCATCGGCGCCGGCAGGCAGATCAGCCGCCGGTGGGCTTGGGGTGCGCGGCGAAGAACCGCCAGATGGTGTCGGTGGCGTTCAGCGCGGTGGAGGGGGGATCGAGGTTGAGGAGTTTCTCCGCGCGGGGCGGGTTGGGGCGACCGCCGGGCCACTGGTGGCCGGCGTCGGCGACGGTGATCAGTTCGACGGCGCGGCCCTCGGCGCAGGTCGCCGTCGACCGGGTGACCGGCCCGTCGGTGGTCGTCTTCGGCGCGGCGCAGTCGTCGACGGCCCGCCAGCGGGCGGCCAGCTCGGGGGTGGGCGGTCCGTCGATCTTCACCGGGTTGCGGCCGGTGCCGTCGTTGTCGCGGCGGCCGGGGCCACCGCCGTACGGCATGGTCTGGTCCTCTCGGCCGTGGATGTGCAGCACCGAGACCGGTTTCGGGTCGGGGCACTCCCCGGTCAGCGTGCTCGCCACCGCCCCGATCGCGGCGAAGGTGGTGGTGTCGCAGACGAGCCGGTACGCCAGCAGCCCGCCGTTGGAGATCCCGGTGACGTACCGGCGGGCCGGGTCGACCGGCAGGTCCCGCCCGACGCTGGCGACCAGCTCGGTGATGAAGGCGACGTCGTCGACGCCCTCGCGGGCGGGTGCGCCGCAGCACTGCGGGCCGACGGCCCAGGCCCGGTTCAGCCCGTCGGGGAACAGCACCAGGAAGCCGTCCCGGTCGGCCTGCCCGGTCCAGCCGTACGCCTGCTCGGCCTGCTCGCCGGTGCCGGCCGCGCCGTGCAGCATCACCACGAGCGGGACCGGCGTGGTGAGATCGGCCGAGGCGGGTCGGTACAGCCGGTAGCTGCGTTCCCGCCCGTCCACCGTGATGGTGTGGGTGGAACTGCCGACGGGGACGTCCGGTGCGGGGCGCGCCGCACCGGAGGAGGCGCCGGCCGCCGGGCGGGTCCCGCCGTCGGTGGGTTGGTCGTCCTGCCGACCGAGGCTGCACCCGGTGACGGTGCTCAGGCTGACGAGCAGCGTGAGCGTCCCGGCGAGGCGGGCCGCGGCGCGGGTTGTCGCCGGCCGGCCGGACCGGTGAGGCTCCGCCCCGACATCAGACCGAATAACGGTAAAAGGCATCATATGAATACTTTCGCCCGCGATTGTTCGAGCCGGGTAAGGGACGTGCCAGGACTCGGCAAGCGGTACCCGGCCGGGGAACGGAGGGGTGCCGGTCCGGCGACGGCGCTGTCACCGGACCGGCCCCCGGACCTCAGTAACCCCGGAGCCGGATCAGTTCCCAGCCGCCCTCGGGCACGTCGTCGCTCGGGTCGGTCCGCAGGTTCATCGGGTTCGCCATGCCCAGGTAGACGGTGGGACCGTCGGCGACCATGTTGCGGATGCCGTAGTTCAGGTAGTTGCCCAACCCGGTGGTGTCGATCGTCGTCGCCGGTTTCGTCGGCGACGTGAACGCGTACAGGTCACCGCCGTAGACCGCCTCGGGCAGGGCACCGGCCCGCATCCCGGCCGCCTTCATCGGGGCCACGGCCAGATCGTCGGCCAGCTCCGGTGACAGGCCCAACTCGGCGGCCGTCTCCTTGCCCAGCTCCTTGGCCAGGTAACTCCAGTCCATCGTGCCGACGTACAGCTTCCCGCCGGCCACCACCATCTTCCAGGTGTAGTTGTTGTATGGGTTGCCGAAACCGGCCGGGCCGAACTTCGGCGTCTGGTGCGTCGACTGCAACGCCCACGCCCCCGCCCCGTCGTCGGCCGCCGGGTCGTACGCGGGCAGCTCCGTCGAGCCGTACAACAGGTCGATCTTCTGGAAGTGGGAACCGAAGTTGCGGCCCCGGTAGATGCTTATCGACCGCTGGGTGTTCTGGATGGTGGCCTGGAAGGCCGCCTCGTCCGCCGGCGGGTACACCGCCATGTGCACCGTGGTCGCCTTCATCGGCACGTGCATCGTGCCCCAGTAGAGGAACCCGCCGTAGGAGGCCAGCCCGCCCAGGGCGTACGCGCGGGCCACCACCGGGTCCGGCTCGTAGGCGGACACGTTCCACACCTGCTGCCAGCCGTCGGCGTCCTCCGGGTTGAGCCCCGGGGCCCCCGCCGCGAGTGGCGGGCTCATCCAGACCGCGGCGATGCTCGCCGGCGGGTCGGCGGCGCCGGCGGTCGGCCCGGCCAACTCGTCGTCCGAGCCCGGCCAGGTGGTGGCGAAGATCCGCCCCTGGTGCACGGTGAGGTCGGCGGCCTGCGCCGGCAGGTTCGCCACCACGGTGAACGCGAACGGATCGGACTTGCTGCCCGCCCACCGCAGCACGTTACCGCGTTCCCCGCCGTTCGCGCCGACGCCCACCCCGGCGTACAGCGCGTCGCCGGCGACGGTGAAGTGCCGGATGTTGCCGTACATCGGGAAGTTGCGGGAGCCCAGGTACGCGCCGGTGTCGGTGTCGAACGCGAACAGGTTGACGCTTGTGCCCAGCGCCGGGCCGCCGAGCAGCGCCACCCCGCCGAAGTTGCCGGCCGCCCGGATGCCCGCCGTGGTCTGCAACCGGTTGGCGTCCTCGGTGGAGGCCGCCTTCACCAGGTCGGTCTTCTCGGTCAGCTTCCTGGTCCGGGTGTCGTAGGTGTAGAGGCGCGACGGCCGGTGGTCACCGAGGATGGGCGGCAACTGTGGATTGCGCTTGGCGATCTGGCTCTCGCCGTACTCGCAGACCCAGTCGTCGTTCAGCGTCGGTTTGGTGTTGCGCAGGGCCCGCCCACTGGTCAGGCAGTTGACGTTCGCTCCGGTGCCGAACCACAGCGTCCGGCCGGCCCGGGTCATCCCCCACAGGTACGACTGGTTGACCTTCGACTGCCCGGTGTCGCACGGCGGGCCGGCCGGGTACGCCAGCCCGATCCCGGCGAAGCACTCGTCCGGCTGGGCCTTGGCGAGCAACTGCGGGCTGCTCTGGTGCGTGCCGGCCGTGTCGGCGGCAGCAGGCGGCGCGCTGAGCGCCGCCGAGGGAGCCACCAGCACGGGTCCGAGTCCGAGTACGGCGACGACGGCCATCAACCGTCGCGCGGAGATCCGGAGTGGATTCAACTGTCTCTCTTTCCAGGGAGGGGACACCCGACCCGGGTTCGGGCGGGAGGACGGAGGGGACAGGTCAGACGGCGGCGGGCTGCCTGCGGGGCGCCGGGGCGACGACCCGTGACGCCACCCGCTCGGCCCAGCCCGACGGGTCGGGGAAGTCCAGGAACCGGCCGAGGCCGGTCAGCTCCCCGACCGGGTCGGCGACCAGGTCCTCGTAGGACATCCGCAGCAGGTGCTCCGGCGGCACATCCCGCAGCGCCTGGTCGGCCTGGCTGCTCATGAAGGCGCACAGGCCCAGGTAGCGGCGCAGGTTCTCGCCGCGTTCCCGCAGCGCGTCGGCGGTCAGCCGGTCCGGCAGGTACGGCTGGAGATCCGCCGGCACCGACTCGTCCGCACCGACCCGGAACGGGTCCAGGCCGCACCGGCCGAGGAACTCCACCCGCAGTTGGATGAGCTGGAACGACGAGTGCCGGCTCATCGATCGGGCGGTGTCCTCCCAGTTGCGGGTCAGGTAGACGACCTTGCAGTCCGGGAAACCCCGCAGCAGGTACGGCGCCACGTGGCTGGAGCCGCCGGAGCGTTCCACCCACCGGGTCTTGCCGGTCAGCGCGGCGAGCAGGTCCAGGAAGTCGTGGTGGTGCTGGGCCACCGTCTGGGTGCGGAACTGCGGCACCCGCGCGGCGAGCCGGTCGAACAGCGCGTCCGGGTCGGCGGTGAGCTTCGACAGGGTGATGGCCAGGATGCGGGGCAGTTCGGTCAGCCGGTCGGCCCACCGGCCCGTTTCCGGGTAGCGGACCTCCTTCGGCGGCAGCCCGATCCGGAACAGGGTGGACAGCTCCGCCTTGGGGCTGGCCAGCACCGCCCAGTACGCGGCGCCGGTGAGCACCTCGGCGCTGCGCGCCCACGGCGCCACCGACATGAAGAACTCCTGGGCCGACAGGGTGTCCGGCTCCTCGTGGATCAGGTCGGACAGCAGCGTGGAGCCGCACCGACCGTTGCTGATGATGATCGACCGCCCGGTGATCGGGGTGTCCATCGGAAGACCTCCTGCGTGTCGCGCCGTCATGCGGTGGTGGGCTGGGCCAGGTCGAGTGAGCAGTCCTCGGCCAGCCAGGCGAAGACGAGCCGGCGGACCTCCTCCGGCCGGTCGATGAGCACCGTGTGTTTCTGGTCGGGCAGCACCGCGACCCGGGTCTGCGGCAGCAGTCCGCGTACCGTCGGGGCCAGCTCCACCACCGCCGAGTCGCCGCCGTAGAGGCAGAGCACCGGGCAGCCGATGGCGGCCAGCGCCTCGGTCGTCGGCAGCGGACTCGCCGGCAGGTCCCGCGCCAGGCTGGTGTCGGCGAGCATCCGCTGCGTCTCCGCGGCCCGCTGGGCGGCCACCCGGCCCCGCCGGGCCCCGATCTCGGCGACCGCCCCGTCGCGGGGCAGCCGGGCGGCGACCCGGGCGAGTCGCTCGCGGACCCGACGCATCCACTCCGGGACCGGCGGGGCCGACTCCACGGCGACGATGCCGACCACCCGCCCCGGATGCCGGGCGGCGTAGCCGAAGGCGATGGTCCCGCCGAACGAGTTACCCAGCAGCAGCAGCGGACCGGTGACGTCCAGGCCGGTCAGCAACGCCGCCAGGTCGTCGACGAAGTCGTCCAGGGCGTACCCGGTGGCGGGGCGCTCGCTGCGCCCGTGGCCGCGCAGGTCGTACAGGACGGTCGGGACTCCGGCCCGGGACAACGGCTCGGCCAGGGTGAAGTACCAGCTCGCCATGGTGTCCGAGGCCATCCCGTGGATCAGCACGGCGGTCGGCGCGCCGGTCCGGCCGGCGGCGGCCGGACCGGGGGGATCGAGACGCTGCGTGTGCAGCGTGATCCCGTTCGCCCGGACCATGGTCACCGGCTGCCCGCCCCGACCTCGTCGGCCTTCGCCAGCGAGTCGGCGATGTGCGTGACGAGCTGCCCGACCGTCAGCGCACGGACGGTCTCCAGATCCAGCTTGGCGACGAAGTGGGCGAAGTTCACCGTGTCGCCGTAGCGCGCCTGGAGCCGGCCGGCGAGCGCGACGACGTCGATGCTCTCCATTCCCAGGTCGTCGGAGAACGTGGTGTCCATGGTGACCACCTGGTCGTCCGCGAAGTCACCGAGTACGGCGTCGATCATCTCGGTGAGTTCGGCGAGGATGGTGTCCTGGGCCGCGGGCATGGCGGTGCTCCTTCTGCTTGTCGGTCGGATGGGCGGTGCTGCGCACCGGATTGCGGCTCACGGCCCGGCCACCCCGGGCGGGGTCGCCGGCGCCGGCTCCGGCCCCCAGGTCCAGGCGACGACGTACCGGCGGGGCGGCAGGTCCTCCGGGTTGGCCACGTCCCGGTGACCGACCCGGTACGCCCGCCCGCCGATCTCGACGGTCAGCCCGGAGTCGGTGGCCGAGTAGACCCGGAACCGGCGTGGCGAGCCGTCGAGCCCGGTGCCCTCGGCCTTGGCGACCGCTTCCTTCGCGGCCCAGAACCGGGTGAACCACAGCCGTCGGACCTCGGCGTTCCCGCCGGCCAGGGAGGTCAGCAGGGTCAACTCGGCCGGGGTGAGGGCGAAGGTGAGGGTGCTCTCCGGGTGGTCGGTGACCTCCGCGACGTCGATGCCCACCCCTGGGCCGCCGACCGGCGCGTCGGGTGCCCGCCGCCGGGCGATCGCCACCCCGATCTCCGCGCAGTGCGCCAGGGAGACGTCGCAGTCGCCGAGGCCCCGACCGGGCCGTCCGCGTACCCACGGCCGGCCGTCCGGGTCGTTGCCGACGGTCAGCTCGATCGGGTAGATGTCGGTGTGGCCGTCCTCCCACAGCCGGGCCCGCACCGCGTCCTTCGCCGCGATCCGGCCCAGCATCCACTGCTTGCGGGTCTTGGCCGGCTGCCGCTCGTACTCGGTGTAGGCCGCGCCGCCGAGGATGCCCCGGGCGGCCATGCCCCGGGTGACCAGGTCGGTCCAGCAGTCGAACGCCATCGTCCAACCCTCGGGCTGCAACAGCGACATCGGGTGCCGCTCGGGGAACCGCTCCGCGACCCGGGCCTGCGGGTGGCTGTCGAACCGGCGGTCCACCGCCCCCTCGATCTCCGACCAGACCCGCCCCTGGTAGCTGAGCTGGGTGTCGGCGACGAGCTTGCCGTCGTCGATGACGCGGACCCGGGCGACGCACTCGAACGCCCGGCCGGCCGGTGGGGGTGGCCCGTAGAACCGCACCTGCCCGAGCCCCACCGGCAACGCGACCGTCCGGAACGGCTGGGTGGTGATCAGCCAGTTGCCGATGAGCTGGAGCGCGTTGTCCAGCAGCGCCCCGGGTGGCTCCGGGGCGGTGACGACGCCGCGCACGTGCATGTCGCCGAGCGCGTGCACCTCGGTCACGCCCTGGAACTGCGGGCCGTGGAACATCAGCCGCTCCGCGTACATCTCGGCGGCGCCGAGGGACGGCGGTCGTTCGGTGGCCGGGTCGTGGGTCCAGACCGGCGGTGGCGGCGGGTACGCGGGGCCGACCTCGATGGTCGCGCGGGCATATCCGGCGAAGGCGACCGCGTACCGGTTCGGGCCGGCGGCCCGAACCACGATCTCGACGTCGGTGGCGGGTTCGGCGATCAGCCACTTGTGGAACTTGGCGTCGTGCACCGCCACCACCGGGACGCCGGGCACGAGCTGCTCCACCGCCTCCATCATGTGCGCGACCAGGGCGGTCGCCGGCACCACCGGCCACCGGTCCTCCGGGTCCGGCCAGTCGTCGGGCTGCACGAAGAAACAGTGGTCAAGCAGGTACGGCATGGTCTTCAGGGAGACCCGCCGGGTGATCCGACCGATCTCCGCACCGGCCCCGGCGGCGGTCCCCGGACGCAGCGGGCCGGTGGTGGTCACCGGTGGCCGCGCGGGCGTGGTGCCGGCCGGTGCCGCCGCGGTCGGGGTCACCGGCCGGGCGGGACGGGTCGGTGCTCCCGTGCCACTGCCGCCGGTGGCCGTCCGCGGCGCCGCCGGGCCCGAGGTGTTCTCCCGCAGCAAGGCGGCGAGTTCGGCCGCCGCGCTGGACCCGCCCGCGAGCCGTTGCAGCGCGTCCAGCGCGGCCGTCGACCGGGCGGCGGCGGGCGTCGGCACGGCGGTCGCCTGTGCGGCGGGTGCCTGTGCGGCGGGTGGTCGGGCCGCCGGGGGTGGTGCGGCGGCCGGCGTCGGCGCGCCACCCTGGCCGGTGGCGGTGCGGCCGGTCATGGCGACGACGGGCCGGGGCACGCCGTTGCCGTTGCCCGGCGTCGGCGGCGCCGGTTCGGGCGACGCGGTCACCCCGAGCAGGCCGGCGGCGTCCGCCCCGAGGCGGACCAGCGGACCGCCGAGGTCGAGCTTCATCCGCGGGCCACGCCGGGCGGCACCGCCCCGCGGCTTCGCCGGGCCGCCGTCGGCGCCCGCCGCCGGCATCCGGCCGTTGCCCGCCGCCGGGGTACGGTCCACGGTGTCCAGCGCCCGCAGGTCCGGTGCGGCACCCTCCACCCACAGCGCGGTAGCGACCCGGCGTAGCTGGTTCAGCCCGCTGCGGTGCGCGGTGTTCACCGGCATCGCGAGGTGGTCGCGCCCGCGCAGGTTGTCACCGACAAGCGAGGCGAGTTGCCCCGCGCCGACCTGGAGGAACACCCGGAACCCGGCGTCGTACATCGCCTCGACGGTCTGCCGGAACCAGACCGGCTCCATCATGTGCCGGACGAAGATCCGGTTGACCTCGTCCTCGTCCGCGGGGAACGGTGCGTGCAGGGTCGCCGACCACACCGGCATCCGGGTCGGGTGCACCTCCCAGCGGCCCAGGGCGGCGCCGATCGAGGTGAGCCCGTCGGCGAAGGCGGGGGTGTGGAACGCCGACCGGAACGGCAGCTTCTGGCACAGGACGTTACGGGTACGCAGCGCCTCGACGAGCCGGTCGACCTGCGGCTCGGGGCCGTTGACCACCGACTGCGCCGGGGCGTTGTCATGCGACAGGACCACCCCGGGATAGTCGCCGAGCAGCGGGGTGACCTGGTCCGCGCCGGCACCGACGGCGGCGAAGACGTAGCCGGAGACCTCCACCGAGTCGGCGTTGAACAGGTCGAGGAACTCGTCCATCGCGGCGGTGCTGATCTGACCGCTGACCGCGGCGGCGGTCCACTCGCCGATGCTGTGACCGGCGACGGCGTCGGGGCGTACCCGGATCCGGGCCAGCGCCTCGTCGAGCAGCTTGCCCACCTCGATCAGCCCGGCGCCGTGCCGGCCCAGGTCGGCGGCGGACCAGTCCCGGTCCGGCAGGCCGAAATGGGCGGCCAGATCGGCGGTCCGTGGGGCGAACTCCGCCTCCAGGCCGGGGAAGACGAAGGCGAGCTTGCCCGCCCCCGCGCCGAGCAGCGGCCGGGGGCTGAACCAGATGTCCCGTCCGCCCCGCCACGCCTGGCCCCGGGCGACCGTCTTGCGGGCCACCGCGAGCAGCTTGTCCGTCGGGTTGACGACGCCCAGCCGGGTCCGCGCCGGGGCGTCCCCACCGGAGCGGGCGGCCAGCTCGACGCCGAGCCGGCGTACCTCGTGGTCGTCGCGGGCCAACAGCTCGGCGAGCCCGGCCGGGTCCGGCGCGGCCAGCCAGAGCACCTGGTCCGGCTCGTCGACCACGGCCCGGCCGGCGGCCGGGGCGGTCGGCGCGACCACCGGCTCGCCCACCGACATGGGCGGCTGCTCGATGATCAGGTGGGCGTTGATCCCGCCGAAGCCGAACGCGTTGACCCCGGCCCGGCGCGGCCCGTCGCTCTCCCACGGCCGGGCGGTGTCGATCGGCGCGAACCGGGTCGCCGCCATCTCCGCGCGCGGCGTCTCGCAGTGCAGGGTCGGTGGCAGCACCCCCCGGTGCACCGCGAGCGCGGCCTTGATCAGACCGGCCACCCCGGCGGCCGGCATGGTGTGCCCGATCATCGACTTCACCGAGCCGATCACCGGCCGGGAACCCCCGGTGTACGGGCCGAACACCTGCGCCACGGTGGTCAGCTCGGCGGCGTCCCCGGTCGGGGTGCCGGTGCCGTGTGCCTCCAGCAGCCCGAGCGCGTCCGGGGCGGTCGGGTCGAGCCCGGCCGACTCCCAGGCCCGTCTGATCGCCAGCACCTGACCGGGAACCGCCGGGTTGAACATGCTCGCCGACTTGCCGTCGCTCGACACCCCGCTGCCCCGGATCACCGCGTAGACCCGGTCGCCGTCGCGCACCGCGTCGGCGTACCGCTTGAGCACCACCACGCCGGTGCCCTCGCCGATCAGCAGCCCGTCGGCGGCGGCGTCGAACGGCCGGATCTCGCCCTGCCGGGACAGCGCCCGGAGCTGGTTGAACACCGACCAGAAGCTGATGTCGTGCACGTGGTGCACGCCACCGGCGAGTACCGCGTCCAACCGGCCGTTGACCAGCTCCGTGATGCCCTGGTCCACGGCGATCAGCGACGACGCGCAGGCCGCGTCGATGGTGTACGCCGGGCCGCGCAGGTCGAGCCGGTTGGCCACCCGGGAGGCGGCCAGGTTCGGCACCAGGCCGATGGTCCCCTCCGGCTGGTACGGCCCGAGCCGCTCGTCGAACTTCTTGCGCAGCAGCTCCAACCGGGCCGGGTCGACGTCCGGAATCAGCTCCCGCAGGATGCTCACCACCTGGCTGGACATCCGCACCCGCTGGGCGTAGCGGGCCTGGGCGGGGCTGAGGATGCCGCCCCGGCCGAGGATCACCCCGATCCGGTCGCGGGCCGGCAACCGGTCGTCGCCCCCCGCGTCGTCGATGGCCGCGGCGGCCACCTCCAACGTGATGAGCTGGTCCGGCTCGATGTCTCCGACGGAGGCGGGCATCACCCCGAAGCGCAGCGGCTCGAAGGTGGCGTACTCGTCGACGAAGCCGCCCCGCCGGCAGTACATCCGGTCGGCCCGGTGGGCCTGCTCCGGGTCGTAGAACTCCTCGTCCCATCGGTGGACGGGGACGTCGGTGATCGCGTCCACCCCGGTGATCAGGTTGCGCCAGTAGCTCTCCAGGTCACCGGCCGAGGGCATCAGGGCGGCCATCCCGACGATCGCGATCTGGCCGGGCGCGGGGGCGCCGTTATTCATCGGTTCCTCCGACGACTGGTGGGGCGGGCGGGGACGGGACTGCACATCGGCGTCCTCACCAACCCGACGCGGTGTAGACGACCGAGGTGACCGACGCATCGGCCCAGGCCAGCTCGCGCAGCAGGGCCAGCGCGCCCTCCTCCGGGTCGATCAGGCCGATGCCGCGCCGGGCGTACTCCCGGCTCAGCTCGGCGGTGACCATGCCGCCGTGACCGGCGCCCGGGGCCCACGGTCCCCAGTGCACGGTCAGGCAGCGCACCCCGGTCCGGGCCGCGTACCGGGTGCCGATGGAGTCCAGCGCGTCGTTGGCCGCCGCGTAGTCGGCCTGGCCCCGGTTGCCGTAGGCGGCGGCGATGCTGCCGAAGAAGACCACGAAGCGCGGCGCGGTGGGCAGCGCGTCGAGGCCGGCCAGCAACCCCCGCGCCCCGTCGACCTTGGTGTCGAAGACCCGGGTGAACGACGCCGGGTCCTTCTCGGCGATCAGCTTGTCCTCGATGATCCCGGCGGCGTAGACCACCCCGTCGAGGCGGCCGTGCTCGGCGTGGATCTCGGCCAGCAACCGCCGGGTGGCGGCGGCGTCCCGTACGTCCAGGGTGTGGTAGCGGACCTCCCCGCCCAGCTCGGTCAGCTCGGCGATGGTCGCGGTCACCTCCCGGGCCGCCAGGATGCCCTGCGCGGTCCGGGCGATCTCGGCCGGTGTGGACGCCCCGCGCCGGGCCAGCACCCCGACCAGCGCGGCCCGGTCCACGGCGCCCGCCAGCTCCGGGTCCTCCGGTCCGGACGGCAGCGGGGTCCGACCGACCAGCTCGATGCGGCAGCCGGTGGCCGAGGCGAGCGCCCGGGCGAACCACGGGGTGATGCCCCGCGCCCCACCGATCAGCACCACCACCGAGTCGCGTTCCAGGCCGATCGCGGCGGCCTCGGACACCCCGTCGCCGGCCGGTCCGGCACCCCCGGCGGCCAGCGCGCCCAGCTCGACCGGGACCAGGTCGGCGACGTACCGGTCGGCGCCGCGCCGGGCGACCACCGGGGCGTCGGCGACGGTGAGCAGTTCGTCGACGAGCTGCCGGGCGAGGGTCTCCGGCGTCGCCGCCGGGTCCACCGCCACGAAGCGGGCGTCCAGTCCGGGGTACTCGCGGGCGATCGTGCGGAACAGTCCGGGCATGCCGTCGGCCGCGCCGGTGACGTCCTGCGCCCCGGCGGCGAGCAGCCAGCGCGGTCCGGCGGCCAGGACCCGCTGCAACAGCGGGAACACGTCGGGCAGCAGCGGCTCGTCGAGGTTGGTCAGCCCGTCGAGCACCAACACCCCGTCGAAACCCTGACCGGCCTGCGCGCTGTCGAGCACGCCCAGCTGGCCGCCGGCGCCGTACGCGCCGAGCAGCTCGGCCAGGTACGCGCCGACCGGTCCACCGCCGGTGATCAGGAAGCGCATTCCGGTGAGGGCGGTCGCCGGGTCGGCGCTCTGCCCGGTCTGGACGCTCTCCCGGGCGACCAGCCGCTTCGGCGCGATCCCCACTCCCGTGCCGGCCCCGGCGGGATCCGGAGCGGGTGCGGCGGGAGCGGGTGCGGCGGTGTCGGCGGCCGGCGTGGCGGCGGTCGCCGGCCCGGTGGTGGCCGTGACGTGGATGGTGCCGCTCATCTTCTGGTCGAGCCAGGTGACCATGGCGTGGACGGTGCGGGCCTTGACGAGGTCTTCGAGTTCGCTTTCGTCGCCTTCGACGCTGAGGGAGAGGCGTTGGGCGACTTCGCCTGCGACTTCGGCGCGTTTGATGGAGTCGATGGACAGGTCGGCTTCGAGGTCGAGGTCGGGTTCGATGAGGTCGACCGGGTAGCCGGTGCGCTCGCTGATCACCGCGAGGATGGCCTGCTGGAACTCGGCGAGGGAGACGCCGGCGGGCGCGCCGGACCCGGCGGGAACGGGAGCGGGTGCGGCGGTGTCGGCGGCCGGCGTGGCGGCGGTCGCCGGCCCGGTGGTGGCCGTGACGTGGATGGTGCCGCTCATCTTCTGGTCGAGCCAGGTGACCATGGCGTGGACGGTGCGGGCCTTGACGAGGTCTTCGAGTTCGCTTTCGTCGCCTTCGACGCTGAGGGAGAGGCGTTGGGCGACTTCGCCTGCGACTTCGGCGCGTTTGATGGAGTCGATGGACAGGTCGGCTTCGAGGTCGAGGTCGGGTTCGATGAGGTCGACCGGGTAGCCGGTGCGCTCGCTGATCACGGCGAGGATCGCCTGCCGGAACTCGGCGATGCTGGGACCGGCCGGCGCGGGGGCCGCCACCGGTCCGGTCGGGGTTGCGGTGGCCACCGCGGCGGGGGCCGCGACGACGCCGCCGACCGCGGGGGAGACGGGCACGACGTCCGGGGTGACCGGGACGGGTCGGCCGATCGCCGGTGCCGGTGCCGTGGCCAGCGCGGTGCCTCCGTTCGACCCCGACACGGTGGGCAGCGCGGCGGGGGTGGCCGCGGGTCGGGCGACCGGCGCGGGTGTCGTGGCCGGGACCACGGCCGGTCGGGGATCCGGGGCGGACGCGGGTCCGGCGGGCAGGGCCGGGTAGTCCTGCGGGAAGGCCCCGGTGGGCTGCCCGGTCGGCCGGGTGCCCGCGTCCGGGGGTTCGCCGAGGAAGGCGAGCATCACGTCCCGCTGGGTGGCGATCATCTCCCGGTTGGTGCGCAGGTACTCACGGAGCAACTCGCCCCGGATGTCCCGGACGGCCGCCGGCTCGGGGTCGCTGACGGTCCGGACGTTCCGGACGGCCACGGGTTCGGGGCCGTTGCGGGTGCCGGTGGCGGCGCCGGGGGTGGTGGCGGTGCCATTGGCAGAGGTCATCGACAACTCCTTGATCCGTCGGGGAGGGGTCATGCCACCGGGAAGACAGTTGCCGTGCTGGTCCCGGACGAGTTGGCCGTCGACCGTCCAGAGCGGACGACGGGGCGGTGCGGTGGTGCTGCCGTCGGCGACCCGCCCGTGGAAGAGCCAGTCGGGGCGGACCGGGGCGCCGGCGCAGGCGAGTTCGGCGACCGAGATGAGGAATCCGCGCAGCCCGTCGGAGGGGCCGCGCTCGCAGGCGACCGTCCGGTGCGGCCGGTCGCCGAGCACCGCCTGCACCAGCCGGGTGAGCACCTGGCCGGGGCCGACCTCGACGAAGAGGCGGGCGCCGGCGGCGTACATCGCCTCGATCTGCTCGACGAAGCGGACCGGTGCGCCGATCTGTTCGGCGAGGTGGTGGCGGACCTGGCCGGCGTCGCCGGAGTACGGCGCGGCGGTCAGGTTCGACCAGACCGGGATGCGCGGCTCGGCGATCGACCGGGCGGCGAGCACCTCGGCGAAGGTCTCCACCGCGCCGGCCACCACCGGGCTGTGGAAGGCGCACGCCACCGGGATGGTCCGGGCGGACAGGCCGGCGTTCTTGAACGCGACCACCGCCGCCCGTACCTTCGCCGTCGGGCCGGAGACCACCACCTGCTGCGGGGCGTTCCGGTTGGCCAGCACCACCTCGCTGGCCAGGCCGGCTCCGGCGAGCGCCTGGGCGACCTGGTCGGCGGTGGCGTTGACCGCCGCCATGGTGCCCGGATCCTCACCGCAGGCCCCGAGGATGGCCGCCGCCCGTTCCCGGCTCAGGTCGAGCAGGGTGGCCGCGTCGAACGCCCCGGCGACGCAGAGCCCGACGAGTTCGCCGTAGCTGTGGCCGGCGGTCATGTCCGGTCGGACCCCGAGCCGGCGCAGCAGGTGGTCCATGGCGAGGCCGCCGATGCCCAGCACCGGTTGGGCGACCCGGGTGTCGCGTACCCGGTCCTCCTGGGCGCGTCGGGACTCCTGGTCGAACGCGGTCGGTGGGAAGAGCAGCTCCGCTGCCGGCCGGTCGAGTTCGAGGTAGTGCCGCAGCTCGGGGAAGGCGACGAAGAGTTCACCGAGGGCGCCGGGGCGCTGGCTGCCCTGGCCGGGGAAGAGGAACGCCACCTGACCGGGCCCGACCGGGTCGGTCCCGGTCGGCTGGACCAGGCCCCGGGCCGGGTCGTGCTCGCCGGCCAGGGCCCGGTCCAGCAGGGTCTCCAGTTCGGCCACGTCCCGGGCGACCACCGCGACCTGGGTCGTACCGGACCGGTTGGCCGCCTTGGTGGCGACCGACGCGGCCAGCTCGGCGAGCCGCCCCGGCCGGTCCCGTCCCCCGTCGTCGGCGAGGCTCTCCAGCAGTTGCCGGATCGCCTGGTGGGCGGCGGCGCGGTCCGGGCCCCGGAAGCAGAACAGTTCCGCCGGCCAGATCCGTTGCGCGTGCCGGGGTTCCGGCGCGTTCGGGTACGCGCTGAGCACCACGTGGAAGTTGGTGCCGCCGAAGCCGAACGCGCTGACCCCGGCGATCCGTTCGGCGGCCGGCACCGGCCACGGGCGGGCCTCGGTGAAGAACACGAACGGGCTCTGCTGCGGGTGCCAGGCCGGGTTGGGGCGTTCCAGGTGGATGGTGGGGGGCCGGATGCCGTGGTGGAGGGCGAGCGTCGCCTTGATCAGACCGGCCAGTCCGGCGGCGCACTTGGTGTGCCCGATCTGGGACTTCACCGAGCCGAGCGCGCAGCCGCCGGGTGCGGCCCCGGCCTCGACGAACATCCGGGTCAACGTCTCCAGCTCGGTGCGGTCGCCGACCACCGTGCCGGTGCCGTGCGCCTCCACCAGCCCGACCTCGCGGGGGGAGATGCCGGTGCGGTGGTACGCCCGGTCCAGGGCCCGCCGCTGCCCGTCGGGGCGCGGCGCGGTCAGGCCGAGGGCTCGGCCGTCGCTGGCCCCGCCGAGCCCCTTGATCACGCCGTAGATCCGGTCGCCGTCGCGTTCGGCGTCGGCCAGCCGCTTGAGTACGACGCACGCGACGCCCTCGCCGAGGGCGATCCCGTCACCGGTGCTGTCGAAGGGGCGGGACCGGCCGGTGGGGGACAGCGCGTGCGCCGAGGTGAACATGAGGTAGTCGTTGACGCCGTTGTGCAGGTCGGCGCCGCCGCAGATCATCAGGTCACTGTCGCCACTGACCAGTTCCTTGCAGGCGGCGTCCATCGCGGCGAGCGACGAGGCGCAGGCCGCGTCGATGGTGTAGTTGGGGCCACCCAGGTCGAGCCGGTTGGCGACCCGACCGGCGATCACGTTGGCCAGCACGCCGGGGAAACTGTCCTCGGTGACCGTGGGCAGCAGCTCCTGCATCTGCTCGGGCACCTCACCCAGGTATGCCGGCAGCATGGTGCGCAGGGTCTGCGCGTGCCCCATGTCACTGCCGGCCTCCGCGCCGAACACCACGCCGGTGCGAGCGTGGTCCGCCCCCGGGGCGTCGTACGGGTAACCGGCGTCGACCAGGGCCCGGTGGGAGACCTCCAGGGCGAGCAACTGGGTCGGGTCGATGCTGCTGAGCGCGGCCGGCGGGATGCCGTAGCCGATGGCGTCGAAGGGCACCGGCTCGATGAACCCGCCCCACTTGGAGACGCTGATCCGGCCGGTCTGCCCCGGGCCGACCGCGGGGGCGTAGTAGTGGTCGGTGTCCCAGCGGTCGGCCGGGACCTCGGTGACGGTGTCGGCGCCGCTGAGCACGGTGCGCCAGAAGCTGTCCAGATCGGGGGAGCCGGGCAGCATGCAGGCCATCCCGACGATGGCGATGTCGAGCGGGGCGGGCGGCTGGTCGGTTTCGGCGGCCGGCGGCGCGAGCCGGGCCCGCAGCGCGTCGAGCCGGTCGGCGTGCAGGCCCCGTACCTCGGTGGTGACGGCGTCGTGCAGCGCGGCGACGGTGGTGGCGCGGTCGCGCAGCACGGCGACCTGGCCGGCCATGAACAGCCCGTCGCTGGCCTGGACGCTCTCGTCGACGGCCTCGACGGTGTCGCCGGAACGGCGCAGGCCCTTGCTGGCGATGCGCAGCCGGCCCACGTTGAGCAGCTCCAACTGCTCCCACACCTCGCGGTTCTCCACCCCGGCGCCTTCCAGTTGGGTGCGCAGCTGGTGGAAGTCGTCGACGAACGGGGTGTGCAGGCAGCGGGTGGCGTGCCCGGGGGCGGTCTCCAGCAGCGCGGTGTGCTCGGCGGTGAGCGCCGCACGTTGGAACAGCGGCTGGACCGCGCCGTGGCTGACGGCCTCGGCGGTGAACAGGTACGCGGTGCCCATCAGCACGCCGATCCGGGCGCCCCGGCGGGCCATCGGCGCGGCCATCGTGGCCACCATCGCCGCCGAGCGGGCGTCGTGCACCCCACCGGCGAAGAAGACCTGTAGCTGCGCACCGGCGGCCGGGTCGGTGTCCAGGTAGTCGTCGAGCACCGCCAGTTGGGCCTCCCACAACGGGAAGCTCGCCCGGGGGCCCACGTGCCCGCCGCACTCGGCGCCCTCGAAGATGAACTTGCGGGCGCCGGAGCGCAGGAACTGGCGCAGCAGGCCGGGGGAGGGCACGTGCAGGAAGGTGCTGATCCCCTGCTCCTCCAGGGCGCGGGCCTGCGGCGGCCGGCCACCGGCGATGACGGCGCAGGCGGGCCGGATCTCCCGGATGACGTCCAGTTGCGCGGCGCGTAGTTCCTCGGGCGCGAAGCCGAGCACCCCGACGCCCCAGGGGCGGTCGCCGAGCTGCGCGGCGGTCTCGGCGAGCATTCGGCGGCACTTGTCGGCCGAGTTGAGGGCGAGCGCGATGAAGGGCAGCGCGCCGCCGTCGGCGACCGCTGCGGCGAAGGACGCTTCGTCGCTGACCCGGGTCATCGGGCCCTGGGCGACGGGGACCCGTACCCCGAGGGCCGCGGCGAGGGGAGCGCCGGGCTGGAGCAGGTCGGCGGCGTCGGGGCGGTCGACGGCGGCGAGCATCTCCGCGCGCATCCCCCGGACGGCGGCGGAGGTGTCCGGCCAACGGTCGGCGAAGGTGGTCGCCAGCCACCCGTCCTGTCCGACGGGCAGCAGTTCGGTGTCGGCGCCGTGCGGGCCGCCGCGGCGGATGCCCCGTATCCCGTCGCGCAGGACGGTCTCCGAACCGTCCATCCGCCGGATCGCGGCCTGGACGTCGGTCGGCAGGTCCGACTCGGGCATCAGGGCGAGCTGGGTGTCCAGGACCACGCCGGCCGCGCCGCCGATCAGGCAGGCGCCGGCGGTGCGCGGGCCGATCCCGCCGGCCACCCAGATCGGCAGGTCGACGGTGTCGTCGGCGACGAGTTGCTGGAGCAGGACGAACGAGCTGAGTTCGCCGATCCGGCCGCCGGCTTCCATCCCCCGGGCGATCAGTCCGTGTGCTCCGGCCGCCGCCGCGGCCCGCGCCTCGGCCCGGCTGGTCACCTCCACGAGCACCCGGTGGTGCGGGGTGATCTCGGCCAGCGGCCAGGGGCTCGCCGGCTCGACCACGATCAGGTCCACCCGGTCGTTCGCGGCCCGCGCCAGCTCGGTGGGGGTGGCCCGGCAGCCCGCGGGCACCCGGACGCCGATCGGCGCGGCGGACCAGCTCGCGGCGCGGGCGAGCGCCCGCAGCGACCAGTCGTCGCCGGTGGCCAGGTCGATGATGCCCTGCCCACCACCGGCGGCGGTGGCGGCCGTGATCCGTGGGCCGGGTTCCAGGACGCCGACGGGGCTGACGACCAGGATCAGGTCACGCGTGTACGGTGCGCTACTCATCGGGCTCCCACTTCGGTCGCGAAGGATCGCGTGGTGACGGGGGGATTGCCGGCCGAACACCGGCGAGGACGGATCGGATTTGCGCCAGTCAATGTCGCGGTGAGTCACAGCCTAGCTTCGCCCAGTTACGTCTCGGTTAAATCCACCCGCCAGGGCCGTTGGTGTGAAGATTTCCTACCTACGCCGGGGGGTATGTCTCCGGGTTAAGCAGGAGAAATGATCGTCGATGCGCCGACGTTGTCACCAAACCATGCCGCAGTTGGTTGCCTGTTCATTTTCGAACTTATTTCCAAGCTGTTTTCCGTTGATTGGGAAGATCCTGATAGCGGGAGATCAACTCGTCGCACGTCCCACCATGTGGAACGAGTCTTGCCATGGATTGCATCGACCATTAAAGATCCGTATCGGCATCCACGCCATCATTACCCATCGATTAGCTGTGGAATTCGTGAGGCGAGGTGGAATTGGTTTCGATCATCAGATCCCCTGGTAGTGAGGGGTCTCCTCGTGCTCCGCGTCTCCGCTCCACCCGTCGTCGCTGACCTTGCGGGTGGTTACCAACGGAGGCGAGGGCTCCCCGAGCATGCCGCCGGACCCGGTGTTGAGCTGGTCACACTGCGGCCTTTGGCGACGGTCAACGTACTCACTTAACGAGCGTTTCATGCGCTGTCCGCCGGGCGGTCAGCCGATCCGGCGCCGGATATGCCGCCTGCTGATTTCCGGCAGTACCCCAGCCCTGCCCGTGCTCCCGGCCAGGTGAGACGGTCAACACGTCCGTCCCGGCCGGGCCGTCCTCCCCCATTTTCCTTTCGGATCGGCGGTAATTGTGCGTAGCCTGCTTCTCCTCGCCCTCGTCGGCCTCGGTGCCCAACTCGTCGACGGCAGCCTCGGCATGGCATACGGTGTGACATCCACGACGTTGTTGCTGGCCCTCAACACCGGGGCCGCGAGCGCCTCGGCGACCGTTCACCTGGCCGAGATCGGCACCACCCTGGTCTCCGGCGCCGCGCACTGGCGGTTCGGCAACGTCGACTGGACGGTGGTCCGCCGGGTCGGCGTCCCCGGTGCCCTCGGCGCGTTCGCCGGCGCGACGTTCCTCTCCCGCCTCTCCACCGAGACCGCGGCCCCGATCATGTCGCTGATCCTGTTCACCCTCGGCCTGTACGTCCTGATCCGGTTCACCGTCGCCGGGCTGCCCCGGGAACGCGTCGGGCTGCCCCTGCGCAAGCGCTTCCTCGGGCCGCTGGGACTCGTCGCGGGCTTCGTGGACGCCACCGGCGGTGGCGGCTGGGGGCCGGTCGGCACCCCCGCCATCCTGGCCAGCGGCCGGTTGGAACCCCGCCGGGTGATCGGGTCGATCGACACAAGTGAGTTCCTGGTGGCGGTCGCCGCCAGCGCGGGATTCCTGGTCGGCATCGGCTCGGCGAACATCAACTTCGGCTGGGTGGCCGCGCTGCTGCTCGGCGGCATGATCGCCGCGCCGATCGCCGCCTGGCTGGTACGGCTGGTCCCGCCCCGGGTCCTCGGCTCCGCCGTCGGCGGGGTCATCGTCCTGACCAACACCCGGACCCTGCTGCGCAGCGACTGGATCTCCGCCCCGGACCCCGTCCGGTACGCCTGCTACCTGCTCGTCGCGGTGCTCTGGGCGGCGGCGGTGGCCTGGTCGCTGCGCCGGCACCTGGCCGACCGGCAGGTGGCCGCGCCGGTCGCCGCGGGACAGGAGGGAGGCGCCGGGGAACCGGTCATCACGTCGAGCTGACCGGACGGCGGCCCGGCGGCCCTCGTCGGTGGAGCGGGCGGGGCGTGGTGCGGCTCAACCGGGCAGGGTTTCGATCGGCTGGCCGGTGAGCGTGGCGATGAGGTCGAAGTCCTTGTCGACGGCCAGGACGGTCAGTCCGGTCTTTTCAGCGGTTGCGGCGATCAGCAGGTCGGGGATCGACGGAGCGCGGTGTTGGCCGCGGTCGGCGAGCAGCAACTGCACTTCCAGCGCCCGGTCTTCGATTGCGGGTGTGAGGTGTTCGACGGGCATCAGGGACAGTGGTGGGATGGCGAACTGCCGGCGTCCCGCTTCTCCGGTGCGCGCCGAGTAGCCGAGTTCGAGGCGCGTGATGGTGGAGAGCCGGACGAGTCCTCGGCTGATGCGCGCGTTCCACTCGTCGCGGTTCGCCGTCTGGCCGAGTTGGAGACGAACGTAGGCGGACTTGTCGATCAGCCAACTCGTCACCGCCACGCGGCCCCCATCACCGTAGGGTCGGCGAGGTCGGCGAAGGTCTCCGCGGATCGTTGCCAGTCCTCGGCGGTGACCGTCCGGTCGCTGGCTGGACGGATGTTCTCCTCGAACTTCCGGCGTAGGTACTCGTTGCGGGACAGCCCGAGGCTGGCGGCTGTGGCGTCGATGCGGTCCACGGCTTCTTGGCTGAGATCGCGGACGAGGATGTTGGGCATGTGGCACCTCCCTGGCCGGGTGCTATCACGATATCACGCTGGCAGCGGCGTCAATCCGAAACCGGATTTTTCGCCGCGCACGGCGATTGCACAGTGGCCTGGCGAAGAGCCCGCCGGTAGCGCGCAGATCGGGGTTCGTCGCCAGTGCGTCGGCCGGCTCCGGGGGGAGCCGGCCGACGCACTGCTAGCCGGCGCGGGGCCGATCCAGCACGGCGTGCTGGGCGGTCGCGTACTGCTCGCGGATCAGTGGGACGGGATCGTCCTCGTACGTCTCCGGCGTCTCCGCCGACCACCGAGGCGGGGTGTCCCCGCCGGCGACGACCCATGCCGCCTGCCGGGCCGCTCCGTCGGCGACGTACTCGCCGGGCGGGGGTACGAGCACCGGCTTGCCGAACAGGGCGGGCGCGATCCGGCGTACCGCCTCGCTTTTCGCCCCGCCGCCGACCAGGACGATCCGGTTCGCCTGGGCGCCCTGGTCGACGAGCGCGTCCAGGCCGTCCGCCAGGGCGCAGAGCATGCCCTCGACGGCGGCCCGGGCCAGGTGCGCCGGGTCGGACGTCTTCAGGGTCAGCCCGTGGATCGCGCCCGTGGCATCCGGCCGGTTCGGGGTCCGCTCACCCTCCAGGTACGGCACCAGGACCAGGCCGTCCGCACCGGCGGGCGCGGACAGCGCGAGCCGGGACAACTCGTCGTGCGAGACCCCGAGCAGTCGCGCCGCCGCGTCCAGCACCCGGGCCGCGTTGAGCGTGACCACGATCGGCAGGAAGCGGCCGGTGGTGTCGGCGAACCCGGCCACCGTGCCGCTCGGGTCGACGGGTGCCGTCTCCGAGGAGACGAACACCGTGCCGGACGTGCCGATCGAGACGATCACGTCGCCGGGCAGCGCGCCGGTCCCGAGGGCGGCGGCGGCGTTGTCCCCGGCTCCCGGGCCCAGCGGGGCGCCGTTCGGCAGGCGCCCGGCTACCCCGGTCGGACCGAGGACATCCGGCGTTCGCAGGGCCCGGCCGAATCCGAGCTCCAGCAGGTCGGGCCGGTATTCGTTGGTCCTGGCCGACCAGTAGAGCGTGCCGCTGGCGTCGCTGCGGTCGGTCCTGATGTCCGCGATGTCGGTGGACCCGGACAGTTTCCAGGTGAGCCAGTCGTGCGGCAGGCAGACCGCGGCGACCCGGGCCGCGTTCTCCGGCTCGTTGCGCGCCAGCCAGCGCAGCTTCGTGAGCGTGAAACTGGCGACCGGCACGATCCCGACCGCCTCCGCCCACCTGTCCCCGCCGCCCAGTTCGGCGATCAGGTCGGCGGCCGCGCCGGCGCTGCGCGTGTCGTTCCACAGCAGCGCCGGGCGGACCACCGCACCGTTCTCGTCCAGCACGACCATGCCGTGCTGCTGACCGGCCACCGAGGCGGCGGCCACGTCGTCCAGGCCGCCGGCCTCCTCGATCGCCTGCCGCAGCGCGGTCCACCAGGCGTCCGGATGCACCTCGGTGCCGTCCGGGTGGGTGGCCCGGCCCTGCCGGACCAGCTTCCCCGTCTCGGCGTCACGGATGACGACCTTGCACGACTGCGTCGAGCTGTCGATCCCGGCCACCAGCGCCATGGTCAGCGCGCCCCGATCAGGTGCTCGACGGCCAGCTGGTTGAGCCGGATGAACCCGTAGCCCTGGGCGCCGGGGACGGTCACGTCGAAGTCCTCGAACGCGCTGCGGTCGGCGAGCAGGTCGGCGTAGCTCTCGCCCGGGTTCAGGGTCGGGGTGGACAGCTCGCCGACCTTCGCGGCGGCCAGCGCCTCCTGCACCTCGGGGTCCGCGCGGAACGCCTTGGCCCGCTCCTTGAGCAGCAGGTACATCCGGATGTTGGCCTTGACCGACTCCCAGACGCCGTCGAAGTCCTCGGTGCGCGACGGCTTGTAGTCGAAGTGCCGCGGGCCGTCGTAGGGGCTGGCGCCGTCGAGGCCGTTCTCCAGCAGGTCGACCGTGGAGAACGCGTTGAGCAGGTCGCCGTGACCGAAGACCAGGTCCTGGTCGTACTTCGGGCCGTGCTGACCGTTCAGGTCGATGTGGAACAACTTCTTGTGCCACAGCGCCTGGGCGATGCCGTGGGTGAAGTTGAGGTTCGACATCTGCTCGTGGCCGACCTCGGGGTTGATGCCGAACAGCTCGGGCCGGTCCAGCTCCTGGGTGAACGCGATGGCGTGGCCGGCGGTCGGGAGCAGGATGTCGCCGCGAGGCTCGTTCGGCTTCGGCTCGATGGCGAAGCGGTAGCCGTAGCCGCGGTCCTCCGAGTACTGCGCGAGCAGGTTCAACGCCTCGGCGTAGCGGTCGAGCGCGGCCCGGACGTCCTTCGCGGAGTCGTACTCCGAGCCCTCACGGCCGCCCCACAGCACCAGGATCCTGGAGCCCAGCTCGGCGCCGAGGTCCATCTGGCGCAGCACCTTGCGCAGCGCGTAGCGCCGAACGTTGCGATCGTTGCTGGTGAAGCCGCCGTCCTTGAAGATGGGCTGCTGGAACAGGTTGGTGGTCACCGACGGGACGATGAGCCCGGTCTCGTCGAGCGCCTTCTTGAAGGCGGCGACGATGCGGTCGCGGGTCGCGGCGTCCGCGCCGAACGGCACCAGGTCGTCGTCGTGGAAGCCGACGCCGTACGCCCCGAGCTCGGCGAGCTTGTGCACGGTCTCGATCGGGTCGAGCGCGGGACGGGTGGCCTCGCCGAACGGGTCGCGTGCTTCCCAGCCGACGGTCCAGAGACCGAAGGAGAACTTGTCCTCACGTGTGGGCTGCACAGACACGGTTACCTCCGGGAAACGCGTTGGATTTGTTTGCTGGTTGAATTATTTGCCCGGGGTATGGCATTGTCAAGGCGTGACGGCTCGGTTGACCTCCGCATCGAGCGCCCCCGTCCGGCAGTCGAGTGTGCGCGCTCACAATCTCGCGCTGGTGCTGAGCACCGTGGCGGACAGCGCGGACCCGCCGTCCCGGGCCGCGGTCGCGACCCTCACCGGGCTCACCCGGGCCACCGTCTCGGCGCTTGTCGACGACCTGATCGCGGGCGGCCTGCTGACCGAGCTGGACCCGCCGCCGCGCACCGGAGCCGGCCGCCCGGCGGCCGGGCTCGCGCTCGCCTCGACCGGTCCGGCCGGGCTCGGCCTGGAGATCAACGTCGACTACCTGGCCGTCTGTGTGGTCGACCTGACCGGCGCGGTCCGGCAGCGCCTCGTCGAGCACGCCGACCAGCGCCCGGCCGCGGCGGCCGACGCGCTCGCCGCACTCGGCCGGCTGGCCGCCCGCGCCCGGCACGCCGCCGAGGCCGACGGGCTGGTGGTGGCCGGCGCCGCCCTCGCGGTCCCCGGCCTGGTCTCGGCCGGGTCGGTCCTGGACGCGCCGAACCTGGGCTGGCAGAACGTGGACGCACTGGCGCTGCTGCGCGGCGTGCCGGAGCTCGCCGACCTGTCGATCGTCGTCGAGAACGAGGCCAACCTCGCCGCCCTCGGTGAGTTGCGGGTCGCGGGGGGCGAGCAGACGTTCCTGTACGTCTCCGGCGAGATCGGCATCGGCGCCGGGCTGGTGATCGACGGCCAGCTGTACCGCGGCGCGCGCGGCTGGAGCGGCGAGATCGGTCACGTGACGGTCCACCCCGACGGGCGGGCCTGCCGCTGCGGCTCGAACGGCTGCCTGGAGCAGTACGCCGGTCAGGAGGCGCTCGGCGCGGGTGAGCCGCAGGCCGCCGCGGCGCTGGGCATCGCGCTGGCCGCGGTGGTCAACCTGCTGGACGTGCCGGTGATCGTGCTGGGCGGGGCCTATGCGACCTACTTCGACCGGCTGCGCGACGGCATCGAGGCCGAGTTGCGGCGCCGGGTGCTGACCGCGAGGCTCGCGCCGGTCACGCTGCGGGCCGCCCGGCTGGGCACGAACGCCGCGGTGCGCGGGGCGGCGGACGCGGTGGTACGGGGCGTGCGCGACGATCCGGCGGCCTGGCTGCGGCGGGTCGGCTGAGGGCGCCTACCCGGGCCGGGCTGAAGGCGAGTTCAGGTAGGCGTGGCTCGCCGCGAGCGCCGCGAAGACGTCGCCGTCGCTGGCCTTCATCTCGACGATGCGCAGCGCGCCGGCCGGGGTGGCGGCCAGGATCTCCGCCGTCGGCATCGCGCCCCGCCCGAGGGCGACGTGCGGGGCGTCCGCGGTGATCGGGCCGTCCTTCAGGTGTACGGCCGGCACCCGCGCGCCGAGCCGGTCGAGGACGGCCGGTACGTCGGCGCCGCCGACGGCCGCCCAGTAGGTGTCGAGCTCGAAGAGGACATCCGGGGCCACCAGGTCGGCCAGGGCCTCCAGGGCGTGCCGGCCGTCGACCCGGGCGGCGAACTCGGACCAGTAGTTGTGGTAGCCGATCCGCAGGCCGTACCCGGCGGCCCGCTCGGCGAGCGCGTTGAGCGCGTCGGCGGTGCGCTCCAGTGCCGCCGGGCCGGTGAAGGCGTCGTCGGGGAGGCCGGTTCCGACGATGGCCAGGTCGGTGCCGAGCGTCGCCACGGCTTCCAGGGCCGCGTCGCGGTCGGCGGTGAAGAACCGGTGCGAGTGGGCGCTGCAGACGGCGAGGCCGGCATCCTCGGCCGCCGCACGCAGGCCGGCCGGGTCGTCGAGAGCCTCGAAGGGCTCGACGCCGCGGTAGCCGAGACCGGCCACGCGCCGTAGCGCGCCGTGGCGGTCGGCCGCCAGCTCGTCCCGGATGGTCCACAGGTTGACCGCTGGCGAGTTCGACATCAGTCCGTGCCCTTTCCGGTGGCTGTCGCGGGGATGTTCGGAAGCGCGAAGGACGACACCCAGGTCACCACGAGCAGGGCGGCGCACAACCAGTAGGCCAGCTCGCTCGCGGCGAACGGCGACGCGCCCCGACCGATCTGATCGAAGATCACCGTGGAGAAGATCGCCGCCGCCACCGCGCCACCCAGTTGCTGGAGGGCGTTGACGGCGCCGGTGGCCGACCCGAGCTCGCGGTCGTCGACCCGGGACAGGACCAGGTTCAGGAACTGCCCGAAGAACAGGCCGGTCCCGACGCCGGCGACGAGAAACGCGGGCGCCAGGTTGAAGCTGGTGAGGCCGGAGTCGTACCGCAGGCCGTCCGGCCCCGGGTAGGTGGTGGTGCCGGCGGTGGCCGCCACGGTCACCGCGGCCAGGCCCATCCCCACCGCCTGGCACAGGATTCCGGCCTGGAGCACCAGGCGCGGTCTCCGCTTCGCGAGCAACTGCCCGATGCCCATCGCGGCGATGGTGCCCACCGGCCACCAGGTGCCGGTCAGGCCGCTGCGGAGCGGCGACCAGCCGACGTACAGCTGGACCAGGACCGGGTAGACGATGAAGGCTCCCGAACAGGCGCCGAAGAACAGGAAGACGACCACCGAGCCGCCGGTGAAGGACCGTTTGCGGAACAGGCTCGTCTCGATGAACGCGTCCAGCCCGCGTCGGTGCCGGGTGCGGGCGTGCAGCGCGAAGAGCACGAGAACCAGCACCGACGAGACCATCATCGCCCGGGTCCACCAGGCCCACTGATGTTCACGGCCCTGAATGACCGGATAGACGAACAGCCCGACCGAGACCGAGCACAGGACCATGCCGATGCCGTCGAGCTTCGGCCGGGCGGCGGAGGGGCGGTCGGCGGGAAGCGTACGGAGGGCGAAGAAGTACACGACGAGGCAGGCCGGGATGTTGACGATGAAGACCCAGTGCCACGACGCGTACGTGATCAGCGCACCACCCAGGATCGGGCCGGCGGCGGACGAGAGACTCATGAAGGGCCCGAAGATGGCGAACGCCTTCGCGCTGTGCTCCGGACCGAAGCTCTCGCGGATCATGCTGACGCACTGCGGGACCATCATCGCCGCGGCACCGCCCTGCACCAGCCGCGCGACGATCAGCGGGGCCGGAGCCTGCGCCGCCGCGCATGCCGCCGACGTGAGCGCGAACCCGGCGAGTCCGATGAGGAACATGCGGCGGCGGCCGACGATGTCGCCGAGGCGACCGCCGGCGAGCAGGAGCACCGCGAACGTCAGCACGTAGCCGACACTGATCCACTGGAACTGCGCGTTCGACGCGCCGAGGTCGTTGCGGATCGCCGGGGCGGCGACGTTCATCGCGGTGGCGTCGAGCAGGTCCATCATCGCCGCGCCCAGCACCGTGAACAGGACCGCCCAGGCACCCCGGGGTGGTGCGGAGGAGTCGGCGTCGAGGCCGGGTTGCGCCATCGCGGACACGGCGGGCACGGCCACCCTTCAGGCATTTAGGCAACGATCTGGATCAAACTAGTGGCCGCACGGCGGCCTGCCAAGAGCCGGTCCATCCGGGCCGGCCTGTAGCGTGCACCCATGCCGATCGACGTCGGTGCACCCATGCGCCACGCCAGCATGCGCGAACGGAATCTGGCCGTGCTGCTCGGCGTGATCGCGGAACATCAGCCGGCCACCCGGGCGCAGCTCGCGTCGCTCACCGGCTTCACCAAGACCACCGTGTCCAACCTGATCGCGGTGCTCGCCGACGCCGGCCTGGTGCACAACGGGGGCGTGCTCCACGGCGGCGACCGCGGGCGCCCGGGAACCGGCGTCCTGGTCGACGGCGCGAGCGCTGCCGGGCTCGGCCTCGAGGTGACCGTCGACTACCTGGCGTCGTGTGTCCTCGACCTGAGCCGCCGGGTGCGCCACCGGGACCTGGTGACGACCGACAACCGGAATCGCCGGCCCGAGGAGATCGCCGCGGCCCTGGCCGTGCTCGCCGAAAAGGCGGTCGTCTCCGCCCAGGAGCAGGGCCTCACCGTGGCCGGGGCGGTCGTGGCGGTGCCCGGTCTGGTCGACCGTTCCGGGATGTTGCGTGCGCCGAGCTTCCGCTGGCGGGACGTGCCGGCCGCGGCACTCGTCGACCGCGGCCTCCGCGAGCTGCGTCTGCCGACCAAGGTGGAGAACGAGGCGAACCTCGCCGCGCTCGGCGAGATGTGGCTCGGCGCGGGACGCCCGCTCAGCGACTTCCTGCACGTGTCCGGGGAGATCGGCATCGGCGCCGGCATCATCCTGAACGGCCGGATCTTCCGGGGCTTCCACGGGTTCGCCGGCGAGCTGGGCCACATCCAGGTCGATCCGGACGGGCCGCGGTGCGCCTGCGGCGCGCGCGGGTGCCTGGAACTCGTCGCCGGCCGGGAGGCCATGCTCTGCGCGGTGGGGCTCAGGCCGTTGGCCGCCTGGTCCGGCCCGGACGACCGGATGTCCGCCCTGATCGAACTGCTCGACGCCGGGGACCGCGACGCCATCGCGGCGGTGCGGCGGGCCGGTGACGCTCTCGGACGCGCGCTCACCTGCGTCGTCAAGGGGCTGGACCCGGGCGCGATCGTGCTGGGCGGCATCTTCTCCCGGCTCGCGCCGTGGATCCTGGCACCCACCGAGGCGGCACTGCGGGCCGGCGCGCTGTACGAGCAGACACCCACGGTCGTCATCTCACCCCTGGGCGGGGACGCGGTGATGCTCGGCGCGGCCGGGCAGATCATCGAGGACATCTACGCCGATCCGGCGGTCCTGCTCCGCTGACGACCGTCACCCGGCGTGTTCCATTGTGGTTTACCGTGTGTCTCCATGGCTCGCATCGCAGTGCTCGGTGCCGGTCCGGTCGGTGTCGGCCTGGTGGAGCGGCTGCTGGCCAACGCCGACCTCGCACCGGACCGCCCGATCGAGATCATGCTGATCGATCCCCACCCGGCCGGTCCGGGACGGATCTGGCGGGGCGGGCAGTCGCCGCTGATGCGGATGAACTCGCTCGCCAAGGACGTCACCCTCTTCCCCGGCGAGGCCGTCCGCTGTGCCGGCCCGCCGCGTCCGGGGCCGTCGCTTGCCGAGTGGGCGACGGCCACGGCCGCCGGGCGTCTCCCGCCCGTCGATCCCGAGCTGGCGGACGACGTACGCGAGATCTCCCCGGTGTCGTTCCCGACCCGGCGGGTCCAGGGGGCCTACCTGTCCTGGTTTCTCGGTGAGGTGATCCGTCAGGCGCCGCCCGGCGTGCGGGTGACCGTGCGTCGGGGGCGTGCCGTGGCACTCACCGGGGCACCGGACGGTACGGAGCGGGTGCACCTGGCGGACGGTTCCCGGATCGACGCCGACGCGGTGGTCCTCGCGCTCGGTCACCTCGAGGCCCGGCCGCAGGGCGAGCAGTCGGAGGCGGCCGGTTTCGCGGAGCGGCACGGTCTGGTGTACCTGCCGCCCGGCTTCGTCGCCGAGGCCGACCTGTCGGTGCTGCCGGCCGGCGCCGACGTCCTGGTCCGGGGCATGGGACTGGCGTTCTTCGACCTGATGGCACTGGTCACCGAGGGACGCGGCGGCCGGTACGTCCGCGAGCGCGGCGGCCGGCTGCGCTACCTGTCGTCCGGGCGCGAGCCACGGCTGCTGGCCGGTTCCCGCCGCGGCCTGCCGTACCGGTGCAAACCGAGCCACCGGCTGGTCCATGGACCGGTGCGGGAGTTGCGCTACTTCCCGCCGGCTCTGGAGCGGTCGCTCGCCGGGGACGGGATGCTCGACTTCCGTCGTGACCTCTGGCCGCTCATCCGGAAGGATCTGAGCTTCGCGTACCACCGTGAGCTGTTCGCCGCCGCCCCGCGGCACACCGCCATGCCGTGGCCGGACTTCGAGCGGCTGCACGACGCCGCCGGGATGGACGAGCTGGACGCGCTCGCCGAGAAGGCGGTCCCGGACCCGGCCCACAGGTGGAACATGGACGATCTGCGTGCGCCGTTGCGCCACGTCGAGCCGGGGAACGCCGACGACTTCCGCGCGCGGTACGTCACGCTGCTGGAGCAGGAGCTGCGGCGCGCCCACGACCCGGCCCGGTCCGCCGACTCGGCCGTCTACGGCGCCCAACTGCTGTTCTTCGAGCGCCTCGCGCGCCTGCGGCACCGCCTGTCCCCGCGGGACCAGGTCGGGGAACTCGACGGGGCCTGGTTCACCCTGTTCAACCTCGTGGCGAGCGGTCCACCGGCGTTCCGGACGGAGGAGCTGCTCGCGCTGTGCCGTGCGGGGGTGGTGCAGCCGCTCGGCTCGGGGATGCGGGTACGTCTCGACGAGTCGACCGGCCGCTACCGGGCCGGCAGCGCGAACCTCGACGGGGAGTGCCCGGCCGCGGTGCTGATCGACGCCCGGCTGCCCGAGCCGACGCTCGACGGTACGGCCGACGAGCTGTTGCGGTCGCTGCACGCCGCCGGAGCGGCGTCGGAGGAGTTCCTGACCGACCCGGCGACCGGCCACCGCACGCCGACCGGGCGGATCGCCGTCGACGACCGGGGGCGCATGGTGACCGCCGACGGCACGGCGCATCCGGCGCGGTACGCGCTGGGCTGGAACACCTCGCTGCGTGGGACGCGCGCGTTCGCCATCCCGGGCACCGACGCGGCCACGTTCCGGCACGGGGATCTGGTGGCGCGCGCCGTCCTCACCGGACTGTCCTGACCAGCCGGTAGGACTTCCTGACTTCGACGTTGACAGATGGATCACTGCATGCTGCGATTAGTGCAAGATCTGGACTTAATATCGGGGGAACGCTTTGGACGACACCGGAAATCGTCAGGAGGAGATCGCGCTCAGCGTGGTCATCCCGAGCTACTTCAACACGCAGTGTCTGGAGCTGGTGCTGCAGTCGCTGGCCCACCAGACGATGCCGGCGGACAAGTTCGAGGTCATCGTCGTCTACAACGGCTGCGAGCCGCCGGCCAGGCTGGCCGAGCTGCGCGCGAGCACGCCCTACCTGCTACGGGAGCTGACCTCGCCGAAGGGCTGGTCGCGGGCGCGTAACACAGGCATTCTGGCCGCCACCGCCGAGCGGCTGCTGCTGCTCGACAACGACTCGCTCTGCCCGCCCGACCTGCTCGAACGGCACTGGCACCTGGCCGAGAAGGACCCGCGCAGCGTGGTGATGGGCGGCCGCGGCGAGCTCGGCGTCCAGGGCTGGGCCGCGCTGCACGCCGTGATGAGCGGCAAGGGCGTCCTCGACACGTTCCCGGTGGAGCACGACGTGCGCGCCCGCTCGGCGCCCTCCGAGCCGTGGATGTACGGCTTCACCAACAACTACGGCCTGAGCCGGTCGGACGCGCTCGCGGTCGGCATGTTCGACGTGGACTACGACGCCCGGTGGGGCGGCGAGGACCTGGACATCTCCTACAAGCTGTACCGGCACTTCGACCGGGACCGCTCACGGTTCCACTACGAGCCCACGCTTCGTGTCTGGCACGTGCCGCACTACCGGAACCTCCGCAAGTCCATCGGCGACCACTTCGCCAGCCTGGCGCTGCTGCGCGACAAGTTCCGGCACTACGAGGTCGAACTCATCGCCGGGCTGCCCGAGGTCCTGGCCGGCTCGCTCGCTGACATCGCCGAACGGGTCACCGACTACCGCCGGGTGATGGCGGTGTGCGCCGACGCGGGTCTGTGCTCGGTCGGGCCCTGGCGTGCCGCCGTCGACCCGCTGCGCGGGCGGGACCCGCAACGCCCCGACCTGGTCATCGGTTACGACACCGACCAGCTCGACCGGCGGCGGCTCGTCACGTTCGACTACGGACGCGACGCGGACGCGGACAACCTGCACCTGCTCGGGGTCGATGTGCCGTTCGCCGAGGGCACGTTCCGCTCGGCGTTCTCCTTCGACTTCTGGCGCCTGCTGCGGATGCCGGATCTCCTGGCCTTCGTCACCACCGCACTGATCGTCGCCGACGAGCTGTACCTGGGCGCGTCCGAGGACCTGATCGCCCGCGGGCCGGCGCTGGGCCTCGACCCGCTCGTGGACCTGCGGTATTTCGCCGAGCTCGTGGAGCCGGTCTACCGGGTCACGAGCCAGCAGGTCGCCGGCGCCGGAACCCTGCTGCGGGTCGTACCCGCCAATTGATCCTCGTCCCGAGCCGGGCGGGCACTCCGCGCTGCCTTCCATCCGCTGGACACCCTGAGGTGACCTTCATATGCATGATGTGGAACTCGACCGGCTGCTGAGCCGCGAGAACCGGCACTATCTGGACAGCATCGACCTGATCGCCGCCTCGAACGCGCCGATCGCCGCGGCCCGGGACAACCACGGGTGGGGCGTGGCCCAGTTCCGGTCCGCCGAGGGGCACGTCGGAAACAAGCCCTACGCCGGCACCTCGATCTTCGACGAGGTGGAGCGACTGGCGGTGGAACGGGCCCGCGCCGTGTTCGGCGGCGAGCACGCCAACGTGCAGCCCGTCTCCGGCTCGCTGGCGAACCTGGCCGCCTACCGGGCGCTGATGAAGCCGGGCGACACCATGATGGCGATGGCGGTGACCGCCGGCGGGCACCTCTCGCACGGCCATCCCAAGCACATCGTCTCCGAGCTGTACCGCGTCGTGCCGTACACCGTCGATCCCGCGACCGGCCTGCTGCCGTACGACGAGATCCGGCGGATCGCGGAACGGGAGCGCCCCCGGGTCATCGTCGCCGGCTACTCCGCGTACCCACGGGTGGTGGACTTCGCGCGGCTCAGCGCGATCGCGCGGGGGGTGGGCGCGACCCTGATCGCGGACATCTCACACATCGCCGGCCTGGTCGCGGCCGGGCTGCACGACAACCCGACCGCCTACCCGGACACCGTGGTGACGACCTCGGTGGAGAAGACGCTGCGCGGTACCCGCGGCGGGATCGTGCTGTGTCCCGCGTCGCTGCGGGCGCGGATCGACTCGGCGATCTTCCCCGGTCTCCAGTCCTCGGTCGGGATGGCCGGGCTGGTCTCCCTCGCGGCCACCCTGCGGGACGCGGCCGACCCCGCCTTCCGGGCCTATCAGGAGCGGGTGGTGAGCAACGCGCGGCGGATGGCCGGGCTGCTGCTCGACGGCGGGCTCGACCTGTTGACCGGCGGCACCGACACCCATCTGCTGGTCGTCGACCTCACCCGCACCGCGCTGACCGGGCGGGACGCCGAAGGCCGGCTCCAGGACCTGGGCATCCTGTCGAACCGCAACATGCTGCCCGGCGACCCGAGGCCGCCGTTCGTCGCCAGCGGCCTGCGGCTCGGCACGCCGACGATCACGTCACGCGGGTACGACGACGAGGACGTCACCGAACTCTCCGACATCGTGCTGGCGGCGCTGCGCGCGGAGGACTGGGACGCCTCGAAGGTGACCCTGCTGCGGAAGCGGGTGGAAGTCCTGCGCGCCCGGGCGCGCCCGGACGACGCGCTGCGTGACCTGGTCGCCTCGGCCGCCGACGATGAGCGCTGAGGCGAAGCCCGCGCCGGCCGCGGCGAGCGGTGGGACGCTCCGGCGGCCCGGTCCGGTCGTGGGCTTCCACACGTTCCGCAGCTACGCCGGTCACCCGGGCAAGGACGGTGCGAACTTCGCCTACACCGAGGTCGCGCGGCTTCTCTCCGGCAGCGCCGAGGTCCGGCCCAAACCGCACGACGTGGTGGAACTGTTCCGCAGCGACGAGGCGGCGCGCGCGGCGCTGGCCGGCTGCGACGTCGTGGTGGCGACCGTGGGCCCACACGCCTACCTTTACTTCCACCTGCGCGAACGGCTCGGGCTCGACTTCCGCGTCGTCCGCGACGCGCGCACCGCGCTGTGGAACGGCTACCTGCAACAGGAGGCGCTCTCGGCGCCCTACCTCCGCCCCGACGACGTGCTCTACCACTCGTCGCGATACTCGCTCGCGCTCTACACGATGCTGTTCCCCGGGCTCGCGCGCTCCCGGCAGGCCGTCTGCTACCCGCTGTTGCGCTGGTTCCCGGCGGAACTCGCCGGATCGTGGACCGGCTCGGGCGGTGACGGCACCCAGATCGGTTTCGTCGGCCGGCTCACCGACGACAAGAACTACTCGCAGGTGATCAGCCTGCAACGGGAGCTGAACCGGCGCGCTCCCGGCGCGTTCCGGACGGTGGCGATCGGCGAGGGCGGGCAGAGCGCGACGGCCGGCGGGTCCGCGGTCCCGGGCTACTCGTGCCGGCCACCCGTGGACCGGGCCCGCCTGTGGCAGGACTACCGCGAGATGGACGTGTTGTTCTTCCCCAGCACGTCGTCGCTGGAGACGTTCGGACGGGTGCTGGTCGAGGCGTCGTACGTCGGCACACCGGTGCTGGCCGCCACGCACGCGGCGGCGTCCGAGCTGCTGCCGAGCGAGTCGTTGCTGCCCACCACGCTGCGCGCGGACGTCGACTTCACCACCCACCTGGCCGCGCGACTCGGTGACGTCGACGTCGCGCACGCGGCCGACCTGCTCGTCGCCGGAGCCGTCCCACCCGCCGGACGGGGACACGCCGGCTACGCGGACCACGACCGGCTCCTGCTCGACCTGGTACGCGGGGACGCCCCGGACCCGTCCACCGCCGATCCGGCGCCCACCGCGGCCCAGCGGGCGTTCCTCGACCGGCTGCGGATGCGCGGACTGACGGTGCCGGCCGATCCCGCGGCGGCGGACCGGATGATCCGCCGGCTGCGCCGGTCGTTCACCGCCCTGCACCGCAGTCGCACCCCGCAGCACCTGGGCACCCTCGCCATGCTGCTGGCGCGCTCCGGCTACCGCCGCAAGACCGCCTCCTTCGTCCGCAAGAGCCTGTTCCACGGCGAGGACTTCACCAACATCGGCGGTGTCGACCTGCAGTTGAGCCACCTCATCGGCTTCGAGCCACGCTTCACCATCACCGCCCACGACGAGGAAGGCGGAAGCCCTTGCTGAACAAGCTGATCGTTCCGTACGACAACAGGCGGTTCGACTTCGCCGGCGCGATCAGCGCCGCCAGCGGTGTGCCGGACCTCGCCCGGTGGCATCACCACCACGCGCCCGCCGAGGCGGAGGAGCCGCCGGGCTTCGGCGACCAGGGCTCCGCGATGCACCAGAAGCTGTACCGCATCGAGGAGATCGCCGCGCTGTACCACGAGTTCGTCCAGACGGTGATCACCGAGATGGTCGGCGAGGACGTCCGCTACCAGCACGTGCCAAACTGGCGGATCCAGTTGCCCGGGCGACACGGCGTCGGCGCCTACCACCGAGACCGCAGCGGTGGTCACAACCCCTGCGAGATCACGTTCTGGCTCCCGCTCACCGATGTGACGTCGGAGAACTGCCTGTGGGTCGAGTCGAGTGAGGGCACCGAGGACTTCCGGCCGCATCCCATGCGCTACGGCCAGATGCTCGCGTTCGACAGCGCGAACCTCATGCACGGCAACGTCCGCAACGCCTCCGACCGCACCCGGGTCAGCTTCGACTTCCGGGTGATCCCCGCGTCCGTCTACCACGACGGGCTCGCCACGCCGCACCACACCGGCATCGACGGCCCGATCGAATGGCATTCCTCACCGACCGGGGGAGCGCGGACATGACCGGGATCGGCGCCGATCCCGGTCCGGCGTACGACGCGATCGTGGTCGGGTCCGGGTTCGCCGGCTCCTGGGCGGCCAAGGAACTGGCCGAGGCCGGGTTCCGTACCCTCGTCCTCGAGGCCGGGCCGGTCCGCCGCGCCGGGGACATCCCGGACCGCGCCGCCCCCGGGGTCACCGCCGGCGACCACGACGAGCGCACCCGGGCGCGGCAGCCGGTGCAACGCACCCACTTCAACTTCGGTCCGCGCGGGCCCCACCTGTTCGTCGACGATGTGGAGCACGCGTACGAGACGCCGCCGGACAAGCCGTACACCTGGATCCGCGGCATGCAGGTCGGCGGGCGGTCGTTGCTCTGGGGCGGGTCGGCGCTGCGCCTGTCCACGTTCGAGACGGCGGCCGGCGACGTCGACGGTTGCTCGCTGAGCTGGCCGATCGGGTACGCCGACCTGGCCGCCGCGTACGACGTCGTGGAAGATCTGGTCGATCTACGCGGGACCGCCGAGGAGTTGGCACAACTTCCCGACGGGCACTTCCGTGGCAAGCCGCCGGCGCTCACCCCCGCCGAGGCGGCGTTCCAGCACGCCTACCGCCGGGGGAACACCCGCCCGATCCCGGTGCGCTTCGTCTCGGCCGAGCGGGGCGAGGACGGCTGGCCGGAGTTCACCATGCAGGCCACCGCCCTCGCCCGGGCGGAACGGACCGGCCGGGTGACGCTGCGATCGGACGCCCGGGTCACCTCCGTGACCGTCGACCCGGACGACGGCCGGGCGACAGGCGTCAGTTACGTGGACGCCGCCGTCCCGGGCGCCCGGCACCACGCCCGCGCCCGGGTCGTGTTCCTCTGCGGTGGCACCATCGAGACCGCCCGGCTCATGCTCAACTCGCACAGCCCCCGCCATCCCGACGGGCTCGGCAACAGCAGCGGCTGGCTCGGCCGTGGCCTGATGGACCATCCGCTCGTCACCTCGTCCGGCGTCCTCGACGGTCACCCGCCGATGCCGGCCCACCGGTCCGCCGGCCGGCAGAGCGGTCTGCTCGTCCCGCCGCCGCAGCCGCAGACCGGCGACATCCGCCCGTTCGCGCTCTGGGTGTCACTGCAACGCGGCGACGCCGGTCCGGCGTCGGGCGGGATCGACGCGCAGGGGGAGATGCTGCCGTACCGGCACAACCGGGTACGGCTCGGCGACACCCGGGACCGGTGGGGCGTCCCCGTGCCGGTCATCGAATGTGGCTACGGGCCGCACGAGGACCGGCTCTACGACGCCATGCGGCGCGAGGTGGAGCGGGCCGCGTCGGTCGCCGGCCTGCGGCTCACCGCCGTCGCGGACACGCTGACGTCGCCCGGCCGCAACGTCCACGATCTGGGTACCGCGCGGATGGGCCGGTCGCCGGCCGACTCCGTGGTGGATCCGGACAACCGCTGCTGGGACGCGCCGAACGTCTTCGTCGCCGACGGGTCCTGCTTCCCGTCCGGCGGCTGGCAGAACCCGACCCTCACCATCATGGCGATCGCGGTGCGAGCGGCACGGTTCGCGGTGGGGTTGCTACGCGACAAGGCGTACTGACCATGGTTCCGCTTGGGAGGAAACGATGAACCCACCGCCACACCCGCTGTCGCATGCCGAGTACACGAAGATGGTGGACGAGGAGCGTTACCCCGACGACCCGCACGTTCCCCTGGACGAACCCTTCGTCAACGCCGCGGGGAGCATCCTGAACGTGCTTCTCGAGAGGTTCACGTCGGTGGCACTCATCGAGAGTCACCCCGGCGCCGTCCGCGCCAACCACTATCACAAGACCGACTGGCACTACACCTACGTGCTGTCCGGCAGCGTCGTCTACGGCTGGCGGCCCGCGGACGGCACGGACGGCGTCCAGGTACGGACGTTCGAGGCGGGTCAGCTCTTCTTCACCCCACCCCTGGTGGCGCACGTGATGTACTTCCCGGAGCGGACCACGTTCATGACGTTCGCCCGGAACAAACGCGACCACGAGTCGCACGAGAGCGACGTGGTCCGCGTACCCCCGATGTTCGACCTCACCTGGTCGTCCTTCGCCGGGAGGTACGAGTACGCCGTAGCCGGCGGATCGCCGTCGTGACCTCGGCGCGGGTACGCCGCACGTGCGCGTTGTGCGGCACCGGAACCGCCGGTCACGTGGTCCTGTCACTCCCGTCCACGCCCTGCGCGAACGGTTTCGTGGACAAGCCGCAGGAGCAGGAGCGCTTCCCCCTCGACCTGCAACTCTGCCCCGCGCCGGAATGCGGGCACCTCCAACTCGCCGCGGTGGTCAGCCCGTCCCTCCTGTTCGACAACTACGTCTACGCCTCGGGCACGTCGCCGTCGTTCGTCAAACACTTCGGCGACTACGCCGAGCGGGCGATCGACCTGCTCGGCCTGGACGAGAAGTCGTTCGTCGTCGACGTCGGGTCGAACGACGGAACGCTGTTGCGGCAGTTCGTCGAGCGGGGCGTGCCGGGTGTGCACGGCGTCGAGCCAGCGCGGGGGATCGCCGAGATCGCCGAGTCGCGCGGCGTACCCACGACGGTGGCCTTCCTGGACGCCGCCCTCGCGCTCGACCTGCGCGACCGGTTCGGGCCCGCGGACCTGGTCACCGCGAACAACGTCTTCGCCCACATCGGTGACCTGGCGCAGGCCGCCTCCGACGTGCGCTCCCTGCTCGGCCCGCGCGGGGTGTTCATCTTCGAGGTCTCCTACCTCGCCGACGTCGTCGAGGGCCTGCTGTTCGACACGATCTACCACGAGCACGTCGCCTACCACGCCGTCCGCCCGCTGGTCCGCTTCTTCGACCGGATGGGAATGACGTTGTTCGACGTGGAGCGGGTCCCCACCCACGGCGGCTCGATCCGGGTCCACGTGGCGAACGACGACCGTGCCGTCAGCCCGCGGGTGGCGGAACTCGTGAGATCCGAGGAGGAGGCGGCGCTCTTCTCCGCCCGGACGTACGAGGACTTCGGGGAGCGCATCCGGACCCGGGGGCAGAAGCTGCGGGAGCAGATCGCGACCCTGAAGCACGACGGATGGCGGTTCTGCGGTTACGGGGCGCCGGCGAAACTGACGACCCTGATGTACTCCTTCGCACTCGACGCGGACGACGTCGAGTTCATCGTCGAGGACAGCCCGCTCAAGCGCGGACTCTTCACCCCCGGCACCCACATCCCCGTGGTCGGCCCGGAGCGGCTCGCGGAGGTGTCCGGTCAGCGGTACTGCGCACTCGTCTTCGCCTGGAACTACTACGACAACATCGTCGCCGGCCACGCGGACTGGTCCGGTCTCTGGATGAATCCGCTGACCTTGGCACGGCTGGACGGGAGAGCAGTCGAATGAGCACCCTCATCGATTCGGACATCGACGACATCTGCGTCGGCCTCGGCGAGTACGCACAGCGGTTCGACGGCAAGCGGGTCCTGATCACCGGCGCTCGCGGGTTCGTGGGTCAGTACCTGACGGCCGTCTTCCGGAGGCTCAACGCGAAATACCTGCGCGAGCCCTGCCAGGTCCTGGCGATGGACAACCTGCGGACGCCCGCCGACGGCAGCGCCACGCCGCTGGAGGACCCGCACATCACCTTCGTCGAGCACGACGTCGTCCTGCCGTTCAGCCCGGGCGGGAAGGTCGACTTCGTCGTGCACGCGGCCGGCATCGCCAGCCCGTACTACTACCGCAAGTTCCCGCTGGAGACCATGGACGTCGCCACCCACGGCCTGCGGAACATGCTCGACGTCGCGCGTGCCGACGGGGCGAGGCTGCTGTTCCTCTCGTCGTCGGAGATCTACGGAAATCCCGACGCCACCCACGTGCCGACGGCGGAGGACTACAACGGGAACGTCTCCTGCCTCGGTCCGCGTAGCTGCTACGACGAGTCGAAGCGATTCGGCGAGACGCTGCTTCAGGTCTACGTCCAGCAGTTCGGCGTGGAGGCGGTGATCGTCCGGCCGTTCAACGTCTACGGGCCCGGCCTGAGCCGCGAGGACTACCGCATCATGCCGAACATCGCGGTCCGGCTCTCGAACGGAGAGGCGATCGACGTCTACGGCGACGGGACCCAGACCCGCACGTTCTGCTACGCCACCGACGCGATCGTCGGGTTCCTGCTGGCGCTGCTGCGGGGGCGCCCCGGCGAGGCGTACAACGTGGGCGCGTCCGGTCCGGAGGTCTCCATCATCGACCTGCTGGAACTGGTGCGCGACTCCGTGCCGGCGCCGGACCTCAAATACACCGTGCGGGACTATCCGGACAGCTACCCCGGTGACGAGCCGATGCGGCGCTGCCCGGACCTGGTCAAGGCGTTCGACCACCTGGGCTACGAGCCGACCGTGCCCTTCACCGACGGCCTGCGGAAGTTCATCACCTGGTCCCAGGAGTACTACAGGTGATCCCGTGCCGCCGATGAGGCTGGGGATCGTCGGCACCGGGCGGTGGGGGTCACGGTACGTCGAGACCGTCGGCCGCATGTGGCCGGAAGGCGAGGTGCTGATCTCGGAGGTGGCCGGGCGCCGGGATTCGCCCGGGGCGCTCATCCGGAGCGCCGCGGTGGACGGGATCATCGTCGCCGCACCTGCGGCGACGCACTACGCGATCACGATGGAGGCGCTCGACGCCGGCGTTCCCGTGCTGGTCGAGAAGCCACTGGCGCCCACCCTGAGCGAGACGCTGGCGATCCGGGACCGTGCGGAGGCGCGCGGCAGCACGGTCATGGTCGGCCACCAGCACCTGCACGCCCCGGCCTTCCGGGAGCTGCGCGAGCGGGTCGCGGGCCGGGCGGTGAGCACGATATCCGGCACGTTCGGCGGCGACGGGCCGGTGCGCGCGGACTGCGACGTGCTCTGGGACTACGGTCCGCACGACTTCGCCATGGCGCTCGACCTGCTCGGCGACCAGGGACCGGTGACGCGGGAGTACGCCCGGTGCGAGGTCCCGGCGCCGGGCCGGCAGGACTGGGACGTCGGCGTCCGCGTCGGTGGAACGCCGGTCAGGTTCCGTTTCACCAACGCCGCGACGGCCCGGCACCATCGTTTCCGGGTGCGGCTGAGCGACGGCGGCGAGTACCGGTACGACGACTTCGCCCCGCACCGGTTGACCCTCGACGACGTCCCGATCGACGTCGCGGACACCCTGCCGCTGGACAACCAGATACGGGCGTTCGTCGCGGCCGTCCGCGGCGATAACGTCCCGTCGAGGACTTCCGATCTGGCGCTCGCGGTGCGGGTGGCCGAGGCGCTCACCAGGCTCAGCGCGACCCCGGCCGGCACCGACGCCTGATCTGTGGCGCTCTCGGTCCTCCGGCCGACCACGCGGTGGTGGAGGTCAGTTCGGCGCCGGTGGGCTGACCGGCGCGCAGGCGGTCAGCGCCTCCTTCGCCTTCGCGTCGGACGGGTCGAGACCGTCCGGGTCGACGCCACGCCCGGTGAGACAGGTGCGGTAGGCCGTGTCACGCCCGGCGTCCGGCGCGTCCGACCCACCGGGCCCGCCCCGCCCACCGGGCCCGCCCCGCCCGCCAGGTCGCTCGGTCGGCATCAGCGAGGAGCACGCCTCCTGCGCCTTCTGCCAGGTGGCCTCGTCGACATCCGCTGGTCGGCCCATCCCCGGAAACCCGCGTCCCGCACCGCCGGACGGGCGGGCCGTCGGAAAGCCGGACGGGCGGGCTGTCGGAAAGCCGGACGGGCGGGCCGTCGGAAAGCCGGACGGGCGGGCCGTCGGGCGGGCTCGGGGAGAGCGGTCCGGGTCGGCGGAGGGCAGGACGACGCCGTGGTCGCCCAGGCAGTTCCGGTATGCGACGAAGCCGTTGTTCCCCCCACCGTCGGTCGCGGTGGCGGTGGGGGCGTCGTCCCCGCCGCAGCCGGTCAGCAGCGCCGACGCGGCGACGGTCAGGACGGCCGCCAGCAGGCGGCTTCTTCCAGTCTTCGACACGGAAACTCCTCAGCCTTTTCCGGGACCCGCTCAGGCAAGCGGCCTCAGCTCCGGGGCGCCTCGGACCCGGCTGGGAGTTGCCTCGGAGCTTCCCGGCGACACCGGGCGGACCCGCCGTCAGGGCCGCTCCTTTGAGGCAACTCCGAGCTGGGACCGAGCCGCCGGAGAGGAGCGCCCGGCAGACTGACCCGTCATGGGAGACGGCCAGGCCCGACTGTGGCGCACTCGACGGGGCCGCTGGGGAGCCGCTGCCGCCGGTGCCGCGCTCGTGCTCGCCGCCGCCGGGGCGTTGGTGTTCACGGCGGGCGCCGACGAGGTGCCAGCCCGGCCGGTCACCGTCGTGGTCGACCGCGGACCTGTCGAGATCGAGGTCGCCACCACGGGCACGGTCCAGACGACGACCACCCGGGCGCTGAGTTTCACGGTCTCCGGCACGGTGGCGAGCGTTGCCGTCCGGCCCGGTACGGTGGTGCAGGCCGGGCAGCAGCTTGCCACGCTCTCGGACGAGGACGTCGCCACGGCGGCCGGTGCGGTCGACCGTGCCGAGCAGGATCTCGCGGATGCCCGCAACGCGCTGGCCGAGGCGCGCGAGTCGACAAGTGCGGCGTCGAACTGCCCGACCGCCGCCGTCCGCGCGGTCGGCTCCGCCAGCGGCGCCCTCCGCACCGTCGCATGGATGTCGCCACAGCCCACCGGGACGGTGACCCCCACTGCCCCGGCGGCATCAGAGTCCGCGACGCCGACGCCGTCCTCCCCGGGCGCGCCGCCCACCTCCCCCGCCCACCCCGCTCCCACCCGCACCGCGCCCACCAGCTCGGGCACCGTGCGGCCCGAGGCGACGCGAGTGCCCGCCTGCGCCGGCGGATCGTCGGGCGGAAGCGACCGGATCCTTGACGCCCAACGCCGGGTGAACCAGGCCGAGGCAGCCGTGGCGGAGGCGGAGAGCACGCGGTCCGGTGTCACCGTCGTCGCGCCGATCCGGGGCACCGTCCTGGCGGTCGCCGGCAAGGTGGGCAGCGCGGTCGGGCGAGGCGCCACCTTCATCACCCTGGCGGACACCTTCAACATGCAGGTCGAGGCGAAGTTCCCGGAGGCGGACGCGGCGGCGATCGCGGTCGGGCAGACCGCCACGGTGGGCCTCGCCGACCGGGCCGGCGAGACGTTTCCGGCCACCGTCGTGCAGGTGGACCCGGCCGGCACCGCCGACGGCCAGTTGGTCCGTTACGGCGTCGTGCTCTCGTTCACCGAGGCCCCGAAGAACCTGCTGATCGGGCAGACCGCGGCGGCGACCGTGCGTACGGGCTCGGTGGCAGACGCGCTGCGGGTGCCCTCCACCGCGGTGCACGATGTGACGGACGGCCACGGCCGGGTGCGGTTCGGCGCCTCCGGTGAGACGCGGACGGTCGCCGTCGGTCTGCGTGGCGATCAGTACACCCAGGTCATCGATGGTTTGACTGCCGGTGACGTCGTTCTGCGGTCGTGGTGACAGCTGGGACACAGGTTCAACACAGGTCGCTCCGAGGCGGACCCGGTAGGCAGGGTCGGTGCAGATCGACATCCCCCGACCGACCGGGGGCGGCCCGGTCCCCGCTCTCGCCGGCACGGCCGGCGCCGCCCGGGTCCTGGTGGTGGACGACGAGCCGAACATCTCCACGCTGCTCGCCTCCGCGCTGCGTCTGGTCGCGTACGACACGCGGGTGGCCGCCAGCGGCCGGGCGGCCCTGGCCAGCGTCGAGGAGTTCGACCCCCACCTGGTCGTCCTCGACGTGATGCTGCCGGACCTCGACGGGTTCGAAGTGGCCCGGCGGCTGCGTGCGGCCGGGCGGCCGGTGCCGGTGCTCTTCCTGAGCGCCCGGGACACGGTGGAGGACCGGGTGGCCGGGCTGGTCGTCGGCGCGGACGACTACGTCGCCAAGCCGTTCAGCCTCGAAGAGGTGGTGCTGCGGATCCGGGCCATCCTGCGACGTAGTCAACCTGAGCCCTCGGCGGTGCCGGAGACCTCGACGCTGCGCTACGCCGACCTGGAGCTCGACGACGGCGCGCACCAGGTGCGCCGGGCGGGCCAACTGGTGGAGTTGTCACCGACCGAGTTCAAACTGCTGCGCTACCTCCTGGTCAACGCCGGCCGGGTGGTGAGCAAGGCGCAGATCCTCGACCGGGTGTGGAACTACGACTTCGGCGGTGACGGGCGGATCGTCGAGTCGTACGTGTACTACCTGCGGCGCAAGGTCGACCGGCTCGGCCCGCCGCTCATCCACACGGTTCGCGGCGTGGGGTACACCCTTCGGTTGTCGACCGGGGACGAGTGAACGGCCGACTGGGGGTGCGCCGGTGGGCGCACTGGACGCTGCGGTCCCGGCTCGTCCTCGTCATCGGCGCGCTCACCACGGTCGCCCTTCTCGGTGCGAACACGGCCGGATTCTTCCTGCTCCATGGCTATCTGCTGGAGCGGATCGACGACCAGTTGGCGGCCCAGGCCCGTCCGTTGCACGCCGTCCGCGGGCCGGGGACGGCGTCCAGAACCGGTGACTCCACAGCCCCGGGTGTCGGGCCGTCCGCGAGCCCGGCTCCCTGGGCGGAGCCCGAACCGACGTCCGGTGCCGTGCGTGGCCTGCCCGGCCGGTTCGCCCGCCTGGGACAGGACCAGCTGGTCCTGGTCTATCGCCCGGACGGCACCCGGGACGCCGAACGCAGCAGCACACCGGCGACGGGGAGCCCGGATCCGGGCACGCTCGCCGAGGTGCGGGCGCGAGCCGCGACCGGGCGTCCGTACACCGCTGCGGCCGGTGCGGGCGGGGACGACTGGCGGTTGCTCGCCGTGCCGGTCGGGCAGGAGGGCGCGGTGGTGGTCCTCGGCGTGTCCCTGAGCGAGGTGGACCGGACCGCCGAACGGTTGCTGCTCATCGACGGGGCGGTCACCGCCACCGTGCTGCTCGGGCTGGGTCTGCTCGCGGCCTCGGTGGTCCGGTTGGGGCTGCGCCCACTGACCACCATGGAGGGCATCGTCGCGGGTATCACCGGGGGTGAGCCGACCCGCCGGGTCGACGGGGCCGACCCGCACACCGAGCCGGGGCGGCTCGGCGCGGCGGTGAACCTGATGCTGGACCGGATCGGCGCCGAGATGGCCGCCCGTGCCGCCTCGGAACGGCGGCTGCGTCAGTTCGTCGCGGACGCCTCGCACGAGCTGCGTACCCCGCTCACCTCGATCCGGGGTTTCGCGGAGCTGTACCGGCGCGGCGGCGCTCCGCCGGGGCCGCCCCTCGACGAGGTGATGGGCCGCATCGAGGGCGAGGCGGCCCGGATGGGTGTGCTGGTCGAGGATCTGCTCCTGCTCGCCCGGCTGGACCAGCAGCGGATCCCGGTGTGGTCTCCGGTCGACCTGCTGGAGGTGGCCGCGGACACCATCCGTGACGCGCACGCCCGCACACCGAGGCGGCGTGTCCGGCTGACCACCCTGGCCGACCGCGACGACTCGTTCGAGCCGCCGAGCGTGCTCGGCGACGAGCACCGGCTCCGCCAGGTTGCGGCGAATCTGGTCGGCAACGCGCTCCAGCACACGGGGCCGGAGGTGCGGGTCACCGTCCGGGTCGGGCGGTTGCCCGCACCACCGGCCGACCCGGTTGTCCGGTCCGCCCCGCCGCCCGCGCCGGACGGCGGGCTCGCGGTGCTGGAGGTGCACGACGGCGGGCCGGGGATACCCGTGGCGCACGCCGGTCGGGTGTTCGAGCGGCTCTACCGGGTGGATCCCAGCCGCGGGCGGGGCAACGGCGGCGGCTCCGGCCTGGGGCTTTCCATCGCCGCTTCAATCGTGCACGCCCACGGCGGCTGCATCGAGTTGGATACCGCGCCGGGTGCGGGAACGACGTTCCGGGTGCTGCTGCCCACCGCGCCCGACGATGCTGCCGGGCATCCCACCGCCGGGGTACACGCCGCTTGCGGTGCCCCGGCCGACCAGCCCGCGTTGCGGACGGCGATTCCGAGCCAGCTCTGAGCTTCCCTGGAACGTTCTCCCAGCCGGCCGGTGAAGGCTTCGGCCATGCGTGTGCGCCTGCCGGCTCTCCTGCGCCGGCCTCCCGTGGCGGTGAACGCCGCACTGGCCCTGCTGTTGCTCGGCGGCGGCTACTGGGCCTGGTCGTCGGTGACCGGTGACTCCGCGGCACAGGTGGAGCCCGGCCGGTCCGCCCGGTCGGTCGTGGTGTCGCGGGGCACGGTGACCGCCACGGTCACGGCGGACGGCTCGATCGAGAGCGCCACCACGGCGAGCGCGGGCTTCGTCACCGCCGGCACGGTCACCGACATCCGGGTACGGGTCGGGCAGACCGTCAAGAAGGGACAGCTGCTGGCCACTGTCGATCCCGCCGCGGCCGAGCGGGCGCTCAAGCTGGCCCGGGCGAACCTGGACGCCGCCGAGAACGCGCTGGACCGGGCCCGGGCCGCCGACGGCGACACCTCCTCCGCCGAGAACTCGGTGACCCAGGCGGAACTCGCGGTCGACGAGGCCGAGGCCGGGGTTGCCGGGACGAGACTCGCCGCGCCGATGGCCGGCACGGTGGTCGCCGTCAACGGCACGGTGGGCAGCTCGTCCGGCGGTGGATCGACCGGCAATCCGGGTGGTGGCTCCCCCGGCGGTTCCGGTGGCCAGCAGGACGCCGGCACGTCGAGCACGGCCACCGGGTTCGTGGACCTCGCCGACCTGACCCACCTACAGGTCAGCGCGGCGGTCGCGGAGGCGGACGCCACCCGGCTCAAGAGCGGGCAGACCGCCACCGTCACCTGGAACGCGCTGTCCGGCGCCCGGGCCGCCGGGACGGTGACAGCCATCGACCCCCAGGCCACCACCAGCAACAACGTGGTCACCTACGGCGTGACGATCGGCTTGGGCGAGCTGCCGACCGGCGCGAAGCCGGGGCAGACGGTCACGGTGAGCGTGGTCACCGGCACCGCCCAGGACGTCCTCCTGGTCAACTCGACGGCGGTCAGCGGCAGCGGTGACCGGCACACCGTCACCGTGGTCACGGAGACCGGCGAGGAGACACGGCGGGTGCAGGTCGGACTCGCCGGGAACCAGGCGTACGAGATCACCTCCGGGCTTGCCGAGGGTGAGCGGGTCGTCCTGCCGGGAAGCAGCGCCGGGACCGGCAACACCGGCGGCGGCCTCCGGGGCGGCGGGAACCTTCCCGGCGGCGGCTTTCCCGGCGGCGGGTTCCCGGGTGGCGGCCAGGGCCCGCGACAGGCCGGGAACGCGGGCCGCTGATGGACCTCCGGGACACGCCGCACCGTCCGGTCCTGGACGTCCGCGGGCTGACCAAGGTGTACGGCGAGGGGGACGCGGCGGTGCACGCGCTGCGCGGCGTCGACCTCTCGGTCGAGGCGGGCGACTACGTGGCGATCATGGGTTCGTCGGGTTCCGGCAAGTCCACCCTGATGAACATCCTCGGCTGTCTCGACGTGCCGTCGGGCGGGCGGTACCTGCTCGACGGGGTGGACGTGAGCAGCCTCGCCGACCGGCAGCTCGCGCTGGTCCGCAACCGGCTGATCGGCTTCGTGTTCCAGGCGTTCAACCTCATCCCCCGCACCAGCGCGCTGGCCAACGTGGAGCTGCCGCTGGCGTACGCAGGCGTCCGCGCGACCCGGCGCCGGCGTCGGGCGATGGCCGCGTTGGACGCCGTCGGACTCGCCGACCGGGCCGACCACCATCCCAACCAGCTCTCCGGCGGGCAGCAGCAACGGGTGGCCGTGGCCCGGGCGCTGGTCACCGAGCCCGCGCTGCTGCTCGCCGACGAACCCACCGGCAACCTCGACAGCCACTCCACCGAGGACATCCTGGTCATTCTCGACCAGCTCAACGCCGCCGGCCGGACGATCGTGCTGATCACCCACGAAACGGAGGTCGGCGCCCGGGCCCGGCGTCTCGTCCGGCTCTTCGACGGTCAGGTCCGCGTCGACACCCGGCAGGACGTGCCGGGGCGGCACACGGCGGGAGCACCGAGGTGACCCTGGTCGAGATCCTCCGCTTCGCGCTGCGCGGGGTGGCCGCCAACAAGCTGCGCTCGGCGCTGACGATGCTCGGCATCCTGATCGGCGTCGCGGCGGTCATCCTGCTGGTCGCGGTGGGCAACGGGTCAGCTCAGGCGATCACGAGCCGGATCGAGGCGCTGGGCACCAACACCCTCACGGTGACCGGCACCAACCGGGGCGGGGGCGGCGGCGGGCTCACCGTGGAAGTGGCCGACGCGCTGGCCGACCCGGTGCTCGCTCCCGACGTACGATCGGTGTCTCCGCTGGTCAGCGCCGCAGCCACGGTGACCTACCAGGGCGCGGAGCACGAGGTCGGCCAGTTCGTCGGCACCCGGCCGAGCTGGTTCGACGCCTCGAACTCGCCGGTCGCCAGCGGCACGGTGTTCAGCCGGGACGACGAGGCGCAGGGCCGCCGGGTGGTGGTCGTCGGAAGCACCGTCGTCGACGAGTTGTTCGCCGGGGCCGACCCGATCGGGAAACAGGTCACCGTCGGAGGCGCGCTGTTCACGGTGGTCGGCACGTTGGCCCCGAAGTCCGCGACCGGCTTCCAGGACGCCAACGACCTGGTGGTCGCCCCGCTGCGGGCCGTACGCGAGGTGCTGACCGGCTACGGGGCGCTCAGCTCGATCCTCGTCGAGGCGAGGAGCCCGGAGCGGGTGGAGGAGGTGCAGGCGCAGATCGGCACGGTGCTCGCCCAACGGCTGCCGGGCACCGGCGCCGGCAGCACCCCGTACCGGATCCAGAACGCCGCGCAACTGCTCCAGACGCAGACCGAGACGGCCGACACGTTCACGGTCCTGCTCGGCGCGGTTGCCGCGATCAGCCTGCTCGTCGGCGGTATCGGTATCACCAACATCATGCTCGTCACCGTCACCGAACGGACCCGGGAGATCGGTATCCGTAAGGCCCTGGGCGCCCGGCGCCGGACCGTCCTGATCCAGTTCCTGACGGAGGCGACCCTGCTCAGCCTGATCGGCGGGGCGCTGGGGGTGGCCGCCGCGCTGGTCGGGTCCCGGTTCTCCATCGTGGGCGTGCGGCCGGTGATCGTGCCGAGTTCCGTCGTGCTGGCCCTCGGCGTGTCGGTCGCGATCGGGCTGTTCTTCGGCGGCCTGCCGGCGGCCCGGGCGGCCCGCCTGCGCCCGATCGACGCCCTGCGTTACGAGTAGCTCATCCGGAGAGGCGAGGACATGGACGACACCGACACCGTCATCTTCGAACGGGCGGCAGCCGAAGCGACGGGGCAACCGGATCGCGCGGCGGAGCCCGACGGTGACCTCTCCGCCGCACTCGCCGCCGCCGCGCCACGCCGCTTGTGGAACCGGGGCACCGTCGTGCTGGCCGGCCTGGTGCTGGTGCTGGTCGGCTTCCTGGCCGGGACGCAGGTGCAGCAGCGCTGGGGGGACGCCCCGGCCGCGGCGCGCCCCGGCCGGACGGGGGGCTTCCCGGGGGCGGCGCCCAGCGGGTTTCCCGGCGGGGGTTCGGGGCGCGGAGAGCTGGGCGGTGGGTCGACCCCGAACTCCGCCGCGGTGGCCACCACCGGGAAGGCGAAGCTGATCGACGCGGGTGTCCTGTACCTGGAGACCGCCGACGGCACCGTGGTCACGGTGCGGACCGACGACCGCACCACGGTGCTGACCGGCCGGAAGAGCGAGCTGGCGAAGATCAAGGCTGGGCAGACGGTCAGCGTGCAGGGCGACCGGTCGGCGGACGGCACGGTCACCGCCACCACGGTCACCGCCACCGGCTGACCCGGGCCGGCCGCGCCTTGTCGGCACCGGGCCTGCCCCGGGCGCCTCGACCGGGCCGCTGCCGAATCGGCAGGTCGCGTCCGTTCCGCCCCAGGCTCAGCTGGTCAGGTCGCGGCGGTTGAACGTCGTCACGGCGATGGTCAGCAGCACCGCGGTGACGGCGGCCAGGATGCTCAGGTCGGCCCATTGGAAGCCGTGACGCAGTGGTTCTCCGCCGATGTAGTAGTGGAAGGGGGAGGCGTAGCGGAGGGCGTCGGCGTCGATCTGGGTGGCGGCGGTGCTGGCGGCGTAGGTGAGGACGGCGATGGCCGCGGTGCCGGCGAGGGCGGCGGGCCGGCTGCCGGTGGTGGCGCCGATGGTGATGGCGATGGTGCCGAAGACGATGATCAGCAGTGCCAGGGCGAGGCACTGGGCGGTGAACTGGCCGATGCTGATGCTGTCGAGTCGGGCGCTGGGCCGGACGGCGAGCATGGCGAGCAGGACCGCGGTGGCGACGAGGGTGGCGCCGACGGTGAGCGCGGCGAAGCGGTGCAGCAGCAGCCGGGTCCGGCTGACCGGGTGGGCGAGGAGCAGGTCGAGGTAGCCGGCTTCCTCGTCGCCGGCGACGGCGCGGGTGCCGGTGGCGATGCCGAAGATGACCGCGATCAGGGGCACGATGATGCCGAACACGCTGGAGCCGAGATAGCCGGCGGCGGAGGCGAGGTCTTCCATCCGCAGTGCCTCGCGCAGCGCGGGGGAGAAGCCCTGGACGGTCTGCCCCATCGCGCCGTCGGCGACCTGCGGGTAGAAGCCGGCGTACATGGCGCCGACCAGGGCGGTGCCGGCGGCGAATCCGGCCAGGGCGCGCCGGCCGTCCCACAGGGTCTTGGTCAGGACGTCAGGCATGCGTGGTCTCCCTGCTCGTGGCGTCGGCCTGGTAGTAGGTGAGGAACAGGTGTTCCAGGTCGGGTTCGGTGGCGCGCAGCGCGGTGACCCGGTGCCCGGCGAGTACGCGGATGAGCCCGTCGGGGCTTCCGGCGAGGCGGAAAGCGGCGGTCGGGCCGTCGACGGTCAGGCCGGACACCTCCGGCAGGGCGGCGAGTGCGGTTTCGTCGATCGGGCCGGCGAAGGTGACCCGGAACTGGTGCACGTTGCGGTCGCGGAGGCGGGCCACGGTGTCGAGCGCGACGAGGTGGCCGTCGCGGATGATGCCGACCCGGTCGGCGACCGCCTCGACCTCGCTGATGATGTGCGAGGACATGAACACCGTCTGCCCGGCGGCTCGGGCTTCGCGGACCAGGTCGAGGAAGGTCTGTTGCGCCAGGGGGTCCAGCCCCGATGTCGGCTCGTCGAGGATCAGCAGGTCCGGGCGGTGCATGAACGCCTGCACCAGGCCGACCTTCTGCCGGTTGCCCTTGGACAGGGTCGTGATCCGGGCGGTCAGGTCCAACTCCAGCCGTTCGGCCAGCTCGGCGACGTGGGCCTTCGGTACGCCGCCGCGCAGGTCGGCCAGGAAGGCCAGGCACTCCCCGGCCCGCTGCCGTGGGTTGACGACGAAGTCACCGGCCAGGTAGCCGATGCGCCGGTGCAGCGAGACCGCGTGCCGGCGCGGGTCGTGCCCGAACAGCAGCGCGCGTCCGCTTGTGGGCCGGATCAGGTCCAGCAGCACGCGGATGGTGGTCGACTTGCCGGCCCCGTTCGGCCCCAGATAGCCGAACACCTCACCCTCGGCCACGGCGAGGTCCAGGTTCACCAGCCCCCGGTGGCGGCCGTACGTCTTGGTCAGCTTCTCCGTCTCGATTACCGCTCTCATAGCTTGGAGAGTATCGAATGTTCAGAGATTTCTGAAGATCGGAAGATGTTAGGCTTCCGGATGATCGAGTGCGGGAGGGCCCGGATGGCGTTGAGTGCTCCGGCGGAGAGGCTGGCGCTGACCCTCACCGAGGGCGGCCTGCAGCGGATGACCGCCCGTGTGTTGGCGGCGTTGCTGTTCACCGAGCAGGAGACGATGACCGCCGGTGACATCGCCGAGGCGCTCACCATCAGCTCCGGCAGTGTGTCCACCGCGGTCAAGTCCCTGGCGACCGTCGGCTTGATCGAGCGGGTGCCCGCCCCGGGTAGCCGCCGGGAGCACTTCCGGCTCCGCGACGGTGCGTGGGCCACGCTCATGTCCGGCCAGAACGCGATGATCGGCAGCATGCGGGAGGCCGCCGAGGAAGGCATCTCCGTGGCCGGCGAGGACAGCCTCGCCGGTGCCCGCCTCGCCGAGATGCGCGACTTCTACGACTACCTCTGGCGCGAACTACCGGCGTTGATCGACCGGTGGCGTGCGGGGCGGAGCCAACATGCAGGGTGAGGCAGACAAGCGGGCGGATCGGTCATCGACGTGGGAGCGATTCACCGCCGTCCCGCTGACGGTGTTGTCGGTGGTTTTCCTGGGGGTGTACGCGGCACCGATCCTGCACACCGGGTTGCCGCAGGTGTGGCGGGACGCCTGTGCGGTGACATCTGTCGTCATCTGGCTGCTGTTCTGGGGCGACATGCTGGTGCGCCTGAAGCTGGCGACCGACCGGCGCCGCTTCCTGCGCACGCACCTGTTCGACCTCGTCGTGCTGGTGCTCCCGATGCTCCGACCGTTGCGCGCCGTGCGGCTGATCATGGTGGTGCTGACGATCAGCCGGCGCACCGAGGTCTGGGCGAGGGGCCGTCTCGCCGTCTACGTCGCCACCACCACCGTGCTGCTCGTCCTGGTGTCCGCGCTGGCGGTACTGGACGCCGAGCGGTCCGGGCCCGACGCGAACATCGCGTCGTTCGGCGACGCCCTGTGGTGGGCGACGGTCACCATCACCACCGTCGGGTACGGCGACTACTACCCGGTCACCACGATGGGACGCTTCGTCGCGCTCGGGTTGATGATCGGAGGGATCGGCCTGATCGGTTTCGTCACCGGTTCGCTGGCGACCTGGATCGTGGAGCGGGTCTCCGCGGCCTCCGAGCAGCCCAGCGCGGCGACGAGTGCGGATGTCGCGGCGCTGCGGGCGGAGATCGCGGGACTGCGGCAGCACATCGAGGCGGCTGCGCCGAACGGGTTCGTGGCGGAGCCGGAGGGGCGGACGCCCGCACCGAGAAGGTCACCATGACCGCTCGCGGATGCCGGTGGCGGTGTCGCGTCAGTCGGCGGTGGCGAAGCGTTCGACGTTGTCGACGGTGCCGACGACAAGGATGAGGTCACCGTAGGCGAGGACGGTGTCGGGGGTGGCGTAGGTGAAGGCGCGCGGTTTGCCGCCGGGTGGGGCCGCCTGCGGTTTGACGGCGACGACGGTGACTCCCCACTTGCCGCGGACGCGGGACTCGCGCAGCGGTACGCCGACGATGTCGCGGGGTGGGGTGGTCTTGATGACGGCGAAGTCGGCGTCGACCTCGACGTAGTCGAGGATGCGTCCGGAGAGCAGGTGGGCGACGCGTTCGCCCATGTCGTGTTCGGGTGCGACGACGTGGTGGGCGCCGACGCGGGTGAGGATGTTGCGGTGCTGGGCACTGATGGCTTTGGCCCAGATGTCGGGGATGCCGAGTTCGGCCAGCAGGCTGGTGGTGAGGATGCTGGCCTGGATGTCGGTGCCGATGGCCACCACGGCCTGGCGGAACTCGGCGACACCGAGTTGCCGCAGGGCTTCGATGTCGGTGGAGTCGGCGGTGACGACGTGCGGCAACTGCCCGGAGAGGGCCTGGACGACCTTCGGGCGGTGGTCGATGCCGAGGACCTCGCTGCCCCGGTTGAGCAGTTCCAGGGCCAGGGCGGAGCCGAAGCGGCCCAGCCCGATCACGACGACGGGTTCGGTGCGCGTCTCAGCCAACGATGGTCCTTTCCTCGGGTAGTTCGAAGCGACGGTTGCGGTCGCGCAGCGCCAGCGCGGACGCCAGGGTGAGCGGACCGACGCGGCCGGCGAACATCAGCACCACCAGGAGCAGGTCGGCCTGCGGCGGCAGGGAGGCGGTGATGCCGGTGGACAGGCCGACGGTGGCGAACGCGGACACCGCCTCGAACAGCACGACGTCGAGCCGGTACGGGGTGGTGGCCAGCAGCGCGAAGGTGGCGGTGACGACGGCGCCGACGCTGAGCAGGGCGACGGCGAGGGCCTGGCGCTGGTTGCTGGCGGGGATGCCCCGCCGGCCGACGTTGACGTGGAGTTCGCCGCGCATCTCCGACCAGAGGACGAAGGCGAGCAGCCCGAACGTGGTGACCTTGATGCCGCCGGCGGTGCCGGCGCTGCCGCCGCCGATGAACATCAGCACGTCGCTGGCGAGCAGGCTCTCCGGCCGCATCGCGCCGATGTCGACGCTGTTGAAGCCGGCGGTGCGGGTCATGGTGGAGGCGAAGAACCCGGCCAGCAGCTTGTGCCACCCGTGCAGGGGGCCGAGGGTACGCGGGTTGGTGAACTCGGCGAGGGTGAGCACGACGGTGCCGAGGACGAGCAGCGCGCCGGTCAGGGCGAGGGTGATGCGGGTCAGCACCGACCACAGCGCGGGGCGGCGCCAGCATCGGAGCAGTTCGAACACGACGGGGAAGCCCAGCCCGCCCAGGATCACGGCGGCGGCGATCGGCAGGCAGATCCACGGGTCGGCGACGTAGCCGACGAGGCTGTCGGCGTTGGTGGAGAAGCCCGCGTTGTTGAACGCGGACACGGCGTGGAACACCCCGTCGTACACCGCCTCGCCGAACGGTTCGTCGTAGGCGGTGGCGAACCGGGCGGTCAACACCACCGCGACCACCGCTTCGCCGGCGAGACTGAACAGCACGATCCGGCGGACCACCGCGCGCACGTCGGTGAGGTCGAGGCTCTTCGTCTCGGCCTGGGCCAGGAACCGGGCCCGCAGGCCGAGCCGGCGGGACAGCAGCACGGTGAACAGCGTCGCCAGGGTCATGATCCCCAACCCGCCGGCCTGGATGAGCAGCAGGATCACCGCCTGTCCGAAACCGGACCAGTAGCTGCCCGTGTCGACGGTGACCAGCCCGGTCACGCAGACCGCGGAGGTCGCGGTGAACAGCGCGTCCACCAGGCCGGTCCGCTCGCCGGAGCGGGTGGCCACGGGCAGTGACAGCAGGCCGGTGCCGACCACCACCGCCGTACCGAAGCCGACGGCGATCACCTGCGCGGGGTGCCGTAGCCGGCTGCTGCGTCGCTGCCACGCCGGTGCTCGACCGATCACGCGCCACCCACACCGAGACGGCGACCATCCGCGGTGCGCGCAGGCGGTGGGGTCCGTTGGCCGGTCCGGGTCATGAGCCGCATGCTCTCACGACCCGGGCCGGGCCGGGCGGGACGGCCACCGCCCACGGCCGTCGCGGCTAGGCCATGCGTCGGCTACGGCCGCAGGTCGCGTCGCTGATAGGCGTACAGACCGGCCGTCACCGCCGCGACCGTCGCCGCGCCCATGACGGCCAGCGCGAGCCAGTCCGGCGCCGTCTCAGGCACGGCCGCGAGATGGCGGTACGGCGACAGCGCGCTCACCCAGCCCGGCGCGTCGACGCTGTCGGCGAGGACCATGAGCAGGAATCCGCCGGCGGTCGGCACCATGCCCCACGCCACCACGCCGTGCGGTGCGCGGCCGTGGGCCACGGTCGCGGCGGCGAGGCTGAGCAACGCGACCGGTAGCGCGTTCCAGGCGCCGGCGAGTGCCGCCGGCAGCGGCAGGTTCGCGCCGACCAGGTTGGTGCCGAGCCACGTCGCGGTCGCGGCGACGGTGACGAGGAGCGCCGCGCCGGTGGCCGTGGTGAGTAGCTCGGCGCCGAGTAGTCGGGTGCGGGTGGCCGGTCCGGCGTGCAGGAGGGTCAGGCGTCCGCTGGTCTCGGCGGTGGCGAGCGCGGCGAGCCGGACGGCGGTGAAGGCGCCGACCGGGACGGCGAGCAGGGCGAACAGCGTCGCGGTGTAGCCGCGGACCGTGCCGAGGCCGCCGAAGCCCGCCTGCGCTGCCAGGTCGGCGAACCGGGGGTTGTCGGCGAGGAATCCGGTCAGCGAATCGGCGAGCAGACCGATCAGCAGGAAGTAGGCGCCGAGCCCGGCCGACCAACCGGCCAGCGGTCGCAGCAGTCGCCGGATGGCGAAGGCTTCCACCGAGCCGAGCAACCACAGCCGGGCCGGCCGGCCGGTGGCGGGGGCGAGCAGCCCGGCCCGGGCGTCGCGTCGACCGGCCAGGGCGAGTGCGGCGACGGCCAGCGCGACGGCGGTGAGCGCGGGCACGATCAGGGGTGCCCAGCGGTCGTCCCGGTAGGGGTGGAGCAACGCCAGCGGGCCGTACGGCGGCAGCCAGCGCAGCCAGCCGAGGGCGGTGACCCCGTCGCCGACCATGCGGGCCATCAGCCCCACGCCGAGGAACGCCAGCGCGGCCCCGGTCGCCCCCGACCGCGTCGGGAAGATCTGTGCGGCGAGGGCCGCCACCGCGACCGCCACCACGCCGGCCGACGTCAGACCGGCGGCGTGCACGACCGCCCCGCGGCCCGGGGTGCCGGCCGCGGTGAGTGCCGCGGCGAGCGTGACCCCGGTCAGGACCATCGCGGCCGTGAGCACCGCGAGGTGCCGGCCGAGCAGCACCGGGCGGCTGAGTCGGCCGGCGAGCAGGAGATCCCACCGGCCCGCTTCCTCCTCGCCCCGGGTCACGCGGGTGGTGACGAGCGTCCCCCAGACCGACAGCAGCACGGCGAGGACGACGCCGGTGCGCCAGACCGTGAAACCGCCGGCCGTGTCGAGGGCGACCGGCTCGCCGAACAGGGTGCGGATCGCGGGGTTACCGGCCAGGGCGGCGAGGGCCTCCGCGCCGCCCCCGTCGGCGATCGTGCTGGCGTACGTGGCGACGACCAGCACCGACATGCCGACCGCCAGGGTGAGCACGATGAGGGCCCCTCGGCGTACCTGCCGGACGGCGAGCCGGGTCACGGCCCGGCCGGCGGCCGGACGGACCGGGAGGGGGAGGCCGTGGGCGGTCATCGGGCCGACTCGCCGTAGTAGTCGAGGAAGATCTCCTCAAGGCTCGGTTCCCGCACCGTGAGCGCGGTGAGGTCGGCGGCGGCGAGGGCGCTCAGCGCCGGTGCCGGCGGTCCGGTCATGGTGAAGCGGAGCATCCTGCTGTCCTGGGCGACGATCTCGACGCCGGCCACGTCGCGCAGGTCGGGCGCGGGGCCGGTGAAGCCGGCGGTCACCTCCGTACGGTGCAGGCGGCGCAACCCACCGACGGTGGCGACGTCGACGAGCCGGCCGGCACGCAGGATCGCCACCCGGTCGCAGACGGCCTCGACCTCGGCGAGTTGGTGGGAGCAGAGGAAGACCGTCTGCCCGTTGTCGCGCGCGACCGCGACGGCGCGCCGGAACTGGAGTTCCATCAGGGGATCCAGGCCACTTGTCGGCTCGTCGAGGACCAGCAGCGGCGCGCGGGTGGCGAACGCCGCGACCAGGGCGACCTTCTGCCGGTTGCCGGTGGAGTAGGCGCGGGCCGGCGTGGACAGGTCGAGGGCGAACCGGTCCACCAACTCGTCGCGGTAGGCCCGGTCGACACCCGGCCCGGTGGCGGCGAGCAGCTCCAGGGTCTCCGCGCCGGTGAGCTGCGGCCAGAGCGCCACGTCGGCCGGCACGTACGCCAGCAGCCGGTGCGCCGCGGCGACGTCCGCCGCGTCGGCGTCGAAGATCCAGGCCCGCCCGGCGGTGGGCCGGGCCAGGCCGAGCAGCAGCCGGATCGTGGTGGACTTGCCGGCGCCGTTGGGGCCGAGGAACCCGAACACCTCACCCGCCGGCACGTCGAGGTCCAGCCGGTCGAGGGCCAGCAGGTTCCGGTAGCGTTTGGTCAGGTGTTGAGTGCGGATCGCGGGTGCGGCCACGGGTGCCTCCGGTCGACGACGTGTCACGACTGCCGACCAGGCTTCCCGGCGCACCGGCCCTCACCGTACTCCCGTGTGTCACGCCCGAACAGAGCAGCACGGCCGGTCGACGCCCGTCGCGCCGGTCGTCGCCGGTCGTTATGATCACCGGGATCCGTGGAGCGCCGGGAAGACTGGTCGGCACCGTGATGGTCCGCGCCCCGGAGGGATCCCCGTGCTGCTGCTGTGCTTCGCCGCCGTCCTGCTGGCCGCCGTGCTCGTCTCCGCGCTGGCCCACCGCACCATCCTGTCGACCGCGGCGCTGTTCCTGGTCGCCGGTTTCCTGCTCGGCGAGGACACCACCGGCGTGCTGCACCTGCGCGCCGACTCCCCGATCGTGGCGCAACTGGCCGAACTGGCGCTGTTCGCGGTGCTGTTCACCGACGGGATGCGCGTCGGTTGGGCCGACCTGCGCTCGGCGTGGCGGTTGCCCGGGCGCGCCCTGGGCTGGGGCCTGCCGCTGACGTTGCTCGTCACCGCCGTGCTGGCCCACTACGTCGCCGGGCTCGACTGGCCGGAGGCGCTGCTGATCGGGGCGATCCTCGCCCCCACCGACCCGGTCTTCGCCGCCGCGCTGGTCGGCAACGACAAGGTGCCCGCCCGGCTGCGGCACCTGCTCAACGTCGAGTCCGGCGTCAACGACGGGCTCGCCCTGCCCTTCGTGGTCGTGCTGCTGGCCGTCGCGGCCGGCTCCGAGGACCTGCACCTGGGGGAGTTGGGCACCGAGCTGGCGGTGGGACTGCTGATCGGCGTGCTGGTGCCGTTGGCCGCCATCGCGCTGGAGCGCACCAGATGGTTCGCCGCGTCCGCGGCGTACGCCCCGCTCAACGGGGTGGCGATCGGGCTGCTGGTGTTGGCGCTGGGCAAGGTCACCCACGGCAACCTGTTCCTCGCCGCGTTCGCCGCCGGCATCACCGTGGCCACCTTCGGGCCGCGGGAACGGGCCGCATTCGAGCACTTCGGGGAGAACGTCGCCGAGCTGCTGAAACTCGCCGCGCTGCTGGTGTTCGGAGCGCTGATCTCGGTGGACTTCCTCGGGGAGATCTCCTGGGCCGGCTGGGTCTTCGCCGTCCTGGCCATCGTGGTGGCCCGTCCGGTGGCGCTGTGGATCTCCTTCCTGCGCTCCGGACTGGGCCTGCGGGAACAGGCCGCCGCGATGTGGTTCGGCCCGAAGGGCTTCGCCTCGGTCGTCTACGGGCTGCTGGTCCTCGAATCCGGCATCGCCGCCGGCGACGAGGTCTTCCACCTGGTGGCGCTGACCATCGTCATCTCGATCCTGGCGCACTCCTCCACCGACGTCGTGGTCGCGCGGGCCTTCGACGACTCCCGCGAGACGCCCGCCTGGCACGGGGTGCTGCGCCGGATCGGGCAGGCCCGCCGGCGGTGACGCACGTCGAGCACCAGCGCGCCGACCCACCGCAGCGGGGTTCCGTCAGCCGCACCGGACCCGGCGCCCACGACGCCCTCTCCCGCCGCCGGTCACGTCCCGGGTGGTCGCGGGGCCGGGTGTGCGGTAACTCCCTGGGAATCGGGCGGGTCGGGTGCGGCGAAGGTGACCGGCGCGCCGAAGGCGGCCCGTCGGGCGGCGCGGCGCAGCGCGGCGAGCACGGCCGGGCCGACGAGAACGATCGCCACGGCGGTGGTGATCGCCCGGCCGGTGTCCCAGCCGAAGGTGGAGGTGACGGCGGTGAACAGGGCCAGCCGGTGCAGGTTCTCCAGCACCGGCGCGCCGGGCAGGTAGGACAGTTGGGTGTCGGCGCCGATGCTGAACGGCCAGAACCACAGGTTCATCAGCAGGCCGTACCCGTAGGCGGCGACCGCGCCGTATCCGGCGAGCACCGCGGTTTCGGTCCGGCCGCGTAGCCGGGACGGGAGCAGGCCGGCGCCGAGGCCGATCCACGAGGCGCACAGCATCTGGAACGGTAGCCACGGTCCGATTCCGGCGGTGAGCAGCGCGGAGGCGAACAGAGACGTGGAGCCCAGCAGGAACCCGAAGCCGGGCCCGAAGATCCGTCCGGCGAGTACGAGCAGGAAGAAGACCGTTTCGATGCCGGCGGTGCCGGCTCCGAGCGGGCGTAGCGCGGCGTTGACGGCGGAGAGCACGCCGAGCATCGCCAGGGTCTTGCTGTCGATGCCGCCGGAGCTGAGTTCGGCCAGCAGGAGCGCCACGAGCACCGGCAGCATGAGGAAGAAGACAAGCGGCGCTTCGCCGGTGCGGGCGGTGCTCTCGGGGTGCGCGGGGACGAAGAACGGCCAGGTGAAGGTGGCCAGCGCGGCGGCGGAGGCGAGTGCCAGGACCACGGCGGTCCGGGGCGCGATCCGCGGCCCGCTCACGTCGGTGCTCCGGCTATCCGGAGCGCGGCGGCCACCTGGTCCACGGTCAGCCACGGCTGCGGCGCGAGGACCTTGGCGACCTGCGGCGCGAAGGCCGGTGAGGCAAGCATGACCTCGGCCGTGCCGCCCTCGGCGACGATCTCTCCCTCGGCCATCACGATCACCTGGTCGGCCAGGGTCGCGACGAGTTCGACGTCGTGGGTGGCCAGGACCACGCCGCGGCCGGCGTCCGTCATCCGCCGGACGAGCGCGCCGAACTGCTTCTTGGCGTGGTAGTCCAGGCCACGGGTCGGTTCGTCGAGCAGGATCACCGGCGGGGCGGCGGTGAGCTGGACGGCGAGTGCGAGGGCCAGTCGTTGTCCCTCGGACAGGTCGCGGGGGTGCCGGTCGCCGGGCAGCTCGGGGACCAGTTGGTCGAGGACGGCGCGGCAGGTGCCGGTCGGCGCGTCGCTCTCCCGGTCGGCCTGGTCGCATTCGGCGTCCACGGTCTCCAGGTAGAGCAGGTCCGTGGGGTTCTGCGGGACCAGGCCGACGTGCCGGCGGGCCTGGCCGGCCGGCAGGGCCTTCGGGTCGACGCCGCCGCGGGCACCGGTGACGGTGACGGTGACGGTGACGGTGCCACCGTGGCGGGGGCCGCTGCCCTGCACCGCCCACAGCAGGCTGGACTTGCCGGAACCGTTACGGCCCATCAGCGCGACGACCCGGCCGGGATGCAGGTCGAGGTCGACCCCGGCCACGGCGACCGTGCCCGGATACCGGACGACGATCCCGCGGGCGGTCAGCACCGGAGCGGGTGCCGGCTCCGGTGCCGGCGTGGCGGGGGCCGCGTCGGCGAGTCGGTGGCGCAGGGCGGCGGCGCGTCGGCGGGCGTCGCGTACGGACAACGGCAGCGGGGTCCAGCCGGCGAGCCGTCCCAGCTCGATCAGGGGTGGCGCGAGGTCGATCCCGGCGAGCACGGTCGCCGGTGCCCCGTCCCGCACGTGCCCGTCGCCGGGCAGGTAGAGCAGCCGGTCGGCGTACTGCACGACCCGTTCCAGCCGGTGCTCTGCCAGGACCACGGTGACGCCGAGGTCGTGCACCAGGCGGGTGACGGTGGCGAGGACGTCCTCGGCGGCGGTGGGATCCAGCGCGGAGGTGGGTTCGTCGAGGACAAGCACCCGCGGATGGGCGGTGAGTACGGCGCCGATGGCCACCCGCTGCTGCTGCCCGCCGGACAGCGTGCGCAGCGGCCGGTCCCGCAGCTCGGCGATGCCGAGCAGGTCGAGCGTCTCCTCGACCCGCTTGCGCATGGCGGCCGGCGGCAGGGCCAGCTGTTCCATGCCGTACGCCAGTTCCTCCTCGACGGTGTCGGTGACGAAGCCGGACAGCGGGTCCTGGCCGACCACACCGACCACGTCGGCGAGGTCACGCGGCGGGTGGTGACGGGTGTCCCGGCCGTCCACGGTGACGGTGCCGTGCAGGGTGCCGCCGGTGAAGTGCGGCACCAGTCCGTTGATCGCCCGCAGCAGGGTGGACTTGCCGGCGCCGGTGCGGCCGGCGACCAGGCACAACTCGCCCTCTTCGATGCGGATCGTCACGTCCCGCAGCGGGGGTGGACCGTCGTCGGCGTAGCGGACGGTGACCCGGTCGAACTCGATCACGTGCGGCCTCCCGCCGTCGCCGGCATGGTGGGTCGGGTCGGCGGGGCGGCGGTGTCCGCCGGGCCGGTCGGCGGCCGGGTGGGCGCGGCCGGCGGAGGTGGCGGCGCCAGCCAGGCCGGCGCCGCCGCGACCGCGACGGCGAGCAGCGTCAGCGGGGTCAGCTCGGGCCAGGTGAGCGGGCTGACCGGCGGATAGAGCAGGTCCGGGTCGACCGAGCCGGCGAGCGTCGTCAGGGCGGCGGTGGCCACGCCGCAACCGGCCACCACCAGTTCCGCGGCTCGCCAGCGGTCCGGCCGGTAGCGGCTGCGCCGGACCCGCCGCCCGGCCAACAGCATCCCGGTCACGGCGGCGACCAGCCCGGCGAGCAGCATCGGCAGACCGAGGAAACCGGCTCTGCCGGTGTCGAGCAGACCGTAGGTGCCGGCGCAGACGCCGATCAGCCCGCCGAGCACCAGCACGCCGGTCGCGGTGCGTTGCCCGGCCGGCACCGCGGCGGTGCGCCCGTAGCCGCGGGAGTCCATCGCCGCCGCGAGGGCCAGGGACCGGTCGAGGGCGTCGGCAAGCACCGGCACGGCGATCCCGCGCAGCGCCCGCATCCCGCGTCCGGGTGCGCCGCGCAGTCGCCGGGCCCGGCGCACCCGGAGCACGCTTTCCACCAGTTGCGGAGCGACCGACAGCGCCACCACCACGGCCGTGCCGACCGCGTACAACGCGCCGGGTACGGCCTTGAGCAGCCGCTTCGGGTTGGCCAGCGCGTTCGCGGCGCCCAGGCAGACAAGCATGGTGGCCAGCCGCAGCCCGTCGTAGAAACCGCCGAGGACCTGTTCGGCGGCGACCGGCCCGAGCAGCCGGATGCCTGCCGCCCAGGCCGGCAGGGGGATCTCCGGCAGGCGGAGCAGCACATGGTCGCCCTGACCGCCGCCGAACACGATCCGGAACACCACCCGCATGCCCACCACGACCGCGGCCAGCCACAGGTACATCCGGAACGCCAGGGCCCACGGGGCGTCGCCGCGCCGCCGGACCACCACCAGCGCGGCGGTGGCGACGAGCAGACCCAGCGGCAGCGGGTTCGTGGTGTGGCTGGCCGCCGTGGCCAGGCCGAGCGCCCACAGCCACCACGCCCCCGGGTGCAGCCCGCGGGGCAGCCGCGCCGCCGACCACCGGACCGGCCGCCGGCCGGTGCCGAGGGCCGGATCCGGGCTGGTCCCGACCGTGGCGGTGGCGGACCGGTCAGGCATCCGGTTCGGTGGTACGCCGTCGCCGCGCGGCGATCAACCCGCCGCCGGCCAGCAGGACGAGCAGCAGCACCCCGGCGATCGTGCCGAACGGTGGACCTGCGCCGTCGCGGGGGGCAGCGACGTCTGTCAACTCCGGCCCGGAGGCGCCCGGCGACGACACGCCGGTGGCCCCACCGGTCGGGGCACCGACCTGGCTCGGCGTCGGCGACGGGGCGCCGGTGGCCGTACCCGTGGGGGCGGGGAGCCCGGTGGCGTCGACGGTCGGTCCGGCCGCACCCGGCCGACCGCCAGGTGGGGCGGCCCCGCGACCACCCTGCGCGGGCGGTGCGACAGGCCCACCACCGGCGGCCGGCGGCGTCGCGACCGGTCCACCACCGCCCGCGGCCGGCGGTGGCGCGGGCGGCGCCGGTGGCGCGGGTCGCTTCGGTACGACGTCGGGCCGGGGCGCGTCGTTGCTGCCGCGGTTGAGCGAGAACGACCAGCCCTCGAAGCTGCCGGCCGGCGGTCTGCGGTTGGCCACGCCCTTGTCGCTGTAGGTCCAGCCACCGCCGTTCGAGGCGTGCCAGTACGACCAGTAGGCGCTGGCCGGCGGCGTGTCGACGCACTTCTCCGCGGCTGCCGACGGCTTGCCCTCGATCCGGCAGATGAACCCCTCGCCCCAGCGCAGCGTGCCGGTGATCGGGAAACCGGCGTTCTTCAGGGCGGTGAGTCCGGTGGCCTGGTCGCCGTGGGCACAGCGGACCACCGTGCCGCCGCCGAGTTCGTTGAAGGCCACCACGACGGTGACCCCGGAGGCGTCCGGGCAGTAGCCGGCCGTGCCGGCGGCCTCCGCCCCCGCGGCCGGTGCGGCAAGGGTGCTCGCGGCGGTCAGGGCGAGGACGATCCCGGCTCGCGCGTACCGGGCCGTCATCTCGTCCGCCGCCGGCCGAGCACCATGAGCAGCACCCCACCACCGACCATCAGCACCGCGACCAGCACGTAGCCGGCGATCGCCGTGCCGGTGGTCGGCAGCCCAACCAGCCCCGGGGCGGGCGGTGCCGTGCTCGGAGCGGCGGTCGCCGCGGGTGGCGTGGTGGCCGACGGGGTCGCCGCCGGCGGGCTCGCGGTGTCGCCGGGGGTCGGGTCGACGGTGCCGGTCGAGGTCGGGGTCGGGTTGGCGGTGGCGCTCGTGGTCGGCGTCGGTGATCCGGTGGGGGAGGCGGTGGGCGAGGCCGTACCGGACGGGGTGGGGTCGGGCGACGGCGGCAGGTCGAGGCCGATCCGGCCCAGCGGCACCTGCGCGAGCCCGAGCAGGGCCTGGGCGGTGGCCCGGCGCCACTGGTCCCGGTCGATGTCCGCGATCCCGGCCGCGACGGCTGTCGTGAAACCCTCGGTGTGGTAGGCGACGGCACCCGCGTCGGCGGCTGCCTTTCCGCCGTTCGCGTCGGTGAGCTGCAACGCGGTCAGCGCGTCGGCGGCGCGGGCGGCCTCGGTGTCGCGTCCGGCGGCGGCCAGAGCCTGCCCGGCCAGTCCGGTGCTGTTGGAGTTCGCGCCGGTCGTCGGCCCCGACCCGCCGAAGGAACCGTCGGCGTGCTGCTGGGCCACCAGCCAGTCGGCGCCCCTGCGCGCCGCGCCGGCCGCCCCGGTGGCGCCGTCGTCGGCGGCGGTCAGCAGCGCCTGCACGGCCATCGCGGTGGAGTCGACGTCGAGGGTGGCGCCGGGTTGTTCGTCGCAGGACGGTGACGGCCCGTCCGCGGTGTCCGGGTAGAGCCGGAAGCCCCCCGCCGCGCACTGCTGCCGGACGAGGAAGTCGACGGTGTCCTGCGGGACGTCACCGCTGCGGGCCAGGCCCAGCACGGCGAAGGACTGGTCGAAGGTGTTGCTGGCGTCCGGGCCGCTGTCGGCGGTGACCCGGCTGGTGATCCGGCCCCGCTGGTCACCGGTGCCCGTCGGGGAGACCAGCGACAGGGTCTCGGCCCGCAGGTCGTACCCGCCGAAGTCGGTGGGGTCGGCGCCGGCGGCGGAGGCGGCGTAGAGCAGCTTCGCGGTGGCCCCGCCGTCGGTGAAGCCCTCGATGCCCCACTCGTCGTAGCTGTTGTAGGCGCGCACGTGCGCCGCGACCTGCGCCGTGGCGGCCTGGCGGGTCGGCGTGTCGACGCCGGTGGCGGACAACGCGACGACCCCGTCGATGGTCAGGCCCCAGTCCGGGCCGCCGAACGGTCCGGGCAGAATCCCGTCGGTGAACTCGCCACCGAGCCAGGTCGCGGCGTCCCGCGCGGCGGCGGCGTCGGCCGCGGCGGGAGCGGCCAGCACGGTCATGGGCGTGGTGAGCGCGGCGAGTGCCGCCGCGACGGTGGCGGCGAGGCCGGTGCCGAGTCGCCGGGGCCGGGACATGGGCATGAGGGACGCCTTTCGCAGAGCGGTCGGGGAGAACTCCGGAGAGCACCCGGGACGAGCGCCCGGCCGCCTTCCGACGCCGGGGCGGTGACCGGCACCCGGTGCGCTGCCGGTCACCGCGCCGGTGTGGATCAGGGAGCGGTGATGCCGGGCGCCGCGCCGGAACCGAACGCCCAGCCCTCGACGCTGCCCGGGGCGGGGTTGTAGCCGGCTGCCCCGGAGGAGCTGTAGGACCAGGCGCCGCCGGGCGACGCATGCCAGTACGACCAGTACGCGGTGGCCGGCGGGGTGTTGACGCACGGGTCCGTCGCGGCGGTCGGCTTGCCGTTGATGCGGCAGACGAACGCCAGCCCCCAGCGTTGGGTGCCGGTGACGGTGAACCCGGCGCCCTGCAACGCGGCCAGCCCGGTGGCCGGGTCGCCGAGCGCACAGCCCACCTGGACGCCGCCGCCGAGGGCGGCGTAGTCGACGACGACTGTGACGCCGGAGGTGCCGGTGCAGGCCGCCGCGTGCGCGGCCTGCGGCGCGGGCTCGACGGCGATCAGGGCGACGGCGGCCAGCGCGGCGGTCAGCAGACCGGCGAGCCGGGCCCGGACGGTGGACGGGCGGAGGGCGAGGGCGGCAAGTGTGCCGCGGAACAGGGCGAGCGGGGATTGCCGGCTCAGGCGAACGACCATCGGTAGCGCCTTTCCGGCCCGGCGGTCGTCAGAAACCCGGTCGCCCGGCGGTGCGCGGGGTCGACCGGGACTCCGACCCGTGGGCCACGACGGGTGGGGAGCGGATGCGCGCGTACGCCGGGTATTCGGGCTCACCGCCGGGTGTCTGCCACCTCGACGGCCTACCGTTGCGGGCCAGCGCCGGACTTCGACCGGACTTCCCCCGCACGGACGCGCGGTGTGTTCAGTTGTGGCCACAGTCTGTCCGCACCGGATTACCCATGTCAATCGTCCCTGCTCGGGGTGGTTGACGTCGACGACTCCGGTCCGATGGTCTAGCCTACCAGTTAGGTAAGGCTAACCTTTCTTGAGGAGGTCGGGACCATGCGCCCCAGCCCGGCGGAAATCGTGCGTACCCTCGTCGCGGGCTGGCTGCCCGCCCTTGTCCACCTGGCCCGACACGCCGGGCCGCACCAGGTCCGGCACGCCACCGACCCGGACGGCCGGGTGCTGCTGCTGGTGCCGATCGTCAGTGATCTCGCCGCGGCGCTGTCGCCGCCGGACGGGGGTGCCGACGTCGCCACCGTCCTCGACGTGCTCGACCTGCCGCCCGCCGCCGGCGCTCCCTCCCTCGGCCGGGCCTGGATCTCCGGCTGGGCGAAGCGGCTGGACGGGGACGAGGCGCGCCGGGCCGCCGTGGACTTCGCCGCCACCCAGCCGACCGGGGACCTGCTCGACGTGGGCCGCCGGTTCCGCCTGTACCGGTTCGAGGTGGCCGAGGTCCGATGGGAACACGCCGGCGGTGTCCGCCGGATCGACCCGGCGGCGTACGCGGAAGCCGAGCCCGACCCGCTGCACGCGGTCGAGGCGGAGTTGCTGGCCGACCTCGCCGACCACCACGCCGAGCAGGTCGCCGGCCACCTGCGCCAGCGGCTGAAGCTGTCCGGCGGCGAATCGCCCCGGGTGGTCCGCATCGACAGGTACGGGCTGCTCGTCGCGTACGGCCGGCCCGGCGCGACCCGGCGGATCCGGCTCGGCTTCGAGCGGCCCGTCGCCGGCGTCACCGAACTGTCCCGGCTGCTGCACCCGATGGTCTGCGCCCGGGCCGTCGCCTGACCCCCACCGGTTGATCGCCGGCCGGAGGTGCCGGCGGCGACCGCGGTGCGTCGTTCAGTCGGCGCCGGATGCGTCCGGAGCGGCCGTCGCGTCGACGGAGGCGGTTGCCGACCGATGGCGGGACCGCAGGAGTTGGATGCCGATGGGCAGGACGGAGATGAGCACGATGGCGATGAGGATGAGCTCGATGTGCGATGCGACGAAGCTGATCTGCCCGAGGAAGTAGCCGAGCACGGTCACGCCGGTTCCCCACAGGACCCCGCCGAGGACGCTGTAGGTGACGAAGGCGCGGTAGTGCATCCGGCTCACCCCGGCGATGACGGGGGTGAAGGTCCGCACGATCGGCACGAAGCGGGCCAGCACGATCGAGCGGGCGCCGTAGCGGGCGAAGAAGGCGTCGGCCCGGCGCACGTTCTCCTGCTTGAACAGGCGGGAGTTGGGGCGACGGAACAGGCTCGGGCCGACGCGCTTGCCGAACAGGTAGCCGGCCTGGTCGCCGATGACGGCGGCGACGGCGGCGAGCAGGCAGACGAGCCAGAGCGGTTGGTGCAGGTAGCGGCCGTCGGCGACGAGGAGTCCGGCGGTGAACAGCAGCGAGTCGCCGGGGAGGAACAATCCGATGAGCAACCCGGACTCGGCGAAGACGATCGCGAGGATCCCGATCAGCCCGAAGGTGGAGATCAGCCATTCCGGGTCGATCAGGCTGGGGCCCACGGCGAGTGTCGCCTGAGGCGTGGACATGGCATGACCTCCGGAACGAGGGGCGGGGGGTGGTGCTCAGGCGGTGGTGCCGAGGCGGCGGCCGGTACGGCGGTCGTAGGCGCGGCCGACGACGCCGATGGTGGCGACCGCTCCGGCGGCGATGAGTGCGCCGGCGAGGATGTCCCCGGGGTAGTGCACGCCGGTCCAGACCCGGGCGAAGCCGATGACGGCGGCGAGCACGCTCAGCGCCAGTCCCCATCGGCGGGACAGGAACGCCCCGACGGCGAACGCCACCGCGAACGCCGCCGTCGCGTGGTCGCTCGGCAGCGAGGGTCCGGCGGCGTGTGGGATCAGCTGGTGCACGGCATGGGCCTGGAAGGGCCGTACCTCGGTGCTGAACGCGGCAACGGCCTGCCCGACGGCGAAGGCCAGCCCGAGGGACGCGACGACGCGCACCAGGGCGGCGCGGCCGTACCGCAGGTGGGCCAGGACAGGTATGGCCGCGGTGGCGGCGAGGACGTAGATCAGCCACACCGCCGTCCATTCGAAGAAGTCGTCGACGAGGTCGCTGCGGCCGGCTGTGTCGTTGACGATCTGGAACAGGTGATAGTTCATCGCTCCCCCGTGACGGTGACGGCTCCGGCCCGTGCAGGCGCCTCCTGTCCAGGGTGCCGCCCGTCAGCTGAGAGGAGCCTGAAACCGCCGAGGTCGGTTCAGTGATCTTCGGAGTCGACGGCGTGGGGCAGACTGATCCGGACGGTCATGCCCGGTCCGGGCAGCACCTGTACGTGTCCGCCGTGCGCCGAGACGACCTCACGGGTGATGGCGAGGCCCAGCCCGCTGCCGCCGTCCGGGCGGGTGCGGCTGTCGTCGAGACGGACGAACCGGTCGAAGATCCGCTCCCGGTCGGCATCGGGGACACCGGGTCCGTCGTCGGTGACCTCGACGCACGCCCACGCGTCCCGCACCGACACGTTCAGGGTCACCCGGGTACGGGCGTGACGCGCGGCGTTGTCGGCCAGGTTCCGCAGAGCGCGGCCGAGGTCGTGGGCGTCCCCGGCCACCCGCACGGGGGTGAGGTGGGCCCGGACGGTCAGGTCCGGGCGGTGCGCCGCGAGCCGGTCCCGCTCGGTGTAGGCCAAGTCGTCGAGGTCGACGTCGTCGCGGCGCCCGGTACCGCCGCGCTCGTCGATGCGCGCGAGCAGGAGCAGGTCGGCGACGAGGTCACCCAGCCGGCTGGTCTCCCGGCGCAGCAGCTCGACCAGGTCGCGCTGGCCGTCGGGCGAGGTCGCCACGGCCAGCCGGTCGAGGCCGGCACGCAGGGTGGCCAGAGGGCTGCGCAGTTCGTGGCTGGCGTCGGCGACGAACCGGCGCTGGCTCGCCGCGGCGGTCTCCAGGCGTTCGAGCATCCGGTTCATCGTCTCGGCGAGCGCCGCGATCTCGTCCCGGGCGCCCGGCACGGGCACGCGGGCGTGCAGGTCACGGGCGGTGATCCCGGCGACCCGCCGGCGGATCGCCTCGACCGGGCGCAGGGAACGTCCGACGAACCAGAACACCGCCGCACCCACCACCAGCAGCATGGGCGCCAGCCCGGCGGCCATGATCGCCGCGACCGCCTCGGTGCTCTCGTCGACCGGCCGCAGTGACTGCGCGACCAGCACCGTGCGGACACCGGAGCCGTCGGCCACCCCTGCGGCGGCGATCCGGTACGGGTCTTCCCCGGCGAACGGCAGCAGCCGCTGCTCGCGCAGCAGTTGACCGGGTCGGGGCCGCAGCGGGGACAGCGGCGCGGCGTCGCCGAGCGCGGCCGAGGCCGCCTCGACTCGTCCGGACGGGTCGAGGACCTGCACCAACGTCTGTTCTTCCGGGCTCGGCCGCAGCGTCCGGGCGAGTGCGTCCTGATCACCGGCGGCCACCGCCGCGACCACCTCGGTCGCACGTTGCCGCGCGGCGGCGTCCACGTTGCCGGCGAGATCCGCGCGAGCGAGGTGGACGAACACCATGGCGCCGACGGCGAAGGCCGCCGCTACGACGGCGGCGGCAGCAAGGGCCGAACGCAGCCGTACCCCCGGCTGCCATCGCCTCCACCCGATGGCCATGCTCAGCCGCCGTCGGCTGCCAGGCGATAGCCCATGCCCCGCTCGGTCTGGATGGCCTGCCGCCCGAACGGTTGATCGATCTTGCGGCGGAGGTAGCCGACGTACACCTCGACGATGTTGGGATCGCCGTCGAAGTGCGCGTCCCAGACGTTGTCGAGGATCTGCCGTTTGGACATCACGTCGCCGCGGTGACGCATCAGGAACTCCAGCAGCGCGAACTCCCGCGCGGTGACCCGAACCGAGTGGCCGGCCCGGGTGACCTGCCGTCGGGCCGGATCCACGGTCAGATCCCCGGCGGTCAGCACGACCGGCCGGGCGGGCGCGCCCCGGCGTACGAGAGCCCGTAGCCGGGCCACCAGCACCACGAACGAGAACGGCTTGACCAGGTAGTCGTCGGCGCCGAGGTCGAAGGCATCCGCCTGGTCGTACTCCCCCTCCTTCGCGGTCAACATCAACACGGGCGTCCACACGTCCCGCGACCGCAGCCGCCGGCACACCTCGTAGCCGTTCAGGCCGGGCAGCATGATGTCCAGCACGATCACGTCGTAGGGGTTCTCGGTGGCCGCCCACAGCCCGTCGACCCCCGTGTGCTGCACATCCACGGCGAAGCCCTCGTCCGTCAGGCCGGCGCGCAGCACCTGCGCCAGGCCGGTCTCGTCCTCGACGACCAGCACCCGCACCCGCCCACCCCCTCCGGAACGTCGACACCGCACCGGGCGTCACCGCGGCACACCCCGATCATCGCGTGAACGGGTGAGCCAGGGGCACAGGAGTGCCGTGCCACTCACTGATCAGGGGTCGGGGCGGGGGTTGGTGCCGCGCAGCAGCCGAATTACGGTCGTGCCGCCTTTGGGTCGGCGCCGATGACTCCTTGGTGGGATCGCCTCAGTCGTGCCTCTATTGTTCGGGTCGCCGGCGAGTAGCTGCCGACGGTATACGCGAACCTGTTTCCTGGGCATGGACAACGATTATCCTGATTGCCGGAATGCGCGGGCTCGCCCTCCCCTGGGCGGCTTTATCGGGCCTGGTGCCCAACTGATCGCAGGCGGCCGGGTCGCCGACCTGTTCGAGCCCGCTTTCCAACCCGCGTCGGGGCGTTCGGAGCGCGGCTGTCGGCCCGCCGACGCTGGCGTGCACGATGGAATTCGATGCCGTATGGATGGAGTGGAGTGGATAAGAGGGTATGCCGACCCGCTGGTCCGAATGGGAGGGCAAATTCCACCAGACTCGTAGGTGATATCGGTTGACGGTCTGCGCAGCTGTCCGGTTCGAGCGCTTGGGGCCGCTACGGCGGCTGTGGGTGAGTAAGGACCGCTTTTGCGGAAACTCCTATGCAATTTACGGGCCCCCGGATTAATCGACGATGCGATAGCATTGATGTCGATCGCGGAGACCCGATCCAAGCGGATTGATCATCTTCAGGGATCGCGTCGCGACCGCCGAGCGAACGTTCGTCGGTCTCGCCACCCTCCAGTGGTCGGCTCCCATCGGCTACCGACCGCGGAGGGACGATTGGTCCGGCTTCCGATGCCCGTCAGGGTCAGCCGAGTCGACGCGGGACCAGCGTTGCGAAGCGCGGCTGTCGCGATGCTGGTCTGTGTGATGCTGGGCGGCAGCCTGGTCGCCACCGTTCGGGTGATCCGGTCCGGTGACCCGGAGACCACGCTATTCGTCGCGACCGCGCTGGCGCTTGTCTGTTCCTACGGCACCGCCGGGATGATCCTGATCGGGTCGACCGCCAACCCGTTGACCGGCATGCTGTTCTTCGCCGTCGCGATGGTCTGGTTGGCCCGTGGCATCGGGCCGCTGCAAGGCGTCTCGGGCACCGGCACGGCCGCCGTCGCGCACGTGCTGATCTGGACTCTCCTGGTGGCCATCCTGGTCACCCAGCCGCACAGCCGTACGCTCACCCGGGCGGACCGCGTCCTGCTGGTGGCCGCGCTCGGCGGGTTGCCGCTGCTGATCGTCGACAGTCGTGCCGCGCCGTCCAGCCCGATCGACCCGTGCCTGGCCTGCCTTCCCGCGCCGGGCTGGGCCACCGAGCCGTACCAGCCGGTGGCCGCGCGGCTGGTGGTCGCGGTGGTGGCGATCTGGCTCGCCGTCCACCTGATCCGGCGCTGGCAGGGCGCCCAACGGATCGTCGCGGTTCCGGGCGTCCTCATCTGTCTGCAGGTGTGCGCGGCGGCGGTGGTGCCCGTCCTGACCACCCCGGCGCACGTGGCCTGGCTGGTGGGCAATGCCGCGGGTGTGGTGCTGCAGATCCTGATACCGCCGCTGATTCTGCTCGCCCTTGCGCGTGGATGGCAGGCCGACGCCGCGCTCTGGGAACGCCGGTACGAGCAGGAGGCGCGGAACGGCCGGCACCGGGCACGCAGCGAGATCGAACGGGATCTGCACGACGGCGCGCAGTTCCGGCTGATCAACGCGACGCTGCTGTTGCAGATGGCGCGCAGGACCATCCGGGACACCGCCGAGGCCGACGCCCACCTGGACACGGCGGTGACCGAGCTGACCATGGCACTGACCGAGTTGCGGCTGCTGAGCAGAGGGCTGCGTCCGCCCGCCCTGGATCGGCGTGAGCTGCACGAGGCGCTTGCCGCGTTGACCGTCAACACGCCGGTGACGGTGCGGATCGAGGGTCGGCCTCGTCTGGTTCCCCGTGAGGTGGCGGAAGCCGCCTACTTCGTCGTGGCGGAGGCGTTGAGCAACGCGGTCCGGCACGGTGGCGCCTCGACGGTGGTGATCCGGATGCGCATGGAGGAGAACTGCCTGCACCTGGAGGTGTGCGACGACGGCTCCGGCTCGACCCGGGCCCTTGACGACGAGGACAGCCTGAGCCACCTCAGCCGCCGCGTGGAAGCGCTTGGTGGTCGGCTGGAACTGGAGAGCCGACCCGGGGTCGGCACGACGCTGCGGACGGTGATCCCGTGCGTATCGTCATCGCAGACGACGCGGTGCTGATCCGGGAGGGCTTGTCAGCCCTCCTGCGGCAGGCCGGGATGACCGTGCTCGCGGCGGTGAAGGACGCGCACGAACTGCTGGACGCGGTGGCCGCGCACCGTCCGGACGCGGCGATCGTCGACATCCGGATGCCCCCGACCTACACCACCGAGGGCCTGGCCGTCGCCGAGCGGATCCGGCGGGACTACCCCGGCATCGCGGTGCTGGTCCTCTCCATGCACATCGAGACGGAGTACGCGCTGGCGATCGTCAACTCCGGCGAGGGCGGCGTCGGATACCTGCTCAAGGAGCGCATCCTCGACGTCGAGCAGGTGGTCACCGCGTTGCGTGAGCTGACGAACGGCGGAGCGGTCATCGATCCGGCCCTGGTCGAGGAGTTGATGGCCCGGCACCGCACGGGCGGCCGGATCGACCGCCTGACCGTCCGGGAGCAGGAGGTGCTGGCACTGATGGCGCAGGGCCTCACCAACCGGGCGATCGCCGACCGCCTGCGTCTGAGCAGCAAGACCATCGAGTCGTATGTGACAAGCATCCTGGAGCGGCTGCAGATCGACGCGGCGGAGGGTGTGCACCGGCGGGTGCGGGCGGTGCTGATGTACCTCCGGTCCAACAGTTCCGCCGGCTGGGGGGCGTAGGGCGGTCGAGCCGGTGGAAATCCGACTCCCGGGCCAGGGATTCCCCGGTACCCGCCCCGTTCGCCGATGGCTACGTTTCAATCACTGTCCGCGTCGCACGCGCAGGGGCGCGTACGACGGCAACTCGGGGGAGAGATGACGCAGAACGGAGCCATGGAAGCGGAGCCGAAGGCCATCGAGGCCGAGGGCGCGGGGTGGCGCCTGGCAACGCGAGTGATCAGAGCGGCGCGCGACGAGGTGCTCGCGCTGATCCCGGCCAACTGTGCGCTGATGTCGGAACCGGACCCGACCCGGGTCGGCTGGTCGGGGGCCGCCCAGGTACGCGCGGTCGTGGCCGGGGAGACCCTACTGGACCGGAGCGCCCGGCTGAAGGCCCTACTGGGCGTCCGGGCCGATGTGCGGAGCGGAAAGCACTCACCGACCCTGATGGTCGTGCTGGACCGCAACCTGGCGATCGTGTCGCGGGGCGGGGCCGCGTCACCGCTGGCGGTTCGCTCGCCCACCGCGGTGCAGGCGCTGGTGACGATCTTCCAGCATCACTGGTCCGAGGCTCGGGCGGATGAGAACAACCTGCACGGCAGGCTCAACCCGTTGCAGCGTGACGTGCTGCGGCGGTTGGCCGGCGGGGCCACCGACGACGTGGTCGCGCGGGCGCTGGCGGTGTCCACCCGCACCGTCCAGCGGCAGGTCACGCAGATCATGCTGATGCTCGGTGCCCGGAGTCGGCTCGAGCTCGGCATCAAGCTGGCCGCGCACGGGCTCTACGAGCGGCCCCCGCTGCCGCAGGCGGCCTGAGGAAGAGTCAAAGGTGGCGGCGCCGGGGGGCGTCGCCACCTTCGTGGTCTCCGAGCGCCGGCACGATTGCCCGGCGCCCGCCCTACGCGCACTCCACCAGGCCGGAGCGGATGGCGGTGACCACCGCCGACGTCCGATTGGTGCAGCCCAGCTTGAGCAACACCCCGGCCACCAGCCGCTTCGCCCCGTGGTCGGAGATCTTGAGGCGTCGCGCGATCTGCTTGTTGCTCAGCCCCTCGACAAGCAGCAACAACGTCTCGTGCTCGCGCGGCGTCAGCTTGATGGGCGCCATCGACGAGGGCGTGCGGCGGATGCCCGCCCGGGCCAGCAGTTGCTGCGCCAGGACCGCGGGCATCGGCACCTCACCGGTCATGATCGCTCGCAGCGCGTTCTCCAGGGTGCGACCGGACAGGTCCTGCTGGAGCAGGAAGCCGTCCACCACGACGCCGTCGGCCAGCACCGCCTCGGCGGCACGGGCGTCGTGGATCAGCATGACGATCTTGCTGTCCGGGGCGATCAGCGCGGCGGCCGCGATGCCGGCGACGCCGTCTGCCGCGTTGACGACGAGCACTTCCGGTCGCTTGTCGACGGCCTCGGTGAGCAGCTCGGGCATCGAGCGGTAGGCGCGGACGGAAGTGGTCATGGCCAGCCCGCGGAGAGCCACGCTGAGGCCGTCCCGCAGGATGTCGTTGATCATTACCAGGCCGATGCGCAGGCTTGCCGACTCGCGGTGCGGATGGTGTTCGACGATCGTCGCGGTCATGACCGCGCTCCTCTCACTCGGAGTCACACGAATCATCGAAACCGACAACGGCACGCTCCATCCAGGACCATGTCTCGTTCCGGACATGCTCCCGCCGGGGGGTCATCCGCCGGGAGAGGTCTCCAGCAGGGTGCCGAGCACCTTGCCGAACTCCGGCGAGGCCAGATAGTTGCGCGCGCCGCGCACCCGGGGATCGCAGTCGAGCGACACCCGCCCGGTGACGCCGGCCGGAGCGGTCCCGGTGGCCAGGAGCAGCGTGTCCTGCACGTCGGTGAGATCCACCCAGGTGGCCGGCCCGGACGCCGGCGGTCCGACGACCGGGGGATGTGGTGCGCCCAGGGTGATCAACGCCGGAGCGGCGGCGCCGGCGTCGGCCAGGGCCAGCGCGGCGGCCACCCCACCCAGACAGTGGCCGATCACGATCTCGGTGTCCGGGCCGAGCGCCGCGCGTACGTCGTCGACCGCCGGGTGCCCGGCCGCCGGGCCGCCGGCGAACGCCAGCACCTGACGCAGGGTCCCGGTCAGCTCCTCGACGGTGAGGCCGCAGAAGTATCGGGACCAGGCCAGGCGGGCGGCCAACGCGTCCTCGCCGACGGGCTCCGCACCGGCTTCGGCGTCGAAGGTGGCGGCCCGCCAGCAGCGCCGCAGCAGTGCCGCCTCGGCGGCCGGATCACCGTCCCCGAGGGCCGGCACGCGGTCCGGGGCGTCGAGGTTGACCAGGGCGGCATCCGGCGCCACCGCCGGATAGCCGGCCAGCGCGAGGCCGTCCTCGATCGAGCTGATCCACTCCCGGCGGACCGAGTCGTCGGAGCGTCGTGGTCCGCCGGTGCCGTGCACGATGAGCAACCGGGACATCCGTTCTCTCCTCTCAGACGAAGCCGGTTCAGGCGGCTGCGGGCAGCCGGTAGCCGTACCGTTCGACCCGGTCGGCGAGGTCGGCGAGGTCGTCGTCGGCCCCCGGGCCCTGCCGCCAGGCGTGCAGGTATCGGGTGTTGGTGTCCCGGTCCAGGTCGCCGACGTCGAAGGTGGGTGGGATGCCGGCGAAGGCCGCGATGGCATCAAGCGTCCGCCCCGGGTCGTCCATCAGGTCCTCGTAGCGGACGGTGAGCAGCGCGTCGAGGTGCGTGGCGTCGGCCCGGGCCAGTTCGTAGGCGTGCAGCCAGTGCTCGACGAGCTGCCGCACGGTCAGTGCCGGCGTCCACTTCCGGGTGCTCATCGCCACCCCCACCGGATGCCTGGTGACGAGCACGAACCGGGAGCCCGGGAAGAGCCGCTGGAAGAACCGGAACCGCAACAAGTTCGGCGGCGACTTCTCCAGCAGGACCGGACGGTCGGGATCGAGATAGCGGCCCCACTGCTCACGCAGCAGGCGGGCGGTGGCCGGGGTGGCCAGCTCGTGGTGCTCGGTCATGTGCGCCCCGGGCGCGTACGCGAACCGCCCCGGACCGCCGTGCTGCTCGTCGTAGGGGCAGACGGTCTGCAGGTACTGACCCTCGTCCATCGGCGCGCCGGTCTGCCGGAACCCGGCCACCTGCGGATTCGTGCCGACAAGCGCGGCCAGCAGGGTGGTGCCGCTGCGGTGCATGCCGCCCATGAACAGAAAGCGCCCGGGTGTCACCTGGTCTCCGTGAGGCTGTCGGTGTGCAGGGCCTCGCCGACCGCGCGGCCGAGGGTCTCGTACGCCGGGGCCCACGCGACGAAGCTGCCCCGCCGCCGGGTCGGCAGCGGATCGGGGTGGCTCAGGTAACCGCCGCCGGTCGCGGTGACGAGCGCCCGCCCGGCGGCGGTGTCCCAGTCGTAGACGTCCGCGTTGGCGGCCAGGTCGGCGCGGCCGGCCGCGACGTACGCCAGTGCCAGCGCGGACGAACCGAGCCGTCGTACGTCCGCGGCGGCGGTGAGCAGCGCGGCCAGCAGATCGGTCTCGGCGCGGGCCGGCGGCCCGCCGGCGTTCGGGATGTCGCACAGCACGAGCGGCGGCGCCGACGGCGCGGACGTACGCCCGGACAGCCGGGCGCCGTTCAGCCACGCGTAGCCGTCGGCCGCGGTGAACAGCTCCTCGTGCACCGGGTCGTAGACGCAGCCGCCCACGGTACGACCGGCGATCCGCAGGCCGATCGAGACGCAGAAGAACGGGATGCCCCGGACGAAGTTGTAGGTGCCGTCGATCGGGTCGACGAGCCACACCGGATCGTCCGCCCCGACGGCGGGGCCGTGCTGCCGGCCGCCTTCCTCACCCACCACCGTCGAGTTCGCGGCAGCGCCACGCAACGCGGCGCGGATCAGCTCCTCGGCGGCCAGGTCGGCCTCGGTCACGACGTCGTGGGCCGCCTCCTTCGTGGATGCCTCCATCGGAGCGCCGAACCGCTGCCGGAGCAGCCGGCCGGCGTCGACCGCGGACTGCGCCGCCACGTCGATGAGGTCCTGCACGGTGCTGGTCACGGCGCCACGCTAGCCGCGTCCCCCGCGGTGCCGCGCTGCCCGGACGTGTCAGCCGTCCGGGCATGCCCATTCGTCGTGGCCGATCGAGGCTCCCGGGCTCGCCGCCGGATCCCGAGCATGGGCGGAAGCGGCCCGCGGTCGGCGTGACCGGTGCACCGGCCGCACCCGAGAGGCGGAGCGATGGCAGAAAGTTCAGGCGGCGGCCGACGTTTCGGGCGTTCTCCCGACCGGCCGCGTGGTGCTCAGCACTGGGCCGCTGAGCAGGAAGTGATCGGACCCGGCCTGCAGGCCGTCATGCTCTGGGCACAGTTGTGCGTCGAGTCCGCCGCCGGCGCGGTCCTGGTCGACTCGGACGGCAACGAGATCATCGACTTCCAGGGGGCCGGCGGGGTCAACTCGATCGGCCACGCCAACCCACGCCTGATCGCCGCCCTCACCGCCGAGCTGGCCACCGCGCCGGCCGGGGCGTTCGGGTCGGCCGGCCGCCGGGCGATGGCCGAGTCGCTGCGTGAGTTCCTGCCGCCGCCACTGGACCGGATCCAGCTCTACAGCGGTGGCACCGAGGCGGTGGAAGCGGCGCTGCGGCTGGCCAAGTCGGTCACCGGCAAGCACGAGTTCCTGTCGTTCTGGGGTGGCTTCCACGGCAAGACGCTCGGCAGCCTGGCGCTCACCGCCGGGGCGCGGGCCGGCCTCGGGCCGCTGCCCCCGGGCTATTTCAGCGCGCCGTACGCCAACTGCTACCACTGCCCGCTCAAGATGACGTTCCCGAGCTGCGGCTTCGCTTGCGTGGAGACGGTGCGGGACACCATCAAGGAGAACTCCACCGGCGCGCTGGCGGCCCTCGTCGTCGAGCCGGTGCAGGGCCGGTCGGGAAACGTGGTGCCGCCACCGGGCTACCTGAACGCGCTGGCCTCGGTCGCCGACGAGTTCGACGCGCTGCTGATCGTCGACGAGATGATGACCGGTTTCGGCCGTACCGGTGAGTCGTTCGCCTTCCTGCGTGACGAGGTGGCGCCGGACATCGTCACGGTCGGCAAGGGGATGGGCGCCGGATACCCGGTCACCGGGGTGATCTCCACCGCGGAGCTGATGGCCGCCAGCCCGTTCTCCGACCCGAGCGCCAGCTCGTCCAGCTTCGGCGCGTTCCCGCTGGCCTGCCGGGCGGTCGCCACCACCACGGACGTCCTGGTCGACGAGGACCTGCCCACCCGGGTGGGCAAGCTCGGCGCCGAGATGCTCGCGGCGCTCGAACCGCTCGTCGACGAGTCCCCGCTCGTCGGCGACGTCCGGGGCGCCGGGTTCGCGATCGGCATCGAGCTGGTCGCCGACAAGCAGTCCCGCCGGCCGCTGGACAAGGGCACCTTCCGGGAGACGTTCCTGGCGTTGCTCGACGCCGGGGTGCTGGTGATGACCGGGGGCACCACCCTGCGCCTCTACCCACCGCTGAACGTGGACGCGGAGCTGGCCGAGCAGGCCGTCGAGATCATTCGCCGCGTGTTGACCGACGGCGCGGCGCCACAGCACCTTGAGGAGGGACCGGCATGAGGATCGCCGTCATCGGCTTCGGCACCGCGGGGGAAGGGCGACTGCACGCATACCGTACGGTCACCGCCGGCCGGGTCGTCGCGGTGCTCGACCCGTCACCGGAGCGGCGGGCCCGGGCCCGGCGGCTCGACCCCGGCCTGGCCACCTACACGACGTTGGCCGAGCTGCTCGCCGCCCAGCCGGTGGACGCGGTCGACATCTGCACCCCACCGAACCACCACGTCGAGCTGGAACGCGAAGCGCTCGCCGCCGGTCTGCACGTGATCTGCGAGAAGCCGGTCGCGGTGCGCACCGACGAGGCACTCGACCTGATCAACCTGGCCCGGGACCGGGGCCTGCTGCTCTACCCCGCGCACAACTACGGGTTCTCGCCGATGATGCGGGTGCTCACCGGCGCGGTCACCGGCGGGCGGCTCGGCGGTCCGCTGCGGGCCCGGTTCCGGATCGCCCGTGACTCGCACGCCCGCGGGGTGCCGGGATGGCAACCGGACTGGCGTCGGGACATCTCGGTGGCCCGGGGCGGGATCATGCTCGACCACGGGACGCACTGCGCGTACATGGCGACCCAGATCTTCGGCGAGGCGCCGCGGACGGTCTCCTGCGTCGCGCAGTGGGCGGACGGCGGCGCCGCCGACGGGATGGACGTGGCCGCCCGGCTGGACCTGGATTTCGGCGACGGCGGGACCTGCGAGATCGACCTGAGCTGGGTCAGTGACACCCGGTCGAACCGCTATCTGGTCAGCGGCCCGGACGGCACGGCCGACGTGCACGACGGGGTGGCCGAGGTGCGTACGGCGGGCGGGGTGGAGCGCACCGACCTGGCCCCGCCGACCCGCGACCAGACCCACCAGGAGTGGTTCGGCGGCATGTTCGCCGACTTCGCCGGCCTGATCGCCACGGGCACCGGCTGGGACCGGCCGATGCGGGAGGTCGTCACCACGACGGCGCTGATCGAGGCGGCCTACCGGTCAGCCGGCCGCGGTGGAGAGCCGGTCGTCCCGGGCGGCCTCTCGGCCGCGGAAGCGCGGTGACGGCCACCGAGATCCGGCTCAGCGTGGCGATCATGCACCACCCGCGCCGACGGGAGCGCATCCCACCGCTGGTGCGCGACTGCGCCCCGCTGGCCGCCCGGGTGGTGACCGACCCGGAACCGGACGGGTTGCCCAGCCCGTTGCGTACCGCGAAGGTGGCCTGGCGCTCGGTCGCCGCCGGCGCCACCCACCACCTGGTGTTGCAGGACGACATCCGGCTGATCCGGGGCTTCGCCACCCAGGTGCACCGGGCGATCGCGGCCCGTCCGGAACACGGGATCTCGCTCTACTCGCACTGGGACAGCCCGCAGAACTCGTACCTGGTCCGCCGCGCGGTGATCGCCGGTTGGCCGTTCGCGCCGCTGTCGCGGGTCGAGTGGACCCCCACCCAGGGGTTCGTCCTGCCGGTGACGTTGGCCCGGCAGTTGGCCGACTACCTGGCCGGCATTCCGGACGACGTCAAGGACGACGACGAGATGGTGGTGATGTTCTGCCGGGAGGCCGGCATCCCGGTCGTCGGGACCGTGCCGCACCTGGTCGACCACCGGTTCGATCCGACGATCGTCGGGCATCCGGGCCGGTTCCACGCCACCGTGTTCCTGCCGGCCCCGGCGCTGTCGTCGGCGTACTGGCAGTTCAGCGCGAGCGCCGAGGAGGCCCTGGGCCGGCGGTGCCGCTTCGACGAGAAGCTGCCCTACACCGTGCAGCTGCATCGCAACCGCTGCCTGCTGCGACCGCTGCGGCCGGGCACCGGGGAACCTGTCGAACACGGTTTCGGCTGGTACTGGGCTGATCACTGCGGCCTGGTCGGGGTGACCGTGAGTCAGGTGGTGGACGGGTTCGACCGGCTGCTCGAGGTGACCGGCCTGCCGCCGGGTCTCCACTGGCGACTCGCCCTTGAGGTGTGGGCGGCCGGCTACCTGCTCGGCGCGGACGCGGTGACGGTCCGCCGTAAGGAGGCGGACGGGGTCTGGCCCCCGGCGGCGGTCGGGGCCGGGCTCGCCCAGGCCGCGATGACCAGTTGGATCACCTCCGGCCTGGCGGAGCCGGACGCCACCGCTCTGACCGACGAACAGCGGGCGGCGCTGGTCGCGGTCGGCCTGGCCGGGGTGTCGCAGGGGTGGCTCGGCGGCTGGCAGGAGACGCCGTGACGGCCTGGCATACCTGTTCGGCTACCCCAACCGCCCGCTCGATCGAGCCTTCTGCATCTGCCGGATCCGGCGGGACGCTGGTCCGGCACGTCACCGACACGCGGGGGAGCGCCTGATGCCCGATCACGAAACCTTCGTCGACCTGCTGCAGGAGCGTGCCGCCAGCCACCCGGAGCGACCGGCGTTGATCTTCGACGCCGACCCCGGACCGGGCGACGCCGCGGTGCGTACGGTGTCGTGGGCCGACCTGGCCGCCCGGGCCCGGCAGATCGCCGCGCTGCTCGCCGGCACCGTCCGCCCCGGTGACCGGGTGCTCGTGCTGAACGAGCCCGGCACCGCCTTCGCGGAGAACTTCCTCGGCGTCCAGCACGCCGGGGCGATCCCGGTGCCGGCCCCGCTGCCGGACGGATACCGTCGGCAACGGGACCGGCTGGCCGGCATCGCCCACAACGCCCGGGTGGCCGCCGTGGTCACCGACGCCGCGGCCCTCGACGCGGTCCGCGACTGGGCGGCCGAGTGCGGGCTGTCCGACGTGCCGTGCCTGGCCTTCGACGACGTTCCCGCGGACCGGACGACGGCGTGGCGGCGGCCGGACATCGACGGGTCCACCATCGCCTTCCTGCAGTACACCTCCGGCTCCACGAGCGACCCCAAGGGCGTCGTCGTGGACCACGCCAACCTGGTGCCCAACCTGCGGGCGTTCAACGAGATCCTGGGTGGCGGCGAGGGCGTACGGGTCGGCGGCTGGCTGCCCATGTATCACGACTTCGGCCTCATCGGACAGTTGTTGGCGCCGCTCTCGCGGGGCGGGTGCAGCGTCGGGATGTCGGCCACCACGTTCCTCAAACGCCCCGTCACCTGGCTCCGGCTGATCGAGCGGCACGACGTCGAGATCTCCCCGGCGCCGAACTTCGCGTACGACCTGTGCACCCGACGGATCACCGACGAGCAGATCGCCGGCCTCGACCTGTCCCGGTGGAAGCGCGCGGTCAACGGCTCGGAACCGGTGCAGGCGACCACCCTGGCCGCGTTCGGCAGGCGATTCGCCGCCGCCGGGCTGCGACCGGAGGCCATCTGTCCCGGGTACGGCCTGGCCGAGATCACGCTCAGCGTCAGCGGCGCCACCATCGGTCGCCCGCCGGTGGTGCTCACGGTCGACGCCGAACAGCTGGAACGACACGTCGTGACCCCGGTCGACGACGGCCACCCGGAACCGGTGCGTGACCTGGTCAGCAGCGGCGAGTCCACCCCGGAGTTCGACATCCGGATCGTCGATCCCGCCACCCGGTCGCCGCAGCCGCCGGACCGGATCGGCGAGATCTGGCTGCGTGGCGCCAGCGTGGCCCGGGGCTACTGGGCCAACCCGGAGGCCACCCGGGAGGTGTTCGACAACGAGCTGGCCGACGGCGAGGGCGGCTTCCTGCGTACCGGGGACCTGGGCCTGCTGCGCGACGGCCAGCTCTTCGTGACCGGCCGGATCAAGGAGCTGCTGATCGTCAACGGCCGCAACCTGTACCCGCACGACATCGAGGTGGCGGTGCGCGCGGTGGACGAGAGTCTGTCCCGAGGCGTCGGCGCCGCCTTCACCGTCGAGGTGCCGCACGAGGAACTCGTCGTGGTGCAGGAGTGCCGGGCCCGCTCCCTCGACCCGGCGGCCCGCGCCGCCGTGGTCGCCGCGATCCGCCACCTGCTGTCGCGGGAGTTCGGGACCGGCGCGGTGAGCGTGGTGCTGGTCCGACCCGGCACGGTGCCCCGCACCACAAGCGGCAAGATCCAGCGCGGCCTGGCCCGGATGCTCTTCCTGACCGACGCCCTCGGCGCCGAGCACGAGCAGCTCACCGACGGCGCGCGGGCCGCGCGCCGGGCCGGCGACCCGGTGCGGGCCTGAGATGGCCGCGCCCACCCTGCCCCTGGCCGCGACCGTGGCCCGGCAGCTCGACGAGCGGCTCGGCGACCCGGACGACGCCGACGTCGTCTTCAACCACGCCCGGGTCGCCGCCGCGGACGAGATCGAGGCGTTCCCGGCGGAGATCTGCGCGCACCTGGACCGGCTCGGCCTGCCGGCGCACTACGTGCCGGCCGCGTACGGCGGCGAGCTGCGCGGCTTCGACACTCTGGTCCAGGTCCTGCGGGTGATCGCACGCCGGGACCTGACCACAGCCATCGGGCACGGCAAGACGTTCCTCGGCGCGGCCTCGGTCTGGGCCCGGTCGCCGCGGGACGAGGCGGACCTGGCGCAGGCCCGTGCGCTCGCCGGCACGGTCCTGGCCGGGGTGCCGGTCTGCTGGGCACTCACCGAGCCGGGCCACGGCAGCGACCTGCTCGCCGGTGAGGTCTCGGCGGTCCGGCACGACGACGGGTACCGGGTGACCGGTACGAAATGGCTGATCAACAACGCCACCCGGGCCGGTGTGGTGTGCCTGCTGGCGCGGACCGACCCGGCCGGCGGGCCACGGGGGTTCACGGTGCTGCTCGCCGACAAGCGGGAACTTCCCGCGCAGTCGTACCGGTGCCTGCCCGGGGAGCCGACCCACGGCATCCGGGGCGCCGACATCAGCGGGATCGTCCTCGACGACGCGCCGGTGCCGGTGACGGCCCTGGTCGGTGCGCCCGGCGCCGGGCTGGAGACGGTGCTGCGCGCCCTGCAGTTGACCCGTACGACGTGTGCCGCGTTGTCGCTCGGCGCGGCCGACCACGCGCTGGCGCTGGTCCGGCGATACCTGGACGAGCGCCGGCTCTACGGACGGCGGCTGGCCGACGTGCCGTACCTGCGGCGCGGGGTGGGCCGGCTGCACACCGTGCTGTTCCTGGCCGAAGCGGTGACCGCCCTGGTCAGCCGGGCGGTGACGGCGGAGACCGAGGAGCTGGGGGTGCTTGCCCCGGTGCTCAAGGCCCTCGTGCCGACGCTCACCGACGAACTGATCGCCGGGTGCGGCGAGCAGCTCGGTGCCCGCGCGTTCCTCACCGGCATCCCGGACTACGGACGCTTCCAGAAGGTCGAGCGGGACCACCGGATCGTCGGGATCTTCGACGGCAGCACCCCGGTCAACCGCAACGCGCTGATCAACCAGTTCCCGCACCTGGCTCGGGGCTGGCCCGGCGACCCGGTGGACGTGTCCCGCCTACGGTCGCTGGCCGACCTGCGGATACCGGTGCCCGAGCTGGATCCGGACCGGATCTCGCTGGCCGCCGGCCGTGGGTGCCTACCGTTGCGTGGGCTGGCTCCGGCGGTGGCGGCCGTCCGCGCGGCCGGTGGCCCGGCGGCCCGGGCCGAGTCGCTCCTGGCCGCGACCGAGCTGCTGCACACCGAGCTGGCCCGATACCGCCCCCGGCCGCACGACGTGGAAGCCGCCGCCTACGACCTGGCCCACCGGTACGAGCTGTGTGTGGCCGGCGCGAGCGCGGTGCACCTGTGGCTGCACAACCACGAGCACGCCGGCGCCGACCCGCTGTGGGCGGACGGGCTGTGGCTCGACGCGGCGTTGACCTGGGTGCTGCACCGCCTCGGCGCCGCGCCCGACCACCCCGAGAGCTACGACCGGGTGTACGCGGCGCTTCCCCCGGGCCGTCGCCCCTCCGTGCTCGATCTCGACGGCGCCGAGGAGGCGTGATGACCACCGTGCGGGAGTTGGAGAGCCGCTTCGGTGATCCGTGGGACCCGGCGAACCCCCTCGGGAACCGGGCCGTGCTGGCGGCAGACGAGCGGCAGGAGATGTTCGCCGACGGTGAGCGGATGCTCGACGACTTCGGGCTCAACGCCGAGTTCGTGCCGGTCGCCCGGGGCGGCCGGATGGCCGGCCTGGACCGGCTGATCCGGATGATGCGCGCGGTGTTCCGGCGGGACCCCTGCCTGGGCCTCGGTTACGGCGCCAGCTCGTTCATCGCCTCGGTCAACGTGTGGGCCGGCGGCGACGAGGCCCAACAGCGGCGGCTGGCGGAGCTGCTGCTCTCCGGCCGGCGGGTGGCGTCGGTCTACCACGAGCTGGCGCACGGCAACGACTTCGCCCGGGTGGACTTCCGGGCCGACCCGGGCCGGCCGGGCGAGCTGCTGCTCACCGGTCGCAAGGAGGTGGTCACCAACGCGCAGCGGTGCAGCGCGATGGTGATCTTCAGTCGCACCTCTGACGCGGCCGGTGGCCGCAGCCACACCCAGCTGTTCGTGGAGAAGGACGCGCTGCCCCCGGGCGGGCTGCGGTATCTGCCGCGGTTCCCCAGCAGCGGGATGCGCGGGGTGCAGCTCGGCGGGATCGAGCTGGACCGGTGCCCGGTCGACGCCGGTGTGGCGCTCGGGCCGCTCGGCTCGGCCATGGAGGTCGCGCTGCGCTCGTTCCAGCTGACCCGGACCGGGCTGCCGGCGATGACGCTCGGCGTGCTGGACACCGGCCTGCGCGCGGTGCTGCGGTTCGGCGAGGACCGGCGGCTGCGCGGGCGGCCGGTGGGCGCCATGCCCGTGGTCCGCACCGCTCTGGCCGAAGCGTTCGTGGACCTGCTGATCGCCGACTGCCTGTCCACCACCGTCGCCCGCGCCGTGCACCTGCTGCCCGAGGACACCAACGCGTACGCCTCGGCCGTCAAGTACGTCGTGTCCGGCCGGTCCATCCGGGCCATGGCCCGGCTCGGCGAGCTGCTCGGCGCGCAGAGTTACCTGCGCACCGGCGAGTACGGCATCTTCCAGAAGTTGCAGCGCGACCTGGCCCCGGCCGGATTCGGGCACGCCGCCCGGATCGCCTGCCTGGCCACCGTCCTCCCGCAGCTCCCCCGGCTGGCCCGGCGCTCCTGGGCGACCGGCCAGGAGCCGCCACCGGCCCTGTACGACCTGGGCGCCGACCTCCCGGCACTGCCGTTCGACCGGCTCCGGATCGCCTCGACCGCCGACCCGCTCACGGCGCAGCTGCTCACCGCCGCCGAGGCGATGCCGGCCGGCGACGACCGGCTGCGCGGCCTGGTCCGGCGGTTCACCGGCGAACTGGCCCGGCTGCGTACGGCGGCGCTCGGCCTGCGCCCGGCGGACCTGGCGATCGGCGGGGACCCGGCGGCGCTCGACCTGACCGCCCGCTACACCACGGTGCTGACCGCCGCGACCTGCCTGAACCTCTGGCTGGCCGAGCAGCGCCGCCCGGGCACCTTCCTGGCCGATCCGGCCTGGGTGACGGCGGCCCTGCTGCGGCTGGCCGACGAGCTGGACGGCACGTCCCGGTCGCTGCCGGCCGCGCTGGCCGGCCCGATCCACGCGGAGCTGACCCGCCGGTACGCCGCCGGCCGGGCCTTCGACCTGTCCGACAGCGTGCTGCCCGACCTTCCAAGGAGCCGGAATTGACCATCTTGCCGAACCACCGGGCCGCCGGACAGCTCCGTCCGTGGCTACAGGACCGCGTCGCCGCTTTCACCGACCGGGACCCGGCCACCATCGACACCGCCGCACCCCTGTCCGACCTGGGCCTCGACTCGGTGTACGCGCTCGCGCTCTGCGGCGAGATCGAGGACCACCTCGGGGTGCCGCTGGAACCGACGATCGTGTGGGACCACCCGAGCATCGACGCGCTCACCGAGTACCTGACCGGCCTGCCGCTGGACGCCGGGACGTGACCGCCCTCGAAGCGGTCTCCGCCTACCTGCCGCCGGAACGGGTGCCGATCGACTCGTTTGCCGGCGAACTGGGACTGACCGACACGCAGATCCGGATGTTCCACCGCTACTACGGACTGGCCGAGGTGCTGCGGGAACCGACCGGCACGATCGCCGACCTGATGCTGAACGCCGCGGCGAAACTGTCCGAGCTGCGGGGCCGCGAATCCCAGGTGCGGTACGTGGTGCAGGCCCGGACCCTCCAGGCGATCGCGCCGTACCCGGAGGATCCGCTGCACGACGTGGTACGGGCCCTCGGCCTGCGGCACGCCCAGGCGTTCGCGGTCACCCAGCACGCCTGCGCCTCGGGTCTGCTCGCCGTCGAGATGGCCGGTCGGCTGCTCGCCGAGGACGGCGAGCCGGAGGCGCTGGCCCTGGTCTTCGTCGGGGAGAAGGCGTTCACCCCGTCGGCCCGGATGATCCCGGGCACCGCCCTGATGGGGGAGGGTTGCGCCGCCGTCCTGGTCGGCACCGGCCGGCGCGACCGGCTGCTGTCGTACGCCGCGGCCATGCACGGCGAGTTCAACGCCGGGTTGTCCCTGAGCGCGGAGATGTCCCTGGAGTTCCAGCAGCGCTATCCGGACGCGCTCGCCGAGGTGATCCTGGCGGCGGTGGCCCGCGCCGGGATCACCGTCACGGACCTGGACCTGGTGCTGCCGCACAACGTGAACCGGGTGTCCTGGGTGCGGGTGGCGCGCAAGGTCGGCATCCCGGTGGAACGCCTGTTCCTGGACAACATGCCGGTCACCGGCCACTGCTTCTGCGCCGACTCCTTCCTCAACTACGTGGCGGCCCGCGACCTGGGCCGGTTACGGCCCGGCGACCGCTACCTGATGGCCGCGGTCGGGCTGGGCTCGACCTTCGCCGCCGCGGTCTTCGAGCACTGATAGGACGCTATGACGACGACACAGGAACCTTTCGTCAGACGGCTGCGGACGGCGCTGCTGGGCACCGACCGGACCCCCCTGGTGTTCCTCGGCAACTTCGAGGTCGAGCAGCGGTGGGGCGGTGACGAGCCGGGCCTGCCCCGGGTCGCGCTGACCGCGGGTGACGCGATGGTGAACCGGATGGACGAGTTCGCCCTGCTGCTGGCCGGTCCGGACGACCACGTGGTTCTCAAGGACCAGCCGGACCCGGAGCACCTGGCCCACCTGGAGAAACTCGGGGCCGCCCTGCCGCATCTGCTGGTCACCGACCGGCAGGACCCGCACCACACGGTGACCCAGGACGCGCTGGACAGCCCGGCCCTGCTGACCCGGCTGTCCGCCCTGGCCGGGGCGGCGGCGATCGTCCCGCACGGCGTCTCCGCGGACGAGGAGGCGCTCGCCGCGCGTACCGGGGTGGCGCTGGCCGGGTCGCCGGCGGCCGTCTGCAAGGCCGTCAACGGCAAGATCTACAGCCGGCGGATCGCCACCGAGCTGGGGCTGCGCCAGTCCGCGGGCTGGACCTGCGAGACCATCGAGGAACTGGACGAGGCGGTGGAACACGCGCGGGCTCTGCTCGCGGCCGGGCGGCCGGTGGTGCTCAAGGACTCGTACGGGGTGTCCGGCAAGGGCCTGCTGCTGATCCGGGACGAGGCGCGCCTGGACCAGATCCACCGGACGCTGCGTCGCCGGGCCGACCGTTCCGGCGACCACCGGCTGGCGCTGCTGGTCGAGGAGTGGGTCGCCAAGACCACCGACCTCAACTACCAGTTCACCGTGTTCCGCGACGGCGGGGTGCACTTCGACTTCGTCAAGGAGGCGGTCACCGCCAACGGCGTACACAAGGGGCACCGGATGCCGGCGGGGCTGACCGCGCGGCAGCTCGCGGCCGTGACGCACAGCGCCGCGGCGCTCGGCGCCCGGCTCGCCCGCGACGGCTACCACGGCGTGGTCGGGGTGGACGCGATGCTCGACCCGGAGGGCGGCGTCTACCCGGTCGTGGAGATCAACGCGCGGCACAACATGTCCACCTATCAGGTCGGGCTCCAGGAACACCTGGTGCCGGCGGGCTGGTGCGCGCTGGCCCGGCAGTATCCGCTGCGCCTGGCCCGGCCGCTCCGCTTCGGCGAGGTCCGTGACGGGCTCGGGCCGTGGCTGCTGGGCGACGCCGGCCGGGCCGGAATGGTGGTGCAGAACTTCTCGACGGTGAACGCCCTGGTGCGGGAAGGCACGGGGGCCGCCGACGGCCGCCTGTACGGCTTCCTGACCGCGCCGACGACCGACGAGTTGATGGCGATGGACGGGGAGATCGCGGGCCGCCTGGCGGCCGTGGCGGAAGGAACACGACGGTGACCGGAGAAGTGGCGATCCAGGGCGTTGCGATGTCCGAACTGGCCGAGCGGTTCGGCACGCCCCTCTACGTGTACGACGGGGACAGCCTGCGTGGGCAGTACCTGGGGTTGCGCGAGCGGCTGCACCCGGCGATGGAGATCTTCTATTCGCTCAAGGCCAACCCGAACGTGGCCGTCTGCGCCCTGCTCGGCGCGCAGGGCGCCCGGGCGGAGGTGTCGTCCATGGTGGAGCTGCGCACCGCGCTCGCCGCCGGGGTGGCCCCGGGCGACATCATCTTCCTGGGCCCCGGCAAGAGCCGCGCCGAACTTGAGGCGTGCCTGTCCGAAGGCGTCTTCGCGCTTGTCTGCGAGTCGTTCGGGGAGCTGGCGCTGATCGACGAGCTGGCCCGGGAACGGGGCGTCATCGCCCCGGTGATGCTGCGGGTCAACCCGAGCTTCGCGGTCAAGGGCTCCGGCCTCACCATGGGCGGCAAGCCGCGCCAGTTCGGGATCGACGAGCAGCAGCTCTTCGACGAGGTCGACCTGGTCAAGAACCATCCCGGGGTACGCGTCCTGGGCGTGCACGCCTACCTGGGCACCCGCATCCTCGATCCCGAGGTGGTCGCCGAGAACGCCCGCCGGATCATCGACCTGGCCGAGCGGCTCGCCGAGCGGCTGGACTTCGTCCTGGAGGCGGTCGACGTGGGCGGTGGCCTCGGCGTGGCCTACTTCCCCGGCGAACCGGACCTCGACCCGGCCGCGGTCGCCGGCCTGCTCAACCCGGTGGTCGAGGCGTTCCAGGCCGCGCACCCCGGGGCCCGGCTGCTGCTGGAGCTGGGCCGTTACCTGACCGCGCCGTGCGGCACGTACGTCACCCGGGTGCGGTACGTGAAGAGTTCCATGGGGGAGCGTTTCGCGGTCACCGACGGCGGCACCAACCACCACATGGCGGCCGTCGGCATCGGCTCCTACGTCAAGCGCAACTTCCCGATGCGGCTGCTCAACCGGGCCGGCACGGACGCCGCCCCGTGGAACGTCACCGGCCCGCTGTGCACGCCGAACGACACCGTCGGCCGCAACGTGGAACTGCCCGAGCTGCGGCCGGGCGACCTGGTCGGCGTGCTGCGCTCCGGCGCGTACGGCCCGAGCGCCTCACCTGTGCTCTTCCTCAGCCACGGCCACCCGGCCGAGGTGCTCGTGGACGGCGGCCGGGCCCGCCTGGTCCGCCGCCGCGACACCGTCGAGGACCTGCTCGGACCGCAGATCCTCGACTGACGACCCATCCCGACCGGCACACACAGGAGGACCGCCATGACCATGGCTTCGGAGGCCACCGTCGACCGCGCCGCGGTCGTCGACCACGTGATCGACGCCGTTGTCGCGGTGCTGAACCGCGACTCGGTCCAGGTGACCGAGCAGACCCGGCTGATGGACGAGCTGGGCCTGGACTCCACGAACGTTCTCGAGCTGCTGATGCACATCGAGGACCGGCTGGACGTCGTGATCGACTCGGACACGCTGGAGCAGCACCACTTCGAATCGGTCGGCAGCCTCGCCGACTACATCCTCGAGCAGGGCCTGGCCTGACGCCGATGTTCCTGTCCATCGCTCCGGCCCCGTCGACCCGTACGGGTCGGCTCCGGCCGACTCAGGTGATCGCCCGCCGGTTCGGCCCCGACCCGGAGCCGTACCGGGGCGATCCGCTGCTCGAGGAATACCTCTCGGACATGACCGAGCTGTACGGCCGCCGGTTCGACCGGGACCGGCACGCGGCGGCCGGCCGGAACTCGTTCACCGACATGGCGGACCGCCTGGTGCGTGATCTCGACCTGGCGGTGCCGGTGGACCTGATCGCCATCGCGCACTCCACCCCGGACGCCGACCCGCGCCGGGTCACCGCCTGCTATCTGAGCGAGCTCGTGCACGGCGATCCCCTCGCCTTCGCGGTGTCCGACCAGGGACCGGTGGCGGCGTTCACCGCCCTGCGGCTGCTCGGGACCTACTCCGGCGACTTCCCGGGCTGCCGGGCGTTGCTGCTGGTCCTGGAGCAGACGACGATGTCGTACGAGGTGGTCGGGGCCCGCTATCCGGTGCCCGGACACGACGCCGGGGTGGCCGTGCTGCTCGAACCGGCCGGCTCGGACGGGGCGACCGTGCACCAGCGTCCGGACGTCGCGCCCACGGCGGTCGGGACGCTGCTCGACGAGCTGGTGCCGGCGGACGCCGTCGTGATCGCCGGTCCCGGCCTGACCGCCGGCCCGGGCCGTCCGGTGGTCCGGGCGCCGGACCTGGGCGCGGCAGGTGTCTGGGCCGAGTTCGCCAGGCACCGGGCGGGCACCGCCGGGCCGATCGCGGTGGCGGACCACGACCCGGTGTCGGGCACTCTCTGCGCGGCGGTCTTCGCCGGCTCGGACCCGGAGACCCGGTCGTGATCGCCGACCAGGCCCGGCGCAGCGCCCGGACCGGCGGGCTCACCGCCACGCTCACCACGATGCACGACACGCTTGCGGGCGGGGTCCTGCCGTGCGGCCCGACCGGGTGCTGCGTGCTGCCCGAGCCGACGCTGCGCGACGCCGGCCGGGTCTGGACCGGGGACACGGTCGCCGCCCTGGACCCGGCCGCCGTCGAGCGGCTCGGCACGGTCGAGACAGCGGACGGCCGGCTGGCGGCCGTCCGCTACCGGGGCGCCGCCGACCCGGCCGGCGCCCCGGCGCCCTGGCCGGAGTGGATGGCCGCGCTGGCCGGGCTCCGGCTCGGGCTGTCCGAGGCACTGCTCGACCTCACCGTCGCCCACCTCGGCGACCGCCGCGCCGGGGACACCCCGCTGTTGCTGCAACAGATGATCAAGGGCGCGCTGGCGGACGTCGTCACCGAGCAGATCGAGATCAAGGTCCGGCTGACCGGTACGCCGCCACCGGCCGGATCCCTGGCCGCCCTGCACCGGCAGATCACCACCGCCGACCGGATGCTGCTGCGCCTGCTCGGGGCCAGCGGGTTCGTCGCGGACGGCCCGGGCCTGGCGGTGAACGCGTCGGAGTTGCTGGCCGACGCCTGGATCGGTGGAGAGGGGTGGACGGCGTGATCGAACTCGACGACCGGCTCGGCACCGCCCGGGCGCACGCCCGGGACTGGGCGCGCGACCTGCGCTCGACGGCGTTGGAGCTGGACCGTGACCCGGACACCGTGTACCGGTGCCTGGACAACCCGGCGGTACGGCACCTGTCCACCATGCTCATCCCGGCGCCGTGGCTGCCGGACCGGACGCTCATCGGCGGACACCGGTTCGACGGCATGACCGCGATGGAGCGAGTGGTGTTCGCCGAGGAGATCGCCGCCGGTGACGCCGGCATGATGCTCGCGTCCCCCGGCGCCTCGCTGTCCGGGGTGCTCATCGACCTGCTCGCCGACCAGGACCAGAAGGAGTGGTTCTACGGCCGGCTACTGGCCGCGCCGACCTGGACCTTCTTCGCGCTCACCGAACCCGACCACGGCTCGGACGCGGCGGCGATGGGCACGACGCTCGACCCGGACGGCGACGGGGGCCTGCTCCTGCGGGGTGCCAAGCGCTACATCGGCAACGGCGCCCGGGCCCAGGTCGGCGTCGTCTTCGCCCGGGACCGGCCCGGCCCGCTCGGCGCCACCGCGGTGCTCGTCGAGACCGACGCGCCCGGCTTCAAGGCCGAGCCGATCCCGACGATCGGCCTGCGCGGCGCCCAGCTCAGCGCGATCACACTCGACGGCGTGCCGGTCCCGGCCGGTCGGGTGCTCGGGCACCACCTCAGTCCCACCCGGCGCGGGGTGTGGAGCGGCGTGCAGATGTTCAACCGGCTCCGACCGGGCGTGGCGGCGATCGCCCTGGGCATCGCCCGGTCCGCGCACGACTACGTCATCGAGCAGCGTGGTTCGCTGTCCAAGGCCGATCGGCTGCGTTGGGAACGCACCGGCCGGCGGATCGACGGCGTACGACAGCTCATCTGGCAGGCGGCCTCGATCGTGGACGCCCAGCCGGCGAACGGCCACCTGGCGTCGGCGGCGAAGGCCCGGGCGGCCCGACTCGCCGAGGAGGTGACGCTTGAGGCGCTCGACTACTTCGGCCCGGGCGCGCGGCTGACTCAGCCGATGCTGGACAAGCTGATCCGCGACGCCCGGGGGGTGGAATTCATGGAAGGCACCGGCAACATCCAGCGACTCAACACCTTCCAGGGCCTCATACAGGGCAAACTCGGCCGTGACTGACCCGGGCGGCGTCGACGTCTGGACCGTACACCTGGACCGGGACGTCGACGCCGCCCACTGGCTCAGCGCGGCCGAGCTGCGGCGGGCCGCCGCCGTCGGCGACCCGGACGGACGCCGCCGCTTCGTGGTGGCGCACGCCGCGTTGAACGCGATCCTCGCCGACCGGCTGGACCTGCGCCCCACCGCGCTGCCGCTGCGCCGCAACCCGCGCGGGCGGCCGTACCTGCCGGGCCGGTCGCTGCACTTCAGCCTGGCGCACGCCGGGGATCGGGCGTTGATCGCGGTCGCCGGCCGGGAGGTCGGTGTGGACCTCGACCATCCCCGGCCGGGGCTGGATCCGCGGCGGATGGCCGCACGTTTCTTCACCCCCGCGGAGGCCGCCCGGGTGGCGGCGGCGGGCACCGCGGCCTACGCGGCGTACCTGCGGCTGTGGACCCGCAAGGAGGCGTGCGTCAAGGCCGCCGGCGCGCGCCTGGCGCTCGGGCTGCGGCTGCCGGTCCCCGGCGCGGCGGGCGGGGCGGTGGTCCGCGACCCGTCCAACCGGCTGCCCGGCGCCTACTTCCTCCGGGACCTGCCCGACCACGGACTCTTCCGCGCTGCCGTGGCACTGGCCGGCACGGATCCGGCACGCTGCCACCGCCGCGAGTTCCGCCGCGATCTCCGACGGAAGCCGTGACGGACGACGACGGGGGAGCCGGACGTCCGGCTCCCCCGTCATCGTCCGACGGTCAGCGTTCGACCTCGCCGCGGATGAAGCGCTCCACGGCGTCCCGGGCGGCGGCGTCGTCGTACTGCTCGGGCGGCGACTTCATGAAGTACGAGGAGGCGGAGAGGATCGGCCCGCCGACCCCCCGGTCCAGGGCGATCTTGGCCGCCCGGACCGCGTCGATGATCACGCCGGCGGAGTTGGGGGAGTCCCAGACCTCGAGCTTGTACTCCAATTGCAGGGGCACGTCGCCGAACGCCCGCCCCTCCAGGCGCACCAGCGCGTACTTGCGGTCCTCCAGGAACGGCACGTAGTCGCTGGGGCCGATGTGCACGTCGCCGGCGGCCATCTCGCGGGGCACCTGCGAGGTGACGGCCCGGGTCTTGGACAGCTTCTTCGACGCCAGGCGCTTACGCTCCAGCATGTTCATGAAGTCCATGTTGCCGCCGAAGTTGAGCTGGTAGGTGCGCTCCAGCCGGACCCCGCGATCCTCGAAGAGCTTCGCCAGCACCCGGTGGGTGATGGTGGCGCCCACCTGCGACTTGATGTCGTCGCCGATGATCGGCACGCCGGCGTCGGTGAACCGGGCCGCCCACGCCGGGTCCGAGGCGATGAACACCGGCAGCGCGTTGACGAACCCCACCCCCGCCTCCAGCGCACACTGTGCGTAGAACCGGTCGGCGTCCTCCGATCCCACCGGCAGGTATGACACGAGGACGTCGGCCCCGGACTCGCGCAGGGTACGCACCACGTCGACGGCCTGCTCGTCGGACTCCTCGATCATCTCCCGGTAGTAGTCACCGAGACCGTCGAACGTCGGGCCGCGCCGCACGACGACCCCGGACGGCGGGACGTCGCAGATCTTGATGGTGTTGTTGCCGCTCGCGACGATGGCCTCGGAGAGGTCCCGGCCCACCTTCTTGGCGTCCACGTCGAAGGCCGCGACGAACTCGATGTCGCCGACGTGATAGCCGCCGAAGGCGACGTGCATGAGGCCGGGAACGGTGTCGGTGACCCTCGCGTCCCGGTAGTACTCAACGCCTTGCACCAGCGACGCGGCACAGTTGCCGACCCCGGCGATGGCGACGCGGACTGCGCCCACGTGGTGCCTCCTTCTCTCTTCGACTGAACTCCATTCAACCGATCCGCTCGTTCCGGTCTCCACCTCGATGTCCTGAACAGGACATCGACGAGGGCCCACCTCGCGTGGGTCCCGGCCGGACGGTTCCGGGGCCGCATACTGGGGACCGCCGTGCGTTGAGGAGCCGATCGTGCCGTTGTCCATGTCCCTTCCGGCCACCGTCCGATCGCGGGCCTGGCCCACGCGGCTGCCCCGCAACGCCACGCTCTGGCTGGACGGGTTGATCGCATTGGCGGTGTTCGTCGGCACCGCCCTGCCGGTGACGTTCTCGCAGGACGGGAAGGTCTGGCACATCCTGGTGGCCGCCGGAGCCTCGCTGCCGCTGATCTGGCGTCGGCGGGCTCCGCTGCTCACCACGGTGACCGTGGGCCTGGCGATCAGCGTCCTCGGGCTGTCGCACCAACTGCCGCCGCTGCCCTTCGGGCCGCTCGTCGCGACGTACACGTTCGCCTTGCTGAGCCCGTCGCCCTGGCGGCAGATCGCGATCGGGGTGCAGGCCGTCGGCGTGGTGGTCTCGCTCGTGGTGCCCGGCGAGAGCGCCGCCACCTTCGGATACGTGGGGATGGCGTACGTGGCGGCGTACAGCATGGGGATCGCCTCCCGGGGTCGCGGCGACCGGATCGCGGTGCTCGAGGAACGGGCGGCCCGCCAGGAGGAGGAACGAGCCACCGCCGCCGCCCGCGACCGCAACCGGATCGCCCGCGAGGTGCACGACATCGTCGCGCACACGGTCGCGATCATGGTGGTCCAGGCGGAGGCCGGGCCGGTGGTGGCCCGCACCGACCCGGCCCGGGTGGAGAAGACCTTCGAGGTGATCGCCGAGAGCGGCCGGTCCGCGATCGCCCAGCTCCGGCGATCGTTGGCCGCGCTGCGTTCGGCGGAGGGCGAGGAGCCGCCGGCCCCGGTGCGCGGGGTGGGCGACGTGCCGCAGCTGCTCGGCGAGGTGCGTCAGGGCGGCCTGGAGGCGGCGCTGCGCTGGCGCGGGCAGCAGCGGCCACTGCCCGCCGACGTGGACGCCACGATCTTCCGGGTGGTGCAGGAGGCGCTGACCAACACCATCCGGCACGCGCGGGCGTCGATGGTGGACGTGCTGATCGAGTTCGGTCCGCGCGACATCCGGGTCACGGTCACCGACGACGGTGTCGGCGCGGTGGACGTCGGTGGCGGATACGGAATGATGGGCATGCGGGAGCGGGTCACCGCCTGTGGCGGTGAGCTGTCCGTCGGAGCGGGTCCCGACGGCGGCGGCTTCACGGTGAGCGCCGTCCTGCCCGCCGAGTGAGTTGCTACGTATCGAGGAGTGGCGCCCCATGGTGCGCATCGTGGTCGTCGACGACCAGGACCTGGTTCGGGGCGGCTTCGCCATGATCCTGGACGCGGAGCCGGATCTGACCGTGGTGGGCGAGGCGGCGGACGGCCTGGAGGCCCTGCGGGTGGTGGCCGAGAAGAAGCCGGACGTGGTGGTCATGGACATCCGGATGGAGGGCCCGATCGACGGCATCGAGGCCACCCGCCGGATCTGCGCCACCACGGACGCCCGGGTGCTCATCCTCACCACGTTCGACGTCGACGAACACGTGCACGACGCGCTGCGGGCCGGCGCGAACGGCTTCCTCCTCAAGACCATGCGCCGGGCGGAGCTGGTCGAGGCGGTCCGGGTGATCGCCAAGGGGGAGGCGCTGCTCGCCCCGACGGTGACCCGGCGGGTGATCGCCGACCTGCTGCGTCGGCCCCGGGGCGCGATCCGCCCGCCGGCCCGGTTGGACGAGTTGACCGGCCGGGAGCGGGAGACTTTGTCCCTGGTCGCCCGTGGGCTCTCCAACGCCGAGATCGCCGCCCGACTGACGGTGAGCGACCACACCGTCAAGACCCATGTCAGCAACGTGCTGGCCAAGCTGGGCCTGCGGGACCGGGTGCAGGCGGTGGTCTTCTCCTACGAGGCCGGCCTGATCAGTCCCGGTGAGGATCTCGACTGAACGCTCTCCCTCGCACGGGTGAGTCCAGATTTCGCTCTCGGCGGCGATCTGCTGGGGCGCTCGCTTCTTCAGGATGAGATCACATCGATTTTTATGTCCTGAGGAGCTGTGTGATGATCCGTGTCGTTACGCGTTTCGCTCGCCGGCGCCCCGCCGTCGTGCTCGTCATCTGGCTGGTGATCGCCGCGGCCGGGTTCACGGTCGGCAACGGCGTCTTCGCCCGGATGACGACCACGGTGGGTGCCATCGCCGGCAGTGAGTCGCAGCAGGGCGCCAAGGCGCTCGGTGACGCCAAGCTCGCGCCACCCGTGATCAACGCGGTCATCTCCGGCGGCTCGGCCACCGACCCCGCCTTCCGCACCAAGGTCTCCACGGCGCTCACCGAGCTGCGCGCCACCGACGGCGTGCTCGCGGTGAACGACCCGTTCGCCCCCGGGGCCCCGGTCGCCACCGACGGCGCGGCGGTCGTGGTGAACGTGGAACTGGCACACCAGGGCGACCTGCTGGCCGACAAGGTGCGCAACCAGTTGACCGGGATCGACGGGACGACCGCGGTGGTCGCCGGTGGGCCGCTCACCGACCGCGAGTTCAACGACCAGGCCACCTCGGACACCCGGCGAGCCGAGATCATCTCCGCGCCGTTGCTGCTGCTCCTGCTGCTGTTGGTCTTCATGTCGCTGATCGCCGCCGGGCTGCCGCTGCTGATCGCGCTGGTAGGCGTCGGCGGCACCTTCACCACGCTGCTGGTGATGAGCTTCTTCACCGACGTGTCGATCTACTCGATCCAGGTCACCACGATGCTCGCCATCGGTCTCGGCGTCGACTACGCGCTGCTGATGGTCAGCCGGTTCCGGGAGGAACGGGCGCTCACCGAGGACGCGGCGGAGGCGCTCGTGCGGGCCTCCGAACGCGCCGGCCGTACCATCGTCTTCTCCGGTCTGACCATCGCGGTCAGCCTGGCCAGCCTGGTGGTCTTCGCCGATCCGTTCCTGCGGTCGATCGGCGTGGCCGGCGCCGCCGTGGTGCTTATCGACATGCTCGCCGCGATCACCCTGCTTCCCGCGCTGCTCCAGTTGCTGCGTAACAGGATCAAGCCGGTCCGGGCGCGGAAGGAGCGCGGCCGGTCCTTCGCCGCGGTCGCCCGTGGGGTGCAGAAGATGCCGGTGCTGACCCTGCTGGTGGTGCTCGCCGGCCTGATCGTGGCCGGACTGTCGGTGACCAACCTGAGGCTGGACACCAGCAACCCCAAGTCGCTGCCGGCCGACAGCGCCACCCGCCAGCTCACCGAGGAACTGCGGGAGCACTTCCCGGCGCTCGCCGGTCCGAGCGCGATCACGATCGTCGCCCGGACCTCGGCCGACGACCCCGACCTGGCCGAGTTCCGGCAGCGGGTCGCCGCGGTACCCGGCGTGTCCGGGGTGTATCCGGGGCGCAGCGGCGGCGGGTTGGCCGTCCTGCAGGCGACCCCGAAGAACCCGACGAGCGACCCGGACACCATCCGGGCGGTACGCGACATCCGCGCCCTGAACGCCCCCTTCACGGTGCAGGTCACCGGGGACGCGGCCCGCCTCAGCGACTATCAGCAGGAGCTGCGCGACCGCCTCCCGATCGCCGGCGGCATCGTGCTGCTTGCCACCTTCATCCTGCTGCTGGCCTTCACCCGATCGGTGCTGATCCCGCTGAAGGCCGTGCTCACCAACCTGCTGAGCCTGGTCGCCGCGCTCGGTCTGGTGGTCTGGGTGTTCCAGGAGGGCCACCTGGTCGGCCTGCTCGGCGGTGAGCGGCTCGACGGCATCGACCTGACCGTGCCGGTGGTGGTCGCGGCGATCGCGTTCGGTCTCTCCACCGACTACGAGGTCTTCGTCCTGTCCCGGATCCGCGAGCGCCGGTTCGCCGGCGCGGCCCCGGACCAGGCCGTCCGGGAGGGCCTGCAGCGCAGCGGCGGCATCGTGACCGCGGCTGCCCTGCTCCTCGCGGTCACCTTCGCCGGGTTCATGACCGGGGGCTTCGCCCCGATCAAGGAGGTCGGCCTGGGCCTGGTGCTGGCCGTCCTGATCGACGCGGTGATCGTCCGGATGCTGCTGGTTCCGGCGACGATGGCGATTCTCGGACGCGCCGCGTGGTGGGCGCCCCGCTTCCTGGGTGGCCGGCCGCCGGTCCCCTCCGCCCCGGCCGCCGGTGACGTGCAGCCGGAGCTGACGGCCACCGCCCAGGGCTGAAAGACCGGGGCGGGGCAGCCCCTGCTGCCCCGCCCCGGTTGATCGGTTCGTTCAGTGCGGGGCCACCACGCCGCGGTGCAGACCGGCGGCCTCGCCGACCTCGGAGAGGAGGAGATCCGTGTCGAGCAGCCGCAGCAGCGTCCGATCCACTCCGACCAGGACGGCACGGATGAGGTCCGGGGGCAGCAGAGTGGTGTCCGCGAGCAACGTCCAGCGCAGGTGCCCCGGCGCGTCGAGCACGTCACCGACCTCCATGAAGAACGAGGACCCGGCCGGCCGGCGCTCGGTCCACCGGAAGCTCGGCTCGGCCAGGGCCCGCCGCACCTCGTCGGGGTCGAGCGACACGGCGGCGGGCGGTGTCTCCGGCGCGCCGCGCATGTCGTTGAAGAAGCATCGGATCTCCGGCTCGGCGCCGCGTTCCCGGCTCACTTCGGCCAGCGCCGCCCACCCGTCGACCGGGTCGAAGCGGCCATGCCGGAACGACCGCACGGCCGTGATCCAGCAGTGCCGGACCAGGTCGGAGAAGGCCGGCCCGGTCAGGTCGACGACGGCCGGCATGTGCTGGGTCAGCGTGCCGACCGAGGCCCGCAGCGGCGCGGTGGTGCGGTTGCCGGTGACCAGCAGCAGCCCGCACCTGTCGGTCTCGGCGACCACACCCAGCAGGGCCGCGGTCACCGCGAGCGCGACCGTGGCGGTGCTGGTGCGGTACCGCTCGGCGAGCGCCCCCAGCATCGGCGCCGAGACCGGCGAGTCCAGGACACCGCGCCAGAACCGGGGTTCGGCCGGGTCCACCGGCCGGATCCCGGCGAAGTTGTCGAGCGGCACCGCGTCCAACTGCCGGCGCAGGTGGGCCACGGCGGCGGCGCTGACCTTCCGGCCCCGGGGGGAACGCTCGAAGGCGGCGAGGTCGGCGGGATGAACCAGTTCCGGAGCCGCCGGATCGGGGCGCCCCGCCGCCCGGCAGGCGAGCATCTCCGCCAGCACCCGTGCCGCCAGACGGCTGCTCTGCAGGTCGGCCGCCAGGTGGGAGATGCAGAGCACCAGAGCCCGGGGCACACCCGCGTGCACGTAGACCAGAACGCGCATCGGCAGTTCCCGATCGTGATCGAACGGTGTCGCCTCGAGCTGCTCGTCCAGGTCCCGGGCGGTCGCCGCGAACTGCTCGGCCGGACCGGTGCCGGAGAAGACCCCGACCGGGATGCTGCCGCGGTCGAGCACCTCCTGGACCAGCCGGCCGTCCCGTCGCGGGAACCGCGTGCGCAGTGCCTCGAAGCGACCCGCCAGCGCACCCACCGCGGCGCACACCATGGCCAGGTCCACTCCCGCAGGGATCAGCACCGGCACCGTGACGTTGTAGGCGGTGCCCGGCGGCATCCGGCGGATGTCGCGTTCCACGAGCACCTGCCCCCAGGTCAGGTGCTCGGTGAGCGCCCGGGAGCCGGTGAAGTGCGCCGGCTGCCAGCGCACGTCGGCGGTCAGGCCGGACACGATGCGTAGCCATCCAGTGTCCGGACCGCCGCGTCCCGGCGGTTCTCCAGGTAGAGCTCGTTCCACCGGCCCAGCGCCACGTCGGACGCGTGCGGGCCGAGGAACCGGGCGGTGACCGAGGCGCGGTAGGCGGCCCAGGTGGTCGCCGGGCTGACCAGCCGGCTGGCAGCCGGCACGGTCCGCGCCGGCCCGACCGGCAGGTCGCTGCCGGCGGACACGGCGTCGGCCCAGCTCTCCTGCGCGTCGAGGGCGGCCAGCACGGCGTCGAACGGCAGGCCCCGCAGCTCGGTGGCCGCCACCGCGCGGCTGCGGAAGCCGGTCGCCGATACCGGGCCGAACCGCTCGATCGCGATCGCCACCGGCAGCATCGCCCGCGGCGCGAACCACTCGCAGCCGAGCACGGCCAGCGTGGGCAGGCCGCCGGTGTCGGGGTCGTCCGCCGTGACGATCCGCCACTCCGCGAAGGGCAGCGCGATGCCCGCGGACCGGAACGTGGCCGCGTCGGCGCCGCAGTCCGGGCAGGCCATCACCCGGACCGCCATCGGCGGTGCGGGCGGGCGGATCACCCCCGGCGGCTGATCGGCCGGGATGAGGAAGTGCGCCGCGACCTCGCGGCGCGCCATCCGTTCGACAAGGGTGCCCAGGGCCGGGTCAGGAGTCGTGGCAAGCGTGGTCATGTCGGAAGTCCTCTCCACGGGCGCCGGCCGGAACGCCGGCCGTGACGAAGGTGCCGGGGCTCCGGCCGTGCAGGCCGAGGGCGACCGCCGCCGCGCCGAGGTCGATGAGCGCCGTGCGGCCGGCGGCGCCGAGGGCCGTACCGTCCGCGCCGGTCAGGCCGGAGTCCACCCAGGACGACACGGCCGCACGGATCCGGGCCGGGTGGGCGGGATCGAGTGGGACGGGCAGGTCACGGCGTACCGCCGCGGCCTCCAGCCCGAGCAGGTATCCGGCAGCCCAGATCTCCAGCGCGGCCCGCGCCGACGGCTGCGGTCCCGGCCGGTGGTCCAGGTACGCGGCCAGCGCGTTCGTCACCTGCTCGGCGCTGACCCCGATCAGGTCGCACCAGTCCTCCCAGTACCAGCAGAACTCGTTGCCGGCGGGCTCACCCGTGTGCGGGCGGAGCAGTCGGATCAGGCAGCGGGAGTCCTTGACCTGCACGACGTACTCGTCGTGGGACCGGTAGCGGGAACCCAGGGCCAGTGCCGTCTCGATCCGGGGGTCGAGCGCCCAGTGCGTGGCGGACGGCACCGGCGGCGCCCACACGGTGGCGTGGTGCCGGCCGCCGTGCCCGGCGATCAGGGTCGGCAGCCCACGGTTGTCGACCAGGTGGGGCACGGTCGTCAGCAGCGGCACGCCGCGCTCCCGGCAGTATCTGGCGATCATCTGGTCGTCGTCGGTGACCTCGTCCGGGATCGGCCGCAGATAGTCGGCCAGGTCCGCGGCCACGCCGGCCGGCAGCAGGAACGCCAGCGCCGGGGTCCACTCCATCGGGGACAGCGGCGCCCACGGCGATCCGACGACCGCGGCCAGGCGGGACAGGAAGCTGTTCTGCGGGCTGCTCCAGTCGGTGTAGAGGGCGATGCCGTGTGCCGGGCGGTGCGCGATCGCGGCGACCACGCGCGCGGCGAAGTCGTCGCAGACCCGGGCGTCGTCCTGGAGCACCAGGTGGTGCGTGGCGCCCTCGGCGATCGAGGCCCAGGCGACCTTCGCGGTCCGCAACGGGCTGCGTGCGGCGTCGGGTGCCGGGTCCGGCACGATGCGCGCGGACAGCGGGCGGCACGCCTCGACGAGGGTGTCCAGGACGACGTCCCGCGCCGGATGATGCATGATCGTCACGCTGAGGCGTACGTCCTCCGGCCGCCACTCGGGACGGCTCACCGGGCGTCCACCCGGCTGATCCGGCGGACGTGTCGCCACGTCAACAGCGGGACGACGAACATGCCGCAGGCGTTGAGCACCGCGATCGTCCAGTACAGGGCCGACGGATCCTGTTGGGTCCGGGCCAGCGCGCTGCCGACCACCACCATGCCCCCGAAATAGGGCACGTTCAGCAGCAGCGCGATCAGGCCCCCGCCGACCTGTTCGAGCAGGAGCAGCGTCATCACGTTCAAGCCCAGGCCGAAGTAGGTCAGGCCGACGATCGCCAGGAACCGCCCGGTCTCCGCCGACACCGTCGGGTCACCGGCCAGCACCGCGGCCAACGGCTCCCGGCACAACCAGATCGCGGCGGCGAGCACCGCGTACACCGCGGCGGTCAGGCGCAGCCCGGCAGCGAGCGTGGCCGGCCCGTCCCCGGGCCGACCCGCCCCCCGCGACTGATTGAGCACGATCGCGGTCGCCGAACCGAGCGCCGAGGCGGGCACGATGAGCAGATTCTGCAGGGCGCCGGCCGCCGAGTATCCGGACACCACGTCCGGCCCGAACGGGCTGAGCGCCCAGAGCAGGCCCGCGTTCGCGACGGCCATCACCACGAACGACACCGTGACCGGCAGCCCGGTGCCGGTCAGCCGCCCGATCGCCTCCGGACGCCAGGTCAGCGGCCCGCTCGCCGTCCAGAGCCCGCAGCGGTACACCTGCACCAGGCCGACGGCGAGCGCGGCCACGCCGCCGACCGCGATCGCGACCGGAAGCGCGTACACCCCGAGGTCGGTGCCGAAGCCCAGGACCGCGACGCCGCCGACCTCCAGGGTCGCGCCGGTCAGCACCACGGCCGCCGCGGAGCCCGGCCGGCCGTAGCCGCGCAGGCTCGACGAGAGCAGCACCGTCGGGAAGAAGATCAGGTTGGCCAGGCAGGCCCAGCGGGTGAAGGCGACGAAATCCCCCACGGACGCGTCCGGGACGTTCAGCAGCGTCGCCAGCCACGGCGCCGCCACGATCAGCGCGAGGCTGACGGTGCCCCAGACGGCCGCGCCGACGCGGGCCATGCTGGCGGCCACCGGAAGGACGTCCCCCGGCCGGCCCGCGCCGCGGCTCACCGAGGCGGAGACCTGGTTGCTCACGTCGAAACCCACCTGGAGGGCGGCGAAGAGCAGCGCCAGCGGTACGTAGAGGGAGCGCACGTACATCGCCTCGACGCTGATCCGGGCCATCAGCGCGATCACCATCACCGGCACCAGCACGCCGGCCGTCTCGCCGAGCGCGATCGTGCCGGCGAGGCGGCGGATCCGAGCCGGGCCGTCCCAGACGACCGGGGTCGGTGCTTCCGTGGTGCTCACGACGGCGTCACCGCCGATGCACCGGCAGTCGGACGTACGGGCATGAGACCCACCCCCATTTTGGGCTCGCGGCTCGCGGTGACGCACCGAACATAGGTTCGGACGAATCAGGCCCACAAGCTGCCCAAAGGGCTATGCCCATGGGAGATGCGCGACGGCGGCCCCGAGGCGTGTGACGAGCTGACCGTCTCGGCGATGCGGGACGGGATCCGTCAGGTCGTGCCCGTGCGGAAAGTCCGGGACGAGAAAGTCGCCGCTTCCACAGTGGCGATCGCGGATATTCCGCCGTCTGTCGATTACGCTGACTCGGCCGGCCGCCAGCACCGGTTGCCCGAGCCGTAGGCATTCGCCCACGGTGTTGCCCGCATCGGCTGGATGCGGGGTGGTCTCGTTCGCCTCGTCGAGAATTCTTCGCCTTCGCGTCTGAATCACTGCTTTGCAGGAAATGACAGACCAGCGCTCTCGGCGAAGGAGCAGTTCATGACGGCACCAGTGGCCGACCCGAATTCTTCCCCGCGCCGAGTCAGCTTCACCTCCTCCGAGCCGGCCGAGGTGCGGGATTTCGTCAGCCGGACGTACGGCGCGCACCTGGTGATGGACCCGCCGGCACAGGGGACCCCGCTGATCAGCATCGACCGGGTGGAGAGCGACGGGATCAGCCTGAGCGTGGTGCGCTGCGCGGCGGACCTCGCGTTCCCCGCACGTCGATCTCGGCGTCGTCGACGTCGCCCGGGCCGCCGGGGTCAGCGTGCGGGCTCTCCAGCTCGCGTTCCGCCGTCACCTCGACACCACCCCGAGCGCCTACCTGCGCCGGATCCGCGTCGACGTGCCCCGGGAGGAGTTGGGCTGGCAGTACCACGACGAGTACGGGAAGCCACCCGACGAGACCCTGCGGCGGTGACCTCGGGCCAGCCGTCGGCGCTCGGTGCCGGGACCGGTTGGCGTCGATGCCCCGAGAAGCGGGGCGCACCTCGTTGCAACAAACCTGCACGTCCCAGGTCTTGCTTCGCCGGTAAGCGCTTTCTTAGCCTGTGTTTCATCGATGTTTCGGTCCTTGGTCGGCCGAGTGCGCGCACGCGAAACCACACGCGGTGGCGGGCTGTGGAGACAGTCCCGCACCGTGCCTACTCCTGTGAGGAGAAACCGTGCGATCTGTAGTGCGACGCAAGCTTCTAGCCGGCGGCACCACCGTAGCCGCCCTGGCCGTCATCGCCGCGGCGCTGCCGATGTCCCAGGCATCCGGAGCGTTCGGCAAATCGAGTAATGCATTGGTCTCTGCAAATGCAACAAACCTCAGCCTCGGTGCCGGCGCCGACGGTTCCAGCAAGGCCGGCGGCACCAGTTACGGCAACGCGATCGACGGCGACATGAACAGTTGGTGGTCGCCGTCCGGCGCGACCGGCCGCGTCTCGGTGAAGTGGGGTTCCGCCACCACGGTTTCCTCGATCAACATCCGGGAGGCGGCCGGCGCCGTCGGGGCCATCGGGTCCTGGCGGGTCGTGAACAACGACACCGGCGCCACCCTGACCAGCGGCACCGGCGCGGGCGTCATCACCTTCACCGCGACCGCACTCCGCAAGATCAACTTTGAGATCACCAGCTCGACCGGCACGCCGCGGGTCGCCGAGTTCGAGACGTACGCCTCGGGCGCGACCCCGCCGCCGACCACCCCGCCGCCGACCACCGGACCGACCACCCCGCCGCCGACCACGCCCCCGCCGTCGGGCAACTCGCTGTACGTGGCGCCGACCGGCACCGACGGCGCGGCCGGCACGCAGGCGAACCCGACGACGCTCGCCTCCGCGATCACCCGGATCGCCGCCGGCGGCACCATCTACCTGCGCGGCGGCACCTACCGCTACTCGCAGACCATCACCATCGGCCAGGGCAACAACGGCACGTCGAGCGCGCGTAAGAACATCTTCGCCTACCCGGGCGAGACCCCGATCCTGAACTTCTCGGCCCAGAGCGAGGACCCGGCGAACCGCGGCCTCCAGGTGGGCGGATCGTACTGGCACATCCGCGGCATCGTCGTCGAGCGGGCCGGGGACAACGGCATCCTGCTCGCCGGTAACAACAACATCATCGAGCGTGTGGTCACGCGCCACAACCGGGACTCGGGGCTCCAACTCTCCCGACTGGTCGCCAACGCCCCACGCGACCAGTGGCCCGCCAACAACCTCATCGTCAGCACCGAGTCGCACGACAACGTCGACTCCGACGGTGAGGACGCCGACGGCTTCGCCCCGAAGCTCACCGTCGGCCCCGGCAACGTCTTCCGCTACACCGTGTCCCACAACAACATCGACGACGGCTACGACCTCTACACCAAGAGCGACACCGGCGCCATCGGCGCGGTGACCATCGAGTCCTCCCTCGCCTACGACAACGGCACCCTGAGCAACGGCGGTCAGGCCGGCAACGGCGACCGCAACGGGTTCAAGCTCGGCGGCGAGGACATCGGGGTGAACCACGTCGTCCGGGGCAACATCGCCTACCACAACGGACAGCACGGGTTCACGTACAACCGCAACGTCGGCTCGATGACGGTGTCGAACAACGCCAGCGTCGGCAACACCGAGCGGAACTTCAACTTCGACGGCGGCTCCTCGGTGTTCCGGAACAACACGTCCTGCAACAGCGGCTCGAACGACCGGATCGTCGGCAACTCCGACAGCTCGAACCAGTTCTGGTCCGGCACCAACGGATCCCGTTGCTCCGCGTACTCCGGTGCCCTGGGTTGGTCCTTCGCCTCCGACGGACGCCTCGTCGTCACCTTCGGCGGCCGGGTGGTCACGCCGTAACCGCCGGGCGACGCCGGCGTCACCGCAGTGGTGACGCCGGCGTCCCGTGGCGTCAGGCCGCGGGTTCGCCGAACCAGCGGGTGAGGTGCGCGTCCAGCTCCTGCTGATCGTCGCCGATCCACGCGACGTGGCCGTCGGGGCGGAGCAGGACGGCCGGAACGTCAAGCGCCGCGGTGGGATCCGGGAGGAGGTCGACCCGGTCCGACCAGCCGCCGACGGTGAGGCGTTCGGTGCGGTCCAGCAGCAGGCCACGACCGCGGTGCATCAGGTCGTAGAGGCGGCCCGGTTTCACGTCGATGTCCCGCAGCCGGCGACCCAGCAGGTCGGGGCCTTCGCCGACGTCGTATCGGACGGTGATACCGACGATCTTCTCGGTCAGCAGGCGGTTCACCTCGTCGATGTCCATCAGTTCGGTGAGCAGTCGGCGTAGGGCCTGCGGGCCGGGTTCGGTGGACGACAGCTCCGTCTGGGCGTGGATGGTGTCCAGCACGGCGCCGGCGACCGGATGGCGCTCGGCATGGTAGGTGTCCAGCAGCGTCGCCGGCGCCCAGCCGCGGACCTGTGCGGCAAGCTTCCAGCCGAGGTTCACCGCGTCCTGCACGCCCAGGTTGAGGCCCTGGCCACCGATGGGTGGGTGGATGTGTGCCGCGTCGCCGGCCAGCAGCACCCGCCCGACCCGATACCGTTCGGCCAGCCGGCTGGCATCGCCGAAGCGGGACAGCCAGCGCGGGGAGTGCACGCCGAAATCGGTCCCGACGATGGCGCGCAGTTGCCTGCTGAAGTCCTCCAGCACGGGCGGCTGAGCGCGATCACTGACGCCCGCGGCCGGGACCACGACGCTGTAGACCCCGTCGCCCACCGGCCTGAGCCAGAACGACCGATGGGTCCGGCCCAGGTCCGCCATCCTGGCGGCGATCTCCTCGGGCGGTACGCCCACCCGCATCTCGCCCATCAGCGTCTCGGTCCGCGCGGGTTCGCCGGGGAAGCCGACGCCGAGCCGTTTGCGCACCGTGCTGCGCCCGCCGTCGCAGCCGACGAGATAGCGCGTACGCAGTCGCTCCCCGCCGGCCAACTCGACGGTCACGCCGTCGTCGTCCTGCTCGAAACCGGTCACCGCACCACCGCGTCGGACCCGCGCGCCCAGGTCGATCGCGTGTTCTTCGAGCAGGCGGACGATGACCGGCTGCGGGATGCCCAGCAGGTAGGCGTGCGCGGAGTCCAGGCCGCGGGGCGCTGGTTTGTCGATGGCGGCGAAGAAGCCACCGGCCGGACGCTGTCGTGCGTGTGCGCGAATGCGCTCCAGCAGCCCACGCATCGCCATCAGCTCGATACTGCGGACGTGCAGGCCGACTATGCGGGCGAAGGACACCGGCTCGGTTTCCGGATCCAGGACGAGGACCCGCACACCGTGCAGCCGGAGTTCGGCGGCCAGCATCGCGCCGGTCGGTCCGCATCCGGCGATGACCACATCGAACGCGGGGGACTTCAGAGGGTGCATGGTGTTGCCTTTCGGGAGAGCCCGGTGGGCGAGGCGCTCCCGGCGACACCTACGTCAGTCGCCCGACCGTGACGACAGGGGGGAGCACCCACTTCGATACGACGTTCATGGGTCTCACCTCCTCGATCGGTCACGGCCAGCCGCAAGATACGAGCCGGCGCCACACTCCGTCCAGCCATTTCCCGGAAAGCCGACGACCGCCCCGTCCACCCTCAGGTAACCGATACGCCCGAGCGAGGGTCCGGGTTGTCGCCGGGGCGGGGAATTCTCCGGCCATCCGCGGGGAGCCGGACCGTGACCGACAGCCCCCCGCCGGGGCGGGGTACGAGGCCCAACGTCCCGTGGTGCGTCCGGACGACGCGGTGCACGATGGCCAGGCCGAGGCCGACACCGTCGTGGTCGCCGGTCCGCGCGCGGTCCGTTCCCCGCTGGAAGGGCTCGGTGAGGGTCGGCACCACACCGGTGGGCAGGTTGTGCGCGATGGCGTTCTGGACGAGATTCGTCACCACCCGCGCCAGAAGTTCGGCGGAGCCGGTGGCGGGGGCCGGCCCGCCGGTGACGTCGAGGGTGATCCGACGCTCCTCGGCGACGGGCAGCAGCGTTTCGACCGCCTCCTCGGCGAGGAGCGAGAGGTCGACGCGTTCCCGGGTGACGTCGCCGCGGCTGAGCAGCAGGAGCGCCTCGGTGAGGTCGATCGCCCGCCGGTTGACCTGGCGCAGGCGATCGATGAGTTCGTCCCGGTCGCCGGCGGGGTCGGCGCGGGCCACCTCGAGGAGCGTCCGCGAGATGGCCAGCGGGGTACGCAGTTCGTGCGAGGCGTTCGCGGCGAACCTCCGCTGCTCGGCGACGTGGGACTCGAGCCGGTCGAGCATCGTGTCGAACGCGTCGGAGAGCTCCCGGAACTCGTCCTGCCGGCCGGTCATGCGGATCCGGTGCGACAGCGACCCGGTCCCGGCCGTCCGGGCCGCGTCCGTGATCCGGGTCAGTGGCGCGAGCATCCGGCCGGCGAGGATCCACCCTCCGACGAGACCGAACGCCAGCAGGATCGCCAGGGTCTCGGCCGCCCTCGGGGCGAAGACGCGCAGGAGGTTGGACCGGACCGGGAAGACGCCGGTGGTGAGGGTGTCGGTGGAGCCGGGGTCGATGAGCATCGCCCGGTCGGGGACGTAGCGCAGGAGGAACACCCACACCGCCGCGAGCAGCAGCACGCCGGCGAGCACGAGGAACCCGGCGTAGCTGAGGGTGAGCTTGCCCCGAACGCTCAGCCCCGGCGTCCTAGCCACGCCCGTCCCCGGCCGCCGGTGTCCCGATGCGGTAGCCGACGCCGGGCACGGTGGCGATGACCCACGGTTCGCCGAGCCGTTTCCGCAGCGCGGAGACGGTGATGCGGACCGCGTTGGTGAACGGGTCGGCGTGGGCGTCCCAGGCCCGTTCCAGCAACTCCTCGGCGCTCACCACCCCGCCTTCGGCGGCGACGAGGACTTCCAGCACGGCGAACTGCTTACGGGTGAGCGCGACGTAGCGCCCGTCGCGGAACACCTCCCGCCGGAACGGGTCGAGCCGCAGGCCGGCGATCTGGCGCACCGGCGGCCGGGCGTACGCGCGCCGACGGTCGAGCGCCCGTAGCCGCAGGACGAGTTCCCGCAGCTCGAACGGCTTGGTGAGGTAGTCGTCGGCGCCCAGCTCGAACCCGGAGGCCTTGTCGTCGATCCGGTCGGCGGCGGTGAGCATCAGGATCGGGATGCCGCTGCCGGAGGCGACGATGCGCCGGGCCACCTCGTCGCCGGACGGGCCGGGGATGTCGCGGTCGAGCACCGCCAGGTCGTAGGCGTTGACGCTGAGCAGTTCCAGCGCGGAGTCGCCGTCACCGGCGACGTCCGCGGCGATCGCCGCCAGGCGCAGACCGTCCCGGACGGCTTCGGCCAGGTAGGGCTCGTCCTCCACGATCAGTACGCGCATGCGACTCAGTCTGCCGCCACCGACGCCCGGCGGGGCCGTTCCGATGGCGGCTGCGCCGCGACACGCCACCAGCGTCGCGACGCCAGCCCGAACAGCGCCGCGCCGGCGGCGTTGACCAGGACGTCGTCCACGGACGACACCCGGTCCAGCCGCAGCGCGTACTGGAGGATCTCGACCACGGTCGAGCAGCCCGCACCGAGCGCCAGGAGGCGCGGCACGGACGCCATCGCCGCGGACCGGATCGGGGCGAAGAACCCCAGCGCCGCGAAGACCAGCAGGTTGCCCCCGATCCCGAGCGGACCCATGGTGACCAGATCCCGGAGCGGGACCAGGCTCAGCCGGCCCGGAACGACGCCGGCGCCCGGTCCGGGCATCATGGTCAGCCAGACGAACGGCACGGTCCCGTAGACCATCCCCACCTCGGCCAGCGACACCCGCCACGCCGGGGCGTGCCCGGCGGCCCGCCGGGCCGACGCCAGGGCGCACCCGACCAGCGCGGCCAGCGGCAGCCCGACGAGCATCATGAGCAGCACGCCGTTCTCGGTGTCGAAACAGCCGTGCCACCGGCCGGCGCGGCACGCCGGGGCGGCCATCAGGAGCGGCCGGCGCGCGGCGAACACCGCGCCCGCCAGGCCGAGGACCGCCAGACCGACAAGCACGATCCTCGGTGTACGGGGCGCCCACCGGCTCCGGTCGCCCACCTCAGCCAACCGATCCGTCGCTCGGCGCGGGGGCGAGGCCGCCGCCGACGGCATCGATGACGTGGTGAAGGATCACTGTTCCGCCGATCTCCTGGCGAGGCCGGTCAGGTGCCGTCGCCCCTCCATTGAAGAGATCGGGCTGTCGCGGTGGCGTATGCGTTTTCCGATACGTCCGCGATAACCCGGTCCAGCAGGGGACCGCCGAGAGCTAGTCGTGCGCGCGTTTCGGCATCGGGGGAGAATCCGCCTGCCAGGTCACCAGCCACTCCGGGGGCTCCGCCCGGTCCAGTCGCCAGCCGACCAGCAATGCCAGTTGTCGGGATATCGCGAGATCCAGGAGAGGCCACGCGGTGTCGAAGCCGTTGTCGCGCACGGGCATCCGCTTCCATCCGGAGCCGTCGACGGAGTACCAGACCAGACCGGACTGCTCCTGCCCATCGCTGCCGTAGGTGTGTCCGACGGCGACGAATCCGCTGCCCCAGGTCCGCACCGCGGCCACCCGGCGTTGATCCGGCGGGACGACACCGGCGTCGGGCAGATGTCCCGGCTCGATGGTCGCCCGCCTCCACTTCCCCTGACGGCGGTACCAGGCCAGCGGTTCCTCGGATCCCGCTCGATGGGCCAGGAGCACCGTCGTGTCGGCGTTGCCGCTCACGTGGTCGACGGCGCCGACGTCTCCGAGCCCTTCGGTGATGTCCTGCCACCGGCCATTGTCCCGGGAGAAGAGGATCTTCGTTTCCTTCGCGGTGGTCATGGCCAGGAGGAAGCCGTCCGGCGTCGCCGCCAACGTGGTGAGGGGCGGATCCGGGTCGACCGGGCCGGGCACCTTGACCATCGCGGTGAAGGTGTGACCGTCCGGCGAGTACCACACATAGACGCCGTGGTGCCGGGCGGGCGTGACGGCATCCCGGCCGACCACCAGCACACCCTCCGGGCCTGCCGCGATGGCGACGGCGAGATCCCCCCGGTAGCGCACGGCCAGATCCCCGAACTCCAATCGGGTTGTGTCCCAGGTGTCGCCATCCTCGGTGCGTCGTACCACGAGGTCGTTCCGCGTGTCCCAGCCGAGGAGGTAGGCCGCCTCGCCATAGGCTGCCGCGAACCGGTCGCAGCAGCTAGGTGGCTTCATCGTCCCTTTCGGCGTGCTCAGGTGCCAGGTACGACCATCCGTGGACGTGTAGGTCTCCTCGTCGCGCCCTTCCAGGCCACCGGCGTCGTGGGCGAGCAGGAAACCGCCGTCCCATCCCACCGCCTCCAGATCGACGCCGATCGTCCCCAGCCGGGTCGGCGGCATCCTGAGCCACTCGGGCGGCTGGAAGGTGACCTGTCCGGGTGGCCTGGAGCTGGTTGTCGGGCGGGACCGCGAGGCGTCGTCCGTGCACCCCGATGCGAGCAGCAGGAGCAGCGCGGTTGCCAGTCGGGTCAGCACGACGGCCTCCACTGTGAGTCGGCGAGGTGCAGGCAGAATTTTCGGGCGGCGGTGGGAGCGGTGACGCGGAACGGCGGCTGTGCGGGGTCCGGAAGCACCAGAGATCCCGCATCGGCGCCGGAGGTCCAGCTCAGGACCAGCCGGAACTCGACCTCCGCGCCGCTCACTCTCGGCGTGATCAGGAACTGCTCCGGCTCGGTCTGGTTGATCTTGTACGGAAACGGGACCGAGCCAGCCTCCGCGACGACCCGGGGACGGACGGCGTCGAGATCCAGCAGGAACTTCCGGGGCCGGAGGCCTCCCTCGCAGCCCACCGGCAGGTACGTCCCGATCATCGCCGGGTCGCGCCGCTGCACCTCCACCTTCATCGACTGGAGCACGACTGACCGGTCGGCCAGGCCCTGCACGGTGAGGGTGATTTCTCCGTTGCTGGCCAGCACCGCCTCCGCCGAGGGACGGCTCGGGGAGTAGGGGACCGGGGCACTGCCCCGGCCGGGGACCACCCAGCCGGAGGATCGGCAGGCGACCGCGTCGAACGAGACAGCAGCCGCGATCGGGGGCCCCGACGGCGGTCCCGGGGAGGGAGGACCGTCGGTCGCGGGGTCGCGTGTCGACGGGAGTTGGGACGATCCCACGAGAATGGCTACGGCTACCGCCGCCGCGATCGCGGCGCTGCCGGCGGCCACCTTCAACCCGGTCGACACCGACCGGTCCCGCCCCACCTCGGACTCGAATGCCTGTTGGAGCTTGTCCAACCTCTTGTTGATGTTGCTGAGTGAATCGCGCAGCGAGGTTGTCTCGGCCGCCGGCCGGCGTGTGAATGAATGAGTGACTTCGCGACCGGTCTGGGCGCGGTACCACCATGCTCCCAGCTCGAAGCAGGCGGCGACCACCGATGCCGCTTTCTCGGTTTCGCCGCAGTACTCGTGAACCGCCTGGTTGCCGTCACGTCGGATGAGGTGAAAGATTTGCGCGACGTGTTCCGGGACGACCCCGACCCGCGCCAGTTCCCTAATCCGGAAGTTCTGGTCCTTGATCTTCCTCGGTTCGAGTCCCGCCTGCTTGGCCAGCATCTTCGCCATGGTTTCGGCGAACCTGCGCGCTTTCGCCAGCGCCGCGTCCGGGTCGGAGTCGACATACATCTCCGCCGCTGCCGCGTCCGCCGCCAGGACGAGCGCCGGCTCTGCCAGGAAACGGAAGTTGTCCGACGATTCCACGAGGAGTGTCAGTTGATCAGTCATCGCTCTCCCAGGTGCCAAGATGCGAGCAGGACAGAATAGCGGGAGGCGACGATCAGCAGAAGAGGCGGCGCGGGCGAATCGAGCTCGAATCCGCCCGGTTGCGAGGCGGTGGAATCCGAATTGATCTCGCATTGATGTCTGTCAAGCGAGTTGCCCCGCTCTCGTCCGGACCGATGCGGCGTGCGGGCCGCTGCCCCTCTCCGGCCGTGGGGTATTGACGTGATCGGAGAATCGCGCCAGGCTGTGGCGGCGCTCCCAACGGCGAGCTTCGATTTCCTTCGGAAGGAAAAGCTCGTGCGTCCCACCACCGCACTGCTCCCGGTCGTGCTGGCCGCCACCCTCGGCGGCCTGGCCCTGCCGGAACCCGCCCTGGCTGCGGCCGGCCCGGCGCTGGCCGTCGACGCCACCGCCGGCCGGCACGCGATCAGCCCGTACGTCTACGGCATGAACTTCGCCGACGAGGCCCTCGCCCGGGAGCTGCGGCTGCCGGTGCACCGGTACGGCGGCAACGCCACCACCAGGTACAACTTCCGCAACGACACCACCAACCGGGCCGCGGACTGGTATTTCGAGAACATCCCGAACGACAACCCGGACCCGGACAGCCTTCCCGACGGCTCGGACAGCGACCGGTTCGTGGCGCGGAACAAGGCCACCGGCACCGACACCATCATGACCGTGCCGATGATCGGCTGGGTCGCCAAGGACCGGGCCAGGGCGTGCGGTTTCAGCGTCGCCAAGTACGGCCCGCAGGAGTCCACCGACCCGTGGGCGCCGGACTGTGGCAACGGGAAGAAGCCGGACGGCAGCCTGATCACCGGCAACGACCCGGAGGACACCAGCGTGGCGGTCGGGACGCAGTACGCCGCCGACTTCGTCACCCACCTCAAGGAGCGGTTCGGCGCGGCCGGGAACGGCGGGGTTCGGTTCTACAACCTGGACAACGAGCCGGACCTGTGGCACTCCACCCACCGCGACGTCCGCCCGGCCGGGCTGGGCTACGACGAGCTGCGCGACCGCACCTACCAGTACGCCGCGGCGATCAAGGCGGCCGACCCGGGGGCGAAGACGCTCGGCCCGGTCGGCTGGGGCCTGAACTCGATCTTCTACTCGGGCCTGGACCAGGACACCTGCTCCCGGACCGGCTGCTGGTCCAACCCGCCGGACAAGGCCGTGCACGGGGGCCAGGATCTCGGCCCGTGGTATCTGGACCGGATGCGGGAGTACGAGCAGGAGCACGGCAACCGAATCCTCGACTACTTCGACGTGCACCTCTACCCGCAGCAGTCCGGCGTCAGCGGGTCGGACGCAGGCGACGCCACCACCCAGGCGCTGCGCCTGCGCTCGACGCGTCAGCTCTGGGATCCGACGTACGTGGACGAGAGCTGGATCAACCAGCCGGTCCGCTTCATTCCCCGGATGCGGGAGCTGGCCGACAAGCACTACCCCGGCACGAAGATCGCGATGACCGAGTACAGCTGGGGCGGGTTCGGTTCGCTCAACGGCGCGCTCGCCCAGGCGGACGTGCTCGGCATCTTCGGCCGGGAGGGGCTCGACCTGGCCAGCCTCTGGACCGCGCCGACGGCCGACCAGCCGGTGGCCAACGCCTTCCGCATCTACCGCAACTACGACGGCAAGGGCGGCGCGTTCGGTGAGACGTCCGTCCGGGCGACGAGCGCCGACCAGGACAAACTGGCCGTGTACGCGGCCGAGCGCACCTCCGACAAGGCGACCACCCTGGTGGTGGTGAACAAGAGCGGGGACGACCTGACCAGCCCGGTGGCGCTCACCGGCGTCACCGCCAGCAGCGCCGAGGTGTACCGCTACAGCGCGGCGAACCTCACCGGGATCACCCGGGAGGCCGACCAGTCGGTGACCGCCAACCGCTTCACCGCCACGTTCCCGGCCAACTCGATCACCCACCTGGTGCTGCCGCGTGGCGCCGCGCCCGGCGACACCGAGCCGCCGACCGCGCCGGGCAAGCCGACCGCCGGCACGGTCACCGCCGACAGTGTCGCGCTGAGCTGGGCGCCGTCCACCGACGACACCGGCGTGACCGGGTACGACGTGCACCGGGTCGACGCCACCGGCACGGTGAAGGTGGGCAGCGCCACCGGCACCTCGTACACCGCGACCGGGTTGAGCCCGGACACCCCATACACCTTCGTGGTGACCGCTCGCGACGCGGCGGGCAACGTCTCGACGGCCTCGCCCGGGCTGGCGGTGCGGACCGCGCCCACCACCCCGGCCGGCGGCTGCTCGGTGGCATACGCGGCGAACAGTTGGCCGGGCGGCTTCACCGCGACCGTCACGATCAAGAACACCGGCACCACCGCGATCGACGGCTGGAAGTTGGGCTTCGACTTCCCGACCGCCACCCAGAAGGTCGGTCAGGGCTGGTCGGCGACGTGGGAGCAGAGCGGGGTGGGTGTGACTGCGGAGAGCCTGAGTTGGAACGCCCGGCTGGCCCCCGGCGCGTCGACGAGCATCGGCTTCAACGGCTCGTGGAGCGGCACCAACCCGGCGCCGGCCGTCTTCGTGCTCAACGGCAGGCGCTGCGGCTGACCCCGATCCGGGCCGGGGGTGCGGCGACGCCCCCGGCCCGGCCCCCGCCGGCGCCGCCCGGTCACTGCGGAACGGGTGCGACGATCGGCAGCCGGATGGTGAAGGTGCTGCCCTGACCGAGGACGCTCGCCACCGAGATCGTGCCGTCATGTGCCTCGGCCAGCTTGCGGGCGATCGACAGGCCGAGACCGCTCCCGCCGGTGCTACGCGTCCGCGAGTCGTCGGCCCGCCAGAAACGGTCGAAGACCTTCGCCGTGTCGGCGGGCGCGATGCCGGTGCCGGTGTCGGAGACGGCGATGGTGAGCTGGTCGTCCACCACCACGCAGCGGACCGTGACCGATCCGCCGGCGGGGGTGTGCCGGATCGCGTTGGCGACCACGTTTCCGACGAGCTGCCGCAGCCGGGCGCCGTCGACCGCCGTCTCCGGGTCGGCGACCACCTCGGTGGCCAGCCGCACGCCGGCGGCCTCGGCGGCGCCCCGATGCGCCTCGACGACCTGCTCCAGCAGGTCGGCCACGAAGTGCGGTTCACGGTGGATGCGCAGGTCACCGGCGTCGGCGGCGGCCAGGTCCCGCAGGTCGTCGATGATGTGCTGGAGCAGCAACGCCTCGTCGAGCAGCAGGTTGAGCAGTTGCGCGTCGGGCTGGGCGAGCCCGTCCTGGGCGGCCTCCAGCCAACTGCGGATGTTGCTCAGCGGCGTCCGCAACTCGTGCGCCACGTCGCTGACCATGCTCTTGCGCAACGCCTCGGTCTGTTCCCGCCGGGCGGCGAGGTCGTTGAGGGCGGTGGCCAGCAGGCCGATCTCGTCGCGGGTGGTCACCGGCACCCGGGCCTGCTCGTCCGCCGGCAGCCGGGTGGCGTCGGTGAGCGCCCGCAGCGGTCGCACCAGCCGCCGCCCGACCAGCACGGTGACGAGCACGGTGGCGGCCAGCACCGCGCCTGTCACCTCGACGATGCGGATCACGTTCGCCCGGGACAGGTTGAACACGGGCTCGGTGGTGCCCTGGGCCTCGTCGGTCACGAAGAGCAGGGCCGGCGGCGCCACGTACGGCCGCAACTGGGCGAGCTGTGCCTTCTGGAGGCAGGCGTCGACCTGCTTGTCGAACTCGGCGTCGCCGCTCGGGATCGCCGTACGGTCGAGTTGGATCGCGACCCGTTCCGGCGCTCCCGCCTTGCGCATGCAGGACCTTGTCGCGGCCTCGAGCTGCTCGATCGGCTCGGCCTCGCTCCGCAACGGTCGGGTCAGCTCGGCCGGCTCGCAGGAGCTGACGATGTCGCGCGGATCCGTTCCGGTCACCTGGACCGACGCCCGACCGGTCGGGCCCATCACGACCTTCACGCCCAGCTTGGAGTCGCGGCGGATGCAGTCGTGCCACTGTCCGGCGAGTGTCCGGGTGAAGGCGCTCTCCCGCTTGGTCAGCACGTACGGCCCGAGCACGCGCGGGTCGATCCGCGCGCTCCCACCGGTCAGGCCCAGGTCCACCTGCAACGGGTCGACGGTCGCCGAGGGGCGCGCCGCCCGCAACGACGGGCCGTCCGGCGCGGAGTCGGCGATCACCTGCCGCTCCGGGGTCATCAGCGTGATCCGGCGTTCGAGCGTGTCGGCCCGCTCGGCGAGCACGGCGGTCACCCCCGACCAGTCCCGGTGGGAAGCGGCGTAGCCCACCAGGGTGTCGTAGATGTCCTTGTCGTCGGCGAGGGAACGGCCCTGCGCCTGCTGGATGGCCTGCGTCGTCGACTGCACGGCCAGCCACGTCGTCGCGAGGATCGCGCAGACCGCCACCAGCAGGGAGGTGGCCAGCAGCCGCACCACCAGGCTGCGGTGCGGTGGCACCCGCTGGCGTCTCACGGCGTACCGGCGGTCAGCTTGTAGCCGACGCCGTACACGGTCAGCAGCTGCCGGGGGCGGCGGGGGTTCGCCTCGATCTTCCGGCGCAGGTTCATCACGTGCACGTCGATGGTGCGTCCGGTCGACTCCCGGTCGATGCCCCGGGTGTGTGCCAGCAGTTGGCCGCGGGTGAACACCCGGCCGGGCTGACGCGTCATCGCCGCGAGGATCGCGAACTCGCCGGCGGTGCAGTCGACCGGGACACCGCCGGCGGTCACGGTGTGCCGGGCCTCGTCCACGGCGAGGCGCCCGACCCGGTGCACCGGCGCCTGCTGAGTGGTCGTGGGCACCCGGCGCAGCAGCGTCCGGACCCGGGCCACCAGTTCCCGGGGGCTGAACGGCTTGGTCATGTAGTCGTCGGCGCCGAGGTCCAGCCCGCGCAGGAGATCGTCCTCACCGGACCGCGCGGTCAGCATCAGCATCAGCACGTCCGACTCCTGCCGGAGGATCCGGCAGACCTCCATGCCGTCCAGCTTCGGCAGCATCACGTCGAGCAGCAGCAGGTCGAACGCCTGCTGCCGAGCCTGCCGCAGCGCCGCCTCGCCGTCGTGCACGATCGTCGCCTCGTGTCCCTCCGCGGCGAGGTAGCGGCGCAGCGCCTCGGCCTGCCGCTCGTCGTCCTCGGCGAGCATCACCCGTGCGCACATGGTGGGGACTATAGGTCAGGCACAACGCTGTCAATCCGGTGAAAAAGACCATGCTCCGGTCTGACAGGTTCCTGATATTCCCGCGCCACCATCGGCGCCATGCCACTGACCCGAACGGTGCCGCAGTCGGACACCGAAACCCAGGTCATCCCCCGCGTCGAGGCGCCACCGGCGCCGCGCCGCCGATATCTCAGGGTGATGATTCCCGCGGTCGTCCTCGCCGCGGTGACCACCGCGGCCGTCGTCGCCTGGTCCGGCCGAAACGCCGGCCCGGCGCCGACCGCCGACGAACCGACAGGCGTACGGAGCGTCGCGGTGGTGAAGCAGGACATCTCGACGTCGCAGTCGCTGCCGGGCACGCTCGGCTTCGGCGCCGCCCGGTTGCTCAAGGGCAGCGGGAGCGGCACGGTGACCTGGCTGCCCGCGCAGGGCGCGTCGGTGCGGCGGGGCCAGCAGCTCTACCGGGTCGACGACCGGCCCGTGCCGCTGTTCTACGGCGGGATGCCGCTGTTCCGCCCGCTGCACGACCTCGACACGGTCGGCCGGGACGTGCGGATCGTCGTCGACAACCTGCGCGCCCTCGGCTACGACGTCGGCGACCAGCCGAAGCCCGGCACCCGACTGACCCGTACGCCGTCCACGCCCACCCCGGCGCGCACGGTGGCCAGGGGCGACGGCGTGCTGACCACCGCGCTGCGGGACGCCGTCAAACGCTGGCAGAACGACCTCGGGGTGCCGGCGACCGGCGCGATCGAGCCGGGGGACGTGGTGGTGCTCGTCGGCGCGGTCCGGGTCGACTCCGTCGCCGCCCAGCCCGGGGACGGCGCGGACGCCACGTTGATGTCGGTCACCCAGACCTCGAAGGTGGTCACCGTGCAGGCCGGCATCAGCGACGCGGGCTCCATCGAGCAGGGCGACGCGGTCACCGTGCACCTGCCCGACGAGAGCACGATCAACGGCCGGGTGACCGCCGTCGGTCAGGCGGTGCAGGCGGCGGAGGGCGAGGCCGGCGCCGGCGGCGCCCCGCCCACTGTCACCGTGACGATTGCCGTGAAGAACTCCGCCGCCACCGCCCGGATCAGCCTCGCCGACGTGCGGGTCGACTTCGCCGCCGAGACCCACAAGGACGTCCTCGTCGTCCCGGTCGGCGCGTTGCTCGCGCTCAGCGAGGGCGGCTACGGGGTACAGATCTCCGGCGGCGGCCTGGTCGCGGTCGAGACCGGTCTCTTCGCACAGGGACTCGTCGAGGTCGAAGGGGACGGCCTCGACGCGGGCACGATGGTGGTGACCACCTCGTGAGTCCGGTGCTCTCGGCGCGCGGCGTCAGCATGCGTTACCCGGGTGGGGTCGAGGCGTTGCGGGACGTGTCCCTCGACATCGCCGAGGGCGAGCTGGTCGCCATCGTCGGGCCGTCCGGCTCGGGCAAGTCGACCCTGCTCAACCTCATGGGCACCCTGGACCGGCCCACCTCCGGCACGATCTCGATCGCCGGGCAGGACGTGGCCGCGCTCTCCGACCGCCGGCTCTCCGCCCTGCGGGGGCGCTGGCTCGGTTTCGTCTTCCAACAGTTCCACCTCGCCGACGGCCTCACCGCCGCCGAGAACGTGGCCACCGGCCTGCTCTACGCGGGTGTGCCGCGCCGCCGCCGCCGCGCGCTGGCGCTGGAGGCGCTCGACCGGGTCGGCCTCGCCCACCGCGTCGCCCACCGTCCGGCCCAACTCTCCGGTGGGGAGCGTCAGCGCGTCGCCATCGCGCGGGCCCTCGTCAACGGCCCCGCGCTGGTGCTTGCCGACGAACCCACGGGCGCCCTGGACACCGGCAACGGGCTCGCCGTGCTCCGCCTGCTGCGCCGACTCAACGAGGAGGGCACCACCATCGCCATCATCACCCACGACAACGAGATCGCCGCCGGGCTCCCGCGCCGGGTCGAGTTGCGCGACGGCCGGCTGGTGCGCGACCTGTCGGTGGTCCGGTGACGCGCCGGGTCCGGCTCTCCCCGGTCGACCTGCTCGACGTGGGACTGCTCGGCATCCGTACCCGCAAGGCGAGGGCCGCGTTCTCGGCGTTGGGCATCGCGATCGGCATCGCCACCACGGTCCTCGTCACCGGCGTACCGGCCTCCGGCCAGGCGGCGCTGCTGCGCGAACTCTCCGCCCTGGGCACCGACCACCTCCAGGCCATGGCGCAGCCCAACCGGGACTCACCGCCGGAGTTTCCCGCGGAGTCCGTGACGATGGTCAAGCGCATCGGGCCGGTCACGGCCGCGAGCGCGGTCGCGAACACCCATGCGCTGGTACGCCGCAACGACCGCGTCGACGCCACGGACGGCTCCGGCCTGACCGTGCTCGCCGCCCGCCCGGACCTGCTGCGGGCGGTCGACGGGAAGGTGCGCGCCGGGCGGTGGCTGGACGCGGTCACGGAGCGGTTCCCGACCGTGGTGCTCGGCTCCGTGGCCGCCACCCGCCTGGGTTTCGCGGATCTGCCCACCACCGGCGGTCCCGGCCCGTCCGTGTTCATCGGCGACAGGTGGTTCACCGTCGTCGGCATCCTCGCCCGGATGCCGCTCTCGCCGGACCTGGACCGCTCGGTGCTGGTCGGCTGGGAGGCGGCCCGTAGCCACCTCCGCTTCGACGGGCGTCCCACGGTCATCTACCTGCGGTGCCGGGAGTCGGCGGTCGAGGCCGTCCGGGAGGTCCTGCCGGCCACCATCTCACCCGTCGAACCCGGGCAGGTGGTGGTCACCCGCCCGTCGGACGCCCTCGCGGCGAAGCGGGCCACCGAGAGCAACTTCTCCACCCTGTTCCTCGGCCTGGCCGCGATCGCGCTGCTGGTCGGCGGCATCGGCGTGGCGAACACGATGGTGGTCTCGGTGCTGGAGCGGCGCACCGAGATCGGCCTGCGTCGCGCGTTGGGCGCGCACCGCGGCCAGATCCGCGCCCAGTTCCTCACCGAGTCGGCCGCGCTCGCCGCGCTCGGTGGTGCCGCCGGGACCCTGATCGGTGTGGCCGTGACCGCCGGTTACGCGACCTGGCAGGGCTGGCCGGTCGTGGTCTCGGTGCCGGCGACGCTCGCAGGGCTCGGTGGCGCGGTCGTGGTCGGTGTGCTCGCCGGTGTCTACCCGTCGATCCGGGCGTCCCGTCTCACGCCGACCGAGGCGCTCGCCTCGACCTGAGGCATGCCGGAGTACGACCGGAGGCGCCACCCGGTGCGGGTGGCGCCTCCGGTGTCGAGGGGGTTACTTCCGCTTGGCGGTGACCTCCCGCTCGCACTCCGGCGAGAGCTCCATCCCCTTCGAGATCGACCGCGCGTCGTTCTGCTTGCCGCCGAACGCCCAGCCCGGACCGTCGGCGTTCACCTCGACGTACCGGACGCCCTTCTTCTTGAGGCACGCGACGACGTCGCGGGCGAAGTCCTTCGCCTCCGGATTGGCCGGGTCGAACTCCCACGGCGGCAGCGGCATGAAGTTCTCGCAGGCATTGTTCGCCGCGCCGGCCCGGCCCGTGGTGAGACCTTCGACCCGGCTCCTCTTGGTGTCGAAGCCGTGCTCGGACATGCACTTCTCGTACGGCTCGTAGAGGGCCTTGGTGTCCTCGGGGGTGTCGTCGAGGCGGGCGCGAGGCCGTTCCACCTTCGGTGCCGAGGTCGCGGCGGCGGGTGTCTCGGTGCGGAGCGTGGCCACCTCGGCCTCGCCGGTGTCCGCCCGGTCGTCGTCGGGGGTCGAGCACCCGGCGCCGCCGATCGTGACCGCCACCACGAGCGCGGCCATCGCGTACTTCCTCATCCTGACGCCTTCCTGTCGGGCCCGCGGAGTGGTGCGGGGCTACCGATGCCCAGGGTCGCCGCAAGTTGTCAGGAAGCTGTTTGTCGCGCATCGCACACGTAACGCCCGTCGGCCGGAGCATGCGCGGGAGTCGATGTTAACGCCATCATGGCGTCGATGCGCCGGCGGTCCGGCACCGGCGGGCAGGGGTGATGCCCGTGGAATCGGGGCCTTCGGCAGGTGTCGATCGATGATTCGGGGAAGTTACGACTTGACGAACGCCATGTTATCGCCCACATTCGATGGTCAAGGACGAGGCTGGGGCTTTCCGGGCAGGTCTGCCTTGTCGAGATCGCACGCGTACCCAACGTGCACGAGATCTTGTTAGCGCTAACACTCGGACGGGTCCGTCCGGGTCAGGCCATCGAGGAGGATCATGTTCGCCTTTGCTAGAACCCCGTCGGATGCGCCGCCGCGGCGGCGCAGATGGATGCCGCGGGTCGTCGCGGCCGGCGTGACGGCCGTGTTGGCAGGCGTCGGCGCCACGGCGGTGATGTCGACCCCCGCCGCCGCGGCCTCGGTCGACACCAGCGCCTGGTATGTGCTCGTCAACCGCAACAGCGGCAAGGCCCTGGACGTCTACAACCTGGCCACGAACGACGGCGCGCGGATCGTGCAGTGGGCGCGCAACAACGGCAACCAGCAGCAGTGGCAGTTCGTCGACTCGGGCGGCGGCTACTACCGGCTGCGGTCCCGGCTGTCCGGCAAGGTGCTCGACGTCTACAACTTCTCCACCGCCAACGGCGCCAACATCGTGCAGTGGTCCGACGGCAACGGGACCAACCAGCAGTTCCGGCTGGCCGACTCCGACAGCGGCTACGTCCGGCTGATCAACCGGAACAGCAACAAGGTGGTCGAGGTGCAGGGCGCCTCGACCGCCGACGGCGGCAGCATCGTCCAGTACGACGACTGGAACGGCAGCAACCAGCAGTGGCAGCTCGTCCGCGTCGACGGCGGGGGCAACCCCACCACGCCGCCGACCACGCCCCCGCCGGGTGGCACGTGCAACCTGCCGTCGAGCTACCGCTGGTCCTCGACCGGCGCGCTCGCGCAGCCCAAGTCGGGCTGGGCGTCGTTGAAGGACTTCACCGTCGCGCCCTACAACGGTAAGCACCTGGTCTACGCCACCACGCACGACTTCGGTTCGTCGTGGGGCTCGATGAACTTCAGCCCGTTCACCAACTGGTCCGACATGGCCTCGGCCAGCCAGAACGGCATGAACCAGGGCACCGTCGCACCCACCCTGTTCTACTTCGCCCCCCGCAACATCTGGGTCCTGACCTACCAGTGGGGCGGCACGGCGTTCTCCTACAAGACCTCGTCCGACCCGACCAACCCCAACGGCTGGTCCTCGGCACAACCCCTGTTCACCGGCAGCATCTCCGGCTCCGGCACCGGCCCGATCGACCAGACGATCATCGGTGACAGCCAGAACATGTACCTGTTCTTCGCCGGCGACAACGGCAAGATCTACCGCGCCAGCATGCCGATCGGGAACTTCCCCGGCAACTTCGGCTCCAACTACACCACCATCATGAGCGACAGCACGAACAACCTGTTCGAAGCCGTCCAGGTCTACAAACTCCAAGGACAGACCCGCTACCTCATGATCGTCGAAGCCATCGGCTCCCAGGGCCGCTACTTCCGCTCCTTCACCGCCACCAGCCTGGGCGGCTCCTGGACCCCCAACGCCACCAGCGAGAGCAACCCCTTCGCCGGCAAGGCCAACAGCGGCGCCACCTGGACCAACGACATCAGCCACGGCGAACTCATCCGCACCACCGCCGACCAGACCTTCACCGTCGACCCCTGCAACCTCCAACTCCTCTACCAGGGCCGCTCCCCCAACTCCGGCGGCGACTACGGCCTCCTGCCCTACCGCCCGGGCCTGCTCACCCTCCAGCGCTGATCAAGCCGAACACCTGACAACCGAGGGCCGGTCTCCCGAAAGGGGGGCCGGCCCTTCAGGCGAGAGGGGCACCCGGTCGGCTTGACCCCGGCGGGGCGGCCGGAGGCCGAGTCAGTCGGGAGGGGCGCGGCTCCCGGTCGTCTTGACGGCCCGGCAGGGGCGGCCGGAGGTCGAGTGAGGCCGGAGGAGCGGGGCGGCCGGAGGTCGGGTCAGGCGGGGTAGGCGCGGGTCTCGGTCGCCTTGACGGCGGCCCACACGGAGCGGCCGGGCACCAGATCGAGGTGGCTGGCGGCGGCCGGGGTGACGTCGGCGGCGACCGCGATCGGGCCGTCGAGCTGCACTCGCAGGTTGTCGCCATGGCGTTGCAGCCCGGCGATGACGGCCGGCCAGGTGTTGCGCGGGCTGCCGTCCGGCCGGCGCGGATGCAGCGCGACGGCCGAGGGCGGGAACGCGACGAACGCGTCCCCGTGCAGAGCGTCGGCGACGGCGAGGGTGAGCCGGTCGTCGACGCGGACGGTGTGCCCGTCGGCGGTGCCGCGATAGAGGTTGAGTCCGACCAGGCGGGCGACGTAGTCGGTTCGCGGCTGCGCGGTGATGGCGGCGGCGTCGCCGCTTTGCACCATCCGGCCGTCCTCGACGATGACGAGCCGGTCGGCCAGGACCAGCGCGTCGAGCGGATCGTGGGTGACCAGCAGCGTGGCGCCGGCATGGTCGCCGAGATGCCGGTGGAGTGCGGCGCGGGTGTCGAGCCGGGTGCGGGCGTCGAGCGCGGCGAGCGGTTCGTCGAGCAGCAGCAGCACCGGGTCGACGGCCAGGGCCCGGGCGAGCGCGACCCGCTGGGCCTGCCCGCCGGAGAGCTGTCTCGGCTTGCGGCGCGACTGGTCGCCCAGACCGACCCGGTCCAGCCAGTCGTCGGCGAGACGACGGGCGGCACGCCGGTCGGCGCCATGGCGGCGCGGCCCGAAGGCGACGTTGTCCCGCGCGCTCAGGTGCGGGAAGAGGAGATAGTCCTGGAAGACCACGCCGATCGGGCGGTGCTCGGGGGGTGTCCAGAGACGCTTGTCGGGCCGGTCCACGGTGCGGCTGGCGAGCGCGAGGTGGCCCGCGCCCAGTGGTTGCAGGCCGGCGAGGGCGCGCAGGGCGGTGGTCTTGCCGGCCCCGTTGGGGCCGAGCAGTGCGACCACCTCGCCGGCCTCGATCCGCAGCGGCAGGTCCAGGCGGAAGGTGCCCCGGTCGACGACCAGGTGCGCGTCCACGACCGGGCTCATGCGCTGGTGATCCACTTGTCGCGCAGGCCGGCGAGGATGGCCACCGACACGGCCAGCAGGACCAGGCTGAGCACGACCGCGCCGTCCAGGTCCCCACCCTCGATGGTCTGGTAGACGGCCAGCGGCATGGTCTGGGTGATGCCGGGATAGTTGCCGGCGAAGGTGATCGTGGCGCCGAACTCGCCCAACGCGCGCGCCCAGCACAGCACCGCTCCGGCGGCCACGCCCGGCGCGACCAGGGGCAGCGTGACGTGGGTGAAGATGGTCCAGCGTCCGGCGCCGAGGGTGGCGGCGGCCTCCTCGTAGCGGGCGTCGGCCCCGCGTAGTGCGCCCTCCACGGCGATGACCAGGAACGGCATGGCGACGAACGCCTCGGCGACGACCACCCCGGTGGTGGTGAACGGCAACGTGAACCCGAACGTGGCGTCCAGCCACTCGCCGACCAGGCCGCGGCGCCCGAACACCAGCAGCAGCGCCACCCCGCCCACCACCGGTGGCAGCACCAGCGGCACCGTGACCAGCGCGCGGACCAGCCGGCGGCCCGGGAAACGGGTGCGGGCCAGCAGCCACGCCAGCGGAATGCCCAGCAGCAGGCACACGACGGTGGCGGCGGTGGCGGTCTGCAACGACAGCCGCAGCGCGGTCAGCGCACCGGGTTCGGTGAGCCGCTGCGGCAGGCTGGCCCACGGGGCGCGGACCACCAGCCCGGCCAGGGGCAGCACCAGGAACAGCAGGCCCACCACAGCCGGCACCAGCAGACCCACCGGCACCCGCTGCCCCCGACCGCGGCGCGACGACCCGGCCGGTTCGGGCCGTACCGCCGTGCCGTTTCCGCCGGTCGAGGTCATCGCCGCTACGGGGCCTGGAAACCGGCGGCGGTCAGGACGGCCATGCCCCGGTCGGACCGCACGTAGGCGACGAAGGCCCGCGCGGCGGGCTTGTTGGGGGCGTTCTTCAGCACGACGATCGGGTAGTCGTTGATCGCGCCGGCGGATTCGGGGAACTCCACCCCGTCCACGTCGGCCGTCGCCGCCCTGATGTCGGTGCGGTAGACCAGGGCCGCGTCGACCTCGCCGAGCTTCACCTTCGACAGCGCGCCCTTGACGTCCTGCTCCAGCGTGACCGGGGTGAGCTTCACCCGCGCGGCGGTCAGGGCCTTGGTGGCCGCCGCGCCGCAGGGCACCTGCTCGGCGCAGAGCGCCACCTTCAGCCCCGGCCCGGTGAGGTCGGCCAACGCCCTGATGCCTTTCGGGTTGCCCTTGGGCACCGCGATGACCAGTTGGTTCCTCACGAACGTGGTCGGCGGCCCGTCGCCGGTGACCGACTGCATGTTCGTCGGCGAGGCGGAGGCGAACACGTCGGCGGGAGCGCCCTGGTTGATCTGGTTGGCCAGCGCGGAACTGCCGGCGAAGTTGAACGTCACCGTCACACCCGGGTTGGCGGCTTCGAAGTCCCGGCCGATCCGGGTGAACGACTCGGTGAGCGACGCCGCCGCGAACACGGTTACCGTCCCGGTCGGCCCGGAACCGGAAGCCGAACCGCCGGGCGCGTCGGTGCCGCCGCCCGCGCAGCCGGCCAGCCCCGCCAGTGCCGTCACGCCGGCCAGTGCGGCGCGGACGAGACGTACGCCGCCCCGGACCCGGGTCGCAGTCATGCGCCGACCCGTGCCCGGTGGGCCGGGGCGGACCGCTCCACCACCACGGTGGTCGACTTGATCACCGCGACCGCGACCGACCCGACCCGCAGGCCCAACTCCTCGACCGCCTCCCGGCTCATCAGCGAGACGATCCGGAACGGCCCGGCCTGGATGTCCACCTGGGCCATCACGGTGTCCTTGGCGACCGCGGTCACGATCCCCCGCAGGCGGTTGCGCGCCGAGGACTCCTCCGACCGGCCGTTCGCCTCACCCGCCTGCTCGCGGACGAACCCGGCCAGCTCGACCCCGTCGATCACCCGGTGGCCCTGCTCGTCGCGTGCGGCGGCCAGCCGGCCCGCGTCGACCCAGCGGCGCACGGTGTCCGCGCTCACGCCGAGCAACTCCGCGGCCTCCCCGATCCGAAACACCGTCACACCGCGCACCCTACCCGGGCGCACCTGCCGGTCAAAGGGGCGACATGGCATCGCTTCTGCGAAGAAGGACAGGATCTATGTTCCGCAGATGCGTCCGGACGACCTGATCCGCCAGGTCGTACGCGCCGAGGAGGCCGGCTTCGACTTGGTCTGAGGACAGCACCTGCACCTGGAGGACGCGCGGGTGTTCGACCCGCCGGACGCCGGGCCGACCGCCTCCGCGCCCTCGGCGACTGAGTACCCGTACGGATGGCAGGTGCGGCCGGGGCGACCAGAATTCTCCCCATGCGAACCCGAATCATGATCGCCCTGGCCGCGGTCGGCCTCAGCGGGCTGATGCTCACCACCGGCTGCTCCTACGAGGAGGCCATCTGCGCCGACGGCGAGTATCCGGCGATCGCGGTCGGCGGCCAGGGCGGCAGCGCCTGCTTCCCGGACGGCCAGGAGCCGACCCCGCCGTACGTCCGTTACCCGGAGGGGAAGGTCCCGCAGCACGTCGACGACGAGTGGGACGTCTACTGGCGGACCCACGGCATCGACGAGAACAACACCATCATCGAGCGCTGACGAACTCCTCCACCCCGGTGCAGACCCGGCCGAGCGCGTCGGCGGAGCGGGCCAGCGGGCCGGGCACCATCATCGAATGGTCGGCGTCGGCCACCTCCACCACGTACGGGCTGAGCCGGCGCGCCACCTCGCCGTTCCAGGACCGGTCGGCGGTGCCGCCGGCCAGCAGGAACGGCGCGGTGGCGCGGCCCAGCGGGTCGCGTACGGCCGCCTCGTGCAGCAGCGGGGTCAGCCAGACCGCCGGGATGCCCCGGTCGGCGGCGAGCGGAGCGGCGAAGCTGCCGAGCGACTTGCCGACCAGCAGATCGACGCCGGCGTCGAGGACCGGCGTCAGTTGCTCGGCCACCCAGCCGGGCGCCGCGTCCAGGCGTAGCTCGTCCAGCCGCTGCCAGCTCACCTCGTGCACGTCGAAGCCGAGCCGGCGCAGCGCCTCCCCGACGTAGACGAAGAGCGGACCCCGGGTGTCGTAGCCGCGTCCCGGGGCGAGCACCGCCCGCCGATTCGCCATGGTCGTCTCCCTCCCGCCCGGCCGGACCTCACGCTAGCCGCTCGACCGGATCGACGGGGTCCCGTTGCACGCGCAGCGGGACCACCGGGCCGAGCCCGGCCCGCTAGGGTCCGGTCATGAGCGTGCATCCCCGCGTGGTCACCGACGACTTCCCGGCCACCCTCGCCTTCTACACCGCGCTGCTCGGCGAGCCGGAGAAGGTGGTCGAGGAGTTCGAGTACGCCGGCTTCGACGCCGCCGGACAGACCGTGCTCGCGCTGCTGGGCCGGCGGGCCGCCGAAGCCGTGCTCCCGGTCGGCCGGGGCGACGGCGGCGTGCTCGTCGTGGTCCCGGTGTCCGACGTGGACGCAACGGTGTCCGCGCTGCCCGCCGGGACGCTCGTCGCCGAGCCCGCCGACCGTCCCGGCTGGGGCGTCCGCTCCGCCTACCTGCGTGACCCCGAGGGCAACCTGATCGAGGTGCAGTCCTGGCTGCCCCGCTGACCGGGCACGACCGGCGGGCTCACAACCGCTCCGGCGTCCGGATGCCGAGCAGATCGAGGCCCTGCCGGAGCACCCGTGCGGTCACGTCGCACAACGCCAGCCGGCTGTCCCGCACCGGCCCCTCGGCCCGCAGCACCGGGCACCGCTCGTAGAACGCGCTGAACGCGACCGCGACCCGGTGCAGATAGCCGGCCAGGTGATGGAACTCCAGGCTGCCGGCAACCTCCTCGACCACCGGCGCGAAGCCGACCAGCTCGAACGCGAGCGCCCGCTCGGCCGGCTCGGCGAGCGAGATGTCCGCGCCCGGCCGCGCCGCCGCGCCGGCCCGCCGGAAGATCGACCGGATCCGGGAGTACGCGTACTGGAGGTACGGCGCGGTGTTGCCGTCGAGCGACAACATCCGCTCCCAGTCCAGCACGTAGTCCCGGTGCCGATCGCTCGACAGGTCGGCGTACTTGATCGCGCCGATCCCGACCGCGCGCCCCACCTCGGCTGCCTCCGCCTCACCCAGCTCCGGGTTGCGCTCGCGGGCCAGCGCGGTGGCCCGCTCCACCGCCTCGGTGAGCAACCCGACCAGTTTCACCGCCCCGCCGGCCCGGCTGCGCAGCATCCGCCCGTCCGGCCCGAGGATCGACCCGAACCCGACGTGCTCGGCCCGGGCCGGTGGGGTCAACCAGCCGGCCTGCGCGCCGGTGGCGAAGACCATCTCGAAGTGCCGCCGCTGCGGTGACCCGACCACGTAGAGCAGGCGGGTCGCGTCGAGCGTGCGGGTCCGGTGCCGCAGCGCGGCCAGGTCGGTCGCCGGATAGCCGTACCCGCCGTCGGACTTGCGCACGATCAGCGGCAGCGGCTCGCCGTCCCGCCCCACCGAACCGGGCGGGAAGACACAGTCCGCGCCCTCGCTGTGCCGCAGCAACCCGAGCCGGTCCAGCTCATCCACCGTCGGCGCGAGCAGGTCGTGGTAGCTGCTCTCGCCCCGGAAGTCAGGCCGGGAGAGGGTCACGTCGAGGAGGTCGTACACGGTCAGGAAGTAGCTCTCGGACTGCGCCACCAGCAGCCGCCACCGCCGCAGCGTCGCCGGGTCGCCGCCCTGCAACGCCACCACCCGCAGCCGGGACCGCTCCCGGAACCCGGGGTCGTCGTCGAACTTCGCCCGCGCCGCCGTGTAGAACGCGTCCAGGTCGCCCATCGACAGCTCCTGCGCCGCCTCCGCCTCACCCAGGTCGGCCAGGTGCTCGATGAGCATCCCGAACGGCGTGCCCCAGTCGCCGAGGTGGTTGGCGCGCACCACCCGGTGCCCCAGCCACTCCAGCAACCGCGCCGCCGCGTCCCCGATCACCGTCGACCGCAGGTGGCCGACGTGCATCTCCTTCGCCACGTTCGGCGCCGAGTAGTCGACCACCACGGTCTCCGGCCCGGCGGCGACCGGCACCCCGAGCCGCGGATCGGCGGCAAGCGCGAAGACCAGGCCGCCGAGCGCCCCGTCGGCGACGGTCAGGTTCAGGAAACCGGGCCCGGACACCTCGACGGACGCGCAGAGGTCGGCCAGCTCCGCGCGGTCCCGTACCTCCGCGGCGATCGCCCGCGGCGGCCGGCCGAGCCGCCGGGCCAGCCCGAGCGCCGCGTCGGACTGGAAGTCCGCGTGCTGCGAGCGCCGCACGACCGGGTCCACCGGTCCGCCGGCCACCGCCGCGAACGCCGGCGCCAGCCGGTCGGCAAGCAACTTCTCAAGATCCATGGGTACGCCGATCTCGCTCGATCCGCCGCGCGGATCACCGGATGGGAAGGGCGGCGGAGCGAGGACGATCGACGACGACCGGCGGCTCGATCCGCCGGTCGCAGGAGAGGAAAGCTCAGCGCAGGCGGTCGCGGGACCGCCGGCGTCGCAGCGCGCCGAGCCGGACGTCGGGGGACGCCGTCGGGTACGCCTGCGAACTGCTCATGCCGGCAGCGTAACCGGCCGGCCCGGGTTCGGCGCAAGCGCGTACCCGGACCGGCCGTCGGCGTACCCCGATCGTCAGGCCGGCGTGGCGGCGGCCTTGCGGTAACGCTCGGCCCGCCGCCGCACCTGGGTGTACGCGCTGGTCAGGCCCATCGCCCGGCGGACCTCGACGAGCGTGGCGTGCACCTGCGCCCGGGTCCGTTCGGTGCCGGCGACGATCAGCTCGTCGACCAGGCCGGGCTGCGCCTCGAACCGGGCCCGGCGCTCGCGGACCGGTTCGAGGAAGCGGTTGAGCGCCGTGGCGAGCGCCTCCTTGACCTCGACGTCGCCTACCCGCCCGGCCCGGTAGCGCGTCTTGAACTCCTCGACCTGCGCCCGGTCCGGGTTGAACACGTCGTGGTAGGCGAAGACCGGGTTTCCCTCGACCGTCCCCGGCACGTCGGCGCGGACCCGGTTCGGGTCGGTGTACATCCCCATCACCTTGCGCCGCACGGTCGCCGCGTCGTCGGAGAGCGCGATCGCGTTGCCCCTGCTCTTGCTCATCTTCCCGGCGCCGTCCGTGCCGGCGAGCGTCGGCGTCTCCGACATGATCAGGTCGGGCACCGGGAAGACGTCGCCGTAGAGGTGGTTGAACCGGCGGGCGATCTCCCGGGTCACCTCGACGTGCGCCGCGTTGTCCTTCCCCACCGGCACGACCTGCCCCTTCACGCAGAGGATGTCGGCCGCCTGGAGGACGGGATATCCGAGCAGGCCGTACGGCATCTCGTCCTTGCCGGCGTCCCGGGTCATCTCCTTCAGCGACGGCACCCGTTCCAGGCGGGGCACCGTGACCAGGTTCTGCAACAGCGTGTTCAGGTCACCGACCTCGGGGATCGCCGACTGGAGATAGAACGTGGCGCGTTCCGGCTCGACGCCCGCGGCCAGGACGTCGGTGACCATCTCGCGGGCGTTGCCGGCGACCTGCTCGATGTCGGCGCGGGTGTTCCTGGTGGTGAGCATGTGCAGGTCGGCGATGATGAAGAAGCTCTCGTAGCGCTGGTGCAGCCGCACCCGGTTGGCGATGCTGCCCACGTAGTGGCCGAGGTGCAGTCGCCCGGTCGGGCGGTCGCCGGTGAGCATGCGTGCTGAGGACATGGAGGTACGCCTTTCGTGCCGGTCGATGACGGGACGCGCGGACACGCGCGAACGACCCGGGTGCCGACCCGGATCGGTGGAACGGGCTCGTCAGAACGAGCGCCGCCATCGCCCGCCGGCGCGGAACCGC